>CAXXFH010000001.1:0-190239 GCA_963677085.2 Thermoguttaceae bacterium
CTCCCGTTCACCGCAAAGTCAACGCGACAACATCTAGGATGATATGCGATAGAATAAGTGGCCATAACCTCCTGTACTTCACGTATAGGAATGCGAACACGAGCCCCATAGGCAGTATGAACAAAACTGCCTCCGGCCCTTGATAAACATGATAGGAGAATCTGATCAAGGTGCTCGAAATGATCGCAATCCATGTACTTTGCCGTGCAAGGCATCCAACCACATAACCGACGACGAATGTCTCCTCGTAGATGCCGTTGACCACGGAAAACAACAGCACGGTCCCAAAGTCTAATTGACTTGTGTCAAGAGGAGGAAACTCATACCAAGTTCCAAAACCGACGGTGACTACGGTGGGGTAGAGCAAGATACCAAGGGTCAGCAATACGCCAGCTCCCGTGAGTTTCCAGGAGACCTGTGGATGAAAATCACTCAGTTTCCACTGGCGCGCTCTGAGAAATGCGGCAATGATCAGAAATGCGAATAGTTCGAATGTGACCAGCCAGGACAGATCAGCATTCGTAATGACATCGTTGCGCGATCCGCTGCTCCAGCCAATGATCGCCGCATAAGCAAACATGCCAAACGCGACGAGAATCACTAGCGCAAACTCCACGGCGCGCGGCATCCTCCGGTGTGTGTTGGAAATCAATGTCCATACGGAATAGAGGCCAGGAGGCCCGACAGGCATCGGCTTCCTGAAGGTCTTCTTGCGGTCGGGTTCGACCTTCACCCCGTCATCCATCTGATTCGACTCGCAAAGGGTAGGGGAGACTAAATGAGCCGCATAACGACAGCGGTAACGGGGCCACCGCCAAAAAACTATGGTTTCAAAACCCGCGTCATCGGCGGCTCCCGTTCACCGCTTGAGTTTATTTCGCGCACTGTCTGTCAAGCCGCGCCATCCATAGAACCCGTACTCCGCCTCAAACTTCTGCTTAATGTCGTCGAGTGCGCTGATTAGTGGTGGCAGCAATCTCTTGTAGACCTTCTGGCCTTCGTTACCAGATCCATGCACTAGCGCGTTTCGCTTCTGTGCAGCCTTCGTCACGGTTTCGATGTTGTTCGGTCCGATTATTGTTTGGAGGACGCGGTTTGATGGATCGTAGCATGGCCAAGCGTCGATGACACGCCAAAGTCCATTGAGCCTCTTGACGACCTTCATCGCATCTTCGAGTGACAGCCCTTTCCATATGATCAACTGCAGGAGAGTGCGCCGCATTATCTTCTCGACGAAGAACACGGTCATCACGAATGCCTCGTCCGCCGGGCCTGAGTTGTTGAGTTCTTCAATGCGAGCACGAGCGGTTGTGTATCTGCGCCGGAGTGAGATCATTGTGTGGTGCCATGCCTTAACTACTGTTTATCGCGCACGCCCAAACCTCTTAGCGGGCGCGCCTTGCGCAATAACATTCCCTGCCTTGACGGCGATTGTAGCACACAAGTCGTGGAGTACCAGTCCCTTGGGTGGCCGCGATCGCCTCCGCCGAAGTGCATTATCGCGCGGCGCTAACGGCACAATAACATCCTCCCCACCCGCTGCCGCACCGAATAACTGGACATCCGTCGCCAAATAACACCCGAGTCAGATAGCCTCTCTGGTAACGTATCTCTCTGCCTGATAACGATTGGCGATTATCCACTAGATTTGCTGGTAGTCCCTGCGGCCAACATCCCCCCACACCGCAACCCAGTGTTTTTCTACCGGCAGGTCGATCGCACCATCGCCAAAATCCCCGCTCGAACGGCGTCGGGCAACTCGCGCCAGGCGGTGACGATCTCGACCAAATCGGGCGGTAAATCGGCACCAAAATTCGCTTCCGACGGGCATGGCACCACTGTTGGCACCTTGGGGTTTTCGTTTTGACGCAACTCCGCGTCGTGTTTAGCAGTTACGGAATCCCGGCGTCGGCCTCCGGAGCCGAAGGTTACAGGTTCGAATCCTGTCGCTCCACGTCCAGACGCTGCTGCTCCTTGCAGAGCCGCAGGGCTTCCAGTACGGTGTCTATGCCGATGTTGTTGCGATATTCGTCCATCTCGGCCGAATCCTTTGCCAGAATCAGATTCTTCTCGGCACGCTGCAAGGCGATCAGGTCCTGCACGCAACGGGCAGCCAGGATCGCCCGTGTGGCTGCTTCGTCCGCCGACTTGGTGCATTGAGCCAACGATTGGTCGGAGGAATCGACGAATTGCCGGAGGTAGGCCTCTGCCTTGTCGAATACATCGCGTCCCTCGCCAGCCGAGATCCTCGTCGCCTCTTCGGTCTCGTCTTTCAACGCGTTTTCCGCCACGCGATCGCTGGTCTTCTCGAACGCGTCGAATTGCGTTCGAAAGGAATCCAGGTGCTTTGCATCTTCGCCCGTGGCCATCTTCCGTAGCTCGTCCGTGGCGGCTCGCACCTGCACGACCGTATCTTTTCGCAGGCGGTCGTACTTGCCGCGATCTTCGCGGTTTGTGGCCAGAATCAGATTCTTCTCGGCACGCTGTACGCGAATCAGATCCTGCACCAGTCGCGCTCCCTTGAGGACTTGGCTGGCCATGGTTTCGGCCGTGCGAGTCAGCTCCGTGCTCTGTTTGTCGTTGCGATCGGCAATCTGTTTGAGCGACACCTCCGCGGCGTCGAACTGTTTTCGGCCTTCATTACGTGAGAGTTCAAAGGCCTCTTTGTTCGTGTTCTTCCGCGAAGCGGCGCGGACTTCCGCCGAAATGGTTTTGAAGTTGTTGTAGAGTTCGTCGAACTCGTCGAGCTTGGTTTTCTCTTCCGCATCGGCCAGTTGCCGGAGTTGCTCGACCTTGTCTCTCATGTTGTTTTCGGTATTGTCGATCTCCGCGGCGTACACGTCCATGCCGGCGGGATCGTCGGCCAGTATCAGATTCTTCTCGGCGCGATGGATTGCCAACAGGTCCTGCTGGGCTCTCGCGGCGAGCAGGCACTTCGTCGACGTGTTGTCGACGATGAAGTTCAAGCGGCCGTTGATCTCGCCCAGCTTGCTGATTCCCACGGTCATGATGATGAACGCCACCAACGCAAGGAGCGTCATCACGGCAAACAGTTTGGTTCGGATTTTCAACTTGGTAAACATAATGAGGTTCCAATCGGGGGACGTCTCTAATTGATGTCTGCATTTTGAATGAACGGCTCGTGCGCGGTAATCCCGGAAAGGTCGGTCGGGCTTTCGTTGCCGGCCCTCGTTCATTGCATGTGCACGTTTCGATAGAGAACGGATAAACTCGGTTGCATCGTGCGTGGAAAGAAGTCGAACGTCCCGTTCGACGGACTACATACCTGTCGCAAACGTGGCATGAATCGCCGGGGCGGGGAACGCGCGTGGATCGAATGGTGAGCAAGGATCATGGGAACGTATTTCCATATTTCGGTGGGATGGCAGGATTTTGATGGGGTGGCAGGATTTCGGTAGGATGGCAGGGCCCGCCGGCGCCGGATATCCGTAACGGCGCCGGCGGGAGCCAACCAGGAGAGTTGCAAGCAGTGAGGCAAGGCGGCGACTCGACGGATGCCCCGGTGGCGTCCGGAGTCGGCCCATTCAGCCTCCACGATTCGGCGATGATGCCGGGGTGGCTTCATCTTTAGGGGGCGCGATGATGGCGGCAAGTGATTTCATATTGCCTTCGAGTTGACCGGGGATGGAGAACTTCCGCACCATCTGATGTCTGGCAAGCTGTTTGGGCGTGGAGAACTCCGTCACCAGGTGGTCGTCCGTGTTCAGACGGAGCGGCCGTTTCAAATCGGAGTAGAGGAACACGCCGAGTTCCTCCTCGTTCATCACGAACGTCTCGAAGGGAAGCAGCAGGGGATCGTGCCCCGTGCGTTGGATATCCGCGGACACCGTCGGTTGGAGCACGCGCTTTTGTAGGGTTTCACAGTCGATTTTCAATTCCGACCCCGCCTTGGCGATCAGGATAACGTCGCCCATGGCGCCGCTTGACCACACGGTGGCATGAGGAAACACCATTCGCATCGTATGCATCACAACCTTCAGGTCCTGGGGCGACATGTAGTAAGCGGGTAGCCACTGGGCGAACAAGCCGTCGTTCTTCAGACGCTTGGCGACCAACTGGTACCATTCGAGGGAGAAGAGGCTCGACTGGCCCGCGATCCAGGGGTTGGAGGGCTGGGAGATGATCACGTCGTATTGGTCGGTCCCCGTCAACAGGACGTTTCTGGCATCACGCTCGATGATCCGCATTCGCTCGTCGTCGAGCGGCGAATGATTGACTTCGTCGAAGTACCGCGACGCTCGGACAACCTCAGTGGACAACTCAGCACAATCGACCACGCGGACGTCGTGCGTCAGCACGGATCCCACCGTCATCCCGCTGCCAAACCCCACGACGAACACCTTGTCGGGGCAGGGGTGGAATAGGAGCGGCAATTGCCCCAGCAGAATCTGGGTCTTCATATCCAGCGAGCCGCCGGTGCTGGCATCGGTTTTTCCGTCGATCGTCAGAAACCGTACGCCGTCGCTTCGCTGCATTACGGCCACCGTTGCTGTCCGGCCGGTGGCGTAGTAGAGGAGATCGTATTGCTTCATTGCCATCTCCCACAGGTCGCGGGCGTTTCGGCCCGCAACGTCGATCTCCCCCTCCGTGGCCGCTTCCACGCGACTGAGCATCTGGTGATAGCGATCGGCGTAGACGTAGACCCCGCTATTCATCACCAGCGGCGACCAGGGCGGCAGGAACGCGACAATCAGGACGAAACCGGCGACTGTCGCAATCGCCGGAACAAAGCGGTGGGCTGGTGACCGGGATGAGTCGGCCAGACAGACGACGACTGCCGCCAACGCATTGATCACCGCGCCGAGAACGATCGTTGCCTGCATCCCGATCATGGGGATAAGCACCAATCCTGCCAACGTCGCGCCCAGTACGGCCCCCAACGTGTTCATTCCGTAGGCCTTTCCCAGTTGCCGCCCGAGAAGCGTCGTGTCGTCCACAAAAATCGCGCTGACGATGGGAAAAGTGGCTCCCAGAGCGAAAGTCGGCACAATCATCACTAGGGCAGCCAGAGCAAAACGCAACGCCTGCAGGGCCAACCAGCTTTCCGGAATCATTCCGTGTAGCGAGAGATACATCAGCGGCAGCTTTTCGAACAGCGGGATCGTCAGCAACACCGAGAATGCCGCCGTGCACTGCACCCAGACGAACAGGTTCGTCGGCGCTGCCAACCGTTGCAGACGACCAAAGAAAAGACTTCCCAGGGCAATACCCAACAGAAAGGTCACGAGCATCGTCGTGAAGGAATAGGTCGTCGTCCCCAGAATCATCGTCAGCGTGCGGGTCCAAGCCACCTCGTAGAGCATCGACGCAAAACCCGACGCGGCAAAGGCCACAATCAACGCACGGCTCAGGGGAGTCCATCGACGAGAAACGACGGTGGAAACGCCGACGGGTCCGGACGACTGGGTAAGTGATTCGATAGTCGGGCTTGCCGCGGTAAACCGATGGACGGCCCAGAAGCTGACCGCAACGACGAAATTGACGGTTATGGCGATGAGCCCGGAGACGGACGCGCCAAACACGGGAAGAAGTACGTATCCCGCCAGGGCCGCCCCGAACAGGGCACCGACGGTATTCAGCCCGTAGAGCCAGGAAACCGTTACCGAAATCCGAGTTCTGCGGCGGATGATGTACCGGCTGAGAACCGGCAAAGTTGCCCCCATCAGGCTGGTTGGCACGACCAGCAACAGAAACGCCAGAACGAATCGCACCGCATTGGCCAGGCCCACCCCCGGTTGGCAAGCCTGGTAAAACACGGCATAAAACCGTTCGACGCTATGTAATAGGATGGGAAGCACGAGGGCGTAGCCGCCGATTCCAGCTTCCAGTAAGGCATATGTCGTTACAAGACGATTCTCGCCGCAGCGGTCCGCCCACTTGCCCAGGGCCCATGCACCGATTCCCATTCCGGCCATAAAAACCGCCAACACGATCGTCACCGCGTACGTCGATGCCCCGAGAACAAGTGTGAATTGACGAACCCAAACGATTTCATATACAAGGGAGGCCAACCCGGAAAGCCCGAAGAGAGCCAAGTAGACGAAGCGAAGTCGAGCGTCTTTGCCCTGGTTTTGTGTCTTCAGTCCGTCGGGCTGCAAGGACACGCTCTCGTTATTGCGCCCCACTATGGACCGCTTTTCCGTCGTCAACTCCAGCATTTCACCACCCTCCTGCGTGAACGGTACAGCAAGACTTGTTCGCCCTGCTTGCCTCGTCTTCGGAACCCAAATCGCCCTTGTTTTCGGAACACCAAAACGTAACCCAGTGATGCCGTCTCGGATTCCGTATCTTCCTGGCGAAAAGTCCGTACGCCCTATACGCAATGCAGAAACCTTCGAGGGCGCCACGAAGCGCGACGTTGTGGAATACCCGCAGTGAAGGAATGTGACTGAGCAGCGCGATCGTGTGAGAGACGATCGCGTGAGAGCTGGCGGACGGAAAACTTGCCACGCGGAATTACGGAATCTCCGCGGTAACCGCCAGCAAGTGCGCCGTCAGGTTTACGCCGTTTCCAACGATGGAAAGCTTGCGGCGGATGCTCTCGCGCTGCTTAAAGACGGTCGCCGGAGCGACGTGGCGCAGCCGCGCAACCTCCTTCGTGCTCATCCCGCTTCGTATCATGCCGCAAATCTCGATCTCGGTCGGCGTGAGATTTTGGCAGACCCTGGAAAGCCGGTGCGTGAACGGGCTTGTCAATTCCGTCATGCCCTTTTCGAGAAGGGTGAGGCACTCCATCTGATGCGACGAAACCTGGTTTGCCAAGGCGCGAATTTGAGGAAGAAGAACCTTCTCCACATTGGCATTGATCGAACGGCCTATTTCGGCTCGTTCCTCGTTGATTTGCGAGAAAATTCCGCGCAGGGCAGCCTTCGCTTCATGAAGCGCCTCGCGAGTCGCACTCAACTCTTCCTCCAATAGGTAACGCTCGGCGATTCTGCCGATGCGTGCAGCCACCGTGTCGATGAGTTCTCGTTCCTCTCGCAAGAACGGGCCATCGCCACACTCTGCCGGGGCCTCTTGGAAGAAGACTTCCACTTGCCCCACCGACTTCCCCCGTACCCGAATCGGTGCCGCTTGTCTCCAGGCGGATTCCCGAAAGCCCTCGGTCTCGTACCGCTCATCACGCAGGATTATCCGGGCCCGGCAGGGGTCCGCAGATTGCCACGCCCTGGGAAGAATCTCTGCGATTCCGCGCAGGATGTTGGGCAGGGAATCCGCGCGTTCCTCCACCACCTCGGATATCCGGTAAAGACATTCGAGTTTGCGGAGCAAAGGATGGGAATCCGATGCGTCGTCGCGAATGGGTGATCCATCACCCTGGCGACGCAAGGGCCGACAGGAACCGCTCACAGCGGTTTATCTCCCGTGCTGATGATGAACCGCTCCGGTTCCGTCCGTTGGCCAGTACAACGTCGGCCCTTTTGTGTTGTTACTGCCCCCTATGTGACTATCACTGAATTCGATCGTATCGATTGTTGGTCTACACACAAACTGTTGACAAATAGGGGTGAAAGCCTCTCGTTTTCGTCTGTGCGAATTGTCAAAATCGCGTGTTCCCTCGATACGGCCGCCGATGAACGGCGCCCTTTCTTGCACACCCGTCCTCGGTTCCGTAGCCTGATTCTCTGTTTCTCTATCTTTCGACGCAGTCAAGAGATACAACACGAGCAGAAAACGGGGTGCCGACTGTGGTGCCCACAAGTCCTCCGCGTAGGGATACGCTCGGCATCGATTTGCCGTGAAAACGGGCGTTTGCGGCCTTCTTGAGATCTGAACTCATTTTGCGTTGAGCCGTCGTGGCTTGGCGGTATTCTTGATCCGCGCGCCGCCGATTTGGCGACTTTGCCCGAGAAAAACAGGCCCTAACCGGTTGTCGCACCCTTCCGCCCGTTGAAGGAAAGGCACGCTTGGCCACGAGGCGTCACACGGTGGCCCGTGTCGCGAAGGTGGGACGTGGCGACCAGGGTTGGCCGCCGTTCGGAGACTTCGCGACAGTCGCCGCGTGTGAGAAGTAGGTGGTGCGATCGTGCCAGCCGGAAGAAGATTGCCGTCAGGCTGTTGGACGCTGAAACAAGTTTCTTCAAGCTGGCCTGACGATGAGCGTGATATACAGTACGACGTCACCCGTCGTTTTACCTCTGGCTGTTAGGACTTCACGAAGGGGAAGTGGCTCATGCCCCGCTGTTGATTCTCATCACCAATACAACGGAACTGGGACTAGCGAAGTATGTCGACTATCTTACGGTATTATCAGGGCTTCCGCCATGTCTTTCATAAGATCGAAACCCGCCGGCGCCAGGTGAGGTCGCACCTCCGGCCTCGCTGGACAAGGTCCTCTCGGTCCGGCAGATCGCCGGATTATATCACCGCTACACGCGGGCTGCGTAATCGCACGAATCGGCTTTTGGGGTCGACTCTTCGCTGCCGGTCTGTATGTAACAGCAAGATGAGCTGATTCGTCGGGGATTTCGGGAATCTTCCTGCGTAGCTTCTCGGCCGGCATGTGGTTCGATGCGTGGAAAAGCGACTCTCGTTTTTTCGGGTCGAGTTTCTGCAAACGACGCCACGTCTTCACCCGCAAGGGCTGCCAATCTTCCGCGAACTCCACATGCTGGGCGTGGCAATGCGCGACGCCTTCCCCGATATCGATTTGCTGCCGAAACCGAAGGGTTGACTTTTTCCAAGGGTCGGAGACATTTCTGTAGACGGTTTGTGATTCAGAAACACAAGGTCAGGTCGCAGAAGGAGAACTCCGATGGGTCGAGCTTTTTTTGCCACGGTTTCGTTCGCGGTCGTTACGGTACTGATTGCGGCGATGCCCATTCGGGCCCAGCAGACCACCGGACGGCTCGGCTCCCCGAGCGCCACGACGACGATTGACGGGAAGCAGCTTCCGCCGCCTGCGCCGCCCTTCGGCGGAGTGATCAAGGAAGACGCCCTGGAATCGATGCCCTGGTGGGCGCCGCGCGTCGTACCGCCCAAACAGGCGCCTAACATCCTGCTGATCATGACGGACGACGCAGGTTTTGGCGTCCCCAGCACGTTTGGCGGCGTCATTCCAACACCGACCATGGATCGCCTTGCCGAAAATGGTTTGCGTTACAATAACATTCATTCCACCGCCCTCTGCTCGCCGACGCGCGCCGCGCTGATTACCGGCCGCAACCACCATTCGTCCGGGTTCGGCGTGATCTCGGAACAGGCCTCGGGTTTCCCGGGCTACAACAGCATCATTCCCCAGGACAAAGCTACCATTGGCTGCATCCTCCGCGACAACGGCTACGCCACGAGTTGGTTCGGCAAGGATCATAACACGCCGGCCTTCGAGGCCAGCCAGATCGGACCGTTCGACCAATGGCCCATCGGCATGGGCTTCGAGTATTTCTATGGGTTCGTGGGCGGCGACGCGAACCAGTGGCAGCCGAACCTGTTCCGCAACACGACCCAGATCTATCCCTTCCAGGGCAAGCCGGGCTGGAACCTCATCACCGCCATGGCCGACGACGCCATCGATTGGCTGAACCGGACCAACCAGATCGATCCAAGCAAGCCCTTCTTCTGCTATTACGTTCCCGGCGCCACCCACGCGCCGCATCATCCGACCAAGGAGTGGGTCGACAAGATCCACGAGATGCACCTGTTCGACGATGGATGGAATAAGCTGCGAGAGACGATCTTTGAAAACCAGAAGCGTCTGGGGGTTATTCCGAAGGACACCCAACTGGAACCCTGGCCGACCCACGTCATTAAGAATTGGGACGATTGCACGCCCGAAGAAAAGAAACTCTACATCCGGCAGGTGGAAGTGTTCGCCGCCTACGCGGCCTACAACGACCACGAGATCGGCCGCGTCATCCAGGCCGTCGAGGACATGGGCAAGCTCGACAACACGCTCATCATCTACATCAATGGCGACAACGGCACCAGCGCCGAAGGCGGCCCGTTGGGCACGCCCAACGAAGTCGCGTTCTTCAACGGCGTCACCGTGCCCGTCGATGTCCAGATGAAGTGGTACGACGTGTGGGGTACGGAACAGACCTACAATCACATGTCGGCGGGCTGGTCCTGGGCCTTCGACACCCCCTTCACATGGTTCAAGCAGAACGCCTCGAAACTCGGCGGCATCCGCCAGGGCATGGTCGTCTCCTGGGCCGGTCACATCAAGGACACCGGTGCGCTGCGTGAGCAGTTCTGCCATGTGATTGACGTCGTTCCCACCCTGCTGGAAGTCTGCGGCATTCCCGCTCCCGAATACGTGGACGGCATCAAGCAGGCGCCGATCGAGGGCAACAGCTTCGCCTATACCTTCGACAAGGCCAACGCGGATACCCCGTCGCGCCACAAGACCCAATACTTCGAGATGATGGGCCAGTGGGCCCTGTATCACGAAGGTTGGTTGCTGAGCACCAAGGTGAACCGTGCCCCCTGGGAGGCCTTCGAAGCGGCCAATCCCGACCCGCTCAACAACCAGATCCTCGAACTCTACGATCTGAACAACGACTTCAGCCAGTCGCAGAACCTCGCCGACCGGTATCCGGACAAGGTGAAGGCGATGAAGCAAATGTTCGTCGAGGAGGCGAACAAGTACCAGGTGTTCCCACTCGATGCCTCGGTGGCCGCCCGGATCGTCGCCCCGCGCCCCAACATCACGGCCGGCCGCACCGAGTTCGTCTATAAACATCCGATGACCGGCCTTCCGCAAGGCGATTCCCCGTTCCTACTGGACAGCTCCTACACTATCACGGCGGACATCAACGTTCCCGAAGGCGGCGCGGAGGGCATGGTCCTGACCTCCGGCGGACGGTTTGCCGGTTACGGTTTCTACCTGCTCAAGAGCAAGCCGGTCTTCCTGTGGAATCTACTCGACTTGAAGCGAATCAAGTGGGAAGGCGCCGACGCGCTCACCCCCGGACAGCACACGATCGAGTTCGACTTCAAGTACGAAGGGCTAGGCATAGGCACGCTCGCTTTTAACAACATGAGCGGTCTTGCACGTCCAGGAACCGGCACGCTCAAAGTCGACGGAAAGGTCGTTTGCACGCAGAACATGGAGCGGACGTTACCCATGATCCTGCAGTGGGACGAAAGCTTCGACATCGGCTCCGACACGCTGACCGGAGTGAACGACGCCGACTACAAGCCGCCGTTCCCTCTGACCGCCAAGCTCAACAAGCTCACCATCAAGGTGGACCGTCCGCAGCTATCGCCTGCGGACATCGAGAAGCTCAAGGCTGCTCAGCGGAACAACAAACTCAGCGAGTGACGGCTCGGCGGCGATGAGAGGCCGTGGAACGAAGCTCGACCACTTGGAGGAACCGTGGATTTGCCGTTGGAAGGCAAAGGGCCAAAGGCAAACTCGGGTGCTCCCCATCGAAGAGAACTCCAGCGAAACTGCCCCGAACACTCAGCCAGAGTGCGGCGGCAACCGATGTTTTGGCGGTCGTCGCGTCTGGCCGCGCCCAACAAGTAACCAGGATGCGAAATGTGTTATCGATGGGGCCCGACAACGTCGGCTTCGATGTGCCGATTACGTTCGGCAGTGCAATGTCCACGTAGCAATTGGCCGGATTACCACGTCAGGCCTGCGCGATACGCAGCCCTGCGCCGCGTCGTCCTATGGCCTATTCGCCGACCCGTGTCGTGCTTCTCACGGGGCGCCGCTGATCGGCGCTGCAGTACGCAAACAACAACCATCCCCGTCACCGGCTTTGAAGAGACGGCCTCAGTGCCGAGGACTGTTCGTATAATGCCGAACGAAACAACACCGGGAACGGACTACGACCGCCATGGAACGATTGTTTCGTATGTTATTCGAAAGAAAGGAAATTCCGACATGAGAAGCTTTCTACCAAAGTCGACGACCGGGCACATGCCCGAACGCGGGAAGGCAGTTGCCAACGGCAAATCGCTGCAAGCGCTGCTCGTCGTCTCGACAATCCTGGTCTTCGCCGTCTCCGCGCATGCCGCAGAGAAAAGCGGACCCGGCGACGAACCGGGTAGCACGTCCGCTCCGGCCACGACGTCGCCTGCCGTAAAATCCGAGGTCAATCCGAACGAAGCGGCGATCCAAGCTACCGCCGATGCATTCGCGAAGGCCTTCAACGCCGGCAATGCCAAAGACGTGGCCGACCTTTGGACCGCCAACGGTAGCCTGATCGACGAACGGGGCGCGGTTTTCAAGGGCCGCAAAGCGATCGAAGACTTGTACGCGGCATTCTTCAAGGAATATCCCGGCGCGCGGATCGAAATCCTCGTCGGGTCCATCGAGTTCCCCACGCCGACAACCGCCGTCGAAGATGGCATCTCCCGAGTGGTTCTCAAAGACGCCAACTCGGGCGGAACCAGCCGTTATTCGGCCGTACACGTGCTGGAAGACGGCAAATGGCGAATGGCCAGCGTGCGTGAAACGAGCCTTACGCCGCCGGCCGGTTACGCCAGAACAAAAAACCTGGAGTGGCTTGTCGGTGAATGGGAGAATACGTCCGAGACGGCGACGGTCCGCAACAGCATCCGCTGGATTGCCAACAAGTGCTACCTCCAGCGCGACTACACAGTCAGCGAAGACGGCAAGACAACCTCTTCTGGAACCCAAATCATCGGCTGGGATCCACGGCTCGACCAAATGCGGTCTTGGTCGTTCGATTCGTCGGGCGGGCACGGCACCGGCCTCTGGACACCCACGCCCGAAGGCTGGCGGATCGAATCGACCGGCACCTTGGCCAATGGTACCCCGACATCTTCGCTGGACTATGTCATTCACATCCCCGGAGACGACGGCGTCTTCGGATGGCGTTCCATGGATCGCAAGGTCGGAATGGTGCGACTGCCCGACACGCGCGAGGTGATCCTCGACCGTGTACACCAGAAGCAATGATCGGGCTGCGAAGTCCGAGGCAAAACGAAGTTCAAACAAATCAACCCATTTCAGGCAGATCAGGAAAGAGGGTCAATACGATGAACCGGTCTATTCAGATTGCAATTGCGCTGATCGTCGGCATAGCGATCAGTAGTCCCGCCTTCGGCCGAGGCTTCGGCGGGTTTCACGGCGGTGGAATGGGAGGCGGAGGTTTTGGCGGGTTTCACGGCGGTGGATTGGGGGGCGGAAGCTTCGGCGGGCTTCATGCCGGTGGGCTCGGAGGCGGAGGTGGATTCGCCGGAGGAGGATTTGGCGGATTTCATGGAGGCGGGTTTGATGGAGAGCACGCTGGTGGGTTCGACGCCGGTGGATTCCACGCCGGCGGGTTCAGTGCCGAAGGTGCCCACGCGGGCGGTTTCGGAGGAGCACAAGCCGGTGGATTCCACGCCGGTGGATTTGGTGCCGAAAGTGCCCACGCGGGCGGATTCGGCGCCGGTGGACATCAGGCCGGCGGGTTGGGAGGTTCGGTGAGCCGAGGACAACTAAACAGTTTTCTCGGATTGCCTACCGACGGCGGCATGCACGCAGCCGGCGGCGCCTTTGGCGCTGGCGGAGCCGCTGCCGGCCCCGAAGGCGCGGCTGCCTTTCACGGCGGAGCGTCGGGGCACGTCTATCATGGCCCAGGCGGGACGACAATCGCCCATGGTTCCGCCGCGGGCCGAGGAGCTGCCACCGGGCCAGGCGGCGCGGTTGCTGGCGGCGGCTATGCCAGTGGCACAGCCGTGAAAGGCCCCGAGGGGAACGTTTACACCCATGAATCGTCGGGCGCTCGGGGCGTGGCGGCTGGGCCTGAAGGTATCGCAGCAGGGCGGGAACACTCCTCCGGCACGGCGGTTCACGGCGCCGGCGGCACGACCGCCGCGCACCATGAGTCCAGCGCCGCTGGCATCGTCGCCGGGCAGGGTGGTGCCGCGGCCGGGCGGAAGTATTCCTCCGGTACTGTGATGCATGGCGCCGGAGGGACTACCATCGCCCACGGCGTTGCCGGAGCCGGCGGCGTTCGTTATGTGTCTCCAACGTACATGCATTCCGCCAGCGTAGGAGTACGTCGGTCGTTTTCCGCTTACGGCACTTTCACCCCCGACTGGTACAGGGCCCATCCCGGCGCGTGGTACTCGGCCGGCTTGGCGACCGGCGCCTGGATGGGCGCCACGTGGAGCGGTCTCAACACCTGGTTCGGAACCGCTTGGCCCGCCAACCCCTACGACTACGGCGACAACATCACCTACCAGAATAATTACGTCTGCTACGACGGCCAGCCAATGGCAACTGCCCAGTTGTATGCGCAAGCGGCAACCGACCTTGCAGATCAAGGACAAGCCGAAGTGTCCACCGACGCGCAATGGCTCTCGCTGGGCGTCTTCGGCCTTCTCGAACCGGGCCAAACCAGCGCCAAAATGACCCTGCAACTGGCGGTCGACAAGCAGGGCATCGTCCGCGGCAACTATTACAACCTCACTGACAAAAAGACGCTACCCATCCACGGCGCCGTCAACAAATCCACCCAACAGATTGCGTGGACCATTGGGGATAACAAGGACATGGTCTTGGACACCGGACTCTACAACCTCACCGAAGACGAGACCACAGTGCTGGTGCATTACGGAACCGAGAAGACGGTGCAGTGGATGATGGTCCGTCTGAAGCAGAAAGATCAAACGGGCGGACAGTCGCAACCGTAACGCGGATGACTGGAGTACGGTTCGCCTTGGGCTCCGACACCTGATTCACATGCCTTGTTTGTATCTCTCGACGTGAAGGCTAAACGCGCGGTCCTAGTTTGGCGCACAGGCGCTGAAGCGAACAACTGCAATCGGTACGGGAAAGGTGGACATGGATGAGACTCATCGCCGAGTGGTCTTCGCGCGCCGCCCGAAGGGCCGTGTCGAATTGACCTTCGGTGTGGACGGCATGGCCAGTTCCCCCGCCGAAGATCGACGGCAACTCGTGATAACACCAGGGCTGGATCTCGTTGAAGTCGTGGTCGCCCGCGTGAAGAAGCCGTTCCGTGCCGTAGCCGCCGTTGTCGAGAAGAATGATAATTGGTGCCAGTTTCCTGCGAACGACGTTCGACAGTTCCATGCCCGTCATCTGAAAGGCGCCGTCGCCGACCAACACGACGGGACGTAGTTCAGGGCGGGCAACCATGGCTCCGAGGGCCGCGGGCACCGCGAAGCCCATCGAAGTGTAGTAGGCTGGACTGAGATACTCGGTTCGTTGCCGGATGACCAACTCGCTGGAGGCAAAAAGCGCGTCGCCGATGTCGGCGATGACGATCATCTTCTCGTCTAATGCCAGATTCAGGCGGTCCATGAGCCGCTTGATGGTGATCGGCTGATCGTCTTCGAGTTGAAACTTGCCAGGCACGGTCGCGAGTTTGGCGGGCAGCGGTCTATCGGGGGCTTCGATTCCCACGGCGATGAGCCCATCTAGAAAATCGGCCAGCAGCACGTCCTCGAAGCAATGGTGACTGATCCGTAGCCTCTCGCTCGTCGCGTCAATACACCGGACCGGGTCAAGGTGGGCCGTACCAATGCCGAGATTGATGTCGGTCATGAAAGCCCCGAGCAAGAGCACACAGTCGCTTTCTTCCACGAAACGGGTGACATCCTCCTGCCCCATCGCACCCTCGTAGATACCGGCGAACAACGGATGGGTCTCGCTGACCACACTCTTGCCAAGCATGGTCGTGGTGATAGGAATGTTTGCACCTTGGGCAAAAGCCAGGAGCCGATCCTGAAGACCAAAGCGGTGTACCTCCACTCCGGCAATAATCACGGGGCGTTCAGCGTCCGACAAACGTCGTGTCGCTTCGGCTACGGCCTCGACTAGCGCCCCTTGATCGCTCTTTGGGGTGGCCTTACCGATAGGGTAGGGTGCCTCCGGTACGACATCGACCATGTCGCGCGGCAACTCGATATAGCCCGGGCGACGGTAACGGACCACTGCCGAGAGTACACGATCAATGTCGCGGAAAGCGGTATCGGCATCGCTCAGAACGGCCGCGGCGGTGGTGAGTTGCCGGAAGACTTCAAACTGGGTACGGAAATTCCGGACCCGATGATGCAAAAGGGGATCATTGAACCGTTCCCTGAGTCCCGGGGCTCCGCTGATGACGACCACGGGTGATTTTTCGGCAAAGGCACCAGCTACCGAGTTGCATAGGCTTAAGCCGCCCACGCAATAGGTGACACAAACGGCCCCAATTCCGTTCAGCCGGGCGTACGCGTCGGCCGCGAAGCCTGCGCAGTCTTCCCTCGTGCAACCCACGGTGTTGATAGCACTGGCCTCCAAACGACAATAGAACGTCAGTACGTAGTCGCCGGGAACGCCAAACACGTCGCGAACACCAAAGTCAATAAGACGCCGGATCAGATAAGCACCGATCGACATGGTATGGCCGACAACCGGCGTGGTTGACGGCGATGCGTGGCGGATAGACATGACCAGTCTCCTTCACCCTTCTCTTGTACTGTACTTCGGCCTCTCCTGCCAACCAGCACCCCGCGGGTGCCTTCTACTGCGTTGCAGGAATTGTACGCCGGTGAGCAACGGTGGGAAAAGTAAGGTACCGGCCATCATCTCGCTGCTTCGAACGAACACGCTGATGAGTCGGTTTCCGAACATCATTCGATATGCAACCCAGCGGAACAGGTGTCCTACCCGACGCCGGACAATATGAAAACCGCCCATGGCTGGCCCGGGCCGGCATTGATCTCAGGTTCAGGTTCGGTACTACTAACCTCAAAGATCGTGAAGTTTCTCGCGGAGATTAGCGACCAACGGGAGCGGGTTCTTGCCCGGGTGCGGCAGCACCGGTTTGGTTGGCGGCCCTGCTGTCCTACGAGAGCTCATTACAGGTCGATTTTGCCTCGCAGCCCCAGGACGACCGCCGTATCGTTGGTTGACAGAGCGGGTTTGACGAATTGCAGGTCGGCAGTTAGGTGAAACCAGGGCGAGATGGCGGCATTGTAGTATAGTTCGACGCCCTGTGCGTCTCCCAATGGAAGCAGCAAAGGAGACAGGTCCTTGAGGTCGCCGCTTAGGCCGTTGTAGAAGTAGCCCACACCCATCGAGTCGCGCTCGCGACAAGCCACCAATCCCTCGGCCTGTACCGATACGTTTCCGCTCCATGCGTAGGGGCATGTCTCCGGATCGGCGAGTCCCCATTCGCTGAGTAAACCGATGCTCCGCTGTTCACAGCTCGGATCGACCCACAGCTTCTGTTCCAGAATATAGACCAAGCTCCACGAACCGCTCGACTCCGGAGCGATCAGCCCGGTTTCCGGAAGAAAACTCCAGCCGGTTCGGTCCAACGACGTGAACGTCCCGGAGGCCCAAGTCCCAAGAAGCAGGTGTGATCCGGGCAGGTCGCCGAATTCAGTGAAGAACCTCCACATACCTGCAATGTTCGCGCCGTTGTCGAACAAGTTTTCGAATCCGCTGGTCGTCGTTACGTTATGACTATCGTAGACCAACAGCGCGCCTTGGATTTGCTTCTCGTGCATTTTCATTACGCCGGCGCCGAGAAACGACAAGGGAACCGTGCGGACCACACTTAACGGCAAGAAGGCGGAGCCGTTCATGAACCCGTTAACGCCGCGGCCCGTTTGCGGGTACAGCGATTCGAACAGATCGAGTGTGTTGATCTTTCCGAAGGTGCAAATCCACTGCTGATCGGAGGTGAGAGGAAGATTGAACTGCAGGCCGGTGATGGCGGTGGTGTCCTCCAATTCGGGATAAAGGAGGTTCGCATTGACCGGTGCAATTCCGGCGGCATCGAGGATCACGTCTTCACCAAAGCGGGATTCCGCGTGCAGAACCACGGCGCCCTTCGCGAAGGTGAAGAAGTAGTCGAGCTTGCCGCCGTACGCAGCCGTCTCGTTCGCCCCACCGCTGGCGACGCCCTGGTAGAACTGCGTCAACTGGAGATCGGCGACGACCCCATGCTCCGCCAGCCCGGACCGGGCACCGAACAGGTCGCCGGCCAGGTACTCGCGGCAAAGCAGGCATTCATCCGCCGCTTCCGAGACAGCGGCCATCACGATCAGAACAAGACACGTCGTAGAAATGAGTAGTATTCGAAGCACGGCTGGCTCCTCCATGAGTGTGGACTTTCGGAGCGACGATGTCGGCGCACCTCATCACCATCATCACTTCATTCGTCATCGTCTCGTGCAGTTCAAAGATATCATACCCGGCGGGTAAAACGGATCCCCAGCGGGTGGGTATACCCCGCATAATCGGCGCATCCGAGCAAGTCAGACTCCGGTCGATGGAGACGTGGTGAAGTGGTCCGGCGAATTTTGGCGGTTCTCTCGGGTTTTACCGGCACCGAACATCCTAACGGCAACACACCACGCGGGTCTTCACGATTGTCGGCCAGGACAGCGTAAGCCCAAGGCACCCATCCCATCGCGCCGATCGTCACCCAAGCCTGCTACGATAGGAGGTTTTAGGGCCACCATCGAGCGACACCATGGACGACGAACTTCGCGAACACGATCTTGGGACCTTGCCATTGTCAAAGGGTTGGGCCCAAAACGTCCGCCACGCCGTGTTGAACATCATCGGCATCGTGCGGATCGCGATGCTCGCAGGTCGCGAGTTTCTTATCGAGGAAGGCCACGTGCTGCGGGCGAGAATCCACCGGCTGGAAACGGAAGTGGCCGCGCTGCGTGAGGAGTTGCGAATCAACGGCGCCCGGATGCGACGCGTTGACCCACACCGTCGGCCGCAGTTTCTGCCGGTCGAGCGGATGGCCATTCTTGAACTCCGCACGATGTGCGGCTGGACCAAGGCCGAAACGGCTCGTCGGTTTTTTGTCTCGGATGCCACGATCCGGGCATGGCTTCGGCGCGCCGATGACGATTCGTTGCTTCGGACAAACGTGCCGGTGAATCGCTTTCCCGATTTGGTTCGCTACGCGGTCCAGCGGATCAAACTGTTCTGCCCGGCACTCGGCAAGGAAAAGATCGCCCAAACGCTGGCTCGGGCCGGCATTCATCTCGGCCCATCGACTGTGTGGCGGATTCTTGAAGAGACGCCTGCTATGAGACCAGAGCCGACGGAAAATGAATCGGGCAAGCGGCGACGCATCGTGGCCAAATACGCCGGCCATACGCGGCATACCGACCTAACGACCGTGCCGATCAGTGGCGGTTTTTGGACCTGTTGGGTTCCCCACGCAATCTGGCAACGCTGGCCCGTATGTTGGTGGTTGCTGAACGTCGTGGACCACTATCCCCGGCGTTCGATGGGTTTTGCCGTCTTCAAGTCAAAAACCCTCATCGGAAGACGTAACCGCGGCCTTCGACCGCATCCTTCGCAAGGAAGGAACCCGTCCGAAACACCTGATCGTCGATCAGGGCTCTCAATTCAAGTGCGAACACTTCGAGCAATGGTGCAAAGCGATGAGCATCCTTCCGCGATTCGGTGCCGTCGGCCGGCACGGCAGCATTGCCGTCGTCGAGCGTTTTCATCGGACCGCCAAAGAACTTCTGGCGATGATCACGATACCCGAGGACCAGACGCAGTTCGAGCGGGAAGTCGAACTGGTTTTCGAGTGGTACAACGAGCACCGCCCGCACGACACGCTCAACGGTAAGACGCCCAATGAGGTCTTCTTCTCGCGTCCGGTGGCCAACGAGCAACCCCGACTCGAGCCACGCCCGCACTGGCCACGCGGCTCGCCTTGTGCGGCGCCGCGCGTCGACGTCGACGGCAAGCCGGGTGATCCGTTCGTCCTCACGATCGATCACCTTGCCGGCCGGCGCCATCTGCCCATCATTCGCGTTTGCCGAGCAGCATAAGCACTGATTCTCGTCGGGAACGTGCGCTACCCATCTGCGCGCAGGCCATTCCTCGTGTCTCTTTCGTTCAGGTTGTCAATGATCGAGTCTCTACTCGCCGCGTGTCGAGTCCGTCCGACGACCTTCTGGTCTGCGACTTCGGTGTAAATGCGTTCACGGCGAAAGTCGGTGGTCCGCTTTAGCGCGGAAAAGCGCCAGCCAACTGTTGGCAGCTACTGTTCGGCATGCTCGTCCGCGCGGGCGTGGGCTTCCCTCAAGGCACGAACAAGCTTGACGACATCGATCGCCCCGCCGATGGTCACCACCATGGCCAATCCGCCGAACAGCCCGACGCCGATGACGAAAACGGCTTTCCACAACCAGATCCAAAATTCCAGCGGCATCATTCATCTCCTTGTGCCGAGGTGTTCTCCGCAGAGCACCTGCGGTCGGGGAAGAGCAACGAACCGACGAACATTACTGTGGTTGTCGCGGCGATTGAAATGAGTCCGACGCGTGCGCTGGGGATCTCGACGACGATGGGCTCTTGGGGTTGCAGCAACAGGGTGAGCAGGTGTCCCAGACCGTCCTGCACGGGCATCAGCCCGAGGATGGCCACGATGCCGGTCAACAGGGCGAGAAACGCCCCGGTCGAACTCGCTCGTCGCCAATACAGCCCTCCAAGCAACAGGGCGAATGCGCCGGTGAAGTAGATCGCTCCAGTGACGGCCATGTAGTCCCAGATGTCGTTCTCGCCCTGGTAGATCAGTCCCCAGTACAGCACGTACAGGCCGATGGTGACGATCAGCACGCGGGTCAGGGTGAGCCGGGTACGCGGCTGGATCGGGTGGCCGAGCGACTCGCTGATCGGGGCGACCACATCTTGTGTCAGTACGCTGCTCCAGCAAAGCAGATAGCTGTCGTGCGTACTCATGAACGCCGCTACCATACTGGCCGTGATAATCCCGATGATTCCCATCGGCAGAATGCGACTCAGGAACAACGGCATTGCGTACAGGTCATCGAGTGCTTCGACACCCTTGGGCATCTCACCAGGCGGTGGATAGCCGGCCGGGAAGAACAACTCCGTGAGTTCCGCCGTCTGCATAATGAACACGAACGCGCAGATGCCCCAGAAATACGGAATCAAGAACCGAATGAGGTAGGAGATCGACGCGAACATGTATTGTCGTTTGACCGCCCGAGGACTGTCCATTGCCAGTGCGCGGGCGACCGACGTCGGCCAAATGCCGCAAGAGACCAAGCCCAGAAAACCCATCCAAATGATGTACTCCCAACCGAACCCACTTTCCGCTACGGTTGGGTCGAAACCCCCGACCCGCATTTTCGCTTGCACGGTTTCGAAGATATTCGTCCACCCGAGGTGACCGATCGCCAACGCCGTCGTCAGCAGCAACCCAAAGGAGAGGACGACAAACTGCATATAGTCGGCGATCACGACCGCGACCATCCCGCCCAGGCAGGTATAGACAAGCACGAGTGTGATGAGAAAAACCATCCCTGCCGGAAGCGCCCAACTAGTCGCCGACAGCCCGGTGATACCGACGATGAACATGGACCCCACCTTGAGGAACAAGCCCATGTTCAGAATGCCGCCGAAGGCCATCATGATGCCGCCGAGCACGCGGGTCTTTCGGTCGAACCGACGTTCGTAGAACTCGGGGATGGTCATCACGCCCATCTGCCGCAGGCGGTAGACGAACAGCCCGGTGACCCCAACGAGGAACGTCACGACGCCTGCAGCCAGGGCGATGTGAAATGCGGCAAACCCGCCGCCGAACCCTTTCTGGGCGCTGTACATAACGGTAATCAGGCCCAACTCCGTGCCGGTCATTGTGGCGATCCCCAGGCACACGCCCAGGCCACGACCAGCGACAACGAAATCCTCCATGTTCGTGATCAGACGCCGCACGTACAGGCCGATCGCCAGGGAGATCAACGGATAGCCGATGACGATCAGCCAGTCGGCCATGGTGAAGTTGGTGCGCCCGAGAACATCGGCAGCGTCGTACATGAAGGGGCTTTCGGAGCTTAGTGACGAAGGGACTCAGCGGCTGATCATCGCCACGCGATCGTGCATGGCCCGCACATGTTCCAGATGATAACCGTTCTCTAGGTGGAATGCGAGGGTCAGCGAGCCACCCGCGTTCTCTGAAATGACCCGGTCGAGCCAGGCGAGAAGCGCATCGGGCTCGGGCGCACGGAGATCGTTCACCAGCGGAGCGATGTCCACCGGCAGGTCGGGGCCAAACAGCCTGCGCACCTGCGCCACCGAGGTCTCGCCGCCGAGGTCCAGCGAGCCGAGGTTCTCCACCTGGCGGAACGCGCCCAGCAGGTGATCGCTCCCGCCGCAGGAGTGCAGCCGCACGGGACCGAGTTGGCGCCCGTATCGCGAGAGCGATGGCACGACGAACTGCTCGAATAACGGCCCGCTTATCATACAGCCGGAACACTCGCCCACATGGATCTCGGTGATCTCGCGTTGGGCTAGTCCGGCGAAGTGTCGCGTCAGAACGATCGAGGCGTCGGTGATCCACTCGAAGATGGCCGCCACGCGCTCGGGCTCCATGGCCAGGTCCAAGAAAACCTGCTCGCCGAACAGTTTTTGCGCGGTGGTGAACGTCCCATGGATAGTGGCCCGGCCCGAGGCATCCCAGAACAGCGGTGGGATCGGCACGTAATTCTGTTGCCCATTGCGGCTCAAACTGCGGTACTGCTCGTCGAACACCCGGACGAGCGGGTGTTCCAGCAGCGACTCCACCTCGGGCAGGTCGGCCGCATCAAGACCAGCCAGCGGGCTCGGCGAGATGTCGGCGTCCTTGTCGTCCGACGGAACGAATTCTGCGTCGACGAGCATCCCCAAGATCATGTTTGGCTGAATGCCGCCAACCAGCGCCTGACGGGGCTCGTAGAACGCGCGCCGACCGAGATTCGACTCGGTGAAAAACAGCCCGAGTTCTCCGTAGTGCGTGTCGAGATACTCGTTACACTGACGGTCGATCGTCTGACGTTGCACCGGGTCCATGTAGTAGTCGCGGTCGAACCGGACACCCAGCGCCCGGGCCATCCAGCCTTTCGAGACGGTGAAGGCACAATCGATCATGTGTCGGCTGCTGCTCTCTCCCTCCTGCGGCGGAGGGGCTGACGGTGAGGGTGATCAAGTAGTGCCAGACTGTTCTGTCTGATCGAGCGCGAAATACGGCTTCGCCGTCTTCCACTTGCCGCGTGTGAAGTCGGGGCACTCGACGGGCTGGCTGCCCTGGGCGATCGACTGCTCGGAAAGTGGAAAAATGCAGCTCATCACCACCGAGTCGTACACGTCGAGCGGCGTGGGGCCGCGATCGCGGACCGCCTGGTAGAACAGCTGCAACTCGAGCTTGTCGGCTCCGTCGTGCCCGCCGCCGCCCAGCCCCTCACGCCACCAGCGGTGATCGTATTTTGCTTGGTACGGCGGGAACGGCCCCCAATTTTCTGGATTGTGACTTGGCCCCTCCAGGCCGGCCAGGTAGACCGCATTCCGCTGTTCGTTGTACAGCCCGCGGGTGCCCTGGATCAGCCAGCGGTTGTCATAGGGACGTGGCAGTTGCATGTCCATGTTGATCACCACAGTTCTCCCGTTGGTCGTGCGAACCATCGTGGTGACGATGTCGCCCTGCTTCCAGTCTAACTGGGCCGGTGGATGGTCGGGACCGTAGCGGCGCGTGAGCTGGTCGGTGATGCCCCATTGGCCAGTGGCCATGGAGACGACTTTCTCGAAACGATCACCGCGGTTGATGTCCATCCAACTAAGCACCGGCCCAAGGCTGTGCGTGGGGTACTGGTCAGCACATCGGGCCAGCAAATGATCACCGCTCCAGCGAGGGCGGCCGTGACGGTCCATGTACCAGTGCATGCAGTTGTGCGAATGAGCACAGTGACAATGGACGATCTTGCCGAACAGTCCCTCTCGGATCATGTTCAGCACGGCGAGATTGTCGCGACGGAACGACCAGTTTTCCATCATCATGCAGGGAATGCCGGTTTTCTCCGAGGTGTTGACCAGTTGCCAACATTCATCGAGCGTGATCGCACAGGGCACCTCGACGCCCGGATACTTGCGCTGCTCCATCGCGTAGACGGCCATCGGCGTGTGCCACTTCCAGGGCGTGGCGATGAACACCGCGTCGAGGTCGTCGCGGTCCATCAGGCGTTGGAAGTCGGTCTCGCCCCGGGTGTACGCCTCGGGACGCGGCCGGCCGGCCTTCTCGACGACCTGCTGGGCGCGTTGGGCGAAGGCGGCGTTGACGTCGCATACGGCCGCCACCTGCACGCCCTCGATGGCGAGCGATTCCGTCATCATGTGGGTTCCCCGGTTGCCGACACCCACGAACCCGACCCGCACGGGCCGATCGTCCTTTGCGGCCGCGCTGCGCTGTACAAAGGGTGCGGCAACGGCCAACGCCCCGAGGGCAACGCTGCCGTGGCGAAGGAAGTCTCTGCGTTTCATGTTCTTTGGTCTGGAAGTCATCTCACAAGCCTTTCGTATCATTCCCTTCAGCGGCTTGCAGCCGTGCCAGCCACCGATGTCCGTGCATGCCCTCACGGGTTACACACCTTGCACTTCTAACCAATTCTAGTTAGTGGCTGAACCGGTACAATTCGCAAAACAACCCTTTCCATGCGCATACCGCGCGTTTCTGCCGCCGCTGGTTTGTGTTTCAGCCGGGTCCGGTTGCCCCCGGCCCGCTCCCGGAGGAATCGAGCGATTTCCGTATCTCGGCGAGCGAATTGTGAATGGATTTTCCCTCTTCGCGGGACTAGAATAGCGTTTGTGGCTGTATTCGACGACTCCAGGCGTGAGCGAAACATGTATCCAATCCCTCGCGGTTTTACGCTGATCGAGCTGCCCGTGGAACTGGGTTCCCGCGGCGAAACGCTCAACATCGACGTCTACCACCGCGGGAAGAGTGAGGGGGGCTAACGCCATGTTAACCGAATCCTGCACGACCCCGCCCGTTCCGGCTACGATCGGCGCCACGGCCCTGCGGTGTGTCTGGGCGGTGGATGCCGATTCGAGCTACGATGTGCCGGCCGCGAAGGCTCGCAAAGACTCGACACGGCTGCGACCGAGGGGCAGCACGGGCCTGATCGCTTTGCGCACTCACGAGGGTGACGGCCGGGTCTATCTCAGCGATGAGCGGGTGCGCGAACTGCATGCCGCGTCGCTGCTGGTGACCGAGTGGACCCATCTGGTGCGTTACCATTGCGCGGGCGAGCGGTGGCGGTTTTGGTGGTTCGAGTTCGACACGATCGGCCCGTGCCCGGTGCCTCGCGATCGGACGTTTTCCGTCTCGATGCTCGACGAGGAAGCGGAGACCCTCGAACAGATCCTCAGCCACCTGCGATCGGAGCAGAGTATCACCCGGGCACTGGCATGCTCGATGTTCCAAACGCTGCTGCTGCGTTGGGGACTCAGTTGTACGGGCGACTCGCGGCGGGAGCGTGACATCCGACGTATCCAGGCGGCGATCGACCAGGTGTACGAACAGCGCGATGGCACGCTGACGGTGGACCAGATGGCCCGGCTCGCCCACATGAGCCCTCAACAATTCCGCCGCATCTTCCGGCAAGTGACGGGCTACCCGCCGAAGAAGTTCTACGACCGCCTCCGGATGAGCTGGGCAGAGCATATGCTGCGCACGGAGCGGAAAAGTATCTCGGAGGTGGCCGAACGGCTTGGCTATTGCAGCGTGTTTCATTTTTCGCGAGTGTTCAGCACACACTTCGGTTTCCCGCCGTCGAAGCTTCGATAGACGTTCCTACCCGATACGCGCCAACGTACCTCCGCCAATATTGCTGCTATCGGTGTACCCGAGGCAAGTCACCGGTGAAATAGTCCACCGACTTTCTCCGTGAACGCATTTTTAGGAGGGACAGGTCATACGCTCCTCAGGGACCGGGCCCGGCCTCATTTGCCTTTGCCTTATCCTCAGGATCCCACCATTGGTCGAGCAACCGCTGTCGCTTGGTCACTTCGTCAACAAAGCCGGGTTCCTCAGCCAGATTATTCCGCTCGTGGGGATCTTCGACCACGTTGAAAAGCATCGGCTCGCCACGGCCGGGGACTGGCTGGATCAACTTCAACTTGCCGAGTCGCACCCAGCGGGCCAGCAACTCCTCCTCAGGGTGCTCAAATCGCCGGCACTGGTGTCGATAGTTGGCACCGAACATAGGCCGCTCAGGGAGCCGGGCCTCGCCGTCGGCCGCCGGTAGAAGGTTGATTCCCGGCAGTAGCCCTTTTGACTCAACCCCTACCGCCGCCTGTATGGTGGGCACGATGTCCAGCGCGCTTACCAACTCCTGATGCGTTGCCGGTTTGGTGTGCCCGTCCCAGCGGATGAGGATCGGCGTCCGAATGCCAAACTCGTAGGGTGACGTCTTGGTGCGCGGGTCGTGACGATCGGGCTGATCCATGCGCGGCAGCCATCCGTTGTCCACCACGAAGACAAAAAGTGTGTTGCGGAGAAGGTCACGCTGCTGGAGCATATCAAGCAGTTGCCCCACCGTGTCATCAAAGCGTGTGATGCTGGCGTAGTAACGTTTCATGTGTGCCGGCACGCGGGGGTTGTCTTTGTACGGTTCCAGATGCTTGGGCGCAACATTGTGCGGCACGTGAGGCAACACGGGTGCATACCACAGGAAGAACGGCTCGTCGCCATGCTGCTTCAGGAAACATTCGATTGGTTTCATTGTGCGTCGTCCGATCAGTAGACCGGCGTCGCCGTTTCCGTGGGCCTTTCGCCAACCGAGATCCGGCATGATCCAGTGCTCACCGCCGAGGGTCATCCCTTCGTCAAATCCGCCATTGCTGTAATGGCCTTCCCACCATTTGCCCGTTTGGAAGCTGACAAATCCGACCTGTTTCAGAATTCTCGGCAAGGTCGGTACCTGACGGATAAGGTAGTCGGCCGCGTGGCGGGCCTCGCCGAGGGGATTCGGCGGATGGTTGAACGTGATCATGTGCTGGTGCGGATGGAGGCCGGTGATGATCGAAGCGATCGTCGGCCGGCAAACGCTTTCGGGCAGGTAACCGTTCGGGAATCGCGCGCTACAAGCGGCCAGCCGGTCCAGGTGTGGCGTCTGGATAATTTCATTGCCCATGAAACCAAAGTCGGAGTACGCGTGGTCATCGCTGACGATCAACACGACGTTCGGTCGTGATGCCGCCTCGGTGAAACGCAACGTGCCGAGTAACAGATCGAACGTTAAAAGCACGGTAAGCAGTACCGGCGGCCTGCCAATCCGAAAGTGACAGGTGTGCATCGGTGGTCCTTTCTTCTTTGACATGCCCGATTACCATGGGCCATCGGGCAGGGAGCAGTCACAGAGTAGCGGGCACCAATGCCCGATTGTACCCCTGTTTCACGATCAGTTTCGCCCCTTGACGGTTGGGTTACTTGTTACAACACTTCTGCTTCGCCATGACAAACAAGTTGCTTGGACAACAGCATGTATTTTCTAAACGCCCGATGTCCATCGTCGATAACGTATTTCTCATTGGCTATTGATGCATCCCGGGTAAGCCACCGGTACCTCCCTCGGGCTGGGCTAGTTCGACGTCGAACCGGCCGTCGGAATCGGCGCACAATTCGAACCTCAGGGGTGACTTATCGGTAGCATATTCGGCTGGGCCAACGCGAATCGTCTCGTCGATCATCGTTTCCTCCAGCCCGTCATGGCCAAGCACTTGCCGCCCGGTCTTCCGCTGGGCGTTGATTTCAACGCGGTGGGAGCCGAGCGGCACGCCACCCCGCGACTTGATGCAGTACTTGCCACGAGAGATCTGCCCTACGCAGGCGGGGCCCGGCGTGCCATCGACGGGCACAAACCGAATGGTGCCCTGCTCGACCGGCTCGCCCTGGAAGGTGACCGTGCCTTGGAGTTCCTTGCTGGGAACGCCGGTGCTGCCGCACCCGGAGCAGACGACACAGCAGAGACTCGACACGGCGAGAAGCGTTGTCAATCGCATTGTTGCGTTTCCCTAACGAAAGCGAATCGAGTAGAGGTCGGCGTCTTTGAGCACAAATCGCAGACGGACGGGCTTGCCTGCCAGCTGCCTCAGGTCGGAGCCGCCGTTCCACGCGACGACCTGCTGGATGGCGTCGCCGAAGATTTCCGGGCAGTCGGCCAACGTGAAGCCCGGAATCGGTTTGCCGGCGGCGTCTTGAATCTCCACCTGCACACTTCCGGCGGCTGAAGTCGAGTAATTGATGGCCAACTGCTTGCCGTCAAACGTGATCGGCCTGGTGACGAACTGACCGCCGGCCAGTGGAGCCTGAACGGAGACGAAGCCGTCGATCCGGACGGTGTGGCGTCGCAATTTGGAGTCATTGCCCTGGAAATAGCCCTCGATCGAGTAGATCGACAGCTCATTCGGCGTGCCGGGGACGTCGGACTTGGTCACAACGATCCCCCAGGCAGTCATGTTGTTGCGGTTAACCCAGCGTTCCTTTTGCAGTCCGGGCCGAATCAGCGCCTCGCCCCAACGATGAAACGTGCGGCCGTCGCGGCTGGTCATGAAAACGCCATCGGAAACACCATCGCCACCCCCGTGGGGGATGGCCGGTGCTGATCGCTCGGGCATGAACCGTTTAGGGAAGCCCATCAGTATGTGCGGCGCCCGGTAGTAGGGCGTAATCTGGTTTGTATACAAGTGTTCGCGCGGCGCGCCGGGGTATTCCAGCCAGACGGGTTTACTCCAATGAACAAAGTCCGTCGAGGTGCAGGTTCTGATATCGCGCACCGTTTCCGGCTTCTGAAGCGGATGGATCGCCCCCTCTCTGCGCATTATGGCGTTATTTTCGCCACGGAAGTCGCGGTGAAATTCCACGTAGCAGCCACGAACTGTGTCCCAGAACGCCACGTTCAGCGAGTCGAACCAACCATCGGTGATCACCGGTTTTTCGCGCAACAGCGACCAGTGGATGCCGTCGGGCGATTTAAACGCAAGTAATCCACCAGTGGGACTGGTTTTGAGCGTGGCCAGCGCCTTGTATTTCTCGTCCGGTTTGCAGGCCGGATTGGTATCCCTGAAGGGGGCGAAAGTGTCTGCCCCCGGCCCCGACCACACGATGTTGTTTTTCTTCGAACCGCCGAATTCAAATAGCCCCAGCTCGGGTTTGGTCCAGTGGATGCCATCGGGGCTCTCGGCGTAGCAGGCCACTTGGTGGGTGTTTTTCTTGTTATGGTCGGAACCGCGATA
Source organism: Thermoguttaceae bacterium (assembly GCA_963677085.2). Lineage (GTDB taxonomy): Bacteria > Planctomycetota > Planctomycetia > Pirellulales > Thermoguttaceae. The sequence continues at coordinate 28,991 of CAXXFH010000001.1, forward strand.
GTACATCCGGTAGATGTCGCCGTCCTGAAACACCGTGTGGTAGTAACAGGTGCTTCCTTCCCACGGTGCGTCATGCACGATGGCCACCTCGCGCGGCGTCGGTCGATTCAGCACTAGCCGGGCACCGGTCATGGTGTCGATCAGGTAGTCGTCAACCAACGGCTCCAGCCTCGAGCCGATGGCAATCGGCTCCGCCGCCGTCGCCGTAAAACCGGAGAGGCTCGTCAATAGACACATCAGCAGAAATCGACACTTCATGGTAGACACTCCAGGTGGTGAGGCGGACATCGTCCACCGCCAAAGCGATGCAGCGAACGTTGTGGTAGGTACTGCCCGCGTTGATGACTTAGTAGCTCCCCTCGATCACCTCGCCGCCGTCGCGCGTCGTGAGTGCTTCGAGCGTGCTCTGGTTGATTGTCTCGTTCAGGAAGGATACGTGGCCGTCGGCGAAGGTGAAGTTGGCTCCGCCCGGGTGGTGGCTGTATACACCGGCCATAATGTAGGTTGCGTCGCTGTTGATTCCATAAGCGGTGGTAATCTTGTTGGCCGAGGCCCAGAACTTCCCGATCCGGCAGTCGAGATTGGCGCAGTGTTCGGACACAAAAGGATCGTCCGGTTCAACATCGCTCTCGCCGACTAATAACGTTTGGCTGGTACCATCACGAATATCAGCGATGCCGATCGCGGAGTCGTTGAACATCACGCCCGTTCCGTTGCACGTGTCGGCATAGTGGTCTGGCAGATGGGTGGCTACGGCCGAGTAGTTCGTTTCGGCTGTGTCGTCAAATCCGGGAATTTTGCTGCAGCAGGAACACAGCACATTGGCTGGAGCGCTGGGACACTGGTAGACACCAATGATATTCTTCATGGCCTCGTTGTTGGCGGCATGAACGACGTTGTAGGGAAACCGGAAGTCAATCTGGTCGTAGACGGCGCTCTGTTCCAGAAAAGGGAGAATCAAGGCCGACCAACTCCACCATACTCCATTCCCGCCCGCACCGTAGGGAAACGTCTTGTGGGTGAGATGGTAGTTGTGCAGTGCCAGTCCACACTGCTTGAGGTTGTTGGTGCATTGCATGCGCCGGGCTGCCTCGCGAGCCGCCTGTACGGCGGGCAAGAGCAAGGCGATCAGGATGCCGACGATGGCGATCACCACCAGGAGTTCAACAAGGGTGAACCCACGAAGCGTTCGTCGCGAGGCGGCCGTTTCCAGTAGACTATGCTTCAGCATAGCACGGCAGGACGGCAACCAATTGGTGTTGCCGCACCCAACCAAGAAACCGCTCCTGTTAGTCGCTTGCATTGAAATAATCACCCCAGTCTCGGATATCTAATGGCATGGCGAGTTTTATAGGCTTTCTGTTGGTTCCCAAGCCGAAGCTCGGGAACCAGATTGGCGCGGCTAGGTGACGCCAGGTGTTAGGGCGACACCATGGCCAGATCGAGATGGTTGTCGCCGTCGGCGACCGTGAGCGTCAGCCCACTGGTCGAGGTCTTGCGGTATTGTTGTGGGATGTCGGGACGCTCGGGCGCGGCGGTCATGCCCTCCTCGTCGGAAGGTGCCGGACAGACGGTCACCTGGTAGGTCCCGGCCGGCAGACCGTCGCCACTGGCCGCCCGCACTTCGAACTGCCCTTGGCCGTCGGTGATGGCCGTGTAGTAGATGTGCTGCTCGGGACATTGGAAGGCCACTTGCGCGTCGGCGACCGGCGTGTCGTTGAAGGTGAGTGTACCCAGGACCGGTTGACGCGGTGGGCCAGTATCGCCCCCGCAACCCGACAGCACGGCGGCCGCCGGAACCAACGCCAAGGCAAGCAGGATAACGAAGAAAAGACGAGTTGATTTTCGCATCAGTCGAAACTCGAAGGGATGACGTGGCCGTCGTCGCGGTCGGCCAGGTTGTAAAGGACCTCGATCGGCATCGACTCGGAAAGAAAGTGAATCGAACCGTCGACGAAAAGCGAGTTAACACCACCAGGATGGGGTGAGGTCAGGGGGCGGTTGGGACCGCAGTTGCCGCCAATGCCGAAGCCACTCGCGTCGTGAAAATTGATCGGGTGGACGACTACCGTAGTGTTGAAGATCCGGCCCATGGGGCTGTCCGTCGTGCCGCCCATCAACATCGAATGGCCGCAATCGCTGCGGCCATCGTAGGCGGTGCCATTGGAGTTTTTCAGGAAGTCGGACTGTTCGCCAACCATCATCGTGTTACTGGCCCCGTCGCGAATGGCTGCCATGGAAACGCTCTTGTGGATTTCGAAGGCCCCGCCGGGCGAGTACCAGCCGCTGACGGTGGAAAAGCTCGTTTCCTCAGCCTTAGGGTGATTCTTGGAGCCATGGATGCCGGTATAAAAAGGCAACGGCAACCCGGCCGAACCGCCGATGGGGTCGAACTGGTCCATGGTGCTCGACGGACATTGAGCCCAAGCAAAGTGAATGTCCTTCATCACGTCACGATTGTGCTCGCTGCTGCCCGCCCAACCGCCGAGTCGGTAGTCGATATCGAGTTGATTATAGATCGTCCCACTTTCGATGTACGGCAGAATGCGCATGAACCACGAGATATCGTTCTGCTTGCCTGCGATTCCACACGAGGGCAACACGTGATAGGTGTTTTCGTAGTTGAGAATCGCCAGCCCGATCTGTTTGAGGTTGTTCGTACATTGAGCACGCCGGGCCGCCTCTCGGGCCGACTGCACCGCAGGCAGAAGCAGCGCGATCAAGATCCCGATGATCGCAATTACCACCAAGAGTTCGACAAGGGTGAATCCGGTGAGCTTCGTTGTACGGGCCGATTCCATCCTCGGCCCCCGGTTTTGCCAGGGCGTCAATGATAGTACCATTCTGAAACCGACTCCGACGAACCCCGGCCGCACGTGATCACTGGCGCCGAGCGCCAGGCTTGGATCAAGTGCAATTGCCGCCGGCGCTGCCGCGCCGGCCCTGGTTAACGATCGTTGGGTGGTCTTCTCACACATGCTGACACGCCTTCTCACGGAACGGGTAGAGACCGCCGATAGAGCGACAAATCCACTACCATGCCTGATCATGTCGGCAAACTCCCGCTTCGAATACCTTGAGCACATCTACTTCCAGTCTTCCAACCGAAAGCCCGCGCGGCGTTTCGTGCGCGAGTCATAGAAACAAGAAGCAACGTGAAACTCCTGCACTTTTTCCGGCGGAATGGCAATTTCCACGATGGTGCCCGGGTTTGTACGTATTTGGTAGCCGTCTGTTGCCGATTCCCGAAGAAGGTGGCCATCCAGACGAATCTCTGTCACCTGCGCATCGTTGTAGGGGACAAGAAGGCGAAGGGTCAGCCCGTGCTTGATCCCCTCGGCAGACGCATTCTCCTTGAGTCTCACGAAGTGGCGCTCGCCGCAGTGGAAATCCGTTGCGGGAATTCGCTTGGCAACTTCGGCCAGCGCCTTACCGTCGAATCGTGGATCAGCCTGAACGCTCTTGACGACGTTCGCCACGGTAGCGGGACTGAGAAACGCGTGAGCACCAGCGCGCGTGGTTGCGCAGGCGGCCGTGATGTTGCCCCGCGGCTCGGGGTGCGCGCAGCCGAATGTAAGTTGGGGAAGCTTCTGCCAAAGCTCGCATCGGCTCAGGCGTCTCTGTTTGGCCGTGGTGCCCCAAGCTGAGATCGCCACAGACGTCCAACAACCCACTTGATTCGTCGGGTAGCCTGCGTATCTCTCGCCTCGCCAACGTTCCAGCCCGATCTCCAAAGCGCGGCGGGTCCGCACGACAATGCTTTCTTCAAAGCCCGCCTCGATGATGAATGCCAGCGAATGAAACTTGTGGTATGGGTAGACGGTGATATTGGGTCTCAGGGACCGAAGGTAGTAGTGGTGGGAGGCATCCGGAATGTCGCAAGTTACCCGAATCTGTCCCGAGCCTCCCTCGTCGCGAACCATCAGGAACCCCGCCGCGTCGGCCGCGTCGTCGATAAGATGAGGCACCTCGTGCAGATAGCAGCGTGAGATTCCCGAGGCCCAGGATACACCCGTTGTTTCCCACATCTTCTGTTCGGCCCCCGAGACGCCATGAAAATCGATGAACAGATCGGGCATGTACTGATCCATAATGCCCTGGAGGGCAACCGCCTCGGGATAATCCTCGCGACGGGCTACCCCGTGGAAATCCCAACACCCGTACACGTTGCTTCCGCCATCCCCGGCAACACCGTCCGGATTGGGGTACGGTACCACGAGTACGATCTGTTTTCTGCGAATCTTGGCCGCAGCCGGGTCGTCGCTGATAAGCCACTTGGTCAACCTCAGAAGTCCGCAGGGCGCATTCAACTCCTTGGCGCAATGGCATGAGGTCAGCATTGCCACCTGCTTGTCCTCGTCGGGGACATCGTAATCGGTGATGCGAGCCACCAGGATCGGTCTCCCCTTCTTGCTCTTGCCTCGCACCTCAACCCGCAACGACTGGGGATATCGCTTCGACCACTCGGCAAATCCAGCTTCCAATTGCTCAGGTGAGGGATGCGGCAGCACCGTGAACTCGGGTTTGGCCCATACAGGCGTGCACAGCGCGCCCAGCAATACACCTGATATGCAACTTGCACCAACCCAGGCAACGCACAGACGTTTCATGACGTTCCCCGATTCCTTATCGATAAAGAACACAGTCTTGGCAATCCGCTGTGAGTGCGATCGCTGTAACCTCGGCAAGTTCCGTCAGGAAATCCAAGCACGCTTGACCGCCGCGGCCAGTTCACATTGAGTAGCAGAGGACACCGCATAGCCGATGGACTGGCACACCACAGCCCGCCACACCAGAAAACCGTGCGGTGAAAAACGGATGTTCGCCCTGCTACGCGAGTCTCCCCTCACGTTCGCAATCCACAATCCCTCCGCCGCCCGCGCCGCCACCTGTGGGCACCGAGTCCCAAGCCCCCGGCGGTCAACAACAAGACAATCGCACTTGGCTCCGGTACTGGCTGCAAGTTGGAACCCGTCTCGAAACCCACGTAGGCGTAATTCGCGTTACCCGCTGGATCCCTGTGGTTATCACCAAAGACGACGCGAGAGTCGGCGTATGTGTCGCTGATCGCCAGTCCTGATGCAAGCGGCGTTCCGTCGACATACAGCGTGGCCAGGCCGGAGCCGTCCGCATCAATCAACTCGTACCAGTGATAGCCGTTCCCGTCGATCGCGAAGGTCTCGGTCTGGTTCAAGACATCCACAAGCGGATTTCCGCTGTTGTCGGACCCGAGCCGCATGGCCCAACGGCCACCAATCACGGAGGGCGATCCGCCGAATTCGAGGTACATCGAGAACCTGTCCACGTTCCCGTCGTCGTCGCAGTATCCGGTCCCGTCCACTCGCACCAGAGCGCTCAACTTCCAGCCCAGGCTGTCGGCATCGGCAAGGTCGCTGTCGGACAGGTTCACGTAATAATTGCGGCTACTCCCCCCCACGGTATCCGCGATCTTCCAGGCTGGAGTGTTGTCAAAGGCCGTGTCAATCACGGCTTCATCGTAGTTGATGACGCCGCTACCGACGTAGCGAATCCAACCTTCAACGCCGTCCGGGTCGTTCGCACCGGAGTGCTCCTGCACGATCCCCGCGTTGACAACCGGCGTTGCCAACGCAATGCCCAGCACAGCGCCCATTAAGACTACCAACTGTCTCATGATTCTCTCCTTCTTCGAATACATCGTTCAGTAAGAAAACGGGACTTTCAGTCTTCAATGTCGTTCACTCTAGTCACAGTAGGACCCTACTTCCTGATCGCTCTGGCAGGAGCCGGGGGGCCAGCCCGAGCGTTTGGCCTGCGCTAATATTCAGCGGCATGACAATCTCTTCTCTGTCATCCGGCGGGCGATTGCCGCTTCGGATTTCGTGGAGCAACCCGACCGCCTTGCGCCCCACTTCCACCTCGTCCACAACAACGGAGGTTAGCCGCCAGGAGATAGGCCCGTCACGGCGGCTACCGCCGAAACCTATCAGCGACACATCTTCCGGCACGCGAACCCCCATTTGTCCCAGCAAGAAGTAGATCAACTCCGCCACCGGGTCGAAGCTGGCCATGATCGCCGTGGGGCGATCCTCGCATGCCAGCATCTCCTGCAATGCCCTGCGGACCGTCTCTTCCTGCAGCGCCAGGTCAACAGGAGTCGCAGCCGGACCATAATAAACGAACTTTTCCGGAACCTCGCCGCCGGCTGATTGAAGTTGTCGCTGCAAACCGGCCAAGCACGCACCCGTGCTCAAACTTCGGTGATGCGCAAAAAACGCCAGCCGACGATGTCCCTGCCGCACCGCAGCCTCTCCGGCTAGGCGTCCGCCCTCCTCAAAGGAGAAACTCACCAGGGGGGCCGGATCGCCCTCGACGCGTCGGTGACAGAAGACCACCGGGATGCCCCGCTCACGGAGTTGGCGAATCTGATAGGCAGGCGTTGCAGGAGTCGTCGTGGGCACCATAGCCACACCCGCCACCCGCTTGTCGAGCAATTGAAGGATCGCGCTGGCCTGCTTATCGACGCTGTTGTTCGTGCTGCAAACGATCGTTTGGTTGTCGACCTGCTTCGCGGCCATCTCGAAGCCGTGCAGGAGCGACGGATAATAACCCGTGTGGGTCTCCGGCGTGATGAGCGCAAACAAGTCCAACCCTTTGGCCAAGCGACGGCGGACGTCTTCGTCGACGAATGTACCTCGTCCCGGTACGCGGCAGATCAACTCCTCGCGCTCCAATTCGGCCATGGCCTGCCGCACCGTGTTGCGGGCAACGCCCAGGGCATCGGCCAAGTATTTTTCAGACGGAAGCGAGTCGCCAGCTTTCAAACGGCCCGCAGTGAGTTCGGCCAGCAGGCAGTTTTTCAGACGCATGTACTTCGGCTGTCCCTGCTCAGCCTGATGCAGGTCCAAGTGCCTCCACAGCGAGTCCATTTCTGAGCACACGCGCATGATCCTGTTTCTTCCAGAAAACACTGGGCGGTGGGGAACCCGCAAACAGGCTCGACCGGCCCAGAACAACTGTACCAACCGATACTATGCATTTTATTAAAAGATAGCACAACCCCCCAAACGGGAAAAACGGAAGAAAATCGCCTGTAGAACGAATTCAACCAAAAAGGCTAACGACGAAATACCATTATATGCCCACATATCGAGGGGATTCAAGATTCTTCGTTTGTAGTCAAATGACATATCGGTATAGACTGTTTATGATCTACAATGGGGAACATCTGCCAGTCACTCGGCCTACGCCTGGAGGAATACTAACGCGTGGTTAAGCGAGCTGGGCGTCGATCCTCTCAATGGGACGCAGGCTCCTGTTTGCGCACACCACGCTTATTGATGCTGCCCGCTCGGAATCGGATCGCTTTCGGGCGTCCTTCCCGTTTTCCGGCCGATGTCGGGACAATCATCAAACCAACTAAGTTGTGGAGACGTCGGGCTGATGTCTTGGTCGCTCTTGGCTGCGCGATGGTGCACCGGCGTGGCCGTTTCCCAAAGAGTCGGGAAGAGACTGAACAGTTATGTCCGTTCCGCCAACCGCGTCTTCTTTCTTTTGTGCCGAGGGGTCAAGATAGGGCCATCTTGTACGCGGCGGTGTTGCCGTGGGGTGTTCAGCACGGGAGGTGGTCGATGGCGAATCGGGATCGTGACGTAGGGCGAGAGCGTTTTTGGCGGACGATGCTCGAGCGGCAGGCGGGCAGTGGGCTGTCGGTGAGGGAGTTCTGTCGGCGGGAACAACTGGCGGAGTCGGACTTCTATGCGTGGCGACAGACGATCACCGAGCGGGATCAACAACAAGACGCGATCAACCAGCGGGACCGGCGAAAGTTGGGAGCCCGACCGAAGCAGCGGGGAATAGCGTGTCCGTTCCGCTCGAACGTCGCCGGACCTCCGAACGGCAACGGTAAACGGCGTTCCGAAACCGAGCGTCAATCGCGACGCCCATATACTCACCCGTTTGGCGTGTTTTTGGTGCTTTTCCACCGTCAGTATCGAACCCGTCCCTGTTTAATACTCTCTTCGTAACTATTCTCTTCTTGGTGTATCTCGGAAGTGCTCGTGCTACAAGCATTCGCTGACTTCCGCCCCTTTCGGTCGCCCGAAAACGACAGGGAAACGTATCGCACCTGCACGTGATTGGTTAACAGCAAATGAGAAATTTTCTGTTAGCCCAGAGAGCGCTTTAGGATGGCGTTCGAACTAACGGGCATTCCGGTTAACAGCCAATGCGATTTGAGAGCGCCGGCCGCTTGCGAGCCATGGATGCTCCGGACCGGGTGCGCGAGCTATAGCGGCTGTATGGCTGCCGCACCGAGAATAGACATGCCTTGGCGCTAAAACCCCGCCGGCCGTCATCGTCGTTGTGTGCTAGAAGTTTCGACAGTCACCCATTTTCAGCGGTGCTCAAAAACCTTGTCATCTTCCACGCTACCAACGACTTCGTCTTATACCAGCATGCCGCGTATTTCCCACCCCCTACTTTTGGTAATCGCCAGGGCGACCCAGGCCGAGTTGACCCAAATGGTCGACTACCTCAAGACTGAAAACCGCATCCTCCGCAGCAAGTTACGAAAACGGATTAGCCTGACGTCGGTCGAACGGCAACGGCTCGTCACGCGCGGCAAGACGTTGGGCAAGAAAATCAAGGAGCTGATCACGATCGTCTCGCCGCGGACCTTCGCCCGGTGGATGAGTGGCGAGACCAAGTCCGTCGGCAAGCGGACTGCCAAAACCGGGCGGCCCCGCAAGCCGGAGGAGGTCCGACGGCTAGTCGTTCAGATGGCCAACAACAACGGTTGGGGATTGGGCCGCATCATGGGCGAATTGAAGAAGCTCGGTCTGACAATCAGCAAGGACACGGTGCGGAACATCCTGCTGGAGAACGGCTTCGACTTGGGGCCCACGCGGGGCGAAGGGTCGTGGGACGAGTTCATCAAGATGCATGCGAAGACCCTTTGGGCCTGCGACTTCTTCTCGAAGAAGGTCTGGACGTTGGGCGGCTTGGTCGAGTATTTCGTGCTCTTCTTCATCCAGCCCGGCACGCGACGGGTTTACATCGCCGAGATCACGGTTAACCCCGGCGGCGTGCTTTTCGTTCTTTGCCGCCAACATGCGTTGCGCGATGTAGCCGCCCCCGCTCGGCTCCGAGTCGGGATACCAAGCCGCCCACCACTGCACGGTCAATGGGAGGAGGAACACGCCGATAACATATCGGGGTTCTGAGAGGGGGCTAGCGAAAAATCGGGGATGAGCGTCAGCTTATCGACGATGTCTTCGTGACGCAGTAGTCCTTCGAGGTCGCCGACGTCGGAATGGGACACGGCAAAGCACGCGGCGGCAATCGAGCCGACCATGGCCAGGACGAACAGTATGTAGTCACTGGACTTTTGCAGATCGCGGTTTCGTCTTGAAGAAGTGGGAGGTTTAGCGATAAATTGAGTGTGTTTGAGGTGGCCATGGCATTTTGGGGTGGTACGAGTCATGCCAGGGATCACTTCGTTTCCAACCGTCGTTACGGCGGCCGTCGAGCAGTTCGGTGACCTTTTCATCTGTGAGCCCGAGCGGCGGCATTTCGCCGAGTACCTCACGGGCCTGATGGTTGCCGCGCGAAAAACCGTGCGTGGCATGAACAGCGAGTTCGCCATGACCAGCGATCAGTCCTGCTTCAACCGGTTTCTCACGGCAGTCGACTGGGACGAAGAGAAACTGAACGAGCAGCGACTCGAGTGGCTTCAGAGGGATTCGAGCACGCAATACACGGACCGCGGCGTCATCGCGCTCGACAACGTGCTGATCGACCACGACGGCAAGCTGATCGAAGACGTCGGCTGGCTTTGGGATCACGCCGAGCAGCGAAACAAACTGGCCCATGACTACCTGATTGCGAATTACGTTTGCAGCGGCGGAAAGCATTATCCGCTGGAGTTCCGTCGCTTCCGAAAAAAGACGCAATGCGAGGAAACGGGCGAAGAGTTCTTCAACCACACGAAGCTCTTCTGCCAACTGATCGACTGGGCGTGCGCGCGGGAGATACCCGGCGACTTCACTTTCGATAGCTACTTCACCAACGCCGAGTGCCTCAACCACATCCACGAAAAGAAAGATCGTTTCGACCGCCCGCGAGGTTATGTGGGCGACTTGAAATTCAATCGGAAGATCTGGTGGAAGGGTTACGAGTTGAAAGCCAAAGAGATGGCTGCCGAGATCGAACCGGAAAGCCGCAAATCGTTCCAGCGTGGCCGCAAGCAACAATGGTACTTCACGGCAACGCTCCGTATTCCCAACGTCCACCACAAAGTACGAATTGTCATCATCTGGAATCGAAAACGCGATCGTGCTCCCTGCAAGATCCTGGTCACCAACCGCACGGGCTGGGAAGTCACTCGAATCCTGCTCGTCTATCGCAATCGCTGGACAGGCACGGAGACCTGTCATCGGGACGGCAAGCAAGAGCTTGGCATGGGAGCTTGTCAGCTGCGCAACGGCCAGGGCCAAACACGGCACCTGTACTTGGTCATGCTGGCGTACCCTCTGCTCATGGCCCAACTCAAGCAGAACCGTGCGAAACAGTGGGCTCACTGCAAGCTGATGCCCATCGGCGAAGCCTGCCGCGCAGTAACGCGAGAAACCATGCGCTCGACCCTCGATTGGGCAATCGAGCAAATTACCGAGTATTCGCGAAGTCGCGACCATGTGATGACTCAGCTACGCTTGACCTGACTTTGCAAAAGTTCAGTAGTCAGTTAAAATGACACCGCGGAAACCGCCCAGCGTGCTGAACGTCGCCGTGACGGCTGCGGCAACGAGCAGCGTTTGATACGGATTGAATCCTAGCATGACGTTGCCGATTTTGATCGCTGTCAAGGAGACCAAGGCCATGATGATGATGACGTTAAAGAACACGCCGAGGTAGAGGGCGCGAAAGCCGCGCAGAAACGCGGCGGGGCGGCCACCATAGCGGAGTTCGTAGAACTCGGCGTCGGTCATCACTCCAGTGCGGCGCCACAATCGAGCGTAAATGAACACCGTCACCATGCCGGTCAGCAGGAACGCCCACCAGACCCAGTTGCCCGCGACGCCGTGTTGGCGAACGATGTTCGTGGCGAGGTTTGGCGTATCGGCGGCGAACGTCGTGGCGACCATACTTAAGCCGAGAAGCCACCAGGGCATGGTTCGGCCGGAAAGGAAAAACTCTTCGCTACTGCGCCTGTCCCGCTGACTCGAACACAGACCGATCAACAGCGTCACGGTGAAGAACGACACGACGAATGCCCAATCCAGCGCCTGCATCTGCAACGTGGCGAGAGGGCACGTGTCCAGGGGTGGAATCATCTCGCTGTTTCCTCATCAGGTATCTCGCGCCGTCGATAGTTGGGGCCGGCCCGACGATCCTGCGACGGAGTGCATCCGAAGTAAGTGTGGTAATCGCGGCTGAACTCTTGCACGCGCGCGTACCCGATGCGCAGCGCGATCTCCGTCATCGAAAGATCTGAAAGCTGTGTCAATCCGCGGGCGTAACCGAGCCGGATCTGCTTGACCCGTTTGATGGGCGGCATGCCGGTGGCCAAGCGGCATGCGCGCGTGATGCTGCGCTGCGATCGGCCGCTGAGTTCTTGCAGCAGCCTGAGGTCAATCGGTTGATCAAGCCGGCTGCGCAGCAGCGTTTCTGTTTGCCACCACAATTGCGTCGGATCATCGACGCGGTGATGTTGCCACTGAGCCGGCAGCAAGTCTGCGATTACTTCGAGCAATAACGAATGAACCCGCAGGTGACGCAACAAGCCGGGCATCTCGGTGGCACGCCAAGCTTGCAGCAGATTATTCATCCGCTCGACGGTGTGTGATTCGACCGGCCGGACCCGCTGACTCAACGGCGGCGGTTGTAGCGACAGCGCGCGAAAGCTGACGGTGTAGAAGATCCAAGGCGGCTGCAACACGCTGCCTTGGACCGGTTCGTTTTCATAGTACCAGATGGCGTCGCCGGCACCGAAATGCTGCGTCACGCCGCCGGCGCGTTGCTCGACCTCGCCTGCCGTGCAAACATGGATCAGGTGGCCAGGCAGCGACTGGCTCCCGAAAGCCCCTCGCTCGCGGCGCTCGATCCGGTCAACCAACGTCACCTCGGTGATGATCGCGCCCTGCATCGACGGGATCGGCTCGACGTGACTCATGGCAAGAATTGCAACATTCGGGAGGTGAAATTGCTACGCGAATTGCGACATTACTGAATGGAGGTGCAACATGCGTTTTCCGCGTTCCTGATACAATGTCATGCAAATGAGCGTTCAAGGATATCGAGCGCACGGCACGACCACAGGCGCGATAATAGCAACATCTCCGAGTAACTACAAGATCCCAGGCGACGCACAGGCATGGCCAAGATTTACTACGTAGGCGATTGGGCCGTAATGCTCGGTCCGGTGTTCGCCGAGACACCGTTCAATTACGCCCACAAGGGCACCGAGATCTTCAACTACGGAAAATGGTTGAAGGCCGCGTTGGAATCGACCGCCGAGCATGAGGTGACTTCCGTACCCACCTGGGATTTCTATCGTCTGCCGCCGGGGCAGTTGGAGCGCGTGCTAGAAGAGTACGACGTGCTGGTCTTCTCCGACGTCGAAGCCAAGAACTTCCAACTCGCCCCGCAGTTCTTCGATCGCAGCAAGTTTGGGCGGAATCCGCTGACGTTCCCGGACCGCGTGCGGCTCACTGTCGAGGCGATCCGCAGTGGCAAACACGCCATGTTCCTGGGCGGCTGGCTCAGCTTCAACGGCGAGATGGGCAAAGGAGGCTGGGGACGCACGGGGCTGCGGAGCGTGTTGCCGGTGACGTGTCTCGACGTCGAGGATCTGCGGGAGAGCACCGAAGGCTTCGTCGGCCAGGCAGTCGACGCCGAGCATCCGCTGATTGCTGGCATCGATCTTACGGGCATGCCGCCGATCCTTGGTTACAATATCGTTAAGCCCCGTGACGGCTGCGACGTGGTGGCCGTGTGGGCTGAGACAGGTGACCCGATGCTGGCCGTTGGCCAGTTCGACAGCGGCCGCGTGCTGACCTACACGTCCGACCCAGCCCCGCACTGGGGTTGTAATTTCGTGTACTGGGACCAATATGCTTCATTTTGGATCAAAGCGCTGGAGTGGCTTCTGAATGGTAGTGATTCGATCATTCGCCCCGCTCCCGTCGCAAGCAAGACCCATTTGAGGCGTTGAAGCGTATCGCATATTGATCGGTTTGCACCTAACACGTCTTTCACAAAAGGTTCAAAAGAATGTTCCGAATGACCGTACGTCAGCTTGTCACATGGCAATTCATCACCGCAGTCGCCCTGTCTACGTCGGTCGTGCACGCGGCGACTGAGCCGGCGATCATCCCTCAACCGGTTGCGATCGAGGTGAAGCGGGGCTCGTTTACTATCTCGAACCGCGTGCGAGTGGTGGCCGGGGCCGCCGCGGCCAATGAAGCGGCAAGGCTCATTGACAATCTAGCACCGGCCATGGGGTTTCGGTTGGAGCGCGTCGACGAAACGCCGGATGACGGGGCAATCGTTCTGACGCTGAATGGCGCACTGAACGAGCAGCTCGGGGAAGAGGGCTACACGCTCGACGTAACGCCGAAGCGCATCGACCTTCTCGCGGCCGAACCGGCCGGGCTGTTCTACGCGGTTCAGACGTTGCGGCAGTTGCTTCCGCCGCAAGTCTTTTCGACGAAACCCGTCGAGGGCGTCGAGTGGACCGTGCCCTGCGTCGAAATAACCGACTACCCGCGATTCCGGTGGCGCGGGCTGTTGATCGACCCGGCCCGGTATTTCATTCCCGTCACCGACGTGAAGCACTTCATCGACGCGATGGCGCTGCACAAATACAACCGACTCCAGATGCACCTGACTGACAACGAAGGTTGGCGGGTCGAAATCAAGAAATACCCGAAGCTCACGGAAATCGGTTCGAAGATGGACAAGTCTCGATACGTCGGTTTGAAGAAGTACAAGACTCGATACAAAGGGCGCGAATGGCCGCGTTGCTTTGGGTTCTACACGCAAGACGACATTCGCGAACTGGTGCGATACGCGGCCGAGCGTCACGTCACGATCGTGCCCGAGATCGAGATGCCGTACCACGCCGGCTCAGCGATCGTGGCCTATCCCGAGCATGGCGTGAATATGAAGCATCTGGCCGGGATGCCGTCTGCCGAGCGTTGGAAAGAGCGTCGCGGCGACTGGAGGCCGAACTCAGGCTTGTTGGGGCCGCGACCGGCAACCGTTGCCTTCATGCAAGACATTCTCGGCGAGGTGCTGGAACTGTTTCCCAGTCAGCATATCCACATCGGCGGCGACGAGGCCAACCTCAACGTTTGGGTAAACGACACTGAGATGCAGGCGCTGATGAAGGAGTTGGGCTGTAAAAATGCCCACGAGTTACACAGTCGGTTTATCAAGCAGATCGACGCCTTTCTGACCCGCAACGGCCGACGCATGGTCGGTTGGGACGAGATTCTTCAAGGCGGTCTGGCGCCGGGCGCAACGGTGATGAGTTGGCACGCGACCGCTGGCGGAATCGCCGCGGCCCATGCGGGACACGACGCGGTGATGACTCCCACGTCGCACGTATACTTCGACTACCGCCAACATCCCGAAGAGCTGGGCCTGGGCAAGTCGGTAATCACGTTGGAGAAGGTCTACTCGTTCGATCCGATTCCAGCCTCGCTTGACGAGAAGTATGTCGAACGTGTACTTGGCGGGCAAGGGCTCCTGTGGGGCGAACTGATTGCCGACCGGCAGCGTCGCGACTTCATGGCGTGGCCCCGGGCGTGCGCCCTGAGCGAGACCCTCTGGTCGCATCGAGACGGCCGCGACCTCGATACGTTTCTCCTACGGGTGGACGCCCACCTTGAGCGTCTGGCCGCGGCGGGGATCGGTTATCGGCCACTCGACCGCAAGCCGATGCGCTAGTGTAGTGAATCACGCTGATGGGGTTTTATCGAGGACCTGCCGGGCGCGGCGGACCTTGGCGAGAATCTCATCGGCCTTGGCCGTCCAGGTGAACGATAGTGGGTTGACGTTGTGTTCGTGGATGAATGCCATGATCGCCACGATCAATTGCTCGACGCTGCGGAACGTCCCGCGGCGGATGCGTTTGTCGGTGATCTCGCGGATGCGGCGGCCCAGGACTGGCGGATTCCTGGCGGGGCATGTTTTACGTCGCTACCGCCGGGGCGTTTTCGGCTTCAAAGGTGTCGGGGGAAAGATAGTGTGCAGTAGCCACTATTTGACCTGACAGTAATTGCCTATTTTTACGACGCTGTCTGTAAGGTTGAATCGAGCATCTTCTCTTCGGCGATTTGTTTGGAGTCGTTGAAGGTTTGCGATGGCGTTTTGCCGTAGCAGTACCTTCCGCTGTGCGGCCTCTCTCGATTGTAGTAGGCGAGCCATTCATCCAGATCGGCCTGCAACTCTTCGAGCGTTTGGTAAATCTTCTTTCGGAAAGCGATCTGGTAAAACTCTTGGAGAATCGTCTTGTGGAAACGCTCGCAGATTCCGTTGGTTTGCGGGCTCTTGGCTTTCGTCTTCGTGTGATCGATATTCTCGATCGCCAAGAATAGCTGGTATTCGTGGTGCTCTCGGTTCCCGCAATACTCGGTGCCACGGTCAGTAAGGATTCGCAGTAGCGGAATCTCCTGCTCGTCGAAGAACGGCACCACTCGGTCGTTGAGCATGCCGGCGGCCACCAAAGCGTTCTTACGGTCGTAGAGCTTGGCGAAGGCCACTCGGGTGTAGGTGTCGATGAAGGTCTGCTGATAGATGCGTCCCACGCCCTTCAACGTGCCGACGTAGAAGGTGTCTTGGGCTCCAAGATAACCAGGATGCTCCGTTTCGATCTGTCCGTGGGCTTCCTTCTCTTGTTTGGCACGTTCCAGGGCGACGAGTTGGTCTTCCGTCAACACAATGCCTTCCTGGGCGACCTTGGCCTCCAGCGCCTTGAGACGCTTTTTGAAGACCTCCAGGTCGTGCCGGAGCCAGACGCTTCGCACTCCGCCAGGCGAGATGAACATGCTTCGCTTGCGAAGCTCGTTGCTCACTCGGACCTGCCCCCAGGCGGGCTGGTCGATGGCGAGTTGGACAACGGCCTCCTCGATCTGGGGCTCTACCCGGTTCTTGACGATCGGCTTCTTCTTCGAAATGTCGGCCAGGGCAGCCTCGCCACCGGTTTCATGCAACTCCTTGTAGCGATAGAAACTGTCCCGGCTGTATCCGAGGATCTTGCAGGCTTGAGAGACGTTACCAAGTTGCTTGGCCAGTTCGAGCAATCCGAGACGGTTCTTGATGATCTTCTGATCCTTGGTCATCGCTGACACTCCTTGTCGTTCGATGGGCTCTCTTTTGGGGCAAGCTCCGTTACGGCTCGCTGCGCTCGCCTTCACTCCGCTTGCCCCAAAAGAGTATAGCCACTATCCTTTGCTGAGTGTCAGATCAAATCGTAACTCTTGCAGATGATCTATTCCGCCATCGGTACATTGATGAGCACTAATGCCATCAATTGGATCGGGGCCACCGAACATGTGTTTGATAATCGTGCCCCAGTGCTTCGGTTCTTGTTCGTGATAGACTTCGGCAAGACGTGAGTTGATCGCGTCCCATCCCGGAGCCGCGTCGTCTTGATCTTCGTAGCGACGTTTGTATTCAGCGAGTTCCATGATGACGGCTAACGTTCAAAGTAACTGGCATCCAGCGCGAGTGACCCGACCATCATCCAACAACGCGAACGCCGCCTCGCGTGGATCTGTAATAGCCGGCTACGCTAATCTCGCACAAATGACTTCCGTCCTTCTTCCTCTGCTTCGGTCGCAATCAACTCATCGTAATTTTTGGGGTGTCGTGAAAGACTGGCCGGCCTCCCTCCTTTCCGCAGCTTGGCGTAGCACCGACGACGGTGGGGATACTTCTCAATGATGGCGGAGATGTCTCGAAAGAGGTTGGCCTTGTGATACCAGATTGAGCCACATTCTCCGCAGCCCCAGAATGGTTCCTCCCCCCGGTCACCATCATCAATATAACTGAACTTTTGCAAAGTCAGGTCAAGCGTAGCTGAGTCATCACATGGTCGCGACTTCGCGAATACTCGGTAATTTGCTCGATTGCCCAATCGAGGGTCGAGCGCATGGTTTCTCGCGTTACTGCGCGACAGGCTTCGCCGATGGGCATCAGCTTGCAGTGAGCCCATTGCTTCGCACGGTTCTGCTTGAGTTGGGCCATGAGCAGAGGGTACGCCAGCATGACCAAGTACAGGTGCCGTGTTTGGCCCTGGCCGTTGCGCAGCTGACAAGCTCCCATGCCAAGCTCTTGCTTGCCGTCCCGATGACAGGTCTCCGTGCCTGTCCAGCGATTGCGATAGACGAGCAGGATTCGAGTGACTTCCCAGCCCGTGCGGTTGGTGACCAGGATCTTGCAGGGAGCACGATCGCGTTTTCGATTCCAGATGATGACAATTCGTACTTTGTGGTGGACGTTGGGAATACGGAGCGTTGCCGTGAAGTACCATTGTTGCTTGCGGCCACGCTGGAACGATTTGCGGCTTTCCGGTTCGATCTCGGCAGCCATCTCTTTGGCTTTCAACTCGTAACCCTTCCACCAGATCTTCCGATTGAATTTCAAGTCGCCCACATAACCTCGCGGGCGGTCGAAACGATCTTTCTTTTCGTGGATGTGGTTGAGGCACTCGGCGTTGGTGAAGTAGCTATCGAAAGTGAAGTCGCCGGGTATCTCCCGCGCGCACGCCCAGTCGATCAGTTGGCAGAAGAGCTTCGTGTGGTTGAAGAACTCTTCGCCCGTTTCCTCGCATTGCGTCTTTTTTCGGAAGCGACGGAACTCCAGCGGATAATGCTTTCCGCCGCTGCAAACGTAATTCGCAATCAGGTAGTCATGGGCCAGTTTGTTTCGCTGCTCGGCGTGATCCCAAAGCCAGCCGACGTCTTCGATCAGCTTGCCGTCGTGGTCGATCAGCACGTTGTCGAGCGCGATGACGCCGCGGTCCGTGTATTGCGTGCTCGAATCCCTCTGAAGCCACTCGAGTCGCTGCTCGTTCAGTTTCTCTTCGTCCCAGTCGACTGCCGTGAGAAACCGGTTGAAGCAGGACTGATCGCTGGTCATGGCGAACTCGCTGTTCATGCCACGCACGGTTTTTCGCGCGGCAACCATCAGGCCCGTGAGGTACTCGGCGAAATGCCGCCGCTCGGGCTCACAGATGAAAAGGTCACCGAACTGCTCGACGGCCGCCGTAACGACGGTTGGAAACGAAGTGATCCCTGGCATGACTCGTACCACCCCAAAATGCCATGGCCACCTCAAACACACTCAATTTATCGCTAAACCTCCCACTTCTTCAAGACGAAACCGCGATCTGCAAAAGTCCAGTTAGAAGTGTTTTCTTCCCCATGCGGTCTCCCAAGGAGAATTTTCACCGGCACTTCTTGACGCCTGCGTATCGAATTAACAGAAGCCCCCCCGGCTGCCCGGTTCCAAGGCATTCGGCTTTGGCCAACCGTTCAACGACGGTGCAACAAGACCAGCGAGATCGCGACTTGCACCGTAATAAGTTCGCTATCGAGCCCATACCCCCCAACGGGGCCCTCCTAAAACCATAACCTCTGGACCATAACTGATTTATTATTGTGGCGGAAGGAATGAGTCTTCATGAACCTCGCCCCCCATCGAGCCGATCTGCGGCAGTTTCGTTGCTAACTAGATCGGATGGGTACAGAACAGCGGGCCGTTGTTCGGACGACCGGACTTGGTGGGTCCGGGGGTAGATTTCTTAACGGCGTCCATTCTACAGATCACTAGCTGACTTGGGCGCCCTTATCTGCCAAACATCGACCCACGCATGGTTTCTGGTCGGTAGTATAATAATGGTCTGGAAGAACTGGGCGCGCCAATAAGGTGGATTCGTATACGGTCCGATACGGGCTGTAGGAGACGAATTCATGGCGAAGCAGCGACGGAAGTTTACGCCAGCGTTCAAGGCGAAGGTTGCTTTGGCGGCGATCCGCGGCGAGGGGACGCTTGCCGAGTTGGCGGGCCGGTTCGAGGTGCATGCGAATCAGGTGGCTGCCTGGAAGAAGCAGGCGATCGAAGGCATGACCGAGAGTCTTTCCGGCGGTCGAAAGCGGCGGGAAAAAGAGGACGAGGAGCACGAGGCAAAGCTCTACCAGCAAATCGGCCAACTTCAGTTCGAGTTGGACTGGTTGAAAAAAAAGCTGGCGAGCTGTGACCGAAAGCGCGATATGGTCGAGCCGGGCAGCCAGGAGCTTTCGGTTACCAGGCAGTGCCAACTCCTGGGGCTTTCGCGATCGAGTTACTACTACACGGCGCAGCCGCCGAGCGAACGTGATCTTCGGCAGATGCGGATGATCGATGAAGAGTACACGCGTCGTCCGTTTCGCGGCTCGCGGCGGATGCGGGACTGCCTTCAGGAACAAGGCGAGACGGCGTCTCGCGACCGCGTCTGGCGGCTGATGCGGCAATTGGGCCTTCAAGCAATTTACCCGAAGAAGCGTTTGAGCCTGGAAAACAAGGAACATGAGAAGTATCCGTACCTGCTGCGCGGCCTGGAGATCGTCCGGCCGAATCAGGTATGGTGCAGCGACATCACGTACATTCGGCTGCCAGGAGGATTCGTTTACCTGACGGCGGTGATGGACTGGCACAGCCGGTTCGTGCTGAGTTGGGACCTCTCGATCACGCTCGACACGGAGTTCTGTGTCACGGCTCTTGACCGTGCCTTGCAGCAGTGCCAGCCGGAGATCTTCAACACGGACCAGGGCTGTCAGTACACCAGTCATCAGTTCACGGGCCGCCTGCAGGAATCGGGTATTCGGATCAGCATGGACGGCCGCGGCCGATGCTTCGACAACATCATGGTCGAACGGCTTTGGCGAAGCGTGAAGTACGAGGAAATCTACCTGAAGGAGTATGCGAGCGTTGGGGATTGTCGCCACGCGTTGCGGCGTTACTTTGCGTTCTACAACCACGAACGTCGTCACCAGGGCCTCGGCCGACGGACGCCGTGGGACGTGTATCAATCGGGCGTGTAGGGGGAGCCGTGAGATGCGCGAAGGGGGGGCGTTTGTTCCGCTCCGTTCGCTCCGCTCCACAAACGCCCCCCTTTCAGAAACCCAGATTCCACCTTAAACAACCCCATTAAGCGCCTTGACAACCCAGACCACTTCATAGGGCACCTCTTCCGCATCGTATGCCTTCATCGGAAGCACCTCTTGAATTGCTCACTAGATTACCAAAATCCCGAGGAACATACCCATGCAATCGCGGGCATGGTTTAGGTTTGACAAAGCACTAGAGGTGATACCCAGGTGTAGGAGAAGATCAGAATGCCATGCGTCCCCAACCCTGATCCTTGCTGTTTAGCGGCGGTATTCCGAGGATTTGTCGGCCGCGTCGCAGGTAATACCGATAATTCTCCAGCGGTGTACCGTTTGGAATTCGGTGATCGAGTCCGAAGACGGTACCGCCAGTCTGCATGAGTGGTTGCATCTTGTACTGCAGTTCGCGATCGATTTCGTCTTTCGATCGACGCAACACGTGTTTGTCAATGCCTCCGAGGATTGCCAAGCGATTTCCGTATTTCTGACGGACAGCGACCATGTCCATTCCGGCGGCCGGTTCGAAAGGATGCATCACGTTGACCCCGCACTCCAGAAACGCGTCCAGGAGGGGCATCATGTTGCCGTCGCTATCCTGGTTGAACAGTCGCGTCCCGTGCGAGGAGGCGGTTTCCCAGCAGGCTCGATAGTATGGCGCGATGAACTCGTTGACTTGATCGGGGCCGATCAGCGGCCCGCTCTTGCCAGCCATGTCCTCGTGGACGAAGAGTTGATCGATCGTCAACACTTCTTGAACGCGCTCAAGCACTCGCACACTGGTTTCCCGTATCGTGTGCAGGATATCCCGCACCAGATCAGGCTGGAGATAGAAGGCCATGCACGCTTTTTCGCCGCCCATCAGTTCTCGTAACGTATCCCACGCGCCGGGAATCTCGGCTCGAACCATGGCTCCGGTGCGTTGAGCGGTCACGGCATCGTGCACGACGTCTGCATCTACACGTCCCGCATTGTCGAGGTAGTACGGCTTGAGTGCTTGCCAGTCCTCCACGGTCTTCACAGGAAAGTCCAGGGGCAGAGGAAGCGTGGCCGTCGCCTTGCACAGTTTGGCCGTCCGGCCAAGATGATCGCGCTGGATGAGGTAATCGCCGGTCTCTTCAAGCACGACGGGCTCGGGGGTGCCGAACGGCCCGCAGTCGCCTCCGCACTCGACATATGGTACGTAATCCCAGTCGAAGGCGACCATCGCGATTTCGCGCTCGTCGGCCCCCTGCTCGCGCCACTCGTCGTCCAATCCGACCAATGGTCCAAACAGTTCGCTGAACATGGGGCGAGGCGACTCGCCGAACGTCATCAGTTCAATGTATTGTTCACGCGTCCATTTCATTGTAGGCTCTTCCGCTACATGATAGTGTGTTCATGCCATACGCGCTATTTACGACCGGCGCGTCCCGGAAAAGCAAGAGAGCCTATTGACTGTCTCCGTTCTTTGGTTCGTCTACCCAACGAAGCACCACGCCGGCGAGTACCGGTTTGCCCTCTACGACCTTCAGGTTCAGTCGCAGTTGGCCCGGGTTTTCCAGTCTGCCGGAGACCTTCACATCCTCGGCGGAGTCGAAGCAAACGACCGATGATCCGCCGTCGCCAGCCAAGCTCGCCTCTCCTTTCCCTGCGCCTTCCAGCAATAACGTCGCTTCATACTGGCCGGGACGGAACCGTCCGCCGACGGGAACGATTGACGACAGGGGAATCGAAACGGGCTGACCGATCAACCATCCCGCCCCCCGCACGGAATCGGAGGCATCATCCCCAATGGAGACGATCGTTCCGTTCGTTTCCTTCTCACCGCGAACAGACCAATAGGAACCTTCAGCGTCGATGAAAAACGTATTCCGTCCCCCGCCTTGGGCAAGGGTTTCGTGATAGGTCGGCGCAAAGTTGATGCGCAGCGGCTCCAGTCCCGCCTTCTGTCGTGCGGCGATGTAGTCGGTTAGCCAACGGGTTCCCAGCGAGAGCACCATGGCCTCTTCCGTCCGGTCGCCCCCGTCGAGTTGCGACAGTCGGGAACAGCAGCGCATCGTCTCTACCGGGTCGGCCGATTCCAACAAGCGGTGGGCTTCGTCGAAATTCCCTCTTTCCAGGGCTTGCACGGCCGGGCGAAAGGCCAGTTCATGCACTTCGCAGAAAGAGATAATCATTGCTTCCAGTTCCTGGAAATAGGCCACCCGGCTGCGCCCTTCGGGGGGCATTTGCGAGAGGTCGACTTCGCCCAGCGTTACCAGTCGTTTCCGGCAGGCCCCGATGGTCCCCGCCGGATCGGGAATCGATTCCCCGCGGAGGAAGAATTTGTCGCTCGTCACCCGACCGAAATTGGGCGCCTGCGTCCACCAGTCGTAAAGGTATCCGGCCATCGTTTTCGCGTTGGCTTCGCCGAACCAGTGTCGCGCCGCCCGCTGGCAAGTTTCTCGGCAGGACTGGTTGCGGGTGGCCGTCCAAACCTGCTTTTCGTGATTACGGAAGTGAAGATCGAGTGGCCGCTTCATCCAGTGAATGATTCCGTATCCACGGGCATCGAGTTTCCCGAGAATGTCGCAGAAATCCTCATGCGATTTCATCGGGCGGCCAAGGTATTCGCCGTCGTCGTGATGGGCCCAAATGATGGGCTGGATGCGGCCTTTCCCCTTTTCCAGGTCGGCGAAAGCCTCGGGAACGTCGAAGAAGAAGCCTCTCCGGTAACGCATGCAACTCGAATCGAGCGGCATGATGGTGACCTCTTCCGGAAGGAACACGACCAGCGCGGGGATATATTGCGTCTCCCAACTGCCCATCCCGATCCGCACATCCTGCCGGCCCATCTCGTCGAGCGCCTTGCGAAAGGCACCAACCACTTTGTTCAAGGCATAACTGCAGACTGCCTGCGGAAGCCGGGCGGCCTCCGGGTTTTCCCGAATGACCGCCTCGTAGCCTGCATGCCACTCGGCCGGTAGCTGCTCCGGTTCCTTCAACTTGCCCCACTCCGCGGCATGGTTACGCCGCCAGAGGGCCAGCATGTCGATTTCGGGATAGAGCTTAAGCAAGGCTTCAATCTGGGCGCGGTAGAACGCCGCTCCCTCCTTCGTGTCGGGTTTCGGAAGCCAGATCCTGCCGTTGCGGAACCGGGCCGATTCAGGCAGCGTGCCGATCATGTCCTGTAGCAGCACCGATGTCGTGTCGATGTCGAGCGCAAAACAGATGTCTATCCCGCGCCGCTCGGCGCAATCGAAAACCCGTTTCATCAAAGACTGTGCCGCTTCGATGCGTTGATCGTCGGGAACCAGTGCCGCTTTGGACCCGAATTCGGGGCCGTCGAAGATTTCCCCTCCGGGAATCCGCCGGACGTCGTTGATATGCTGACGACCCCAGTCGCGACCCTTGCGGCTTGTCCCGTAATAGCCCACCTCCTTCGTAATGCCGTTGAACGTGTAGGTGAACATGGGATTGTTGCCGTAGGCGTGGACCATGATCGTGTTGAAGCCCATCTTCTGCGATTGGACGATCCAGGATTCCCAGTCGGCGTAGTTCCATCCGGTGCAACCGCTGAGGAAATTGTGCCAGTTGAAAACGAACCGATTGTGAACCAGCGGACGATCGGAAAGGTCCCACTTCTTAAAGGAGAAGGTTCCCGGAAGGACTTCCGGAAAGGAGTCGCTAGTCAAGTAGAAGCCGCACCCTAGTTTTTCCAATAGGCCGTAGACGCCGTACATCACCCCGCGCGGATCGGCGCCCAAAATGATACCCGTCTTTTTGCCATCAATCGCGGCTTGTGTCACCACGTAGCTTTCGGGATGCGCAACCTTTTCCTGCCCAACCTTCTCAGCAAGATCGGGCGCCGATGCCGGTGTCCCCAATCGAATCGTGAAGGCGGCCTCGCCCGAAACGCCCGTTCCGGTCACGAAGCGGCGACGGGGATAGAGTTTCGACAAGTACGACGCCAGTTCCTCTGCCGCGATCTTTTCAGGGGAAGAGGCCGCCGGGGAAACCAGGATCTCGATCCGCTCTTCACTGGCTGTCTGCGGCTTCTTTGCTTCGGCAGAGTTAGAGGTGCAAGCTGCTGCCGCTAGGGCAATCAGTGCCCATACGATCCGGGTCTTTCCATTCCGCATGAGTCCGTTTGTATTCATTCGTTGTTATCCTTTCGATTCACAGGGCGGCAAGGCCGCCAACCAAACGGCGCTACCGCTCCCGTTGGTCGCTGATCTTTGTGAAAAACTTAACGATCCTTGAGATTAGTAATACAGTAAAAACACTTTCAGCTCTGGGCAAGTCATCCAGTGATGCTCCGTACGTCCGCAACGAGTCCTTGCATTGCCAAGTAGCTCATGAACAACGAAAAGGCAGCAATGCCGACAAGCAGGACCCACTCGACAGGCCGGGGCCGATGGTCCTTGACAAGATCCTTGCGGGTCGACAACCACATCAGCCCCAGCAGCGCCAGCGGCATTACCACGGAGATCCCTGCCTGGGACAGCAGCAGCAGGAAGACCGGCCGGACTTCCAGGACCGCCCCGAGGGTGCTGACGAGGGATAGTAGGCCGAAGACGAAGGCCGTCTGCACGGTGCGTGTCGTTCGGGATTGCCCGTACAAGTCCCGAGTTAGCCAGGGAATGACCATCACGTTGGGCAAATGCGAAGAGAATCCCGCCGACAGGATACCCACGACGAAGATCAATAGCGCCCAGTCGCCGAACATCGGACGCAGCATGGGGATCAACTCGGAGATGTTGTTCATCTTGAAACCCTGGACGTGAAGCGTCGAGGAGGCCGTTAGCAGGACCGACGCGCTCAGGACGAACATCATCGTTGCACTGACCAGAGCGTCGCGTTTCTGGATTCGCCAATCCACCATCGTCCAGTTGTGGTCCTTGATCTGGCCGCTACGGATTAAGAGAGTGAAAACCGACACCGTGGTACCAATCATACCCGCCAGGATGACGTAAGGGCTGTTGTTGCTACCCCCGGCCGCGCCCGGCAGTCGCGGGATGAATCCGCGGAGTGTCACGTCGACGCCGGGGAAGAAGCGGACTGCTGAGCCGACAAATGCCAAACCCATAAAGGCCACCATCAAGCCCAGCATGGCTTCAAACCGTTTGGTGTTGCCGATCCAAATCAGCCCGAGAAACATGGCCGCCAAGATCGTCCCGGTGGCGCCACGGCTGATCTCGACACCAGGGACTTCTCGGAACCACACGGCAAGAACATCGACGAGCAGTCCGATCATCCCCGTCAGCGCCGACAAGGTAATGACCGTGAGTCCGCTCCATAGCACCCAGGCGTAGACGGGATGAATGTGGCGGCGATAGGCCTCCATGGCTGTCATCCCACTGGCCATGGTGAAGCGGCTGAAGAAGTTGATGAGGTACCACGTAATCAGGCAACTCACCAGCACCGCCCACAGCAGGTCCGTGCCGTAGTTCGCCCCAGCCTTGCTCATGGCAGTGAGGCTTCCCGTTCCGATGTTGTACCCGATCAGGAAGATGCCGGGCATCAGCGGAGCCAGTACGGACCGAATTCGATCATGGAAGGCCATCACTTGCCTCTTACCTCAGCTTCATACCCGGTGCGAAAGGGAACGCATCTCGAATGGCGGCGATAGATCGACATAGTCTTCCGCGATCACTTCGCATGTGTTGCCCTCTTCGTTTCCGCCCGACGTATCGAGGCTTAACCCCGTGGCTGTCGGCCGACTCTATTAGAATCTGGTCAGGGGGTGTGCTTCTACGACGATTTCAGCCCGGAGTGGTACTATTTCAACCGGCAATGCCGTAAAATGCCGTTTCAGGGCATAATTACGCAAGAGATCGCAATATGGAACCAATCCTTATAGATCATCTTCCGCAAGCAGCACCACTCTACGGTGTCAAGCTCTACGAGCAACCTACGTTCACAATGCCGTGGCACATGCACGACTTCTACGAATTGACGCTGATCCTCAATGGTTGTGGAACCCGCATTGTCGGCGACTCGATCGACAGCTTCTACCCCGAGGATCTTTTGCTGCTCGGGCCCCGACTGCCTCATGTCTGGAAGGACGACCTGCTAGAATCCACTGGGCCAGCTCGGGCCATTTCCCTGCAGTTTGCATCCAGCTTTCCAGACGCGGAGCTTCTCGCCGCACCCCAAATGCGTTGTATTTCTAGATTGTTGGAGCAAGCCGGGCGTGGCCTCCTGTTGACTGGACCACTGAAAACGCTCACGCGTGATAAGATTCATTTTCTCCTGGGGTGTGATGGAGTTCGGCAGTTGCTCTTGATTCTGGAGATCCTGGCGGATATCGCCGAATCGGGCGAGTACGTGCAGGTAGCTAGCGAGGGATATGTGACACCGGAAGCCGCTGAAACGCAACG
Source organism: Thermoguttaceae bacterium (assembly GCA_963677085.2). Lineage (GTDB taxonomy): Bacteria > Planctomycetota > Planctomycetia > Pirellulales > Thermoguttaceae. The sequence continues at coordinate 55,467 of CAXXFH010000001.1, forward strand.
ATGGACCCGGATCAACGGCTACATCCTGAAACACTTTCGCCGCTCCCTGCCAGCAAACGAGTTAGCTCAGGTCGCCCGCATGCACCCGTCATCCTTGGGACGCTATGTCAAACGAACGACCGGCATGACCCTGCCACAGTACATCAACGAGTTTCGCATCGGCCATGCATGCCGCCTGTTGGCAATCGACAACAGGCCTGTCGTGGAGATCTGCTTCGAATGCGGATTTCAGAACCTGTCGCACTTCAACCGTTGCTTTCGGAGATCGAAGGAAGCATCACCCACCGAGTATCGAAAAGCGCTCCGGCGTGCGGTCTAGGTGAGGTCTCCAGCGCGCGTCCGGTCTTCCGAGCCACTTCCGAGAACAACCTCTCTGGGATGTGTTTTCTTGCCTGGCAGTAAAGCCCGACGTAGGGCGCGCCCAGAATCCCGTCCGAACTGCTCCTTCTGGAAAATCGTCCTCAATGTTCAGCGCAGTCGGCGAAACTTCTCTGGTGACAGGCCCAGGACGTTCTTGAAGGCACGAGAGAAGTGGAAAGGATCATCGAAGCCCAACTCGGCCGCTACTTCCTTGACGAGGACGGCGGGATCCTGCAAACGTTCCGCGGCGAGGTTCATCTTCAGACGCATCAGGAACTGATAGGGCGTCTGGTGATCGTAACGGCGAAACAACCTGCAGAGATAGGCGGGCGTCACGTGACACTCCCGGGCAATCTTGTCCAGGTTGGTTGAGCCCGCAAAGTTGGCTTGGATGAATTGGCGACAACGTTGATACGTGGCGAAGGCGGGCGTCTGGGAAGCTTCCCAGGTCGACAACGATTCGGCGATCTTCAACACCAGATACTCAAGCAAGGTTGCGCACACCTGCGCCGTAAAACGCGTTGATCTCAACCCATTCTGGATCAAGTCGTCGAATATCCGCTGGATCTCACCGGGGGCGAATACGTGCCCACTTGCGCCCGGCTCCAGGGCGTTTTGGTGGAGCAATTTGGCAGCCCGGCCGCCGGCAAAATCGACGAAGTACTTGGCCAGTGGATCGTCGCGATCGGTGGTGATGCGGTGCGGGACACCTGGTCCATAGGCGAACACGGAGCCGGGCAACAACCGCACCTGTTGTCCGGAGAGCACGAGGGCTCCTCGGCCGCGGGCGACGAACTCGATTGACAAGTAGGGGAAGTCAGGACGATCGATCGTGTAATCGGGGGCCGAACACTCGAAGCCGCCGCACACGACGGCCAGCGGTTGCCGGGCGGGAGGAGCCAGATCGAGATAGAACCGCCGCGCTTCGCGCACTTGCAGCGAGAAGAACTCCGGGGCGGGCTGGGGGGCGGAAACGCGATTCGGCATGGCGAGTGGCTAAGAGGTCAATAAATGGCATCCCCTAATAAAGCATAGCCATGGATTTCGGAGGTGTCAACAAGAGAGAATGATTGGACCAACAACGGCCTGCAACAATATTTGGCAGTATGCAGCCTCGCAGTAGAGGCGATGTCGACCATCGACCCGCCCGCGAAACAGAAACGCCAGAGGAAAACCGGCCGCCCAAAATCGAAAAATGCCCCTTTCTTCTTTTCCAGAAGGACGAACGATGACCCAACCGAAGACCTTTTCGGACTGCAATAAGGACGACCTGATCGTGATTACCGGAGCCGGCGGATTTATCGCCGGGACCCTCGCCCGCTACTTCCACGATCGCGGTTTCACACGGATTCGGGCGGTCGACAAGAAGCCGCTGTCCGACTGGTATCAGATCGTGCCCGGAGTGGAGAGCCTCTGCCTCGACGTAAGCGAGGAGGCGAACTGCCGACGGGCCTGCGAGGGTGCCGTGGAAGTCTACAACCTCGCGGCCGACATGGGCGGCATGGGCTTCATCGAGCGGTTCCGCGTCCAGTGCCTGCGGAGCATCCTCATCAACACGCACATGATCGAGGCAGCCTACCGGGCGGGCGTGCAGCGCTACTTCTACTCGTCGTCGGCCTGTGCCTACAACACCGAACTGCAAAAGGACCCCAACTGTCGCGCGTTGCGCGAGACCGACGCCTACCCGGCGATGGCGGAACGGGGCTACGGCTGGGAGAAACTGATCTCGGAGATTTTCTGCCAGGAGTACTGGGCCGAGCGCGGCCTGAAGACCTTCATTGCCCGCTTCCATAACGTTTACGGCCCGTACGGCACCTGGGACGGCGGCCGCGAAAAGGCGCCTGCGGCCATCTGCCGCAAGGTCATCGAGGCGAAGGACAAAGGGACCGGCTGCATTGATATTTGGGGCGACGGCACACAGACCCGCAGCTTCATGTATATCGACGACTGCACCGAAGGCATCGACCGCATCACGCACTGCGATGAACTGATCGCCACGCCCATCAACCTGGGCTCCAGCGAACTGATTGCGATCAACGAGTTGGTCAGCATGGCCGAAGAACTCGGCGGATTGTCGCTGCAACGCACCCACGACCTGAATGCTCCGCAGGGCGTGGCGGGGCGCAACAGCGACAACACCATGATTAAACGCGTCTTAGGTTGGGAGCCGACCATGCCCTTCCGTACCGGATTGGCCAAGACGTATGCCTGGATTGCCGAGCAATACGAAGATCGCAAGGCCGGCCGGCGTACTGTTCGCGACACCATTTGAGGGCGCAACGTGTCATGGACATCTTAACCCATCAAAGCATAACCGATGTCATTGGAGCGATCCCCTACCGCATGGCCTTTGCCGGCGGGTGGATCGACCAGCCGTTCGTATCGCGGTGGAACCCTTCCCCGCCCGGCTCGATGGTAGTCGTGGGCCTTGAGCCTACCTGCCGGTTCATGGAGCGGGCGGGAATGGCCACCGGAACGCGCAAGGTAGCACTCGATGTCTGGCAAGGGCGACTCCCGGAGCGCGAACCGGCCGAGTTGGTACGAGAACTCTATCACGAGGAGAATTCGGGTGCTAGCGAGCCTTCCGGCTCGCAAGACATGATCGGATTGATCTACCCCGGAGTATCCCGCCTGGATTTCGACATTGAGTATGAAGGCGGCATCTTCCCCCGGCACATCGAGTCCAACAACGATCCGCGAGTTGCCCGTTGGCTGGAAGAGGTGATCTGGATGCTTCCCGTGGCCCCGCGGCCTGAGGGCTACAATCCACTGGGCATCAAGAACCTCGATCCTGGTTGGATTCGCCGACTGGGTACCACAGGTAAGGAGTGTTACGAGGCGATTCTTGCATGTGACGCCCGAGGGTTGGGAGCCTCGATGAATGGTTGCATGGAATGCTGGGAGGCGATCCTCCCTCAAACCGTACAGCATTCCGCGGTGACCACAGACTTGAAGGGCATTTTGACCTATTACCAGTCACAATACTACGGTGCAATGTATTCCGGTTGCGGCGGAGGGTATTTGTACGTTGTCTCCGACCGCCCGGTCCCGGGCGCCTTTCAGGTCAACGTTCGGATTGCCAGATCATGAGTGACCGAAGGCAAATTATCGTTTCCGGCGGCTTCGACGACATTCGCGCGAGGCATCTGCGGTTCCTGGAAGAGGCCGCCAAATTGGGCGAATTGAACGTGCTGCTTTGGCCGGATGAGATATTCCGGCAGGTCCATGGCCAACCGCCAAAGTTTCCTTTGACCGAACGGCTCTATTTTCTCAACGCGGTGCGCTATGTTACGCGCGTCGTTCCGCTGGTGTCGCCCATAGACAACGACACGCTGCCGGAACTAGAAGACATCAAGCCACGGATTTGGGTGACCGAGGGAGCAGAGGCCAGCGACCGGCGCCGCGCATATTGCCAGCAACACGGCATTGAGTACCGTGTGTTGCCGGCATCGCAGATGAGCGGTTTTCCCGAGCCGCCGCCCACTTCTTCGCCGCCCGGCCGCAAAAAGGTCGTAGCCACGGGCTGCTACGACTGGTTCCACACGGGCCACGTGAGGTTTACGGAAGAAGTCAGCGCGTATGGTGATTTGTACGTCATCGTCGGGCACGATGCCAATATCCGTCTGCTCAAGGGTGAGGGACACCCGCTGGTTGCCGAGGCCGAACGGCGCTACGTGGTCGGCTCGATCAAGTATGTGAAGCAGGCGTTGATTTCCAGCGGTGAAGGCTGGCTCGATGCCGATCCCGAAATCCAGCGATTGAAGCCCGACATCTACGCTGTGAACAAAGACGGCGACAAGGGTGGCAAACGCGAATATTGCGAACAACTTGGTATTGAATACCTCGTGCTGAATCGCACCCCCGCGCCGGGTTTGCCGCGACGCAGCAGTACCGACCTGCGCGGTTTCTAACCTTATTGACAGTTCCATAGCCAATGATCGGAAGGCGACCAACGGGAGCCTGGATTTTTAGGCGTTTGGTTTCTCGAAACAATCATTTTCAACGCAAATATCAATAAACCCTGATCTTTCCGATGCTCAAAACAGGAATTCTCAACCCACAAATCAACTCATTGCTCAGTCGCGTTCGGCATACGAATACGCTGGTCATCGCCGATCGCGGCTTCCCGTTCTGGCCGACAATCGAGACGGTGGACATCTCGTTGGTGGACAACATGCCCACCGTGCTGGAAGTCCTTCGCGTCATCCGCCCGAACTTCCAGATCGGCAAAGCGTGGATGGCCGAAGAGTTCGTGAAACACAACGGTGCCGAAACTGTTTCCGCCTTCGCCAAGGCGTTGGACGGAATTATCGTGGCCCATGAACCTCATGTCGAGTTCAAGAATCGTGTGCCTTTTGCCATCGGCTTGATTCGTACCGGAGACACCACCCACTACGCGAACATTGTCTTGGAAAGCGCATAACCCAAAACCATGAAGGACCGTATCATGAAGAGTAACATTACATCTCGATCAGGCGTGCCCGGACTGCTGCTTGTCGCAGCGTTGATCACGCTCGCAGCACGAGCGGAAGAGCCGAAGGACCTTGCCATCGCTCCGGGACCGTTCCAACCCACCATGGATTCTCTAACGAAGTACCAGTGTCCAGACTGGTTCCGCGACGCAAAGTTCGGCATGTGGGCACACTGGGGCCCGCAGGCGGTGCCGGAAATGGGTGACTGGTACGCGCAGCGGATGTACAAACAGGGCGACGTAAAATACAAGGATCACCTCGACCGTTGGGGACACCCAAGTGAACACGGCTACAAAGACATCATTCCGCTCTGGAAAGCTGAGAAGTGGGACCCCGATCGCCTCATCCAACTCTACAAGAAAGCCGGGGCGAAGTATTTCGTCAGTATGGGTTCGCACCACGACAACTTCTATCTCTGGAACTCGAAACTCCACCCGTGGAATGCCGTCAACATGGGCCCGCGCCGCGACATCGTCGGCGACTGGCAAAAAGCGGCAAAGAAACACGGTTTGTACTTTGGCGTGAGCGAACACCTTGGCGCCAGCTTCACCTGGTTCCAGTGGAGTCACAAAGCTGACAAGAGCGGCCCGAAAGCTGGTGTTCTCTACGACGGCGCCAACCCGAAATGGCAGGGCCTCTATCACTTCCCCGCCGAGCCGGGCGACAACAGTTGGTATAGCACGAACCCGAGGTGGCATCGGCAATGGTTCGACCGCATCCGCGAACTCGTGGACAACTACAAACCCGACCTCCTCTACACCGATGGTGGCGTGGCCTTCGGCCCGGAGCATCCTGTCGGCCTCAGCATGATCGCGCACCTCTATAACAGCAATCCGCAGGTCGTCTACACCTGTAAGCAGAAATCCGAAGGCCGGTGGGTGGAAGACCTTGAGCGCGGCGTCATGCCGGGCATCAACCCGTATCCATGGCAGACCGACACGTCCATCGGCGATTGGTACTACAACAAAAACTGGAAATTTCGCCCCGTCAATTGGACGATCCACATGCTCGTGGACATCGTCAGCAAGAATGGCAACCTGCTTTTGAACATCGTCCAGCGCCCCGACGGCTCGCTCGACCCCGAAGTCGAACAACAACTCGCGGATCTGGCCCAGTGGATCGACATCCACGGCGAAGCCATCTACGGCACGCGCCCTTGGCTCGTGTATGGCGAAGGTGCCGTCAAGACCAGGGGCGGCAGTTTCAAAGAAGACTTCAGGTACTCCGCCAAGGACATTCGCTTCACGACCAAGGGCGACACGCTCTACGCGATCGCGCTCGGCTGGCCCACCGACGGCCGGCTCGTCGTCAAATCACTCGCCGAGCCGGCCGGCAAAATCACTTCCGTCAGCCTGCTTGGCTCCAGCGCCAAGCTCGACTGGCAGCAGACCGCCGTCGGGCTCGTCGTCAACGTGCCCGCCGAGAAGGTTAGCGAATATACGTGCGCCCTGCGCATCACGGGCGACGACCTCAAGCCAGTGCCCGTGGCCGAAGAAGCCGTTGTTGTCCATGTCGATAGCAAAGGCAACTTCAGGCTCGACGCCAACGACGCTGAATTGCACGGTGGCGAGATCAAGGTCGAGAGACGCGGTGTCCACGCCAACATCGGCTCTTGGGACAATTCCAACGACTGGGCTTCGTGGCAAGTCCAGTTCGATAAACCTGGCATTTACAGGGTCAGCCTCGACGTCGCTGCGATGGCCGCCGGCCTCGAAGCCACCGTCGAAATCGCCGGCCAGACATTCACCGTCAAGCTCCCGCAGACCGGTGACTGGAACAGTTTTCGCGGTTGCACCGCCGGCAAAGTCGAGATCAAGCAGCGCGGCGTCCAAACCCTGAAAGTCCGTCCCGGCGACACCAAGAAGTGGAAAGCTATCAATCTCCGCGCCGTGCGGCTGATCCCGACAGAGTAATCTCAAGGACGAAAAACGTCCTCGCCCGCACAGTTACCGAGGTGCTCACGACGGTTGCGCAGTGTGAGCCAGGGCCGCAATCTCCAACCAGCCACCCCTTCTAGCAGCAAGTATTTACCATGCGTTACGCCGTCGTTCTCGCCGGAGGATCAGGCACGCGGCTTTGGCCGTGGAGCCGCTCGGCACTGCCGAAGCAGTTACTCCCGCTTGCCGGCAACCAGACGCTGCTTCAACTGGCTTACGAACGACTTGAAGGAATCGTGCCTTCCGATCGCCGTCGCGTGTGCGCCGGCGAAAGTCATCGCGCCCTGATCTGCCGCAGCCTGGGATTGTCCGATCGGCAATACATCGGGGAACCCATGGGCCGTGATACGGTCAACGCCCTTGGTTTGTGTGCCGCGGTCTTGCACAAGAACGATCCCGAGGCGGTGATCGGCGTTTGCACCGCCGATCACATCATCGAGCCGGTGAAGGAGTTTGGCGCGATCTTTGCCCAAGGCCTCGCGTTGGCGGAGCAGTACCCCAATGCGCTGATCACGTTTGGCATCGCGCCCACCGCGGCATCCACAGCGTACGGCTACCTCCAACTTGGCGAAACGATCGGCGGCACGGCACGCGTCGTGGAGAGTTTTCGCGAGAAGCCGGATGCACCAACCGCACAAGTGTTCTTCGACGCCGGACCGACGAAGTTCCTGTGGAACAGCGGCATGTTTGCGTGGCGCGCCGCGACCTTGCTCGACTGCATCCGCCGATATGAACCGGAAACTTGCGAGGGTTTGTTACGAATTGCCGAAGCCTGGGACGGCCCACAGCAGCATCAGTTGTTGGCCGACGTCTATCCCACTCTGAAGAAGATAAGCGTTGACTTCGCGGTCATGGAACGCGCCTCGCGCGATCCGCAGGTAAAGGTGCTGGCCGTACCCATGCCGCTCGAATGGATAGACGTCGGCTCTTGGAATGCTTTCGCCGAGATCTGCCGGCAGGACGAGCGCGGCAACGCGCTGTCTGCGGAGCGACACGTGCTCCACCGCACGAAAGGCACATTGGTCGTGTCCAGCGACCCGCAGCATTTAATCGCCGCGCTCGGTTGCGAGGACTTCATCATTGTCCACACCTCCGACGCAACGCTCGTGTGCCGTGCCGACCAAGTCGAGAACATCAAGGAACTCCACGAACTCGTGGCTAAGAAATTCGGTGCAACGTTTGTCTGACCGTCAGTTGCGAAAAGAGCCCGGCCGCGGCTTCCCGGAGCCCGAGTAGATCCGACGCCCGTTGGCCAGTGGTCGCATCTGCACCTCAAGGCGAAGTCGTCGGAGGGTCTCAAGAAGCCTCAGTCGCAACCTCGCCTGCATTCGTTTGGCCCGGAAGGCGAAAAGTCGCTCTATGGGGCAACCGAAGAATGTCTCCGGCGTTTCCTCTTGCCGGTGATTCATATGGGGCTGCGTTCCTCCTGCGAGTTGGCTAGAATCACCGCCGCCGACGTCGAGGAGACCGATCGAGGCATGATGTGGCGGGTGTACTCGTCGAAGACCAAAAAGATCCGCAAAATCCCAGTAAGTCGGGCGGTGGCGGAATTGGCCCACCAATTGATGAAGACGGCGCCGAAGGGCTCCGGCTTGCCATTGTTTCGCAACACGATGTGCAGACCGCGGAAGCGGATGACTGGCGTGGTCCGGTTCCTCACGATCAAAGCAATGTTGGATTGGGACAAGGATCCAGTCAAGGCGTGGTATTCTTGTTACACGTATTGGCACACGTTCGTTCACTCGATGTTGTCCGGCTATTGGACGGGCGGTGTGGGCTGTTTCATCGAGACGCTTGCCGAACTGATCGGCGATACTCCCAAGGTCGCCTTTGACCACTACGGCAATGTGCAGAGGCAAATAGTGGGAGCCGTGGAAGAACTTGTCCAATTGGTCGCCTTCGGCTCATTAGCCATGCAAGTGCCAATAGGCTTCAGAATCGAGGCACTTCGGCGACATCAAATGGCCGTGCCACCCCGAGCGGGCAGCCCCTTCGGGCTAACGGCACAACACCCATCGGCATTGTGGTGAGGAAAAACCTTTACAAACTATAAAACGGCAATACAATGGACGGCGTCGGTGGGACTCTCCTCCAATTCCTCTTTTCTTTGGAGGCTCAGCCATGAAGAAAGAGCAGCCTTTTACGGAACCCACCATTGTGGCCGAAGCGGAACGCAGGATGCAGGCCTGGGTGCGGACGGCCGAGATTGAAGATCGTGCGCTGCGAACCCAAACTGCGGAGCAGATCGCCCGGAGTATCAAGCCCTTTTTGACTATCTCTCGTGAAGCAGGGGCCGGGGGGGGCGAAATTGCCAAGGCCGTGGGCAAAGAACTCGGCTGGGAGGTGTTCGACAAAAACCTCCTCGATTTCGTTGCCGAGCGGTTCCACCTTTCGCGTCCTATGCTCGAACACGTTGACGAAACGCCCAGCAATTGGGTTCACGACGTGATCGGTACCTGGATCGACCGCCACATCATCCCGCACGACAAATACGTGGCCCATCTCGGGCCCGTCGTGCTGGCGTTGTCTCGGCGAGAAAGCGTTGTGCTAGTGGGACGCGGTACCCAATTTCTGTTGCCTCGCGACAAGGGTTTGGCTGTCCGGATAATTGCTCCACTGAAATATCGCGTGGAGCGGGTGATGCGTCACGAGAATCTCTCGGAATACGATGCCCAGCGTTACATCCGCAGAATCGACCATGGGCGAGGAGATTTTGTCCAACGCTACTTCCACCAAGACATCAACGATCCGCACCTCTACGACTTGGTGATTAACGTGGCGAACCTCGATCCGGACGATGTCGTAGACCACATTGTGGCCGCATTCCGCCGTTAAGGACAGAGGCCGATAAACAACTTGCCGATGTTCCGGGCCGTTTTCGGCGGCTCTCCGGTTTTGCCTTGGAAACGGCAAGTTGTTTTCGAGCCGTCTTAATCGCAATGGGGTAGGGCGAGTACAAAAAGTTCGACGGTGAAGAGACGTCGCAATCAAAACGCGATGGCCGGGCCACCTACTACGGCCGGTCGATTTTGGCTACGGTGGTTTTTGCGCCGAGCGCGAGTCATGGGCCTGTGTTGCCTTGCATTGCACGTCGGATGCCACTCCTCACCTACATGTGCAGGCCGAACACGCCCACGCAAGCGCGGGCATGGTACACCTTTTTTTTGAGTTGGCAAGGCACCAGGTGGCCAGCGGGGAATTTTCGCGAGAAACCCGCGAACCAGCGTACCCTTTTCCTTCTCTTGTCTTCGCGTGGCGGTAGGCAGGGGGGAGATTTTGCCTGCCTAACCTACCGCCCCGTGCCCCAACGGGTTGAGCGACTTGCGTTTTCTGGCCTTCTGCTCGCTCCGCTGTCCACTTTGCAAAGCCGCTTTCGGGTGGTACTCTTATTAATCGATGTCTGCATTGTGAATGTTCGTTCCTGGTAACCAAACGCCTGGAAATCCAGGCTCCCGTTGGGCGCCTTCCGCTCATTGGCTATGCAGGCCTCAAAGGGTTCGGCAAGCCCGACGGGCAGCCATAGGGTGGCTCCATCCGCATGAGACACCCTTCTAACCACGTTTCGAGCGAAGAGGCAACAACGTGATGACTCGATATGAACATGTTTACGTGTTGAACGTCATGTCGGACGACCATCCGGGAATCGTCGCCGCCGTGACCGGCGCGGTCGAATCGTTGGGCGGCAATATCGACGCATGCAGCCAAACGGTCCTGGGCGGATACTTCACCCTGATTATGATCGTGAGTGTACCCGAGCGGATTGAGCCGGAGCAGTTGGCCGAACGTGTGCAGGCCTCGGGCAACTCGAACTCGGTTTTCCAGGTGCTCGTTCGCCCAGCACAGAAAAACCACAAGTTTGAGCCGTCCGAGCCCTGCGATAAGTTTGTGATTACTGCCTTCGGCGACGACCGGCCGGGTATCGTTCGTTCCTTTAGCCAGTACTTGGCCGGGAAAGACATAAATATTGTCGATCTCTATGGGGATCGAAGCGGCAAGGAGTTTGTGTTGATTGGCGAGGTGCAAGTGCCAAAACACTGGGACATCCGCATGTTACAGGCCGATTTGGAGCAGATGGGCGAAGAGTTGGGATTCACTGTCAAGCTGCAACACGAAAACGTGTTTGTTGCCACGAACCAATTGCGACTAACCCCGGCACAGTAAGGCAACCCACCGATGCTGCGAACCGACGAGATTCTCTCCACGATTGAAATGCTCCATGCCGAGCACCTTGATGTACGCACCGTGACCTTGGCGTTGAACGTCGACGATTGTGCCGCCCCGAGCGCCGACCACCTTTGCCGAAAGCTCCGGCAAAAAATCGTCTCGCGTGCCAGCCGGTTGGTCGAGATTTGCGACCGGGTTGGTGCTAAGTACAGCATTCCCGTGATCAACAAACGACTGGCCATTTCGCCGGCAGCCACGATTCTTGCCGCCCACGGCAAGTCAGGAGCGGTCCAGGTGGCCCAAACCCTTGACGAAGCGGCGTTAACATGCGGCGTGGATTTCGTGGGTGGATTCTCCGCGCATGTCCAGAAAGGAATCGGCGCGGGCGACGAGGTGGTCATCAACTCGTTGCCCGAGGTACTGGCCACGACCAAGCGAGTGTGCTCGTCGATCAACGTGGCGTCGCGCAAGGCTGGGATCAACATGGACGCCATCCACCGCATGGGCCACGTAATCCTTGACATCGCCGCGGCCACGGCCGACAACCAAGGTTTTGGCTGTGCGAAACTCGTGGTGTTTTCCAACATCCCGGAAGACAACCCGTTTATGGCGGGCGCTTCGATGGGGCCGGGCGAGCCGGAAGCTACGGTAAACATCGGCGTTTCGGGGCCGGGGGTGGTTTCCAGCGCGCTTAAGCGGCGGTTGGCGCGGGATGAAAATCTCACGCTTGGCGATTTGGCCGAAGAAATCAAAATCACCAGCTTCCGCGTGACACGTGTGGGCGAGTTGATCGGCCGCGAGGTGGCTCAAGAGTTGGGCGTGGCGTTTGGTATCGTCGATCTCTCTTTGGCTCCCACGCCCGATGTAGGCGATAGCGTCGGCGAGATTCTGCGGGCACTGGGTATCGACCAAATCGGTGCCCCAGGATCCACTGCCGCGGTGGCCATGCTCAACGATGCCGTGAAGAAGGGTGGGTTGTTCGCTTCTAGTTCGGTCGGTGGGCTTAGTGGAGCGTTTATTCCTGTGAGCGAAGACGCCGCCCTGGCCGACGCGGTGGCCAAGGGACATTTGGTGCTCGAGAAGCTCGAAGCCATGACTAGCGTGTGCTCGGTGGGCCTCGACATGGTAGCCATCCCGGGCGACACTCCGGCCGAAACGATTGCCGCCATCATTGCCGACGAGATGGCCATTGGCGTAATCAACGACAAAACGACTGCCTGTCGCTTGGTGCCGGTGCCCGGGGCCAAGGCGGGCGATAACGTCGATTTCGGCGGGCTATTCGGCTCCACGCCGATTATCGAAGTTCGCAACGCTGGAGCCAGTCATCGGTTTGTACATCTCGGCGGCCGCATCCCGGCTCCTATTCAGGCATTGCGCAACTGAGGCCGGTGTTTGGAAGTGCGTTTTGAAAACATCGTCCCCTCTCCCGTGCGGCGGGAGAGGGGAGGAAGTCTTTCTTAGAGGCTATCCGGAAAGGGTGTTTGTTGTAAGTAGTGAGGCTGCATAGAATTACACCTCCAAATTCAAGGAAAGGTAATTGCTATGCAGACGATTACGCGAAAGCGATATACGACCGATTTGACCGATGAACAATGGGCAATCCTGGAGCCGCTGATTCCACCCGCGAAGCGGGGAGGACGACACCGCACGGTGAACCTGCGGGAGGTGATCAACACGATCCTGTACCTCAATCGCACGGGCTGCCACTGGGACATGCTGCCCCATGACTTGTTGCCCAAAAGCACGGTGTACGACTATTTTGCCCGCTGGCGCGATGACGGCACGTGGCAACGGATGATGGATGCCCTGCGAGCCCGGGTCCGGACGGCGGTCGGCCGAGAGCCGACGCCCAGTGCCGCAGTGATCGACAGCCAGACGGTCAAGACCACGGAGGCTGGCGGGGAACGCGGATACGACCCCGGCAAGAAGACCACCGGCCGAAAACGCCATTTTCTCGTGGATACGCTGGGCTTGCTGCTGGTTGTCGTGGTGACCAGCGCGGCCTGGGATGATGCCTGGGCGGTCCCGTCGGTGTTGGGACAGATGCGTCGGCGTGACTATCCGCGATTGCGCACGATCTTTGCGGACCAGAAGTACCACAACCATGACTTGGAAGCCTGGATGGCACAATCCCACCAACCCTGGAAGCTGGAAGTCGTCCCGCGACGGGAGACGCCTGGCCGGTTCGAGTTGCAGCCCAAACGCTGGGTGGTGGAACGCACCTATGCGTGGAACGGACGGTATCGTCGGCACAACAAAGACCTGGAGCGGCGAACGGATTCGAGCGAGTCGATGATCCGCATCAGCACGATTCACTTGATACTCCGACGTCTGACCAAGCCCCATCCCGTTCCTGAGTTCCATTACCGTGCCGCGTGAAAAGCCTCAATTTCCCGGGGAATCTTCCCGGATAGCCTCTAAGACACCGGCCGTAGTGGTGTGGCGTGTAACAGGAGTTTTCTGCGGCCGCCGGTCGCTGGGAAGTCGACCGTTGCATGCCGTGCGATTCCGGCTCCTCCTAAAGCGATAATCTGGCCGCGCCCGTACTCCGGATGATCGACCGCCATGCCTTGACGAAATACGTCGGCTGAGACGTCAGTCGGTGTGGTCCCACAGGCCATCTGCGCCGCCGTGGTGATGTTCAGTCCGGGCGGTAACCGCTTGCTTGTTCGTGCCGTGGGGCCGACTGTCGTAGCGCCGGTTGTCGCGGCGTTCGCCTTGGCCACGGTCGTCGCCGCTTTTGGCGGCCGCGTCGATGTTTTGGCGAAATCCGGCTCCTCGGGCGTCCAGGGCGATTCGGCAGTTGCGTGATCGTCGAGCTGAGAAAACACCGGCTCGATGTGCGGTGGTTCCGACTGCATGTAAACCCCGCCGTGCGGCTGCTCCAATTGCATCTCCTCGCGAGGTACTTCCATGAGGAAGTGGCTGGGAACGGTCATCTTGCGCTGTCCACGGAAGTCGCGATGTTGAGCCAAGCTGAGTTGCAGACGTTCTTGCGCACGGGTAATTCCCACGAACATCAAACGTCGTTCTTCTTCGAGCTGGTCGGGGTGGTTGCGAGAACGTTCGTGAGGCAATAGGCCCTCTTCGACCGCAATCAGGTAGACAACCGGAAACTCCAGACCTTTGGAGGCATGCAGGGTCATCAGTGTTACACGATCGAGTTCTACCTCCCACTCGTCGGTGTCGTTGACCAGGCTCGTCTCTTCCAGAAAGGCTTCTAGGGCGTTATCCGTTGCGTGGCGCTCGTCGAAATCGCGGGCGGCGGAAAGCAATTCTTCGATGTTGGCCAATCGCTGCTGGTCTTCTTCGTCGGTCGACTTTTTCAGGGGCGCTGTGTAGCCCGATTCGTTGATCACCAGCCCGATGATTTCCTCGACGGGATCACCGGCCGCCACAGCAATCCGATCGAACATGGCAACGAACTTGTGTACCAGGCCGGCACTTCGCTTGCGCAACGTCGTGATTTCCGTAGCATGCCGCGCCGCCTCCAGCACGGAGATGCCGTGTTGCAGGGCGTAGTCGGCGAGGCGCTGAAGTGTGGTCTTTCCGATACCACGCTGCGGTGTATTGATAACGCGACGCAGGGCCGCTTCGTCGTTTGGATTGTTGATCAGTTGTAGATAGCCCAACAGGTCTTTGATTTCTTTGCGTTGGAAGAACTCGACGCCGTTGACCATTTGGTAAGGGATGCCCTGGTCACGCAAAGCAAATTCCAGGGCACGGCTCAAGGCGTTCACGCGGTAGAAGATGGCAAAATCGCGGGGGCGCCGGCGCCCGGCATGGATTTCGCCTGCAATCTCTGCGGCGATCGATTCGGCTTCGTCTTTTTGCGTGCGATAGGTAATCAGCCGAACGGCCGTTCCTTCCGCGTTTTCCGTGAACAACCGTTTTTGTTTTCGGCGCACGTTGTGGCGAATCAACTCGGAAGCCACCCGCAGAATCCGTTGGCTGCTGCGATAGTTCTGTTCCAAACGCACGACATGGACTGTTGGGTAGTCGCGCTCGAACTCGAGGATGTTGTTGAGGTTTGCTCCCCGCCAGCCGTAGATCGACTGATCGGGATCGCCGGTGACGGCCAGATTGGGATGATCGACCGACATTGATCGGGCGATGATGTATTGGGCCAGGTTTGTGTCCTGGTATTCGTCGACAAGAATGAATCGATAGCGTTCGTCGAGCGAGGCACGGATCGGTGCGTTTTCACGTAGGAGCATGGCCACATGTAGCAGAAGGTCGTCGAAGTCGACCGCGTTCGAACGTCGGAGTTCGTTTTGGTAGAGCGGATAGACCTTTTTGACGGTAGCGCCGAGCAGGTTGTCGGCCTTGGGTTGATACTGTTCGGGCGTGATGAGGTGATTCTTCGCCCAACTGATGGCCGACACGACGGCCTCGGGTGTGCAAACGGAGTCGTCGATTTTTGCCCGGGCGATGGCCCGGCGCACGGCTCCCCGGCTGTCGGCCGTATCGTAAATGGAGTAGTTCGCTTCGAGACCCACTAAGGGAGCGTGTTGCCGCAACAGCCGAGCACAGAAGCGGTGGAATGTGCCGAGCCACACATTGGCCCCGGGGGCCAGGTGCTGTACGCGGCTCCGCATTTCCTCGGCGGCCTTGTTGGTGAATGTCAGCGCGAGGATTTCTCGATCCGGTATTCCTTGGCGAATCAGCCACGCGATGCGATGGGTGACCACCCGCGTCTTGCCACTTCCGGGCCCCGCCAGAATCAGCAACGGTCCTTCGACATGTTCGACCGCTTCCCGTTGAGCGGGGGTCAGTCCGTTGAGTAATGGGTCCAATGGGTTCTTCCTTGTGGCTTCGTAAGGGTGGTTCGGAAAATAACTTACCGTTATTCAAGGCGGAACCGGACGGCTGTTGCGAATCACGGCCTGGCAAATCGGCAAGTAATTTATCGGTCGATCCTAAGAACTTCGCCGGCGCGCCGTTTGGTTTATGGAGTGCCAACGAAGGCCGACATCCCCCGTCTGAGGAGCGGTTGTGTTGTGAACAAGCGGAGGTACCTCGCCCGCTGACAGACATCTTGCCCGCAGACGAACACCTCGCTCGCATTTCCTCAGTATACGCGTCTATCTGTGCCGTGGGAGGGTACACCGAGTTGTTAAAACGGGTAGAAGTAAAAACGGCCACCGGCCCCTACTAGGACGGGGGCCCACCGAAAATGTGCTCTCGTACCGGTAACTCACCGCGGCTGACGCTACCCAAGGTACCCGAAATTGCTATACTACAAGCTCGGCGACGGGTTGGACCCGGCGTCTCACGGAATGCATTTTTTCCCATGGAACAGGTTGGGAGGGAGCCCATGGGCACCAAGATCCCGCTACGGAAGAGTGATACCGACGCGCAAGATATGGCCGAAAAACTCGACATGAGTACGGCAGAAATTGGGCTGTCGGTGCGGACAACAAACTGTCTGGAGGAGCGAGGGATTTTCACCGTAAAGGATCTGTTGCACTGCACACGCGACGATCTGTTGAATATTTCGAATTTCGGCGAAAAAACCCTTGAAGAAGTCTACAAGGCACTCGAAGGCATCGGCTTCTTCCGCGAGTCGAAGCGTTCGGCGACGCCGGACGAATCGAGACCGGCCTCGCCGCCTCGTTAACGGAAACGTTGCCCGAGTCTTACGAGTTGCAGGGGAATATTCTCGACAGCTCCCCGAGAGTTAGGCGAGCTGGTCGGGCATTTCCGGGAGAGCGGGGGTGCCGGGCTTCGGTCGGGTACGACTTCGCATGCGGGGTTTCTGCGCCGTGGTCAACCAACTTGCTAGGTAAGCCAAGTGCCATTGCCTCGGGCGAGGATGGCATCCGGTTCATTTTCGCCACCGACGGCCTGAGCGTCTCACCACCGCGCGGACCTTCAGCAGTGCCATCTGGGAGGAGTGACGGTGGCTCGCAGCTTTCGGGTTTACGGTAAAAAGCGAGGCGACCGACGCACCGGATCAAGCACCGCTGGCAAGGCCAGCGAGGGGCTGTTCTTTGCTACGTTCTTAGCGTTGGGCCTCATCGGTTTTGCCCTTCTTTTGACTGTTTTTGTCATTCCCGAATGGCGCGTGAACAATCAGTTCGCCGAACACACATGCACGGTCCTCGACAAACGCTTGGGGGAAAAGCAGGGAGAAGACGGCACGCTGTATCGCGCGGAAATTAAGGTTCGCTACCGAGTCGATGGCGATACACATTCCGTCTGGACATACGACATCGACACCATCCGCGACCTACCGAGTTCCTACACCACGGGCAGGGAAGCGAAATTGGCTGTGGTGAATGAGTTTGTCGTGGGACAGAATTACCTTTGCTGGTACAACCCCACGAACCCCGCCGAAGTCGTTCTCGTCCACGGCTACCGCTGGTGGATCTGGGTGTTGTTTGTCGTTCCGTTTTCGTTCATCGTGATCGGCCTGGTGGGCGGCGGCTATGCCCTGTTGAGTTGGGGGAAATCGGCCGAACACCAAGCGGCCATTGCACGTAGGGTCCAGCAGGGCGATCCGTTTGTGGCCAACGGCACGGGGCGCCGGCAATACCCCAACATTCCCATTGGTGCCGACATCACCAATAGCCCGGGTACAACGCTCGAATTTCGTTTGCCCATTGCGACCGCCTCGAATTGGGCGCTGTTCGGCATCGGTGCTGCCTGCGTGTTTTGGAATGGGATTGTAGCCGTCTTTGCCACGATTGCCGTTCGGAAGTACCTCGAAGGCCAGCCGGATTGGGTCCTTTCGTTTTTTGTTGTTCCCTTTGCGGTCATGGGCGTAGGGTTGATCTTGCTCTTGATTCGGCAATTGTTGATCACGACGGGAGTGGGCCCCACCTTTGTTGAGGTCTCGCAGCATCCGTTGCAGCCCGGCGACAAATGTCGGCTGTTTGTGTCGCAAACGGGACGGCTTCAGATGAAATCGCTCCGTGTCCTGCTCGTGTGCGACGAAGAGGCCACTTACCGCCAAGGAACCGACACCCGAACCGAAACGCGTGAGGTCTTCCGAAAAGAAGTGTATTGCCGCGATAGTTTCTCGGTGCAACACGGACTGCCTTTTGAAACCGACTTCGAACTGCAAGTGCCCCCCTCGGCAATGCACTCCTTCAAGTCGGCGCACAACGAAGTGAATTGGCGGATCGTTGTTCTCGGTGATGTCGCCGGTTGGCCGGATTACCAGCGATCGTTTCCCGTCATCGTACAGCCGCGTCTGAGGGAACCGTCGTGATGAGAGAGCCCAAGATTTCACTGTGTTTGGACGACGACGGTTCGGTCTACCAACCCGGCAACACGCTGTCGGGCGAGTACCGCTTGAAATCGGTGCAGCCCGAAGAGATTCGCGCGATCGAGGTTTCGGTGCTCTGGTATACCGAGGGTAAGGGCGATGAAGACATGGCTGTTCACGAATTCTGGCGGTACGGAGCCGAGGATCCTGCGGGCATCGATCTGGCCGAGCCGGGCCGCTTCAGCACGGTGCTCCCCTACAGTCCCCTGAGCTACGACGGAATGATCGTCAAGGTGCGGTGGTGTGTGCGGGTTCGGGCTTTCGTCGGGCGGCAGGAAATCGTCGGACAAATACACTTCCAGTTGGGCGATGTCCCACCTGCCCAGGACACTTCGTCGTGAATTCGCACTGCGTTTCTCCGACCGCCGCCAATCCTTTCTGTGTGCGACGCGTTCGCCCCGGAGCCATTCCGTTTCGATTTCCCGAAGGCATTACCGCCGCTGAACTGGTTGCCCGTTTGGAGCGTAATCACTGGTGGGGACAGCTTGTCGGTCCTCACGGCTCGGGCAAATCGTCGTTGTTGGCCGCACTGATCCCGGTAGTGGAAACGACCGGCAGGTTGGTCGTGCGGTTCGATCTGCACGACGGCCAACGCCGTTTGTCCCCCGGGTGGCGGTCGGCCGAGATTGGCGCCGATACGCTTGTGATCGTCGACGGCTTCGAACAACTTGGCCGTCTCAGTCGGTTCCGGCTGAAGCGGTTGTGCCGACGGCGCCAATCGGGTCTCTTGGTTACGGCTCATGAGGACGTGGGACTTGGCGAGGTATATCGCACGGATGTTTCTCCGGAATTGCTCGAAAAGCTGGTTGCGCATCTGGTGGAGGGTTATCCGCCGCTGGTTGGCAAAGACGACATCCACCGTTGCTGCAATGGCCAGTTGGACGACGTACGGGAAGTCCTGTTCAGTCTCTACGATCTCTACGAGCAGCGACGCCGGACAAGCACGCAGAGCTGATCTTGTCTGCGAAGCTTTCCTGGTTTCTCTCGCGTTCGCTAATTACCGAAATTCTCCATGTGTCGCAACGGGGGACATGCCGGAAATTGGGCATGTGGATTGCCGCAAAAACGTGGGCACGGTGGCAAAAAGTGAACTACGCTTAAACAATTACAGGCGCCGGGTGTTTTTGGCGTGACTTTGTCGACTTAACCGGCGCAACTGCTACTGAATGCTTAAGGCGAACGAACGGTTGAAGCGGAAATCTTGGCCAAATATCCAGAGTGTCGCGACGGTTTGTTGACTCTCTGGGAAGTAAATGATCTGATGACGAAAGACTCGTTTTCCACGTTTTGGAGACCTATCATGTTGAAGTCCCGACTCGCAATCCTGACGCTGTCGGCCGTGGTTACGGTTGGCCTATTCGCCGTCCCGACCGAGAGCAGTGCGTGCGCGTTTCTTGACCGGCTCTGCGGTCGGGCGCCCGCCGCGGTGCCGACTTACGCGCCGGCATGTCCCACGGCCTGTGATCCGTGTGCCGCGCCCGCCTGCAACCCCTGCACAACATACAGTCCGTGTGCGACATGCGTGCCGCAAACCGTGCGCTACTTGCCGCAAACCCGTTACCGCTTCATGCTGACGACCGTACCGACCACGACCTATCGTCCCGCGGTAGCCGTGGATCCGTGCTCCGGTTGTGCGACGACGACGTACCGTCCGGTAGTTCGTTATCGTCGGCAGTTTGGCTTGGTGCCGTACACGACGTATCGGGTGAGCTACGCGACCCCCTACGTCGCGTCTTATGGTAGTCCCTGTGTCAGCTCGTGTGCACCGTGTGGCACGGCATGCAGCCCGTGTGGCACGGCATGCGATCCGTGTGGTTCGGCGTGCAGTCCGTGCGGGAGCGGTGGTTGTCCCGGTGGAGTATGTCCCACGACGACCTCCTCGGCAACCACGTTTGGTTCGAGTTGTCCGGGCGGTAGCTGTGCTCCCGTGATAACGCAGTCGGTTCCTTACAACAACGGCACAACGACTTCCGACGCGACGAGCGCTCCCCAACAGACGTTCGAGCAGAACAACCAGCCCTCGACTCAAGAACAGTTGAAGCCCACACCGCAGATCGAACAAAATTCGCTGCCCGGCGAGCCGCGTCTGATTACGCCCAGCAACGAGCGTTCGGCGTCGCGGGGTGTGCAACACGCAGGCTATTTCCATCTGATCGCCTCGCCGCCTCAGGTTGCCCCCGTGCAGCCCGTGGCGATGCCGGTGGAAGACGACGGCTGGCGTGCCTCGACCGACTGACCACCGGAAGAAACGCGGAACCAAGATACCGGTTTTTGCCGGAGACCCACGCTTTGGGCCTGCTTCCTGCACGGCGGGAGGCAGGCCCGTTGTTGTTCTTGGTTATCCCCAGGATTGGCGTTGGTTTGCGGTGATAGCCGCTAGCCGTCGAGCAGTCCGTTTTGTACACTAGGGCCGGTCTGTTTCTATCAACGGTTGACACGGTCGCCATGCCCGCCAATCTCACAGCACAATACCTCAAAGCAGAGGAAGAATATCGCCGCGCCACAACTCTCGACGAAGAGTTGAAGTGTTTGCAGGCGATGATGCAGGAAATCCCCAAACACAAGGGGACCGATCACCTTCAGGCACAACTGAAAAGCAAGATCGCCAAGGTAAAAAAGGATTTGGCGGGCGAGGCGGCTTCGGGGAAAAAGAAGGGCCACGGGTTACGAATCCCCCGGCAGGGGGCAGGTACAGCGATTTTACTGGGTGGTCCCAACACCGGAAAAAGCCAGCTCGTGGCCAGTCTTACGAATGCCGAGCCGAAGGTGGCGCCCTATCCGTTTACCACTCAGACGCCGGCCCCGGCTATGATGCCTTGGGAAGACGTGCTCGTGCAGTTAATCGACAGTCCCGCAATCACGGCCGATTACATGGACAGCCACCTGTACGGCCTGACCCGAGCGGCCGATCTGGCCTTGCTGGTTGTCGATCTGGGTAGCGACGACGGCATCGAGCAGTGCCAGGAAGTGCTCGATCGGCTCAGCGGCACGAAAACCCGGCTGGCGGCGAGTTCGTATCTCGACGAAAACGACGTGGGGTTGTCGTACACGCAGACGTTTTTCGTGGGCAACAAGATCGATTTGCCGGAGGCCGAGGAACGCCTCGGACTACTTCACGAACTCTGCCCCATGGATTTTCGCGAGTTTCTCGTTTCGGCCACCGAAGGCACGGGGCTGGAAGATCTCCGCAACGCTGTTTACGCCGCGTTGGACGTGGTCCGCGTATACACCAAACTACCCACGGCTAAGCAGCCCGACTACGAACGGCCGTTCACGGTGCGTCGAGGGAGCACACTGATGGAAATGGTGCCCCAGGTCCACAAAGACTACATCGAAGGCCTGAAGTTCGCTCGGGTATGGGGCGCCGGTGTCCACGACGGGACCCAGGTCAAGGGTGACTACGTGCTGCAAGACCGAGACGTTGTCGAACTCCACATGTAAGCGCACGATCATGACGAATCCTGAAATCGCTGCCGTTTTCGATCAGATCGCCGACCTGCTGGAATTCCAGGGGACCAATCCGTTTCGAATCCGCGCCTATCGCAACGCTGCTCGAACGTTCAAGGATTTGCCCCAATCGCTTGCCGAGATCGTAGCCGATCCTGAGCGGACGTTGACCGAGATTGAGGGGATCGGCAAGGATTTGGCGGCCAAGGTCGAAACGCTGCTCGACACGGGCACCTTGCCCTTGCTCGACGAATTGCTCGAACAGATTCCCGAGAGCGTGCTGGCCATTCTTCGCGTTCCTGGCCTGGGGCCCAAGCGGGCAGCCATGATTTACAACGAGCTAGGTGTCAAAACGCTGGACGAATTGCGTGACGCCTGCGAACAGCATCGCGTGCGCGAGCTAAAGGGTTTTGGTGCCAAGACGGAAGCCACGATACTTGAAGGATTGGAGATTGCCGCCGAGGCCGATCGACGCATCCTTTGGGCCGAGGCCGACCGGCATGTCGAGGCCATCGTCGAGCACCTGCGCCGGTGCGACGCCGTGGAAGAGCTTCAACCGGCCGGTAGCTATCGGCGAGGGCGCGATACGGTGGGCGATCTCGATTTTCTCGTCGTGGCCACTGACACCAATCGTGTCATGGACCACTTCGGCGACTACGAAGGGTGCGACAAAGTCCTAGTGCGCGGCGATACAAAAATGTCGATTCGCTTAGACACCGGTTTGCAGGTCGATCTACGGGTAGTCCCTGCGGAATCGTTTGGCGCGGCGCTACAGTACTTCACCGGATCGCAGGCACATAATATTGTCCTCCGTGGTCGGGCGAAAGAGCGTGGTCTGAAAATCAACGAATACGGTGTCTTCCGGGGCGATGAGCAAATCGCCGGCCGCACGGAAGAAGACGTTTACGCCGCGTTGGAGTTACCCTGCTTCCCGCCGGAGCTTCGCGAGGCCCGGCGCGAGTTCGAGTGGGCCGACGAAGGCCAATTGCCCACGCTGGTAGAACTCGACGACATCCAGGGCGACCTACACATGCACAGCACAGCGACCGATGGGATCAACACCATCGCGGAAATGGCCGAAGCGGCCAAGGCGCGAGGGCTGAAATACGTGGCCATTACCGATCACTCGAAACGGGTGTCGATGGCCAACGGGCTCGACGGCAAACGTCTGCTGCAACAGTGGAAAGAAATCGATCAACTCAACAAGCAACTCAAGGGTATCAAGGTGCTCAAGGGTGTCGAGGTCGACATTCTCGAAAAGGGTGGGCTCGACATCGAAGACGAGGTGCTTGCCAAAGCCGACTGGGTCGTGGCCAGTGTCCACTATGGGCAGAACCAGTCGCGTGAGCAGATCACCGCCCGGGTGATCGGTGCCTTGGAAAATCCCAACGTATCGGCCATCGGACACCCTACGGGACGAATGTTGCGTCGCCGCAAACCCTACGAAATCGATCTCGACGCCGTACTGCGTGCTGCCCGCGACAACGGCAAGCTAATGGAGTTGAACGCCCATCCAATCCGCCTCGATTTGGACGACGTGGCCTGCGCCGCGGCAAAGTCGTACGGCGTGCGGATCGTCATCTCAACCGACGCCCATCGCACGGTTGACCTGGCAAGTATGCGCTACGGCATCCAACAGGCACGCCGAGCCGGACTTACAAAAGACGACGTGGCGAACACCCGCACTTGGACACAGATAAAGAAGTTGCTCGGTTAGTAAGTCAGACTCGTCCGTACCATCACGGTGTCGGTCGGTTTGAAATCGGGAGTACCGTCGAGGAATTCGAGGCGGCGGCCGAAGATGTAGCCGATTTCGAGGCTGGCGTTCAGCCCGGTGAGGTTTTCTCGTTCGATGCCGATGGCCACGCGGTAATCGCGGTAAGTTACTTGGCTGTCGATTCCATCGGTGCGACGATATGCCCAGGTGCCGCCGCCAAGCTCGCCGAGCACGTAGATCCAATCCTGGATATCCTCGGTATACGCGCCGCTCCAGTACAATCGCTGGGCGATTCTAGGATGGGGGAAGGTGAGGTCGAACTTCAAGTCGTTGTTCGGTTTCCAGACGAGTCCTGCGATCGGCATTACCTTGATGTCGTCTCGATCGAGGTAAGCAGCTCCCAAGATGAGCTTTGTGGTGGGAGTCCATTGCCAGGCACCGGCCCCATGGCCTGTGAGCCGAAAGGCTTCGCTGGTGCCTTGCTCGAAATCGCTGTAAACGCCTGGAGTCACCGACAGGTCGACTCCCAATCGCGGCGTGGCCTGGGCCATCCAACGAAACTGGCAATACGCATCGTAGAACCGAGCAGGCAAATCCACGCCGCCGGCGCCATCGAGATAGTGAACGGCGAAGCCAGGCGAAATCACCAACGGCGTGGTTCGTTTTGGGCAGGGCAGGGCAAGCACCAGCCGGGTTTCCAGGTCATTGACGCCGAGACCGGCGTCGCCGTTGGGCGCCAACCAACCGTACGTGAAAATGGCCTTCTGGAATACGCCGTTGCGGGCGCCGCGGGGGAGTTCGGGCTGCTCAGGCGGAGCAGGGCCAATCGCGCCGGGCGGTTCCAGCAGTTCGGCCGAGGAGTCGGGATGGGCCGTTAACAGGCCGGGAAATTGCTGAGGACAGGGATCGACCGAGGGCAATCGCACTACCTGGGCCTGCCCGCGCACTGCAAGTAGAGACATCGCAGCTAGCAGCAAGAGGGTGGACCAAGAACGAAGCATCATGCGGTGAATACTATAGTTGTCAAGTTTTCGAGATCCGGCTAGTGGTTTGACCACTTTGACTTTGCGGGTGTCGGGGGCAGCTTCTATGCCCGTGTTCAGCACCGGCTGGCAAGCAGCCTGTAGCACCCGACATGTCGTTCCAGGTTTGACAAATCGCTAGTAGGCCAAACTGCCCCGGACGTAGACCGTGGGGTTGAGGTAATAGGGATCGATGCGGCTGTCGTGCCGACGCAACTCGCGTTCGAAGGCGAAGCCTACCTCGAAGAGCCCGTCGAGACCGCGGCCCGACGGGTTGAGGAACTCCAGACCCGCGCCCACGCGAATGTCGTTGTAGTCGATCGGTTCAACGGCTCCACCCACCTGCTTCATCGTCCAGTTACCCCCACCGTATTCTCCCCGACCGTAGAACCACCATTCAGTGTTGCCCACATTGGGCAGGCGCCACGCTACTTTAGGCTCGGGGAAGATAGCCTCTAGTCGAAAGTCGTTGTTGGGTGTCCAGACAAAACCACCGGCCGGAAAAAGCTTAAACCGGTTGCGGTCCAGATACCAAGCACCACCTTTGACCGTGAAGCTGGGCGAAAACCGCAACACGGCCAGACCTTTGCCGGTGTAACGGATACTGCCGGCACGGATTTCGTCGAAGTCGGAATACACGCCGACACGGAGGTTCAACTCGGCGCCAAACCAGTCGGTGACCTGTGGATTCCAGGCCGAATCGACGTAGCCCGCGAAAACCCGCGACGGCACTTCGAGGACATTCGTTTGCGGGCCGTTGAAGAGGGTCAGGCCAAAACCGGGCGTAATCAACAGCGGCGTCTCGGGATTGTAAAACAAGGGGAAGGCGAACGTGGAGGTGAACTCCATGTCGTTGATTCCCATTTCTTTCGCGGAATTTCCCGGCATCCACACGTAGTCTACCCGTAATTCGTCGAGCAAACGCGTCATGGTTGTATACACCGGTTCGTTGGAACCCGGCGCGCCGTATCCTCCCGTCATCGGGGGCAAGTAAGGATCTTGCGAAAACAGTGGTTGGGGTGCGGTACCCGGCATGGAATACGGGTCCCACTGGGCCGCAGGTGGCTGAATTGTGCCCTCCAACGTGGCCATCGGCGAGGGAGAAGGCCCAACGGGTGTCATTGGGTTCTGGGGCGATGGGATCGCCGACGGAAACTGCACGCGCTGCCCGTGGGCGGTCGAAACCGCAAGCAGTCCGACAATTCCCATTACGACGAACAGGAGTTTTGCTGTTTTCACCAACTTTCCCTGTCTGTTGCCTGTTGGAAGAGATTGAATGACCCGCACCGAGCTGGATGCCTTCAATACCGACGGGGCGTCGTCGGGTCAAGAGCGATTTCGTTGCTGGCATCAGGCAGCGGGGGTATGCGAGGCCAGGGCAAGATGCGTAGAGTGGCGGGGCCGCCAATCGAATTGGTGCTGCCGCAACGAGGTGGGAACCCGCTCCCGTTGGTTGCCAATTTTGTGAAAACCTTCACGATTTCCAAGGTTCGCAATATAGAGGTGTCAGTAGTCCGAAGCCCATTTTAGCCTCGCGGCATGGAGATGCTTGCTGTAGAATCGGTCGTTTTGAATCTCTGCTACTGATTCCTTCGGCATCTGTAGTCCCCGCGATATCGACAGTCCTCGGAAGCGATCATGCCTCTGAACATCGCCGAGCGTATTTGTCGTGAGACCTTTATTGCGCATGTCGAGTGGCACGCACAACTTGGTTCGACTAACGATCGGGCCAAGTGCCTCGCTGGCGAGAACCCTGAGTTGTTGCCGGTGCTGATCGTCGCCGACCAACAGACGGCTGGGCGAGGGCGGGGGAGCCACCGATGGTGGACCGGGCAGGGGAGTCTCGCCTTGAGCGTACTGCTACCGTCGGCTGGCAGGGCAGGGAAGAACCGGCATTCGCCTTTAACGGCTCTAGCCACGGCGGTAGCGATTGTCGAGACTGTCGCTCCGCTGGTGCCCAAACATCGCGTGGGCATCCACTGGCCCAACGACGTGATGGCGGACCAACGAAAAATCGCCGGCATTCTCACAGAGGTTCTACCCGACGGACGACAGGTGGTCGGTGTCGGCATAAACACCAACAGCCGATTGGCCGATGCACCCAGGGAACTGCGTGGCCGAGTCGCCACACTTTACGAGTTGCGTGGCGAGGAAGTGGAATCGACCGATTTTCTTATCGCCCTGTTGAAGCAACTCGGCAGCGCGTTAACCCTTTGCGATGCGGCACGGAAAGAACTCGCTGCGCGAGCCAATACGTTCTGTCTGCAACACGGCGAGATACTGACACTGCGACTCGGTGCGCGGAGCATCGAAGGTCGTTGCGGTGGCATCGGGCCCGATGGAGCTCTCTTGCTGGACACGGGCGAAGGTCAAGAGGCGTTCTACTCGGGTACGCTGGCCGAGTACTGAGGCGGTCCGTCACCGGACGGCTTGTTCTTCTGGCTCCGGAGCAGCGGCCTTTTGCGGCGTCCGCGGCTTGAAAAAGCGGTTGTCGTACATCGATAGGGCGTGCAGTGCGTGCATGTGCGCGGCCACTTCTTGCGAACTGCTGGAACGCGCGTTTATCGCGGTTCGCCGACTGCTCAGCAATCGGTTCAGCAAGTTAATCGAACGCAACACACCAGGATCGTCCAAACGTTCGTCGGGCAACGAAAAGACGAGCCATTCGAGAATGTAGCCCGTGCTGCGAAGTTGGGTATCCTGATCGCGTGCGCTACTGCGTGTGGCGAGCATTCGTGGTCCCCAACTACCATCAGAGTTTTGGATTGTCAGGGCATAATCCTGAAAATCGCTGACCAACTTTTCCGCCCGACTGTACTGTCCGATGATTGGTTCTTCCGCTAAATGTCGCCGGTAAATGGCAAAGCTCAAACCCATCAGCCGATTGGTTCCGCCGCACGCGGCAGTTACCACCGGCTGAGCGAGTTCCTCTTGAATCAGACGTTCGAGCGACCAGGTTTCGCCCAGGTCGTTGGTCCACTCGGGTTCTTCCATTGCGTAATAGGCCAAGCCCAACAACCGCATCGATTGATCAATCCCTTCGCGGCAGGCAAGCTTCTCGTACTCGACCAAGTCGGCAACGGTGCGCACGTCTTCGCCGACGCGTGCCGGGTATTCGGCCGGTACGCGCGACATGGCGAGGGTGGCAAGAAACTGTCCGCGGAACTCTTGGGTACCAAATCCAATGCGTGGAGCAATGTGGTCATCAGCTACAACCAACGGTAGATACCCAGCGCAAGGATAGTTCCAGCATAAGTAGGTAATGCCATTCATCGTTCCGGAACCCTCGTGGCGACCAACTTCGGTCGCGCATCCAAAGGCCCAGCAGAGTTCCATGATGTCGGTCGCCGTGTATTCGCGCGGGTTTAAGCCACGCTGGTAATACGCCAGCAATGTCCTCCGAACCTGGTCGCGTAGCGTGGCCTGCGCGGGCGTGAGTTCCGGCAACGGCTCCAGCTCAGGTTCGGATTTCGCGTTACCTTCATCCGGGGTGTCGTTCGAGTCATCTGCCGGTGGGGTAATTTCGGGGGTTTCAGCATTCCCGGCATCGTCATTTTCGACACTGTCATTTTCGGTGCTGTCGCCAGGCATCTCCGTGGCCTCGGCGTCGTTTTCCAGATGGAACGAGTCTGCTGCGGGACCGTCGGTGTCGTTGTTCTTGTCGGTAGTATTTGGCGGTTCGTCAACTTGTGTGGTTTCAGCGGATTCCTGCGTCGAGTCATCTTGCTGCGGCTCAAGAACCTCGCCGGGGTCTCCGAGAGAAGGCGTCGCGGGTTTAACCGGTGTGATCTTGGGCTCATCGACCAGAAATCGGTTCTGGTAAGCCGGATTCGGAGCCAGGAGTACCGGCCCGGCAAAATCGGGCAACGCCGCGCTTCCGTGCCGACTGCCGACCGACAACGCCGCAAGCAACACGGCCATGGACGTCAAAAGGCAGCTATTTCGGGACATCAATCCAGTCCTCCGTATTACAAACCGGTGAAAGTTTGTTTTTCTGAGCAAACTATTTGGCGACCAACGGGAGTTGGGCCTTGTCTGGGTGCGGCAACGACAGATTGGGTTGGCAAACCGGCACAGCCGCGTGAACGACGACGTGCCGTATTACCGGCCACGAAACGCTCAAGATCCCGCACCGGCAATCTTGCGAGTTTGCGGCGACTCGGCCGTGCTATTTTCTTCCTCTTGCTGAGGACGGTCGATAAGAAATCCACCCGAAGAACCGCGTTGGAGATAGCTGTTGTTCCGCGCTCCGCAGCCGTACTTATCGGTCCCGCCGTAGTCGGCGACGAAACTGAAATTGCCGCCGCAGGTAGGCATGTCGTGGTAGGAAATGCCCGAAGAAGCACGCCCCTGGCGGTAGCCTTTGTACTCATCGTCACCGACG
Source organism: Thermoguttaceae bacterium (assembly GCA_963677085.2). Lineage (GTDB taxonomy): Bacteria > Planctomycetota > Planctomycetia > Pirellulales > Thermoguttaceae. Next base: position 84,243 of record CAXXFH010000001.1, read on the forward strand.
TAGTCGAAGAGCACACCAAGGCCGGCCTGTGCCCCGTTGCCTTCGTTACCGTTGTAGACATCGTCGCCGGCGAAATCGAACAGGTAGCCTACCGAAGCGTCCCATGCATATCCCAGGCACATGATGGTGCCGTTGTAGGTGTCGTTTCCTCGATCGTCAAAGAGGAAACCTATGGAGTAATGGCACCCAAACCCGCTGCCAAAGCGTTGGAAGGAACGTTGCGTGCGCGGTCCGCCCTTGTAGGCCTTGCGCGTGGCGCCCAAGCGGTGGTCGTTTCCGCCGAAGTCCCGGGCGAACCCGACGCCACACCAGTAGCCGCCGCCGTGGGAAAGATAGTCGAACTCGTAGACATCGTCACCGCCGCCATCGAGAATCACTCCGATGCCACCGTTGGCCACGGCACGCAGTCCACCGCCCATCCCTTGACCCCAGCCCTCGTAGCCGGGCGTCGGGTTGTCGTCGTCGAGATAACTATTCAGGTAGAGGCCACCGGCGTAGTAGTGGTCGTTGCCATCGAGATCATCGAGTAACCCAAACCCGAGCGGTCCGCCCATGCCTTGGGCCCAGAGTGCCGCGTGGTAACGATCGGCTCCTCCGCGATCGACCAACAGCCCCACACCACCAAGGGCCTGTCCCTGCACACGCCGCAACCCGACGTACGCATCCTTGCCTGCATAGTCGATGAGAATACCAACGCCACCGATCGCAGAGCCTTGCGCCACGTCCTTAGCGAAATAGACGTCGTCCCCGTCGTAGTCGACGAGCATCGACACCCCGAGAATGGCCGAACCCTGGACACCGGGTTTTTCGCTGCGGTAGCCATCGTTCCCGGCGAGGTCGATGACCACAAGCACCGGGCGCTGCAGCGTTACGGAACCGTCGTAGTAAATGTCGTCGCCCCCGAGGTCGATCACGACGTTAACGTCAGGCAATTGGTCGAGCTGATACGTATTGCTGCCCTTGCCACCGATGAGAATTGTGCCTGCCGCCGTACCGAGGCGAGCGACCAATGGGCCAGTGACACCGGAGATGGTCAGGTCGCTATCGACGTCGTCGGGCAAGGCTTTGAGTTGCTCAAGCAGGTCGGGCGTGCTCAAAGGAGAGAGCGTTATGGCTGCGGCCAACATTGACCGACGGTCCATTTTTTCCAATAAATCACAAAGTCTGCGGCCCGTCCCTCGACTTTGCAGCGTATGCCCCACCTCATTTTGGCTCGTGAGGATGGGGTAGAGATTGCGTGCAAGATCGGAAATCTGGCTTTTGGTAAGCGGTGCGAGAGCATCGCCAAACTTCAACTGAGCCCCGACGAGCGACTGCCTGACAATCTCCAAGGCTTCGTCTGGCGTTTTGGGATGGGGTAGTTCCAATGTCGCTTCGGGGGTAGCCAAGAGATCGAGTCGGTATCCGGCCATCAATAGCAGTTCAGCCAAACCCCGGTCCGCGCAACGAGCATCTTCGTGTAATTGGCGGGTAAACGCCTCGGCTTCCGCGGGAGCCAGGACGGGATTTCGCATGAGATGATCGTACCACGCGAGCCGGCAGTTTCCGGCCAGTTCCGAGCCCGTGTACGCGCCCCGCGACACGTCCATTCGGTTGCCCAAATACGATTGGAACTGGCGAAACTGATCTTGAATACGGCGTCGTTTCACGCCATTAACGATTTCTTTCTGCAGCAACGTGATAATGCTGCCCGCCAGAGGTTCGCCCACGGTTTCGGGTTCGGCAACGACCGCAGCGGGCGTCTCGATCTCGGGTGAATTATCGTCACCGTCGATGGCCGAAGGTTCTTCGGCGTCGGTCGACAACCGGTCGCCCATCTCCGCGTCAGTGGGCATTGCGGCATCTTCGGCAACCGTGTCCGGCTCGGAAGCTGTGTCCGGCTCGATGGCGGCATCGCTGCTCGGCGATTGTTTCGCTGGCGTCTCGGCATTGCCACGGTCAGTAGCCAGAGCTTTTCCGGGATCGTCAACAGCATTCGGTTGCGAAAGGTTGTCCTTGACGGATTGCCCAGGAACCGTCAATAGCGGCCCTTTCGGATCCTCATCACCCTGCGACGCAGTGGGATAGCTGGCGGTCAGAATAGAAACTACACCGACAGTTAAAACGCGAGCAAGTAGTTGAAATAGAGTCTTCCTCGACGTGGGCCCGAATATCATTTTTGTCCGTCTCCTGCCGAATACCCCAGACGAGAAACGACCATATGCCGGGCCGCTTGGCATATTGGCCTGCTCGTTCTTCCGCGCGGGGTGGTCAATTGAGGGAGTGCCCCCATCGGTCATGGCTAACCTCCCCGTTCGCGCTGCCACTTGAGCGGCCGCGCGAATTTACTTGGTCCTGCCATGTGGACAACTCAAACCGAGAAGCCGATTGGGCAACGTGTGCGCTTTACAGGGCGTGAATCGGCGAAACTTCGCCAATTCCTTGAGCCGCAGACTACAAGATACCGCGGTCGCAATGAAACTGCAAAAATCGGCTTGCGATCATGGTGCTTACGTAGGCTAGTGAGACTTTGGGGGCTCGCTTTGTCTGCCGCGATGATGTGGTTTTCGCCGAAAGGGATGCATCAATGCGGCCACACATACCTCGCACCGGTTATGTACGAGCTGTCGGGCCACGACGGAATTGTAACCCCAGCTTCGGATGCGGTCGAGGCAACCCGGCAACTCCTGGGCGACTTCCCACTGTGGCAGCTTCAGTGTTAGCAGCATTCCACGTATGTTGACTTCCGCATGGGCCACAATGCCCTCGATCACATCGAGCGTGTAGCTGGGAGCCACGTTCATGTCGGCGGTTAACCAGCGAATTTTGCGGAATTCACGGCGACGTACCTGCACTGCGCGGGTCTTGAGGTGAACGAAATGTGGATGGGCAAGAACGCGCGAATCCATCTCGGCCGGGTCGATTCCGAGCACGTGGTAGCCTCTTTCGAGCAGCGCTTGGCTGGAACCGCCCGGGGCACTACCTATTTCGGCAACTCTAGTGTCTCTCGCCAGGGGTAGCTGCGACCACCGAAGTGCCTCTTGGGCTTTGAGCCAAGCCCGGCTCACGGCATCCGGGGGGAGCACCAACGGCATGATCCCTCCCGGCCACTGGCTAGCCGGCGAGTGTGCTTGATGGTATCCCACCCACCATTCGTCGGGTGACACGAGCACGCAATCGAATACGGCCGAGCCTAGGCTGGCCGCTTGGTGTGGGTCGGCAACCTCTGGCCGCAGGGAAAATTCTTCAGGGCAAGTCCGGACAAGCGCCGACGCGGCCTCTCGGGCGTCAGCCGTGATGCCCGGCTCAAAACCAGAATCACCGGGCTCGGCCGTATCTCGCGGCCATACGTGAATTCGGTCGACCGACCGATCTCCCCAGATTTCCCACACTCCCCGCGCAAGCTGGTCGATATCGTTTCCGACAACTTTTCCGACGGAGAAAGCGTACGCCCGGGCGAAAACCGATTGCAGGTCGAAATCGGCCGGCAAATCGTGCCGCTCCGGCAATTTAAAGGTCAGAAATCCTGGCCGCGAGTAAGCGAAGCGGAATTCGGGCCATCGACCGGCCACCTCGGCCTTCACGGCAGGTCCAGCGCCCGTTTGGCAGGTCACGAACAAAAACCGCGCAGAATTTAACGTGTCTAAAGGTTGCTTCGGGGCTTCTGTCATTCATGCCACGTTGAAATTAGAGGAAAATCGCAGGGAACGTTGCTTTCGGCTGCCGGGTCCAGGCTCCGAGTTATCGTCCTACACCTTGGGTTCCCAGGCTGGCGAGAACCCTCTATATTAAATGGTTTGCAGAATGTGTCGACGGCCCTCTTTCGGGCGGTCACTTCCGTGTGTCGAAAAAAGGCTACCAAAACATGGCCGATAAGCAGAATTCGGATCATTGGGACCAATTGGCTTCCGTGCTGGGCACCGAGCCCACCGCGAAGGATACCGAACGCCAACCGGAACCCGCTCCTCCCAAACCCGTTAAGACGGTCAAAACGTCTCCGCCCGTAGCGCGAGAATCCAAGCCAGTCGCCAAGGCGGCCAATTGGGACGCGTTGGCTAACGAGTTGGGAATACCCGTTGCGGAAGCGGCGCCGGTTGCTCCGCCCGCAAAGCCGGCGAGGAAGGAGAGCTTTGAGAAAGCTCCCGTGGCCGACCGAAGTGCCGGCGAAGAAATTCGGGCCGTGGTCGAACCGGCTGTTGAACCAAAGTTGAGCGAAACGGTCGAAGCTGACGCGGTCGAGGAGGACATTGTCGACGACACAGACGAAGCCGACAGCGATGATGGCCAAATAGAACGAGCGGAGGCCTTGGCCGAGGCGGCTGAAACTTTAGGGGAGCCTCAGGCAAGAAAGTCGCGACGCCGCAGAAAACGTCGGCGAAAGCCCCGCACAAAAGACACGGACAGCGCCGAAGAATCGGTCGGGGAACAGCCTGAAACCGAGTGGACCGAAGACGACACCCTACCGGAAAGCGACCTCGCCGTCGATGACACTACCGAGGAAGAGGGCGAGCAGGGCGCCGACGAGGAAGAACGACCCTCGAAACGCCGCCGACCACGTCGGGGCGGTCGCCGGCGAAAGCGTCGCCGAACGGACGACGTTCAGGCAGACGCTGAGGATGTCACGGCGGAAGAAGACGAAGAAGATTTGGATGAGGTTGACGACGAGGAAGAAGCGTCGGACGAACGATCGGGACGTTCTTCCGCAGGCAGCCAAAAGTCCGATGCCGATAAACCGTCGCATCGCGGAATACCCACCTGGGAAGAAGCGATCGGTCTGATCGTTGCCGGCAACATCGAAAATCGAGGCAAGAAGTCGGGCAGTTCTTCTCGCAGCCGCAAGCCGCGTGGCGGTCGCAAGCCACGCGGACCTCAGGATAAGTCATCGAAGAGTTCCTGAGTTGGTGCGGCAGAGTCTTTGGCATGTCGCGGAAGCCGAGACTCAAAGCTTAGAAAAAAACGAATCGACAAATCTATCACGCGGCCTGTCCTCAGTCGGTGCCGAGGGCAGGCTCGCTTTTTGCAGACAGCCCCAAACCTGTGATTCGCCTGAGCATCCTTCTCTGCGGTGTACTGGCAGCCTTGGTTGCAATGGGCGTGCTGACGCACTGGTTCATCTTTACCGCGTGTTCTTCGTTTCCCGAAACGTGGCAGGCCGTCGTTGCCCGGTGCCTTTCTCGCACCGTCGACGGGCCGGCGTATCCATTCAGTTACGCCGTGGTGCTTGGAAACCTCGCATTGCTTACGCTGTTTGGGCTACAGCACAGCGTTATGGCTCGCGCAGGTTTCCAGAGATGGCTTGCTCGCCTGGTGCCAACGCCATTGCATCGCAGTACCTACGCGATGGCCGCAGCCATCGTGCTTGAGGTAACGATGGTTCTTTGGCAACCGATCGATGGTTGCGTGTGGGATCTCAGGCAGAGCCCCGTGCGGTGGGTCGTGCAAGGGGTTTTCTGGACAGGCCTGTTCGTGGCGCTTGCCGGCGTCGTGGCAATGCGTTCGTCTGATCTGACGGGAATGACTCAGATTCAGTGTTACCTGCGTGACAAACAATACGAACCCGAGCCGTTAAGTGCGCGAGGTCCGTATCGTCTCGTGCGGCATCCCATGTGGCTGGGGACGCTGCTGCTGCTTTGGGCGACGCCCACGCTCACGCTGGGCCGCCTGATCATGGCTGGCGGTTTAACGATCTACATTCTGATTGCTGCACCGTTGGCAGAGCGAGACCTCGTGCGCATCTACGGAAACGGCTACCGGGCGTACCAGTCGGTCACGCCACGCTGGATACCTTGGCTTGGATGGCGTCGAAAACAACACGACTGAATCGAAGGTGCGGCACGACCGTTTGCGGATTTCTATAGGACTAACAGGGAAAGCGGGATTTAGGCAAAAGGGTTAATAACCTTCGGCTTATTCGGACCGTCGTTGCCAGTTCATTCCGATTCATCGACCTCGTGAACCACAACCATGTTGTGCTTCTTGTCGGCTATCCCGGTGCCGGCCATGAGAACGACGCGGTCTCCCGAATCGACATAGCCGGCAACCCGAGCCTTGTCGACCACGTATTGAAGCACATCGGCCGAGTTTTCCGTGGGAGCGCCGTCCAGGGGAATAACTCCCCAGTACAAACACATTCGACGCAGAGAAACCACCGAGTCGCTGACTCCCACGGTGGGAACGAAGTAGCGATTCTTCGACAAACGCAGAGCCGTTCGGCCAGTGGCCGTAGCCACGACAATCATCTTGGCATCGAGCTGTTCGGCCAATCGACCGGCCGTGTAGGCGGTAGCCTCGGTGATCTGGTCGGGGCCTTCCTCGTTGCTCAAATCGGGTTCTGGCAGTGGCGGCCGATCGCGATACAACGGTTCGGTCGCCAAGGCAATGCGATGCATGGTTTCCACGGCTTCGCGCGGATAAAGCCCAATCGCCGTTTCTCCCGACAACATACAAGCATCGGCCCCGTCGAGAATGGCGTTGGCCACGTCGGTGGCTTCCGCACGTGTGGGCAGACGCGAATGCTGCATGCTATCGAGCATCTGCGTCGCAATAATTACCGGCTTGTGATGCCGATGGCACATTGCGATGATCCGTTTTTGGGCCACGGGCACTTCGGCGATGTCGATTTCCACACCGAGGTCACCTCGGGCAACCATTACGCCGTCGCTAACCTCAACGATTTCCTCCAACTGTTCGAGCGCCTCGGGCTTTTCGATTTTGGCAATCACGTGCGAGGTGCCTCCGGCAGATTCCACGAGGGACTTCAGTTGCCGGACATCGTCGGCCGAACGGACAAAACTCAGGCCGATGAAGTCGATTCCCGCACTTACCGCCCAAGCCGCGTTGTCGCGATCTCGCTCGCCAAGCGTAGGTACACTGAGCCGAACGCCCGGCAGGTTCACGCCTTGCCTGCTGCGGATCAAGCCGCTCTGTACGACACGGCAGGTGGCCGTATCGGCGTCGAGCTTCTCGACACGCAAAGCCACAGTGCCGTCGGCTAGCATGACGCGGTCGCCGATATCCAACTCGTCGATCAATGGAGCGTAGGTGGTAACTAGGTCGTCGGGATGGCTGGCTTTTTCACCGCGTACGAATCGCACGATGGCGTTCGGCATACATTCGTATTGCCCATCGGGAAGTTCGCCGAGGCGAATTTTCGGTCCAGCCAAGTCGACGAGAATGGCAATCGGCTGGCCCGCTTGCTGACTCGCCTGGCGAATGTTGTCGACAAGCTGCTGGTGCTCCTCGCGACTTCCGTGGGCCGCGTTAACGCGAAACACGTCGACGCCAGCTTGAATCAGCGCCAGGAGTTGTTCTGGTTGCTCGGACGCCGGCCCTACGGTAGCAACGATCTTCGTCTGGCTCGGTCGCCGTTTTGCGGGCAAAGAATCTTGCGGCATCGATCGCACCTCGCTCAATTTCGTATGGGGATGATCAAGTCGGTCGGAAAAGAACGTCAAAGTCTACCGTACTGCCAAGCCGCCGAAGTTGTGTTTTTCGAGCAGTTTTCGTCGAGAGCGGGTTTCTTTCATGGATATGACAGCAGCGGTTCGCCGGGTCGCTTCGTCGTTGAGCAGCTCTCGAGACGATTGTACGCGGGTTGCTCATTCCTGCAATTGCCCTCATCGGACTTCGCACTACTAACGTCAAAGAATTCTCGACCCCCTCGCGCGCTGCCGATATCCGTTATAACCGGCATTATCGCGACGACCGGATGAGTGCATACCGGCCACTAACCATTTGGCAACCTACACTTAGCAAGGAACACCACAGTTTTGTTTGATGCTGTGCATGCGTTTGGGCAAGAACGAACAAGTAAGGTGGTGGGGCAGTGGCTAATTCCTTGAGGGCGCCAGCGCGCCCCCCAAGATTGCAGCACTTGCGATGCGAGCAATAGGGAAACGGAACGGTCGGGCCACCACGCACAGGGCAAGAAGATGGTCAGACATGTGAAGTTTCTGCTTGTGATAGGCGTCGCGTTGACACCGGCAATAGCTGGTGTCTGGTGGACGATTGACCATCTCCAGCAACAAACATTCGAGCAACAGGCGCGCGAACGAGCCAAGTTGATTGCCAGTTTCGGTGAAGCGTGTCGGAATATTGCGAAAAACACACGTCGGCCAGTCCCGCAGAAAACGGACAAAATCGAGGCCATGTCGGCTGCCCTCATGACGCATGGCGTGTTCGAGCAATTGGGTAAGCAACTGCCAGACTGCACCTACAAACAGGCAACCCGCAACCCGCTGAATCCGGCTAATCGAGCCGACGAGTTTGAGCAGAAAATACTCGACGCCTTTCGCACCGATCCGGAATTGACCGAGGTTACCGGCTATCGCGAGAAAGCTGGCGAAGAAGACTACTACGTGGCGCGACCCATCGTCGTGGAAAAAAGCTGCCTGAGTTGCCACGGCGCCCCCGCCGAGGCTCCAGCCGCACTTGTCGCTCGATACGGTACCGAGAACGGTTTCCATTGGCGCGACGGCGATGTGGCCGGTGTACTCATGGTTTACTTGCCCACGGCCCACACACGCCTGCAACAGGCAAGCCTCCGCCGGCGCACCATGGCCATTTTTGGTGTACTGGCCGTGGTCCTGGTCGGTGTGATCTACTTCATTTTTGCCAAACTCCAAAACGCTCGTATCGCTGCCGAAGCAGCAAACTGTGCGAAGAGCGAGTTTCTGGCCAACATGAGTCATGAAATGCGTACCCCGATGACGGTCATCTCGGGCTACGCAGAATTGCTCGCCGAAGGATGCCCACGGCAGTGTGAATTCGGGAAAGACCAGCTCCGGTGGCACGCAACGACTATCGAACGGAACGCCGATCATCTGGTTGGGATCATCAACACAATACTCGATTTGTCGAAGATTGAGTCGGGTGAAGTGGAGATCCAACGTCAGCCCTGTTGTTTACGCCAAGTGGTTCAAGAGGTCGTCGACACGGTTCGTGTCGAGGCGCATGAAAAGGACTTGGCGTTAATCATTCAGTGCGCCGATGATGTGCCCACGGCCGTAGAAACCGATCCCGCCGTACTGCATAATATTCTCATTAACCTGACTCGGAACGCCATTAAGTTCACGGACTTTGGCGAAGTAAGGATTTGCACACGTAAAGTCCCTCGCCATGGAAAAGACTATCTGCACTTCGACATCATCGACACCGGAATCGGGATGACGCAGGAAGAGACCGATGTTCTTTCGCACCCGTTTAGCCAGGCCGACTCGTCGCGCATGCGGCCGTATCAGGGCGCCGGACTTGGCTTGGCGATCAGTAAACGGCTCGCCGATTTGCTGGGAGCCGAAATCCAAGTCGAGAGCACACTGGGAAAGGGCAGCCAGTTTTCGTTGGTCCTCGACTTGGGGAAATTTGCCGTCGCCCAACATCAGTCAGCGCTTGCCAGCAAGGAATGTCTGGTTCGCGAAATCCTTCGCCCGATCCGACAGGAAACGGCCAAGCTCGACTGCCGCGTCCTTTTGGCTGAAGACGGCATCGACAATCAGCGACTTATCGCTCTCATGCTGCAGCAGGCCGGTGCTACGGTGGAAGTGGTCGATAACGGTGAAATAGCGGTAAAACGCGCGTTCGAGGAAGAACGCAACGGCCAGCCCTTCGACTTGATCCTGATGGACATGCAGATGCCCGTTCTCGATGGGTATCGGGCCACAGAACAGCTTCGCGAAGCCGGCTATTTTCGGCCGATTGTAGCCCTGACGGCCCACGCAATGTTGGGCGATCGCGAGAAGTGCCTAGCCGCCGGATGCGACGACTTTGCCGCCAAGCCGGTTAAACGCGAGCAGCTCGTGGCCCTGGTGGCTTCGTACGGCCGTACCGGATCGCAAAGTGAGCCGGCTGACTCGACGTTGGGCGAATGATACCGGGCGATTGCCTGCGAAGGAGCACTCTCTGGTTGGCAGCTCCGTTTCTTTCGCTGTGGGTGACAGCGATGACTTTGCGGAGTCGGCCTTATCCTTGTTTCGGTCCGAAACGCAAAACCGCCGGTGTTGCCAACGGCAATGAGAGGAAGGCGCAAAGCCTACGCCTCACCGGTAGCATCTTCCAGTGATTGCATTACCCCGACGTTTTTCCCAACGGCACCGTCTGAAGTGCCGGCACGAACGAGGGAAAAAAATCGAGGCCACCCGGCGGCAGGGCCGCCGGGTGTTTGCGCCTAACTTCACTCAGAGGTTTCTTGTTCTACGGCTGGTAATCGTCGGACAGCGAGCGAGAGCATAATCCACATCCAGCCGTGGAAGAGCAGTTCAACGCCCACGAACACGCCAATGACGACAAATAAGACATCGTCGTCCATTTTCCAACCCTTGAAGATGAGAATTCCGAGCATCAGCGTGATGAAGCCGCTCAGCAGGGCCCAACCCCATTGGGGAAACTGAATAGCCAAAGCCGCAGCCATTCGGAATATGCCGGTCGCAACGAAGAAGCAGGCCATCAAAAGAGTGAGCGCCACGAGACTCACGCCGGGCCTGTCGATAATCAGAATGCCTACCACAAGGTAAAGAATTCCGACCAGCAGGTTCATCAAGAAAGCGCTCCACTTGCCCGTTCGAAACGCGCTGATGATCACCGCGACACCGCTGATCAGCAATACCACGCCAAAGATTGCCACGGTGAGAAAGGATACGAACGGTGCGCACGCGATGGCCACCGTGCCGAGAATCAGCAGCGAGATTCCCAGCAACAACAACCACCACCAATCGTCGCGCATTGCCTGCAATTCGTGCTCGAGTGCAGACTGAAAACCCTTCGCGGTGGCGGGCATTTGGTCTTGAATTTCTTCGTTCATAGCTCATCTCCTGTGATACAAAATCGAGGTTACTGACAAACGGCTTTCGATCGTCGGCCGATAGGTTTCCTGGTGTGTTTCCCATGGAATTTTAACTGGCATGGTCAAGGGCAATTCCGTCCGCCGTACACTGGATGTGGAGAATCGACTCGTCGAGTGCTGAAGCCCCAATCGTTTTGTTCGTAAGAAGTGAATAAAGGACGTTGTTTACCACGGGGTAGCAGGGTCATAAATCAAAGTGGTACTACCGTACCGAGCCAAGACCCCGCTTTCGTTCGTCGCTGGAATTCTTGCTCGGGGAACAAAATCCCTCCGAATTGTCCACATCAGTAAAACATACGTTGTGTATCACGTTACGAGCGGCGAATCATGGTCTGTCGGAAGGGGTGTCGATGGGCAATTTGCTCCGCCGGGAGGGGGGACTGTGATGTGCCCTTCGTGTGGGGGGGGTGCGGCAATAAGCCGTCCTCGCTTGTGGCCTGCGCCAAGACACGCAATTCGGCCGAGAAAACCGTGGCCTTTTGCCGGCGATTGTTTGGCCCTACAATGTCCGTCGACGATGACGGATACCGCAGCAGCCACCACAGCATCGAGCCGGCTGTCGCAGTCGGCCGAATGCCTCAAACGGCATGACGGCTTCGCCGCGGTTGTCGCAAGCCTCAAGTCGGGCCATGCGGCAACGCTCGACGGAGTCTGGGGCTCGTCGTGCGCGCTGGTGGCGGCTGCTCTGGCCGACCACACTACGGCCCCCCTCGTGGTGGTCGCGCCGCATCTAGACAACATCGACGAATTGCTCGATGATCTCGCGCTATTCACCCCCATTTCGCCCGAACGGTTCCCTGCTTGGGAATCGATGCCCGACGAGCGTGTGGTTCACGATGAAGTTTTCGGCGACCGACTTCGGCTGCTAAAGCTTCTCGATTCGTCAACGCCCCCGCGGTTGGTCGTCACGAGCATCCAAAGCCTTCTGCAGCCAGTCCCCAACCGGACCGACTTGGCGCGGCAAACGCGCAGTCTGCAAACGGGCGAAGAAATCGCGATCGACGAGTTTGCCCGTTGGCTTGCAGAAAACGGTTTTCATCACGCATCGGCCGTGGAGTTGCCCGGCGAATTCTCGGTCCGAGGCGGCATCGTCGACATTTTTGCTCCCGACTGGTACGATCCGGTGCGCGTGGAGCTGTTTGGCGACGAAGTGGACTCGATCCGGCGTTTCGAAGTGTCCAGCCAACGGAGCCTGGGAAAGCTGGATGGCGTGGATATCACGATCCTGCGTCCCACCTCGGCCGACAGGGGGCATTTGGCCGACTATCTGCCGCCGGACAGTTGGTTTCTGCTAATCGAACCGGGGGAAATCGAGGAACATGGGCAACACTATCTTGAGCGGATCGAACGGGTACAGGAGTTTCACAGTGTTCGTGGCGTAATGGAGCAAGTGCTGCGGTTTCCTTCGGTAACGGCTTCGGCCGTGGCGGCTGGAACCTTGGAAACCACCTGCCAGTTGAAGATCGAGTCGGTCGAACGGTTCAGTGGCGATATCAACCGCGTGCGCGGCGAACTCGACGAGACGGGCGACGGGCATGAGGTGTTCGTCGTCTGCCAGACCGAGGCCGAAGTCCAACGTCTCGAAGAGTTGTTCGCTTCCACCCGACTGGCAACCGAACGCCGACTTCATTTCCCGATTGGTTCGCTTACCAACGGCTTTCGCCTGGTGCCCGACCGTATCGTGCTGCTTAGCAGTAGCGAGTTGTTTCGTCGCACGGAGCTGAAACGTCGGGCGCACCGGCGGTTGGGGCGTGTGATCGACAGTTTTATCGAGTTGCGGCCCGGCGACTTGGTTGTTCATGTGGGCCACGGCGTAGGCCGTTACCGGGGCTTGAAACTGCTCGAAAAGGGCGAGCAGGTCGAAGAACACCTCGAGTTGGAATTCCACGGAGGCACTCGGCTTTACGTGCCGAGTTCCAAGATTGGGCTGGTGCAGAAGTACGTGGGTCCAGCCAAGGCGCGGCCCACGCTTGCTCGGCTCGGCGGTCGCACCTGGGCACGACAGAAAGATCGAGTTCGCGAGGCGATCAACGATCTGGCGGCCGAGATGCTGGAGTTGCAAGCGGCTCGGGCGTCGCGGCCGGGAATCAGCTTTCCGGTCGATACGCCGTGGCAGCAGGAGTTCGACGCGTCGTTCCCCTTCCAGGAAACCGACGACCAACTGCACACGATCCAAGCCATCAAGTCCGACATGGCTCGCCCCCGGCCCATGGATCGGCTGATGTGCGGCGATGTGGGCTATGGGAAGACCGAGGTGGCCATGCGGGCGGCGTTCAAGGCTGTCGACGCCGGTTACCAGGTGGCCGTGCTGGTGCCGACCACTATTTTGGCCGAACAGCACCATCGCACCTTTGCGGAGCGAATGGCCGAGTTTCCTTTCGAGATTGCGTCGTTATCGAGATTTGCCACGCGAAAACAACAGAGCGAAATCGTTGCACGACTGAACGCGGGCGCGGTCGACATTGTGATCGGCACCCACCGCCTGGCTTCACCCGACGTGCAGTTTCAGAACCTCGGGCTGGTCGTCATCGACGAGGAGCAACGCTTTGGCGTGGAGGTGAAAGAGAAGCTCAAAGCCTTGCGGCAGATGGTCGATGTACTCACGATGACCGCCACGCCCATCCCGCGAACGCTCCACATGGGTCTGTTGGGTGTCCGTGATATCTCGAACTTGGAGACACCGCCCGAGGATCGCTTGGCGGTAGAAACCCGGGTAACGCGATTTCATCCGGAGTTGATTCGGCATGCCGTGTTGCGCGAGCTAAACCGTGACGGCCAGATTTTCTTCGTCCACAATCGCGTGCAAGACATCCAGACCCTGGCCACCCGGCTGCGGCAGATTGTGCCCGAGGCCACATTGGCCATCGGCCACGGCCAGATGCCCGAGCACGAACTCGAAAAAGTGATGGTCGACTTCGTCAATCACCGGTTCGATATGCTTTTGGCCACGACCATCGTGGAAAGTGGCCTCGACATTCCCAACGCCAACACGATCTTTATCGACGAGGCCGACCGCTACGGCCTGGCCGATCTGCATCAACTGCGGGGAAGGGTAGGGCGGTACAAACATCGGGCCCACTGCTATCTGCTGATCGACCCCAATAAAAACCTCACGCCCACGGCGGCCAAGCGTCTTCGGGCAATCGAGGAATTCAGTGACATGGGTGCCGGTTTCGCCATCGCTATGCGCGATCTCGAAATCCGTGGCGCTGGAAATATCCTCGGTACCGAGCAGAGTGGGCATATTGCGGTGGTGGGTTACGAGATGTACTGCTCGTTGCTGGAACAGACCGTCCGCCAGTTGAAACGCTTGCCCCCTAAAGAGACCATCGAGGTCGACGTCGATTTGCCGGCAGAAGCCTACATTCCGCGAACCTATGTGTCCGACATGCGGATGAAGATCGATCTCTACCGGCGACTTGCTCGCGTGGCAAGCGAAGAAGAACTGGCCGATTTCCGCGCGGAACTGCACGATCGGTTTGGTCCGCCGCCGGAGGTTGTCGAGCGTCTGATGGCCCTGGCCGAACTGCGCATCGCAGCGCATCGATGTCGCATCGACTCGATTCACATGGAAGACCACTACGTGGTTTTCGGCTATGCCTCGCCACGAGAAATCCGTCGTCTGGCCGATAATAGTGGAGGACGTTTGCGGGTGGTCGATGGCCGGAGTGCGTATCTTCCTATTGGCAAAGAGGTTACGGGCTCGGCGGCGATTCTGGAAGAAATCAAATCGCTCTTGCTATCACCGTAGTGTCGCCACTATAATCCCGCCGCCCGTAAGAGTTTGTGTCGCCGTCAACTGTTTTGCCTTGCCTATTGAATGAACGGCAGCGCGACCGTCGGGAGCCCGGTTTCAATGCGTTTGGCCATAGTCGCGCTTGGCCTTGGTCAACCGTCCAATGAATAGGCAAACATCAATACGAGGGAATACTTCTCGTGCAGCAACGCAGCATACCACGGACGGTATTTTTCGCGGTGGCCCTGGCCGCATGGTTGGTAGTCTTACCGAAGCTGGCGATGGCTCAAGGCTACGTGCCCCAGGGATATCAAGGGTATAACGGCTCGACGGGCTACTCGGTGTTGCCTGCGCCTGTCGATACCACGGGACGCCACGTCGTTCCCGGCGCACCGCAAGCGCCTACGCAGGCCGTGCGTCCACAGTCGTGGCCCTCGACACCGGTTTCTCCGGGGCAATGGAGCACGAACAACGCGGCGGCTGGCGCCAATTATCCGGTGCAGGTTCCAACCGGCGTGCCGGCGGCGCAATATCTAACTGCAACACAGCCTTACATGCCGCCGGGCGTCAACGCGCAATATGGCGTTCCTCAATACGCTCCGCAAGGCCCCGGTGCTCAGGCGGTGGTCTCGCCCTACGCTTCACAACCGCAGCGGGTGTTGCCACCTGGGCAGCCGAACGCGGCGCAGCCGCCGTGGCAGGCTCCGCAAACACAAAACACGGTGGCGAACGACCCCGGCGGTCTCGATCGGACGGGCTTCAAACTTTGCGAACAGATTGTCGCTCGGGTTGGCGAGGATGAAGTCATTCTCCTCAGCGAAGTCACCGAGGGTCTCGATCAGTTGATCGAAGCCAATCGGGGGAGGATGGCCGACGAGGAGTTGGAACGACAACGCCAATTGCTCATTCAGCAACGCGTGAAGAGCCGCATCGATATGAAGCTGATCTACTACGATGCAAAACGCACGATTCCCGAAGAACGGCTTCCGGACGTCGAAAAGCAGGTAAGCGAGCAGTTCGACAAATCCGAATTGCCGAGATTGATGAAGCAGTTGAAGGTCGCCAGTCGCCGCGAACTCGACGAAAAGCTTCGGGAACTGGGCAGTTCACTGGAGCGGCAACGGCGTGGCTTTGTCCAACAGGTTGTTGCACAACAGTGGGCCCGACAGCAGGTCGATCAGGGCAAGGAAATTACCTACGACGAAATGCTTGAATACTACAAAGCTCATCAGGCCGAATTCGAGCATATTGCCCGTGTCCGCTGGGAAGAACTAATGGTACGGTTCTCCAAATATCGCAACAAAAGCGAGGCGCGACAGGCACTTGCCGCCATGGGAAACCACGTGTGGTCTGGCGCCCCATTGGCCGAAGTGGCCAAGCGCCAAAGCGACGGGGTAACCGCAGCCGCCGGCGGACTACACGATTGGACCACGCAAGGCAGCCTGGTGTTTGAAGAGGTTGATCGTGCCCTGTTCACTCTCCCGGTCGGGCAATTGAGTCCGATCATCGAATCGAGCAAGGGGTGCCACATCATTCGCGTGGTGGAACGCGAGCCTGCGCATATCACCCCGTTTACTGAAGCGCAGGTGGAGATTCGACCGAAGATTCGTGAGCAAAGAGGCAAACACCAATTGAAGCAATATGTCGCCAAACTGCGTGAATCGATTCCGGTTTGGACGGCTTTCGACGACGCGGCTGGCGACGAACAGGTCACCAGCCGGCCGCAACCGCCGCGCCGATGACTCTCGCTGCTTGAATCGAAGTCGGCGGCGAGCCGGTCAAACCTCGATGGGCGGTTGCCCCACATAGAGCTGCAGCACTTGGCTTTGCACTTTGATCGCTCGGAGCAAGACCCAGACGTGCTCCATCGTGAAGTCTTCGGGCGCAAGTCGCGACAACGCGTCCAGCTCCGAACTCATCGCGGCGTGCTGGTCGGTGGCTGCCTGCAGGCGTATTCCCACCTCCTGCCAGACTTGGGCCAGTTGGTCCTCGTCGTCGAGGGCGCTAAGGTCGTCGACATAATTCGCCAGCAAGAGGCATAGCCGAGCAACATCGCGTGGCATCGCTTCCGGCTGCAATTCTTCGATGCGTGAAGCCAGTTCCTGACACTCCATGGTCGCTGTCCCGTTCTGTTTGCAGCCAGTGACTCATCGTTGCGCGGATTTTCCTTCAGCGGAAAAGCCACTGCTCACGGCCGCATGGTTCATGCATTTGCCAGACCGTTGGACGGATTGTCCGAGAGTTGAGCGTCTGGCATGCTCGATAAGGATCGCGAGGCCCACCGGCAGAACCGGATTTCGCCTCAGGAAAGTGTAGCCTTTGCTTTAGGAAAACCAGCGAAAAGGCCGTCCGAATAGGTCGCGTGCATCAAGTTTTAGGTAGTCCAGGCCGCAGAAGCCCTACCACCGCCACTGCTTGGTGTGCCGGCTGGTTGATGGCCACACGGCGACCGGTATAATCAGGGCGTCGTGGCAATTGCACAAGTGACCGACTTGCACCATCGGTAGATCGGCTCCCCCCCCCACGTTGTGGTGGATTGGCGTCTCTTCGCGGTCCTTCCTGAGATAAGTGTGGTCAGTCTGGGCGGGCGCGTTTTTCGGGTAATAATCGTCGACGAATGGACCGGCCGCGAGCGGTCTTGTCGACAATACGGCAACATTCCCGACATGCGGGGGGACGCTAGGGCATGGTTCATTTCGCCATTACTGGATCACACGCCAGCAAAAATCGACCGACACGGAGGATGCAACAGTGGCCGACAGCTCATCAACCGAGAATTTTCGGGACTTGGTTGAACGACTGCACCATCCGCAGACGCGCCGTGCGGCGCGGCTGGAGTTGCTCCGCGCTCGGGCGGTAGAACCGTTGCTGGATTGCCTGCAATCGCCCAACGAATCGGTCGTTTGGGCGGCCGTGGCGTCGCTTGGCGAACTGCGTGCGTCGGAAGCCGTCGAGGCGTTGCTCAGTCTTCTCGAACGAGGTGTCCTTGTAGTCGACGTCACCGAGGCTTTGAATTCGATTACCGGCCAGGATTTTTGCGGAAACGTGTCGCAGTGGCGGCGGTGGTTGCGCAAGTCGGGTGGTCAATCGGCGGGCCTGGACCTCGGGCAATGCGTTGCCCAGACGGCCGAATATCTTGGTGTCGAGCCGAGTCGGAAGAATAATTCGTTTCGGTTCAAACTGGCGCTGCCCGAAGGGCGGTTCCAAAAGGTGGCCGTGTACTTTGGACGAGAAGACCCTCAGGGCGATGAACTGGTAATGATCTACAGTGAGTGTGGCCCAGTGAACCCGAAGTATTTTGAGGCCATCTTAAGAAAGAATCTCAGCATTCCGGCAGGAGCGTTTGCGATTCGCGACGTCGACGGCGAACCCAACTTCGTGTTGGTCGACACGTTGCTGGCTCGGTCGGTGACGCCCAGCATACTGGCCAAAAAGATCGAAAACATCGCCGCCCGTGCCGATTTGGTTGAGAAGAGCCTCACAAAAGAAGACAAGCGTTAAGGAAACGAGTATCCCAATGCCCGAGCTTGGTGTAAATATCGATCACGTAGCGACGGTCCGCCAGGCACGCCGCACGAACGAGCCCGATCCTGTCTGGGCAGCCGCCCTGGCCGAAATGGGCGGTGCCGACGGAATCACACTCCACTTGCGCGAAGACCGTCGCCATATTTCAGATCGCGATCTGCAAATCCTTCGCGAAACGGTAACCGTGAAACTGAATCTGGAGATGGCTTGCGAACAAGAAGTAGTCGACATTGCCTGCCGCGTGAAACCCGACCAGGCTACCCTGGTACCCGAGCGCCGCGAGGAGGTTACCACCGAAGGCGGATTAGACGTGTTCGGAAAACGCGAGCGTGTCGCGGAGGTTGCCCAACAACTCGCAGACCACGGTATCTCGGTCAGTCTTTTTCTCGACCCCGATCCGAAACAGATCGAGGTAGCCGCAGCGCTGCAAGTAGATGCCGTCGAACTGCATACGGGCTGCTATGCTTTGGCCACGGGCGCCGAACGGCGCAAGCAGTTGGAGAACCTCTGTCGGATCGGCGAGATGACTCGCAAAGCCGGCATGGCACTGCACGCGGGGCATGGTCTGACGTATCGCAACGTCGGTCCGGTGGCCGCCATCGAAGGCATGCACGAACTAAATATCGGCCACAGCATTGTTGCCCGAGCAATCATGGTCGGATTCACCGAGGCCGTGCGGGAAATGAAACGCCTATTGACGTTTGCATAGCCAATGAGCGGAAGGCGACCAACGGGAGCCTGAATTTTCAGGCGTTCGGCTCTCCAAAGCGATCCTTTTCAACGCAAGCATCAAAAATATCCTGATGTGCGACTATCGCCAGATACTTCAATAATAGCAGTACTGACCAATCCACTTAAGTAAGCCAACACCTATGTCCACACGAAGTGAAGATTTTGCCGGTTTGTCCGTCGCCACTATTACGCCGTTTCGCGACGGAGAGGTCGACTTCGATCGGTTACAACAGCAGATTGAGTTTCAGGTCGAGGCTGGCACGACGTGTGTCTGCCCGGTCGGTACCACGGGCGAATCTCCCACGCTCTCGCACCCGGAACACCAACGTGTAATCGCTGCCACGGTCGAGGCCGCCGCAGGACGCATCAAGGTAATGGCCGGTACCGGGAGCAACAGCACCGAAGAGGCCCTGCAACTGACCAAGTACGCGGCCCAGACAGGAATTGACGCGGCCCTGGTCGTGGCCCCTTACTACAACAAACCCACGCAAGAAGGCTTTTACCAACACTACAAGGTTTTGGCCGAGGCCGTAGAGATTCCCATCTGCGTGTACAACATTCCTGGGCGTACCGGCAAAAACATCGAGCCGGAAACGATCATCCGGTTGGCCGAACTGCCGCGGATTACGATGGTCAAAGAGGCCACCGGCTCGATGGATCAGGCATCGCAGATCCTTGCCGCAACCGATCTGACCGTGCTCAGCGGCGACGACAGCTTGACCCTGCCATTGATGTCGCTCGGTGCGAGGGGAGTCATTTCGGTAGTGGGTAACCTCATTCCGCACGAAATGCTTGCTTTGATCCAAGCACTTGAGGGCGGCAATCTGGACGAAGCACGGCGCCTGCATCACCGGTTGTTCCCGCTCTGCCGAAACATGCTGGGAATGGCCACCAACCCCATTCCCATCAAAGCGGCCATGAAGATGGCGGGACGTGACACGGGCCAACTGCGTCTGCCCATGGTACCGCTCGGCGAGGCACAAGAAGCGGAACTGCGGCAGTTGCTGGTCGATTTCGGTGCGATCGCGTGACACGGCGAAAGAAAACGCCGCCGTATGATCCTGATTGCGTGGCCGGGGCGACGACGCATGCGTAAACTGATGCTGCTTTGCGAGTTTGCCACGCTCAACGGCGGCGAACAGTCGATGCTCTCGACACTCGAAGGTGTGGCAGCCGCAGGTTTTTGCCCGATGGTTGCCGCACCCCCGACGGGGCCTCTTGCGGATACTCTCCGTCAACACGGCATCGACCTGATCCCTTGGACATTGCACGACGAACGAGGACGTCGCTGTGAGCAGCGAGTGCTGCGCGAGCGTTTGGCCAATTTGCTTTCGCGGCACGGTCCCGAACTGCTGCACGCCAATAGCCTGGCCATGGGACGACTGGCAGGACCTGTCGTCGCAGAACAGCGTTTGCCAAGCATCGCTCACCTTCGCGACATCATCCGGCTCCGCCGCGCAGCCATCGACGATCTCAACCGTCATTGCCGAATTCTCGCCGTATCGTATGCGACGCGCGAGTATCACGTTGCTGCCGGGCTGGACCCGGCGCGAGTGTTCGTCCAATACAACGGTGTGGATCTTAAGCGGTTTCGGCCCCAGCACGCCAGCGGGTATCTGCACCGCGAATTGCGTTTGCCCGACGAAGCTCTATTGGTCGGCTGCATCGGACAGATCGGGCTTCGTAAGGGAATGGACGTGCTGGCTCGGGCGGCCGTGGTGTTGGCCGATCAGATGCCCGATGTCCATTATCTGATCGTCGGTGAACGCCATTCCGACAAGGAGGAATCACGCCGGTTCGAGAACGATTTGCATCGCGTTGCTGTCGGTCCACTCGCCGGCCGGATGCACTTCTTAGGTTGGCGTGACGACGTCGCACAGCTTCTCAATGAACTCACCCTGTTGGTACATCCTGCGCGTCAGGAACCACTTGGACGTGTTTTGCTTGAAGGTGCGGCGGCCGGCGTTGCGATGATCGCCACCGATGTCGGCGGCACCCGTGAAATCTTCCCGCCGAACACTGCGGGCGCCGTTCTCTTCGGACCCGATGATCCACAATTGCTTGCCGAAAAGATCAGATCGCTGTTGAGCAACCCCACGCACCGCGCGGCACTTGGCAAAGCGGCACGCGTCCGAGCGGAGACGACTTTCGATGTAAACCGAGCTACCGAAGACCTTGTGCGACACTATCAGGCCGTATTGGATACTATTGATGTTTGCATTGAAAATGATTGTTTCAGGAAACCGAATACCTATTGATTCCGCGGTTGATTGTGGAACACTGCGTTACGCCCCGCCCCCGCAAGCCGGGCTTCCGTTGGTTGCCCTCGTTCCACAAGCAATGCAGCCCCCAATAGAAATCCAGGCTCCCCTTGGTCGCCTTCGGCTCATTAGCCATGCAAGCGCCAATAGTGCTCGCACTGGTGCGTAATACCCTGGAAGGCGCGGATTTGTGAACCATGTGGCCCCAACAGCACGACCGGCATGGCTTCTGTCGCCCGTTGCGGCTAAGAAAGCCACACCATGCGAGCATGGGCACACGCCAGCGCAGTCAGTACACGGGGAAAACGTGGCCGTTACGCGATGCGCTGTGGCTACTACGTTTGCGCCCTCACGGCCGCGACCTGACACTTTGCCCGAGGACAGACGTGCCGAGTTGCGTTGGGTGATACCCCCCACGGTTCGATCGTTGCAGGCGGCCAGCGCCTAATCTCACCCCGGAACTGGTTGACCGAAGCGAAGGTGCTGCGTATAAATTCACGGCGGTCTCGAACCCGTTTTCTTATACCGATGGCGACGTATCGAAAGTAGTCGGGACGTTGGCCGCATGCTTCACGAAGGCCAGCCGCGTTGCCGTAAGATTTGCTTTTCGGCTGCCAGTGTGAAGACGCGATCGCGCAAACTTCCGATATGCGGACATCCAAGGCTTTGGCGTTCCGCATCGGCCACGTTGGAGTCGCCTACCCACGGCATCCCAAGGCAAGGGAGCACGACGATGCCCACGGAGAAGGACGTCGGGCAGAACGATAGTGATCATCCAACGCCGATTGCTTCCGGCCCTAGGATCGAATTGTCCGCCCAAGCCGAGACGTTGCGCGGATCCTATACCAATCATGTATCGATTTATCACACGCGGCGAGAGTTCGTTTTCGACTTTCTCGTCCATCTAGCCGACAATCCTCCGCAACTCGTCTCGCGGATCGTCACGAGTCCCGGCCAAGCGAAGGCCATCGCGGGAACCCTCAGCGGAAGCATCCGCGCCTTCGAACGAAGTGTGGGAGAAATCGAACCCGACGGAACGGCAAAAGACCTTCGTGTAAATTCGGCCGAACTCCGGCTGCTGGCATCGTTGGTAGCGGAACGGCAATCGCTAACCTTGGGTGAATATACAGGCCGCCGCTACGATCGGGCGAAACGAAACCTGATCAGTAAGAAACTGATCGAACGCCGTGGCCGCCGTTATAACCTGACACCTGCCGGCTTTCAGGTCTTTCGTCGCCACGTCGAGTCGATGGTCGGCGAAGTGGGAACCTGACTCAAGACGCCAGTCGAACGCGAAGCGAGCGAAACTATTTGCGGCGTCCCCAAATTAGCCCTAAAAGGAATCCGGCGCAGAGGGCCACAATCCATTTTTTACGGCCCGCGATCGGAATGAACCGTGTGCCGTCGGCGGTGATCTCGACAACCCCTACCGGCACAACGCCGACGCCGCCTCCCCCGCCGGCCCCTTCGCCTTCGCACGGGCTGTCGTTTTCTCCTTCTCCCTTGCCTGCCCCACCGCCAAGGCCCAAACCGATCTTGGCAACAGGAACGACCGTTTTGTCCTCGACGACAATCGGATCACCGAAGATCGTGCGCACATTGGCGCTGGTGTAAAGGCGCTCAAAAAGCGGTTGCAGGAAATTCATGGTGTTACCTCAGCAGTTGGACGAAGTGGCTCTTTCAATGACTATTTTCTTACTTTGGGGCTTTGTCCATCGTCTGTTGCTCTGCGGCACCTTCGGGTTGACTGAAACGATCCATCTGTTCCCGATAGTGCTTGCTCTTGGAGTCCATTGCCATACACTGCTGAGCCAACTGCTGGGCCTTTTCGCGATTGCCCTGGGCGAAGTAGACCTCGGCGAGGGTGTCGAGATACATGGGGTTATCCGGCTGAAGCTCCACGGCGCGTTGGGCATGGGACAGGGCCACGTCGAACTGCCGGCCGCAACGAGCCGCCATCCACGCGAGGTTGTTGTAATGCAGCGCACTTCGCGGAAAGTCGCGGCAAACCTCTTCGAGCTTCACGTAAGCGTTTTCGAACAACGCATCGGCCGCCTCTTGCTGGTCGTGTTGTTCGAGCAGCGGCACGATATCGAGAACCAACTGGATGTTGCCCGGCATTGCTTGCTGGCTGAGTTGCCATTGGTCAATGGCTTGTTCCAGTTGCCCGAGGGCCAGAAAACCGCGGCCTCGCAGTTTGTGGATTAGGTATCCAAGCGTGAGATACCCCTGGATGTGTGAAATCGAACGCGATGACTTCAGGCAGCTCAACTGTCCACGTTGCCAATAGACGGCAGCACGTCCGGGGTCTTCCGCCACCATGCGATTACCCAACTGCTTTGCCGCCTCGTTGACTGTCGCGCTATCGAAATCTCCTGTGCGAAGCACCAGTTGCCACTGGGTCGTGGCGTCGTTCGTCAAATTTCTTTCCGATAGTTGCTTGCCAAAGTAGTAACGTCTTCTGTCGTTGGCCAATGGTAAAAGGCACGCGAGCTCCATCAGGTGTTCGCCATCGTCGCCATTTCCCACTTTCTTCAAGGCGTAGCCGTGCATGTAAACGGCAATCGGCTGCACCGGTTCGTGGGCAGCGGCGAGTTGATACCATTTTGCGGCCGTTTTCCACTGTCGATCCTCGGCCAGGGCGTCGGCGATCTGCATTTTCACCTGGTAGGTCGGCTTCAGTTCGGCTTCCTGCTTGAGATACTCGAGCGCCGCGTCGCGATCACCATGTAAACGACACGTTCCGGCCAGGGTGCGCAGCCACGAAGCGCGATCGTCGGCATTCATGCTCTTGGCGTGAACGGCTGCGTCACCGACCAACTCATTCCAATTGCCGATGGTTGCGTCGTTCTCCGGGGCCGTGCCGAGTAGTTCGGTCAATTGTTGCAGCGTCGTAGCGACCGGTTGGTTGGTATTGCGTCGCGCTCTCAAGAAGGTCCACCATCGAGTAGCCAAGAGGGTTTTGTCGGTAAAGAGAACATTCATTGCTCGGGCACCGTCACCCCCGGGGGCCTCCGTCTCGTCGTCCATGACATCGTAGCTGGCTTCGATTACCTCGGTGGCGAATTGCCAGGTCTCGTCGCGCAAGCCAGCTTTGCTTGCCGTCTCGCAGACGTTAATTAAACGCAAGGTCTGATCGTAGCGTGCCGCCTCGGCCAACTCATTCAACACGGCAAGAGCTGCCTCGTGCTCGCCGAGTTGTTCGAGTGTTTTGACTACGGCCAATCCAAGCTGAAATCGCACTAGGCGGGCTTGTTTCGCTTCAGCGTCGCCAGGCGGTGTGGTGTTGAACCAGGGCGTGTGGGGGCCGCGAAGGCTTTCGATGCCAGCCAACGCAAGCGCCGCTCGGTATCGCAGTTGTGCGCAATGAAGGTCGTACAACATGATCGTATGGCGTGGAGAACGCCGGAGAACTTCCACGGCATCATCGTATCGATCGTTGACCAACAGCGCTTCGGTGCAGGGCCAGATGGCCTTTGGTGCCTTCGCGGCAAATTGCTTCAAGGTACCGGCCAGGGCATCGGCAGCCGACTCTTTGTCTGCCAAACGACGAAATGCCACGGCATAACCGATGGCTTCCACTTTGTCGGCCGAAAACTCTGCGAACGGGCTATCGAGATCGACGATCGGTTGCGGCTGGATGCGGGTCAGGCGATCCCATGCTCCTTGTTCGAGAAGCAGCGCCCGCAATACGGCACGATTGCCCAAGGTCGTGGCCACGCGAATTGCCGCTGGCAAGTCACCGTTAGCTCGTAGAAGATAGATCAACGTGAGCGATGCTTCAGGAGGCAAGGTGCCTCGACTTTTCTTGTTCTGCAACCTAGCAAGAGCGACATCCAGCCGGCCGCGAACCGCAAGATACGTGACATAGGCTCGAATTCCATCCTCTTCGACGGCGCCGAGTTCCAGAAGTTGTTCGGCCAGTGTCCAATTTCGTTCGCGTAGGGCTTGGCTCAATACATTGTCGGCATCCTTCACCAAAGCTTGGCTTATCTGGCGGCGCAGCGCACCGGACGAGTCGGTGTTGACCAACTTCAGTGCTGTGCGCACGTTGCCCGCCTGCAGTAGTTTGTCGATAGCACCTTGTCGGTCGGTCTTGTTGCCAAACCGAAACTGGTCAATCAACTGGACGGTGTCCGGGGGCGTGTCGGGATAGATGCCGTAGCGGAAGTTGTGGAGAATCCGTCGGGCGCGTACGACAACCTCGACGTCGTCGCTCTTTATCGCCGCCTGTAATGCCGGTTCGGCAACCTCACCGGCCTGCCAAAGAAACTGCGATGCCCGTTCGCGAACGGCGTAGCTTTCGTCGCCCAAATCGGTAATCGCTTGGGCGATTTCCGTTGGTGTTGGCGGCAGCCCACGCGTCGTCGATGATTCAGCAGTGAGCATCACTGCCGACAACACCAAGGCAGTGATTGGCGGCATGGGATTCTCCAGTGATCGATGTTCGTTTGGACGCTGAACGGTTGGTCGCGAGTCGGTGGCCTTGAAGCCGGGGTGCCTGTCCGTCGGTCAGCAAGCTGCCAGGGCGCCGGCATCCGAGGTGTATCAACGCCCAAATACGCTGCGACCCGACAATAAACCGAAAAAAGCAAGCAACCGGGCTTAGGTAAGGCATCGGGGATGCTTGGGCGTATCTCCCAATTATACCCTCACGTGCTCTTCGGACACCGTGGCCAACTCTATTGCATGGCACGTTTCCGATGGATTTCTCGCCCGATCCCACCCGTTGGGTGAAGCGAATGACGACGCCGACCGCCAACGGCCCAGATAGTCGAATGTGACTAAGAACGGCCCAAAAAACAACTTACCGTTTTTCAGCGCAGAACCCGAGAGCCATCGCGAAGTACGGTCCGGCAAATGGGCATGTTGTTTATCCAGCCGATCGAACAAAATCTCCCAGAAACTCGGCGGGAAGAGAAGAACCGCCGTTGCTTTGGAGCAGAAGGGGCTTTTCTGTGGAAAACCGGAGAGACGACCCGTTATGCCGGACAATAGTCGCGCGATTGCCCAGATGTCGACCTAATCGACACCCGCCATCCTCGGGGAAATCGTACTAACCACAACAAAACCGTGCACGATCGCATGCTTACCGTTGCGGGAAGCACGTCCGTTCTTCGCCAAGCAGCGCGGCTGCGGAAAAATGGGACCAACTCCGGGGCGTTGCCAAGAAAACCCGGCGAATATCTATCCCGCAAGGGTGTCTGTCCCGGTTATTCACCGCCTCAGTACACACGGTGCCCGACGAGGAATTGCGTTATTTGGTAACCGAGAATCCCCAACTTACCCGCGGCTCGGGAGCATGGCGGTAGTGGTAATGGCGGCGAGGAGGGTAGGGGGCGGGCACGACGACCGCCGGTTGGTACTCATGGACAATAATCGGCGGTCCAACCGTTTCTTGCACAACAACCGGTTGGGTTGACTGCCGCACCGGCGGCTCCTGCATGGCTTTGATCACACGCGAACTCACGCCCTGCTGAGTCAGCATAATGATATCGTCGGTACTTGGGGCGTTGGCAACGCCATGAGTCCGAACGTGATTGACAATCAAATCGTCATCCACTCCGGCCTGAGTCATCGTAATTACATCGCCGGTGGTCACGGCTCCAGCGGCTATCTGGCGGCCAAGCTTCGCCTCAATGGCTGCTCGGTTTTGAGCGTCGATCTGGTCGAGTTCCGATCCGACGGCGGCTCCTGTCAATGCACCAACCCCAGCTCCGATAGCGGCTCCCGCACCCGCGTTGCCGACGGCGTCGCCGATGATTGCCCCGGTTCCGGCTCCTAGCAGGCCGCCGAACAGAGCTCCCCGATCGGCCCGATAGGGCGATTGGCAGCCACTCGTGGCAACGATTGTCAGGCAAGCCAGGAGAAGTACAGCGTAAGACATCCGTGACATAACGGGGCTCCTCACCAAATGGGACGTCGCTATTATCGGCAAAACCGGCGGTAAAATATAAGGGCTGAAGATTCTCTTCGGATAAGCCTATTGGGTCAAGAGGAAATAGGGCAACTGCGTCGTTCTGGAGGTTTTTCAGGGGGTTGCCATGCTCCGGTTTGTCACTTAAAATGCAAGCGATTGGGATTTGCGGCCGCTTGCAGCCATATCTGCTAAAGTGCCATCGTCTGAGGCAAACCCTCCGGCGACTTAACTTGAAACAGCCCAGCCGCGACAGCCCCAAGAACGGGTGCCCGTCGCGGTTTTTTTGTGTCAACACGCTCGGCAATACGTCGCAAAGCTCCCGGGGAGTTGAGTCGCTGATTCGTGCCGACCCTGAGCGACGAAGCCTACATTCAAAGTAAAAGCATAGGAATCAATAGTCGAATGTCGAACGATACACGTGCCTCGAAAGAAACGCACCGCGAGCAAGGACTCTCCACCAAGGCCGTTCATGCCGGCGAATCTCGTCAAAAGGGGGGCAATGCCCTGACGGACGCCATTTACTGCACGGCTACCTACACGTTTGCCGACACCGATGCGGTGCTCGACTTCGTCGAGCGAAAGCACCCCCGGGAGGAGTATGGCCGCTACGGAAATCCCAGTGAAAAGGTCGCGGAAGCCAAGCTGGCCGCGATTGAAGGAGGTGAAGCAGCTTTGCTTTATTCCACGGGAATGTCGGCCGTGGCCGGATTGTTGATGGCCACGCTCCAGGCCGGCGATGAAGTGGTACTTTTTGACGAGTGTTACCACCGATCTCGCGAGTTCTGCACAAAGTATCTGTCGCGGTTTGGGGTGGTGACGCATCAAGTGCCCGCTTGCGACTATCAGGCCATGGAGGCGGCGATCAATCCAAGCACCAAGCTCCTCATTAGCGAGTCGCCCACCAACCCCCACCTTAGCGTGGTTGATCTGGAGCGTTTTGCCGAAATTGGTCGCAAGCACAATGTAGCGACGGTTATCGACGCAACACTTGCTACCCCGTTTAATCTTCGTCCCTTGGAGTGGGGGGTGGATTTCGTTGTTCATTCGGTAACCAAGTACTTGGCCGGCCACAATGACATGCTGGGCGGGGCGGTAATTTCGTCGGCCGAGCGAATGGAGCCACTTCGAAAGCTGCGCGGCGTAATGGGGATGATCAACGGGCCGCACAGTATCTACTTGTTGCTCAGGGGACTGAAAACCTTTGAATTGCGGATGCAGCGCCAAAACGAAAACGGCCTGGCGGTGGCTCGCTTTCTTGAATCGCACCCCCGAGTAGAGAAGGTCTACTACCCGGGGCTACCTAGTCACCGCGACCACGAGTTGGCTAAACGCCAAATGCGCGGGTTCGGTGGATTGATTACCTTCTTGGTGAAAGATGCCGATGCACGGCAGACCGCCGCCGTGGTCGATGCCGTGCAGATCCCGCGAATTGGCCCCAGCCTTGGTGGTGTCGAGTCGCTCATCGAGCAGCCGATCGTGATGAGCTACCACGACTATACGCCCGAGCAGCGTCGGGCAGTTGGTATCCCCGATAACATGGTCCGCTTGGCCTGTGGTATCGAGAATACCGACGATCTGGTCGCCGATCTTGCGCAGGCGCTCGAACGTTGACGCATTCCGCGTGAGGCGTGGTTAGTACTTTGTCGATCTTCGGGGTGGATTGGGTGTCCAATGGCGGCTTGTTCGTCACTGCTGCAGCGCGGGCAGGCAAGCCGCCCGTGGCGCCGATCAGGTCAGGGTGGCAGGTATTCGTAGTCTGTGGGTGCGCGCCAGGCGCGGCGCGGGGTGTTGTTCTCTCGTGGCAGGTCATCTCTCTTGTTGCGGTAGTCGTTATCGCTGCTTGCGGCAGTCGCTCATCCTCCAGGAGACGTCCTCGTTTTTTCTTACACCCGCGGCAGCCGCACTTTAGCAGCCCTGGAAATTACTGACACCCCAATATCTACTGTAAACCCCCGGGAGGTGCTGTGTGCTGTGTTAATTTGGGTGGCCTGGCCACGGTTTTCTGATTATTTCGACTTTAACGGGAGTTCTGGGTGTGTCGCGCCGATATAAGTGTCGTCCAGGACCTCGGGGGGGAAGAAGGTCCGGTGGCCCCATACCCCAAAGTTGAGGTTTGATAGCATGTGGATGTCGACACGGAGTCTTGCGACGATCTTCTTTGGCACTGCTGCCCTGTTGGCGGCGTCGACCGCCCAGGCCCAGCGCGATTTCATCACCGGCGAACCCTATCGCCCCCAAGCCTCGGCCGCCGCAACCGCGCGGGCGAACTGGCAGCAACGCGTGTTGCAGTCGGGCCAGCGGCCAACCGCGACCGAGCAGTCTTCCGGCTCCGCCTCGAAGTTTCGGATGGTGTCGACCGGCGGGGGAATGGCCGGGGGTGCCGTGGAAGCGGACGGAATGGTTTTTGACGAAGCCTACGAAGGCGACGGAGTCGTCTACTCGCAGGAAGCGGGCGTGCCGATGGGCGATGGTCCCATGGTCGCGGAAAACTTCGGAGGTTGCTCCGCAGCATGTGGTGGTTGCGGACAGTGTGATGGCGGCTTTGGATGCGATGGAAGCGGGTATCCTTGCGGGCCGGGTCACGATTGTTACGGTCTGAGGTACATCAACATGCGGGAGAGTTGGTGGGCCAGTAACATGACCATCATGGCAGGTGTCCAAGGCTTCAAGGGACCGGTCGATCAGGGTCGCAACGGCAACTTCGGTCTACACGAAGGTCTCAATTTCGGCGGTGCCCTGGGCTTGCGAGACATCGGTTACCAAGTCGGCCTGCTAGGCGTGCACAGTAATTTCTCCGGCGACCGGTCGGCTGGCTACATCCGTCGCGGCGACCGAAACCAACTCTTCTTTACGACAGGTCTCTTCCGCCGTGCCCTGTACGGTGGATTTCAATGGGGTATTGCCGTCGACTTGGTACGTGACAACTACTACGAGAACTCCAACCTCGCCCAATTGCGAACCGAGACCAGTTTCGTGCGAAGCGATTGTTGCGAGATCGGGTACTACGGGGCCTACGGGCTTCGCACCGACCGCGTGATCGACGGTAATCTCGATCCGACCGACATGTTTGCCATCTTCTACCGCCGCTACCTGCCCTCGGGCGGTGAAGGCCGTTTCTGGGGTGGTTTCACGGGCAGCGGCGACGGCATTATCGGTGGCGACCTGCGAGTGCCGCTGGGATGCAGTTGGGCGATCGAAAACCAGGTGAACTACCTGATCCCGAAGGAAGGTAGCGGCGTCGACGGGCAACAGAACGAATCGTGGGGCCTTACCGTTCACGTCGTGTGGTATGTAGGCCGCTCGGCCGAGTGTGCCAAGGCCAGCCCCTTCCGGCCGATGTTCAATGTGGCCGACAACACACTGTTCATGCTCGATCGGCTACGCTAGTCGACCGACGCATCTGGATACGTTGGGTATGGGGAAATCGGGGTCGCATGGGTGGCCCCGATTTCGTTTCGTGTCGAACGGCGTTTCGATCGACGGTTCCTCGAACGCCTTGTGCGGCTTGGCCTCGATCGGCATCTGCTCAAGATGCGTCTGCCTGGGGCTCAGAATCCTTCGGCGTGGGGGTTTGTTGCTCGGAGGGCTCTTCTTCTTCCTTTTCGTTTTCGTTCTTTGCGGCGGGCTCTTCGGTCGGGGGTGGCGTTTCTTGCGGCGACGGTTGTGGGGCTGGCTCCGGTTTTTTCGTTTTCTTGTCCGGGCCTTCTTCCGAAGCTTTCTTGCCCTCGTCGGACTTGGCGGCATCTAAAGGAACCGCCGTAACCGGCGCCACCTTGGCCGCAATCTTCACACGATCTGGGCTCAAGCGTCCCGACATGAGATCATACATCAGCCCGATCAATACGTCGGTGGGAACACAATACGTTTCCACTCGACCACCTCGGGCAATGTTTACGCCAACGACCTTGCCGTCGAGGTCGACCAAAGGACCGCCGCAGTCGTCGGGATGGAGGACCGTGTCGTGCTGCAGCACTAAGGGAAAGTCGTCGCGCCGTTTGCTCACTCCCACACCGAGCGCGTTTTGCATTTCGCGCTTTCGGGTGGCCGGAGAATTCAGTTTGGCCAGTTTCACCTCGATCTTGAGCGTCTCATCGCCTCGCTTCACCCGCAGTTTCACGACTTCGCCCGGCCGGTGCTTGCGGACCTTTTCGACGAGTGATTTCGGGTTGACCACTGGTTTTCCGTTGAGATGCGTGATGATGTCGTTTGGCTGTAGTCCCGCCGCGTCTGCCGGACTTTTGGGGAGCACTTTTTCCACCTCGGCCACTTCGCTATCGGAGGTCAGTGCGATACCGATGACACCGGCAATCGGTGGAATGCGGCGTCGCGGCACACTAACGACACCCAATGCCAACGGTTCGTCGGCAACACCCGGCGCAACTACCCATTGCCCCACGTCGGGTTTCCGACGGCTCCACGCAATCTCGGGCAACCCGCTCGCGTCGACCTTGAGCATCGCCAGATCGAAGGCCGGATGGATTCCCACAATACGCGCCGGCAACTCGCGATCGTCGTGGAGTTTGCACGCAATGACGCCGTTCAACTCGCTGGCCTTGGTCACGATCCAACCGTCCGGACCGACGATCGTCCCCAGTACCGCATCCTCACCATCGCATTTTACACGAACGACACATTCGTCTACTGCATCGATTACACCTTGCAGTGCCGATTTCAATTCGGTGCTGTCGCGTCCGGGCGTTTGGGTTTCCCAGAGTTCACCGTTTGCCAAACGGTCCCAGTTGTCGAGAAACAGGCGAGTGGGGACATGGAAGTTCATCGTGGTCGAACCACCGATTCGGCTGTTGATACCGATGACTTGACCCTGCAGATCGAACAACGGCCCGCCGGAGTCGCCTCCGACCAAAGGGCAATCGGTTTGGAGTACTTCGTCGTGGGTGACAAGAATGCGGCCAACCCGAACGACTGGCGGTCGGCCGGGTTGGTAGCCCAGGGGATGCCCGAGGGCAATGCACCAGTCGCCGGCCGGGGGTGTGTCGTGCGGCCCTCGTGCGGCGAAAGGCCACTTACCTTCGTCGGTGATTTTCATCAGGCCAGCATCGACCGATTTAAAAATTCCAAGCGTCTCACCTTGGATCGAACGCCCGTCGTGCAGGAAAAAGGTAACTTTCTGGCCGGGTTTTCCTGCCACATGACCAGCCGTCATCACGTAACCGTCTTCGCTCACAATAACGCCGCTGCCACGGACGGCGCCGATTTGCACGCCCACCGTACATCGAACGAGTTTGTCGGTGATCGCGCGGACCTTGGCCCCGACCTGCCGAAGTTCCTCTAGCGGCTGCGGCGTTTGCTCGGTTGCCAGAACGGCCGAAGACGGCAACGGCAACCACGCTAGACCAACGAGCAGCATCGCCGCAACAACAACGAGGCGAAACGGGAGGAACTGATTACGACGTGGCATCGGCGGTTCTCCTTGCGACAAGTCGCCACGGTAGCCGACTATCGTGGCGTTATGCAGGGCCGACAGCCCAAGAGAGAATGAAGTGAACCTTCATTATGCTTGGAGATTCCTCGGCGGCAACCGGTGGTCGTGCCAACGTGGCGAACCGCTCGACGGTAGGCGTGTGTGCCCGCGATACCGTTAAAATCGGTGCCCCCTTGCGGAGGTGGGGGCACTTGCTGGATTGCTCGAATGGACTAAGATCCAGTGCTATGAGAACATCAAGACGCACACGGGGCAGCAGGGCCGCCAACCAAACGGTGTTACCGTACCCTTACCAAAATCCGCTTTCGATGGGTGCTGACATTTTTGCTGAAAAATCAGACTTCTACACGTTAGAAATACGGGCATCAGAGCTTGTGACCAAATGGGAGCGTTATCCCAGCAGGCCCCCGAAATTCGGCCGAATTCGTGTCGGGTGCGTGCGATTGGCCCGTTTTTGTTGCAGGCTTTCGTTGTTCGTTTTTGTCGCCGCGTTGGCGATTACAGAATTAAGTTCCTCGCCGTTGATGGCGCAAGAGTCGGCTCCAGCGGCCGAGACGCCACCAGACGCCGGGGCGAAACTCTCGCTTACCAACCTTCCCGGATTGGGAAGTCCCGGCAAGGTCGCCGACGCGGCGCTGCCCAAATCCGGCGACACGTTCCAGGACGGAGCGTCTTATCTGGATAGTCTCAATCTGCCCGGTGTTTTTGCCCAAAACTCATGGGTTGAATGGGGAATTCTTCTGCTGGCCATCTTCGTCGGCTTGTTGTGCGGCAAGATTACCCAGTGGGTGCTCGGCCGAATCGCCCAGCGTTTGTCGCGCAAAGGTTCTCGTATCCGGGCACAAATTCCCAAGGATCTCGTCGGGCCCGCCAAGCTTGTGTTTTTGACCATTGGCTTGGCCGTGGGGTTGGCCAATATCAAGGGTATGAGCGATCCGCTACAGACGTTTTGGGCTAAGACACTGCTATTGCTCTACACGATTGCTTTCTTTTGGTATGCATTTAACCTGATCGGGATTGTGGATATCTGGCTCCGGCGGGCGATGTCGCGCACCGAACTGGGGCGCGATCAGCAGTTTCAACAACTCGTGCCGCTGATTCGCAAAACCTTGCGTATCTTCTTGGTGGTCGTTGCGGTGATGGTCATTGCCCAATCGGTCTTCGATCAGAACATCGGGGCGTGGCTGGCTGGGCTCGGAATCGCCGGTTTGGCTGTTTCCTTGGCCGCCCAAGACTCGCTGAAGAACCTTTTCGGCTCGATCACGATCATCTTCGACCGTCCGTTCCAGGTTGGCGAGCGCATCGTCCACGGCGGATACGATGGCATTGTCGAAGAAATCGGTTTTCGTTCGACGAAGGTCCGTACCTTGACCGGCCATTTGGTCACGATCCCGAATGCCAATATCGTAAACGACCCGGTGGAGAATATTGGCCGGCGCAAGTCGATTCGTCGCCTGATGAACGTGACGATCACTTACGACACCCCGCGAGAGAAAATCGAACAGGCCGTACAGATTCTTCGCGACATCCTCGAAGAAGAAGGGCTCCGCGAGCCTATTCATGCGACTATCGACGGCGATGAGTTTCCTCCTCGGGTTTACTTCAGCGATTACAACTCCGAAAGCCTGAACATTCTCGTGATCTACTGGTATGCCCCGGCCACCTACTGGGATTACATGGATCACGCGCAGCGCCTGAATTTGCGTATCTTCGAGGAGTATGACAAAGCCGGCATCGAGTTTGCCTTCCCCACACAGACTCTCTACCTGGCCGGCGACCCGAAACGCGAACTGGTCGTTAAAATGCTGGGCAAGGACCTGGCCGAATAGACGCTTTTTCCAGTGTCCTGCTATCTTCGACGCCCGTATGCCTGACCCTTCGCCGGTACATCCTGCAGCCTTATCCGCCGACCGGCTTCTGGCTTCCTGCGATATCCACAACACGCGGCGCAGCGGGCCGGGCGGTCAACATCGCAATAAGGTCGAGACGGCCGTCGTGATAACGCACCGTCCGACCGGCGTCGCCGCCGAAGCCAACGAACGCCGCAGCCAGGCCGAAAACCGAGCGGTAGCCGTTTTCCGACTCCGTGTGAATCTTGCTTTGGCGGTGCGCAGTCCGATGTGTGCCCAACGAATCGCAAGCGGGACGCAGGAAAACTTTCCCACGTCACTATGGCAATCGCGTTGCGCCGGAGCGCGGATATCGGTGAGCCCTACCCACGACGACTTTCCTGCAATACTGGCCGAGGCCCTCGACACAATCCACGCCACCGAAGCCGACGTTGCCCGGGCGGCAGAATTCCTCGCCTGCACGAGTTCGCAATTGGTCAAGTTCCTGAAGAAAGAACCGCGGGCACTCATGTTGGTGAATCGCTGGCGGGCAGATCGCCAGTTGCACGGGCTGCGGTGACGCTTGCTGTTGCAGCTTTGCCGACCGTTCAACAGATTTGCAGGCACCAACGAAAAGGATCAAGCACCAGCAAATCCCTGCCGTGGTTTTGTAGAGGTCTGGCTCCGTTGGTGTATTTGTGCGGCAGCCGCGTCGGCCACTACTTCCTCCAAGGCGGCGATGTACTCGGCGAATCGCTGGCGTCCCTTCGGCGTAAGGCGTACGTGGGTTTGAGGACGCGATCCCTGCTGCTGTCTTGCCACGTCGACGAGCTGATCGTCGGCCAGCACTTTGAGGTGACGATTCAAATTGCCGTCGGTCAGGTTGCAGAGTTCCTTCAGGTCGCCAAAGGAGAGCCCTTTGGTGTGGGCAACCAACGAGGCCATGATTCCCAGGCGAGCCTTTTCGTGGATGACGCGCTGCAGCCCATCGTACGAGAAACGCCCCGTTTCTGGCACGGGTGCCGAAGTGTCTCGCGGTTTTTTGTGGTGTTTCTTGCCCATGGTTTTCTGTGTGTTTTCTTGAGAACCAGTTGCGGTTCGGCTGCCATAGTATGAGGGGAGTCAGGTCTCGGTCGAGGTGGTGTCGTGGCAACGTTCCAGCCGCAGGTAGAGGATCGCGGCGGCCAGCCCTTGTCCCGTGCCAAAGGTAATTCCCATTGCCCAGGGAGAAAAAGCCATGGGGCCCCGTGCCCACGCCAGACAGGCCACGCCAGCAACCAGATACCAAACGCCAACCCAAAATGTCTCGGCCGGGAGAAGCCGGCACGAGGAAAATACTCCCAAAGCAAAGAACATTGGCCAAAGCCCCGGCAGCATCCACAACGATGATTCAGCGTAAATCGTCATCGCATAGGTCAACACGCCACCGGCTACCAGGCAGGGTAGAAATTGTTCCAAGGCCAATCGAGTGTGCTGACGGCTCAGTGCCGATGTGGATCGTAAGGTGCGGTACGCCATTTCGGCCAGACAAGTCCCCAGACCACATATGGCCACGGCAATCCAAAGCGTCAGGTAGCTCGACGGCCGGTCGGCAGGCCGCGGGATTACCGTCGCTTGAACGACCGCGCCGACAACAGCAAGCAAGGCCGTCGTCGCGACCGTGGCCGATCGGTAGCCTCGAAAGGTCTCGGCCCTAGCAATTTGGGCCCGGATTTCGCCAATCTGGGCCAGTGCCTCATGAATTTGCATCGCGCCCTCCAGGTGCCAAGTCGCTGGGGACGAAACCTCAGCCTTTGCAATGCAAAGTATAACGGCGTCGTGGCCGGCCGTCAACTGTTTGTCTCTTTGGCTGTGCCTGCAAAGAATAATCGGGCGAGGTTTGCACCGCTTCGGTTTGCCTCGAACGTCGAATGGGGGGGTGGGGTTCCGTTGCCCTAGGGGCGACATCAAGCACGGCATTACCGCCTCGGGAAAATGGTGTCCGTATACGGGGGGCAAAAGAGTGCAATGCAACGAATGGGGCGGATATGCCGAATGCGTAGCTGGGGGGGCGGTGCTTCGGAGTAATTTTTACCGCCTATTTCTTTACAAATTCGGCGGACGTGATCAAAATAGTGGAACGCCTCCCCCCCGTGTTGGCGTATTTTGTGGCACGTAAATTGCGCGTAGCCAAATGGCCGGTTCCCTTCGGGTACCGGCCATGGGCTGTGTACCTACCAAAAATGGCGACATGCCAGCGATGACAACACCTGCATCCTCTGCCAATGGGTGTTGCCAGGGAGCCTGCAACCTATGAAATTCGCTTTCCTCGTTCATCCGCTTACCGAAGAAACCAAGCAGATGTTGGAATGGGACCCTGCCGGGTCACTGCGCAATTCGTTTGGCAACGACCTGCTAGGATTTTGCCAAACGCTGCACGACTCCATCGCCCATGCACAACGCACGACGGAATTCGCCGCACAACCGCGAGTTCGAGTGGTCGACGAACTGAAGAACATGGTCTCGATACGCGGCGCGAAGATCGACGGACGACTCTACGAAATCCCTATGGATGCCTATGAGATCCTCGACGATCCCACACGTGCTATGGAGTACATGGAAGAAGCCGTTGACATGGCGGCCGACTGGGGTGCACGCATCGTTGGGCTTGGTTCGATGACCGGTATCGTGGGAGGACAAGGTGCGTACTTGGCCGAACGAGCGCCGGTGCCCGTGACCACCGGCAACAGTCTGACCGTGTACGCCGCACTGGAAAACCTCTACCACGCATGCTCCGAGGTCGACATCGATTTGGCCGACGAAACGGTAGCCGTGGTCGGAATACCCGGAAGCATTGGTGCTGCCGCCGCCAAACTGCTCGCCGAAAAGTGCAAGTCGGTCGTGCTGGTTGCCCGGCGCCCCTCGGCTCGCGCACAACGGTTGGCCGAGGAACTCGGCGCCGAATTGCTGCTCGACATTCCCCAGGCACTACAAAAGGCGCGTGTGGTGTTCACCGCAACGTCGTCGGGCGATTGCATCGACCAGAAGGACTTGCGCCCCGGCAGCATTGTTGTCGATGTCGCGGTTCCCACCGACGTGAAAGGCATCAAGGCGGAACGCGACGACGTTTTGCTTCTCTCCGGCGGTTTGGCTCGGGTGCCGGATTCGATGGCGTTGGATTCAACCTATCTTTGGTTCCATCAAGGGATGATTCCCAGTTGTATGGGCGAAACCACGGTGTTGGCGTTGGAAGACCGCATGGAGTGTTTCTCGCTGGGCCGCAACCTTTTGCCAGAGCGAATCATGGAAATCGGGAAAATTGCCCGATCCCATGGCTACAACTTCACGCGGCTATTCTCCTTTGGCGTGCCGCTGGAAGAGTCGGCGTTGATTCGTTTTCGTAAAGCGACTGCTCAACGAATCGCCACGGCCCGAAACGGTGAAGCCAAGGCGCAGAAGTCTCTCGACTGGTCGAAAATCGGGGCGCCCACGGCCGAAGAGTTGGCCCCCCGGGCAAAAACCCTCCATGGCCGACACATCAATCCCGTACTGATCGCATTGGGGGCCAAAAGCGGGTTTGTGAAGACTTTCGTCAAAGGAGCGGGCAACTTCCTTTGGGACGACAACGGCGAACGCTTCCTCGATTTTGTCGCCGGATTTGGATCGCTGAACTTGGGCCACAATCATCCGGCCGTGGTGGAAGCCGTGAACACGGCCCTGCTGAACGGTGCCCCGGGCTTCGCCCAATCGGCCGTTAACCCCTACGCCGCCACACTGGCCGAGCAGTTGGCCACCCTTTCGCCGGCAGGACTCGAGATCACTTTCTTCTCGAACAGCGGGACCGAGGCGGTCGAGGCCGCCCTGAAGACCGCTCGGTGTGCCACCCGGCGGCGCGGTTTGTTGTACTGCAAACGTTCCTACCACGGCAAGACGATGGGCTCCCTGTCGGTTACCGGAAATCCCAATTACCAGGATCCCTTCGGCCCGTTGCTGCCCGACTGCGACTCGATCCCCTACGGCGATCTGGATGCCTTGAAGCGGAAACTCGTCGATGAGAAGTTTGCTGCGTTCATCGTGGAGCCTATCCAGGCCGAGGGCGGAATGATTGTACCGCCGGCCGATTTCCTTCGCGAAGCCAAGGCCCTCTGCGAAAAGACGGGCACACTTCTGATTACCGATGAGGTTCAAACGGGCATGGGCCGTACCGGCAAGTTGTTCGCGGTGGAACACACCGGCGTTGAGCCCGACATCATGACCTTGGCCAAATCGCTTGGCGGTGGACTGGTGCCGATCGGGGCGACTATCTCCCGACGCGAGGTCTGGCTTAAGGCTTACGGAAGTCTGCACTCGTTTGCTTCCCACACGAGCACTTTCGGTGGGGGCAGCCTTGCCTGTGCCGCTGGACTAGCCACGCTGAAGGTGTTGCGAGAAGAAGATTTGTTAAGCAATGCAGCCGCTCGTGGCCGGCAGTTGATCGAGGGAATCCGGAAAATTGGTGAACGTGTTCCCGGTATCGAAGACGTCCGTGGTGAAGGCCTTCTGATAGGCATTCAGTTCGAGCCGCTGACCGACTCGCTTCGCGGCCATTTGATGCAGATGGATTCCGGTGGCACGAACAAGTACCTTGTGCCCGGCCTATTGGATATGCTCAGTGCCGTACCAGCCATGTACGTGATGCAAACCCTGCTTTCGGAGCACCAGATCTACAGCCAAGTTACGCGATCGAATCCCCACGTATTACGGGTGCAGCCGCCGTTGACGGTGACCGCCGAACAGGTCGACCGTTTCCTAGAGGCCTTGGAAGAATCGTTCCAGGAAATCTCCTTTGCCGCCCATATGGCCGACGGCGTACTCGCCAAATCGCGCTTGGGCAATCACGGCGCGTCGAATCGCAACAAGACCGAGCCGTCGGAATCCTCGGCACCCACCTTGGGCGCAGCCGAAGAAAAGTGAACTAGTGCTTTGCCAACGTTTAGTTTACGGGGCGGGTGCCATGCTCACGCTTGCATGGGCATGCTGAAATCCCGACAAACATACCCACGCAAGCGTGAGCATGGCACCCCAAGCCGCAGTCTTGGATTGACGCAGCACTAGGTGACGGCCTCGGCAAGGTCTCGCGCCGTTCAACACGTCTGATCTCGCTGCCGCAGCCACAACACGACGGCTTCCGCCGTGGTTGGGTTCGTCGCTAATGGCACTCGGTGTACGTCGCACACCCGCATCAGTGCCGAGACATCCGGTTCGTGCGGTTGTGCGGTAAGCGGATCGCGGAAGAAGATAATCGCCTCGATTTTCCCTTCGGCAGCTCGGCCCCCGATGATCAGGTCGCCCCCGTGCGGTCCATGGGCGACTCGTTCCACGGTCAGCTGCAACTCGCGACTGAGGACAGCGCCCGTGTTGCCCGTGGCCACGAGCGCCTGCGCTCGGAAAAAGTCGAGGTGCCGCCGAACGAACTCTGTCATCTCGGTTTTCATCTGGTCGTGGGCGATTAGCGCGATCATGGTGCGATATCCGGGCGGGATTCTGGTTACAGACGCTTGCATAGTCAATGAGTGGAAGGCGACCAACGGAAGCCTGGATTTCCAGGCGTTCGGTTCCCGAAAGCGATCCTTTTCAACGCAAGCGTCAATAACGGTGTTTTTTGTCGGGCAATGGTCTCTGTGCCTCGTCTTGGAGCAAGTACCGATTTGCGGTAGATTTTACGCGATTCGTGGCCGTTTGGGTATTGCCGCACGGCCCATCGCCTTTTTTGCTGCCTGGAAATCGTCATGCCACAAAATCCGAACGTATCGCCGCTCGCCCCGCACCCACCCGGTTTGAGGCCTTGGCAGGCCCGGCTGCACGAAGTGATCTTCGAAGCCGATACACCCGCGGGAAAGGCCTTCGATGTGGCCCTGCTTGTGACGATCCTGCTGAGCATCGTGGTCGTAATGCTGGAGAGTGTAGCCAGCATTCGACAAACCTACGGACGTTTTCTCTACGGTGCCGAATGGTTGTTTACGATCCTTTTCACCATCGAATATGCTTTGCGCCTGGCCTGCGTGAGCCGGCCGGCACGCTACGCGAGAAGTTTCTTTGGCGTCGTCGACCTTTTGGCCATTGTGCCGACGTATTTGAGCCTCGTGGTGGTGGGCTCACAGTCGCTTATCGTGATTCGAGCGTTCCGTTTGCTGCGCGTCTTCCGCGTGTTCAAGCTTTCGCGTTACTTGAGCGAAGGTCGGGCGATCGTGTTGGCGTTGAAGGCCTCGCAGCGCAAGATTACCGTCTTTTTGGTAACGGTGCTCACCGTGGTGCTAATTATTGGCGCAGCGATGTACCTGATCGAAGGTCCCCAACACGGTTTCACGAGCATTCCGGTGGCCGTGTATTGGGCCGTGGTTACGATGACCACGGTCGGCTACGGCGACATCGCCCCGCAGACCGTGCCGGGCCAGGCCCTGGCCGCCGTAGTGATGATCCTCGGCTACAGCATCATCATCGTCCCGACCGGCATCTTTTCGGTGGAGATCGCCGTGGAACGCCTCCGCGGTGCCAGCACTCAGGCCTGCCCGAGTTGTAGCGCCGAAGGGCATGATGTGGACGCGCGATACTGCAAGTATTGCGGAACACGTCTCTGACGAGAGCCTTCTCAGTCCAAGTTGGTGCTGCCAGCCAGTGCCGAACACGGACATACAAGCTGGTTGCCCGTGGCGTTCAGCAATCCAAATTGCCGAAGCACCAGCAGCACTGTGCGGAGTTTTGGGCCGCCGGACTGTCTTTCCTTGTCTCTTCGGATGCCCAAAAGTCACCACCCATGGTGGTGGTTGCTGGCGTTTTTCTGCCGGGTGGGATCTGGCGCCTGTGACGTAAGCTCACGGGATTTCCACGAAATCTGATTTTGCCTGGCGAAAATCGCTTGACGCGGACTCAGTTCTTATTAGAATGGCGGCATACGTTGTATACATGCTTGATAAGCGGAAAAACAAGAACAACAAGACAATAATGAATAATCGGTACTCCAGATATTTTTGTCATTCGCCTGTGATAGTAAGTATAGTAGGTATCTAATGCTGCTTAGGCGTACATGCCATTAGATGTATCTTGTCTGTCTGGGTGGCGAAAGTTGTTTGTGCGTTCTGGGTGTGTTTGGAGGTTTGGCGAGGATGCCGATAAACCTGAATATTTCCAGGAGCCATGCGATTTGAATTCGGTGACCTACCGGCGCGGGCCGGATTTTCCAGTGGTTCGAGTTGGCGCAGTACTCGCTCGTGGAGGATTATTCGATGACCAAAGGCAGCATGTGGATTTCGTCGACCGCGTTTCTGGCCTCACTCATTCTGTTGACGTCTGCTGGGGCTAGGGCCGCCAATATCACCAGCGACATGGCGGCCTATTGGCAGTTCGACGAGGGAATCGGCCAGCAAGCAGCGGATGTAAGTGGAAACGAAAAACACGCCACTCTAGGGGCCAGCGGCGATTCCGATGACAATGATCCGACTTGGACGACCGAGGGCCCGACGGGCCACTCGTTGCTGTTCGAGGGCAACGACTATCTTTTGACGCCGAATGTGTTCGACATTGGGACCGGCCCGGTCAGCATCGCCCTGGCGTTCAAGCAAACCGAAACGGCGGACTTCCAATACTTGCTAGCTAACAAGAGCAACTTCGACAACAATTTTTTTCGCGTTGGTTTTAATAACAACGATGGAAGACTTCGAGTCTACAGCGAGGAAGATGGGGGCGCGAATACCTACTTTATTACTTCCGATGCCTACACGGATGAATGGCATCACCTGGTCGTTACTCGAGAGGGCAGCGTCGGGAGACTGTACGTCGACGGAGCGCATTTGACGGACTTCACGACCATGGGAGGTGATTTGGGTACTGCGACTGATCAATGGATCCTTGGGCAGGGAGGGACTGGAGGATTCTTTCGAGGCTACATGACCGAAGTGCGGGTGTACGGCCGTGCGTTAAGTGCCGACGACGTTGCCGACCTGTACGGGACCGTCGTGCCGGAGCCTTCGACGCTTCTGCTAACGGCTGTCTCCCTATTTGGGTTGGCCTTCTATGGCTGGCGGCGCAGGCGGTGACCGCCAAGGCGCCGGCTCGAACATATTGCGAAGGCGAACACGAAACACACTTTTCACCATCAGTCAGATGGTTGTGTTGGCAAGGCGACAAAAGACATTTCGATCGATTGCCACATTGAGTGGATGTAAGCCCAAAGGATTGCCTTCACACACAGTACTTGGGGAGATCGCCGATGCGTAAGATTGGACGTAGGGCGGCTCGATATCAAATCCCTGGCTTCACCCTGGTCGAGTTGCTAGTGGTGATTGCCATTATCGGAATCCTCATTGCGTTGTTGCTGCCCGCGGTACAGTCCGCGAGAGAAGCGGCGCGAACTGCCCAGTGCTGTAATAATCTTAAGCAGTTGGCGTTGGCCGTGCATGGCTATGCTAGTGCGCAGGGGGTGTTTCCGCCGGGAATGATCGTGGCGGGCACCAACTCCTGGCAGGAAGCCCATACCGGCGAGCACGGTACAAGTTGGATGCTCCGGATTTTGCCCTATGTCGAGCAATCCACACTTTTTGAAAAGTGGGACTTCACGGCCAACGTCCTCGGAAACGTCGACGTGGCAA
The DNA here is from genome assembly GCA_963677085.2 of Thermoguttaceae bacterium. Lineage (GTDB taxonomy): Bacteria > Planctomycetota > Planctomycetia > Pirellulales > Thermoguttaceae. The sequence continues at coordinate 127,108 of CAXXFH010000001.1, forward strand.
GAATCGACATCGCCGGCTTTTATTGTCCAACGCGGCGCAACGGCGTGCGCAGTGAAGACGTTCCCATCATGTTCGAGAATTGGGAATCCGGCGGAACCGACTACGGCGGCTGCGTGGGCGAAAGCAACTCATGGTACGACAACGGTACGCAGAGCGCGCCGCCGTTCGACCACGAATACAACGGAAACTCCGTGGCCAACGAACGCGGAGTGTTTGGGGCCAACAACGCGACTAGTTTCGCACAAATCCGCGACGGCACCAGCAACACACTCCTGCTGGGCGAGATGCAGCGGCTTTACCTCAACGAGAACGCTTACACCCTAGGCGCAGGCACCAGCCAAGATGGCTGGGCCGTGGGCGGAGTGGCCACGCTATTTGGCACCGATGACGATGTGGCCAGCAATCCAGGCGGCTTGAACAACGGCATGTTCGAAAGCGCTGGCAGCCTTCACCCGGGCGGCGCCAACTTCGCGTTTGCCGATGGCAGCGTAAGGTTTCTTTCCGAAAACATCGACACGACGATGTACGAAGACATGGGTAGTATCGCCGACGGGACCGTGGTGAATCTGCAGTAGTCTTTTTCGTGAGGCCAGGAACCTACTCAAAACCGCCCGTGGCCTTTTTGCTCTTCGCGTGCGACGAAGTCTCCGCGGCCTTTGCCTTTGGGAAACCATGAGTGCGGAGGTGCTTGCCGACGGTCTTCAGAGTTGCCGCGTCGATCGGGTGGATCGAACCGTCGGGCAATGGGCCCGTATTCAGCAGTAGGTTGCAGTTCTGTCCGGCTGCGGCGGCCAGTTTGTCTAGCACAATGCCGGGCGTGTCGTGCTTGCCGTCGTCGGCCTTGCTGTAGCCCCAGACGTGCGGCTGCATTGTATCGCAAATTTCGTTGTGCTTTGTTTGGTTGCTCGCCCAGGCCTTTCGGGCGATAGCCACCGACTTCTCCCCGTAGCCGGCCTTCTCGACACGGTCGGCCAGACTGCGGCCGCTGCGTTCAGGTGCGGCAAAGTCCTCGGTGCCAGTGGCTCCTTGCTTGAACGAGAGCAACACCTGCGGCTGCAATTTGCGGACCAGGGCGTAGGTCTCTTCGACCGGGAAAAGATCGGGTCGCGCGTAGTAGGGCATGATCGGATCGAACCAGATGCCCGCCAACGGGCCATAGTTCGTCAGTAATTCGCGAAGTTGGGCGTGGACGAAGTTGATGTAGCGCCGCGAGTCTTCATCCTTCGTCCATTGGTACGCGGGATCGGGCTTTGCGTATGCGGGGCGAGCCATGTTACAGAACTGACGCGGGAAGAAGTACGGATGGCGCCAATCGCCCGCGTAGGAATAGTACAAAAAGCACCCCAGTCCCTTCTTCTCGCACTGCTCGGCCAACTCGCCAACCAGGTCGCGTTTGGCCGGGGTGTTCATCACGTTGTAGGCGCTGGCTTTGGAGTCGAATAGGCTGAAGCTATCGTGATGGCGCGACGTGAGGTTGACATACTTCATGCCGGCCTCGGCCGCCATATCGGTAATGAAGTCGGCATCGAAGTCCTTGCCCGTGAACCGTCCAGCCAACTTCTCATACTCGGCCACCGGGATTTTCTCGCGAAACATGACCCATTCGCCGCGCCCCAGCAACGAATAAAGACCGTAGTGCATGAACAGCCCGTAGCGAGCGTCGGCAAACCATTTGCGTGCTGCGGCACGCGGATCGTTGGCGTACAGCGTTTCGTAGTCCTTCAGATAGGATGGTACCGAAGACGTCGTACGGGCAACGGCCGGTATGGTCGAACCAACACCGGTCACCGCCGCCACCGATCCAGCGACCGTCGCTTTAAGGAAGGAACGACGGGCTACAGCGGTTTGCTTTGGTTGTCTCATCGTGAAACGCTCCTTGCAGCACGTCTACTACTTTTGTTTCTCGGCCGGATGCTTTTCGACCCAAGGCAGGGCCGGGTCGTTTACTCCTCGCATTCGGGCGACGATTTTGGCGTGTAACTCGGCAATCACTCGCTGAATCTCGGTGCTGTCGGCATCGATCAGATTGGTCGTTTCGGCCGGATCGTTTTTCAAATTGTACAACTCATCGCGTTCGGGATTGAGGAAATCGCGAACCAGTTTCCATTCGGGCGTGCGCCACATCCGCATGTGGGTGTGCGATTGATGGTGGGTGCTGTATTCCGCGTAAAACTCATTGTCCCACGGGATTTGTTTGCCTTTAAGGATGGGCAAGAAGTTGCGGCCACGGATCGTTTCGCCCTTGGGCAGTTCACCGCCCGCGATGGCTACGAGCGTGGGGTACCAGTCGAGATTGGAAATGGTCTGTTGCACAACCGTGCCCGGCTTGACCACGCCTGGCCAACGGATGATCGTCGGCATGCGGATCGATCGGTCGTACATGTTGGGACGCTGCCCACGAGGGATGTTTTCGGTGGCCGGGGGCGGATCAGTGAGAATCCAGTGGCCGTTACCCTTGTGCCAGATTCCGCAATGGCCCATGTTGTAACCGTGGTCCGAACTGTAGATGACTAGGGTGTTGTCCGCTAGCCCCTGTTCGTTGAGCGTTTCGAGAATCTGGCCAACGGCGCGGTCCAAACTGGCCACCGATCCAAGGTACTCACGAGTTACCTTCTTCACTCGGGGAATGTTGAGTTTCGGATAATCGGGATTCGGAATGACGGGATCGAGATCTGCGTAACGTTCCCAGCAGTCTTCCGGCAAAGGAAGCCATGGGGCATGGGGCGTGCGGTGATGCATGCACAGAAGAAACGGCTTTTCGTGTTTGCGTTTCAAATAATCGATGGCGTGGCGCGTAAGAACGTCGATGGTCAGCTCGTCGAATTTGGTCGGCTTGCCGTCGACCTCCAACGTCGCCCCTTTCAGTCGGGTGCCCCCTTCCAGGAAGCCCATGAAATAGTCGAACCCCATCTTGGTCGGATGGAACTGCTCGGGGACGCCCAGATGCCATTTGCCCACCAGCGCGGTGTCGTAACCAGCCTTTTTGATGACCTCGGGCCAGATGACGGTTGCCGGATCGAGCCCCAAGTCGGGTTCCGTGCGAGGATGGATCCATTCGGTGATGCCCAGTTCCGTGCCGTAGCGGCTGGTCATGATGCTCGCCCGAGAGGGACTGCACACCGGCGTGGTGGTAAACGTGTTGACCAGATACGCGCCGTCGTGGGCCAAACGGTCGAGATTTGGGGTGTGGGCCTGGGGGTTGCCGGCCGCTCCGACCGCCCAGGGGCCGTGGTCGTCGCTGTAGATGAACAAGATGTTCGGACGCTGTTGGGGAGCGGCTTTTGCAGCTAATGTCCAGCATGTTTGAATCAATAAGGCGGCGATCAGTACAGCAAATAGTCTTTTCATGGAAACATTCTCCTTGAAGAAGGTGGTGCAATTCTTGCTGAGGAACGCCCCAAACGGTCATACTTCGATTAGTCGACTTCCTAGACCGATTGACAACGGGTTGTCGAGCACCCACTATAAGTTAGATGAGGGGTCAGGGCAAGTTTCGGTACGTTTGGCCTTGCACCGTAAGATTAGCGACCTGCGGGAACAGGATCTTGGCAAAGGTGCGGTAGCACCAATTGGTTGGCAGAGAAAGCCGCCCTGTGGGCGTTTGATTCAGGTAGACGGTGGGGAACACTCCATGACTTTCAAGAAACGTCTTCCCGCCGCATCCCCCCGCCGCATCGCGCTACTCGTCGAGACTTCGATGGGCAGCGGTCGGGAGATTGTTAAGGGCGTTGCCCGGTACGCGCGCGAAAGCGGGCAGTGGTCGGTGTATCATGAGCCGAGTCACGTGAAGAAGTCCGTGCCCGACTGGCTGAAACGTTGGCAAGGCGACGGAATTATCGCGCGCGTAAGAAACAAACCGCTTGCCGCCGAATTGCTCGCGATTGGCTTGCCCGTGATCGATGTGCTGGGCGACTGGCCTACGGCCGCGATACCCATTGTCCAAGTCGACGATAATTCCGTGGCGGACCTCGCTGCGTCTCATTTGCTGGAACGTGGTTTTCGTCAATTCGGTTTCTGCGGCATTGGCGGTCGACATTGGGCTTTGAAGCGACAGACGGCCTTCGTGGAAACGATCGGTGCCGCCGGTTATCCGTGTGCCGTTTACCAATTGCCCGTTTGGGACCGGATGCCGTGGTTTTCCGAAGATGATCGACAACAACTAGTCGCCTGGGTCGAAATGCTTCCGAAGCCGGCTGGGGTCATGGCCTGCAACGATCTGGCCGGGCAGCGGGTGTTGGCGGCTTGCCGGCAGGCAGACGTTCCGGTGCCCGAGGAAGTAGCCGTTGTTGGCGTAGATAACGACGAACCGCTTTGCGAGATTTCCGATCCCACGCTTTCTAGCATCATTCCGGTTCACGAACAGGTGGGCTACGCTGCTGCCGCACTGGTCGACGGGCTGATCTCCGGCCAACCGGCACCGGAACAGGCCTTATACCTGAAGGCGACCGAGATTGTGGTGCGCCGTTCGAGCGACGTGTTGGCCGTCGACGACCCGGATCTTGCCACCGCGTTACGGTTCATTCGCACGTATGCCTGCGATGGTATCGCGGTGTGCGACGTGGTGAAATCGGTCGGGCTTTCCCGCAGTACGCTGGATCGGCGCTTTCGCGAGGCGTTTGGGCGTTCGGTCCATGAAGAGATCGTTCGGGTGCGGCTCCAACGAATCAAAGAGTTGCTGGCCCACAGCGAGTTGCCGCTGATCACGGTGGCCCGAAAGACGGGTTTCTCTCATCAGGAGTACTTCGGCGCGGTCTTCAAGGCGCAAACGGGCATGACACCCAACGAATACCGGCAGGAGCACCGTCGGCCCGGTCCGAGTGGCTACTGAGGTCGCGGCGATTTGCGGTAGATTAGCCGTGGGAATTTGGCAATTCGCGTTGGACATTGGTATATCCTAAGACATCCGGCTGAATACGCCTTCGTGAATGTCGGCGTGACAAAAGTCCTACAACAAATGGGAAAATATCTCCTTGAGGGTAAGATGCCTTAACAGGCAAGATTACGGTGGGACGCAGATGCCTTGGAGCCAGCCAAGCTGCGTTCTGCCGAAACTCGGTGTTGTATCGTTTCTGTTTCACCAGGTGGGACACTCTCTTTTTGTACGGGCCGCATTTCATTCGCGCTGCGAGTGTCGTCGGTTGTGCGCCAATTCACTTCGACAACCCCCTATCCCCTCTGAAACCATGAAAAGAACAGTTCTCTTGATTGCAGCGTTTTTGGTCTCTGTTGCCGTTCTTCATGCCGCCGAACCGGGCGTGAAAACGATGACCGTATCGAATTATGGCCAAAAGACGGTCATTCCCGCACCGACGCTGGCGGATGTCTCGTACGGTTCGCATCCTAAGCAAGTGTTACACTTCTGGAAGGTCGAGGCCGATGAACCCACACCGTTGTTGTTTTTCATCCACGGTGGCGGTTGGACCGGTGGCAGCCGGACGGACGCCCGGTTCTGCTCGCTGCTGCCGCACATGCTCAAGGCCGGCATCTCGGTAGTTTCGGTTGAATACCGGTTCATTCAGGAAGCGACGGCAGACAAGGTGGTGCCGCCGGTGAAGGCGTGTCTTCACGATGCGGCGCGTGCTCTGCAATTTGTACGCAGCAACGCGGCAGCGTGGCACATCGACAAGACACGTGTCGCCCTGGCGGGCGGTTCGGCCGGGGCATGTTCGAGCCTCTGGCTCGCTTTTCACGACGACATGGCCGATCCGACAAGTCCCGATTCTGTTGCCCGCGAGTCGACCCGGGTGCTGTGCGCGGCCGTCGGAATTCCGCAGACCACGCTTGATCCCAAGCAGATGAAAGAGTGGACTCCCAATAGTCGCTACGGCGGCCACGCGTTCGGTTTCAAAGGGGACAGGGCGAAGGGGCTTTCGCAGTTCGACGAGTTTCTTGCCAACCGTGACAAAATTCTACCGTGGATCGCAGAGTATTCGCCTTATGCATTGGTGTCGGCCGACGATTCGTCGGTCTACCTCGCATATAACACACCGCCAGCGCTCGGCCGGGAAGAGAAAGACCCAACGCATACGTCGAATTTCGGCGTGAAGTTGCAGGAGCGCTGCAAGAGTTTGAACGTGTCGTGTGAACTCGTTTATCCAGGTGCGCCTGACGTGAAACACGCGACGGTTCAGGATTACCTCATCGAGATGCTTACGGTCCCAGCCGCCAAGTGAAACCACTCGAAGAAACGGCAAGGAGAACGTCATGCTTTGGAAAGTGTGCTGCCCGTTGTTTGTCTGTTTGCTTGTCTCGTCCGACGCGTTTGTTTTTGCCCAAACTCCGCCGGTTTGCCCTTTGGGCGACGGATGGAAGTTCGTTCCTGAGTTCAGCGACGAGTTCAACGGCGACGCTTTGGATAATGAGAAATGGTGGGATTTCAACCCGATGTGGGTGGGACGCCGACCAGGTTATTTTGCCCGAGAAAACGTTGCGGTGAAGGATGGCACGCTGCAACTGACCGCGCGCACTCAAGATCCCGAAAAGGTCACGGTGGAAAACAAGGTACGCGGTTTCGATCTCTTCACCACCGGTGCGGTGAAGAGCAAGAAACGGGTGCGGTACGGTTATTTTGAGGCGCGATGCAAATCCATGAAGGCCGGTGTCTGCAACGCGTTCTGGCTCTACGATCCGCTCGATCCTCCGGCCAAATACCGCGAAGGGTCGTATTCGGAGGAGATTGACATTTTCGAAGTGTTCGGCAAACCGACGAAGAAGGGGGCCGAACATATCTTGTTTACGACAGTCCACCGGTTCGAAACGCCCTATGTTGAAGCCACCGTCAAATTGCGAAACAAGAGCATCGGCTCGAAATGGAAGGCCCCGTTCAGTTTCTGCGACGATTTCCATGTTTATGCGTTTCTATGGACTCCGGAAGAATTGAAATGGTTCGTTGACGGCCAAGAGGTGTTTTTGTTGAAAAACGAGAATTACCACACGGCACTGTATATCAATTTCGATTCGGAAATTATGCAAGGATGGGTTGGCTTGCCTGATCCGACCGATCTGCCGGCCACGTTTCATGTCGACTATGTCCGACACTGGCGGCAGAAGGAGCCCGAATAGCAGGCAACGGGAACTTTTTGTTCCCATGCTGGAACCGGAACTTTCCACTTGGTTCCAATCGCCGGCTTGGGAACAAGGGAAATTGGGCGTGACGAGATATCTACAATGTTTGAATATATATTTCCTTGATGGCAGGGGTAGCAGAAGGGAAGATGAGTAGTGGCGAAGTGTCGATGCCTTTGCACCGACCGGCTAGTCGGACGACACGTTTCCCCAAAATGCAGTTTTTTCACACAGTATCCCCCCCACGCCCAACGAGGAGCCTATCATGTCCATCCGATTCAAGCGTTTGGCACGCACGTTCGCCGCCCTACTTGTTCTTGGCTTGACTTTTGCCATGAGTGGCTCACTTTTCGCCGAAGACCAACCGCAGACCGTGAAACCCTACATCCTCACGCCCAAGCCGTCGCCGAAACCGCGGATCAACGGGGCTAAGGTGTTCGGCGTTCGCCCGGGTAACCCGGCGTTGTACACCATCGCGGCCACGGGCGATCGTCCGATGAAGTTCTCGGCGACCAACTTGCCCGAGGGCCTCTCGCTCGACGCGAAAACCGGACAGATCACCGGGGCCGTCAAGCAGCGCGGCACGTACCGCGTCATGCTGCGGGCAGAAAACGCCCTGGGTAGCGCCGAACGCGAATTGCGGATCGTCGTGGGCGACGAAATCTGCCTGACGCCGCTTCTGGGCTGCAACACTTGGGGCGGTTGGGGACCAAAGGTCGCCGACAAGCATCTCCGCGCGGCCGCCAAGGCCATGGTTGACTCGGGCCTGATCAATCACGGCTGGCAGTACATCAATATCGACGACGGTTGGCAAGGCCAACGCGGTGGGCCGCACAACGCGATCCTGCCCAACGAAAAGTTCCCGGACATGACGGCGTTGTGCGATTACATTCACGGTTTGGGTCTAAAAGCCGGCATCTATTCCACGCCCTGGGCCACCAGCTACGCCGGTTTCGTGGGCGGATCGAGCGACGACCCGAGCGGAGCGTGGGACAAACCGGCCAAGCGTCGCGATGGTTGGCGTTTCGGCAATCACTTCTTCGAGACCAACGACGTGCGCCAATGGGCCGAGTGGGGCTTCGACTACTGCAAGTACGATTGGAGCCTCGGAAACACGAGGCTTGCTCGCGAAAACGTCGAGGCAGCTCGCCGTCTGGTCGACGCCCTGGATGGCTGCGATCGCGATATGGTGCTGGAATTGTCTAACTCGATTCCCCTGAAGCAGGCGGCCGAATACGCTGAGTTGGGCCAAGTGAATCGTACCACCGGCGACTTGATCGATCTCTGGGACCGGTCGCAGATGGGGAAAGAGCGGGCCTGGGCCGTGGGCATTCGCGAAGTGTGGCTGGAAAACGACGCCTACGCACCGTATCAACGGCCGGGTCATTGGAACCACGCCTGCAATCTGCGCATCGGACTGCTGGGCGGATGGCGCGATCGGGGCCTGACGCCGTCGCGTCTTACGCCCGACGAACAGTACACGCACGTCAGTCTGTGGTGCCTGTGGGGTTCGCCGATGATTATCGGCACCCCGATCGAAACGCTCGACGAGTTTACCTTGTCGCTATTATCGAACGATGAAGTGCTGGAATTGAACCAGGACCCGCTAGGGTATCAGGCTCGGCGCATCGAATTGCCCGGCGACGGCGAAGCACTTCACAAAAAGATGGAAGACGGCAGCCGGGCCGTGGGGTTGTTCAACCCGGGCGCGAAACCGGCCAAGGTTTCGATCGCGTGGTCTGCGCTCGGCGTTGAAGGCCCCCAGAAGGTCCGCGACCTGTGGCGACAGAAGGACATGGGAGTGTTCCGCGACTGCTTCGAGGCCGAAGTGCCCGTACACGGCGTCGTATTGATACGCCTGACGCCGGATGCGGTTGAAACGCCGCTCGCCGAGTAGCGATTGGGCAATTCTGAGCTTCCGACGGCTTCGCCGCCACCCTCTCCCGCCGTGCAGGAGAGGGTGCGCTGTTTTATTGGTTCCTGGTTTGATTGTGGAACACGTCATTGCGTTCCGGCCCGGAAAACCGGGCTCCCGTTGGTCGCCCTCGTTCCACAAGCAATGCAGGACGCAATAATTGACAAAGCCTTAGCAAGTCGCCATTGCCAGCTTCTTGCGTTCCGCGATCACTTCTTCGGCCAACGTCCGGGGGAGTTGCTTGTAGCGGGCAAACTCCATCGAGAACGTTCCCTGACCCTGGGTCAAACTGCGGAGATCCGTCGAGTAGCCAAACGTTTCCGAGAGCGGTACTTCGGCTGCAATTCGCGAGTCGACACCGTTGATCTCCGTGCTCGTGACGATGCCACGGCGAGAGATCAAGTTGCCAACCACAGAGCCCTGGAAATCGGCCGGACACTCCACCTCGATCTTCATGATCGGTTCCAGCAGGGCAGGTTTCATGTGGGAGAACATTTCCCGCATGACCTTGCGAGCACAAACCTGGAAGGCCATTTCGGAACTGTCGACTTCGTGGTACGAGCCGTCTTCGACAATGACGTGAAGCCCGACGACCGGGAATCGCGCGATCGGCCCTTGCACGATACTGTCGCGAAAACCCTTTTGGACGGCCGGCAGATACTGCTTCGGGATTCGACCGCCGACGACCTTCTCTTCAAACAGAAAGGTTTCTTCCGCGTCGTCGGGCAACACTTCCATGCGGCCCACGATGTGCGCGTATTGTCCGGAGCCGCCGGTCTGCTTCTTGTGTTTCACATTGAATTCGATTGCGCGGGTGGGTGCCTCGCGGTAGTTCACCTTCGGTGCGCCCACTTCCACCTGGACACCAAACTCGCGACGAATCCGCTCGATGTAGACCTCCAGATGTAGTTCCCCCATGCCGGCAATCAAGGTCTCGCCGCTTTCGAGGTCCGATGAGACGCAGAACGTCGGGTCTTCCTTGCGGAACCGTTCCAGAGCACGGCCCAGGCGGTCGGCACCGTCGCGAGCCGCTGGGGCGATCGACATGGTGATCACCGGCTCGGGTACAAACATCGACTGCAAAGTGCAGCAGGGGAACTTGGAGCAATAAGTATCGCCACTGGCGGAGTCGACGCCCAAGACAGCGACGATTTCGCCGGGGCCGGCCACCTCGATCTCCTCGCGCTGGTCGGCGTGCATTTTCACAATCCGGCTGAAACGCTCTTTGCGCTGTGTTCGCTGGTTGAAATACTGCTGACCTTTGGCAAACGTCCCCTGGTAGATCCGCATGAAAGTAAGCGTGCCGTAGGGATCTTCAACGATCTTGAAGGCCATGGCCACCGTGGGGCCGTCGTCGGTGGGTTCCAAAACGATCTCGCCATGGGGATCGTCGTGGGGATGGGCAGTCGATTTGCGCTCGGCCGGCGACGGCAGGTAACGGACTATCGCGTCCAGCAGGGGTTGTACGCCCTTGTTGCGGTAAGCAGTTGCCAGAAATACGGGTGTAAATTCCAATTGCACCACTGCGGCGCGGATGACCTCGTGGATTAGTTCCACGGGCGGTTCCTCTTCGGCGAGGAGGAGTTCCATCAACTCGTCGCTATACATCGAAAGGGCTTCGAGCATGTGGCGCCGGGCTTCGGCGGCTTCCTCGGTGAGTTGCTCGGGAATGGCCTCTTCGCGGACGTTTTCCCCGTTGGCGCCGTCGAAATAGAGGGCCCGTTGGGTAATCAGGTCGATCATGCCCTCGAAGTTGGCTTCGCGACCGATGGGGATTTGCATCAGCACGGCGTCGCATCCGAGTTTTTCGTGAAGTTGCTCGACAACCTTCTGCGGATTGGCGCCCGTGCGGTCCATCTTATTGATCAAGGCCAACCGCGGCACGTGGTAGCGTCGCATTTGGCGGTCGATGGTCAACGACTGGGCCTGGACCCCGCCCACGGCACAGAGAACCAGCACGGCGCCATCGAGCACCCGAAGGCTACGCTCCACCTCGACGGTGAAATCGACGTGACCCGGGGTGTCGATCAGGTTGATGGTGGTGTCTTGCCAATTGACGGTCGTTGCGGCGCTGGTGATCGTGATTCCACGTTCTCGTTCCAGCTCCATGTGGTCCATGGTGGCGCCTTCGCCGCGTACCTCTTGGATGCGGTGGATACGCCCGGCATAGAAGAGGATCCGCTCGCTGAGAGTGGTTTTCCCAGAGTCGATGTGGGCGGAGATACCGATGTTTCGCAGGTTGGTGATGTTGGTCATGTTGTTGTCGGGTTAGTTGGCCGGCCAAGGTTTCCTGGCCGAGCCCGTTTCGCCGTGGCCTTAGTGGCCACTCCTCGTTATAGGGGTACCCCACGATAGCGCGTGGGCCTTCATTTTAATTCAGGGTCAATAAACTATTATCGTACCACAGCCATGCTGTGGTTTGGCAAAACTCCGATTAGAGTTTTGTTGGCGTAAAGCCGTGCCCTTCCAGGCAATGCAACCAGCGCGCAGCACAACGGCCGTTTTGCCTGGGTTATTGGTTCCGGGGTCGGCGATGGTAGGCCGCGTGTTTTCAGGTCCCCCGCAGATCGGGGTTCCTGTGGTTCACTCTCTTCCAGAACTCAACAATGGGTCGTTACCTCGGTGTCGCCAGACTACTACCGACCGTTTCCGATCGGCCCTGCCCAATTCTCTGTCGACTAAGCAAGGCATGGGCGCCTAGGTGGGAAACTCCTCATTTTAGATTGGGTGCCGTTTCCACGCAAGGGGAGAAAACGGGCATTTCTGCGCGGTTTTGCCGTACGGGCTATGGCGGGAAAGACGTTCTCCCGCAATTGGCTCGTCCGAGAAAATGGCGTGCAGGCGGGACAGTTCGCCGGGGCGACGAACCAGAGGTGTTTTTCCGCCAGAAGAGGGGGCGTGCAGACGTCTCGCAGAATGGCCGCGGTTATCGCTGCAGTTCCATTGCCAAAGAGTCTGGCGGCACTAGATCGGGAGAACGAGTCGCTTCGTACACGCAAATGAAGTCCCGGTAACGATCCTGGAAGGCCTCGACGACGACGGGATCGAAATGATTGCCGACCTCTTCTTCGATCATGTGCCGTGCCACGTCGGGCGCGTACGCGGGTTTGTATACCCGGGCGGTCGTGAGTGCATCGAAGACGTCGGCCAACGCGGTGATTCGTGCTGCCAGGGGGATGTCGTAGCCGACAATTCCGTCGGGATATCCCTTGCCGTCGAAACGCTCGTGATGATGGCGCGCAATGGCAATCGCCATATCGAGGAAGCTGCCGCAGGTGCTAAACTCGACCGCCTGCAATAGTGCTTCGGCGCCGATCACCGTATGGCGTTTCATGATTTCGAATTCTTCCCGCGTAAGTCGCCCGGGTTTCAGTAGCACGGCATCGGGGATTCCCACCTTCCCGATGTCGTGCAACGGGCTACTGCGGTAGATGTCCTCGATGAACTGCGGTGTTATTTCCGAGCGATACGGCCCATGGCGGCTGAGTTGGTCGGCCAGAATCTGACAGTAGTTACGGATTCGGTCGAGGTGCTCGCCCGTATCGGGGTCACGGGATTCTGCCAGCTTGGCCAATCCGAAAATGGCCACGTCACGTGTTGCGACAACCTCGGCTGTGCGTTGCGCGACGAGGTTTTCCAACTCCACGTTGAACTTCTGAATCGACGCATTGGCGGCCCAAAGGTCGGCGATACTCATCCGCAACCGGAATTGAACCCGAAGTTTTGCCAACAGTTCTTCGTGGTCATAGGGTTTGCTGAGAAAATCGTCGGCGCCGGCCGCATAGCCCACGACGCGTTCCTGGGATGTGGCAAAGGTGCTGACAAGAATAACCTGGGTGAACTGACCCACGGGCGCCGTTTTGATGCGGCGGCATACTTCGTAGCCGTCGACGCCGGGCATGACGATGTCGAGAAGAACGACATCGGGAGAAAAACTACGCAACTTCGACAGGCATTCCTCGCCAGTTAATGCGCACGACACCGTGTAGTGCGGTTCAAGCAGTTCCCGAAGGACCTTCAGGTTGGCATCGCTGTCATCAACAACTAATACGCGATTATCCACAATGTTGCTCCGACATAGACTCAGCCGGCTCGTGCCGGCATTTTGAAACGCGTGGTAATGGAAGTCAGTTGCAGAACAGCGAAAGACAATAAACGGTTGGTTATGCGTGAACGAGGGTCATTGCATTTTGCCTCAGGTCACTCCAGATCAATACGCCGAAGGAAGGGGCGGTGTTTCGGTGGTTGTTGTCTCGGGCGTCGGATCATTAGTCGATACGACGGACGCGATGCCGTTTCCTTCTGCCGTCAGGCCCTCGATCGACCGCGCCGAAGGCTGAACCACATCATCGATTACGTTTAACGCCGCTTGAACGCTGGTGGCGATTTGCTCGAAGTAGTGGCGAAGTGGCTCGGACTGGCCGTTCGCGGCCGCATTAATTCCCCCCACCGCGGCGCCGAAGACCTCCTGCAAGGTGCCGCGCAACGTCAAGGCCCATTTGTCGTCTTCGCGCTCGTTTGTCTGGCAGCCCGAAACATCAAGCGTCGACGTCCAGCCCTCTTGTTCCAAATCGGGCTCACTCGGCAAGGCCCCGCTAAGGTCCTGTACGATCGAGAAAACCAAACGCTTTCCTTGGAACGGCACGGGTATCAAAACCACCTCGGCCGGAAAAACCTCACCACTCGCGCGGCGATGCAACCAGCGAAACCGGTGGTATCCCTTCCGGAAAGCCGCAGCAACCATATCGTTGGCCAAATCGAACGACGAACGACCGCCTATCTGTAAATCGGCAGACACCATCGCCGGGTGCATGCCGGCTAATTCGTTCCGGCCGGGCAACCCAAACAGATTGACCGCCGCCTCATTACAGTCGATGAATTCCAACCCATCCATCAAAAAAATGGCTTCGCTCGAAGCGTGGAAAACTTCGAGAAACTTCTGTTCACTTCGGCGGAGGCTGCCTGCATGGCTTCCCTGAGGCAATATCATCAGCCGCTGTTGTTCCACTTCAGAACGTGTACAAGCAACGAGCGCCGTCATTAGTTGGCGTGCGCATTGCCGCTCAAGCGTTCGAGGTATAAAAAGCCATCGAGGGCTTTCTCCCAAGGTGGCTGTCAGTTCTTTCCAAGGCCACTGCGCGTGTTCACCGAAGATTGCCAGAAGAGGGCCGTCGTGTTTTCGCCAAAGGCCAATCGCTCGCGATACCAAGCGAGTGTTGCCCTCGGCATTTGGGTTGACCACCACCAGAGGATATGGTCGACCCGAGCGGCTTGCGTGGATCACGGCCGATACCCCGGCACGTAGTCCCACGACGGTTTGAATTGCTGGTAATTGGGCCGTTTGGCTGTCTTCGTCAGAGCGTGGCCGATCCCCATCGGAACCGACCTGTCGTCCGTGGTTCGGCTCGCAGCCGAGCAGGGCGTAGACTTCTCCCGCAATCGACGGAGTACCGTCGATCAATAAAACCGGCAGCGGTGAAAAGTCTTGACACATGGACGATTTCCGGGCGTTGATCGTAGAACGGGAGCCACGGTTTCACGCTTTGAAAAACACTTCGGGGCTTCCGAGGGTTTCTTAACCGCATGCAAATATAGCTTGCGCGAAACCACGACGTCGGGTGGCGTCTTACCGTCCGCGGTAAAATACATCGTGACCATAACAGCCGGAGGGGGTTTGAGAGTTCCTGGCGATGCTCCCGTATCGGGCAGTTGCAGCGATTGTACCGGTTGTTGCTGTTAGGCATGTGCCCTGTATCTAGTGCTTTGTCGGCTCTTAAGCCAGGGATTGTGGGTGCCATGTCCACACTTGTGTGGACATGCTGAAATCCCGAGGAACATGTCCACGCAAGCGTGGGAATGGCACCCCATTTTTTAGGTTTGACGACGCACTCGGCGGTTGCAAAGCACACAGTTCCGAAGCACGGCCGTTCACGACTCGCGGAGCCAGCGAGCGACGTCTTTCGCCCAATAGGTAAGAATGATACTTGCCCCGGCACGGCGGATGGCCGTGAGGCTTTCGAGCACCACGGTGCGTTCGTCCAACCATCCACGCTCGGCGGCGGCCTTGATCATGCTGAATTCGCCGGAGACATTGTAGGCCGCCAGCGGCACGCCCGGGAAATGGTCGGCGACAAGGCGAATGATGTCGAGATAGGCCAGGGCCGGTTTGACCATGACAATATCGGCCCCTTCGGTCAGGTCGAGTTCGACTTCGCGCAGGGCTTGCCCGGCCGCCGTGGCGGGGTCCATCTGGTAGCCGCACCGATCGCCGAACTGCGGAGCACCTTCGGCGGCCTCGCGAAACGGACCATAGAAGCCGCTAGCGTATTTTGCGGCGTAGCTCATGATGGGAAGATGAGAGAACCCGGCCGCATCGAGACCCCGGCGAATCAGTTCGACCATGCCGTCCATCATCCCGCTGGGTGCAACCATATCTGCACCCGCCCGAGCGCAGACTACGGCCTGCTCGGCCAACAGCTTGATCGTTGCGTCGTTGTCCACGTCCAACCGGCCGCCAATCGTGTTCACCGGCCCGCAGTGCCCGTGGTCGGTGTACTCACAGAAACACACGTCGGCAATCAGTAGCATGTCGCGAGCGGCGTGCCTCGCTACGCTCAGGGCTTGGGGAATAATGCCGTCGTCGGTCAAGGCACCGCTGCCGATCGCGTCCTTTTCGGCCGGAATCCCAAAAAGGATGATCCCGCCCAAGCCAAGTTCAGCCGCCTGGGCCACCTCCTCGGCCAAACGATCCGGCGAAAGCTGGTAATTTCCCGGCATCGAGGGAATCTCTTGCCGCAAATTCTCTCCCGGCCGGACAAACAACGGCAAAATAAGATTAGCCGGCGAGAGCCGCGTTTCACGGACCAACTCGCGGACCGCGGGGTGATGGCGGAGACGACGCATTCGCGTTTGGGGAAACTGGCTTGGGCTCATGGCGTGTGAGGTGTGTTCGGGAAAATGATGAACCAGGGTGCCAAAACCGTAGTTTAGCACAAAACTGCATCTCATGAAGCCGCGACCGCTGGTCGCGCCCTGGCCGCTTGCGAAGCAGAAACAGCGACGCACGACGGGCGGTTACTCCTCGTTCCCATGCTTTGCGTGGCGAACCAGGAAACCGAACAAACCTTTGTCACTCGGTTGACGCTGCGTTATTCTTCGGCAATTCCGCGTCCTGCAATTGCTCAAGAGACTCCTCGGCCCGCTTCACGGCCGGTTCGGCCCAGGGCTTGCCGCCGTACAACTCGATCATCCCGCGGTAAATTTCCTCCGCGATATGCGGATTCGTCGCGCGTTGTTGGTCGGCATGGTTGAGGCGGGTTTGAAGTAGTGCCAGGTGTTGTGGTCCCTCTCGGGCAAGTTGTTCATGAAGTTGGGTCAATCGTCGACGTGCTAGTTCCAGGCACTGTCCCACGGGGCCGGCGGCATCGGCACGGTGACCGAAGACACCAATCAGTGCCTCCAGCTTTTTCATTCCCAAATCCCGGTCGACCTGCAAGGTGTTGATTGCCGCGAGATAGTCGCGTTCGATGGGCAACAGGCTTTCGGTGCCGGCGATGCCCCGGGCACGCAACGCAAACCGTCGCTCAAGCCGGTACAGTTCGATTTCTCGCACGTACTCGCGCAGTTGCCCACAACGACGGTCGTCGGGAAAACGCGAAAGGAAGTCTTCAATGTCGTCGTCGGCCCTGAGCAACGACGAAATGCCTCCGCTACCGACGATCGAGGAAATCTGTTCATACAACGCGTCGGCCGTGGGCGGCTGAAGGAAATACCATGTCGTGGCCCCAAGGGCAAGCAGTAGGGCAACGAGAATCCACGTCTGCCATGAAATCAACGGATGCTCGGGCGAAGCCACGACGGGGCGATCCAGGTCGTCGTCGCCGAGCGAGACAAAACGGCCGGTCGGCATCTCGGGTGGTTCGTTTTCCCGTTCCGTTGCGGCGTGGGCAAAATGTCCGAAGGCCGTCGTTGCTTTGGTTTCCTTCAAAGGCCCTACCGAAACGGGCGGCAACTCTGCGTCGTTATCGTCGGCACCATCTCCCGGCTTGGTTACGGGGAGTTGCTCTTCAGCTCGATCGAGCATTGGTTCGGTTCGGCCCTCAAGCACCGACTCGGACGACGAATCGGACGCGGCCGAATCGTGCTCGCTACCTGGTGCCGCGGTAGTGGGACTTGTGATGACTTCCGACTTGGCGTTCTCTACCCGTCCGTCGCGGGGCATCCCGTCTTGCTGCCCCTTCGCGGTAGAATCGTCGTCACCGCTTGCTGTAAAACGGCTCGTGGCAACCGTCGGCGAACTCTCTGGATCGTCGACCGACAGTGCTTCTTTCAGGGCCATCAGTTGGCGGGCCAAAATGTCGGGGTTTGGCACACGGTCTTCAGGAGCCTTCGCCAGCAATAGCATGACAATCTCCCGAAGCGGTACCGGCACATCGGGCGCGACGTTCCGCAACGGTTCCGGTTGTTCGAAACGTTGTTTGTGGAGCAACTCCGGGAGCGACTTGCCTTGGAACAGCGGCCGCCCGGCGAGCAAGACGTACATTACTGCGCCGAGGCTGTAGAGGTCGGCACGTGGACCAACCGGCTTGCCTTCGGCCTGCTCGGGCGCCATGTATTCGGCCGTTCCCAACACGCTGCCAACGTTGGTCAAGCCCGTGGCTCCAAAGAGTCGAGCGATGCCGAAGTCGGAAAGCTTCACGTGCCCATCGGCGGCCAACAACAGGTTGCCCGGCTTGAGATCGCGATGAATGACCCCGCGGTCGTGGGCGTGGCGGAGTGCCGCGCAGACGTCGATGGCAAAGTCCGTCACCTCGCGCCATGTGAAGCGACGGCCCTGACGCAACTCCTCTTCCAGGCTACACCCGTCGACGAGTTCCATCGCGTAATATAGGCTGTCTTCCTGTTCGCCGAAGCCGAACAGCCTCACGATACGCGGGTGCCGCAATTTTCGCAGGGTTTCGATCTCGGCGGCAAATCGCTCGCGAAAATTGCCGTCGCCGGCGAGATGGGGTGCCAAGAGCTTGATGGCCGCGGGCTCAGCCGTTTCGCGGTTGACCGCCTCATAGACCGTGCCCATGCCTCCTCGGCCTAGCTCGCGGACGATTCGGTAAGGTCCGAGATTTTCGACCTGCATAGCGACGGTTCCCCAGTTATCCCCATGGCCTTTTATCCTAACCTGCGATGCCGGATACGGCCAGTACCCATCCACGGCAAGTCGCAGTCGCTCGACTTTCCTCCGGTAAGAACCCCCTTGGATACTCCGTAACGGTACGGTAAAACTGCGAGTTTTGGGGATCTCGGAATCTCCTGTCTTGCCAAGCTTCGGAGGTCAATGCGTTGAGTAAGATCGACGGTGTGATGAATCTGAACAAGCCGGCTGGGCTTACCTCGCGGCAGGTGGTCAACATCGTGCAGCGTTTGGCCCGACCGGCCAAGGTGGGCCACGCCGGTACGCTCGACCCGTTGGCCACGGGCGTGCTGGTCGTCTGCGTCGGGTCCGCCACGCGGCTGATCGAGTACGTCCAGCGTATGCCCAAACGCTACCGCGGCACGTTTCTGCTGGGGCGTTTCAGTACGACCGAAGACATCGAAGGCGAGGTAACCGAACTGGCCGACCCACCGCGCCCGACGTTGGCTGCCATCCAGCAAGCGGCGCAGCGGTTCGTCGGTCATATCCAACAGCGGCCGCCGGCCTACTCGGCCCTGAAGATCGAAGGACGTCGTGCCTACAAGCTTGCACGGCGTGGTGAACAGGTGGAACTGAAACCCCGACCGGTGACGATCTACTCGATCGACATTGTCCGCTATGAATATCCCGAGTTGGTGCTCGACCTCGCGTGTGGTTCCGGGACGTACGTCCGCTCGCTGGGCCGCGATCTGGCCGAGGCGCTCGGCACGGCGGCCGTGATGTCGGCGCTACAGCGCACGGCCATCGGCAACTTTCGTGCAGAAGAAGCGATCGACCCAGGCACGCTGACCGACGAAAACTGGACCGACCACCTGCAAACGCCGATCCGTGCCGTGGAATACCTGCCGCGTGTTGAACTGGCCGACGAGCAGGTTTCGGCGATTGTCAATGGACAGACGATCAAAACGGACTACCCCGCCGCGCTTACCGACGTTTCTTCATACTACGACGATGTGCAGAGCAGGGCAGGGGGGCAATCCACGGGCCGAACAAACATGCCCGTCGAATTTGCCGGCGTAAACGCACACGGCCAATTGGTAGCCATCCTCACACCGCGCGAGCCCGGCTTCCTGCGACCATTGCGAGTAATGCCACTGTCCGCTTGACGCCGTTAGGACACGCGACGAGTTGGCGGGAACCACTTGCTGCTTGCCAGCCAGTGTTGAACGGTGGGCTTGGTGTCAGCCAGACCGGACAAAGCAGTTGTCGTCGTCGCTTGGAACCAGTTCAACGCCCACTTCACGGAGAAAACCTACCAACTCCAGGCCAAACGCCGCCGTCTTTTCCTTGTGTGTTGAAGGGCCGACGACAAAAAGATCTTGGTCGGGTTTTCGGAGGCACGTCCGCCGGGAGCTCTTTATCGGATCGCAATGATCGAACCAAAGACAAACGTGCCAGTCCTTCATATCTCGGCCCGCCATCCAGGTGGCCTGTCCCGGAACCCACTCCACCGACTCAATCTTGTCGATCGGAACGTGTTCTTGGATCAACCGGTGCCCACGGAACTGAACCCCAAGGCGTATTTCCGGAGCCGGAACATTGTTAGAAGAATATTCGACGAACTTCCGGCCAACCATTTCTCCCATACGATTGACCAGATATCGACGCAGCCCGCCGTCCCTCCTACATGATGCTCCCACCGCTGCAACAACAAAAGCAAGCCAAAGCACCGCTGGAATGATTGCGATTCCAACGAAAAGATCGACCACGGCCAGCGCGACGAAAAAGCCAACGAACGCGGTTAATGCGAATTCCCAGGTGATGGCACTCAACGTCTTCGGTACGGTCATTTCGCGGTTCATTTGGCAAGCCGGTTGTCTATTCTCGCGAAGCATCGGAGATTTGCGTTTCCCGGGTGGGTGGCACACGCCGCATCGGTACTCCAGGGTTTATATCCTACCGCTCAAGATAAGGAAAGCCACATGGGTTGGCCTGCGACGCAACCTACGCTGCCGACTTGTACACCGCAGGCCCTGAACATAGAATATAGGGTAAATATGATCGGACGCCTTTGGGCGTCCAGGCTGCTTTTCTCCAAACCGCCAACTTGAGCCTCGCGGCTCTCGACAGACGAAGCAGCACCGAGCCCGCTCCTCGAGAGGGAGTGCCGGCCGGTGCTGTTCGTCTGTGCCCCTTGGCGGGGGTGGAGAAAGCGGCTCGGTTCGGCACTCCCTTTTTCCTTGCGCGGGACAAAGCCATGATCGCCTACGACAAGGCCACGTTGATCGCCGAGTACGAACGCCTCCGTTGCGAAGCCGACAAACTGGACGAGCGCAGCGAACAGATTGAAGCTCGACTTATCGAGTTGGAACGACTCTTGCCGAACAATTACCAGTTTCCCGGCGATCCGCCGCTTTAGCAGCCTAGCAAACAGCCGTGAAGTGAGTGCCACTGGCTTTGCCAGTGTGGGATTGAGTGTGGCGTGATCGATGGGCAGACAATACGTCGACGCTTCATTCCTTCGTCACGTCTTGTTCGAAAAGGCGTGTCGGGCCAGCGGTCTCCCGAGAGCACTGGCGGAGCCAGTGGCACACTTCAGTAGTGCCTATTCCGATGTGTTTCCTGGGGCATATCTGCCTTGACTGCATATTCGACACAACCGGCAATCTCGTCGCAATCTGTTCGTTGTCTACCCTCCGAACGCTTTTCCCGCGCTTCTCGTATCAATTGTATCTGAGGCGCCGGTTCCGCGTGTGGCATCTCTCCGGTAATCCACACCGGGCGGCCATGGGAAATTAACTGCAAAGTGGCATGGTGGTCGATAGTTATGACGAAGTGGCAGGAGCCACCGATTTCCGGCCCGGCCGGGGCGAGCAACGCACGACCGACTTTCACGTTGGATCGTGGGAAAATCGCCCAACGTGTTGGCCAAGAGGGCAGGGGAGAATCCGATCGGGCATGGACGGGCCCTGACGTTTATGACCGCACCCGGCATCGTGTTCGAGGTGATTTTAAAACCCGGATCCAGGTTCGTGCATCCGCTGAACGAACGACCGGTCCATTGGTTTTGAAGAAGTCTCTTAGGATACGAGCGCCGCGTGCGGTGGGACTACGTGATGTGTGGTGTCCCGAACTGTCGCCAGCCGACGCCGGGCAGGGTTTGCCGTGGCGTTCGGCCAAGTGTCTATGGGATTGGGCGACACGACGGGCGCTCCGAATGGTTCCCGCCACGATGCTCGAACAGCGCAACTTGAAACTCGACCTGCTCGCGCTAGGTTTGCTCGCGCTGACCATCTTCCTGGCAGCCGCGCTGTTGACCTACGACCCGGCCGATCCGCCCAGCACGCTCGTCTATCCGCAGCAGGCGGAAACGCTCAATGTGTGTGGCCACTGGGGTGCGATGGTCGCCCAGGGTATGTTCACGACGTTCGGCCTG
Organism: Thermoguttaceae bacterium; assembly: GCA_963677085.2. Classification (GTDB taxonomy): domain Bacteria; phylum Planctomycetota; class Planctomycetia; order Pirellulales; family Thermoguttaceae. The sequence goes on from CAXXFH010000001.1 coordinate 148,651, forward strand.
GGGGCGTACTATATCCTCGTCTCGCTTGCTGTGCTCGACGGGCTGCTGCTTGCCCGCCGCGAAATCACCCAACCGTGGATCCGCGGCGTCGGCTGGATCTTGTCGCTGGTTGGCGCGACCACGTTCTGCGCCATGGCACTCGCTCCGCTGGCGCCTGGGCCGGTAATCGGGGCAGGTGGATACGTGGGAGCCGCGGGCCGGGGACTTCTCGAGATGAACTTTGCCGCCGTGGGTACCTATATCCTTACAATTTCGACGATCCTCGGCGGTTTACTGCTTTGCACCGACTATGTCCTACTGCAAATTCTCGGTTGGGTGCTGGGTAAACCTGTCGCCGGCCTGGGACGCGGCGTGATGCAGGTAGGGATGGCGTACGCCAATAACGTAACGGTGCCGAAATCGACGGCTGCCAAACGCGCCGCGCAAGCGGAGGAAGAGGAAGAAGCCGAAGAAGAAGTTGATGCGGAAGAACAAGAACTGACGGTGCGCATCGCCGGCCGTCCGGCAGACGACGAACAGTCGGACGATGAGCAGGAAGAAATCGAAGCCGAGGAGGAGTCGGAAGAGGTCGCCGCCGAAGCGGAAGAGGAAGGCGACGAAGAAGAGGAGCAGGCCGCCGAAGCCTCGCCTCGCAAGGGACTTGCATCGATGCTGCGAATCCGGCGCCCGCGAAAGAACGACCGCCAAGAGGTTATCGAAGAAATCGAAGCCGCGCAGGTCGAGGTTATCGACGCCACAGATGCCGACTACGAATTGCCCGGACTGGACTTGCTACTTGAGGGCGAAGCCTTTGCGTTCGAAGAACACGAAAAGGACGTTCGCCGCAAGGCGAAGATGCTGGAGAAGACGTTCCGCGATTTTGGCTTCAACGTTCGCGTGGTCGAGATCCAAACCGGCCCGGTAATCGCCCAGTTCGAGATCGAACTTGAAGCTGGACTGCGCCTGAGCAAAATTACCTCGCTGGCCGACGATCTGGCCATCGCCCTGCGGGTGCCCAGTGTGCGAATCGTTGCACCCATTCCAGGCAAGAACACGGTCGGCGTCGAGGTGCCCAATAACGCCCGACAGTTGGTCCGCCTTCGCGAGGTCATGGAAGAGGCCAACGGCAAGGCGGCCAAGATGCGGATTCCGATTTATCTGGGAAAAGACGTCTCGGGCAACTCGATGGTTGTCGACCTGGCCAGTTTGCCGCACTTGCTGATCGCCGGTCGCACGGGCACGGGCAAGAGCGTGTGCCTGAACTCGATCATCGTTTCGATGCTCATGACCCGGCGTCCGGACGAAGTCCGCATGTTGATGATCGATCCGAAGATGGTCGAGCTGAGCCCCTACAAAAAGCTGCCACACCTGATGCACCCGGTGGTTACCGACATGCGCAAGGCCGAAGCCATTTTGGCCTGGGCCGTCGAAAAGATGGAGGAACGCTACCAGTTGCTCGCCCGAGCGGGCGTGCGCCATATCAGCTCCTACAATCAGCTTGGCGAAGAGGAGTTGATGGAGCGGATGCAGCCGGAGTCGGACGAAGAACGCAGCCAAATTCCCACGCATATCCCTTACGTGGTGATCGTGGCCGACGAAATGGCCGACCTGATGATGACCGCAGCCAAGGAGGTTGAAGCCCATATTATCCGCCTGGCACAGAAGAGCCGAGCGGTGGGTATTCACCTGGTGTTGGCCACGCAGAAGCCCACAGTGGATGTGATTACCGGGTTGATCAAGTCGAACCTGCCGGCACGTATTGCCTTCCAGGTGGCCAGCCGAACGGACAGCCGTGTGGTGTTGGACGAGATGGGTGCCGACAAGCTGTTGGGCAACGGCGACATGTTGTTCCTCTGGCCTGGCACCAGCACGCTGCTGCGTGGCCAAGGAACGTATCTCAGCGACGACGAAATCTCCAGCGTCATCGGAGCGGTGGCTACCTGCGAGCCGCAGTTCGTCAAGGAACTGGTACAACTGAAGACAGACGAGGCTGGCGGCCAAGGTGGCGGCGGCACGGTGCTTAGCAATCGCGACGAGCTCTACGAAGCGGCCGTCGACGTGGTGATTCGCGAGAGTCGTGGGAGTGTGTCGTTGCTGCAACGGACGCTGGGTATTGGCTACGGCCGGGCAGCAAGGTTGATCGACTACATGGCCGAAGATGGTATCGTGGGTACGTACAACGGTTCTCAGGCCCGGGAAGTCTTACTTTCGGTTGAAGATTGGGAAGCGATGCAAAACGGGGCACCGATGCCCACCAAGCAGGTGTCGCCGCCCGTGCTTGTCGAACCGAAACCGCGACGGAGCAATAAAATCCAGCTTGCCCCACCGCGGCGCGATCCGCTGGCCGAGTTGGAGGACGAAGAGGAAGAAACCAACGACACTGTCGATGCCGAGGAGGCCGAAGAAGAAGCTCCCTTCGACGAAATGGACGAGCAACAGTACGAAGAAGAGGAAGAAGACGTCGACGCAGACGAAGCCTACGATGAGGATGGTGGCGAAGACGAAGAAGATGATGAGGACGAGTACTACGACGATGAGGAAGAAGAGGAATACGAAGAGGACGGCGACGAGTGCGACGAAACCGACGACGAGGATGACGAAGAATTAGAAGACGAGCAGTCCTGGAAGGCCGAGAGCGCTTAGTGCTGTGGCAAAATTAGATATACGGGTGCCATGCCCACGGCAACGTGGGCATGCTCGAAGTGTGGTACGTATTCATGCCCACGTTGCCGTGGGCATGGCACCGAAGCTGTAAATCAAGAGTGACAAAACACCAGCCTTGGGCTCACAGTAAGCACCCCCTCGCGAGGGCCGTGCGGTGAGTTCCGAGGGTTGACAGCCCGCCACCGACGCGGTAACCTACAATGTTTTGCGATGCATCTCCGCAGTGAGCCACATTATGGCAACCGTCCTGGTCAACACGATTCGCCCTTCGATCGCCGCTGGCGTAGGCGTTATCGTGGCCATTATTATTCAGGAGCGGCCGTAAGGGTTCGTACGGAGAACAACCGACAACCGAGCCCTGAGGCCCCAATGGCCCCAGGGCTTTTTTCGTTTCCCGAAGATCGGTGGCGCGAGATACGTTGCGTTCATGGCCGCTGAAGTGGTCAAGCCTCGGCCCCCCAAACTCCTAACTCCCAACTCACTTCCCATGCGTTCGATCGAGATCTACGACACCACGTTGCGCGACGGTTCCCAGGCCGAGGGAGTCGACTTTGCGCTGCAAGACAAGCTCCTGTTGACCCAGCGACTTGATGAGCTGAAGTTCGACTTCATCGAAGGGGGTTACCCGGCCAGCAACGCCAAGGACTTTCAGTTTTTCCAGAAGATGGCGGAACTGAAACCCAAGCATTGCAGGGTGTGCGCGTTTGGGATGACGCGTCGCAAGGGCATCGACGCGGCCAAAGACGTGGGATTGCGTGCCTTGCTCGACTCGAAAGCCCCGGTGATCACGCTGGTCGGCAAGTCGTCGGCCTTTCAGGTCACCGAAATCTTGCAGACCACCCGAGAAGAAAACTTGGCGATGATCGACGAGAGTATCCGGCATCTTGTCGAGTCTGACCGCGAGGTGATTTTCGACGCGGAACATGCCTTCGATGGCTTCAAAAACGATGCCGATTACATGCTGAAATGTCTGCAAACGGCCGCCGCTGCCGGGGCGCGCACATTGGTGCTTTGCGATACGAACGGCGGCTCGATGCCCGACGAAGTGGCCAGCATTACGCGAACTGTGGTAGCCGCAGTCCCCGTGGCTGTTGGCATTCATACTCACAACGACTGTGATCTGGCCGTGGCCAACGCCCTGGCCGCCGTCGACGCCGGGGCATCGCACGTGCAAGGCACCATCAACGGCTTCGGCGAACGTTGCGGCAATGCCGACTTGATTTCCGTTGCAGCCAACCTGGCGCTCAAAAAAGGCTACCACGTGCTGGGCGGAGACCAGACAAAGCATCTAACCGAACTGTCGCGATTCGTCTACGAAACGGTCAATATGAATTTCCGCACCCATCAGCCGTTTGTCGGCAAGAGTGCCTTTGCGCACAAGGGCGGAATGCACGTGAGCGCCGTCGCGAGAAACACCGCGAGCTACGAGCACATTGCTCCCGAACTCGTCGGCAACGAGCGGCGCGTGCTGCTGAGCGAACTTTCTGGGCGTGCCAATATCAAGGCGCTCACCCAGCGGCTGAACATCGACGCCGACTCGGAACTCATGGACAAAGTTCTTGGGGAAGTGGTCGCGATGGAAAGCAAGGGCTACCAGTTCGAGGCGGCCGATGGTACCTTCGATCTGCTGGTCCGCCGGTGTGCAGGAACATTCCGCTCCCATTTCGAGGAGTTGCACTACCACGTTCATGTCGACAATAAATCGCAAGGCGACGTCACTGCGGAAGCCGTGGTGAAGATCCGGGTTCATGATAAAATCCGGTTTGAGGCGGCCGAGGGGCACGGCCCGATAGACGCCCTGGACGCTGCTTTGCGAAAAGCGCTCAACGGAACGTTTCCCGCCTTGAATAATCTGCACTTGGTGGACTATAAAGTTCGGGTAATCAACTCCGAAGCGGCCACGGCGGCCGGCGTTCGGGTGGTGATCGAAAGCCAAGACGAAGACGATGTGTGGGGAACGGTCGGGGTGAGTGAAAACATTATTGAAGCCAGTTGGCTTGCCCTGGTCGATAGTTACGAATACAAACTTTACAAAGACGAAGAACGAGCTGCCAACGGGCAGCGGAAGTGACGAAGCCATGTCCCCTCTCCCTCTGGGAGAGGGGAGAAACCTATAAAAGCCCAATCCTTGTTATCAACCGCGCGGAACAAACTGATGTCATCCACGTCGTCGAACGAACTCCCCAAACAGTACGACCACACGGCCGCCCAACAGCGCTGGTACAAATATTGGGAAGACCAGGGCTATTTCCACAGCGAACCTAACCCGCTGCGCAAGCCCTATACGGTTGTTATCCCCCCGCCCAACGTGACCGGTGCCTTGCACCTGGGCCACGCCCTGAACAACACGCTGCAAGACATCCTGGTTCGTCAAAAGCGAATGCAGGGATACGAAGCGCTATGGATGCCGGGGACCGACCATGCCGGCATCGCCACGCAGGCAGTTGTCGAACGTCGGTTGCTTGAAGAAGAAAATCTCACCCGGCACGACCTGGGCCGCGAGGGGCTCGTCAAGCGAATTTGGGATTGGAAAAAGGCCTACGAAACGCGAATCCTCGGCCAGTTGAAAAAGATGGGCTGTAGCTGCGATTGGCAACGCACCCGGTTTACACTCGACCCGATCTGTGCCCGGGCCGTGCGTCACACGTTCTACAGTCTGTTTAAGGAACAATTGATCTATCGCGGCAAGCGACTGGTCAATTGGGACACCATGCTACAGACCGCGGTGAGCGACGACGAGGTGTTTCACGAAACGGTCGATGGCAATTTCTGGTACTTCAACTATCCGGTAATCGATCCGAAGCCGGGCGAGCCGAAGCACGTGACCATCGCTACCACGCGGCCCGAAACGATGCTCGGCGATACGGCCGTGGCCGTGCATCCCGATCCGGCGGCCGCGTTGGACAAGGCCGAAGAGGAATTGAAAAAGCGGTTTGCAGCGGCACCGGCCAAGGAAAAGCCGGGTGTCGAGGCCGAGATCGTCAACGTCCGTAATCGCCGCGAGGAAATGCTCGACCAACTCGTCATGTTGCGCGACATGGCCTTCGACGGGCGCCAGGTGATGTTGCCGTTGGTCGATCGTCCGATTCCGCTGGTGGCCGACGAGTGGGCCAAGCCCGAGATGGGCACCGGTTGCGTAAAAATCACCCCGGCCCACGACCCCAACGACTACGAAGTGGGGTTGCGTCGCGAGTTGCCCATGGTCAATATCCTCAACCTCGACGGCACGCTCAACGAAAACGCCGGCGCCTACGTGGGCCAAGTTGTTCAGGAAGCCCGGAAGAACGTTGTCGCCGACCTGGACAAGCTTGGACTCCTCGGAAAGGTCGAAGATCGCGAAATCGACCTGGCCCACAGCGACCGGTCGAAGACGCCCATCGAACCGCTGCTGACCGATCAGTGGTTCGTCAAAATGGATCATCTGGCCCAAACGGCCATGGATGCGGTAAGCGACGGGCGAGTGAAAATTTTCCCCGAACGCTACACCAAGGGCTATCTCGACTGGCTCAGCGAAAAACGCGATTGGCCGGTCAGCCGGCAGCTTTGGTGGGGACACCAGATTCCTATCTGGTACTGTGCAACGGCCAGCGAAGCCGAACTCGAAAAAGCGTTCAAGGGTCGCGACGACGTCGCTTGGTATCGCGACGAAGAGCAAAACCAATGGCTCATCTGTGCCCAGGAAGAAGACCTGGCCGAAGATGCCGTGCCGGGCCACACCCTGGTGCGCGAGCAAGACGTGCTCGACACGTGGTTCAGCTCGGCCTTGTGGCCACATTCCACGCTCGGATGGCCGGAACAGACCGACGCGTTGAAATATTACTACCCGACCTGCACGTTGATCACCAGCCGCGACATTATCACCCTTTGGGTGGCTCGGATGGTGCTGGCCGGTTTGCACAACGTGGGCGATATCCCGTTCGACGAAGTTTTCATCCACCCGAAAATCCTCGACGGCTACGGCGAAGGGATGTCAAAGTCGAAGGGCAACGGCGTCGACCCGGTCGACGTCATGGAGAAGTTCGGCGCCGACTCGCTACGGTTCGGCCTGGCCTATCTGACCACGGAAACGCAAGACGTCCGCATGCCGGTCGAATTCGAGTGTCCACATTGTGGCGGCATGATTGAACAAACTCGGGAAAACCGAGTGCGGCCGAAGATCAAGTGTTCGCACTGCAAGAAGGAGTTCGCCACGCAATGGGCCGAGAAGCCAGAGGACAAGGCCCTGCCCCGCGGGGCGGTGGTCAGCGATCGCTTCGAGCTTGGCCGAAACTTCTGCAACAAACTCTGGAACGCGTCCCGGTTTGCGTTGATGAATCTCGAAGGCTACACGTGCCGTGAAGTGGACGACGACGAACTGTTGGTCGAAGACCGCTGGATTCTAAGTCGGCTCTCGACGGTCACACGCCAAGTAACCGACTACCTGGCAGGCTACCACTTCGCCGACGCCGCCCGAACGTTGTACGACTTCGCGTGGGACGAGTTTTGCAGCTTTTTCGTCGAGATGGTCAAGAGCCGGTTGCAGGACAGTCAGGGCAAGGCCGTAGCGCAGCGCGTGTTGGCCTACACGCTCGACACGCTGTTGCGACTGTTGCATCCGATGGTCCCGTTCGTCACCGAAGAAGTGTGGCAGCGGCTCAATGAGGTGGCGCCTGAACGCGGCATCGAGCAACTCACTGCCGGCGCGGAGAGCATTATGATCGCCCCTTGGCCGCAAGCCCAAGAGAGTTGGGAGGACCCGGAAATCGAGGCCCGTTTTGCCCACTTCCAGGAAGTCCTTCGCGGGGTGCGCGATATTCGCGCGCGGCAGAACGTTCCTCCACGCCAGCAGATTGCCTTCTCGGTTCGCTGCGACAAAGAAACGGCCGAGTTGCTTGGCCCGATGGAGCCGTACTTCCGTTCGATGGCCGGCGCGGAGCCGACCGGATTTGGTCCGAAGGTCGAAGCACCGGCCTTGAGTGCCAATGCCCACATCTCGGGGATGGAGGTTTTCGTCGACCTGGCCGGTTTGATCGACGTCGAGGCGGAGATCGCTCGCAAGCAGCAGGAACTCGACAAGCTGGCCAAGTTCATCGAAGGCAAACGGAAGAAGCTGGAAAACAAAAACTTCGTGGATCGAGCCCCCGAGGCGGTTGTGCAGAAAGAACGCGAAGGACTGGCGGATCTCGAATCGCAACACGCGGCGGCTGTAGAGGTCGTGAAAAAGCTTAAGCAACAGGGGTAGTGGCCTGGCTTGAGCGTGTCCGCGCGTGGATTCAAACGGACAAACCAGCGCCAAGTTTTCACGGATTGGGATGCCATGGCCACGCTTGTCGTGGCCATGCTCGGATGCACGAAAGGATGCGCGGGGCAAGCATGGCACGGGTTGTCGTTGAATGGCGACATCCTGTTGTGCAGGGGTGATGGTTGGCGCATAATGGGGGTGCGGCTCTGTATTGAAACCCCCGGTTGTGCAATGAACGATAATCCCTACCAATCACCTGCTGCAGCCGATCTACCGATTAGCGGCGAGGCAACGCAACGCGATCAGCAAGAGACACCGCCGGGTGACCTCCCGTTGCTGGCCCGGGACCTGGATTTGGTCGTAATGCACCGTCGGCTGGAATTGCCCGCGGTGTGTCTGAAAAGCGGGCGACCGGTAGAGGGCAAGCGTTTACGGAAAAAGGTTTTTTGGGTATCGCCAACACTCCTCGTCATTCTCTTCTTGTTAACTGGCCCATTCTTACTACTTCTCATTCTTATTGTAGGCAGAACGGGAACGCGCGAATACATCACAATCCCTGTCGAAGCGAAGTGGCTCAAAAAGCGGCGTCGCGTCATTCTGACGGCGTGGGGCGGCGTTTTGGCGGCCGTGGGTCTGCCGATCGCCTACCTCTGGATTTCAGAGGCGGTCGGCGGCGAGGTCCTTCCCAGCGATATCGGAATTGTCGTTCTTCTGTTTTCGCTTGTGCTAGCCCTCGGCAGCATTATCTACGGCTTTGTCACCTCGAATCTGTTTTCCATCAAACGCATCAAGGGTGACTATATATGGCTCAACGGGGCTGGTTACGCCTATCTCAAGCTGCTGCCGCACTGGCCTGCCGACGCGAAGGTCAAGTGAGTGCCCTGATAACACGGGGCAGCAGGGCCGCCAACCAAAACGGTGCTACCGCGGGGTGAAGAATCAGGCTATCCGGCAGGTACTTACCAACGATGGACGACAACCCATTCGCTTCGCCGCAAACGTGTGATCTGCTGAGCCCGTCGGCTTCGCAAACCGCCGAGTTGCCGTCGCTTGCCCGCGACGGGAAGTTGCTCGTGATGCATCGGCGGACGGAGTTGCCGCCGGTTTGTGTCAAGAGTGCGCAGCCCGCCGAGGGCAGGCGTATCCGGAAGAAGCTCTTTTGGGTTCATCCGGTTACGATCGTATTTCTGATCATCCTCCTGTCACCCCTAATCTGTGGCGTAGTGTTGCTGTTTTCGAAAGGCGTTACCCGCGAGTTCATCGAAATTCCGTTGTCAGGTGAGTGGCACCGCCGCCGGCGCCGCGGGCTTGTCTTCCTATGGAGCGGCTTCATCAGTGCGGCTGTCGTTATATTCGTCCTTGTGGCCGGGAGTGAGCTACTCGCCCGGCTAGCCTCATTTTACATCGTCCTTCTGACCATCTTGATTTGGATTCCCCTTACTTTGGGATGCATTTTTTACGGTGGCAATGCCTCACATCTCCTTGTCATTAAACGTATCAAAGGCGATTACGTCTGGCTGGAAGGTGCGTGCGACACGTATCTTGATCTATTGCCGTCTTGGCCGGTTGATGTAAAGGTTGGCTGAGTTCACTGTCGGAGTGCGGGGACTATGTTGGCATGGTTGCACGGGTATGTTACGCACGAATCGAAGATTGCCAAAGCACCGATCCAGCAAACAGTTGTTCAACCAAGCATGGACGACAACCCATTCGCTTCGCCGCAAACCTGCGATCTGTTAAACACGTCGGCATCGCAAGCCGGGGAGCTACCGTTGCTTGCTCGCGACGGGGAATTGATCGTGATGCACAGGCGGACGGAGTTGCCGCTGGTGTGCGTGAAGAGCGGCCTGCCTGCCGAGGGTAAGCGAATCCGCGTGAAACTTTTTTTGGTTTCTCCGGTCGAAAATCTTTCCGAGATAGTTTTTCTCATACTACTGGTCTGGAGTATCGGCCGGTTGGTTAATGGATATCCGTTTGTCGTTCTGACGTTAATGCTTTTCTGGCTTTGTCTTTGGGTTCGCAAAGTTATTGTCCGCGAGTTCATTGACATTCCGCTTTCAATCAAATGGCGGCGAAGACTCCGGATAGGTTCTGTAGTCAGCTGGGGAGGTATAATTGTGCTGCTCAGTGAGCCATATCTTTTCGACGCCGTTGGAAAGGCGGCTGACCAGATGGGGCTTAACGCCTTCCTTTGCGCCGCATTCGTTTCGCTGTTCTTACCGGGAATGTGCATTTTTTGGGTGCATACGCTTCTCACCTCGTTGCCATCAAACGCATCCAGGGTGACTACGTCTGGCTGGAAGGTGCGCGCGAACCCTATCTTGAACTATTGCCGCCCTGGCCGGTCGATGCGAAGGTCGACTGAGTGCACGGTTTGACGTAGGGGGCCATGCGTGTGTGGTTACGGGGGCGTGTTCGCTGGGTATTCAGCATGCCCGCGCGAGCGTGAGCATGGCACCCGAGCGTGTAGCGGAACGTGCGAGTTTTTTCCCGACGAAATGCCAGTTGCCGTAGAATGAGCGGAAAAAACGCCTTGCCGGCACCGTTTCCACTCCCCTTTCCGCCCGCGCCGCCAAAGGACTATAATGGAGGAGTTGAAGGAACGTCCTGTTTTCTCCCGTCGCGTCTCGTGTGCGAGGATACGCCGATGCCCGTCCCCATGGAACTTTCGCGTATTATTATCAGCGAAATCAACGACCAGCAGGTGATTTACCTGAAGGAAATCAACGGGGAACGAACGTTTCCGATCCTGATTGGCATTTTCGAGGCCACCAGCATCGACCGTCGTGTGAAAGGGTATCCGTCGCCGCGGCCGCTGACCCACGACCTGATCGTCAGCGTGGTCGACAGCCTCGGCGGCGAACTGCAAGACGTGCTGATCAGCGAGCTGAAGGAACACACCTACTTCGCCCGGCTTCGTGTGCGCCGCGACGGCGAGGTCATGGAAATCGACGCCCGGCCGTCCGACGCCATCGCTGTGGCCGTCACGTGCGAACCGCACCTGCCGATCTACGTTAACGAAGACGTGCTCAACGACGTGCTGGGCGAGCAGTAGGAAAAGTCGTCTATCCCATCGCGTCGGCAAATTCTTCGCGGAGCACCTTCATGGCCTGCTCGCCGTGTTTTCCGTCGACGACCACGTTGACGCGAACCTCGCTCGTGCTGATCATACCGACGTTGATTCCCGCGGCCGACAACGACTGGAACATTCGCCGGGCGACGCCCGTGTGACTGCGAATACCCACGCCAAACACGGAAAGCTTGGCGACGTCGGGTGCGCTGGCCGGTTGAGAACATCCCAACTCCTTGGCCAACGAACTGGTCACCTCGATCGCCTTTTCGAGATCGCCCTGCGGCATCGTAAAGGTGATGTTGGCGTGTCCCTGGCGACTGTTGCTTTGCACGATCATGTCGACATTGATTCCCGCAGCGGCAATCTCCTCGAACAGCCGCGCGGCCAAGCCGGGTGCGTCGGGCAACCCGACAACCGTAACCCGGGCTTGGGAGCCGTCGAGCGTGATGTCGTCGATGATCAAATCTTCCATGCGTTCCATGCGCGAGACGACTGCCGCCGCGTCGCGTGGTTTATCTGCGCCCGTGGAGCCTTCGCCGTCGCCCGTATCGGCCCGTTCGTTCTGCAAAGCAAAGGCCTCGTGGACCGTGCGCAGCGCCTTTTGAGCATCCGGCCGACTGACGAGCACCGCGATTTTAATTTCGCTGGTGCTGATCATCTCGATGTTGACTTGTTGGTCGGACAATGCGCGGAACATGGTTTCGGCTACGCCCGTCTGTCGTGCCATCCCCAGCCCGACCACGGAGATTTTCGACACGTCGTCGCTGTGGTTGAAACCTTCGGCTCCCAACTCGGCGACGGCCTCTTCGACCGCGGTCAATGTGGTCGGCAAATCGTCGCGGAACACGGTAAACGAAATGTCGGCGTGGCCATCTTCGGCCACGTTCTGCACGATCATGTCCATGGCGACGTTGCGGTCGGAAATTTTCGTGAACAGCGTAGCCGCAGCACCTGGGCGATCGGGAACTCCCAAGACCGTTACCCGCGCTTCGTTTTGTACCTTGGCCGCCCCGCACACGCCGACGTCGTGCGACTCCGGTTCCTCGGTGATCATCGTGCCCGGCATATCGGCGAAGCTACTGCGCACATGAACCGGTACCGCGAACTTCTTGGCGAACTCGATCGCCCGGTTGTGCATCACTCCGGCGCCGGAACTGGCCAGTTCGAGCATTTCGTCGTAGCTGATTCGCCTGGTGCGCCGCGCCTCGGGCACTACCCGTGGATCGGTCGTGTAGACGCCGTCGACATCGGTGTAGATTTCACAGGCAGTGGCATTGAGCACGGCGGCCAACGCTACAGCAGTTGTGTCGCTGCCGCCACGCCCCAGCGTGGTAATGTTGCCTGCTTCGTCGATACCCTGGAAGCCGGCCGCGATGACGATTTTGCCGTCGTTCAGTGCGCTGGTGATGCGATCGGCCGAGATCGACCGGATACGTGCCTTGGTGTGAATGCTGTCGGTAACGATGCCGATCTGAGCACCCGTCATACTGATAGCCTGGTAGCCCAGTGAGTGGATCGCCATGGCCATCAGGGCTACGCTCACTTGCTCGCCAGTCGACAGCAGCATGTCCATCTCGCGAGCCGGGGGCGTGTCGGTGATTTGCTGGGCCAAATCGACGAGTACGTCGGTGTTTTTGCCCATGGCACTAACGACCATCACGACCTGATGGCCTTCCATTTGCGCACGAATTGCTTTACGTGCCGCGGCCAAAATCTTCTGGCTGTCGGCAACACTCGTGCCACCGAATTTCTGAACGATAATCGACATGGGAGGGGGAGAGCTAGGGGTTGGGAGTGGGAAGTCAAGGCGTGGTCGCTTCAGCGATCATGGCCACCGCACGCCGGAAACACGGCGCGATTGGAATACTGTGTCGCCTATTTGCTACGTCGCTTATTTCAAAAAGAACTCCATCAGGCGATAGCCTTCCTCGAACGCCTGCGAAGATCGATTGGCGGTTGGATCGTCGTACGTCGTCGCCGAATCGGCCGCGATTCCGCTACCGGCAATAGTCCACGGAACGTAGCCATGGGCATGTGTCTTCGTTCGCAGCAGGGTGGGGTGGTCGGGCGTTACCAGGATGCGATACTCGCCGTACGATTTCAAGGCTTCATGCACAGGGCCGACAATGTGACGATCGATTTGCTCCAGCGCCGCGACCTTTTCGGTCGTGTTGCCTTCGTGCGAGGCCTCGTCGGTCGCTTCAACGTGGACAAACACCAAATCGACGTCGGCCAGCGCTTCCACAGCGTAGCGCCCCTTGGCAGCGTAGTCGGTGTCGATGTAGCCGGTAGCTCCAGGCACCTCGATACGTTGCCAGCCGATCAACGTGGCCAGTCCTCGCAAAAGATCGACCGCCGTAATCATCGCTCCTCGCAAGCCATAACGCTGTTCGAACGACTGCAACTGTGGTGTGCTACCTAAGCCCCAGAGCCACACATTGGTTGCCGGAAGCTTGCCTTGCTGGCGTCGGGTGATGTTTACCGGATGCTCGGCAAACAGGGCAACGCTGTCGCTCATCAGTTGCGTCAGCAGGTCGCTGCCAGGTCCACGGGGATAGTCGTTCAGCACCGAGTTGTCGGTCAGGTCGTGTGGCGGTGTGGTGCGGGTGTCGGGCGAAAACGGTGCCGGTTTATCTTGCGCCCGATAAACCAGCAGGTTCCGGTAGCTTACGCCGGGAAAGAACTCCAAGCGGTCGCCGCCCAGGTTTTCTTGGGCCGATCCGATCAACGCGGCGGCTTCTTCGGTGGAGATGTGTCCGGCCGTAAAGTCGCGCATCACCTGGTCTTCGATGGTCACCAAATTGCATCGCACGGCCCAATCGTCGGCGCCCAAAGCGATCCCTTGCGCGGCCGCCTCGAGCGGTGCGCGGCCGGTGAAATGCTCCAACGGGTTGTAACCCAGCACGCTCAGGTTTGCCACATCGGACCCTGCCGGCAAGCGGTCGGGCACATTCGACGAACGGCCAACGATGCCCGACGCTGCGACGGCGTCCATGGCCGGCACATTGGCCGCTTCCAGCGGCGTGCGGCCCTGGAGAGCATCCTGCGGTTCGTCGGCACAGCCGTCGGGAATGATGATAGCGTATTTCATGGCGTTGCGATTCTCGTGGCGGCTGGCGTACTCAGGGCGGCAGGGCCGCCAACCAAACGGTGCTACCGCACCCAGTCAGGAACCCGCTCCCGTTGGTCGCTAATCTTTGTCAGAAGTCAACGATCTTTGAGGTTAGTAGTTCAAAGGATGGCCGCGTGCAATCCGCTCGGCGCCGTTAGTTTCTTACCCGCATCCGGATGATCTCCGAATGAACGCACGGCAAACCCGCGATAGATTCCAAGGCCGCATCGACAGCCCCGGCGGATGCGACGTGTGTCATGATGACCAGGGGCACCACGCCGTCGACCTTCTCCTCCGTTTCGTGCTGAATCAACGAGGCGATGGAAATTTTCTCGCGGCCCAAGATACCGGCGATGTCCGCCATCACACCGGGTCGATCGTCAACCCGAAAGCGAAGGTAGTATTGTCCAGGCACTTTGGCCGGGTCGCGGGCGTAGACCGATACCGGTCGGTTTTCGGACCATAGTTCGAGCGTGTCAAAGGTAATGGCCATTCGCCCAACCACCGTATCGATCAGGTCGGCCACCACGGCCGAGGCGGTCGGCATCTGGCCGGCGCCGAGCCCTTGGAAGAACACCTGTCCCACGGTGTCGCCCACCACGCGAACCGCGTTGAACGCACCGCGAACTTCCGCCAGCGGTGTGCCATGGCGAACCAAGGTGGGCGAAACGTGCAACTCCAGGCCCTCGGTCACCAGGTTGGCCACGGCCAGCAGCTTAATGCTATAGCCCAGTTCCGAAGCGTATTGCATGTCGGCTACGTCGACCGTGTCGATACCGCTGCGGGGGATGTCGCGCCAATCAACTCGTGCTCCGAACGCCAAATGTGCAAGGATGGCCAGTTTCTGCGCTGCGTCGCTGCCGTTGACGTCGAGCGTTGGATCAGACTCGGCGTAACCAAGCCGCTGAGCCTCGGCCACCACTTCTTGGTAGTCGGTGCCGTGTTCCTCCATTTGCGAGAGGATGAAGTTGCACGTGCCGTTGAGAATAGCCTGGATCGACTCGATCTGGTTGGCGGTCAGGCACTCGCTGATCGCCGCGATAATTGGAATACCGCCGGCCACCGAAGCCTCGAAGGCAATCAAACGACCCAACTGACGCGCTCGGTCGAACAATTCCGGACCGTGCGCGGCCAGCAACGCCTTGTTGGCGGTTACCACATTCTTGCCGCTTTCTAGGAGCTTGAGCATAATCGTTCGGGCAGGCTCCACCCCCCCGATTAATTGCACGACGGTTTCAATTTCCTCGTCACCGAGGATCGTCTCAAGGTCGTCGCTGAGAAGTCCGGCCGGGATGGCCACATCCTTCCGCGGCGCGAGGTTCTTGTCGACAACCCGCACCAGCTCAACCTTTCGACCGGCATGGCGGGCAATGCGATCCTGTTTTTCGAGCAACAAGCGGGCCACGCCCGTGCCAATCGTCCCTAAGCCGATCAGACCTACTTTGGCTGTTTTCATCGCAAAACCGCGTTCTTCGGTGTTCATGTGGCAGAAAAGCGGTTTTGGCACCGCCGTGCGGAAAACCGGCCTCCCGGGCATAAGCGGGGCGTAGACCGATAACAGGGGGTAGCTTGAGAATCTCTTATCGTAGGATCTACCGCTTTGCCTGTAAAGCGTCTTCGTAAACCGACCGCTTGGTGTTTACAAGCTGTTACATCGACAGCCTTGGGTTACATAAACCTGCCTCGGCGGGAACGAACGATCCCGTAATCTGTACTGGTTGCAGAAGCCGATCGAATTGCCATACTGGGGGTTTGCCGATTGGAAGGGGGACGAATCTAATTGGCGAGCCTGTGGATTCGGCGACCGGGGAGGGCGAAAACGCAAAGCGACGGCTTCTCCCAGAATTCGCTGGTTCAACAACCCACGAACATCCGATGGCGTCCGACACCCTTTTTTGTAAGCAAAGCGCAAGGAACCTCCATGGAAGATAAAGCTCTGCAGTTCTTTAAAACGGCCCTAGAAACACCAAGCCCTTCGGGATACGAGAGTCCGATTCAGGAAGTGGTTCGCCAATACGTGGCCGATTTCGCCGACGACGTGCGAACCGACGTCCACGGCAACGTTATTGTCGCGCGAAATCCCGATGCCAACTTCCGCATTATGTTGGCCGGCCATTGCGACCAGATCGGCCTCATTGTTCAGCATGTCGATGACAATGGTTTTGTTTATGTCCAGCAGATCGGTGGCTGGGACATCCAAATGCTGATTGGTCAACGCATGAAGGTTTGGACCCAGCAGGGCCCGCTCTTCGGTGTTATCGCCCGAAAACCAATCCACCTGCTCACCGACGAGGAGCGCAAGACGGTGCCCAAGATGAAGGACCTTTGGCTCGACGTCGGGGCAGCAAACAAGGAAGAGGCCGAAAAACTTGTGCGGATTGGCGACGCAGTGACGGTGGAGCTTGGCTTCAACACGATGCAGAACAACTTGGCCGTTTCGCCTGCGATGGACGACAAGGCCGGAATGTGGGTGGTGATCGAGGCCTTGCGGCGGGTGGATAAATCCAAGCTGAAGTGTGGTTTATTCGCTGTTTCCACCGTTCAGGAGGAAGTCGGGTTGCGTGGGGCTAGGACCAGTGCGTTCGGGGTGGATCCCCACGTTGGAGTGGCAGTCGATGTAACCCACGCCACCGATTGTCCCACGATCGAAAAGAAAGAAGAGGGCGACATCAAGTTGGGCAAAGGGCCCGTGGTCTACCGAGGCCCCAACATGAACCCGAAAGTCGTCGAACTGCTGGTGGCGGCCGCCACCGATAATAAGATTGACTTCCAATTGGCCGCCTCCGGTCGGCCACCGGGGACCGACGCCAACGCGATCCAGATCAGCCGTGCGGGGGTAGCCGCGGGCTTGGTAAGCATCCCCAACCGTTACATGCACAGCCCCGTGGAGATGATTTCGCTGGACGACCTCGACAAGGCGGCCGATTTGCTCGCCCGATTCGTCGAAGCCATCGACCCGGCCACCGACAGCTTCATCCCTTGATTCGCAGCTAATGCTGCGTCAAACCTACAAAAGGGTGCCATGCCCACGGCAACGTGGGCATGCGCGAAGTGCGTTACGTCTTCATGCCCACGTTGTCGTGGGCAGGGAACCCATCGAACGTGCCAACGCGTTTTGTGGGTGTGGTCCGTGTTTCTGCCAAAATGGCATACGGGCTGGTGTCTGTCCGGCGAGTGCCCAGAGGTCACAAGCGACACCTTTCGGTGTAACATCTTTCACGGAAGGGTGTTGCGTCGACGGGACTTGTTTTGGCACGCGGGTTGCTCGATTGAGTCGCCGAAATCTCTTGGGCTGCCATTGTTGATCTCGCGGCCCGAGTGCCAGGCACTTTCGATGAAATAGCAAACAGCGACCGCCCGAGTCTCTCGCCGTCGACCGGCGATCGGGTGAAAACCGTATTTTCTCGCCAGCAACAGGAGGAATTCCGCTGTGGCAAAACAGATGGTCTTTGACGACGAGGCTCGGCAACCACTAGCCGAAGGAGTCAACAAGTTAGCCCGCGCGGTGAAGAGCACCCTCGGACCGCGCGGCCGCAATGCCGTGTTGGACAAGGGCTGGGGTGCCCCGAAGGTGACCAAGGATGGCGTAACGGTAGCCGAGGACATCGACCTCGACGATCCGTACGAGAACCTGGCTGCCCAACTCGTAAAAGAAGCGGCGTCGAAGACCAACGACGTCGCCGGCGACGGCACGACCACAGCCACCGTGCTGGCCGAAGCAATCTACAAAGAAGGGCTGCGGATGATCTCGGCTGGGGCTGATCCGATGTCGCTCAGCCGCGGTATTCAGAAAGCGACCGAAGCGGTGATAGAGGCCGTCAAGAAATTGGCCAGCCCGGTCGACGTGAAGAGCAAGAAAGAAATTGCCCAAGTCGCAACGATCGCCGGTAACAACGATCCTTCGATCGGCGCCGTATTGGCCGATGCCTTCGTGAAAGTCGGCAAAGACGGCGTTATCACGGTCGAAGAGGGACGCAGTAGCGAAACGTACGTTGACCTAGTCGAAGGCATGCAGTTCGACCGCGGTTTCCTCTCGCCCCACTTCGTGACCGACCAGGACACCCAGACCTGCGAGTTGGAGAAGTGCCTGGTATTGATCCACGAAGAGAAGATCTCTAACGCCAAGGATCTGGTGCCGTTGCTCGAGGCTGTCAGCAAGGCGAACAAGCCGCTGTTGGTGATTGCCGAAGACATTGAAGGTGAAGCCCTCGCCACGTTGGTGGTTAACAAGATGCGAGGGATCTTGAACATCTGTGCCGTGAAGGCTCCCGGCTACGGCGATCGGCGCAAGGCCATGTTGGGCGATATCGCCACGTTGACCGGTGGCCAGGCGCTCTTCAAGGACCTGGGCGTAAAGCTCGACGCTGTGAAGATTTCCGACCTGGGTACCGCCAAGAAGGTGATCATCGATAGCGATAAGACGACAATGGTCGGTGGCGCCGGCGCCAAAGAGGCGATCGAAGGCCGGGCAGAACAGATCCGCAAGGAAATTGAAACGACCGACAGCGATTACGATCGCGAAAAGCTCCAGGAGCGATTGGCCAAGCTGGCCGGTGGCGTCGCCCAGATCAACTGTGGTGCGGTTACCGAAACCGAAATGAAAGAGCGCAAAGCTCTCTTGGAAGACGCTCGTGCCGCCACGCAAGCTGCCCTGGAAGAAGGTATTGTGCCCGGCGGTGGCGTCGCGCTTCTGCGAAGTGCGAAGGCCCTAGCTAAGCTCGAATTGCCTGGGGACGAAGCCCTCGGTGTGAAGATTGTCGAGAAGGTGCTGGACGCCCCGCTTCGTGCGATCGCCGAAAACTGCGGTGAAGATGGCGCGGTCGTCGTGAACCGCGTTCGCCAGATGAAGGGCAAGGCCGATGGCTACGATGCCGATCGCGGCGAATACTGCAACCTGTTGGAAGCGGGCATCATCGACCCGGCCAAGGTTGTTCGGACTGCGCTGAAGAATGCGGCCAGTGTGGCTGGCCTGCTACTGACGACTTCCTGCCTGATTACGGACGTTCCAAAAGACGAAGAGGAAGCTCCCGCCCCCGGCGGCCCTGGCATGGGCGGCATGGGGGGTATGGGTGGTATGCCGGGTATGGGTGGCATGGGCGGCATGCCGGGCATGATGTAAACCGTCGATATCGGGGCCGACTGCATCGGATCGAATTGGGCGGTGTGGTCGGCAAGTGTACCGACACGAAGTTGAAAAAAATAATCTACAAACCAATCCAGCAAACTATTTGCATAGAAGGAACACAACGATGAAAAAGATCAACCTAAGGCCGTTGGACGACCGGGTTGTGGTCGAGCCGGTTGAAGCCGAAGAAGTGACTGCTGGTGGAATCGTACTGCCGGATACCGCCAGGGAAAAGCCGCAGCGTGGCACGGTCGTAGCCGTGGGGCCGGGAAAGCTGCTCGATAGTGGTGAACGTGGAGAACTGTCGGTGGCTATCGGCGACGAGGTCATCTACGGTAAGTACGCGGGATCCGACATCGAGGTCGACGGCAATGAAGTGAAGATCCTTCGCGAAAGCGATATCTTGGCGAAGGTGATCAGCTAGCCTATCCGCTCCATCCGACTCGAACCATCAATAAGAAGGAATTCCCAAAAGTGGCCAAACAACTGCTTTATGAAGATCAGGCCCGCTCCCGCATGTTACGGGGCGTGGAGAAGTTGGCCGACGTGGTCGCGGTGACAATGGGTCCCACCGGCCGCAACGTCATCCTCGATAAGTCGTTCGGCGGTCCGACCGTCACGAAAGACGGCGTATCGGTAAGTAAGGAAATCGAACTCGAAGATCGCTTTGAGAACATGGGGGCGAAACTCGTCAACGAGGTCGCCTCGAAAACCTCCGACGTCGCTGGCGATGGCACTACCACGGCGACCGTCCTGGCGCGTGCGATTTTCAAAGAAGGGCTCCGCAACATCGCGGCCGGCAGCAACCCGGCTGCGGTTCGCCGTGGAATCGACAAGGCCGTCGACGCTGCTATCGAGCACTTGTATAGCATGGCGAAGCGGGTTACCAAGAAGGAAGAAATCGCCCACGTTGGGTCGATCAGCGCCAACAACGACGAGTTCATCGGTAATCTATTGGCCGAAGCGATGGAAGCGGTGGGCAACGACGGCGTCATCACCGTCGAAGAAGGCAAGACGGCCGAAACCACCTACGAGGTCGTCGAAGGTATGCAGTTCGATAAGGGCTATCTCTCGCCCTACTTCATCAACCGCACACCGGAGATGGATTGCCTCCTGGAAGACGCCTACATTCTCCTCCACGAGAAGAAGATCAGCAACCTACGGGACCTGATTCCGATTCTCGAGAAGATTAGCACTACGGGCAAACCGTTGTTGATCATTGCCGAGGATGTTGATGGCGAGGCTCTCACGGCTTTGGTGGTCAACAAACTGCGCGGCGTGCTAAATATCGCGGCTGTGAAGGCCCCCGGCTTTGGCGATCGCCGCAAGGCCATGTTGGGCGACATCGCCGTGCTGACCGGTGGTACGGTCATTAGCGAAGATCTGGGCCTGAAGCTCGAGAGCGTTACGCTGGAGCACCTCGGCCGGGCGAAGAAGATCTCGATCGACAAAGACTCGACCACGTTGGTCGAGGGTGGCGGCAAGACGGCCGACATCAAACGCCGTATCGGTCAACTTCGCCGCCAGATTGAGGAAACCGATTCGGACTACGATCGCGAGAAGTACCAGGAGCGGCTGGCAAAGCTCACCGGTGGTGTGGCCGTGGTCCAAGTGGGTGCCAGCACCGAAGCCGAGATGAAGCAGAAGAAGGCCCGCGTGGAAGACGCCTTGCACGCTACTCGTGCGGCGGCTGAAGAGGGCGTTCTTCCTGGTGGCGGTGTGGCCCTGTTGCGGTGCCGTGAAGCCGTCGAAAAGGCGCGCAGCAGTGCCCGCGGCGACGAGAAAATCGGGGTCGACATCGTACTGCGATCGCTGAATATTCCGATTCGCCAGATCGCCGACAACTGTGGTGTCGATGGCTCGGTTATCGCGGATGAAGTGGCCAGCAAACCGACAAACACCGGCTACGATGCCAATAGCGGTAAATATGTCGACATGCACAAGGCCGGCATTATCGATCCGCTGAAAGTGGTTCGTACGGCACTGGAAAATGCGGCCAGTATTTCGGGGTTGATGCTCACCACGGAAACGTTGGTGACCGACCTGGAAAAGGAGGATAAGGACAAACAGCAGATTGAGGGAAGTGTTCGCTAACCCCAGCGACATCTTTTCCCCTAAGGGTGCAAGCCCGGCTGTTGTCTTCCTTGCTCAGGTGCAAGGAAACCGCTTAGCGCAACACGCAGCGGGCCACTCCCATGTGGGGGGGTGGCCCGCTTTCCGATTTTGGCTCGACGTATCCCATTTGGGCTGCGAACTGCCAGACCAATAGGTTACAATTGACTGTTTGCCGTTGTGCAATCACCGGTCAGCAGAGCGTGTCACAGGCGGCGGACGCTCATTTGCCTGCAGTGGTCCGATCAGTCGATTGGCATCCTGCGCGACCGGCGAAAAGATCAACGTTGCAGTCCCCCGTGTGGTGATCATGGCCGAACGACGCGACTTCTACGAAATCTTGGGTGTAAGCCGTTCGGCTTCCGATGGTCAGATCGCGGAGGCCTACCGGAAATTGGCCCTGAAATACCATCCCGACCGCAATCCCGGCAACGAAGAGGCTGTGACGCGGTTCAAGGAGGCGGCCGAAGCATTCGAGGTACTCAACAATTCGGAAAAGCGCTCACGGTACGATCGGTATGGCCATGCCGGACTCAACGGCGCGGGAGGCGCCGAGCAATTTCACGATGTGGGCGACATCTTCGAGGCGTTTGGCGACATTTTCGGCGACCTGTTCGGTGGCGGCTCGCGGCGGCCCCGACGACGCCGGGGTGCGGATATTCGCTGCGAAACGCAGTTAGACCTTATCGAAGCTGCCCACGGCACCGCCAAGGTCGTACAGTTCTATCGCCACGAGAAGTGCGAAGTTTGCGGAGGCTCCGGCGGTAGCAACCCCGAGATGTGCTCGTATTGTGGCGGCAAAGGGGCCGTGGTTCAGTCGACGGGCATTTTCTCGATGCGTGCGACCTGTCCTTCCTGCCAGGGGCGCGGGACGATCATTCGTGAACCGTGTGACGAGTGCGAGGGCGTTGGCTATGTGCGCCGGAAAGTCACCCGCAAAGTCGACATCCCGGCCGGTGTAGACGACGGCACCCAACTGCGTCTTACCGGAGAAGGAGAGCCGAGCCCCGAAGGCGGTCCACCGGGCGATTGCTACTGCGTGCTTCGCGTTGCCCGGCACCCGTTGTTTGAGCGCAAAGGACAACACCTGATCTGTGAGATTCCCATCAGCTATTCGCAGGCTGCGTTGGGGGCCACAGTTGAGGTACCCACGTTGGACGGCCACGAGGAATTCAAGGTGCCCCCGGGCACCCAAACCGGCGAGATTTTCCGACTTCCCAATCGAGGAATGCCCGATCCTCGGCATTCGGGCCGCGGAGATTTGCTCCTCCAAATCCATGTGGAAGTCGCCACAAAACTATCGAACGAACACCGAGAGATTCTGGAAAAGTTGGCCCACTACGAGAGCCAAGACATGACACCCGAACGTAAGAGTTTTTTTGACAAGGTCAAGAAGTATTTCGGGCGTGCGTGACTTTTTCTTTCGTTTCCACTTTGAATCAAAGCAAATCACAACACACCTAGGTTTGGCAAGGACATTGATCTATTGACGCGTGCATAAAACCAACAAGCGAAGGTGTTCGACCGAAGCCTGGGCGGCCAAGTCGTCGATGCCGGCTAGTTGTTCGTTTTTCATGGCAACTTCAATACGCAGTGATCGTACCAAATGCAGGGTAAGTCTGAGCGACAAGGGAATTGAGACCGTGGCAAAGGACAAGTTGAATCCATCCGAGTCCGAGCAACAGGTGCCTGAGCAACACGCTGAGAGCACTGCGGCAGAACCATCGGCCGAGAGGGACGTTGCTGCTGAAGACGTTGCCGCCGAAATGGAAACGGTATTCGAGACAGCAACGACGGGGGAAGTCGAGTCGATCGAGTTGCTTCGCGAGCAGTGTGTTCAGGCGAATGAGCGCGTTTTGCGTGCCCAAGCCGAACTGGAAAACTATCGCAAGCGAGCTACCCGCGAAATGCTGGAAGAACGCCGCTACGCTAACTTGCCGCTGTTGCGAGATCTGTTGCCGGTCGTCGACAACCTGGACCGCGCCATTGAAGCCGCCGAAAAAACGCACAACACGGCCGATTTACTGGAAGGCGTGAAGATGGTGGCGCAGCAACTGGTTGGCGTCCTCCAACGCTATGAGTGTGTGAAGATCGAGGCCTTGCACTCCTCGTTCGATCCCAACCTGCACGAAGCCATTTCCCAACTGCCTTCGCCCGACCATCCGACCAACACGGTGATCGCCGTAACCCAAACCGGTTACCGCCTGCACGACCGAGTGGTGCGTCCGCCCCAGGTTGTGGTTTCCTCGGGCAATGCCGACGGGGCCTCCTCGCCGGACACAGACACAACAGCCAACGATACGGCGGCGTCTCCCGAATCGAAGAAGTAGCCATCGAAAACTGCCTGCCCGGCCGGGCACCAACGCCCTTGCGGCTCCCTGCCGGACAATACCTTAGAATCGACCGATAAATAACTTGCCGATTTGCCGGGCCGTGCTTCGCATCGTGCCCCGGTTTTTGCCTTGGTAAAGGTAAGTGGTTTTTCGGCCCGTCCTTAATGTTTGGTAACCTGACCATGCCTCACTACGATTATGTGTGTAATGCCTGCGGGCACGAGCTTGAGCTTTTTCAGTCGATTACCGCTAAACCGAAACGCAAATGCCCGGAGTGCGGAGCCATGCGTTTGCAGCGGCTGATTGGCCCCGGCGCGGCGATTGTTTTCAAGGGTTCCGGTTTCTACAAGACCGACTACCGCAGTGAGTCGTACAAGAAAGCGGCAAGCAAGGATCAGCAGAGTAGTTCGAGTTCGTCGAAGAAATCGAGCAAGAGAAAGACCGACTCTTGAGCGGTGGTTATTGATGCCTGAGTTGAAGTTGTCTGCGTATTGATCCCCTCCCACCAAGTTCCAGGGGAGAAATTGCCATGCCCGACATTCGTTGCCCAACTTGCGGTCGGAGCTTCAACCCCGAGGCGAGTACGACGCTCCCGTTTTGCGGTGAGCGATGCCGTTTGGTCGACCTGGGCCATTGGCTTGAAGAAGACTACGGCATGCCTTACGAGAACGACTGGCCTGAAGGTTTCGACCTACCGCCCGAAGACTCCGACTGACCGGTCGCACGATCGTCGGCCGCATTGGGGTCTTCGTGAGGCCTCCTTTTCGAATAAATGAGCCCTCGGGGGGCGGCTGGATCACCGCCGCTTGTTTCCCTCGCGTCAGTGCCCGCAAGCCGAGGTGCCCGTGAAATCTCCCGGTGGTTGGTTCACCCTTCGGAACGTCGCTTGCATGAAAAGCAAGGGTACGTATAATGCCGTTAACTTAGGAAATGTAGGCGCACTTGACGGGGGATCATGCGATGATCGAGCACGACAGTGATACGCTACGGAAGGTTGCCTGGGCGGAAATTTGTCCTTGGCTGATCATCTTCAAAGTATTCCGGTTGGCCATTGGCGGCCGCGTCCTACTGATGGCGGCGTTGGCGATCTTGATCACCTTGGCCGGCTGGTCGATGTTAGGATCGTTTTTCGACGTGGGCCCCGAAATCGACGCCTGGTTACGGCCTGCAGACGGTTGCCCCTGGGTGGCGCTCGAATCGCATGTGCCCGATTATCCGGCGGTTCCTAGCGTATCGACCGCAGCAAACCCCGCCGGCATGATCACCTCCGGGCGCGATGGCGTGTTTGGCCCCTGGGTGCAGCTAACGCGTCCGCTTCTGGCGGCCATGAGCTCTGATCGCACGCTTTCCGATGTAGGCTGCTTGTTGTTGTGTGCCCTCTGGTCATTGGCTACCTGGGCCTTTTTTGGCGCCGCGATCACACGGATTGCAGTGGTTCAGTTGGCTGCCGAAGAACGTGTTGGGCTTGCCGCTTCCCTGCGGTTTGCCTGTTCGAAGTGGCTTTCTTTCTTCGCCGCCCCGCTGTTTCCCATGGGTGGTGTTGTTTTGGCCGGCATTCCCGTATTTATTTTGGGTCTGTTAATGCGGGCAGAAGTAGGTCTGCTGTTGTCCGCAGTGGTTTGGCCCCTGGCGATTGTTGCCGCCCTGTTCATGGCCGTGTTGCTGTTGGGGCTGATCTTCGGTTGGCCCCTGATGTGGGGCACGGTCAGCGCCGAAGGCACCGACACTTTCGACGCCTTGAGCCGCTCGTACGCCTATGTGTTCCAGCGTCCGTTGCACTACCTGTTTTACGCTGTAGTGGCTTCAATCATCGGATACTTAGGCTGGCTGTTGGTCTCCAACTTTGCGGCTGGCGTCGTGTTTCTTTCCTACTATGTGGCTGGTTGGGGTGCCGGGGGGATAGAACTGGCGCCCGGAGCCGAAGGGCTCGGTAGTTTGGGCTATGCTGGCGCGGTGTTGATTCGTGTTTGGACCGGTTGCGTCAAGATTCTCGCGGTCGGATACCTGTACAGCTATTTTTGGACGGCCACGGCTGCCATCTATCTCTTGTTGCGCCGCAACGTCGACGCTACGGAACTCGACGAAGTTTACCTCGACGAGGATGCGAGCGAGGAAAGCTACGGTCTGCCGCCGCTGAAGACCGATGAAGCGGGCGCCCCGGTTGTCGACGAAACCGCGGCCACGGAAACGCCCGTCGCTGAAACACCCGACGAAAAACCGGCGGACGACGGCGAAGATTCGTCAGCGGACAAGGCGTAAACAAGATGGACAGGGCGTAGTAGTGTCGCTGCAATATCGCACTACACGGCACCCGGCCCTCGCGAGGCATCGCTAAGCAAAATCGTCTGCTCGGCCGGTACGACGAAGATCTTTCCGTCGCCAATCGAACCTTCGATTCCGGTTCGAGCAACGTTGCAGATGGCGTCCAATGTGCGTTCTAGGAAATCGTCGTTGACCATTACCTCGATGACGACTTTACGCAGCAAGTTGATCGTATACTCGCTGCCGCGATAACGTTCGGTTTTTCCCAACTGCTGGCCGAACCCCTGGGCATCGCACACGGTAAATCGCGTGACTTCAATCTTCTCCAGCGCCTCGCGGACCGCGCTGAGCTTCGTGGGCTGAATGACGGCAATGATCCATTTCACGGGCATACTCCGCTCTGACCTTTACCCGGCGGTATGGACCGACGGGATGCTCGGCTGGCTGCGTTCGGCGCGACCAGCGGTCGCGGCTTTGTGCCTGCGCAGCACTGGCAACGTCAACCACTAGGATAGCGGCATATGCGGCCCTGACAAGAGCGGCCCGGCCGTCGGACGCACCGTTTTTCAGCGGATCCGCACCACCCGTTGCATGCTTACACCCGTCAGGTATCCCCCCGACCTCAGGGCGACCGCAACTGCAACCGGGCGTCGAGGACCTTGCGGATTCGTGCGGCCGATTCGCTCAGGTGGGCTCGGGTGTAGGTGTCGAGCTGGGCCTTACCGGCCAGCACCTGCTTCAAGCGTGCTTCGAGCGACTCGAGTTCGCTGTAGGCCACGGCCTGGCAGTCCTCGGGCGCCATCATGTTGCCCATGGCGATGTTGGACAACCGCTGGAGATAACGCCGCTGCAGGGCTCGGCGCAACGAATTGATCGCCGGCTTACGATTGGTAAACTCACCGCCCTGGAGTTGCTCGGTTTCAGCGAAGATGGCTGCCGTAAGACGCTCCAAGAGTTCGGCCGCCGTGAACACCTCTTTGTTCTGTGGCACCTTCAACTCGGAATCGATCAACCGTTGGAGCGTCAGCGGTGAGAGCAGGCTGTAGAGAATCCGGTCTTGCCAAAGGAGAATAGTCTCGTGTACCGGATAATCAGGTCGTGTGCTCAGCGAAGTGCCCCAATGGCGCCAGAAGGAAGGCGCCAAATGGTTGTAGAGTTCCGGGGGAAACTGAAACGCCTCGCGCCCGAACACATGTTTTTCTAACAGGGCCAGAGCTTCGCGTTGTTTCTTGTGGGGCACCACCACAAACGGCGGTCGCGCATTGGGGTCGCCCTTGTGGTCGCGATGTACATGGATTCCGCCGATGAACCGTGCCGCGAAATACATCGCTTGGCCGTGCTCCCCAAGTAGAATATTGAACGCCCGACGCGCTCGCTGATATCCGTCTCCCTCACCGACCAACCGTTCGACGAGCTTCGGCCACGCCTTGGCGATCAGTTCCACCCGGCGTTGGCAATACTGAAGGGGATCCTTACCCAAGTCGAAACGGTTTGAAAGCGGGTCGGGGTCGATTCCCCGCGTGTCTTCGTCGGTGGCGTAATGCAGCGCGGGTTCGGCTTGCCGGCTGGCAATCTTCTGGAGCTCTTCCTCCGAAAGATCCGGTTTGTAACCGTACTCGATTGCCCAAAGGTCGTACGGACCAATCGTATGGCTGAAGAAATCGCCTTGCTTCTTTCCGTCGGGCGAGATGTTTACCGGCAGGTAGTCCATGATCGACGCTGCCAGACCCACTTCGGCCGTTTTCGCCGGGTCGTTGATCTCGTCGAGCGTCAGAAAAGTGCTGGCTTTGAAGTTGTGACGAAGCCCCAGTGTATGCCCGACTTCGTGCATCACAACCGATTTCACCCCGGCCAACACGATTTTGTCGAAATCGTCTTTGCTCATCGTAGGCGCTTCGGCGTTGAGCATCATCGTACCGAAAGCCAGTTGACGCGCCATGCAACGTGTGCAGTCGCAACGGCGTGAGGCGCTTTGGCGAAGTTGCGGCGGTATTCGAGTGAGTTGCTCCTCGTAGTCGTGCAGCGTCAGAGGGCCGCCGGTGAGTTCGGCTACCTTCTGGGCGGTCATCACTTCGTAGCTTTCTTTCCAGTACTGAACAAAATCGGCGTCGAACAGAATGTCGGCGTCGAGGATCTGCCCTGTAGTCGGATTGACTCGGCTGGGGCCGATGGCAAACGACGCACTAGCGGTAATCCAGCGAAACGTGTTGTAGTTGATGTCTTCGGGGTCCCAGGTCGCGTCGTCGGGCTGCTGGCGGACCTCGATAGCGTTACTATAGCCGGCTTTCTCGAAGGCCTTGTTCCAGGCAAGAATTCCTTCGCGCACCGCGCCGCGATACTTAAACGGTACCGTCTTTTCAATCCAGAAGATGATCGGTGTCTTCGGCGGCGACAGCTTGGCCTTCGATTCGGCCTTTTGAAGATCCCAACGGTTGATGTAACGCACGAACCGTTCGTAACCCTCGTCGACCGAGAAGTCTTTAAGCACCGTGAGAAAATAGCCAACGCGATCGTCGGCCACTCGCGACTGATAACCCGTTTGCGGGAGCTTGCTGATCGAGTAGTGAATGTGCAGCCCTACCCCGCGGCTATCGGCTACCGTGTCGAACGAGGTGTTTCCGCTCGACGAATACGTAGCGGCTACCTGCAATTCCACATTGTCGTGAAACCCTTTGACGGCCGCCCAACTCGATTTGTCTCGCGAGAAGGAAAATCCCCGCAATAGACGCGAGATTTGCGGCAGATCGCTCATGAACACCGGGGATAAATCGACAACATAGGCCCCCGAGGGGCTTGTGGTTTTGATCGGCAGGCTGAACAACACGCTGTCGGTGTAGGCCAGATAGACAGCCCTTTCGAGCGGGGTGCCCTTATCGGCCCGAAAGCGCACGTTGCGGCGGATAATTTGAATACGATCGTCAACTTTGCGGAATTGCCAGATCCAATCGTCGCCGAATCCCCAGCTCATGCCACCAAACAAGGGAGCCTCGGAAATGCCGCGTGCAATCGAAATCACGACAATCAGATCGGTGTTCAACAGGCCCGAGCTAATTTCGCCATAGAGTTTGTCGTCTTTGCGGTGAAGGCGAATCAGGCCATCAATCGCCGTGGCGTCTTTCAAGAAGTCCTTGAAGGCGGGGTACTTCGGTTTGCTCGCGGTTGCTTCACTGGCGTCACCCTCGGCGGCATTCCCTCCACCGTTGCCGGCAGCCACCGTGTCGTGGCTTTCTGCCGCGGTCTCCTCTGATAGGGCTATCTCCGATGAGGCTGCAATCATCAGCAGCAAGAGACTGGCCAACGTAGAGAATCGGACAGACGGTTTGGAGCAAAACATGGCTGGGCTTCCTGGATATCCTTTAGGGGGGCTTAATCGGGCAGGATGGGCGTAGAGCACCCATGAAATATAGCCTCTTTTTCCTCGTTTGCCTTGTCGCCTTCGTCGCGATTCAAGTCAATGTTGTGAATCACCCAATCGAGCTATTCTTTATTCGCACAGATATACCAGCCCGATGCCCCACCCGAATGGACTGTTCGGCCCGTGTCGCCACGTCGCGTGTCATGTAAGCTCGTCCCCGCTTTTCCGTAACCACATTGGCGAACCGCGCATCCATACAGTCTGTGGAGGGGGAGTCGCTCTGTATGCCCTCGCACAGTCGCGCCAGGTACGGAAACCGAATAATCCCGATGGCACAAGCAAAGAAGAGTGGCGTTGCTCGACGCCCTTCGGCCGAATAAACTTTTCATTAACAGTGCGAACGGGAACTGAAGTAAGGACGAGAAATGGCGAATCGCGATTCTACGATCGGGCGGATGTTCTTCATCGCCCTGCTGACTGTCACGTTGGCAGTGACAGGGTCAGCATGGGCTCAATTCAGCCTGCCGGGCACTCCTGGCGTTTCCGGGGGTAGTCTGTTGCCCGGTGGCGATAACCGCCACATGACTGTCTCGGGCCAATTCACTACGGCCTCGCCTGGACAGCCGGCCATGCTCTTCATCACGGCCGAGATCGAACCCCACTGGTACATCTACTCGATCACTCAAGCACCAGGTGGCCCGGTCCGGACAACGATCGAGTTGAAACCTTCGCCCAACTACCGACTGCTGGGCGACTTCCGCTCGATGCCGGCTCCCGAAGCGAAACCCGAACCCCTGTTCGATAACCTGGTCATCGAGAAACACTACAACCAAGTGACTTGGTTTGCGCCGATCGCGCTGGCAGCAGGCGTCAACCCGGCAACGTTGAAGGTTGAAGGGGAAGTCAAGGCCCAACGTTGCGACCCCAACACCTGCCTGCCGCCGGTGAAATTTCCTTTTACGGCCACATTGGGACCAGGCCTGAACATCCCGGCCGCAGCAGCCACCCAATCGCCCCAAAGCCAAGAGCCTTCGGTGTATTCCCCGCCCTCGGCCCAAACGCCCGCTCCCCACCAAACGCCTACCGCTCCTCCAGCAACGGCAAACAGCACCGCGGAGCACGATCTTTCGGCCACCGAACACGCCGGTAGCGAGTTGCCATGGCGCCCCTTCACCACGACATCGTTCGAGAAGGTCGTCGACCCAAGCTTCAGCCCCGAAACGGTCAAGAAGAACGTCAATGACGGGCAAAAAAACAAGAGCTTGGGAGGGATGATCCTGTTCGGGCTGGTCGGGGGACTGTTCTTGAACCTGATGCCTTGCGTTCTGCCGGTCATCGGCTTGAAAGTCATTTCGTTCGTCCAGCAGTCGGGCCAGAATCGCACTCAGGCCTTGCTGTTGAATCTTTGGTATTCGCTCGGTCTGATGTCCGTGTTCCTCGTCCTGGCCACCTTGGCCGTGGTGTTGAACATGGGCTGGGGGCATCTGTTCAAATACGCGGGTTTCAACGTGGCGATGGCGACTATCGTGTTCGTCATGGCCCTGAGCTTCCTCGGCATCTGGGAGATTCCCATCCCGGGATTTGTTGGCACCGGGAAGACGGCCCAACTTGCCGAAAAGGAAGGCTTCAGCGGTGCGTTCCTCAAAGGCGTGTTGACCACGATTCTCGCCACGCCCTGCACGGGGCCCTTGATGGGATCGGCCTTGGCCTGGGCCGTCAGGCAACCGGCCATTAACACGTATGTCGTGTTTACCAGCGTGGGCCTGGGCATGGCCAGCCCCTACCTATTGATCGGAGCCTTTCCTTCGCTGATTCGGTTCCTGCCCAAGCCGGGTGCCTGGATGGACACGTTCAAGCAGATTATGGGCTTTCTGTTGTTGGGTACCGTGGTCTATATCTTCACCTATTTACAGATGCCCTACGTTGTGCCAACGATGGGCTTGCTGGTGGGCTGCTGGGCCGCCTGCTGGTGGATCGCTCGCACACCGTACACGGCCGACGCTTCGGCCAAAGCGCGAGCTTGGCTCGAAGCCGTGGCGTTTGTGGGCGTGGTGTGGATCCTGATGTTTCCCGGGCTGAACGTGCTACCTGGCGGAACCGGTTTTGGTGGGCTACACAGCGTGATGGCCAGCCGGTTCGAGAAGCAGGTGAACAACCGCGTGGCCGCTTTCCTCTCGCCCGATTTGCCCGAGGGCACGCACACGGTGATGGTGGACTTCACGGCCGACTGGTGCCCAAACTGTAAGTACCTGGAAGCAACCGTGCTCAACACCGAGGCTGTCCGGAAGAAGGTCGGGCAGAACAACGTCATCACCCTACAAGCCGATTGGAGTCACGAAGCACCCGAGGTAACGGCCATGCTCGACATCCTGGGCGCCCGGCAGATTCCCACGTTGGCCATCTTCCCGGCAAACAATCCCAACGAACCGATCGTCTTCCAAGACGGCTACACGCAACAGCAGGTACTCGATGCGCTGGACCGGGCAGGACCGTCGCAGGGGACGTTGTAGGTATGGGTAGACGACGTGCTACTCACTTCCACACAACCCCTTTGGGCCCTTCCTCAACCTGTCCGATCAACCAATTGGCCAGACCGTTGCGTTTCAGTTGTTGGCGGATGCTCTCGGCGTAGAACGAGCTGACGATTAGCACCAGCCCCAGTCCCATGTTGAACACCCGGTCCATCTCGGCCGGTTCCACTTCGCCGAGTTTCTGCAACCAAGTGAACACGGGCGGCACGGGCCAACTACTGCGGTCGACGACCACATGAGCGCCCTCAGGCAGGATTCGTTCGACGTTTTCCTGTAGCCCGCCGCCCGTGATGTGGGCGATGCCGTGGATTACGTTCTTCACGCGATAGTGGCTCAGCACTTGCCGCACCGGTCGCACGTAGATTTGGGTGGGCTTCAGCAAAGCCTCGCCGGCAGTCTGGCCAAGCTCTTCGACCGGGTCGTTGGCCGACAGCCCGGCGATGTCGAAGACGATTTTCCGTGCCAAGCTGAACCCATTGGAGTGCAATCCGCTGGACGCCACGCCAATGACGGCATCGCCCGGCATAATGGCGGTGCCGTCGATCACTTCCTTGCGTTCGGCAACTCCCACGCAAAAGCCGGCCAGATCGTAGTCGCCCGGGGCGTAGACGTCGGGCAGGATGGCCGTTTCACCGCCTAGTAGGGCACAATCCGCCTGGAGGCACCCCTCGGTAATCCCCGCGACAATCTGCTCCAGCAGCGCAGGATCGTCTTTCGGCATGGCCACGTAGTCGAGGAAGAAAAGGGGTTCGGCTCCGCAACAGATGGCATCGTTCACACTCATCGCCACCAGATCGATACCCACCGTATCATGAACGCCAACGGCCGAGGCGACTTTCAATTTCGTGCCCACGCCGTCGGTACACGACACCAACACGGGATCCTTGTACCGGCGGGCGAACAGCGGGTTGGGAAAGTCGAGCTGAAATAGCCCGGCAAATCCCGCATCGAGCCGGATCACCCGAGGTGTCTGGGTGCGGGAAATCAGCCGCGGCAGTCGGGCCATGGCATCGCGATAGACGTCCAGGTCTACTCCCGCATCTTTGTACGTCGCTTTGGCCATATCCTATTTACCTGCGGCTGCCGCATCGCCCGATGGTTCGGAGCCACCATGACGTGCGGTTCTTTTCATTTTCAGGCGCGAATGCGTATCGAGCCATCCGTTAGACAAAAGTCCCTATTGTAGGGGCAATGGCGGCGATTCGGAAGTACCGCAAACCAGGGAAGACGAACGTGTCTGGGCCAAGCGTGGACACGGCACCTAACCCACAGTTTACGAATTTACAAAGTGCTAGCATCTGCTTGACAGATGGGCAGTAAGCTGGCAGACTTCTAAGACTAAACTTGGGAGATTGTAGGTTACCCCCTCGATCTACCGGCATTGTGACCCGTGGTGGCGCGCTGCGACGGAGACCCCGCCATTTTTTCGGCACCCCTCCTGCGTGGTGGAATCGTTTTCCATCACGGCCCACCTTGAAGCGGCCTGCCGCCGCATAACGCCTGATTTTCATCCGTCGCCGATGCCCGCGTAACCCGGGAAACGCTATCGTTCCGGCAAAGTGGTTCGACAACCGAGAAGACAAGCATATCCCCCCATTTACTCACCGTTTTCCGAAGGAGTAGCTGATGAGTTGGGTACACCGGTACAGTTGGAGTTTGATCCCGCTGGCAATCGTTGCCGTTGCTGTTTTTAGTACATCTTTGACCGGCTGCGGTCCCGCCCCGCAGACACAAGAGCCTGAGGAAGAAACGGTCGTCGAAGAGACAGTCACCGTTGAAGAGCCTTCGGAGAGACCGGCTGAAATGCCTGCCGAGGAGCCAGCCGCCGAACCCGCGGAGAAGCCAGCCGAGAAACCAGCCGAAGAACCGGCCCCGGCCGAACCTTCGGAAAAGCCCGCGGAAACGAGCGCTGCCCCGACTGGCGGTGGTGGTGCCGATGCGCCCGTATCGACCTACGCTCCCGCCGACGACCTCGCCCGCCAAGTGCCCGAGTATATCACTGAACTGGAAGAGGCCGTGGCGAGCGAAGAAGCCTTCAAGGAAAACACCGACAAAATCGCCCGGGACGCCAACACGTTGGTTCTGATCGCCCTGGCCCTTGGCCTGCACGACCAGGACAACCAGTACAAGAAATCGGCTGGTGCCATGATGCAAGCGGCCCAGCAATTAGCGGCAGCCGAGGATTTCGCTGTTGCGAAGGCCGCGATCGACGCCGCCAAAAAGGCGGCCGCCGGAGAGGGTGAGGCCGACGTGGAACTCAAGTGGGAGAAGGTCGCGTCGTTGCCCGCGTTGATGAAAAAGGTTCCCCTGATCAGCAACGCGATGAAACGCCTGACCAAGAAGGCCTCGCGTTTGAAGTCGAAGGCCCCCGAAACCCAGGGGATGGCCGCTGTCATCGCCGTAATCGCCCAGGGATCGATGGCCAACGCCGACGAAACCATCGAGCCCAACGAGGTCGAGAAATGGCACAAATACTGCCTCCAAATGCGTGATGAGGCCGCAAAGTTTAACGCTGCCATTCGGGCGACCGATGCGAAGGCCGTCGAGCATCTCAACGAAACCCTGGAGCAGAGTTGCCAGGACTGCCACAAGGTTTTCCATCCGGAAGAGGAAAACTAACCATTATCCAGGTCGTTCGGCGGAGACCCTTCTTGTGGCTTGCGTAGTGCCACCTGAGGCTTGTCGCCATGCGATGAACCGCGGTTGGATCGGCTTCTGAAGCTGCTAGCTTCTTGACCACGGCGGACCATCGGCCAGGAAGAACTGGAAAGACACGTAGCGGGCACAGAGTAGCGAAACTCTGGCGCCCGCTCTTTTTTTTCGCACTGCCACGGTTTGCCGTACTCTGCCGAAAATGCGCCATTTTTGGGCAAATCTTCGTGTGAACAGCGCCGAAAATCACGTCGACGAGCATCAAAACGACTAGGTCCAGTTCGCGGATCCTCGGGCATGCTCCGTTGTGCGGTTTCCCACTTCATTCGGCGGGCGACATAGCCGAAAAAGACTCCAGATACGCCGCGGAAGTGATGTGTAAAAGCGGTCTAATTTACCCAAGTTGCGTACCAGGCATTCTCCCCGCAGATCTAGCATGTCCCTCGACCTCAATCAATGCTATGCTTGGCAGGTCGGTTCCTGTCCGGTTCACCCTGGCGGCCCCGTTTCCATGGACGATCGACCGTTCGCCCTCCGTTTTGCCCATCCGCTTCCCTACGGCGCGATCGCGCACGATGGTGGTGTGCAATTCGTGGTGTTCAGTCGCTCGGCCCACAAGATGCGGGTGTTGCTCTACGACAAAGTTACCGACCCCGATCCGGCCGAGATCATCGACTTCGATCCCGACCTGAATCGGTGGGGTGACATCTGGAGCATTTTCGTCCCTGGGGTCAGCCCCGGCCAGTTGTACCACTTTCAAGCCGATGGACCTCACGAACCGGAGCGAGGACACCGCTTCGATCCGCAGGCCCGTTTGGTCGATCCCTATGCCAAGGCCCTGGCCGGCACCTTCCTGCCAGCCGAGGGGGGGGTCGTTCGTCCGCCGAAGTGCGTTGTCATCGACGACGAGTTCGACTGGCAGGGCGATCGCCACCTGCGCCGCGACCTCTCGGAAACGGTCATTTACGAAATGCACGTCCGCGGTTTCACCCGGGCGCGGTCCAGCGGTGTTGAGCACCCTGGCACCTACTTGGGGGTAATTGAGAAAATTCCCTACTTGCAGTCGTTGGGGGTCACGGCGGTAGAACTGATGCCCGTGCATGAGTTCCCCATTCGCGACTGCCTGGGCCAGAAGCTCACTCGCCCGAACTACTGGGGCTACGATCCGATGGCGTTCTTCTCGCCACACCGGGGCTACGCGGCCGGCAGCGAGCCGGGTTGCCAGGTGCGAGAGTTCAAGGAAATGGTTCGCGCCCTGCACCAAGCCGGAATTGAAGTGATCCTCGACGTGGTCTTCAACCACACGTGCGAAGGCAACGAACATGGCCCGACGATAAGCTTCAAAGGACTGGAAAACCGCGTTTACTATATGCTCGAAGGCGGCGGGAAGTACTACCGAAACTACTCAGGCTGCGGCAACACAGTTAACGGCAACCATCCAATTGTGCGCGAGTTGATCTTCCACTGCTTGCGACATTGGGTCCACAATTATCACGTCGATGGCTTCCGCTTTGACTTGGCATCGATTCTCAGCCGCGACCGGCAGGGAAACATCCTTCCCAATCCGCCAGTCGTCGAGTCGATTGCGGAAGACCCGCTGCTGGCCGATACGAAAATCATCGCCGAAGCGTGGGATGCGGCGGGCGCCTATCAGGTGGGCACATTTGCTGCCCTGCGCTGGGCGGAATGGAACGGCCGATACCGCGACGACGTCCGGCAGTTTTGGCGAGGTGATCCGCATATGCGAGGT
Source organism: Thermoguttaceae bacterium (assembly GCA_963677085.2). Classification (GTDB taxonomy): domain Bacteria; phylum Planctomycetota; class Planctomycetia; order Pirellulales; family Thermoguttaceae. The sequence goes on from CAXXFH010000001.1 coordinate 184,820, forward strand.
CCCTTGGCCACCCGGCTGGCTGGTTCTAGTGACCTTTACCAGTCTAGCGGACGGAAGCCGTATCACAGCATCAACTTCGTCATTTCACACGACGGTTTCACGCTGAGCGATTTAGTCAGCTACAACCATAAGCACAACGAGGCCAACGGCGAAGACAACCGCGACGGCGACAACAATAATCATAGCTATAACTACGGCGTTGAAGGCCCAACGCGTCGCAAAGCGATTGCACGTATTCGCACCCAACAGATTAAGAACATGCTGACCACGCTCCTGCTCAGTCAGGGTGTGCCCATGATTCTCTCGGGCGATGAAACTCGCCGGACACAGCGAGGCAACAACAACGCCTATTGCCAAGACAACGCCATGTCGTGGTTCGATTGGAAACGCGTTGAACGACACACGGCGTTGCAGCGATTCGTGCGCGGGCTGATTGATTTCCGCAAAGCCGAACCAACGATTCGGCAAGCCAACTTCCTGACTGGCGATCCTGTCCGTCCCGGCGGTCTGCCAGGTGTCAGTTGGTTCGGCCCCAACGGAGAGCCGGTAGACTGGGCCAATGGTGAATCGAGTTTGACGTGCCTTCTAGCTGCCAAACCGCAGCCCAGTCCACTCGAGCTACCAAATCGACACGTGCTGCTGCTCTGCCATGCCGGGGCGGATGCAAGACGATTCGTCATTCCGAAGATCGCAAGTAAGCTGAAATGGTCGATCTTCGTCAACACGGGCGAGGAAACGCCGGCCGACATCTACCCCGACCTCGACGGCCCAGCCCCACCGGCTCACGGCACCCTCCAACTGGAAGGCCGTTCGATGATGGTCCTTATCGCGCCCGACGAACGATAGCCCACCACAGCAACGAAACACACAATCCACCGGAACGACCAATGGTTGTTTCGGTGGATTGCATTTGCGCAATGCGACCAAGCCGTGGGAATCGTCCGAAGGTCGCCAATGCGAACACCTCGGCTATTGAGGCCTGCATAGCCAAAGAGCGGAAGGTGACCAACGGGAGCCCGGCTTTCCGAAGCGATCATTATTAATGCAGGTATCAATAATTCCGGTTCATCCGACTAAAGCGTAGGTTGTTGGGTGGATGGCGAGGATTTTGAGTCGGCGGAATTCGGGGTCTCGGAAGCCGTAGGTTTGGCGTTTCATGGTTTTGATTTTGTTGTTGGTGCCTTCCAGCGGGTCGGTTGAAATTGAGGTGCCCTATCGATGATGGACACGGGGCGGCGTGACGTCGTTTGCTGATGTAGAACATTTCGATGTAGAAGTAAATACTCCGCTGCGCCTCCGCACGCGAACGCTAGCGATGACGGCCCACCCATTCGGTCTTCAGCTTGCCGAAAAAGCTTTCGGCCGGGGCGTTGTTCCAGCAGTTGCCGCGGCGACTCATGCTCTGCGTGACGCGGAGAAACGCCAGGCGATCGCGAAAAGCGCTCGCGGCGTACTGGCTGCCGCGATCGCTGTGAAAGAGAAGATCGCCCGTCGGACGACGATGCGTGATGGCCATCTCGAAGGCCTCCAGAACGAGATCCACACGCATGTGGTCCGCCATCGCCCAGCCGACCACCCGGCGGGAAAATAGATCGATCACCGCCAGGTAGAGCCAGCCTTCGGCGGTGCGGACGTAGGTAATGTCGGAACCCCACTTCTCGTTCGGCCGCGTCGCCGTGAAATCGCGCGCCAAGAGATTTTCGGCCACCGGAAGGTTGTGGTCTGAGTCGGTCGTGGTGGGCACGAAACGCGTCGCGACCGTCGCGTGCAGTCCTTGTCGCGTGAGGGTTTTTCGCACCGTCTCCGGGCAGCAGGCGACGCCTTCGGCGACCAGTTGCTCCTGGACTTTGCGATAGCCGACGGCACCGTGGTTCTCTTCGAAGGTGTCCGTTCCGCGGACCGCACCCGGTTTGAAATGGACGGGAGGCGGGGGGGCGTGATTCGAGGTCGGGGCCGTTACGACGGGGTGGCCGGCTGGGCCGCGTCGTCTTTGGCCCAGGTGTCGGGCAGCAGTTGGTATGAGAGCCCGTTGCTCGGGATTGGGGTATAACGTTGGTGTTTACGAATCCGACGTTTCCCCAACCCAGGAGCAACGGACATGTCTGCCAGTTTAGAGGTTTTCGTAGGGCTGGACTACCACCAGGAGAGTGTCCAGGTGTGTTTGATGAACCAGAAGGGCAAGATTCTCAAGAATCGGGCTTGCCCCAACGATTGGCGCAAGGTGCGGCAGGCCGTGGGAGCACGGCGGCAGCGGGTGTCGGTGGCCATCGAGGCCTGTTGCGGGGCAGCCGATCTGGCCCAGGAGTTGGCCGAGAAGGCCGGCTGGTCGGTGAGCCTGGCGCACCCGGGCTACGTGGCGCGGATCAAGCAAAGTCCGGACAAGACGGACTTCGGCGATGCGCGGCTGCTGGCCGACCTGATTCGGGTGGGTTACCTGCCGAAAGTGTGGCTTCCGCCGCAGCAGATTCGCGAGTTGCGCAAGCTCGTTCGCTACCGCAGCCAGTTGGTCGACGACCGTCGCCGCACGAAACTGCGTCTGCGGGCGATCCTGCGGGACGAGCGCGTGGTGCTTCCGGACATCCGGCCCTGGACGCGTGTTTGGCTGAAATGGGTGCGGGAAGAGGCGAAGCTTTCGCCCACCTCGCAATGGATCGTGAAACAACAATTGGACCGGCTGGAACAATTCAATCACGAGGTTCGCCAGGTCGAGCGGGAATTGCAGGCATGGGCCGACGAGGACCGCCTTTGCCTGAAGTTGATGGAGTTGGCCGGAATCGGGTTGATCACGGCGGTTACCCTGCGGGCGGAGATCGGGCGTTTCGATCGCTTTGCCAAGGGCAAGCAGCTTGCCCGATTTTGCGGTCTTTCGCCGCGCAACGCGTCGAGTGGAACGCGGCAGGCGGACAGCGGCCTGATCAAAGCGGGCAATCCGCAACTGCGGAGCATCTTGATCGAGGCGGCCCATCGTTTGATGTTACGCGAGCCACGATGGCGAAAGTTCAGCGCCCGGCTGCGCCGAAGAAAGAAGCCCACGAACGTGATCGTGGCGGCCGTGGCGAATCGTTGGATTCGTTGGCTTTTTCACCAGATGCAGCCCGACCAGTTAGCATGCTGAAAACGGAATATCACGCACACCAGTAGAACCGCGGAAGCTGTGGAATCAACGAAATTCGGAGGCCCGACATTGGTGAGAACTCGCTCGAAGGTGCCAGGGGCTCAACGCTCGACAGCAGTAGGGGCTGTTCTCTCCAACTCGAAACAACCACCATGGGCTAGAGACGATTCTCGATGCTCGGATAGAAGTATGGGCGCCCCGAATTCCCTTATTGACGCCTGCATAGCCAATGAAACGACGGCGACCAACGGGAACCTGGATCTCCAAGCGTTCGGTTTTCCGAAACGATCATTTTCAATGCACGCATCAATCGACGCCACAGAAAGCATCCCTGCCGAAGTTTCGGCGGCTCCCTCCGCCGACCAGGGGCGTTCATTGCCACCCCCTGGACCCCCGGCTAGCCTCTTCTTCTGCTCGGTTGCGTTCCACACGGACCACCAAAAAATTCGACGAATACACCACCAACCAAGCCTTGACACCCGACGAGCTTTCATAGAAGTGGCACCCGGCGCTGGTAACGATTTTACCTATAGCCTTTGGCCGCGATGATTTGTTGTTTTGTGGCGAGTTGGATTTTGGGCGGGCCGCAGATCTTGGGTTGTTTTTTTCGTGGGTAGTGGCGACTTTGTTTGCTGGTGGTGCGGTGCGATTCGTCGGCTTTCAGGCAGTCGTGTAGTTCGAGCTTTACGGTTTTCGCGATGCCCAGGACGACGCAGCTCAGCGCGTGGGCGAAAACGTCCATCACCCGTGTCGGACTCAATTGGCCCGGTGGTTGCTGGTGTTGCAGGAGATCGCGTTTCGCCAGGAACAGCGCGCTCCAAATCCCCAGCAACGTCCAGTTCAATTCGGTCTGCACGTTGACCGGCGTGCGGCAAAGCAGTTTGGCTCGTCCGCAGTTCTGCTTCACCGTGCGAAAGAAGACTTCCACGCCCCAGCGAGCACGGTAGAGTTCCTGAATCTGTTTCTCCGTCAGCTCGAACTCGTTGGTCAACAACCAGGCACTTCCTCGCGGCGTTTGCATCTCGATCAAATGCAACAACAGCGGCGGTTGGCCGGTTTTTTGGACTTGTTTGGGCCAACAATGCACGACGTCTCCTCGACGTTTCAGCCGCGGGTCCAGCTTTTTCAGCAGCGTGACATTGGAACCGACGCGCACCACGAAGGAACGGCCCGAATCCAAAATCGCCGACCAGAAGGGATAGCCGACGTACTCCGCGTCGCCCACCACCCGCGCGGCGGCGGGGAACTCGTCGAGCATGTCGGCGGCCGTTTTTCGCTCGCTTCCCGCGGAAGGCGCGAGCCGCCAACTCGCGGGCAAGCCCGAGCCGAGGTGCCAGAAGACGGTGGCCAACACTTGGACCGTGAGGGCCTTCGAGGCGTCGGTCTGCTTCCGGTATTTCTTCCCTTTGCGGTTCGTGTTGCGTTTCGAAGCCACGGCGAATTCGTCTTGATTGGCCGCCGTCCGCGGCGCTGCGAATTTGGTGCCGTCGACGGCGAAGGTGGGCTTGCCGGCCGGTGTCCAGCAGCCCTTCAGGTGGCGAAGTTGACCCTGCACATGGCGAAGGACCTGCGCAGTTATCTGTTGCCCGCACGTGGCCAGCGCTTGGCAAACGCCCTGCCTCGAAGCCGTTTGGCGGTCCGGAAAGAGCCTGCCGACCGCGGCGGCGGCCTCCTCCATCCGTTGGGTAAGCGTCCGCCGGGCCGACCAGCCCCAACAGGCGATCGCCATCGCCGCCAGGGCAAAAGCATCGACCGTCGCATTGCCATGGCGAGCAAACTCGGTGACCTTTTCCGGCAGCAACAAGCGAAAAACGGCTTCCAAATCTCGGGGAAATGTGCGAACATCCATGCTGTCTTGATGCGACCTTCCAAGACTCCTTCTTGGAAGGTGTGTTTTGTTTGGCGACGAGCATTGAAGGCCCAATCGCCTTCCGCATCAAGACATATTTTTCCGCCCTCCAAAATCGTTACCAGCGTTGAGTGGCTCCAGGTCCTCGGAACGGACACGGTCCTCGGGGACGCTTGCGCGGAGCAGCGGCAGGTTGGCCAGGACGCTGGTGAGGTAGCGTTTCGGGTCGACGCCGTGGCGTTCGGCGCTGGCGATCAGCGTCCAGAGTTTGGCGTGGTTGGCGGCGGCTTCGTCATTTCCTGCGAAGAGTGGTGTAGGCCCGGGAATTGCGTCCGGGCCCCAACCCCAAACCGGACGTGCAAGCTTTCCCTGTATCCGGCTTTCCAGAGTGTCTTGATTAGCGCGCACAGGTTTTCTTCTTGTGGCATTCTAAGCACAGAGTTTGGAGATTCAGCA
>CAXXFH010000002.1:0-382251 GCA_963677085.2 Thermoguttaceae bacterium
ACGAAATCCATGAATACCTTAGGCCATTGCGTCGCATCGAACCGTTGGGAAGTATGACGCTTGGCTGTGCCCATGAGGGAACGGTCGCTTCGGCCGGACAACGCCATCACTACCCAATCGAATTGCAGGCGGGGCAGACGCTCACTCTTCTAGTTGCCCCGGATGAGACGCTGCAGACGGGTCTACAGCTTCGCGGACCGAATGGCGAGGTGATCGAAGGTCTCACGGTGCAACGCGTGGGGAATTCCCTTCTCCTGCAGGGTGTTGAGATCCAGGAGAATGGTACCTACGAGATCGTGGTATCAGGCGATTCTAGCACCACGGGGACATTCACTCTCTCGGTGGTTCTCAACGCGGTTCTCGATGCGGGACTCGGCGAGGTCGACAACGACAGCCCGACGAATGCGGCCGACCTGGACGCGAGCTTCTTGGCGGTCGACGATCAGGGTTCGGCCCGAGCGGCCGTTATCGGCGGCTTACGGGTTTCGTCGGCCACAGCGCTCACGGAACTCGCTGGAGGAGAAAACGTATCCAACGATGTATCGACGGCGGACGAAAGCGGTTCGGAGGACTGGTATCGGTTCAGCTTGGCCGATGGCCAGGTCACCACGGTGGCCTTGGCCACCTTGGACCGTAGTGCGGATGTACTGCTGCAGCTCTACGATTCGGCCGGCCGGCTGCTGGCAGTCGGGCTGTCCTCGGAAAACATCACGACGGCAATCAAGGGATATGTCGATGACACGACGGACGGCCTCGTTGATGACTACTACGTCCGGGTGTCTTCCGCCGAGGCATGCAGTTATCAGTTGGTGGTCACCCGGGACGCGACGTTCGAGGTCGAGGCGAATGACCAAGCCTCGTCTGCTCAACTGTTGGAGGGCGATTGGCGTGGATTGGGTTACCTGCCGTCGGCATTGCCGGAAGACGTGTGGACATCGTGGCAGTGCATCGCATCGCAGACGGCCGGGACGGGTTCGTATCTGGGGCGAGTGTTGGCTTGCGACGGCGAAACTTTAGTGATTGGGGCATACCACGATGACCACAGCGGACATTACTCCGGGGCAGCCTACGTCTACCGAAGTGACGGTTTACGTTGGGTCTTTGAACAACGGCTTATCGCTCCAGTTCCGCGAGAATTCGACCAGTTCGGGACGGCTGTTGCTGTGGATAACGACACGATTCTTGTTGCAGCACGTAACAAAGAGGGGGAATCAGCGTGCTCAGGAGTCGTTTACGTTTTTCGACGTGAGAATGATACGTGGCAGCTTACCCAGGAGATCGTCAGTGATCACGTAAACGATAGTGTAATGGGTGGCGACTTCGGCGCGTCCATTGATCTTGACGGTGACGTAGCGATTGTCGGCTCAAACTATGATGACCAAAGCGGGTTTGGGGCGGGAGCTGCGTTCGTCTATCGTTTCAACGGAACGCAGTGGGTTAAAGTTCAGGAACTCCGTCCTTCTACTATTTCTGCATTTATGGAGTTCGGGAGTCAGGTAGTAATTGATGGCAATACCGCCGTTATATCGGCCATGCAGTCCGCGTCAGAGGATACAACGGAATGTGCCTTTGTTTTTGAGTATGACGGCACTAGTACGCCTTCCATGAAATTGTTTCCGGTGGTATAAGCACCGGCATGAAGGAACACATTGTACGCCTCAAGGACGAGGCCCGACAGCATTTGCAGGAGTTGGTGCATACCGGCACGCGATCCGTGCGTGTGGTTCGGCGTGCCTTGATTCTGCTGAAATCAGATGAAGGATTCACGGATGAGGAGATTGCCGAACACGTTGGTTGCACGGATCGAACTGTTCGCAGTATGCGTAAACGGTTCTGTACCGGGAGTTTAGAGGAAGCGTTGTACGACGCCCCTCGATCCGGTGCTCCGCCCACGTTTACGCCACGGCAGAAGCAGCAAGTCGTGGCGTTGGCTTGCAGCGATCCGCCGGAGGGCCGCGTCCGCTGGACGCTGGAACTACTCTGCGTGCACGCCGTGAAACGAGGCTTCGTCGATTCGATCAGCAAGAGCGAGGTTGCGTTGTGGCTGAAAGAGCACGACATGAAGCCATGGCGAAAAAAACATGGTGCATTCCGAGACTCACCGAAGAGTTTCGCGACAGAATGGAGGACGTCCTCGACCAGTATGAAAAGGCGTTCAACCCGAGAGAACCGTTGATTTGCATGGACGAGCAGCCGTATCAACTCCTGGACGATACGTGTCCCTTCAAGCCTGCCGTACCAGGCAAGGCGGCTAAGCAGGACTACGAGTATCGTCGTTGCGGCACGTGCAGTATCTTTGTCGCCGTTGAGCCGAATGGTGGCAAACGCTTCGTCCAGGCTCGGCGTCATCGCAAACGGGCCGATTTCGCACGATTCGTGCGTGATCTGCTTCAGCGTTATCCCAAGGCTCGTCGGATTCATTTGGTTCTCGACAACCTCAACACGCACAACGAAAAGTCCCTCATCGAAACGTTTGACGCCACGAAAGCGAAGCAATCTCTGCGACGCATCGTATGGCACTACACACCCAAGCACGCCAGTTGGCTGAACATGGCAGAAATTGAAATCTCCGTGTTGACCAAGCAATGCCTCGGGCGACGGATTCCTACAATCGAAGAAGTTCAACGTCATGCGGCGACTTGGGCCCGCGACCGAAATCGCCGCAAAGCCATAATCGACTGGACCTTCAATAACAACGACGCCCGCCGAGTGTTCCCGGAACTATACCGGAAGAAACTTGCTGGATGACGTACTAGGGGCGTTTCGACTCAATGAGTTTCGCGTTTGTGGAGCATGGGCGATAGCAGTGCAAGCACTTAGAATGCTCGTGTCGATGCAACAGGCGATAATGGGAGTCTCCACGTCGTGTTTGTTGTGAGTGAAAAACGCGGAGACTCCCGAAATGGATACGGTCAAGGTACGCCGCGTGGCGCCACCAGAACGGCGCTGGCTGCGGCGTTGGAAGCGCAGGCGGACCAATTAGGTCAACAGTTGCCGCGCACGAGTTATTCTCCTCTCTTCCGGAGGAGTTTGCAATCGAGACATCGCCCTGCGTGTCGAATATACGCCGCAATGGGTACGAGCTATCATTCACCGCTTCAATGCGGGAGGGTGCGAGGCAATCGAGTGGTTTCTCTACTTTCATGGTCCACACCGTCCCACCACCTTCACGGCGGATCTTGTCGCGCAGATCGCCGAAGTAGCCCTCTCGCCGCCGAAGGAACTCATCGGTATGACGCAGTGGTCGTTGGCGAAACTGCGAGAATACTTGATCGAACAGAAGATCATCGGCGTTATCAGCCTGGAGTGGCTGCGTGTTCTGCTCCGCCGCAGTCAGGTGCACTGGAGACACACCAAAACGTGGAAAGAGTCAAACGATCCCGAGTTTTGGCCCAAATACCGACGCTTGCATCGGCTTTACCGTAAGCGACCTGCTGGCGGTCGACGCGTGTGTGTCGACGAATTCGGACCGTTGAACCTCCAACCCTGGCACGGTCGATGCCTGGCTGGAGGAAAGAAACGCGTGGAGCGACTGCGGGCGACTTACCATCGGCACGGCGGCGTGCGGCACTTTCTTGTCGCTTACGACCTGGAAACGGGACGATTGTTCGGACGCTTCACCAAAAACAAAACGTGGAAAGACTTTCTCTCCTTTCTTCGCGGGCTTCGTCATCGCTACCCGAGAAACCAGCGGCTCGATTTCGTCCTGGACAACTTCAAGCCCCATGCCAAAGTCGAGGTCGTGGCGTGGGCCAAAGTTAACAACATTGTGCTTGTCTTCACGCCAACGAATGCGTCTTGGCTAAACCGCATCGAATGTCAATTCACTGCCTTCAGAAAGTTCGCCCTCGACAACTCAGATTACACGACCCACGAAGAACAACAAACCGCCATCGAAAGCTACCGTCGCTGGCGCAACAATCAGATATCAATAACCACCCATGCGTGGCGTCGGTTCAAACCGAATGCGGCATAACCGAACCACGAAAGTCATTGAGTTGAAACGGCACTAGCGTTCTCGGCGACTACAATGCTCTGGGTAGCCATTAGCTCAGAACCGAAAAGGTAATTCATATACTCAAAGGAACATTAGACACTTTTTTCTCGCGTGCGCCAGCCCTATGGGCCGGTTTCCGCTTTCAAGTGGGAGTTGTTTGAGAAACTGCGGCGGTTTTCGGCGTTGTCGTCGCCGTTGTGTTGGCTGCGCTGCCGTCCGTTCTGCAAGTTGGCGACGGCGACCGCGACGGGGGAAGGAGCGTCTTTCGTCTTCCGCTCCTGTTCAGCCACTTCGTCCATGGCTTCGTGCAACGCGTAGCACGCCGTATTGTAGTCCACACACGCGAGGTGTGCGACCAATCGAGTGCCCCGGTCGATGAGCTTCTTGTTGGTCGTCTCGACTTTTGACATGTAGTTGCCCTCCACGCGACCCATTCGGGCCATGGTGGCAGTCGACATGAGATTCAAAGCCAGTTTCACGGCCAGACGATCCCAAAGCCCCAAGGGCGACGCCGGCAAGTCGCAGGCAATATGAAAGGTGGTTTGAACGTTGCGATCCGGGTGCGCCGGCCCTACTGCGATGGCTGCCGTGGTTGAAAACGAGGACGCATGTCTAGCGAAGGCCTGATCGAATGCTTTACGCAACGGACCGCTTTGTGCAATCTCGTCGCCCACCAGGATCATTGCCACGCGCGAATCATCGGCCTCGTGGCGTGCCGGATCATCTTCGTGACCAACGAGGAATTTGCGGATTTCAGCGTTGTCCAACTTCGGTGGATCATTTCGCAACGCCGGCGATACGTCGAGCGACTGGTAAGCCAATGGCGGCCAATCAATTCCACGCGGTTCCCGGGCAAGCAGGTGCCGCCAAGCATCGGGGGTGGAAAAACGCGGATTCTTCACGAATGCCCAACTCTGTGCCGAGGCTTGGTCGTCACACTTGCGAAACGGCGGCAAGCGGAACGTAGGCGCTCGTTCGGTCGTGTCGGTGAGTACGTCGATCAGATAGCGGTCGGTCATATAGGTGACTAATCCTTGATTGCGGTACGTCTCCTCTTCCCATTGGATAAGTTGGGCGATAGTCTCCACGTTTTCCTCCGACTTCAGTTGGGCCAACAATCTGGAAAACAGTCGGGGGAAATCGGTCGGGCGGCGCCGGGCAACGCCCAAGTCCTTGAGTTGTGTGGGCGATAGCCAGTTTGCCAGCACCGTCACGAGGGCCAGTTCCACCGCCGCTCCCAGGACCAACAACTCGGTAGTGGTCGCTTGCATTCGAGTTGAACCCGCGATGGCCATCGGGCCGGTGAAAAGGTCGATCTTCGTGACGCGTGGTTCGTCGATCAATTGGCGCGAGCGCTTGACATATTGGTGCAAGACGTTCGTGGGATTGTTGTAAGCAAAGAACACGTGTGCCCCTGCCTTCAATCCCTGCCAGGCCGTGCCGATGACGAACGAAGTCTCGCCGCCCTCGGTCACTGCGACCACGACGTCGCCGGACGTCACGCCGGCGCGTGCAAGCTGGTAACGACCCAAGTCGGTGGAATCCTCGAAACCTTCAACCGAACGGATGAGCGCGTAGTCGCCACCGGCCATCAGGCTGACAAAGGTTTCCTCGAAGTCGGGGATGGCGTTTTGAAGTTGCGGCCAGTCGCGACGCAACTCCTGCCAGAACGTGCGCCAGGCCGCCTCGATGAGAATGGCCAGCCGGCCAGTAGCTCCGCAACCCGTAAAGAAGACACGTTTGCCCGTACTAACGGCTTCAACCAAAGCGTCAACGAGGTCGGCAAATTCGGGTGAAGCAGTTACTCGCGTTGTTGCCCGAGCGACGTCTTCATCTACCCCCAACAACATCCGAAGGCCGTCGGGTACATTCTGGGCAATGGTCTGTGAAAGCGATGCCGTTTTGGGGTGTGACGTCTCCGTCGGCAACATTCCCAAACGGAAAGCCGTTTCATGTTCGAGGAAGTGTCGGGCTTTGTCTTTAGGTGTAGTCATCGTATCGATCATTTTTTAAGAACCTACCTGGGAGACAGAAGACTCATCGTCGGTAAGAGTCGTCGTATCGCTTTCGTTTGTCGACAGCATGATCGCCGCGGAACGCACCCTATCCGGGTTTGACCGACCAGCCACCGAATTCCAGAGGTACATCAACAAGGCGGTGCTCGCCACACCCCACAACGCCAGCACACCGGCCCAACCGTAACGACCGTAGATCGCATAGCCGGTAGCAATCAGGAAGCTGTACACCGTCACACAGCCAAGCAGCGAGCAAACAAGCCCCAATGCAATTTGGTTCTTCTGCGAGTGTTCAACAATTGGCACACCGTCGGTTTCCGCACGACGAAGCACCGGGCGCCAGCCGACTCCGCCAGGGCCAATGAGGCGACAAAAACGGCGCAGCGTGGTGTCGTCAGTAGGCCGAGTCAGGAAGGTAACGGCCAGCCAAATAAGCGTCGTCAACCCCACGCACAACGTTAGTTTCAAGGCGGGCGACATGACGGTGGGATGAAAGAACTCGAAATAGAGGGCCAATAGGAGCGAACTTGCCATCGCCGCCAACTCGCTGAAAGCATTGATTCGCCACCAGAACCATCGCAAAAGAAAGAGCAATCCCGTGCCGGCTCCTACCTGTAGCATGATGTTGAACGCTTGCAGGGCGTCTTTCAGCCAAAGCCCCATAAGGCTTGCCAGCAGCATTAGCAGGAGGGTGCTCAACCGGCCTGCCCGAACGTACTGCTTCTCACTGCCGTTGGGACTCACGAAGCGTCGATAGAAATCGTTGACCATGTAAGATGACCCAAGGTTCAGAAGTGTCGAGACGGTCGACATATAGGCCGCCAGCAGCGCGGCCAGCAGCAAACCGCGCAAGCCCGAGGGCAACAGCGTCAATGCAGCCGGATAAGCGGCGTCGTGGCGCATTACGTTGTCGGGGATGTTCGGAAACGCTTCACGCAGCGCAGCAAGATCGGGATAAAGAACTACACTGATTAGCGCGACGATCAGCCACGGCCAGGGACGTAGGGCATAGTGGGCCGTATTGAAAAGCAGCGTTGCCCCAGTAGCGTGTGTTTCGTTTTTTGCGGCCAGCATTCGTTGCACAATGTAGCCGCCGCCGCCCGGTTCGGCGCCAGGATACCACACGCTCCACCATTGCACGGCGAACGGGATTACCAACAGGGTGACTACCAGATCGAGGTTGCTCAACTCCGGGAGAAAGGCGAGCCGCTGTTGTACGCTCGCGTGGCTCATCAGGCCGCTGAGGCCGCCGATCTCTGGTCGGTTTAACAGGACCACCGCAGCCGCGATGGTACCGCCCATCGAAACCAGAAACAGCAGAAAATCGGTCAGCAGCACTCCGGTAAGACCACCCAACATGCTGCACAACACGGCAACGGTTCCTGCGGTAACAACGGTCATCGTCGGTGGCGAACCGAGCATCACTCCGGCGATCTTGATCACCGCCATCGTGGCCGTCGCGATGCCCACGATGTTGAAAACCAAGCCCAGATAGACGGCGCGAAATCCCCGCAAAAAGGCGGCTGGCTTGCCACTATATCGCAGTTCGTAGAACTCGATGTCGGTGACCACCCCGCTACGCCGCCAAAGTTTGGCGTAGAGAAATGTGGTGAGCATGCCTGTCGGAAGAAAGCACCACCAAAGCCAGTTGCCGGCGATGCCATATTCGCGCACGAGATTGGTCACGAAATTCGGCGTGCCAGCCGAAAAGGTGGTGGCCACCATGGAGGTCCCCAGCAGCCACCAGGGCATATTGCGGCCGGAGAGGAAAAAATCGGTCGAACTGCGTCCCGCGCGTCGCGCTACCATGACGCCCACGGCGAGCGAAACGACAAGGAACAGCGTCAGGATCAACCAATCAAGCGTACTGAGAACCATCGCGTGGGAAACTGATAACAGGGAAATGGTGGCCAAACAATATCCCCATCGTACTCCTCCGGTTTCGAACTACAATGATCCAAGCAGTCGTTCATACTGAGAGTTTTAGTCGATCGCGAGACTCTGACGACTACCGCCCCTTGACGAATTGTTCGCGATATTCTGTGGGCGTCTTGCCGATTTTACGCTTGAAAAGCTTCATCAGGCACTCCGGGTAATTAAAGCCCGTTCGCTCGGCAATCTTTCCCAGCGGCAACGTGGTATCGCGGAGCAGTTCTTCCACGCGATTGAGCTGCGTGCGAATTAACTCTTCACGCGGCGAACGGCCCAGGGCCTCGACAAAACGTCGTTGAAGCGTGCTGCGCGAAACGCCCACATGCCGCGCGACCTCGGCCACCGAAATACCCTCGGCGAAATGTGCCCGAAGAAAAGAAACCGCCTCGTGGACCACTGGATCGGCAATGGCCACGCTATTGGTCGACTGCCGGGGCACGATGCACAATGGCCCGTGAACAAGTGGTTCCACGGGCGGTGCCGCGCCGTGCATCAAGCGGTCGAGCAGGGCGGCCGCTTCGTAGCCGATCGTCTCCGGGCGCAGGGCCACGCTCGTCAGCGGCGGGTCGGCCAAGTTGCACAACACCTCATCGTTGCCGACACCTAACACGGCTACTTCCTTCGGGACGCGGAACTCGAACAATCGGCAAGCCTCCAACACCTGCCGGGCGCGCACGTCGGTGCCCGCCATCAGGGCCAGTGGTTTTGGCAGGGTGCCCAGCCACTGCCCGATGCGTTCGATCTCGAACTGGCCGGCCGACTCGATGTCGAACACGCTTTTGCTTCCACGGGGCGAGGAAGCCTCGTAAACGTCGACGGAATAGCCTTTTTCCGCAAGATACTCGACAAAGGCCGTCCCACGTCGTTCGGAGTAGTACACGCCCTGGAAACCACAATAGGCGAAGTGCTGGTAGCCCAGCTCGAGGAAGAAATTGGCCGCCATTTGAGAAACGGCCGCGTGGTCGACAGCGAATCGGGCGATGTTGCGAAACGAGTGCAAAGCGAAAAGGTCGATCGTCGGGATGCGCAGCCGCTGAACTTGTCGCAGCAAATTGCGGGTTTCGAATTGTCCGATGATCCCCTGCGGCTGCCACTTGCGCAACTGGGGTGAAAGCGACTCGGGCATCATCCCCACCCGATGAAACACGGCCCACGGCCCATGGCCCTGCAGATACGACCCGATCCCCCGCAACAACCCACGCCCATACTCCAGACTCGACTGAATCAGCAGCGCTACCCTTGGGGGTTCTAGCATGGGCGAGTCCTTTTTTGTGGGTTGTGAGACGTTTACCCTTCACGCCATTCAGCACTTACCTTGCCATAGCACACCGCGGCGACCACCTTGGATTATATTCGCTGTACACGCTGGCCGCCATCACGCCAAATACACCGCAACGTTCACCAATTCTCATTCGGAGGTACAGAACGTTGTTTAACACGATTGTCTCGACAGCAACGCACAATATGCCGTGGAACGACAGGGTAGGGAACCTGACCAAAAGTAACAGCACTGCAGAATAATATTATCATTGACGCGATCACGTAACGCAATAGACTCAATCATGGGGCGTAGATCTTTTCTATCCGAATCTTAACTCGCAGGTCGTACTATGGCGTCAGGCAACACCAACTGCCGTACGTGTTGCCGTCCGGACTTGACAACCCAGACCACTTCACCGCAACTCGCCTGACGCAATTGGCTTCCGCAAGTACCTCAATTAGTCCGCTGCTGATGTACGACGAATGCGCCAACCAAAATGTTAATCCATTTTCCCTTTTTAGGAGGGTTGTTCCATGCGATACCTAAATCCTGTCTTTTTCGCTAGCCTGCTTTGGTTACTGCTGGCCATGTTAGCTACTCCCGCTGCCGCAGAAATCCTGAACGATGTAACCGGCGCGACCACCGCTTATGCTCTCCGCCGACTCGACACGAACTACACAGGCACGAATGCCCATGCAATCACGGTTCGCCGTAGTAGTGACAATGCGACTCAGGACATCGGTTTCGACACCAATGGAAACTTGGATACCACGGCCTTGCTGACCTTCGTAGGCACTAGCGCCACCGACAATGGTTACGTCGTGACATGGTACGACCAGACCGATGCAACAACGGCCGGCATGGATATTTCAGAGGAGACGGTGAGCCAACAGCCGCAGATCGTCAGCGCCGGCACCGTCGTTCGCGCGGCTAATGGACTACCAGCCGTGAATTTTTCGGGCAGCCAAGTGTTATCCGTCACTTACGCAACGTCTCTGACCGGCCAAAGCACGGTCTTCGCCGTCGGCCAGTTTCTTTCCATGCCCAGCGGCGTCTCAACTGTCAATCAACGGCTATGGGCATTGAACAACAACGCGTTTAATTCCACCAGACTTTCCGCGGGAGGCAAGGACATTGGAACGGACGATACGGTCGATGCGCGTTTAACTGCCGTCGCGGGTACTCCGTTCGGCTCCGCAACGTCCAGTTTTGCGTTGAACACGACCGATGTATTTCTGGCAACCACGGTGGCCGATGGCACGCAAGCTGATGGCCACGACACCGTCATTCTATACGCTAATGGCAACAACGTGCTGCAGTGGACAACTGCCAGCATCGACCAGGACGACGATGTATTAACCATTGGCGCGCAGACCATTAACGGTACGCTAGGACTCAACGGTTATCTTCAAGAATTCATTCTCTACGGTTCGCTTGACACCGCTGATCGGGAGAAGATCGACAGCAATCTAATACAGCAATACGTTCCTGAGCCATCGAGCCTTGTGCTGATACTGCTGGGACTCGGAATGGCAGGAATCGTTCGTTTTTGTAGAAAATCTCGCTGATAGACAGAATAATGCCATACTCAGAAGAGGGGAGCATTCTAGTGAAAGCGACGTTGCTTTGTTTGCTGTTATTTGTGCCAGCCCTCGTTGCTTCGGCTAACGACGATCTGCAACTCAGCCGCGATGGCCGGAGTGATTATGTCATCATCATTCCCGAGAACGCCACGGCGGTCGACCAAACGGCTGCCGGGGAGTTGCAGGAACATCTTGCCCAGGTCACGGGTGCCACGTTGCCGATTCGGTCGACAGAAGAGACGCCCGTCGATCAGCCGCGCATCGTGCTGGGCGATAGTCCCTTAACTCGGAAGCTGTTGCCCGAATTCGATCCTGCCAAGCTCGCGCCCGATGCGATTGTGATCAAAACGGTTGGGCGCGACGTGGTCCTCGTCGGACATCCTCGCCGTGGAACGCTTTATGCCGTGTTCACGTTTCTCGAAGACGTGGTGGGCGTGCGATGGTGGACCTCGACCGAGTCTACCATTCCGCGGCAACCCACGCTTTCGATTCCGAGCCTCGACACGGCCTACACCCCCAAGCTCATCGACCGCGCCACCCGTTACCTGCAACTTTCCGACGGTTGCTTTGTCTCTCACCGTGAACTGGACGAAGCTGAGCGAAGGAAGATGGGCGTCTTTTCGGCCCGGTTACGGCTCAACGGACACGACCATTGGGCCATTCCCGTCGAATACGGCGGTCCCAACGGACTTTTGGGATGGGTCCACACGTTTTACGACATCAACCCGCTGCTGCCGCCGGCCAAGTACTTCGACGAGCATCCGGAATGGTACAGCCTGATCGAAGGCAAACGCACCCACCACCGTGCGCAACTCTGCCTGACCAACGATGAAATGCGCGAAGAGCTAACTCGCAACGCGCTGAAACGACTCCGCGAATCGCCCGGTGCAACGATTATCTCGATCAGTCAGAACGACTGTCGTGGAAATTGCCAGTGCAACAAATGTCGTGCGATTGAAGAGGCGGAAGGAAGCCCGGCCGGACCGATGATCTGGTTTGTCAATCGAGTGGCCGAAGACATCGAAAGAGAGTTTCCCGACGTGCTTGTCGAAACGCTGGCTTATCAGTATACCCGCAGGCCACCGAAGTCAATTCGCCCACGGCATAACGTCATCGTACGACTGTGTTCGATCGAATGCGATTTTTCCGACTCGCTGGAGTCAAGCCCGCATAACGCACGTTTTCGAGAAGACGTCGAAGGCTGGGGGCGCATTGCGCCGCAGCTCTACGTTTGGGACTATATAACTAACTTTCGCAACTACCTGATCCCACATCCGAACCTTCATGTCCTAGCAACGAATCTTCGTTATTTCGTGCGAAACGGCGCGGTTGGCGTATTCGAACAGGGCGACAGCGGCAGCCGCACCGGCGATTTCATCCGCCTTCGGGCGTGGCTGATGGCCCATCTGCTTTGGAACCCGGATGCTGACGAAAATGCCCTTATCGACGAGTTTCTGTCCGGCTACTACGGCCCGGCTGCTCCGCACCTCCGAGCGTATCTCGATCTGATGGGTAATGTCGCAAGACAATCCGGTGCGAAGATGGGGTGTTACGCGCGCGACACAAAAGGCTGGTTGACACTGGACACCATGAACCAGGCATCGAGATTCTTCGACGCCGCATTGGATGCCGTACGCGATGAACCAACCCTCTATGATCGGGTACGTCGCGAACGTCTGCCATTTGATCATGTGTGGCTACGACGCTACGACGAATTCCGCCAAAAGTCCGGGCAACAGCAATGCGAGTTTCTCGGCCCCAAAGATCGGGCGACCGCCTGCCAGGAGTTCATCCGATTATCGAAAAAGTACAACGTGGGTGAGTATCGGCAAGGGCGTCCGTTTAGCGAATACGAACCGCTACTGCGGCAGCAGTGCAACGCATCGAAGCAAGAGTAGGGGAGCGCACCTTTGGGTGTTGAAGCCTTGCGTTGACGACGTTCCGGACACCGCAGCATAAAGGTTGAAAGTGAAACGAAGTCGCAAGAACGGTGCTTTCACGCTGGTCGAACTATTGGTGGTGATTGCCATCATCGGTATTTTGATCGCCCTGTTGCTGCCAGCCGTGCAGTCGGCTCGCGAGGCTGCCCGGCGGATGCAGTGTTCGAACAAGCTACGACAGATGGGACTGGCATTGCACAACTACGCGACAGCTCATCAGCAGTGCTTCCCGATCGGTGGTTTGGGCCCCATGCGTCATGCATTATTTACCTCAATGTTGCCGTATCTTGAACGGAAGAACCTTTACGAAGAACTCGACGTAGACAATGTCCAGCGCACGACATACGACGAACCGCATCGTTACACCGCAATCGACGCTTATGTGTGCCCCTCGTGGCCGCACGACACGGTGTTTCGCGATAAGCTTAATGGACTCCAAGACGGTGCGATCGCCACCTATCAAGGCGTCGGTGGGGCGAGACCGGAGGAGTACCCCGTCGTTGCGAGCGACTGCGGCGAAATGCCAACCAACGGAATGTTCGGCTGGGGATTCGCGCGGCGTTTTTCTGAGGTCCGTGACGGACTGAGCAACTCGCTGGCGATCGGCGAATTCGTGCAGATCGACCGCATCGCCGGCAACGGCACAATGAGCTTCGCCGACCCGCCAGGCAACGTCCGCCCATGGATCGCCGGTTCCACCAGCGGCACGAGCCGGTGTTCCTATGCGTTTAAGGTCGTCACACACCCTGTCAACGCACAGGTCGAACGAGTGGCCGACGACATTCCCTTCAACTACCTTCCCCACGGCAGTTATCACCCCGGCGGCGCCCATTTCCTATACGGCGACGGCAGCGTTCATTTCCTTTCGGAAAACACCGAACTCGACACGTACAAGGATCTGGCCACAGTCAACGGCGGAGAACTGATCCCATCGCACGAATGAAACGGGTGCCCTCGGTTTCGAAACCTTAGCCGCATGTGTTCATCTTTCGTCTCGTGCAGCGCCGCACCAGGTTGGTTAAGAGATTCCCGCGTTTGATCACCACACCCAAGGCGGCAGCATGCTCAAAACCGGACTTCCACCTGAATGGCTTCGCCGAAGGAAACACCTGTCCCCTCGGCGTGGAGCCAGTCGGGCGGTTGGGTATAGATTGGGGTGGAAACGCGCGACGTGCAGGGGCGGCCGTCGGACAACTCCAACTCAATCCAGAAGCGACGAACCTTGAAACAGTCTCGGCCGGGGTTGTCGATCGACAAACGGTTGACAAAGTCGAGCGACGCGATTGCGTCCGGGCCGAGCGATATTGCACCGTCGCCCCAAATCCCTTTTTTCTCATTGCCGGCAGCCGACGGGAGTTCTCCGATGGCCACGTTGTTGAGCGCACCCTGAGAAACATACTGGCCACCGCATTGCAGGCCGATTGCCTGATAGCGGAGCATCGCCGACTTGGCTTTGCGCAACTCGCCGACGGTCAAACCTGCCGCAGGATGTGGCCCGGGCTCGAAACGCAGCGTTACCGGATGATCGTGCAGCGTGAGATACAGCAACGGTTTTAGGCTTTCGATGCGCATGTCCGCCCAACAGGCCCAATCGCCCGACGAGTTATTGCAGGGCCCGACGTCACTGATCAATTTGAGCTGTACGCGCCGCCCGGCCCAGGGCGTCAGATCGGCCTCGAGCGGCATCCACGTGTGCTCGATCCATTGACGCTCGGCGACGACCGTTTCCGTGCCATCCGGCTCGACGACGGCGATGCGGAACAGGATACCATCGCCCGAGTCGCTGCCGTCGGCCTTGCCAATATTGCACCGCAGCGCCGCAGCAGGCTCGGCTGGCAGATCGAGCGGGGCGAACGCGACAAAGGCATAACCCGTACCGGTTTTGTACGGCGGGTGCATGAACAGCGTTGGTTTCGTTATGCCGCCGCAATCGCGCTCGGTCCGGTATACCTGGGTGCCGCTTTTGCCATTGAACGGCGTTTCCTCGGCGTCGCGGAGGCACTGGCCGACGGTCACCTCGGTGCCCAGTTCGGCAATCGGCACGATGGTGTTCTCGGCCTTCAGCCACCAGCGGCGGTTGCACGACAACTCGGCGGCATGGACTTCGAGTATCATCTCGCGGACTTCTTCCTTCTCCGGTCGCGCAAAAGCGAACTCCAGCTGCGCCGGCATTTTTGGCTGGAGCGTTACCGGCTGGCTGTTTCCGGCGAGAGTTGCGGTAGCTTCCGCACGGGTGCCCAGGTGGGAAACCATTTCCAGCCGCAGGGACGAGTCGACCTGCAACGTTGCGTCGATCAGCGGGACGGCGGTGAAGTCGATCCATGCACCGTCGAACGATTGCCAAAGTCGGGTACCTGGGGTGGTATCGGCCGGAATGCGGAATACGTGTTCTGTGGTGCCGGCGATGCGTACCGTTTCGCCCGGCACGACCTCATCGCGGTCGCAACGCAGGGCAACGGCCGGTGTTGACTGTGGCGCGAGGATGTAGCTGAAGGCTCCGGCAACAGGCACAACGTACACCAGCCCTCGGCTGAAACGTGTCTCCGCCGGTCGCATCTCGATGCCGTCGATATCGAGCGCGACAGCCGTGGCCGTACGGCCATCGAGCGAAACTCCGAAATCGGTGCAACCATCAACGGGAATGACCTCGAATGTACCATCGTTTCGCTTGTGCGCGATAACTTGGCCGCCGGTGGCCACCTTCTCGAATCGGGTGAAACGGCCGCGCCCATCGGCGTAGAGGTAGGCGGACGAATCGACATAATCGACCCGATGACCATCGATCAAGGCGCTAAAGGCGGAAAGTGGCAAGTCAGGTGTCCCTCGGACGCACCAGCCGTTGGGCGGAAGTACTAAACCGGCTGTTCGCCAGTTTTCCAACGGATGACCGTTGACCATCACGGTCAGCCCGTCGCAGTAGCGTGTTTGAACTTGCGATCGCTCGAACGCGCCCGAGGCCACTGCTTCGCTCGTGTCGAGCAGGTTTCCTTTGGCGTCGGCATAACGAATTTCCTCGGCCGTTTGCTGGGCGTAATGTTTGTGAATCTGCTGAACCGTGAAATAGCTACGGACGGTATTCGAGATACCACCTTCGCGAATGAGGAAGCCGGTGTGGCCGAACGCCAGCGTTGCGGCAAGGAACCGATCGAGCCGCGCGTCTCGCTCCTCGGGCGTATCTCCAAGCCGTTCTTTATGCCCGAAGAACATGCCGGGATTGCCCATGCCGAAATTGCAGCAAAGCGGGTGCAGCTTGCGAAGGTCGAAGTCGACCAGCCAAGGATTCTCGTTCAGACGAGCCACCTGATCTTGGCCGTAGTTGCCGTCGGTCAGGCCGCAATAGTACCAGTGGTTGTTCCCTTCGCTATAAACCGGTCCGTTCCACGTCTTCTTCTGGTGGAGCATGATTTCGCCGTAAGCGTAGAATGTCGCGGCGAACGTGCCGGCACCAGGCACGCGCGCATCGAAATCGCAATAACGCCACGGCTGCACGGCCGTGTGCACATCGCAGTAGGCCGTGTCGAGGTGGAACTTCTGCTGAATGATCGGCGCCAGCTTTGCCTCCAATTCCACGGCGCGAGCCGGTTTGGGGTTGTAGCAGCGTGCCCAGGCCGAACGCCAGTTGCCGTCGGGCGTGCGGGCCACAAAGTCTTCGTTCCAGTGCTCGTTGACCGGGGCGTAGTCCGTGTAGTTGTTGTAAATACCGTAGCGGAAACCGAGGGCGTGGAGCTTGCGCGCGTAGTCGGCCTGCCCCTCGTCGCCTCCTTTGCCGGGCGCCGCTCGGGTGCGCATCGTAAAACTCTCGCCGCCGTCGCGCCAGCCAACTTCGTGGTCGGTGATGACGACGCTGGTCATCCCGTAACGAGCGATTTTTTTCCAGCAGGCGTAGTCCTGCTCACGATTGCCCGCCCCGAAGGCGATCCACACACGGTTTCCAGCCACGTGCATCCAGGGCGATTTCGGATTTGCCACATTGGGTAGTATTTCCTCGAATCGCGGCGATACGGTAAGGAACAACCGTTCGAAGCAGTCGTTGCGTTTGCCATCGGTTTTGGGAGTGTAACGGCTACCACCATTGTAGGCGACGCCGTCCTCGCTCACTTCGTTGAACGCCCAAAGAGACGAAGCGTTCGATCGGTAGTAGTCGACCATCGAGAACGCGAACAACGGCCGTTCGACCGGTCCCATGACCACCACGGCCGGGCGTTGTGCTTCGCAGGCAAGGTACGGCAGGGTGACCAGGCGAGGGTTGTCGACACCGACGGCCCGGCCGATGCGGAACTCGGCCACTTCGCCGCCGAGACATTGTACGTCGATGACGAGCGACTTCTGCCACAGACGCAGCGTGTACTTCGCCTCCATGTTGCGATCTCCGACGCGACACCGCCAGACCGACTCGATTGTGTTGCCGTCACGCCGTACAGACACGAGTTCCAAGGCCTCGGGCGCCACGGCCTTTTCTCCCTCGTCGACGGCGAAGTAGACGCCGCCGTCGGCCATCGGCCGAAATGGTTTCCCGCAACCGACCCATTCGGCCGTGACATCGCCCAGCGTGCCGGTCGAAGGCTGGTACCGGTAGACCAGTTCCCCGTCGCTTCCCCGGTAGCGGAAATGATAGACGCCGTCGACCTCTTCGAGCTTCACCTCGAAATCTTGCGTAAGATTATCCGGCAGGATAGTTTCTTCGCGCGTGGGAAACGGCAGTCGGCCGGGCCCGAGGTTTGTTCCGGGATTTTGGCCGGGAAAAAGTGTCAGGTTTCGCTCGGGCCGAGGCTCGAACTCCAGCGGCGGCAACTCTTCCTCGTAGACCGACAGGTTGTCGAAGTAGAGCGTGTGGTCTTCCTCGTTGCATCCGCCGGCGATTTCGATCCCCACGAGCTTTGCACGCTGCCCGAGTTGTTCGCGTTGTTCGGCGGTAAGCTTTCGGTGCAACACCCACCATTCCTTCCAGCGGACGCGGTCCATGGAAACGCGGACCGTTTGGTCGGCCTCGTTTTGGAACTTCAGCGCGATTTCGACGCGCGGTGTGGTTTTGTCGCTCACCCAGGCCCAGTTGTTGCCGTATACCCAGAAGTTGATGCAATCGAACGGACCGGTTGCTGCAATCGGCTGCGGCGGCTTCATCACGATTGACGGTCGCTTTCCGATGCCGCGATAGACGAGTTTGCCCACGTATTGCCCCCAAAGCTGCTGCTCCCGGCTCTGGGTAAACGTTGCTTCCGCATCGACGCATTCAACCGTCCAGCCCTCCAGATTCTCGAAGTCGATCAAGGCCGAATGATCGTCCGCGGTCCGCTCGGCCCAAACTATTTCGTAAGGCCGCTGGCCGACTTTGTCTTCAGCCGTTTCAGCCAAGGCCATGGAGCTTGCCAAGATGAGTACGAGCGATAATGAAATCGGTTGCCTTGCCATGGTTGTTGCTCCTTGCCCACGTTTTGGAACAGAGTGGCGTGTCGGGACGTTGGTTAATTTCAGGGCGTGAGAAAGCGGTCAGCGCTGCCCTCGGCGTGCATCAAGAATCATAATCCAATGGATGGCTCACGTCCATTTGGCCACCCTTGTTCACTTCCGCACGCATACGTACCCGTCATGCTGAACCAAAGACCACGCAAATTGACGCCCGAGGCTTGAAGTGGTAGCCTCTTCTTGTGACTGTTCCTATGCTTGCCAGGAGGCGTTCCCATGATATCCCGCCAAGTCCTCGTTGTCTTGCATGTGGTTCTTCTCGTATCGACCATCGTTCCTTTGCCTTCCTCCCTTGGGCAGGCACAACCGGGCGAAGCAAAATGGCAACTTGCTGAACCGTTCCGCTCAGAGTATTCCGGCGAAAATGCGACAGGCGAGCACGTCATCGCCCTATGGCAGTTCAACCAGCCGAAAGCAACGGCCGATTCGTCGGGCAATGGCCACGAACTGACTCTCAATGGCGCCACATTCGAAGAGGCCGGCCGATTTGGCGGCGCGTTGCGGTCGTATCGCGGATGGCCTGCTGAAGACAAACCACATCAGGCCCGGGCGAAGAACGATCCACGTCTGACTCCAGCCGGCGCGTTCACCATCGAAATGTGGCTGAATCCGGCCGACGAACTGCGCGAGTACCCCGAGGCCTTTCTGGTCGACAAGAAATACGTAGACCATAACGACTATCAGCTTGTCCTGTCGCGAGAGACGGCGCCCGACGTGCGATGTCTGCGCGCATCGCTCGGGTTCGGCAGCGAATCGGCAACGTGGCAGTCCGACCCGCTACGTTTGCCGCCCCGCGCGTGGCACCATATCGCGTTCACCTACGACGGCGCGGGAACCGGCGCATTCTTCGTCGACGGCTCACCTGTCGGCAGCGAGCGAAAGACCGGCTTCGGCCGTATTACCGCGGGTCGCCATGGGCTGGTTCTCGGCGATCGCATTGGCAGCCGCTACCACGGGTTTCCCGGCTTGATCGATCAGGTGCGAATCAGCGACCGAGCCTGCCAGTTTGCGCCCGTGAAGTTCGAGCGGCTTTCCCTGCGGCATGTGTTCGAGCGGATGGAACAGGTCGCGCCGCTGCGATTCGGCGTAACGAACGTGACCGGCCAGCCTTTGGCGGCTGCCCATGTGTCGTTTACGCTCGGCAGGTCAGAGTGGCAGCGTGTAGAACTTCCGGAGATCGCCCCCGGTGCACGGCACGTACTCGAATACCCGTTCGATACGGCTTTGCGACCCGATACGTACACACTGACGGCTTCGGTCGAACTGCCGGGCGAAGAACCGTATACCACCAGCCAGTCGTTCGACATGATACTTGTTCCGCGCCAGCCGCCGCACCGGATGCCAGTGGTGATGTGGGGTGGCGCTAGCGGGCGGCGCGACGAGCTGCGCGATATTGGCTTCACGCACACCATCGGCGTCGGCTGCGACTTCCGCGCGGTCTGGGACGCCCAAGGACCCACGCAACCCGGCGACGAAACGCGGATCGCTGCCGGGATCGAAGAACTCGACGCCGCACTGGCCGCTGGAATGCGTATCGTATCGAGCCTTTCGCCCGGTTCCTGGGCACGCAGCCTGCCCGAGTATCAACGTGTCCGCCGCGACGGAGCGCCCTACAACAGCCATGCTGACGTGTGTGCACGGTTCGAACGCATCAAGGATTTTTGCGGCCGCGTGGGCCAGTCGATGGCTACCGCGTACGGTGGCCATCCGGCCTTCGACAGTGCGCTTATTCACACTGAGGTGCGAGGCGCCTCAAAACCGTGCTTCCACGAGCACGATCGAAGGGCCTTTGAAAAGTCTGCTGGCTTTCCGATTCCCGACGAAGCGGTGAACATGCGCGGCGTTTCATACGGCAAGCTACCCGGGTTCCCGGCCGATCGCGTGATTGCCGACAATCACCCGCTCTACGTCTATTACAAGTGGCTCTGGAAAGACGGCGACGGTTGGAACGAGCTTCATACGCGGCTCCATCGCGGCTTGAATGCCGGTTCGCACCCTCGGTTTTGGACCTTCCACGACCCGGCCGTACGCGTGGCCAGCGTGTGGGGCTCCGGCGGCGAGGTCGACTTTCTCTCACAATGGACCTATTCGTACCCCGACCCGATTCGCATCGGACTGGCCACCGAGGAACTGTTCCAAATGGCCTCTGCCCGGCCCAACCAAAAGGTCATGAAGATGACGCAGATCATCTGGTACCGCAGTCAGACGGCGCCGGAGCCGGGAGAAAAGGCTGAGCAGCAAACGGCCGATTTCGACGACCATGACGTTCGCCCACAGGCGCCCGGCACGGTTGACGCCACGGGCAAGTATCGCACATGGTGGGAGGTCGAGGAGCCGGGGGCGCGGTTCATCACGATTGCGCCGATGCACCTGCGCGAGGCGTTTTGGACCAAAGTGGCACGACCGATCCAGGGCATTATGTACCATGGCATCGGTTCACTGCTACCCGGCATTACCCAAGGTTCGTACCGCTACACACATCCGGAAACGCGGCATGAATTGAAGCGGCTCGTCGACACGGTTGTGCGCCCGTTGGGTCCCACGCTGGTGCAGATTCCCGACGCAGAGAAGGATGTTGCCTTCCTCGAAAGCTTTGCATCGGAGATGTTCGCCGGCCGCGGTACCTACGGATGGAACGGCAGTTGGGCCGGCGATATGTGGCTCATTTGCCAGTACGCTGCCCTCCAGCCGCGCGTCGTGTTCGAAGAGACCATTCAGCAGCGAGGACTCGACGGTTACAAACTGCTCGTCATGCCCGACTGCGACGTCTTGCCGGCGAGTGTTGCCGAAGCCGTGCTAACGTTCCAAAAGCGTGGGGGGATTGTTGTGGGCGACGAACGGCTCTGCCCGGCCGTCAAGCCAGACGTGTTGGTCGAAAGCCACACGCGGCCGAAACGAGCCGACGAGGCCCGCCGTATGAACGTCGAGAAGGCGAGTGCTCTGCGAAAAGCGATTGACTCGCGATACCAGCGCATGGCCGACAGTTCCACGCCCGATGTGATTCCTTACCTGCGACGCTATGGCACGACCGATTATCTCTTCGCCGTGAACGACCGCCGTCAATATGGTGACTACGTCGGGCACCACGGGCTGGTTATGGAAAACGGCCTGCCCACCGACGCCGTATTCACCCTTCGCCGTACGGGTCATGTGTACGACCTCGTTGCCGGCCGCAAGCTCGCCGCTACGGCCGATGACGGCGTTCTCCGTCTCGAAAGTCACTTCGGTCCTTGTGAAGGCCATCTGTTGATGGTAACCGATCGGCCGATTGCCGACGTTCGCCTGACGGCGCCCGAGCGTGCCAAGCCGGGCGAGACAATAACGGTCGAGCTTGCGGTGGTCGACGGCAGAGGCCAGCCGCTCGACGCCATTATTCCAGTGCGTGTCGACCTGCTCGACCCGCACGGTCGCGCAGCCGAATGGAGCGGCTTCTATGGTGCGAAGGACGGACATCTTACAATTAGGGCCAACCTCGCCGCCAACGACACCCCAGGTCTCTGGCGCATTACCGCCGTGGAACTCGCCTCCGGCAATGAGCAGAACGTGTATGTGCAAGTAGGGCGATAGGAACACCTGTGCCGCAAAAGGCATTTTCGCACAGCCGACAGCAAGGAAGAAGAAATCGGGCCCTCTCGAAACGACTGCCCGACTCGCCCTGCGGATCGTGGACCAGCGCGACGTGGGACAAGTTCCGACGCTTGCTGCAAAGCTATCCACTGCCTCGGCCACGCATCGTCCACTCGTATGTCCGCACCACGTAGCGAATCCACGCTCCGAGGAGCCGTATGCGCTAATGTGTGCATGTACCGATCTGTGGGAGCCCTGGGAGAGCAATCCCCCGGGGCCACCCAGCGACTTTCGCCGTGAATGCATTTACACCGAAGTCGCAGGCCAAACGGCCATCGGGCGGCCTTGACACGTCGCGATTTGCGGCCTGATCATTGGAAACTTGAACGAAAGAGACGCGAGGAATGGCCTTCGCGCAGACGGGTAGCGCACGTGCCCGATGGGATTCAGCACTTATGCTGCTCGGTGGACGCGAATGATGGGCAGATGGTGCCGGCCGGCAAGGTGATCGATCTGTAAGACGAACGGATCGCCCGGCTCGCCGTCGATGTCGACGTGCGGTGCCGCACGAGGCGAGCCGCGTGGCCAGCGCGGGCGTGGCTCGATACGTGGTTGCTCGTTGGCTGGCGGACGAGAGAAGAAGACCTCATTGGGCGTACGGCCGTTGAGCGAGTCGTGGGGACAGTGCTCGTTGTACCACTCGATAACCAGTTCGACCTCCCGCTCGAACTGCGTTTGGTCCTCCGGTACCGTGATCATCGCCAGAAGTTCTTTGATGGTCCGATGAAGACGTTCAACGACGGCAATGCTGCCGTGTCGGCCGACCGCCCCGAACTGCGGCAGGATGTTCGTTGCCTTGCACCATCGCTCGAAGTTCGCGCACTTGAATTGTGAGCCCTGGTTGGCAACCGTGAAGTTCCGCGTGGTGTTTTGCCGTTATGATGCTGGGTTTCGGCATGACCAAGAGAACCGCCGAAAGTCGCTGGAACACTTCACCGCACGTGTGGCCAGTGGAAGGCCGCGTTGTTCTCCTATCGTCAAATCGCACGAATCTTCAGCGCCGTATCGGTTTTAAGGGCGGGAATCGTCAAGGACAGGAGGCCATCGCGCGCCGTAATTTGTTCGGTTCGCACTCGCTCACCTTTCCATGTTTCCCACCACTCGACCTCGTACTGGCCGTCCGGTAATCCCCGGACTGCGAGATGAAAGGGGTCTACCGAGGGAACCTCGTCATTGTTGTGGTTGTACCATGAGCTGTCCCGGTTCTGAATCCAAAGGATGGCCGTGGACTCGCTTTTCATGCCACATACCAGCACGTTGGGTCTGTCGAGCAACTGACAGCCGGTGAACCGGTAACTGCTCACGGTTACCCAATCGCGACCGACGTTTTCCACGCGGATACGGTGGGTGCCGGCGGGGACGTCCACTGCGACGTCCTCTTCGTAGGTCGTTTCCCAGAGCTTCCATTGTGGCCGGTAAACGCTCTGCTTCCCCAGCCCTTCGCCACAAGGCAACTTCTGTTCGTGGGCTAGTTCGCCGTCGATCCATACTTTCAGCAGACCGGAGGACGATACCCGACCGACGCGAAGGATGAATTTGCCCGGCCTCGGATAAGTCACTACGAATGTGGGTGGGTTTTTGATGTTGCGATGTCCCCCACCGTGCAAAAGCTGCTGGGGTAGGCGATGGTCTTCAATCGTGCCGTCGCGGCCGATAACGAACTCGTTGTGTTCCGGTTTTCCCCAGCGACTGGTTGGCGCGACCACAACATCGCGCGTATCGGGCGGTCGGTTCGGGTCGGCGAACTGTGGCGTCGTCGTTTCCAGCATCGTCCACCGTTCTGAGCCCAGCGGAAGATCCTTGGAAAAATGCGACAACGAGGTGAAATGGAAATAGAGATTTAGCGGGTCGATGTAATTTTTGTGCCACCACGGCATGGGGCCACCGGCGGCGAAACTTGTCAGCCCGGCCCACAGCGAGTTATGAATGGCCCAGCCTTCGGGGTCTTTATCGGCCGTGGTCGCATGACTGCGGATGCCGAACTCGCCGAAGATATGCGGCTTGGCAAACCGCTTCCATTGATGCAGGCAGTAATCTCGGACCGCTTCGGCCACGTTGTTGTCGTTGTTGGTGTAGCAGTGTGTCTGGACGATGTCGATATTCTCCAGGTCCCAGTAGGCCTCCGGACCGGTCTTGCTCCAGAAACTCGTGGTGATCAAGTGGCCGAACGGATCGATCGACCGTAGATAATCCGACATTTCCTGGTGCCAGGGGAGTTTGACCTCGTCGGGTGAATCGGCCCAACCTTCCATTTCGTTGCCGAACTCCCAACAGAGGACGTTCGGGCTATAACCCCAACGGGCGACTGTGTACCGCAGTCGCTTCCGATAGAACCGCTTTGCCGCTTCGTCGGTAAACCAATCACGCGGCGTCTCGCATGGCCCATCATTTCGGGCGTTGAACGGATTGCGTTGCCAACCTTCCTTGCAAAAGTCCTGGTGGGTATCCATGCACATCATGTAATACAACCCCAACTGGGACGCGAGATTCAACATCAGGTCGACTCGCGCGGCAACATCCTGCCTGTACCAGCCAAGCCGATCGGTCCACTCGATTCCGAACCCTCGGGAACTCATCCACCAGCGGTTGAAGTTCTCGCCGGCGGCGGCAAACTTCGGCATGGCATTGGCGCCGGTTTGGCCCGTGGTGTGGTAGATCGGCAGATTGTGGCCGATGGCGAAATAGCCATCGCCGTTGTCGAAAGCCAGGTAGTGAGGATCGATCTTGCTCGTGCGGACGAAGCCAGGAAGTTTGCCTCGTGTGCATTGGAGGGAACCCTCGCCGCCCGTAATTTCTCCATTTCGATCACGAAGCCGCAGTTGCCAGCGGTAGTCTCCAACTTCTTGGGGAGTGAAGCGGATGCGCCATCCGCTTTCAGGCTGGGGAATCATCACCTCGACCTGCTCGGATACCTTGCGCTGGTAGTCGACAGCAAAAAAACCGGGCACAATGAGTCGCCGCCCCGAAGGCGTCGTAAAAATGGCGTCCAATTGCACGTCGTCGGGATCGAACGGATTGTCGTATGTTGCCCCGAGGTCGACCCGCAGTTCCTGGCGTGCGAACTGCGGCAGCCGGGCGTTCTTGGGGGTTACGCCGTGGAACGCAAGCTGTTGTCGGGTTGGTTCGATCTGGCCGGGAAAACGTTCTGGCATCTCAGCAAAGGAGATGGTGTACTCAAATGTCGCGGTATGGCCAACTTCGAAATCGCTTGGCAACAGGTTGACGCGGAAGAGGTGGGCGCGGTTGCCACCTTCGTGTTCTGCCGGTCGGTAGCCCGGCAGCCCCAGGCAGAGGCTACAACCGTTGAATAGTTCCACCAACACGCGATCGGCGGTAGCGGATGGCAAGGCGGAAACGGTGCCGTGTGTCGATGGGGCAAACCATACTCGTTCCGAGCCTTGGAATTTTGCCTTGCTCCCGGAAAGATGCAGCCAAATGCCTCGGGACAACTTCAAAGCCGCAGTTTTCCGAAGTTCGCAGTGGACACGAAGACCGTTGTCGACCGGCATTATCCGATAAGCATATTTGACCGGTGGCGAGTTATCGCGGGCCGAGAAGGTTCCCTGCATCACGAGGCTTCCGTCGTTTTGCAGCGTGGGCACGGTTTCAACGTTGCCGCCAGGCAAGGATTCATAAACCCAGCGGTCATGCCAAAGAAACATATGCCAACTTAGTTCGCCCTTTCCCTTGATTCCTGCATGCCATCTGCCCCGATCGAAGCGGACATACTCATCACCTTGCCGCCAAACGTATCCGTTGTCGGTGGCTTCCAACGATTGGGCACTAGCCGCGAGTGGAAAGAACGCGATTGCCGAAATCAGAATTACTAGGGATCGCATGGTTTACCTCATCATCTGTTATCGGTTCTGCTACGACCATCATTTTTCGGGATTCGTGTCTTTCCAGCTGTAACGCCAACCTCGTTCCGCAACGTCCATTTTGACGCCGTCCAGTTCCACGGTAACCGGCCGATTACCGAAGTTCTCGATCAGCCAGCTCCCGTCGACGAACACGTAGAGCGCTACCCGATTCGGTGCGCTGAACGTGTGACCCAACGGTTCCAATAGCGGCTTCCGGATGGCGTCCAAATCCGCTTGTGACAATTCCAGGAGCGACTTCGGCTCGCCGTGAACCGGCAAGATGCGAACATTCGGAACGTCGAGCGGCACACTGCCGTCTAGCCGTTCGGCCAACCCATCGGTAACGAGCACGGGGATACCGCGAGCGATCAGTCGCGCCATTTTCTCGGGCAGCGCTGGGTCTTTCATCGCGTGTACCGAGAAAAACGCCGCCTTGGCTTCCTCAGGAAACTCGTGGCACGGTACTAATGGCAGGCCCATCATGCCCACGAAATCGAACACGCGAGGTTCCTTTTCGGGGTGGCTGTTTGGCGGTTTGTACGCGGCGACGCCGACAATCGGACGCTGGCCGACCTCTCCGGCAACTTCCAACAGTTCGGCAGTGCATTCGCGAAGTGCCTGCACGTTCGGCGGCCCGGTATCTTTCAACAGTGAGCCGTAACAGAACAGCAGCGATTCCTTCGCTCCGGCCAGCACCGTTTGTCGAGCTTGCTCCACGTAGGTCCGTGCGGTGGTGCCGTAGGGGTCGAACCAACCGCCGCCGCACTTTGCACCACCAATACCGCCAAGCCATCGCATGATGAAGTAGGCCTCGTACTGGGGCGTACCACCCCACCGGCTATCGTCGTAATCGCGAGTCTCCGTGCCCACCCAGATGCGGTCGAAGTCGGCCGTTTCACGGACCACTTCATAACCCCGCTCGTGGAAGCGATCGTACCATTGCGGATATTTGATGATGACTTGGACCCGAGGGTTCACTCGTTTCGCGGGAGTCAAGATCTGGTCTTGCGACAGGCGAGCCATCAACTCACAACGGTAATCCTCCCAAGAATCACCGGACACCGGGGAGGTCCTCTCGCCGATGGTTACGGTTTTTCCCTCTCGGGCAGCGTTGCACTCTTGACACTGACAATCGGTGAACCAGAAGTCGTCGATCATGATCTCGTCGAACAATCCGGCGGTGTACTCGAAGATCTCCTGCAGATGCTCCTGGGTTTTGGGGTCGGTGTAGCACGAAATGATTTTCCAGCCGGTCGACTGTTTGCCAACCGTCGTTGTGGTTACGCAGCCGGAGACATCAAAGCCGGCTGCCGCAAATCGCTCTTTGGCGTGGCTTAGCGTGTCGCGGGGCGCCAGATAACCGCTGCGGAACGTCTCAATATAGACTTTGGTCACCGCCGTACGCTTGCACCAGTCGATCGCGTCGTCGATGCCCTTATCCGTGCCAAGGTGGTCACGCACCTGATGGGCTGTAATCAACGTGGAGAAGCGGTGCACATCCTGCTTCGCTTTGGCCAACGTCCACAAATCGACCGGCTCTGCGGCACGGCCGGTCATGCAAATAGACGAAATGGCAAGGATCGTCGGGATGACAATGACACGATGACGAAGAGGATTCATGGGGAGGCCTCCGAGGTATGGCTAAATGGCTTGGCGGGACGCTATCCAATCAGTTTCGTCTATTGTGTTCGTTGGGTCAAACTTGGCGATCATCGGGAGACTATCGGAGCTCCTCGTCTCATGGCATCTGCCATTGGTCGAGGGCTTCAGCGGTTGTCCCTCCTATTACGTCCTGCATTGATTGTGAAACGACGGCGACCAACAGGAGTCCGGTTTTCCGGACCGGACCGCAATAAAGCGTCCCACAATCAAACCAGGAACCGACAAAACTCCATCCGCCAGTAATGGCATTCGCTTAGCCACTCACTGCGTGAGCGGCCAGCTGAAAAAAGCCCGCGAAGAGTCACATATTCCGTTGCAGATCGGCCCATTTCGCCGTCACGCACGGCCCGGCAGCGACGAACCAGCCAAATAATCTGATCTGTAAGATCACGCCGCCCGCGTGTACCGGTGATGCAAGCCGCCGACCTGTGGAATGGAGACGACTTTGCCCAACGAAGGCGGCTCCATCTCACGTGGCATCGTCGAGCTGCAATCCAGCGATAGTTATGTCCGGAAAGTGTGATAGTACAACAAGATTTCGTCGCGCTGCTGGTTGTCACCTTTGGTCTTGGTTTCCACTTCTCGATTGTGGGAATACCCCTCACGCTCGGCCTTGCCCCACCGCTGAAACGTGCGGGGCGTGGTGATAGCGATCACGTCCTTGATCTTCGAGCCCAGCGGCTTGCCGACTCTCAAAAGCTCTGCCCGCTCGGCCTCCGCCGTGTCGATCTTCGTGGGCAGCCGGTCGCGGAGCACCTGGTTCTCGACCTTCAGGTACTCGACATACTTTGCCAGTTCCGATTCCGTCGCGTTGGCGATCAGAACCAACAGCGGATGCATGAACCACTTCACTTTGACACAATCCTCACAGTCGGTCGTAAAACAACGAGTGACGTCGAATGGTACCCCACTCACAACGTTGGGCTGGTTCGAAGAAACGCGTTTTTGGCTTCAACAATCCGGCGCCGATCCTTTTCTTCGGAATGGCACGATCACACCACCGTTTCACATACGGCGACAGTCGCGTCGCTTCCGAAGGGCGACCAGCCCTGGCCGCGACGTTTCACCTTCGCGACACGGGCTACCGTGTAGCGCCTCGTTGCCAAACGTGCCTTCCCTCTACCGGGCGGAAAGGTGCGACAACCGGTTTGGGCCAGTTTTTCTCGGGGAAAGGCACAGAATCGGCGGCGCGCAGAACAAGAAAAAAAGGGCGCAGCAGAGACTCATAGGACAAGATGAGTTCAGATCTCAAGAAGGCCACAAACCCTGTTTTCACGGCAAATCGATGCAGATCGTA
This sequence comes from Thermoguttaceae bacterium, assembly GCA_963677085.2. GTDB lineage: Bacteria > Planctomycetota > Planctomycetia > Pirellulales > Thermoguttaceae. Next base: position 28,638 of record CAXXFH010000002.1, read on the forward strand.
CCCCTACGCGGAAAACCTACGGGCACCACTGTCGGCACCCCGTTTTCTGTTTGCGTCGTATCTCTTGACTGCGTCGAAAGATAGAGAAACAGAGCGTCAGGCTACGGAACCGAAGGAGAGGCGACGTTTCTCTTCTCCGGACGACACGTATTTGAGGCGACAGGGCACTCAGAAATACTCGCGTTTTTTGCCATTTTCTTTTCCGTCGTCCGGCCTGCCTGTGAGGGATGCTCAAGCCTCTGTCGCGACAATCGCATCTTGATGGTGCTGCAAGTTGCCGACACCAGCCCGCGAACCCCCAGGTGGCAAGGCCAATACCTACGGTGAAGAAAACACATCCTGCGACGATCAACAGTTTGCTCATCCTTTGCGCAAATTCGATTTCCGCTTCTCGCACCGCGATTAGTCCTCGCTGCTCGTCAACCAATGAAACTGAATTTCGAAAACACGTTCTGAGGATTCAATTAAGCCAAAACTGTTCGATTTCTTCGAGACTTTTCCCTTTCGTTTCCGGCACCAGACGAGCAAAGAAGACGGTACCGATCAAACATATGGCGGCAAACGTGGCGAATCCGGTACTCATGCCGAAGCGATCGACGTACCAGGGGAAAAGCAGTGCGGCGACGCCGTTGGTCGTCCAGTTGGCGAACGTAGCGATCGACATGGCCCGACCGCGCAAACGCGCAGGAAAAATCTCGCCCGTTAAGACCCAAATCACGGCACAAATCGAAACGGCCACACAAAACATATACACACAGAGCAATGTCATAATCCACAAGGCCACGTCGGCTTCGAGCGAAAACAAAAAGGCGACCAAGCCGGTGGTCGCGACGACTACCGACATGCCGCCGAGCAGAAGGGGGCGGCGTCCCTGGCGGTCGATAACGGCCAAAGCAAACAACGTGGCGACGAGATTGATCACACCAAGCGCGACCTGGTACTGCAAGGCGTTGGCCAGCGGAAAACCGGCGTCTTCAAGGATACTCGGGCCGTAGTACACCACAACATTGACGCCCGTAAGCTGCCCAAACACCGAAAGTCCTACGCCGACAAGCATTGCTTTGCGCAACCCGGGGCACAATAGCTCACGAAGACGACCCGGCTGTTGCGATAAGACCGCACGTATCGCGGCCAGTTCACTTTGAGCGGCATCCTGGCCCCCGACTTTCGCCAGCACGGCCAATCCACAAGTATCCCGACCAGCCATGATCAGCCAACGCGGACTTTCCGGCACAAGCAACAGCAAGACCGTGAAAACGCTGGCGGGCACCATCTCGACGGCGAACATCCCCCGCCACAGGTCCTCGACGAAAATCCAGTTCCACCAGGAGTTGCCGCCAGGGAAATACGTGGCCCCACATCGGAGCAAAGCCCAATTCGAGAAATAGGCTGCCAGAATTCCGAGTACGATCGAGAGTTGATACGTGGCGACGAGTCGGCCGCGCACCCGGGGAGGCGAAAACTCCGAAATATAAAGCGGCGCCAAGACCGAGGCCATGCCGATGCCAATTCCACCGACTATTCTGGCCGAAATCAAGGCATCGAAACTCGGTGCGATTGTGGACCCCAGGGCGGATACGAAAAACAGTACCCCTGATCCAAGGAGCACCGGTTTGCGGCCGAATCGGTCGCCGAACGTTCCGGCAAACAGTGCGCCCACGATACAACCTGCCAACGCCGAGCTACCGAACCATCCGACTTGCAGCGTGGTCAGCGAGAACTGCTGCTCGACGAAACCGAACGTGCCGGAAATGACAGCTGTATCGAAACCGAATAGCAATCCGCCAAGCGAGGCCACCAAACATACGGCAGCCAAGTATAAGGGGTTACCGTTTTGACTGTCGTGCATACTTCACACTTTCCCGGCCGATGGTCGTCTTTCGGCATCGCTGAGCAAGCGATAGCAGCGAAACAAGGTGCGCGGCAAATGAAAACACCCCTTCCAGCCGTTTGCTTTGGCGGTAAACACTCGGCTGCCATCGCGGTTGAGATAGCCGAACCACTCACCGTACTCGAGGTCTGCAAAAGCCGAAAACGTGTAGTCGTGTAGTTTCTCGTACCAACGGCGCAGGTCCTCGCGACCCGTAAGCATCCACCCGAGCAGCGTTGCATAAAGCGACTCGCAGTGCGGCCACCAAAGCTTCAGGTCGGCTTCGAGGGAGTGAACGGGCGTTGCGTCCAGGTTCGTCAGATACCGTACACCGCCATAGCGTTCATCCCAGCCAGCCGCCAATGCCGCTAATGCGATCTCGATGGCCGTGTCGAGCAATTTGTAATCGTCGTTAGCCTGGGCTACTTCCATCAACATCCACGCCGATTCGATGGAATGGCCGGGATGAAACATGCGACCCTCGGGAAGGTCCAGCATTGGCGTACCGTCGGGGGCCACATTCTCCAGTAATGCGCCTAGCTCGGGCTTCCAATGGCGAGAAACGATCGACTCGACAGAACGGTGGATATCGGCCTGCCACCGTCGGTTGGGAAGTAGGCCGTCGAACACCGAGGCCACGGTCAATTGCATCATGTCATGGGCATGCAGATGGAACTCGGCCTGCAACGGATAACCGAGCATCGGGGTGTCGGACGGCACTCCCAATCGTGGCATCAAGCGGTCGTACAACGCGACTGCCGTGTCCCAGTAATCGGGATTGTCGGCCGCCGTACCCAACTCGGCCATTGCAATTGCAACGAAACACTCGGTGTAAAGGCTCAGGCACGTGGCTAACGGCCGACCATCGCGAGTAAGACGGAAGTACACCTTTCCCTCGTTACGCATCGCGTATTGTTGGGTAAACGCCGCTCCATGCAGGGCGATATCACGCCATTGCGGATTTTGTTCTTGTCGATTGAACAGATGGGCGAACATCCAGATCTGGCGACCGATCATCCACATGTCCTTGTCGCCCGAGTACGCATGCCCATCGCGTTCAAGTCGTGTCAGGTACCCGCCGTGCTGGCGGTCGACCGAATGTTGTTGCCACCAGGGAATCACGTCGTCGAACAAGGCGGTTCGATAGTGTTCTCGCAACTGGTCGATCTGAAATGAAATTCCTAACGTTAAAGATACGCTCCTCTTCGGCCCATTGGTATAAACAGAACTCATGGAGTGTCTTTCTTGAAATTCTTCGTAGTTTGTTACCGACTATCCACTGAATTGATCATCAGAAATCACCCTAATCGGGAATCATCTGTCGCCGACATGTGTCGAAGTGATGTTCAATCCGGCTGTCGCGGATTAACTCCCAGAGGGATGTGTCCATTTCACGCATCGCTAACACCGCAACGATCCAGCCTTGGGTCCACCCCGACTCGATGGCCCACGCACCCCATCCGGCATCGGCATTGGACGCCCACGGTTCCCACCGTTTGTAGTCGAACGCCCGAAACCACCCGCCGTCGACTTGCGGTAACTTATCACTGCGTACCTGAATGCGACATAAGAAGTCGGCCATTCGGTCGGCCGCCTTGACGATCTTGACATCGTGGGTGGCATATGCCGCTTCGTGCAAACCGAGCATGGCGAAGTTGGTTGTGTAGAGCAAATCGGCCACCGGGTCGCCGTTTTGAGCAATCAGCGACGCCTCGTGCTTACCGTAGTCGTTATTTGACTGTGGGGGCGGGTAGTTCCCCAGACGCAGGTCGCCGATTTCTTCGCGAATCGCACCACTTGCGTCCTGCAGCGCAAGCAGTTGTTCGACCGCCGCATTGAGCCACTCGCGATGCTGCGGCGTGTCCTCAATCCGAACTAGCCACGCCAAGGGTAACACGATTCGGGCTTTCTCCTGAGCCAAACCGTTGGTCCAGCGAATCTTGTCGGGAAACCGCTCCATCGTCATCCGCAGGGCCATCTTTGCGCGGTCGAGGAATAGCTCGTAGCCGGTCTGCTCGTAGGCCCAGAGGTAGCACGCCCAGAGGTAGCACTCGTAGTGTGGGTGTGGGTTGATCAGTGTGGACTCGAAGTAATGGCGCCAGCCGTTCTCTCCCAGTGCGGGCACGTCGATCCGCCCGCCGCGAAAACCATTCTTGCCCGTGGTCCGCAGATTTCCCAACAGGCACATCATCATCGCTTCGTCCCAGTGATCGGTCTTGAGCACTGCCGCGGTGGCCAGGGTTCCTAAAACCAATCGGGCATTGTCGTCGCCATAGTTGGCCTTCAACCACGACGGAGAATCGATACCCCAGGCAATCAGTCCATAGGCGCCATGGTTTGGGTTCGCTCGTTCATTCTTGCGTGCCGGCGATTCGAACAAATAGTAGTCGATGGTTCGTCGGGCTACGTCGGCATACCGCCGGTCCGCACCGAGTTTGGCAGCAAGGGCCAGTGCCATGGCCGACTCGCACGTGCAATCGCCGCGGATCGTGTTACCCATGGTTTGCGTCCCGTCGGCTCGGAATTGCGATATCACGGCCTCGCGAATCCCCCGAGAACCGTCTCCCGATGTAGGCCCGGTGATCATGTTTGCCTTGTCGTACCACGCGGCTCCACACAACACAGCTTTTCGCTGCACGTCCTTGGGAAGCTTCTCGCCCGGGCCATACGAGGCATGGGCAAGGGGTGTCCACTCCAGACCGTTCATGTCACAATCGGCTACCCAACCGAGCACGGTCTCCCAAAATGCCCGAATGGCATCCTGCGGCGCGAATCGCGCACGGAGGAAGTGGGAGAAACCGGTTGTGCCGACTAGTACATTGCCGTCGAGAAAGAACAGCAACGGATGAGTTTCCTCCGGCAACCCGTAGACGGCCGTATCGAAGCCGGCCACGCGCCCGGCCACCAGCAACGGTGCCTCGTGTTTCACCGTAGAATAGCGCATCCCGCTGAGCTGCATCAGCCGCAGGCGGGGAAGTTCTTTCGCCGCGAAGAAATCCGACACCACAATGGCCCGTTCCACGCGTGAACCGCGAACCTCGCCCAACTCGACACCCGGCAAAGCGGCCGGAAACTCGACATACACCCGCAACCGCTTTTTGCGAGCCACGTTGAATAGGTTGGAGGAGATCACGATCGGCCGGTCCGGATACCCGTCGGCAAGAATCAACAGCCCGGAGTTTGCCATAGCCCCTTCAACGGCTTCAGCCGGCGAGTCGAACCGCGCACACGATACGCTACTTTGCCGGACCGCACGATAGAGATCGTTGTCGCTTCGGCAGGCAAAAGACACCGACGGATAGTCTCGGTTTGCTTTGCGTTGCTGGGCACGTGCCTCACCGCTTTCAAGACACAACAAGATTGACGTTACGAGCCAAAGCAACGTCAAAGGGAAGTGTTTTCTCATCGGAGCGGAACCTCGTTGTCAAGCAGGTGGTAACGTGACTATTCGTCGAGCAGGAAGACCGTAGCGAAGTGCGGCGTGAAGATGCCTCGCTTGCGATCAATATGTGGTTACTTCTAGATGCCACGCCAATCGATTGGGTTGCCGTCGTTACGATTGCCGAGGCGGCGGTGGAGTTCGGGATCGATGGAAAAACTGATCGTTCGCACACTTCCGTCGCAGAAACTGAAGTTGCAGCCGCTCACATGCGCACTGCCAAAGCTCCAGAAACGCGTTTGTCCCGGTTGTTCCCTTTCGGGGACAAACACCCGATTATGCTCTGGATCATTCGAACACCATCGATAAGTATCGACTCCCTGGCCTTCGAAGATTCCGTGATCGTCGCCGTCATCGAGCCCGTCGTAATACCGATCCGGGCCGATGTACTTTTCGCCGAGCATATACGTATTAGTCATTCCGTCGCATACACGAGCAGCATTTACTTCGCTACCAGCAAATGAGATGCCGCCGCCGTCCCACGGTTGGGAGTCACGCGGCCAATCCCCGCTATACATGACCGTGTCGCCTGCGTTTGCCGCATAATCGAGTCCGGCTGCTTCGGGAAGACTATTGCTATTGACATAACTGCGATTGCGGGTTCTCGTGAAAAGCTGAGCGGGACGGCGTGTGGGGCATGAAAAGACGGTCAGCGGGGTTTGGTCGCGGCGTACCGAACCAGTGCGCTGTGTGTCGGTAGTCGTCGACGGATCCTTCCCATCAGCGCCCAAGTCGGACAGCGCTTGTTGTTCAATATACGGCAAGATGCAATAACTCCATCCACCCGGCTGAGTCAGGCCGGTGCCAGCATCTGCGTCGGCTGTCCAGCTATATCCCCAGCCGCCGCTTGGAAAGAATCCATGGGTTTCAAGATGCCCCAGCATGGCCAAGCCCAACTGCTTGAGGTTGTTTTTGCACTGCAATTGTCGCGCCGCTTCTCGGGCCGACTGAACTGCTGGAAGCAACAGGGCAATGAGAATGCCGATGATGGCGATGACGACGAGCAATTCGACGAGCGTGAACGCGTTTCGCGGTAACTGGAGTCGATCACGCATAGTAGTCACCTTTCCCGTACTTGCACCAACAAAAACCTACCGGCCAGGCAGCGATCATTGCCTGTGACAGCGAAATCAATGGAGCAACAACACTAGAGGCGATTTCAATAGCCGGCTCCAGCTTCGTGCATCGGCTTCAGCGAACGATCTTGCCATTAGTTGTCTGGTGGTTTCTACTGAGATCGCCGCCGCCGGAACCAAGCCCCCATGGCAAACGCGATGGAAAACACTGTCAGCAGCAGGCTGCTCGGCTCGGGCACAGCCGAAACGTGCCCAGCAATATCGGCCACCGCATCGTTGAAGTCCGCATCTCCGATGCTTGTGCCAAAGTCATAAATTGCCAATTCATCGAGTTGACCTTCAAAGGAGTTTGAATGCTTATTGTCACTACCGTAGTCTGCGGCACCGAAACCAAGATAGGTAGTGTTTCCTGAGTCACCGTTATCCATTAGTGGAAGGCTACCTGCGTTCCAGGTTCCGGTGCTAACCTCTTCACCATCAAGGTAAAAACAGTAGTTCGCACTATCATGAGAAGCCACAACCACGTGATGCCACGTATTCACGCTGGTGGTTGCAATGGATTTCCTTTCGACGAAACTGCCAAAGGTTTCCAAGAGATTCGCATTAAACTCGTGAATAACACACGCGGCATTATGGTTGAAGTGGACAAGGTACGATTGATCTTGGCTGCCAGTCCCCGTGTCGCGCATCCAAAACTCGATTGCCCAGTTATTGCTGCTGTTTGACGTGCTGCTGAGCGGACCGTCGGTCCGAAAGCAATCGCCGTCGCCGTCCAACGAAGCGGCACGGCCCAAGCCTTCGAGAGAAGCCGTTCGGGTAGCATCATTGTCAGTTGAATCGAGGATTTTTAGTGCCGAACCATTGTTGGCCTGTTCGATAGCATCGGCTTTGTCTCCCGATTCATCGAATGTCCAATAATATTTCAGGTACGGGTTAGCTTTGACGACATCCTGATAGGCCGCCGAAGCTGTTGTCGCAACAGCCGAGACCACCAGGGCGATGCAAGCGGTTAATGACCAATTCGCTCGTCTCATCGTTACTCTCCTTTTGCTACTAGAAGACAACAAGTAATCTCAAGACACCGTCACGTCGATTCGCGCACGATTAGTTTTGGTTTCACCTTCACGACTCGCTCGGACGTCGGCAGGGGACCGTGGGTGATGATGCGTTCGAGCATCTCGACCATGACTCGGGCGGCCTGGGTGTGGTTTAAGTCGATGGTCGTTAAGGCGGGATCAATCCAGTCGGCCAAGTAGTGGTTTAAATAACCGACGACGGCCACATCTCGTGGAACCACGATCCCCCGGGCACGCATCCGTTTGATCAGCGCTGCTGCCCAGAAATCGTCGTGCGCCACGATGGCATCCGCCCCCGCCTGATCGACTAGCGATTCAATCACCCGGTCCATCAGCTCTGCGGGAAACTGCCAGCGATGCTCGGTCTCGCTGCAAACCGCGTAGGCAGGGCCGCACGGCTGGCCGTCGAAGAGCAGACGATCGTCCACCGCTAGGCCATGTTCCGCAATCGCGCCACGCCATCCAGCAATCCGGGCTTTTTGAGTCGGCTTGGTCGTGCCGGCCAGTGCCAACCCGATGCGTTGGCGGCCTCGCTCGGCGAGATGCTCGACGGCCTGCCGGATGGCATATTCACGATCGACCAGAACCGTATGGGCCAGGGGAATGCCCTGGTCTTCGTAAAAGACCGTGTTGGGGTGCGTATGGATCAGTTCCGCACGATCGCCGCGCCACCAGGGATGCACAGCGCATAACACACCGTCGACTTGTCGTCGGCTGAGTTCTTCGATCGACGCCTGAAACTGATCCGGGCCGACCGCCGGGTTGCCGATGGTGTTGCAAATAAGGCTGCGGCACCCGTTTTCGACGGCCGCGACGTCGAGGTACTGTACGAGGAAGGAGCGAAGCGGATCGCCCGCGGACGCGACCAGCAGGCCCAGGGTGCGTGATCGTTTGCCGCGGAGTGTGGAGGCGGCATGATTAGGGTGATAATTCAAGATTTTGGCCGCTTGGTGGATACGTTTGGCCGTTTCGTCCGAAACGCGGCTATTCCCCTTGCCTCCGTTGAGGACGTGTCCTGCCGCCCAGCGAGAGACGCCAGCGACCGCGGCGACGTCGACGAGTCGTGCGGTTTTGGATCTCTGCGGTGTTTTGGGGTTTTGGGTGGCCACGTTTGACAGTTCCTATTCGTCGGTGGTTGGATACATCCTGGCGTTGCCCGAAGTTAAGATGGGAAACTCACTCGTGAGGTCAACGTCTTCAGAAAAATGTTGCCCTTTCCTGCCTTTTTGAGTTTAAATCGGGAAGAGAAAGCAGCAACACGAACAGACCGCGCAACTCACTCGTGAGGTCAACGTCGCAAAAAACATCGCCAAATCACACCGTTACTTTAATCAATCTTGTCAATAATGCAACGTTTTGACGCCCGCTTTTTCAAAAAATTCTGGTGTCCTGTGCCCTGCTCGCGGCAAAAGCTCAAGCCGTGAATAGCGCCGACGGGGGGATGGTTTTGCAGGTGCATTGTTTTGCTCGACATACCGTGCCGAGTAATCGGGCGTCCGATATTCTCTGTCCTGACCGTGGATTTCGAGCACCCGCAAAACCAGTGCCTGATGCGGTCGAACGCGTCGACAATCCGTCGTGGCTCCGTCTGGCCGGTGTCTGGATTGAATGCAAGGACCGTATCGCCAACCTGCAGGTCCTCGATATTCGAGGTGACATACTCTGGTTGCGGTGTGGCGGAAGCCACCGTCGGCGTCGGTGGCCCGGTCGGATCGGGCGGCTACGATGGCAGACCGCGGAACAGGAAGAGGCAACTCGCCGCCAGGATTTAACGCCAGCGATTGCCAGAAGCGGTGCAGTCGGCCGGTTTGGCGGGGGCTGTGCCGAGAGATTTCGCCAACTGTACGCAGGTCTTGGCCGGACGTGGGCTGGTTCCGAAGTTCGGGCTGAGTATCCCACGAGCCCCTTGCGTCCTTGTTGTCGGACCGAAGGAGGAATTGCTCCAACTGCTCAGCGAGCACGGATTCGACGGAATGGCCGAAGCGATCGAGATCCTGATGAACGAGGCGATGAAGCTCCAGCGGGCCGACGCCTTGGGGGCGATGCCCTACCAGCGCAGCGAGTCGCGGCGGGGCTATGCCAACGGCTTCAAGCCCAAGACGGTCAACAGTCGCCTCGGACGCCTGAATCTGAAGGTGCCCCAGACGCGGGACGTCGAGTTCTACCCCTCCGCGCTCGATCGAGGGGAGCGTAGCGAACGGGCGCTGAAGCTGGCCGTGGCCGAGATGTATGTCCAAGGGGTGTCCACCCGAAAGGTGGCGGAAATCACGAAGGAACTGTGCGGCCTGGACGTGAGCAGCAGCCAAGCGAGCCGCGCCGCCGGGCTGCTCGACGAAGAACTGGGGGCGTGGCGCAACCGACCATTGGCAAGAACGCCCTATCTTATTTTGGATGCCCGCTACGAGAAAGTGCGCCACGGCGGCAGCGTACGCGACTGCGCCGTGCTGATTGCGATCGGAGTGCTCGACAACGGCCGGCGAAGCGTCCTGGGCGTCAGTGTTTCATTATCCGAAGCGGAAGTCCACTGGCGCGACTTTTTGAAAAGCCTGATCGATCGAGGTCTTCACGGCGTGCAGTTGATCGCCTCCGACGATCACGCGGGCCTGAAACAAGCCCGCAAGGCCGGCTTTCCTGGGATCGCCTGGCAACGCTGCCAGTTCCACCTCATGCAGAACGCGCTGCACTACGTGCCGAAGGTCTCGATGCGTCTGGAAGTCAGTCAAGATCTGCGAAACGTGTTCAATGCGCCGGACCGCCACGAGGTGGATCGGCTGCTGGCGCAACTGGTGAAGAAATACGCGGACCGTGCGCCCGATCTTTCGGCTTGGATGGAAACCAACGTGCCCGAAGGGCTTGTGGTTTTCGAGTTGCCCGCGACCCATCAGCGCCGCCTGCGCACCACCAACACCCTCGAACGGCTCAATCAAGAGATCAAACGTCGGACTCGCGTCGCGACGCTGTTCCCCAACGAAGCGTCGCTGTTGCGTCTGGTCAGCGCCATCCTCAGCGAAACCAGCGACGACTGGGAGACGGGCAAAGTCTACCTGACGATGCTGACCAGTGCGTCCTGACGATGCCAAACAGCCCTCCAGAAAACGGAACACAGAGAAAGGCTAGCGGGGCTCCAAGGGGGCGGCAATGAGCCCCCTTGGTCTGCGTGAACGCCAATAAATCCGCGGCAAAGCCGCTCCACTTTCTTCCTAACCAAAGAAAAGAAGGTCAACAGAATTTACAGAACAAGGGTTGCTCGACCACGAAACCGACGCAGAAAAAGCTGCGTGCCAAGGATCGACCGCTGGCGAATGATTTCGTTTCCGATGAAGCGTTCGACGAGCTATTGGCCGGCTGGTTCGGCAACATCGCCCGGGCGTTGGACCGGGACGAGCCTTTTATATATGGGGTGGATATGCTAACTGTGCGAACTACCCACCCGTCCTGAAAGCGACTGGCTTGTATTTCTCCCAGGCGCTGATTTGGGACAAGGAACATCCTGTCCTCACTCGCAAAGACAGGATGGGTAGCCGTGCGGAACGCGTCAGGTTTGCGTGGGGGCGGGGAAAGATGCGACACCTATAACGTGTGGCTCTCGGGCTGGCTGGATCGTGAGCGGAAGTCAGGCCCTGGCAGCCGATTGTCAGCTCTTCATTTGAGGACGGCGTTCTGAAGTGGAAGTATTTTCCTGATCTTCCACTCTTTCCCATACCTACCAACGGTGATGAGATAACCACTTACAGACTTGCGGAGTGCCCTCTCAGGGAACAAGGCCTCGGCGGATTGTCCCGAGTCTCGCTTCAAGAGGAAGCTGATCTTGTCACCGCGATTCGGTGCGAATACTTGCTCGAACGTAAGATCATCTATTGTTTTTGCTGGCTGTAGTAGCCACTATTTGACCTGACAGTAATTGCCTATTTTACGACGCTGTCTGTAAGATCGAATCGAGCATTTTCTCTTCGGCCATATGCTTGGAGTCGTTGAAGGTTTGCAGTGGCGTTTTGCCGTAGCAGTACCTTCCGCTATGTGGCCTCTCTTGATTGTAGTAGGCGAGCCATTCATCCAGATCGGCCTGCAACTCTTCGAGCGTTTGGTAAATCTTCTTTCGGAAAGCGATCTGGTAAAACTCTTGGAGAATCGTCTTGTGGAAACGCTCGCAGATTCCGTTGGTTTGCGGGCTCTTGGCTTTCGTCTTCGTGTGATCGATATTCTCGATCGCCAAGAATAGCTGGTATTCGTGGTGCTCTCGGTTCCCGCAATACTCGGTGCCACGGTCAGTGAGGATTCGCAGTAGCGGAATCTCCTGCTCGTCGAAGAACGGCACCACTCGGTCGTTGAGCATGTCGGCGGCCACCAAAGCGTTCTTACGGTCGTAGAGCTTGGCGAAGGCCACTCGGGTGTAGGTGTCGATGAAGGTCTGCTGATAGATGCGTCCCACGCCCTTCAACGTGCCGACATAGAAGGTGTCCTGGGCTCCAAGATAACCAGGATGCTCCGTTTCGATCTGTCCGTGGGCTTCCTTCTCTTGCTTGGCACGTTCCAGGGCGGCGAGTTGGTCTTCGGTCAACACAATGCCTTCCTGGGCGACCTTGGCCTCCAGCGCCTTGAGACGCTTTTTGAAGACCTCCAGGTCGTGCCGGAGCCAGACGCTTCGCACTCCGCCAGGCGAGATGAACATGCTTCGCTTGCGAAGCTCGTTGCTCACTCGGACCTGGCCCCAGGCGGGCTGGTCGATGGCGAGTTGGACAACGGCCTCCTCGATCTGGGGCTCTACCCGGTTCTTGACGATCGGCTTCTTCTTCGAGATGTCTGCCAGGGCAGCCTCGCCGCCCGTTTCGTGAAGCTCCTTGTAGCGATAGAAACTGTCCCGGCTGTATCCGAGGATCTTGCAGGCTTGCGAGACGTTACCAAGTTGCTTGGCCAGTTCGAGCAATCCGAGACGGTTCTTGATGATCTTCTGATCCTTGGTCATCGCTGACACTCCTTGTCGTTCGATGGACTCTCTTTTGGGGCAAGCTCCGTTACGGCTCGCTGCGCTCGCCTTCACTCCGCTTGCCCCAAAAGAGTATAGCCACTATCCTTTGTTGAGTGTCAGATCAAATCGTAACTCTTACAAATTAACCCTAGCGGCCCCAGCGGGGCCTTCCCTACGCTCTCGGCCCCTTCGGAGGGGCCTTCCTAAAACCACGGCCTCTGGCCGTGGTCGTTTATTATTCTGGATGTTTGAATAGAAGCCATTGACGACCGCGAATGATGGAAGCGTTTCCCATGGCTTGTCATCGAAATTAAGCCAGGTTTGGTTAAATAGTATCACGATGGCACCAATTACCTCGACGATGAGGACGTAAAAGAGCTTCTTGAGAAACTCGGGCTTGATCTTCAACTTTCCAATCATCGCGAGAATCGTGACGATGGCTGTCGTCACGAAAATCGCCCAGAATGTCCAGAATAGAACGTCTTTGATCATGTTGCGCTGTGTTTTCCTGAGCCAATGATTGAACTGAGCCGCGTGCGGGCCAATCGCACATCGCTTGGACCATCATGCCGCGGTTACACGGTCACCGCACCTAGACGAATTACGGCCCGAGCACGTTGGCTCTAGCGACTAGTACGTCATCCAGCAAGTTTCTTCCGGTATAGTTCCGGGAACACTCGGCGGGCGTCGTTGTTATTGAAGGTCCAGTCGATTATGGCTTTGCGGCGATTTCGGTCGCGGGCCCAAGTCGCCGCATGACGTTGAACTTCTTCGATTGTAGGAATCCGTCGCCCGAGGCATTGCTTGGTCAACACGGAGATTTCAATTTCTGCCATGTTCAGCCAACTGGCGTGCTTGGGTGTGTAGTGCCATACGATGCGTCGCAGAGATTGCTTCGCTTTCGTGGCGTCAAACGTTTCGATGAGGGACTTTTCGTTGTGCGTGTTGAGGTTGTCGAGAACCAAATGAATCCGACGAGCCTTGGGATAACGCTGAAGCAGATCACGCACGAATCGTGCGAAATCGGCCCGTTTGCGATGACGCCGAGCCTGGACGAAGCGTTTGCCACCTTTCGGCTCAACGGCGACAAAGATACTGCACGTGCCGCAACGACGATACTCGTAGTCCTGCTTAGCCGCCTTGCCTGGTACGGCAGGCTTGAAGGGACACGTATCGTCCAGGAGTTGATACGGCTGCCCAGGAGAAATGCAAAGTCTATTTTGCCAACCAAGGGGCGGGCTGGGTCGTAGAAACGGAAGGCCGTGGCGGAGTTGCGGCGGGAGTTTCCTACGTTTCAAGGAGGGCCGTATCGTGGTCGCATCGTCGTTGAGTCAGTTGGAGGCGGTATTCTCAAAGGTTTCGGATCCACGCGACCCCAGGGGGGTGAGGCATCCGTTCTCCGGCATCGTTTCCTTGGTGTTTCTCGGCTTGTTGGGGCGGATTACCGAGATGGCCGTGGTGGTACGTTGGGCGAATGCGAATTGGGAGGAACTCAAGGAACCACGGGGATTTACACGCGACAAATCCCCGTGCGGCTCGACCATTTCCAGGGCATTGGCCGGGCTCAGTCTGGACGAGTTTCGCGAGGCGTTCGCCCTATGGCTGAACACGGCCCTGGCCGATCAGGAGGGCCGTTGGGCTGCGGCGGTCGACGGCAAGATGTGTCGCCAAGGACTTGGCGCCGATGGCTCGCCCGTGCAGATGCTCAATGTTTTCCTGCAACGGGTCAAGTTGACGCTGGACCAATGGTCGATCGGCGGCGACAAAACCAACGAGCCTGGGAGTCTCAAAGTGCATCTGGCTGAGTTGCTCGAGGCCTATCCTGCCCTGCAACTGCTCACCGGCGATGCGATCTACGCCCAGCGGCCGTTGCTCGAACTTCTCCAAGCCCACGGCTGCGACTACCTGTTCCAAGTCAAGGCGAACCAGCCCGACATGCTGGACGCCTTGGAAACCTGCTTTTTCCAGGAGACGGCCACCGAGCCGGCCCATGAAGTCACCGAAAAAAGGGGCTGAATCGGGAAACGCGTCGGCTTTGGATCAACCTCGACGACGCCGAGCATATCCGCGAGCATCTGAACGTTCCCGGCTGCCGGATCGGCATTCGGGTTGATCGCTTAGTGCGCTCGGCGGAGGGCACGCTCCTTTCCTGCGAAAGCCGGTACTTCATCACCAGTCTGGAGCCCGATTCGGTCACGCCGCGTGAACTCCAGGCCACCATTCGTGACCACTGGCAGGTGGAAAACTGCCTTCATTTCGTCAAGGACCGCTGGTGGGACGAAGATCGCCACTACACCAAGCGGCCCGGCCTGGCCGAGGCGTTCGCGTCGCTGACCAACGCCGCTCTGGCCGTCCTCCGCCTGATCCACCCTCCAGGCGAACCCCTTCGGGCAACCGCCGAACGAATCCAATGGCGGCCCCGCTCCACCCTCTCCCGCCTCGGATTCAACCCGCCCAGGTGACTTTGCATTTCTCCTGCAGAATCAGCGAGCAAGGGTAATGAGCGCTGCACTTTCAAAACGGCGAAATGCACCCGATCAGCGCTGCACTTTCAGACCGGCGTTTAGAACGTAGCCCAACTCGTCGAGGATCAACAGATCGAGTTTCGCGAGGTGGTTCTTCATCCGCAAGAGTTGCCGTTCCTCGCGGGCTTCCATCAATTGCGTGATCAACTCGGTGACGCGATGGAAGTGGACCTTCTTGCCTTGCCCACACGCGGCGATTCCCAAGGCGGTGGCCAGATGCGTCTTGCCCGTGCCGGGGTGGCCGATCAGGATCACCGACTCCCGCTTCTCGATGTATTGCCCGCGCATCAGCTCGCGGACCGGTACGCGGACCAGTACCCGATTGATCGTCGGCTGGGCCTCGAACTTGAAATCGTCGAGCGTTTTGTAGTTGGGGAACTGGGCCGCCTTCAGACGCCGGTCGGCCGCCGCTCACGGTCGATCAGTTCTTGTTCGCAGAGTTGAAGCAGGAAGCCGAGATGGTCGACGTTTTCCTTCGCACAGCGTGCCGCGATCTTTTCGCACGCCTCGTGCATGGTCGGCATCTTGAGTGCTTTCAGATGGTGTTTCAGCAGCACCGTGCTGTTGGTTTCGAGTTGCTTCATGATGGCTTCTCCTGGTGCCGGATGAGATCGCAGTAGGGAGAGATCCGGGGTTCGGGGATGCTGTGGTCTTGCAGGTGCGGTCTGCCGTCGAGTCGGAACAGCGTGGCGGGCGACTCGCGGCCTTGCTGTAGAAGAATCCGTATCACATCGATGGTCATCGCTCCGATTCTCGTCCATTTCGCCATGTCGGTAATCACTCATTTCCCTCGCGATCCTAAGCATCGTGCGACCTGCATCGATCATTCGATAAATGTAAGTCTTGCTCAGAAACAGCGAGCAAGGTAATGAGCGCTGCACTTTCAAAACGGCGAAATACACCCAAGCAGCGCTGCACTTCCAGACCGGCGTTTACAACGACATCGCCGATGCCGTCCGCCGCCTCCGCCGTAGAATCGAGAAGGTCTTGCTGGAACGGGCCAACGCCCAGTGCGGCCGCCAGGACGTGAGCACCAATGACCGCAAGTATGGCTACTGCCTTTCACCAAAGAACACCGCGTGTGACCCCAATGACGTTAGAAATGACCCCGATCACGACGGCAATGACGTTAGAAATGACGTCAATCATGACGTTACAAACGGGCAGAATGACCCCAGAAACTCACCGCGTGACGTCAAAAACCTGAGTGCCCGGCAGCAGTGGATCCTGGACGAACTTGGCGTCCGCGGGGCGATGCAGAAAGACGAGCTCCTGCACGGTTACCAGGGGCAATTTTGCCTTTCGAAGACCACCTTAGAACGAGATCTGAAGACCCTGCGAAGCCGCAACCTGATCCGTTTCGAGGGGGGAAAAAGGACCGGCCGCTGGCGACCCCTATGAACCGTTACGTGACAAGCAACGCGCAAGTTGGGCAGCCCGAACGACATGCGGCTGCGGCGCCTGGAAGAGTGGTGTGAACAACTCAAACATCTCCACGCCAACCGGTTTCAACGAACGATAGTCGCCCCGACATTGTAAAGCCCGTCGTAACAACATGTTACGGCGGGCTTTTTTGTTGGCCGGGAGTGTGCGTTTAGGAGTCTGGGGTTGGTCGTGGGACCACAGGCTCGGCGAAAGCCGTTACTTTTGGGTCTTTGGCTTCGCTTGGTGTGGCTTCTTCAGTTTGCTGCGCGAGCGGCCTTGCCAGACTTTGCTGGCTGGGGTGCCTTTGCCCTCGAAATCTTCGGGGTCGGCGTATTCGCGGTTTGCTTTGTCGAGCAAGGTGCTAAGTCGGGCGAGGTGTCCGGCCGCTTCGGGGGCGGTGGCCAGGTTGTGTAGCTCGTCGGGGTCGGTCTTCAGGTCGAACAGTTGGACGTGCTTCTTGCCTGCGACGTGGTATTTGATCAGTTTCCAGCGGTCGTCGCGAACCATGCGTTGGCCGCTTCGATAGGCACCGTAAAGGTAGTCGCGCACCTTCGGTTTTTCGCCGCGGACGATGGGCATCAGGCTGGCACCTTCCATAACCTTGGGCGCGTCGGCGCCGGCCATGTCGCAGAACGTGGCGTACAGGTCGTAGAGATAGACCAGGGCGTCGGACTTGCCGTGAGGAACGCTGGGGCCGGTGAAGAGCAA
Source organism: Thermoguttaceae bacterium (assembly GCA_963677085.2). Taxonomy (GTDB): domain Bacteria; phylum Planctomycetota; class Planctomycetia; order Pirellulales; family Thermoguttaceae. The sequence goes on from CAXXFH010000002.1 coordinate 45,723, forward strand.
CGGGGGCTTGTTGCTTTCGTAGAGGTTCTGTTTGCCCATCAGACCGTGGGCACCACCGACGGCCAAACCGTGATCGCTGGAAAACACCACGTAGGTGTTTTCGGCGAAGCCGCGGGCGGCCAGGGCTTCTAGGATGCGGCCCACCTGGATGTCGATCTCGGTGACGCAGGCGTAGTAATCGCCCAGGTGTTGACGCATTTCTTCCTCGGTACGTGGAAAGGCCGCCAGCAGTTCGTCGCGGATGTAGAGTTCGCCGTTGTCGAACGGGTGTTGTGGCATGAAACTCGCCGGTAGCGGCAGAGTGTTGCGGTCGTACATTTGCATCAATTCGGGCGGTGCACGACGGGGATCGTGCGGCTTGTCGAACGAAAGCTGAATGAAAAACGGTCGGTAGCCGTCGTGCGATTCGAGAAACTTGATTGCTCGATCGGCGTGAGCTTTGCTCGAATTGGGCCGACGATCGTCGCCATCGTTGGTGTTCTGGTCGAACTCGGCCAAGGCGTAGTTGCAGGTGTTGCCACCCTTGCCGCTGCGCATGGTTACATAGCCGGCGCGTTTAAGCACCGCGGGCAACGTACGGGCGCAAACCTCTGGTCCAACTTGCTGGGCGTTGCGGGCGCGGGGAATTCGCCATACGGATTGGCCGGTCAGCACCATCGTACGGCTGGGCAAGCATACGGCCCCGCTCCACGAACCTTGGCAGTAGCAGTTGTTGAACGTGAAACCTTGTTCGACGAGCTTGTCGAGGTTAGGTGTTTGGATGTCGGGGTTGCCCAGTGCATGGATCGTGTCCCACCGTTGGTCGTCGGTGAAGAGAAAGAGAATATTCGGTTTTTTGGGCGGTGTTGCATGTTCTGCTGCGGTGGCCCAACGGACGGATACACCGAGTACCAGGATAACGGTCCACGTTGTCAAATGGCTTGGTTGTCGCATGGTCGGTCCTTTTGGAAGTGGAGTTGTCGCCGTGGGGGCTGTGCTTACTCGCGAGGGTTATTTTGGGAGGGGTGGGTAAGGTTGTCAAATCGACGGCATAACGCTCCGAATTTTGACAGGGCGCACCGTAATACAGCCTCTAGCGGCCGAATCTGACGGAAAATCCAGGTCCGATATCGACTTTTTTTGTTCGGCGAGTTACTCTGAATGGTGCCCGGATGAAGTCATCCGCCCCCCTGCCCTGTCGTCCTGCCCTGTCGTCACCTGCCCGAGTATTCTGCCATGATTCGCAAAGAGTCTAGCGAGGGTGTCGGTTATTCGGTTATTGATCTCAATGGTACCCGTCATGTGTTTGCCAGCGCGGTTCCACGTTGTGGAGTGACGTTGGAGGAACAGACGCACGATGCTTTGCGTACCATCGAGGCGGTGATCGACGAGGAAAGCACGCTGGGATCGATCGTCAAACAGGCCGTGTTCCTGCGCGATATCAAACAGCTCGAAGCGTGTCGGCAGTTGATGAAGGAGTTTTACGGAGCCGAATTGCCGGCGACCACCTATGTGCCGCAGCCGCCGTGCGACGGAAAGCTCGTCTCGGTCGAAGCACTGGGCGTGGGGCGCAAGCGGGGCGACGTGGAAATCCATCGCTTTTCCGAGCGGATGGTCATCGCGCGGCACAGCGGTGTCGATTGGGTTCATCTTGCCCACATCTTTCCGGAGACCGAAGCGGATAGCGTTTACGATCGATCGTACGATGTCTTTGCTCTCTCGGCCAAGGGCTTCGATGCCCGAGGGTATGATTTTTCCCAAGTCATCCGTACATGGCTCTACTTGGGCGACATCGTGGGCGACGAAGTACGGGCTGACGGGACGCAGACGCAACGTTACAAGGAACTCAATCGCGCGCGAACCGACTTTTTCAAAGGCGTCGACTTCGAACGTTTTCTCCGGCCGTTGGGAGTCGACCGTGCCGTGTACCCGGCCAGCACGGGGATTGGCACCAGCGGTAACGACGTGATCATCAGCAGCATTGCGTTGGTGACCGATCGGGCGGACGTGGTTTGCGTACCGCTGGAGAACCCACAGCAAACGTCGGCCTTTGACTACGAGCAGCGCTATAGCCCGAAGAGCCCGAAGTTCGCTCGGGCGATGGTTGTGGCCGCCGACGGTTGCGCTACGACGTTTATCTCGGGCACGGCCAGCATCACCGGTTCTGAGACGAAGCACCTCGGCGACGTCGAGGCTCAAACGCGGCAGACGCTCGACAATATCGAAGCGCTGATCGGCGAGGCGAATATGTGTCGCCACGGTTTGCCGGGCCTAGGCGCCACGCTGGAAGACTTGGCCCTGGTTCGGGTTTACATCAAGAACCACCAGGACTACGCCAAAACTCGGGCGATCTGCGAATCGCGCTTGGGCGAACTGCCCACGGTTTACGCCGTGGCCGACGTCTGCCGCCCCGATCTGCTGGTGGAGATCGAGGGGGTCGCTTTTTCGCAGCGGAAGTGAAAACCGTGCGAAACGGCATGCGTTTGACCTGGGTATGGCGGCCGAACGGTAGTCTGAGGGCACAGCACAGGGCGCCATCGTAAAGCCTCTCCGCGTAAGCATCTCGGCGCTAAGCCTCCGGTCCGTTATAAATTTCTTCGTTTAACGCCTTGAAGACTGGAGGAGTTTTTGGAGTGGATGGCACAAGGTTTGGGTTCTCGAAAGATATAGTGTCATGCAAACGACCGAACGCCCAAAACCGCCAAGTCAATTCCATTTGCGTTTGGTGGTTTTTGTGTTGACTTCCGCGGTATTGGTTTTGAGCCTTTTTGCTCTGAGTAATAGGATTATCAATGGTTGCGTCCTAGGTGGTGTCATTGGTTGTTTTCTGGGTGCTATCGCTGTTACGGCCTTTTTTGAACGGAAGTGGTTGCGGCTTGGTTTGTTTCTCGGAGGAGGTGTCGGAGGCGTCGCCTTTGTGCCAGCATGCAACTGCCAGATCAACGAAATCGTGGCCCTGGTACATTGGGTTCTTCGAGTCGAGACGGTTCTACCAGCGTTGTTTTTGGGAGGTCTCGTAATACGAGTTCTTTGTGTGCGGAGTGATTCGGGCGTTGATGCACGCAGGTTGCGCAACGCGGCCCGGTGGAGCCTTGGGGTGCTGACGAGTGGTGCCTTGGCGATCGGCCTTTCTGGCGAGTGGCAGGCGCTCCGGGGTTTTGCGAATCCAAGAACGGCCGATGGTATTGTCTTGGCTGGCGTGGCCATTGTGCTATTGGCGGCTTTTCCCTGGCTGCTGATAGACCGACGACGCGCAGCCGGTCCCGATGGCCGGCCCTTTGGGCGATGGGATACCGTGGCGAAGTCAGTTCTGTGGACAGGCGCGATGCTAGGACCTGCCTGTTTGGCTGCGGTGTTATCTATGCAAATCGCAAGACACGTAGGTTGGATTCCGCCAAGGTATTCCATCGACGGAGTCGGCTTGATGGTTTTGGCAATGGCCTACGTGGGACATCTGGTTGCTATTGGTTTATTTATGTTGGGTTTCGTGATTGAAACTTGGCGAGATCGTTGGTATTCGGTGATTACGATACTCGGGGCCACCTATTTCCTCGCCATTTGGGGGCTGTGCCAGTTCGTCTGGCTCTGAGGAGATACGTGCAAAAACGGAGCCGAATCCCGTCATCCAACCGATTCTGGAAATTTTCTACCGTTTAGGGCATAATCGTAGGGCTCGCAAGTTGCGAATCTTGCGGCGTAGCGCCCACGATACGTTGTCCATCAAACGAACCATTTACCAAGGCCAGGAGAATTCACCCGTGTCGATCAATCGCCGTGAAATGTTGTTGAAGTCTGCTGTGTTTACCATGTCAGGGTTAGCTGCTGGAGCGGCCCGTCGCGCAGCCGCTGCCGATGATGCAGCGAAGACGACAGAACCCTCGGGTCCGATCCCCACGCCCGAGCCACGCATCGCCCGGTTCGAACGCCTCGGCTACGGCATGTTCATCCACTGGGGGCTCTACTCGCAACTGGGACGTGGCGAATGGGTGATGAATCGCGAAAAGATCCCGGTCGAGGAGTACAAGAAGCTCGCTACGACCTTCACGGCCAAGGATTTCGACGGGCGGAAGATCGCCCAGGTCGCCAAACGGGCCGGCATGAAGTACATTACGCTCACGTCGCGCCACCACGAAGGCTTCAGCCTCTACGACACGCGTGGACTAACCGACTACGATGCCCCACATAGCGCGGCCAAACGCGACCTGGTCGAAGACTTCGTCAACGGCTGCCGGGCCGAGGGTATTGTGCCGTTTCTTTACCACACCACGTTGGATTGGTATCATCCCGAGTTCAATAAGGACTTCAACGCCTACTTGGAGTATCTCCGCAAGTCGGTCGAGGTGCTCTGCACACATTACGGCCCGCTCGGCGGGTTGTGGTTCGACGGCAACTGGAGCAAGAAGGACGCCGATTGGAAAGAGGACGAACTTTACGGCATGATCCGAAAGCTTCAGCCAGAGGCGATGATCATCAACAACACGGGCTTACACCAGCGCGGCAAGGTGGGCAATCCGGAGATCGACAGCACGACGTTCGAGCAGGGTCGGCCCACGCCGATGGACCGCCGTGGTATGCCCAAGTATGTGGCGGGCGAAATGTGCCAGACGATGAATCGTCACTGGGGTATCGGTGTAAACGACTTCTGTTATCAGTCGCCTAAGGAGATCATCGAAAACCTTTGTGCGTGCCGCAAGGTGGGGGCCAATTACCTATTGAATGTGGGGCCGACGGCCGAAGGCAAGATTCCCGAATACGAAGCGGCCGCCCTGGGTCGCAGCGGCGATTGGGTCCGCATGCACGACGAGGTGGTTTACGATGGCAAGCCGCTGGCCGTCGAGTGCAAGGGCCACGACTTCGCCCTGGCTACCGATAAGGCCGTGTATTTGTTTATCCACGATTTGGGTATCCGTGGTGATGCGAACGTGACGTTGGAAGTAGGCGGCAAAGGACCTCGTGCGTTCAAAGGCTTGAGCCAAAAGTTCAATACGGCCGAATGGATCGACAATGGCGAGAAGCTCAAGTTCAAGCAAGACGGCGATCAGTTGACCGTCAACTGCACGGGCTTCCCCTACGGCACAAACACCGTGGTCCGTGTGATCCGGCTGACGTAGAGCAGCAGTTCTCCTATCGCCGCTCGGCCGTATGCCGTTTTTGAGCCAACCGGTGCTCCGTCAAACCAACGTCGACGGAGCACCAGAGGCTGGTAATCTTTCCAGAAATGGTTACCATGGCGGCAGCGACGGCAATCGTTGGGTTCTTTCAGGAGGTGTGATATGAAACGGCTGCTTCCGGTGTTCCTGGTGGTGATGGCAACTTGTCTTGGGTGCGGTGACAGTGGGCCAACAATGTATAAGGTTCACGGTACGGTGAGCTACCAGGGCAAACCGTTGCCGTTGGGGACCGTAATGTTTGTGCCGGACAGCGGACCACCGAGTCAGCCGGCCACAATCGGAGCCGATGGGCATTACGAACTTCTGGCGGTCGAGGGCAAACACTCCGTGCAGGTGGTAGCGATGCCGCCGCGCGAAGGTGGCCGGCCCGATCCCAATGTTGAAGGTGGAATGGATTATACGGGTGTGCCGCCGGTGAAGTCGCTCATCCCCAAGAAGTACAATCGATTCGACACGTCGGGTGTGACCGTGACGGTGAAGCCCACGGACAAAAACGAGCTCGATATCGAACTTCCGTAGTGCTTCGACAGCGCACCTTCTCCCGCTCGGCCAGCAGAGGGTGGCGGCGCAGCCGCCAGGTGAAGGCGGTTTGCAGCGGAGATCGCGTTGTTCTTGGGAAAATCTTTGCTGTGGCAGCCCCTCATCCCCGGCCTCTCTCCCCGGAGGGGCGAGGGGAGGATGTTGTATTATACCCAGTGCCGTGGAACGGACGTTTTTGTTTGTGGGTGCTGGGACTTCTCGCAAGCGTTCTCGCCAATTTCACGACGTAGGCTGTGTTAGTCACTAGATAACGCCGCCAAAGTCGACCCGGCTCTTGGCTGAGCCGGAAGAACCACTCCAGGCCGGTGCGTTGCATCCAGGCCGGCGCTTGGCGTTTGTTGCCGGCGTGGAAGTCGAACGCCGCGCCGACGCACACCTGTACGGCGTCGATGCGGTGGCGGTGTTCATAGGCGAAGATATCCTGCTTCGGACAGCCGAGACCAATGAACACGATCCCGGCGCCGCTGCAGTTCACCCGGCCGACCATGGCCTCGTCTTCCTCGGGCGTCAGCGCTCGAAAAGGAGGCGATTCAGCCCCGGCGACTTTCAGTTGCGGAAACCGGTGTTTTAGCTTGGTTTGAAGCTTGTCGATTACCTCGGCCGATCCGCCGTAAAGGTAGATCGGCACGTCTAACTCGGCTGCCCGGCGGCAGATCCGCAATGTGAGTTCCGGGCCGTACACCCGATCGCGCAGGCCCGCGCGGTGCAGAAGATTCAGCGCCCAGCGAACCGGTTGGCCGTCGGGCGTGATCATATCGAAGGCGTTTGCCATCTCACGCAGATCGCCACTTCCGCTGAGTTCCATCAAGGCGTGTACGGCGTAACAACTCACGATTCCCGGCCGACGGCGCCGTGCGGCTTCCACGATTGCTTCGGTGGCCTGTCGGTAGGTTGTGGGTGTGATTTGCACGCCGAACACGTCGCGTTTGGCCGGCCAAACGAAAGGTCGCCGCGAAGCGACGTGGGCGGCGTCATATCGTGGTGTTTCGACAGAGATCATACAATAACTCCTCCGGGTTCGCGCTCGGTTGCCGTCGGAGCACGGTGGGGGCCATGAGCGGGCGCGAGCATCGGTGGGCTGACCACCGAGTTATAGATGTCGATCAACGTGCGATAGTTGCTCTTGGCCGTGTGGCGTTTCTCGAACACGCTACGCGCGGCTTGACGCATTTTCTCGCGTTGGGTTGAGTCCTGTGTCAATCGGTTTACCTTGTCGACCAAGTCGAAGGCATCGCCCGTCGAAAAGTTGAAGCCGGTGACGCCGTCTTCGACAAGTTCTACCATGGCACCGGTCCGCGAGGCGATGACCGGGGTGGCTCGTGCGTAGGCTTCCAGCAAGGTTCGAGGGCAATTTTCGTAGCACTTCGTGGGCAAAACCAGCCCTTGCGCTTCGCCTACGATGGCCAACACGGTGTCGAGCGGTTGTTGCCCGAGGTACTCGATGTTGGGAATCTCGCGCACAGCGTCGTGAACCTGTGGGGCCAAGGGGCCGTCGCCGAGGATCTTCAGGGGGACCTTCCCTCGAAGGTGCCGCCACGCCTGGAGCAAGGTGTCGACTCCCTTTTCGGGCGAAAGCCGGCCGACGAACACTAAGTAGCCGCCCTGGCCGCGCGCGGGCCCGGGGTCGGGGGCGACGAAGTTGGTCTTCACCGTGATCTTATCGGCGGGCAGCCCTCCCTCGACGAACTTCCGCCGCGAGAACTCGCTTAGTGCCACGTAACGATCTACCATTTCGGTCCAGGTGTGCCGAAAACGGTGCCATGCCTGCAACGACGCGACGACCGCGCTGCCGGCGCGACTGTCGCGGTAGCAAGCGTGTTGCACCGCGGGCCAGGTCACCCGCTTGCCCAGGCATTTTTCGCAAGCCTTGCCATGGCGCAGGAACAAACCGTTGGCACAGAATAGGCGATAGTTGTGCAGCGACTGGACCACGGGCACGCCCGCGTCGTGGGCCGCATAGTAGGCCGATGGGGAAATCAACGGAAACGTGTTAGTACAATGCATTACGGCTGGGCGATGTCGCTCGATCAGATCGCGCAATTCGCGATAGGTCGTGCCGTTCCAAAGCGTCCGCCGCGCCACATCCGATCGTGACATGCGCGCGATGTCGTTGTTGTGCCGCGTGTACTCGAAGACCTTGTGCCCCTGGCTGCGCAGCAGAGACGCCTCGGCCTCGAACACTTGATCTTCGCCACCACGACACGCGTAGTAGTTGTGACAAAGTAGAATGTTCATTTCGGGGGCTAGGGGTGGAGGCTTGTGGCTTGGGGAACGCTGAAAAAGCCGCGACCGTTGGTCGCGCGGCGGAGTAGCGTGCATGGTTTTCTACGTAGTCCGTATGCAAATGAGCGATGACTCGGGCAACGTATGATTTATCGCGAAACGCTGGAAAGGACTCGGTGTTTCAAGGCGGGGGCCCAACTGTACCAGCCGGCCAGTTTAGCGGCCAACGTGGTGCTGGTGTCCCAACAGAATGCGTTGAAGCGACCCCAAGTGAACGGGTCTTCGGCCGGATCGACCGATGCGGGCTCCGTGGTCAACGAACAGAGCACGCCCAGTTCCTTCGCGGCGGCAGTCAGTGCTCCACCGGCAAACCCCAGCCGCGGACTGCCGTAGGGGAACGCGAAAGTCATGCAATCAAGCCCGAACCGCTGCTGCATGGTTCTCAGGCAGGTCTGCATGTCGCTACGGAAATCTTTCACACGGTCACGGAAATCCTGGTGCGTGTGTGTGTGGGCACCGAGTTCGATCAGGCCGCCGTCGGCCATCTCCTGGCATTGCTCCGTGCGCAAAGGGCGGTAGGCCGCAGCGGGCACCCGGTCCTGGCAGGCCTTCCCCCAGGGATCGAATGGAAACGCCTCGTTGCTATCGAGAAATGCCGTGGCGATGAAACAGGTGGCCGGAATGCCGAGTTCACGCAGCACGGGCCAAGCTTCCGTGTAGACGGTTTCGAAACAGTCGTCGAAGGTAACGACCAGAGTGCCCGGCGGCACGGTTTGGCCAGTGTGGTGCGCATCGAGCAAATGCCGCAACGGCCAAACCGAATATCCGCGACGGAGCAAGCCAGTAAGTTGTTCGCGAAAGCGATCAGGGGTGACATTGAAATGCGGCTCGGGAAAGCCCGGGTAGTGGGGCGCAATACGATGATAGGTCAAGATGCTCACGGGGGCGTGGGCACGGTGGCCGGCAATTGCGTTGGCCGCCACACCCAAACGTCCCATGATACGCATTCCCACGTCGTTGAGCCGTTGTTTCCAGGGCGGGGTGAGTTTCGACAACTCCTTCGAGCTTAGCTGCCGTTTCCGTTTGTGGCTGTTGGCGATCATCATGGTAAGCCTCCACGGGTAGGCGAATCGCTGACGGCCGACGACGTGGCCAGCTCGCAAGCAGGACGGGTTTGCCGAGTCTTTCGTGTCCGCCGGCGATCAGGCCGGGTGGCAGCGATCGCTTTCACGAGGCAGTCGGCAGAATACTGTGGCGTAAGATGGGCTACTGCGCCGCGCGCAGCGGCTCGCATTGTGTTGAGGTGTTCGGGCGATGTGGTCAGGGCTGCGTCGATTGCCGCCTGCATTTCTTCCGGCGCGTCGGGCAGAAAACGCCAACCCGTCTTGCCGTCGACGCACAATGTTTCGACGGCTTGGCTATATACACTCCCCAGTACCGGCAGCCCGGCCGCCATGGCTTCGTTGACGACCATACCCCATTCATCGGATAGAGTGGGAAGTACAAAGATGCCAGCCTCGGCATAGCATTGCGGCAATTGGTCGTATTGTTGATAGCCGAGGAAATTCAAGGTGAGGTTGTCGGGCAGCGACATCGCTTCAAGCTGTGAACGAACTGGGCCAGTGCCGGCCAAAGAGAACTCAACGCGTCGTTTGCCGTGGCGACTCGCCCAAGAGGCCAATTCTCGGACGAAGGGAACGAGCCCCTTGAGCTCGACGAGACGGCCGACGTAGATAAGTCGATGAGCAACCTCCGGACTGCGCGTTAGCGGAAGGTGGTCGAACATGAAAGGCAGCGCGGCGTAAGGCACGTGATGCATTCGCCAAGGATCGGTTCCCAAGCGGTTTAAGTAGCGTGCACAACTGGGGCCGTTGTACAACACGGCGTCGGTCCGTTGCAGAAGCCATTTGCGCAACGCATAGCGCGACCAGCCGCGCCCGCGCTCAGTGTGTTCCGACAGGTTCGTCCAGAGGATCAACCGGCTACGGCGCGAACGCATTGTGTACAAAGCGCTGGCGAGTGAACGAAAACCAAGCTCCTCGGAAAGGACGACATCGGGGGACAACTCTTTGAGAAGTCGGATTGTGTCGCGAGGGACGTGTACCTCGATCGAATCGGTGAAACCGGCCGGATGACGCCAAGTGGGACGAAAGGTCCAGGTTTTCTGCAGCCGAACGTCAAGCGTTCCCCAGTCGGGCTGCCACTGGCGGTTCGCTTCCATCGCCGTGGAAAGCAACACGGTTAGCTTGCCAACACGTCGGGCAAGTTCGGTGTAGATGTTCAAGTCGGCAGGCGGAATGAAGTTCGTCAGCAGCACGACGTGTTGGTCGGGCAACGTGGCAGGGCACTGGTGCGTGTCACTGTTTGCGTCGCTTCGGGGAGTTGATAGCTGGGATTTCATTATGCGAGTTCCTTCTCAGAGGACCATTTGTCGGGGGAATCAAGAGAAGGAGGAATCTGTCGCCAGTAGAGTGCGATTAGCCAAATGACCGTGTGCGAACGGGGCATCGGTCCGAAGAACACCGATTCGGTGAGCCCCGCCACGAACATGGCCGCTAGGACGATGTCGGGAAACAGTTCCGGTTTGCGCAGGAAGCCAAACACCAGGGAGCCAAGCATGGCCAGAAGGATAGCACCGCCAAGAAGTCCGGTACCGACGATGGTGTTTAGCAACACATTGTGCGCGTGGTGTAGGGCGAAGTCGCCATAGCCATCGGATAAGAAGGTTGTTAATGCTTGTCGCGAGCAACCGTAGCCGTGGCCGGTCAGCGGGGCTTCCTGGATGCGGCCGATTGTGTATCGCCAGATGTCTGTCCGGCCGGTCAGGTTGTAGATTTCCTCGACCTTGCCCGACCGGGAAATGCCCGAGAGCATGGCGTTGCCGTTGACCTCGACGATTCCGTTTACCAGGACGAACGCCGCGACACACGCGATCAGCACGCCGACCAAGGCGGCGCCGACGACCAGTCCGCGGTTGCTGGTGCGCCACAGCACCAGGCTGATAACGGCCAGCATCGCCAGCGTAGCGGTTCGGCTTTGGCAGAACGGCAGAGTAACGAGGCAGATGGCGATCGGAATAATGAAGGACTTCCACTGGGCGAATCGTTCAGTCGCCAGAATAAGCATCATGCCAACGGCCCAGGTCGCCTGGATGCCGAGTTGCTGGGCGTCGTTGCCCACGCGATAGATGATCTCGCCGTCGGGCATTTCGAACTTCGATCGCCCCAACACGGGAATGAAGAAGTACAACAGCCACGAGCCAAACACGAAGACGAGCATCGTTACCATAATGACGTGGACGACGCGCCGGCGACCAAGCTGTATCAGTACGGCCGGTGCGAAGAGGACGGCACACCACAGCGCGAAAACGGCGGCAGCGCAATAAAACACGTCGACCGAAAACGGTACCGTGCAGACAGCCCAGCCGGCAAACAACCACGTGGTTACGCCAGGGAACCGAAAAATATGGTTTGCATAGCGAGGGAGGAAATACAACCCATATAGCCCACAGGCAGCGCAAATCGCTAGTCGCATGATTAGTTGCCAGTCGACCGAGAAATGTTCGTGGTCGACGTTAACGCGAAAGTCGAAGTTCGTAATGGAGATGATGGCCGCCAACAGCAGCATGCCGATCCAGACGTTTGCCGGAGTAGCCGTTTCGATCGGTCGCTCAACGTAGGACAGGCTGGCTCGAGGCTGTAAGCCGCCAAGGCGGTTGACTACGCTCATCACACGACCTCTGCGGATGTGGGACACACCGGGAGGGCGCCTTCCAGTCTGACATCGAATAGTAAGGAAACGAAAATCCACAAAGTACTCGCGGCATGGCCGATCGAAGCCGCGATAGGGATGCTCAACTCGCGCCACCTCGGATACAGTAACCCAACCGAGGCAATCATGATCGCCGCACCGGCGACTCGCGACCATACGCCCACTACGGCCTTGTTGCGCCCGCGCAGGTATCCCTCGGCCACCAGGGCACAGCCGTTTAGTGCGTAGGCCGGCAAAAGGGCCAACGCGAAGAGATAGGCGCTGCGAAACGCCTCGCCGTAGACCAACACAATCAACGGTTGCAGCACGAGGGCGAAGGTGACCGCCATCGTAAGTTGCATTGCAAGAATGGCCGTGCTGACTGCCAGCACACCGCGCATTGTGGGCTGGCGGCCGACGTCACGCACTGCGCCGGCGTTGAAGGTGAACAACGCCAACGCGATAGGAGCGACTGTCAACAGATGGGCAGCAGGTACCGCGGCGGCGTAATAGCCTTGCACTGTGAAACTGGCCAGCCAAAGAACTAGGAATACGTCGAGACGATCGAACAGATCGGCCGCCAAAACCGCGGCGGCATACGGCAACCCTTCACTAAGGAGCTTATGCGGTCGCGGAATGCTATGTTGGGCGAAGGTTCCCTGCGGGCTCGTGATAAAACGGTATGCTAGGCCGACGACCGGCGTCAGTACAAACAGTATGGCCACCGACACGGTGGAACCGACGCCCGTCGTCCAGGTTATCGCGAGGAGGAAGGGAAAGACGGCTGCACCTATCAAGCGGTTGGCATTGAAGCGGCCAAACGCGGCGCTTCCATGATCGACCGACAGTATCGAAAGCCGGATGTGTTCTATCGGCAGGAACAGGGCACACGTAATGCACAAAGGGGCCAAATAACGCTTTTCGGCAGGCAGCGCCACCATTGCCAATAGCGCGACTACGGCCATGGTGAACGTGCCGGTGTAGGTTCCCAACAGGATCGAGGAACGCCGCAGTTGGGGCAGCGCGTCGGGGTGTTGGGCCGCGCGGCGAGCGATCGAATGGGCAGTGCCCAATAGTCCGATGTAAGTGAGCGTTTGGGTGTAGAAGATCACCGTGGCGTATTCGCCCCGCGCTTGGGGGCCGAGAATCCGGGCGAGCAGCACGCCCTGTAATGCATTGAACACGAAGATGCCAAACGAGATGCTCACCGTCCATAGGATGTCGGCGTGCCGAAAATGTATTAGCCAGCTGCGCCAGGTGGCACGAGGACATACCGTTTGAATATCGATCGCTTCACCGCCGGTCGTGGGCGAACAACCCGCGTCAAGTTCGAGTTGATTAGTTGACATGGCAGGGCGCGACTCTCGGGACAGACGGATCAAAAACTCGCCGATTTGCTGGGCCGTGTTTCGCAAGGTCCCTCGGGGTCTGCGTTGGAAAAGGCAAGTTGTCTTTCGGTCCGTTCTAAACGCCTTTACGCAACAAGACCGAAGGTACCGTCAGTAGAAGCAACTTCAGGTCGCGAAAAAGACCTCGCGAGCGGATGTAGCGAACGTCCATTCGCACCCACTCGTCGAACGATACCGACGAGCGCCCACTAACCTGCCAGATACAGGTTAGGCCAGGCGTAACATCGAGCCGCCGTCGATGCCAACCTTGGCAGGCGGCCGTTTCGCTACACGGCAACGGGCGCGGGCCGACCAGCGACATCTCGCCTTTGAGCACGTTCCAGAGTTGCGGAAGCTCGTCGAGGCTCGTCTTTCGCAAAAACCGGCCGACGGGGGTTATTCTCGGGTCGGCTTTGATCTTGAATGCGGGACCGTCCTGCTCGTTGAGTGCCAGGAGTTCTTGCTTCTTCTTCTCGGCGTCGACGACCATCGAGCGAAATTTGTAGAGCACAAACTGCTTGCCGCCCAGGCCGTTGCGGCGCTGAGCAAACAGAGCCGGACCGGGAGAAGTGAGCTTGACGAGCACAGCCACGATGAGCAGAACCGGCGACAGCAGGACCATGGCTACCGAGGCACCCACGATATCCAGTCCACGCTTCCAAACGGGCATGCGACGTTGGAACAGTGTTTCCATTGGCTCGCCGGAATGCGCGGCATGCTGTGGAATGTCGGAAACAGTTGTCTCGGCAGGATCGTTTTTGCGAGCCACATCGGTGAACCACTGCGATGGATAACAGTAAATCCTACAGGCGGGCGTACGGGCACCGGCGGGGAAGCTCCGGCGAATGTCGTTGGCTACTTTCCACGCGCCGTCTGGTGGTGTGGCGGGCAATAGGGCCGCTACGGTTTGGCCATCGAGCCAGCCTGCTTCGTCGGTGGAGCGTAAACGGCGCACGAGTAGCGATGCCGTTTGGGCAACCACATCACGATTCTTTCGTTCGCAGCCCGTTAGCAGAGCCAGTAGCGAAAACTCATCGCCGGTGCGGTCTGTCCGATCGCGTTCTCGTTGTAAGACACGAGCAAAATCTTGCCGGGAGAGCAATCCGTAGTGGGCAATCGGTTTCGACAGATCCTTACTTCGAAGAACTCCGCGAACAAGCTTGGCGATCATCGTCGGTCCTTATTATTATGATTTGCATACTGAATGAACGGGGGGCGACCATCGGGAGCCCGGTTTCAAGGCGTTTCAGCTAGACCGATCGTTCAATGAATATGCAAGCATCGAAAAATGCTTTGGGTGCTTGTGCAACGAACAGCGGAGAGTAGTAAAATGAGTCTTCGGTGGTCGGAGTTTACAAGGTTCGATAGAGCCAGCCAGGAACATGAGCCTGGCGTTTGTTGAGCACTGCGCCGAGTAGCCGGGTGTGGCTGCGCTGGAGTTGCGCCACCATGCGCTGGGCAACCTCGCGTCGTACACGCTCGGATTCCACGACCAGAAGTACACCGTCGAGCAAGCCCGACAAACGGCAAGTTGTGCTCGACTGGCCGGCAGCCGGTAAGTCGAATACCACGAGGTCGTAGCCTTCGCTCAAGGTTTCCAATGCGTCGGCTAATCCGGTTGAATCGTACAAACGCGAACGATTCTCCACGGCATTGCCCGCAGTAAGGATGTCGAGCTGCGGGACGCCCGACGGGCAAATGCAGGCGGGTTGGTTGTCGTCGGTAAGGACAAACACCTCGCCGTCGTGGTCCAGAAACTCCGCAAATCCGGGAGCCAACTCGGTATCGAAAACACGGTGAACGCCCGGGCGAGCCAGATTGGCATCGGCCAACAAGACATGGTGTTTACCACTGCCGGCTGCCGTGGCGGCCAATTGGGCGGCGACGGTCGTAACCCCTTCGCCGCTGTAGCAACTGGTGACGCCCAGCGTTCGCAGTGTGTGTCGCGATTGAGGGCTCGGCCAGTTCAATTCTCGCAATACCGTACGGTAGTGCTCGGCCACTTCGTCCGAGAACGCTCGGGTTGGCCGAAAGGGGCGCGAGTTGACGCGTGTCGATGTGTCGATAGCCATGGTTTTATCGCAATTAATGCCGTCCGTTGAGGACCAATTCTTTTCTTCGTAGAACCGGGATCGAGGTGAGAGTCGGTACATCAAGATGCCGTTCCACATCTTCGGGGGTCTGAAGCGAGTGATCCCGAAATTCCAACAGCAAGGCCAACGCGATACTCCCGACCGTCGCGCCAATTAGTCCCAGCATCAAATTAATGAGTACTTTGGGGCGAATCGGTTTGGGATGATAGGTCGGCGGCTGCATCAATGCCACGTTGGAGAGCCGCTCACGTTGCAGCGCTTCATCAATGCGGGCTTGCTCCAAACTCACGCAGTATTTGCGGTAACTGGTGTCGAGCAGTTCGATTTCGCGCTGCAATTTGGCAATCTGAAGCTCGTTGTCGTTGATCGTCTGCAATTGCAGCCGGGCTTCAGCCAACTGCTGCCGAAGTACGGCCGCCTTGGCCTGAAGCGATTGCATGACGGGCTCCTCGTTGAGCAACTCGGCTTCAGCCTTGTCGTACAACGGGCCGGGAGCGGTGGTTACGTGTTCCTGGGTGCGCTTTTCCCCGGCAAGTAGACGCTGTGCCTCGGCAACCTGCTGGCGAATCTGCTGCAATTGGGGGTGTGTTTCCTGGTACTTCGCGGCGGCTTCCTCCTCCTGTACGCGAAGCTCGAAGAGCCGATTGCGGATCAGGTTCGTACCCTCGTCGGCGATGCCTTCGGTGCGTGAGATAACACGCTGTTGCGGTAGAACTGTGAGCTTATTTTGAAGCAATTCCACTCGTTTCTCGGCGGCCATGCCGGCCGAAGCGGCCTCGTAGACTTCGTCTTCGAGCCGGCTGATTCGGGCAATCAATGCCTCGCGTTGACTGGTCGGCGAGACGACACCCGTTTGGTTTTTCAGTTGGCGGAGCTCGTCTTCTTTGGCAGCTAGCGTATCGTGTAGTTCACTCGTCTGCTTCGTCAGAAACTCATAGGTTTTGCCAGGACGATAAAGACCGGTGCTCTGTTGGAGATAAGCTTCGACCAGTTCGGCGACCACATCTTGAGCGAGTTGCGGGGTGCGGCCCTCGTAGGCCACGCGGATCACATTCGACTTTCGTACGGGCCAAACACTGAGATGTTGTTCGAAGGCGTCCAACGCTCGGTCTCGCGGGGTTAAGGGAGTTGACCCATTGATCGATCGAAGCCACGCGCCAGCCTGGACTGCCGTCGATTGAACGTTTTCTGCGACGTTCGCCATTGCGCGAGCCAAGGATGAAGAGTTGACGGAATCTGGCCCGGCCGACGCTTGCTGGTTGAGGATGGCCTCGGCCGAAACCGTGGCGACCACGTGCTCGGCCAAAGCGCGGCTGGTCAACATTTCGACGACCGAGTTCAGCTCGTTTTCGCGGCTGGGCGAGGGTGGCACCGAGATGCCCGGATCCTGGCCTAGCGTGGCGGCCGGATCGAGGGTCAGGTTCTCGCGCCCTAGGCGGAGCAACAATCGGCATTCCGACTGGTATTCGCGCGGGACAAACAATGTGTAAATCGCGGCCGAACCGAAAATCAGCAGAAACACCGAAATAACAGTGCGTTTGCGTCGGAAAATCGTGCGGTATAGGTCGCGAAGCGAGGGAGTGGCGTTGGGGCTGGGCGGCATCGGCAATCACCTTTTCGGTGGATATCCGGCACAAGGATTTAGACAGCGGTGGAATGTGTGGAAAAAAATCGGCGTTGTTGCCGAGTACAGAGAATCTTTCGTCGATGGCTGAGTTGCCACGGTCGTTGGGGCCATCTTTGGCTGGTTCCAAAAGGTCCGACGGCATAGGAAACATGTTCGCGAGGCGAGCGGAAGGTCGAATCGACGGATTATACGGAGCGGCCGAAAGTGTGGCCAAGCGCGCTTGTCAACTACGGAACTGACGTTTTCCGTCGTGCGAGAATTCGATTAAATCGTCGAGACAACAACGCGGCACTTAATCACACTTAACCTGTTGGGCATTCGGTGTTTATTGTGTGGCGCCGCGATGTGGCTGGTTGGAAAGGAGTGGAAAACCACAGGGAATTGTGGATCTTTCGCCACTTGCCGGGACACCTGGGACACCGAAGAATGTACCAACTTGCGCGGCTCGCATGGGAAGCGGCTGCGAGGCAAATATCTGTGCAGGAATGCCTGCCGGGAGTGAGTGAGCCAGAGAAATCCGAATTTAAACACCAGTATTTTGGTGATTCTTCGGGGCGTGAAGCCACGGTGGTACGGCAAAGCCGCGGTGGTGAGGTGGAAGGGGCCAACGTTGGTTTTGCTGCGATGTCGAGGTCTGCCAAGATGAAGTGCCCCCGGGGTGAAATGCCAGAGAACTCGTTGCAACACGGCCCGGCGATTTCTCAATCCGTTGACGACACGACGCCGGTGGCCGAAGAAGCTTGGCGAATGCGGGCAGTCGTTGAGGCGATGGCCGAGGCCGTGTTCTTCGTCGAGCCAATTTCGCTGGCCCTGATCGACGCAAATTCGGCAGCTTGCCGAACGCTGGGATATGCGCCCGAGGAGTTGTGTCGATTGGATGTATTCGAAATTTGCGAGGGGCTTGAGGCGAGTACCTTTCGCGAAACGGTCGATAACCTCCTGGGTAACGGTGTTCTTGGCCACACGGCGCTCGACGATACCGTTCTCGACGGTACGGTCCAGGAAAAAACTGGTGGCCGAACGCATCTGCGCGTTAAACAACGCGATCGAAAGGGAATATCTCGCGCCGTTGTTTGGGATGTTTGCAGACGAAAGCACCGCGACGCCGACGTGGTGATTATTGTCGCACGGCCCGACGAGGCTTCGCAAACCTTTGGGAACTGGGCTGGCAACGATCGGCAACTGCTGGCCGCGTTGGCCACGAGCGATGGCCTTTGGGACTGGGATATTGTAGCCAACCGAGTTTTTTACTCGGCACGCTGGAATGCAACGCTAGGCCGCTCCGGGGGCGACTTGATCGACGAGATGGCACGTTGGTTCGAGTTGGTACATCCTCGCGACTTGACCGAGTTGAAAACGGGACTAAAGCAACACCTGGCCGGTCGGCGGGCAGACTTCGAGCATGAGCATCGGCTGCGGCACGTCGATGGTACCTATCGCTGGGTTCGCGTGCGCGCGACGACCGTTCGCAATGCCCAAGGCATTGCCACGCGGATGGTTGGCTCGAAGGTGGATATCAGTTGCTGCAAACAGCACGACGCCATGCTCAGGGTTGGGTGGGGGCATGATCCGCTCACGCAGTTGCCAGATCGGCGACTTTTGCAGCGGCGGCTGCAGCGAGCGGTGGAACATGTCGCCTGCCGGGTGGACTACACGTTCGCTCTGCTCTTCGTGGATTTGGACCATTTCAAACGGGTGAACGATAGCGTTGGGCACCTGGCGGGCGACCGCCTTTTATGTGCCGTGGCCAAGCGGTTGTGCAGTTGTGTCCGGCCCGGCGACATGGTGGCACGTTTCGGCGGCGATGAGTTTGTGGTCCTGCTGGATCATACGCAGGGGACCGATGCGTTGCGCGTGGCCGAACGCATCCAGGCCGCGATGAATTGGCCGGTGGAACTCGACGATGTCGAATTGATGGTGACTGCGAGTATTGGCGTCGCGCTGAGCAGCAGTAATCCGGACGTCGACGGCTGCGTTTCTGCCGAGCAACTCATTGCCCAGGCAGATCGGGCGATGTACGAAGCCAAGAAACGGGGAAGAGCCCGTTCGATACTGTTTGATCCCACCTGGGCCAAACGTGAACGCGACGTTCCGGCTCGAACGGGGCCACCGCGTCGGCCGCGGTAGGGCTGCGTCAAGTTTTCCCTGGCGAGTCGGGAGGCTTGCTGTGCATGCCGACGGTCCGAGCAACATGCCCACGCGAGTGTGGGCATGGCACCCGTGTGCGGCGACGGTTTCGATTATTCTGGATCACCGGCGGGAAGCTTGCCGTCGGCAAGACGTTCGCCAAAGGTGGGCGAGGCGGTATCGTTCGGATCGACCTTCTTTGCGGCGACTTCGTCCAACGCCGCTTGGATTTTCTCAGTGTTTTCTTTGTCTTCCTTCTTGTCAAGCAGTTCGGCTAGGGCCGTGCCGTAGACGTTGCGGTTCTTCTTGCTGCGACCTTCGTGGCACACGTTACACTTGGCCGTGGCGAACGCTTCGGCCAATGCCTTGTCGTTGGGCTGTTCGCTATCAGCCTTGACGTACTTAGCTTCGAACTGGTCCTTGAATGCCTTGATGGCGAACGCCGAAGGCAAGTTCACACTGAGCACCAAGCCGAAAACGACCAACGTCCAGACGCAAGATAAACTGGATCTTCTCATGATTCTTCCTCCTAGCTGACTAAACAACGAAAAGAACTCCGATAGATTATCGGTGCCAACTCTCAACATTAGAGTAGACAGCCGTCGCGAGGTCAAACTACGGGGCTTTGGTTGTGTCCGATGCGGTGGCTGCCTTGGCCTGTTCTTCTGTAGGCGGATTGGCGACTAGCGTGGCGACTTGTTTGCCGTCGTCGACAGTCCACACGCGGATTTCGCCCGAGAAGTCGCCGGCGACCACCCGTTTGCCCTCGTGATCGAAGGTGACGGCCAGGGGGAGATCTGCCATGGGACCAAGTGTTTTCAGGTTTTTACCGGCAGTGTCCCAGACTTTGATTTGCTTATCACGTCCGGCGGTCACTAGGCGGCCGTCGCGGGCAAACTCGACGTCCGTTACGCCGCCGGAATGTGCATTGATGCTTTTTACCGTACGGCCTTGCTCCATTTCCCAAAGCTTCACGGTGCCGTCCTCGCTGGCTGTGGCCAGAAGATTAGAATCGGCCCGCCAGCTTACGGCGGTGACCGATCCCTTGTGACCCGCCAGGGCGAGATATTCGGTGCCCGTCTCGGCCTCCCAAACCTGGACGCCCGCACTTCGGTCGGCGGTGGCCAGGAGGATGCCGTCGGGGCTGAATTGCAGGGCGAGGACCCAGTCGGTGTGTTTCTTCAGCGTGTAGGCGGGCGAGCCGTCGGCCGTTCGGAATGCTCGGACAACACGCCCAGGACCGGCCAGGGCTACCAGGGTGTGGTTCTGGTTGATGTCGGCGGCCAGGACCACGTCGGACTCGTCGCCCAATTCGGTTACCCGCGAGCCATTGCGTACGTCGAAGAGTACCACGCGGCCGAGGCGGGCCGCATGGCCGCCGCCAGCCAGGAGCAAAGTGCCCGAGCGGCTGAAGCGGAGTGCCTGCGGAACGCCTTCGGCAAATGCCAACGCACCAAGTAATTCGGCCGTATCGCTCTGGTAGAAGAGTATCTGTTTCTGGCCGGCCATCGCCAGCAGCGGCGCCCAAGGGCTCGACGCAAGGGCAGTGATCGCGCCGGGTCGGGCAGTGGCTACGAGGCCAACGCGCGGAAGACCCTCGGGCATGGCGGCCGGGCCCTCGGGCTTGTTGGCTCCGGACGACACCGAAAGATCGATCGCCGGCTTATTGGCCGACTTGGCCTTCGAGCCGGTATCTTTCAGTGCTCCGCCCTCGATCCACTGTTTGATCAGCGCCAGTTTGGCCTCGGGCAGCTTGTCCTGCTCGGGCGGCATGGCCGGTTCGTCTTCGTGCGTGACCAACAGCCAAAGGTACGAGGCATCGGGGTCGCCCGGCTCGATGGGCTCGCCACTTGCGCCGCCTTGCATCAGCCGTTCGTAGCTATCCAGTGCCAAATCGTTTCGGGCCTTATTCTGGTTGTGGCAGATAAAACAATGTTCGCGAAGGATGGGCTGGATCTGGTCGGTGTAGGTAATCTTTGCTGCGGTCTTGGCATCGTCTGCTCGACCACTCGCGGCGAGAGTGAGAACGCAGAGGCACAGCACCGATGTTGGCAACATGGCAAGGAGTCGCATGGTTGTAACCCTTAATGATTGAACACAAACTCGCGCGAATTCAACAACGCCCAGAACAAATCTTCCAGGGCATCTTGGGGTGTCTTTCCTTTGGCGATCAATTCCGTCAGTTGGCCGATTTCCTGTTCGTTCGGTTTTCGGGAAAGGCAACGTAGATAGAGTTGCTCGATGACCTGGGGTGGTGTCTGCCCCTCGTCAAGCAAACGCTTGACGACACCGCCCTGGCGGATTTTGTCGGCCGAGGTTTGGCCGTTGAGCAGATGCAGCGCTTGCGAGAGCGTGGGGTCGGTGTGTACATCGCAGGCACACACGCTTTCTCGCGGCGAACGTCCGAAGGTGGTCAGGAAGTAGTTGGTCGTCGCCCCGTCGGCGATCTGTACTGCCCGAGCACCCAGGGGCAGCCCACGGAATTTGTCCTTCGTCTCGGTGACCTGGCTGATACAGTCGAGCAGAATTTCGGCACGAATTCGCCGGATTTTCGCCCGGGCGAAGTTGCGGTCGTCCGACTGGTTGCTCGGGTTCGCTTGCGTACTGCGTTGGTAGGCGTTCGACGTGCAGATGTCGCGGACCAGCCGGCGGAAATCGTAGTCGTACTCGATAAGTTTCTTACCTAGCGCGGCCAACAGCTCGGGATTGCTGGGCGGGTTGCTTACGCGAACGTCGTCGACCGGATCGACAATACCCAGGCCGAAGTAGTGTTCCCAAATCCGGTTGGCGACACTCACAGCGAAGTACGGATTTTCGGGCGAGGTGAGCCACTCGGCCATCAGCTCGCGGCGGTCGTGGCCCTTGGTGTCCGGGGCGGCGGCACCGAGGAACTTCGGCGCCATTACCCGATTGCCGACCGGGTGGCGCACTTCACCCCCGCCGCGATCGAAAATGATCGACTCGCGGTAGTCTTCACCCTCTTTGCGACCAATCTGGCTGAAGAATGCGGCGAACGAGTAGTAGTCGTTCATCGTCCAGCGGTCGAACGGGTGGTTGTGGCACTGGGCGCACTGGATGCGAATGCCCATGAACACCTGGGCGACGTTTTCTGTGGTTTTCAGCGTGTCGCGTTCTACCTGGTAGAAGTTCGTGGCCGGATTGGTGAACGTTCCGCCCGTGGCCGAAAGCAGCTCGCGAACCATTTGGTCGATAGGCACACCCCGGGCAATCTGGTCGTTGAGCCAGTTCCAGTAGAGGAACATCGATTTGTAGCTGAGTTGATTGGTAGACCGCACCATGAGCAACTCGGCCCATTTCATGGCCCAGATTTCCGCGAATTCTTTGCGTTTCAACAGTTCGTCGACCAGCTTAGTGCGTTTGTCGGGCGACTTATCGGCCACGAAGGCGTTGAGTTCGTCGATCGTGGGCAATTGGCCCGTGATGTCAATCGTCGCCCGACGAATGAAATTCGTATCGTCGCAACGAGGGCTTGGCAGTATTCGCAGCTTCCGCAGCTTGGCGTCAACCAGTTCGTCGATGTAGTTGGCGGGTGCGTCGTTCGATGGCGTATACTCCAGGTCGGCAGGCAGCACGAGCACCTGGCTGCCGACGGTGTACGTGTCGAAACGAGCCAGCACGAAGGCTTCGCCCCGGTTGGCGGCCGTCACTCGACCGGTAGGCTCGGCAGTGGCCGAGTTGTCGTTGTTCGACATGAACACGGCCAAGTTGGTTACATCGCGATCGGTGCCGTCGGAATAGGTTGCCCGGACGATCATCTGTTGCGTGGTACCCGCTCCTTCGAGCACGACCTGCGGCGGAAACAACTCGATGCCGGTTACGTGGGCGACTTCTCCGGAATCGGCCGAGGCGCCGTTGCGAAGCCATTCGAGCAGCGTGTGGTAATACGGGCTGTCCTTGTCGAATCGTTTCCCACCGGTGTGGGTGACCGTGCCGGTGGCCTTTTCCAGCAACAGACTTTCTTCGGGGATGGCGAGGTTGATGCGGCGAAACCCCAATTCCCGGGTGATTCGGTGATGGTCGCCATCGGGATCGTAGCCGAACAGCGACAAGCGGAAGCCATCCTGCCCGCGAGCCGAGCCGTGGCATCCGCCCGTGTTGCAGCCTGCTCGCATGAAGATGGGCATGACATCGAGTTTGAAACTCACCGGGCGGTCGGTCGTGGCGTTGACCACTTCGACGGGGATTTTGGTGGTTTGGCCGGCATAGGCGACCGCAGCTTCCGTCTTGCCGTCGGCCAGGCCGCGCAATACGGTGCCTTCGAATTGCGCCAGCTTGCCATCGACAACTGAAAACTTGGCTTCGGCCGTGACGTCGCGAGTGACGCCGTCGTCGCGCGTGGCCACGACGATTACCGGTTGGTTATCCAGCGACGTGTTGAGATGGACGACTGGCGGATAGACGTCGATTTTTGCCGTTGCCGGTTCTGCTGAAGCGTGATGCACGACGGCGCCAACAATGGCAGTTGCCGATAATAGGCCGACGATCTGTTGAAGTGTAGCGTCTATGAGGCGGCGCATGATTTTACCTCGTGCTTTGTCAACGTTGGGTTGATGGGGGCTACGGGCGGCTTGCATGCCCGTGGTCGGCACTGGCTGACAAGCAGCCAGTGGCACCCAACCCACAATCACAATTCGAAGTTTTTCCTCGGTTCCAAGCTGGAACTTGGGAACGAGTAGCAACAAGTGGGTGAGCTATTTCTTGTCGGTATTCTGTTTTTGCTGAAGCCGCAATTGCTCCAACCGACTAAGTCTTTGCGGGGCCGCTTGTTGTGGCTTGGGTTTCTCGGTAGGCGTTTCGGCTTTGTCCGTTGCTTTCGGTGGCGGTGGTCGGCGGATCTGTACTTCACCGGTGCCCAGCAGTTGAACGACCGGCTCGCCCTCGACGGTAACGACGGCCCGACATACGACCGACTTATGGCGTCCCGGGGGCGACTTTTCGGTAGTGACAATCGGGAAGATCGTCTCGGTAGCTTCCGGTCCAATCTCCCGCGGTTCGCTGGTAACATTAGGCGGTAAGCCGGCGAGTTCGAGTGTCGCCTTGCCCGTGAAATCACGTGTCTTTTCGATACCCAGGGCCAACGCTCCCTTCTGGCCTTGTTCGAGCGATACGGCCGGAAACGTGAAGCGGAAAAACGGCTCGACCACTTCCAGTGTTCGCACGGGTGTGGCCACTTGGATTGGCCCATCCTTGACTGGGGCTTCGCCGGTAATCACGATTCGCCAGTTGCCCAACTGGGCACTATTGTTGGCCGTCAGCGGCATGACGGCTTCTGCTTTTCCTTCGCCGATCGATACTGAACCCGAGGCCGAAACGCCCGGCGGATTGTAGAGCATTTCCAACTTGATTGCGGCCGTGAAGCCCTCGGCCCGAGTGGCCACAACCTTAAGCTCTTTCGAACCATTGCGCGACAACGGCGACTTGGGTTGGACCACGTCCAGCGTGAAGGGCACCGCTTCGGTGACGGCCGTTGCCATGCGGTCAGCCTCGTACTGCCAGATTTCACGGTTGTTTTGGCCACGAACCAGTGAGGTGCGTTGCCAGAGATGTCCTTCGATCGTGCGGTTGTCTGTTGTATTGCGTCCGATCACGTCGATAAGTGAGCTGCCGAGCGCAGCGTCGGCCGCGGACGAAAACACCACGGGCACCACCGTTTGGCCGTCGGCAATCGAAACGATGTCGGCCGTAACACCCGGTGGGAGACCTTCGAGTTGAACGTCGACCGGTCCGCCGAAGTCTTCTCGTTTTGCTCCGATCAATAGCGCAAAACGATTCGCCCTCGGCACGGGGGCCGTGACATCGACAAAGGTCACGCGCTCGGGCAGTTGCATCGTCAACCGCGGCGCAACCGGTGCGAGTTCGACTCGATAAACGAATTCAGGTCCGCCGCGGTTAAGATGATCGCAAATCGAAAGCACGTATTCGTCGTCGGCCGGTGCACGAAAACGGACGTAGCTATCGGGCATTCCGCTGTCGTCGTTGTTCGCCACGTTGCCGCCCTTGGCTCGACGGATCGTTAGTACCGAATCGACGGGCGAGCGAAGACTACGAGCGTAAACGCGGATATCGTAAACCTCGTCCTTCTTTGCCGAAAATTTGTAGAGGTCGATATCGCCCGACTCGGCGAGGATACCGTTGAGTGCCGCCGGTGCGGTTACGGCGGTAGCTTGGTCGGCCGTCGCGTTCGGCTCCGTTTCGATCGCGTTGGGCAGTTCACTTACGCGGAACGGATACGGTCCCGGCGAGATGCCCTGTGGGTCTTCGGCGAACAGGGCGAAGTCGGGCTGGGGAGTGTCGGGCAGTTTGACCGTGGTTGTCCACTCGCCCACGACGTCACCCAGCCAGCGCAACTCGACCGACTCCCCTGCCCTGCCGCCCGCCGGAAAGACCGCCCGAGGACGCGGAAAGCGACCTACATGAAGACGATAGACGGCGCTGTCCGAACCGCCGTAAGCACATTCGCGTACCTCGACGATATAACGTCCGTCGGTCGGCGCGACAATCGAGCAAACGGCGTCCTGGTGGGCAAGCGGCGTATCGTCGGCGCTGGCCAGCACGAAGCGGTCTTCGTTAAGGATGGCCACGAAGGGATCGAAAAACGACCGGCCGAGTCGTAGGCCTTCGATTTCGGCCGTGATACGTTCGCCCTGCTTGGCCGTAACGGCGAAGAAGTCGACATCTTCGTTGCGCACAACTCCGTTGACGGTAGTTCCCAGGGGGATTTCCTGCGGCTGGCTGAACTCGTTGTTCGGTTCGGTCTCTTCAATTTCCGGAAGGGTTCCGACGCTGAAGGTGAGCAGGTTGCTCAAGCCGGTGGCCGTTCGCAGTCGCACGCCGTGAAGCCCCAATGGGCAGTCGGAGGCAATGGCGAACGTCGCTCGTACGACGTTTTTTTTGTCATCCGTAACCTCGATCTTGCTCGCACTGATGCCGGGCCGGTAAAGGATGACTTCTTGGGTATCAGCCAGTCGGACGCCACGGAAGGTAACCGTAAGCTCCGTACCTCGCTGTCCGCCGCATGGGGTGATTGACTGTAGGTTGGGGGTGGCGGCGACAATTGGAGTGGCGGTCGCGATAACGATGGAGAACAGAAAAACCACCGCAGAAGGAATAACGGCGGTCGGCAGGTTGCGGACTTTCATGGCTTGTGCCCCCGGGCGAATGGTTTCAAAGACGTTCTCCCCTCTCCCGACAAGCGGGAGAGGGTGCGCTGTTTGTTCTTCTCCTCCGATCTCTGTCCCCTGAACCCTCTTCGCTAAACCACCAACTCCTGGCGCATTTTTCCGCCACGGACAATGTGGATTGGCCGATTGCCTGGGGCCAGCAAACGTTTCTCGTGCTCGATGCCCAAGAGTTGATAAAGCGTGGCGAACAGATCGGCCGGTTCGAGCGGGTCGGTTTCCACTTCGCTGGCCGTAGCACTTGATCTCCCGTAAACCAGGCCCTTCTGAATTCCACCGCCGGCCAGTACGATACTGAACACCCGGGGAAAGTGGTCGCGGCCACGGTCCTTGTTGATTTTGGGCGTGCGACCGAACTCGCTGGAGAGCATCACCAGCGTGCTGTCCAACAGTCCGGTGCGATCCAGGTCGCGGATCAACGCCGCGAAGGCTTGGTCCAGGGCCGGCATTTGGCGTTTCATTCCTGGAATGATATCGCGGTGCATGTCCCAACTGCCGTACGTCAGGGTGACGATCCGCACGCCGGCGGCGATCAAACGTCGGGCCATCAGCATGCGCTGTCCGGCGGCGTTGCGTCCGTATTCGTCGCGAACGGCAGCCGGTTCGGCTTCGATGTTGAACGCCTCGCGAGCCTCGGGCGAACTGATCAGGCTGTACGCCCGTTGGTAGAACGTGTCCATGGCGTCCAACGCGTCGGACTCTTCCAACGCCGCGAAGTGCGAATTTACCGCGTCGAGCATGCTGCGACGCGTGGCGAAACGTTGATCGTCGACGCCGCCAGGAAGGCTCAAGTCGCGAACCTTGAAGCCGGAACTCGCCGGGTCGGAGCCCAAACCGAAGGGGCCAAACGACGAACCGAGATAGCCCGTGCCAGCGTAAGGATTTGGTTGGTTCGGCACGCACACATAGGGTGGCAGATTCTTTCGTGGCCCCAGTTCGTGGCTGATCACACTGCCCATGCTCGGGTAAACAACCGCCGGGCTGGGCCGATAGCCGGTGAACATGTTGTGCGTACCACGCTCGTGGGCCGCTTCGCCGTGGGTCATGGAACGGACCACGGTGATCTTGTCAGCCACCTGTGCGATCTGGGGGATGGTCTCGCAAAACGCAATGCCCGGTAACTTCGTCTTGACCGTGGAGAACGAGCCACGGTATTCGATCGGCGCCAGCGGCTTCGGATCGAACGACTCCTGATGGGCGATTCCGCCCGGCAAGAAGATATGGATGATACTCTTCGCCTTGGCTTCGGCTGACGGGGCTTTGTCGGGTGTTTGCGTTGTCGCGCCGCGTGCTTGTTGTAACCACAGCACATCGCCCAATGAAAGCCCGAGTGCCCCCAGGGCACCTACAGTTAGGAATTCGCGACGATTTGGTCGCGAGAACACTCGATTGCCCTCGCACTGACATCGTGACATCGGATTACCTCCGTTGACAATAGGACAACCGCGATACGTGTCCTGGTTGGAAACGGACGTCGCTTGGTCGGAGTCGGAAGTAGTTGCCTAGGGAGGGCGACGCGCCGTTTCACCGGGGAACCAGTATCGCAGAGGTTCTGCGTGCAGCGTTTATGAAGGTCTCATCAGTAGGGACTACCTGCCGATGAGGCTGATTTCGGTAGGGCACTCCGAGAGCGGCAAGAGGTCGGCGCGGCAGAATCGGTGACGGAGTGAATCGCAGGGATGCTTGTGGTGGGGCAACCCAATCGTGGTGTCAGCGTCGCCTGGCGGCGGCGTTTGTGTAAGGCGACGAAATTGTAGACGTGGTCGCTACAAAGGCAACCGGTGGAGTCAACAAATTGATGCGGGTTGCCGAAGGTTTTGCGGTCTCCACGTTGCTAGTCGTGCGCCACCGGCACACCGTTCGCTGCCGCAGGAATTGCAATCACCGCTGGATGAACACTTGGGCGAAAGTACACCTTGGCTACCATCCGGCGACGGTTTTCGCTGGAAGATATGCGAGAATGGACGTTTTGATAATCGCCAGAACGCGCAGTTCGCCCAGATGACGTTCCAGTGCGGCGGGCCCGGCGTAAGGAAAGGGGCTTCAGCTCTTTCCTGCGACAAACGGCCGTTCAGGCCCCGGTGTGAGTGGCTTTCCGAAGCGGGACAGGGCCGAGTTACTCCATAACGGCCTTGGCCAAGGGCCGTTTGTGGGGCGTCTTGGTGGACACACTGGTTGGCGACACGTCTTGCCGTCGCCAGAATCCCGTTCCGTTTGGTCCGATCGCGTTCGACGGCCCGTTACTGTCGCTCCTCCAACTCTTCCCATCGAGCGTAGGTTTGCTGCAATGCGGCTTCGAGCGTTTTCAACTTCGCGGTCGTCTCGGCAATGGCCGGGCCGTCTTGTTGATAGAAAGCCGGATCGGCCATCGTGGCGTGCAGCTCGGTCTGTTGGGCTTCGAGCTGTTCGATCTGCCCGGGCAGATCCTTCAACTCCAACTGCTCCTTGTAGGTGAGCTTGCGGGGTTGGTCTGCCTTGGATGGTGATGGTTTCGCCTTAGCGGCCGGCTTTCGCGTGGGTTGTTCGGCACGTGGTTCCGGTTCGGGACGTTGCGTGAGCCAGTCGTCGTAGCCGCCGGCGTATTCCTTCACACGGCCCTGCCCTTCGAAAACCAACGTGCTGGTGACCACGTTGTTGAGAAACTCCCGGTCGTGGCTGACGACCAACAAGGTGCCGCTGAATTCCAACAGCCGTTCTTCCAGCAACTCCAGCGTTTCCGTGTCGAGATCGTTGGTCGGCTCGTCCATAACCAGCAGGTTGGCTGGTTTGGTGAACAGTCGGGCGAGCAGCAAGCGGTTGCGTTCACCGCCAGAGAGTGTCTTGACCGCCGAGCGGGCGCGCTCGGGTGTGAAGAGAAAGTCCTGTAGGTAACCGAGTACGTGTTTCTTCTTGCCGTCGATAACGATCGATTCGGTTCCGTCGGTAACGTTTTCCTGGACCGTTCGTTCGTCGTCGAGTTGCGAGTGGAGCTGGTCGAAATAAGCAATCTGAATACCGGTGCCGTGCCGAATGGTGCCGCTGGTGGGCTGCAAGTCGCCGAGCAGCACGCGCAACAGCGTAGTTTTGCCGCAACCGTTGGGACCGACGATTCCCACGCGGTCTCCCCGCATGATCAGCGTCGAAAGATCGTCGACAATGGGAGTTTGCCCGAAGTCGAAGGCAATGTTCTTGGTCTTGATGACCAAGCGTCCGGAACGTTCGGCTGCTTGCAGTTCGATGCGTGCCCGACCTGCGACCTCACGCCGTTCACGCCGTTGTTGACGCATCGTTTTTAGTGCCCGAACGCGGCCTTCGTTGCGAGTACGCCGGGCCTTGATGCCGCGACGGATCCAGGCTTCTTCAGCCGCCAAGCGTTTGTCGAACAGCTCGCGCTGTTTCTCCTCGACTTCCAGGGCCGCCTGTTTGCGTTCGAGATAGGTTTCGTAGTCGCACGTGTAGCTGTTGAGTTGGCCGCGGTCGATCTCGACAATTCGAGTTGCCAGCTTGCGGACGAACGCGCGGTCGTGGGTGACAAACAACTGTGTGCCCGGCCATCGCAACAGGAAGTCTTCCAGCCAGCAGATGGCCTCGATGTCGAGGTGGTTGGTGGGTTCGTCGAGCAGCAGGATATCCGGCTGACCGGCCAACGCCTGGGCGAGCAGCACACGGCGTTTCATGCCAGCCGAAAACGACTGGCACTCGGCGTCGGGCTCCAGCGACATCTTCGACAACACGGTTTCGACCTGTTGATGGGCTTGCCATCCGCCGGAGGCGTCCAATTCGCGCTGCAATCGGTCGAGTTCGGAAGCCAGGCGATTGGTGCCCTGTTGGGCGTAGTCGTGGCTCACATGGTGATAGGCGGCCAGCAATCGTCCCTGTTCACCCAGCCCGGCGGCCACTACGTCGAAGACCGTACCATGGATATTCGCCGGCACGTCTTGCGTAAGCCGAGCGATACGCAACCCCTGCTGCTGGATGATTTCGCCCTGCTGAAGTTCTACCTGGCCGTCGATCACCCGTATGAGCGTGGTCTTGCCGGTTCCGTTGCGTCCGACCAGACACACCCGCTCGCCGGCATCGAGGTTCAGATTGACGCCGTCCAGCAGCGGAGGATCGCCGAAGCTGATCGTTATATCGCAAAGACGCAGAAGTGCCATCGTGGAGAGTTCTTTCGGTGATTATCCGCTTCGTGGTGCGTTTCGTTGAGAGAAACCCAGGTCAAGGGGTGGGGGGGCCACCATTGCCGGGCTCTCGGCCCTTGCCGGGGATTCTCTGGGGCGAGTGTCGGATGCTCGGCGAACCTCGGTCACGGTCTTCAGAAGACTGTCAGCCTAACGCGATTTGGGCGGTCTGTACAGCGAGGCTCAGCGCGGTGAGACCAAGGTAGGCGGTTAGCTGTCGCCACGTGAGATTTTCGACAGGATGGACAGGATTGACGGGCTGGGGGGCCGGCATTAACGACCGTCCGAGACCACCGGTGCGGACCGTTTAACGCTCGCAAAGGAGAAAGATAAGTTTTTGCGCAGGCGATAAGGTGCGAAGTACAGGTCGACTTGGGCACGGTGTACTTGCCGACGCGGTGTGCTCGCGGATGCCTGGCGTGGCAGCACCAAGGGCTCCAATCGCCAGTCGTAACCGGAGACTATCGGGCTCCGAAAAGGGTGTTCGTGCGCGGGTGTTGCGTCCGCTTGCCTGGATGCAAAACCCACGAGGCCTTATTGAAAGAAACGAGGGGTGACGATTTTCTCGTCACCCCTCTTGAGGTGGGCGACACTGGATTCGAACCAGTGACCTCCACGGTGTGAGCATGGCGCTCTAACCAACTGAGCTAGCCGCCCGTTTGCCGATGCCGGAGCACTAGTGTCTCTGGACATCGAGCCAATGCCAAAGTATCGGCGAACTCTTCCCTCGATTATCGGACACCCGTCCGCTTAACTTTCAACCGTTTCCGCCTTCGGCTCAGAAGCCGGGGGCTCGAACTTCGGTGCCGAGGCCTCTTCGTGGGCGTCGACCTCGTCGGGCGATGCGATTGTCGATGTCGATCGGCTGGATGCCGAATCGATGTCGTCTTCGATTCCTTGTACGCCCTTCTTAAATTCGACAATACCCCGGCCTAGGGAACGACCGACCTCGGGCAATCGCTTGCCGAACAGCAAAACGGCGATTGCCCCGATGATCAGCATCTCCATCGGGCCAGGCGAAAAAAAAGCGAACGGGATATCCATGGTTCACCTCTATCGGAAAAATTTTAACGGTACATCCGAATCATGCAACCCCTGCAGAGAACGCTTGTCGGCAGGCGTCGCTTGTAGGTTAGTGTGTCGTGGGGCGTGGCGGATCGGTTACGTCCGTGGCGATGTCGATGGTTTCATCCCCTCGGGTATAGCCACCTGGCGACGGGTCTGGCTGGTTTTGACACGTAAAATCGCGCCGCTTCCGTCCCGTCAGCACCACCACGATCACGAGGACTACAGCCAACGGCACGCCAAGCAGCACGACCAAAACGCCGCCGATCATCAGAAGCTCAATTGGTCCAGGCATGCCCATGACCGGGGGCGTCCTTCTGCGGTTGGTTTGTCGAACCGTCGCCGGAAATGCTTACTTGCTGGCCGGCTCCTCCTGCTTGGGCTTGCTGGCCTGTTCAACTTGCTGGGTGGCTTTGTCAACTTCGTCTTCGATCCCTTGCACCCCCTTTTTGAACTCGGTGATTCCCTTGCCCAGCGAGCGCATCACGCTTGGCAAGCGGTTACCGAACAGCAGCAGGATAATGGCCGCCACGATCATCATCTCCAGCGGCCCAGGCATACCAAAATAGCCCAATAGCGTGCACATAAACGGGTCCCCGCAGGGTTGGAATCAGGAAAAAGGCAGGACCGTCGGTACGCGAGCCAACAACGGCGCGTCCCGGGTGGGAAAGAGGATCGATCGTCTTCAGCGAGGCAGGGCCTCGGACCTGTGGGTGCTTCTGCAACGAAGAAAAACCCCGTCCCCGTTGGACGCTGAAACTTGACTCAAACGAAACGACTTTTGGGATGCAAGTAACCTACGTCGGGACCAATACTCTCTACCATTCAATTGTACTAGGGGTAACCTGCCTGTCAAACCAATAAGTCGACCGCGAAGCCAATTGAATAACATCGCGAAACGCAAACTGCCCCCCCGCAATGGCTAACGCTCGGCGATTAGCGACTCGGTCGCCGGGCTGTTTGGGGTGCGGCTTTCACGTACATCGGCAGATAGCGGTAGTAGACTTCGAGGCACAGCGCGGCCATGGCCGTGCTGTAGACGCGGCCGCCGTAGCCCCCCCAAACGGTGCTCGGGTCCCATGAGCCGGCCAACTCGCCCGACTTCCGCTGACTTTCGACCAATGTGCGTTTCAGTGCCTCGTTCCAGCGACTCCAGTGGGTGCCTTCCAACTGGTAGGTAGCCAGGGTTCCGTAGTACCAGTAGTAAAGATTAGACTGGCCTTGGCCGGGGATCTCGCCCATCAGATAGTCGGCCGCCTCGTTGTTGGCTGGGTGCTCGCGGGGCATTCCCAGAAACTGCCAACATACCAACGCTTCGGCGGTCATAGGCCGGGAGACTTTCTCGCCGGGTCGATAAGAGGCCAATCCCCCGTGATCGCCGGCCGAAACAGAACGCAGATAGCGGATCAGGCCGTTGGTGGTTCGCACGGGCACTTGGATTCCGCCCAGCTCGGCGCTCTTGAGCACCATCAGTTGCCAGCCGGCTTGGCTGGTATCGCCGGAATCGCCGGGGTTGTAACGCCAACCGCCGCCACTGGGGTCCTGGGCGGCTATCGTGTAGTCGACGGCTCGTTGAACTGTCGGCTTCAACCGCTCGTCCTGGGTCATGCCGTAGGCCTCGCTTAGTGCGAAGGCGGCCATGGCGTGGCAGTACATGCGTGCGTAGCCGGCGGCCGCACCGCCCAGGTTGCCGTCGCTGGCCTGCGAGTTCATCAAATACTGCAACCCCAGCCGTACGGTTTCGCGATAGGGTCCATCGCGATGCGTATGTCCGGAAGCGAGGAAGGCCAGCAGAGCCAAGCCCGTGACACCCGTATCGGCATGGATTCCGGCTCCTTGCCGGTCGCGGCCGAGAACCATCAGTTCTCGGCCGCCGCCGTGCGTGCGGGCGCTCCAGTGGCCATCGACATCTTGGTTGTCGGCCAACCACTTCAACGACGCAACCACGGCGGCCTCGGTGGCCGGGCTGGCCCCCCTGCGCTGAGCGATGGTCGTGCGTTGCGGTGCCACGCGAAGTTGGTACGTGCTGGGCATCGACTCGGGATCACTTTCGCGGCGCTGGCCGATCGATGGCGCAGACAACTCGCCCGTGGCAGTCGATGCCAAATCGTCGCCTCGTTGTGTCGGTGTGCTAACCGACTCGCCGGCAAACGCGTCGTTTCCGCTGCGCCCGGTCAATGCATCCACGGCGTCGACCGTTTTGCCCGCCTTTTCAGCAACCGAAGACGCCACTGCGTCGCGCGGCGCACTGCCGAGTTGCAGGCCCGACGCTTCTCCGCTTTCGCTGCGAGCGGGGCGAGTCATCTGGTCGGCCAAGCCTGCTAAGGCTTCGCCCGGGTCGAGGGTGTTCGACCTCGTTTCCAGTCGTGGTACAGGCGCCAGTTGACGCAACAGGGCCGTGGGAATGCCTGTCCGAGGGGCGCGAACGGGCGGCGACAGCGGGTCGTCGACTTGCTGGCGGCGTGCTGCGGCGGGCGTGGCCGGCACGGCACGTGACACAACTTCGCGACGCTGGGCCGAGGGAGCCTGGATTTGCTCGGGCGACTTGCCGGGCGTACCCCGCAATGGCTGCACTGGTTCGTCGACGAAGCGTTGCGGCTCGGGTTGCTCGGCCTCGGTCAGCGTTACCCGATCGAGCGTTGGCTGGCTGGCCAACTCGCTGGTTTGCGTCTGGATTTCGCGTTCGGGTTCGGGCAGGTCTTCCGGCTCTTGCCGTTCGGCCGGGTTGGGCTCTGGCACGGGAGTGCCTGCGTGCAGAAAACGCTCCCAAGGTTTTTCGGCCTCGCTGCTCTTTTTTGCGTCGGCAGCCGGATTCTGAGACTGGGGTCCCTCGACGAACGATACGTTGACGTACGGTTCTTCGGGCACCACCTCCGACGAGACAATCCGCACCGTCGTTGCGTAGCCGGCGAGCAGCAAATGGGCCAGTACCGACAGCGCAATGCACTTGCGCAGCGGTTTCGACTGCCCCCAGCGCGTGCGCATGAGGATAATCAACGAAACGGTCAATACGGCCAACCCGGCCCACAATATCCCCACGACCAGTTCAATGCTGGTGAGGAACTCCAGGATCCGGTCAAGTCGGATGTGGTTCATCATGGGTTAACGGGGGGAATCCGATCGTCTCAAACGCACAGAGATGCCCAAATCGCGAACGCCAGCCTGGCGACAGGCGTTGAGCACGGCAGCAACAAGTTGGAACTTTCCTTCGGCATCGCCGCGTACCATCACGCCCAGGTCGGCGTATTGGTTTCGGGCGGCAGTCAGTTGGGCGGTTAGTTGGTCGAGCGTGACGGTCTCTTGGTCGAGCGTGACGGTGCCATCGCGGTAAATGCTAACCACTTTCCGCTCTGGGGCCGCGGTAAGCGCGCCGCGATCGGCCACCTCAGGAACGCGCAACCCGATCTTGCGTTCCAGTTCGGTAAACTTCGTACCCACCATAAAGAAGATGATCAACAGGAAGACGATGTCGATCATCGGCGTCAGGTTAAGCGAAGGTTGTTCGTCGAGATGGGTCTTCAGCGGCATGACTGATACTCTCCTACGCGGCCGACTGTGCCACTGGCTCTGCCAGTGCCTTTAGCCGTAGACCTCTCCACACTGGCAGAGCCAGTGGCACATAAATCTGACAAAGACACGATCCCCAATTATATGACTCGCTACATTACGCAGCCGACTCTTGGCGCCGACGCGACTTGGTCGTTGCGGTTTTCTTATTATCCAGTTCTTCGGCCGAGATGATGTTGACGACCTCTTGCCCCAGGGCGTCGATGTCGATGATCAACCGATCGACTCGGCTCACGAAGAACAGGTAGAAAATTAGTGCGGGAATGGCCACCGTGAGTCCGCCGGCGGTGGTTAATAGGGCCTCGCTGATACCCTTGGCCAACAGTTCGGGACGTCCCAAGGCGTCGGCGGTGGCGATGTTGTTGAACGCGCGGATCATGCCGACCACCGTACCGAGCAGACCAAGCAAGGGCGACACAGTGGCCACGCCGTTGATTACTCGCAAGTAGCGACGCAACCCGTTGGTTGCCCGTTCTCCCGAGTCGATAACGGCCTGTTCGACTTCGACGGCCGGGCGTCCCCACTTGCGCACGGCACCCGCGAAGACGTCGGCCACGGGGCTTCCGTTATCCTGGCAGAGTTGCAGGGCCGTGTCGCGGTCCAACTCGCCGTCGCGAAGTTGTTTCATGAATCGTTTGACAAACGGTCCTGGGATAACCCGCCCGCGACGCAAGCTGATGGCCCTTTCGAAGACGAAGGCCAAGAGGATCAGTGAGCAGGCGGCGATGGGAATCATCAGCGGCCCGCCGTCTTGGATGATGGTCCACAGGTCGCGCATCGGGATCGGTTCTTCGGCCGAGACGGGCGCGGCCTTGGCTGGCCCTTGCGGTGCGAGCGATTCGGACGAAGCCTCCGTTGCTTGCTGCTGGGCCCCCGCCCGATTGGCACTCAGGTGCGTTCCGGCAAATAGTCCTATCACCACCAGGCCGGCTATCCAAGGCGACAACTTCGTAATACGCATATTCATTTCTGATAACTCCGTGCCGAGATTCCGACCGAACGGACTCAGGACGTTAGCACTGGGCGCAAGACGATGATATCTCACGCGATAAACATTCTCGTTTCCGGTATCGTTTTGTGAAACGACACAATGCCGCATTGCGCAAGCAACCGAGCTTTGGTTGGGCGCGCTCGTTCCACAGGCAAAGCAGGATCCTCTCGCTCGTGTGCGGCGTGTCTGAAGCCAAGAGATGCAGGCCAGGATGCGGAAGTGTTCAGCCTCAACACGAGCGGCAATCGAATCGTTTTGTGGGCAAGCCTTAAGACGCAGTGACGGCCTAGTGTTCTGACAACTCAACGGTTATTGATGCCTGCATTAACAATGATTGCTTCGGAAAGCCGAACGCCTGGAAATCCAGGCTCCCGTTGGTCGCCTTCCGCTCGTTGGCTATGCAGGCCTCAATTGAAGTGCCATGCCCGCGATTGCACGGGCATGTTTGCCAAAACAATACTCTCGCCGTACTTTGCCCAGGTTAAACCAATGCCGTTGTCGGCGCGGTCGTGCCCGCTGGGTCGAGGACCCTGCCTCGTTAGTTTCTTCGTATTCTATACAGCCCGAGGCCCAGTCAATTTGGATCAACGGAAAATTCTCTCGCCGCCGCCCGCTGTTCTGGGGGTTGCTTGAGTATCCGGCTGGCCTCCTCCGCAAACGGGGTTTTGGGGTAGTCGTGCAAAAGCTGAGCGTAGAGCTTCGAGGCTTGCTGCCACTCGCCGAGTTTCTCGTGACACTTGCCCGCCTGCAACAACGCGGCCGCTTGCCAGGTGGGGTAGGCGTAAAGGATCTTCAGCTTGAGAAACTCGCGAACGGCCGCTTCGAAGTTTTTCTGGTGCATGTACGACTCGCCGATCATCCATTGGGCCATGGCCGCCGTTTCGGTTTTGGCGCCGCCGGGCGAACGGATCACTCGCTGATAGGCATCGCGGGCGGCCTGAAAATCGGCCCGATTGGCCAGACAACGCCCCAGCAGGTAGTCCACCTCGAATTGCAGCTCGAAGTCGGGGAAGTCGTGCTCGATCTGCTTGGCCAAGGCATAGGCCTGATTCCATCGTTTCAAATGAGCCAGGGCTTGAGCCTGGCGCAACGCGATATTGGCCAGCCACGGCTCTTTCTGGCCCTGTGTGTCCTGCAACAGCTTGGCGAAACGTCGTTCGGCCGCCTCGAAGTCGTTCTGATTGAAGACGGCTTCGGCGATCCAATATTCGACCACCAGCCGGCGCTCGGTCTCGGGGAATTTGTTGAGAAGCTTGCCGAAGGTGTCTTGCACTGCAGCCCATTTCTCGCGGGCGATCGCAATGCGCCCTTGAAGCCACAGAGCGTTTTCGCGACTTCGTGGATCGTCTTTTTGGGCGTCGTCTTTCGGGGCAAGAATGTCGTCGATCAGCTTTTCGGCCTGGTTGTATTGTTTGGCCGCAAAATCCCGTTCGGCCAACTGGATCGTGGCGTCGCCAAAGTACCGACTCTTGGGAAACTCCTGGCGGATTCGCTGGAACTGCTGGACGGCTTCCTGCGGCTTATTTAGTTCGTCGAGCACCCAGGCCCACTCGTAAAGCACGGCGTCGAGCTTGTCGAATTTGGGATACTTTTCGGCAAGTTGCTGATACAGGGCGGCCGCCTCGCGATCCTGCTCAAGCCGATCGCGAAGCCGGGCGGCTGCCAATAAGGCCTGTGGATGTTGCGTGCTGGTAGGATACTTGTCGATCACCCGGTCGTACATGACCAGTGCCTGATCGTGCTGGCCTTTCTGATCGAGAATCTGTCCTCGCACCCAAGCGGCTTCCGCTGCCAGGTCGTCAGGCGGATCGGTCGCGAGCAGTTGCTCGAAGGTGGCAGCCGCTTCGTCGAACTTTTGGGCCTTGAACTGACTCCACCCCAAGCCCGA
The DNA here is from genome assembly GCA_963677085.2 of Thermoguttaceae bacterium. GTDB lineage: Bacteria > Planctomycetota > Planctomycetia > Pirellulales > Thermoguttaceae. Next base: position 83,491 of record CAXXFH010000002.1, read on the forward strand.
GAAGCCTTTCCAGCGATTCTCTTTCGACTGCGTATCGCTCTTGAGGTATTCGAATAGCTCGGCCGCCCATTGGGTGTCTTTTGCTGCATACGCCGCTTCGGCCAAGTGTTCGGTCAATGGCCCTAACAGCTCGTTGCCCGGGAATTTTTCGGCCAGATGCCGGTAAATGGCCTTGGCCTTGTCGAGTTCACCCCCGAGGGCATAACAGATGGCCAATTCACTGAGGGCCTTTACCGCCAACTCTCCCTTCGGTTTGTCCTTCAACAGCGTGTTGAGCGGTTCGACGGCGGCATCGTAGCGCTTCATCGCCCGAAGCACGGCTCCCTGCGAGAGCAGCGCGTCGTTTCTCAACTCGCCCTTGGCACTGTCAGTGACAGGCAGGAGCAAGGCCAAGGCATCGTCGTAACGCTTAAGGCCCTCGTAGGCTCGAGCAAGCAGGTAGCGATCTTCCAGACCGCGTTGGTCGTGTAGCCCAACCTGCACGAGCGGTTCGAGCAGCTTTGCCGCAGCATCGTATTTCTGCCGCGCCAGCAACGATTGCGCGACGGCCCGATCGAGATTGGCCGTCAAAGGGCTGCCCGAGCAACGGCGCCGAAACTCCTCGGCCGCCCGATCGAGCGTGTCGTGATCGGCCAATTCCAGCGCGGCTTGAACCTTAGCCAGCAAGGCGTCGTCGAACCAAGTGTCATCCGGTTCAGCAGCCGTGATCATCCGATCGAGTTCGGCAATGGCCGCTTTCGGATTCCCGGCACGCAACAGGGCGTCGCCGGCGTGGTACCGCATGGCCGAGACCGACGAATGCTTCGGCCCGGCCACGGCCGCCGCCGCGAGCGTCTTTGCGGCGGCCGGATAATCGCCTCCGAGCTTCTGTGCCATTCCTAGCCAGTACTGTGCGTCGACGCCAATCTTCGGATCGTCGACCACACTGCGAAAGATTGGTTTGGCTTCGTCCAGACGTCCCAGTTTCATCAAGGCCCAACCGTGTCCCAGTCGGGCACTCGGTATCCAAGGGCTTTGGGGACGCTGTTTCTCGAAGTCGGTGAAGGTGGCTACCGCCTGCGCATATTTCCCCATGGCATATTGCAGGCTGCCCAGGTGAAAATGTGCATCGTCGGCCCAACGGCTGGTCGTCTTTTGGGCCACCGTGCCATAGTATCGCTCGGCTTCGTCGTTCTTGCCCAAGCGTTCGAACGCCCGGGCAAGGCCGAACTCGCAGTCATCCAGCAGCGGCCCGTCGGGAAAACGTTGCAACGCTTCTTGGAAGTACTTGATCGCCGCCGTCGGATCGTCGCGAGCCAAGGCCAAATCACCCAGGTAGGGCAGCACGTAGGCGCTCAACGGATCGTCGGAATAACGCTGTCGAAACAACTCGAGCTGATGACGCGCTCGCTTGTTGTCCTTCGTCATGTAGGCGGTTTCGCCTGCTCGATACAAAGCCGGCCGGGCAAACTTGCCCTTCGGATCGCGCTCAAGATACTCCTGGAAATACTTGGCGGCCTTGGCCTTGTCGCCCGTCTGCAGAAGTGCTTCGCCCAGCAGGAAGAGACTCTGATTTGCCCGCGGGTGGTTGGGATACTTCTCAAGGAAGGCCTGGAACTCCTCCGCGGCGAACTTCCAACGCTGCTCGGCGTAGTGCCCAGCGGCGACCGCATATTGGTCGTTGGCGTCGTCGGCTCGTGACGTATTGGGCACGGCGATCGCGGCCAGGGCAAACAGTAGCACCGGCAGCCAGGGTCTGACGACAAAACGGCCACCGACAGAACGGCAGACAGCAGACCAGCCGGAAAGCCTGGGCAGCTCACCTTTGTGCCGCAACGGTTCCCTTGACACACACACGCGAAGCACCTCCCGCGTCCTCAGTTTCCAGAAAAGCTCCTTCGCTGCCGACTCCTGGTGCCATGCGAATATCGTACCTTCACAGCCCGATGCGTGGCAAGCTCATCGCGACACCTGGGCCGCTAACGAAACCCGTGCCACGGCACCCCGACCAACAGAAACCCCCAGTGACTGCGCGAACAGGGCAACCACTGGGGGATATTCGTCGTATTTTAACCAACCTTGCCGCCGAGGCCCGTTCGACAGGCCACCAAGCCGATGGATCCGTCGCGGCCAGCACTTAGAAGCCGCTGCCCGGGCCACCCTCGACGTTGCCGACCATATGAAGGTGGTCGTGGTCGATGTAGACCACTTCGCGAGTATCCTCATCGGTCACGGTGTACGGAATCGGCCAGCCAACGCGAGTCGTTTCCGAGTAGTAGATCGTGCACTTATAGTGGGCGTGGTGGAGTTGGGCCGGCCCGATCATCGGATACGCCCGCGGCGGATCCACGTAATCGGAGATCGGCTCGATCACCATTCGCACATTGTTTCGCTGAATTTCGTGCAGGAAGGGCAAGCCCCCCTCGACTCCACGAGCCTTCTCCAACGCCTGCATCACTTCATCTTCCGAAGGCGGATCCAAGGCAACCGCCGGCCCTCCGGCCGTAATCGGTCCCAAAATCGGCACTCGATCGTACCGTTCATGATTCCAGGCATCGTCTTCCTGGCAGTCCTGGAAGTAGGGCGACATGGGGATCGGGTAACTCAGGATACCCAAAGTCGGGCCCCAGTGAGTGGTGCAGCCGGTATTGACCACCAGCGACAACATCACCGTAAGAAAAGCGAAAGCAGAAATGGCTCTGGTGGACATCCGTGATTCCCCCAACAATCCTCTGATATGGAAAGTGCAAAAACCGCAGTCAAGCGTCCGCTCCCATGGCGACGCCACCCGAGGACGACGCGGCTTCTGAAACGGCGGTCTCGACCCCGACCGTAGTTATCAGTAGTTATCGTGTGAAACTGCGCCAAACTTGCGGGATTTTCTAGTCATATCAGTCGAATCAATTTTTTCGGGGGGGTAGAGGTTGGGGACGCAAGGCAGGGGGCGGAGGACTAGAAATGCTGCTGCCTCCCATCTGGCCACTACCGTCTCCCGCGGATCGCGGTCGAGGGTAGCCAGTGCCGCCTTCGCCCTAGTCCCGTCGTCTATCAAGAAACAACAAAGCCCCCGCAACATTCTGCTGCGGGGGCTCGCTGGGTCGAAACGCGTGATTCTAGCGGCAACTCTGCCAGCACGGCGTGTTCTTGAAGTCGAGGTGCCACCAGCCATCGTCCCACTCCAAGGTCACCTTCCGCCAGCCAAGCGGCACTTGCGGATAGGGATAGAAGGGGCCGATGTAGGGCCAGGCCGTTGGTGAGTATTGCCGTGGATAGGTTACCGCGGCGTAGTTCGGATACGCGGCATAGCTCGGCCAAGCGTAGTTGGGCATGTGCGGCTGGTCGTAACGCATCGGAGCCACGGCACCACCGGCACCCGCCACGTAGGCCGGGACTGGACCGCCGGCCGCTTGGGCCGTCGGCATGTCGCACGGCTGCTGCTGCAGATAGGCTACCGGAAGCGGACGAGATGCCGTTCGCGGCGACGCGGCTTGCGGCTGGCGACGCATCATTGCTTTGGTCTGCACGGGCCGAGGCTGCTCTTCAACCGCCGCAACCTGCTGGGTATGGGTTCGCTGGAACGATTCCGGCAGGGCTTCCGCCCGTTTGACAGGTGACTTTGGTGTGCGAGCCGACTGGGCGAACAGGGCACGCGTCTTCTGTGGATAACTGAGCTTCGCCGGAGCCTCTGTTACCTCGGGCGATTCCGTGGATTCGGTGGATTCGGTTGCCGAGGTGATTTCCAGGTTGTTGATTACCCGGGTAACGCCTGGCGTCTGAAACACCAGTCGCAATGCAGTGCTCATCTGCTTTTGGCTTTCCACGGTTCCCTTTAGCCAAGCCGTGCCTTCCTGGAACTTCACGCCGATGCGGTAGTTTTCCATTTGGCCGCTGTCACGCAAGGCCTGGGCAATCTCGTTGGCCACCTCCTGGTTGCCCGCCATCGCGAGCAAAGGCACCATCGCTGTGGTTGCGGCGACCACCATACCTGTGAACAAACGTCGCATGTTTTCCCTCCTCTAAGGAACCACCCCGCGGCGATTCACCACCCCAGACCGTTGTTCCGTGCCCTGCTGGACGCGGCAAATGGGTCATTGGCTGTGGTGGCTGGCGTCGAGTGCGAGAAAGATCGCCGAACCTCGGGGAACCTAACGTCGTGGTTGCTGTGCTACTTCACCTCAGGCCCCGCGAATTGCTCCGCGAGGCTGAGCGACCAAGGAGTGCGGTTTCCGCTCAGTGCGGGAACACCCATTGGCTGGCGGCCCCGCCGCCTAAGGTTTTAATCAGCAACAACACCGGCCGGAAGCCGAAAGGAGGGACCGTAGCGCGCCCAATTCTAGCGCGAACGGCGAATTGCGGTGTTGCCCCCCTTGCAACGCCCGTGTCCGTCGATTGCTGTCTGACTATAGGTTTCGGTTTCTGATTGTGCCGAAAGGAAGCTTTTTTCAGATTTTGCCGATCTTCGCGGTCGTACCGAAAGTTCTCAGAATGAGTGCTGCGTTGTAAGTCGTTTCTGTGGAATGACTTGCGTGTTTTGGCTGGATTGGGTGCCCCATTGCGACTACCGGGTGGGATACCACATGTCAGAGTGGCCGACGGGTGAGTGCCGTAACCAGGCTTGGCCCCTCGGCCCAAAAAGCCGCGACCCTGGGTCGCGCCAGAGGCATCAATCCATCAAGAATTCGGCTGCCTCGCAGCCACGCGATTATCGCGTTCGGTCAACGCTCGACGGGTGGACCGGCGCATCAGCGGCCGAGCGACGTCGTCGGGGCAGGTCTTCTGCGGTAGCGTTTACGTTATGGCATCCGTTACTTGCCGGGCAGGCCGGAAGTCGCACACTGCGGTCAGCAGCATCAGAGCGAAGGTGGTGGCGAAGCCCAGCCAGCAGGCCGAGCCCAACACGAGCATTACGGCGGCGGCTCCGCCCACAAACGTTAGCCACGCGCAGTAGAGCGACTGCAAAGAAGAGCTCAGGCGACACGGGGCGAAAATTCGCACCAGGCCAGCGCAGAAAAGGCCAACGAGCTGGACAACCAGGACCAGCCAACAAAATGTCGCCGCTTCGAGAGCAAACATGGGTAAGCGCTTCCGGGGGAGTTCGTGACATCCTTTTCACGACGCCTTGCCAGTGAAGCAAACCGCGTGCCACGCCAAGGTAACTGCGGGCCCCGTGGCCAGTCGGTGACATAACTTATTGCTGGCAAATAGGTTTCTTGGAATCGTCTTTTTTGGCGTACCAAATCTCGATGGCAATCATTTCTACTTTTTCGCTAGACGCTGTGTAGAAGTTACAAACTAACACGACCAGCCGCATGGCTGTGGTGCTGGTAAGGAGGTGGCGCTGGCAAGAAAGGAGAAATGGGGCAACAGGGCTCCTGCCACCCCATCCAATTTCGGAAGTGTTGGGTAACTTTGCGCCGAACAGATTACGAACGCATCCGGCTGGCAACGCCGTTTGGATTCGATCAGCGAATCAGCTTCTTCAATTCACCGGCCAATTCGGCCGCTTGGATGCTCCGGCTGACTACCTTGCCGTCCTGGTCGACAAGGATCATGGTCGGCAGCGTGAGGATTCCCAACTGGTTCGCTGGGCGACTATCCAGTCCGCCGTCTTCGTAAATCTGCTGCCAAGGCAAACGGTTTTCGCTGAGGAACTTCATTAAGTCTTGCCGACTGTTATCGAGGCTTACACCAATTACGGCGAAATTCTTGCCGTACTTGGCCACCATCTCCTTGATCGCCGGGATGTCGGCCTTGCACGGCTCGCACCACGTGGCCCAGTACTGAATCAGTACTACCCGGCCGCGATACTTCGACAAATCGACTTGCCCGCCGGCCGCCCCCGTGCCGGTGAAGGCAATTTGCTTGCCCACCGATTCGAGGCGAGTTAGGGCACCGGCCGCTTTCCTCGCCGCTGGCGAGTTCGCGAAGCGTTCCACAATTAAGCCGTACCACTTTTTGGCCTCGTCCTCCTGGGCGGCAAACTCTTCGGCAATAGCCAGTTGCAGCATGGCTTCTGCTGTGTCCGGCGTATTGGGATAGTCTTCAATATACTGCTTCAGATCCGTCAGCCATTGAGTCTGGATTTTGGCAAAATCGGCGTTCGGCTCCTGGACGCTCCGGCCATAACCGGCCGTGAGTTGTCGGAATTTCACGTAAGCGGCCAACTCCTCGTCGACCTCGTTTTGCTCCAGTTTCTTGAACAGGATTGCGAGGCGGTCGGCACCATCGGGATACGCGCCCGACTGAACGGCCGCGCTGACCATGTCGGCCAACTGGCGAATCCACATGGCCCGATCGGCCGCATTGCCCACGCTTTCGGCGATCTTTTCGACCACGTCGGCCCGCTGGGCATGGCATTGGGCCTTCGCCTCAACGGTTGTGGCGCGATCGAGTTGCTCGTCGAGTTCTTCGAGCTTTCCTAAAAGGGCCTGCGCCTGATCGTTGTTGCCATCGCCGCCTTGCGCCGCCGGGGCACTCGGCGAACCCTCGAAAAAGAACCCGGCAGTCGTTCCTTCTTTCCCTGCTTCCGGTGTAGCGGGCACATCGATCAATCGCCAGTTGTCGCCCACCTTTACCAGTGTGCCGATTTGCACTTGGCGGTGACTGTCGCCGGTCTGGGTAATCGCGATTACGTTCTCATAGACCGCGATGTCTTCGGTCGAGCCGTCGGTGCCCTTGGGCACAATCCCCGGGCGCGTTGCGCTGAACTGGATCCACTCCGTGTCGGCCGGCAAAGCACCGCTCTCTACGGCCGTCTTAAACTTGGGGCCAAGGCCACTTAGCTGCTCGGCCAGTTGTTTGGCTTTTTCGGTTCCCAGGCCAAGATCCCGTAGTTCGCCGGGCGTCAGCACCAGCCGCGCGTATCGTTCGGCATCGCGATTGGCCAGTGCGGCGACGGCCTCGGCGGTTACCTCCTCGGCCGAGATCTGTTTCCACTGGTCGATACTACCATCCTCGTCGTCGTCGACGCCCCAGCGGATTCCGCCCGTGTTGTACCACCGGTAATTGTCGGCCTTGCCATTGAAATTGGCGTCGATATCGCGGTAGACCTCGAGCCCATCTTTGAAATAGCTCCACTGGTCGACAACGTTGTCGCCGTTGGTATCGACGAATCGTCGCAGGATGAGACCCTCGGGCCCCTCGACGATCCAGCCCACGTTGCCCCCGATTCGCTTGGCCTCGATGCGGCATTTCTCGGCTTCCGCAGGCGTAGGTTGTGCGTAGTCGACCCCCTCCTGGATCGGTTTCAGTCGCAAGGCTTGCGCTGCCGAAGGTGTGGCCGCTGCCGCCGCCGGAACCACTGCGGCTCCACTTGTAACTCCCCAGAACATCACCACCGCAAACATAATCCGTTTCATCTGACGTCGCCTCCGTGACGCGAACCCGTGTTGGATTTTGACCGTCGTAATTGGGATCCAGTTCGTAATACGATCCAAAGTGACCATCCGAAAGTGTCACCCCGGGTTGGTAGTCCCCCATGCGGGGAATGCTCGCCGGTTCCGGTCACTCTGTAATTCGGCCAAGTACGCTTTGGAACATAATTGGTTTACGTAAAATTTTCCGGTTGCGACGAGTTTTCCGGTTGCCGCAGCCGACTTCGAGGTGGGCGATAACCCAAACGAATGCCACAAACCCGACTGGAAAAGACACGTATTCAGTTTGATTGCAACGCCGGGCATTATCAGCCGATAGACATACGGTGCCCACCCCACCAAGAAAGCTCCGGCAGGGTTTGACAGCCATCCGACGGTCTGTAAAATCTGTTGTTTTGGTGGGCCGGTCTTCCGGTCGCATTAGCGGCAAGCTATTCTATTGATGTCTGTAGCGAAGACAATTGGCTCCCGGGGGGCCGAAACGCAAGCCTACCGGTGGTGGTCTTCCATGGTTCGGCCGTCCCGGCACTGAACCGTGCGGGCATTGAGTGGAATAAACGTTGGGGCGCATAGCTCAGTTGGTTAGAGCGCATCCCTGATAAGGATGAGGTCCGAGGTTCGAATCCTCGTGCGCCCACTTTTCTAAAGTGCCTGCCTGGCAAGGACTTGGGGTTCATTTTCCCGCAGACGCAATCCCATACGCTTTTGCACCGAAGGCTTCGCTCGTGAAGTCTTGTCTCAGCGTAGCACCATCGGGGTGTATTGGTCACGAAGGCCCGGCAAATCAATCACTAGGGGACGTAGCTCAGCTGGGAGAGCACCGCTTTTGCAAGGCGGGGGTCGTCGGTTCGAGTCCGATCGTCTCCACTCTTTGGGGGGTAGTGATGGCTTCGCTACTCCCCGCGTCGTTCCGCAAGGCGTTGTGTAGCTTCGCAGTTACGGCGATTTCGGCGGCATGCCCCCCCGGTTGTACCTCTCGCGGCTCTGTGCAGCCCCGTGCGTGCGCCGTGTGCGTCGCTTTATGCGTCGCCTCTTCCTCGCCCGCTATGGCCTTTGTGGAAGTCGCCTTCAATGCTTCACGGCAATCTTCGGCGTGTTCCCCAGCCACCTGGTGACACACTGAATGGGGTATTCTCGAACCAACTCGTTTTCCCGGCTGGCTCGAAGGTTGTGGAACAAGCGAGGCCAAGCCTTAACGCCAGCACGATCGAGGATCCGGCCAAACGCGGTTCTGGGGTTGTTGTTCCTCCACCCGTTACGAGTGTCCAAGCTGTGCCGGTGACGGTGAATGCAGTAGACGGCACCCTCGGGCGATAGCTCAAAAGCCTCTTCGAGGTACGGCCGCACAGCAGCTCGGATACCGGACCCCGTCGGAGTTCGCGGCAGGCTGGGCTGTTGCCTCCGTTCGGCCTACGGCCTCACTCCGGCAGCGGCCCAGCCGAGGCTCTCAGCCATTACCCTTAACCCAAACCATACTCCCATAACCCCTGGATCAAAAACTGGGCGCACTCCACCGGCCGGATTGCTCATGCACCCTCCGCGTGGCGAAATGAAACGTCAAAGTAGCGAGAAACCATCATTCCAATGCGTGCAGCCTGGGCCAAGATTGCCTTGCTGTCACCAAGGAGGGCCATCTCGGTTCCCTGGCTCAGGCAGGTTGAAACAGGGAGAGCTGGGGGGGCTGTGGGCAATAGGGATGGGTGGGGTGGCGCAGCTCCAGGACTCACCCCACCCAATTCGAGACGTTCGAGCACGTGCGCGGCAGAGAAGACACCATTTCGCGAGAAATTCCTCCCGATTTGGCCGATGAAGGAAACTGTAGGGGCTTTCTCACGGCTACGGACACCAATCGGGAGGAAGACATGGAAGTCGAATCGCTAGGCACGGTTGGGACATCGGCACTGAAGCCACAGCAGCGGCGCAACCATCTAGTGCAGGATGTGTTTAGCGCTGTCTTGGCCGAGGCCGGACGCCAGGGCTATGCCTCGGCCGAGGCGGTCACCGACGAGCAGCCGTTGGAGGAGCAGATCACGACGTCGTGGTTCGACTGGTTCGACGGCAAACGGCAGGAAGGCCGGTACGCCCGCGCAACCGAGGGGGAAGCCCTGAAGCAGTCGTACGGCGAAATCCTCTTGCGTGCGTACGAGGAGGGCGGATACACCGCGCCGAAGGCGTTTCTGAACAGCCTGACGAAGGACGAACTGGAGGTCGTACAACGAGTGCATACGTTGACCGACACGATTCAGGTCGATTCCTTGTCGGAGGAAGGGGCCGTGAATCTGCTCGTTCCGCCGCCAGCCCAGATCGACTTGAACCACAATGGCGTGACCCTGTCGGGCACGACTCGCACCATTCGCTTTCCCAGCAGCACGACGCCGCGCGAGGTCGTGACGGCGTGGGAAGAAGCCACCGCCGGCATGAGCTGGGAAGAACGGTCCGTCTACGTAATGCACATGATGTTGCCCATCATGACAGCCAACACCGTCCGCGACTCCAACGGCAATTTCCTCTACGACCGCGAACCGGGCGACCCCGGCTTCTTCAACCCCCTGGCGTCACCTGACTACTCCTACATTCAGGCGACGCAAGACTACCTTGACGAACTCGAAGACTTCCGCGCCAAGATGCCCATCGAGAAGTACGAACGCGACAAAGCGTTTTGGACGCTCTTCCAAGAGCGACTTACTGAAAATGGGGCAAAGTGAGTCTCATTGCAGACACGACGGAAAGAGCGGTGTTTCTCGAAGGTCGTGCTTCGCGGCAGGAAGCCGTAACGCTGATAGAAGGCTCCAACACGGTCGTTGCCCCACGCGACGTTGAGCACTCTGGAATGCGTGCCCAGGGCGTCCATCCAAGCCATGGCCCTTCGCATCAAGGCGTCGCCAATTCCTCGGTTTCGCAACGCAGGCTGCACGAAGATCGAGTCGATTTCGCCCGTGCCTGTGGGATCAACCGTGGCGATGCAATAAGCAACGAAATCGCCTGCTCCGGTGCGTGCCACGTCCACTCGCAACCGGCCGTGGTTGCTCTTCTCGACAAGCTCGGACCTTCGGTCGGCGAACGCGCGTGCGGCCATCGCGTCGGAGAAATGCTCGGAGAGTTTTTGGTGGTGCCGATTCAGTTCCTCCCAGAGCGGAACCACTTGATCGAGAAGCTCGACGCCCCCTTCCATGTAGTCAATTGTACCGGCCGGGTCATTCATACGACTTCCATCCTGGTGAAAGCGTCGAAGTTTCGAGAAACCATCGTTCCAAGGCATGCAGCCTGGGCCGCGATTGCCTTGCTGTCAACAAGGAGGGTCATCCCGGCTCTCTGGTTCGGGCAAATTAAAGCCAGGAGAGCTGGAAAAGCAGGGGCGCCGGGGTCGTTTGGAAAACGTGACTCAAAGACTCACCACGCTCAATTCGAGACGTTCGCGCGCGATCACGGCGAGGAAGACGCCGTTTTGTTGGAAACTCCGCCCGTTTTAGCCGATGAGGAAAGCAGTAGGGGCTTACGTGCGGCTGTGGACACTGATCGGGAGGAAGACGTGGAAGTCGAATCAGCAAGCTCGAGCGGAACGTCGGCACTGACTCCACGTCAACAGCGAAACCATCGGGTCCAGGATGTGTTCAGCGCGGTCTTGGCCGAGATTGGACGCCAGGGCTACGCCTCGGCCGAGGCGGTCACCGACGAGCAGCCAATGGAGGAGCAGATCGCCACGTCGTGGTTCGATTGGTTCGACAGCGAGCGGCAAGGAGGCCGTTACGCCCAACTGACCGAGGCCGATTCCTTGAAACAGTCGTACGGCGACATCCTCCTTCGGGCGTACGACGAACATGGTCACGCCATGCCCAAAGAGTACCTCGCCAGCCTTTCACAGGACGAACTGTCCGCTGTGCAGCGTGCTCATCTGTTGGCCGAGGGAATCGATGTCGATTCTCTTACGGAAGAAGGGGCCGTGAACCTGCTCGTGCCACCGGCCGCCCAGGTCGATCTGAACCACGACGGCCTGACGCAATCTGGCGAAGCTTACGGCATTCGATTCCCCGATAGCACGACCCCGCCCGAGGTCGTTCAGGCGTGGGAGGAAGCCACGGCCGGCATGAGCTGGGGCGAAAAGGCAGTCCACGAGTTGCAGATGAAGATGCCCCTGCTGACTGCCAACATCATCTGCGACGAGAACGGCCGCTTCCTTTGCCAACGCGAGCCAGGCGATCCCGACTTCGTCAACCCGATGGCCTCGTCCGACTATTCCTACGTTCAGGCGACCCAAGACTGTCTTGACTACCTCGAAGCCTTCCGAGACAGGATTCCCACCGAACAGTACGATCGGGACAAGGCGTTCTTTACCGACTTCCAAGAGCGTCTCGTGCGGGCACAAGCGATATAATGAGCGGTGTTTGCACTCCTTGGAGCAGCGCAGCATTCAGGCTCAGTGAACGGGGCGAAGGTGCTACCGCATCACGAGTACCAGATGTCGTTCGCTCCATCCGCTAGATGCGAGCCTTCACACCCGCTTGATCGCCGCCGCATCGTCACGTTGATCGAACCGCCGGATGGCCGAACAGCATCGCGTCGTAGTGATGGTCGAGCGGAAGGTCGAACAGCGGTTTTCAACTCGGGCACCGATTCCAGGGCCAGCTTGAACAGCCCGCACCAAACGGTGTCCAGCCCGGCGCTCTGGGCCAATAGCTCGAAGTAGCTCAAAGCAATGGGTTCATCTTCCGTCGCGCACGGCGATTGCGGTGGGGCTGACACGATCAGGACGTGCGGCGCGCCGCGAAAGACCACGTCGGCCTGGTGGTCCACGTAGGCGGAGACGGCATTCTCAATATACGAGAATCGCTCAGAAATACGACCGGAACAAAAGGCGACATTCTACTTATTTGAGAAAGTAGAATGTCCCTTTTTATGATGGGGGTGAAACTGTTGCCCGCCAAACCCGCGAAGCAGAGGCCCGAGGGGTCGACGTAGATCAACGGGCTGTTGCCGCAGTAGCGGTAGAGGTTCGTGTCGCCGCCGTCGAGGCCGGTATACTGTTTGTGGTGAGGGTGTCAAGCGTCAAGACCTGACCTCGGATCGCCCGAAAGTATATGTTTTGGCGTGGATATTACAATTCTTGTGCGTTGGCGCAGCGCGCATTTGGCATAAGATGGTAATTGGGTAGTTGATGCCAACAACCTTTCATCGACACAGCCCGAAAGAGAGGAAACTATGACCTCCAAGGGACACAGGTTCGTATTGGCTTCTTTGGCAGTCGCGTTGAGCTTCGCGAACGCCGATATCAGCGAAGCGGAGGTGCTTGCTTACGAAGGGTTCAACTACACGGGCACGTCGCTCGACGGACAGAGCGGAGGGGGCTCGTACGGGTTCAGTGACGCGTGGAGCGGGGACGTCGGATTGTCTAACGACGGCGTCAGTCTCGACTCCGATGCGTTCCCCTTCGATCCGGTTGGGAGCCGGACGACCGCCAAAAATTCCAATGCCGCTCGCAGCTTAAGCACGACGCTCGATTTCAGCGCCGAGGGCGAGGTGATGTATCTCAGTGCCTTGATGCGAAAGAATTCAACCAACAATCCAGGCACTGAGTATCTCGAACTCCAGGGCTTCGGCACGGGCGGGACCATTTTCAAAATGGGCCTCAGTAGTGGTGAGCAGTTCAACGCGGCGTTTGCTTTTGAGGGTAGAAACAACCTTGTCGGGACGGTTGTCGAAGATACCACGTACTTTCTCGTACTCAAGCTTGTTTCGCACGAAACGGCCGACGACGAACTGTATTTCGAGGCCTACGGGCCAAACGATACGGTACCGACTACAGAACCCACTTCCTGGCTCGTGTCGGATAGTTACGCGACGGACCTTGAGTTCTCGGACCTTCGGATTTATTTCGCAAACATCGACGATAACGGCGAATTCGACGAACTCCGCGTCGGTCGGACGTGGGGCGATGTCGTGCCCGAACCGTCGTCGCTAGCGATTCTGTTCGTCGGAGCACTCGCGGCATCCCTGCTGGTGACCATGGGGCGGTTTCGCTGTAAAAACTGAGGCCGGCGGGTGGCGCCGGTTCTTGAACCGGTGTGGTCCTGCTACGAGACGTTTTGTCTGATTCTTTCGCTTCCAAAACTGCTGCCACGCGCGCGAACTGATTGCCGTTACCTCCTAGCCGTTGGCCCGCCGGTTCAAAAGCCGGTACCACCCGCGTTCCAGCGGCAACTATGCAATTCTTCTGCCTTCCCCCTCGCTTCCCCCCTCAAAAACTCCAGGAGGTTGTTGTGAATTGGGCATGTTTGTTCCCTTTTTCGTCGCGGGTCCTCTGGTGCGTGGTTTGCCTGCTTGTCGCTGCGACGGCCTTCGGTGGTGAATCTTCGAACAATCCTGCATCGCAATCAACGCCAACATCGCTTGAAATCCTCAAGGTTGAGCCGAGTGTGCTGTTTCCCCGTAGCGAGCCGCTGATGCAGATTGCCCGGCTCACGGTGGTCAACCGTACGAAGCAGCCAATCGCGACGACGGCACAAATCACACTGGACAACCTAGAAACGCGACGGGAACCGTTGGGAACAATTTCCCCGGGACAAAACACGCTGGAAATTCGCGTTCCCGACACAACCGTTGCGGCCCGTTTGCACATCGTCCTGAGCGATGACGCCGAGGGGCACGGTCAGCAACTCGCCCAGTGGGAGTCGACGTGGCAACCTCAGCGACATTGGGTCGTGTACATTACCAAGTCGGCGCACACCGACCTGGGCTACGAGGACTACGAGCACATCAAACGCCGGGCACTTGCCCAGTATGTTGACGACGCCCGGAAAATCACCGATGCCACCTGGACACAGCCTGACGCCAATCGCTATCGGTGGACGATCGAGCATCTCCACTGGTTGCGTGGTTGTCTCGATGAACGGTCCTGGCCGTGGTTCCGTGAATTGATCGACCAGTATGTGAAGACTGGCAAGATGGGGTTGACTGGTGTACACACCGGTGTCCACTCGCACTGGCACGACGTGGAACAGCTTTGTCGTTCGACGTATTGGGGACGCCGGCACGCGCGCGACCAGCTTGGGCTAGACTTACCGCTCTACCTGATCGCCGACGAGCCCGGAATCGCCTGGCCGGTGGCTCAAGCGTGGGCCGAGGCGGGAGGTCGCTATGTGATCAACTGCCAGAACTGGGGATGGCGAGGCCGCGACCCTAGTATTCCGCTGATTTTCTGGTGGCTCGCGCCGGACGGTCGCACCAAGGTGCTCTACTCGAATCCAGGGCATTACGGCCGCTGGTCGTACGGAACGCGGAATCTCCGCTCGGGATACGACAAGATGCTCGAGTGGATTCCCGCCTTCCTAAAATCCGTCGAGGCGGGGGCTTGCGGCGAGTATCCCTACGATCTGTTCCTCGCTTCCGCCTATCGCGATCATGAGCCTCCGAGAGACAATGAGGCGGAAGCCGTCGCCGCGTGGAACAAGCGATGGCGTTATCCAGAACTGCGGATCGACGATCCGACACATTTCATGTTCGAGATGGAGCGGCGTTACGGCGACAAAATTCCCACGCTCGCCGGCGACGTAACCAGCGCCTGGGCCGACTACACGGCCATCGATTCCGACACGATGGGGCGAAAGCGCGCTGCTGGTACCCAATTGGCGGTGGCCGAAGGCCTGGCTTCGATCGCCCGGTTGCTCGAGCCGGGCTACCTGCTGCCGCAGCGGCGCATCGACGACGCCTACTGGCGGCTCTGCGAATTCGACGAGCACTGCTGGCCGACGGGAATGCCCCCGAACGACATCCAGGAAACCAACACCGTGCTGTTCAAGCACCATAATGTGGACGTCGTTGAACGGATGGTGGGCAACGAACTTGAATGCGCGCTGCAATCCATTGTCGCGAATGTGCCTTGCCCAGGCGAACCGACCCTGGTGGTCGTCAATCCCGTGGCCCATCCACGCACCGACGTGGTCAGCGTGGCGTTGAACGAGTTGGGGAGTATCCCAGATGACGTTGCGGTAATCGAAACCACCACGGGCGAAAGCGTTCCTTGCCAGCGCGCCGGAGAGCGGCTTGTGTTCCTGGCCCGCAATATCCCGGCCTACGGTTACCAGACCTATACCCTGGGCCACAAGCCGGCGAGCGCGAGTAAGGGACTTCTCAAGGCCGACCCCACGGCGTTGGAGAATCGGTTCTACCGAATCGTTTTTGATGAAACTCAAGGCACGATCACGAGTCTCTTCGACAAGGAACTTGGCCGCGAACTGGTCGACCCGTCGGCGCCGCACGGTTTGAACCAGTATATCTTCGACCACCGAACATCGCCCAAGGGCACGGAGGGTTCCCAGGCATCGCCCATCAAGGTGTCGCGAATGGCAAGCGAAGCCGGCCCCCTGTTCGCGACGATGCGAGTGGAGACCACCGAGCCGAAAAGCGGCGCGGAAATCCGGCAGACGATAACGCTCTACCGTGATCTGAAACGCGTCGAGATCCAGAACGAGCTTCGCCACGTTCGTGCCATGGGCACCACGCCGCGCTATACGAAGAACGTCTTCATCGCGTTTCCGCTGCATGTTCCCGGCGCGACAACCCGCGCGGAATACGCCGTCGGGACGGTTCGACCCTACGAGGATCAAACTCACATAGGGACACAGGACTATTTGGTCGTTCAGCGTTACGTGAATTGCAGCAACGACGATTACGGCGTCACCTGGACGACCCGCGAGGCGCCGGTGGTCCATTTCGGCGAGATTCGCTACAACCAATTCTCCAAAGACTACAAGCCCCAAAAGCCCTGGTTGTATAGCTACGCCATGAGCAACCGTATGGCGGGGCTTCTCTGGCACCATCCCGACCAGTGTTGCGCGACACTGCACTACACGATCACGTCGCATGCTCAGTCATGGCCCTCGGGGGCCGCCGCCGAATACGGATGGCAACGCGGCAATCCGCTCATCGCGACCGTCGTGAAACGATCGCAACCAGGGACGCTGCCGGCGCGGCAGTCGTTCGTGGAAATCGGTGCTCCCAACGTCCAAATGACCGTGCTCAAGCCCAGCGAACTACCTGGCAAGGGCTTCATCGTCCGGTTGGTTGAAACGCAAGGACGTCCCGAGACATCCGTGTCGATCCGTTTTCCCATGTTTCATTTGGATCGGGCCGTGGCCTGCGATCTGGTGGAAAACGACCGCGAAAATCTGCCACTGACGTCCGACGGACAAGGCTTCCACCTCACCATGAGACGGTATGGTTTGGCCACCGTTCGCCTTGTACCTCACGGTCAAACACCCCAAAAGCTCACCGGCTTACAGGCCGACGCTCAAAGCGACCAAGCGATTCATCTAACGTGGCCAGCCGTGCCTGGGGCGACCAGCTACCGCGTCTATCGTCTACCAGGCGCTGGCGAGCCAACGTGTCTGGACAGCTTCATCGGGGAAACCCGAGAAAACGAATACCTCGACACAGGGCGCCGTCGCGGTACACCCTACCGCTACCGGGTTGCGGCCGTCGCACCGGGTAACCTCGAAGGAAGTCCCAGCGACGAAGTGGCGGCATGCACCAAGCCGGAGAATACTTCGCCTCCCCCACCCGTTCGTGATCTGGTGGCAATTGAACGAGGCTCGCGGCGCGTGGTTCTAACGTGGCGTTCCAGCGCGGATACCGATGTGACGAACTACGAGATCCATCGCTCCGAGCGTCCCGACTATAAGCCCGGCCCGACGAGCCTCATCCACGTCGTCGAGAAGCCGGAATCGTACCATCGCCAACTCTATGTCGATACGGATGTCCGACCGCGAACATCGTACTTCTATCGCATCGTGGCGGTTGATGGCGACAGGCAACGTTCGCCGTCGTCCGCCGTCAGTAGCATTACCCTGTGCGATGAGTCACGCGCCGACGCGAAGCAGGCAGACAACTCCACGGGCAAGTAAGCCGAGTTTTGACTTATGCTGCTCTGGTTGGCAATCGCGAAATTCCGCGTGACGTCTTGCCATTATGGTACCAGGGTTCGGCGCAACCCGAGAGAACCGCCGAAAGTCGCTGGACTACTTCGGATGAGAAGTGTGAACTGACTTCCGCTACGCCCGTAACGGGGTGGCTGTACGAGCGTTGCAGTTCGAATTGGCCGGATCGATTTCCCGATATGCTCGCAACACGGCCAGTTCGCCCTCGCGGCCGGGAATCGATTGACCGTGTTCCATGCCGACCAGGCCGGCATATCCTTTTCGGTGGAGAAAGCGAAACACGTTCCGGTAGTTGATCTCGCCACTGGTCGGTTCGTAGCGGCCCGGGTGGTCGGCCACCTGGACGTACGCAATCTCGTCCCAGGCATCATCCAATGTTGGAATCAAGTCGCCTTCGGTAATCTGCTGGTGATACACGTCGGCCAGCAGCTTGCAGTGCGGATTTGCCACAGCCCTGCAAATAGCGTATGCCTGGTCGGTTCGTGTTAAGAACATGCTCGGATGATCAACCCGCACGTTGAGCGGCTCGATGAGCATTATCATACCCGACGGCTCGCACACGTCGCAGCACCGCCGCAGCAAATCTACGACATTGGCCGTCTGAAAACCGATCGGCAAGCTCGGGTGCAGTGTGCCCGGAATCACCGTGAACCACCGAGCGTTCAAGCGTTTTGCCACCTCGATTGCCGCGCGCAACTCGGTCAACGTCTTTTGACGCAGGTCGTCGCGCCCGGAACTGAACGTGGGCCGCTCGAAATCGAACGTGGCGAGAAACGTTCCCATTGCCAACCCTAGCCGCTCCATCTCGCAGGCCAGTCGGTCCTGCAAATCCACAGGCCGCTCCTGCATCCGGCTGTCTTCTAAGGCGACGAAGCCCTGGTCGGCGATGAAATTCAACTGGTCGATAGGATCCTCGCCCGCCAGATGCGGGAACTTATCCAGCCGCGCTGCGTAACGGAGCGCGAACCGATGTGGGGCAGGATTATCGTTCAGAGTCGACATGGAATGATCTCGTTCTGTGTAAGCGAGGGTATTGCGAATGCAGGACTATCCCTGTTTCGAGCCCTTCTTCTCCGGATCGCGGCTGGTGACTCACAGGTAAGCGCGGCGGAGCAATTCAGCCGTGCCGAGCACGCGGATTTCCTTCTCCGTCATGCCCGAAGGTTGAGCTGAGTACGCGACCTTGACCGAATTTCAACGCGATGGCAATGGGCACATCCTTGCCAGCGGGGCATGGCAGCCGCCGTCCCCAGAAACACGCGAAGCGTTCGCAGCATAAGTGTTTCTCTGTCAAACCACCTTGGGTAATTCAAATCCCGGACGCTGGGGTCGTTCCAGATAACTGTTGGCCTCGGCGTCGCCAGGGAAGATTTCCTTCACGGGGTCCCACGTGAGCTTTCGCCCCGTCCATCGGGCAATGTTGCCCAAATGGCAGACTGAGCATGAGCGATGGCCGACCTCTTCGTTGGCCACTGGCTTCTCGCGCGACTTGATGCAATCGAACCAGTTCTGCATGTGATGATTGGAATGTCCCAAATGCAGGTCGTCGTCGTGGATCGGCTCTTTGGAGATGGCGATTGGCTTAGTGTTGAACCGGCCGCGGTGCATGTAAAGCGTCCCTTTGTCGCCGTGAAAGACTCCCCCAAACACCGATGGCTGTTCGGTGGCCTCCTTGTTGCCAGAGTCCTTCGTTTTGGTCACGTTTACCAGTTTCAACAGCGTGCCGTCGGCGTAACGATACGTAATCGGGGCATTGAACGCCTTGGCCTCGACACAAATCTCCACAGGCCCCGTGTCGTCAGTGCCTAGCGCCCATTGCACGCAGTCCAGCGCGTGCGAACCGAAATTGCACATCCCTCCACCGGAATAGGTTGTGATGTTGTGCCAGCCGGGTTTGTTGTATGTCAGATAAATGTGCATGCTGAACGGCACGGGTTCGGTCTGGCCGCACCAGCGATCCCAGTCGAGGCCTTCAGGAACAGGTTCCGTGGGAATCTCGAAATCGCTGTAGGGTCGCGAACTGGCCCAATTCATGCATTCCACAGTATGCACCTTGCCGATCCGGCCGTTGCGAATCAGTTCGGCCGCGTGTCGGTTGCGCTGCGTGGAACGTTGTTGTGTTCCCGTTTGGAACACACGCTTGTATTTCTGTGCAGCTTGGACAATCGCCCGGCCTTCGCGGATCGTCAGGCACAACGGTTTCTCGGCGTAGACGTCTTTGCCGGCCTGGCAGGCATGCACGCACGGCAGCGCGCGGAAATGTTCCGTCGTGGAGATGATGACCCCGTCGACATCCTTCAGTTCCAGCAGTTCCCGATAATCTTGGAAGACGGGGACCTTGCCGGGGGCGGCCTTGAGCACTTGTTGCCCAAACTCCTGGACATAACTCTCGGCCTTTTGCGGCCATATGTCGCTACAGGCCACCAGCCGATAGGCATCCTTTCCCCCGGGCAAACTGCGGAAATCGCCGAACAATTGCCTCGCCCGTCGCCCCGTGCCGATTACGGCCACACCGATTCGGTCGTTCGCCCCGAGCCGGCCCGGGGCGGCCAGCGCCTCGGCGGGAATGAATTGCGGCACGCCGAACCCACCGATCGCAGCCGCGGCAGCGCCTCGCTGAAGAAACTGACGTCGCGATAAGCAAGAGTGAAGGATCATGGCAGTCTTCTTCCTGGCAGATAGTTGCGTAAAACTTGTGAACGCTCGCCGATAATTATTATAATAGACCGGCAGTCGACACTTCACCAACCCAAATGATGTTCACATTGACCCCATGTTGTGCACTTTTAGCCGGCGCTGTTTGACGAAGTTCTCCCCAACGATCATTCTATTGATACCTGCATTAATAATGATCGCTTCGGGAAGCCGAACGCCTGGAAATCCAGGCTCCCGTTGGTCGCCTTCCGCTCATTGGCCATGCAGGCCTCAATAGATTCATAATCTTCGTCGCGAGAGGCTACAAACCGAGGCAAACGCACAAATACGGCTTGATCGTGGTAAAACGTATTGGTGACTGCTTGAGTAACCAAGCACCTCGTTGAACGCCGCAGTCGGCCGACTTGCGGTTTCGCAACAAAAGGCTCGTGAACAATGTGGGTTAACGTCGTCACATGGCACTCATGACCAGAACACACCGGGTCGCGTTACTTATCGAAACCTCACGGGCCTACGGGCGTGGCCTGTTGCGAGGTGTTTCGCGCTTCAACCGCGAACAGGGTGGGTGGTCCGTCTATTTCCGCCCTCATGGCCTGGGCGATCCCCCGCCGCCGTGGCTGCGTCACTGGCAAGGCGACGGCATTCTGGCACGGATTAACGACCGCCGGGTGGCCGATGCAGTGTTGGCTGCCGGGGTTCCCGTCGTTGAATTACGTGGTGCCCTTCCCAACCTCGGCATTCCCTTCATTGGTGCCGACAATCGAGTAACCGCCCAAATGATGTTCGAGCACCTTCGCGATTGCGGATTCCGACGTTTCGCCTTCTGCTCCATGTCGGAGGGTATTTATCCCATCATGGATGAACGCTGCAATAATTTCCGCATGCTTGCCGAACAGAAAGAATTTTTCTACAGCGAGTTCAAATCTCGTGCCGATCGTCGCCTCTCCTGGGAACAAGAACGAATCAAAATGGCCAAGTGGATTTCGGCACTTCCCAAGCCGATCGGTATAGCGGCCTGCAACGACGATTACGGTCTGCAGGTGCTCGACGCTTGTCGCTACGCCAACGTGCTCGTGCCGGATGAGGCGGCCGTGATTGCTGTGGAAAATGACGATTACTGCTGCTCGTTGGCCATTCCACCGCTGACGACGATCGATCAGATGCCGGAGCAAATCGGCTTTGAAGCAGCGGCCCTATTGGACCGCATGATGAACGGCGAAACTGTGGCGACGGATCCCGTGCTCATTCCGCCGCGTGGGGTGGTCACGCGACAGTCGACCGACGTGCTAGCCACGGAAGACGAAGTAGTGGCCCATGCCGTTCACTTCATCCGGCAACACGCGTGCAATCGTATCGGCGTGACTGACGTAGTGAAACACGTGCATCTATCGCGATCCGCACTTGAGATACGGATGAAGGCGGCCATCGGTCGGGCAATCTACCAGGAAATCCAGCGGGTGCAGATCGACGCGGTAAAGGAACTCCTCGCGGAGACCGACTTGCCGATTAAACAGGTGGCCGTACGTTGCGGGTTCAGCGGCGTCCGGTATATGACCCGCGCATTCCGAAACGCCACCGGCCAAACACCGGCTGCATTCCGCAAACACGCCCAGAGCTGAGGACGGCGCGAAAAACAACTTGCCGTTTGTCAAGATGAAACGCGAGGGTCGTCGCGAAGCACGGCCCAGTGAATTGGCATGTTGTTTTCCGGTCAATCCTATTGATGTTTGCATTGGAAATGATCGCTTCGGGAAGCCGGATACCTGGAAATCCAGGCTCCCGCTGGTCACCTTCCGTTCATTAGCTATGCAAGCGCCAATAAAGGATTTCGCGCGAAAGCCGACGTCCGAGGTTGATGCCGTTGCGGGTAGCGCCGGCCGTCACAAATTCGATACACCGACTGGCTGTCCGTCGGCTCGACTCCCCAGTCGCTTATGGGTGGTCAGGTCGATCGAGTAATTCAAGTGGCGGATGGAACCGTCGCAGAAGGCGGCGTTGAAGCCGGCGACGTGGGCGCTACCCACGCCGTGGTAACTCCATCCGGCACGGTCGCGGTAGGGTTGACTTGCGCTGCGTATTACGTCCGTGTTCCCACCGATGTAGGCGGCTTCATTGTCTTCGCCATCCCGCCCATCGGTGTAGTGGTCGGGATCGAGGTATTTTTCGAAGAGCAAGTAGGTGTTGGTCATTCCGTCGCGTATTGCGGCTGGTCGCGTTGTGCTGCGCTGGTAGATAACGCCGCTGCACGAGCCCGCCCAATTGGTGAAACTCCCGTCGTTGGCTTCTGTCCAATTGGCCGGTGCGCTGCCGCTGCCGACGCCACATCCATTGGCCACGTAGTCGTTGCGCCCGCAGACCGACGGCCAGTCGCTGTTGAGGTAAACCCAACCGCTTCCTCGTGACGGGCTGGCATAGGCCGTTGCGGCGCGACGTGTCGGGCAGTACAAAAACGTAAGGGGTGTTTCCATCATTTGTTTCGCGCCGGCCGTCTGTGCGGACGTTATGGTGTCCGCATCTCCATCCGAGGGAAGCATGTAAAGGGCTTGCTGCTCGATAAACGGCAAAATATTGTAGGCCCAGCCACCGGGTTGCATGTCGCCCATGCCACGGTCGGCATCGCCCGTCCATTTGGGACCCCAACCTCCGGTGGGCAGATGGCCGGCGTGTGCCTGATGGTTCAAACAAGCCAACGCAAGTTGCTTGAGGTTATTCTGGCACTGCAACTGACGAGCCGCCTCACGCGCAGATTGGACCGCAGGCAACAACAACCCGATGAGAATCCCAATAATGGCGATTACCACCAGCAACTCGACCAATGTGAAACCCGCTTTGAGTCGACCCCACATCGTCATCGTCCTTGAGCATCGTTTCGGTTGATTTCCATCCTCCGGATGGGCTTCTGTCCGAGGCCGCCTCCGAAGAATTCGCGCGACAAACGGTGAAATTCACTGAAGCTCACTTGCCATTGTCCACCTTCTGGCCCCGAAGCTCGACTTGGTCCCATTGGGCCGTGTCGTCGAACGAGCCTAGGCCGATGCGCCCGGAGGCGAACGTTTTGTCTTCGGCAATCATGATCGGCTTTTCCATGTTGTCGAAATACACTTCGATCGTCCCGTCGGCCACGCGACGAACGATTTTGACGCTGTGCCAATCGTCTGTCCACGGGACGCCGGGCGACTCATTCTTCGTGATCATCTTCCGTGGGGCATCGTTGACAATCATGATTTGGCCGGCATACGGATCGGCCTTTTTGCCCATGTGGGCGTAGTAGAAGTGTGCCGGGTCCTGGTAGCCGAAGATAATGCATACATCGCGGTGGCCATAGTCGCGGGTGGTGCTTTTCACCCGGGACGTCAATACGAAATCGCCCACCACCACGTCCTTCAGCAACGAAATATTGAACGGACTACGATGCGGCGGCTTGTAGTTGCTCATTTTGAATTGTTCGTAGACTTTTCCCTGGTCGGTCACGTTGACCTTCCAGGCCTTGGCGTCGGTCGGCTGCCAGTTGTCGGCGCCGTTTTCAAAGTTGTCCTCAAAGACCAACGGTAGGTCAGCCGCAATGGCGGGAAGTACGTAACCAAAACAAGCTAACATGGCAATCGATAGAACAAGTCGCAACATCGTGAGATCCTTCATCGGTGAAAACGGAAGTAACCAATAGAGCCACAAAAGGGCTTGCGTGATGGGAATGCGGCTCCCGTGGTTAGGAGTCGCCGCCCGATGGGAAGCGATAGATTCGAGTTTGCCTAGAATCGCGCAATTCCACTTCGTAAGATCACCCCCAGCAACGCAACGAGCAATAACGACACCGTGTGAGGTTCAGGTACGGGCACCGCTTCGGCCACGATGTCGTCAATCCGCATGGTGTCAGAATTCTCCAGGGCCACAAATCCCACCTCGCTAATACTTGTCAAGTTGGGTGTAACACTTGTTGTGCCCATCGACATCGCGTCCGTATCGAAACTTTTCCACGTTAACGTGCCGAAGTCGCACGTCAGTGTGCCAAAGTTGTCATCGTAAAACGTCTGGTCACTGGCGTAGTAACCGCCAGCCGAATCCGCCAGTAGAATACGAAAACTGGCGTCGGAATTGTTCCGCACCCTAAAACTCAGATCGTCGCTGCCCTGCGTAAAATCAAGGTATTCCGCCATGGGCGACGCCAACGTAACGGCCCAGGCGCCGGACCCGTATTCGCCAGTGAATATGTAACCGCTGGCCGACACAAACCCTCCGGCCGAATCTGCCTTGTTTAGCGCACCGATCGACGTCGGACCGGCCAGATGTTGGGCAAAGTCTAACGGTTCGTTTTGGGATCGCCCCTCCGCACTCCCATTCCATGTTGCCCAATGTTCTTC
This sequence comes from Thermoguttaceae bacterium, assembly GCA_963677085.2. GTDB lineage: Bacteria > Planctomycetota > Planctomycetia > Pirellulales > Thermoguttaceae. The sequence goes on from CAXXFH010000002.1 coordinate 107,785, forward strand.
AATCACCGTGATCGGCTCGGCGATCACACTACTTGCCGTACTCAATGCAAAGACGCATGCTACAGCAACAAATGACAACAATCTCATGTTCATTCCTCCTTCAGCGTGTGGTAGTGCGGTAAAAGGAGCTCCGCTCCAAAACGAATAGGGCCGAGCAACCCTTCCGATGCTGCTGCCGAGGTCGTTCGCTCAGCGGCCACACCGACATGGAGTCGAGTTCTGAAACCACCTCGAAACACGTTTGATAAACAAGAACCCTTTTTTGCCCGCACAACGGCATATCGCTCTGCCCCCGCCCCAAGAAAGGTGACGAACATGCAGGCTGAGGCGGTTGTGCGGGACGTCGTGATTGTTCCCCGCCCTCGGGGTGGTGGATGCGCGCCTGTCGCGTCCAAAACGAAAGGCCGGTTCAGGAGTTACAGCAAGTCATTCGTGTGACGGATTCGCGGTGCAGCAACCGAATTTCAACACGGCCTTGCATTGTAGGTTCGGTGGAGTAAGGTAATCGCCCCCCGTGCTCGCTCACCACGGAAACGCCCAGAGAACCCGTTAGCGACGCTAATCTCCGAGGTCTCGCAGGAGGTCGTATGGTGGTCATTATACACTGGCAATTGACATCCCACTAAGAACAAATGATGTCAACATTGGCTTGACGGCTAGCACTTTTGGCCTGCGCCCTTTGACGCGGCCCTGTCGAACGACATGGCCGCAATTGTAAACGCCGGTCTGAAAGTGCAGGGCGTGTGCGGTTTTGGTGTCGTTCGATTCGCGCTTGACGTGGTGTATATGTGTATAGTATGCTTGGCGCTAATCAAAGTGAGCAACAGCTATGACCGCCACGCCGCGAAATGCCGACCGGAAGCAGGTGATTGCCGAACTGCGGCGTCAGCTTCAGATCTGCGGGCGGTACGGCCCAGGTGATGTGGGGTGTGGCCTTTCCACGGGTTGTGGGGCGTTGACCAGCGTGTCCATGCGCCGCTCGAAGGCGGTGATTACCGCCCGGTGTCCGGCTTTGGTCAGGGCCACGCCGCCCGCACGACGGATGAAGTCCGCGGGCGCGACTTCGCCGTTGTTGATAAGCGTGAGCACCACGGAATCAGCAATCAAGGAACGAAACTCCGCGGCCAAGTCCAACGCCAAGCCCGGCTGATATTTGGACGCATCAATCTGCCACTTTTTGCGGCCGTGGTCTTCGGTGGTTTCCGTTAGGGGAAAACCTGCCAACCGTCACGTCGAGTATCGAGTCGACCTGGAGTACCCTTCAAAACGAGTCTGGGTTGTGCACTGTACAACCGCCTGTCGTGGCAATTGGCTGCGATGGGCTCTTTTTTTGCGCCTTCCCATCGGTGTGTCCCGGCAAATCGCAACTGCGACTCGAATCTTGACACACTGCGAACGGGGGGGGATAAAGGATGTGGGAGCTTTACGTTTCGGTAACGCCAGTTGAAGACTCCCGCCCCCTTATGCAGCTTTGATGCAGTGGCAACTCTGGGACGAATGGAGGACGCGATGCGAGCGATGGCAGTTGTGAGTGGATTGGTCTTGGGGGTTGTCAGTTGGGCGGCCGTTTTGTCGGCCGGAGAGTATACGGTTGTACGGACCGGAAATTCCCAATTCAAGACGATCGGCGATGGCGCAACCGTCGTGACGCTTGAGACGCTCTCGTATAAGCCCAACTATGGCTGGATGGGGATTTCGAAACCCACGATAACGAATACGTCCAAAGGCGATACCCTTGCGTATGACCAGGAAAAGGGAACGCTCAAGTGGACGTTGGATATAAAGAGCCAAGGCAACAAGTTGGTTGCTGGTGTCAGCGTGAGCGCGACATCCGATTTCGATCTGACCTATCTTGCCTTTACGTTTGCGCCGGGAAATGCTTTGGGAGACGGTAAAGTCCGCGTCCGCAAGGAAGACGGATCGAGCTTCGAGGTCGCGATTCCGATTCAGCCGAACGAACCGAAAAGTGTAACCGGCGTCGACTTTCTGGACGCACAAGGCATCGAACGGGCGAAGATCGATTTTGCCAAACCGGCCACGCTACACATGCACTACAATGTTCGCGTCAAGCTGGCGGACAAGAAGATCGCCGGGGGAGAGACCGTTTCGAATACGTTTACAGTCGATTATGGCAGGCCGGTAACTTTTTACAGTGACGCCTCTAGGTTCCCGACGCAAACGGATTACACCGGGTGGTTTGCATTTCAGCCGAAAAATACTGCCGATGCGGGCGCGATTGGCATGGCCGATTGGCTTACACTGCCTTCGCAACCCGTGCAAATGAATGGCGATTCGCTGATCGCCGACGGCAAGCCGTTCAAAGTGTGGGGTACCAATGTCGAATATTCGGCAACGGCCCCATCAAAGTTGTCGGCCGAGACGCGCGCGGCGTTTTTTGCCAAGTTCGGAATCAACGGCGTGCGCCTGCATAAACTGACCAATCCCGGCTGGGAAGGGCTTGGCTCGAAGATAGGCGCAAGCGTATACGATCCCGATGCACTCAAACGTTTCGACTATTTCGTGCATGAACTACGTCGACACGGAATCACTTACGGCTTGTCGCCCATATGGGATCTAAAGATTTTTCCCGGCGATCGCGAAAAGCTGGTCGCATATGACGAAATCGCCAAGGCCAGCAACGCCCCCACCACCACGGGACTGGTCTGGTTTGCCAAGGATGTGCAGGATCTACATATCGAGACGATGCTCAATTTGCTGAATCACAAAAATGAAAATACCGGTTTGCGCTATGCCGAGGATCCGGCCCTGACGTATGTCGAGATCCAAAACGAGGAAGATGTGTTTTTCTACACGACAATCCCGGCTGTCAACAAATATCCGACCTACAAAAAAATGGTGGCCGAGCAGTTTAGCGACTGGCTGAAGAAAAAATATGGCTCACAGCAAAGATTGGCAAGGGCCTGGGGCGGTGGGCTCAACACCTTTCGTCACGAAGGCGGATTTCCGGACGAGAATCTAGACTCTCGCAATATCTTTCCGGTCAGCAATCCGTGGTTCTGGGACAATCAGGGGAAAGACAATGTGCGCGCCAAGCGTCTGCAAGACACGGCGCGTTTCCTGTTCGAATGCCAGCAGAATTACTACCGCCGAATGACCCAGGCGGTGCGCGAGGCGGGATTCAAAGGGCCGATCGTGGGCAGTAACTGGCAGGCCGGTTCCTCAACGGGACATTTTCTGAACCTGATGTCCGACGCTCAGATCGGCATGATCGATCGGCACAACTATATGGGCGGCGCACAAGGAAATCCTGCCCACGAGATGAACTCCGGTCATGCACTAGCAAACCACACCATGCTTGGCGAGCCCGGAAGCGCTTTGCTCAGCGTCGGTATGCAGCAGGCGAAAGATCGCCCGTTTGTTTTCAGCGAATGGCTGGCCGTACCGCCGGTCGAATGGGCTGCTGCCGATACCACCATCATTGCCGCCTACGGTTTTGGGCTGCAAGACTGGGACATGAGTTATCATTTTGCGTCCAACGGCGACGGTTTCTCCGCGCGTTTGCAGAATCCAGGCAAGAAGAAGTTCAACAACCTCACGCCGGTGGGCGTGGGGCTTAACCCGATCCTCAGCCGTATGATTTTGCGCGGCGATGTCGAACCGGGTAAGGTGATCGCAACCCGTCGCGTCTCGTTCGATCAGGCCGTCGAGCAGACGTACGATTTCGAGAACAAATCGGTTCAACAGCACGATGTCAAGTCCTTCAGCGGCACGCCGCACCATAATGCGCTTGCCGCCGGGCGCGTGTTGGTTGAGTTCACCGATGCGGCCGTAACATCCACCATCGACGACTGGGCTGCCACGTACAAGCAGAACAACACCATTGTATCGTCAACCAAACAACTACGTTGGACTGTCAACCCCGATGCGAAGTCCTCCGGCTATATCTCGATCAACACAGCCGGTACGCAGGGCGTGGCCGGGTTTGTGGGAGGGCAACTTCTCGTTCTCGGCGATTTGGCGCTGCGAATGAAGTCCCCTTACGCAGTGATCTTGGCCACGGCGAAATCCCAAGACGAGACGCTTGCCACCGACAAGGAAGTGCTTGTTGCCGCAATCGCGCGTGTCCATAATAGCAAAATGAATATGGGAAGCGGCATGATCTTCAGCGCGGGCGAGGCTCCCATGATTCTCGAACCGGTTCGCGCCAAACTATATTTCAGGCGGAAAGCCGGAACCGTGACGGTGCTCGACCACGACGGCATACCAACGGCAACAACCTTCCCTCTGAAGGGTGGCACGTTCGAGTTGGATACGGCTCGAGACAAGACGATGTATTATCTTGTCACGTTTGAATAGCGGAGGACGGGAGCTTTAAGTTGGGTTAACCAAAACTTAAGATTCCCTCTTTTGCAGAGCGATTCGCGGGTGGCACCCAACGCTGGTAACGATTTTGGAGGGCGAAAAAAGATGTCTTGATGCGGAAGGCGATTGGGCCTTCAATGCTCGTCGTCAAACAAAACACACTTTCCAAGAAGGAGTCTTGGAATGTCGCATCAAGACAGCATGGATGTTCGCACATTTTCCCGAGATTTGGAAGCCGTTTTTCGCTTGTTGCTGCCGGAAAAGGTCACCGAGTTTGCTCGCCATGGCAATGCCACGGTCGACGCGTTTGTCCTGGCTGCCATGGCGATCGCCTGTTGGGGCTGGTCGGCCCGGCGGACGCTTACCCAACGGATGGAGGAGGCCGCCGCCGCGGTGGGCAAGCTCTTTCCGGGTTGCCAAACCGCTTCGAGACAGGGCGTTTGCCAAGCATTGGCCACGTGCGGGAAACAGATAAACTCGCAGGTCAACCGCCATGTGCAGGACCAACTTCGCCACCTGAAGGGCTGCTGGACGACGGCCGGCAAGCCCACCTTCGCCGTCGACGGCACCAAATTCGCGGCGCCGCGGACCGCGGCCAATCAATGCGAATTCGCCGTGGCTTCAAAACGCAACACGAACCGCAAAGGGAAGAAATACAAGAAGAAGGCCGACGAGCCAAGCTGCTTTGCCGCACGCCGGTCAACGTGCGGACCGAATTGAACTGGTCGCTGCTGGGGATTTGGAGCGCGCTGTTTTTGGCGAAACGCGACCTCCTGCAACACAAGCGACCACCGGGCCGCTTGAGTCCGACACGGGTGATGGACGTTTTCGCCCACGCGCTCAGCTACGTTGTTCTGGGCATCGCGAAAACCGTAAAGCTCGAACTGCACGACTGCCTGAAAGCCGACGAATCGCACCGCACCACCAGCAAACAAAGTCGCCACTACCCGCGAAAGAAATAACCCAAAATCTGCGGTCCACCCAAAGTCCAACTCGCCACGAAACGGCAAATCATCGCCGCCAAAGGCTATAGGTAAAATCGTTACCAGCGTTGAGTGGCACCCGGCGGCCCTGATCGAGCTTCTCAAGAGGTGGGGATGACGGCAAAGGCATCGAACTGTACGTTCAAATCGGAGAGGACAGGACTGGAACACCCCCGAAAAACACGGGAAATTCGGACTTTTTCGATGGCGGCGCTGCGAATTCCGGTGCAGCCTCCGACATGGGGGTATTCGCGGCCGAATTGGCCCAGATTGTGGCCGTCTGGCCCATGCTTTCCGCGCCCATTCTGGCTCTGGTGGAATGCAATGGTTAAGGTGTGGCGATCAGGTTCGCCTTGCAGGCTTTGACAGGCATGGTGTATCGTTCCAGGAATGGTCCGACGAAGTCAGCCCGCAAGGATCACGCCCTCATTGCGGAATGCAAAGCCCCGCTTCAAACTCGCACCAGCCAATACCAATGAGACCGCACGAGTCGGCGGCGACTCATTCGAGCATCCTGCAATCTGAACCCATTGGCAAAGATACTCTGTAAGGCAGTGGGTGAGAACGAGAAACTGGATGGTGCGTGGTCTAACGCCCAGATCAGATGTGTGCCCTGTGATTTCAGCAAGCGATGCAGTTCCGTGGCATAGGCCGCTCGGCCTTGGGCATCGAGGCAGTGAAAGCAGCCAACATCGAAGCTGATGTCAAATGGCCCATCAAGCTCTTCCAGATGCGTTACATCGCCCACAAGGAACCTGGGCCGCAGTTTGTCACGGGCAACGCGAGCTTGGGCCTTGGCAATAGCGACTGGCGAAAAGTCAACACCAGTTGCATCAAGGCCCTGCTCTGCCATGTATCGAGTGAGTCGTCCAACTCCACAGCCGAGTTCCAGTGACGCTTGCGGTCTTCCGGTTCGTGCCAGGGTCTTGATTTCCGGTGGAATACGTATGTCGCCCCAAAAAGTGATAGGAGCGCGGTAGGCTCGGTCGAAACCATCGCTTGTGGTTGGGGGATTTCCCATGTCATTACTCCAGTATTCATGAAAACAAGTCTTAGGATCGCGGCATCCGCCGCGCAACGGTCATGGCGGCGGCAGAGATTTGTTAATGCCCTTTGCTTTTTCGACTCATGCGTGACGTTGTGTTCCGACCACCAACAATTCCGTCGATGATTACGTCAAGCGCCCAATTAGTGCGAGATTCGCGGTCACCTTCGAGCAACGGATTCCTGAGAATGGACAAAAGCGATAAGGCATTCTCAGGCACGGCGGAAAGCGCATTCTTCACCCTCCCAAATTCCATGCCGCTGGTTCGCCAATTGCTTTTTTCAGCGGCAATCGCCGTGACGTACAGAGTAAGCACGTCCAATCCCCAGGCTGCTCGGAGATCATCGACTCCGGCCTCTTTGAGCAGACCGAGGATTCGTTCCCAAATCCGCAATGAATTCGGGCCAGTGGCGATGGTTGATAGAGCGAGTTGCGCTAGACCGTTGCGTTGATCGAGAGTCTCCAGATAGGACAGAAGCAGCCCTTTTAGTCGCTCGCGCCAGTGGAGACCACGATCTTCGGGCAACTCGACCGCTGCCAATGCCCGATCGAGCACGAGTGCGTGCAACTCGTCGAGGTTGTTCAGGTAGACGTAGAGCGAAGCTGGACCGGTGTCCAATGCAGCGGCGATTCGTCGAAGGCTCAGGCCAGCCAAGCCATCTCGCGCCATGATGTCCAGAGCCGTGGTAATGATGATTTCTTGGCTCAGCGGTGCTTTCGCCGGACGGCTCCGGCGGCTGACGATTTTGCGTGGATTTGTGTCATTCATGCCCTGAGTCTATCGCAACGAACACCGTTCGTCAAGAGCGCCGTTCGTCACGAACGCCGTGTTCTCGCGCGGGACTGGCTACCTTCGACAGGGAACATGTCCGACTGATGCGGCAAGCGTGAACTCTCTCCTGGGGGAATCGTTCGCAAAGCATTACATGGCAATGCGTTATGAACACTGCCAACAAGACAAGAAGATACTGATCGGTCCGATGCCTGCGGCGACTGAGAACCTCAGCAGCAGTCCCGCCGGGTGCCACTTCTATGAAAGCTCGTCGGGTGTCAAGGCTTGGTTGGTGGTGTATTCGTCGAATTTTTTGGTGGTCCGTGTGGAACGCAACCGAGCAGAAGAAGAGGCTAGCCGGGGGTCCAGGGGGTGGCAATGAACGCCCCTGGTCGGCGGAGGGAGCCGCCGAAACTTCGGCAGGGATGCTTTCTGTGGCGTCGATTGATGCGTGCATTGAAAATGATCGTTTCGGAAAACCGAACGCTTGGAGATCCAGGTTCCCGTTGGTCGCCGTCGTTTCATTGGCTATGCAGGCGTCAATAAGGGAATTCGGGGCGCCCATACTTCTATCCGAGCATCGAGAATCGTCTCTAGCCCATGGTGGTTGTTTCGAGTTGGAGAGAACAGCCCCTACTGCTGTCGAGCGTTGAGCCCCTGGCACCTTCGAGCGAGTTCTCACCAATGTCGGGCCTCCGAATTTCGTTGATTCCACAGCTTCCGCGGTTCTACTGGTGTGCGTGATATTCCGTTTTCAGCATGCTAACTGGTCGGGCTGCATCTGGTGAAAAAGCCAACGAATCCAACGATTCGCCACGGCCGCCACGATCACGTTCGTGGGCTTCTTTCTTCGGCGCAGCCGGGCGCTGAACTTTCGCCATCGTGGCTCGCGTAACATCAAACGATGGGCCGCCTCGATCAAGATGCTCCGCAGTTGCGGATTGCCCGCTTTGATCAGGCCGCTGTCCGCCTGCCGCGTTCCACTCGACGCGTTGCGCGGCGAAAGACCGCAAAATCGGGCAAGCTGCTTGCCCTTGGCAAAGCGATCGAAACGCCCGATCTCCGCCCGCAGGGTAACCGCCGTGATCAACCCGATTCCGGCCAACTCCATCAACTTCAGGCAAAGGCGGTCCTCGTCGGCCCATGCCTGCAATTCCCGCTCGACCTGGCGAACCTCGTGATTGAATTGTTCCAGCCGGTCCAATTGTTGTTTCACGATCCATTGCGAGGTGGGCGAAAGCTTCGCCTCTTCCCGCACCCATTTCAGCCAAACACGCGTCCAGGGCCGGATGTCCGGAAGCACCACGCGCTCGTCCCGCAGGATCGCCCGCAGACGCAGTTTCGTGCGGCGACGGTCGTCGACCAACTGGCTGCGGTAGCGAACGAGCTTGCGCAACTCGCGAATCTGCTGCGGCGGAAGCCACACTTTCGGCAGGTAACCCACCCGAATCAGGTCGGCCAGCAGCCGCGCATCGCCGAAGTCCGTCTTGTCCGGACTTTGCTTGATCCGCGCCACGTAGCCCGGGTGCGCCAGGCTCACCGACCAGCCGGCCTTCTCGGCCAACTCCTGGGCCAGATCGGCTGCCCCGCAACAGGCCTCGATGGCCACCGACACCCGCTGCCGCCGTGCTCCCACGGCCTGCCGCACCTTGCGCCAATCGTTGGGGCAAGCCCGATTCTTGAGAATCTTGCCCTTCTGGTTCATCAAACACACCTGGACACTCTCCTGGTGGTAGTCCAGCCCTACGAAAACCTCTAAACTGGCAGACATGTCCGTTGCTCCTGGGTTGGGGAAACGTCGGATTCGTAAACACCAACGTTATACCCCAATCCCGAGCAACGGGCTCTCATACCAACTGCTGGCTTGTCCAGCAGTGCTCAGTGGAGCCTCAATCGTTTACCGGGTGGAACTCCACCGGTAGCCTTGGCCCGATCGATACTCCGGCTGAGTTCTTCCCGCCAGACCTCGCTGGTCAGCAAGGAAGCCGACGATAGCATGAAAACGTCAATTTGTGGAAGTGGCCCGGATCGTTGAAATGGCGAACTCGTTTGCGATGTGGCTGGTCCCGTTTCATGCCCCCCTAATCCTACCCCAGCCCAGCACTGCTGGACAAGCCAGCAGTGGCGCCCGATGAGTGTGGCAAAGTACTCTACTGGCGGGGTGTCAAGATTTATCGTCGGGCCGGGTTGGTTGATAGTACATCTTTCGGGTGGCGGCGGGTTAAGTCGCTGGCAGTAAACGACTTGCGGAGACGGTTGGGCCGTTTTTTCGTTGCGCGCGCTTCACGCAGATACTAGTTTTTGGCCGGCGGCGCAAGTTCCTTTCTTGCAAGATGTTACGACGAAAATGCGCGAACTTGTTGAACAGTGATTCGCTCAACCAAGAAACGGGCTCGGGGGTGGTGGCGTAAGTCGTTGCGAGCCAAGGGGTAAGGCGATGGGGGTTAGTTGAACAAAACCCCCCAAGTCCAAGTGTGGGCAGTGATCAACCAAGACGGAAAAAGAAAAATTTTCGAGCCTTTCGACCGGCGGCGGGCTGGACGCCGTTCTGTTTGCACGGGCTGACGAGCAGCCCGCGTGGCACCAGGCGCGCTAATCCGATCGACTCGTTTTGGGGAGAGGCTGGTTGCTCGTTTTCTACCGGATTACTGGCCCGCCACCCCGTCGGCTGCGTAGAATTCCTTCGTGGCAATGCTTGGCCGAGCGTGTCGCCATGCGTTGCCTGAAGTCGTTTTGCCCGTTTGATTTTTCGTCGGGCGGGCGCTGACTCGATGGAGGAGGAGGTGGGTTATGGCCACTGCGCCCGGGAATCCCCACCACTCGGTAGTGTCAGAGCCGGAACGGTCGAAGTCAGCCCTCAGCGACAAGGACCGTGCCGACCTGCGAAGCGACCGCATCCAGTCGATCCTGATCATGTTGGTGATTATCGCCCTGTTTGCGCTGGTGGCGTGGCTGGCCAGCATCGCTCCCGTGTCGGAGGACATGGAGTATCACTACTGGATGATGCCGTGATCGTGTTAGCGGCTACGTGCATCAGGAAGGGGACCGCTCTTCGGAAGATGGCACCCGGGGTGGGTGTTGCGAGGAGAGTGCATATTCATAGAAGCCCAAAAAACAGCAAGCCGGTGATCGTACCCTGGGAATGACAACGATCACCGGCTGTGCTGTATCGGGAAACGCTCGGTCAGGTATTCGCTGACCTGGGGCCGAACCCTGCCGGGGGAGCAGCAAAGGCAGGGCCGACTTCAACAATCACCACGATCTTTCGTCGTGGAGAAGGAGAACCTTACACCATCAATTCCCAACCCTCTTCTTCTGCGATGTGAACCTTGCTTCGATCGGAACTGATTCGTAGCGGCGTTTTCTTGTCGTCGGGTTTTATATGGGGCATGGGCACAACCGACGGTTGCGTCGCGTCGGGGACGACACGCGGACGGCGTTTGGGTTGCAGAAGCCAACGGGTGCTCAGCAGAAGACCAATCAATACCACGCCGGCCAGCATGCGGCTGTGTTGTCGTGCGAAGAATACGCCCGCATCGCCCACCTGGGGCGGCGAAAGGGGCGGCGTTGGCAAGCCGAACTGTTGTGCAATATCCGTGAAGTTGACTAGGTGAATCACAGGCACGCCTTGCCGCGAGAAACGCGTCATTATGCAATCTAGATCCATAGCCAGCGGCGGTGTTTCGAGATTTAAACCTGGCTGATAGATTCTCTTGCCCAGCGACCGTCCCACCGAAACGGTTCCTCCGCCGACGTTGATATAGGCGCGTATCGGCGTCCCCTCGGCGCCCTGCTCGTAGATGGCCATCCGACGGTCGATCGACTCGGTGTAACTACCCACGTCGAGAAACTCCAAACCATTCTCGTCGATCCGGTTTCGGATAAGTTTGCGTGACGCGTCCGACATTCCCAATCCACGGTCTTCCCGCCCACCATAGGAGGTCGCCGACGAGCGAAAGGAAATCAGCCCTCGCTCGTGGAGCAAATGTTCCATGTCGATCCAAAGGAAATCGGGGAAGTTGGCACCGTACTGCGACGCACCGGCGCTGGAGACGATGATGGGCCTTACTTTGAGTGTTTCACACGCGGCGCAAACCGACGTGTTAATGGCGGGAAACGACCCGGAATAGCCGACGGCGATCCGGTCGCCCGGCCGCACCCCGGCGTCGCGGAGCATCTCGACGACCACGGCGGCGAAATTTGGATTGACCGAGGTTTGTTTTGATTTGAGGTGCCCGGCAATGCTGGTGATCGGGCTCATTACCAGGCCAACCAGCCCGGAACGAGCCGGATCGAGTTCCGCGTCGATCGGATGCCCGCGCCGAACGCGTTCCTCGCGAATTTCCTGAAAGCACTTCTCGGCCAGTTCCGCGGCCGCCAATTTGTCTCCGTAATAGGGTCGATAGGCTTTGGCTTTGAAGCACTCCACCGCTGTGATACCAGTAACGGCCAACAGGCCCACGGCAAAAATCGCCACACGCGAGGTCTTTCGGGGTCGCCAATATAAGTGTTTCACACCAACATCTCCACTACGAAAAGGATGAGAACTAACCGAACTACCACCGCGGTGGTTAGCAGTGCGGACAAGGTTTCTACCACACCTTGGCGATCGATCCAGATAGCCACCAAACCAGGAATGATGAACCCGATTACCGAGAAATCCCACGGCACATCGGTTCCCGGCAGGGCCACTTCCATAATCGTGTCGACCGGCAACGCCCGAAGCGCTCCACCGATCAAGAAGCCGGTGAGGATCATCAGAAGTGTGCGGCGTTTGCCGTAGACGATTAGGTGACGCGACAACAGTCGCACGATACCCCAGGTGGCCAACGCGGCCGCCAGGGTGAGCACAATGGTGAACGGCTTATCGAGGAACAGGGCCACGTAGCCGGGTACCACCATGCCGCCGGCCGCGAGGCCGAATATTTCCGAAAACGCCAAACTGACGACCAACCCCATCGCAATGGATATCGTCTGCACATCCATCACACCGCCTCCTTCAGCGAAGTCTTGATGATTGCGGAAAAATCGTTCACTCGCTCGATCTCGACGCCCCCGCCCGTGTAGTTGGCCGTAACCAGGGCGTCGAAGTAGTGAACAATAGGCAGCCCCGGCCCACCGATGTTGCCCAGTCCCATCACCATGGCCGAACGACCGGCCAGATCGATGATGGCCTCGACGATTTGCTCCGGCTCTAAGTCCTCCACGCAGCTTACCCGAGCCGGATCCAAGCCGGCTTCGGTCGCCGCACTGGCGAAGATCTCCGTACCGGTGCCGATCAGCAGGTAATGGTCGGCCGGCTGCCAGTGGACACAAGCCTCGGCCAATTGCACCGAACGATCGGCCCGATCGTGCCGGCAGTTGAAAATGGCAATTCGCTTCTCCATTTCCGGGAAGCGTTCGATGGCCAAGTTCCAGATCATCTCGGTCGACTCGGGATCGTTTGCGGCAAACCCGTTGACGAAAACCACACGGCCGTTGAACAGGTCGAGTGTGTGCGTGGTCATTACTCCGGGGTCGGGCGTGGCTTGATGCATTCCCCGCAGTGCCGTATCTCGGTCGATCCCCAAGTCGGCACACACCCGCAAAGCGAGGGCAACGTTTTCCGCGTGTTCGATATACGGGAAACCGTTGAGTTCTTCCGCGGTGACGTCGGCCACATCGTCTGGGGTGATGGCCACCAGGGCCGAGCCACGATCGTCCACCGCCTCGCGAAAGGCATCCAAACGTGTTCGCTCTGCTGTGTAGAATCGGGCATTTCGAGGAACGGTGCCGGCCAGGGCTTCGGCCACGTCGTCGGCCGTGGGGCCCATTACGTCGAGGTGGTCGGCTCGGGCGTTGGTAATCACGCCGTGAGTAGCGCGCACCAGCTTCAGTTCGCATAGCGACTGCAACGCCGGCTGCAGGGCCATGCACTCGATCACCAGGGCCTCGGCCTGCTCGGCTGCGGCCGTGTCGACAATCCTGACCTGTTCGATCACGTTGGCGCGTGCCGGCCGATAGACGGGATACTCGGATCCATCGGGCATGATCATCCGGGCCAACGTGCCGGTGGTCTTCGCGCAAGTACGAATCCCGCCGGCACGTAGCCCGGCCGCGATCAAACGTGTTACCCCCGATTTTCCCCGGGTACCGTTCACATGGATTCGAATCGGGATACGGGCCAGATTGCGCCGATGACGCAACGCCTCGATCAATCCCAACACCACCACCACAACCGCCGTTGCGGCAAGAAGTCCAATTCCTTCCACGGGCTTTCCTCGTAGCGTTTTTTCTGCTGACAATACTCGATCAAGCAAAACGCCCCACCGAAATCGCAGTAATTGTCCAGCAACGCAGGAGTATGGAAGGTGAGCGGATCGTGTGATTTCTGCAAGCTTCGCGATTCCCACTGTCTACCTGATCGTCACAGCCCAAAGCTAGACTATCAGCCATCACCAAACTGTGAGATCTCGACCATAACTTGCCGCATCGCGCTGCCCGTTGTGCGGGAGCCACGACGCCCCAGGCTTCCATGCCTGACGCTGCCCTTTTTGTAAAACCGAAAAGGCCGTTGGGAACAACTTACAAGCCGACTTAGCAACCGGTTCCGGGCGGCTGCGGATGAGATTGGCGAGAAAGCCGGGTTTTTTAGGGCGGCGTCTTGCCTTTTGCTCGTGCGGGTCGTTAGCGATTGTTCCCTTGCGGATCGTGATCTGCCAGCAGTGCAGTCCGCGTGCCAAAGCGAAGCGAATTTCGTGACACATCACGGAGGGGCGGACAGCAGTCAGCGGATAGTGGTCTGTGACGAGTGAGAAGCGGGATAGCGCAACAAGACGCTCGCGGCTTCGCCTTCCCGCTTTCAGCTTCTCCGCCGGTTCCGGTAGTCTTCTTTGTGCAGGCCAAGGCGTTTCATTTTTTCGAAGAGCGAACGCGGCTGGATACCAGCTCGCTTAGCGGTTTCCCCGATTCTTCCGTGTGTCGCTTCCAGCAGCCCCACAAGGTAAGCACGTTCGAACTCCGCTAGAAGTTTCTGTCGTGCCTCGCGCAAGGGTTGCCGAAGCCATTCTCGGGGTACCCGGAGGCGTTCATCCTCGACGGCCTGGGGAGTGGGAAACGCGGGGACCACGATTGGCGTCAGGCCGCTGATGCTTCCGGGAAGGTCGCTGGGCAAAATCCTCCCCTCGGACGACAGGAGCATTGCCCGTTCGATGACATTCATCAACTCACGGACGTTACCCGGCCAGTCGTAGCGGCAAAGTGCTTCCATAGCGTCTTGAGAAACACCCTCGATATGGTGTGGTATTTCTCCGCGGAGTTGGTTGAGCAGGCTGTTGACTAGGGCCGGAATATCTTCGCACCGTTGGCGAAGTGCCGGGATAGTGAGCGTGACCACACTCAGGCGATAGTAAAGATCGCGTCGAAAATTGCCGGCCTCGACTTCGGCGGCCAGGTCGCGGTTGGTGGCCGCCACAACGCGTACGTCGATGAGCACCGGCGCCTCGGATCCCACTCGTTGAACTTCCCGCGTTTGCAGCACGCTAAGCAGCTTCACCTGCAAGTGTTTGGGCATCTCTCCAATTTCATCGAGGAAAATCGTGCCGTTGTGGGCCAGCTCGAACCACCCACGTCGAGCGCGGCTAGCGCCGGTGAACGCTCCTTCCTCGTGGCCAAAAAGCTCGCTTTCCAAAAGACTCTCGGAGAGTGCTCCGCAGTTGACGGCAATGAACGGGCCGTTCGAGCGAGGTCCCTCGGCGTGGATGGCTCGAGCAAGCCGTTCCTTGCCCACGCCGGTTTCCCCCATGATTAGCAGCGTAGCATCGCTGGCCACCACGCGGTGAACCACGTTCATAAAGGTTTGCATCGCTGGGCTGGCGGAAACGAAGTCGCTTAGCTGCGGCACGCGGCCGACATCTTGCGGCAGGAGTGCTTCCTCGGCTCTTCGCATGCGGCGTTGGAGAATGGCCGCCAGGGCATCGTCGAGCATCTGGTTGTGCAGTCCCGTGTAGAGCACTGACAGGCAGCCGGCCGCAAGCAGCGCCGCCCGTTCTTCGGGATTCTCTTCCTCGCAAAGGACCACCACGCCCGGTGAGTCGGGCAGGGTCCGTAGCGAGTTAACGGTTTCGGAGGCTGGCGCTCCGAGAAGGCTTTGGCTGACGATTACCAGGTCGAAATTCTCCCGCGAAACGGTTTCCCAGAGACTTTCTCCTGGCCGTGTGACCTCGACCACCACGTCGGGTCGCTCCATAAGCTGGCGAAAACGGCTTTGTACGGGCGGTGGCTCGATGGCCAGGATGACTCGGGCAAGCATCGGCGCTTAAAGCTCCGTTTTGTGAGGCTACGGGACAATGGGTTGCCAGTATTTCGGATTTTACGACTCCGATTGATGCGGGGCAAGCACGTATCGCCAAATCGGGCAATACATTGTAAGTCATTTTATTCCCAGTGGTTGTGTTGTAAGTCCTGCCGTGTTGTCTGAGATTGGCACTTCGCGTGCTAATGCGTCGGCAGGCAGCCTGCCGGCGGTTTGGTCTACGTGATCGGCGCGTAGAGTTCCGGATTTCCGTTTTCGTGCTCGGCAGACCATTTCAGGGGATGTCGTCCGATGACAGCAAACTACCTGCCTTGGTACTTGGAGCGAGGCCACGGCCCGTTGGTTGCGACCGCCATTCACGATGGCCATGATGTTCGCGACGAGTTGATCGCGAACTTGGCCCTTGCGGAAAACGAGCGCCTCCGCGAGGAAGACCCCTATACGGGCGGGTGGACAACGGTGGCTCCCACCCGTTTGGTCGCCCTCCACTCCCGTTTCGAAGTCGACTTCAACCGTCCTCGCGACAAGGCCGTGTACCTTACGCCGGCCGACGCCTGGGGGCTGCAGGTGTGGAAGGCTCCGTCGTCCCAGGAGTGTGTCGAACGGTCGCTGGCCGTCCACGACGCTTTCTACCAGGAAGTGCGTGGGCTGCTCGAACGACTGATCCACCGGCATCGCCGAGTCGTCGTTCTCGACCTTCATACTTACAACCACCGTCGCCAAGGGCCCCAGGAACCACCGGACGACCCACAACAAAACCCAGAAGTCAACGTGGGCACAGGCACCATGGACCGCAGGCGTTGGGGTTCGTTGGTAGATCGCTTCATCGTAGAGTTGCGAAATTTCGACTACCTCGGGCGGCGATTAGACGTTCGGGAAAACGTCAAATTTCGAGGAGGGTATTTCCCGACGTGGGTCCATGAAACGTTTCCCGAGTCGGTCTGTGTGCTTTCCGTCGAATTCAAGAAGTTCTTCATGGACGAATGGACCGGCCAAGCCGATCAAACGCAGTTGGCGGCGATCGAACGGGCCCTGAAATCGACGATTTGGGGGATTCACGAAGAGCTGGTTAAGTATGGATTGGCAGATCACGAGGTTCCTGCGTAATAACGGCAGGAGGCAGCGTATCGTCACATTGGGCCGCAATCAACCGGGGTGGCAAGGGTTGCCCAGCGAAACGCGGCCATACAATTGCTATGCGTGGGTGTCGCAAGGGTGGCTCGACTCGCTGGACGATGGCTGCTGCCGATCCGATTCCCTTGAATAGGCGTTTTGAGCTAAAAACCTGGAACCCCCGGCTGTCACTGGTCACTTCTAACTTACTCAAACTGAAAGCGTCTGGCGAAGCATGCAGCGTTAACCAAAGCCATGCCAAGAGATTTGAAGCGAGAGACGAGGGACGAGAAAATGCAGGTCAAAAACGGACCATGCTCACCCCTAACCCCTCGTTTCTCGCCCCTTTAGATCACAGGTTCGGAACATTGTTTTCGGCTTGAGTAACTTATAGACTAGGCAAGCGCCGAGGGACTTGTCGTTGCCTGCAAAAATTGACGTAAATGCACGTTCAAGACTCACCGTCTCCAACTCGTCAAGGACACCAAGAAAATGAGAATCGGCTTCGTCGTTAACGACGTGAACACAGAACAAGAAGGATACACAACCACCCGACTTGCGATGGCCGCGGTCAATCGCGGTCACGAGGTCTGGATGATTGGGGTTCGGGACTTCGCTCTCGATCCCGACGACTTCGTGCGCGCTCGTGCCCATGGGGCGCCGAAGGCTCAGTACAAGTCGCTGAAGACGTTTCTTAGCGAATTGCGCGGGCCCCGAGGCAAACTGCAACGCATCACGGTTGACGACCTCGACGTTCTCATGCTTCGCAACGACCCGGCAGAAGACCAGGGCCGGCAAGCGTGGGCACAAATGGCCGGCATCAACTTCGGCCGCGCGGCCATGCGACGTGGGGTCATCGTGCTCAACGACCCCAACGCCCTGGCACAAGCCATCAACAAAATGTACTTCCAACTTTTCCCAGAAGAAGTACGCCCCTCGACTCTCATTACACGCGATCGCGAAGAAATTCGGGCGTTCGCCAAGAAACACGATGGCGACATCGTGATTAAACCGCTCCAAGGGTCAGGCGGCCAGGGAGTCTTTCATGTGCCCAAAGACGGCCTGGGGAACCTCAACCAGATGATCGAAGCGATCAGCCGCGATGGCTACGTGATTGCTCAGGAGTATCTACCCGACGCAGCCGAAGGCGACATGCGCTTGTTCATGGTCAACGGAGAACCTCTTCGCTACAAAGGTAAATATGCGGCGTTCCGGCGGATACGTTCCGGCGAAGACATCCGCAGCAATATCCACGCTGGTGGCAAGAAGGCCAAAGCCGAAGTAGACTCCCAGGCGCTGAAAATCGCCGAAATCGTGCGGCCCAAACTCGTGGCCGACGGTATGTTTATGGTCGGCCTGGATATCGTCGGCGACAAGCTCATGGAGATCAACGTCTTCAGCCCTGGTGGACTTGGAAGTGCCCAGAGCTTCGAAAACGTGAACTTTGCCGTGGCGGTCATTGCTTCGCTGGAACGCAAGGTCCAATACATGGGCTTCTACCAGCGCAATTTCAACAACGTCGACATGGCCACGCTTTAAGAAAACGGAAAGCGGAAGGCCGATGCCACGGGCGGCTTGCTGCCCTTGCCGAACGAGGGGCAGATTTTTCTGCCCCTGGTACCCGTGGGCGACGAAGTATCGGAAAAGCCAACAAACTCAACGTTGCCCGCCGGAAACGCCGACATTCGCCGCGTGAGGTCCCTTGAGAACTCCGCGGCTTGGGCTCAACACCTGACCTTGGTCGCGCAGACTCTCTTGGAGCTGGCCAATGGGGATCGCACGGGGTGGGCAGTTGTGTTCGATGGTCATTCGGGCTGCCGTGCCGGCCGCCTGTCCCATGGCCATCCAGGTTGGTTCCATACGAATCGACGAATACGCAACATGGGTTGCCGAAGCGGCTACCGGAACAATCAGGCCGTCGACTCGCTCAGGAATCATGATGCGATAGGGAATCTGATACGGCCGGGTGATGTGGTCTAACATCCCCAGGTAGCCTTCCAAAACACGGGTGTCTTGCGGCCGCCGCTTCCGCGTGGGGAAACTATCCACAGGAAACTCTCCTACCGCGATGGCATCCTCGTGGATGCCGTTTCCCTTACCGTGGTCAAGACGCGCCACATCGTGCTCACTCAATGTATACAGACCGCGAAGACGGCGCGCTTCGCGCACGTACAACTGAAACGGAAAATGCCCGTTGTCGGTGAATTCGTCGAGCGGCAAATGATACTGCCGGGCAATTTCCCGATGGCTTGCCGGAACATCACGATCGTTCTGCAAAAAGTAGAGCAGCCCGAGCGTCAAGTCACGGTGCCGGCCGGAAATTTCCTCCCGCACTCGCCAGTCGCTTTCGACATAACCGATGTTTTCCTCGGCAAACGGAAACGCCAGGGGGCGAGGGTTGATGTTCGCGTCCACCTTTTGATGGGGCAGGTCGGTAACCGATAATGCTCGCACAACCGTATTGAAGTGCTCGGGGTAATACCCCCACCCATCGACGAACTGGCGTGGTGGCCCAAGCCGGCCGGCTGCCAGATCGTCGAGGTAGGGAAGATAACGCCGACGGCAGTAGTTTTCCGGCGGACTGTCCAACACGAAACGGTTGTCCGGATCGGTCGTCAGGCAAAGCCGATAGGTGTAGGCCGGCAGCCGTTCGTCGGCCGCGCCCGTGCTGCCGGGCAGAAAGTTACCCAATTCGTAGTCGTAGTAAACCACGCCCGCGTGAGGTTCGTCGAATTGTTCTCGCGACTCGCGTCCCAAGCGAAACGCGGCGCCCGCCATCGCGTACAAATCGCCTTCGTAGGTCGCGTCGACGAACACCTTCGCGGTCAGCGTTCGCGATTCTGCCGAACAACGATTCCGCAGTTTCACTCGCCGTACGATGTCGTCGAACGTGTCGACGGAGCGAAGTTCATGCGAGGTAAGGACTGTGACCAGCGGTTGCTCGGAAAGCATCTGCTGAAAGACCTGCTCGGCGACCGACGGTTCATAGTAATAACCATCGCGGCAAAGCGTAACGTTGGCCGAACCGGCGCCGTCTCGCTCGACATAGTGACGATAAACGTGTCCGATAAACTCCTGGAAAAGTCCGCCGATCATGTTGCGATTTTCAATGTCGCTTTTACCAAGGCCGCTAGCCGCCATGCCGCCGAGATGGGCATGATATTCGACCAACGCCACACGGCATCCTCCGCGAGCGGCGCTAATGGCCGCCGCAATGCCGCCGGGCGTTCCTCCGATCACAACTACGTCGTATTGTTCAGCCGCTGTTTCAAGCATTCCTTGAACTCTCTCCTCGTTCCATGGTCCACACCGTCAGGCCACCTAAGTCGACTTTCGGAGTGCGACGCAACAAGCTCATCACGTAGGCAAGAATAATAAAACTGCTGTTGACCAGTAGGCCAACCCAATAACTGTGTACCGGTAAGATGCTCCATGCCGGCAGTAGGTGCGCAGTCCCCAGACCAAGATACATATTGAAGGTTACCGCAACGACCAACGCCACGGTGGCCGAAAAACCGTCGACACGCCGCGTGAAAAAGCCGACCATGAACAACCCCATCAGGCAACCGCCGAAAACCGATGTAACGATCAGCGAGATGTCGTTCATGCTCTCCTTGGGGATATAAGAAAAAGTCAACGCCCCCAAAATCATCAGCGTCGCGGCACCGGTTGCCGTGAGCTTCGCACACCAAAGATAATAGCGGTCGCTCCGGCTGCGAGCTAAAAAGGGTTTGAGTAAATCGACGACCGTTACCGTGGCGATGGCGTTGATGCTCGAATCGAGTGTCGACATGGCGGCCGCCACGATCGCAGCTACCAGTACCCCGGCCACCCCGGCCGGTACATGGTGAAGAATGAAATAGGGCAACACCTGGTCGACCTGCAGCCCGGCGGCCAACTCGTTGGGAAACACCTGATAGAAGACAAACACGCTGGTGCCGACGAAGAAGAAAAACGTCCACATTGGCAGGGCAATGGCCGAATAGATTATCGTTGCCTTGCGGGCTTCGCGCGTCGACTTGGCTGCGACGTAGCGTTGCACCAGGTTCTGATCACCGCCGTAAATCGCCAACCAGTTGACCACGCCCAACAGGCTGACGGTCCAGAAAGTTCGCCGCCCCAAATCCCAATCGAAGCTTCCCAACGAAAACTTGTCGTGAGCGGCTCCTACTTCGATCACTTGAGAAACGCCTTGTGGCAGGGAAATCACGACGTAAATCAGGCAGATCAGTCCACCGACGATTAACACGAGCGTTTGGATGACATCGGTCCAGATGACCGCGTCGATTCCACCAACGATCGTGTAAAGTGCCACGAAAATACCCGCCGCAATAATCACTACTTCAATCGGTGCCCCCGTGAGAAACTGAATGGGTAGGGCCACGAGAAACAGCACTTGCGCCGTGCGAATCAACTGCATCACAATGAAACTGATCGTGCCGTAGAGTCGGGGTAGCGGTCCGTAGCGCAAGCCAAGGTATTCAAAGGCCGAGGTCATCCGCCCGTGGCGAAACAACGGAATGAAGAACACCACCGCCAGCACGGCTACAAACGGCAACGCCAGGTTGACGCTTAACTGACGCCAGTCGAGTGCATACGCTGCCGCCGGCAAGGCCAGAAAGGTGCTCGAAGAGACGATCGTACCCAGCATCGACAAGCCGATCACCCAACCGGCGAATCCACGATTGCCGACGAAATACTCTTCCGTGTCGGTGTTGCGCCTCGCGAAGTAAATCGCAATGGCGATCATCCCACCCAGGTAGACCACAATCGCGACAAGATCGAGGCTGCGAAACTGCGATTCCAACCAGATGCCTCCTTCCCAGCGGTCCGTGGCGATTCGTTTCAGCGGCAACCGGTTACTTCGTTGATCCATCGGACGTATGCCCGATGGAACTGTTCGGCAACGGCCGGATGGCGGTCGAGCAAATTGTGCTGCTCGGCCAGATCCTCGTTCAGATTGAACAACAGTCGCTCGTCACCTTCGACCACATATTTCCAATGCCCCTGGCGTACCGCGTGCGCATGGGTATCGGTGTAGATGTTGTTGAAACGCCAGAAGAGCGTCCGATTCGGTAGTTCGTCGCCGTGGAGGAGCACACCGCTTAAGTCGCAGCCGTCCAGATGTAAGTCGTCCGGCTTTCGAGTGCCGGTAAGCGACAGCACGGTGGGCACAATGTCCATCGTTATGGCCGTAGCGTCGGTCACTGTGCCGGGCTTAATTCGCCCGGGCCAACTGGCGATCAGCGGCACCCGGTGCCCTCCCTCGAACAACTCGCCCTTCTGCCCTCGCAGCGGTCCGTTGCTGCCAACCCACGAATAGGCACCGTTGTCGGACAGAAGCAAGATTAGCGTTTGCTGGCGTAAACCGAGTCGCTCAAGCGTGGCGACGATCTGCCCGACACTCTGGTCGACTGCCGCAAGCATATCGCGGTATGCCCGGCGATGCTCGCTTTTCAGCAACGGACCGTATTTGGTGTCGTGCCATGTCTTCCCAACCGTGCGATGCGGCGGATCGCTTGGACCTTGAAAGGGAAAGTGCAAGGCCAGATGCGAAACGAATACGAACAGCGGCCGCTCGCGGTTCGACTCGATGAAGTCGCACGTGTGCTTTGTGACCAAGTGAGTAAGGTAACCCAACTCGTCCTTGCGCTGCTGATTCTCGTGCCAATCAAGCTCACCGACGCGTGAAACGTGGCTGTGGTAGTCGGGCGTATTGTTCGAGCAGCGACTTTGACTAAAACCCTGATCGATTGGGCCGAACCGCTCGACATGACCCAGGTGCCACTTGCCGAAGACGCTGCAAGTATAGCCGGCCGGACCGAGAAGTTCCGCGACGGTTGTCGCCGCCAGAGGCATACCTTCGGTCCGTGTGAAACCAATTGCGTGTTCCACTCCGCATCGCTGTTGATACCGACCGGTCAAGAGTGCTGCGCGTGTGGGACTACATACGGCGCCGTTGGTATGGAAATCGGTAAACCGCATCCCGCTCTCCGCCAAACGATCGATCTGCGGCGTCTGGTGAACCTTACTGCCGTAGCAGCTAAGATCACCATAGCCGAGATCGTCGACCACGATTAGCACGATGTTGGGGCATTCTGCTCGCGGCGCGGCATACGCAGTCCCCGTGGCAACAATCGCTACCACGCAGACCACCGCAACGCGGACAAGGCACCATCGCGCGCAGGTAGGAAGTAAGCAGAGCATGGGCTGGTTAATCCATGGAGGGAAACGGGCAACCTCGCCCGAGGCACAACGCCGACAGGCAATACGACACAACTACTTCAGCAGTGCGTCGATCTCATCGAGCGGCACGGAAAGCACCTCTGCCGTCTGCTTGGCTCCGGAAAACGCGATCAATAGTTTTCCATCGTGTTCGATCATGTGGGGATAATCCACATGGCGTCCGCCCACGAGATAGAACATATGGGTGTAAACCAGACCGTCGCGGCTGATCGACAGCACCAGCGGGTTGCGGTCGCGGGGGTTTGCGTTGGAAACCATCGCATAATAGCCGCGCGAGGTGCGCAGTGCGTTGAACTTGCTCGTGGCATCCGGAAAATTCGTGACGACCAAGCGGCTCCAACTGTGACCATTGTCGGTAGAGTAAGCACGCAGCAGCCGTTTCGATCCACCGTTGTCGCGGAACAGGCCAACGAGAGATTTTCCGTCGGGCAGCACGTACCAATACGGTTCCTCCGGTCGATAGCGCCCTTCGTATCTTGCCAGCGGTTGAATCGTCCATTTGTCGATCGCCTCGACGCCGCCAACCATCACGGTGACGTGCCGCTGGCTGTCGCGCCGGCTCATCATCCACAAACCGTTGGGGAGCTTCTTGGGCGGAAAGTTGTTCAGTGTATCGTCGAGCACCGTGCCGTGGACAACCCATTTGTTGTGCGTGTCGTCCCAGCGAAACGCTTCGAGGCTAAGTCCCTCGCCCGCATAACCGGGCGCGTGGAAATGACTGGCCAGGGCCAGCAGTTCGCCGTCGCGTTGCCAGAAACCGCGAGCGATCCAGCCAAACCCCTCAGCCCGCGGCGGACCCGACAGATCCTTCGGCTTGCTCCAATGCAAACCGTCCTCACTCGTGGCGTACGACACTCGGGTATTGGCCTGATCGTGGCCGGGAACGACGTTGCGATGCTCCTCGGGCGTAAGATTCTTGCTTCGTACGCCCGGTCCATCGCTCCACATGAACCAATACTTGCCACCGTGATGGGCCAGATAGACGTGTTGATGCACCCAGTTGCCGCCCCGGTCGCGTACATCGCTGACCACAACGGGCTCGGCCAATATTTTCGGCAACCCCGCGAAGTCAATCCTTGCCGGATCTGTCCCGGCATCGGGCAAATCCAACATCAGCGCGCTGCCCGGATTATTGATCGGATCGGGCGGTGAAAGATCCAGGACGACGTCGGCCTCCAACAACTCGGAGTACGCGAGCGATTTGTCGAGCACCGGCCCGCTGCAAATCGCTTCCCACGAGTCGCCAACCCGCACCTGCGAGATTTTTCCTTTTGCCGATGCCGGCGCGACCATCACTCGGGCGAGGTTTGCTGCGGAATTTCCACGGCGATTAACCACCGTCCAGGCGACTTCCTCGCTCGGTAGTTCTTGCGGAAGCTCCGCTACGTCATCGTATACCCGGAGAAAACCCTCGTCGGGAGCCTGGGAGTGGCAGACGAGTTTGGCCACGACCGTAACCGTCTGTCCCGGCGTGCAAGTTTCACCGACTGCCGTATGACCGAAAAGCCAAAGTCGATACCGGCCTTTTTCGTCAACTCCCAAGCCAACGCGGTGCATTTTGTTGGAGGTAGCCAACACCAAATCGCATGTTTGGCCTAACTCGGGTGTCGTCAGGCGTGCGCTGACCCATAGCGTTCGACCTTCGTCGCCCAGGTCGATCCAATCTGCTTGAGCCGAAGACCAATCAAACGACGGCCAAGCGCAGAGACAAATCAACAAAAAGCATGCGGGGAGGTAGTTCTTCATGGTGTGTTGTTGCCAGTTGGTGGGGAGGTAGGTGTTCTGTATAAACGGCCGCAAAAAAAACCATCGTCGACTATTGGTTGCGATGGTGTCGTGCCACCACGCTGACCAGCCCGAGTATGCCGGCCATGAGGAGCGCCAGCGAGCTTGGCTCGGGAACGGCCGTGCCGGAGAGTGTCAAATCGTCGATTCGTCCGCTACCGGACTGAACGGCGTCGGTCGACCAAGTGCCACGGATCTGCAAGGCAGAGTTGTCTTCCGTCGTAGCATCTACGGCGGAAAGATCTGTGCTGTAAGCGTGCCAGGTGTTGTCGGCCAGGCTGGTTAGCGTTTCCAAGGCATTCCATCCGCTTCCCACGGAATACTCTAACTTGAGCTGGCTGGGCCCGATGTGTGGCGTGGAGTTGGTCGAGCGGTAGTCGAACGCTAGGGTCAGGTCTTCGTATCCAGTCGTGTCGACCGAAAGAATGAAATAATCGTCATTGAAAAAGTCCTCGCCATTCGTTGCGAGAACGCCCAAATTCCAGCCAGCAGAAATGCCTGGGTTTCCGCCGAACCCGTCTGTATCTTTCAGACCGCTCACGCCATCTTCGACCATATCGAGCGTAGGCGTGGTCACCGAGTTATATGAAGTCACGATGGTCGTACCATCGTTCCGACTGGGTATGTCGTCGAAATCGAAATAGGCGACAACTTCGGCATTGGCCTCAACGGCGCCGGCCAATAACACAACGACGAAAACCGCTGGGATTATTCGACGGGAGGATTTGGAAACTTGGCGATAATTTCCGTTTCGAGTTGCTTTCACTACTCGATTCATGACCGTACACCTTTCGAGAATGGGGAGAATGGGAAGAGTCCACTCCGTTTACGCGAGACGATTGCCGTTCACACTACCTCTTCCCCCGGTACCAGCCGCGGCTCGACAAGCATCGAAACACGGTCAGGACTATCGGGGTGCCTGATTTTCCAAAGCAACTGCTCGACGGCCAACCGGCCGGTGGCTTCGGGGCCCAAGTCGATGGTCGC
Organism: Thermoguttaceae bacterium; assembly: GCA_963677085.2. Classification (GTDB taxonomy): domain Bacteria; phylum Planctomycetota; class Planctomycetia; order Pirellulales; family Thermoguttaceae. The sequence goes on from CAXXFH010000002.1 coordinate 133,332, forward strand.
CGGGCGCGGGTGAAGGCCACCAAGATAGGCCGGTTCGTTTCCACAGGAAACCACGAGCAAACCGGTCCCGGGGCAGGCGCCTCGCCGATAGAGGGCCGGATAAACGAGCGAGGTAATCGCGTCGTCCGGAACGAATAGGCCGTCTGGTTTGGGTTTTAGGGCCAGCAGTTGCGAGACCAACGTGTCGATCACCTCGGTCTGTTCCTTACGCTCAAGTTGCTCAAACGAGCAGCCTTCGCGACACTCATGCGTGACCATGTGGGTTTCGATGCCTGCCAGATGAAATCCGTAGCCAAACCCGTTACCGCGAAGTTCATACTGGGCACGCGACGTGGTGGGGCACAGAAATGCAGGCCGCTTCACGCCGCGACCGAGCAAGTACTCGGCCGCCAGCCGTCCGGCTTGCTCGTTACCCACCAGAATTTTGTTGCCGCCAGCCTCGGCGTGCGAGGAAAGCCACATGGTCGGAACGCGCTCAAGGTGATGTTCCAGCGTCGCATCGGCACGACGTCCCCAAAGCAGCACCCCAACCACGTCCTTGCGTTTCAAAGCCGCCGGCCGTTCCCGGGAATCGTCAGCCCGGGCGACAACGAGACTGAGCCCTTCGCGCGATACGGCGGCTTCGACACCGCGGAGTTTGGCCAGGGCCAGCGTTGGCAGCGAGTTCATCGAGTCGTCGAGCATCACTAGCACGACGGTTCCCTGGGTGGTTTCCGATGCACTCCGGGCGGAACCGGTCGCTTTGCGTCGCAGCCGCGGCTCGTAGCCCAACTCGCGCATCGCTTCGTTGACCAACTCCACCACCGCATCGGAGACATTGTTGGCTCCGTTGACCACTCGAGAAACGGTGGCCTGCGAAACCCCGGCACGTTTTGCAACTTCGGTCATTGTCATAACGCCCCTGATTATAGCCGTCTTGGCAATGAATGCAAGTGACTTTTTTCATGAATATTCACGTGTGCTTCGATCTGGTCGGCGTCGCTGTCTTCTACGCGAGCTGCACCCTGGCAAGGTGGGCTGCTTTCTAGGTAACACGCAAAGAATTGTTTTGTAAGTACTTGTGGGAAAAGGTTCGGTGGGTTTTCTGTAGCTGTTCGTTTCTGGGTGAGCAAATCCTTTTCTGGTTTTGTCTGAATAAAAAATTAGTGGAAAATATTGATTCGTGTTGAATATTCCGAAAAATCGGCTATCATATGGGCGGCGTGACAGTCGAAGCCGTGTATCCTTCGCTCTTACTGCAATCGCAACGAAGCCGGAGATGCTCGCCGACATCGTCACAGGCCACATAGCGACAGACTTCATCGCCAGCGAATCCTCTTCTTTCATCTCATTCGCTAACACAAGGAAGCAACGGCTATGCGTAACCAACACCGGCCGAAAGCACCACACCAACGCGCGGCAATGCGTTGCGAACCGTTCCGACATGGTTTTACCCTTGTCGAACTGTTGGTGGTCATCGCCATCATCGGCATCTTGATCGCGCTGTTGCTACCGGCGGTACAATCGGCTCGGGAAGCTGCCCGCCGCGTTCAATGCGCAAATAAGATGAAGCAGATCGGCCTGGCGCTGCACAATTACCACACGGCGTTGAATTCGTTTCCACCGGGCGGAGTCTCGAATGTCGCGGTAGTGCCCGGCAATCCCAACTGGTGCCATACCGCAGACCCAAAGAACCACGCTCCCTGGACCGTGCTCATCCTTCCTTACCTCGAAGACCAAAACCGTTTTGCCAAATTCGTGTTCGATGAACGGTTTCCGTCGACCTCCGACCAAATGGGAGGCAGCACCAGCAATGATGCGGAGTACGCTCGCCCCAATCCCAACTTTGAGTGTCCTTCCGATCCATTCACCGGACGCGGAACGCCATACCTCAGCTATTTCGGCGTCCAGGGTGGAGGTGTCCCTGGAACCGAGTCATGCGGAAACGCCACCGGCACTCGGATCTATTACACCAATGGAGTTCTCTACCACAATTCACACGTGCGTTTTTCTCATATCAACGACGGCACATCCAACGTACTCATGGTGGGCGAGAGCAAGTATTGTCTTCAACCCGGTGGGATCGCCGCCCCCAACGACGATATTTATGTCGGTTGGGCCGCAAGCAACAAGCTCAGCGCCAATTCGCCCTTGCCCAGTACTCAGGCAGCGGCCGTTCAACCGATCAACGGCAGCGACGCCCAACCCGACCAGGACAACACACTTCACATTCAAAGCCGGTATTTCGGAAGCCATCATCCCGGAGGCTGTCACTTTCTTTTGGCCGATAGCTCCGTGCATTTCCTCAGCGACGCTACCGATCTGACGCTGTACCAACAACTGGCCGTTCGCAACGATAAGCTTCCCTTGGGAGGGCTAAGCCCATGAAAACACCCCCGCATGCCGAACCTGCTTTTTTCATGTTGATTGCAGCAATGGCCGCCAGCGTCGTCGGGCCCATCGGCTGTGGCAACAGCGGCCCGTCCCGTTTTCAACTTTCGGGGTGCGTCCAGTACGAAGGCAAGCCGGTGCCATTCGGCGAGATCAGCTTCCAGCCCGACGCATCCCAGGGTAACCAGGGCCCCGGCAGTACGGCGCGCATCGAGGACGGCCGCTACGTAACGCAAGCGGGGCAAGGAGTGCAAGGCGGGCCGTATGTCGTCCGAATTCTTCACATCCCGCGAGAAAACGAACGCGCCGGCACCATCGAACCCCTCTGGTTTTCACCTTTCGAAACGAAAGTCGACTTGCCGGCGGAAGAAGGCACACGCGACTTCGAGGTGGCACGACAAGGGGCAGCGAAAAGATAGCCTTCTTTGTTGCGTGGCCATGTGCATCACCGGGAGCGGCTGTTTGCCTGGACATGCTAAAATCCCGAGGACCATGGCCACGCAAGCGTGGCCATGGCACCCCTATTCTGAAGATTGCCGAAGCACTAGAAGCCATCTCAAAAATGGCTAAAGGTTGATTTTATAGGTGCCGAACTATGCGGCATGGATCTTACCAACGAACAATGGCGACGCATCGAGCCCCTTGTGCCGCCGATGCGACGGAAGCCGGGCGGTCGAGGTCGGCCACCGCGAGAACCACGCGATGTGCTCAACGGTATCTTGTGGGTGTTGCGAACTGGCGCACCTTGGAAAGACCTGCCCGAGAGATATCCTCCATACCAAACCTGCCATCGCCGGTTCCAGCAGTGGACCCAACGGGGCGTTTTTGCCCAGATTCTCGCTGCACTGGCCGAAGACTTGGAACGACGCGGCAAAATCGATCTGACCGAAGCCTTTATCGATGGCTCCTTCTCGGGCGCCAAAAAAGGGGCGACGCCGTCGGCAAAACAAAACGCGGCAAGGGCAGCAAGATCATGGCAATCGCAGACCGCCATGGTATTCCTGTCGCCGCCTGCGTTACCAACGCTTCTCCGCACGAGGTAACGCTGGTCGAAGAGACCCTCGACGCGGCGTGGACGCACTATCTGCCAGATCGGCTCATTGGCGACAAGGCCTACGACAGCGATGTCCTGGACGTACGTCTTCTGGAAGATCGCGGCGTGGACCTGATCTCGCCGAATCGCAGCAATCGCCGGTTGATGACGCAAGACGGGCGGAAACTCCGGCACTACCGCCGGCGGTGGAAAATCGAACGCGTTTTCGCGTGGCTCCACAACTTTCGCCGTCTTGTCGTTCGCTACGAATATCATGCCACCAATTTCCTGGGAATGCTCCAACTCGGATGCATTGTTATCCTACTCAGACATTTTTGAGACCGCTTCTAGTCGGCTTCCGGGAATTTGCGCTGCTCGGCACGGTCTGAGAGCGTGCGAAGTGCGAAACTGACGGCAACCACCAGCGGTGCTCCCACCAAGACGGTTAACGGGCTACGTGCTGCCGCCAGGAAAACGGCGGTGGCCATCGCGGCGACAAATCCGGCGATTGCACCGAGCACTACGCTGCGCCAGGAGAAAAACCACGCCCTGGCCGACACGATTCCCCAGAAAAGGCCTGCCGGGAGGGAAAGGATCGCGACGCCGGCCGTGGGAGCCAGACAGTCCTTTGCGATATCCGGGGTTTGCGTAACGGTCGGACTGATGGCCGCCAGGTAAACGGCGGCGATCACCGTGAGCAAGAGGATCGAACTGAGCGAAAAACTGGGGCGATGCATGGAGGGCATTCCCGAAACGGTTGTCACCGGGGGAGGCAGGTGTCGTGGCAAACGCAGGCAAGCCGTGGCGGGCTGTTTTCCGTAGGCCGGGGTGTGTTGTCAGGATATCCGTGTTGCGTAGGCGTGCCGGATAGTCGTGGGCCGTATTACCAGTAGCCACCGTCGATTCGCGTAGGACCAGATTTCAGCAGTTTGCCGTCGGCCCGGTGGCCTAGCTGCTGGTAGACGTCGAAGCGGATTTCCTTGGAGATGCTTCGTACCGCGCCGTCGCCGAAAAGGAAGTTCACCACGCCGGGGTGGTCGGAACCGAATCCTCCCACCCGCAATGGTACGGGAGTCTGATTCTGGGGTTTGACGGGTATGATTTCTAAGAAACGATCCTCATGTGGATACATACCTCCCAGGGAGGTGTCAGACGGGCCGAAGCCGTCCGTATCTTCGCCTTCACTAGTCTCCCTGGAATCTTCCGCGTTGGGATCGACCCAGGTGTAGCCAACAACATTCTCCGGGGTGTCCTCGTCGTCGGTTGCTTGTCCACCTTGTTGGTTTTGAGGCACGTTAACCCCCGACAGGTCTAACGGAGTTCCCGTGTTGCGCAAGGTTGCTCTCGTGCCGGACATCCAACCAAGATCTTGCGAACTGCCCAACTTTTCGCCGACAAAAAACGTATTTGCCGCCCCATCGAGAATATCCTTGGCACGCACGGCGCTGTTGAGGAAAAACACGCCGTGGTTGTCCTTGTCGATCGGGGCCTCCAGGTCGTGATGGACTCCGGCGTAGTTGCACACGTAACTGTCTCCGGTCGAATTTTCGCCGGAGTAACTGGGGCAAGCAAGAACAGCAAAGCCGATTTGGCGCACCGGTGCATTGTTCTTGTGGTAGACACCCGTGCTGAAGTCGATGTGACTGAAGGTTGCCTGTTCATCGAGAAACGGCAGCAGTTGCACGACCCAGTCCATGTGGTAACCCTGGGGAAGGTTTTGGATTGGGCCGGTGGCGTTGACCGTTCCTGAGGGTAATACACCGTGGGCCGATTGATAGTTGGCCACTGCGATTCCCAATTGACTCAGGTTGTTGATGCACGACACACGGCGTGCCGCCTCCCGGGCTGCCTGAATCGCGGGCAGCAACAGCGCGATCAAGATGCCGATGATGGCGATGACCACCAGGAGTTCTACGAGGGTGAAGGCCCTCTTCGTTTGGTTATTCACGATTGTTCTCCTTGGTATTGGCGGCAGGTTGGGTTGTGACCATTGCCAAGATTTCTTTTTCACCACGGAGACACGGAGATCACGGAACAGCCATCGCGCATCCTGCGTAGCTCAGTGTCCTTCGTGCCTCCGTGGTGAAAAACAGGGCTGTTATCTGTTGTCGGATATCATGATGTCTTTTTCCACGCGGGCGCGGTTTGCGCCGTCGTTTGGATAATCGGCTACAACGTGGACGCGGTACATCGTCGGTTTGTCGTCGATCGGTTTCAATATGATTCGTACAACGGCCGGCGAGGTGCCGTCGAACTGCTCGGCCGGAATCGTCCAGGTTTCGTCGCGGAAATCGGGGTTGGCCTGGAACTGTGCTGCGGCACGTTCCAATGCGGATTCCGCCAGCCATGTGGCTTGGAGACGCTGGGCCTGCATGTCGATCAGCCGCCGTCGCGCAACTGCTTGGCGAGCGATTGCCACAAGCAGCAGACTGGCCAGGGCCACACAGACGATCAGGGCGAAAAGGACGGCTGCCCGCCGTCGGGACGCTACAGCGCGATGCGATGGCTGACGTTTTGTGAAATGGCGACTATTCATCGGCATCCTCCTCGCTCTCGGTGGCCGCAAACCGACGGTCTCGCCCCAATATGGCATCGATTTGCAGGATTTGGCGAAAACGGTGAGCCATGTTGTCCGAGGGTGGTTCAGGCGTTGGGTTATTGAGCCCCGGGTTGATTGCGGAGGGGGGTGTTTCCTTCGTCCCAGGGGATGTAACCCCTGGGCTTGGCGGTGTTGTGCGATTAATGGGGGACTCAATGAGCGTCATGGTAATGATCCTTGACTTCGCCGTGGGATCAATTCCGGCTACGTCGCCGATTTCTTCGATTGAAACGGCGGTTTCCGCAGGCAGAAAATAGGTTTCACGACGGACTGTCTTGCCTTGAGTCTGCTCCAGGCGTTCGACCGCCTTGTCGGTATGAATGTAGACGACCGATGTTTGCTCCGGCAGTGCAAAACGCCATTGTGGTGCTTGCGGGTCATTGCCGTCGTTTGGTTTTTCTGGGGAGAACGCCGATGCGGCATGGACATCGGCCCGAAACTGCTCGGCCAGACGGCCGGCTGTTCCGGCGTTGCAGATGGTCGCCCGGGCGGCACGGTCCTGCTTCAACAGCGTGGTCAGCATAGTACTGAGCGAAACCAGCAACGTGCCCGAGATACCGATAACGAAGAGCACTTCGATAATAGAGTATGCTTGTCGGTATGGTTGCGACGTTGTCTTCATGGTCCGTATCTCCAGGCAACCAGGCGGACCGTGCCGGCGGTGACGCCGCGCCGGTCGTTGTAGGAAACCTCGACCACGACTTTCTTGGCAGAGAGTTGGTTCTCCAGGGTCGTGTCCTTCTCTTTGTCGCTCTGCACCTTGTCGGCAACTGCGTCGGTGATCGTCACGTGGAGTTTGCCGTCGGCAAGTTGTTTGGCAACCGTCGTGGCTAGGTCGAGTTGTTCGGCGTGCTGCTGGGTCAGTTCTTCCCAGGGCAGCAGGGTGAGGCGTTCCATGGCGTTGCTGGCCGCGAGGATGGCCGTCTGCCGGTCGTCGAGCGCGTGTCGCTGGCGTGCCGCCACGGCCAGCACTTGGACAGACAACCCGAAGAAGGTCAACGCCAGCACACAGGCAACCAGAAGTTCGACGAGCGATGTTCCGCGACGTTTCATGGGCGTTTCATTTCCTAAACCAAATGCCTAATCAGGTCGACCAGCGATCCGAACAGCGCGACGGCAGTGAAAAATACGACCACTCCAGCCACCACGGATACCGCGGGAAAGGCCATCTCGATGAGCAGTTCGAAACGGTAAGCCAAGCGTCTACGGCTGCTTGCGGCAAGTTCATCGAGTGCCCAGGCGAGGTTTCCCAGGCGTTCTGCGGCGGCGAGAATGGCCGCTTCACCGGGGAGAACTAGCCCATGGGCTTGGAGGCTGTCGCGCCAGGACATGCCTTGTTCGATATCGACCAGAGCCAATCGGAGCCGCTGCCGGATGCTTCCCTTCGGATAACAAGCAGCCAGCGAACGCAGACCGTCGACCAACGGTCGTTGGGCTTTGACGACCAACGCCAGCGAGGCGAGGATTGCGACCGTATCTAGGCGACGCGTCCAACGCCCCATTCCCGGCAAGTCCCATCTCGCCATGCCGAGGTAACGCAATACCGCATAGGACAACAGAAAAACGGTTAGCAAAAAAAGCGGCCAAATCGTAATGGCGACATGGTCGCCGAACCAGTGCATGGTCGAAAGCCAGTCTTGCGTGATTGGCGGCAGCTTGATCTCAAAGTCGTTAAAGATACGAACAAACTGCGGCACAATTTTGAGGGTGACGAAAGTCAACACGCCCAAGGCAACCAAGAAGAGACAAAGGAAATAAATCAAGCGGGCAATCAGGGCTTTCCAGGTTGGCTGGTCCAATTGTTGCATCTGGGCGGCGCGGCGGATAGCGGCTGATGACGCGCCGCACTCGGTTCCGACAATCATCGTGGTTCGGGCTTCGGGCGGCAACAGGTGGGGTACCCGTTTCAAGGTATCGGACAAGGAAAAGCCGCTTTCCAAGAGCGTGGCCGCCATGCGAGTATAACACGACATCCTGTCGCGGCGTTCTTCGCCTGCAATCCGCAATGCGACGTGCAGAGGAATCCCGCGGTCGACGGCTGTCGAAAGCCCCCAGAGTATCTGATACTGACGCGCCACGACATTGCTGCGCCAAACAAACAGCAGCACGACTACCGTTACTATTAACAAGAGGAAGGAAAATACCTGGAAAACAACGATGGCGAGCATAATCACGCCCGTGGTGACGAGTGATCGGCCCAAAAGTCGCAGCATCAGGTGCAGGATATCTCCGTGTGTGCGGTTGAACGACTGGGGATGCAGCCGCAGCGCAGCCAAAATGGCCAGGCCGAGAAGCACGGCCGAAACAGATCCCAGTGCGGCGTTGATCCAGATCGGATTCACGGTAGCTTAAGTCAACTTTTGGATGAGAGAGATTAAGGGTGCCATCAAGCCCATCACCAACAGGAAAACCCCTGCCAGGATTATCAAAAAGGTCAACGGGGGCGCGATCACCTCGAAGAGCCCGGCTTGGATTTTCGCCCGACCATCGTACATTTCAGCGGCCGTGCGAAAGGCGTCGGGCAATGCGCCGATTTGTTCACCCCAGGCCACGATAGGCACCAGCGCCCTGGGGAAACAACGATTTGCCGCCATGGCATGGGCCAGAGTCCGGCCTCGTTCGACGTCGGCCGCAGCCCGCTGGCAACCGGCTGCCAACGGGGTGCCGTGCAGTCCGTCGGCAGCAAGTCGCAAAGCGTCGGGCAGGTGAGTCGATTGTTCGAGCAAGCAACTCATTAGCCGGGCAAAAACCGTAAGTCGAACGTTGTCGTTCATCGGCCCGAGCACGGGTATTACCGTTAGCAGCCTTCCGGCCCAGCCTTTCAATGGCATGGTCAAAGCCAACGCCGTGGTTGCCAAAAACAAAAGCAAGACGCCGGCAAATGGCGGAAAGCCCTGGTGAACCCACCAGAAGAGCATTTCCGTGATATTCGGCAGTTCCGCATCGAAATCAGTGAAGATGGTTTCGAACTCTCGGACGACAAAGGCCGAAAAAAACCAGAACAGGCCAAGAAGCATCGTGAGCAACAACGCCGGGTAGGCCAGCGCGATACGAACCCGGCGACGGAGTTGGGCGTGCTGGCGCCGCAGGTCCAGAAATACTTCCAGCACTTCGCCGATTCGGTCGCTTTGAGCCCCGGCTCGCAGCAGTCCGGCAAGGTCGCTGGGTACGCGGCTGCCGAGCGAGTCGATCGCCTCGGGCAGTGGAACGCCGCGGTCGAGTTCGTCGGCCAACGTGCGGAGGACGGCCGGCGTTTGCGTGCCACCCAACTCGGCAGCCGCCGCACGCAGCCCGTCGCTAAGCGGAAGTCCCGCGCCAGTGAGATCGGAGATCTCGGCGGCAACGTTGGCCAACTCGTTGCCGGAGAGCCGAGCGGAAGTGTGTTTTTCACTGCCGCTGGCCGCTTTTTCTTCGACTGCAGGGCAAACCGTTAACGGCTCAAGACCGCGGTCGCGGAGTTGCTCACTTGCTTGTTCGACACTGTCGGCATCCAGGCATCCGGAAACCGGGTGTCCTTGCGTGTCGACGGCGGTATAGCGATAACTTGGCATGGCCGATCAGGGTCCTGCGATGGTTCGAAGCAGGGCCGCGTAGGACCCGAACAATAGCAAGGTGTACGCGAAAGTAAACGAGGCGCCCAGCACCAGCGTGAGCACAATGGGTACGAGAAGTCGGGCGAGGCCTGCCTGGTGGTCGGCACGGCGTCGATACGACTCGGCCACGCGACGTAGTGCCCGTAGCAGATTGTCGCGCTGGGTTCTACTTCCTAGCAGCCAAGTGAGCAATGGGGGAAAGCCGTGTGTACGGAGCACGGCAGCGTTGTTTGTATCGAGGGCCAACGATTCTCCACGGCGAATCTTCTGGACGATCAGGTCGCTTGCGGCGACCAAATTGCGGTCGCCCGACGCTTCGGCGGCCAAGCTCAACGCTTCGTCGAGCGGCACGCGGTGTTCGACCAAAACGGTGAGGATCTCGACCATCGCCGCCACCCGCGACAGTCGCAGAGTATGGCTGGGCCACGGCAACCAGCCGAACAGCCACGACTGCGTGCCCGAATCGGTTATGTTTGCCCGGCTGGACCGGCGCCACCAAACGGCTAGCAGGACCAAGGCGACAATCGGAACCACGGGACCCCAGTAGATAGCCGTGGGGGCCAATCGGGCGAGCGTTTCGAGGAGAGTTCGCCCGGCACCTCCCATCCGATCGTAGCCTGCCAGGAAGTCGGGCACTTGTTCGGTTACGAAGAAGATGAAAAACCCCCAGGCCGTCAACATTACCAGCGTGGGATAAAGCAAGGCCGAGAACATGCCTTTGCGGATCTCGTCGACACGACGAAGGCCGTGGGCGAGCGACTGCAATGCCACGGGAAGCCGACCGCTACGCACGCCGGCTCGAACGACCGCACGATAGACCAGCGGCAAGTGCAGCGTTTGATCGGCCATGATGTCGTCCAACGAGCGTCCCCGGGCACATTGTTCGGCCACGACGTGGGCAAACTGGCCAAGTCGCCCGGGCAGATCGTCGCCCAGTGCGCCCAGCCCTTGTTCCAACGGAACACCGGCGCGGACCAGCGCGGCGATTTCGTCGTTCAAGGCGATTAACTCATCGATGGTGATCCGACGAACCCCAGCACCCGGCGCACTTCCGCCGGGCTGGTCTGCCCGTCGATCACTGCTTCGATCGCCCGTTGCCATTGGCTCACCATTCCTGCTTCGATCGCCAGTTGCTCGAGCCGCGCCGCCTCGCATCGGGCGAGAACCGCCTTGCGCAGTGCGGCTTCTTCCGGGATAAGCATTTCGGACAGCACGAACCGACCGCGATAACCAGTCCCACCGCAATCGGTACAGCCGACCGGCACACAGCAACGCTCTACGGGAAGCCCCAGACGATCGTTGGGGTCGCCCGACTCTTGGGTGCAGTGGCAAAGTTTTCGCACTAGACGCTGCGAGACGATTGCCAGCAGGCCGCTACGGAGCACATAGGGCTCGATCCCCATATCGAGCAAACGCCCCACCGTCTCGGCTGCGCTGCCAGCGTGAAAGGTACTCAACAAGAGATGGCCGGTCAAGGATGCCCCCAGCGCGGCTTCGGCAGTGGTCCGGTCGCGGATTTCGCCGACCATAATTACTTCCGGGTCTTGCCGCATGAGGAATCGAAGGCCCGTGGCCAGATCGAGTCCGGCTGGGAGGTTCACTTGGGACTGCGCGACCCCCCCGACAGCCACTTCGATTGGATCTTCGATCGAAACCATGCTTCGCATTGCACCATTGGCAGCCACTTCGCGAAGGCAGGCGTACACGGTGGTTGTCTTCCCGCTGCCAGCCGGCCCCGACACGAGAATCGCCCCAGAGGTTTCCGACATCAAACCGACCAGTCTGTCGCAAATTGCGGCAGGCAAGCCGAGGTCGTCGACGTGGCGAAAAGGGGTGTCGAGAGAAAACAGCCGAACGACCGCCCGTTCACCATGGAGTGTGGGAAAGGTGCTTACCCGCATCTCCAGCGTGTCCTGGCTGCTGCGAATTCGCCCTTCCTGGGGGTAATCCATCTGGTAGGTGAGTAGGTTGGCAACGACCTTCAAACGCGCCACGACGTTGGGTGTCACCGACGGCGGCAGGCAGGCGATGCGGCGCAGCACGCCATCGAGTCGGAAACGAATTTCCAGCCCTTCGGCCGTGGGTTGCAGGTGGATGTCACTGCAATTGGCCCCCTGCCCTGCCGCCAAAAGTGCGTCGACCAACAGCGTAGCGAATTGCGGGTTGCTCGCGTCGAACGAGGAGATTTGCGAGAGAAAAGATGATAACACGGCCTGCGGCATTGCCGATACGCCTTCTCGATAACTGCATGCCCAAGATTATTCTAACGGCAGACTACCAAACACACCAGCATTATTGAGGCAGAATTGCCTTCGTCCAGTTTGGGTAGTAGATGGCGGCCAGAGCGAGCCAGCCGGACGTTTCGCCCGTGGGGCCGGTGTCCTGATCCCAGAAGTGGAAGTCGACACGGTCGCACAGGGCGTTCAATAGACGCGTTCGAACGGCCTGCACAAGCGACTCGATGAATCGATCGTGGCGAGTGAACGGGCTGACCAGAACCACGCGGTGAGGCCGAAGGTAGTTTACTGTGTTGGCCAAACCGGTCGAGAGAAGATCGATCATTCGCTTCATCGGTGGTTGAGTGCCGTCGAAAGCGGCCACGTGGTCCAACAACGAAGCCGAGCCGGGGGCCTCGCGGCGAAGAAACTCGGTCGAACAGATCCTTTCCAGGCAGCCTGTGTTTCCGCAGTAACACAACTCGGTTTCCACGGGAAGACGGGTATGGCCCAGTTCATTACCTCCCACCAGGCAACCCCAGTTGGGCTCGCCGCGAACCAACAGGGCCGAGCCGAGTTGTCCGTCGTCGAGGTAAACGAGTACTACATCCTCGTGGAGTTGGCGATAGTGTTGCTGAAGCCAATGGGCGGCCAGGGCGTGCATGTCGTTTTCCACGACCAAGGGCCGGTCGCCAATGACATCGAACAAGGGGGCGAGCGAGGTGACCTGCTGGCCGGGAAGCGCCGAGGACAGGACAATCCGCCGGGCAGATGTGTCGACGAAGCCGGTCGTGCTTAGGCCCACGAGAAACGTTTGGTTGTTGATGAGTTGGCGCAGCGACTCTTGCAGAACGGAGACGGTTTGAGACGGTTCGTCGACCGGTTGGGTGTGAAGTTGGCCAAGAACGTGGCCCAAAAGGTTTAGCCGGCAAGCCTCTACCCGCCCTGGCCGAATTGCTGCCCCGACGACGTGCAGTGTTTCCGTGTCGATTGCCAGGGGAACTCGCGGCCGGCCCGGCCCGGAGGCCTCGGCCGGTTGTTCTTGCAGCAAACCTTGGCTGAGCAGACCGGCGACATGTGTGCCGACGGTGTTGGGGCGCAGGGCCGTGTGTTCGTGTAATTGCCAGCGGCTAAGTGGCCCTTTGCTGCGAAGAATTCGCAGGATGCGGCTTTGCTGCGGGTCGAGGATGGGATGGTTGTCCATGCCGATCAGATTTGCCCCAAGCGGAAAACGACGGGTGAGATTAAGCGAAAAAAACGAGGAGCCCGTCCGTGGCGGCGAGTTTCTGCATACGCTACACCGATTTGCGTTACAGGGCCAGTCCCCTTTCTGTCGGCATGGCTGGGCTGCTGCGATCACTTCCGACAAAATTGTTGCGGCCAATGAAAATACCAGTATAATTCCTAACGTTGCCGATAGAAACTCGGTGTGCATTGGGTATAGAACTCATTCTGTTGATACCCCTGGGAGGACACCATGGAAGTCAGAGTCTGCAAGACGTACGACGAACTGTCGCGGAAGGCGGCCGAATTTGTCGCCGATGTGCTCAACGCCAAGCCAAATGCCGTGTTGGGACTGGCCACCGGCTCCAGCCCTATAGGGCTCTATCAAGAGTTGGTGCGCATGCACAGGGACGAAGGTCTCGATTTTTCCCAGGTGACAACCTTCAACCTGGACGAGTACGTGGGACTTCCGGCCAATCACGAGCAGTCCTATCATTACTTCATGCAAGAGAATCTTTTCAAGCACATCAATGTTCCCCGGGAAAGGATTCACATTCCCTCGGGCACGACCAAGAACTACGAGGCGTTCTGCCAGTGGTATGAAGATCGTATTGACGCTTGTGGCGGCATCGATGTTCAAGTGCTCGGGATCGGCACCGACGGGCATATCGCCTTCAACGAACCGACTAGTTCGCTCGCCTCGCGCACGCGGTTGAAAACGCTCGCCCGACCGACCATCGAAGACAACGCCCGTTTCTTCGAGAAGGAAGAAGACGTGCCGATTTACGCGATCACGATGGGTGTGGGGACGATTCTCGAAGCGCGTCAACTCGTGTTGGTAGCCAACGGGGAGAAGAAGGCAGATGCCGTGGCGAAAATGGTCGAGGGGCCGGTGACGAGCATGCTCACGGCCAGTGCCTTGCAGTTGCACCCGGATGCCAACGTGTTCATCGACGAGCCTGCCGCGTCGAAGCTGACCATGCGCGACTACTACGAGTGGGTTCAGGCGAAGAAGCCCGGTGCTCCCCAACGCTAACCAGAAGGGGCCGTGGAATCGTGAGTACCATCAGTCGATTTGTCGAGGCGGCCAAAGGTCGTCACTTATCGGTGGTTTTGCCCGAGGGAGGCGACGATCGCGTGATTGCCGCCGCCCGTCGCATGAAAGATGAAGGGATTGCCGAGCCGATCTTGCTTGGCGAGCCGGGCGAAATCGAGCAACTTGCCGCGACCGCGGGCATCGGGCTCGACGGCCTAAGGATTGTCGATCCCCTCCAGAGCGACAAGCTCGACGAATACACAGAAGCCTACGTGGCCGGACGCGATCTGAACCCTAAAGTCGCCCGGCGGATGGTCAAGCGGCCGCTCTACTATGGCGGGATGATGGTAGCGCAGGGCGACGTCCATACGATGGTCGCCGGCGTGGCCAGCCCGACGGCTCTGGTAATCCAGGCCGGTGTATTGACCGTCGGTTTGGCCGAGGGCATCGCAACGCCGTCGAGCTTCTTTCTGATGATTCTTCCGCAGTTCCAGGGCGAGAAGAACAAAGCGTTCGTTTACGCCGATTGCGCGGTGAACATTTCGCCGACTCCCGTGGAACTGGCTGATATTGCCATCGCCTCGGAGCGAAGTGCGCGACATCTTCTTTCCGAGGAACCGCGAGTAGCCATGCTTTCGTTTTCCACGAAGGGCAGCGCATCGCACGTTCATGTGGATCACGTGAACGAGGCGTTGGTGATCGTCAAGCAGAAAGCAGCTGAGCTGAAGATCGACGGTGAGTTTCAGGCCGATGCTGCCATTATTCCGGCCGTGGGGGCGAAGAAAGTCAAAGAGCCCAGTGCGGTGGTCGGTAGGGCCAACGTTCTTATTTTTCCCGACCTCAACTCCGGCAATATCGCCTACAAGCTAACCCAATACATGGCCGGTGCCCAGGCGATTGGTCCGTTCCTGCAAGGGTTTGCCAAACCGATCAGCGATTTGTCGCGCGGCGCAAGTGTGGAAGACATTGTCGCAACGGCCGCCATTTGTCTGGCCCAGGTCTGAAGTGACCGGCGGTCGCAACCAGATTACCCGAGCCGGGAGGGGCTTTCGTCATGAAAGTGTTGGTTGTCAACTGCGGCAGTTCTTCGATCAAGTATCAGCTCTACGAAATGCCCGAGAAACGGGTTGTCGCCAAGGGACTCGTCGAGCGGATCGGAGAACCCGGCGCGGCCCTGCAACACTGGTATGAGGAAGAAACCCATCGCCAGGATGGGCAAATCGCCGATCACGAAGAAGGCATGGCCCTGATTCTCGAAACGTTGACCGGCACCAACGGCGTGTTGGCCAGCGCCGACGAGATTGGGGCGGTCGGGCATCGAGTGGTCCATGGTGGTGAGGAGTTTACCGGCTCGGTTCAAATTACGCCGAAGGTTATCGCTTCGATCGAGCGTTTTGCCGATCTTGCGCCGCTGCACAATCCGCCGAACCTGACGGGCATTCGCGCTGCCGTGCACGAATTGCCCGGGGTACCGCAAGTCGCTTGTTTCGATACGGCGTTTCACGCCACCATTCCCCAAGTGGCGTACACCTACGCGCTACCCCATCAACTCTACGAGACGTACGGCATCCGCCGCTACGGGTTCCACGGAACCAGTCATCGTTACGTCGCCCGACGAGCTGCACAACTACTGAATAAACACAAATACGAGATCAACTGTATCACGATCCACTTGGGAAATGGGTGTTCGGCAGCGGCGGTGCGCAATGGGCAGTCGGTCGATACGTCGATGGGGCTTACCCCGTTGGAAGGCCTGGTGATGGGTACACGCAGCGGCGATTTCGATCCCGCGATCCTTTTTTATCTTGCGGATCGGGGATACGACATGGTTTCTTTGAACAAGCTCTGCAACAAGCAGTCGGGATTGCTGGGTGTCAGCGGCGAGTCGAACGATATGCGAACGCTGGTCGAGAAGGCCGACAGCGGCGACTCGCGCGCCCAGTTGGCCGTCGATATTTTCTGCTATCGGATCAAGAAGTATATTGGTGCCTATCTTGCAGTGCTGGGACACGTGGACGCCGTCGTGTTTACCGGTGGAATCGGTGAAAACGCAGCCGGGGTCCGCGCCGACGCATGCGGTGGCTTGGAGCCGTTGGGCATTGTGGTCGATTCCGAACGGAACGATCAGATGATCGCCCGGCGTGAAGGCGTTTTCAGTACGCCCCAGAGTACGATCGCCTTGCTGGTCGTTCCCACCGACGAGGAAGCGGCCATCGCCGACGACACTTACCAGATTGTGAGGGACGCATCATGTCCGACGCCGTAACGCCGTCTGCAAACTATCGTTTGCTCGAAAACGAAGAAATCGAGATGCTCCGCGCCCAGGGTTGCACGGCCACTGACTGGCAATCGATTCGCGTTGGCAAAGGGTTTCGTGCTTGCCGCGTTGCCAACGCCCAGTTTGCCGGCGAGATATACCTCGGCGCCAACGCGGGTGTGGTGCTGAGCGACTCGGGTGTGGAAAAACCGGCGGGAATCTACAACGCCTACGTCTCGAACTGTACGATCGGTGACCATGTGCGGATTGCCAACATCGGCGTCCACCTGGCCGGCTACGATATCGGGGCCGGGGCGTGCGTGGAAGATGTGGGAACCATGGAAACCACACCGGGCGCGACATTTGGCAACGGTGTTGCGATCGAAACGCTCAACGAGGGCGGCGGTCGCGAAGTCGTGCTCTTCAATCGGCTCGACAGTCAGTTTGCCCATCTGTTGTGTGTACATCGTTACCGGCACCGGTTGATCGACAAGTTGCTGACGATCGCACAATGGGAAGCTGCCGCCGCGCGGAACGATCGCGGCATCGTTGGTGCCGGGGCGAGAATTCATAGCGTGAAGCGGATTGCCGACGTGAACATCGGCGAATGTGCCGTTGTCGAAGGCACAACACTGCTTCGCAACGGTACAATCCTCAGCAGCGAACAATCACCCACGCGGATTGGATGCGATGTGCAGGCAGAAGACTTCATCGTTGCCGAAGGTTCGCAGGTGACCGGCGGGGCCATGTTAACCAAGACCTTCGTCGGGCAAGGGTGCAAAATCGGCCGGCAGTTTTCCGCCGAGGGTTCGTTGTTTTTCGCCAATTGCGAAGCGTTCCACGGAGAAGCGTGCAGTGTGTTCGCCGGGCCGTATACGGTGACACATCATAAGTCGACGCTTTTGATCGCCGGGCTGTTCAGCTTCTACAACGCCGGCAGCGGCACCAATCAGTCGAATCATCTTTACAAGCTGGGGCCGGTACACGAAGGGAAGTTGGAACGTGGCTGCAAGACCGGCTCGTTCAGCTACATGATGTGGCCGTGTCGCGTCGGACCGTTCAGTGTGGTGCTCGGCAAACACACGCGAACCTTCGACACCTCGGACTTCCCGTTCAGCTACCTGGAGGCAACGCCCGAGGGCCGCTGCATGATGACGCCGGGATTCAACTTTACGACCGTAGGGACGGTTCGCGACGGTGCGAAATGGCCCGCTCGCGATCGTCGCCAGGGGCCGCTACGACGAGATCGCATCACGTTCGACGTCTTCAGCCCCTTAACCGTCGGCCGCATGATGACCGGGACCAAGCGAATGCACGATACTTTGGAACAAACAGATCGAGCGGTCGAAACAGTCACGCTTAGCGGTGCCGAAGTCAAACGCGTATTGCTGCGCACGGGCCAGAAGTTCTATCGTGCGGCCATCCAGATGTATCTGCTCGACAAGGTTCTTGCGCGTGCCGAGGCTGCCGTAAACCAACCGGATAGGTCGCTGGCCGACACATTGGCCACCTCCAACGATGCCATCTTCGACGAACACTGGGTGGACATCGGCGGGCAGATGATGCCGCGCCATCGGCTCGACGATCTGTGCACGGCTATCGAAGATGGCCGAATTGCCAACCTCGATGCCATCAACGCCGAATTAAACAAAACGCTCGCCGCCTACGGTGACGATGAATGGGCATGGGTGCGCTGGGCCTATGAGCGCGTGTTCGACAAACAACTTGAGCAACTGCAATGGGAAGACACGGGCAACCTGGCGGACGAACTGCAGAAAGCCCGACGTAAATTCCTCAACCTCGTACTCAACGATGCCTCGAAGGAGTTCGACAACGTCATTCGCACGGGGTTCGGGCAGGACGGAGCCGAAGAAGATCAGCGCGAAGATTTTGCCGCCGTTCGTGGGACTTACGAGGACAATAAATTCGTCAAACAGATAAACGACGAGATCGCGGCTTTGAATGAGCGCGTGAAAAAGTACAAACAGGCCGTTGCTTCGCGCCGCTGATGCTCGGATCGTCAACCCAAGACTCTACTGCAAGATACAGAGGCGTGGCTGCTTCAGCGGCCACGTATTCCTATCCCCTAATCCCGGTCCCCAGCGGGACAAGAAGGAGCATGCATTATGTCGACTGACGTTCGCGGTCGCGTCATCAAAGTGGTTGCCGAAACGCTTAAGGTTGAGCCGTCTCGCATCGACGACCAGTCGCGATTCGTCGAGGACCTGGGAGCCGAATCGATGCAGGGAGTCGAACTGATTGCCTCGTTTGAAGAGGAGTTTGACATCGAAATGGACGAGGAGGAGGCACTCGACGTCAAAACAGTTGGCAAGGCCGTTGAGTTCATCGCGTCGTATCTTGATTGACGACTTGCTTCCTTCTACCACCCCGTTTCCTTTCACATTCCCGCGACGGAATATTTTCTGTATTTCTTGATGGCCGTTTCGTGCGGGTTCTTAATGATGCTCGAAACGCGTCGGCGCCGGGAATCGCGACGACCCGGCGGTTGTCGGCGATGACACTGGCGTGGGGGGGATAAAATTCCTGGGGTTTTCTTCTCTTGGGCGTTGCCCTGACTTCTAACCGCTCGAGGGCTCCCCTTCTAGATCTGAACCGAATTATTGATACCTGCATAATAAATGATCGCTTCGGAAAGCCGAACGCCTGGAAATCCAGGCTCCCGTTGGTCGCCTTTCGCTCATTGGCTATGCAGGCCTCAATAGGTCCACACCAGCCTGACGGCCCAGACGTAGGGCGATTCCGGCCCTGAGCCCGATCCACCATCGCTCGGCCATGCAATAGATCGGCCGGAGGCGACCGAAGAGGATGGCGTGTTTGGCTCACGTGCGTCGCGGGGCGATGGCGTGGTCTGAGTCGAGGCGTCTGTTGCGTCAGCGTGAGCTGTCTTGTCAAAACATGCAGCCCGTTCGCGTGGCCCGCAGCGGGGGTAATAAATAACTTTGTGTGATTATTTCGCATGGTTTTTCCCGGGCCCCTCAATATGTGCGAACGAATGGGCTACGATAATCGTCAAAACCGCGCCAAACGCTTGCATCGGCAATAGAAGTTTGGTTTTTTGGTAGTAGGCCGATTGCGCCGTATTAAGCCATTCGCAAGAGGTAATTGGAAGATCGCGATTTTGTCGCACCGACGGATCACTGTGGAAACCCACGAGCCTTTGCCTATATGTAATACGTAACTCCATACGGCAAAATAGTTTGTGGGTCGTTTGTTTTTCGAGCGCGCTGCTAGTACTAAAGTGGTGCTCTAGGTGGGTGGGTTAAAATGTGTGGACTGGGTGGTTTGTAACTTGATTTTTCAAGTTCGGCCAATTCTAATCGAAGGGATCATGCTGCGCGAGTCGTGTGCAGCAAATGCCAGCAAGTGACACCGGGACAGTACGCCGCCATAGGCATGGTTGGATAACCGCTTTGAAGGAGAGTCGATCCATGGGGATCTGGGATTCGCTACGCCGTTTTACTCGCCCGTCGAAGATCAACTCGGGGCGCCGTTACCATTCGGAAGATTCTCAACCAGCTCATACAAAGAAGCGCGGGCTTCGTTTGGAGCAATTCGAAGAGCGGATGTTGCTGAGTATCAGCCCTAGCGGACTCGACAGCGAAACGCTGTGGAAGCACGCCCTATCGCTTGCGGTCGAACAAGCAGGGAATCTGGATAACTACAGCGAAGAGGCCTTGGCGACGACCGACAGTTGGGTCGTCGGCCTGACCGATTCAACCGTGGCAAAACAGCTGGCTGCCGCTTTAGGTGCCGATCAACTTGGCGAGGCGCAATACCTCGACGAAGCATACATCTGGCAATTCTCCGCTTCGGTTGGTTGGGAGAGCGTGGCCAACATGCTGGGTTCGGTCGAGACCGTGGATTACTTCTATCCGCTGGTTCCCGAGCAGTACGAAAGCAATTTTGCTCCCAATGATCCCTTGTATCCCGACCAGTGGCACCTGAACAACACGGGACAATCCGGCGGTACGGTGGGTGCCGATGCCAACGTCGAGTTGGCGTGGGATCTTTACGATGGTTCCGGCGTGGTGATCGGTATCGTCGACGACGGATTGCAGTACACGCATCCCGATCTGACGGGCAACTATCGGGCCGACTTGAGCTACGACTTTGCCGACTACGATGCCGACCCGGCTCCTTTTACTGACGCCGCGGAGGGCTATGACGACGACAGTCACGGTACGTCGGTGGCCGGTGTGGCCGCCGCGCAAGGCAATAACTCGATCGGCGTGTCGGGGGTTGCACCCGGTGCCGAATTGGCCGGACTGCGTCTCGATTTCATTACCGGCATGATCACCGACGCCGAACAGGCAGCGGCGCTGAGCTACGCCAACGATGAAATCGACATCTACAATAATAGTTGGGGACCGGTCAATCTGTTTGTAGCTCCCGGCCCACAGGCCATGGCGGCGCTGTACAACGGCGTGACCAACGGTCGCGATGGTTTGGGGAGCATTTACGTTTGTTCAGCCGGTAATTCGGCCCAGAGCTACGACAACGTGAACTACAGTGGCTTTGCCAACTCGCGATTCACGATTGCCGTCGGGGCCTTGGATCACGATGGCGTGCACTCTTATTACTCGGAGCCTGGGGCTTCGCTGTTGATCTCGGCCTACTCGAATGGCTGGGTCAGTGGCATCACGACGACCGACCTTTTAGGTACCGACGGCTACAACTACATCGACGATGCCACCGATGGCGATGCACTCGACGATCTCGACTACAACTCGACCTTCGGCGGCACTTCGTCGGCGGCGCCGTTGGTTTCGGGGGTAATTGCCTTGATTTTGGAGGCTAACCCGAACCTGACGTACCGCGACGTTCAGCACATCCTGGTCGAGTCGGCCGCGATGACCGACGCGACCAACTCGGATTGGGTCATCAACGGCGGCGGATACCACGTCAACCACGAGTACGGCTTTGGCGCGATCGACGCCGCGGCGGCCGTGGAACTGGCCGCCAATTGGGAGAACGTGGCCGAAGAGCAATGGATGACCTCGGGCCGCATGACCGTCAATCAGGCGATTCCCGATAGCTCGGTGAGCAGCGTTTCGTCGACGGTCACGATGGACAGCGACATCGGCAGCATCGAATGGGTCGAGGTCGTCTTCGACGCCGATCATACGTACTCCGGCGATTTGGAGATCATCTTAACTTCGCCTTCCGGTACCGAATCTGTGCTGGCCACCGTAAACCCGAGCACCACGCAATACGATAATTGGACATTCACTTCAGCACGCCATTGGGGTGAGACGTCGGCCGGCGACTGGACACTCACGGTGCGCGATGCGATAAGCGGCGATACCGGAACCTTCGAGGCGTGGGAACTGAACATCTACGGTACCCAGGCCGGCGTGGCTCCTGAATTGGTTGCCGTGTTGCCGAACTCCGGGGAACTGATTCTTGGCGGAGAGGTGCTTGAGATTGCGCCTCGTGAATTAACACTTCGGTTTAGTGAAGGCCAAGTGATTGATGTCAACTCGTTGCAGTGGACCGATACCGACGGCCAGACTCAATCGCCTATTCAAATTGTCCGAGCTGGCGATGACGGACAGTTTGGTACGGCCGACGACGTGGAGGTTGAGTTTGGGTGGATTGGTCGCGGCGACGAAGACGGTGGTCGCGAAAACGAGATCATCGTCCGTTTCGCCGAGACACTGCCCGATGACCTCTACCAACTTCGTATTGTCGGCAGTGGTGATCATCCGTTGCGGAACAACTACGGCATTCCCTTCCGCGATGGCGGAGATTTTACCACGGAGTTCGAACTCGACTTGGGCGCACAGGTTACGGCCGTTGTGCCACAGCCTATCACCCGCGATGCCAGCGGGAATCTTAGTCAGGCTCGCAATCAGATCGACGTTTATTTCAATAACGACGATCTGAACGAAGTGGCAGCGATGACCGAAGAATTCTACACGTTGTTTTACACCAACGACACGGCGACCGACGCGGACGATCCGGTTGTGAGCCTCCATCCGATAAAAGTAAACTACGACGCGACCGCCGACAAGGTGGAACTGATCTTTGAGAAAGATCTGGCTGACGATGAATACGGCACGGGCGCCGTGCGTTTGCGGATTGGCACCGAGTACAAAGAGATCGACACCAAGTGGCACAATCTCTCAGATGATCCAGCCGATACGTTCACGGATGCCGAGGATCTTGGAAACTTGGGCATGGTGACGGGCGAAACTCTGATTATCGCCGCGGAGATCGAGCCGGTCGTCGCGTATGAGTTGACATGGCCTGGTGCGTTGGACGAGCCAGGGCACCGCGAATTGCCTGGACCGTACGGTTTGATGGACGTCGACATCGAAGACCACCTGCTGTCCCACTTCGGTGCCGATGTGGTCGCGGGAATTCCTACCTTTGCGTACAACTTCAACGAGAACTACGGCGCGTTGCCCGGCAGCGGCATCCCGTCGAACTTGATCACCGAGGCACAAAAGGATTTGGTCCGGCAGATCTTCGACCTTTACGGTTATTACCTGGGCGTGCAGTTTGTCGAGACGGATGCTGCGGGCATCAACATTGCCGTGGGCGATTTGCGGGCCCAAGGCTATGAATCGGGCCCCGGCGGCGTGGCCGGTTTGGGGGCCTATGGTATGTTTGCCCTGATGGATGCCGCGGAAGAGTGGGAAAGCACGTTCGGCGGCAACTTCTTCTTTGTGGCGATGCACGAGATCGGCCACGCCTTGGGGTTGGGGCACACCTACGACTTGCCCGCCGGTACCGTGATGGGCAACGAGTCGTTCTACGGCGGAACGGAATATTACGATCAATTGTTTGAAGCAATTTGGCCGGCGGCTGCCGATATCATCCACGGCCAATACATCTACCGGCCCGACAGCAACGATATCGACCTCTACAAGTTCGTGCCCGACAAAACTGGTCGCTTCAGTGCCGAAACCATTGCCGAACGACTGGATAGTTCCAGCTCGCTCGACACGGTAATTTCGCTGTTCGACGGCGCGACGGGCGAGGTGATCGCGCGCAACGACGATTACTTCAGCGAAGATTCCTACTTGGAGTTCGAGCTTGAAGCCGGCAAGACTTACTTCATCGGCGTCAGCGCCAGCGGCAACGACGACTACGATCCGAATATCGAAGACAGCGGCATCGGTGGAACCACCCAAGGCGAGTACGAACTGCGCCTGACGTTTGTCCCCGACGCGGATGCCGGGCAACTGGTCGATGCGACCGACACGCCCCTCGACGGCGACGCCGACGGCATTGCGGGCGGCGAGTACAACTTCTGGTTCGATGTCCAGAAAACGGACGACACGTTGTACGTCGACAAGGCTGCCACGGGCGGTACCGGTGCGCTGGGAAGTATCGATAATCCCTACACGACGATCGACGACGCGCTGGCGGCGGCCGGGGATGGTGACATTGTTCGCATCGTCGGCAATGGCGGAGCCGACGGGCGTCTGAGCACGACGGACGATAACCTTGCTTACGAGATCGGCGTCGGCAAGCTGAATCGCGTGCTGGAAGACGGCGAAACGATGGAAATTCCCAAGGGCGTCACCGTGATGATCGACGCTGGTGCAATCTTCAAGCTCCGCAAGGCCAACATCGACGTCGGCAGTTCGGCCCAAGGGATCGACCGCAGCGAAGGCGCGCTGCAAGTATTGGGTACGCCCGAGAACAGCGTCATCTTCACCTCGTACTACGACGAGTCGTTGGGTGTCGACACCGAACCGCTCACCACGACTCCCTTTGCCGGCGACTGGGGCGGGTTGGTGTTCCGCAACGACCTCGACTACGACGAGCTCGACGAAGGTCGCACCGTATTGGAGCGCGAGGGCATCTTCCTCAATTACGTCAACCATGCCGATATCCGTTACGGTGGCGGCACGGTGACGGTGAATTCGGAGTCGTCGCCCTACTACCCGATCCACATGATCGAGGCTCGGCCCACGGTTACTTACAACACGATCACCAATAGCGCCCATGCCGCGCTGTCGGCCGACCCGAACAGCTTCATGGAATCGAAGTACTATGGCGATACCTACACGCTCGACTACGATCGCGTCGGGCCGGATATGTATGGCAACCGGCTGATCGACAATAGCATCAACGGCATCTATGTCCGCATTCAGACCGACGCGGGCAGCCCGATCGACGAGCTCGAGGTAGCCGGCCGTTTCGACGATCTCGACATGGTCCACGTGGTGCTCGAGGACCTGATTATCTCCGGCACGCCGGGCGGTTCGATTGTCGAGGCAGGCCGGGTGCCGCTGTCGATGGTCGGTTTCGCGATGGCGGATCTCGCTTCGGTGGTTGATGGTTACACGTTCAGCGTTTCGAACGGCAGCGACGAGATGGTCTTCGAATTCGAGGACACCGCCATCGGCGACGGAGTGCCGACGGGGCATGTGGCCGTGCCGTTCACCACTGGTGATTCGGTGCCAACGATTGCTGCCGCGATTGAAGCGGCGATCGAAGCGCAGAGCCGGCTCGGAATAAGCGTGGAGTTGACCCCCGATAGCGAGATTGCGTTGAATGGCCCCATGGGCACGACGCTCACACCGTTGGTTGCCCCGTTGGCCAGCCTAGGAAAAGCTGCTTTCGCAGTGCTCGACGCTTCGTATCCGATGGATGGTTACCAGTTCGAGATTTCCGACGGCAACAACACGTTGACATTTGAGTTCGAAAACGCCGATGTGGGTGACGGTGTCGACGGCATGTTTACAATTCCTGTTTCCTATACACCAGGAACAGACACGGCGTCGTCGATTGCACAAGCCATCGTGGACCTCGTTAATTTCGCCTACTCGCAGGGATTCGAGGTTTTCGCCGAAGTGGCAGATAACCAGATCTGGCTCCACCCGGCGACGACAACGACCACGTTGTCGTACCAATTCGATCCGGTGACTTCGCCGTTTGGCACCGGCACCGTGCTTGGCGTAGGCAGCACGCGCAGCGACGTCGACTGGTCGCTCGATATGGCCGATGGTCAGACGTTCGAAGTTTTCGATGGCGTGCAGCGCGTAGTGTTCGAGTTCGACGACACGGTCGAAGGCGACGGTGTCGAGGCGGGCCATATTGCTGTGCCCTATCGGCCCAACTATTATCCTGCTCAAATTGCAGCGGCCGTGGTCACGGCGATTAACGACGCCAGAGCGGACAACCCGTATCTGAATGTCCAAGCATCTATCATGCCGGGGAGTACGACGCTGATCAAGTTGACGCCGGTGGCCCCGTCGACTGAAATCACCGTCGACTTGTCGACCTCGCCCAACGCGCGGCTCGATGGCCGGTTGCGGATCGATGAAGGAATGATCATCAAACTCGACGGCACGCGGATCGAGACCGAAATCGGCAGTCAATTGTTGGCCGAAGGTAGCGAAGAACTGCCTATTGTCTTCACCTCGCTGAGCGACGATCGTTACGGTGCCGGCGGCACGTTCGATACGATCAACGACAACGAAAACGTCAATCCGTCGACGCCGACTCCGGGCGACTGGGGTGGCTTGTTCTTCGGCGTCACCTCCAGCGGCAGCGTGGATTACGCTCGGATCTACTTCGGTGGCGGCGAGACTCGCGTCGAAGGCGGTTACGGCCAGTTCAACCCGATCGAGATTCATCAGGCCGAAGTCCGCGTGACCAACACCTTCTTCAACCAGAACCTCGCGGGTGCCTCGGGCGGCGTTTCCGGTAGCGGCCTGGAAGACATGTTCGAAGAACTCGGTACCGAAGCCGACCCGGAGAACGGCGCGCTGTTGCAGGGTGTTGCGGCGAGCACCATTCCCGACCGCGTCGGACGTGGTACCACCGAGCCGGCCACGATCTTCGTTCGCGGCGCTCAGCCGGTGATCGCGGGCAACGTGTTCGTGTCAAATGCCGGGTCGTCGATCAGCATCGACGCCAACTCGATGACGGCCGACTACCAGGTCGACTGGGGCCGAAGTACCGGCGCCGTCGATACCTTCGACGAATACAACGACAACTACGGTCCCTTGGTCCGCGACAACCGATTGGCCGACAACCAGACCAACGGCATGGAGATTCGCGGGGCCGTGCTCACCGTCGAGAGCATTTGGGACGACACGGATATCGTCCACGTGCTTCGTAGCGAAATCACGGTGCCCAACTACCATCACGAAGGCGGACTGCTGTTGCAGAGCAACGATGCAGGAAGCCTCGTGGTGAAACTCGACGGCGACGACGCCGGCTTCACCGCCGCGGGCAAGCCGCAAGAGATCGACGACCGCATCGGCGGTACCGTCCAGATCATCGGTACACCGAACAATCCCGTAATCCTTACCGCTTTGGCCGACGACACGGTGGGTGCCGGTTTCGATCCCTGGGATCGTCCTCAATACAACACCGACAACGTCAAAGCTTCGCCGACCGAAGGCGCTTGGCGAAGCATCAAACTCGAAGAGTACAGCAACGACCGCAACGTGGCCGTCATCAACGAACAAGAGGACGCCTACGCTGCCGAAGACGAAAACGGTCTTAATGCCCAAGGCAAACCGGCGACCGCCGAATACCTTGGCGCGCTGGCCGCGGACATCGAAGGCGGCGACGACAACCTGCGGTTGGGTTTCGAAGTCAACGGCTTCATCAATTTCGACGACGCCACGGACGTGGATGTCTACTACTTCCAGGCCACCGCGGGCACCGAGATCTGGATCGATATCGACGAGACAAGGCACTCGTTGGATACGATCGTCGAACTGATCGACGCCAACGGCAATGTGATTGCCAGCAGCGACAACTCGTATGACGATACCGAAGCGGCGGGTGGGGACGGCGACTTGGCCGGCGATGCCCTGCGCATGGATCGCGACATCTGGGACGACGATCCGAACACGGACCTCCAACGCGACTTCTACACCACCAACCAGCGCGACGCCGGCTTCCGCGTAGTGCTGCCCGGCACCACGGGACAAACTCGCCTCTATTACGTCAAGGTCAGTAGCAAACAAATCACCAACGGCGTTGCCGAGAACGCTTCGCTCGACAGCACCTCGGGCGGTTACCAGCTTCAGGTTCGGCTGAAGGAAGAGCAGGAAGTAGCCGGCTCGACGATCCGGTACGCCGATATCCGCTACGCGACCAACGGAATCGAAGTGAACGGGTTGCCGACCAGTTCGCCGCTGCTGGTCGAGACATCCGACGTCGATCAAACGGGCGGAAGCAATAACACCTCGTCCACCGCTCAAGACATCGGCAACCTCCTTGAATCCAACAACAACGCCATCGAGGTGGCCGGTTACCTGGGCAGCGCGAGCGACGTCGACTGGTATAGCTTCGATGTGGACTACACGGGCATGCTGGTCAGCGGCTCGGTGTTCCCCACAGTCTTCGACATCGACTATGCCGACGGTATGTCGCGGCCGAATGCGACCATCTGGGTGTTCGATAGCACCGGCCGATTGGTGCTCGTCTCGCAAGACTCGAACATCGTCGACGACCAACGCGGCGAAGAACAAGGTTCGAGTGTCGACGATCTCAGCCGCGGTAGCTTCGGTTTCCTCGATCCGTACATCGGCACGCAGTACCTTCCCGAGGGCGACAACGTTACCTACTACGTGGCTGTGACTGGTCCGGGCATGACGGCCAACGCCGTGCTGGACCAACCGCTGCTGCGGCTGGAGCCGATCGACTCGGTCGCCCGCGTGGTGGAAGACCACATCGGCGCCGACGACGGCGACTCGCTGGTGGCCGACGACAGCCAAACGCTCAACCTCACGCCGGTCGAGTTCCACTTGGGCGACGTGGTGATGTACATCAACACGGGCAACGACTTGTACACGGCCGATCCGTTTACGGGAGCGATCGAAACGGACGTTACGGGAGCCGGGCAGGGCCTTCCCGACTGGCTGACGCTCGACTACAACGACATCGCCATGCGAAACGACGGCCGGGTTTACACGTTTACCGGTCGCACCAACAGCAATGCCACGACTGGCCAGTATCGGCAGATCGATACAGGCGACGGCAGCCTTCTGAGCAGCCAGGACGACGGGATTATTACCTACGAGGTTGTGCCGGGTGATCCTCCGACCTTGGTGGAAACGAACGTCGGTATCGAATTCCAGGCTCTGGAACACACCGATTCGACGTATAATGGGCGTCTCATTTACGCGGTGGGTAATGCAAATCCGGCTGGCGTTGGTGTCGAGTATACCGACAACCTGCTCTATGTATTCGATTCCGATGGCAATCCGATCGATCATCCGTCCCCGCTGGCCGATGGTAGCGAGCGGATAACGACCAACATCGTCCCGAAGGGCATGTTGATTACCGGCTCGTATCTTGAACTGCCGGACGCCACGGATACCGATGGCGACTATGGAATGTCGACGGTCTCCGTCGACGACATCCTGGACGCCACGCGGTTCACGATCGAGTACCAGGGCAATACCTATATATTCGAACTCGACTGCGGTCCGGATATTCGGCTCGACCCGGATGGGCCGCGGGCCTTCCGCGATGGCGACACCTTCACCTTGGGTTCGACCACCTTCGAATTCAGCAGCGGACCCGTGCTTGTGATCGACAATGTAAGTTCGCTGGACGGTGCGATCTTCGAGATTACGGCAGACGGGCAGACCGAGCCCGTGATCTTCGAGTTCGACAGCGACGGCGACGTTGTCGATGACGATGACAATGATGAACCGGATAACGGGATTATTGAGTTCACAACCGGGCAATCCATCCAGGTAGTGATGAACTCGGTCATCGCCGCCGTGAGCGCCGCGCAGGGGCTGACCGCCACCGGTTTCGTCGATGACGGCGGCGCGGCCCGGATTTCGTTCGAAGGCGACGTCGCTTTTGCCGCCACCGGTCTTACGGTGGAAGGCGACTACGCGCTGTTGGATGCCAACAACGTCAGCATCGATTTCGAGGAGACGATGGATGAAGAGGCCTTCGGACAACTCATCGTCGATGTAGTCAATGCCGCGATGCCCTATGTCGACGCCAGCTACGCTCACGTTCCCGACGACGGCACGGACACCCACGGCGATCGGATCACCTTCAGCGGCGCGACGAGTTTCGATTTCACGACGATCGACAGCCGCACGCCGGAACCGATGCAACTCGTCTATGGGCGACACGGCGATCTGAGCGCAACGGGCCGCAGCACCGGCGACGGCGTTAACGCTGATTTCCTGGTCGAATTCGGCGCCGGCGACAGTTCGGGCGATATCCAGGACGCGATCATCGACGTAATCGAAGACCAGTTCGCGGGCGTCGAGGCCAAACGTCAAGGCACGCTGCTCGTTGTCGACGGTGCCAATTTCGTTGATGGCGACCATCCGTTGGACTGGGAAGTCGGCGGGCCTGGTGGTGACATTACCGGCTTGGCATTCATCGATGGTACGTTGTACGCCGTGAGCGATCGGGGCGGTGTCTTCGAGGTCTTAAACCTCGATGCCTGGGGGTTCACCCCGGTCAATCCCGAGGAAGGTTACAACTACATCGTACGAAACGATTCGGGGCCCAGTCTTCAGTATATCGGCTTGGTATCGTCGCCCGCAGGCACGGCGGCCACCTTGTCCGGTGCGGCGCGAGGGCCGGAGAATGTCGAAAATGCGTTCTACAGTCAAATGCTGTTCGCCACCGATTATTCCGGCAACCTTTACGCCATTGATCCCGCCGACGTGACGCCGGATCAAGATATGGTGTTGCAGCCGATCTTTGTCGACGGCGCGACCAGCGTCAACTTGGGCATTTCCGACGTTCGTGGTATCGACTTCACGCCGGTCGACTACAACCTCTGGCACCAGACTTTGAGTCGCCAATCCGACGACGGGCACGGTATCGAAACGACCTTCGACGATACACGCACGAATTCCGTGGGTTATCCGATCGACGGCGGTACGAGCTACTGGTTTGGGTTGCAGGACCCGCGGCCGGCCAACGAAGTGGTCGAAACGCAGCCGGGGGTTGGCAACTTCATCGATGAGAGCTCGGATAAGCTTGATACGTACGACGTGCCCGGTGGTGCCTATGGTAGCCTGGTCTCCGATACGTTTAGTCTCGCGGGTTACGCGTCTGCCGATCAGCCCGTGTTGTACTTCAATTACTACTGCGAAACGGAAAATTCCAACAACTGGGACGCCGCTCGTGTGTACATTACCAACGACGGCGTCAATTGGCACCTATTGGCCACGAACACGGACCTCGATGCCCAGTCGGTCAACAACTACGTGGAAGGTGCCGAGATTATCGACGAGGGCGTCTATTGGCGTCAGGTTCGTGTCGAGCTAAGCGAATACGCGGGCATGGACAGCCTGCAACTACGGTTCGACTTCAACACGGCCAGCGATACGCAGACGGGCGATATTTGGCTGACTGGTACTTTCCTCGGTGCCCTTTCAGGCCAAGAGTTGGCCGATGGCGATTCGTTCGAAATCGATGGCACGACGTTCGAGTTCGACATGGTATCGGGCTTTTGATGCCCAATGTGGCCGGACAAGCGATCGAAGATGGTTCCTATTTCGATGTCACGGATACTCACGGCAATACGGTTCGCTTCGAATTTGACAAGAATAACTCCCTGGTGAACCCGACGGCTGTCGCGGTCGAAATCTCCGACACAATGCTGTCGGGCGAAGTGGCCAACGTGATCGAAGCGGCCATCAACGACGAGGTGACCGCCGGCTCGCTGGTCGACGTGGTTGCCGACGCGCTCGATTCGGCCGACTATCCGACGACTGCTCCCGCCCAGGAGGAACCGTTCGAGTACGAAAACCGCGTGATGTTGCACGGTGCCTTGTCCGTCGGCCAGTCGGCGGAACAGCCGTTCCGCGACGACTCCCGGGCTGACGATCCCGCGCTGGCCGATTGGGTCTTGGGTATCCAAGGCAACGGTTCTGGCGTGACCACCGGCGTGCCGGTTCCCATAACGCAAGGCATGTCGGCCGAGGACGTAGCAGAAGTCATCGGCGACGTCTTGGACGACTTCTTCAGCGCGGCCGACGTGACAGGGCTGTATACCTCCTGCAAGGTGGCTGGCGACGTGGTCCAAATCATCGGACATGAGGTGACCGACAGCGGGGTGTTGCCGTTTAATGATGCGATGGCGTCGGATCTTGCGTTGGAGAATCCGATTGAAAAGTCATGGCTGATCGATCGTTTCAGGAGCAACCTGCGGGGCCAGAATAACAACTACGAAGGTTTCTACATCGACGACATTATCATCGGTTTCGCCGAGCGGGGTGAAATGGTCACTAGCTCGACGCCCGATACGACGTTCGTCGCGCAAAGCTTCAATCCGCTGCTAGAGAACTCGGTCGGCAGTTACCAGTTGGAAATTCGTCGTGGGTCCGATTACGGCCTCAAGCCGGTTCCCTTCTCGCCGCCCGACTGGGTCGGCTTGCTCGATGCCTTCGACACCAATGAACGGCTGAACCACAGTGTCACGCTCATCGCGCCGAAAGTGGACGAAATCCAGCACGGCATGACGTTTGCTCTGAGCGACGGGGTCAACGAAGTGACTTTCGAGTTCATCGCCGAGAATATTGGCGGTGGTGGAATCAACGGCGTGCCAATCGTCTTCGGCGGCTGGGAAAGCCCGGGCGAATTGGCTAACCTGATTGCCGTCGCGATCAATGCCGCCTCCGGTTTCGACGTCTATGCCTCGTCGATCGAAACGAGCGAGCGGATCGACCTTTTCAACTTGGCTAATTATTCGGTAGATGAAGACGTTTTCGGTGTCATCGTTGCCGACCAGGACGGTTTGGGCGAAAGCACCGGCGACGAAAATTCGGAACGCGACCAGGGCTACCTGATCATCGAGTCGAACACCATTTCGTACTCGGCCGGGTATGGTATTGTGGTCGATGCCGGCGCTCGCGATACGGACGCCAATTGGGCGCATCCTTCCTCGGCTGCGCCGCTGAGCGTGACCAATGTGGATCAGTTGGTGCCGGGCATCATGATCCAGAACAACGTACTCAACCAGGGTGGTTCGGGTGGTATCCTCTTCAGCGGCGACACCCAACCCGACGGCCAACCCACGGCCGCCGTGCCGTTCGGCCGCATCGTGAACAACACGATCTACGGCCGCGGTTCGACGACGACCACCGAATACGGTATCAAGGTCGAAGAAAACGCTGGCCCGACGTTGTTGAACAACATCGTGGCCAACGTGACAGTGGGCATCGGCGTCGATGACAGTTCGCTCTCCACGACGGTCATCGGCAGCACGCTCTACAAGGACATCTACAACAATCAATACGCGGTCAACACCGACACGAACACGGCGATCGATCCGGGCGAGTTCCCCTTGATGCTCGATTCGGACGATCCGTTGTTCGTCAACGCGGCGGCCGGCAACTTCTATCTTGATGCCGACAGTTTGGCGATCGACAGCTCGGTGGATTCGCTCCAGGAGCGTGAAAGTCTGGCTGTGGTCCTCGATCCAATGGGGCTCGATCCCTCGCCGATCTTGGCGCCCGAACGCGACCTCTACGGTCAGCTCCGCGTGGATGACCCGGGTATCTCGCCGCCGGTTGGGATGGGAACGTTGGTCTACAAGGATCGCGGTGCGATCGACCGCGTGGACCGCGACGGTCCCACCGCCCGGCTTATCAATCCCGAGGACGACGATGCCGCGGGCCTCGACCACAACTCCGCCGCGCACGACGTGGCCGTCACCGGCCAGACGCTGTTCGAGTTCACCATCGAACTCAGCGATACGGGCGGTGTTGGCATCGACGACTCGACGGTCTATTCGCAGCAGGTCGAGGTCTATCGCGACGACGTGTTGCTGGTCGAGGAATTTGATTATCTCTACCAATACGATGCGGTTAACGACTGCATCCATCTCTTCCCCGCTGCCGGCATCTGGCAAGAGGGATACATCTACACGATCAAGTTGAACAACGATCCGGAGACGGGGATTCGCGATCTGGCCAACAACCCGTTGGAAGCGAACCGCTCGGACGGCGAAGTGCGGTTCGAGATTGCCCTGGCTGCCGTGGATTTCGGTGACGCTCCCGATCCGACGTATCCTTCGACGCTGGATAACGACGGTGCACGGCACGTCATCTTGGGCGGTTACTACCTGGGGTCGGGCGTGTCGGGTGAGAACGACACGCGGCAGAATGCCCTGGCCGGCGGCGACTCGTTCGACGACGGCGTCGTGTTCGACGCCGGGCTGTGGGCCGGCCACGCCTCGGCCTTGACGGTGACCGCGTCGCGCGAAGGCAAGCTCGACGCCTGGATCGACTTCAACGGCGATGGCGTTTGGGACGTGGATGAAAAGGTCTTCGACAGCATCGATCTGGTGGCCGGCGAGAATACGCTTTCGATCGATGTTCCCAGCACGGCGGCTATTGGCTGGACCTTCGGACGTTTCCGTTTCAGTGCCGAGGGCGGCTTGGACGTGACCGGTGAGGCAAACAACGGCGAGGTGGAAGACTACCGGATTCGCGTGGTCGATGTCTACGAGGACTACGGCGACGCACCGGCACCCTTCCCCACCATGCTCGCCGACGGTGGCGCGAGCCACGCGATCGGAGGCCCGTTGTATCTTGGACAAGGTGTTGACTTCGAGTTCGACGGTCAACCCAACTCCGCCGCCACCGGCGACGACAGCGATGGCAACGATGATGAAGATGGCGTGCGGTTCGTTACGCCGCCGGTGTCCGGCGCCGACGCCGAGGTGGTCGTCACCGCTTCGGTAGCAGGCGGTTACCTGAACGCTTGGGTCGATTTCAATCTCGACGGCGACTGGGACGACGCGGGCGAGCAGATCTTCGACGGCGTGGCACTGGCCGCCGGCGACAACTCGCTTACGTTCTCTGTGCCGGCGACCATGCAGGAAGGCGATCAGCCGTATGCCCGATTCCGCGTAAGCAGCGACCAGAATCTGGGTTACTCCGGCGCGGCGGCCGACGGCGAAGTGGAGGACTACCGGCTGTCGATCGTCAGCGTACCGGAAGACTTCGGCGACGCTCCGATGCCCTATCCGACGACGCTGATTAACTCGGGCGCGCGACACACGATCGTCGCCGGGTTCCACCTGGGTGCGTCGGTCGACTACGAAGTCGACGGCCAACCGAATGCCACGGCCACCGGCGACGACGTGACCGACAACGACGACGAAGATGGCGTGGTGTTCAGCGGAAACCTGATCCCGCAGACCGAGGTCACCGTAACCGTATCCACGGTGAATACGTCGGCCGATCTCAGTGAAGGCTATCTCAATGTATGGATCGACTTCAACCGCGATGGCGATTGGGACGATGCCGGCGAGCACGTATTCGTTGACCAACTGTTGGACAACAACGCGTCGACCGACTTGGCGCTCAATGTGCCGGCCGATGTCGTTGCCGGCGAAACGTTCGCCCGGTTCCGCTACAGCCATACGGCGGGGCTTTCCTACAATGGCCCGGCCAGTAGTGAGGATGCTCCCGACGGTGAAGTGGAAGACTACCAAGTGACGATCGAAGTGGGCGATGCTTCGATCAGCGGCTGGAAGTTTAACGACCTGAATGGCGATGGCATTTGGAATTCTAACGCCGGTACGCGTGAGCCTGGTCTGGCCGGTGTGACGGTGTTCCTCGACGCAAATGCCAACGGTGTGCATGACACGGGTGAGCCTACCACGGTTACGACCGAAGACGACCCGGCCACGTTGAATGTCGACGAGACTGGCTACTACGAGTTCGCTGGATTGTTCGCCGGTCAGTACCGCGTGTACGAAGTGATTCCGGAGACCTGGGATCCGTCGGACTGGATTCAGACGACTCCCACGATGGAGACCGATTCGTTACCCACCGGCGTGACGGTCGGGCAATATACCGACGCCGGACAAGATCGCTACTACTACGCGGTTGACCTGGAGGCTGGGACGACACTGGAGGACATGAACTTCGGTAACCTACAGCAGGGTCACATCACGATTACCGATGTGGCGATCGCGGAAGGCAACGAAGGAACCACCGAAGTAACGATCACGATCGAACTCACCGATGCGTTCTATGCACCGATCGAGGTTACGTACGCGACGGCGGATGGCCTGGGCGCCAACGCAGCGACCGTGGCCGACAACGATTACGTACCGGCCTCCGGCACGATTGAATTCAATCCAGTGGGAACCCCTTCCCCGACATGGGACGTTCTGACTCTTACGAGCAACAGCACGAACGATTACGACTACCACGTTTCTGGGTCGTTGGTTGTCTGGGAAGAGTACGACGGTGCTGATTGGGAGATTTATCTCTACGATCACGAGAAGTTCCTGGAACTTCAGCAGGAAGATGCTTTTACCACGCCCGCCGACGCGACGGTCCGGGTGACGGTGAACAATGGTTACGATCGTCATGTGGCCGTTGCCGGCGACAAGGTGGTGTGGGCTGGTCAGGGGGGAGACGGTGATTACGAAATCTTCCTGTTCGACTACGGCCAATACAAGGCTGCCGGCGACAGTGCGGTTGTCAACAATTTCGTCGACCAGTTGACCAACAACACCTACGACGACATGAATCCCGAGGTTTCCGACTTGGGAATCACGTGGTGGGCCGATATGCCCACGGATCAGGAGATCTTCTACTACGATTTCGCGGCGGCTGCCGCCAATTCGTCCTATAAGGCGGTGAACATCTCCAACAACGCGACCGACGACTTCGAGCCGCGGATCTCTGGCGATCGGGTTGTGTGGCACGGCTACAACACCACAACCAATCCGAAGGATGAGAACCTGGAGATCTTCTTCTACGACGCCAACACTGGGGTAACGCAACAACTCACCAGTAATTCGTCTGAAGATCGCCGCCCAAGGATCGACGGTGACCAGATCGTCTGGCAAGGAAAGGTCGGCGAAGACTGGGAGATTTTCCGCTACGATATTGCGGCGGCCGCCAGCAACACGGCGTATCAGCCTGTGAATATCTCGAACCATGACGGCGACGACATCAATCCTGAAGTGTCGGGCGGCCAGGTAGTCTGGCAAGGGTACGTTACCGACTACATCTTCGTCGGTTACGAGCAGTCCGACTACGAGATCTTCCTCTACGATGTGGAAGTTGCCGATGCCGTCGGCAGTTACGAGGCCGTTCAAGTGACGGACAACGCCGTTACCGACGAAATGCCGCGGATCGAAGGCAATCGGCTCGTATGGCGGAATTACACCGCCGATGACTGGGATGTGATGTACGCCGAGATCGGCGCATTGTTTGGCGAATCGAACGTTTCGGATAGCACCGCGTATGATTGGCCGGCCCAGGTTTCCGATTCGCTTATCGTCTGGCGTAGTCGCGATTCCGAAGACTACGAGATCATGATTGCCACACAGAACGAGCCGGTTACCACGATGACCTTCACCGTGTTGATCAACGGCGACTTCAACGTGGAAGATGACGAAAACTTCCTCGTCAAGCTCACGGGGGCCACGTTCGCCGAGATCGACAGCGATCAGGCGGTAGTGTGGATCCTCAATGACGACGGTCAGTTGGACTACGGCGACGCGCCGGCCAGTTACGATACGCTGCTCGACGACAATGGGGCACGTCATGTGACCGGATCGGGTGTTTATCTGGGTGAACGCGTCGATGCGGAAGGCGACGGCCGACCGAATCTCCAGGCCACCGGCGACGATACCTGGACATCGGACGACGAAGACGGCATTGTCTTCGAAACCGCGTTGGTTCCGGGTGAGATCGCCCGTCTGAGTGTCACGGCTTCCACGGGGGGGTATCTCAACGCATGGTTGGACTTCAACAGCGACGGGACATTTGCGGATTACGATGTGCTCAACGTCCCTGAGTCGCAAAAACACCGGGAGAAGGACGAGCAGATCGCGTGGAGCACCAGCAGCGATGGTTCCAACGCTGTGGAAAACATCTGGATTGAGGCCGGCACGACCGAGCTTTACTTCCTGGTGCCTGAGGATGCCGTGGTAGATGGAAGCTACGCCCGTTTCCGCTTCAGCAGTGAAGGAAACTTGACGTTCATCGGCAATGCCGCAGACGGCGAAGTGGAAGACTACGCTGTGACCATCAGTCCGATTGCCCAGGTTGTGGACAACGAACTCCACTTGGTCGGCACCGACGGCGACGACACGTTCGAGTTCACCGCCGGGGCGACGGCGGCCGATTGGGTTGTGAAGGTCAACGGTGTCGAGCAGATCTTCCCCGACACGGTCGAGCAGATCTTCTTCGACGGTCGCGAGGGCAACGATCAGGTGACGTTGATCGGCACCGCCGGTGCCGACACGGCGGTGCTCGAAGCGACGGCTGCGGAACTCAGTGGCAGTGGCTATGCCGTGTTCACGACGAACGTCGAAAACCCGACCGTTTACGGCCGGGCCGGCGAGGACACGATCACCTTCTACGACAACGCCGGCCGCAACCAGTTCGTCGCCGGGCGTGGATTTGCCGGCTACCTGACCGGGTTCGCCGGCGAGTTGCGGAGCTACGAGTTCGAGCTGGTCACGGCCTATGCTGGCGACGGCATCGACGAGGCGAAGCTTTACGACTCGGCGGGCGACGACGTCTTCGTCAGCGACCCGAACGTTTCGGTGCTGACCGGCGGTGGGATGACGATCACGGTTCACGACTTCCAGGGTGTTCACGCCTATGCCACCCTGGGCGGCGTCGACAAGGCCTACTTCACCGACACGGCGCTGGACGACCAGGTGATCGGCACCCACGAGTACGCCATCATGTGGAGCCCGAACTACGAGCAGGGGGTGTTCAACCGCTCGAAGTTCTTCGAGGAGTCGTACGCGGTCAGCAGCCACGGCGGCGCCGACATCGTGAAGTTCTACGACGGCCCGGGCGACGACGCCTTCGTGGCCGACGAGCACGAGGCCTCGTTCACCTGCGTGAACAAGTACACCACGTCGTCGGTTTTCGTGGAGGATTTCGTCGGCGTGCACGCCTTCGCGAGCACGGGCACCGGCTACGACACGGCCACGTTCTACGACTCGACGGGCAACGACGAGTACTACAGCGACGCGGTGCAAGCGGCGTTGTGGAACACGACGGCCGGCTGGTACAACCGGGCGAAGTTCTTCGAGCGGACCGACGCCTACGCCACCGCCGGCGGCACGGACAAGGCGACGCTGGTCGATTCGACGTTCGACGACAACCTGCTGTTGGACGCCAACTCGCTGACGATCTACGGTGCCGACAACGGCCACCACTTCGGCACGTCGTTCCGCAACCGGATCGAACTGTTCGACACGGTGTACGCCAAATCGATCGGCGGCACCGACGTGCTCGAGTTGGAGGATTCCAACGGCGCCGACACGTTGGAGGCGACCGGCCACCAACTGAGCTTCTTCTCGGCCGAGCACAACCTGGACTACGTCCTGGAAGACATCGCCCAAACGACGGCCAAAACCGACGACAACAACACCGACACCCGCAAGGTGCTCGATTACCTGTTCGATATCGACTTTGAAGGGAATTGGAAAAACCTGTAACCTACCTGCCGAAGTTGGGTAGTCTGAGAGGAGTGTCTCGCGATCGTAGTCGTTTCGTCTGCGAAAGAGGGACGGCAGATTGCCGAGCAGTTACGAGAGTCTAATGTCGGCCGCGGTAAGCCTTGCTTGCCGCGGCCGGCACATTTTTGTGATGGATTGGTTCCGCATTTTTGGGCCTTCAAAAGAATGCTTTCTCGGTGTGCTTTCGTGAGCGACCATGGCGGGTGTGATTTTGTCTGGCTACGGTGGTACCGGTTCGGTTGGCGGTCCTGCCATCCTGTGACCAAGTCGACTTGCTCGGCCTTGGCTTTCCCAGTAGGATGATTCCCTTGCCTTGAACTGGGGCGTCGTCTGCGTTTTGCAGCCGGTAGGGGATGTTGCTTATGTCGAATGGACTTACCGAAATTCGCCAGGCGAAACAAGAACTTCGGGAGCGGGTGCGTGCGGAACGTCGTGCGCAGGCGGACAAGGACCGGCTCAGCGAGCGGATATGCCGTCGTTTGGCTGGGTTGCCGGAATACGAGCAAGCGGCTACGGTCTTGTTCTTTGTGGGGGTGCGTAACGAAGTCCGCACCCAGCCATTCCTTATCGAGGCGTGCCGTAGCGGGAAGCGTGTGGTGGTGCCCTACTGTGTGAATGGGTTGTTGCAGTTGTTTCGCTTGCGTGAAGTCGAGGAACTCGCTCCCGGCACGTTTGGGGTGTTGGAGCCGCGCGCGGAGCTTCGGAACTTGCCCGAGCGCGAAGTCGACGTGGCCGAGGTCGACCTGATCGTAGTACCGGGTCTAGCCTTTGACCTGGGCGGTGGACGCATCGGCTACGGCAAAGGCTACTACGATCGGTTGTTGCACCAATCTCGCTGTGATACGCGATTCGTAGCCCTAGCTTTTCAATGTCAAGTGATCGGCGAAATCCCGATGACCGATCACGACGTCTTCATGCATCGGATCGTCACGGAAGAGGCCGTTTACGATTGCGGGGTGGCGTCGTAAGAATACGACCTCAAGGGGGCCGTCGCGGTGGACGACTTCAGTCATCGGGCCGATGGGTCGTGAGAAACGCCTGGGGAGTGTCTCCTACCAGGCGCCGGAAGATGCGATAGAAGTGGCTCAAGTCGCCAAAGCCGGCTTCCAGTGCCGAACTGAGGATATCGCCGCGTTCCAGTAACCGTCGCTTCGCAAATTCTATGCGGCGATGGTTGATGTATTGGGTCACCGTCATGCCCTTGTGTTGCCGGAAACGATCGGTGTACGCTCGATACGACATGCCAGCCTGTTCCGCTAGGTGCTCAACGCGGATTGTCTCGGGGAAGTGATCGTCGAGGTAGGCGATGCTGGCGAGAAACGCTTCGGATAGTTGCGGTGTCGGTCGCGGCGTGTTGCGTTGAAGGTCGCGCCACACGAGGGTGAGCATGTGGATGGCCAGCGCGAAGACAACGGCGTCGCGGGCGGGGCGATCGTGTCCCAACTCTAAAATGATGGCCCGAAATAGCCGGCGATACTCACCAAAATGGTATGGGTTGGCGGCCTCCAGGCGGTGGTATGCTGGCCAAGTATTAAGAAGCTCGGCCCATAGACGGCCTACGCTTGTGGGCTGCTGCATCGCTTGATCGCCGATACAAAGCACACTGAGCGTCATTGGCGTGCCGCGATGATCGGCAAAGCGATGTAGGTCGTTGGGCGGGACTCGCACCAGGACGCCGGGGGCCAACGGGCAAACGACGCCCTCGCGAAGCACCTCCCCTTGTCCCTTTTCGATCAGGCAAATCTTGTCGAATGGGTGCCGCATGTAGGGCATGTGGAAGGTGGGCGCATGGTGGCTCGTCAGGGCCGAAATGCCAAACGGCGGCATGGTCACGCGGACTGGAGTGCTACGCGGGTGGCCATTCATGATGTTCGCCATGCTACGCCTTTCGTGCCGAAAGTGCAAATGTCGTTTTCTGTAGACGTCTACTGCCGGATCGGCAAATCGCGCCGAAATAGCCAAGACAGGCGGGGGCCGTTTGGGCTAGCGTAGGGTGGTTTACGACTGCCTGCCCCGTTTCGCCCTGGTACCCTGGCATGGACATCTCTCCGTCGGTCTACGAACACGCCGCGTTTCTGATCGGCAAGACGCCCTGGGAAGTCTCCCGCGACGGCGACCTCATCTTCGAGGCGCACCGCGAGGCGTATCGAATGTATCGCCACACGCCGATCGTCTTGGGCATCGACATCTACAATCTCGAGGCAGAAGCCTACGGGGCCGCGGTCGAGGAGCCCTCGGGCATCGGCATTCCGGGCATCACCCGGCCAATCGTCTCGTCGGTGGAGGATTT
Organism: Thermoguttaceae bacterium; assembly: GCA_963677085.2. GTDB lineage: Bacteria > Planctomycetota > Planctomycetia > Pirellulales > Thermoguttaceae. The sequence continues at coordinate 174,394 of CAXXFH010000002.1, forward strand.
AATACGCGTGCGGCCACTCGACGCGACATGCGACGGCCGCATTCCCATGTTGCTCGCCGTGGCGGGCCGGCTTGCACGGGAGTTGCCCGAGGCCGACATCCGGATACCGGTCAGTGGCCCGTTCTCGATTGCGAGTAACTTGGTCGGTTTCGAACGGCTACTCTACGAGGTGGCCGTGGAACCGCAACAGGTGGCCGACGCGTTGATGCACTTGGTCGACGGCCAAGTGGCGTTCGCAGAGGCGATCGCCCGAGCGGGTGTTGACGTGGCCTTTTTCGAGTCGGCCGCCTGCCCTCCCCTGCTTTCGCCGGCGCTGTTTCGCCGTGTTGAACTCCCCGCGCTGAAGGCCGTAATGCAGCGGATTGGCCAAGTGATTGGGCATCCGGTGCCCTGTATCATTGGCGGCAACACCGAACCGATTCTGGACGCAATGCTGGAAACCGGCAGCAGCTATGTGATTTGTCCTTTCGAGACGGATCAAGTAGCCTTCATGAAGAAGGTATGGGATCGGACCGACGTTCGAATTCGCGTCAATTGTGATTTGGAGTTGATTTCCCGCGCGTCGTGGGAGGAGATTCGCGCCGATGCCGATCGGGTTATCGACCTTGTGCGAGGACGCGAGAACGTTTGCCTGGGCACGGGTGCCCTGCCCTACGAAACGCCTCCGGGCAACGTGCTACGCCTTATGGAGTACGTTCAGCAGCAGTGAGGTTGTTGATCGTCACGTTTGACTCAGAGCATGGGAACCAGAAGCCGGGATGATCAAGTTAACCAAAGGTTGTCCGTTTTCCGCTTTCATCCTAGACAACAAGGAGTATCCACTTATGGCTCGCAATCTTTCCCGTCGCCAATTGTTGAAAAGCTCCCTGGTTGCTGCGGTTGCCTCGCCGTTGGTCGTTAGGGCGTCGGCCTTAGGGTTTGACGGAACCGCGGCAGCGAGCGAACGGGTGACGATGGGGTTCATCGGGTGTGGGCGGCAATGCTACTACAAGAACATTTCCTTGTTCGTCCGTACCCAAGGGGTTCAGGCGTTGGCCGTTTGCGACGTCGACTCGTGGCGACTGGATAATGCCGCCGAGCAAGTCAAGAAACAATACGACTCGGGAAAGGCTACGGGGGCGTTTTCGCAGGTCAAAAAGTACGTCGACTACGAAGATCTGCTCGCTCGTGACGACATCGACGCGGTAATGATCTCCACACCCGACCACTGGCACACGACCATGGCGCTCAAGGCGATGCAGTCGGGGAAGGACGTGGCCTTGGAAAAACCGATTACGCGCACGATTCGCGAAGGGCAGCAGCTCGTCGAAGCGGCGCGGAAATACCAGCGGGTGTTTCGGGTCGACAGTGAATTTCGCAGCGGCCGTCCGGCCCATCGAGCGACGTCGTTGGTCCGCAACGGATACATCGGCAAAGTTAACCGCGTGGTAGTCTGCGTACCTCAGACCGATGTGCCCTGTCCGCCACAGCCTGAAATGCCGGTCCCGAAGCAACTCGATTACGAGCGGTGGCAGGGCCCGGCACCGCGAGCCGCTTACACCGAAAAACGAGTGCATCCGCCCGAGTCGTACGACCGGCCGGGTTGGATGCGCCACCTCTTCTATTGCGATGGAATGATCAACAATTGGGGTTCGCACCTCAATAACGGTGCTATGTGGGCGACCGGTAGAGAACGGACCGGGCCTGTGTCGATCGAGGGTACGGGCCGATATCCCGGCGCGGACAGCTTCTGGAACGTGCTGCTGAAGTTCGATATCAAATACCGATTTGCCGACGGTCTGGAGTGGATCTACCGCACCGAGAAACCGTATTTTCTGATCGAAGGCGATGAAGGTTGGGTACGAGCCGGCTTCAGTGAGTTCGATACGGAGCCCAAGTCGCTGTTGACTCTGAAGCTCAAGCCGGAAGATCAGCAGTTTCCACTGAAGAGCGAAAAACAGGATTTCGTCGATTGCGTAAGGAGTCGTCGGGAGACGTTGGAACCGGCCGAAGTGGGCCACCGTGTTACTTCGCTGGGGCATTTGGGACACATCAGCATCCAACTCGGACAGAAATTGCAGTGGAACCCCGACGCGGAACGTTTTGTCGGCAACGATCGGGCGAACGAGATGCTCGACAAGACGATTACTACGCCAGTTCACAATAAATCGGGTATTGCGTCGTGACCGGTCAGAGTGGGCCGCACGCGGGCCGATTTCCGCGAAGAACCTCACTTGGCGTCGAGCCAAGCCGCCAGGCTGACGGCCATACGCGGCATGCCGACTGCGTGGGGTTCCATCTGCGGCGCAAAAGCACGGAGAGTCTTTTCGGCCAGCGCGAGATACTCGGGGCGCTCGAGTGCTTGAGCCAGGTAAATCAAGTTGCCCGCCGCGACGGCGTTGCCCGAGGGCAAGGCCGAGTCGGTCGGATCTTTGCTCCTAGCAATCAGTTTCTCGTGGTCGTTGGTGGTGAAGAAGAAACCACCGGCGCGCTGGTCGGCAAACAGTTCGATTTGTTTGTCGGTCAGTCGTTGTGCCTCGTCGAGCCACTGCGGTTCGTTCGTGGCACGATGAAGTGACAGCAGCCCATCGACCAGGAAGGCGTAGTCGTCCAAATAGGCGTTCAAATGGGCACGGCCTGCGCCGAAGGTTCGTAGTAGCCGGCCTTCGGGTGTGCGTAGGTTTTCCAACACGAAATGGGCCGCACGTGCGGCCGCTTCAGTGTAGTGGGGGTTGTCGAGGATCCGGCCGGTATCGGCCAGCCCACGGATCATCAAGCCCGACCATGAGGTGAGCACCTTGGTGTCGGTCAACGGGCGTTTGCGGGCGTTGCGTGTGCGGAGCAATGCAGCATTGATCCCGTCGAATCGGGTGTGAAGTTGATCGGCCGTGAGGTTTCTTTTGGCGGCGACGCAGGCAAGCGAGCGATCGGCGAGTAACACGTAGCGGCCCTCGAAATTCGGGCGGTGGTTCAAGCCGTAGACATCGGCCGCGAGTTGCCATTGTTCATCGTCGAGCACCTTGGACAGTTCGTTTGCCGTCCATACGTAGTAGCGGCCTTCTTCGCCGTCGGTTTCGGCGTCGATGGCTGCGAAGAACCCACCCCGTTCGTCGGTCATCTCACGCAATACGAAGTCGCAGACGGCCTCGGCCGTGCGACGAAACTCCATGCGGCCGGTCAAGGCGTAGGCCTCGGCGTAGACGGTGGCCAGTTGGGCGTTGTCGTAGAGCATTTTTTCGAAGTGGGGAACGGCCCAGAAGCGGTCGGTACTGTAGCGATGGAAACCGCCGCCCACGTGGTCCCAAATGCCACCGGCGGCCATCTTTTCGATCGTGAGCAACAGCATGGTTTCCGCTTCGTTGGCCGCTTCGCGATCTTCGTCTCGAAAACGCCGGACCTGGTCGAGAAGGAAGAGTAGGCTCGAGGGCTGAGGAAACTTGGGATACCGTGGATTGGCTTGGTTGTAACCAAATCCACCCCACTCGGGATCGAATTCTGCACGGAGTGCTTGTTGCACGTGGCGCAACAGACTCTCATCGAGGGTGTCGTCTGAAGGGGCCGGGTGTTCCTCTAGTTGTCGGCGGACGAGGGTTGCCAGAACGTCGGCGTTCTCGCCAAGCTGTTGGGGTTTTTCTTCCCACGCTTGCTGGACGAGTTCGAGTACTTTTGCGAGACCGGTTTGGCCGTTGCGGTCGTGTGGCGGAAAGTAGGTGCCACCCATGATCGGGCGTCCGTCGGGCGTGAGAAACATTGTCAGCGGCCAGCCACCGCCTCGGGGCGAACCGGTGAGGCGGAAGTAGATTTGCAGTGCCGTCATATAAATCTGGTCTACGTCGGGTCGCTCTTCGCGATCTACTTTAATGCTCACAAAATGCTCGTTCAATGCAGCGGCGATGTCGTTGTCCATGAACGACTCGCGTTCCATCACGTGGCACCAGTAGCAACTCGAATAGCCAATCGATAGAAACACCAGCTTGTTCTCCTGCGCTGCCGTGGAAAACGCTTCTTCGCCCCACGGATACCAATCGACCGGATTGTGGCTATGCAGCAAGAGGTAAAGACTCGTTTCATCGGCCAGACGATTTGGCGGGTGTTCTTTGTGGCTTGAATGGGCGGCCGACTCGTTCTTGTCCGACATATTGCTCGACAGCTTGGGAGCTGCCTTGTCGGATGCGTCGGAATGGTCGGTTTCTGTGTCGTTACGTTCACATCCGAACGCGAATGCCAACGGCACCAACAGCAAGCTGAGAGCCAAAATCCCGAGAATAGTAGTCGACATGTTCGAATTCCTCGACCAACGATTATTGGTTCCGTGGTTGATTGTGGAACAATTCGTCGCGTCCTGTCCCGGGAATCCGGGCTTCCGTTGGTCGCCCTCGTTCCATAAGCAATGTAGGGCCCAGTAATGGTCGGGTAGGCGATTGCTGGAAGGGTAAACTGTTTACGCTACCGTGAGGACTATTTCCTTGGCGACGTGTTGAGAAAGATTTTCCTAACACGCCGGTGCGCGTGTGCCGTGCAAGGAAAGTTCCTTTAGAAGTCTCGGGCTGCGAGACGTATCGGCAACCCCGCTTAAGGGGCGGATGGCGGAATTGTGGTGCGAGAAGCGTTGGGATTTGTATCACCAGCGCGTTAAAAGGTTTTTTGGGAAACCTTCTCTCCTTCCCTTTGGTTTGGGGAGAGGGGCCGGGGGGAAGGGATTGTGCGGCAACGGTCTTCTTGAAGACAACCACTTTTCCGCTGCAAACCGCCCTCACCCGGCGGCTGCGCCGCCACCCTCTCCCGCCGAGCGGGAGAGGGTACGCCATTTTTCGAGCACATTTTCAGGACGGCATTTCCCGGTAGCGCAGCAGTTCGGCTTGGCGACGTTCCTCGCTCCAGCCGCAAAATTCGGCCATCCATTGGGCCACCTGTTCGGCCGTGTCTGCCGCGTTGGGAAGATAATAATGCCAACTTGTGCGGCGGCGCATGACGTCATCAAGGTGCCAGACCCATTCGTCGCGGCAGAAATGTTCGACGGCCGCACGACCGACCGGCGGCGGAACGATGCCGCTGATCCCCTGCCCTTGCCCGGTTTCTGAAGGTTCGGACGCCAGCAACGGTTGCGAGGCTGTCGTACACCGACCGGCACCGCAGCCAAGATGAGATACCAACCGGTCGACTGCCTGTTGGGCGATCAGGCGATAAGTGGTCAGTTTGCCGCCGGCCACATCGAGCCAGCCCGGCTCGGGCATGCGTATTTGATGTGCCCGGGAAATATCGGAAGGTCCCCCGGAACTGCTGGCGATCAGCGGACGGAGTCCTGACCAGGTGCTCAGCACGTCGTCTTCGGTCAGTTCGACGGAAGGAAATGTATGGTTGGCCACATCAAGTATATAGGCGACGTCATCCTGGTTGGTTTGGACACTTTCGGGCGTGCCGTCGAAATCGGTGTCGGTCGTGCCGAGAATCACACGTTCGCCCCAGGGGATGATGAACAAAATGCGATCTTCCTGGCTCATCACCACGGCGTCGGGCACGGGCAATCGGGCATGGTCGACAACGAGGTGGACACCCTTGGTCAGCCGTAATCGAACGCGGCTTTGCGCCGGTCGGTCGGCCCAGGGGCCGGAAGCGTTGACTACCGATCTCGCGGTGATCTGCAGCGGACGGTCGCCCACCACGTCGCACAACAGGCATTCCCAATTCTTTCCGGTGCAGCCAGCCTCTTCGAATCGCGTATAGTTGCACACCAAGGCGCCATATTGGGCGGCGGAGCGAAGTGTGTCGAGCACCAGCCGGGCGTCGTTGGTCAAAGCGTCGTAATAACGCACGGCGCCGGTAAGTTTGGCCGGCTGCAGATCGGGTAAATGAGCAGAAACGTCGGCTACGCTCATCGAACGCGACGCGCCGAAGTTGCGCCCGCCGCATAGCAAATCGTAGATCTTCACGCCCACGCTCAACTGCCACAGTGGCCAAGGCGTGCCGCGATAGGTGGGAAACACAAAGGGTAGTGGTTGGGCCAAGTGGGGCGCGATGTCGTGTAACACCCGCTTCTCGACGCTCGCTTCTCGTACCAACCCGAGACGCCCTTGGGCCAAGTAACGCAGGCCGCCGTGCAACAGACGACTCGAACGGCTGCTGGTGCCGAAGGCCACGTCGTGTTGGTCGACTAGCGCCACTCGCAGGCCGCGCATGGCGGCGTCGCGGGCAATACCGGCCCCCACGATGCCGCCACCGATGACGAGCACATCGAGCGTTGTGGCGGTCAAGCGATCGAGGCGGCCAGAGCGGGATGTGGCTGGCATATGGGGCGAAGTCATGAGGGTTACTTTGCGTCCTTCAAGGCCCGCTCCCAGGCGGCGATCACGGTGCGCAGACCCTTGATGCGAGCGTAGAGCTTGTTGTTGGCTTCGAGAATCGTCCAGGGAGCGAACGTGGTGCTCGTTTGTTTTAGCATGTCGACGACGGAGACCTTGTACTTGTTCCACTTCTCCCGGTTGCGCCAATCCTCATCGGTGATTTTCCACTGCTTGCTGGGCGTGTTCTGCCGGGCTTCGAAGCGGTGGAGTTGTTCGTCCTGATCGATGTGAAGCCAGAACTTCACGATCACGGCGCCGAAGTCAACGAGCTGCCGTTCGAATTCGTTGATTTCGCGGTAGGCGCGTTGCCATTCTTCTTCGGTGCAGAATCCCTCGACCCGTTCGACCATCACCCGGCCATACCAAGAGCGATCGAAGATGGCCACGTGGCCGGCCTTGGGTACGCGGCGCCAGAATCGCCAGAGGAAGTGTTGGGCCTTTTCCTCCGGCGTGGGAGCGGCAATGGGAACGACTTCGTAGCCGCGGGGGTCTAGACCGGCGGTCATCCGTTTGATGTTGCCGCCCTTGCCTGCGGCGTCCCAGCCTTGGTACACGATTACGGCCGGTTTGCGGGCCAGGAAGAGCCGGTTCTGGAGTTGGCCTGCCCGTTGCTGCAAATTGTCGAGCTGTTCTTCGTATTCGTCACGGCTTAGCGAAAGCGATAAGTCTACGCGATCGAGAATCGTTTGCTGTCGTGTCGGCGAGTCGACTGGTTCCGCCATGGGAACGAGCACCGCTTTGGGGGCTTCGGCGCGGCGTTTCAGTTCCCGTTGAAGGACGTCGACCAGCGTTTCAAACACCCTTATGCGGGTGTAGCGGCCTTGGGTGGCTTCGACGACATGCCACGGCGTATGGCCGGTACTCGTACGTTGAAACATTTCTTCGGCCGCTTCGAGCCATTCGTCGTAATGCTTGTGCTGGCGCCGTTCGTGCTTGGCGACTCGCCAGGCAGTGGCCGGACTGCGCAGCAGGCGTTTGAACCGACGACGCTGCTCTTGCCGGCTGATGTGCAGCCAGAATTTGACGACGATCACGCCCGTGTCGGCCAGTTGCCGTTCGAAATGGACGATGTCGTTGTGAGCCTGATCACACTGCATAGGCGACACTTGGCGTTCGAAACGGGCCGACAAGACACGGTGGTACCAGGAGTGGTCGAAAATGGTGATGTCGCCCGTCGCCGGCAACGAGTTCCAGTAGCGCCACATCCAGGGGTAAAAACGTTCGTTCTGCGAGGGGCGCTGTACGACGTGTACCTTGAAGCCGCGAGGATCGAGGGTTTGCGTAAGCCGGTTGATTAGCGTTCCTTTGCCGGCGGCATCCCAGCCCTCGAATGCGACGACCACCGGAATACCGGCCGCACGGAGTTGACGCTGGCATTCTCCCAGTTGAACTTCCAACTCGGGGTAGACCTTGCGGTAGGTCTCCTTGTCGATGCGTTTGTCGAGGTCGAGCAGTTCGAGCATGAGAGGAATCCTTGCGTATGTGATCCTTACGGTTGTTGCCAGGCTAATGCCCGGCGAACGGCTTCACGCCATTTGGTTACCAAAATAGTACGTTTTTCTGGCGCGATGGTCGGAGTGAACTCGCGATCCAGTGCCCAGTGGGCAGCCACATCGGGCAGATCGTTCCAGAAACCGACCGCCAAACCGGCCAGGTAGGCGGTGCCTAAGGCGGTTGTCTCAAAGACGATGGGGCGACGCAACGGGACATCGAGCAAATCGGCCTGGAATTGCATCAATTGGTCGTTGACCGCGGCTCCCCCGTCGACGCGGAGTTCGGCCAGCCGGAATTCGGGTTGGCCCAGGGCCTTGGCGGCATCGTGTTGCATGACGTCAACCAAGTCGCACGTTTGAAAGGCCATCGAATCCACGGCCGCCCGGGCGAGGTGTGCGGCGGTTGTTCCGCGGCTGATTCCCACGATCGCTCCCCGAGCGTACGGGTCCCAATGCGGTGCGCCCAGTCCGACGAACGCGGGCACGAAGTATACGCCGTCGGCGTCGGGCACCCGGGCGGCCAGCTCTTCGACTTCGGCCGAGTTTTGAATGAGCCCCAGCCCGTCGCGCAACCACTGCACTACGGCCCCGGCGACGAACACCGAACCCTCCAGGCAATAGGTGATCTGGTTGTTGAGCGACCAACCGATGGTGGTCAGCAGACGATTCTCTGAGAGCACGGCCTGTTGGCCGGTATTCATCAGCAGGAAGCAGCCCGTGCCATACGTATTTTTTGCCATCCCCGGTTGGAAACAACCCTGCCCGAAGGTGGCCGCCTGTTGGTCGCCGATCATGGCTGCAATGGGAATCGGACGGCCGAACAGTTCGTCGTCCGTTTGGCCATAGACTTCGCTCGAAGGGCGAACCTCGGGCAGCATCGCTCGGGGGACGTCGAGAATCTCCAGAAGCTCGTCGTCCCAGTCGAGCGTGTGGATATTGAACAACAAGGTGCGGCTGGCGTTGCTCACGTCGGTCAAGTGCAGCCGTCCGCCGCTGAGATTCCACAGCAGCCAACTATCCACGGTACCGAAGAGCACTTCACCGCGTTGGGCCGAGGCGCGCAGACCGTCGTGACGATCAAGCAGGTATTTGATTTTGGTGCCGGAGAAGTAGGGATCGACGACCAGGCCCGTCTTCTTGTGGAATGTGTCCTCCAGACCGTCGGCCTTGAGGCGATCGCAGATATCGGCGCTCACACGGCTTTGCCACACGATGGCGTTGGCGACGGGCCGGCCCGTGTCGCGATGCCACAGGATGGTCGTTTCTCGCTGGTTGGTCAGGCCCAGCGCGGCGACGTCGGCCGCATCGACCGACGCCTTGGCGAGTGCCTCGCGAGCAACGGCGAGTTGTGAGATCCAGATGGCCGCCGGATCGTGTTCGACCAGGCCGGGGCCGGGCAGGATCTGCTCGAATTCCTGTTGGGCCGAGGCCAGCATACGACCATCATGCCCGAATAGAATCGCCCGGCTCGACGTTGTCCCTTGATCCAACGCAAGAATGCATCGAGCCATCGGAAAGTCCCTCCTGGAAAAGTCGTCCGCACCGGAAGTGTACCGGGGGGCCGTAGATGTGGCAAGATGTTTGGGGGGGCGGGCAGCGGGGCTGGGTGGTGGAACTCGACGAGGGGTGTTGCAAACCTCTGCCACCTCAGCTAAACAGAAGGTTTTCTCGTAGGACAAAACTGCAAACCGTGTCTTTATGCCCACATTGCCTCCCGTCAAACGTTTTGTGACTCGTAGCGGAATTCGAATCTATCGGATTCCCTGCCAAGTGTTTGCCTACCTTTCGGCTCGCGTTTACCTGGTGTTGGGAGCCGGACCGCCAACGTTGATCGACACGGGAAGCGATTGGGGTAATTCACTTCAAGAGATCGTCGACGGCATCGAGTCGATCCACAAGGAATTCAGCGAATCGGTGCGTCTGGTCGACATTGGCCGGATTGTGCTCACCCATACGCATCCCGATCATGTGGGTGGGCTGGCAGCGTTGCACGAGATGACCGGCGCAGAAGTGTGCCTGCATCCGCTGGAGTCGCGCAATGTGGCGGCGTGCGAAGAACGGGCCGTGTTGGCTTTCCGGCGGCTAGAGGCTTTCTTTCGCCAAGCGGGCGTGGATCAGCACCGTCGTGGAACGCTCAATCGGCTGAATCGCCAGCGGTTTCACAGTGTGCCCGTGGATCGTCTTTTGCGAGACGGTGACGATTTGGACGGACTCGAAGTGGTGCACACGCCGGGCCACTCGCCGGGCCACGTCTGCCTGGTGGCTGACGAAATTCTTCTTTGTGCCGACCATATTCTCGCGCGAACCGTACCCCAGCAATGGCCCGAGAGCTTGAGCCCTTTCGCCGGGCTAGCGCACTATTTCGACTCGTTGGAAAAAGTGCAACAGAGAGACGGATTCGAACTGGCCCTGGCCGGCCACGAACCGGTGATCGAGGATGTCCACCGGCGGATCGACGCCATTCACGCGAGTCACGTTCGTCGGTGCGATCGCATGATCGACGTGCTCCAGCGCGCCGGCCGTTCGATGACGATCAGCGAGTTAACCCGCGAAATGTATCCGCATATCACCGGCACGCGCGTGATGTTGGCCCTCACCGATATCGGCGCCCGAGTGGAGTATCTCCAGCAACAAGGTGAAATGGCGGTGGTCAATCTCGACGAGATCGAGCGGGAAGAATTTCCGGCATATCAATATGCTTTGGCGTAAGCGACGTTGTCGCGGTGTGCGCGATGACGTTGCGAAGATCACCGTTGGGGGAAAAGTGATCCTGCAAAGGCGCAAAGACGCGAAGAGAAGCGGCAAGGGCTAATCTCATGGCGGATCAAAACATGGCTTCTGGTTCAACCGGCAATGCGGCCATCCTGTTGGTAGGTCCCACTGGTTCGGGCAAGACGCCGTTGGGTCAGTTGATCGAACATCGTGGGCTGGGGCGTCCGCGGTGTTTCGGAGTGGAAACGAAACGCTGTTTGCATTTCGACTTCGGAGCGAACCTTCGCGAGGCGGTTGCCCGGGGTGAGCCCGACGGTGTGCTGCTGCAGAAAGACATCGACTTTCTGGCACGCGTATTGGCCGAAGGTCTGCTGCTGGAAGACGAGCATTTTCCAGTGGCCGCACGGATTCTGCAGTCGTTTCTCAAACGTCACAAAGCCGATCGGCAAACGGTCGTTGTGCTCAATGGATTACCGCGCCACATCAGCCAAGCCGAGGCGGTGGCGGCGCTGCTCGACGTTCGGGGCGTCGTCCATTTGCAGTGCTCGGCCGAGGTGGTGCGACGACGAATCGAGTCGAACGTGGGCGGAGATCGGGCCCGTCGGGTCGACGACGCCCGCCAGGCCGTTGAGGCCAAGCTGGCCGTTTCCAACGCCGCACGGTGCCGCTGCTTGAGCATTATCGTTGGGCGGGCGTGCCGGTGGTCGACGTTGAGGTGTCCTCAGAAATGACGCCCGACGCTGTTTGGGGACTCGTTGTGCCACGTACTCGCCGCCAGATTCCTTACGGACGGGCCCTTTGCCGGCGGTTAGATCGCCAGATGACGGGGCTCGTGAGAGACGGATTGTATCGAGCCATTCACACGGCATCGTTTGCACCAAGCGATGGCACCGTGGCGTTTCTCGTCGAGAGATCTACTGGAAAAGCCGAGATATGCCATGGAAGCTGGCTGGGGGATAGCCACGGGGCGGGGTGGCTGTTCCGCTCCCGCGGGGAGGCAATGTTTGCATTTTCGTTTGGCTGCTGTTAGACTGTGCAGGTGAATGGAACAGTCTGTCTCTTGAGGCTTGCACTGCTATATTTAGGTGGCGATCGGCGAAAGTTTGTGTCTGTCGGGGGGCGTTGCCGAGCCACCGTTCAGGGCTGTCTCGTCGTCAACAATAGGGGGCCCACGCCAGGCCAGGTGGGTTCAGTTATGGCCGTAAGTACCGCGGACGATTTCTTCGCCGTTCTTCAGAAGAGTAAGCTTCTCAGCAACGAGCAGTTGGAAGAAGCACGAAAAATCGCTTCTGACGACGACAATCCCAAGTCCGTTGCCAAGGCGTTGGCACGACGCGGACTAATCACCTGGTGGCAGGCCGGGCAATTGGTCGCCGGGCGAACCTCATTATTCTTGGGTAAGTACAAGCTCATCGATTTGCTCGGGCGCGGCGGCATGGGAAGTGTATTCCTGGGCCAGCATACGACGATGAATCGTCAGGTGGCACTGAAGATCGTTCCTCGTCACGTGGGCAAAGACCCCGCGTTATTGGAGCGGTTTCTGGCCGAAGCCCCGAACCATTGCCGCCTTGGATCACACGAACATCGTCCAGGCCTACAGCGTCGACAACGAGGGCGATCGCTACTACATCGTGATGGAGTACATCGACGGTCGCGATTTGGCCCAAATGGTCGAAAAAGAAGGGCCCCTCGATTTCGAGCAAGCGGTTGCCTACATCCGGCAGGCTGCCGATGGGCTGAGCCACGGCCACGAACGCGGAATCATCCACTGCGATATCAAGCCCTCGAATCTGTTGGTAAACGACCAGAATACGGTCAAAATCGTCGATATGGGGCTCGCCCGATTGACGGGTCGCAAACACGACAAAAAGCAGTGTAAAGAGAAAGACGATGCCGTGCTGGGCACTGTCGATTACCTGGCACCGGAACAAGCTCTGGAGAGCTCCGATTTCGACCACCGGGCTGATATCTACTCGCTGGGGTGTACGCTCTATTTTCTGTTGACCGGGCATCCGCCGTTTCCCGAAGGGACCCTGCCCCAGCGGATTATGAAACACCAGACGCAGGAGCCGAAGCCGATTAGCGACGAACGGCCCACCACTTCGCCGAGCCTGATTCGCATCTGCCAGAAGATGATGGCCAAGAAGCCGGAAGACCGTTATCAAACGGCCCAAGAGGTTAGCGAGGCGTTGGCCGCTTGGCGTCCACCTCCGCGGCGCCGGACGCCGGCCAAGAGTGCTGCGGCGGTTGCCAAGGACGCCTCTTCAGCCTCGGGCGACAATGGCGACGCCACCGAAGATGGCGGGATACCTCTTATCAAGGTGGGGCCTGCTGAAGAGAAGGCGGCTAATGGAAATGATACGCCGTCGATCAAGGTCGCGGTAGCCACTTCGCCAACCGTGAAAAACCAAGCGGTGAAAAAAGGGAAACCGCTGGCCGACGAAACAGACGCGAAGGAAACGAAGAAGGGTGGATTCCTGCAAACCAAGCAGCAGAAGATCATTGCTGGCGTGGCCGCCGGCGTGGTGGGGCTTCTGTTGCTTTTGGGAATCACTATTCCGTTGGCGATCTACGCCATGGGTTCCGATGGGCCGGCGGCGGATACAACCGTGGCCGATGCCGACCTGCCGGCCGGAGCGGTCGTGGTTGGTGATGTCGACGAGGAAGTCGGCGGCGATCTCGAAAACCTGGAGGAAGACCTCGAAGGTGGTGCAGCGACCAAGGCCTCGATGACCGAGGCAGATGAGGCTGCAGACGCCGAAGGGCAAGAGGATATGCCCGCTGCGCCCGTCGAAGGTAGCGAGGCCACTAGCGAACCAGCTGCCGAGGAGCAACCCAAGCCCGAGCCGGCTGTAAGCGAACCGGCCGCCGAAAAGCCACCGGCCGAGAAACCCAAGCCGGAACCACCGAAGCCAGCGCCGCCCAAGCCGACGCCCAAGCCGAAACCCGCTCCGAAGCCGACCAATCCCTACGCCAAGCTGGCCACCGCAGTGAACTTGCCGGCCACGGACGCCACCGAGGGCTTTGTTTTAGGCGAGTTGGTCCTGGCGGCCAATACCCCGGTCCAACTGGAGTTGGTGGGCGGCGATCAGGCGGCCAAAGGAAACCGGAAATATTCCATGGAGGCCGAGGAGGGCGGGAAGAGTTGGTTGGTCCACCTCGATACAGAGTCGCGGGGTAGCGATACCGAACGACGCGACGTCGCCCGAATTAAGCTCGAAGAGAGTGCGCTGAAATTCGCCTGGCTTTCGGATCTGAGCGATGCGGAAGCGGGTTGCCTGAGTAATTGTGCGTTGAATATCACGGCCGGTGGTAACAAACCTTATTGGTTACCGCTGACGAAACCCAAGCACGTGGAACCCATCGCCGTAAAACTCGATCGGGGTGGAGCGAAGGCCGTTATTTCGGCCAGTAATCTGCCGCCGGACGAAGTGTTGCGGTTTGAGATTACGGGATTCGACGGGCCGTTTCCCACCACGCACGAATTCAAACCGGCCAAAACTCTCAAGCCCAAGGAAAAAGGGACGGTTACGCTCAGTGGCAAAGACTTGCCCAAGATTATCCTGGCGACCAGCTTCAATGCCAAGGGGCGTTCGGTTACGTTCGACGCCAGCGCAACGTATCAGATCGGCAATGCCCCGCCACAGCCATTTAAAGGTGCAATGGTCAAGGCTTTGATCGGGCAGGCGATGGTTGCCCAGCAGCAACTCATGAAGATGGCCGACCAAGCACGCCACGCCAAGGATAAGCACAAGCAGCAGGGTGCCGAGTTGAAACTTACCGAGGTGGCCGATGCCATCGTGCAACTCAACGCCGTGAACGACTTGGTTCCCAAAATCAACGAGACGGGCCAAATTCAGTTTCGCGTGTACTCTGAAGTGGGCGACAAGCAGATCGAATTGATCACTAGCGCTCCCGATCCGGAGGCCATGCAATCGGCGGCCGTGCCTATGCCGGAGGAAGAACCGGAAGAAGAAGTCGAGCCGCTCTCTGGGCAAAAGGGATTCTTCGACTGAGCCTGAATTTCGAGGATTTCGTTTCAGGGAAGCGATCATTTTCAATGCAGGCATCAATAAGGGTGGTCGGTCTGTTGTTGCTTCTTCACCGGGCCGCCCTGGCCGCGCCGTTGGAGATGCCGGCGCGATGGCAGCAGGAGCCGATCGCTTTCTGGTGCGATCAGCTTCAGGCCGAGGACGTTCGCCAGCGATGGTACGCCGCCTATGCCCTGGGGCAATACGGCCCCGCGGCCGCTGAAGCCGTGCCGCAGTTAACGGCTGCTGTCGGCAACTTGAAGGGCCACGAGTACGAGCGCACGACGGCCGCTTGGGCGTTGGGACGTATTGGTGTCGCGTGGCAGACCGTCGTTGCCACGCTCACGGAGTCGCTCGGTTCGCAGTTGCCGTCGGTCCGTCGCAACGCGGCCGAGGCCCTGGGACGTCTGGAGGCCAAGACAGCCGTGCCGGCGTTGCTTGCGCGGCTTGATGATTCTGATCCGGCGGTTTGCGTGAATGCCGCGGCGGCCCTGTGGAGTATCGATCGGCATCGTTCCGCGGTGGTTTCGCTCGAACGGATCGTGCGCGACGGCAAAGCTCCTGGCCCGCGACTGGCGGCCGCGGCCCTGGGGTGTCTCGGTGCGCCGGTCGAAGCGGTGGTGCCGACGTTGGTTGCGGCGCTCGGCCACGGCGACGCCGACGTGCGTCGGGCGGCAGCTCGAGCTTTGGGACAAGTGGGGCCCGAATCGTTACCCGCGTTGAAGATCCCGCTGGAAGGCTCTTCCGAGGCAGCTCGGGTGGCTGCTGTGCAGGCCATGGGATGGATTGGGCCGGATGCCGTGCGGGCGTTGTCCTATGCGCTGAAGAACGACAACGCGGCCGTTCGTCGGGCAGCAGCTTCGCAACTCGGGCGACTAGGGCCATCGGCCCACGATGCCGAACCTGCGTTGGTCGAGGCCGTCAGCGATCGCAACATCGAAGTCCGCGAAGCGGCCGCCAAGGCACTTCGCAAGATTCGCGATTCAACGAAGCGCTAGCCAATCGCACCGTTTTGCGCCAGCGTCCGCCCATACTTGGGCCAACCAGCGTCGGGCAGTTTCTGGGAGGAACATTTCAGCGCGACGAGCGTTTCGTCGTCCAGCCCGAAGGCCACCTGCCCGGCCGCCGGCAGGGTGCCGGCCGAGCGTACGGCAGCCCCGACTTGGGCCGTCCAGCGTGCTTGTCCTTGGAGGTCGACTGCATGGACGATTCCTTCATTGTCGCCCACGTAAAGCACTTGGTCGTCGCCGAGGACCGGGGTCGATTCGATGGGACCGGTCGCCTGGTACTGCCAGCGGAGCTTGTGGCTGTTGCCGTCGAAACACAGCAGTACGCCGCTGGGTTTCTTGCCGCGGACCGACTGGCTGACGCCGACGTAGATCTGGCCCGCCGGATCAATGACCGGCGAGCCAAGCATTTGACCTTCGACGGGCGTCTTCCAGGCGAGTTGGCCGTCGAGCCGGAAACCATACAGGGTTTCGTCGTGCCCGGCGACAACGAGTTGCTCGTCGGCCGTTAGCGCCGGTGCCGAATGGATGTACCATCCGGTTAACCCTTGGCCGTCGGCGTGGTCCCAGAGGTTTCGGCCTTTGCGCGGTTCGAGCCGAATAGCAAACATGCAACCTTCGTCCGAGCCGACATAGAGCACACCATCGTGGATGAGTCCGGGGGCATCGAGCTTCTGCCGCGTGCGGAAGTAGAGTCCTGACGGGGCCAGCCGGCCGTCGGCGTCGACTTTCAGTAGTCCGCCGTCGAAGGCGCTGATGTAAGTGTTTCCCTCCGTGTCGACTGTCGGCGCCGCGTAGCCCAACGGCTCGCTGACGCTTACCGGAGCGAAGACCTGTTTACCTTCGACGTTCACGGCGTGCAAGGTACCGTCGCTGCAGTGTAGACGCAGCGTTTCGTCGGCCGCCAGCACCATGGCGCCCGGGCAATGGCTGCCGGTGACGTATTGCCAACAGAGCTCGATCCCATCGTCCTTCGGCCGCAAGGCGACCAGACGGTCAGCCATGTGAAGAAATACACGGCCCTGGGCGTCGACCACCGGGCAACTGCGCAGCGGACGCACGATGCCCTTCTCTGGCGGCAGCTCGGGATAGGCCCAGGCAAACTGCTTCGGGCGGGCGGGCTTCGGACGTGGTTTGGGTTGAGGCTTGGGAGGCGGCGTCGGTTTGGCGGCCTGCCGTGGCTCGCTTGCGAGACGCTGCTGTGCCGGTGGCTTCGACTTCCTTGTAGGCGGCGCAGCCGGCTGGGGTTTGGAGGCCGGTTTCGACGGTCCTGTCGTTGTCTTCGAAGATTCCGCGGGCCGTTGCGCTCGCGGCTTCGCAACCTCTGGCGGTTCTGCGGCCGGCGGTTTTGGTGCCGAAGGTTGTTGCGCCGGCGGTTGTGGCACCTGTTGTGTAGGTGGTTGCACTGCGGGTGCTTGGGGTACCGGCGCCTGTGGTGCCGGTGTCTGTGGCAATGGCATCGTTCCGCCAGGCGGAAGCGGTGGTTGTCCAAGAGGTGGTGAGTGTGTGGCCGGTGGGGTGGGCGGCTGCACCGAATGCTGGGACGGTTGTCCTAGCGACGGGCCGTAGAATACGGGAGTGCCGGGCGCCGGTGGTGGCGGGGGCACGGTCCCAGGAGGCGTTAGGGGCGTGGGGTGACCTGCAGGGGGAGCACTGTACGCACCGGGCACCGTTCCCGGAGAATTGCTGTATTGGCCGGGGCGTATGCCCGGCTGGTGTTGTGTCGGACCGGTTGGACCGGATGCCGGCATGCCAGGTCCGGTTGGAGGAACGCCAGATGCCGGTGGAACTCCGGGCACTGCCGGACGGACTCCACCACCGGCTGCCGCGGGACCGGTGATCTCGCGAAACAAACCGACCGCCTGCCGTCCGCACTGTGGGCAACTATACGGTTGCGTCGGTCGCTGGAGTTGATGCCCACACTGCTTACACTGAAAAGTCTTCATGCTTAGTGATCGACGTACACGGGAATGGTGTTTTGTGATGCGACGGTTACGAAGGCGAGTGGGGCTGCGACGACGAGCAAGCTCGCCCGTCAAACGGAAAGCAAACACGCTCGTCTACCGAACATCGACAGCGGCCTTGGTGTAGACTTTTCCGTTGTCTCGCAGGACAATCCACCCGCGCACCTGGCTGATCTCCACGCCGCGCTCCGTGGCCGAGTGGCGCGAGGCGTCGAAACGTTCGCCTGAGTGAACCAGTTCGATACGGTTGCCAATGCCCGCTTCGTCGCATGTTTTCGTGAGCCAGTCGGCCAGGGCCTGTTCCATGGGATCGGTGCCGGCGCTGCGTTTCGGTTGCCAGCGGTAGTAGGCCTCGCCGATTTCCTTCAGTACTGGTGGCGTTTTCTCCGGGGCGGCCGAACGAAATACCAGTAACTGTCCGACCAGAGCGCAGGCACCGGCGTCGGCAGCCAGTGCGGCGTCGAACAATTGCCGGCGTTGCACTTCCAAACCCGGATGTTCGGCCAACTCGGGGCCCAAGACGGCACGTTGCCAGTCGAGGCCGGTTGAGGCCGAGGCGGCTTCGGTTTCGTCGGGCAGTTCTGGTTGCAGGAGTGTGGCCAAGTGTTGCAGGCCGCCGTCGAGTTGCTGCTGCAATTGGACGAGCATGGCGGCAATCGTTTCGTGGTGCGTGCTGAGCCCGTCGCTGATTTGGCCCAAGGCCACAGCGAGGGTGTCCGCCGGGGTGCCCTCGCCCGCAACGTTCTCGCTCTTCGTAACGCCGACACTGGAAACACTGTCCAACCGCGACTCCAGCAGGTTGAGCTTTTCGAGCACTGCCGCGAGCATGTCAGAGTCGGCGGCAACGGTTTGCCCCGCCGGGTTTTGTGCGGCCGCGTTGTCAACGGCGGCTGCGGCCTGCTCGGTTTCGCGACGCAGCAGGTAGGCGATCACCTGTTGGTTGGTGTCGCGCAGCAATATGCCGAGTTGGTCGAGCGTTTGGGTCAGTTGGGCCAGGTTGTTTTGGTTGTCTGGCATGGCACCTGCGGTGGTTGGGCTGTCGGACTTCGGGCCGCTGGGCTCTTCGTCGGTCTTTTTTCCCCAGATCGCCATATGGTCGGGCTCCTGGCGAGCGGAATCAATCGTGGCTGCTTCAGCAGCCACGCCTTGATGTGGATTTATCCGTTTTGAGTGTGTGCGATTAACGTACGGGGCCTAGTTCGATGTTGTCCAGGCCGCCCGTGTCGAGATAGTAGCGTTCGTCGGCCAGTGTCCGCCAGTTGAAGAACACGTTGTCGCCGAGGATGGCGTCCTCACCGGCGACCATGCCGGTAACCGATTCGACTTCGAGCGTTTCTTCTGCGTCCTTTGTGGCGTGTTTCCGCTTGATGCGAACCACGATTTCCGTCGGCCCGATACGGTCGGCTGTGTCCATCTTCAGTAGATAGACGGGCGTGGCTTGAGCCTCTTCGCCGCCGGCCAGTTTGCGCCCGATGAGCACCCGTTGCGAGCTAGTCGTAAACTCGGTGATTTCCTCTCGGGCCTGGTCCTCGACCGGCTGGAAGAGGATCCGTTCGTTGCGGATGCCGCTGGTGGCGTCGGTCATCACGCCCCAGTAGTAGCTGTTGTCGAAAACCTTACCCTTCATCTCGAATTTGAACTGTGGGAGCATTCCCTGCCGGGCCATGAACTCGATGGCCGCGCCGACGACCACGGGGCTTTTCGGGTCGATGATTACGCCCGGGTTGTGGCCCTTTTCGTCCTGGTAGGGATACCAGTTGCCCGCGTAATGGTTGTACATCGGCACAATTCGCGAAGGCGACAACGGCACGTACATCCGCACCAATTGCTGGATGAACGATAGTTTCGACGGTTGGCCGGCCAACAGTACGACATCAACATCCAAGTCGACGATTCGCTGGCAGTAGTCGTAAAGCAACTCGTCGAAGACGTCGTAGACCACGCCTTCAAACTCGGCTTTGTCGTAAACGAGGTCAAGATCCTGTTGGGCGTTGTAATAGCCAGGGCCGCGGAGCTTGTCGAACACCTGCTGCAACGATTCGACCAAGGCCGGGTCGATGATTTCGGGATCGGTGTGGGAGATCGCCTCGTCGACGATCTCGTTTACGGCATTGTCCAGATACCGCTGAGCCAAGGGAACCAAGAGCCGGTTCATCCAACTGATACGTTGCGAGCGGATCTCGCGATTTTTAGGAACCTCGGGCCCGAACAGCAGTTGCACGTCTTCGTCTTCCAGTCCCAAAACATCGGCGAAGCTGGGCACGATGATGGTTTCCAGCAGGCGTTTGACGAGTTGATCGCCGCCGAGGTAGATGCCGTCTTGGTGCAGCACTTCGCCACGAATGGCATCGTCGATCTTCGACTCGAAGCGATACTTGGCGATCATCAAGTCGGTCGTGCCGCCGCCGATGTCGATGCAGGCGATGCGGATTTCGCTATCGGCTTTGCCAAATTCTTCTTCGGACGCAGCACGGCGAGCCCCGGGACGTTGTGTGCCGGGACGTTGTGTGCCGGGACGCTGTGTGCCGGGACGCTGTGTGCCGGGACGCTGTGTGCCGGGACGCCGAAGGCCCGGCCGATTGCGTTGCCGACCAGCCGGCACGACGGGGGTGGGTTCGGCTTCCGGTTCCGGCGAGGGGGCCGGTAGTCCGCGGTCTTGTTTTAAAGTGCCGAACCACAGCCGAGGATCCTGCCCAAGCATCCGCAGTTCGCTCCAGATGTAGGTCAGATGAACGGCACTGGCTTCGTCGATGCTGAGGTTCAACTCGGGCCGCACGCGTTGGTTTTTGCCCAAGGTGAGGCTGAAAATGGCTACGGCTTTCTCGACCTGGGCGGCCAGGCGTTTTTGTTCCTCTTGGATCATACCGCTGGGATAGCTGAGCGTGATCGTACGGATTTCGCGAGTGCGGCCGGCGTCGCCCGAGGCGTTGCGATAGGGAACCGAATTCACATAGCTGTAGGCCTGGCAAATCAACTCGTACATGGCCGCGGTCATCAGGCAGCGCGGGGCATGACGCGGTTTCAGCGGAATGTCCGAGGCGTACTCGCTCTCGCGCGGCTCGTCGCGTTCGAGGAGGAAATCGCGATCGTCTTCGTGGATGTAGCGAAGCAACGGGCCTTTGAGTGTCGAGGCGTAGACGCCCGTCTGGCAGCGGTCGCTGGGGTCGGCCATGTGCCAATTGGCGCCTTCGAGCCAACTGGCGTCGTCGGCCCAGAGGTAACGCTTCGGAGAACTCATGCCGAGGCGGATATCGCCTTCGGCCCGCACGGCTTGGGCAACGTCGTCGGCCTCGCGACCGAGGCGTGCCATGGAGAGGTCGTCGAACAACGGCGGCGTGACGGCCACTTCGACCTTGGTTTGCTTGGGTTTTTTCTTCCCGCGTCCGAACCAGCCGGCGCCGTTTTCATCTTCGTCGACCGTGTGGTACTCGATTTTGGTCGTCGGTGCCGGCGGGAGGTAGGGGGTGTTGCACCAATGGGTTTTTGAAGAGAACCACCGGGCGTCGTGCGAACTGGTGAAGTTGCCGTCGTCGTTCCAGGCGTCGAGGTGGTAGCGGTTTGTCAGCTCGAAGGGGAGCATTTGCGGCGTCTGGCTGATTTCGCCCGCCAGTTCGAGCAACAGGGCGCCGGTGCGCGAGTTGCCAAAGTCGACGATCAGATGCACGTGTTTGGCATCGCCGGCGGTAGCGGTGGCCGGGCGGATAACGACCTCGATGTCGCCGATTCCCTTCAGCGGCTGGCCTTGCACATCAAGCAGATTGTTGATGCGGATTGGATAGTCTTTCGTCAAGGCGCTCGGCTCGCAGAAATAGCCGACGTCGGGGTCGCCGCAGGTGGTGTCGATCGCCAGGAAGAGCTTCGTGGTGCCCGACTGAATTACTTGCCACTGGACGAAGGGATACGTGCGCGGCGGCTGATCTTCGGCACCGCCGGCACATTGGCAACGCTGCCAGCCGTAGCCGATTTGCGAGGTCTGATAGCGACTGCCACCCTTCAACGGGACGCAGATCAGTTGGACTCCGGTGTTGGCAAACAAGACGTGCATGTTGATTCGATGTTTCGCTTGGTTGGTGATGTCGGGTGCTTTTCATTTAGAGGTGCTACGGGCAGCTTGTATGCCCGTGTTCAGCACTGGCTGACAAGCAGCCAGTGGCACCCAGCTTGAGTGATTTTGTGTGGCGATAAAATGCCGTTTGGACGGCACGTTACCCCTTCGCCTCTACCCTCACGAGTCAAACGGTGCCAAAATATCCATCAATTCGGAGTTGCCCGGCGGCAGTTGAATGTGTTCGCCCGCGCCCAAAGCCAACGCCTGAGGTAGTCGCGTGAGCCAACGTTTGATGAACGCGCCCATTAATCCGAACCGCCGGAGGTTGTCACCATCGTCGTCCTGCGAGGCGACGGCCGAATCGGCATGTTGCTCGTCCTCTGGCGGCTTGATGGGGGTCATGCTGCCGCCCGGGTTCACGACGTAATCGTTGAGGATGATACGTGCGTACTTGCGGCGTGCCCGGCGTCGGGCCGCTTCGTCTCGGGTCTTCAGGTGGACGACCGGCGTAAGCTGTTCCAGCAGTTTCTCGAAGACGTCTTCGGTCAGCAGGTAGTCGCGCAGGTACCGGGTGAAGGCGTTGAGGTCGTTAGGGTCGAGCCACGGCCCGCCGTCTTGATGCGTATGGCAATAGTCTTCCCAACGTTTCGGCACCGAGACGGTTGCCCATTGGTGAAGGAAATTGCGCAATTCGCGTGGCAACGGATCGCCGCGGCGCCGGGTTTGCGTGTCGACACAATCGGCCAGCGACCATTCGTCGCCGTCGGCTACCGACAGCGACTCTTGCAAGGCGTGTACCCGATAGTAGACCAGCTCTTCGTTCGAGGCCAGCCAATCGAGCACCTTGCGAGCGGCTGCGATCCGTTTGCGACGGTCGACGTTGGCATCCGGGTCGACGACCCAATCTCGCGACAACTGCAACAACCGGTTTTGAACTTCCTGGATCTCTTTGTTCAGTTGGTTCTGCTTGTCTTCGGCCGTAGTAACGCCGCGAATGCCGGCGCTGATCAGAGACAGCCCTCCGTCGTCGTCACGCATGGCGGTGTCCCAACGCAATTCGGGCGCCTTGCTGTAGGTTCGTACCATTTCCGAGGCCATGAAGGCCGCTCTGGCACGGACCCATTTTTCGGGGTCTTCCTTCTGGCGTTGCTCGTCGTTGGTATCCCAGGTGCCGGGGTAGCGGATGGGGTAGGTGTTGGTGAAGGCCTTTCCCCGTCCGCCGAAATCGTTCATCACGGGGCCCAAGGCGTCGACCAATTGGCCCAGGCGGTTTTCGTAGAGCCCCTTGTCGGCGTATTCGTCGCGGTTGCGAAACTCTTCGTCGAGGCCGGTCATGCCGACGAACAACGCGGGCACCTCGTCGCGCACCCGGGTGGGCCAGGCCTTTTCGCCGTATCGGGCGCGACCCCACTTGTCGATGTGGTGCTTCATCTGGCTGGTCACTTCCAGATTGCCGCCACGCGAGAGCAACAACAACGTTTGAATCTGAAGTTCGTCGGTGTAACGCTCGAAGAGATAGGCCACCTTGCCGCGTTTGACGATCTCCATCTGTTCTTCGAGCGTGTCGGCCGTGGTGCGTTTGCCCTGTTCGGCGCCTTGCCGACCGGCACGCATGCCAGGAATGTCGAGAAAGTCCATCTGCTCGATCACCCGGCGCCAGTCGTCGTTAAGCCGGTGGGGCAACACGGGCATGGCCAGTTCGAGCATCCCGGCCTGGATGGTCTCCAGTTCTTCGGTACCCGAGCCGCTGCCCGGGCGGTAGTCGAGCACGAAGTATTTGTCCTTTTCCACTAGGTGGAAGTCGGCCCAATCGACCTTTTGCCAAACCTTCGAATTGCGCCGCTCATGGACCTTCGCCCGTTGACTATCCAACAGAAAGCGGACGCCTGCCCAGTGAGAAAAAATGGCCGGGTCGTGATCGCCCAGCGTAATCCGGTTGAGGAAGTTGCTGATGCGGATGAACAGGTTGGTCAGCGACTGCCAGTTATCCCAGAACAACGCGGCGGCGCAGGCCACGTAGCCCTCTTCGTTCAGCGGGAAACGGCTCAACAGGCCGTTGAGAATGGCTTCCTTGGCTTGGAATCCCCGGCGATCGACGTCGCGCATGTAGGAGTAGGCGTCGAGGATGTCCATTCGCCACTTGCGGTCGACTTCCGTGCCGGAGTGGTTGTGGGCCAAATCGTCGAACAACTCCTCGAGCTCGCCTTGCTGCCAAGTGGTGGCCGGTGTTTTGCACTCCACATGGAACCCTCGAGCGAGCACCCGAAGCCACTCTACACGGGTCAGGGCACGCACCATCACCGGGTAGTCGGGCGAAACGCCAGCGCCGATGCGGTCTTTGGTCGTAAAACGGGTGACCAGTGCCGTGGCTTCGTTCGAACCGCATTGGGGGTTCAAGTCGGTGTCGAACGACAGCTCCTTGTAATAGGCCGGAGGACCGTGGGTTTCGTCGCCGCCGATCGGGCAGTAGTTCTCGCTATGTGGCCGAAGCACCTGGCCCACGAAAAGACTCTTGCCGACCTGCGAGGGACCGTAAACGGCTGCAGCCACGGGCACTTTGGCCGAGGTGTACAGACTACTCGCCAATCGGCGGAGTTGCAGGACCTCGAACTCGTCGCTCTCGGCGATGGGTAACAGATCGGTGGCTCGGCGCGACGGGTTAAACTCGGAAAGCCAATCGCAAAGCTCGGTCGATAACGCCTCGACGTGCTCGGCAAACCGAATCAAATTGCGATCGCGGTCGTCTGGAAAGGGCATAGAAAGGGGCTAGGGGCTAGAGGCTCGGAGCTAGAGATTTATGATTTGGGATTTAGGATTTGCGCTTAATTGATGATTTGGCACTGGTCATTTCGACCTCCTACTTGTCCTCCAAATCGGTCCTTTCGATGGTCGAGGTCAGCCGGAAGGTTAGCGGGTAGCGCTGGATCGACTGCTGCTGGGTGTCTCGGGCTTCAATGACCAGATTATAAAGCGTACCGCGCGGTCCGTAGGGCATCCGTGGGCTGCGGAGCGTGGCTTTTCGGAATTCGCCCTCGATGTCGGCCGCTACCCAATTATCGGCCGGTGGGTCACCCGCCCGATAGACCCTATATTCTAGTGGCCCTTCGGTGGGGGCGGCTAGTACCTCTAGGGTGATGTCGAAATCGTCCGGCCCACCGTTGTAGCTTTCTTCGACCGAAAGGAAGCGATCTCCGGTGACGGTCACGCCGGCAAACGCCTCGCGTCCGCGGTAGGTCGCCCGAATTTGCGTCGCCCCCAGTCCTTGGGCCTGAAAACGGCCTGGCAACTGTGGGTTGGGCGTTACGACGGCGCCGTCCATACTTTGAAGCGTCGCGGCGACGGCCACCGGCAGGCCGCCGGGTCCTTCGGTCATTACCGACAATGGCGGCGAACTTTGCCCGACCTTCATGGTCAACGTAGCCGGTTCGATCCATAAACGGCCAGCATCGACCACTTCCACCGTGGCCGCGGTCGAGGGACCGGTAAAGGTGCCGTCGGCGCCGGCCGCTGTTACGGTGACCTGGGCCACGCCGCTTCGGAGGCCTCGCAACGTGCGACCATCGACCACCTCGACCACGTCGGAACCGGCCTGCGGCGTGACTTGATAGTCAACTGCCCGCGGAGGCAACCCGCCGCCGGGATCGAGCATCACGTAGTCGAACGCGCCGGTTTCGGCCGACCAGATCGTCAATGGGTTGGGGGAAACGATCAACCGCCCACGGCCCACGACCACGTCGCCCACCTGCACCAGCAGCGGTTTGGCCGTGAGCAATCCGAGCTTGGCGCCAAGGAACGTTTGTCCCGCCGCGCGAGGGCCCACGACCACGCCGGTCTCGGTCTTCGTGGCCGCCGCGATGTTGGTTGACGGGCCGACCTCCAAGTCGGGACTTGTCGTTACTTCGCGGCCGAGTACCTCGCCGGGCAGTACTTCGAAGACTCGAATCGGCGTCGGAGGCGAGTCGGGCGCCAGACGCAACACCTCGGGCACAAAACGCAGTTCCACGGCGTCGGCCGTGGGAGCGTGGTAAACGCCGTCGAGGTAGTCGGGTCCGCCGATCACCGTACGGTTGCCGTCGCGGACGATCACGTCGTCGCGCCAGACGCCGTCGACCCAACCGCCGGAGCCACCGGAGTAGTAGCCGCCGCCGGGGCCGTAGTAGGTTGTACCGCCGCCGTCGATGATGGCCGTGCCGCCGGGGCCGAGAATGATGTTGCTACCCACCGCGGCCGTCCCCGGCACCACGTCGAGACTTGCCTCGGCTTGTTGGCTACCGACCTGAGCCACCACGGCCGTTCGGCCCGGGCTTCTTCCCTGCACGGCCATTCCGCCGATCGGAGTGGCCACGGTGTCGTTGCTTACGAACAGCTTCACGCCGTGTTCCGGTCCGAGCACGCGAAGCTCTCCGCCTCGCATGGCGGTCACCTGGTAAACCAACGGTTGGCCCGGGTGGATGGTGGCTACCGCCGGATCGATTCTTAACGCGGTCAACGGATTGTTGGTCACCGAGACCGGGGCCTGGGCCGAAAGCCGGTTCTGCCAGTCGACCGCCACGGCGGCTTGGCCCGGGCTAAGGGCGTCGACCTGGTTTTCGCCGACCAGTGCGATGGCCTGGGGATTCGGCCCGGCCGTGGTTACGCGGAGGTCCGACTGTTCGAACAGTTCGTGGGTACCGGTAGCCGCACGGCCGAGGATCCGCAGCGGTTGCAGATCGCCGATGCCCAAGTTCATCGCCGGCGGATCGAGAATCAGCTCGGTGATCGGTTCGCTGTTGACGTTCACGTAGGCCGTGCCCGAGTTTCTCGTGCCCGGCAGAACGGCCGTGATCTGCGAAGCCCCGGCCTGCAACGCACATGCTCGATTGCGGCGCATCGCGACCTTGCTTGGCTCGGCACTGCTAAACACGGCGGCGGCCGTGCGGTCGATGCGCAGGCCGTCGGGCGTGACGACGAAGACGCTCAGTGGCACTGCCTGACCTTGGGCCAGGCTGCTGGTGGCCGGCTCGACGACGACCGTGCCGTCGACAATACCCGTCTCGGGAAGAACCTCGACGGTGAGATTCGTCAGCTTGTCGCCAGCCGTAAAGGCCACGGCCGATGCGCCTGGGCTTACGCCCATCAGGCTGTGTGTCTCGGGTACGTAACGGACCACGCCCGGCAGCGCGGGCGTTACCCGTACGTTGTGGCTGAAATCCAAATCGCCGCGGAAGACGTTCACATCGACGCCGATTCGGGCCCCCTCCCCTACCCTGAGCTGCAACAGCTTGGGATTGGTCACCAGGGCGTCGGCCACCGACTCGACCACGTTCACTTCGGCCGGTGGACTAAGCACCTGGCCCAACTGGGCCGTAATGCCGGCCGTGCCGAGCTTGGTGCCGGTCACCGCCGAGTGATCCGCCCGGGCGACTTCCGGATTGGTCGACTTCCAAAGCAGCCCTGGCACGCCGGTGAGGATGCCCAGCGATTTTCCATTCTTGTAGCCCACAACGTCCAGCGAGTAGGTTTCGCCAAGACCCAACGCGAGTGGTGCCGGGGTGACGCGGAGTTGATCCACGTCGACTTCTGCCAGCACATCGGCCGTGAGAGGTTGTTCGCTGCGGACGCCGTCGAACTCGGCGTCGAGCACCGAGCGGCCCGGTTGCACGCCTAGTAGCAAACCTTCGCTGGGGGCCACCGCCGCTTCGGAGGCCGATTCGCGCGGGCGGATGTTGGCTTTGTTCGTTACCACCCGGGTGAAGCCGTCGTCGTAGTGGGCCTCGACACGGAAGTCGTCGAATCGCGCGCCCACCGGGAACCGAACCACCGGACCCTGATCACTGAGGATTTTCACGGCAATCGGTTGGTCTGCCCTGCGCGGGGCGCGCTGGAACGTGCTCGGGGCGTGGGTCGACGTCTGCCAGATGACTTTCTTCGCGCCGACTTGGGCATCGAGCCACTGCTGGTAGCCGCCACGTTTGGCCGTCAACACGGGCGCTTGCCAGCGGACGTAGTCGTTTTCGAAGTCGTCGGGCCATTCGATGTTGGCGGCCGGTTCCTCAAGAGCTCCTTGTTGCACAGCGATTTGATAACGCTGTTGATGGCCGGCGGGCAGATACTCGCCCGGCGGATCTCGCAGCAGAACGACTTCGGCCGCCGGATCGTTGGGATCGAGGGCCGACGTTTTGGCCGTGATCAACGCGGTCGCCGTTTGACCCGCGTATTCGGCCGAAAGATCGAACTGGCCACTAGCGCCCTCGGGCAAGGCCACCGTTGGCGGGAGGTCTTCGGTGGCCGGAGTCCAGACGATGCCAGACGGCACACGCCAAATCACGGCGTTTGCGGCCACTTCCTTCCAGGTGTCCGGCGCATCGGGCGACTGTTGTTCGACACGCAGGGTGATCGTTTGCCCCGGCACGAGTTCGACCGACGCGGGTACTACGCGCAAGGCGGCCGGCGTTTGGGCCGCGACCACTTCGATTTGTGCGGTGGCCGGGTCTCGCAGTACCGGGTAGTAGCTGGCGGCCAGCTCAAACGGTTCGGCCGGTTCGACGCCCACCAGCGTTGGCGGCAGGAAACGAACCGCTTCGGGGCGGTTCATCGTGTAACCGATGCCGGGACCGGTCAGCGGGGCTCGGACTACGGTGTCCTCATTTTCGGCGCCCCCGCTTTTTGCTTCGAGGTACAGCGGCAATCGCGCAACTTCGTCGACCGCGAGGCGAACCGAACTGGGGTCGAACACCATGCGGACGTCGGCCGGGTCGTAGACGTTCAATTCCAGCGAGACCGACTCTTGCGCGGCCGGGTGTTCGGCCGTCACGGTGACCTTGCCCGGCGTGACTGCGCGAAACATGCCCGAGGTTTCGTCGATCTTCAATACCTTCGGATCGGAACTGGTAAAGGTGGCCAACTCGGGCACTAGGTCGACATCGCCGTCGGGATCGGTACCAGAAAGGATCGCGCGGCCCGTCTCGTTGGCCACGCGAAGCGTGCGGTCGACGTTGAGCTTCAGAGTCACCGGGCCGGCTTCGGTCGAGCGGAACACCACGGGTTTCGATTCATAGCCAAAATAGTCGGCGTAGACCTCAAGCGGTCCGGCATTGGCTTTCAGTGCCGCCACGCGGTCGCCACGAAGTTCAAGCCCCGCGATGGCGTCAGCCGGCTCACGGCTGTCCAACGTCATGCGTCCCGCGACGACCTGCACTCGACGTCCGCTGCTATACGTGGCCCAACCCTGCACCCGGACTTGTTGCCCCAGCGGCACGTCGACCGGGCCCGGCGGGGTCAATGCCAGACGCAACGGGGCAACCACCACTTCGACCGGCGCGGTGGCCTCGTGGCCCTTGAATCGCAGGCTCAGCGATTGCGGACTACTGGGTCGTGTGGGTGTTACACCAAACAGTTCCAGCTTGGGGACGTAGAGCCTCGCAAAACGCGGCGACGGGCTAGCGATTACTTCCAACTGGTCGGGAGCGATTTCCACGCGACGCGCTGGTTCAGCGGCCGTGGGTGGTTGATCGGTCGCGGGCGGTTGATCGTTGGCTGCCGTGGAGTCTTTTGCGCTCGGTTGATCGGCGGCGGCAACGATTTCGGCCATCGCCCGGGGACGGACCGTGTCGTCGACCGGCACGACGACGTGCGACGGAGCGATGGCCAACGAGGCGAACTCCGCGGTGGTCACGAGGACGTCGACCGTAAGGCGTTCTTTACCTTGGGCGACGGTTACCTGGGTGCTGCCCTCGCGTCGGGCGATCAGCCGGTTTTCGTTGTCGACTTCCACGGTTTCCGCATCGGCGCTGGTTACTGCGATGGGCTCTCGACTGGGCGAAGCGATGCTCAGGTCGGTAATCTGGCCGACGACCATGTCGAGCGTCTCAGGCAGCACGACGAGTCGGTCGACGCCCGGGCCGACGGCTACGCTCAACGGCAGTTCGCCGGTAAGCGTTTCATTGAAGGTCGCGGTCAGTTTGCCCTCGCCCACATGGTTGCCGATCAACTCGCGACCGTCGACGCGGGCCAGATAGTTGGGCGAAACGGTCGTGTCGAGCCGCGATGATTCGAGGACCGAATAACCGCGCCCCTCGGCGGTGACCGCATCGATGACCATGGCGCTGGGGCGCCCGACGTTGACCGGCGAGGGCGCAACCACTAAGCGTAGCGACTCGAACTGGATATCGGAAACATCAACCTTTGCATTTGTTTCGAGGTAATCGTCTTGCGGTGTTGCCCGATATCGAGCGGCTACAGTGGTTTTCCCCTCGCCGAGACCTTCGACCAGCCCGTTCATGGCAAAGACGATGCCGTCGCTTGCAGCGACCCATTCGGCGGCTTCGGTGAGGTCTACTCGGGCACCGTCGTCGTATTCACCGATTAGTTTCAGCCGAGCGGTGGTGCCGATTCCCAATTCGACCTGTTGCGGTTCGATGACCAAACGGTCGGGATTGGTGGCTAGGCCGGCGGTCAGAGGGACATTCGTCGAAAGGTCTCCCAGGAGGAAACGAACGAACGTCGTGCCGGGACCGACGATTGTGGCCGTGGTGCTCAACGAATTCACTCGGGCGACGGCCGGGTCGAGCGAGACCGCCACCGCCTGCCCGGTAACATCCTGCCGCCAGAGGAGCCAGGACTTCTCGACACGAAAAGCGATGCGGCTGCCCACCGGGCCCGTGTAACCGCTGGGAGTGGCCACCAGTCGGTTGGGAACAAAATACCACAGCGCCAACGCAGCGATGATCAGCAACAGCAGAGCCGTTACGAGCCATGCGGGGCCGCGGGACGGTTTTTTGGGAACGGTCGCCAGGGCCGCTTCGCAGGCCGGGCATTTGGGGCTTTGGCCGGGGCGGCGGACGAACAAAAGGTTGCACGGCTGAGCAGCGCAGATGGCCGTTGGCGCGGGCTGCTGGTCTACCCGTTGATATCCCCAGCACCAGACAAGCCGCCAGCGACCTTGCACGTCGCGATACTTGAAAAAGTAGCCGTCGAGATCCGCTCGGGCGAGGTTCTTGGTGAACTGTTCGAACGCCTGGCGGACCATCTTCTTGACGGCCCGTTCGGTGGCGGTTTCTGGTTTGGCCTGGTCGATGCGGTCGCGGAGTTTTTCGATTTCGACGTTCAGTGGGCCTTTTAGATCGGCGTTGGTGGCCGGTTGGCAGTCGACCTCTTCGAGGCGTCCGCCGTGGTCGTCTCGCACGAAGAAGTTAACCGATTCGCCTTCCCATACCGGCTCGGCGATCATGCCGCCGAGCCAGCGGAAGAGGATCTTGTCGTTGGCTCCCGAGCGATCCAGAAGCGGAACACCGGGTTCCAAGGCCAACGGGCGGTAGTCCCGGGCTTCTTGCGATAGATCGACGCGAACGAATCGTCTAGCCATGGGTTTGTTCCCGCCAAGAAAAGGAAGTTGACGCCGAAAACCCGAGACGCGGGGCCTCAAAGCGTGAACTTAGCGTTGCCTGCGTCTGTAACCCAAGGGAAGCGTCCGAAGGACCGCCGCCGCAACGGCTGCCCTTCTTCATGCAGATGAGTCGTGCACCCCTTGCCTTTGTCTCTGTTCCTATAACCCCGTTCCGCCGCCTGCTACAAAATTTGGCCGTTGGATTGACCAATCGGCGTTTTCGGCAGCCATCTCTAAGTTAACCGCCCCCAAGGGGTTATTCAAGCCGCGAGCCCGACGGGAGGACCGAGTGGGAGGGGAAAGGTCGGAAGTCGGAATGCCCAAGCCTGAATGACCAATGAAGTGCCAAGCACCAGTGCCCGACTTTCCCTGTTCCCTGATCTCGATCCCCTAGCCCCTCAAACGCCGTGCAACGCGGGAAATAGCGTTGCTGGGCTGTCTATGCGGGGTGGCCGATAGCCACAGTGGTTGCCAACATCCACAATCCGACGTAACCTCGTATTCGCATCGGTGATGTCAAGGTATTCCTTCGAGCCTGTTTCTGGGCCGAGTTAAATATGTCGTTTACCCGATTTGTCTATTACAGCGCGATCCTGGGCGGTTGGGGTGCCCTGCTCGGCTGGGTGGTGGCCGAACTTCTCGTCCTCGGGGGAGCCCCACGTGGGACCTTCCAGGTGGCGGTGATGGGTGGCTTGGTGGCAGCCGGGGTGGGCGCGGGTGTGAATTTGGTGGCCGGTCTAGCCGGTGCCTCGTGGCGCGGGCAACTCCGCCGTGCCGGCGTAGGGCTGGTGGCTGGGGCCCTCGGCGGAAGCTTGGGGGCCGCGTTGGGGAATCTCCTGTTCGCCGAACTGCAATTCACCCGGGCGCTGGGGTGGGCCGTCATGGGATTGGCCATCGGCGCGACTGACGGGATCTATGAACGTTCCAGCTCGAAAATCCGCAACGGCCTGATTGGTGGCGGACTGGGGGGGCTGCTCGGCGGAACACTCTTCGGCCCGATCGCTGGCGCAGTCAGCTCCGGCTCGGCGGCTGCCGCCCGGGCGACCGCGTTTGTCATCTTGGGTATCGCTGTGGGTGCGTTGATCGGTTTGGCCCAAGTGGTCCTGCGCCGAGCCTGGCTGACCGTGCTGGATGGTTTTCGTCCGGGCCGACAACTCATCCTCAGCCAGCCGGCCACCGTGTTGGGGCGGGGCGACCACTTGCCGTTGCCCTTCATTGGCCACTCGGCGCAAGACATCGACGCCGAGCACGTACGCATTTCGCGCGACGACTCGGGAGAATACGCCATCGAAGATCTCGGCTCCCGGCTTGGCACGTTGCTCAACGGCGCGCCGATTCACGGTGTCGTTCGCCTGAAAGATGGCGATCTGATCCGGCTAGGTGGCAACATCGTGCGTTTTAGCCAGCGGGGAACGGCCGTGGGACAGGAGCACACACGCGGTGCTGCGGCGCTTCGGCCGGAATCGTCACCTCCGTTGGCGTCGGGGACGACCATGGCATCGCCACCACCTCCACCGGTTGTGCCCGGGGCTCCGCCGGTTGTGTCGGGGGTGAATTCGGGCGGAAGCGGTTCGTCGTCGGCAATGCCGCCTTCGCCGCCGCTTCCACGGCCAGCTCAGCCACAACCCTCACAGCCACCGTCGCCACCTGCAAGCACACTGTCGCCACCTGCAAGCACACCTTCGCTGGCCGCGGGGGCCGTTACGCCGACGCCTTCCACACCGCCTCCACCGCCAGCCGTAGGGTCACCGCCGCAGGCACCGCGAGTCAACCCGCGGATTCCGCCACCGCCGCCACCACCACCGTCAAACCGGCGTTAGGGCGAGTTTTGGGTGAGTATAGCGGGTACCATGGGTAACTTGTTTGCTCTTGCTGCCGCAGCGGCGGGCAAGCTGGCACCCGGCCCGAAACGTCAAAACCGACAGACGTTTTAGTCTTCGTCGTCAGTCTTCGCGAGCAGGTGATCGGCCGTTTGGCGTTGGAGTTTTGCGATGCGATCCCAACGCAACACCGGTGAATCGTTGCGGACGAAGTACGAGGTCCCGTCGAGCATTACGCGGCGGTAATCGTGGGCCAGATAGGTGTCAGCCTCGCCCGGCGGGTATTCTACCTGTAGCGCGACATCGGGTTGCATTTGGGCGATCGACCAGTGGTAGTCCCACTTCAGATGGCCGGGATGGAAGTGGCGAAACCGTTTGCTGTCGTCCACCGCGCGATGTGCCGGAAGTCGGGCGATGTGTCGATCGTTCTTGCCGGAAATATCGACAATCTCCCGATCGGCGAAATACGGCATGATCCCGGCCCAGACCAGGGCGATTCGTGCGTTGGGCTTGGTGATATCGCGCAGTATATACGCCCGACGAACCATCTGTTCGTTGTCGGTCACATGCAGCGGCCGTTCGATCAGCGCCCAAATCCGCAAGCTGGCCGGTCCGCGCAACGAATTGGTGCTCAGCAGCAGAAGCACGACGGCGACGGCAAATAGCCATTGACGTCGAGCGAACGGTCTTGTGGTTGGCTCGACGACGCCGCGGTGCCAAGCCAGCAGTCGCTCGAACAATAAGTCCACCGTGCAGCAAGCCAAGACAAAAAACAGCGGCATGGCCACACTGATGTAGCGATTCGCACCACCCCACCACTCCCAGGCATCGCCGCCGACGTAAACGCTGTAGGCCATCTGCCCGGCGACCACGGCCGTGAGCAGGCCAACTTTGCGGTCTCGACGCAAGGGCAGCAACAACCAGGGCAGCGCAAAGGCCAGCGGATTCATCGCCCGAATGAAGTCGCCCAGCACGAGCAGGCCGCGGCTGATTCGCAGCAGTGCGGGATAGCCGGTCATTTTCAGGTAATAGGTGTTCGGTAGCAAATCGCCATAGTAGGCGTAGCGAAAGGCAGTCTGCAGGCCCAAGCCCAAAGCGATCGCGATGCCGCCTGCGATTGCGTGGCGCAAACGGTAGCGGCGGTCGAACAGCATCAGGTAGGCACAGATCATGCCCATCGGCACGACAAGATCGAGCCGCAGCAACACGGCCACGCTGGCCAAAGGATAAAGCAGCCGGGAGAAACGATCGTCTTCCAACCGGCGCAGGGCCAGTAGGGTGACCGAAGAAACCAGTAAAGCGGCTGCCCCGACTTCCATCCCTTGCAGGGCCCAATTGTTCAACGGCAGGTAGAAGGCCGTAAGCGCGGCCGCCCCCACCGCAACCCAAGGCGCGCAGGGCGACATTCGACGGGCAATGGCACGAACGACAAACAGGTTGGCTACCAACAACAAGGCCCCCAGTATCTGCACGGGCAGACAGGCTTTGGCCATCGAAAGAGGTAGCCAGGCAAGCGTGGCCATCGTGACCGTCCAGAGTGGATTGGTGTAGCCCTCCACGCGGTCGCCGCCGGGATTCCAGACGGGCCCCTGCCCTTCGGCCAGGTTTCGTGCATAGCGCATGGAAATCATGGCGTCGTCGAACAGGCAGAAGTGCCGGACACCGTCGATCGAGAAGCTAGTGCGCGCGATGAACGCTGCGGCGTAGGCAACATACAACACGACCACAACCGCAAAGGCGATTTGCGGAGCGCTTAAGCGAGGCTGATTGGACGGCGGGTTGGATTCAGGCATGAACAGTGTGGCGGCGACGATTCGCCGGGGCGCTCCGGTTTAGGGCACGAACGCTTTGAACAGTGCAAGGATAGGATGTAAACCGGGCGGGGGGCGTCAAGCGAGCCCGCAAAATCTCTTCAGTCGATACTTTCGTTTTTTCGAAATGGTCTGTCTGTTGGATCCCCCTGATGTGGTGGAGCTAGCAGGCCAGATCACATCCACGGGCAAGAGGGCGTTTGCAGCCGGGGGATGTCGGTTGTCAAACTCGGTGAACCTGCTATGGTAGTTGGTTCACTTTTTTCAACATTCCTGCTACGGAGAGTAATCATGGCCCGAGCTACCGCTCGTCACATTCTTGTAGAAACCCAAGAAGCCTGCGAAAACCTCAAGTCGCAGATCGAAGCCGGTGCCGACTTTGCCGAAATGGCCAAGGAGCATTCCCAGTGTCCCTCCGGGCAGCAGGGCGGCGAATTGGGCGAATTCGGCCCCGGCCAGATGGTCAAGGAATTCGACGAAGTCGTCTTCAGCGCCGAGGTCGGCAAGGTCCAGGGTCCCGTGCAGACCCAATTCGGCTACCACTTAGTTGAAGTCACCAGTCGAACCGACTGACGGTGGCCTGTTGGGAAAAATAATAAGGCACGGGTATCATCTCGACATGCGGGGTGTCATGCCCACGCTCGCGTGGGCATGCTGCGGTGTTCGACGAATGTGCCCACGCGAGCGTGGGCATGACACCCCGCATGTTCACCTCGACTGAGTCATCTCAGCATTTCTCGGCCGCCCACAGGACAAGGCCGTTGTTGCCGTTTGGCCAATCGAGTTCGACGGCGGGTTCCGCGAATCCCACGCCGGCCAGCAACGCCCGGAAGTCGTTCTCCGCCCAGGCTTTCGTGGTGCTGCGATAGGTTTGTGTGTCGGCAGAAGCTGTCTCTGTGATGTGGAACAATTGTACGGCCACCTGCTGGTCGTCGAGCCAATGGTTTTCGATCCGGCAGGTGTGGGGCCGTCCGCAAAACAGGCCGCTTTCGCATTCCGCCGTGTTATCTTCGGCCATGCCCGTCTGACGCACCGCCTCTTCGCTCTGTAATTCGACGAGCAAACGCCCTCCGGCAACCAGACTGGCGTGGGCCTTTCGCAGGATCGTTTTGGCCTGTTCGGGTGGGAAGACGTTCAATTCACCAAACAAGAACATGGCCAGTTCATACGGCCCAGCGAAATCGGCCTGGCAGATATCGCCCAGCGCAAAGCTGCAGCGCTTGGCATCTGGTGTATGTTCGAGGGCATATTCGATTGACGCCGGCGAAAAATCGATCCCATGGCAGTCGTGCCCCAGGGCGGCCAGTCGATGCGAATAAAGGCCTGGTCCACATCCCAGATCGAGAATCCGCGAAGGCCGGCCGACCAAAACCGTCTCATGAATCCAAGCCACCTGCCGGTCGATCCATTCGATGCGCCGGCTGGCCATGTCATGCTGCTGTGTTAGGTGTTCGGCCAGCATGCGTTTGCTGAACCCTGGTTCGTTCCAGGGGATTTTGTAGTTGCCATCCCAGGGGGTGTCGATTCGATCCGTCATGTGTTGGTTTTCCGTTGGTGCGCCCTATGGTCTTGTTTCTGTCGTCCCAGGGGGTGTAACCCCTGGGCTTGGGGGTGTTGTGGAGTTGAGTCTTGGGGCGACAAACGTTTACCCTGAACACCGAACCTTCCCTTCGAATACCT
The DNA here is from genome assembly GCA_963677085.2 of Thermoguttaceae bacterium. GTDB lineage: Bacteria > Planctomycetota > Planctomycetia > Pirellulales > Thermoguttaceae. The sequence goes on from CAXXFH010000002.1 coordinate 210,644, forward strand.
GGACGTTTTCACTGGGGTTTCGCCGGTTTTTCGCCCACGGTGAGCGTGAAAGGGAAGTTTTCGTAGGGAACACGAAGTGGGGTAATCCGGTAGTGCCACGTTCCGGTTGCCGCTTTCACTACGTCGATCGAAATCGTCGACGTTCCGGTCTTCTGAAGTTTCCGCCCCTGCGGCCCTTCCACGGTCAATTGCAGCTCGGCGCCTTGTTGACCGAATCCCAGCACGAACCGCAAATCGCAATCGCCCGAGCATTCGTAGGCTTGGCGGATCGACGCGTCGCCGACCGAGGCGCTCAGCAAGTTTCTGTCGACCGGATCGAAACCACCGCGCACCATGGTTCGCTTTACCGATCGGGACGTTTTCGCGGTAACCGTGGTGAAAACTAGGTGCCGCAGGAGTTTTTCTTCTGTCTCGCTGTGCTGTTTCTCGTTGTGGAATGAAGTGAAGATCACCTGGCCTTCTTCGAAGGGAAATTGCACAGCTAACGGCCCTTCGCGGTACCGCCCGTCGATGGTTTCGTAAACCCCGCGCAGCAACGTTTGCACGCGCTGCCGATCGAAGGCTGCCGGTCGCCACGCCCGTTTGTCGAAACGTAGCCGGATCTCGTCACCGAGGCGGCGTTGCAGCCCCGGATCGATTACCTCGGCATCCACCATACCAGGCATACCCCCGGCCACGGCGTCCTCGTCGACAAACTCGGGAAAGGCCACGGCTACCAGCCGAAACTGCCAGTCGGAGGCGTACAGCGTACCGCCTCGCCCCACATATTTCCGCAGACTGTCGTGTAGTTGCCGAATGATCTCCGGCCGGGCCGCGCGAATCTCACCGCCAGAACGTTCGCCCTCGCGAAGGCGCTCGGTTGTCCAATGCTCGGGCACGTAGCCGCAGGTGAGAAAAACGACGTCGTACGCGGCAAGACGTTCGGTGTCGCACAGGTCGTCCATCGTGATCTCGTGATAGCGATACCCTTCGCCTAACGACCGCAGCAGCTTGCCCATGTCGTCGTACACAGGCGGCGTAACGGCCAGCCGCAGGGGTTTCGCTTCAACGGGAGTCGGCTGTTCAACGACCTCCGTCGTCACGCTGGTACGCTGGCCGACATCCGATTCGTCGAGCGAAGTGGCCTCGCCCCGGTCGAAAGCGAAGACGAGCAACAGCGCGAGCAACAGCCCTAGCCCGATCGACGAATCAACGAACACCCGACGCGCGTCCATGCCTAGCAGTAGCGTACGTTCGCATCGTTCGCATTGGCTGGCGAAAATCTGGTTTTCTTGACCGCAGGAACATCGCATAACTATCCCGGCCCGGTTGTATCGTCGTCAGGGCCGAACTTATCGCGAAATTTGCGAATCGCTTTGTCGGTCCATTTCTTTAGGCCGCGTGCCGCCTGGCGAGAAGCAATGTCGATACCGTCGGCAAGCTGCTCGCCGGCGTTTTTGAACTTCTCGCTCCAGTCGTCATCTTCGCGCTGCGTTTCATCGACCGGCTCGGCCAACACGGGTTCCTCGCCGGTCGCCTTCCCGGCAACCGGCCGCTCGCCGACGTGTAGCAACATCACGGTGGCATCGTCGTATCGCATTTGCTGCTGCTCTCGCAGCATGTTGATCTCCTCGCACCACGCCGATTCGTCGAGATTCCACCAATGCTGCCAATCGGGCAACGTTCCCGACTCCATCAACCGCAAGGCCCATTCCGCCACGGCGTCGGTACAGAGTACGAGCAGGTCGTCAGGGTAGCACAATTCGTCGAGCGAGGTGAACTGCATCAGTTGATCGCGACCCAAGTCGACGCTACCGAGCGCGAGCGGATCGTCCTGCAACTGTTGCGAGTGTTCGATGGGGAAGCTGCGTACGAGTTCGCTACCGCGAAAATGCAGCAGGCAACTATCGCCAATGGCATGGCCCTTCATTCGCAAGGCACCGAAGGCCCCTTCTCGCTGCTCGCCGAGCGGTTCGATTTGTACCCAAAGCAACGTAGAAAAGGCGCCGGTCGGCAATTTGGCCTTTTGAAACCAAGCCAGTCCCGAGGTGTCGATCTGGCCGGCCCATTGCTGGCGGCGCGCGGCCAGCCATGCGGCCAGTGCCTGCGGGTCGTTGGGCTGGGGTGGCTCGGCTACGGTTGCCTGGACCAATGTTTCCGCCCATTGGCCGGAGAAAATGGCCGAAGCGACGCCGTCAGCGATCACCCCAATCCCTCGCGACGCATCCAGAGCGTAAGCATCCTGGCAGTGCCCGGGCTGTTCGGGATCCTTCGCAAGCTGGAATGTCTTCGACTGGAAGATCATGGCGTCAAGTGTTGTGGTTCGCTCTGTTTTTCCTGAGTGGGTGGGCGTGTCGCTGAATACATGGCCGCTGAAGCGGCCACGCCTCATGCGATGCGTGCTATCCGCTCATCTGCTTGTACTTTCGTCCCTACCTCAGCCCTGGGGCTGCTTGGGTGCCCATGTTGAGGAACTGGATCAGACATACCATATCGGCGTTGAAGGCCATGCCTCGGGCGTTGGGTTGCAGCGGAAATCCCTCCATCACGGCATGACGATAAAACGGCTCGGGCAACACGCTCGACATGCGGAACAACACTTGCGCCAGGTGGTCTGGCAATCCGTGCTCGCTGGCCGGAAACATAAACGGTTCGGCCGCCGTCATCGACAGGTGACAATTGAACAGCATCACGTTACCGTCATTGGTGGCCAGGTTCTTGACCGCATCGGCATACGCAGTAGGGTCACCGTCTTGTGATTCGCCGTCGGTGATGTGAACCACGATGGGTGGAAAACTCTGTGGGTGACGCTGGATCCACTCGGTGAGGATCTCGTGCGTCCGGTAGAGCATGTGGCACATGGGCGTCCCGCCCTCGGCCTTCGGATCGACCCATACCGGCATCTCGCAGGGGACCTGAAACATTTCGCCCGTTTCGTCGTCGGGGATGTATTGGGTTCGCGTGTCGATCCGCGCCGGGTTGTTGCCGATTTCAGCGATGGAAACCAGTGTGCGTCCGGCCAACGGTCCCTGTAAGGCCGACTCGATGATCGGCGTGGCGTTCTGGTCGGTCCGGTAACCAAACACGCCGACATCCATCCAGTCTTTAATCCCTTCGTCGCCGCTGGCCCGAATGGCCATGTTCTGAAGCCAGCCGTTGATGGCGCCCACCAGTTCATCACACTTGCGGTTCGACGTATTGCCCAGTGGCTCCTCCATCGAAAACGATTGATCGAGCAAGAACAAGAAACAGGCCTTGTTCTGCCGGCTGATTTCTTGGGAATACGGCAAACGGGTCATTCTCGGCTCCGGTTAGGTCGGCATCTGTCGTCTCTCACCCCTCTATTCTGCCCCATCGTCGTCCGACTTGCTAGCGTCACCCCCGCGCGAACTGAGCCATCCCAGCCTCGGCAGACTCCAGGAGGCCCCTTCTTCGATTCGCCCGAGCACGACCGGGGCGCTGTAGAGCATCGCGAAGCCCAGATCCATGACTGCCCACACCACTACGGCGTTGTTCAGCAGGTCTTCCGGCACCGAAAGCAACAGGCTCTGACCCTCGCGATGCCAACGGCGACGGTCCACATCGACACTCAGCCGGCCCGACAGTTGACGAGGATCCTCGTTCTCTGCCGGTTCTTCGGAACAAACGACCACGACGCAACGGTCGCAGTACCGGCTCTCGGGCCAATGCCAACGAACCCGATGGGTTTCCGGCGGCTGCTTCACTGGCTTCACGCTACGCCGGCCGGCCGAGTGTAACCCTAAGCTCTCGACGGGCAAAATCTCTTGGACAACCCAGTCGCGCAGCAAGGCCTCGTAGGGGGCAAATTGCCGTGCGTAGAGCCGAATTACGGCTACATCAAAATGTTCGACAAACGCCTCCAGGTTTTGCTGCCGAAGCGCGTTGAGCAACGGCTCGGCTCGGGCAAGCCGGGTTCGGGCCGATTCGAGCCGCGACCTGGTCGCTTTGGATAGCTCTAAATCGTCGAGGGCTGGATCTCCGACCAGTGGCAGCAGCGCTGATTCGTCGTCGGCCTTCACGGCAGCCTCGATTTTGCACTGAAGCGCGTGTTGTGTACCCAGGCGTTGGTAGATCGTTCGCCAAACGTCGGCCTCTCGGCAGCCGGAAAGCAATTCGTCCTGCCAGATCTCCAACACCCGTTGCTCGTATTGTTCGGAAGGCAGATCCTTGGGGATCTTCTCCAATGCGCGGATCAACGGCGCGCGACGCTGGGCCATCTCGACACGCGGCCGCAAGCCCGAATCGACCAACGCCTCGCATTGCATCTCCGCCACGGCCCGCCATGAAGCCACGATGGCAGCTTCGGAACTGCCGTCCTGGATCGCTTTGAGGAGACGGTTGACTGCCTTCTCCCGCCGCATTGCCAGGGTTACTCGGCCTTGGAGGCTATAGTGATACCCTTCAGGCAAGTGGGACGCAGCCTCGACAATTCCCCGCTCGCCGACCAGCGTTATTCCCGCGGCCGACTGTTGCACCTGATGGTAAATGCGGTCGAGAATCTGCACGCGTCGCCGGGCTTCTCCCACCCAAATACGCTGCCGTTCGGCCGGCTCGAACCCGGCAAACAGCGGTTCGTTCCAAGCGTTGACCAGCTGCCGATCGCTTGCCTCGCTCGTCTCCTGCGGCACACGCAAAAAGGCGTCCCATGCCTGGCGCCGACAAACGTGCTCGTAGGCCTGGCGAATCAACGGCTGCAGGTGCTCGGGCGCATCGCGGAACTGGCCTCGCCGGTTCAACAGTTCGACCGCCTCGTTCCACCGTTGCGCCTTCAGTAACGCCTCGACCTTGGCGAACGAGTTGGCCAGATGGCCCAACGGGGGCACCTGGTTCATCGGAACGTGTAAAAAGGAAAACAACTGATGCGTCAGCTCGCGAACATCCTGCTCGGGCGACTGGATCAACTGGTTGTACAACGGCGAATCGGTGGGCGAACGGAAATCGTCCGGGCGGAACAACAATTTGTCATAACCGGGATTCTCGACGTAGGTGTCCCACAACTCGGGCTTTACGGCCAACGCCCGCAGGGCCACGTAAATCGTCAGTGCCGAGAAATTGTCCAGATCGAGCGACAACAGGGTCGCGGCATTGCGAGTGGGGTGCTGATAGGGCTCCACGCCGACTTCGAGATTGCGTCGACCGACGAGCGACGGCACGCACATGCAGTCGTAGTCGACCAGTTTCAATTCACCGGGCGGGGTGACCATGACGTTGGCGTGTTGCAGGTCGCCGTGGGCGATCGCGTTGTCGGTCAACTCGCGAACGAGCACCACCCAACGTTGAGCACAGCTTGCCAGCGCAGCCTTATCACGCTGCAAACACCGGGCACGCACCCAATGAAAAAGCGTGTCTCCCTGTACCCACTGCATCAGAATCATCGGGTACCACTTGCCGTCGCTGGCCGAGCGGAGGCTGGCGTCGCGGTATTCGAACTCTACCAAGCTGTTTAGCTTTCGCCCTTTCAGAAAGCCACTGATCAGATCGTAGCGTTCGCGGCGCTCGGGCGACTCGGTCGTGAAAATGCGCACGGCAAACGGCTCACCCCGGTTGGGGTCGAATGCCTTGTAAACCACGGCGAACGCCCCGGCCCAGGGCCGCGGCTGACCTCGCTGGTCCCGTTCGACATGACACTGCCGCAATACCGGATCGCGAAAGGCGAGCCTCGGGTTTTGCAACATCGCGCTAAAGTGAGACGCCAACGGCCACGACATGGCGAAGGTTCCGCAAGTAGTTGTTCCGTGTTGGAGGAGAGTTTTCAGTCTACTCGCCGCCCAGGAGGGCGTCAAACGTATGGGGCAAGGCCTTTTCGTATTAGGGCAACGCTGGCTGGAAATTCATCGCGTTGCCAAGCGTTTTATCGCAACATCGCTCAAAAACAGCAGCAATACGGCCACCAGGCAGGCCCTCCACGCGTGCCAGGTTTGGGGTACCGGCACAGCGGCGACAGTCGTGATTTCCTCCGGGCCAATGCCATAGCGGCCATCCGTGGTCTGGGCGATTGCCTGAAGCAAATCGGTATCTGCCGGGCGCACCCGTAACTCATCCATCGCGGGGCTGACCACGGTTCGCCCATTGCGGTAGACCATTGCGGACGGGCCTTGTAGTTCAACGTCGAATTGAAGCGGTAAACCTATATGATGATCCGGCAACCCGACGCGGGCTGCGTAGCGACCCGCGGCAACTGGCGGCAGCCGTAACGAACGACGGTCGGTATCCCCGCGGGCAACCTTCAGCGTAACATCGGCCCCGTTGATCCATTGGCCGTCGGGCGTGACGGCATCGAGGATTACGTCGGTGTACGTGTCGTGCGAGCGAACTTGAAAATGGAAGTTGCGCGTCGGATCGCGGCGAAGGTTGTGGCGAACGAGGCGGCCCCAGAACGGCCCGAAGTCGGGCCAACGAAGCCACGCGGCGGCCCAGCGGCTTTGGGCGTCGGACGTGAAGACCATCGTGCGGCCCTGGCCATATTGCCACCAGGCGAGCACCGGAGCGTTGTCGGCAGAGGCCAGCACGAGTTGTGCCGAGGGTTTTACTCGTGTGTCGGCGTAGCCCAACAGCGTCGGCGCGGCGCTCATGTCAAGCCCCGTGAGCAGTTCGGACGACTCGACCACCCGCGGGAAGAACGGCCGTTCGGTAATGCCCTGCTTCGCGGCGCTGACCGTTTCCAGGGCGAAGATTCGCGGAACCGATTCGGCCTTGGCGCAGAAATAGTAGTGACCGGCGCCCAACGCGGCGATGTCCTGCAATAGATCTTGGGCCGCCTCGTCGCCGACGGCCACGGTCGAAACGGTGATGTCCGATCGTGCCATGTCCTTGGTCAACTGCTCAAAATCGCCGGGCAGCGAAACGCCATCGGTCAACACGATCACGTGTTTTAAGTCGGCATCCGTCTCACGCAACGCAAGAAAGGCCTTTTCCAGGGCGGGAAATAAATTAGTGCCGCCAGCGGCCGTGATGGTGTCGATCTGTTCGATGATGTGTTGTTTGTCGCCGCACGGCTGAAGCTCGGCGACCCAGTCGTTGCGGTCCTCAAACGCGATCACGCCCACTTGGTCGCGTGGCCCTAGCATTTCGACGGCTTGACGCGTGGCCTGTTTCGCCAGGGCGATGCTTTTGCCCTGCATCGATCCCGAACGATCGATCACCAGCACCATGGCCAGGGTTGGCTTTTGCGTATTCTCATTAACGTGGCACCGTACGGGCAGCATTTCTTCGAGCACGGTTTCGCGGTAGCCGCCGGGCGTGAACGCACGAGGCCCGCCGACCACGATCAGCCCACCGCCGCCGTCGTGGACGTACCGGTTGAGAAGCTGCATTTGTTCAGCCGAAAGCGACGTGGCCGAAACGTTCGAGAGGATCAGCACGTCGTATGGCTGAAGATCGTGCATTTCGCTGGAAAACTCTTCGGCCGCGCGGACGTCGACATCGAAGTGATCGGCACGCAGTGCATCGGCCAGCGGTTGGGCGGTCGCCGGTTGGCTTTCGACGAGTAACACCCGGGGACGCGGCCCGGCGAGCAGGGCGATCGCGGCCCGATTGTTCTCCGCAATTGTGTCACGAAAACCGTCGATTTTGGCAGTAAACGTAGGACGCTCGCCCTGGTTCACCAGCATCGGAAACGAAAAACGGTTCTCGCCGCGTTTCACGTCGACAGAGCGTTGCTCGATTTGCCGGGAGTCGTCGACTACGAGCGTCAGTTCGCCCCGGTTGTCGCCGCTGGCGTGCAGAACCACTTCGACCACAAACGGCACGCCGAGTCGTACCTTGTCGGGCACGTCGATGGCTGCCACGTAGACTTCGTCTTTGGGTTGGCCGGGTAGCGCGACCACGTCGATCGGCACGGCCGACTGCCGTGCGGCAGCCAGGGCGTTGTCTTGGGTTTGGTTGCCATCGCTAAGCAGGACGATACGTCTGGGCCGGTCGGACGGCAGAACGGTTTGGGCCGAGCAGATTGCCTCCTCGATATTCGTTCCCAAAGTTTTGTTTTGGGTCGATGTGGTCGTATCGTCTTTGTCTGACGACGAGTCGATTGAGGATATGCCGGAAAACGCCCAGATGGCGGATCGACCCTCGGTGCTTCTCGTTTTGGACGGATTGGAAGAAACATCGTGAGAAGCAGGAACGCTTTCGAGAAAATCTTTGGCCGCCGTGGGCGACGACCATTCGACACTCGCACTCTGGTCTACGGCGAAAACCGTGTACGGCTCGGTTGACTGGTAGTTGATCCGCACATCGGCGAGCGCAACCACCAACACGACGATCAGCGCAATTCGAAGAGCCAACGCGGAGCGACGCTGCCAGCGCGGCCGTTGGACGAGCGACCGGCGCACGTGGTAGTAGACCACCGGCGCCAAGGCGACGAGGCCCAGCAACCACCAGGGTTGGCCGATCGTGATGTGCGGGTCGCTCATAGTGCAGGTTTTCCGGTTCAGTCCAACCAACGACGTTGATACAAACACCACTGGGTTACCATGCCCAGCACGGTCACCACCAGTAACCACGACCAAAGCGGCAGCCCGGTCTGCTTGGCCTGGATTTCCGTAGCGGCAATGTCCAAACCGTCCGGCAGCCGAAGGTCACTTTCCTCGGGTGCTTCACACGGCGTCTCCTCCGACAGCGAAGCAGACGGGGAGACACCGAAGTCATCGATGGCCGGGGCAATCGCCGTTTTCTGATTATCGCTGGCCAACGCGTCGGTCCAACCGAGAGTGGCTACCAACCGAGCGCCCGATGCAGCCGGCATGGTCAACAGATGTTTGTACCGCCCGTTGGGTGCCAAGCTGACGGGAATCGCCGGAAGTGGCTCATCGTCGAGCGTGATCAACATCTGGCATTCGATCGGGCGGTCGGCGAAGCATTGTACCTCGACAAGGGCGGTAACCTGTTGTGGGTCGGACGGTGACCGGCGGACGTTCAACTGGGTAATACTCCAATTTTCAGCCGACGTGCCGATGCGAACCCAGTGCCGCCTGGCCACCGAAACTGCCGCGTTGTCGGTCATCAGCCGTCTGATTTGCCAGATGTTGCCGTCGGTGAAGATGTACGTTTCGTCCGAATCAATGCCTGTTGAAGTTGCCGCGAAGTCGTTGGGAATTTGGGTAGTCCGACGGTCGACAATTGCGAGGGCGTCGAGCAGCCGGGTGGCGCCCTGGGTCGGTCGTGTGGCGTTTACAGCCGCGCGGAGCCGCTGGCGGTCGTTGGTCATCGGACAACGCACGGCGACCGATTCGCCTGCCGTAATCACCGCTGCCCGATCGCACGGCCGCAGACTATCAATCAATCGCTTGGCCGCTTCTTTGGCAACCGCCAGACGCGAAGGCGCAACGTCCGTGGCGTTCATGCTGGCCGAGTTGTCCAGCACGAGCGCGATTCGCCGTGGGCGGCCAATCAACGGTTCGGCCAGGGCCACCACGGCCAACAGCAACAGCCCGAGTTGCACGGCCAACGACATGCCGTGCCGCCAACGCTGCCAGGTCGAACGTGTGTGTTCTTCGGCAAACGCCTGCTGCCAGAACATGTCGGTAGCCACCACCTCGCGCGGCACGCGCATCCGTCGCCAGTAGAGCAGGACCAAGGGGATTGCGAGCAGTCCCCAAAGCAGCGCTAACGGATGGGCGAAGGACATGAGAGGGGCTAGGGAACAGAGGCTAGGGGCTAGGGATTTTGTTGTTTTTCTGGTTCCCACGCTTCGCGTGGGAACTCACGGCGGGACGCTTCGCGTCCGTGCCCTGCGAACAGACGTTGTTCGCCGCAGCTATCGACGCTGAACGTCGCGGCGGTGCGTGGTCACGCAAAGCGTGGCAGTCGCTGGCTAACCAGAGGGCGACCTCTCGCATCAGGTCTTCTTCTGGGGTGTTGGTCGACAACTGCAAGTGCGCCATGCCGTGGCGACGGCTGTACTCGCAGACCGACTTCTGGAACGCAGCGAACAGTTCGGTGTATCGGGCGGCCGTGCGTTCGGTGATTGTTGCCCGATAGCTCTGGTTCGATTCGATGTCGACCAGTTCGATGTCGCCCAGCAGTAGAGGGTCGGCCTCCGAGGGCGTGTACAACTGGATCAACCGTGGGTCGTAACCGCGATGTCGCAGCAGATCGAACGCGGCGGCGAATCCGGCCGGGTCGTAGAGATCGCTGATCACGACGACCGGTCCGTGTTGCTGGTACATCCGCGTGAACGTTTCGGCCGTCGCCAGCAGGTTGGTTGTCTTCGGTTGCACGTCGAGACGTGTGAGGAAATTCAGCAGCCGCGGCATGCGCGACCGCCCACAGACGGGTCGCAATTGATCGACCATCCGATCGGAAAACGTCGCGACGCTCACCCGCCCGAGTTGCCGAAGCGTTGCGTAACCGAGCAGGGCCGTTGTCTGTCGGGCAAGATCGAATTTCGACGGTGAGCCCAGGCCCATGCTGGCCGAACAGTCTAGCAACACGTAGAGGTGGTGTTCTTCGTGGCTTGCGAACACTCGGGTCATCAATTCGTCGCGCCGTGCGCAGAGCGTCCAATCAATATGGCGAAAGTCGTCGCCGGGGGCGTAGTCGCGTAAACCGACCTGTTCAATGCCACCGCGTGCTTGCTGCGATTGGCGCGGCGCGCCCATGCTCGATCGATCGATCGTCGCCCGATCTGCCTTCAAGCAGAGTCGGTGGAATCGCGGCAGCAGATTGAGGGCGAATGTGGGCATTGGCGAAAGTAAACAGTTGTCAGTTGTGTAGTGGACAGTGGTAGTTGGGAGGGCTGGTCGCTTCAGCGGCCAGCAACTTGGGCATTCCCAAGCCGGAGTTTGCGAATGCTTCGCGTTGAGGCGGGCGGTGCGAAACCGCAAGCGGCTTTCCCCTCGCTAAAAATTGATCACCGACAACTGACAACTATCACTATCCACCACCCATTACCATCATCACCCGGTCGACCAACGTGTCGGCGGCGATTTCTTCCGCTTGGCCTTCGAAGTTCAGCAAGATTCGGTGACGCAGTGCGGCGGGGGCAACGGCTCGCAGGTCGTCGAGGCTCACTTCGGCGCGTCCGGCGGCTGCAGCACGAACTTTTGCCCCCAGGACCAATGCCTGGGCACCGCGGGGGCTACTGCCGTAACGTACCAGTTGGCGAACTTCCTCCGGCGCCTGCGGATGGCGGGGATGCGTGGCGGCTACCAGCAATACGGCCTGACGCCGCAGGTTGGCATCGATGGCCACCTGCTGGGCGATCTCTCGCATTTCCAACAGGCGATTGCCATCGACCACCCGAGCTGCCACGGGCGGTTCGCCTTCGGTCGTCCGTCGGAGGATCTCTTCGATTTCGTCTTCGCTCGGCGGCGACAGCAGCAGTTTGAATTGAAAGCGGTCCAACTCGGGCTCGGGCAACGGGAAGGTGCCCTCCATGTCGAGCGGGTTTTGCGTGGCCATCACGAAAAACGGTTGCGGGATCTGGATCGTCTCGTTCGAGACCGAAACCGTGTCGCCCTCCATCGCCTCCAATAGCGCCGACTGGGTTTTGGGCACACCGCGGTTGATTTGGTCGGCCAGCACGAGATGCGAGAAGATCGGGCCTTTTTGGAATTCGAACGTGCGACGCCCCTGTTGGTTTTCCATTACCACGTAGGTGCCGATTAAGTCCGAAGGCATCAGGTCGGGCGTGAACTGAATCCGCTGAAAGGTCAGTTGCAGTACGTCGGCCAACGATTCGATCAGGGCCGTTTTGCCGATGCCTGGCACGCCCTCCAGCAGTACGTGGCCGCCGTTGACCAGGGCCGTAAGTACACCATTGACCACCGCTTGGTGCCCGACGATGATCTTGCCGACTTCCGTCCGCATGGCGTCGAAGTCGCGTTGAAATCCGGCCAATTGTTGCCCAAGGGAACTGTCAGTGCTCATGCGGTTTCTGAGGGGGCTATTGGTTTTCCAGGAATTATCTCGCCAAGGCACTAAGGACGGAAGGTTTCTTTTGCGCCTTGGCGAGAGTTATTGCTTTTGCCTTTTCACGTTCTTCGGCAGACTGCGTGCCGTTGTGGGACGGCTACTGGAGAAGCTGAGCGATTCGTTCCGCGATGTGGATGTCCGAAGTATCACACGGACGCGAAACGTGGTCAAGTTACTGAAAACGCTCGTCAACGACGCCGTATGGCTGGCTCGTACGACGGAAAACGACTTGCCCGGGTATACAGGCCGTGAGGCCAACCTATAGTCGCAGTTTCGGCTTGGCTGAAAGACTTGCGACTCCACAGAGGGGGTTTCTTGGGAAATGCCGGTGTTTCGAGGAATAGTCGAGCCGGTCCCAGCCCGAATAGGTGAGGTGGCGAAGTGTATTAGGTGAGGTGGCGAAGTGTATCTTCTCGACGGACGCGGTTAATGCGGTCGACGAGTTGAAATTCCTGCCGGTTTTTTGTAGACTAAAGCTGTAAAATTCCGTAAGTATTTCCCTTATTCTTCGGCATAATCGCCAGGCGACGCGGCACTCTTCGCCTCGGGGTGGGTTTCAAACGATAAGGGGATTTGTGGCCAGGGCGAGCGGGAATCTCTTTTCCGAAGGAGCAAGCGGATGAGAAGTGGCAAGGCTTATCTGGCGGCGTGCATGCTGCTGTGGGCAACGACCGCGGCATTGGCCAATGACGGGGTGTCGGTCGCCGATTCGTCCCCGTGGCATGTTTCCAACGTGAACAAGCTCCAGCACGCACGTGCAGCGGCGGCGGTGGAAACGCCCGGGCCGCACAAATACCTGCACATACAGGTCGACTTCCGTTCGCCGACCGCTACTCAAAAGAAACACAAGTTCCGGATCGTCGACGGTCAAGGCAACGAGGTGGGCGAACTCTGGGGTTGGAACGATGCCCGGTCGCTGGTGATCTTCGAAGGCAAGTGGGATAGTCTCGTCGGACTGTATCTCGACAGCGCCGACCACCGAGAGCCTCTCTGGCGCACGGTGGCCGTGGCTCCAAGCACAGTGGCCCCAAGCACCGTGACCACGAGTAATGTGCCTACGCAGCCAGTAATTGTCGACGCGCCGGTGCCGCGACAGGTGGTCACGACGCCGTCGTACGTGCCCGATCAAACTCGCGTGGTGCAGTTGCCCGACCGCGTTTACGTGCCGGGCGGTACCGATCGAGTGATCGAGCACGTGCCCGACCGAATTGTCACCACCGCACCCGACCGGGTAATTCATACCGGGCCGGATCGTGTCGTCTACGACGGCCCCGATCAGGTCATTCATTACGGTGGTGGTACCACGCACGTTTACGATGAGCCTGATCGAGTGATTCATCACGGCGGAGATACGAAGCACGTTTACCACGATGGCGATCGTGTGGTGCATCACGGTGGTGGAACTCGTCACGTCTACGACGGCGATCGTGTCGTTCACCATGGTGACGCACACTCTGAGGGTGGTGGTGATCGGGTGGTTCACCATTACGATGGTGGTACAACTACCCATATCCACCATGGCGACGGCACTGCCCATAAGGATGTTCACATTTACGAAGGTGCGGACGGCGGAAACGGCGGGCCCGGTGACGGCCTGGCTGGCAGTGGTGTTGGAAACAGTGGCGTTGGGATGGGCCCGGGCATGGGGCCCGGCTCGGCTGCCGATCTTGGCGAGGGCGTCGGCCCTGGTGACGGTGAAGGTGTTGGGCTTGGAACCGGTCTTGGGCCGGGCGAAGGGCTGGCTTCGGCCGAGGGCATGGGGCCTGGTGAGGGTACTGGTCCAGGTACTGCACCCGGTATGGGGTCCGGACCGGGGCAAGGGCCTGGAGAGGCTCCTGGTGCAGGGCCGGGGGAAGGACCCGGTCAAGGACCCGGTCAAGGACTCGGCCCGGGTGAAGGCCCGGCAGCGGCGCCCGGCGAAGGCCCAGGGCCTGGCGAGGGGATGGCCCCCGCCGATGCTATGGGGCAGGCTCCGGGACAAGCTCCCGGCGAGGGACCTGGGCCCGGTGTCGGTCCTGGCGTTGGACCCGGTGCGGCCCCCGGCACGGGGCCTGGTGGGCCTGGTGTTGGACCTGGAGTGGCCGGCGCGGGTGGGGTAGGCCCTGGTGCGATCGTGCCCCAGACGATTGGGCCCAACGTCGTAGGGCCTCGGGTGATCCGACCCGACGTGCCGAACATGAAGCTCAAAGATCCGCGGACGTTCTACGATCCGCGCGTGCTGTACGACCCACGCGTGGCGTTCGATCCTCGGCTGCGCGACTACAAACTGGGTGACTACCGGCCCGGCATGCCCGGCTACGGGGCTGGCGGCGGCGGTGGTCCCGGCGCAGGCGGTGGCGAAGGCGACGTGCCCAAGGGTGGTGTGGTTGCGCCGGGGGCTCCGCCCGAACTCCCGCCGGCGTTCGTTCTGTATTTGTCCACCGGCGACGAACTGGGGCCCGGCAAGGTTTACCAACTCGACGAAAATGGCCGCGTGCTGGGAATCAAAAACGTACCCTACACGCCCACCGGGATGGCTTTGCACCGCACCCATGGTTTGGTGCTCGCGATGCCGCGCGACGGCGGAAAAATCATGAAGATCGACGACACGGGCAAGTTGTCGACGATTCTCGAAAAGGACAAGAAGGTCGTGCATCCGATCGACGTCGGCATCGGCGGTGATTCCGACACGATTGTGATCGCCGATAACATCGCCGATGTACTGGCGGCCACGAGCATCGGCGGCATCAAACCGAAGGTCTATCAGTCGTTCGAGAGTCAGAAGTGGACGGCCCAGGACATGTCGGTGGCGGTAACCAAGGACAAACACGTGATCTTCGGCACCGATGGCGAGCGGGGTATTTTCCGTTTTGCGGGCGACGATTTTACGGCCCAGTCGAAACCGCTGCTGCCCGAGCCGGGCGGTGTCGCGGCCGACCCGAAGTCGTTGCGTTGGGCGGCCACGCAGAAGCCCAATCTGATCTACGTGTTCGAGGGCGAAGAACTGGTCAAAAAACTGCGGCTACCGCCGGGCAAGATGATCTACCGCAACGGGCTGTTGTCGTTCTCGCCGGCCGGGTCGTTGTGCGTGGCCTGTCGCGATCAGGACAAGGCCCAAGAAGAACCGTGGCTGTTGATGTACAACATCGAAGACGACGAAATTCGCAGCCTGTTCCCGTGGCAGGGTCCGGTGATGACCGACTTTGTCGTCGGCCCACGGATGTACTGGGAGCGGAACTCCCCGAACACCTATAAGAGCATTTACTAGAGGCGGTTTCAAAACCCGACTCCGGGTTCGTACGCCCACTGAACGAACAACCTTGGCACTAGCTTTGAAATGGCTTCTAACCAAGTGGTTTTGCGATGCGGACATCAATAGTCATCACCGCGGTCGTTGGCATTTTGCTCGCAGTGGTCGAGGGCCATGTGTTGGCTCAGCAGCCAGCTTCTGCCGTGCAACTGCCCACCTTTTCGCAGTTTTCGACGGCCACGACCGTGTCGGTACCCGACCGCGGTAGCGTGTTGCTGGGCGGAGTAGATCGGGCGGCCACCGGGCGCAACGAGTTCGGTACGCCGTTGGCACCGCTGCCCGGTTTTGGCAATCGGTCGATTGGCTCCAATCGCAGTGCGGCAAGCACTCGGGTGTCGGTTTTCATCCACGACTTCGAGGCGATGGACGGATATTTATTGAGCCAGCCGACCGGCACGCGATCGTTGCACACCACCACGCCGCGGCAGTATGTCGACATCGGCCGTGGTCTTCGACCGCGCGACCGGCAAGGACGCACCATCTGGGATGCGCCGCCGGCCGAAGATCGACTGGCGGCCGGCGCCGCTCGGGCTGTTGCCGAGGAACAGGCCCGGCGCGAAGCCGTTAGGCTCGGCCGCGACAAGGAGGCGGTCGAGTTCTTCGAGCGAGGTCAAGAGGCCGAGGAGGCGGGTAAGGCGAACGTGGCCAAGATCTACTACCAGATGGCCGCGCGGCGCGCCGCCGGACCGCTGAAGACCGAAGTCGTTGCGCGGCTGGAAGCAATCGCTCGCGAAGAAACCAACGGTGCCGTCGTGCATGCGGAGCCGACGCCTTGATCCCGATGTAATCGTCGCGGGCATTCTTGCGAACGGGTGTCGGTCTTGCGACAATGGAATGAAAGTGGTGGGCTGCATTGCATTGTGTCACTAGCCTCAAGGATCGTTAAGTTTTTGATAAAGATTAGCGACCAACGGGAGCGGGTTCTCGACTGGGTGCGGTAGCACCGTTTGGTTGGCGGCCCTGCCGCCTTGTGCGAGGTCTTGTGTTTCTCTTCGATTCCCTCCGTTCCAAAGCGTTGATACATGGTGAGTCGGTGTCCGTATTGTGGGCGGGAGACGACCGAGCAGGCGACCGTCTGCCCCCATGCCGGCTGCCACCGCACGATCGATCGCGAAGCCGACACGCGGGGCGTGATTCCGGCGCCACCACCTCCGCCGGGAACCAACGGCGATCCTCCGCCATCTGAAGACGCCCAAGTGGTGAAGCGGGGGGAGGTTGTCGGCATCGCTCCGCCACCACCGCCGCCGGGACAAACGCCCGGCACCGCGCCAGCGCCGGCGAGTTCCTTGCAGAACGGCCGAATCGGCGAGATGCAAAGCACCGCCCCGCCCCCGGCGCCGCGGTCAGGGGATACTGGCGTTGCCGGAAAGCGTCCGGGCGAGATGCAGAGCGGTTCGCCGCCACCGGCTTCGGGATCGGGAGATTCGGGTGTCGCAGGGAAGCGATCGGGTGAGATGGTGAGCGCCTCTCCGCCACCGGCACGGCGGCCGGGCGACGTTGGTGATGTAGGAAAACGACCGGGGGAGATGGCAAGTGGGTCGCCGCCGCCACTGGGAGCGTTGGGGGCGTTTTCTCCTTCGTCGGCACCCGGTGTGCCCGGTTCCATGAAGGGCCATTTCTCGTCGCACAACGGTAGTAACTCGGCCGTGGCGAACACGGCAGCCGGACCGCCGCCGGTCGCACCGCCGGTCATTCCACCCGAGCCAACTTTGCCGCAGGTGGTGGCCTCAGGCGAGGGGGAGGTTGGGCCCGACTCCGCTTCGTACGAAACACCCGGGCAACGCGAAGGGCTTGAGGATGCGTGGGGGAGACGCCGCCGTAAGGCCTGGTTGACGTGTGGCGTGCTGCTTGCCGGCCTGCTGGGGGTTGTTGCCCTCGCGGCGCTGTACTACACGGGCGTGATCTGGCGTCACTTGGCGGTTAGTCCGGACGTTGGCGCAAACGTTGAGATGGCGGAGAATTCGGCGTCGGTTGGCGAGCCGGGATTGGAGCGGTCCAACGCCCTGCCGGTGCCGCCGGATCGGGCTGCGCTGCGTGGACGCGTAATAAGTGCCGTCGACAATCGGCCCGTCGCCGACGCCGTGGTTCAAATAACGGCCACTAGCAAGTCGCTGCAGACGGGTGCCGACGGAACGTTTTATCTGGCGGACCTTCGGCCCGGCGAACTATTCGTTGAAGTGGCCGCTCCCGGGTTCGTGGCCGAGCAGTTCACCTGCGATTTGTCGGCCGGACGAGAAACCTACCGGCCGTTGGTGCTTAGTCCCGAGTTGACGAAAGATCAACTACGGTTCGTTGTTACCTGGGGTAAGGAACCGACCGATCTCGACGCCCATCTCGACGGGCCGTTGCCCGGTGGCGAACGTTTCCACGTGTATTGTCACCAACCGGGCGATGCCACACGCCGACAACAGGTGCGGCTCGATACCGACAGCCGAAGCGGATATGGGCCGGAAACGATTTCGGTGAAAATCGCGCTGCCGGGCACTTACCATTTGCTCGTACACGACTACTCGAATCGCGATGATCCCCAGAGCAATGCCTTGGCCGACGGCGGCGCGATCGCACGAGTGTATTGCAACGGCCAGGTGTATCGTTTTCGTCCGGATCCGGGGCAGTCGGGCAACGTGTGGGACGTTTGTACCGTGGAAGTATCGGACTCGCGGGCGACGGTGCGAGAAGAAGGATCGCTTCGCGGCGTTAAGGTGGAAACCCTGGGTTGGTACGACAAACGCACGCAGGCCGATCGGGCGCGGTGGATCGTCAGGTATGGGGGAAATGCCGCTACGGAAAAAGCCGTGGCCGATGGCCTCGCGTGGCTGGCTCGTCATCAGGCAACCGACGGGTTTTGGTCGAGCGAGTGTCTGGCCGATGGCCAATGGTCAAAGTGCGAGCCGCAACACGCCTGCACCGGTGCGGGGCGAAAATATGAGATCGCGCAAACCGGCTTGGCTCTGTTGGCGTTTCAGGCTGGTGGGCATTACTACTTCAATAACAGTACCTACTGCGATCGGGTGCGCAAGGGGCTCGACTGGCTGGTGTCCGAACAACGTCCCGACGGTGCGTTGGTGAGCGAGAAACCTCGCGGTGGGCATAGCCGGTACCACACGTTTTACATGTACGACCATGGCATTGCGACCTTTGCCCTGGCCGACGCCTGTGCCACGGCGTTAGCCTTGGGCGAAACTCCCAATCCCAGATATCGCCAGGCGTGCGAGCGTGCCGTTCGGTACATCGAGAGTCAGCAGCATGAAGATGGTGGTTGGCGTTACACCGACGATTTCGATCGTCCCAGCGATTCATCGGTCGCCGGCTGGCAGGTGTTGGCCTTGAAGTCGGCCCAGGAGGCGGCAATTCAGATTGACTACCAATGCCTGGAGAAAATCCGCGATTTCTTCACGCATACGGAGATGGGCGTCGACGGGCGAACCTGGTATCAAATTCGCGGGCCGGTGCGGCGCCAGCAAACCGAAGCCACAACGGCCATCGGGATGCTTGCCCGTCAGTTTCTCTTGGATCAGCCCGACGCACCTCTTGTGCAGCAGGCGGCGCTCTATCTGGCCGATCTGGCCCAAGCCAACGGAAACGACCGCGTGGCCGAGAACCGCACCGACGAATACAAGTTGCGCTACAACTATTATCTTTGGTACAAGGGTTCGTTGGCGATGTTCCAAGTGGGTGGTCAATTGTGGCAGCGGTGGAACGATCCGGTGCGCAGCGCGATTCTCGCCTTGCAGTGTCACGACGGTTGCCAACGCGGTAGCTGGGATCCCGACACGCAGTGGGGCGATCGGGGAGGGCGCATCTACACGACGGCCGTGGCGATTCTCACGCTGGAGACCTACTATCGTTATACGCCGCAGCGCGAGCGTACTGGAGTAATCGAGTTCGACGTGTTGGTGCCTGATGCCTCGAACGAAGGGACTTCGCGATTGAAGTTGGATGTATTGAAAGACGATGCCGATAAGGTGCCAACACGCGACGATAGCACGGCGCCTCGTGCTGAGTGAACTGCGACTGGGGTTGCCGCCGCCAGCCATTGACAGCGACTACCCGCAGAGAATAATGGTAAAGGCCATTGGACCGGGTCGTCTATTGATGTTTGCACTTTCATTGAACGATAGGTTGCGAGCGAGTGTCTCGAAACCGGGCTCCTGTTGGTCGCCCTCTGTTCATCCAATTGGCAAGGGTTGATATGTTGGGGTGAAAGTATGGAGAGCGATCGGATGAGCAGTGTGCCGGAAATTGTCCGAGCTCACGAAGGGGAAATCGTTCGGGTGCTTAAGGAGAAGCTTCCGCACGCTGAGTGTCCCACGTTGGCGAAATCGTCGGCCGGCCAACCAGAGATCTTGGTGGCTACGCTAACCGCGTGTTTTGGCGATGCGGCGGCGATGGCTGCCCGCGACTGGGCTCGAGCCGTGGCCTATGAAACGGGGAGCAAGGGGGTGTGTGGTTCGGAGGTGTTGGCCGCGCTGAGTTGTTTGGAGCAGGTGGTGCGGTACCACGTTGTTCGTTCCATCCATCAGAAGAAGACGCTCATCCCGGCACTGGCCGATTTGGCCGATGCGATCGAACGTTTGCGGCGCTGTTCGACGGAGTTTCAATTGGCACCGCT
The DNA here is from genome assembly GCA_963677085.2 of Thermoguttaceae bacterium. Lineage (GTDB taxonomy): Bacteria > Planctomycetota > Planctomycetia > Pirellulales > Thermoguttaceae. Next base: position 230,455 of record CAXXFH010000002.1, read on the forward strand.
ATCGGATGGGTCGCTTGAAACAGACACTGGGACCGCGGTCGACCGCGATCGTGCCGAAGACTTCGTGGCTCTGGCCGATGCCGACCCAGCGTTTATTTGCCTGACCGACCTGCACGGTAAGCCATTTTACATGAACCGTGCTGGGCGAGAGATGGTCGGCCTGGGAAGTCAGGATGAACTAGCCCCGAGCTTACACAAGTACCATTCGGAAGACTCGTGGAAGCAGTTGCGCGATATTGTGGTCCCGGCCGTGAAGCAAGAGGGGCAATGGGAGGGCAAGGCACAAGTACGCAACCAGCAAAGCGATGAGTTTGTCGAAGTGGCAACGGCCGTGTATTTACTGCGCAGTCGGGCAGGTGACAGGCGGTCGTGTCTGGCCGTTACCCATCGTTTGTTGCGAGGCGAAGCGGCTGTCGAAGAGGCCCTGGCCGAGGCCGAAGCTCGAAAAAATGCCATCCTCGAGTCTTCACTCGATCCGATTATCACCATCAACCACGAAGGCGTCATCACCGAGTTCAACCGCGCGGCCGAACAGACGTTCGGCCATCGTCGTGAAGACGTGTTGGGAACGGAACCTTCGGAAGTGTTGTTTCCGCCCATGGCAAGCGCGGGCCACCAAAACCGCATCGACCGTTACCTGGCGGCCGGCGAAGGGTCGATGTTGGGTAAGCGAGCGGAGGTGACCGCCGTGCGAGCGAGCGGCGAAACATTTCCTGCCGAAATAGCCATGACGATCAGCCAGGAGCAAGGGGCTCCGGTGCTGACGTTCTTCGTTCGCGATATCAGCGAGCGCAAGAAGGCCGAGGAGGAACAGGCGCGTTATTCGGCCGAGTTGGAGCGATCGAACCGCGAACTCGAACAATTCGCCTACGTGGCCTCGCACGACCTGCAGGAACCGTTGCGAAAGATCCGCACCTTCAGCGACCGGCTCGAAGTGAAGTGCGGCGATCAACTCGACGATACGGGGCATGAATGTGTGCAGCGGATGCAGAGCGCCGCCACGCGAATGCAGGCGTTGATCGAAGGCCTCCTGACACTGTCTCGCGTGACTACCCGGGCGCAGGATTTCGTGCCGGTCGATCTGGCGACGGTTGCTCAGGATGTTGTTTCCGACTTGGAAATACCTATCGAACAGGCCGAGGGACGCGTCGAAGTCGGCAAGCTTCCGACGATCCAGGCAGACCCACTCCAGATGCGGCAGTTGTTGCAGAATTTGATCGGCAATGCCCTGAAGTTTCGGCGTGCGGACGTTCCCCCCGAGGTGAAGGTTCACGGCCGTTTTGTCCAGGATCGCTCGCAACGCGAGCCAGGGAAATCGCCGGTCGACGAGCGATGCCGCATCGTGGTGGAAGACAACGGCATCGGGTTTGACGAACGGTATGCGGATCGAATTTTCGGCGTTTTTCAACGGTTGCACCCCCGCGACGTCTACGAAGGAACCGGCGTGGGGTTGGCGATCTGCCGGCGAATCGTCGAACGCCATGGTGGAACGATCACCGCCCACAGTGTGCCCGAAAAGGGAACGACCTTTGAAGTGATGCTGCCGGCGATCCATCCGAAGAGCAAGAAGTAAACGACGATGGCCAGACCGGATAAGTGCTATACCATTTTGATGGCCGACGACGATCTCGACGACTACCTGTTGGTCCGAGATGCGCTGAGCGAGGTGGGTCGGCGTTTGGATCTGCGCGTGGTACGCGATGGAGAGCAACTTTGTGATTATCTTTTCCGTCGCGGAGAGTATGCCAACGGGCAAATGTCGCCCCGCCCCGACTTGATCCTACTCGACATGCGAATGCCCAAAAAAGACGGTCGCGATGTGCTGAGGGAAGTGAAGGGCGATCCCAAGTTGCGGCGAATCCCGATTGTCGCTTTGACAACCTCAACAGCGGTGGACGATATTAGTTTTTCGTACGACATGGGAGTGAATTCCTACGTAACCAAACCGACCACCTACCGTGAGCTCGTTCGGATGGTCGGACTACTCGTCACCTACTGGTTCGACATTGCCGAGTTGCCTCCGAAGGACTGAGGCGACCGCTGTGCCACTGTTACAGATCATTGTGAAGTTTTTTCGAACGATTAGCGACCATCGGAAGCGGGTTTTCACCTGGGTGCAGTAGCACCGTGTGGTTGGCGGCCCTGCCGTCCTGTGGTGAATCTCCTGATCTCCAACTGACGGAAGAGACATGGCCAACCTGCCCGTGCGAATCCTCCTGATTGAAGACGATCCCGACGATGTATGGATCATGCGCAATCTATTGGGAGACCGCTGGGACGGGCCGTTCGAGTTGCACCATGTGGAAACCCTGGCCGACGCGATGGACCGTTGCGCCTCTAGCATGTTCGACGTGCTCTTGCTAGACCTTGCCCTGCCCGATAGCAAAGGACTGGAGACGTTTCTGGCAATTTATGCCTACGCCGAGGGAATGCCCATCGTGGTGCTTTCCGGCTACGACGACGAATCGACGGCCATGAAGGCTGTGCAGGCCGGGGCGCAAGACTACCTGGTTAAGGGGCAGGTCGACGACAGCACGCTGGTCCGCAGCATACGCTATGCCATCGAACGAAATCGGCGGCACGATGCCGAAGAGGCGCTGCGCGCAACGTCGGAAGAATTCCGTGCAGCCCAAGAGATTCAGCAGCGGCTTTATCCCGTCGGAGCGCCGAAGCTCGATGGTTTTGAAATCGCCGGTGCCCTGTTTCCCGCCAAGGCGACGGCTGGTGATTACTTCGATTACATTCCGATGCTCGACGACTGTCTGGGCGTGGTCGTGGGCGATGTGAGCAGCCACGGGATGGGACCGGCCTTGCTGATGTCGGAAACGCGAGCCTGTCTGCGGACGCTCACGCAGGCCTACTACGACGTGGGCGATATTCTTACCCGGGCCAACCGTGTATTGGCGGCCGACACGGATGACTTCCATTTCGTCACGCTGGCCATGGTGCGGCTCGATCCTCGCACGAAGGGGATGGTTTATGCCAGCGCCGGACAGCGAGGTTACCTCGTGCACCACGGCGATGACTTGATGGTGCTCGACAGTACGAGTCTGCCGTTGGGCGTACAGGAGCATACGGTGGTGCCCACCGCGCCGCCGGTCATTCTCCAGCCGGGCGAACTCGTGGTGTTTTTTACCGACGGAGTGTTCGAGGCCGAATCGCCCGGACGGAAGCGATACGGTGCCGAACGGGCGCTTGACGTCATTCGTACGCTTCGCGAACAGCCTGCGGAGGAAATCGTCGCGGCCCTTTATGACGATATCAAGGGCTTCTGTTCGTTTCGTCCTCAAGCCGACGATATCACGATTGTCGTCGTCAAGGTGTTGGATACGCCGTGAACGGTTTAATTGACTTTCAGAAAAGTAATGGTGCGTGCCTGAGCGGTTCGCTCGAAAAACCGGGCTCGCGCTGGTCGCTCTCGTAGCACGACTTATCTGATCTGCAATAGGAGAAGGGAGTATCGTGCCCGAGCTGCCCGAAGTGGAGACGATGCGGCGTGGCGTCGCGCCCGTGGTGGGTAGCCGCATTCTGGCCGTGCGGCGACCGCGATCTCGTTTGCGTCCGATTCGTATGGAACCGTCGTGGAGCCGCTTGCGGCGGCGGTTGTTGCAGCGCGAGATCATCGCCGTCGATCGCTGTGGCAAACGCGTGGTGATCGTGCTCGACAGCGACGACCGGTTAGTTATCGAGCCACGGATGAGCGGATTGGTTTTGCTGGCCGATCCGCCCGACATCGAGCACGTTCGGCTGATACTCGAACTCGACCACCCAAAGCATTGCGAACTGCTCTTTTGGAATCAACGGGGATTGGGCGTTGTGCGGTTGCTTGCGCCGGGCGAGTATGCCGCCGAGTTCGGGGCCACCAGAATCGGTCCCGATGCGTTGGCCGTTTCCGCCGACGAGCTGCGCGAGCGCTTGGGCGCAAGCCGCCGGGCGATCAAGGTGACTCTGCTCGATCAACGGGCCGTGGCAGGGATTGGCAATCTCTATGCCGCCGAAATCCTGCATCGTGCTCGGGTGCATCCAGAAACGATGTGCCGGCAGTTACGTCCCGCTGAGTGGAAGAAGATTCATGCGGCCACGTCGGAAGTGTTGACCGAGGCCATTGTCCACCAGGGTTCGACGCTTCGCGACGGTACCTACCGGATTGCGCGAAACGAGCCCGGGGCGTACCAGTTCTGCCATCGCGTATACCAGCGTGAAGGGGAGCGTTGTGTGCAGTGTCGTCGGGCGACAATTGTCCGCATCGTGCAGGCACAGCGTTCGACGTTCTTCTGTCCCGGCTGCCAGAAACGCCGGCCGTAAAAGCCGTGATTATCGGTCGTGCTCGATGCCGCTGGACAACCCACATTCGATGGCGATAATGGGTGCTACCTGGGGGCGCCAAAACCAATCGATTGATCCCTCGTTCCCATGTTTTGCGTGGGAACGAACGTTCCGACGCTTCGCGTCGTGACGGGCCAAAGAGGATGATATCGTCTTGCGTTGAGTGGCTGCCCCTCGCCCCCGGCCCCTCTCCCTCAGGGAGAGGGGAGCGGTTCGCAGAAACCCAGTCCTAACGGCTATACACCATGAATCCGATCAAAGAACACTTCGGCACATTGCCTTCGGGCGAAGAGATTTACCGTTACACGATGGCCAATGCCCAGGGGTTGAAGGTCCAGGTGATGACCTACGGGGCCACGCTCACGGCGGTCGAAACGCCTGACCGGCAGGGACAGTTGACCAACATCACTTTGAACCTCGACACCTTGGCCGACTACGCGGCCGGGCATCCGTGTCTGGGGTGCGTCTGCGGACGCTACGCCAATCGCATCGCCCAAGGGCGGTTCACGCTCGATGGTAACGAGTACTCGCTGTCGGTGAACATTCCGCCGAACCATCTGCATGGTGGCCACAAAGGTTTTCATAAGCATGTCTGGCAGGATGAACCGGTCATTGGCGAAGGTTTTTCGGGCGTTAAACTCACACTCATCAGTCCCGACGGCGACGAAGGCTATCCCGGGCGACTCACGGCCACCGTTGCTTACACGTTGACCGATACAAACGAATTGAAGATGGCCTACACGGCCGAGACCGACAAGCCGACGGTCGTAAACCTAACGAACCACGCCTACTGGAACTTGGCCGGAAGGACCTCGGGCCTGATGTATGATCAGGTGTTGATGATTCAGGCCGACGAATATCTACCCACCAGCGACCAACTCATGCCGCTGGGGCCGGCAGCGCCGGTCGCGGGTACGCCGATGGACTTCAATACGCCGCAGCCCATCGGCTCGCGAATGGCCGAACTGCCCGGCGGTTACGACCACAACTATATCCTCCGCAAAGCCCAGCCGGGCGAACTGTCGTTGGCCGCGCGGGCGTACGATCCGGGCAGTGGACGCACGATGGAGGTTTTCACGACCCAACCCGGCGTGCAGCTTTACTCGGCCAACTTCCTCAACGGCCTCAAGGCTGGTGGGATAGAGTATCGGAATCATTTCGGCTTCTGCCTGGAAACCCAGCATTACCCCGATTCGCCGAATCATCCCGAGTATCCGTCGACCGTGCTTCGGCCGGGCGAAACGTACGAGGAGTTGACGGTCCACCGCTTCGGCATTGAGTAGACCAACTACATCACCAACAGGATCAAACACCCAAGAATCCCGGCCGCAATCAGGTAATAGGTTGTGGGGATAAGCGTTCGGCGGATGATGGCGCCTTCTTGGCCGAAGACACCGACTGTGGCGGATGCGGTGACGACGTTGTGAACGCAGATCATATTGCCGGCGGCCCCGCCGACCGCCTGCAATGCAACGATCCAAAGCGGCGACAACCCGGTGCGCACGCCGACGTCGAATTGGAAAAGTGAAAGCGTCATGTTGCTGATCGTGTTGCTGCCGGCCACAAAAGCGCCCATGGCGCCGATCACCGCCGAGATGGCCGGCCAGGCCGTGCCGACGAGGTGTTCGGCTGCCGCGGCCAATTCGGCCGGCATACTTTTCAGGCCTGAGGCATTTTGGTCGGATAGGATGAAGATCCACACCATGGGCACCGCGAACAACACGGCCACCGATGCCCCACGCACGGCCCGAGCCGCGTCGGACAAGGCTGCCGCGCATTGTCCGACGTTCATTCGCAACAGCGGTATCGAAAGCAGGCAGACCAACAGGAACACGGTGCCGGGCAGCTTGAGAGGGGCCGTGGTCAGCGTGATGTTCGTGCCGAATAGGTCTATCCAGCTTAGCTGTGCCTGTTTTACAAAACTCCAGATGGCCGGCTGAAGACGCATTACTACCAGCAGGATGCCCACTAGCACGTAGGGCGACCACGCGGCCCAGAGCCGAATGTGGTTCGAGGAGTTGCTTTCTTTTTGAGGTGGGAACTGGCTTAGCCACTCGGTTAGCCAATCGTCGCGCGGCGGAAACTCCCACGCTTGCTTCGGTTGGAAAATTCCCAGCTTGGCGGCGCCCACCGTGAGTGTCAGCGCGATCAATCCTCCGATCAGCGAGGGGAATTCCGGTCCCAAAAACACGCCCAAGAGCACGTAGGGTACGGTGAACGCCACGCCGGCAAATAGGGCGAAATGCCACACGGCGAGTCCTTCTCGCCACGAGCGATTGACGCCGAAGAATCGCGTCAGCAGGCACACGACGAACAGCGGGATCAACGTGCCGATGATACCGTGCAGAATGGCCACCCGTGCGCCGATGCCTAACAGCAATTGATCGTAATTGGCCGCGGCGGTGGTGGCGGTATAGACATCGCTGTGGGCGGCCATGTAGTCGAGAACGAGCGGCTGGTTTGCCAAGCCCGTATTAACCCCGATGAGAATAGGAGTGCCCACGGCGCCAAACGAGACGGGCGTGCTTTGGATCGTCAGGGCAACGACGACCGCGGCCAGTGGAGGAAATCCCAGTATTACCAACAAGGGGCCGGCCACGGCAGCCGGAGTACCGAAACCGGACGCGCCCTCGATGAACGATCCGAATGTCCAAGCTACGATGATCGCTTGAATCCGACGGTCGGCCGAGATGCCGTGAAAACCGTCGCGGATTGCGTTGACTGCGCCGGAGTGCTTTAGCACGAATAATAGCAACAGCGCACCAAAGACAATATAGAGCAATTCACCGGCAATCAGAAGGCCTTTGGCCGAAGCGGCTGCCATGCGAACCGTCGATACTTGCCAGTAGAAATAAGCCAATAGGGCTGTCAATACGTAGGCCAGCGGCATCGTCCGTTTGGCCGGCCACTTTCGAAATACCAACAACAGGAACACTACGAGAAGCGGCGTGACAGCGATCAAGGCAGGCATTCATTGGACCTCATGTTGGTCGCGGCGAGGGGGAACTGTCTCCATTGACAAGTTCAATTCGGACAGGATGAACGGGAGTGGTGGGACGCTCTCTCGATATCCTCGTCATTCTGTGAAATATTTTTCTGCATGGGAATGTTGAGAAAGGAGGCCAAACGCGATCAGCGTCAACGTGCGCAGCTTCACCGCCCACGACACCCCACCTGATTACCTCCCACGAACCCGAATTTTGGAACAAAGAACCATTGGATGTTAAGAAATGAGGGCGAAGTTGCATTAATAGTATCCGGTATGCGCCGATCGTGCCAGAAGTATGGTCTTCTTTGGAGGGGGTATCATGGAAATCCGACGTCTGCTTATCGTTGCGGCATTCACTCTTGCGTGGTCGCTAGGAGCGATGGAGTTACTCGGGGTAAGGGCAGCGCCGTTAGCGGCAGCGGAAACGCCGGCAGTCGAGTATCGGCAGATGATCGAGGCTTGCCCGGAACTGATGACCTATTGGCCGTTGACCGCCGATTTGTCTGCGGCCAAGGGTGAGGTGGCCGGCACGGCCGTTGGTGGTGAACCACAATTTTCCGACGGGATCGGCGAAGCGAGAGCATTGACACTGGCCGACGGACGTTACGTGAACATGGGAGCGACACCCGAGTTGGATCTTGACGAAACGACGGTCGAGTTGTGGTTTCGGCCCGATTATGCGGCCGGCCGCGCTAATCCGTGTTTGATTGCCAAACGTGCCGACGACGACCATCGCAATACGCGATTCAGTATTCACCTCTGGTCCGACTACTCGTGCGTGGCGATCTGGGACGGCCACCAGGTGCGCAAATACACGCCGCCAACGGGTAAGCTTCAGCGGGGGCAGTGGTATCACCTGGCCGTAACGCACGACGCCCGACGGACCAACCTGTATCTCGACGGTGTCGGTTGTCTGCCGGAGAATTTGCCCGAGAGAATCGCGTTGGAGAAAACCAAGCTTCCTTTGTTGATTGGAGTGGCCGACACCAAGGGCAAGGAGCCCTTCACGGGCCAAATCGCGCACCTGGCGTTCTATCGCAAGGCATTAGCCGAAGTCGACCTGGCGAGCCACGTCGATACCATGGGATTCAAATCGCAACGGTTGGCCGCCCAGACCGAACTGGATGCGTTGCGTGCGAAGCTGCAGCGCGAGCGCGAACAGCGAGAAGCCAAACGCCGCGAACAACTGGCTGCGATGGCAGCCGATCCGGCGCTGACTGCCCGGGGCGAACCGTTTGTTTATCGTGGAGCCCATCTCTCGGCGATTGAGCTTCCGTTGGGTGGGATCGGTACGGGCGTGGTTCAGATCAACGGAAAGTGTCAGCGGAAGATCTGGCAAATTTTCAACAATCACTTGGGTGTATTCGTGCCCGACAGCTTTTTTGCCGTCCGTACGGTATCGGGTGACCAGCCGCCGGTGCTTCGGGCACTTCAGACCGAGGCCGTTGGACCGTTCGCCGCCATGCGCGAACTCAGCTTCCGCGGTGCGTATCCGTTTGGTTGGTACGACTTCGAAGACGATGCGCTACCCGTCAAGGTTACCTTGGAGGCCTTCAACCCTTTGGTGCCGCTCGACGCGAAGAATTCGTCGATCCCTTGCGCGATCTTCAACATCAGCGTGCAGAACCCCGGCAAGACGTCCGTCGAGGTGAGTCTCCTTGCCACACAGCAGAACGCCGTTGGTTATCGAGCGAAAACGCCGATCGCGGGCCGGTCACACGTGGACTTTGGCGGTAACCGGAATACCATTCGCCAAGAACCCGGCTGCACGATGTTGCATATGACATCGGATCGCACAAGCAGTGATGTGGCATCGGGCGACATGGTGTTGGCTGCCATGGTTCCTGGGACAACCGCACCACAGCCTTCGGGCTCGGCGTCGTGGGACAACGTTGACCAACTGGCCGAGCAATCCATGGCCAAGAGCCGATTGAGCCAGCCGGCGTCGGCCGGGCCTTCCCCTCAAGGCGAAACGCTCAATGGGGCACTTTGCATTCCGTTTACGTTGAAGCCTGGGGAGAAACGCCAGGTAACATTCGTGTTGGCCTGGTGTTTTCCCAACGGGGGCCACGGTTCGGGCGAATGGGTTGGACGCGGCAATATGTACGCCAACTGGTGGCCCGATGCGCGAGGCGTTGCTCGTTATGTGTGTGACAACTACGACGACCTGCACCGCAAGAGCCGGCTCTACTACGAGTCGCTTTACGCCTCGAACCTGCCCTATTGGTTGCTCGATCGGCTTAGTTCGCAGGTGGCCGTGTTGCGGAGCCAGACGTGTTTCTGGGCCAAGGACGGTTACTTCGGCGGTTGGGAAGGGTGTTGTCGGAGCAGCGGGTGTTGTCATGGCAACTGCAACCATGTGTGGCACTACGCCCAGGCCCATGCGCGGCTGTTTCCCAGCATCGCACGACAAATGCGCGAGCAGGAGTTTCGTTTTCAGAGTCCCGACGGCTCAGTACCCTTTCGCCAGCCGAAGCATCAGGCGGCGTTCGATGGGCAATGTGGCACGGTGCTGAATTCGTATCGCGAGCATTTGATGTCGAACGATCGGGCGTGGTTGGATGAGAACTGGCCGAAGATACGTTTGGCTATGGACTATATCACCCAGCGCTGGGATCCTGACGGCGACGGTGTGCTGCACGGCGCCCAGTGGAACACGCTCGACGGTGCGTTAGGCGGCAGTTCGTCATGGTTGGGTAGTCTTTACCTGGCTGCCCTGGCGGCAGCAGAAGAGATGGCTTTGTTGGAAAACGATCTGAGCCTTGCGCAGCGTTACTCAGCGATACGTCGTTCGGGCATGGCCCGGCAGGACGCCACGCTATTCAATGGGGAATATTACATCCAGATTCCCGAGCAGACGCCACACGAGGACTACGGTGCCGGTTGCCACATCGATCAGGTGCTGGGCCAATGGTGGGCGCATCAGTTGGACCTGGGATGGATCTATCCGCCCGAGCACGTCGAAAGCGCGCTGTCGGCGCTGCTGAAGTACAACTTCCATGCAAACTACGAGGGCATCCACCAATCGCCGCGCAAGTTCGTAGCCGATTTCGACCCCGGGCTGCAAATGATTACCTGGCCGAAGGACCAACGTCCGCCGAAAGTCATCCGGTACGGCGACGAGGTGATGACAGGTTTCGAGTATTCGGCCGCCGCAGCCATGGTGCAAAGCGGGATGCTGCGGGAAGGTTTGCTTGTCGTGAAAGCGATCGCCACCCGATACGACGGTCGATTGCGTACGCACTTGACGGCCAGCGACTACGCCTCGTGGGGTTATAGCGGCAATCCATTTGGCGACGACGAATGTGGCAAGTTCTACGCCCGGGCGATGAGCGTTTGGTCGATGCTGCTGGCCTGCCAGGGTTTTGTCTACGACGGTCCGGCCAAGCTGATCGGTTTCGATCCGGTTTGGCAGCCCGAGGATCATCAATCGTTTTTCACCTCGGCGGAAGGCTGGGGACGATTCAGCCAACGTCGCGAGGGCAAGGGGCAGACGGAGAAGATGGTCTTGGACTTCGGGCGATTGCCAGTCGGAACGCTTCGGTTCGCTGTTGTGCCGGGCAGCAAGGTTACGGCCATCGCGGTGCGTCGTGGTGAAAGCGTCTTGGATGCCAAGTATTCACTTGCCGGCCACCAGGTCCAAATAACCCTGCCCGAGGGCGTGTGCCTTGACGCAGGAGACGCGTTGGACATTACTTTGTCGATCGAGTGAATTCCAGGGAGAGATGCGTCGATACGGTCGTGGTCAGGAGAAATGCAAAGTCTATTTTGCCAACCAAGGGGTGGGCTGGGTCGTAGAAACGGAAGGCCGTGGCGGAGTTGCGGCGGGAGTTTCCTACGTTTCAAGGAGGGCCGTATCGTGGTCGCATCGTCGTTGAGTCAGTTGGAGGCGGTATTCTCAAAGGTTTCGGATCCACGCGACCCCAGGGGGGTGAGGCATCCGTTCTCCGGCATCGTTTCCTTGGTGTTTCTCGGCTTGTTGGGGCGGATTACCGAGATGGCCGTGGTGGTACGTTGGGCGAATGCGAATTGGGAGGAACTCAAGGAACCACGGGGATTTACACGCGACAAATCCCCGTGCGGCTCGACCATTTCCAGGGCCTTGGCCGGGCTCAGTCTGGACGAGTTTCGCGAGGCGTTCGCCCTATGGCTGAACACGGCCCTGGCCGATCAGGAGGGCCGTTGGGCTGCGGCGGTCGACGGCAAGATGTGTCGCCAAGGACTTGGCGCCGATGGCTCGCCCGTGCAGATGCTCAATGTTTTCCTGCAACGGGTCAAGTTGACGCTGGACCAATGGTCGATCGGCGGCGACAAAACCAACGAGCCTGGGAGTCTCAAAGTGCATCTGGCTGAGTTGCTCGAGGCCTATCCTGCCCTGCAACTGCTCACCGGCGATGCGATCTACGCCCAGCGGCCGTTGCTCGAACTTCTCCAAGCCCACGGCTGCGACTACCTGTTCCAAGTCAAGGCGAACCAGCCCGACATGCTGGACGCCTTGGAAACCTGCTTTTTCCAGGAGACGGCCACCGAGCCGGCCCATGAAGTCATCGAAAAAAGGGGCTGAATCGGGAAACGCGTAGGCTTTGGATCAACCTCGACGACGCCGAGCATATCCGCGAGCATCTGAACGTTCCCGGCTGCCGGATCGGCATTCGGGTTGATCGCTTAGTGCGCTCGGCGGAGGGCACGCTCCTTTCCTGCGAAAGCCGGTACTTCATCACCAGTCTGGAGCCCGATTCGGTCACGCCGCGTGAACTCCAGGCCACCATTCGTGACCACTGGCAGGTGGAAAACTGCCTTCATTTCGTCAAGGACCGCTGGTGGGACGAAGATCGCCACTACACCAAGCGGCCCGGTCTGGCCGAGGCGTTCGCTTCGCTGACCAACGCCGCTCTGGCCGTCCTCCGCCTGATCCACCCTCCAGGCGAACCCCTTCGGGCAACCGCCGAACGAATCCAATGGCGGCCCCGCTCCACCCTCTCCCGCCTCGGATTCAACCCGCCCAGGTGACTTTGCATTTCTCCTGCGGTCGTGGTGAGGAAATTTGACCTTACCGGTCGCCTGTGACATACTGTGGGCTGCGGTCCCGGTTGGGGGCGTAACGTGGCCCAAGATTGTCGGAAAGCACGCACTGTCCGCTTTGGAAACATCTTGATCGATGGAGTTAACTTATGCACGCCAATGTTTCTCGCCGTCAATTCTTAGCTGCTTCGGCAGCGACCGGTATTGGGCTGATAGCCAGCGGCCGGTTACAGGCAGCCTCGTTTAAAACCACGCTGAAGAAGTCGCTCATCGGTGCGCCCAGCCAAGAGACCTTTGCTGCCTGGAAGGCGGCCGGTTTCGAGGGGATGGAGGCTTCCTGGGATTTTTCGGTCGCCGATGCCGTTGCCGCGCGGAAGCTGGCCGAGAAAAACGGGATGACGATCCACTCGGTGCTGCGAGGGTGGACCAACTTCAACAGCCCCGACGCCGGCAAAGTGGCCAGTGATATCGAGAGTGTCGAGACGGCGTTGAAGGCCTGTCAAGGGTTTGGCGGCAGCGCCGTGTTGTTGGTGCCCTGCCGGGTTGGCGGTATGCCCATGCCCGAAGTCTGGGAGTTCGACATCGAGTTCGACGAAAAGTCGGGCCATGTCAAAAAGGTCGTCGCGGGCGACAATTCGCAGTACGCCGCCTACATCGAAGCCCAAAACTATGCAACCGACAGTAGCCGCAAGGCGATCGAAAAACTGATTCCCATGGCCGAAAAGACGGGCGTGGTCATCGCCGTGGAGAACGTGTGGAACAATCTTTGGGTGAAGCCCAAGCTGTTCGCCAACTTCGTGGCGTCGTTCAACAGTCCGTGGGTGCAGGCCTACTTCGATATCGGCAACCACGTGAAATACGCTGCGCCGGAAGAGTGGATTCAGGCGTTGGGAAAACTGATCGCCAAGTGTCATGTGAAGGATTTCAAGCTCAACCCGAACGGCCAAGGTGGTCGCTTCGTCGACATTCGCGATGGTAGTGTCAACTGGCCCGTGGTCCGCGAGGCACTCGATAAGATCGGCTACAACGGCTGGATGACCATCGAAGGCAGCGGCGGTCTGTCGTTGGATGAGAAGAGCAAACGGCTCGATTTGATCATCGCGGGCAAGTAAGTTCGCTTCTGGGGTGATACCCTGGTTATTTCGGGTGCCATGTCCACGCTTGCGTGGGCATGTCCGCAACTTGTTCTGGTTCCCAAATGCCCGCTTGGGAACTAGAGATGCCCTCACCCCCGGCCCCTCTCCCAAACGGGAGAGGGGAGCAATCTCTCTGTTGCCCGCCTACGTTTCCAACTTCGAACCGAATATCTTCCCTAGGAGAACCACGATGTACAGTAAAGGTGTGCGCGCTGTTGCAGTATTGATCGCGGTGGTTGTGATCGCGTCGGCGGTTGCCCGGGCCGAAGAGCCGTTGCGGGCGGGACTGATCGGGCTGGATACATCGCACGTGATCGCCTTCACCAAGTCGCTCAACGACCCCAAGGCCGAAGGCCCATTAGCTGAAGTCAAAGTCGTGGCCGGCTTCCCTGGCGGCAGCAAAGACAATCCGTCGAGTTGGGATCGCGTGCCGAAATACACTGAGCAACTTCGCGAAATGGGCGTGACCATTTACGATTCGATTCCCGAGATGCTCAAGCACGTCGACGTGGTCTTGCTGGAGAGTGTCGACGGACGGCCGCATCTTGAGCAGGTCAAACCGGTTATCGAGGCCGGCAAGCCAGTGTTTATTGACAAGCCGATGGCCGTCTCGCTGACCGATGCTATGGCGATTTTTCGTTTGGCCAAAGAGCACAACGTACCGTGTTTCTCCGGCTCGTCGTTGCGGTTTGCCAGCGGTTTCCAGGCGGCGCGCTCGGGCGAGGGACCTTATGGCAAAGTACTCGGTTGCATGGCGTTCAGCCCATGTAAGACAGAGCCGCATCATCCAGACCTCTTCTGGTACGGGATCCACGGCGTGGAAACGTTGTTTACCGTGATGGGGCCGGGATGCCAGACGGTCACGCGAGTGCATCAGGACGGAGCCGACGTGGTGGTGGGCGCTTGGGCCGACGGCCGCATCGGCACGTTCCGTGGCACCCGAGAAGGACGCCATGGCTATGGGGCGTTCGTCTGGGGAACGAAGGGCAGCGGTTCGGCCGGCAGTTACGAAGGATATGAGCCGCTTCTGGTCGAAATCTGCAAATTCTTCAAGACGGGCAAGACGCCCATCTGCGAGGAAGAGACGCTTGAAATCCTCGCCTTCATGGAAGCGGCCGACGAAAGCAAGCAACGCGGCGGCTGCCCGGTGAGTCTCGAAGATATGTTTAAAAGGGCCGAGAAGGTGAACGCGGAGAGAAAGTAGGCTAGGCCTTGGTGGTCTGACCACTTTGACTTTGCGGGTGCCAGGGGCAGAAAAGTCTGCCTCCTGGTTGGCAAGGGCGGGTAAGCTGTTCGTGTGGCATCCATCCATCAAACGTTGACGGAGAACTAACGGGCCTTGCGATGGGGGCCGGCGATGGGAGCCACCTTTTGCATCAACGATTCGTCGCCGATGTGGATCTTGGCTTCCCGCTTACCGGGGTCGATCAGTATCACCATATGGTCGCCCGGTTCAGCGTCGTTGCCGCGCAGCGCGGGTCCGAGGCCCCAGCCGCACCCTTTCTTGGTGACCAGCGTGCCAACCTTCTGGCCATCGGTCGTGCGCAGGGTAAATTTGCCGCGAAGCTGCCGCTTCATGGCCGCGGGAACCGTAACCACCCCACCGGCGATGGCCGCCTTCGACAATCGGTACGCCAGATAATACTCTCCCGGTTTCGTTTGCCCAAAGCCTTGCAGCACCCGATTGGGAGGGGCGGGAACACGCTGAAGCAGCAGCTTGTCGAGGGCTTCCGAGGTGACCGATTGGTTAATCAGGCCATAGATGCTTCGTTCGTACTGTTGGAGCACCGGCGATGCCATCAGCATGGCGTTGAAACTGAACCGATTGATTTCCGCCCGAGTGCAGTAGTCTTCCAACGCACTCCGTTCAAGAACCGGACCATGTTCGTATAGGATGCCTACGATCTGCTTTTCCACGCCGGCAAGCACTTCGTGCCAGTCGCTTGGAGGATTGGCGATCACCGTTTTGTTGCGGATGCGTATGTTGGGCATCTGGCGACAGTATTCTAAAAGGAGTTCCGAGGGCAAGACACGATCTTCGCTACGGCGGTGCCGAACGATTGCCGCCCGCAATTTCGCGATGCTGATCGGTCCGGACACCGAAAGAATCTTGTCGATCAAGCTGGCCAGACTCGACTCGGCTTGCACTTCGAAACGGAACCACGACTTGCACTTGTTGAGCCAGCAGAACCCGGGATGGGCTTCTAGTATCGTACGCACGAAACGTTGGTTGACCTCGGGTTGGCCGCTTTCGGCCAATTCGGTCAGCACCGCTTCCAAAGGTGCGGCTCCCTGGTGGGCGGCGGCACGCCGGGCGATCTGGAAGACGGTTCGCGGCAGAGCGACTTGCGCCGGTGGAAGGACCAGGTCAACTTGGTTGACTCGGACGACTTCGAAGTTGCAGCTCCGCCCGAGGAATTCTGCGGTTTGCGGCAGTAAGGTAATCGGCAATCCACATTGCGTTATGCCCGACGTGTCGAACGCTTGTTGCAGTTTTGAGAGCGTACAAGGAATCCGCCGGCGGATGAACGCAAGGGCATGGTCGAATACGGGGGCAAAAATAGGGACGTTGCGGCGGCGCTTGATGGTTTGGATACAGACCTGACGGATCCGCTCCCGGCTCAGCCCGTACGTTTCTCCCAAATGCTCCAAGGTGCATCCCCCTTTGCCATCCCAGCCGTAGTACTGTACGACGATCTGGCGGTCCCGAGCGTTTTCGTCGGGGAGGAAGATTTCGATGAGTTCCTCTTCCAGCAAGCGTTGGGGAAGTTCTTCTATCCGACGCCGAATTTTAGCGATCTGCTGACGAACGCGAATGGGATCGGGCGGATCGATCTCGCGTGCCAATAGCCGACCGACCATTTCCCCTACCGTATTCGATTCGCGATCGATCGAACGCAGGAGGTTTCCGACACGCGGATCCGAAAAAGAGATGTCCAACGCTTGGGGAAGTTGTTTGAGGGTCTGTGCTTCGGCCGTAAGCCTCGAATCGAGCGTGTCTTGCCGGCGCAGGCAAGTTTCCAGTGCCGTGAGAAGGTCGACCAGACACTTTCCGCCAAAACCCCGGAATGCCAACACCTGCCCAATGGTCAGGTTGCCCAGGGCTTGGATGTCTTTGGCGAATCCCTCACGTTCCAGACAATTCCATGTGCGGTTGTCCAGGTGCAGGTCGTTCAACTCAACGTTTTTCGGAGGGGTGGGGAGCTGCCGTTGGCAAACCACCGCGTCGTGTCGTGCCGACGAAGCCCGCATGACAATTAGCCCAGCCAACTGGCCGATGACCTCCGGACGCACGTGTTGCCATACGGTTTCGTCGAGATCGCATAGTTGCTTGCCTTGTAACAATGTGTGCCGGGCAAGGCGCGTGGGGATGGAATCCTGAAAGACTTCGTGAAGGGTTTGTGGTACGAGAATCTGGTTGGGTCTTGGGTAACCGTGCGGTACTTGCGATTTATCTACCGCAGCCGACCTGCTGCGACGCAAGGCGTCGCAGCGTTCCGGGTGGTCGTTCAGGTATTCGAGCGACGTTAGTAGATCAAGCAGCGATTTGAACCAGAATCCGCGTATCCCGAGAATGTCGTCGATCGTCATGCTGGCCAGATCTTGAGGACGCTCGTGAATGCCCGCCGAGATCAGGCAATTCACGGTGCGCACTTCAAGTTCCAGGTCGGCTAACGTTAGCCCGGAGGGAATCGACGGAAGCTGCTGGTTGGCAACTTCGTCGGGTAGGTGTGGAGTTCGACTTACCTCGGCGAGTACTTCCTCGGCGAGTTCGCGACAGGTCGATTCGGGGAAGTGCGACCACGACGATTCGTCGAGATCGGCCAGGGTGAGCGTATTAAGTTCAGGAGCAACCGATAAATCACTTGCCGATTGGCCGGGACGTGTTTCGCAACGTCCCTCGGTTTCGGCCTCGGTAAAGGGTAAGTTGTTTTTCGGTCCGTCCTTGATGTGTTGAAGGAATTTCTTTTCTATGGGAACCCGAAGTAGTACCCCAAGGGCCGCTGGCGCAATGCGATGTCCGTGTCGTGGATAGCAGCTGCGTGCCATCGACAAATCTCCTCTCCGTTACCTAAAACGCGCCCCTTGTTCGTCATGGTTAGGTTCTTGATGAAGATGCTCCGAGAGTGATTGACAACAAGCCTCCGGAGAGGCGACCGGTGTTCAGTGGAACCGGCGGGACACATTCCTCCTTGAAACTCATCCGTGAACAAGTGACTCGTCCATGGCCATGCCAAGACTCATTAGTGTAGTCCAATTCGCGGGAAAGTTAATAGCCCTGAGGTACTGTTTTTTGTTTCCCCAGGCTTTACCTTCTCCTTTGCCCGGGACGAGTACCGTGGTTTCGGTCAACCCGGTGAGTTCTCGTTGGACGCTCGACCCGGACTTTTTGAAGGCGGTGAAGAAATTGGGACAGGCACCCTGGTAGGAGATATATTTGTCGGGTTTTCTTGGCAATTGGCTGGGGGCCAGTCCCCTTTTTCACAGTCTCGTTGCATGTCTGTCATCGGGGGGCCATGGTGGTTTTGCGCCGGGGGGGCGTTGCTCGGGCAACTCCGCATTGGTGGCTGTTGGCGATTGCGTGCGAGACCGGCAAACGCTGCGTAGATTCCCTGGTTTGCCCGTCATTGTCTTGCCGGCAGAATCCTGCTAAGTGGTGCAGGCTGGCTGGACGATACCCAGAGAACAGGTCGTGAGTTTTTGCCAACATGGCACGTACTTCGAGGATCCCGCCCGCGTGATTGGCGTACGACTGTCATTGGGTGCGATGATTGCCGCATACGATGATTGCTGGATACGATGATTACTGATTACGATGGCCACTGGATTTGTGGCCGGAAGCGATGGAACCAACCATGCCCCGCATGTCCGAATCAGACCGACTGATCTGCAAACTGATTGAGAAACTCCGCGATCCCGATCCCGTTGCCCGGCGCAACGCGGCGGGAGCCCTGCGGCTTCATGGTGGCCGGGCGGTTACCGCCCTGCCCTTCCTCATGGCGTTGCTCGAAGATCAGGACCGACGCGTGAAGACCGAAGCCGAGCGGGCGATCGACCGCCTGCGCCACGCGGCAGCGTAAGCTTTCGATCGGGCCGTGGGACGAGGACTCCCTCAAACGCCGACTGACGGGTGCTAGTGGCGGCTTGTCCGCTGTTGCCGAAGCAAGGGCAGGCAAGCTGCCCATGGCATCCAATCCGTCAGTCGAAGTTTGACGGACACTAAGGAATTTCCGGGCACTTCGTACTGCCGCTTGGGCGGGATTCGCACGCTGGTGGGCTGTCACGAACTGGCTAACCAGCGGCACGACGGCCGTCTCTAAGTCTTCTCGCAAGTGTTCCTCGGGAGCGATTCCGACCACCACCTGCGACGACCAGGTTACGGCCGGCACGGGAACCGCGGTGGCGACGGTCAACTCGGGGTTGTTCAGTAAGGCAACCCACTGAACCATTTCGAGCCGAATTGTGTAGAGGTATTCTCCGGAAGCGAGTCTTGCCGCGCAAACGTTGAAGCGTAGGATGGGCCGTTGGCGAGACTGCTGTTGGGCTTCACGGGAGAGAACGTGGATTCCCGCGATTCGGAGACGTTCGTGTACCATTTGCTGTAAACCTACAGTGGACACGCCCGCCTCCTCGCCTGCGTTTTCGATTGGTGGAACTTCCACGGCAACACCCGGCAGATTGCGCAGCGAAACCCGCCAGGCAGGGCCATCGGCAGCTCGAGTAAATTTTGGAACAAGCGATGCTAGCCCGAGTACAGGTGCTAGCCTAAGTACAATGGTCAAGATCAACGCCAGCCGGAGCGACAACGAGGATGGCATGGACGGGCCCTCCTTACCTGTGTCATGAGACTTGCCCTTGGCGTGGAGACGACTGCCAGAATTTTTCTCCCCCAGCGCCCTCGATGCAATACCCCCGGGATGGGTTTGTGGCTGTTGGAAGACGGTCAGGGTGTATTCTTCCGGTTGTTTTTTTGAGGTAACCATGGCACTCGACCCCCAGGTTCAGCAACATTTGGAGCAGCTTGCGGCAATGAACTTGCCCGCGCTGGAAGAGCTCACGCCTCAGCAGGCACGGCAATTCGTGGTTGCCGAAGCGGAAAGCTTTGGTACGCCGGAGCCGATTGCCAGTATGGCCGACTTCAAGGTGCCCGGCGTCGACGGCGAGGTGCCCATTCGAACTTACGCTCCGCGCAACGGTGCGCCATTGCCGGCGTTGGTTTATTATCACGGCGGTGGTTGGGTATTGGGCGACGTCGAAACCCACGACGGTATCTGCTGCGAGTTGGCCAATCGGGCCGAGTGCATGGTGGTTTCGGTCGACTACCGCTTGGCCCCGGAGCACAAGTATCCGGCGGCGGTCGACGACGCCTACGCGGCCACGGCTTGGGTGTTCGAGCAGGCCGCGCAGCTTGGGATCGATCCGCGACGGATTGCCGTCGGCGGTGACAGTGCCGGTGGGAACCTTGCCACCGCCGTGGCGCTGATGGCCCGCGACCGAGCGGCATTTCGGCCGGCCTACCAAGTGCTTGTTTACCCGGTGACCGACTACAGCTTCGACACGCCGTCTTATTGCGAGAACGCCGAGGGTTATCAACTTACCCGGGAGGCAATGCGCTGGTTCTGGACGCAATACCTGACCCAGCCGAGCGACGGTCGGCAGCCCTACGCTTCGCCGCTTAGGGCCGAGAGTCTCGGGAATTTGCCGCCGGCCTTGGTACTTACCGCCGAGTACGACCCGTTGCGAGACGAGGGTGAGGCCTACGCCCGACGGCTAGAAGAGGCGGGTGTACCGGTTACGCTTACCCGTTACCCGGGCATGATCCACGGGTTCTTCCGTCGCACGCATCAATTCGACCAAGCCCGAGCGGCGGTAACCGAAGTGGCCGAAACGTTGAAACGTGCGTTTGGCACCGTGGGCTGAAGAGAACTCAATGATGACAGTTGAACCTCGTTTCGACATACTCGGGTTCGGGGCCGTGGCGGTCGACGACTTGCTCTACGTCGACGATTACCCACCGGTCGACCAAAAAGTGCGAGTCCACCATCGCGACCGGCAGGGCGGCGGCAACTGTGCCACGGCCCTGGTGGCGGCTGCCCGGTTGGGGGCTCGTTGTGCTTACGTGGGTGCGTTGGGCGACGACGAACTGTCGCGTTGGGTTATCGAGAATTTCGCCCGAGAGAATGTCGACACGGCGTACCGCGCCCAACGTGCCGACGGGCGGCCGTTTCATTCGACAATCGTCGTCGAACGTACGACGGGGCGCCGCACGGTGTTTGCCAGCAACGACGGTTTCTCGGGCGCCGACCCCGAGCTGCCCACGCCAGAGTTGATCGCCGCTGCCCGAATGCTGCTGGTGGATCACCACGGCGTCGAGGGTTCGATCCGCGCGGCACGAATTGCTCGGGAGACGGGCGTCGCCGTGGTGGCCGATATCGAACGCGATCCGGGCGGGCCGTTTGCCGAATTGCTCGACGTTATTGGTCACCTGGTAGTATCCGAGGCCTTTGCTCAGCGTTGGACCGGCGAGCCCGACACGGCACGGGCTACGAAGAAGCTCTTTTGCCCCGAGCGGCAAGTGGTGGTCGTTACCTGCGGCGCACGCGGTTGCTGGTTCGCGGCTGCCGAGGACGCACGGCCGGAGCACGTTCCGGCGTTTGAGGTCGACGTGGTCGACACGACCGGCTGCGGCGACGTCTTCCACGGGGCCTACTGCGCGGCGCTGGCCGAAGGCAAGGATCTCGGCCATCGGGTGGTGTGGGCATCGGCCACGGCCGCGCTAAAAGCCACTCAACACGGCGGCCAAGCTGGTTGCCCTACACGGGTAGCGGTCGAGGCGTTTCTGAGCGATCGGTTGTGAAACCGTTCGGGTTGTAGCAATTAAATCGGGTGAACCGTCCGGGGGCAGGCAAGACCATACCGGTGAACCCGTTCTCGCATTGCACGATCGGGGGACCGTTCTACGCTTAATATGTAGTTGACAACGACTCAGATCATGTCTGTTTCACACGTACACGCAACATGTGAGTAAAGCGATGAAATTCTTCGCAACCAAGGTGGTTCGGTTCCTCGTGGCTGAAGATGGGCCGACCGCGGTCGAGTATGCCATGTTGTTGATGCTCGTACTATTGGGAGTATTAACGGCCGTTACCATGCTAGGGCAATCGACCAGCGGCAACTTCCAGCGCTCCAGCGATTCGATGTCGACCGCGTTTGAATCGCACTGAGGTATTATTGATGCCTGCAAATTCGTTGAACGGTCTGGCAACGCCAAACGCCTTGAAATCGGGCTCCCGCTGTTCGCGCTGTTGTTCATTCAATAGGCAAGGCTCAATAGAAGCGACTTCAAAACCCGGCTTCGGGCCCGTGCATCCGCTGAACGGACAACCGCGACACTGGTTTTGAAACGGCTTCAGTGACCACTTGGTCCGCAACACGACAATAAAAAACGAACGGGGGAAGAAGACCTTGGTACTTCTTCCCCCGTTTTTATATGGCGAGATGGAACGTGTTTCACTTATCAGAGATTTGCGCTAATTGGCGTTGGCCGGTGGGGTGAGTTTGGGCAGCTCCGTGGGTGGTTCGGCGAGCGATTCTTTCGATGTCTCGCTGGCCGGCGGCTCGACAGCCGGTGGAGCAACCGTTTCTTCCTCTTCGCTGGCTGCCGGCGCCGGTACCACTGTGGAAGCGGCTGGCTCGGTAGCCGGGGCAGGTTCTTCCATCGATGCGTCAGACTGTGTCGGTTCCGTCTCGTTGGCTACCGCATCATCCGAAGTAGTATCGGCCGGTACAGCTTCGGGCGAATTTTGTGGTGCAGGATCACTCTGGGGACCACCACAGCCGACCACCAGAACCGCGACGACCGCTAGGACCAAAAGGGACGCAAAAGTCTTCATCATGGCCTCCGTTTTCTCGTTGAATTGGACGCTACCAGAAGACGAGGATACCCGGTTGTGGACCTGGTGTAAACCTGGGCCGATCGGTGGTGGCGGGGGCCGTTGTTAGGATCGACCGATAAAAAACTTGCCGATTCACCGGGCCGTGCTTTGCGACGGCCCTGGCGTTTCGCCTTGGAAAACGGCAAGTTATTTTTCGGGCCGTCCTTACTTGGCCGGAACCGGGTCGCCGATCATCATGATATAGCCCACCCACATGTTGGTGCCGTCGTACTTCGCCGGATCGAAGCCCGGTTTGTCACGGACCTTGTCGACCACAGAGCTTCGGTCGGGCTGCTCCGGCAAGATTTCTACGGTTACTTCGTGTTCCTTGTCTTCCAAACCCTGGGCAATCTGTAAACTCGCCAGGCGGTGGTAGGTGCAGTAATGGTCGAAGCGATTTCGCGGGGAAAGGGTTTTGCCGTCGATGGTGATTTGCACCTTGCCGCCGTCTGGGCCGAGCAGGTCGTAGAGGGCGACTTGGGTGCCCTTGAATTTGAAACTCAGTTTATCGCCCGGGGTGCTCCCGTTCCAAATGCTGGGCAGACGGTTGCCGAATGCTCGGCCGAGCCCTTCATTGGGGTCGAGCTTTTTCCAACTGCCCGAGAGCATGTCGGGAGTGATGGCCACGAGCTTGGCGTTTTCCCAGTTGTCGGCTCGAAACGGCTCTTTTAGTTCGTGCGGACCCGGCTTCGAGACCGGTTCAAACGTCTTGATGGCTGCCCCGATCACGTCTTTGTAGACTTCGTGGCCGGCGTCCAGCGGGTGGCAGTCGTCTTTGCAGAAGATGATTTTTCCCTGGGATTCGGGGGCCGGGTTGGCCGGATCGTCTTTGAAGACGAGTTTGCCTTCCTTCTCCAACTGGGCTATTCGCAGGGGCATGCAGATCGAGGGAATGCCATAGTGATCGGCGAGATGTTCCATGGCCGAAGCCGATCGGCTGCAATTGCCCTGGCGGTAGTCGTCCATCTGGCCACGGTGGACGGTGTAGACGAAGCAAATGTCGGTCAGCGGATCGGCTTGCCAGATTTGCCGGACAATGCCTTCCATCGTGCGGTAGATTCGTTCTGGCGGGGCGCCGCCATCGTTGACGGCGAACTCGACGAAGACCAGGTGCGGCTTTTGTTTCAGCACGTCTTGCCCGCAACGGAATACACCCAGGTCGGAGCCGGTGCCGCCAATCGCGGCGTGGATTTGCTCGACATTCGCCTGGGGATACTGCTTCTGGAACCATTTCAGAGTCTTGGGACGCCAGCCGTTGGCCGCCGTAATGCTGCCTCCGAAGTAGGCGATCCGTACGTCCTTGCCGTCTTGCAGGCGTTTGAGAACGTTGCCAAGGCCGCCACGGACTTTGTGGAGTTCGGCGGCGACACGTGGGAAATCGTCGGCTGCGGACGCGAGCGACTGGAGGCTTGCGAACGCCACCAACAACGAAAGGGTAAGAATGACTCGTTTCATGGTTGCATCTCCTGACTGGTTGTAGAGCGGGGCACTCGCACGATTGTCGGACATTCAGCATGCCCACGCAAGCGTAGGCATGGTACCCCGGTCCCTAGTCAAGAGTTGGCGGAGCACTAGCTGTTGTCCGTCGTGGTGTGAGACGGGGCGGGTTCGATCAAGGGTAGTTGTATGTGGATGTGGGTGCCTTGGTTAGGAGTGGTGTCGATCAGCACTCGACCACCCAGCAGTCTAACACGCTCGCGAATGCCCTGCAAACCGAAGTGACCTTCCTCGACCGTGTTGAGGTCGAAACCTACGCCCCAGTCGCGGACGGCTACGTGTACCTCTTGTTTCCGTTGCCTGAGTTCGATACGGATTTTGTCGCTGTGGCTGTGCCGATAGGCGTTGTTCAGCGACTCCTGCACAACACGGAAAATGGTGCTTTCCAGCGGAGGTGCCAACCTCTCGATTTGGCCGTCGTGATGGAATTCGACTTCCGGGCCACCCGATTCGGTGCCTTCGAGGATCAGGTATTCGATGGCCGCCTGGATTCCCATTTCGTCGAGAATGGGAGGACGCAAGCCACTGATCAGTCGCCGGGCTTCGTCGATGCTTTGTTGCAGCAGCGCCGTGGCTTCGGAAAACAACTGGGCCGCTTGCGTTGGTTGTTTTGCGGCAACCTCATGCGATGCCTGTAGTTTGAAGAGTACGCCGGTGAGTTGTTGGGCGAAGCCGTCGTGGATATCGTAGGCCACCAGTTGCCGGTCGCGTTCGTGCAAGTCGATCAAACGGCGCAGCAGAGATTGCTCTTTTTCGACGGCTTCGGCAGCCGTCTTCTGCTCGGTGATGTCGGTGCAAATTATCAGCGCCCGTTGGATCGGTTCCGGTTCGTTGTCAATCGGGACTATCCGGCACGACCAATGGCTGCCAAAGACATCGAGTGCTTCGATGCGTTGCACCGTGCGGGTGTTCAGCGCTGTGCGAAATGCCTCTTTGCAGGCAGGCCGATGGGTGGGGGCAATGAAACCAAAGCCGTCGAGCCCTAGAAGCTGGGGCGGTGTGACGTCGGGCGTGCCGTGATTGACGAGCTGGATGGTGGCTTCGCGGTCGACCAGCAGTACGAGGTCGGGAAGGTTTTCGAACAGGCTGCGGAGCCGCGCTTCCGACTCTTGGATCGCCCGGGCTGACTGTTTGCGTTCGGTGATATTGCGAACCACCGCGGTGTAGCCGGTCGAGGTGCCATTGGTGCCTGCGACTTCTGAGAGCGTGGCATCAAACCAGTGAGTCTCTCCGCGGATGTCGACTGAGCACTCCAGTTGCGTGGGCTTGCCGGTGGCTTGAAGCTTCGCGATGGCGTTGCCAATCTTTTCGGCGAAATGTGGTGGCAAGACTTCGGTGAAGTGTTTACCGAGAAACTGGGCAGGGGCGGCGCTGAACAGATCGTGATCCTCGTCGAAGCACCGCTGAAAGGTTCCGTCGACACCGATCACGAAGACCAAGTCGTTCAGCGAGTTGATCAGCGAACGAAGATTAGCTTCGCTTTGATGCAATTCCGCATTGCGCTGCCGCAGTTCCGTGTCCATAATTTCGTGGGCCGTGATATCGCGAGCGATGTAATCAAGGATAGGTTGTTGGCCGTCAAGAGACGCCACGCGGCGCCCCGAGAGCAATACAGTGATTTGCCCTCCATCCTTGCGCCTCCAACGAAGTTTTCGGTCTTTAATCTCCGTGGTTCGTTCCTCCAGCAAACGCTGGCGGCTCTCGGTGTCCACATACACATCTCGGGCGATGTCGAGCTGCAACACTTCGTCGCCGGAATCGTAGCCAAGCATTTCGACTAGAGCCTGGTTTACTTCGAGAAACCGACCTTCAACAGTCGAGCGGAACATGCCGTGGGGCATGTCGTCGAACATGGGACAACTGCCACGCAAAGTGTGCGAAGAGCGGTGGCACGACGCCATGCGATGTTCCAGCACCGTCAGACGTGCTGCTAGGTCGTCATCGGTTCCGGCGGTAGCGATGCAGTCCTGGGCTCCTGCATTGAGTAACGCACACCAGTCCGACGGGACCGGCTCGGCGGTCACGGCAATCAATAGCCAGTCTCCTTGTTTCCGTAGGGAATTCAACCGAGCGATCTGGTCGAACGGCAATCCTTCAGGAAAGAAGACCAACGCGGGGGTGTCTGCATGGCAGCATGCCGAGACGGCCTCGATATGATCGACGACGTTCACCTCGTGGTGGCGCGACCGGAGCAGGCCTTCCAATCGATCTGTGGCGTCGGCACGCCCCTTAAGCACGACAGATTTCATTACGCTGGTTTGCACGCAAAGGATAGATTTCAGTAGGGTGTCGTCGGCAAAGCAAACGGGGACCCTGTCAAACGACCTTACGAGGTGACGATCTAGTTGTTGTTGACTGAGTTGAATCGCACATCTGCATTACATCGGTTGGATTGTACAACGACAATTTGAATTATACCCTTGGTTTTACGTCGTCTGAAGTCGCCAAACACTTGAACTCGTGGTTGATCCGGGACTCTGTGGAGGTATACTCACTCCGATTGAAGCGGTAGGATGAAGTGTGGTAGGTAAAACTGCTATCGTATCGGCCATAGGGTAGTTCTACCATAGATCGACGGTGGAGCGACGAGAATGTTTGGTTTGGGGTCGGGGGGGGGTGAATACTTGGCGCTCTAGGCGACCAAGCAGTGCGATGGAACATCGTCGTGGTGAGGGTGGATAGGGAGAGCTCTCAGGAGGGTGACAGCATGTTGTCACTGACGAGCCGTTTTTGACTTTTTTGTCGTGGTAATGGGGGATTCCGTGAGGGCCAGATGGATGGGGTGGGCCTGTTTGGCACGTCGTGCCGAGCGATTGCATAAAGGGCCACCCGGCGGAATTCCGATTGTCCGTGGCAATAGGTCGGCCCCGCCCTTCGACGAGCGGTTTGTGATCCATTGAATGGTCGGCTAAGGTCCAACGCTTTGAATGCGGGCTCGCGATGACCACCCTCCATCAATAGACAAGGTTCCGTAAGAGTCAATCAAAAAATATTCAGGGAATTTATGTTTTTGGGGGTGCTCTATGTCGATTTCGTTAGTCCGAGTCTCAGGCACTGGTATCAGTGCTCGGCAGGTTTTTCTCGTTGTGCTGGTGTGCATTACCCTTGTTAGAGGGGCGTGCGCTCAGGCCGTGTTGGCCGATGATGGCCCGCCGGCAATGCCCAGGCACAACAACTCCTTGAAGATTGTGACGACCGAGAGTCTGGCGCCGCTTGGCTTGGCTGTGGCCAAACGGTTTGCCGAACTCCGGTGGGATGTGGCCGCGGGCGATAGAGACCTGGGGATTCAGAAGGTTCGTGCCGGACTGGCGGCGGTGGCTCTGACCGATCAACTCCCGGCCGAAGCAAACGACCAACAGCCTGATGTGGTGGCCGTACCATTTGCCTGGGAGGCCGTCGCCGTCGTCGTGCATCCGTCGAGTGCCGTAGTCGCTTTGCGCACGCAGCAGATTCGCGATGTCTTTTCGGGCCGAATCACTCGCTGGCGACCGATCGGTGGTCCCGATCTTCCGATTCACGTCTACAGTTGGGGTACCCCCAGCAGTACGCGAGAGATTTTTCGCACAATGCTCCTGCAACGTGGGCCCGTGGTGTTGGCCGCTCGGCCTGTGACCTCCAGCAAACAAATGCGTGAGATGCTCCTTTCCGATCCGCAGGGCATCGGATACTTGCGCCTGGGGCTTGTCGGTCGAGAGTTGCGCGCGGTGGCCCTCGATGGCGTACCGCCCACGGCCGTCACGGTTCGTAGCGGGACCTACAAGACGGCTCAGCGTCTTTACCTTGTCACCCGGGGTAAGCCGGTCGGGCAGGCCAAAACGTTTGTCGATTTTCTCCTGGGCGAGGGCGGCGTCGAAGAGGTCGAAGCCGCCGGTCTGATTCCTTTGACGGTGAAGGCACCCGAGTCCGACGAGTCCAATTGACGCCTGCGCGGCCAATCAACGGAAGACGATCAACGGACGCCTAGATTTCCAGGCGTTTGACCTTACCCAACCGTTCAATGAATATGCGAGCATCAATATATGTCAACCGCATAACGCCCGTGGTTGACGACGAGGAGATGTGGAAGATTACGGTCGATTGAGGTGCTCTTTTTCGGCATCCGCATTTCCCCTCAACGGCTAACCACGAAACAGCGCTTGTTGATGTTCGCAAAAGTAGTGAATTGGCAACGCGGCGGGTTTTCCCACAATTGCCGGGCTTCCGTTGGTCGCCCTTGTGTCACTACTCATGCGATGCTCAATATAAGCCAGACGTCCGCCGGTCTTGTTTCGTTGATTCGGGAACTCAAGCCGAAAACATAATGATCCGAATCTCCGCTCTAACGGGGCGAGGGACGAGAGGTTAGGGGCGAGCATGGTCCGTTTCGACCTGCATTTTCTCGTCTCTCGCCGCTAATCTCTTGGCATGGCTCTAGTTAACGCTGTGCGCTTCGCCAGACGCTTTCAGTTTGAGTTCAGGAAGATGCGAAGATGCAAGAGGCCGCAAAGTGTCATCGATTTGAAGGCACGCGATGAGAACGACTGCCGCCGAGGAATGTTGACTCAATTGGTGGCATTTTTGACGCCGGGAGTGGTGCGTGAGACAATTCAATCATAGGTGGATTCATGCAATTCGTTGAAAAGGCTTGGAACACCAAATTCCGGGGACCGTGGGCGGCTCGGCCGTCCCTGTTCCTATCGTGTTTAATCGTACAACAATGGCTGGCAGGCTGTCGTGGGCATCGTTGCTTAACCGACTGTCAGATGGCGGCAGTGTCGGCCAATCCCAAGAGCGAGTCAACAAAATGTCCAGCGAACACAACCAGGGAATTTCTCGGCGTCGCTTCGTGGCCCAGTCGGGCGTGGCTGCCGGTGGCGTGCTGCTCGGCGGTGCCGCGGCGGCGAACGGTTCGTCGCCGCCAGAGCAGGCAATCCCCCAGCGGGTTCTGGGGCGGACGAACGTACCGATTACCGCGATGACGCTTGGCACGGCGCCCTGCGGCCAGTCACGCGACGTGTCCACTCAGCAAGTTGCCGACATTGTCGACGAAGCGCTTAACCAGGGCATCGCCTCTATCGACACGGCCCGATTGTACGGCAACGCCGAAGAAGGCATTGGCCGGGCGCTCGGTCGCCGTCGCAAAGACGTGTTTCTGGCCACGAAAATCTGGGCCGATACGGTTGACGATGCCGAGCGGGCGATGAGCGAGTCGCTTAAGGCGCTGAAGACCGACTACGTCGATCTGTTGTATTTTCACAATCTCGGTAACCGCAACGTCGAGACGGCCATGGGGGCCGACGGGGTGTTCACCTGGATTCAGAAACAGAAGGAACTCGGCAAAACACGATTCGTTGGCATCTCGGGCCACAACCTTTCGGAGCGTTTTCCGGCGTTCATCGAGACCGGAGAAGTGGACGTGGTGCTGATGGTGTTGAACTTCGTCGACCGTTACATCTATGGCTTCGAACGCAAGATCCTACCCTTGGCGCGCAAACACAACCTGGGCGTAATTGCCATGAAGGTGTTCGGCGGCATCCAAGGCGGTTTCCGTAACTATGGTGGGCCGCCATCGCCTCCGCAAATGGACACGAAATATCTCGATCTGGCCGTCCGCTACACGTTGGGCCTGCCCGGGGTTACTTCGGTGAACATTGGAGTACACTGCGCAGAGCAGGTGCGCGAAAACGTAAAGCGAGTCAAACGCTACCAGGCCCTTAGCCGGGAAGAGTTGGATGAAATCGCTCGAATCGGCCAAACACTTTCGCCGCAATGGGGCCCGCATTTCGGCCCCGCTGCCGCGCCGGTGCGAATTGGGTGAACGGCGCCTACTTCGTCGAAAACTTGTAGATTGTCGTGGTCGAGTACTTCTCGCCGGGCTTCAGGATCGTTGAAGGGAAGTCCGGCTTGTTGGGTGAGTCGGGGAAGTGCTGGGTTTCCAGGCAGAAGCCATAGCGGTGTTTGTACGCCTTGCCGCCCTTGCCCACTTTGCTGCCGTCGAGGAAGTTGCCACAGTAGAACTGTACGCCCGGCTCGGTGGTGAAGACTTCCATCACACGGCCACTACTCGGATCGTAGACGCGAGCAGCCAGTGACATTTCGCCATCCTTCTTGTTGAGCACCCAGTTGTGGTCGTAGCCGCCGCCGAAACGGAGTTGTTCGGTGTCTTGGTCGATTCGTGCCCCGATGGCGGTCGGCTGGCGGAAATCCATCGGCGTGTCGGTTACCGAGCGGAGTTCCCCGGTGGGAATCAGTCCCTTGTCGACCGGTGTAAAACGATCGGCGTTGAGCATCATCTGGTGATTCAAAATGGTGCCACTGCCCTGCCCTGCCAGGTTGAAATAGGAGTGGTTCGTGAGGTTTACCGGCGTGGGCTTGTCGGTCGTGGCGTCGTAGTGGATGACCAGTTCGTTGTCGTCGGGCACGATGTAGCGGACGGTTACCCTCAGATTGCCCGGGTAGCCTTCTTCACCGTCTTCGCTCAAATAGCTTAGCACCAAGCCGGGGCCTTTGTCGGCCAGTACTCCCTTGGCCGTCCAGGCGACCTTGTCGAAACCCTTCAGGCCGCCGTGCAGGTGGTTTTCGTTGTTGTTGGTGGCTAGCGTGTATTCCTTCCCGTCGAGCGTGAAGCGTCCTTTGGCGATGCGGTTGCCGTAGCGTCCGACGATGGCGCCGAAGTAGGGGCAGCCGGCTAGGTATTCTTCGAGCGTGTCGAAACCCAATATCACGTCGCCCGGCTTGCCATTGCGGTCGGGTACCCAAAGCGAAACGACCGTGGCGCCGTAGTTGGTGATCGAAACGGTCATCCCCCGGCCATTGGTCAACGTGTAGAGTTCCACGGGCGTACCATCGGCCGTCTTGCCGAACGGCTTGCGGCTAATGCTCTGTTCGGCCTGCACCTGACCGATTGCCGTCGCAATGAGGAAAACCACGGAAAGGATCGTAATACATCGGGCAATGGCCACTGGTTTCATGCTCTGAGTCTCCGTGTTGCTGAAAAGGATAGGATTTGAGACGATTTCACAACCCGGTTTCGGGTCCATGTGCTCATTTGACGAACGATCTCACCACCGGTTTTGGAACGGCTTCTAATAGGTAAACACCACTGTATTGGCCGTTAGGTGATCGAAAAGCTGGTTGCGATCGGTGATCATGGTGGCTTCGGAAACGAGTTCCTCCGGTTTGACCTTCATGATTTCCGCGCACATCGGGCAGACCAGCAGCGTGGCACCCTGGGCCGAGAGTTCTTCGAGATACTGCCGCACCGGCTTTTGACCGGTCATTCCGAACCGTTTCGGCAGATTCTTCGACGCCAAGGGCGGGGCCTTCACGTTGAAGAAGATAACGCACTGGTGGCCCGCGGCTACCGTATGTTCGGCCAAGTTCAAGCCCATGGTTACCGCGTGCAAATCGTCCTTGCCGCTGGTGAGGTTAATCACCACGGTGGGTTTCCCCATCGTCGATTCGGTGAAGTATTTTTCCGCATGTTGCCCGGCTTGCTTGGCACGTTCGGCCAGATCGTCTTGCCATTGCTTTCGAGCTTCGTTGATTTGCCGGGCTTGTTCTTCGAGTTCGGCCATTCGGTTTGCGAACTCCTCGTTCTGCTCGTCGGCCGCGCAACCGAGTGAAAGAGCGATGAGCAGAACTCCAACAGCAGTCAATAGCCGTGTCAACATCGGAAGACCTCCTCGGAAAAGTCGATGATCAATCATCGTCGAGTCGATTAGTGACGCAGTTTAGTATGCAATCGCCCAATCGACAAGCCACCGGGGAATGGACGCATCGTGGGAGGGCTGTCCCCTAGTTCCCACGCTGCAGCGTGGGAACTAGGAGAGATGCAGGTTTGGACCAAGGGAAGATTCGAGTTCGGGGACCCCGTTTGGGGCTGGGGGACGCCCGGTTTGCGGGTGGTGTCTCTTCGGCCTACAATGACAGGCATCAATTTCCTCTGGTAGCCGGCGTCCACCATCAGCTTGTAGCGGCCCTACGACGTGCGGCGGCCAAAAGGTTCTCTGAGTGAGGTGATGCGATGAACCTGCCTGCGCTACGTCTCTTTCGATGTTGTCGTGTTCGTTGCTGGAGTGTACTGACTTTGGCGGTGGCCATTTCGCTCATGACGAGCCGCGTTCACAGCGGTGAGATCTACTCGTTTCATCGGGACGACGTGCTCGGTACCTCGTTCGATCTTCAAATAGAGGCCGAGTCATTGGCCGCGGCCGAAGCCGTGGAGGCGATCATTCTCAAAGAGGTCGATCGTCTATCCGTCCTGTTGAGTAGCTATAGTGCAACAAGCGAGCTGAGCCGATTCGTTGCCGCTCCGGCCAAACCGCGACGCGTGTCGACCGAACTGCGCGAGTTGCTCGTGGCATGTGACCATTGGAAGAAGACGTCCGACGGCGCATTCAATCCGGCGGTCGAGTTGCTTAGCCGACTGTGGCAGAAATGCGCGGCAGAGAATCATCTGCCCTCGGCCGAACAGTTGCAGCAGGCCGCGCAGACGGTGCAACGCAGCGGGTGGCAGTTCGACGCGACCGGCAACACGGTCGTGCGCACCGGCGAGGCTCCGCTGAATCTCAATGCGATCGCCAAGGGTTGCATCATCGATTGTGCCGGGCAAGCTGCCGCGAAGGATAGCGACGGAGTGGCCGGATTTCTGTTGGATATCGGTGGCGACCTGCGCGTGTTCGGCTCCACGGTGGCCTGCGTCGGTGTGGCCAGCCCCGAAATGGCGGCCGACAACGCGCGGCCCATGTGCTTTCTGGCGATAAACCAAGCTGCCGTGGCGACAAGCGGTTGCAGCCAGCGTGGGTTTGATATCGGAGGCGTTCACTATTCACACATCCTCGACCCTCGGACCGGGCAGCCGGTTGCCGAAGTGGTTAGCGCCACGGTGGTCGCGCCGGACGCGGCCGGGGCTGATGTTTTGGCCACGGTGCTCAACGTGCTTCCGGTGCAACAGGGGATCGACCTTGTTGAACAACTCGCCGACACCGAATGTCTCATTGTCACTGCCAAGGGGCAAACGTATCGCAGTGCCGGTTGGGACCGACTTGCCTTCGACTTCGGTGACGCCGAGTCGCCATTGGCCATGGCCGATGGCGCCCAAGACGCGGCCTCTGCTGCCAAGGGTGAAAAGAACAAAGGCGATGTGGCTGATTCGGAAGCAACGAAACGGGAGGAAGAGGCTGACGCTGAGAAACCGGCGTTGGAGGGCCCCTGGGGTAAGCAGTTCGAACTGCTGGTCGATTTCACGGTTGCCCGACCACGGACGTATCGCTATGAGCGGCCGTACATTGCACTTTGGATCGAAGACACCCAAGGCAAGCCGATTCGTACGCTGAGCCTTTGGGCCGGCGATTTCCGCTGGTTGCCCGACCTGCGTCGCTGGTACTACCTGCACTACCGCGATCGCAAGCTGATCTACGCAGTGAGCCGGCCGTCGCGGCCGCCGGGGCGTTACCTCATTCTGTGGGACGGTCGTGCGAACGACGGTACCTACGTGCCGCCCGGCGAGTACAACGTGATGCTCGAAGCGGTTCGCGAATACGGTAGCTACCAGATTTGGCGGAAGAAGGTTACCACGGGCGGCGAGGAATTCCACATGAACTTGCAGGGCAACCCGGAGATCAGCCGTGTGTTGATCGACTACCGCCGCAAGGAGAAACCCCAGGAGGTCGCCCAGAAATGACCCCTAATTCCGACAAACCCGGCGCTGGCGGGCGGAGTCGAGCACGGTCGTTCTGGGGGACGGTGCGATGGCTGCACATCTACCTATCGGCGTTGGGATTTTTGGCGCTGCTGTTCTTTGGCGTCACCGGGTTCACGTTGAATCATCCGCAGTGGTTTTTTGACGAGGCCGAAGACGTCCACGAACTACAGGGCAATCTCGACCCGGCCCTGTTGAATCTCCAGGTTTCCGAGTCGAGGGACGCCGGTTCGTCGGCTGGTCCTACATTTCTCCCCTCTCCCGTCGCGGGAGAGGGGCCGGGGGTGAGGGCGGTTCCGGAAATGCCCGACGCCCCGACCGATGCAATGGAGCTGCCGCCACCGGTTGAGGCGGCCGAAATGCCCTTGCCTCCCGACGCGGCTGCACCGCTACCGGATGCTACCGACGACATGCCGTCGGTGGCCGATTCGGACGAGGTACCGCGGTTGCCCCCGCCGGTCGAGACCCAGTCGGCCGAGTCGTATGCCAGCCGGCAAGACTTCACCGCGAACATCGACAAGTTGGCCGTCGTCGAGACATTGCGGAGCCGACATGGCATCGGCGGTGCGGTCGACAACATCACGGCCGACGAGTATCAGTGTAGTGTCGTGTTCAAAGCGCCGGGCTACTCGGCCGATGTCTTCATCGATCGTGCCACGGGCGAGTACCGTTTGGCCGAAAGCTACCGCGGCGCGGTGGCCGTGTTGAACGACTTGCACGCAGGCCGTGATGCCGGGCGCGCATGGAGTTGGGTCATCGACGTATCGGCCGTCATTATGGTGATTGCCGCGGTCACGGGCTTGGCGCTATTGTTCGTCGGCAAGCGCCGACGGCGTGCCGGGGCGCTTGTGGCCGTATTCGGCAGCGTACTCGTCTTGCTCGTCTACGTCTTGTGTGTGCCGTGAAAACAGTCTCTCTCCCCTCTCCCCACCGGTGAGAGGGGCCGGGGGTTAGGGGCTGACGCACCAACGATTTTCCCGAGTATTATTGACTCCTGGCTTGATTGTGGAACACTTCATTGCGTTCTGGCCCAGAAAACCGGGCTCCCGCTGGTCGCCCTCGTTCCACAAGCAACGCAGGACGCAATAAAGAAAAAGTGAGGTCAAAAGAAAGAGAATTGTCTTGAGGATAGACGCCTCACGTAATGCCCTTTCCGCTTCTACCCGCCCTCACCCGGCGACTTCGTCGCCACCCTCTCCCGAAAAGGCGGGCGAGGGTTTGCCGTGGCCCCAACGTGCGGGGTGTCTGACTTGTCATGCCGCCGTATAGTTCATCCGGAGGATATCCGATGGCCAGATCGACCGTAGTATGGCTCGCAATCGCCGGGACGCTGCTTCTTGCCGGTGGGGTGTTTGTCGGAATGAATTGCGCACAGGACAATCGCATGCAAGACGCCGCCGGGCAATCGCCGTTTCCGCATCGGGTGCGGATGGGGCCGTTTCCCGAGGAGCTCGAATGGGTAAACGTCGAAAAGCCGCTCGAGCTGAACGACCTGCGCGGAAAGTTCGTCTTGCTGGATTTCTGGACCTACTGCTGCATCAACTGCATGCATGTGTTGCCGGAACTCAAGAAGCTGGAAAAGGCCTATCCCGATGAATTGGTGGTCATCGGTGTCCACTCGGCCAAATTCGAGGGCGAACGCGACACGAAGAACATCCGCGAGGCCGTTGCCCGATACGAAATCGAGCATCCAGTGGTCAACGACCCACAGTTGGTGCTCTGGCGTCGCCTGGGTGTCAGGGCGTGGCCGACGCTGGTGTTGATCGATCCCGAAGGTTACGCTGTGTGGGGCAACAGCGGCGAGACTACTTTCGAGAAGGTCGAAAAGGTGCTCAAGCCGGCAATCGCCTTTTACGATCGCAAGGGGCTGCTGGATCGTACCCCGCTTTCGCTTCGAGTGACGAAGAAGCAGGCCGAAACGGCTTTGCGGTTTCCTGGCAAGGTGTTGGCCGATGAAGCGAGCGATCGGCTGTTCATTTCCGACAGTAACCACAACCGGATCGTCGTCGCCCGACTCGACGGAACGCTGCTAAACATGATCGGCAGCGGGGCGATAGGCGCGGCCGACGGCGATTTTGCCGCGGCCGAGTTCAATCATCCGCAAGGCATGGCCCTGCACGGCGATTCGTTATTGGTGGCCGACACCGAAAACCATTTGATTCGCAAGGTCGATTTGCAGAAGCAACAGGTATCGACCATTGCCGGCACCGGCGAGCAAAGTCGCGATTTGCCGCCGCTGGGACGTGCGGCGCCGGCTAGAAAGACCGCCCTGTCAAGCCCGTGGGACCTCTGGATACACGACGATGAGCTTTACATCGCCATGGCCGGCGCCCATCAGATCTGGCGGATGCCGCTCGATAGCGCGCGGATCGAAGTCTACGCCGGCAACGGCCGCGAAGACATTGTCGACGGGCCGCTCGTCCCGCACCGAGTGTACCAGCCGGGCTTCTCGTCGTTCGCCCAGCCCAGCGGGTTGACGTCTGACGGCACCTGGTTCTACGTGGCCGATTCCGAGGGCAGCTCGATCCGCGCCGTGCCTTTCGATCGCCGCTCAGAGGTTCGCACCGTCGTGGGCACGGCTGATCTGGCGCAGGCCCGACTGTTCACGTTCGGCGATGTCGACGGCGCTCCGCCCAACGTGCGGCTGCAACATCCGTTGGCCGTAGCCTTTCACCAGGGCAAGCTCTACGTGGCCGACACGTATAACGACAAGCTGAAGGTGATCGACCCCAAGAGTGGGGCGACGCAGACGCTCGTAGTCGACGCCGGTGATGGCGCGGGAGAAGCGAACCGGCCGTTCGACGAACCGGCCGGTCTCTCGGTTGCCGCTGGGAAGCTTTATGTGGCCGACACGAACAACCACCGCATCGCTGTGGTGGATTTAGGCCACGGCAATCGGCTTTCTACTCTCAAAATCAACGGGCTGAAGCCTGTCGCGACGCCAGCGACAGCCAAGCAGCCCTGAGGGCTCTTCGCGTATCCCCTCCGCCCCTCGTTTCCACGTTTTACGTGGGAATGCTAGTCGGCGACGCTTTGCGTCGCGTGCGGCAAGGTTGTCTGTCGTTGCCATTCCTGCGCCGCAAAGCGTCTACGCTTGGGTTCCTGCGTGAAACATGGGAACCAGTGAGAGAGCGATGATCGCGGTCTCGATTGCATTTATGCAGTATGTGGTTGCATTGTATTGCATGACTGCAGTAGGTGTAGGGCCGCGATTCTCTTTGGGTTAATTTTGTAAGTCATTTCTGGAAAGCGAGTTGCGATGTCTTTTTCGCGTTGGTACGCGCATTGCTAAGCTTCTGGGTGTGAACGAGGAAGGGTGTATGAAGATTGCCGTCTCACTGTTTGGAACCCGGGTATCGCCGCGCTTCGACTGCGCGCCGCAGGTTCTCCTGGTTGACGTCGAGCAAGGTCAGCCTGTGCGACGTGAAGAGGTCGACATTGCCGATTTCAGCAGCGAACAGCGTGTCGCGCGGCTGGGCGAGTTGGGGGTCGATACGCTGATTTGTGGCGCCATTGATCGCTACACGGCCCAGCAGCTTGACGAGCAGGGAATGACGGTTTTCCAGTGGGTATCTGGCGAGGCCGAAGATGCCCTGGCCTGCCTGTTGCGTGGCGAATTAGCGAGCGATGCCATGATGGGCAGCGGCGGTCGCTGTTGCGGACGTTGGCGGTTGCGGGGCGGTTTCGAGTCGCCGGCTGCCGACGGTCCAGGGCTTGGCGAACAGTTCGCTTGCGGTGGACGTCGCGGGCGCCGCGGTCCTGGCAGAGGTAACGGGCCCGGTCGAGGGCGTGGCGGGTAGTGCTTTGTCAATCTTGGGATAGTGGATTAGGGGCCACGGGCAGAAAAGTATGCCCGTGTTCGGCACTGGCTGACAAGCAGCCAATGTCAACCCACCGCTTACTCGGTATTGAACGAGAAGACACAGTTTTCGATGAGGTCAAACGATGCGTGTTGTGGTAACTGCCGAAGGATCTACGCAGTCGGCTTCCGTCGACAAACGATTCGGAAGGGCCCCGTGTTTGGTGGTCGTCGATACCGAGTCGGGCGAGGTCGAGTCGCACGATAACCAAGTGAACCTGAATGCCGCGCAAGGCGCCGGCATCCAGACGGCCCAGGCGGTTGCTCGTCTGAAGGTCGACGCCGTGATTACCGGCAACGTGGGCCCGAAGGCATTTTCCGCCCTGGGGACAGCCGGGGTCGAAGTGTTTCTGGCTGGCGGAGGGACGGTTGAAGAGGTTGTCGAGCAACTGAAGGCCGGTCAGTTGATCAAGGCCCAGCAGGCGAGTGTCGCAGGGCATTGGAGCTGAAAACAAGATAACTCAAGCGGCACGAAAGCACCTGCGAATGCAAAGCTACCTTGATTGTGTCCCGTGTTTTGTCCGCCAGGCGCTGCAAGCCGCCCGGTTTGTGACCGACGACGTTGAAATACACGAGCGCGTCGTGCGCGACGTGCTACTGACGGCGTCCGAGATGGACCTATCTACGAGTCCTCCGGTGATGGCACAGCACATCCAGCGACGTATTCGTGAGCTTACCGGCTGCCGAGATCCTTACCGCGAGGTGAAACAGCAGTTCAACCAATATGCTTTGGACTTGCTGCCCGACTTGCGGCGGCGGGCCGAGCAATGCGACGATCCGTGGGAAGCAGCCATACGCGTGGCGATTGCCGGTAACATTATTGATTTTGGACCGGCGGCGGAGGTGACCGAAGCCCGAGTTCAAACGGCGATCGACGAGTCGTTCACGATGGAAATCGACCGGAATCAGGTCGAGGCATTTCGGAGTTCCGTTGAGCAGGCCTCCACGATTCTCTATCTGGCCGACAATGCTGGAGAGATCGTTTTCGACCGGTTGTTGCTCGAACTAATACCGGCCGAGAAAGTTGTGGTTGTTGTCAAGGGTGGCCCGATTCTCAACGATGCCACCCGGGACGATGCCGAGATGGCCGGGATTACTGAATACATGGAAGTGATCGACACGGGCTCGGACGCTCCGGGCACGATCCTGTCGGACTGTTCGCGCGAGTTTGTCGACCGTTTCCAAACGGCCGACCTGATCGTTTCAAAGGGACAAGCCAACTACGAGACATTGAGTGACGTGGATGCCGAGATTTTTTTCCTGCTGAAGGCCAAGTGTCCGGTAATCGCCCGGGACATGGGCTACGACGTGGGCGACTTGGTTGTCATGCGTGGTCAGGGCAAGCAGTCGTTCGTGGTCTGAGAATGTAGTGGAAAACATAGCGTACCCTCTCCCGCTCGGCGGGAGAGGGTGGCGGCGAAGCCGCCGGGTGAGGGTGGTTTGCAGTGGTGAGGGCGTAGTCTTCGGTAAAAACCCATGCTACGACATCCCCCCGGCTCCTCTCCCCTCCGGGGAGAAGGGAGAATGAAACAACGCTCTGCCGGTTCATTTTGGTAGGGCCGCGATGCCGGTAGAGTTGTTGCGGATGCGGTGGGGGTGTGTGGTGCCCGACTTGTTCGGATGCCATACCTCCTACCGTCATCCGGAGTGCGGCGTGTCAGAATGATACGCCGCAGCCCGGATGACGGTAGCCACGTGGAAAGAGGTTTTGTGAGCATTCCTGCTTTGTAATTCAAATCGGTTTTGTGTTTCGATCTTCGGGTTTCGTGTTTTTACCAAGCGGAGCCCAAGTCGTTGGCCCTCGGGCCAAATCGGGGAAAGGGAGCGTAGATGATTGCTGCCGTGGCGAGCGGCAAGGGAGGAACTGGCAAAACCACGGTGGCCACCAGTCTAGCACGGGCGCTTGCTACAGCGGGCCGTCGTGTGCGGTTGGTCGACTGCGACGTTGAAGAGCCCAACTGCCATCTCTTCCTGGCTCCGCAATTCGGCGAGCCCGAACCGGTTCTGGTTCCGGTACCGCAGATCGACGTTTCCCGATGTACCGGCTGTGGAGCATGTGCCGAGGCGTGTCACTTTAACGCACTGGCCGTGCTTGGCGATCGGGTACATGTGGCGGCCGAACTCTGCCATCACTGCGGTGCCTGTTCGCGAAGTTGTCCGGTCGACGCCATCAGCGAGCGGCCGTGTGAAGTGGGGACCATGCGGGCAGGAGCGTGCGACGGTTTTGACCTGCTCGAAGGCTGTTTGCGGATTGGGTATCCGTCGGCAGTACCAGTGATTCGCGTTGTTCGGCAGAGGGCCGTGTCTCGCGAGGACGAGACTTCTATGGTCACGCTCATCGACGCGCCGCCCGGCACGTCGTGCCCGGTGATTGCGGCCATGCGAAACGTCGACTTCGTGGTTCTCGTCACCGAACCGACACCCTTTGGGTTGAACGACCTGCAACTGGCCGTGGCCACAGTGCGCGTCTTGGGGATTCCGATGGGTGTGGTTATCAATCGGGCCGACCTGGGGACGCACGAGGTACACGACTTCTGCCGCGCGGAAGGAATCGATGTGCTGTTGGAAATTCCCCACGACCGAAAAATCGCGGAGGCCTACGCACGGGCCGTTACGCTTGTCGACGCCTTGCCGGAGTACGGCGATCGCTTTCGCCAGTTGTGGCAACGTATTGAAACGATTTATGCCGAGGCAACCTGTGCGAGCGTGGCGGAATTGGAGGAGGGCCGGCGGTGAAGGAACTCGTCGTTATCAGCGGTAAGGGCGGAAGCGGGAAGACGAGCGTGGTGGCATCGTTTGCCGTGCTGGCCGAGCGGGCTGTGGTGGCCGATTGCGATGTCGACGCGGCCGATCTGCACTTGGTGCTGAATCCTACGATTGTCGAGCAACACGATTTCACGGCCGGCTACGAAATGCACCTTGATTCGCAGCGCTGCATCGGGTGTATGAAGTGTCGCGATGTGTGTCGTTTCGATGCGATTACTTTGGATGGGCCGGGCAACGAACTGATTGAAAAGACCTGCGCGATCGACGAAATCGCGTGCGAAGGTTGTGGGGCGTGCGTCCCGGTGTGCCCACAAGATGCCATTACTTCTGCGCCGGGTGTTTGCGGGAAGTGGTTCATCTCAACGACCCGGTTCGGATGCCTCGTTCATGCCCGGCTGGGAATCGCCCGAGAGAACTCGGGGAAATTGGTCTCGCTGGTTCGACAGAAGGCCAGGCAACAGTGCCAGGACGACGAGGTGCCGTTGCTTCTGGTCGACGGGCCGCCGGGCGTTGGGTGTCCGGTAATTGCCAGTGTCGGTGGTGCCGACAGCGTGCTGGTCGTTGCCGAACCAACCGTATCGGGGCGGCACGACCTGATGCGAGTTTTGAAGTTAACGTCGCACTTCCGCGTGCCAACAGCCGTGGCCATTAACAAATGGGATATTAGCGAAGCGATTACGCTGAAGCTTGAAGAAGAGATGCAGGCGGCCGGTGTGCCTGTACTTGGACGCATTCGCTACGATGAAGCGGTGACGCGGGCGCAAATCAATCGGCAATGTCTTGTCGAATTCAGCCAAACCGCGGCCGCAGCCGATGTGCGCACGCTGTGGGGCACAGTGGCCGAGTGGATTCAACAACCGGGGCCATTGTTTTCGGTGATAGCCAAGGGCGGCGGCGCGGTGCGTGGCTGAGTATGTCAGAAATCTGTTAGGGGTAGAATCGTTCTGCCTGAGGTTTTGCGAATTTTTACACGAGACGAACGAACTTTTACGAGGAGAAACGCAATGGCGGCCCAAGAAACCGGCGATCGAAAAACACAGTTGATTGCCATTCCCGTAGCAGGCGAGCGGCTTTGTATGCACTTCGGGCACTGCGATCAATTTGCACTGGTCGAAGTGGATGTCGAGACGAAAGCCATACGCAACACGCAACATCTGACTCCTCCCCCACACGAGCCGGGTGTGTTGCCGGCCTGGCTGCACGAACTGGGAGCTACGGCCATAATCGCTGGTGGGATGGGGCAACGCGCTCGCA
Source organism: Thermoguttaceae bacterium (assembly GCA_963677085.2). Taxonomy (GTDB): domain Bacteria; phylum Planctomycetota; class Planctomycetia; order Pirellulales; family Thermoguttaceae. The sequence goes on from CAXXFH010000002.1 coordinate 271,922, forward strand.
TGCTCTTCGAACAGAACAACATTCAGGTCCTCATCGGTGCCCCGGCCGAAACGCCACAGGCACTTGTCGAGGCTTGGCTTTCTGGTACGCTACAGACCGGGGCCAACCTCTGTGACCATTAGTTCACTTGAACGACAAATACCAGGCCCAAATCATCTTCCCTACCAGGCATGAGCTAGGCCATGATCGGTACACTGCGGATTACGCTCTTGTCGGGAAACACCGTGCGCAAGCCCGGGCTGTTGGCCGAACACGGCTTGGCCGTCTGGATTGAGGCCGACGAGCACCGGATGCTCTTCGACACCGGGCAAGGTTTGGTGTTGCAGCACAATGTGGGCCAGTTAGAAGTTCCACTCGAGGCGGCGGAAGCCATCGTACTTAGCCATGGGCATTTCGATCACACGGGTGGACTGCACCATTTGGCCGAGGTCTTGCCGTCGACCGACGTTTACGTTCATCCGGCGGCGTTTCAGACGAAGTACCGGCGGATGAACGATTCGTCGTATCGCGACATTGGCATGCCTGCGGGTACCGAAGAGTTGTTGCGAGAGAAGGCAAAGTCGCTTCGTCTTACGACGCAACCGACCGAAATTGGGCCGGGGATCTTCGTCACCGGAGAGGTGCCCCGACGCCATGGTGTGGAAGAAAGCACCGAGCCGTTTTTCGTCGACGCCGATTGTCAGCAACCGGATCCTTTGCTCGACGATCAAGCCATTTGGTTCGATACAGCGGCAGGAGTTGTTGTGTTGTTGGGATGTGCGCACAGCGGAGTTATTAATACGCTCGACCACATCGCAGAGCATACCGGTAGGACGCACTTTCATGCCGTGTTGGGTGGTACCCATTTGGGAGCTGCGTCGCGCGAACGGCTGGAATTCACCGCCGAGTCACTCGCGCGTTATGGTGTCGAACTGCTTGCGCCGAATCATTGCACCGGGGTGACGGCCGCCCATATTCTGCAGCACTTCTTTCCCATGGGCTGCGTCGAGTGGACGGTGGGAACGGCGTTGGTATTTAATGGTGCCGGGGCTTCGGTCGAGTGACATATGTAGAAAGCCAAAACGAAGCCGACCGCTAACCCGTAGGCTAGCGGTCGGCTGTCAACATTTGGTTGTCAAGATTGACCGAAGGTCGTAGCGGTGTGGGCTACGGCCGCGAGGTCAGGGCTCGGAGGTACGAGGTGCCTACCACCGGCGGCATCGGAGCCATGATCGACGCTTGGGGCGGAGCGGGAATCTCAGCAGGCGCGGGAGCCTGCGGAGCTTCGGCCGGAGCCGCTTGCTCGGCGGGAGCCTGCTCGGTGGCGCCACATGCCGGCTCGCAGTAACCTTCGCCGCACGACACGACGACGCACTTGTAGGTCGGCACTTCGCAGACGACCTCTTTCTTGACGAGCTTCTTGCGGCAACGGACGGGTCCGCACTTGGGAGCGATGACCTTCCGGCAGCAGTTCAGCACGCCACACGGATCGGTCGCCTTGGCGATGCACTTGGGGCTGTTCGCGGCTGTGATACCGCAACCAGTCTCGCAGCACCCCTCTTGGCAACCTTCGTCACAGCAGCCATTGCGGTCGCAGCCGCACTTCAGGCCGAGATCACAGTTGGGAAGCGGAACGCAGAACTCGTCGCATTCCACTGTCCACACATGTTTCTTGACCTTCACGGTATCGCAAACGATCTTGCAGTACTTTTTCGCACAGCAAGCCGGCTCGCAACAAGCCTTGTCGCAGCAGCCTACGGCCGGACTGCAAGCATTGTCGCAGCACGCCGGCTCACAGCAGTCCGCGGCATATGCCGCGGTGGTGATCAGGAGGCCGACCACCAGGGACAATGGTGTCGCAATTGTCCTCATATTTCTATCTCCTCGGGGAACGCACCCGGTGTTCGAGTGCAATGAATTTCACACTTCAATGTTGGGTTGCATCGAAAATGATCGGTTACTCGGAACCGAAAACCTGGAAGTCCAGGTTCCCGTTGGTCGCCTTCCGCTCATTGACTTTGCAGACGTCTATAGCAGGTTAAGACCTGATTGTCAGGTCGGTTTGGTTGTCCGACTCGTTAGAAGTCGATCTGGGCCCGAACACCAAAGCCATCGCAAGTGCCGTCGACACCGGGGGCATACGCATTGCCTTTGTCGTGCGAGCGAGCACTTACGTAGTTGACCATGAAACGGGTGTAGGGATTGAGGTACCAGTTCACACCGACGGTGTGCGTGGTGAGAACACCACCGCGAACGCCAGCGTCGCTGAGGTTCAGGTATTCGGCCCGGTAGGCCAATTCCCAGGCACCCTTGCCTGTGTAGATGCAACCATCTTCGGCACGGACGCGGAAGAAGTTCTCAAGCGGCTTCACGCGGGAGAAGACACCCTGCGTCCGCTTGTAGGCGCGGTTTTCGCCGGTGAGGAACCAACTGGCGAAGATGTAGCCGCCGTCGAACCGGGGGTTCGCGTTGGCGGTACGATCAAGCCAGTACATGGCGTATTCCGCTTGCAGCGAGAAAGGACCGTAAACCAGGGCCGATTCGATGCCCAGGGCGTTCATGTTGTTGACGTCCTGTAACTGTCCCGTGTCGGCCATGTAGCCGGCCAGGTGGAAGTCGGGACGAGCGCGGAAACGAACGCGGTCAGTGGCGTTGTTCGTTACCGAGGCGATGTCGCGATAGCTGTAGGCCATGCCGAGGTGCAGCAATCCGCGACCTTCGGTAGCCTCATCGTACCACGGTAGGTAGGTGAAACGAGCGTCGACAGCCGTGCCGCCGTCGTCATCGAAATCGTCGAAGGGGAACTCTGGTGGATCGGAGTTTTCGCGGGCCACGTAGGCACCCAGCCACCAAGTCATCCGTTCACAGGCGTCATAGTCCCAGGCCATCACACCGGTCTTACGACCGCCGACGTTACCCAGTTCGCTGATAATGCTGCGTTCCATGAACGTGATGTAGTTGGAGCTGGTTTGCGTTTCCAGACCCCAGCACTCGTAGAATTGACCAACGCGAACGTGACCCAGATAGGGCAGCTCGTTGATCTGGAAGTACACGTCCTTGAACGCGGCATCGCCACCGGCAAAGTCGAGTTGGAATTTGTACTCGATGACGTCGAAACCCTCGCCTTTCAAGAAGATACGGGCACGACGCGGCTCGGTACCGTTGAGGAAGTCGCCGTCGCGATTAATGCTAACGGCGTTCTGGTCGAAGGTCTCCCAGTCCCATTGCATGCGACCACCGACGGTAACCGACATTTTGCCGGCAGCCTTCTTTTTGGCGGCGGCGTCCTTGTCCTTGATCTTCTTCAAGGCAGCTTCTAATTCCTCCACACGCTCGGACAAGCCGGCGTCGTCCGCAGAGAAATTAACGAGTTGGGCATCCGTCGCCTGGGTGTTAGGCGTTGGATACGCCACGGCCTGATAGGCCGGGTCGAAGGCGGGCGCAATTCCTTGAGCGTTCGCAACGCTACAAGAAACGGCCGCAGCTAGCCCGAAGGCTAGCCAGAAAAACGTACGTCCGTGCATCTGATTCTCCCCCATTGCAGGAAAGTAAGGAGTGGACTTTTCTCCGTTAGTCCAGAAACCGTTTCGCCCGCGGTGAGGTGTGGTACTGTGTGGTGTGTGGGTCGGGAAGGGTAGCTGATGTCGCCGCGCAATTCCCCATTTCCCGCCAGCGACTGTCTGCTCGAGGCATACCCTGGGTGTGATCCGACAAACCGGTACCGCAGGCACTCTAAGAAGGATTGTCGGGACCTTCCCAGGGTGAATTAAACCAGGAGACGGTGGGCAAAGCGCGATCCGGCCAAAAATGTATGACCCAGAATGCTACAACCCTGTTGCAGTGAATAACCGTCACAAAAAGAACGCCTCCGGCGTGGGGAACACTAACATGATGCTAATAAATTTCATGTCTTAAGGTGGGGGGGCGGAAAAAAATCGGTTTGGGGATGTGGCATGCCGGGTGGTGGAATGGTGGTCGTGTGTTGTTGTTTTCCTGCGGTTATTCGGTGACCCAAATGGAGTGTCTAAAGAACGAGAGCCGCGGTAGCAAAGTCAAAGAGAAGTTCAGGGAGAGCCAGGGCCTCAGAGACTGTGGAAAAAATTCGACGAGCTCTCGACCTGTCGCCAAAAAGAACCCGGCGAATATCTATCCCACGATGGCTCACGGCCGGGGGGCGTGGTGGCACCCTAGTGGGCTTCGACTGACGGATTGGCCATGGGCAGCTTGCCTGCCCTTGCCTCGGCCGCAGTGGATAAGCCGTCACTGGCACCCGTCAATCGAGTGTTTGACGCAACGATGGGTGCCTGTCATGTAACGCTCACAGTCGCCTGGGGGGGGAGTTGCTGATGATGCCTGGGTGTCATCTATCGGGGGAGAGGCGAAAAGCCAACGTTTTGAGGTGATTTTCCGATCGGGCGGTGGAAGGTGGCGTATTGGCTAGGGATATGGATTTCCCGGGGTTCCAATTGTTAATTTTGTTTGGTCATTGACATTAGGCGAGCTAATGATACGATAATCTAGTACGAGTCGCACGACTCCCGGGGGCATCCTTTGCGGACCAACCCGAGTGACCGGGGTAGCCGAGCAGGGGACAATTTGCCCGACTACCATCCATCGGGCGGTGCGCCAAACGTTGGTCCGCTGCAGCAGGCCAGTACTGCGCGCCGCTCTCTCCAACTCTTACTGCAAGCTGGATTACGCTACGATGAGCATTGGTTTACCGAAAGCCGAAGGACTCTACGATCCGCGGTTCGAGCACGACGCCTGTGGTATTGGGGCGATCGTGAATATCTCGGGCGCGCGCGATCATGCGATCGTGGAGCAGGGCCTTCAGATCCTCATGAATCTGCAACACCGTGGTGCGGCGGGCGCCGACGGTGTTACCGGCGACGGGGCTGGTATCCTCATGCAGATTCCGCACGAATTTGTCACGGCTGAAGCGGAGAGCCTGGGCATTTCATTGCCCGGCCTGTTTCAGTATGGCGTGGCCATGGTCTTTTTGCCGCGGAACGAAGAAACGCGGTTGCGGTGCGAGGAAATCCTCGTCGAGGAGATCGTCGACGGCGGCCTGAAGCCGCTCGGTTGGCGGGATGTGCCCGTCGACAACTCGTGCCTGGGACAGATCGCTCGCTCGTCGGAACCGGTGATTCGGCAACTGTTCATCAGCGGGGAAGGCCTCGAAGACGAAGAACTCGAACGGAAGTTGTTCCTGATCCGCAAACGGTCGGAGCACCGTGTGCGCAACCGCTTGGGCGATGAGGGCGAGGGCTTTTATGTGCCTTCGATGTCGTGCCGCACGATCTGCTACAAGGGCATGTTCCTGGCGCCGCAGCTAGCAACCTATTATCCGGATCTCTCCGATCCGCGTTTCGCGACGGCGTTGGCCCTGGTCCATCAGCGCTACAGTACCAATACGTTTCCCAGTTGGAAGCTGGCGCAGCCGTTCCGGATGATTGCCCACAACGGCGAGATCAATACCTTGCGAGGTAACGCGCATCGTTTGCAGGGATATGAAAAAACGATGCATTCACCTCTGTTGGCCGACGACCTGTCGGATATCTTCCCGGTCCTGGAGCCGAAAGTCAGCGACTCGGCCTGTTTCGACAATGCCATGGAGTTGCTTGTCCGCGCGGGCCGGTCGGCGCCGCATGCGATGATGATGATGGTTCCCGAGGCATTCGGCGAGCGGTACCACATGAGTACCGACAAACGCGCGTTCTACGAGTACCACTCGGCGATCATGGAGCCGTGGGACGGGCCGGCAGCTATGGTCTTTACCGATGGACGTCTGATCGGCGGCACCCTCGACCGCAACGGTTTGCGACCGTGCCGCTACACGGTGACCAACGACGGTTTAGTCGTGGTGGCCAGTGAAGCGGGGGTGATCGAGTTTCCGCCCGAGCGAGTTCACCAGAAGGGTCGCCTTCAGCCAGGCCGCATGTTCCTGGTTGACACACGCGAAGGGCGTATCGTGGTCGACAACGACGTGAAAGGGAAGATCGCTCGACAGAAGCCGTATCGTCGTTGGTTGGAGGAAAACCGCATTGAACTGCGTGGGTTGTTCCAGCCGGCTCGAACTCGGCCCACCGACCCGAAGGCCGTGGCCCAGTGTCTTCGAGTGTTTGGCTACACCCGCGAAGAACTGCTGATGCTCGTGGGGCCCATGGCCGCGAATGGCCAGGAGCCGATCGGTTCGATGGGAACCGATACGCCGCTGGCCGTATTGTCCGACCGTTCGAAGTTGCTGTTCTGCTACTTCAAGCAGTTGTTCGCCCAGGTGACCAATCCGCCGATCGATCCGTTGCGGGAAGGGTTGGTTATGTCGCTGATGACCTTCACGGGCAAGCAGCGCAACCTGTTGGCTGAAACGCCCGAACACTGCAAGCAATTGAAGCTACCGCATCCGATTCTCACCAATGAGGACGTGCATCGGCTTCGCAGCGCCCAACGCGACGACTTCAAAGTGGCTACCATCGACGCGGTGTTCGACGCCACGGCCGGCAATTCCGCGGAAGCGTTGCGAAAGGCACTCGAGGACATGGTTACCGCGGCGGCCGAAGCGATTCGCGGCGGCGCGTCGTTGCTGATCATCAGCGATCGGACTGTCTCTCCCGAAAAGGCGCCAATTCCCAGTCTCCTGGCTACGGCCGCATTGCACCATGGTCTGTTGGAACTGCGATTGCGCAGCGAGGCCGGCATTGTCGTCGAAAGTGGCGAGCCGCGCGAGGTGATGCATTTTTGCTTGCTTTGTGGTTATGGTGCCAACGCGGTGAACCCCTACATGGCGTTCGAAGCCATCAGCAAGCTGCAACAAGAAGGCGATTTGCCGGAAGACGTGGATCTGGATCAACTCACCGACCAATACATTACGGCCATCAAGAAGGGCATCCTCAAGACGATGTCGAAGATGGGAATCTCCACGCTGCGAAGCTACCATTCGGCTCAGCAGTTCGAGGCGGTCGGGTTGGAACGAACCGTGGTCGACAAATACTTCACCGGCACGGCATCGCGTATCGGTGGTGCCGATCTGGGAGTGATTGCCGAAGAAGCCCTAGCACGCCATCGCGAAGCCTACGGGCCGCGCGAGGCCGGTACACTCGATCTTGACTTCGGCGGCGAATACCACGTGCGGCTCGACGGTGAGAAGCATCTCTGGAATGCCGATACTATCACGCTGTTGCAGCGTGCGGTGATCGACAATAACGAAGAGATGTACTTGAAGTATGCCCAGGAGATTAACGACCAGAGCCGGCAGCTTTGTACTTTGCGGGGACTGTTTGAGTTTGCGCCAGGCGAGTCGGTGCCTCTGGACGAGGTTGAACCGGCCAGCGAAATCGTCAAGCGGTTTTACACGGGCGCGATTTCCCACGGCTCGATCAGCAAAGAAGCCCACGAGACATTGGCCATCGCCATGAACCGGCTGGGGGCCATGTCGAATACGGGCGAGGGTGGCGAAGACCCGGCCCGTTATACGCCGCTGCCCAACGGCGACTCGGCCAGTTGTGCCGTGAAACAGGTGGCCAGCGGACGATTCGGAGTGACGATGGATTACCTTTCGCACGCCCGAATGATCCAAATCAAAATGGCTCAGGGGGCAAAGCCGGGGGAAGGTGGCCAGCTTCCGGGGCACAAAGTGAGTGAAGAGATCGCACGATTGCGACACTCCACCCCGGGGGTATCGTTGATTTCGCCACCGCCGCATCACGACATCTACTCGATCGAAGACCTGGCTCAATTGATTTTCGATCTGAAATGCAGCAACCCTGCCAGCCGCGACGGAAAGGTGCCGGGAGCGATGGTCTCGGTGAAGCTGGTGGCCGAGGTGGGTGTCGGAACGGTGGCGGCCGGCGTGGCCAAGGGAATGGCCGACGAAGTGCTCATTAGCGGCCACGATGGCGGCACGGGAGCCAGTCCTCTGTCGTCGATCAAGTATGCTGGTTGTCCCTGGGAAATCGGCTTGGCCGAAACCCAACAAACGTTGGTCAAAAACGGTCTGCGCGATCGGATCATCGTTCAAACCGACGGCCAAATGCGCACCGGCCGCGATGTGGTGATCGGGGCCATGCTGGGGGCCGATAAGTTTGGCTTCGGCACGTCGGCCCTGGTGGCGTTGGGGTGTATTTTGATGCGGAAGTGCCACCTGGGAACCTGCCCGGTCGGTATCGCTACGCAGAAAGAAGAGCTTCGTGCTCGATTCAACGGCAAGGCGGAGTTCGTCGTGCGGTTTTTGACCTTCCTGGCCGAAGAAATCAGGCGGCTGATGGCCGAATTGGGTTTCCGGAAGTTCGACGACATGATTGGTCGGGTAGACCGGCTTGCGTGTCGCAAGGCCATCGACCATTGGAAGGCCAAAGGCCTCGACTTCACGGCCGTCTTTGCCAAACCCCCGCAGCCTGAGGGTTGCGATCTTCGATATACGAAGAAGCAACGCAACGTGGTGGCCGATCACTTCGATTGGTCGATTCTCGATCAGCTACAGGAGAACATCGAGAGCAAAACGTCCGTGGAACTCGACTTGAAGGTCCGCAACGTTTACCGAACGGTCGGCACTGTGTTGAGCAACCATATTGTTCGGCGCTATGGCGCGGGCGGTTTGCCCGACAATACCATCCAACTGAACATGAGCGGTTCGGCCGGCCAGAGCTTCGGCGCGTTCCTTTGTCCTGGCGTTACTCTGAGATTAGAGGGCGAAGCGAACGACTACACGGGCAAGGGGCTTTCGGGCGGACGGATCGTGGTGGTGACTCCGCCCGGATCGCAGTTCGAACCCAGCGTGAACGTAATCGTCGGCAATACGCTTCTCTACGGAGCAACCAGCGGCGAGGTTTTCATCAACGGTCTGGCCGGCGAGCGGTTTGCGGTTCGTAATAGCGGGGTCCACGCGGTTGTCGAGGGCGTCGGGGACCACGGTTGCGAATACATGACCGGTGGTGTGGTGGTGGTGCTCGGCCGGACCGGTCGGAACTTTGCGGCCGGTATGAGCGGAGGCATCGCCTACGTGCTCGACGAGCATCAATTGTTCGACACCCTCTGCAATCTCGACATGGTCGACCTCGAACCGGTCTTCCATGAAGAAGATATCAACGTGCTGCACGAACTGATCACCAAGCATTATCAGTGGACCGGCAGCAAGCGAGCTCGGAATATTCTCGACAACTGGGACATCAGCGTGGGCAAGTTCGTCAAGGTCATGCCCATCGACTATCGCAAAGCCCTCGAACGCCTCAAAGAACGCGAGGCAGCGAAGCGCGACGAGACACGTATGACGGAGGAGGTGTTCAGTGGGTAGTCCAACCGGATTTCTAGAATTTTCCCGGGCGAAGATTGGCTATCGCCCGATTGAAGAACGCATCAAGAATTGGGAAGAGTTCGATCAGCCGTTGGCCAATCGGGTGCTTACCGAACAGGCCGCGCGCTGCATGGACTGCGGAATTCCGTTTTGTCATGCCACCGGGTGTCCGGTGAAAAACCGAATTCCCGAGTTCAACGACATGGTCTACCGCGGTCATTGGCGGAAGGCTTCGGAGAATCTCCACTCGACGAACAACTTCCCGGAAATGACCGGTCGCGTGTGTCCCGCGCCCTGTGAGGCCGCATGCACGTTGGCGATCAACGACGACGCCGTCAACATCAAACATATCGAGTATCAGATCGTCGAGCGGGCGTTCCGAGAAGGGTGGATCGAGCCGCTGAGACCGGCCCGGCGTACCGGCAAGAAAGTGGCCGTGGTCGGTTCCGGACCGGCCGGCTTGGCCGCCGCGCAACAGTTGGCTCGGGCCGGGCACATGGTGGTCGTGTTCGAGCAGTCAGACCGCATTGGCGGCCTGCTCCGCTACGGAATTCCCGACTTCAAGCTCAACAAGCAGATCATCGACCGCCGCTTGGAACAGATGGTCGCCGAAGGTGTACAGTTCGAGCCCGGCGTGTGTGTTGGCCACGATATCTCGGCAAAGTACCTGCGAAATCACTTCGACGCCATCATGCTCTGCATGGGTGCCGGACAACCTCGTAAGTTGCAGGCGCCCGGCGCGGATCTTGCCGGTGTTCACCTGGCGATGGATTTTCTGCCCCAGCAGAACCAACGCGTGGCGGGCGATCCGTTGCCGACCAGCGGCGAAGGAATCATTTACGCCAAAGACAAGCACGTCGTGGTAATCGGCGGCGGCGACACGGGCAGCGACTGCGTGGGCACGTCGATCCGTCAGGGCGCCAAGTCGGTGACCCAAGTGGAAATTCTCGCCCAGCCGCCCGAGGGTTCCAATCCAACCACCCCCTGGCCCAACTGGCCGGTCATCATGCGAACCTCCAGTTCGCAACAGGAGGGTTGCGAACGCCGCTGGAGTGTGTTGACCAAGGAACTCGTCGGCGCCGATGGCAAGGTCAACGAACTTCGCGGCTGCCTTGTCGATTGGAACAACGACAGTGGCAAGGGTTGGCAAATGAGCGAACGTTCCGGCAGCGACTTCTCTCTGCCGGCCGACCTGGTGCTTCTGGCCATGGGGTTTGTTCACGTGGTCCACGAGGGATTGGTCGAGGAGCTTGGTCTTAAGCTCGACGGCCGTGGCAACGTGATAGTCGACCGCTGGATGACCACCCAGCCGAGCGTTTTCGCTGCCGGCGACACGGTCCGCGGCGCCTCGTTGGTGGTTCACGCCATCAACCACGGTCGGCTCGCCGCCCGCTCGTGCGACGAGTGGCTGCAGACGCAATAGCCGAGCCTGAGCGGTTATCCAGGGCGCATTAGGGTTGGACGTCGTTTGCCGGTGCCGATTCGCACGGCTGCCAGTCGTTCGATACCTGTACCGGTTTGCCGACGGGAAGGCCGGACAGTTCATCGGCATCGCCCTGGATCAGGAAGGAACGCGGTGGCATCGTCGTGCCGTCGACCAGGGTCCTTGGGTCGGTGGCGAAATTTACGGTTACCGATGCCCCGTTGGCGAAGGTGCTCTTCTGAAGAAGCGCATCCTTGCTCAATCGCTCATGGTTGACCATCTCTGAGAAGCCGACGGCGCGGCGCCAGCGGCATACATTGTCGTAACACTCTTTGAACCGGTCGGTGTTGGCTTCGAAAAACGCGTGGTGCGGTTTCCACAGAACCCACATCGGCATCGAGGCGTGAATCATTTGCAGCAGGTCCTTCTGGGCCCAGAGCGAAAACATGCGGTGGCTGTTGTCGCCCCATCGCCAGGTTGTCTCGACGCAATCGCCATAGACGAGCTGAAATAAGGGAACACGCCGCGCGGGGTTTGTGCCAAAATCTTCGTAGCGAGGGGTGGATTCCGTTGGCAGAAACGGCAATTCGTGAATCGCCTTGGGTGCGGCGAAGAACGCCGCCGTGCTCATGATTCCTTCGAAGTAATCGGCCACATGAACTGCCCAGTCGCGGCCCGTTTCCGAACCGACCACCAACCCCAATTCGTCGGTGAGATAGCGGAACTGTTCGATGCGGGTTTCGCGGTCTATGGCGCGCGTCATCGGGTGTTTCGGATCGAAACACTCGTAGAGACCGGCTGATGTGGTGCAATCGAGGAAGTAGGCTGAAAGGGGCTTGTCTTCCAAACGCTTCGGCATCTTTTCCTGCAAAACACGCAGGCCGCAGTGTGTGCAGATTACGTAGCTGGGGTAGACGTCCCCGGTTTTGGGGTCTTTTATTGGACACCAACCGACTTGATTGGAGCCGTCGGCACGTTTGATGACATCGTCGGGAAAGGTAAAACCCTCGCATCGTTCCCACTTGCTTGGCGGAGTGCCCGGTTCGTAGAGGTCAGTATAGATGTCGTATCGGCCCGTCAAAAATCCCAAGTCGTTCATTCGCCGGACTTCAGCAGCGGAATATCCGGAGGTGACCAACGCCCGATCGATCCCGAGTTGCTTCAATTGTTCGACGATCTGGAAATCGCCGCCGGTGTAGATGTTCACGGCGCCCACCAAGCGATCGATCGTGGGACGTTCTTTGCGTTTCTCGGCCAAGGTCTTCAAATGGCCCGCCTTTTTCACGTAGGCGCGATAGCGTTTGGCCATCGCAACATAGCCACCCTTGTCGGCAAAATGGTAGAGCAGACGTCGGGCATACCCCAGTTTGCCCTTCTGGGGGCGAAACAAGGGTTGCACCGACAACACCTTGCCCTGCTCCCCTTTCACCTGAATGCCACGAAAGTCGGCGTCGTCGAACGTCTCCATCACGACCAGGCAGCCGACGCCGGTTGCCAGGTCTGTTGAACCGAACCAGGGCATGGAAATGGCCCCGCCGAGGCGTTTGCCGTGCCACTCGGTTTCAGCAACGTCCCACAGCAGACCGGCCGCGGTGGGGATGACCAGCTTGCCTTCGGCGGCTTCCAGGATGATGGGAGCCGGTAGGGCCAGTTCGTCTGTTTTCGCTTCCAAGTCTCCAGAGATTGCGCAATGCAACTCGGCCGCGTTCGGTGCGACGTTCAGGCGTATTGTGAGAGGTACCTTGGCGTTGCTGCGGCGGAAGCAGTAGTCGAGTGTCATCTCGACGCCTTCGCCCGGCGAAGGCAACGGCGTAATCTTCGTCACGGCAATGTCGGCCGCGGAAGCACCAATCGGAGTGGCAACAGGCTGTGTCGCATCCGTGGGATTTGCCTTGGCCGCCGCCTGTCGCCAGAGTCGATCGCAACGTTTGTCCAGGACATCCCACGTGGCAGTCGTTTCGTTGACGGTCACCCGAATGACGTCGTTCTCGAATACCCATCGACCGTCGACATGGGTCGCTTCGGCGTGGGCGAAGCCAGACACATTCATCACAACCAACGCAACGCCCAGCAACCGTGCTACACGTGCGGCGAACGCGTTCGTTACGGGCAGAAAGGTTCTTGCGGCGGCGGTAAGCCCGTGTTTCGCGACCAACGACAGGCGACAGCGTGACATGAGCGAACTCCTTAAGCTGGCAGGCGTAGTGGAGAGGGAATGATCATCAGCGTGCCCCAATCCCTAGGACATGCCCAATCGTCGAGGAAGGTATCTGCAGGACCGCACCGTCTAGGATGTGCCGAGGTTGTGACGTCGTCAAGGAGGTTTTTCTTCAACGCTTGTAGGAATTGATCCAGGCGGCTGGCGGTCTTGCCAGCGGACGTTTGGCGTGGTCGGAAAGCATGGTAAAAGCTCTACACGGTTTGACGCAAAAACTACTTGCCTCGTTATTAGGAGAAAACCAGAATGCATTGAAATGGGCAGCGAGGGTCTTTTTCGCTCTATCTCCCTTGTCGTCGCGGTATCTGAACGCCGGATAGAAGGTCATTTGGGCCTTGTAGCATAGCCTCGCTTAACGTGTTATCGACGGAGGTGCTGTGATGATTCACCGTTTCAGTCTTGCCCTGGTCGTCGCCGTTTTTTCAGCAACCACCCTACGTGCCGAAGTCATCCTCGTCGATTTCAACGACAATGGCTCGCGGCCAGCCCCCGCTGTTGGCGAACCCACATGGAACACGTTTGCGACGCCTCCAACCGGCGCGACCGCGCTGATTGACGTGGACGGCGAGGAGACGAACGTGATCTTGAAAATGGATGGCTTCTCGGATTCCAGCACCAACATGAGCAGTACTGCATGGGCTAAGTCCTGGGTGGACGAGCAGGCCACGATGGACTATTTGTGGTGTGGAAACGGCAAAGTAACGCTTGGCGGGTTGGGCAGCAATCCGACGTATAACGTCGAGTTGGTCGCCGCGAACCGTTCACAATATGCGCCCTCTGGCGACTACACGATCGGCGATGTTACCTACGACGACTTCGATCTAAACGAGGACGGTTGGGTTGCTCAGACCATCATGGTGTGGAACGACGTGACGCCCGATGCCAACGGTGAAATCGTTATCACACTCGACGGTATGATTGTGGATCCGGAGGCGAGTGGCTCCGTTCTTATTGTAAATGCGCTGCGACTGCAATCTGTGCCTGAACCGTCGGGCGTCATGCTGATCGCGATGGGCCTTGTGACGCTGGTCTTCTATCGGCGATCGGCCGCGTAGTGGTGTAGGGTGTGGCGAACGCAGCGAGCGCCGCCGATTTTCTCGTTATACACTTTCGGCGGCCTGTGTTGTGTACGAACTTGGGCCGTCCGACATTCGGAGATGGTTCATCGAGCCGAGGTTGATGGCGTTCGCTTCGCTTGACCCATCCTACACGGCTCGATCTATCCTACCTAGCTTGGCCTGAAGGTTCGGGCGAAGTCTGCCAGGAGGTTCGGTGTGTGTTGGCACGCAGATACACGTCGCGCGTTCACCCTGGTCGAACTCCTGGTCGTCATTGCGATCATCGGGATCCTGATCGCCCTGCTGCTGCCCGCCGTCCAGTCGGCCCGAGAAGCCGCTCGGCGTTTACACTGTACGAACAAAATGAAACAGCTTGCTCTGGCGTTGCACAACTACGGCAGTGCACATGGTTGCCTGGCCTCGGGCTATATCGCCAACAAGAGTACAACCGGTTCGAGTTGGTGTCGTGACAGTGCGACGAACACCTTGTTCGGTGCCCCCTGGACGGTGCTGGTTTTACCCTATTTGGAACAGAACTCGCTGCATGCGCGGTTCGATTTCGCGAAGCAGTTCACCAACGTATCGTACAGTCCGTCCGAGGGCGACTTCAACAGCAAGAATCATCAAGCCTGGAAGATGCCACTGGATACGTACAAGTGCTCTTCCGATCCTTACACCTCGGTTTCGGAATCGAACAGCCTGAACTACGTCGGGGTGCAGGGTGGTGGCGACTACGGCGGCGCGGCATGCAGTGGTGGTGGAAGAGTGTTCTTTTTGAACGGCGTATTGTACCACAATTCGCATACGCGTTTTGCCGACATCCGCGACGGGGCGTCCCAGACGTTTCTGCTGGGCGAAACCAAGTATATTCCTGGCGCTGCCCATCGTGGTGGCGACGCTAACACCTATCTGGGCAACGGCGGTTGTTACGCCGGGTGGGCTTCGGGGCCTAAAATGGACAGCGACGGTCCCAACCCCTATACGTTGGCGGCTGCTGTCTTGCAGATCAATTCGGTGCCGGGCAGCGGAGGGGAACGAGGCGACTTTCCCCCGAATCCCGATCTTTTCACCCAAATGTCGAAGCTCTTCGGCAGCTTTCATGTCGGCGGCTGCAACTTCGCGATGGCCGACGGGTCGGTTCACTTCGTCAGTGAAACGATCGACTTTTCGACCTATCAGGCACTGGCAGTTCGCAACGATGGGTTGCCGCTGGGTGGATTACCTGAGTAACCCGTGGGGAAACTGTAGCAATACACACAAGCGTCGGCTCAACTCCGCGGGCAAAGTCGATCGAGTCGCCGATGCCATGGGTTTTTCGAACCGACCGGAGACGAGGTGTTACTTCGGCGGTCGGGCAGCATTCCAGCCGGCGCGAACCCGTCGCGTGAGCTCTTTCACCACGTCGGCCTTGTCTGGATCTGCGGCAAGGTTAACCGTTTCCCCTGGATCCTCCAGGTGGTCGTAGAGTTCGACGGCGACGACCTTTGTCGGGTCGCGGCGGTCGCGCCATTCGGTCATCCGGTAGCGATCGGTGCGCATCGAGTAGCCCATGGCCTTGCCACGAGGATACTGACTGAAGGCGGCCGGTTTCCAGGCTCGCATGGGCGTGTCGGCCAGTGGAGCGAAGCTGGTTCCCTCTAAATGCTCGGGCGTTGGCAAGCCCGCCAGTTCACAGAGCGTGGGATAGATGTCCACGAACTCGACCAGCGCCGGGCACTTCTGGCCATTGCCCTTGGCCCCCGGCACTCGCATCAGCATGGCCGCCCGAGTATCGTACTCGAAGTTGGTGTGCTTGCACCATGCGCCGTAGTCGCCAAGCTTCCAACCATGGTCGCCCCAGAGGATGATGATCGTGTTGTCGCTGAGGTCAAGCTCCTTCAAGGTATCGAGCAAGCGACCGAGTTGGGCGTCGACATAGCTCACGCAGGCACGGTAGCCGTGGATCAATCGTCGGGCTTCGTCGTCGGAAAGAAGGCCTTTCTTAGGCATTCCCTCGTAATGCCGTAGTTCTCCCCAGTTGCTGCCTGCGATGCTCGGCATGTCCTTGGGCCAAGCTTTGTTGTCCGGGACAACAATCTTGTTCGGGTCGTAAAGGTCCCAGTATTTCTTCGGACAATTGAACGGCAAATGCGGTTTGTGGAAGCCCACGGCCAGGAAGAATGGCTGCTTCGACTGCTTCAATTCTTTGAGGGTCTCGACCGCCAGATCGGCCAGCGCGCCGTCGCGGTAGGCGTTGTCGGGCACGTCGGCGTCTTCGGTGGGTGGGCCAATACTGGCGTGGTAGAGCGGGATGCCGGTGAGGCCGCGTTTTCGGGCTGCAATTCGTCTGATACGGCAGCTTTCGGCCGTTTCCGGATCGCAGTATGCGGCTCCGCCCTTGGGGTGTAGGTAGCGATTCCAGGAGAGCTTGTCGTTGAGACTTCCGTGGAAGATTTTTCCCATGCCCACGGCTTCGTAGCCGTGGTTTTTGAAATGCTGCGACAGGGTGACGACGTCGCCCACCGTGTCGCGAAAATGCGTTTTCAGGTCGTACACCTTGGTGGAGTCAGGTCGCAAGCCGGTCATCAGGCTGGTCCGCGACGGCGAACAGACGGCCTGCTGGCAGTAAGCCCGTTGGAAGACCATGCCAGTTTGTGCAAGGCCGTCGAAATTCGGGCTGACGATCTCCTTCTTGCCATAACAGGAAAGCTCGGGCCGAAGATCGTCGGCCGCGATAAACAGGATATTGGGCTTAACGGCTGGTGCAGCGACCGACCGTTGACCTGCGACGATTGCCAGCACGGCAAGACTCAAACCGATGGCGATTTTTGGGCGAAGCATGGCGTGGTTCTCTTCACAGATTGAGTCATCGGAAAAAGGCCGCTGACGCACGGATGCGCAGCTCGCCACTGATGCTCATGATAGCCACCGGAGAAGTCCCACGCAAATCTGCGGGATATGCGGCGGCTGCCTTCGGTAGATCGGTGTTATCGGCTCGTCAAATCGAACGAGAGCGATTCCATGCCGCGTTGAACGGTGGCACGCAGGCCCGATGTGTCGGGCTGACTGTACCGCGGAGGAGTGATCCACTCAATGCGCATCATCCCGGCATCCTGACGCGACAAGTTTTTGTAGTCCGGATTGTGGGTGATTTGCTTGCAGACGGTCACTCGATGTTCACCGGCCACGGCACCGGGCCGGTTGGCCGTGGCTAAGGAAAAGATGCCTCGGTCGTCGGTTGTGGCGCTCGCAATCGGGCCGCCGTCGACGGGGGTGAACATCACGGCCGCATCGGCCACCGGCTGACCGTCGATCGAGACGGTTCCCGTTACGGGAAGGAGCCTGACGCCATCGCTGCAGCCGGCAGCCAATACGGCCAGCCCCACCTGCATGCTTGCTCCCAGAAAAAGCAGGTTGCCCTTGGCCGTCGATCGACTCCAACGAACCCAACCGGGACGAAACCGTTCAAAAAGATGTCGTCGCCACTTCGCCATCCGCCTTGGCTCCCAGGTATTGGTACTGCTGGTGATCGATCGTTTCGGAGAGGAAATGGACCGACCCGTCGCCGAAAAGGAAACTGGCTCCGCCGGGATGAGCCGATTTGAATCCGGCTTCCGTGTTCCAGTTGCAAAATTGACCACAATGGTTTGCCTCGCTCGTATCGCGGTCGCAACTGTCGTAGTTGATGGGGATTACCGTGCTGCAGTAGCCGTTGCCGTTGTTCGACGTGGCCCAGCCGTTGTCATTGTGCCAGGAGCACATGGGCCGGACTTCCCCGAAGAAGATCGTGTTGCTTAACCCATCGCGAACGTCGCGCAGCGAGATGCACGTACAGCGCCGGGTAAATGGACCGGAAAACTCCTGGAAGGATTCACAGGGGCCGTCAATGGAAAACGAATTGAAGTTGTTCGAGCAGGAGCAGCTACTGTTGTTCGACAACATGTTGGCACCACGCGAGGCGGTGTAGTTGTGCAGTGCTACGCGGTCCACGGGATCGATGCTGTGGTGCGACTCGGTGTTGATTACCTGGGGGTGGTTGTCGCTGGGGCACAGAAAGGCCGAGACGACCGTGGCCCCGATTGGGTCGCTCGTGCCGGGAAAGGTTTGCCCGTCAATGTTGGTTTGTGAGAAGTCAAAGGCGTCGTACAGCGTCTGTTGTTCGAGGAAGGGTAGCAAGCGAATTAGGATCGAGCCCTTGCGCGTACCATCGGCACACGACCAAAATGCACCCGGCGGGAGCCGCTTGAAATTTGTCTCGTAGTTTAGCAGTGCCAAGCCGATTTGCTTCATGTTGTTGGTGCATTGGATACGGCGCGCTGCCTCTCGGGCGGACTGTACCGCGGGCAACAATAGCGCGATGAGAATGCCGATAATCGCAATGACCACCAACAGTTCGACAAGAGTGAAACCAGCCGTTTTGGGATTTGTCATCGTTGCGATCCTGAAGGGAAATGCAAAACCAACGATGCCACACTGCGGTTCATGCCGTGGTTGCGTTGCCACGACGAATCACCGCAAACGCCGTCTGGCAAACGCCAGTAGGCCTATTGCTACCATGCCGAGGAGTACCAGGGATGAGGGTTCGGGAACCGTGTAGGGCAGCCGATAGTTGTAGTGGTCGGCAATCGTGGCGGCACTGATGGCCTCGTCCCACACGGCCACTTCGTCGATACGGCCGTCGAAAGCCTCGCTGTACTCGGGATTGCTGTAGGTCAGATTGCCGATGATGAAGTCGCTGGGGGTTGCTGTGGAAAGCGTTGCGATACTCTCACCGTGTTTGATTTCCTCGCCGTCGAGGTAAATCCGCACGGTGGTGCCGTCGTAAGTGCCCGCCACGTGATGCCAATTGCCGTCTTCCAAGGCACTCGCTGTCAATCCAGTTGCTGTGATGTTTTGGCCTGTCACATTGAGGGCCAATGCTGTCCCATTGCTCTGGAAGGAGAGAAACTTACCGCCGGTACCGCCCTGTCGCATGATCTCTGTGTAGGTGTTCGTGTGGATGTCGTCCGGTTGGATCCAGGCTTCCATGGTGATCTGGTTCGTGGCACCCGTGGCGGCGTTTAACGTGTGCGGTGCGGCGACGGTCACTCGGGCGTTCCAGTCATTGCCCGGCTGACCCTGCAAATCGACCGCTTTGCCGATGACGCCCGGAGTGTACCACGAGGCCGCCGAGCCGAAGGTGGCGTCGTTGTCGCCGACTACGTCGGCTACAGTATCATCGGTGACCGTGCCGTCGTCGAATGTCCAGTAGGAGACGATGCCCGCTGGCGCGGTTACGGGTATTGCGAGGCACGCCAATAGCATGGCGACGGCAACTTGACAACGAATGAGGGGAAGGTCGTAACTCATTTTCAGTCTCCCAGCCATATAGGATTAGTTGCAACCGATCAGTTGGTCGTTTTTGTCAACGCTCACCTTTTTCGCCGCCACACGATAAGTCCTATCAGTCCCGTGACCAGAATCGCTAGTGTGCCCGGCTCGGGAACCGATACGATTTGAATGCCAGCGACTTCCGCGCGAAATGTGTCGGAGTCGGCGGCCAGCGTGAAGCCGGAATCGGTCAGGTTGGTGAACCGTGCGTAGTTGGTGAAGGTCGTATACCCCGTGTCGGCTACCGTGGCGCGGTCGGTCGCGGTAGCCTGGATATACGTGCCATCGAATGTGCCGGTGTCCTTCGTCCAGAAGGTTTGCGAGCCAATGGTGTATCCGGTGATGACTTGTCCGGTGTTGGTAATTGCGTCGAAGTACACGTAAACGTTGTAACCGTTGGCCGTAAGACTCGTGGGCAGGTTCGACACGGTGACCGTGGCATCACCGGTTGCCCGGGCGTCGAGGTGCCCTTTCATCATTGTCGAATCACCGTCGGTGCCGTTGATGTTGGTCGCGTAGATGCCGTTGCACGACCAGGACACCGAAGCCGTGGTGGCAATCGCGTTGTCGTTCTTAAGATTGCTGACGGTTCCACTCGAGTTATCAAGATTGGTCCAGTTTGCAGTCGAAACCACGCCTGCCGTTTGCGCGGCTGTCATTTGAATGGGGGAACTGCTTGAACCGGTGACTCCTCCGGAGAAATTTAGGCCGATCACCTCGGCGTTTGCCGTGGACGCCAAAAAAAGTGAACACATGGCATTGGCGAGAATGCCAAAAAACCATTTGCGATTCATCGAATGATCCTCCGATCGAGATTGAGAGAAGAGTCGCTTTAACGAGGAGTATGCCGCGGTTTTTCCAACTCGCGCAAATCGTGTTGGATCCGCTTGGTAGCGTTGGTCAAGTGTTTCTGGATGGCGGCCTTGGCTCGTTGGCCGTCGCGCACACGGACGGCTTCGAGCACTTCGGCGTGCTCTTCGACGGCCTGGCGACGGATGCGGATGTCGTCGATGTACAAGAGCTGCAGCGCGGTCAAAAGGTCGCTCAGCGAGGCCATGAAGATGCGATAGATCTGGTTGCCGGCCAAGGCGGCCAATTCCTGGTGGAAGGCCGTATCGAGACGCATGTACTCGGGCCGGTTTTCGATGGCGGCCCTCATGCCCTCGACGGTCTCGCTGAGCCGTTCGAGGTTGCCGTCGTGGTTCGTCGCGGCCAGTTCGGCCACGGTGCCTTCCAGATGGAAACGGGCTTCGAAGAGTTGGGGCAGATCGATATCGGCTTGGCTCCTTAGCAGAGGGGATAACATGCTGAAAATGTTGGCCAGATCGAGTTCTTTAACGAACACACCCTTGCCGTGCTTCGACTCGAGGATCCCCATGCCCTTGAGCACGCAAAGGGCCTCGCGCAAGGGGAGCCGGGTGGCGTCGATCATCTCGACCAACTGCCGTTCGGAGGGGAGTCGGTCGCCGCCGCGCAAGCCGCGTTCGGCGATGTAGCGGATGAGTCCTTCGGCGATGGCCTCGACCCGAGTTTGCGGTTTGGCAATATCGATAATGTCGACAGGAGTCATGAGTCGTCTGCGCTGCTGATATACTTATATGACCAGTTGGTATGGCCCAAAAATAACGCGTCAACACGACGCGCGATCATTGCACTCTTTGGGCGAACAGGAGGCATTCAATGCCTACCGCTTCGCAGTCTAGCTGTTGTTTTCCGGGAGGGCAAGCAAATTGCGGGCGATTTTATTGGGGGGTGGCTGTGTGGTAGGTATGGGTGGGTATCTGCCTCCGGAAGCTGGACTGATGAACGACGGGTGAGTGGGCCTAGGCAGACGAGGGGTATGCACGGTAAACTCATTATCCCACTTGCCGTAGTCACCGCACGATCTGCCGGTGGCAAGGTCTTGCCCGCGACGAAGTGTGAAACCGCAGAAACGGTACATCGCACGTCGTCGTGGCAGTCTCCGCAGACCTGCCAAGACCGATGATGCCGACGGGGGAGCCGTTTCGAACCAGGGAGCCTTGTTCGCTCTGGATTTACTCGAAACGCTCCGTTCGGCAACCGGTTGCCGACCCTTCTGTACGTTGCCCTGATCGTCATCTTGTCGCGACGATCTGTTAAGCAACACGGTGGGCAAAGTCGATTGTATGTTGATCGGACGCCGCGTGGCGCGCAAGCGACGCCCCCTTTTTGTCAGCGCGTGGTTCCGCGTTCTCTGAAAGCACTTGGATGTTCACTCCGAAGCTGGTTACGGCGCTTGCAACGTATGATCGTTCACAATTTACCGCGGATTTGATCGCCGGCGTTACCGTTGGCGTGATCGCGCTACCGTTGGCCATGGCATTTGCCATCGCCAGCGGGCTTCCCCCGGAGCGAGGAATTTTTACGGCCATCGTTGCCGGATTTCTCGTTTCGGCGCTCGGTGGCAGCCGGGTTCAAATCGGCGGGCCGACCGGGGCGTTCGTCGTGATTGTGGCGGGCATTACCACCCGGTTCGGCTACGAAGGGCTCGTCTGCTGCATGCTCATGGCGGGTTGTTTTCTCGTGGCATTCGGTTTGTTACGGATGGGTGGGCTGATCAAGTTCATCCCCTTTCCCGTGACGACTGGTTTCACTACGGGAATCGCCGTGGTGATCTTTTCGACGCAGATCAAAGACCTGCTAGGGCTGCGTATGGAAGCTCCGCCGGCCGAGTTCCTGGCCAAGTGGAACGCCTATCTGAGCCACACCCATACGATCAATCCGGCCGCGGCCGGGATTGGGTGCGGGGTGATCGTCGCGGTGGTGCTCATGCGACGTTATTGGCCGCGGATTCCGGCCATGTTGATCGCCATGATTGCCGCAACGGTTGTGTCGACCGCGCTGAACCTCGATGTCGAGACGATTGGCAATCGTTTCGGCGACCTGCCACGCACGTTGCCGCGACCCTGGTTGCCGTCGCTGGCCCACGTCGATTTTCGGGAACTGATATCGCCTGCCTTAACGGTCGCACTGCTCGCGGCGATCGAGTCGCTGCTGTCGGCTACTGTGGCCGACGGAATGACGGGCGGTCGGCACCGTCCCAATGTGGAACTGATCGCGCAGGGATTCGGCAACATCGCGTCGGCCGTCTTTGGCGGCATCCCGGCGACGGGAGCCATCGCGCGAACGGCGACCAATGTGAAAAGCGGGGCCAAAACACCGGTCGCCGGCATGATTCACGCCCTAACCCTGGCGCTACTGCTGTTGTTTTTTGCTCCCTGGGCGAAGATGATTCCACTGGCCGCCTTGGCGGGGATCCTTGTGGTGGTTAGCTACAATATGAGCGAGATCGGGCATTTTCGCCGGCTGCTTCGGGCACCACGCAGCGATGTGATGGTTCTGCTGTGTACCTTTGCATTGACGGTCTTTGTCGACCTGACGGTAGCGGTCGAGGTAGGGGTGGTACTGGCGTCGTTGCTTTTCATTCGTCGAATGTCGGAAGTGAGCAGCGTCGGCATGATTACCCGCGAGTTGACGGGCGACGAGGACGAACCGGCCGACCCGAACGCCATCGCGTTGCGCGAGGTACCCCCCGGCGTTGAGGTGTTCGAGGTCCAGGGGCCGTTCTTCTTCGGTGCCGCCGATCGTTTCAAGGAGATGATGCGGATGCTGGAGGGGCCCGTGCCGGTCATCATCCTCCGGATTCGCCAGGTTCCGGCGATCGACGCGACGGGGCTCCACGTGTTGCGCGAGTTTCATCGTCGTTGCGATCGCGAACATTCGCAGTTGATTCTGTCGGGCGTTCACGCCCAGCCGTTGTTTGCCCTGCAACGATCCGGAATTTGGGACGAGATCGGGTCGGAAAACATTTTCGGCAACATCGACGATGCGTTGGATCGAGCGCGCGACTTGCTCGATTTGCCGCGCGTACCACGTCCTGCGCCATTCGTACCGACAGTTGCCCGTGAAGCCGTCGCCGCACGCGCGATGACGGTCATCTTGCCAGACGACGCGGATGGGGCGAACGAACCGTCCGCCTGCCAGATCGCTGCCCAAGAGCCGGGCGAAGACGAATTGCTTTATGACGAGTCTGGCTCCGTCGGGCGGTAGCGGTGTCCATTGTCGCAAGGGATGAGATAATGGTGAAGGGCGACGGTGGAATAGTCGGCAAGCAGGGTTGCGATTACTTGCTCAGACAACACTCGCTTCAACTTAAAGCCAAGAGATTCCCGTCTGCCGACTCGGGCGAGAAGCCCCGGGGTGCCAGCCATGAAGCTTTGGATCCGTCGCTTTTCGCAGTACAGCATCCGCACGGCATTGGTTGGAATGCTCGTTCTATCATTCCTCCTCGCGGTATTACGTATTCGGTTGGATAATGTCAAACGGCAGGAGCAGGCCGTGGCGCACCTCGCAACCCTCGACAGTTGGGCGGCCTTGTTGAACTCTCGGGTGCGAGGTTTGCATTGTGGGGTTACGATTGGAGAATTTGAGAGTGCCGGAATTCTTCACCCCGATATTCAGTGGGAGGGGCCGGCAGTTCCCGATTGCCTCAAAGGGATTGTGGGAGAACATTTTCGAGCCGATGTGGAGAGTGTATCTCTGAGTTTTTCCAGTGTGGAAGACGAGGACTTAAAATACGTCGCATATTTCAAAGAACTGCAACGCTTGGATGTCACTGAAACCGGGGTAACGGATGAAGGAGTTCGGCATCTAAAATCGTTGCCGGAGTTGCGCACATTGAGGCTCGACGGGACGAAGGTCACCGATGAAGGACTCCGGCATCTCAAGTCGCTGACAAAATTGCGTTCGCTGACGCTCAGTCGAACGAACATTACCGATGAAGGCATCAAACACCTGATGCCCCTCCAAAATTTGGAAACGTTATATCTCAATTACACGAAGATCTCGAACGAGGCGATTAGATGCCTTGCCAGTTTCCCGGAATTAGAGTATTTGAATCTCGCGGGGACAGAGATTACTGACCGCGGCCCGGACTATCTGATAGCCATGCCCAAGCTGCGGGAATTGGTTCTCGATAAAACGGCCGTTACTGACAAGGGATTGAAGTTGTTGCCTCGAAGTAAAACGCTTGAGACGGTGAGCGTATACGATGCGCAGGTAACGAAGGACGGAATTGCCCGGTTGATGACGCAGGTACAAACGGTCTATCATGGCTGCATCTATCTGAAGAGAAATCGGTTGTAGCTTCGCGTCGGAATCCGTGCCGTGCATCCTCTCATGCGGACCGTTTGACGCCGTAGAGCCCACCTTTACCCGCCAGCAATCGTCCGCCCGCCGTCGACCGGCAGGCAGACGCCGGTTACGAAGTCGTTTTCTACGAGGAACAGCACCGCTTGGGCGACGTGCTCCGGCTTGCCCAGGCGTTTGACCAGCGTGCCTTCGACGACGTTGCGGCGCTCGTGGGCGTCGAGATCCTCGGGTAACATCACCGGGCCGGGCAGGATGCAGTTGACGCGAACGGCCGGGTTGCGGGCGGCCAGTTCGATAGCCATGTTGCGGGTGATGGTGGGGATGGCTCCTTTGCTGGGAAAATAGGCGGCGTAGTCGCGGTAGGGTCGTGCGGTGGCCCAGTCGCCGATCGTTACGATCGAACCGCCTTCCGGTTGCCCGACCATCACCAGTCCGGCGCGTTGGCAGCAGAGAAACGTGCCCAGGGTGTTGATGTCGAACTGCCGGCGGACATCGTCGGCCGTGACGTCTTCCAACGGCTTGGGATTCCAAACGGCGGCAGCGGTTACCAGGACGTCGAGCCGGCCGAAGCGTTCGAGCACGCCGTCGAACATTCGGGCGACCTGCGCTTCGTCGGACACATCGGCCTGAAACGCGGCAGCCATACTCCCCTGCCCTGCGAGCTGTTCGACAGTCTCTTGGGCATCCTCTGCCGAACGGTTGAAGTGCAAAGCGATGGTGTAGCCACGCTGGGCCAGGGCCAGCGCGACCACGTTGCCCACGCGGCGTTTGCCACTGCCGGTAACCAGGGCGACTTTTTTGGGCGAGGAGGTGTTCATGATGGGTATTCTACCGTTTCAGGCAAGTACTCATCCAGGGCTGCCTGCCAGGGGGGCAATTCGGGACCGCCGAGTTGGCGATATCGTGTGGTGTCGAGCACGCTATACGCTGGGCGGGGTGCGAGCGCGCCGTATTCAGCGGTGGTGATTGCGGTGACTTCGGCACGGATGCCCGCCCGACGAAGCAACTCGACGGCGAATTCGTACCAGGTGGTCGCGCCGGCGTTGGTCACGTGGTAAGTGCCCCAAGGAGCCGGGACGCCCCGGCCGATATCGAGCAGAAAACACACCGCTCGGGCGACGTGCGGTGCGAAGCTGGGCGTGCAACGTTGGTCGGCCACTACCCGAAGCGGTTCGCCCGACGTTGCCCGATGCAGAATCGCTCGGGCAAAGTTTCGCGCGTCGCGGTCCGATGCTCGGGCATACAGGCCACAGGTGCGCACGATGAGATGTTTCTTCCACGCGGCCGCCGCCTGTTCACCGGCCCATTTCGACTTGGCGTAAACGCCTCGTGGCGATGCCGGTTCGTCCTCGTGGAAGGGCGTGTTGCGCGATGGGCTGCCGGCGAAGACGTAATCGGTACTGATTTGCACCAACGGGCAGTCGAGCGTGCGGCAGGCGTCGGCCAAGTGGTCGACGGCCGCGGCGTTGACGGCGTAGCAGCGATCGGCGTCTTGTTCGGCCCGATCGACGGCCGTATAAGCGGCGCAGTTGACCACACCATCGGGCTTCAGTTCGGCGAGGATTGAGCGGACGGCACCGGCGTCGGTTATGTCGAGCTGCTGTTGCACGAGCGGCACGGCGATGTCGCCAAACTGCCGGCACAATTCGCGCCCCAACTGCCCTGCTGCTCCGGTGACCGCCACTTTCATGTTTGCTGCCTTGCCCGTCCGCGGTCGGCACTGGCTGGCAAGCAGCTAGTGGCACCCAACCCACAGTCTTAAGTTCGACGGAACACTTAGTCCCCTGCCCTTTTCTCCGGGAATTCTGCCTCTTTGTTCGAATCCAGGTCCCAGCCTACCGCTTTTCGGTCATTGGGGCTAGTGTCGCGGGTGCGGGGGTTGACACGTCCTGTCGCGAGGCGTTGAATACACTAGCGCAGAAGTGTAGTTTTGGCGGGCGTGGGGTGACATTGATGTCTTTGGCGGGAAGGGTGTTGCGCGGATGTGCCCTCACCCCCGGCCCCTCTCCCGGGACGGGAGAGGGGAGTTGTTCTTCTTCATTGATATAAGCGACGAAGGGAAATGGCTGGATGAACGTTTTGGTTGCGGGAGGAGCTGGGTATATCGGATCGCATGCCGTCAAGCAATTGCTCGAAGCGGGGCATCGCGTGGTGGTGGTCGACAACCTGTTTCGAGGTCATCGGCAGGCCGTCGACCCAGGAGCCGAGTTTCTCCAACTTGATCTGGCCGACACGAAAGAACTGGCCGACGCAATGTCGTCGCAGAAGATCGAGTGCGTGATGCATTTCGCTGCGTTGGCCTACGTGGGCGAGTCGGTTACCGAGCCGTTGAGCTACTACGACAACAACACCTCGGGCACGGTGAGCCTGTTGAAAGCGATGGACACGGCCGGTGTGCGGCGAATGGTGTTCAGTTCAACGTGCGCGACCTACGGGGAACCGCAACGTACACCCATCGTCGAGACGATGCCGCAGCAGCCGATCAATCCCTACGGATGGTCGAAGTGGTGCGTAGAACGCGTTTTGCGCGACTACGCGGCGGCACAGCCCGAGTTCGCCTTCGTGGCCCTGCGCTACTTCAACGTAGCCGGTTCGGCGGCCGATGGCACGTTGGGCGAAGATCACGAGCCGGAAACGCACCTCATTCCCGTAGTGCTTAATGCAGTGCTGGGCAAACGCGAGAAGGTTACTGTCTTTGGGACCGACTATCCCACGCCCGACGGAACCTGTATCCGCGACTACATCCACGTGGAAGACCTTTGTGCCGCCCACATCGTGGCCATGAACGCATTGAAGCCCGGCGACGCGCGGTTCTACAACCTGGGCATCGGCAAGGGTTATTCGGTCAAGGAAGTGATCGATTCGGTCCGCCGGGTAACGGGTCGGGAGTTGACGGTGGACTATGGCCAACGCCGGCCGGGCGATCCGGCCGTGTTGTTTGCCGATGCCAGTAAGATTCAGCAAGAGCTGGGTTGGTCGGCCAAATTCACCGAGATCGACGACATCGTGGCCACCGCATGGAAATGGTTCGAACAACACCCGGACGGATACGGAGATCATGTCGCACAAACATCCGCGGGGTAGTCGGCAACAGGCGGGCACCATACCGCCGACGCACATCGAAAGGCCGTTGCCTGCCGACGAAGGGAAAGCGGTTCGGGTTGAAACCCACGAGCCTGATCACTTCACCGATGGGCCGATCGAGGGTGTGGTGGTCGTGCCGCTGGCCACTTACTCTGATGATCGTGGCTGGCTTACGGAGTTGTTTCGCGCGGATGAGATGCAAGCCGACTGCACGCCGCTAATGGCCTATGTGAGCGAGACCCTGCCGGGTGTTGTTCGCGGACCGCACCATCACGTGGCGCAGACCGATTGCTTCGGCTTCGTCGGGCCGGGCGAGTTCGAGGTTTTTCTTTGGGATGTGCGTGTCGGTTCGCCCACCTGGGGTCGGCGGATGAAGCTGTGCGCTGGCGCGTCGAAGAAACGGCAACTGACGATTCCCCCCGGCGTGGTCCACGCTTACCGCAACGTTGGCGATGTGCCGGGTTGGACTTTTAATGCTGCCAACCAGCTTTACGCTGGCGAAGGACGTTGCCAGCCGGTCGACGAGGTTCGCCACGAAGAACGCCCATCGCATCCGTATCGGATGGATTAGCGTACGCGTACTACGTTGGGTGCCAGTGGCGGCTTGTCCACCGCTGTCGACACAAGGACAGACGCGGAGTGTCTTATCGGCATACCGTGGCTATGCTGTCGCGGGCATGTCTTGCCAAGAAATGCACATGGCCACGCAAGCAAACGTGGCCATGTCACCCGTGTTGTGTCCGTCGTGGATTGAGGGATTGGGCGCCACTGCTCGTCAGCCAATGCCGAACACGGGCATGCAAGCTGTTCGTGGCACCCATCACTCTAGATTCAACAAAAGCCCTAAGTCAGCTTCGAAAGCTTAGCCATCAGGGCATCGAGCTTGGGCTTGATCACGTCGCTTACGCCGGGAAGAGCATTGATTTTTTCGCCGAGCTTCTTCAACTCTTCGTGACCCTTGGCGGCAACGTCTTTGACGGCCTCTTTGGCTCCTTCCGGAAGTTTCTCGACCTTAGCGGTCAGGCTGTCGAGCTTCGCTTCCAGATCGGAGAGCTTGGGAAGAGCGGCCTTGGCCGATTCGACGTCGGTGACTTTGCCAAGGGTTTCTTTGGCCGTGCCAAAGAACTCGTCGAGGCCTTCGCGAAGTTCTTTGCCGGCGGCAAGCCCAGCGGCCGCAGTATCTTCGACGACTTCGCCAGCCTTCTTGCCGGTTTCTTCGACCATCTCACCCGTCTTGCTGGCTACATCTTCAGCAACGTCGCCCGCCGTTTCGGCAGCCTCTTCGACCGCTTTGCCAGTTTCTTCAGCGGCATACTCAACCGCGTTGCCAGCTTCTTCCGCCTTTTTCGTCGCGTCGGCGCAGCCTACGAAAAACGCCAAGGTGATCAGACCAAACGCAAGAGTCAGATAGGTACGCATAGAGTTTCCTCCCATGTTCGAGAAATTTCTTGATGTCTGCATCGCCTTGGGAAACCGACAGCCCGGAAATCCAGGCTCCTGTTGGTCGCCTTCCGCTGGTTGGCTATGCAGGCATCAATTAAACACTACGGAAATGTAGCTCACGTTCCTCTATCCGGTGGGACATTGCGGATCAGAGGAAGTCCCCTCTGTGGCGGATTATAGCGAGCCTACCAGAAGGCTTTCGTAAGTGCTTGCGAGGAAACGGTTTGTGTGTACGGGACACCCGTCTGGGCGGGTGGCGCCGGTTAGCCCAGCGGTTTATCCATTGGGGAGTGCGTCGTGGGGAGATGTCGCGAGGTCGTTTTCGGGTCAGACCACGCACGTACCTCTGGGACGACTGACGGTAAACTTGGTTGCCGGTTTTGGCGCGACCAGCGGTCGCGGCTTTGTGTTCGCGCCGCTGGCCTTTACTTCCCGGATCACGTTTCCGACCATTCGCCGGGGATCGGTACGGGATAGTAGCCATCGGGCCCTGGTTTGACGGGCGGCTCGGATTGGTAGTCCAACTCGTCAATGTTGGCGACGAACTGGAACTTGGAATTGAACATTTCGTCCCAGGTGATGACCTTGCCCGAGTGAACGGCCGCCCGGCCCATCAGATCGGCGAAGTTCGAGTAAGCGGCTCGCTTGGCCTCGTTCTGCGGTTTGTCGTTACGGATGCTGTCCAACAACACGTTCCATTCGGCGTCCCAAGGATTGTATTGCTCTTTGGGTGCCCGCCAAACGATGTTGTCCTTCGCGATGCGTTGGTCTTTGTAGATGTGTGTTGTACCCAGGTGGATGTTGCCCGAGAATTGGGCCGCGCACTTCGTCCCATGGGCGAATGTGGCGAATTCGCTGTGGCAGTGCCCGCCCAGCCAGCGCACGCCATCGGTTGCCTTGGTTCCATCGGGAAAGGTCCACTCGATCGAGATGGAGTCGAAACCTTGGCCGTGGTTGGTGCTGTTGGCCGCCCGACCGCCGATGCCGTGTGCCGTCACCGGCAAATCGCCTTTGAGCCAACAGATTTCGTCGATTTGGTGGATGTTCATTTCGGCGAACAACCCGCCGGAGACCCAGAAGAATCGGGTGAAATTGCGGATTTGCCAAAGCAGTTCATCGTAGCCTTCCGGCTTGGGGCCCATGCCGCCGACCGGGTGCATGCGGTACGCCCGAATGAGTTGCAGTTCGCCCAGTTCGCCGTCGCGAATTCGCTTGATGAGTTCCTGGCGGTTCACGCTGTGCCGACACTGCAAACCGGCGGCGATCTTAAGGTTCTTTTTCTCGGCCTCTTCGCCGGCACGAATCAACCGTCGTAGCCCCGGTGCGTCGGGAGCAAACGACTTTTCCATGAAGACATTCACGCCTTTCTGCACAGCGTATTCCAACTGGCTTGGGCGGAAATACGCGTAGTTGGTCAACATGGCAACGTCGTTCGGCCCGAGACAATCGATGGCCTTTTTGTAGGCGTCGAAACCGACGAACCGCCGCTCCGCCGGTACATCCATCCGGTCGGCAAATTGTTTGCTCAGGGCCTTGTGTGCCCCGGTGATCCGGTCTTCGACGACATCGGCCATGGCGACCAGTTTGACGGGACCATGCACGGAGTTCATCGCGTTGCCGACCGCCCCGCTTCCTCGTCCGCCACAACCGATCAGTGCCAGGCGAATCGTGTTGTCTTCCGCGGCGTGTACCCTCGGGACGGTCATTGCCGCCAGTGCCGAACCAGCCGCAAGCTTTCCGCTGTGCTGAAGAAACTGGCGACGCGAGGGTTTCTGGGTATTTTCTTGCGACGATGGACCGGTCATGGTTTTTCTCCTTCAGATGGTTGAGCAGTCACGATTTTATCAGCGGCCTCTTGTGCCTTCTTCATGACGGATTGCAGCGTTACCGGTTGGCCGCCTTGGCGTTTGCTCTCGTCGGCGGCTTCCATGAAGGCGAAGATTTCTAGCGTCTCTTTCGCAGTCACCGGTGGTTTGCCCGTCTTGAAGAACTTGACGATTTCGACAATCAACGGTTCGTAGCCGTCGAATCCGCCGCCGGGCACGATGCCTTTCGTGCCGAAGACCGTCGAGCCGTAGCCCCGTTGGCCCTGGCGAATACCGCGAAATGTGCCGACGCGCCCGTCTTGCCAAACGCCGACGGCTACGTCCGTTCCGTCGGTATGCACCCGCGAGACCGACACGCAGCCGGTTCCCATAATTGTGAACAGCGGTTCGACGCCGTGGATGCCGTACCAGAAGAAGTCGGGATGGTGCGGTTCCAGGCTGCAAGGAGCGTACTGGTCGCACCCGACCAATTCGCCCAACGCCGGATCTTGTCGGATGTCGATCGTTCGCTTGGCGAACCGCAACGACGAACTGGAGAAACAAGGCACGTGGTGTTGTTCCGCGAGTCGAAAGATGACAATCGCGTCGGTCAGCGAATCGGCGATCGGTTTGTCGATGAACACCGGTTTGCCCGAGGCAAAGACGGCCTTGGCCTGTTCGAGATGTTTTCGGCCGTCGATGCTGAGAATCAGCACCACGTCGACTTTTGTCAGCAGTTGGTCAATGGAGTCGACGATCTCGATTCCCAATTCGCGGAGCGGTCCGACCTCGTTCTTCAGCAATTCCATACTCTGCGGAATATCGGGGCTACCGCCAGGAAAGCCAGCCACCACGACCATGTCGGCCAGTTCGCCGGTGGCCTTCGGGTCGTTGAGGATTTTGGTCCACGGCAACGCATGGGCGTCGAGGCCGATGATGCCTGCCTTCAGTGGTAGCGAAGGTTCTTTGGCTTGACCGAGTGCGGTGAGCGTGGCAATCAGGCATCCAACGAGAATCACCGCTGGGGTGCCATGCCCATGCTTGCGTGGGCATGTTGGCCGAGGCGTTGAGTATGCCCACGCGAGCGTGGGCATGGCACTCTGGCTAGATCGTTCAGTGTGCATGGATGACTCCTCTCGGACGATCAAGGTGTTTGCTTCATCTCCATAAACTCGACGACCGCCCCGTCGTCGGTTTGGTAAAAGCCGACGATCGCAATGCCCGCGTCGAACGGGGCCAAGAGTTCTTTCAACCCTTTCGACGCTTCGGCGATGCTGTCGACCTCGTAGGCCACGTGCGCTTGCTCGCGGACCGGTCCGCTGACCGGGCTGTCGGGCTCGAAACGTAGCCATTCGATGTGGAATGGGTGGATTTGGAAGTCCGTGTACCACACCCGCGTGGCTTCGACGAAGCATTCGCCCGACTTCTTTTCCGTGGTTATCATGCCGAGATGCGAGAATTTCATGGGGGTTTCCCGGGATGTCTTTCTACAGGGTGATTACTTGGCCGGTTCGCGAAGACTCGGTGGCTGCCACCATCCACTCGACTGCGGCTCGTGACTCGGCGGGCGTGATTCGTTCGGGCAGTTTGTCCTGGCGAATGCAATCGGCGAAGTGGCGTAATTCCATTTGCAGCGCACCAACATACTCGCCGAACGGTCGCGGCCAATACATGGTGTCGGGCATTTTGACGCCTTGGGCGTCGTGAATCGTCAGGCCGGCCTCACCGCAGTTGATATACAAAGCGCCTTCGGTGCCGATGACCTCCAGCCGGGCGTCGATTGCGTATGGCGTGCTCTCGGGCAGGTGCCACACCGACTCGACGACGGCCACCGCGCCATTGTCGAGTCGTGCGATCGACCAACCGCCGTCGGGGTACTTGTTGTTTCCCGGATGGACTTCCTGGGCGTAGACCGTTAACGGTTTGGCTTGGCTGAACCAGAGCATCAGGTCGGCGTCGTGAATGCCATCGCCCATCAGGGCCGAAATATCGTCCAACACCATGCGGCCGATGGCTTTCGACAGATTCCGTCGGGCGTGCATCGAGATGATTTTGCCGATACGGCCCTGGTCGATGGCCTCCTTGGCCAGCATCACGCGCGGGTCGAACCGGCAGATGTGGCCTACCATCAACAGCGAGTCACGCTGTTGGGCCGCTTCGATGATCCGGTCGCAGTCGGCCGTGGTCGGTGCCATGGGTTTTTCCAGCAACACGTGTTTGCCGCTGCGCAGGGCGTCGATGGCGATGTCGCGATGGTCGTGGACGTGCGTGGTGATGCTCACCGCGTCGACCGTGGGGTCGGCCAGCAACTCGCCGTAATCGGTGTAGCGCCGTTCGACGCCCAGCCGATCCGCGACCTCGGCAAGTCGTTGCGGCCGCCGAGTACACAAGGCCACCAAGTCGATGTCGGGCATGTCGGCGACGTTGTCGGCATGCACTTCGCCAAACCAACCCAGGCCGATGACTCCCCAGCGGACGTTTTTCGACTCGCTCATCCGATGCTTCCTTCAATCCTCGGTTGCCAAGTTCGGCCTGCTACTTGTTTTTGACGGTTCACGGGATCCTAACCGAGGCCACCGGGAATCCCATGGCAATGGCCTGGCATACAACTCCTGTCTCACAAAGGCAGGTTTTCGGTATTGTCCCTTCGACTTGCGAAGAGGCAAAGAACTCAATGCGGCTCGACGTTGATCGTTTTCATGTCCTCCGCCAGCAGCGCGAGGAATTCCTTCTGTTTTTCTGGACTGCAGTACGCTTCGATTTGCTGACGGCGCATCGCTTTGTATTCCGCTGCGATTGCCTTGCGCGCCAGTGGTGAGTTCATCGCCGGAGTCAGCGTCGGATTGGTCAGAATAACGGCCAACGGTGTGATGAGTTCCTTGTCGACGCGAAGTCGATATGCGGATCCTTCGGGGGCCAACGCTTGCGCCTGCTTCAAGTGGGTTAAAACCGAGGCGATAAATTCCGGCGTTTGGTACGGGCGAATCGGGTTCGAGATGTAAATCAGCGGCTTTTCGCAGTCGGCGACGGCCTTGCGAAGCTCGGTCAAAAACGCGATCATCGGTTCCGCCGCCGGGCCGTAATGCAGCTTCATGTACGTTCGAATCAGCGCTTCTTCGTCCTGGTCCGGATCGTTGATGAGTTCGTATCCGAGCCAAATCTGCAGATCGACGAAGTTCTGCGGGTTGACGTGCAGGTTCGTTTCCATTTCGGTGAAAAAGGTCTTGACGCCCGCCTCGCGATAATAACGCACGTCGCCGGCAATCGCGTCAACCATCGTTTCGATGCGTGGTGGCTTGAAGTACGGGCCGCGGAGGATGCCCATGTTCCAGTAATCCCAAAGCGCGATGTTCGCCCCGATCGCCTTCCATCCGTCCAGCTGCGCCTTGCGCGACTCGTTGTACTTGCTTGTAATCGGACGATAGCAATCGCTGCGGGTGTACAAATCGCACCATCGCATATAGATATTCTTTTCCGGACGGATCGTCTTCGGCGCCTCTTCCGTCGAGACGTATGCGAACGTTTGAATAACGATTTCCGGGTATTCCTTGGCGATTTCCTTCGCGACCCAGTTCAGGCACGTCAGGACGACTGCCGCATCGCTGCCCTCGCGATTGGAGATTTCCATGCACTGGGGACATTTGCAGATGAACCCGGAATTGTCGTTCTGGGAAATGTCGTATAGCGTCGGCCATTTGTCTTTAGGCAGCGTTTCGCGGTCTTTTTTGATGTTCTCACGCAACTGCTCAAGGATAACCTTCGCGACGTCGGGGTTGCTCATGCATAACTGACCGTGCGAGTGCATCGTCGGGCCGTGAAATCGTTGGCCCTTGTCGTTCATGCTGAAGTATTCCGGATGCTCGTCGAAATACTTTTCCCACGAGCAGTACTTGTAGAACGTGTGGCACGTACCCGCCTGATGCGAAACGCGCAGCGGCGAATCGAAGACGTTCGCACGGTTGAACGTCAAGTATTTCATGTAGTCGAGCGCCCGGTCTTGCGACAGTCCCAGACCCCAGCGCGGAACGTAGATTTCCCGATGAACGAACGCCGGTTCGCCGGAACGGTTCCAGTCCTTCAACGCAAGTGTTGCGGACTTCGGAACGTACATCGATTCAAACGTAAACCAATGGCAGCCCAGTTCCCGTTCAAGGAATTCATAGATGGCGAGAAACTCGCCCTGATTCTGTCCGCCGGCGAAAACCACGTTTTTGCCAATCGTTTTGTACGCCCAAAATTCCTGCGCCATCTTTTCGAAGTCGATCCCGGTCTTTTCGGCGAATTTTGTTTTTCCGACGTACAACGCGGGTGTGGTGCCGTTGAAGTCCGACTCTTTAACGATCGGAAATTCAGTCCCGGTAATCTGGTCGAGATACAGCTTCAACTCGCTGGACGCCAACTGTTTTGTCGCTTGCAGAAGCGGCTCGTCGTCTGGACAGACGATCGTATAGGACGCCTTGCCGTCTTTGGCAAGATACGTGTCTTCGGCAACGGCGGTCGCATTGACCGCGCCGAGACTCAATAGAGCCAGCAACGAATACACGCGCGAGTTCATGGCAGGAATTCTCTTTTCGGTCAAAGATATTTCATAATCTAGCGAAGCAGAGCTTTGCGGACGGGTGTTCTCAAGCGGGAGCTTGGGAACAAGATGCACGTCCTCGGTTGTCAAATCATCCTGGGTACAGGCAAATGGATCGCTGTTTATTCGCTTCTCGGAACGCGACGGCGTTGTCTACGATCCGGAAGATGTCTTCGCGCGGCTCAAATCCGAGCACCGACCGCGACTTGCTCATGTCGATGCAAAAATCGTTGAATTCGCTTACTTCGAACCGTACCACGGGCAGGTCCAGCTTCTCGGCCACGTAGTTGGCCAATACGTCGTAGCTGAACGGCGCGGGGCCCGATACGTTGAACGCCTCGCCGATGGCCGTCGGGTTGCCCAATGCGCACATGATAGCCTGAACCGAGTCGTTGATGCCAACAATTTGTCTTTTGCCCGCGCTGCCGTTGGGGTGGACCAAGCAGGCTACGGCGTCCTGGCCGTCGTCGAACCAGGCCTTTTGCTCGGGCGTTACGGCCCAGTTCTTCCAGACCGGTACGCCGAGATTGGGTTCCTTTAAGGTTACGTGCGCGAGGATATCGTCCTCGTCATGCACCCAAGAGAATCGCAGCACGGTGATCGGCATGTGGTGCATGATCTGGAATTGTTCGCACATCACCTCTTCGAGCACCTTCGAGAGTGGGTAATAGCCCGGGTAGCCGGAGTGCCGGTGATTCTCGTCGATGGGGATCGGTTGGGGATAGTAATAGATACCCGCCCGGGCGTCGGAGCCCGCCTGGATATACTGCTGAATGTGGCCACATTCTCGACAGGCATCGAGCAGGTAGAAGGTTCCTTTTACGTTGGCGTCCAGGAAAAGTTCTTTGTTCTCCTTGACGTTGGCCAAGTGGACGACGGCGTCCATGTCTTCGATCAGCCGCGGTGCCACCGACGGATCGCGAAGATCGGCTGTCACCACTTCGACGTTGTCGATGCGCTGCACCGGCAAACCGTCGGTGTATTCAATCGCCCGCACGGAGTAGCCAGCCTTGGCGAGCTCCGGCAGCACGGCGCGTCCGATCTTTCCGCTCGCGCCGGTAAGCAACACGTTTTTTACTTTCATGGTGTCGGTCCGTTTCTTGCTACTCGAGGTTTATTGGCTTTCCTGCATGCAGGCTCAGCACTTCGGCTTCAACAATCTTGAGCGCTTTCGCAGCTTCGGCAAGCGTGACTACCGACGGCTTCACGCCCGTTTCAATGCAGTGGATGAAATATTCGATTTCGATGGCATAGCCCATGCGTGGGTCGCAGGGAACCGCCTCCGGTTCGTTGCCGGGTTGATACAACATCAAGGGTGCCGCGGCGGCCGAATCGTACACGGCCGTGGCCTTTTCGAAATTCACCGAAAAGGCCATCCGGAAGGGGAAACCGGCGGCCATGGCCCAACCACCTTCGGCAACAACCAGTGGAACGTCGTCGAAGTGGTAGTGGGTAACGACGTGATCCGGTTGGTCGGTGATCTTCGAGTAGCCGCGGCACGAGACCGATTTCGGCATCCCGAAGCAGAACTGCACAAAGTCGGTGTCGTGGATGTGCAGATCCAACACGGCCCCGCCGCATCGCTGGCCGTCGCTGTAAAACGGACCACCCGGGTGGCTGGCAAGACGTTGGAAGCAAGCGGCGAGCACCCGACCGTAGGTTCGCTCATCGATGGCCGTTTTCAGCCAGGTCCAGCCGGGCCAGAACCGCATACATTGGCCCACGAACGCCATGCCGGTAGATTCTTCCTCGGTCTTGAGCAGTTGCCCGACTTCCTCGTGTGTACGACCGAGCGGCTTTTCTACGAACAGGTGTTTTCCTGCGCGAAGTGCCTTGACGCCAAACTCCACGTGCAGGTCGGTCGGAACGCAGACATCGACCAAATCGACGTCCGTGTCGGCGATGAGTTGCTCGGCCGACGTGTAGCGTGCGACGTCGAGATTGGCGATACCGTCCTGCGCTTGGCCGTCGATGTTACCGGCCGCTTGCGTTCGACCGGCGAGTCGATCTTCGTCGATGTCGCAGATCGCCGTGATCCGTACGCCCAGGTGTTTGCGGTACGCATCGAGGTGCGTCAGCCCCATCATTCCCAGTCCGATTACGCCCACGTTGATCATGTTGCCGATCCTTCCAGAAACAGTCTCGATACTACTAACGGAGACATTCGTTCGGCGGGTTGCGAAGCCGAAACGGGGTTATGAAATCGCCTCTGTTAAGGTGTTCAGGATGTTATCCATTGCGGCGCTGGTTCGGTCGAGCAGGCCGTCGGAGTACGGGAGCATTTCGGCGACGAGCGTTTTGTCGTAGCCCACGTTGTGCAGGGCTGCCATTGTGGCCGCCCAGGGCACGTCGCCTTCGCCCAACTCGCAAAAGGAATATTGTCCCTGCCAGCCGAACTCCTCGCGAAAGCCTTTCACGTGCACCCGTTTGACGCGCGGACCGAGCAACTCGATCCAATGCGGTGGATACTGGTGGTAACGCAATAAATTGCCGACGTCGAGGTAAACTCCAAGGCGGTTGCTGCCGAACGAATCGACGAAGTCGGCGAACTCCAGCGGAGAACAGAAGAGGCCGTTCCAGACGTTTTCGAGGCAGAGGTCTACCTCGACGAGTTCGGCCACGTCGAGCAGTTGCGTCACCGCGTCGCGTGCTCGTTGCACGGCCCGGTCATAGCGAATGATTTCGTTCGGTACGATGGGACTCGTCACCACCCCGGGCACAAAGAGCATGGCCTGACAACCGAGCCAAGCAGCCCGCCGAAGTGCTTCGCGGTGGAGCTCAATGGCGCGTTGGCGGACTTCGCCGTCGTTGCTCGTGGGATTGAAGGCCCAACTCATTCCGCTGGCCAGCGTCTCGACAATCAGGCCGGACTGGTCGATTTGGCGTCGAACGGCCTTGCACTCGGTTTGGGAAGTCAGGGGTGTAAGCACGCCCTCGGGCGCCATACACAGTTCCAGCCCGGCGAACCCGGCAGTCTTGGCTGCGGAAAGGGCCTTGTCAATCGAATGCGTCCCCGCCAGGCCGTCCTGCATCGACCAGTAACTGATACACTTGATCATCGCCAAGCTCCTGGAGGTGGGGTGGGAGTTGGGGGAAAGGCGTTGGGAGTAAGGAGTTGCGAGGGATTCAGTGAGAGGCGTGGTCGGTTCGGTGACCACGGCCCCGGCAGCAGATCTCCATTTGCCCTCCATTTTGTGACGCAATCCGAACCGCATCAATGATGATGTGCGTCAATCTGCTTATGGTTTTCCGTCACAGCGTTCGTTGCGGCTACCACGGCTCTCTGTTAATACTCAGCGGCGTTTTGTGGTATAATCTGCCTGACGCCACTGGGGGATCGAGCAGTCTTTATCCGTAGGTTTTACGAATATACGGCGAATTCTCCGGTTTCTTCCTCCGTCGGGACCGACACTATGGTCAAACGCTACAGGATTGCCCTGCTGATCGAATGGTCTCGCACCTACGGACGAGGGGTGCTCAGCGGGATTGCCCGATACGTCAAGGCGCACCACACCTGGAAGGTTTACCAGACCGAACGACGGCTGTGCGACGCGGCGCCCGGCTGGCTAAAAGGGTGGCAAGGCGACGGGGTTATTGCCCGAATTGAGAACGACGACCTCGTCAGGCAACTCCGGCGAATGAACCTACCGACGATCGACCTCTTCGAGCATCGTGGCAACCACGGAATGCCGGCCGTGGTAACTGACAATCGTGCGATTGCCCAGTTGGCTGCCGAGCACCTCCTCGAACGTGGACTGCGACACTTCGCCTATTGTGGCCTGCCGGGCGTTTATTCGTCGGATGCACGCTGCGAGCACTTCGTCGAATATCTCGGCCGAGCGGGTTACGAGGTGAGTGTCTACGAGAACGCTCGGTCGCCCGGCGGGCGTTTCATCGCGGCCACCGAAGACGACGAATTGCGGTGTGAAGCGGCGGTAGCGGCTTGGGTCGATTCGCTGCCCAAGCCCGTGGGCCTGATGGCCTGTAACGACGTCCGCGCGCACCAACTTCTCATGGTCTGCAACGATCGCAGTATCGCCGTGCCCGAGGAAGTGGCCGTCATCGGCGTGGATAACGACGAGTTGATTTGCGACCTGTGCCATCCGCCTCTTACGAGCATCAAGCAAAACCCGGAACGAGCCGGCTACGAGGCCGCCGCCCTGATGGATCGGCTACTAAGTGGCGACGCACCGCCGACGGAGCCGATCCTCATCGAACCGTTGGCCGTGGTAGCTCGGCAGTCGACCGACGTGGTGGCCGTCGGCGACGCGGACGTGGCCGCCGCGTTGCATTTCATTCGCGCCCATGCCGCCGATGGCATTCACGTCAGCGACATCCTCCGACACGTCCCCATCTCGCGCAGTACGCTCGAACGCCGTTTCACCAAGCTCCTCGGCCGTTCTCCCAAAGCCGAAATCCTTCGCATGCAGTTGGAACGCGTGAAACACTTGCTGTCGATGACCGACTACCCGTTAACAAAGGTGGCCGAACTAGCCGGGTTCAGCTACGTGGAGTCGATGTGCTACTGCTTCAAACGCACGTTCGGCCAAACGCCAGGGCAGTATCGAAGCGGCAATAACGGAGACAATGGGGGCAATTCTTGACATTTGACGGGCAACCTCGTTGAAGTGTGCCACGGGCTCAGCCCGTGCCTTTGGAGAACTGGCGAGCAGGCAATCCGTTCGCGCCGGGCGTCACCGCTGGCATCCGGCGAACCAGGCACGCTGGCCGGACAACATGCGGGCCAAAGGCCCAGACGTTCTTCTAGCGAAGGGTAACGCCCTGGTAATCGGGGCGTCCCTCGAGAGAAACCCCGTTTCTCCGATCTCGATCTCCGTTCGGCCCAACGGACCAACCGTTCTCTTCGACCAGACACGGCAGGCGAACGGTTGGCCCGTTGGGCCGGCCAGAAGAGACCGTCGCGAACTCGCTTGCTGCGCCCTTTACTGGGCAAACCGGCGCCCCTTCGGGGCACGCCCGATGACACCACGAACGAAGCCAGTTTTTCTACGTTACTCGTCCCAGTAGCGGCCGATGCCTTCTTCGCGGTCGACCGTGTCGTACTTAGGGAAGTTGCGGCTCCGCAGCGGGTCGTGGTGCCAGCCGTCGGCCGGCTCTCGGGCCCAGTGGTTGGTCGGCAGCGGCGTGCTGCGGTCGAGCCAGCGGCTGAAGCTGGCGACCACCTCTTCCCGCGGGCGTTTCAGGCACACGATGCGGATGTCGGGCTCGGCGGCGATGGCCTCTTCGAGATAGGGCAGGTAGAACGAGGCGGCGTCGCCCAGCCGCGGGGCCTTGCCGTGCCGGCGAAACCGGGCGAACCGCTGTTGGATGATCCGCCCCGGCCCGCGTTGGCCATTGTCGTCGACGCCCGGCGGGCATTCCGTCGCGAACTCCTCGTCAAGCGACCACGGCAACAGCGGCGGCTCATCGTACGAACACTGGGCATCGGGCTGCTGATTCAGAACCCGCGCCAACGACGCCAGCCCACAACGGCCTGCGCCGATGGCGAGGATGATGGATTGGTGCATAGGGGTGATGTTTCTTGTGCCTTCAGCACTCCGATGGCAGAGCTATCCGCCTTGCTGTGATTTCTTGTTGGCATCATTCTGCCGAAATATCAAGGACAGCGACATGATGACACAGAAGATGCCAAGGCCATTGAAAGCCAATATTGGTGGGTAATAGAGAGCGATACACACATGGCTGTCCCAAGTCAAAATGAGGTACACGTAGTATGCCATGCAGAGTAAAGCCAAGACTGCCATCAGGCGGATCGTGTAGACGTAAAGGCTGGGGGCATTGACTATTCGGTATTTCAAGTACAGGGCTCCAGATAGGAGCACCAAAACATAGAGTATATCCAGCAGGAGACAATACACGTTGAACTTCAAGACCCGGGAATTGCTTGTCAACAATACGCCAGTTCGCGCGTCGTAACCATGTGGATAATAGGTTATGGGAGCAAGCAATCTCGTTGTCCAATGTGAGTCGGTTGCATCCTTCAGGACGGATGTTGCAGGCGAAGGCGGCAGCTTCCGACCGTTGCAGATCAAGAACGCACAGGGAAGGCCGAATTTCCAGTTGAAATCCCATATATGTCCGAACACATAAGGTTTTCCAAGTAACTGCGGAGCGCATGCGCCAAGCCCGACCAGGATTACCAAGGCCCAACCGATGACTTTGCGCTGCGTTGTGCTGTTGTTCATGACTCGTACTACGGCATGGATTTTTTCACGATGTCAAAAAACTTTAGATTCCCTTGAATTGTTGGTTCTCCGGCACCGTCGCCTTCCGTCTCGAACTGCAGGACGATCTGGGTACCGTCGTAGGCGAAGCGGAGTTGGCGGTCGACGAGGCCGTCGGCGTCGAAGTCGATATCCTCGCCGATCCAGCGGTTTTCGACATCGTAGAGGTAGTCGACCACCTGCGTCGGATCGCCGCCGAAGGTCTCGTGCTGGACGACTTCGACGAGCCGGCCTCGGTTGTCCCAAGCGTACTGGGTGACGTCGGTGTCGCCTGGAGCCATTCAGCGATATGCACAACGGATGTCAAGTGTCAAGAGTTGGCCCTGAATGCTGACTGAATACGGAATACACCACTGAATAGACACGTTACACCCCTGCATGTTGCTCGCGGTGATAGCGGCTACCATAGGGCGTGGTCTTCCAGGGTTCGAGCTTCCCGTCGCTGCCGGGTTCTGCAGTCTGGGCCAGAAGCTGTTTCATTTCGTCTTCCGAGACCGGCTTGAATGATCGGGCCATGGCCAAGTCTTGTCGCAGGTTCTCACGCGAGACGATACCGCACACCAGTGTGGCGATCGGCAACGACAAGGCGAAACGTCGACACATTTGGGCCGGGATGTTCAGCTTGCTGGGAATCCCGCCGCCGGCTAGGGCCTTCATGCCAATGACCGAAATCTTTCGCTTATTGCACACCGGCACGACTTCCTTCTGAAAGCTGCGACAGTGTGCGTCGAGCAAATTGATTGGCATCTGTACGGTGTCCCAAGCGAAAGGCTGGGCGATCATTTTTAGATGGTGCGACGGATCGCGGTGGCCGGTGAAACCGATGTAGCGGACCTTTCCTTGTTCTCGGGCTTCGATCGCCGCCTTCAGCCCGCCTTTTTCAAACAGCCACTGCGAATCGATGGCCCAGTTGATCTCGTGAAACTGCCATAGATCGAGATGGTCGGTCTTCAGTCGGCGAAGGCTGTCTTCCAGGTGTTTCCGGGCGCCCTTGTAGTCACGATCGCAAACCTTGGTCATCAGAAAGACCTTATCTCGGCGTCCGCCGGTCGACAGGGCCTTGCCCATTACCTCTTCGCTTCCGCCGTTGTGATAGTCCCATGCGTTGTCGAAGAAGGTCATCCCGGAGTCGATCGCTTCGTGCATGATGGCGATGGCTTCCTTTTCGGCGGGATTACCGATGTGGTAACCTCCCAGCCCGACGATTGGCACGCGTTCGCCGGAACGTCCCAGCGGTCGGGTAGGGATTCCGCCGTCGCCATCGGTTTGCATGGCAAGCGCCTGGCTACCGAATCCGCTGGCAGCCAGTGCGGTCATCGCCGATTTGAGGAACTCACGTCGTTTGATACAAAGACGTTCAACTCGATCGTTCATCGCTCGTCCTCCGCCCAGGGAAAGCCAGGTGGTTAACTTCCGCTCGATTTCTGGTTTCAACCTCATTCA
This sequence comes from Thermoguttaceae bacterium, assembly GCA_963677085.2. Lineage (GTDB taxonomy): Bacteria > Planctomycetota > Planctomycetia > Pirellulales > Thermoguttaceae. The sequence continues at coordinate 315,009 of CAXXFH010000002.1, forward strand.
AGAGGCGTGCGGAATTATGCAGGCCGGCGTGGCCCGGTTTGTCGATATTTTTTCACCAATCGCCGGCAAAAACAAGTCTGGCGGCATTTCGCTGATGTTCGAACTGAGAATGTTCGTGCCTGGAAACCGAAAACCTGGAAATCCAGATTCCCGCTGGTCGCCCACCACTCATGGGCTATGCAGCCGTCAGTAGGAAGACAGTTGTCGACAGACGACCTCGTTGGGCAGCACTTGGCCGATCGGCATTTATCGACCGCACTGCGGCCTTTCGGCAGCCATTGAATCCCCCTTTACCTCGTGCCGCCCACTCGGTATACTCCACGTTTTGCTCGTTCGGCCTGTGTTAGGCTGTATACAGAATTAATTGTGTACAATAAGCCCAGGTTGACACGATAAAGGCATTTGCCATGACGGTTGGGCGCGAGAAGGCCCAACAGAATCGGGGCGTAGCTCAGCCTGGCTAGAGCGCTGCGTTCGGGACGCAGAGGTCGAAGGTTCAAATCCTTTCGCCCCGACCTTGTAAGGGTCGTTGTCACGAGTTGACAGCGGCCCTTTACTGTTGTCATAGCAAGACTTTACGGCGCGAGACAACAATTCGGGCGGCGGATCGTCTGGGACTGCCATTTTGACAGGGATTGTCCCATTTTGCCCAGGGTGCCCCGTGGTTGGTGCAAACTCTGGTGCAAACTGGAGATGGACTGGCTCTTTCAGTTTCCGCTGCGAGCGCAGAGGTCGACCGTTCGGCTGGCCCCGGTCGATCGGCAACTCGGGCAGCGATTCGATCGCCCCAGCCACGTCCAACAGTGCCGGGTCGGTGTAGACGTTCATCGTCAGTTTGATGTCGCTGTGGCGCATGGCCTCCTGGGCCGTCCTCGGCTTGACGCCGGCGGCCGAGAGCATCGTGCCGAAGGTGTGGCGCAGGGCGTGGATGTCCACGGTCCGGCCGCGGCAGTCCTTCTTCGGAATGCCGGCGGCCTTCAGGTCGCGGTCGAGAATCCGCAGCAGGCCGCTGGGAACCCTGAACAGCGGAGCATCGGGGCCGGCTTCCGCCTCGGGCTTCTCGGCGATCCATGCTCGGAGGTCTTCAGCCAGGTCCGAGCGGATCGCGATGCTGTTGCCCTCCCGGTTCTTCTCGTTCTTCGGATCGAGGATCAAGTGGGGCGGTTTGGCGTCGAGTTCCAGCCAGCCGATCAGCAACGTCGCCAGTTCGTTCTTGCGCAGCCCGGTCAGGGCCATCGTCTTGTAGATCAGCGACCGTTCACGTCCGAGTCGCTCCAGACGCTCACGGACCTCCGGCCGGAGGTTGGCCGTGAGTTGCCCCTTCTTCGGGCCGCGTCGAACCGTCATCGCATCTTCGAGCGGCCGGCGTCGGGCAACGTCCAGCAGTCGCCGAAGTTCGTCTTCGTTCAAGGCGCGTCGTTTGCGACGGCAATCCGCATTGGCATCCGCCTTGGGAACGTCGGCAAACGGATTCGCCGGGATTCGCTTCTTCCTGACCAGCCAGTTGCCGAACCCGATGGCGGATTCCCGATAGCCGTTGCGAGCGCCGGCCCCCATCGGCTGCTTGGTTCGGTCATCGTGTTCAGCCTTTTCGAGCATCCATCGTTCCAAGGCGTCGGCGGATATGTCAGTGAGCCGACGAAGATTGCATTGCTCGGCAAGCCGCAGCAGCCGGCTCTTGGTGCTCTTCACTCGCTGGGCATTCACGCCCTTTGCCGTTTGGTGGGTGATGTACTCGTCGACATGCGCCAGCAGAGATGTGTCTCGGTGCTTCGACATTTCGCTTTCGACGCTGGTGAGCACACCGGCCTTCACCTTCTCCGCCTCTTCCTCCAGTTTGGCGAGCACCATTTCCGCTGCACGCTTGCCACGGCAGCCGGTGGCATGTTCGTGAACGACGCCCAGACCATCGCGGTACTTGGCCGTATAGGTCTTGGCCTCGACGCGGATTCGTGGCTTCCCCTCACGACCGGTCGTGATCGGTGCAGAGTAGGTCTTGCCTCGCCGATCTTTCCACTGAGCATATTGCCCCTTCTTCCTGGTGACGATCTCAGCGTCAGGTGGCAGAGGTTTCGTGACAACTTTCTTATAGACGCTACCCATTTCATGTCTCCCACGGAAGGTGCGATTGCCTACCCGGTGGCAATTGCCGACTCTTGTCGACATTGTGATTACGGAAAAAGGCTTCAGCAAGGACGTCCCTCACTGAAGCCCGACTTTCTGTCGAACTTGTTGTATTTCGGCGATTATTGCGGCCTCTACCGACACACCGGGCAGTCGTCGGCGAGCCACTTTTCGAGTTCGATCCGGTCCCATCGGACCAACGCCCCCAGCTTCTGGGGACGCGGCATTCGTCCCGAGTCGGCCAGCCGGTAGACGTGCCGTGCGCTGCATGACAGGAACCGTGCAACGCCATTTACGTCCAGCAGCCGCACTTCCTCAGTCGGTGGAAGAGCTACCGTGGCTTCTGACATGATGGATGAACTCCTTTGAAGAGAAGGTGATGGAGGGAGTAGCCACGACGTCCGACCGACTCAACTGGCTAGAACAACGTTGTCCATGGCGACCGTCTTCCGATTGCTGATCGCCTGACGGATGAGACGAACGACCACTTGCGCATCGTCGACGGCCGTGTGGGCGACCTCGCCGGGGATGTCGGCTCGTTCCATGCAGGTCTTTGTGTCGGGCAGTTCGACGCCATCGGTCTCCGGCTGCCAGTACAGAGCGGCTGGGTCCAGGATGCGGTGGTGGACCTGGATGTGCTTGTCCCAACTGGTGATCTTGCTCAGGAAACGAGCGTCGAAGCTGGCGTAGTTCTTGCCGGCTATCACGATCTTCTCGTTTTCCGAGTCGAGGCCGTGTTCCTTGAGGAAATCACGGAAGCGGGTGGCGACCTCCCAAGGTTGCAGATACGTGTAGCCCTCCTCGTGCGTGGCGATGCGGCGGAGGATCGTCTGGTGCATCGATACGGCAAACGGTTCGCCAAGGATCAGGCCGTGGTCCACGTAGCAGTGGAAGGTGGGGCAATCTTCGATCGGCGTGGTGCCGTCGTCGATCACCGCGCCGATCTCTAGGACTTGGCAGTTTTCGGGATTGAGCCCCGTCGTTTCGATGTCGAGGCTGACGTATTTCGTGCTCATGTGAGGATGTCCTTTCTATCTGGCGAGACGAGATTCAGGAGCCAGGGGGCGAGCTTGGGCAATGCCCAAACGGGCGGGCAGGAGTTGAGGATGCGTCCGGTCCTAGGTTTGGTGCCAACGACCGAGCGGGCAATCTGTTGGCGGGCCAGTTCGTTGCGGCCTTTGCGTGGAGCGTCGGCCAAGTCGATGAATCGCTGCCATGTCTGTTGGTTTTTGTGACAGGCTTGCTTGGCGGCATTCAGAGTTCGGTAGGGGCGACGGTCGGCCGCAAAATCCCAGAACTCACAACCGTCGCCTCGGTCACAGCGGACGGTAGCGTAGTACCGCGCCGAGCCCAGGCCGGGGATTTCGTTGCGCCAGCAGACCCGGTAGTGGCCGCCGTCGGATCGCCACTCTTTGTAGGTCTTCTGCGTCTTGCCGCGGGTTCGTTTGCGTTTGAATTGCATGGACTACCTGCCACGGAGGGGCTGGGCGCACACGAAACCCGACTCGTCGGTCGGTCACGAAGATAAGAGGAAGAGAGGATCACACGAGCCAGGCAAATGCCATGTCGAAGTTGCTCAGGTTGACCAGCAACACGGGGATGGGATCGTTGTCGGCGGCTGCGTTGGCCGTGAGCTTCGTGTCGTCGGAGCCGGAGCCGTCGGCCAACTGGCGGACCAGGGCCTCGCACCGTTGCTGCTGGCGGCGCTCAAGCATCCTCAACAGGGCGCCGGCGGCGTAGTCGGCACCTTCGTAGATGCAGGCTTCGAGATCCTCGTGTCGGTCCTCGGGCGGTGTGGCGGCAAAGTCGCTCAGGAGCAGGACCGTCGATTCGGTCAGGCTGTAGGTGTCCGGCTCGACGCGCACGATCGTCCAGGCGACTGGGCCGACAAGCGGGATCAGCTTGACCTCGCTGCCGTCAAACGCCGAGCCGAGCTTCACGCCGTACAGCGCGTTGTCGGTCTGGTCGACGATGATGTACTCGCCGGCTCCAAAGGTCCCGACCGGCGGTTCGACCAGGGCGATCTTGCCGACGTAGTCCTCACGAGAGGTAGCTTTCGTCGTCACCTTGCCGTTGCCAAGGTGTTTGGCGATTCGATTTACGGGCTTGCTGTTCGTCATGTCAGTATCCTCTTCCGCGATTGCGTCGCGGGTGCATGGGTGAGTAGTGATGGTGAATGGCCGGAGCCGAAGTCCAGTCGCGGCGAACCTCGCGGTGCTTGCACACCGGGCAGGTCTTGGGCGGCTTGTCGCCCATTGCGTGCATCTTCTCGAACTTGTGTCCGCAGGCGTCGCACACGTAGTCGTACATGGGCATGGGGTCACCCTCTGAGGACGATGCATTTATCGAGGTTCTGGATCGTCACCTTCCGGCCGGCCGGATTCTGGCAGACGAGCAGCGGCGGCTGCGTTCGGTCGTGCTGGACAATCTCCGCGACGCTCGCCTTCTGCATCCACATCTTCGAGCCGCGACGGACGGGGTAGACAACGGTGTGCCCGACTTCGATCGGGCAGCCAAGGAAGTCGTTGGCGGGAACTGTGGGCTTGTCGAGCATGTCATGTCTCCGACGGGTTGGGATGGTTTGGGGGCGGCCAGAATTCGCTATGGCAGGATGCCGGTCAGTTTCAGTGCGAGGCTCGCTGCCAGGGTGGCGGTGAACACACTCGCACCGAGGCAGGCGACGAACAGTGAGATGTTGGTGAGGGCAACGCCCAACTCGCCCAGCGAGGCATAGCCGAAGACTCGACGGGCAAAGGTGACATTGGAATCGTGACGGAGAAAGAACGGCGTGCGACACAGCATGATCGAGTTCCTTGCGAGTGAAGTCAGGTTGACAGAAAAGCGGTTGTATTGGCGCCTTGCGGTTTGAGGTTGTGTTCTGCGGCAATGTGCTCGCAGTACGTGCGGTCGTACTCGATCAGAGTGCAGGGCCGCCCGATCCGATCGCAGACGCGGAGTGTCGTGCCGGTGCCACCGAACGGGTCGATCACTCGTTCGCCTTCCAGCGTGCTCAGTTTCACACACCTCTCGACCAGTTCTTCGTTGAGCTGGGTCGGGTGCCATCGGCGACGTTGCTTCGAGTTGCCGGTGACCCGCGGGACATCAAACACATCGCCGGGTACGCGGCCACGCGGATCGGCCCGCTTATCGCCGTTGAGTTGTCGCCAGGATGCGACACGGATGGCGTCGGGATAGAGTGGTGCGCTGTCGCGCCGGAGCCGCAACAGGGGACGGTGGTTGTTGCCCAGGTCGTGGTGGTTGTGCTGCCCGAAGGTATAGACCTGCACACAGGGCTTTGCCTGGAGCCATTTGTGTTCGCGGAGCAGATCGTGGACGATCATGCCCATCGCGAAGCTCCACTTGGCGTTGTACGAGACCCACACGATGCCGGCCTTCTGGATGAACAGCCGCAGGCAGTCACCCAGCCACGCCACGTAGGCATCGTCCGGTCGCCGGTCGTCAAACTCGTTGTAGCCGAGGCCGATGTTGTCCGGCGGATCGGCGAACAAGCAACTCGCCTCGTCCAACGCCCGAAGCACTTCGAGACAATCACCGTGGATCAGCTTGTGGTTGAGAGTGTTCATCAGCGTTCGTCTCCGTCACCGTGCAGCGTGCCACGCTCTTGACGTGAAGCGAGGATGGCAGCGTTTTCACGTGCCACGTCGCCCATGTTGAGGTTCAGGTCCGTGCAGACAGTCGCCACGTACCAGAGCACTCCGCCAAGTTCCTTGGCGATCTGTGCCCGCCGAGCGTCAGTCACCTGGCCTCCGTCATCGCGGTAGATCTTCTTGACCTTGTTGGCGACCTCGCCGGCCTCCCCTGCCAAGCCCAGGGCCGGGTAGAGAATACGGATGTCGTCCGGGTAGACGGCCGTTTGGACAGCGGCGGCCTGGTAGTCGTCGAAGGTGCGAATCACGGCGACTCCTCGGTGGGCGGGACGATCGCCGGTCGCAACGATAGGGTGACGACGGGCAGCAGGTCGCCGTCGCACACTTCGTCGTCCGTCTTTCCCCAGTCAAGTTGAAGGTCCGACGTGGCAGCCCCAAGCGTCTCGACGCCGGCGGCCATTTGCTCAAGGATGGTTGCGAGCCCGTCGCCGCTGATCTTCGCAGCGCGGAGTCGGTCGAATGTGGCTTGGTGGATCGGCATCACTTACCTCCCGAATTGCGGGCGGACGACCGCGGCGAACCAGTCCTCTTTCGAGGAGCCGTTGCTGTGCAGGCCGACCGACACCTCGGAAAGCACCTCGCAACGGGCGTCACTGTCCTCGCGCGAGAGGTCCGTGAAGATGTGGCCGCTGGTGATGGCGTCCCAACAGGCGGTTGCCCGATCGAGCAGTTGCATCTGGTGGTCGCGTTGGACCCGCCCGCGGTGTTGAGCGACGCGCAACAACGGCCTTCTCCCTTCACCCGTGTACTTGGAGACGATCTCGTCGACGCACACCACCACGTTCTCGTCACCAGGCTTCTCGCCAAGGAGCCAACCGTAGATCGAAAGCTGGTCGGCGTACTCGGGGTTGGAGTATTCCATTGAGCCGGCATGGATTGTCATGCCGCAGTGGTCGAATGCCGCGTAGTTCTTGTGCGGCTTGCCATGACTGGCGCTTTGCTTGCCCTCGGGATTCTTCTTGGTCGCGCCCACGCCGAGCTTCATTGCGTCGTAACCATCGCGGCAGAGCATGAAGTTCTTGCTCGGGCTGGCCCCGTACTTCGAGCAGTAGCCCTTCACTTTCCAGTCGAGGATGACGTGAACACCGCACTCGTGGACGAACCGGCAGTCAGGCTTGCCGAGGAAGGGCACGCGATCGCCGATGACGCCCTTGACGGTAAACTCGAAGCGGGGCTCCTCGCGGGAGTTCAAAAGCATTGCCAGAAGTTCATCGTAGGCCCCGGTATGGGCGTAGCAGTCAAACACGTACTTGCCGTGCTCGCGTGCCCAGTCACGGTTGTGCTCTTCGACCTGAGCGGTGAAGATCGCGTCGAACTCGAACTGCGGGTCGGCACCCTGGCCAAAGATGGCCTCGTGCAGTGCCGACTTGGCGTAAGCGTCGAAGGCCGAGCCGATCGACATGTAGTTCTCTTGCGGCAGACGCGGCGCCTTCGTGTCCGAAAGGTAGCGGATAAAGAACTCGTCGCGGTCCTTGTACCAGAGGGAAAGCGACGAGTAGCTGAGGTGTTCGGGTTTACGCATTGGTTGTCTCCGGTTCAGGGATGGTCTGAGAAACGACCTCGATCCGTCGGCAGGCCGTCTCGAAGCTCTCCGGTTCAAGCTCTATCCCGACGAACCGATTGCCGGTCGCCAGGGCCCCGATGCCGGTTGATCCCGAGCCCATGAAGGGGTCGAGGATGGCTCCGCCACCGGGCGGCGTGACTAGGCGGCATAGATACTCCATCAGCGATCGCGGCTTGACGGTTGGGTGGCTGTTCTCGACCCGGCCGTCGCACGTGCGGTCTCGCTTGCCGGCCTTGGCGCAGTAGAAGAAACGGGAAGCGCCACCCGAATCGCCGTGCTGGTTGTGGGGACCGGAGTGCCCGCGAAGGAAGCCGGTGGCGTTCTCGCCGGGATAAGGTCCGACCTGTCGTCTCATCGCGCCGCTTTTTGTGATGCCGCTCTGATGGTCGAGCATCGCCCCCGACTCTTCGTCGAGCAGAAGGTTGGCAGGCCAGCGGCCTTTGGCGTCACCGCCGCGCGGTCCTGGCGTCGGCGCGAAGTTGGTCGAACCACGGTCGGTGTAGCGCTTGTCAGCGGTTTTCTCACCATCGCGGCGGCCACCCTTGCCAATGCCGATTCGCGAACCGTCGATGTTCATACCGCCGACGCCGTGCCTCAACACGTTTTGTGCGAACGTGCCGTCCAGCGGCTTCATCGCCAGGACAATAGGTTCCCAGGCCGGTTTGAGCGAACTGCCCCAACCGTTCCAACGCTGGGCGAGTTCGGTGGCCGGTACGGTGTCGAGAATCTCGACGTTGCCGATCTTGCTGTGGCGCTGCCGGTTCTGGTAGCTGTCGCCTCGGATGTCGGGCTGAGAGCGACGGCCGACGACTTCACGCTTTGCTCCGGCTGCTTTGTCGAGGGCTTTGGAAATGTCGAGCGACTTGGGGAAGCCGCTTCCGTAAAGCCACATCAGGCAATCGCGTATCTCGAAGCCGGCATCTTCGATCGCGCACGTCAGACGGTGAAAAGTCCGCGTGCCACCGAAGGCCAAAAGCATCGCCCCAGGTTTCAGCACCCGAAGCACCTCGGCCCAGAATTCAGGGCGGAAGGCGACATCTCCACCGTCCCATGTCTTGCCCATGAACCCCTTGGAGCCGAGGCCGGTTCGACCAAACGGCGTTTCGGGGTCATTGTTTCGCGGACTGCCCTTTCGACTCGCCTGCGTCAGGTGATAGGGCGGGTCGCATACACAGGCCGTAAACTGCACCGGCTCCAGCGACGGGAGCACGTCCCACGAATCGCCGCAGTAGAGCGTGGCTTGGTCGAGCGTGGTCGGTGTGAGTGTGTCAGTCATGGGATCAACCAGATGAAAAGCGAGAAAATCATCAGCACGGTCCAGGCGACGCAACTGAGTGCGCAGACTACCGCCAACCACGGATTTCTCTTTGCGTGGCACTGACCGCCAACAAGGCCCGTTGCGCAGAAGGCAGCCAAGCACAGGGCATAGAAAAGAAGCAACTTCATTCGACGCCCTCTCGCCGCCGCCAGAATCGCGCCTCCTTCGGCACACCGTCATCGGACAACTCGCGGTACTTGAACGTGACGGTCTGCCGACGCTTGAGGCGCTTTCCGTCGCACCAGTCGGGTAGCACTTCGCCGGGATGGGCGGCGGCGTAGTCGAAGGCCCGGTCGTCGAGCAACTCGCGTTCAGCCATCGTCAAGCCGGAGCCGATCTCGAAGTCAACGTCGCGCCAGCGGACCTTCAGGGCTCCGATCTTGCCGAGGACGTTCCCTTGCTTGCCTTCCTTGCCAGCCACGAAGCCAATGATGGTCGCCTCCGAGTCGTCGAACGGTTTGTACTTGAGCAGGCCGCGGTTGCGTTTCGGGAACCACGACGCCTGTGGATCGCGGAGCACGACTCCCTCGCCACCCTGGTCGAGCACTTTGTCGAGGAACGCATTGGCCTTACGGCGGGCTTCCGTCTCGATCTGCGGAAGTTGCACTTGACGATGGAGGAACACGCGATCGTCCTGCACCAGGATGCTCTCGCAGAGGAAAGCCAACTCGCCGTCGAACGTGGCGGGCGTATTGACCGACGCGAAGTCGGGTAGCTTGTCGAGACGACCGCTGATCCACGACTCGATCTCCGCCCACTTGACGTGACAGTGCATATTGGCGTTCTTGATCTCGCCGTTGGCGAAGACATAGGGCAAGGCCGGCGTGCTGTAGACGGCATACTGAATCCGGTCGAATCGCGGGTCCGGCGTATCGCCAGCGCAGATCGACCGGCAAACTTGGAAGTTGCCTCGTCCGGCCCACAACTCGCCGTCGAGCGGGCAACACGGCAAGAGGTTCAGGAACCAGTCCGGGGCCATGATCGGGTTGCCGTAGCGGGACCAGAGGCCCGTGGCGATCGGCTTGATCTTCGCCTTGCGCCGGCCGGTCTTCGGATCAGTGATACTCGCCCAAGGCACCTGATCGGTCGGGACACCACGGCTGAGTCCGCCGTCCCAGAAGCAGCGGGTGCCGTCGAGTTTCTCGGAGATGAACCAACCGGCGATCTTGTGCTTCTCCGGCTTGTAGGTGTGGGCTAGTTGCAGCAACTCTCGACGCGACATGGGCGCGTACCTCTCGCGTTGGAATACACGGGATGAATGGTTGAGGAGGAGAACGAAGGTGGGTCACGCCGCTCCGGCGTGTTCTTTCATGCGAAAGAACATGGTGAAGGCATCGTGGAGGTGGGTTTCGGTGGGCATGTAGTGAAGCGAGTTCCACGGGCGAGGCACAAGGATCGCCTGGCCGCCGTGGGCGCGGAACATCTCGACGTTATGGTCCCCGTCGTCAATCAGCAAAGCATCCGGCCGGGCACAGAAGTGCTTTCTGGGACCGATCAGGAATTGCCGTTGCATCCGCTGCGGAATGTGTCGCTGAATCCATTCGAGTTTGCCTGCCAGGCAATCCGGGTCGAGCGTCGGGCTGCTGAGGATGCAGACGTTCTCCGAACCGACCAGGGCCTCGCAGCGACGAAGCAACGTCCGGAACTCAGACGACTCCGGCACGCTCGCCCAGACGTCACGGTCGAGCGAGTCCCAGAACTCGGCAGGTGTGAACTCGCGAGTCGGATGCAGCGCGTTGGCCGCGGCAACGATGTCCCAGCCCCACGCGGGATTGAAATCACGGTAGGCCAGCTCATCGACGGGACAACCGACCTGTTTGAGCGCGTACATCGTGAACCGATTGCACACGTCGTCCAGGTCCAAGAGAATTCGTGTGGGAAGCATCGTCATTCCTCCTCCAACTCGCGGCACTTCTGGTTGAAACGCTCTTCCAGTTCCTTGCGGAGTCTTTGAATGGAGGGGCGGGGCATGTCGAGGGCCTCGGCGATTTCGCGATCTGAGCAGCCGTCCTCACGCATCCGAATCAGTGTGCGCTCCCTGTCGGATTCACAGCACGACTGGAGCAGGTCTCGCAGTTCAGACAGTTCGAACACTACACTCTGTTTCGTGTCCACTACCGACTCGGGGATGCGATGCGACACTTCCGGAACATCGTCCGTCACATCGATGTCGTATTCGGGCGCGTCCGCCAGTTCGATGCCGCTATGCACTGCTTCCTTCGTCGCCAACTTCACGAGTTCATTCGTGATTGCTACCGAGATGTAGCCGGTCGGATTGACCTTCGATGGCTCTTCGTGTTCGGCCATCTTGTTGACTGCCTTGACCAAGCCAAGGAAGCCGGCGCTGTGCAGATCATCGCGTAAGTATTCGAGTTGAGAGTATCTGCGGATGAACGACTCGACCTTGCTAATCACGAGCGGCATGTTGCTTTCGATCATTTCCTCGCGGGCCTTTTCGTCGCCCGCCATTACGCGAGGATAGAGCCGCTCGTTCCGCTCACTGTCCGAGGATTGTGTGATCTTGTTAGTCAGGTCGTGATCGTAGGAACTCATGGCAGTATCCTTTTGGACATTCGTGAGAGAACGGCAGGAGTGATGCAGTCCACTCGCCACACGCGGCGGGGATAGAATTCGCGCGACTCGCAAGCGGGGTGGGAATAGGCGTATTGATCCCCATCGGGATCGAAGATCGTGCCGCTGTCGTAGGCCACGGCATGGAGACATCGGCGACCAACACCTTCAAGCACGCCGATCGTGGTCTGGATCGTGTGTTCGAAGCGATGCCAATTGGCCGACTCGTCGTCGCCGAAGAGAACGACGATGTTGTTTTCGCCGGGGGTGGTCGATTGAATCATCGGGAACAACTCGATCGGCGTGACGGCGTAACCGAGTTGCAGGGCGGCGGCGATGCACTCCTGAAAATGAAGTCCCCGGCGTGCCATCGGATCGGGCAGCATGGGAAAAGCGACCTCGCTGCCATCGCGCCCGACGTGGCCGAAGAAGTCGGCCGTGGAAATGTCGAGCACCATTGCGAACGCCGTTCCGACGCACGACCAGGGGTTGGGTTTTGTTTGGAGCTTCATGGGATTGTCGCAGTGAGCGCGCACGCTGAGCGCAGTTGGGTTGGGGTTTCTCTTCAGGCAGGCTGTTTGCGACGCGAACGGTCGCGGCAGGTTGTCTACTCGATCTCACTCACAGCAAGTTCGTCGAGCAATGCGTCGATATCTGGTATCTCGCTCCAGGAGGGCTTCCAGTAGTCTCGCCAGTTTGGCGGGCCCATCAGCTTGTCGTACTCCTCCTGTGTTGCGGCGGTAATGATCCAGATGCCGACGCCGTGTCGTTCCCAGAGCGGCCACTTGATGCGTTGGGCTTTGGTGAACGAGTATCGCTTGGGTTGTTTGCAGTCGATCCAACGCTGTCCGTACCGCACGTGCGCCACGAACAGGTCAGGAAGGCCCTGTTGATACAGGTTGCCGTGTGTCTGTTCGACCAACCAACCACGATCTGACAGAAACTGTTTCAGATCGCGTTGGATGTACCACTCAGGACCCTTACACGTACAGATTTTCCCGCTCATCGGGCGGACTTTTCCGATAGGTGTCTCGGATTCCTTTGGGGACACCCGTTGGGTTTGCCAGTTGTTCGGGTTGTCATGCCGAGTAGCTGCTTTTCCTCCTTGCCATGCGGGTGTTTCGGGCGTGTCAAAGGGACAAAGGCCCCGTCAAGGCGGGAGTTTTTCAGGGACGACACGTTCTCGGGCCCATACGCAATCAGTACCGACGGACCGCCTGCATTACCTGACGCCCTCGTTCCGTCTGGCCGGTGGAAATGCAACCGGCCCTTGAGAAACAGGAGGGCGTCTGCCTTGTTCCAGACATGCTTGTGGAACATTGCGGTCTCAGTCCGAGCGAACAGCAAGGCAATGCCATCGCCATGTTCCGCCAGTCTTGCCAAGAACGGCTCGGCCCGTGCGCCATACGGTGGATTGAGCCAGGTCCGCCCGCGCCACGGTTGTGTCAGGCCATCGTCGTCGAGATTGTACGACCTGTCGGCGCAGGGCCAGGGCTGACGGGCAGGAAGCAACCGCACTCCCAGCACCAGTTGTCTTCGCGCCGGGGACATGCGGCGCAGGTCTGAAGGCGGATACGGTAGGTTGCTTTGGGCACGGTCCGGCAGCCGTCGGCAACGAAGGCCGTCAGGGCCTTGGCGAGGTTCCACGCCCGGTCCCCAACTGCGGGCATTCACCGAAGACACCGGACCGCTCGCGTCCGACCCCCACGCCGCAGACCACGCACCAAGTCTTGGCCTTCACGGCCAACTGGTGCCAGGCTTGCCAACAGGACAAACCCAAGCTGGCCGAACTGCGGCGAAAAGGCGTTGAGGTGATCGAGATCGACTACGACGCCCGGCCCGACCTGGTGCAGAAGTACCGGGTTCGGCGACTGCCGACCTACATCGTCCTGAAAGACGGTAAGGAAGTGGAGAGGACCGAGGACATTTTCCTGCTCATCAAGATCCTCCGCTTCATTTTCAAGCTCGTCTTCTAACTCACGGAGGCATCAATGGCCGTTCGCAACGACCCGATGAACCAACGCGGTCCCAAACCGGGAACCAACGTGGCTCGAACGAAAGAGCCGTGCCCTGGTTGCGGACAGACGAAGGAAGTCGCTCCCGCACCGGCCCCAACGCCAGCAGTCGTTCCTCATGGATCGCCGAATGCAGGAGGTATTCGGCTTCGGTCAGCGGAAGAGACGTGAATTCCTTGGCCACTTTCCTAATGACTGGGACTTTCACGCCGATGAACTGGTCGCCTTCGCCGTACTGACCGGGGCCAGTCTTGAAGAAGCGGGCCAGATTGGCGGCTTGTTCTGGGCTGCCGAGGCTGCACAGGTGTTGTTGGGCATCATCGGCTTTCAAAATCGTCACCATTGCAGCAGGTTGCCCCGTAGTTGATTGCTTTGCCTATACCTGAATCTGCGTTGTCATTATCGCCTGCGTTTCGGATAGAGGGGAGGCAATGGAGCACACCGTGTGACGGAGCCAGATATCAAAGGAAATCGAATCCACACGCCCACATCCCTATTCGCAGCCTCGACTTCGCTGAGATTGTCGATGAAGAGGTTGGCCCATACGGCGCTTCGTCCATGCACAATGTCCTCCCACACGGAGACCCTGTAGAATGCCAATATCTCGGAAGTCGGGACATCCAGTTCCCACTCGACTAGATCGATCTCCTCGGTCGTGCGCACGAAGCAGCCAGTTGTCGTGCAGCACCAAAGGAACTGATCTGTCCCTAATAGCTGCTGCAACTGTGGCAACGCCGTTCGGTATTGCAGCGACTCATCATTCCAATAAGTGCCTCGTTTGGAGTCGATCTTACCGTTAGGATCGTCCACGGTAAATGTGCTCGGGTGGTAAGTCCAGAGCTTCACAGCAATCGGCTCCTATGTCTCCCAGCGGCCTCGCAGGCGCACTTCACTTGCTCATTGAGCGGCGATGACTTCGATGTTCGTGATCCCCGCAAGGGTGAAGCGAATCATCTCCACCACGTCGGGAGCCGTTCCTTTTATGAACACAAGGGTAGTCGCATTCTGCATGAATCCGCCGATGCTCCTCGCCGCACCAAGTTTCCACTCGTCTTGGAGGATCTCCTCGACGAACGTGTTGGCGGCTTTCCATTTGTCTTGCCCCTGGGAGTGCTTGATGGGGTCTCTCCGATACAGAAGTTCGATCCCATGCACAATCGCCGGGTCGTCCCGGACCAACTGCGGAATAATGGCCTGCTGCACGATCTTGAAATCTTGAGATTTCAACACTTCGAATGGATGCCGTGCAACGAATCCTGGTGACAGCACGACGATGTCAAAGTGTCCCCGCTTGTAGAGGCTGTTGTTCGGTGTTCTGTCCTCGTCTGTCTTCACTTCGAAACGCCTGCCACGCATATCGCATCGAAATGGCGTGGGGAACTCACTATGGATGAGACTGTTGGGCTGCCCGTTAGAATCGAGTACCGTGTCCAAATCCAATTCCTTGAGCGACTCGTGCAGGAACATACGCAGGTGAGCAAGAATGTCCGTTTCGGTGAAGAACCGACTGGGCTCCCGCTCGAAGAGGCGTGTCATGCGTGAGATCGACTGTTCCACGCAATCCGTGATTCCCTTTGCGCCCTCGTGTGTCATACTCGGTTTCCGATGTGTGGATAGCCTTCAACCAAGTCGGAGGTCGCCTTTGCGGTTATCAGCCGTTCCGTCGAGATGTAGCGCTGATTCTGAGTGAATGCCGTGGGTCTCCCGGTCTTCGATGTCAAGTCGTTGGGAATCGGGGCTTCGAGCTTCAGCGTATCTGGCGAATCGGGTGCCGAAAGAAACATCACCTTGTAGGCAGTCCCTTCCTTCCTCGTTGTGTTCTTTAGCACGGTATCGATCAGCGTCTTCATCTTCCCTTTCTGCTTGCTGGGATCGAACTCAACATGATTGTGTGATTCGAGGATCTTCGGTACCAGCGGGTAGACCTGCCCGAAAGAGTAGAAGGCCATGCGGGCTACCGGCTGGAAGGGCCGGTCGGCTTGGCAAATATACGCATGGACCTTCTCGTACTCGGGCCATGCATTTCTGGCAGGGACGACAACAATGTCATTTGCGGTTCCGATTAGCTTCTCGGCAATTAGCATATCCTGCAACTCCCGCAGGAGAAATGCCTCCCGCTCCGACACCACCTCGGCCTTGTCGTCGAGCATTTCATCGATGGCTTGATCCAGGACGGCAAAGGATGCCCAGACCAGTCGATCATCATTGATGGAATCAAACACCCGTGGCTTGGCAGTATCCGGCGTCAATACGAGCAATAGGCAATTCGCCTCTGTAGCTCCTTCGAATCGTTCCAGGTGTCGTTCAAGTTGCTTGCGGTTGGCCGTATTTCGTTTGATCTTCGTCTCGATCAGCAGGCTACAACTGCTCTGAATAACTGCATCAGGTACGCCCGCTGCGCCCTTGGATGGCTGGTTTTGAAAGGAAACCAACTCAAATTCCGATTGCTCCAACAGGGCCCCAAGAACCCGATGAATTCGATCCAGTGAGAGTGATCGAAGTACGGCAAGAAAGGAAGCGGTGACTCGGTTCTCGCCGGTCGAATACGTTGAGAAGATGCCCATTATTCACCTCGGTCAACCGTAGTAGTTATGTCAAGAGTGCGCTATCACTCGCCGGTGTTCACGAATCGCCTGTTTGATCCCAGGTCGATCATCAAATCGTGCAACGAAGACGAGCCGAGCAATCTCTGGCGACAGGCATTCGGAGAACTTCAAGTTCTCAATGGCCTCGGGATTCGGCACGGGCGCAATGTCGTCAGGCTGAAGGGCATCAATCAACTCGGAAACCTCTTCGAGCGACGAGGCGTTGGGAAAATGCAAACACAAGTTATCGGCCTTCACGTCGCCATGTAGCTTCAGTGTGTCTGCCAGCAGAGAATTTGCGATTCCGCCAGCGAAGGTCCACCAACGAATCTGACCATTGGGCTGGAGGACGAGGCATGTGGAATCCGCCGATACCCAAGGATGCTCGTCTCGCAGTTCCTCGAACTGCGCCGATGCTCGCCGGGACCATGATGGATCATCCTCCTCGAAAGCGAGAATGCGACGGATACTCTGGCAGACAGCGTGGCTGAGCATCTGGCCCTCGCCGAGCCATCGAGAACGCCCCTTCTCGTCAGTCGGTTCAACGTGGGCGATTCGGCGCTTCCAGTCCAGGTGTTTCGTCGTCCAGCTTCGACCGGCCAATACGAGGATCGCCGGGCCCTCTTCTTTCCGGTAGAAGGTGGACTCATGGACGTTGCCCAGTTCCTTCTGACCGGACATCACCTTGAACAGGGGCGGCGAGGTGAAGACCGAGAGGATGTCCATGAAGTTACGCCTGCCAAACGTGGCCTCTCCCTCCGGGGCGAAGGCCAGAATGCCGTCGTCGCTCCATAAGATGCCTTTGGCAAGCATGACCTCAACAAGCTCGGCGATCCGTTCCGGTGCCATCTCTGCGAACCCAGGAACACTTTCGACCCACGAGAACCAGCGGGACTTGCCGATTCCCCGCTCTTGAAGCACCAAGGCCATTAGCTGCTGAGCGAGGATGTGAAATGGGAATGGAGGAGCTTGAACCGGCTCGACGAAGCCTCGTCGCCAGAGTTCGATCAGAGCGGCGGCACGAAGCAACCCTTCATCATTCGTTGCCAGGAAGAGGCAGTTACGATTCGTGTCGGCCCGACGACCAGTCCGTCCCATTCGTTGGAGGAAGGACGAGACCGTTCCGGGGGCATCGATCTGAATCACCCGGTCGAGATCGCCAACATCAAGCCCCAACTCCAAAGCGCTGGTGGCGACGATCACGCAGTTCTGTCGCTGGGCGAATGCCTCTTCCGCCTGACGACGTTCATCTATGCCTAGCGAACTATGCGACACGAAGGTGTCGATCCCGTGCTGTCGCAGCAGGACGGCCAGTTGCTCGACTCGTGACCGGCTGTCGCAGAACACGAGCCGTTTTTCGCCTCGGTGAAGAAGGCTAATTACCTTGGCGGCGTTCGCAAGAGACCCAACGTAGTCGAGTTGCACATCGGGCTGCTTCGAATCGCCACCCTGCGGCCACACAACCTGCTGTGGGCGTTCGGAACCAGACGAGAGCCAATCCAACATCTCATCAGGATTCCCCACGGTTGCGGACAATCCAATTCGCTGAAGGTCTCGCTCAGCGATCCGAGCGATCCGTGAAAACACAGACAACAGGTGCCAGCCACGGTCATCACCAGCAAACGCATGAAGTTCGTCGATCACGACGATTCGCACATCTCGAAATACATGGCGATGATCGACCTTTTGGGAAACCAGCAGTACCTCCAGCGACTCGGGCGTTGTCAGCAGACAATCTGGAGGCTCAACGAGGATCTGTTTTCGTTCCCCCTGGGAAGTGTCGCCGTGCCACAAAGCGGCTCGCCGACCGACCAGACGCATGTAGCCGTCAAGTCGTTGCTCCTGATTGTTGAGTAGCGCCTTGATCGGGCTGACGTAGAGGATTGACAGTCCCGACCAGGATTCGTCGAGCATTTGGGAGATGACGGGGAAGAATGCCGACTCCGTCTTGCCTCCCGCTGTCGGGGCGAGAATGACGAGATTGGCTCCCGTCATGAAGGCGTCGATGGACAATGCCTGGACCTCTCGCAGATCCCGCCAACCAAGCGAGTTCACGATGTGATGCTGCAATGCGGGATGCAATCGGTCAAAGGCACTCACAAGTCCAACTCGATGTCATCTACGTTTTGGGCCTGGGCTTCTCGTTCCACGCAGGTCATTTCGGTGTTCGCAAGCGTCAGTTGGTAGTGCTGGCGAGGATCGAAGTCATCGAATTGGTCGATCCGGTCCAATACGTCCGATACCAGCTTCTTCAGGAATAGTCTGGGGGCGATGCCGACCTTGCCGCCGAGCTTGCCCGTCATCGCACGAGCCAACGATTCGAGATAGTCGCCGTTGGCGTGACTTCGCACACGTTCCGGGGATTGGCAATCGGCGGCGAACAGATCTCGGACCTTCGTACCCACCTCAACCAGTCTGTCATGATCGAACGTCGTGAGTCGCAGTTGGACGGCTCGGGGATTATCGAATCGGGCGTCCGTCTGGAAGTCTACATGAAGGCGTTGGGCCAACGGCTCCAGCCGCTTGATGCCCTGTGGCCCATCGTAGAAGGCTGGCGTTCCGGTGATGACCAGATACATTCCCGGAAACCGTCCGCCGTCGATATCGTCAATCAGTTGCCGTAGCGCATTCAGGCCCTTCTCACGGACATCCGAGCGAACACGCTGAATGGTCTCGATTTCATCGAAAACCAGCACAAGACCCGAATAGCCCGATTCCTTCAGGATCAAGAGAAGTCCTCGAAGGAAACTCAAAGCAGCGAAGTGATCCACATCCCCTTTGATCCCGGCCTCACGCTTGATAGACGCCGCAATATGAGGCTGCCCCGCCAGCCAACCGGCAAGCCCCTCAGCCGTAGCGTGGTCGCCTCTTCGCTGAGCAGCACGGTATCCCCTGAGTGCGGATGCGAATTGCGGTGTTGCTCGTGTGATTTCAACCAACCGCTGTTCGAGGAGTTCGTCGGCTCGTGCCGCAAGTCGGCTCTCGTCTTCAGGATCGATTGTGCCCTCGGCCAGCACGTCCTCTTCCAGCCCATAGAACCAACCGTCGATGATCGAGCGAAATGCGCCGAGAAAGCAATCCGCTGTGGAAAGCTGCTCCATGGCACGGCGGTAGACGGTCTCCAGCTTGTGGAGTGGTGTCTCGGCCTCCGAGATCTGGATTTCGGCAGTCGCAAAGCCCTTCTTCTTTGCGGCCTCTTGGACCCAGCGTGCAAAGAAGGTCTTGCCGCAACCGTACTCACCTCGCACAGCCTTGAAGATCGAACTGCCCTGCGCCACGTCGGCAAGCTCTTCCGATATGACCGGCTCAAAGCGCTGGAGCCCAACAGCGAGGAAGTCGAGTCCACGCTGCGGCACCGTGCCTTTCCTCAAAGCGGCAATGATCTCTCGGCGTCGTTCGGGGCTGATCTGCATGTTCCGCTCAATCCAGGTCAAACTGCCGTTTCAACTTGGCGACGTTCAATTCAACACGATTCTCGTTGCGTTCGAAGGTGAGGATCTCGTATCCATCGACATTCAGAACTCGTTGCATCCTTGCCACCAAACCATCGAGCCGAGCCGTGGAGACACCAGCGGCCTTCGCAAATGCGGCGGGTGTCATGATTCCACCACTGGCATCCAAAGCCGCCAAACCCGTCTGCATCAGGTGATCCTCGACCGGATGGCGGCGGACCATGGCCTTCTGATCTTGATAGGCTTGTGATGCGAGTAGCGCCGCAATCCAATCGGCGCTCTCTGGCGTCACGGCAGGCTTGGGAGTCGGCTTCTCTTGCTCTTCCTTGTCAAGTTCCATGTCGAAGAGTGTGGGTGGTCCAGTCTGTTTCGGAACGGCGATCGTAACCGTGGGTTCAACGATTTCCGGTGAGGCGACCGGGGCTGCCGACCACCAGTCGGGCTTCGGGTACTCACAGCGAGACAACCCTGAATAGGCGCTGCTCTTGTCCATGAGCACCACGAGGGGGCAGATCATTTCCTGCGGCGTAGCACCGCCGTGGTAGCCGTTCTGTTGGTGACCGTAATAGACCTGCTCCGACCAGGGGACGATGACCGTGTTATCGGCTCCCATCACACGGCTGCCTTCAAGGACGATCTCGTCGTCTTGGCACGTTCCGTCGCTAGCCCTCCATCGGTTTCCTTCCTCGTGGGCTCGGTGTTCGGCGTCGGCACGGTGCCAGACGTGACCATGGTCGCTGGCAAGGACAACTACACGGCCCGAGTCACGAGCAAGACGCAACAATGCACGAAGGGGGCTGATGCGGCTGATCGACCAGTTGTCGATGATCTGCTGGGCGTTATTCAACCTGTCATCAATAGCGTTAATAACGACACCAACGACTCGCTTGCTGGGGGACAGGATGGTCTTCGAGAGCGTTTCGGAAATGACGCCCCGGTTGCCGTCCGTGATGTCCTTCTTGTGGAACAAGACAGGCGGATACCGCTTATCACACACATCGACGAGCGCCTTGTTCGCCTCGAAGTTCTTCTTTTCGAGCGTCTGATCGCCTTTGGCAATCGCTCCCGAGAGGAGACTGGCTCGTGAGAAGTTCGTCACGCTGGGAATCGCACCGATAACAGGTGGAGGAGGCGTGCCAGCCTCGTCGAGAGTGGCCTCGAACCAATGGTCCTGCCGTATGTCCTCCAGTAGTTCGTCGCAGACGGCCCAACTCATGCCGTCCAGCACCAGGAGGAGAACCCGATTGTTGGCTTCGACAACTTTGCTCACGACGTGGCCAAGGACATCCTCCACACCGAGCACGTGTGGGCCTTCAGTGCCAACCGCCGACCAGTCGGCGAACGACTTGGCGAAAGCGTTGTTGATCTCGGTTCGCCGCTTCGAAACGACTTGGTCGAGAAGCTGATAGGCGGCGGATAGATCGGCACCGTCCTCGCCTCGGCACAGCGGTTCACGAGCCCAATCAACGAACGACAGTTCCCGAATGTAGTAGCTGGCCTGTTCTGCAAGAGAAGATGGGACCTGAGAGCAGTTCTTCAGCCATCGCACAAGACGAACGGCCATTTCTGCCTTTAAGACCTGATCCTTGTTTCGCCCGAGCTTCGCCAGTCGATGGTCCAGAATGTCATCAAGACGGGCTTCACATTCTGCGATGGACTTCTCGTTGGGCTTTTTCACACCCTTTGTGATGGCGTGGCCGAGCCGTCTCAACCGCTGCTCGAAGGAGAGTCTCGAAAGCGTGTTGCGATAGGCATGGTCTTCGCAAACGAATTGCTTCAGGAGTTCGTCGGCACGCTGCAAGTGCTGCTGGGCGATGCGGGGATCATCTTGCCGGTCGAGGTCGGCAATCGCATCAATGGCCGCATTCCCCAAAGTACGGCCAACCGTCTTCGAGATCGGTTGATTGCCGTGGAACTGTTCCATGCGAGCAGCGGCGGCATCGAGCGTTTTGTCGTCGCCCTGACCGAAAACAACTTGACACACGACCGAGAGCGCCAATGCATCGGGTCCCGCACCGCTGTCGATAAACGAGAGCACGGAAGCGGCGGAATCTCCGAGATTGTGGGTCAGCCTTCGAAGCAGGCTGGCACAGATGTCGTCCGCCACCTGCTGAAAGCGAGTCGCTCCTTTCTCGGATGCCCACAACAGCAGCGAAACCAAGTCCGGTTCTCGCTCGCCCATCTCGAAAACGTGACGACAAATGGCTCGCCACGCCGTTCCCGCATCCAGCAGCCCGGCAGAGACCGGAGGATAACCATCGGGCGGTGCGAACTCGATCAAGGCTTGAGCGATGGCCGGTTCACAAATCGAGCGATCCAATTCCTTTGCCTTGAACAGAGAACACAGGCTTGCCCAATGATCGACCGTGAACAAGCGACTGCGAGCAAGCCGACCAACAACATCATGACCCAGGTCGCCTTGCTGAAGCTCAGTGAGCAAAACAATGCGACCGTTGTCCTTTTCGGCTGATCGCAATGCTTCACGTATCTCAAAGACTGTGTTCGCTCGAATGACAGTGGCTTTGCCAAATGCGCTGTCTACCTCGCCGGGGGCTTGCCATGACGGAGCGATGTGCAGCCCCACGGCCACGGCGTCCTTGTCCCGGTGCCACTTCTCTTCGACGATAGAACGCAACTGTTGCGTGCTCAACATCCCGACGCTCATTCAGATTCCTCCTCCAGCGTCCACTGGACCGTGAGCCGCAGCTTCGAGTTGGCCTCAAGCTGCTGGAGCAACTCCCTTGCTGTGGATATCGAGTCGCCATGGGACAATCGGGCTTTGCTACCCGAACCGACTTGCTTCCAACCCGGTTTCGGGGGAGGAGGGGGTGGCGGTGGCTCGATGGGCGGTTTCGGCTCTATCGGTGGCTTCGGAGGTGTGAGTAGCTCAATCGCCTCGTTCTCGGCATCCGACAGGTTCGAGACCAGACCGTTGGCCAACGCCACCTCGTCTGTCGATAGCACCGAGCGAACCTCATCGAGCAGCGCATCGGCCCTGGTCTTTCGCTCGTCCCCCAGACGAGATACCCCCTTGAACAGGTCCCATTTCGTCTTCTTCAGACAGTCAAGGACCGTCTTGGCCGACTTGAAGCTGCGGCCCATCGCTGTGCCCGATGTTTCCACTTTCGCACTGGCGATTGCCGCTACCATCTTCGTCGGTTCCTTGCCAGAGCAAGCGGCCAGCAGCGCCTGAACGGCCAGAGCCGTTCGCACCCTATTGGCTTTCTCAATCTCACCTTCCGCCACACCCACGTCCTGCAATCGAAGCTGCACTTCCCCCACCAACGCATCGCAGTCAGCCTTGAGCCCGTCGATGGTCTCAGCCACCTTCGAGGCGAGGTTGGCGAGGTTCGAGGCGTTAAGCAGTCGAGAGATCGGATGGCCAAAGATCTCAGAGACTCGCTGGATCGCTACTTCCCAGTCCTTCACATCGGGAAGCTGTTGCTCGACGAGTTCTAGTTCGGCTGGCATGTCGTCGAGCTTCGGTTCGTAGTTACCGCCCCGAACACGGTCGATGAAGGAGCGGTTCGTCTGATCCGCATAGACCAGGACCAGTAGGTTCTGGATTTCACGAGGAAGGCCACGTTCCTCTGGCTGGTCCATCCAGCGGCGCAGGTCGGCCACGGTCGGATTTGGCTGTCCCGACTGAGCAAGCATTCGATTGAAGTGCGTCTTCCAGAAGGTGCCCAAAACGAACGGCGTCTCGTGCATCTGACCGAGTTCAAGCGGGTTGCAGATGTTTCGAAGCTTTGGGCGAACCGACTTGTCCTCGACGATGATTCGGCCATCTGGAGTGCGTGCCGCTTCCTGGCAGACTGCAAGCACCTGCTTCAGATCCTTGCCGAGTTTGATCTCTTGTCCGAACTTCGGATGCTTCGGGAATTGGTGCGACAGTGCTTGGTCAAGCAGGCTTTCGAGCGCCTCACCCAGGTTCGCACCAACCGGTCGCTGTAGCGACAACGATGGGTACAACGACTGAAAGTGCGAATCCGACATGTCGTAGGAAGCGTCCAGTGATCCCGGCGTCGGCTCGGAGCGGATTGCATAGGCCGCTTCGACGATCTGCGTCAAACGGGATTGCAGCGCACTCTGCTGGTTTCGGAGCAGTAGTCTTGCTGTTTCCCGATCCTGCATCGATAGGTGCTTGGCGTGTTGGTCGAGGTTGCTGCCTCGGAGCAAGTGGTCGATGATGACAAGCTTTCCTAGATCGGCCTGGGTACGAGTCGAGAAGAACGACGGCAGCCAGACGATGGTCCGCTGAGCCTCGCTCTTGTCTCGGAACTTGTTGAGTCGATCCAGGTCCTCCGTAGGCGTGTGACCCTCGGAGTCGAAGGGGAAGTCGATAATCAGCTTCCACTCATCATCGGATCGCAGTGACTCGTCGGGCAAGGATCGGACGTTCGTGAACAGCACATCGCAACTGCGACGACTGCCACGCCACAGGAAGTTGTGGGAGATGAACATCTCGTCCTGATCGGAGACACCAAGCGACAGAAACAGCATTCCTCGCAGACGGGATTGGCGGTTTCCAGGGTTGTCGAACACCCTGGCCGCATCAATCAGGCTCTCCGTGTCAACGCCTTCCAATTCCATCGACACCGTGGGGTTGGCAGGGTCGCCGTCGAGTCGGATCTCGCCACAGATGCCCTGCCACGTTCGGAGCTTCTGAGCGACAACCTGGTGTTCCCTGCCTGGAATCCGGGAACGAATCGTCCCGTGATTGAGAGCCGCCAGCCGGGTACAGGTCATGTTCTTCAGCGTATCGACGCCTTGAACGAGTGTCGCCAGCAGCAGACTCTTCACCAGCCGGTCATCGTTCTCGAAACGAGCCAGTCGAGCGGCGATTTCTTCGTTCTCGGACGCTCGCTGCTGATCGACTTCGTAGTCGATCTCATGCTGCTGCTCCAGCATGGGCCGAAGCTTGTTCTGGTAGAGCTTCTTGGCGTTCTCAAAACGGACACGCATCACATCGGTGAATGCTTCGTCGCCGTGGGCGACCACGTCCCACAGGTCGCCCAGGGGGATCACGTCGCCCAGTCGCAACGTGTCTCGTCGATTCACCAACAACTGAAGCATGATCTTCAGGGCCGTGCGCTCCCGCTGAAGAGCGCTCGACACGGCGACCAACGCTTGGATCAACGCCGGGCTGAATGGGTAGACCTGCTTGAACATCGCTCGGTCGGCTTCCCGTGTGAGCAGGACTTCCATGATCTCCTGTCGCACCTTGGCCGTCTGCTCGAACGCCTGCTCCAACTCGGCTCGGCAAGCGTCGTTCCTGGGCTTCAACACACGTTTCTGGGCGATGACCGGAAGGTTACGGTCTTCGAGGGTGATCGTGTGGAAACGGCCTTCCCAATGAGACAGCACGTCCGAGAAGTTGAGGCTTTCGACGCCAGTCACGTTCTCGCCAATCAGATCACGCAGGTCACGCTGACGGGCGACAAAGCTGACAATCGGCACCGGGCGTTCCGCCTTGCGAGACTCGACCAGCTTCGCCAGCTTGTTCCCTTCGGTCTGGACGAAGTTCAGATCCGCCGAATGCGTTGCCAGCCAGAGGATCAGTTCGTCGAGGAACAGAATCAGGCCGTCGTAGCCCAGCGACTTGGCGTGTTCGCTGATGATCGCCAGCCCCTCGTCCAGATCGACGTAGGCTTCGTCCTTCCCCTGGGCGATACCACGGAAGGCCGGGAAGATGTTTTCCACAAGCTTCCCAACCAGTTGACTTCGCTCCTTGCTCTTGGGTGGGGCTGCCAGCGCCGCCTCGAATCGGGCGGCGTCCCAGCCTTCCAGTTTGCCCCAGCCGCCACCACCGGTTGGAGCGCCGCCCTTGTTGAGATCCTCGAAGAACATCTCGTCCCCGAGACGTTCTCGGTGTTGCTTAGCGTTCTCGAAGATCTCGTCGGCCAGATAGACGCCGGGGAGCGAAGCGTCGGGATGATGCTCCTGGATGTAATCGACGTACCCGCCCAGGATGGCCGACTCCATGTTGCGAGAGCCGATCATGTGGTACGGGACGAGCAGGAACTTCTTCTCCTCAACCCATTGGTGATCGTCGCAGACTTTGGCGAGTTCCGAGATCGAACGCACGACCGAGTTGTGCTGGAGCAACAGGTGCAGCACGGCCATGAAGTGCGACTTACCGGAACCGAAGCTGCCGTGCAGGTAGCACGCCTTGCTGTTGACGGCATCGACGGCCGACTTGATGAATCCCAAGGCGTCGTCGAAGCAGGCGACCAGTTGTGGCGTCACCACGTACTGATCGAGCGTCTTCTCCGGTTCGGTCACGCCCTTCGACAGGTTGAGGACGAAATCGCCCTTGCGAACTCGGTCGGGCAGATCGAGGATGTCGGAAATCAGTTTGTCCATGGTTTGCGTTCTTCGGTATTCAGTTTTCGGTGTTCAGCAGGCGGCGTGGCATTCTCTATCACTTCTCCCACAAAGCCCACACCATAGGGGGGGCAATAGTCGGCTCTCAGGCTCGGAAAGGGGCTCCAAATGGCATAGGGATTTGTATAACTTCGGACGAAGCGGCAGAGGCTATACCATTCACAAGGTGTTCCGTGGCAATTACTTGCGTCACACCGCCCTGTCTGGAGCCGTATAGAACCGCCCCGAAGACTCGGCTTCCTCGCCTGCTTTATACCATTACCCATCGGGCCCCCTTTCCGAGTCCACGCACCACGATAACCCCTTCCCGCCGCATCGACTGGAGCAAGTTCTGAACGAAGTTCTTCTTCTGCTCCTCGTCCAGAGCATTGGAGAGCTTGCTCAGCAGCAGGCTCTCGATCTCCGGTCGGGACGCTTCGCCCTGCTTCTGAAGAAGCTCCAACACCATTCGGCGGCAGTAGTCCTTGTCGATGCCTCGCCGGTTCAGGTAATCGATCATCGTGTCGGTCGCCTTCGCCACGTCTGCCGAGACGTGAATGTTTGGGCGGCGTCCTTCGATGAGCTTCTTCGATTTGAGTGACCGGAACTCATCTTCAGCCAATGCTACACGCTTCTGCACCT
Organism: Thermoguttaceae bacterium; assembly: GCA_963677085.2. GTDB lineage: Bacteria > Planctomycetota > Planctomycetia > Pirellulales > Thermoguttaceae. Next base: position 341,314 of record CAXXFH010000002.1, read on the forward strand.
TGTCGAGTGCGATGACGTCCAACAAGGGAAGGTCCGACTGGCTCATGAGCATCCGGGTGTAGTTGGAATCGAGGATCTGCCCGATCAGACGCACCTGAACTCGGCCCTCCTCGCTCAGGTCATACGTCGGCATCGGAAAATTACGTTGTCGCTGCAACGTGAAAGCCCGTTTGATTCCGCTGCCAATCGTATCGATCATGTTCAGGTTGACCATTGCTCGGGCGAGAAACGGATTGGTGTACACCTCCAGCGGTGCATCCCGAGTAATCACCTCCTCGACACTACCGGGGATGAACCTCCCTAGGTTCGTGAACACCAGCGATCCCGGTTGCTCAACAACGTTGATCCGACCACCATGTGTGTAGTCTTGATGCACAATGCAGTTATGCAGGGTCTCTCGCAGGACCCACGGTTCGTACTGAGTGACCTCGATTGGAAACAACGTTCCATCGGGCATATGGCGAATGGTCAGGTTGCGAACCCGTGCGAACAGATCATCAACTGCCAAAAGAAACGGCGGCTCGAAGTGCTGATAATCCTGTTCCTGGCCGTTGGCGTCCTTCAGTATCCAACTGATCTGCGGAAGGCAAGGAGAGAGATGGTGGGTGGCCTCGGGACGCCCAAGGAGCAAGATCGCCGTCCGGGTGATCTTGCCATTGACGCAGACCTTGGCCTTATTGAGAAACGTCAGTTCATCCCACTCCCAAATCTCCTTCAGTAATCGCTCCTTCTTCGGATCGTTCGAGTGCTTGTTCGCATACTCCTCCCGAGCGAGCGTCAGTGCATTGGGCTCAAGATCATCAATGGTTGCAGATTCACAAAGCGCAGCCGACCAATCGACGGCGGGACCAGAGACGATCTCCCAAAGCTGCCTCTCCCGCTCTGGATGCTCGCCAAGCGGCTTCTTATGACTTCCTACCCGCACGTAGCGTCGTCCAGAAAACGCAACGGGAGCCGTGTTCGCTGCCTGCACTTCGAACATCACCACGGGCTGACCTTCCGCCTCGAACTCGAAAATGCGGAAGTTCATCTTCGGAGCCAAGAGCTTGTTCAGCCACGGCTCCAAGTCTTCGTTGCCAGCGCCCTTCTGTCGCCGAGGCTTGAACGTCGTACCGACGACACGGTGAGTTCCATCTTCGATTCCCCAGACAATGTAGCCGAACGGCTGGCTCTCCAACGCAGCCGCATTCGCCATGGCGGACAGGTACTCACCGATCATCTGCGGTTCGTAGTTGTTGTGCTTGAACTCCACCCATTCCGTCTCATGCGGGAGCGCCAACAATTCGGCCAGCTTCGCTTGAAGTTGAACATCATTCATCCTTCAGCCTTCCTCCTTCCACCCTTTGCCGCCTTCCTCCTTCCTGCCTTTCTGGTTTTCTTCGGTGGTTCCCATGCACGGATCTCTTCGAGGGTCAGACCGAGTTCATGGGCGTCGGCCTCCAGCATCGTCTGATAGGATTGGCCTGCGGTTTCACCAAACTCGGGATCGACTTCGGGATGCCACTGGTGAATCCATGGCAGCAGTTGATCGAGACCAGCCAACAGAGGTGTCAGCCGTTTGGCGTCCCAGCCTTCCCGCTTTCGGGCATCGTAGTAGGCCACCAACGCCGTAGCTTGCTGCAAATGATCCCAACCTGCCCAGCCGACGACGAGGGATGGATCGCTCTCGGTCTCGCAGTGCGGGAAGCTGATCCATCGCTCCTTCGGGACATCCAGCTTGCCACGCAGTCGCCAGTAGTCAGTCTTCAGAAAGTCCTTTGACGCATACTTCGGGGGAACCTTAATGTCGCTAACCTTCTCGCCTGCGTCTTCCTTGCGTTGAAGTTCCCAGGTTCTCTCCCAGACCTCTCGCTTGCGAAGACCAGTGGGCTTGTAGCGAAGGGCGGGAAGCAGCGGGACGGATTCCGACTCGACCAATTCGGCGACAAGCCCGGCCACGTCAAAGTCCTCTCGGCCACGGTAGATGGCGGAGACCTGCATGAAGTCGTGATCGCCGCTCGCCCGGTCGGCCATCTCGGCCACCGAGATCAACTCGGGGTGGTCAACCGTTCCTTTCCGGTACTCTGACGATTCGAGCCGGTCGAGTAGCCAGTTGCGAAGGGCACGCTGTTGCTGGCTTTCCCACGGCTCGGTATTCCAGCGCCGCTTGTACTCGGGCTTCTCGATCAGGCGGATCTCTTTGCTGCTCTCGATCAACTCGATGCGTCGTTCGATTAGCTTTCGGTAGCTTTCAGGCCAGTGAGAAGGAATCTCAGTGATGGGCTTGGAGCCATGACGCTCAAACCATGTTGTCTGGAGGTTACCAGCGGCCATCTGCCGGGCCATGACGATTTCGAACGCCCTTTGACCGAGTTCCAACGCAGGAAGCTCTTCTCCATGAAAGCCCAGGTTCTCGTCCAACAGTCCATAGAGCCGGTAGCACTCCCAGTCGAGTTCCTCTTGCAGGGCAATCATGCGGGCTCGGAGGCTGGCGGTGTCAGCCTCCGCATTTTGTAGCACGTCCGTTGTGAGCGTCTCTCGCTCGACTATCTTGTCGGGCAGCAAGGCGGCATACTGCTGCGCCAGTCGATCCAACTCCGTGGCAAGGGCCAGCGGTTTGTCGGCGGAGATGGGAAACCGCTGAAGCCCGGTGCCGGTAAACTCGTAGAAATCCTCAAACGGAGCCGTCCGCTGGCGTGCTCCATGCTGATCGACAGTGCTTCCCTTATTGTGGAATGTTTGCTTCAACCAGAAACAAGCAGTGGAGGAGTTGAGAAGTCCGAGGAGGGCGAGATGGTCGTCCTCGATAGCGTCCTCCCCCAGCTTGATGATCGGGGCCGAACGATTGAAGACCTTCCCGCCCCGGTCCAGCACGAAGTGGTTGTGGGTGGCAACAAACGCAAAGGCAATCGAAAGCGGCGTGCGAGCACGATCCTTTGGGAACTGATGGTAGTCATACCAGGGGCGACCTGTGGTCTTGTATGTTCCGCCACCGAACGTACTGCGGCTCCACAACAGTGTCTTCAGTCGGCAGAACCATGCCCACCGTGCGTCTGTGGGGAACCTGCTCCATTGCTCAATCTGGTCGTCATACGGAAAGAGAATCATCTCGGTTGATGTTGATGACCAATCCCTGACCTCGTCGCCCCGGATCTGCAATTTGAACCCCGCCTGCAAGTCCCGCCTTCTGACGAAGTCCTGTGGCTGAACGAAAGCCTCGTCAGCATGCGTGTCTTGATAGAAGCCAATCGAAACAACCGAGTTGGAGAGCACCTGCTTTGCGTTTGACTCCAAACACTCCTTCAACTCTTGTGCTCCACCGCCGCCTAGACTCCACGGATGACTGGTAAACGTCGCACGAGGGACCTCGGCAGTTGATGTGTAGTCGTCCTCGGCGTCGGCGATGTCGATGTTGCGCAGAATCGATTGCCAGACGTGGCCCTGCGACGGATCGGCCGGGGTGCTCGGCTTGCCCTTGATCCCCAGCACGGCCCGCACCGTCTTGTCCCGTGGCTTGCGATTCCTTCCGAAGAGGATGACGGTCGGCGTGCCATGGCCGGGGATGTAAGCGCCCGACGTGTCGAGGACGTGCGTCAGGTCCACCTTCTCGAAGAACGACTCGATCAGCTTCTTTCCGAATTCCCGCTTCATGAATGCATTGTCTTTGATGAGTCCCACATAACCCGGTCGATTGCCATTCTCATCACCGTACAAGGCAAGTTCGAAGAACCGCTCTGTGAATGGAGTGCTCAAATGATACTTATCATACGCCGACGAATACTGTCGTCGGTATTCGTTTCGCAGTGCTGGGTCTTTTGGCGTGATATACGGCGGATTGCCTACCACGGCGTGGTACTGCTGCCCCAAGACCTCTTCGATCGCTTTCGGGTCTTCACAGGCGAAGATCTCTGGAGCCCAACTCTCGTCGTTCGGGAGCCACTGCTGCTCGGGCCGCTTCTTGCCTTCCTGCGTCCAGCGGCTTCCGAACAACAAGCTATCGCCCGTCGCCAGATGGATCTCCCAGGCCGGGGCGTCCTTGAGTCGCTTCATGCCGCAGGCACGCACCGCAGCCACGATGAGGCGGAAGCGAGCAATCGCCACGGCAAACGGGTTGATATCGACTCCCCAAACGCCATTGAGGGCTTTCTCCGCAGCGACGATATCATTGTCTTCCCGCTTGATCCACAGGTCAAACAGTCGGGCAAAAGCACCGAGGAGGAAGTGGCCCGACCCACACGTGGGGTCAATCATCCGCACTTCATCGAGGCCGAATTCATCGATGGCTGGGTCGAGTGTGCGATCCAGAATGAACTCCTCGACGAAGACGGGCGTTTGCAGCAGAGCGTACTTCTTGCGTGCTCGTTCCGAGAGATCCTGGTAGAGGTCTCCCAGAAAGCGAGTGTTGCCATCCTCGACATCGAACGACCTCTTCAGATGGCCACTCTCGGCATCGATGTCACGCCAGAAGGCGAGCAGCTTCATCGCCGCATCGCCGCTCGGCCCCACGGCCCACAGCGGCGTCTTTCCCTCACCGAACAGATCACGACAGGCAGGGGTCTTACCGACCTCGTGGAAGACATGCGCGAAGTATTCCCGGTCGGACTCGTGGGGGTGCTCACGGAAGTAAAGCTCGTGCGTGTCCTCGGCCAGCTTGCGACGGTCACCTTCCCCAGCAAGCCAGCACTCATCAATCAAATGGTTGTCTTCCATGAAGCGAACGAAGACACACGCCAGTACCCACGCCACGGCGACCTGATCGAGATAGTCCTCCCGCCAGACCTCGAACGCCTGGGCCGTGCGGCCACCCTTCTCGATCTGCGTGTAGGCTTCCCGCAACCCTGCATCGATCTCACTATCCGACGTACTGCGAGCGAGCAGGTCTTCGGACAAGTCCGTGACCAGCTTCTTCAGGTCGGGCAACAACGTCTTGATGTCTACCATGATTTCACTCTGTGTCCGTTTCACCAGGTTCCGCTGTCGCCATCTGTGGAGACCGTCCTCGGTGTAGGTTGTCGATCCAAGGTTCGGAGACTTTCGCTCGCTGGCCCGGTGAGATTAACGGGATCTCCTCGTGGTCGAGCAGCGGCATATCGCTTTGTTCGTCCGTCGCCACCAGAACCCACACACCGGGACAGGGGACATCGTGGCCCGTGCGATCCCGCAGTGTCTCCAGAATCGACATCAGATCGTAGCGTGCGATCAGTCCCGGATGCACCAGAAGCACGTGGTCTTCTCGGTTCAGGAGATCGGCCTCGATCTTTGGAGCGGCCATGCTCACCAGATGCAGCAAGTTCTTCCAGTCTTGGCTGTGGCAGTCCGAGCCGTCCGCCTGTTGGACGACGCTCCAATCCACGTCGAGTTCCTTGGCCTCCGCTTGCAGGAAGTCGAACAAGAGATCGTCGAACGATACTCGCTGAATCACTCGTCCGCCCGAGCCGAACCGCCTGAGCAGGTTGGCCTCGCAGGCCCGCATACGACTGGGCCGAACCGTCAGCACGAGGAAGCCGCCTTCTTCGTAGGCGTGCTTGAGCCGCTCCTCAAACTGCCGAGCATCGGCCACGTCGGGCGTTACCTCGATCTGCCGGGTGCTGTGGGCCGTGGACCGTCGCCGAGGTATCGACGAACCCGACGTGTAAAGGACGGATGGTTCACGCCTGTGGTACGTCGAGGTGTCAGGGTTCCACCGAACATCGAGTCCCACTTTCTGGAGCAATGCATCGAGGTCCGGGCGATCTGGAAGCGGCTCGGCTTCGGGATATCGACTTTCCACTCGGGCACGGATCTGGTCGATGGTGAAACCGCCTTCCCCTTCGCCCAGTCCCAGGCCGGTGAGCGCTCCCATACCTAGCCGCAACGCACGCTCGGCAGGCATCCCGACAGGATAGACTTCCTGCTTGGCCGATACGGCCGCCGTATTGCTCATCGCCGCCGCCAAGTTCAGCAGACGCTCGTTGTTGAGAGGCTGGCAACCCTCGGGTTGCGGTGGCTGGGTCACATCAAACAGTTCTTGGAACACTCGCAATGGTGGAAGCAGAGGATCATTGTCCGCCAGTTGGTCAGCAGCCCGGCCCAACTTCTCGGAATAGGCGGCCAACTCCTGCGTGCAGGCGACCACCGTCTTGCCTGCGACACGTCGAAGCTGGTAACGAGGTTCGGTCAAGGATGATTCCGTTTCAACGGCAGCCCGAGCGATGGTCGAGGCCAATCGCTGCTGCTTGGCCGCATCCAACATGTCGGCCGGTGGCCGCAGCAGAATCAACACCTCGATCAACTCGCCAATCGTCACAACGCCGCCAAGCCGCTGGATCTGTTCATAGACATCACTGCGAAGGGCGTTGAGGAGCGGATCTTTGGCCCAACGGTTCCTGTCCGCCGCCAACACCTGTCCGACTCGGGCACGAGTGATCGACAACGCATCCGCCACCTCGGACTGGCTAGGCCACAGATCGGGCTCTTGACCTTCCGGAGCGCTGTTCCCGAGTAGGGACGAACGGATTCGCCACTCCGATTCCTTCTTAGCGCTGCGAGCGCCCAGGACACGCTGCTCCAGCAATTCCAACGGCGGGATACCGATTTCCTCGGTGCCGGTTCCTGTTGTCGTGGTCGTCGGCTGCGTCGTATCGACACTGGGGAATCGCTCACGCAGCTCCGCCACAAACCCGATGATCTCCTGTCGGGTTTGATTGCCGACGCCTCGCATCATGTGAAGATCGACAATCGGGATTTGCAGCAGATCACGAACGGTCAGGATGTTGGACCGTTCCAGGGCGTTCCGGGCTCGTGTGCTCAGGCCAAGGGCCGCAATGGGCGTCTTCAGATCGACCTGCTCCAAGGTGACGCTGAGATCGACCTCTTCACCGCTCGGCGTGCGGACCTTGCGGCTGTCGGCCTCCTTGAAGACCTGTTGCCACGCCCAACGCATCTCTTCGGCATTGTCGAACCGCCTTGCAGGGTCACGATGCAATGCCGTTAGGAAGAACTCGGACAATCCTTCTCGAACACTCGGATCGAACTTCTCGGCGTCGATGACCAACTCATCTTCGGTCATCGCCTCGTCGGACTTGCCCGTGCCCCATTGCGGTAGGCAGCCCAGGCCCATCGACATCTCGTAGAGCGTCACGCCTGCCGAGTAGCGCTCGGCGGCCAAGTCCCAACGCTGTGGCTTGCGATTACCCAGGAAAGGGTCCAGGTAGCCGGGCGTGCCGACTCGGATATTGTCCAGCGGGGCACGGGCTAGGGAGAAGTCGAAGAGGATCAGTTGATTTCGTTGCTTCGTCAGCGAGCGAATGCCGATATTGTCGGGCTTGATGTCTCGATGGGCGACACCATGGCGTTCCAGTGAACTCAAGGCCGAAAGCAAGTCGTCACCGTATCGGGACAGCAGGTCCAAGCTCGGAACGCCTTCCTTTCTGAGCAGACCGGTCAGTGTCTCGTCACCGGCTTTCTGAAGAACCAGCACGGTGCGGCCTGCCATTTCGAGTTCTTCATGGATGGCGACGATGAACTCACTGTGAATCGAACCGAGTGCCTCGGCTTCGTCGTGCAGGCGTGCATTATCGTCTTCGCTCAGGGCAACCTTCAGGACGAATTGCTCGCCTTCCTTCGTGACAAGCAGCGCCTTTGCCGTCGCCCCCTGGCCCATCTCCCGCTCAACGACGTATCCGCCTTCAAGACGGTCGCCACGCTTGGCCTGGAGCGGGTCGGACACGAACAACTCGTCCGGTGCCGTCAGTTCATCCTCAACGTCATCCAGCAACGCCAGGAAGTCCTCGACGGAACCGATTCGTGTCAGGACATCCGGGTGCGTACACCACTGGATCATCTCTTCGAGCTTCGGGCCGACGCCATCGACCACGGAGGACAGGCTCAGCCCCTTGCTCTCACGCAACGTTTTCGATAGCTCGGAGAGACTTCCGGCTGGAGGTCGAGAGGCGAACAAATGATAAGCAATGGCACCCAGCGAGAATACGTCGGAGGCTTCCGTGACCTTGCGTGGATCGGCGATAGCCTCGGGGGACATGTAGACGAACGACTGGGCCTCCACCAGATCTTCGACGTTCGTGACTTGCGCCGAGGTGGTGCCGTTCTCACGAACACCGACCTGCCAGTTGAAGACCTGGAACGAGGGCGTCTTCGAGTCGGCGTCGGTCACCAGGATGCTCTGGGGTCCCAACGACCGGTGAATCACTCGTTTGCGGTGGGCGTAACGAATGGCGTCGGCGATCTGCCGAAGAATGTCGAGACGCTGCTCCGTCGTAAGCTTGTGGCAATTCGTGGCGAGATAATGGTCGAAGCGAACAGCGTTCGGGTCGAGGTAGCGGAACAACAACGCCGGTCCCAGTTCATGCTCCTTATAGTCCAAGACTGGGAGGATGTTGGGATGGTTGAGCGATTGGATGATCTGGAATTCACGGGCAGCCGCTCGCTTGCGCCGCTTTCGGTCTTCCTCCGAATCAGCTTGGGCCACCGTGTATTGACGAATCCGACAATGGACATCGTCGAACGAGGCGTGCTTCGCCAACCGGTCTTGGTAGCCAGGACCATCTGCCAGCAGATCGCCGAGAATATAGTCTCCGACTCGGCGAGACTTCTGCGAAGGACGAATGCCGGCCTGTTCGAGAGCACGAGCCAGGGCTTTGGCAACCTTGTTGTCAATTTGACTGCGATAGTCCGGGCTGATGCCCGGCCCCTCTCGATTCAGAAGGGCTGCGAGAATGCCTTTCCGCTTCGGTCGTGCGTCATCGCCAGGACGATCCTGGAGCAGCACATGATTCAGGGCAGGGCCGGTCAGGTCGCATTGAATATCATCCGCCGACAAGAAGATCACGGCATCGAGCCACGGCACCCGCACCTTCTTGACGGCCTGTTGGGATTTGAGCAGTGAAGAAAGCGCCTTGGCCTTCCGGTTGGCCAGCAGCGCCGGGTTGTCCTCCGTGATCGTCTTGCCGTCGTGCTTGCGAGTCCACGTTCCTGCATCCCCTGAGACTCGCCCCGGCCAACTCTTGATCTCGACCAGCCAGAAACCCTGTTTGGTGAGCACCAGCAGGTCTACTTCGTAGATCGCCCCGTCAGAGCTTTGGAACTCGAAGTTGGCCCAGGCCCGATACGGGTCATGGTTTGGCAAGCCCGTCCGAACGAAGTCGAGGGCTCGCCGCTCCCACTCGTACTGCGAAGGCGTGATGATTTTCCAACGTGGCGATTCCATGATTCCTTCATTCCTGTGGCGTCCACGCTCGGCTGATCGTCAGCCGTTTCACTTCCGCTCATCCGGCCGCTTCACCTGCTTCAGCAAGTCGTCGAGATCCTCCCGCTTGAAAAGGCGGTAGCCGTTCACCGGATGGCGGTGCGCCACGATTTTCCCGGCGTTCTCCCAGTTGCGGAGAGTGTTCGGTGAAACGCCGAGATACTCTGCCGCCTCGGAGATGCGGAGGTAGTCCCTCAGTTTGTCCACGGGGCGTTCTCCAAAATCCTTGGTCAGTCTTGACCAACCTTACCAGATCGGAAGGCCGGTGAACATCACCCCCGGTCGCAGAATTTCGGTTTCCCAAAAAACGGCAACCATATCCACTGAAATAACTTACGAGGAAGGACTTCGGAAGCTAGGCAGGATGTGCAGCCATTACCGCCCCTCTACCTCGGCTCTTGCCAATTACCGTTCTGGTCCTAGTTGAAAGACCGTTCGAGTCCGCTGGCCTGCCACAACGCATCGCACCATGGTTGCAGGAGCCGTGGCGGTCCCAATAACCAGAGCCCCTTGCCATGATTTGGGCGTGTTTGCGGCACGCTTCGCCATGGACTCTGCGTTTCTGCCGTGTTGTGTTGACTGTTTACTGCAAGTATCCTACAATACGTCACGTTAGATGACAACTACCAGTGAGAATTGAAGATGCGCTTTGGCGAGAAAATACGGGAACTGCGCAAAGCCAAGAATCTGAGCCAGCGAGGGCTGGGTGAGGCGGTGCAAGTCTCGTTCACATACATCAGCAAAGTCGAGAACGAGAAGCTGGACTTCGGCGACTATCCCTCGGAGGAGTTAATCCGCAAGCTCGCCGACGCCCTCGACACCGACGTGGACGAGCTTTTTCTTTTGGCAAAGAAGATCCCCGAGCAGATTCGGCAGCGGGTCATGGAGCGGCCAGATGCCTTTCGAAAAATCGCCAATCTCGACGACGAGACCCTGAACAAGCTCCTGGAAGACCTCGAAGACGGATGACCAACCACCGCCTCAAGTACCTGCGCAACGAAGCCATCGAAGACATCACCGCTCAGCGGATTCGTGAATACGAAGCCAAGGTCGGTGTGGCGGTGAAGTTGCCGGTGCCCATCGAGGAGATCGTGGAGCAGGTATTGGGGCTGGATTTCGACTGGGACGTGATCGAGGAGCAACCCGGCGAAGAGATCCTCGGTGGCCTGGACGCCGTGAACCGGACGATCCTGCTCAACGAGACGCACAACGACCTCTTCGAGGAGAAACCCGGCCTGCTCCGCAGCACTATTGGTCACGAGGCGGGGCATTACGACATCGACATTGATCGGGCCAAGCTACTACATCCAACGTTGCCTGGGATGGAAATGTCCCCGCTGATCGCCAAGCGGCAAGCGAGGAAGTCCGACCGACTGATCGAGGTGCTGTTCACGAAGGCGATGGCCGACAGTCGGGCTTATCGCCTGTATCGCCAACTGACCGATGGTGAAGATGCACCGGAGGTAAGGAGCGCCGTGGATCGCTACCAGTCGGCACTGCTTATGCCGAAGTGGCTGATCCAAGAAGCTGAGCGGTGTTACGACTTCACGAATTGGCCAGGACTATACCGGCTTGCTGAAGAGGCCCAGGTGAACATCTCGAACCTCACCGTGCGGCTGCAGCGGCTTGGGCTGATCTACCTGCGGGATGGGGACAAGACCATTTACCGGAACAAGGACGAATGGAGTGGGCAGAAGCGATTGTTTTAGCCCATCCATCGTCACGGAGGATACCATCATGAGACGAACAAGTATCCCGCAGAAGGAAGTCAAGGCCCTCTGTGCTTTGTCGGGCGGCGTCTGTGCCTTTCCGGGCTGCGGACGTTCACTTGTCGAACCCGGCACTGAAGACGACGGCGCAGCCTTCCTCGGTGAGATTGCCCACATCATCGCTGACAGCAGGCAGGGGCCGAGAGGCAATTCGTCCTTATCGGATGAGGACCGAGACAGGCATCCGAATCTGGTCCTCTTGTGCGGCGACCATCACAAGATCATCGACTCGCAGGCGACCACGTACAGCGTGTCAGTGCTTCGTCAGATGAAGCTTGACCACGAAGAGCGTGTCCGAAGTGCCACGCAACCCGAGGCCCCGCCGCCGACTTTGGTAATGCAGCGGGAGAGAATACTCAGTTCATTGCTCCCGGTTACACATCTTCCCGATGCGGTATTCGAGGCCAAGTGTGGTTACAGCGACCGGCAGGAGGGACTCGTCAAGCAGCATCTCGTCTACCCAGATGACGACACTGAACTCGTCCGCTTCTTGATTCGGGAGAAGAAGCTGTACACGTTCCATGACTTGCGACACTCAGATGGCCCCTTTCAGGCGGTAATCGACCACGACTCCGTGGTGAGAACGCCGTCGAAGAAGTTCTGGGCGACCGGCGAGGGGCACCGCCGTTTCATCACTCTTCTGAACCGTGCGATGTACAAACACACGGCGATGAAAGACGTTCGCTTTGATCCTGCCCACCGGCGCTACTACTTCCCTGTCCTAGCGAAGGGGAAGGAACGAGAAGTCTCTTATCGACCCCTGAACAAGAGCGTCGAAACACGCAACGTGGCCTGGGAACCAAAGACGAAGGCAACGGGCAAGCCAAAGGGCTATTGGTGTCATCTGGCGGCTGGCCTGCGCTTCCACCGTATGGCTGACAATCAGTGGTGTCTGAGTGTTCGTCCGGAGCGGCATCTCACGGTCGATGGTGAGACGCCGCTCCCACCAGAGAAGATTGGTCGACGTGTCACCCGGATGAAGGCCAGCATGTTCAACGACAAGTACCTGAGTGAGGTCAACTTCTGGCGCGATGTCCTGTCGGATGGTCAGCCCAGGTTCGTGCTGAACTTCGGCAACCAGAGTTTGGTAATCTCGACAGACTTCATTTCGTTCGACGTGGATTCGCCTGGAATCCCCGGCGACGAGATGCCATTCAAGAACCAATCCTACGAAGAGGACCTCTTCACGATGGCTGAACTGAACAGCCTCATGGACGGGCAGCCTTTGGATTGGGAGGAGGAGGACGAAGATGACTACGAGTGTGACGCCGATCCCGTGTAAGCTGCTTCCCCTCGAACTGGCTGTTCCACACGCCCAAACGCAGTGGCTTGAAGAACCAGCCCTCTTGTTCGCGGGCGGCAAGACGCACGTCGATCCGAGAACAGGAATCCCGCTATACGGACCACGGTCGTTTGGAACGCCCAGGCACAAACCGGATGTCCACGCTGGTTTCATCGGGACTGCAAATGCCGTTGATAACGCCCGCACATTCCTCGATCTGTGCAGCCGAGGAATCGACGGGGATGACAATCACGCTCCATTTCCGGGATGCACTCCCGAGACTGGCTTTCGATACAATTTGCTGATGCCAGATGGCCTTGTCGAAACGATCTCACGTCAGGAAGAGCGGGAAATCCTTGAAACGAAACGGCGGCGAGATCGATTTGAGAGTTTCCTCCTCTTGCTGAATCGGAAGCTGGATGTGCTGACCCAGCGAGATCATCCTCTCGACTACATTGTCCTGGTTCTTACGGAGGAACTATACCGGAAGTGTCGGGTTGTGGACTACACGGAGAGGGGGAAAGGGAAGGTCCATCGGGACTTGCGACGAGCATTCAAGTCGATGGCGATGCAATTCCAGAAGCCGACGCAGATCCTGCTGGAACCGACAACAGGACTTGTGGATACAGCCCGCAAGCTCGACCACCGAGCCAAGGTTGCCTGGAATCTCTTCACGGGAATGTACTTCAAGGTGGATGGATTGCCGTGGGGCCCGACTGCCTTGCCTGGAGGAAGTTGCTTCGTCGGCATCAGTTTCTACCGACCGCTCGGTGACTCGTCTGATCTTCGCACGAGCGTGGTGCAAGCGTTTGATGAAAACGGCGAGGGTCTTGTGCTGCGGGGTCACAAGTTCACTTGGAATGACGATCAGGAGCGGAGATCGCCGCACCTCTCTGCCGCTCTTGCGGGTCAACTGATTGATATGGTACTTGAACGCTATCGACTCGAAAACAAGGGCAATCTTCCACGCAGGATCGTGCTGCACAAGACATCACGTTTCGAGCCAGAAGAGCAGGCAGGTTTCGAGGATGTCTTAACCGAGGTCAACATCCCCTACGACCTCGTGTCGCTCTGCCCGACAAGTGAAGTGCGTCTGCTTCGGATGGGGCAGTATCCGCCTCTTCGTGGCACCGTCTTCTCCGTGGGCGACGTTTCCTTCTGTTACACCAGCGGCTACTTGCACTCCCAGGGTGGCTATCCCCACGGACACGTTCCCTCACCCATCCAGGTCGCGGATCACGTTGGAGACACGTCGAGGGTCCAACTTCTTCAAGAGGTGTTGACGCTTACGAAGATGAACTGGAACTCCGCCAACATGTTTGGCCTGATGCCGATTACTCTCCGCTTCTCCCGCTTGGTCGGAGATATCCTCCGAGAGGTTCCGGAGGGGAGAACGCCGCAGCCGAAATACAAGTATTACATGTAGGCGACACCATGGCAAAGTTGTACTCCAAACGGCACGCACCACCACCCGACCAGTATAGGTACGATCTTCCCGAGGAAGTCCGATGGCGACTTCTGCACACCATGGAGCAGTTGCGAGACGATGTTGGCGGCTCGTTTGACGTGGACAGAATGCTCCACGAAGTCGGAGAGCGCATCCTCCGGGAGTATGGTGGGCTTCGGAGATCGGGTTACATCGCCGCTCGAAGCAGCGATCATCCGGTTGTTGAACACTTCATGTCATCCGATGACGAGATGGCACTCGATTTCATCGAGACTTGCTTTCAGGTCTGGGGAAACTGCGGTCGCCAGAAGGGCGTGGAGGCACTCAATGAGATACTCCAAGATGCTGGGCTCGGCTACGAACTGACGCCGTTTGTCGAGATCAACACTGGCAAGCCCGGAAAGCTCTTTGGAAGCTCCTGCGGAACAGTCATCGAGTACCAATACCCGAAGTTCGTCCGGAAAGACGAACAGTTCACGCACGAGACGATTATCAAGCCGTGCCTGGAGCTTCTCAGTGACCCGAGATTTCGGACAGCGAATACCGAGATGCTCAAGGCACACGACGAACACCGGAAGGGCGATTACGCCGACGCCATTACGTCTTGCGGGTCTGCCTTTGAGAGCGTTCTGAAGACGATCTGCGATTGCCACGGATGGCCCTATGATCCCGACAAGGATTCCTGCTCGAAGCTGGTGAGTATCTGCCGAGACAACGGTTTGTTTCCACCGTTCTATGCACCGATATTCGAGGCTACTGGAACAATCCGCAACAAGTTGGGAGACGCCCATGGGCGTGGCCCTGCCCCAATGTACGCTGTCGGAAAAGAGCATGTTGATCACATGATCCAAATGACCTCGGCACACATTGGTTTGCTTGCACGGCTTGCCAAAATGTGACTGGTGGCGACGAGCCGCAGAAAGGGGACCGGGGCGTGCAGAAAACGGGGACCGCCTGATTGCTCAGAAGCGCCCCAGCAGCGGTATCCGCGCCTAGAAGCCTGAAGTTGCCACCGCCTTCGCCACTGCCGGCTGCCCGCTCAGTTGAATCTGAGTCTCGACCGGCCGATCCGTCTTGCCCCATAGCGTCTTGTTGCTTCCGTTTCTCCGCGGAATCAGACCGCGCCCCCGCCCCGGAGGGAACTCGATTCCTTGGCCATTGACTGCGCAGGACTGATGCCATATCGTGTGCTATATCGTTTGCCTGGTCTTTTCGGGGGACGAGAAAGCCATCAATGCCGAGAAGGAAGACATGGCCAAGAGGAATGAAGAGCAATTGGCGAAGATAATCAAGGACCTGCGGGCCAAGATGGGCCTGACACAGGAGCAGTTTGCAGCCAAGGTCGGCGTGACGTTCTCGACGGTGAACCGATGGGAGAACGACCGCGGCAAACCCTCGCCGCTCGCCATGCGGCGTATTGAGGAGTTGAGAGTGGAAATCAATTCCAGAGAACACAAACGTAGCCGATGACGAAGGAGAAAATGCGATGACCACAAGAGTCAAAGTCATTTCACTATTCGGCATCACTGCCGCCATTGTTGCCGCCGTGATTCTATCCGTTATGCTTTGGCAGGAGAAGGAGCCAGACACTTTCAGGATAGGTGCCATTCTGTCACTAACAGGTCGTGGTGCGAAATATGGCAAGGCTGCGCATAATGGAATAGAACTCGCAGTCGCAGAGATCAACAGTAACGGCGGCATACAGGGACTGCCCGTCGCGCTTGTCGTAGAAGACTCTGCGTCCGAATCCAGAAATGCAATATCTGCCTACAAGAAGATGCTGGATGTTGACGGCGTTCGTGCAGTCGTAGGACCAATGCTGAGCGATGAAGTACTTGCCGTTGCTCCCGCAGCTAATCGCAGAAAAGTGCTAATAATTGCTCCGGCAGCCGGCACGGACAAGATTTCTGAAGCAGGACCTTATGTATTTAGAAATCGCGAAAGTGCTATGCTTCAGTCGGCGGAAATCGCACAACTCCTGTTGCGGGAACCTCTGCCTCAACGGATTGCCATTCTGTACTCAACAACCGCTAACGCTGTGTCTTACAAAGACGCCTTCGTGCATGCGCTAGGCGATGAAAGAGAGAGGGTTGTACTCGATGAATCGTTCGCGGAGGGGCAGCAGGATTTCCGTACAGTGATCGCGAAATTGAAGAGCGTCTCGGCTTCGCATGTTTTTGTTCCAGGACTGGCTCCCGAAATCGCACGAATTCTCTTGCAGGCCGAGGAGGCCGGGTTTCGAGCGCGATGGTACGCCACGGCCGGGGCATTTGATCAGGAGTTGCTGAAGATTGCCGGTCCCGCTGCTGAAGGCCTTATCTTCGGTGTGCCTTCTCTGAATACGTCAGACCCAACATCAGCGGCATCCCGATTGAACAAGCGTCTTCTGGAAACTTACAAGACGGAAGTGGATATGTGCTCCGCAAACGCCTACGACGCAGTCCTGATGCTAGCGATGGCCGCAGATAAGGCAAAGGCAAGCGGCCGTTCGCTTCGTGATGAACTGGAATCCATCAAAGACTTCCCAGGCGCGGGCGGCACGACAACCTTTATCAATCCGGGTACGGTCATAAAGCCCATCACACTCATGACCGTACGGGATAGTGAGTTCGCTACGCTGAATTAACGCAACTAATCATGAGCGAAAGCGGTCGACATGCCATCACACACAACGCCTGACAATAAGTCGCGATTGGCCAAGCTGCAAGGCAGGTGTATGCACTGGCTCTTAGAACTCATCAGGAACGAAGACCTATCTGTCTCCGCTTTGACCAAGCCCACAACAGAGCGCGCAACGGCACTTGAAGCAATCCAGAGATTCCTGACGGTAGCAGCCGCAGATCTGCTCTACAGCGGCAAGCAGTATTCGATCTTGAGTATCGCAAGAACTCATCACGAGCATTTCAAAGTCGGGCTAGGAGTGATCAGTCTGTTTGATTACTCAACGTACTGGAGCCCCAACAAGGGCTCTCTGACGTACTTCCTCCATGTCGGCGATCCAGAACAATGGGAGGCGCATTTTGAAACGATATACCCAGCCAACTCGCGCCTGGATGGCTATGCCACATGGTCTGAGGCAGAAGAGAAACTGTTCAACGGAATCCCTCTGCCTAAGGACCGAGTGTATCGGGACAAGAACCTCACAGGGCTACTCATTTCCGAGAGTTGGCGACAGGAGATCCTGAAGGACGCGTCCCCAGCTATCATTGCACATTCTCCATCGGAAAGAGGTGTTGGTGTTGACCCACCCGAACACTTGAGATGGATAATAACACGCGAGCAGGAGGATTTTCCACAGGTGTTTGGCATGATATCGCGAGACAACCATGCCTTGGGTTTTCTGCAGTTGTGCCTGACACTACCCGATGAAGATGCTTATTGTTTTGACACGCATAAGATGCAGGTCGACAAGCTCAGCATCTTCGATAACACGTTGCCTTGGAACGAAGACCTTCGAGATGCCATAATGGCCGTCTGTTCGCTATTTCTATCACAAGTGGTAGCGCTTGTGCATGAAATTGTCAGACACGAGAAGTACTCAGAACACAGAGAACGTTTCTTTCCGAACGGCTTTCTGAAGGCGGTCACACTCGGGAAGAATGACCCCACTGCGGATACATACGATGGTAGTCCGTGGAAGGATGACATTCTCGAAATCAAGGAATGCCTGTCGAACAGCCATTCTGAACCGGCAGAACTAGCCCTGGGGGTCATTAGTCACTTGTGGAACGGTGAGCCTGAACTGAGGTCGCTTAATCTGAGTCATCGCATGCAAGCAGAAGATACCTTATTCTTTCTGCGCAAATATCGAGAGCACTTCGTCCATACCTTAAAGGTGTTCTTGATCGGGCAACGCATTATCCGAGAGCTATATTGCAATGATGCGTTCGATGAGCAGAAGAAGAGTCTCACAGGGCACTGCACCTCCCGACTCGAATTTGAAAAACTGTGGATGATCGCATCCACTATTCATGATTGGGCCTTTCCGATTGAGGAACTGGCTGAATTGCAGGAAGACTATTGGAAAAAGTTTCTATTAGGAGACATGATTGCGTCTGAGCCGCAAGAGGCCATTACGGAGATGCTTAAGAATCACGCCAGCCAAGTATTCGTGCAATATGCAATCTGCGATGAAAAGATGTCTGAGTATCTACAATTACTTCATGCTGATACGTGGACACGCCCCCGCCCCGAAAACGCCAAACTGCTGTGCGATCTCCACAATGAATACCAAACGAAACGACAAGAACTGTCGTACTCTGAGTCTTTACGATATTTGATACCGAAACGTGACCATGGTGTAGCAGCAGCTCTCTGGTATTTGAACCGAGTTCTTCCGTGCAAAACTGGTGACTGTGAACGGAAGAACAAGAGGCCATGTCGCCATGCGGCAAGTCATAACCTTCAGTGCATAAACTTCGCCGCAAACGGCGATAGCATTCAAGGCCACCTGAGCATCGCACATGCGGTGTTTTTTCACAACATGGTTCTGAAGGTGGGCAAGAATCCCGGCGAAAGCATGAAAGCCAGCTTCACGTTTGACAAGTGGCCTTTGACATATCTGATGATCCTGTCAGATGTGCTACAGGATGATGGACGTCCACAATCCGATGGTTCAGAACATCGTCCAGTAGGCTTCCTTGGAAAGGTTGAGGAGACAGAGGGGGAGTTGGTCATTGGAATCACATACAGATGGCCAACCTCGCCGGGGCACAACGGTTCAACTCCCGGCTTCCTCGACGCAACTTGTCAAGAGTACGCCCTGCGGCACGAGACGGAAAGGCCTGAATGCTTCAAGAAGGGCGCAACTGGGAGACGATGCCTGCTATGCACGACTGCTTCAAACGGCAGTGACTTTGGTGCATGTGTGCAGTTTCAGAGGATTCACGCTCATTTTGAGGTCATGAAGGAAAGGCTTATTGGACTACGAATAAAGTTCGACTTGGCACCCGAGGAATTGGGATCGCCCATATTGCAGTGAAGGATGCATCAATGTCAATTAAGATAGCTCTGCTGGAACCGAGCAGCGGCATTCGTGGCTGTCACACGTATGCGGGCCACAACGAATTTGAGCCTATCGGGCTTGAGTACATTGCCGCGTCGCTCATAAAGGCAGGATATCGCGTTCGGGTGTTCAGGCAGGGATCACTTTCCACAAAAGACATCATGGATGCGATTGTTGACTACGCGCCGTCAATTCTCGGGCTCTCGGTAATGACACATGCGGCAAACTCTGCCTTAGCGATCGCGGCTGAAGCGAAAACGCGGATTCCCGGACTTCGTGTGGTCGCTGGCGGATATCATCCATCAGGGGATCCAGACTTCGTTCTAAATACGTCGATCGACTTTTCGGTTATCGGCGAGGGGGAAACAACATTCCTGGAGCTAATCAAGTGCCTGGAAGAAGGTACCAGCCCATCTGACGTAAGGGGTATCTGTTACCAGAGAGGCGGTCAGGCAGTAAAAACCAAACCGACATTGAGAACAACGGACCTGGATTCGCTTCCAAGACCATTGCGATCGGAAGATTCACTTTCTCCGGCGCGAATGTATGGACTTATGCTGCCACCAACAAGCAAACAACATAACATCGCCATACTCATGAGCAGTCGCGGCTGCCCTAATAGCTGTTCCTTTTGCTGCAGCACGTCGGTCTGGGGCCGTAAGGTCGTATTCCGGCGGCCGGAAAGCGTCGCAGAGGAGTTGCGGCAAATAATCGCCGACTTTAATACGAATGCATTCTTTCTTTCGGACTTAACCTTTAATTGCAGCAAGAAGCATGTACTTGCATTATGTAAGGAACTCAAGAAACTCGGAGACGTTCCGCCATGGTATGCGATGTGTACTATTTCGGATCTCACGGAAGACACGATTGAGGCGATGCGCGGAGCTGGATGCCGGAAAATTGGCTTTGGTGTCGAATCACTTTCAGGCACCACTCTCGAACGGATACGTAAGAAGACCTCAGCAATCCGGGATCACACAAATCATGTCCTCGAAGCTTGTGATCGCAATGGAATTCTGACCAAAGCATATCTGATGGTCGGCTATCCGTGGGAGACCACCGATTCGCTCGCTGAATTCAGCGAGAACCTGCTTGAACTAGCTGCAGATGAGATCCGGATATCGTATTTCACGCCGTTTCCAGGCTGCACTGCTTTCGATGAGTGTCGGGATAATCTCGTCACACACGATTGGAGCAAGTACAATGCGGTTCGCGACATAGTTCTGCGCAACACCAATGGCGTAACAAACGAGATGTTGCAGGACATCAGAGTGTCGTCATTCCGCCGATTCTATAACAATTCCGCATATCATGATCGCGTTGAACACAAAGTCAGATGCCATCTGGAGTTAAAGGAGCCTTTTGAAGAATTCTTTGCCTTCCTTGCAGCGGGAGATGTCCTCACGCACAAGCAGACGTGGACGGAGACGCTTGCTCGAAGCTGAAGGTGCCACATGTGTATATCTCTCATTATTAACATCATTGGCACCGCGAGCACAATCACACTGATCGGGGTAAGCTTTGCGCTGGTCTTTCGCGTTGCTAAGTTCTTCCACTTCGCTCATGGCGCGATCTTCACGCTTGGAGCCTACGCCACGTTCCTGGCGGTCAACTGTCTTGGACTACCTCTCTGGGCATCGATTTCAGTCGGCGTCGCTGCCGCAGCAGTGATTGGCTGCTCCTTGGACGTTGCTGTCTTCATGCCTCTTCGCCGACAAGGAAGCTCACCACTCGTCCTTCTCCTTGCTTCATTGGGCCTGTATGTGATCCTTCAAAACCTGATTTCCATGGTGTTCGGCGATAGCATCCAGACGATTCGCACGGGCACGGTCGAGGAGGGAATTGCTGTCTTCGGGGCAAGGGTAACGAGCATCCAGATAGCTACGGTCGTCGTCACCGCCCTCCTAGTCGTCGCGACATGGACGTTTCTGAAAGTCACAAGGATGGGCAGGTTCATTCGGGCAGTCTCCAACGATCCGCAACTTGCAAGAGTGTGCGGAATTGAAAGCGATCGAGTCGTATTGACGACATTTGCCATCGGCTCTGCATTGGCCGGGATCGCCGGAATCCTCGTCGCTCTTGATGTCGACATGACACCGACGATGGGAATGCACTTCCTGATGATGGGCGTTGTAGCAGTGATAATCGGTGGGAAGACCAGCATCCCCGGCATTGCGCTCGGGGCTCTGCTACTGGGCATGACGCAGCATATTGGAGCGTGGCAACTAGGTTCCCAGTGGCAGGATGCCATCGCGTTCGCCATTCTACTAGCCTTTTTGCTTTTCAGGCCGGAAGGTTTCATGGGGAAGCGAGTCAGGGAAGCGACGGTGTGAGCCGAGAAAACGATGGAATATCTGCTGCACATCCTGATTCTGATCGGCATCTACACCATCTTGTCGGTGTCCCTCAACTTAATTGCCGGATACACCGGTCTGCTCTCCATTGCCCACGCCGCGTTCTTTGGCGTCGGGGCATACGTCGCTGCCCTCATGGCCCTGAATCTGCACAGCCCCTTTTTGGTCAACATCGTCTGTGCGGTCATCCTGAGCGGCCTCCTCGGCGTGTTGGTGGGTATCCCTTCACTGCGCATCCGTGACGATTACTTCGTCATCGCGACGTTTGCCTTTCAGGTGATCACATTCAGTGTGCTCAATAACTGGGTGTCCTTCACCGGAGGCCCGATGGGCTTGCCGGGAATCCCGCAACCGACGATCTTCGGTCTGACAATCTCCTCGCATGTCGGGTTCCTTCTGCTGGTGGGCTTCTTCTGTGCGTTGGTCTTGTGGATTACTTACCGGATTGTGCAGTCACCGTTCGGCCGTGTGCTGAAGGCGATACGGGAAGACGAGGTGTTCGCACAAGCTGCTGGAAAGAACGTGGCAGCGTACAAAGTGCTGGTGTTTGTCGTCGGCGGTGGGATGGCAGCAGTGGCCGGTGTGTTGTATGCCCATTACATCAGCTTTATTGATCCGACCAGCTTCACGGTGATGGAGTCGATCTTCATCATCTCCATCGTGATCATCGGCGGTGCGGGGAGTACGTGGGGACCGGTTCTGGGGGCGGTCGTCCTTGTCGTCCTGCCCGAACTGCTTCGGTTCGTCGGACTGCCAAGTGCCGTAGCGGCGAATCTCCGACAGATCATCTACGGCGGATCGTTGGTGGCAATGATGATGTGGCGGCCGCAGGGACTGCTGGGCGAGTATGCCTTCCGAAAAGGGGAGGCGCAACAGTGACCAACGATTGGCTTAGAATAGATGGACTCGGGAAGAGTTTCGACGGAGTCAAGGCGCTTGCCGGGTTCTCTTGTTCGCTTCGGGAAGGAGAAGTCCTTGGGCTCATTGGCCCCAACGGTGCCGGCAAGACCACTCTCTTCAACGTCATCAGCGGTTTCCTGGCACCCGAGACGGGAAGCGTCGTATTGCGAGGCATCAACCTGGTGGGAATGCCTCCACACAGAATAGCAACTGCCGGCATCGCCCGGACGTTTCAGGACCTTCGCCTTATTCGGCAGTTGAGTGTCCTCGACAACGTCCTGCTGTCGTTCAGAGATCAACCGGGAGAAAGGCTCGGGAGCATCTTCTTCCGAGGGAAGAGCAGCCAGGACCAAGAGGCAGCCAACCGGAAAGAAGCCGTCTCGCTTCTGGAGGAGTGTGGACTTGCCGAGAAGGTGAACGATCCGGCAGAGGATCTTTCCTACGGTCAGCAGAAGCTGCTGAGTCTTGTCTGCTGCCTTGCAGCAAAGGCCAACCTCTTGCTGCTGGACGAGCCCGTGGCTGGGATTGCCCCTGAGATGATCGAGAAGATGCTGGGAATCATCCGCGATCTGCCGAAGAAAGGCAAATCAGTAATGCTGATCGAGCACGACCTCGACGCCGTGATGCAAGTGTGCGACCGGGTCGTCTTCATGGATGCGGGAGCGAAGGTTAGCGAGGGTACGCCCGAGGAAGTGCGAAACGATCCGAAAGTCATCGAGGCATACATCGACTGAGAATTCACGATGCTCCAGATCAGGGAACTAGACACGGGTTACGGCAAGAAGCAAGTGCTTTTCGGCCTGTCGATTGAGGTCCGGAAGGGTGAAATCGTCGGGCTTATCGGGCCTAACGGGGCCGGCAAGTCCACCGTACTAAAAGGCGTCTGCGGCCTGATCTCCACGTGGAGGGGCAAGATCTGCTTTGACGGAACGGTGACGAACGGTTCCACACCTGCTCAGAATGTTGCGCGAGGCATCACGTTCGCTCCCCAGGGCAACCGCGTTTTCACTGACCTCACCGTCATGGAAAACCTAGAGATCGGGGGCTTTCGACTCCCGCGCAAAGAACTGCGAGGGCGGATCGCTCAGGTCATCGAGATGTTCCCCATTCTGAAGGACCGCGCCAAGAAAGACGCCGGCAACCTGTCCGGAGGTGAACAACAGATGCTCGCTTTGGCCCGGGCGCTCATCGCTAAGCCCAAGCTGCTCATGTTGGACGAACCCTCCCTTGGCCTCTCGCCGAATCTGGTACGCAACGTTTTCGAGAAGATTGCGGAGATCAACCGGGACACAGGTGTGAGCATCCTTATTGTCGAACAGAAGGTCCGTGAAGTCCTCAGAATCTGTAACCGGGTCTATTCGTTGAAGCTGGGAAAACTGGCTTTCGACGGCTCGCCGGAAGAACTCCGAGATGACAAGGCGAAACTGAAGGAGTTGTTTCTCTGAGTGTTTCTCCATTAAGCTCAGCGGAGGGTTGGCTCAGGTCGCCGACGCATCGAGGTCTCGACGCCGGCAGATGCCATCCTGATCGAGGCAGTGCAAGTTGAAAAGCGAAGCAGGCAAAACCCGCCGAAGCAGTAATGTGAACAGCACTTCCATCAAGCCCCGCTCCTGTTGTCGGTAGGCTCAACGTCCATGACGGATGGAAGTCCCGAAGCCGGAAATAGTGGATGCCAGCTTGAGGAGTCGTACCACAGAACTGGAAGACTGTTGTTGGGGACGGTGTCGGGAAAGACCACGAGTGCTGCCGTGCCGCTGTACCCCAAACGATGCCTACCGCGCAGTCCGGGGAAGTGATCATGAGCTATCGCGATACAGAAGTCTCGCAATTCGTCGCGTTCGGCTGCGTTGGGGAAGATACGGCTGGTCTCACTGAAGCACCTATCTTCTTCATCAAACACCTTGTAGGGTACTAGGACCACTCGGCCCCTGTCATCCCCTAGTCGTTCTATGATCTTCTGAAATGCATCACGGAATCCGGCCACGATACCGATGAAGACGCGCGCGAGCGGCAGCCTCTCCAGAAGCCTCGGTATTGGCGCGTCTGCTCCTTCAAACAGCCGAGATAATGTCCCTCCCGATCCCACGAAATCATCGACAACTATCAGGAAGTGCTCCTGACTCGGGTTGAGCAGTGCCAAGTCGTCACGATCCCCTGACAGCTTGATGTCGGTGTCGTCCTCAACTCGCCAATATGCTTGGTTTTTCATCACGTGCGCTACCCTCGGTGCACTCCGTCCCTCTGCCTGCCACTTACAGAAAGTAACCGAAGCACGCCTGGGTATGCCAAACCTCTGAACGATATGCTGAACGGCACGGTGGTACTCTGCGCTGCTGATATAGTATGAGTCGCAAATGCAGCGCACGATGTGATAGGCAATGTGCTTTCGGTCGCCGAATTGCTGTGCCCACTTTTCGTAAGCCTCGATCTCGACAACATGGCCGCGGAATGTGAGCCGTCTCAACATAACCTTGATGTCTCCTGACATCTCGCGAAGTAGATCCTCGCGCGATATTACGCCGCCCTCTTCGCGCGAAAGAGCTGCGTTCGCAATCCACCGCCTCACCGAATGCAAACGTCCCGGCGCGTGTTGCATGAGTTGATAGCACTCGTTGTCGATCTCCGATTCCAGTGCGCAGCCATGTTGCGCTGCCAAGCTGTGGCAGATAGTCCGAAATCCCTCGATTCTCTCACATGAGTCCAACTTGACCACGTGGTCAAACGTTGCGCACAGCCAGTGATCCAGTGGCAGTCGAACAGAGGGGGTGACGCTCTCAATCAATCGCAGGGACGCAATGACCCAGGTAGATGCAGCGAGTTTCCAGCGGTATCCCGTTGCGTCAATGTAACTCCGCGCCGTGAGCAACTGCTGGATATCCTGGAGAAGTGACCCGTGCAGATTCTCGAATCCGCTCAGAAAGAGAATTGCCCCGTCTTCTGCGCCACATTCACCTGGGGCGAAAGCAGACTCCGGCGCACTCTCGGCTTCTTCCCGGCTTCCGAAAAGCCGCTGTCGCACGAAATCTGGCTCGTCGCTGACGTTGATTTCAGCGAATGGTATGCCAACCACTTCGCTCAGACACCGAACGACTGTGCGCTTTCCAGCACCGGTCGGTCCGTGGATGAGGCAACTTGGCGGATTAGCCACCGATGTCCTGACCCAATCGGCAAGTTGCTGGACAAGTCGGTCTTGAGCATCTGCCAGCGGTTTCATACGGTCAGTGCCAGACTTGATGTGACTCCAAGAGAGCCGAAGGTGTGTTAGGACAGCCCTTCGAATCTTGGCGGTACGGCTAGAGGACCGTTGGGCTCAAAGCGAATTACACAAGAAACCGGCTCTCGCTCACTCGGCATGGGGGTGAAATGTCTGGGCCGAAGGGGAACGTCCTGTCCCAAGTCCTCCACGTATCCGTCAGCTCTCCACTCCGTGATAAGACGCGTAATTCGCACTTGTGTGACTCGCGCCGTGGTGGGGTCGGCCGGATCTCGCCATACGTCTCGCGCGAAGATCTGCGGTCTTCCTTCCCGCCGTGCAATCTCGCGGAGCTTCCGGAATCGAGTCCGGCCCTCCTCGAAACTCTCCGTCTGGTAGCAGAGCACCGCGTGGCGGAATTGATCGATTGGCCTAGGAGCGTAATCGGCGAGTGCTTCCAACTCCTCGTGGAGCCGCTTCTGAAGTGTGAAGTTGTAGCGCTCAGGATGATGCCTGTGCAACAACGACAAGTGTAGCAGGATCAAGCGGCTATTGCCGGTAATTCCAGCATCGCGAGCTTCGGCGAGCAGTCGTAGCGCATCACTGACTCTCGCTGATTCACCTGTTGTGCCGAGCGCGATTCGAGCCTCGCAATATGCGGCGATGGCAGGTTCACCGGAGGCCCTCAGTTGTCTGAGGTAGCTCTGGGCTCGGTCAGCATCCAACCATGACAAGGCTAACGACTTCTCGCGATGTAGATCGGTAAACCAGGCTGGGTCAGGATTAGGATGGTTGGTGAGCAAGTCTTCCGCTTCGTCGAAACACGATAGGGCGTCGGCAACCCACTCGGTTTGCTTTGCGATGTCCATATCTGCGTCCTCGACGTCAATGCGGCCCCGCGCTAACAGGCGATGTCCGAACGCCAGCAGCGCTTCCACGTTCGGGGCCAAATGGATCGATTTGCGGAAGGCATCGCTCGCACAATCCCACGCCCGCTCGATATCCTGGCGGTCTTGACCACAGCCATCCAGGAATCGAGCATATCTCGCGCAAGCAGTCCCCAACGTGTTATACAGATGACTTGGGTGTTCGTCTCGCCCCGACCGTCGCGGCAACTCTATCGCCCTGTTCAGCCTGTCAATTGCTTCTTCGAGCCTCACGCGCTGGACATCTGTGGGCACGTCACGGAAAGCCCGCGGATCGACGGACAGGTATAGACAGCGGCCCCAGTGATGTAGAATGGTCTTGCTCTGTTCTCTGATAAGTGGAGGCATCATATCAAATGCTTGGAGCCGCCATTCATAGTCAGTAGCCGGGTTGCGTTCTTCGTAAGCAGGCGTCAAAACACTCGCCGCAATGTTCTCCGCGAGCCAAATGTCGCCTCGATGACCTACTGACAAGGCAGTTATCACCGGCTCCAGTGACTGAATCCTCTCTGCCTGGGTGCGACACTCCTGGCGTCGCAGCAATTCGGCAGCCAGTCCGGGATGTGAAAACCGCAAAGACTGATCTTCGAGGTCGCTCGACGTTCCACCCCAAACTACAAGCCCTTCGAGTTGACGCAGGGCTTTCGTGATAGCTGAATCAAAGGCACCGCCGGTCACGGGCCGTAAAACCGTCCAGAGAGGGCAAGCAATTCGGAATGACGAAAACCCGGCAACATAGTGGACTACGGTCCGCATTCCTGAGTCAGTGACCGTCTTCACCTTTTTCTCTATCCACGAGCCGAGCGAATCAAGTGCCTGCTCAGCGTCGGACAGTGCCATTCCTTCCACCAAGAAGAAGCGTAAGGCAATCCAGAACAGAGAACAACTTGAGGCCGATCCGTCTGGAGTGACCACGTTCATCGCACGCGAATAACTTTGCCAATCAGCAAGCGACGGCACAGTGATGGGTAGACGCCAGCGGGCCGCCAGCTCGGCAAAACGCTCCGCGCAGGCTCGCACCTCTTCGGGAGCGGCCTCCACTCCAAGTATTGGCAGGATTGCCGCACGTCGCGTTTGAGACGGCTGTCGCGGAACACTCTGGGAAGAGACTGCCTGAAGGATTACCGCACGACGTCCATGGCTGGCCAATAAGGCGGCGAGTTGGCCGATCTCCGGTATTGACTCGTGTTCGACGTCGAGGACGAGAAGGAATGGAGGAGGTGACTTCAGCCCGGCGCGTTGCGACGCCTCGACCACAGTCATTGTGAAAGCGAGTAATTCGTCTCGGTCAACATCAATCTGATCTGGCCGTAAGACGAGGGTGGGAAATCCTGCTTCCGCAGCATCGAATGCCACGCAGCGCAGCAATGTCGTTGTGCCTGCACCGGCGTCGGATGGCAATCTCATCACGAACGTTCTCAGAGATTCGTTGGCCGCACCTACTTCTGCTAATACGTCTCGGACATACTCCGAGAGATCTTTCCCCGAATCTGTCCTGTACTCGCGCCGCACAGGTGCACGGAGTGAATAGGCACTCCAGGAAGAGAAGTTACCACTCAGAAAATCGAGAAGGTCTTGCATAGCGAACTGCCTGGGCGGCTGGAGATCATTCTCCGTAATCAACGCAAAGCGTCGAGTTATGCGCTCAGCATCGCGCGGCGACAAGGACAGGACGCGATTACCGCAGCGGACGGACCATGAGGGCATCGCTTCCGCAGTGGGAGCGCCAATATCAGAGAGCGTCTCGCAGAAGTCCACCTCGCTGCCGCGCCAAACAGTAAGGTCGATAGCAGGGCTGTCAAAAGTCGGTGTGAAACCTACTGCCTCGGGCAGGATCAGCAGTACCTGTAGCGATTGTATTGGGACGTCCTCCAGCATCTCGCTGAGGTGCGTTAGATCCGCTTGCGTCCTTGCCCCCACGACAACGAGCACTCTTCCAGGGTAGTCCGAAATCCGCGCACTCAGATCCCACGCTACTCGATCTCTGGTTCGTTTCTTGACGACGCCGTAGCGACTGCCAGCAGGAACCGCTTCGTCGATCACACCTGGAAGTACGGAAACCGGCAGGAACTCCTGGGTCACCTGCGCATTTGCATCGGACCCGTCAGCCAGCGTAACAACCGGGCGGCGTCTTGCCTGGCCTTGCGCGGCTGCTACGTCCCGAAACACGTGTCGCAAGGGACTAGCAGCACCTTCGAGCCACACGGCTTCCCAATACAATGATCCGAGGCAGACATCCACTTTGGACGCGTGCTTGCGGTAACGCACCAATGCCTCTGCAGATGGTAGACCGTTGTCGTGCGGTTCCTGTCCAGTAACTAGATCGTAGCGCTGGCAGACCCAGAGGAGACCGTTTCGGCTTTTCATCGCCCGAACAACCGGTGCCGCGAGTTCGTCCGCCATTTTCCCGATTCCTCCTTTCGCGGATTGATGCTGCCATCCGAGGGCACCCGCCAACCCAATTCTGCTCGCAGGGATACGAATCTTCTCGTTGGAGACGGCGTACAGTCTGCGACCTAACCTCAAACCTAGTGTCAGTTTAGAAACGTTGCTATCCTACCCGGGACCAAGGCAGGTGAATAGGAGGGCCGGATACCTCCATAGGCCGACCGTCGGTCCACCCGATCGGCAGCAGGCCTTTCTATGCGTTTCCAGGGCCCACGAATGTCTAGGCACCATTGTTCGTTGGCCTTGTGGTTTCCGCCTTTGTTGATTGCCATGCGGCGACCCGCGACCGCGAAAGGGAATGCCTCTGAGCGACAAATAGCCCAGTGTGCTGGTGGGCAGCACGGTCACGACGCTGGACCCGGCATTGGAGAGTTCACGATGTCGCGTAGGTCGTCAAGAACGCGAGCCACTTGCTCTTGATCATCCCAACGCCTTGAGGAGTTCGATCAGGGCAGTGCGTTCTTCCGGAGCCATCTTCGTTAGCAGGCGGATGACTTCGAGAATGGCCCCTCCTGGACTCGTCCCGCTGCCGCCTGCTTGACTCTTCTCACTCTCACTGGAATCGTTCTGCGAAATCGATTCCTGCAATGCCACGGCCATGTTTGCCAGGGCGTTGGAGGTGGCTTTGTCAGCGATTGACAGGGTGCGGCAGCATTTGGTGCAAACCCTGGTGCAAACTGAAACGTCGGCATCGTTTGAGCCTTGTTTGTTAGGGGTTTCCGCACCCTCCTCAGACATTCGGGACGCAGAGGTCGTAGGTTCAAATCCTATCGCCCCGACTTGAAGAAAGTTGTTGGCAGATAAGGGCTTGCGTCAATTGGTGTCGCAAGCCCTTATGCATTTCTTGGGTTAGGTGATACCTTCGGAGATACCTTTTTTGTGACGGTTTACACGAAGACGGAGCTTTGCGGCGGGGTTGCGAGTAGATGTTCGTCTTGACGAAATCGATTCGCGTATTGGGCGTGGCGGGAGCTGTCGGACGGCAGAGGCCGATGGCGTCAACTGCCATCGAAACTCACTGAAGGGTCGGGCCGAAAACGATTCGGAATCCGCAATGGCCGCCCGGATTGTTTTGGCAGCATTCCCGAGCACGGCTGGAGCAGTCGCCGGCGCGTTGCCACCAGGCACCACCGCGGAGAACATAGCCCCTTTGATGTCTTTGGAAAGCGTCACGCAGCGTGGCAGACTTCCTGCTACCCGGCTCCGCGATCGCCACAGCGAAAATACCCACGATTGGCGGCGTCGGCTACGGTGTTCGCCGAATCGTAATGCCAGCTGAAGGAGAGCGGAACGCCGAGACTCGGAATCGCGAAGTCCGTCTCGTCGTGCATCAGGTTGCCCTTCGCTCGTGCCATGTCAGCTGATCGTCGTGATCTTTTCTCGTTTCGGAATACCGGGCGGTTTTGCGGTTGTTGGATGCGCGGTGAAATGGTCCACCGACTTTCGCCGTGAATGCATTTACACCGAAGTCGCAGGCCAAACGGCCATCGGGCGGCCTTGACACGTCGCGATTTGCGGCCTGATCATTGGAAACGTGAACGAAAGCGACGCGAAGAGTACCCTTCGCGCAGACCGGTAGCGCACGTGCCTGATGGGATTCAGCGCTTACGCTGCTCGGCAAACGCGAAGAATGGGCAGATGGCGCCGGCCGGCAAGGTGATCGATCGTGAGGACGAACGGATCGCCTGGTTCGCCTTCGATGTCGACGCGTGGCGCTGCACAAGGCGAGCTGCGCGGCCAGCCTGGGCGTGGCTCGATACGCGGTTGCTCGTTGGCCGCCGGACGTGAGAAGAAGACCTCGTTGGGCGTGCGGCCGTTGAGCGTGTCGTGGGGCCGGTGTTCATTGTACCAATCGGTAATCAGTTCGACCTCCCGCTCGAACTGCGTCTGGTCCTCCGGCACCGTGATCATCGCAAGAAATCCTTTTGCGGTCCGATGAAAACGCTCGACGACGGCAATGCTGCCGTGTCGACCGACGGCACCGAATCGCGGCAGGATGCTCATCGCCTTGCACCATTGCTCGAAGTGTTCGCATTTGAATTGGCGGCCCTGTTCGACGATCAGGTACTTTGGTTTGGTTCCTTTCTTGCGAAGGATGCGGTCACTTCTTCCGACGAGGGTTTTGACTTGAAGACCGCAAAACCCATCGAACGCCGCGAATAGTGGTCCACGACGTTCAGCAACCACCAGCAAACGGGCCAGCGTTGCCAGATTGCGTGTGGAACCCAACAGGTCCAAAAGCCGCCGCTGATCGGCACGGCCGTCAAGTCGGCGTGCCACGTGTGGCCCGCGTATTTGGCTACGATGCGTCGCCGCTTGCCCGATTCATTTTCCGTCGGATCCGGCCTCATAGCGGGTTTCTCTTCAAGAATCCGACGCACAGTCGATGGGCCGAGATGGATGCCGGCCCTGGCCAACGTGTGGGCGATCTTCATCTTACCCAGCATCGGACAAAACAGCTTGATCCGGTGGATCGCATATCGAACCAAGTCGGGAAACCGATTCACCGGCACGTTCGTCCGAAGCAGCGAGTCGTCATCGGCGCGTCGAAGCCATGCCCGGATCGTGGTATCGGAGACAAAGAACCGCCGAGCCGTTTCGGCCTTGGTCCAGCCGCACATCGTGCGGAGTTCAAGAGCTCGACCGGCAGAAACTGCGGCCGACGGTGTGGGTCAATCCGTCGCATTCGGGCGCCACTGATCCGCAATTCCTCACGCAGCACGGCAATTTCCGTTTCCAGCCAGTGGATTCTCGCCTGAAGGATGTGGCCTTTCTCGACGAGAAACTCGCGGCCGGCGAGCATGGCAACCCGCACGATGCCGATGATGTTCGACACGGCGTGGCGGACGTTTTGGGCACAGCCCTTCGGCTATGGCAAGGTCCCAAGATCGTGTTCGCAGAGTTCGTCGCCCATAGTGTCGCTCGATGGCGGTTGATGGCAAAGCGACCATTATAGCAGCTTGCCAAATGACAGAACCTCACGCTCGATGCCTCTGGCGTGCGGATTTGGTATAAATGCGTTCATGGCGAAAGTCGGTGGGCGCCTTCAGTGGACGGCCTTGCCGCCGTGTGCCATTCTGCAGCAATAGGCAGCTTTGGGCGGATAGTCTCGGTAGTCAGGGCCCCTCTGGCGATCTTCGGTCGGCGTCGTATCGAACTGTTGACGATAGTCGCGCGAAAGCTCCTGCACGCGCGGATAGCCCACGCGGAATGCAATCTCCGTCAACGACAGTTGCGAATAGAGAACCAGCCCTCGGGCGTAACTGAGCCGTATCTTCTTGACACGTTTCATTGGCGAGGTGCCAACGGCCAAATGACACGTGCGGACGATCGACCGGTGGCTCCGGCCGCTAAGTCTTTCTAGCAGACGCATGTCGATCGTACGGCTAAGGTCCTCGCGCAGGCGAGTTTCGATATTCCACCAGAGCTGCGTGCTCGAATCGGTTCGGTTGACGCAGCACTCGGCAGGCAATAACTCAAGCAGCAGGTCGGCCATCCGAGCCAACACCCTGAGTTGGCGGCTGGTGGGCGAGGCTTCCTGGTCACGCCACGCGTCGAGTAATTCCTGGAACCGTCGAGCAGCCGTGGCTGCCACGGACCACACACGCAGTTCGTAGGGTGGCGGGGCCAAACACCGGGCATGAAAACTGGTCGTGTAGAAAGTCCAGGGCACAGCGACGATCTGACCGAATACGGTTTCATCCTCGTGATACCAGACGGCCGAGCCGGGCCCCAGGCGGTACTGTCGACCGCTTATCTCCTGCAACACCTCGCCTTCGACGACCACGTGTAACAGGTGGCCGGGTAGGGTCGTGCCGACGTAGCGGCCGAGATTCGTGCGAGTAAGCTTGTCCACGAGCACAACGCTCTCAATCAGACCGGTCTCGAGCGGAACCGAATCGAGTGCTGGATCTCTCATGGCAGAATTTGCGACTCAGTTGAAGTGAATTGCGACTGGAAGTGCGCCGCAAATGATCCGCCCAGCGACGCACACGTTTGCCGGGTGTGTATACTACATTTTCCTGCGCAAGGCCACGTCTTGGCCATCTGCCGACGAACTGGGATTTGGCAGGAAGTTGCCTCCTGCGCAGCCAATTTTAGCGAACTTCCATCGGTAATGGAATTATGTAGCACCGGTCAGTCGCTTAGCCCGCTATTTCTTCCACAAACCAACAACAAAAGGACCACGATCGTGATGAGATTTATCTTGCTACTGAGCCTTTTTGCGACCGGACTAGGTGGCGTAGCCGAAGCGGCCAAGTCGAGCGACCGCGTGCCGTCACCGTGGACGCCGCTGACGAGGACCGGCACCGGCGACACCACGGAATTGGGAATCTGGGGACGCGAGTACCGTTTCGACGCCGGCCCATGGCCGAGCAGTATTACCACGGTCGGCGAGGAAATCCTGGCCGGCCCAATCCGTCTGGTGGCAGGCCGAAACGGCGAGCCGTTGGCCTGGCAACGCAGTGGGCATTTCGTCCTTGCGCACAATGATGCGCAAGCAACGCTTTCCGGCTGGCAGGCCAATGAAGAGGTAATTGTCAACACCACCGTCCGCCTGGAATTCGATGGGATGATGCGCTTCGACATGGTGCTGCTACCCCAGCGGCACGCACCGAAGAAACCGCTGGACCAGCTTTGGCTGGAAATTCCCTTGAAGCGATCCCTGGCCCGGCTGTTTCATTGCTGGCCCGGTCGCTGGGGCAGCGCGGCCAACAGCGGAGCCGTGCCCGAGAAGGGCTTTACGTCACCGTTCAAGGCGCTGGTTTGGCTCGGTTGGGAGGACGGTGGGCTGAGTTGGTTTGCCGAATCGGACCAGTTTTGGCGTCCCAAGACGGCTGATCATGCGATTGAGGTCGTGCAAGAAGATCAGACGACCATATTGCGTTTACGTCTGCTGGACAGCGCGCCGGATCGGTTGCCGGTAACGTGGACGTTTGGCCTGCAAGCCACGCCGGTCAAGCCGATGCCAGCCGATTTCCACCAGTGGCGGATCTGGCACGCGCCAGAACTCGGCACAACGCTGCATCGGCCGGCTCACGAGGTTTTCCCGAACGGCTGGAAGACCAACCACCGAGCGTTTCCCGACGGCCAGTTTGAGTCGGCCCTCGATCGGGCTGCCAAGGCGGGCGTCAAAACGGTTGTGTTTCATGAGGATTGGGCGCCGATCCAAAACTATCCGGCTACATCGGAGGAAACGATCCTGAAACACACGATCGACGCGTGCCACGCGCGAGACATGAAGGTCTTGCTCTACTTTGGTTACGAATTGTCGCCGTTAGCGCCCGAATGGTCGGAGATGTCCGATGAGGTTTTGAGGAAAAATACGAAAGATGTAGCTATGCCTGGTTGGCATCGGTTGCCCGAGCAGCGAGATTTTGGCGTTTGCTATCAGAGTCGCTGGAAAGACGTCTTGCTCGAAGGCATTGGCCGTTTTCGCGAACGGATGGGCTTCGACGGCGTGTATCTCGATGGCACGATTGTTCCCACCGGTTGTTGTAACGAGCGTCATGGCTGCGGATACCGTGCGGCGGACGGCAAGCTTCGTCCCACGTATCCCATCTTCGCCGTCCGGCAATTAATGCGGGGCCTGTACGAGTTGTTTCAACCAACGGGCGGAATAATCAACGCCCACCAGAGCACCTGCTGCATGACGCCCACGCTGGCATTCGCTCACAGCTATTGGGACGGCGAGCAGTTTGCCACCAGCGCGGCGCCGAAGGGAGCTGCGGGACGGCTATCGCTAGACGCCTTTCGCGCCGAATTCATGGGGCGCAATTTCGGTGTCCCCTGCGAGTTTCTGGCCTACGAGCGTCCGCCGCAATGGACGGTCGACCACGCATTGGCCTTGAGCATGTTGCACGATGTGCGAGTACGCCCGCATGGCACCGGAGCGATTCTGGACCGTATGGCATTGATCTGGGACGTGATGGCTCGATTCGGCACGTCCGAGGCGCAATGGTATCCCTACTGGAAGAACGGGGGCCTGATCGGCGTGAAGCCGGACGCGGTGAAAGCGAGCCTCTACCTACACAAGAGCCAGGAAACCCAACCCGGCCGGCTGCTGGTGGTCGTCTCGAATCTCTCGAACACGGATGCGGTTACCGCCGACGTACACCTGCGGGATGTCGGAAGCATGGGACTCGGCGCCGCGACCAAGGCCCGAGATGCCCTATCGAGCGAACCGATTTCACTGGAGGCAGGCCGATTCCGTGTTCCGTTGAAACCCATGCACATGCGTTTGATTTGGGTGGAGTGAGCACGCAAGCCACGAACGGTTACGAATTGGCCTTGTTGAGTCAAACCACTACTCTTTTCCTGGGAGGCAAGACAATGAACGTCTTTGAGGGTTGCGTTACCCGAATCACGAGGAGAGTTGTCATGCTTGGAAAGTGTCACACACTTTCGATCGGGCTTGTGTTCGCAGTGCTGACGTCTGTCGGCATGAGCCTTACCGCGCCGGCGGCGAACGCCGAGGTGATGACGACCTATCGCGAGGTCTTTCCCAACAAGGATCGTGTTGGCATCGACAACATTGCATTGAGTACGGCTGATTGGTATTCCTACAAGGATAACGGCGTTTCGGCAGATGGAGGAATAGGTGGTGGTTATGTGTATATCAGTCAGTACTCGAGCGGTTCCTCCGCCGAGCCGGTCGACTCGAATCCCGACCCCAGCTACTACGAGAGCGGAAATCCTAGGGGATACCTCGTCTTCCTCGGGATTTCGGGCGTCGATTTGCTGCACTACACCGAAGAGTATCAGGTTTCCACCGACGACGCAGAAAGGTTCCGCTGGCGTCAGACCAGACCCAACACAACCGACGTCTTTCGCGTGGCCCTCCGGGTTGACGACGGTGTCGATAGCGGCTGGTACGTTTCCGAACAGACGCTCTCGAACGACGTAGCTTCGACGTGGGAGCAGAAGGAACTCGATTTCGACACAGCGAGCTGGCTCGCGTTAGACTTCGACCCCAGCACCCCGTCGCTCGCACTGGGCACCGCGGCAACGCTGCCCGACGGCCAAATCACGGCCTTCGGCCTCTATGGCGACAACACGTCGAATGGCGTACACGGCGTCGACGACTTTGAAGTGGGCGCGGTTCCAGAGCCCGGGAGCATTGCCCTGGGGCTCACCGGCTTGGTCTCCGTACTGGTGTGGCCTGCTCTGCGCCGTCGTTTTGCCTAGTCGTAGGCCGGCGGTTGATCGTGTGGCCTAGGGCTTTTCTCCGATCCCAAGCTGGCGATTGGGGCCAAAATGGAAGAGCGACGATGTTGTCAGGAAAGGGGAATCGCGTGTACTCAAGGCGTAGGGGGTTTACGCTTGCCGAACTGCTGGTGGTGATTGCGATCATTGGGATCTTGATCGCTCTATTGCTGCCCGCCGTTCAGTCGGCCCGCGAAGCCGCTCGGCGTTTGCAGTGTACGAACAAAATGAAGCAGCTTGCCCTGGCCATGCACAACTACAGTAGTGCGCATGGTTGCCTTGCCTCGGGCTACATCGCCAACAAGACGGCGACTGGTTCGAATTGGTGTCGCGACAATCCACCGAACATGCTGTTTGGCGCTCCATGGACCGTTTTGATTCTGCCGTATCTGGAACAGACGGCGCTTTACGCGCGGTTCGATTTCACGAAGCAGTTCACCAATGTGTCGTACAGTCCGGCGGAAGGCGACTTCAACAGCGGCAATCACCGAGCCTGGAAGACGCCGTTTGATGGCTACAAGTGTCCTTCCGATCCTTACGCCTCGATTTCGGAATCAAACAGTTTGAACTACGTGGGCGTGCAGGGCGGTGGCGACTACGGCGACGCGGCGTGCAGTGGTGGAGGCAGGGTGTTTTTTACGAACGGCGTGTCGTACCACAATTCGCATACCCGTTTTGCCGACATCCGTGATGGGGCATCAAAAGTGTTCCTGTTAGGCGAGACCAAGTATATTCCCGGCGCCGCCCATCGTGGTGGCGATGCGAGCACGTATTTCGGCAACGGAGGCTGTTACGTCGGCTGGGCCTCGGGACCGAAAATGGACCCGCACGGCCCGAACCCCAACACACTGGCGGCTGCTGTGTTGCAGATCAACGCGATAGCGAACACGGGCGGAGAAGCCAGGCCTTCCCTGGCCGACGACCTGTTCCCCCAGATGTCAAAGCTCTTCGGCAGCTTTCATGTGGGTGGGTGCAACTTTACGATGTGCGACGGATCGGTCCGCTTTGTTAGCGAAACAATCGATTTGGCGGCCTATCGGGCCACGGGCCATCCGGCAACGACGGTCTGCCGCTGGGAGAATTGCCCGAATGACGGACCGACCTGTCCCAACCAGAAGAAAGGAGCGATACCATGCCTAGCTTCGCGACAATATTGCGCTCGACCGCGATGGTCTTCGCGCCCGCTGCCGTTGTTCTGGTTTTTGGCGTGGGGCCGCCGGCTGTTCGAGCAGCCGATATTTCAACGGATGACGGGCTGACGCTCCGCCTCGACGACGCGACGGGAACGATACAAGCGATCCTGGTCGACGGACAAACGCTGCCGCGGCTCGAAGACGTGCCGAGAGGGTTGTCTTACCAGGAGATCAAGCCGATCGAGAGGCACGAGCCGAACGCCCTGGCACACCTCGACTTCGACGAGGGCACGGAAGGCTGGATCAAGAATGCCGCTACTGTGCGGCGAACCGACGGTGGTGCCGATGGCTCCCCGAGCTACGTGCGGCTGGGCGAGAATCAGCGATACGGGCAAGGCGTGCGACTCGAACAACGCGTGCCGGTACGGCCGGGTGGCGTCTGCGAGATATCCTGGTCCGCCCGTGTGCCGTCAAGCTCGGCCACCTACATCCTCTACCTGCGCCTTTTTGACGAAACCGGCCAGGATGTCACCGAGCAGATCACTGCTCCGCGCGGGTGGGGACTATTCACTTTGGAGCAGGACGCACTATCAGTACGCGATCGAAGTCGAAAAGGCAAACGCGTGGGAAAGACTCAGTCGAGACTACATGGTGCCTAAGGGCGTGGCCTACCTCCAAGTCGCGCTTTGTCTGTGGCGTGGCGACTACGTGGATGCCGACTCTCTTCAGATTGCCGAGGTCGGTCGAGGGGGGTGGTTGGACAAGAAGAGCCCAACGGGTCCACTAACCGCCGAAGTTGACGGGAAGACGTGCTATCAGCGCCTGTCCCTGCGTGAGGAGAACCTCGATCTTACGCTCAAGTATCTGCCCGGGCCGAATCATATCCGGGTCGAGGCCGAGGTCCGCGACACACACGATCCGCCACGGGACCGCGTATTGCAGGTTCGCTACACGCTCCCAATCGGGGCCGAGGGCTGGCAGTGGGATGATGACATTCGCACCAGCCGAAAGATCGAAGGATCGAACGTTTACCAGAACAGCTTCGCTTGCGTCGGTCATGCCGTATCACTCTACCCATTTTCCTCGATCCATGACGGCAGGGTGGGCGTGGCCCTGGGCGTGCCGATGGAT
Organism: Thermoguttaceae bacterium; assembly: GCA_963677085.2. Lineage (GTDB taxonomy): Bacteria > Planctomycetota > Planctomycetia > Pirellulales > Thermoguttaceae. The sequence continues at coordinate 379,331 of CAXXFH010000002.1, forward strand.
TGGCCCCGGATCGAGCGGCGCCAGTATAGTCTAGAGAGTGGATACCAGACCTCCTTCGACCTCGGCATTTCGCCGCTGACGAAGAAGATCGGTCCAGGCAAGGCGACGTTCGCCTTTGTGATCTACAAAACCGACGCGAACTGGGGCTTCCGCAGCGCTGCCGCGAAGGTACTACGATATCTTTCCGAGCTTCTTCGTAAAACGAGCCCAGCGCGAGGGCTGCTGGCTGTTTCCGGTCTATCCGAGCGAGATTCCGCATCCTGAAGACTTCGGTTTCACGTTCTGGGAAGGTTATTCAAACAAGCCGGACGAGAGGGCATGCGCCCGGCGGCACGGCATCTACATCTTCCCGTATACGGAGCCGTGGGGCGTTGCGTCAGCCGTTGCCGAGCATGGAAGGGCGTGGCGACGTGCCGACGTACGAAGAGGTATTGGCTACGCTCCAGGCATGGGGCGACGATTGCAGCTCCGATGCGAAATGGGCGGACGGCTCACGCCGGGAAACCGCCCAAGCGGTCCTGAATTCGCTGCCGAAGGACGCAGATGGCCGCTCGCCGTTCAGCATAAGCATCTACAACAACTCTACGCACTGGTGGCGTACCAACCCCGATCCCCGATTTGCCCAAGCCCAATCGCGCTGATGTCTGCAGGAAAGGCAAGATAGAGCCCCGGACTGCCCAACGCGGACGGAGTTTATCTCGACAGTGTGACCGTGTGGCTCGGCACGTACGAGAATTATCGCAAACAGCACATTGCCTGTGCCGACTTGCCGCTGACGTTCGGCTGTGAATGGCAGGCCGTGCCTGCTCGGCGTGATGTCGCAATACGACTTCATCGCATGGATTGCTGATCGCCTCCATTCTCAGGGGAAGCTGGTTCACACGAACATCTTTCCGACTGCGTACCGGTTCTACGCTCACCTCGGCGATGTATTGGGCTCCGAGGTTGGGAGTTGGGGGGGCAGACGGCAGCTCGACCAGGTCGAAAGCGACGCCATCTGCAGCCTGCGACGTACCTACGCTTATCAGAAGCCGACGGCAAACCTTCTCCAGGAGGGAGACTTCCGGACTCCCAGACCTCCGCTCACCCGGCAGCAGGTCGAGCAGTACCTGAACCACCAGACGTTTTACGGTTTCTATCCCGGGATCTCGACCGCTGGTGGAGAGGACAAGCCGGGTTACCATGGGGTGGAAGCGATACTTCCGTAGTCCCGAGCAGTTCGAACGCGACCGCGACTTGTTCCAAAAGTACATCCCTGTCATCAGGCGTATCAACAAGGCAGGATGGGAGCCGGTCACATACGCGAAGACGTCCGATGACAGCGTGATGGTCGAGCGGTTTGGGGCTTGGAGCGAGGGAGACCTTCATTTCACTTTGCGCAACCGAATGGAAGAGGAAGAACGCTGCGTTGTCGTGGTTCAGCTTGCCGCTTTGGGCGCCGGTCGCGAGGACCCGGCAAGGGCGGTGGTCAGAGAGATCGTTTCCGATTCCGCCATAGCGGCAAGGCCGGACGAGTCAAACGGGAGCATTAGTTTCCAGATCGAACTGGCCCCCGCGGGCACGGCAGTGATTTCCGTTTCCGGCGAGGAGAAACAGTGGTGACGACGATACACGGCGGCACTGCAATTGGAGTTGCACATCATGCTACTATCGCCGATTGACTGGGCGATCATCCTGGTCTACGTGGTTGGCTGCGCCGTCGTCGGCGTGTGGATGAAGCGCTACGTCCGTGGCGTGGACGACTTCACCGTGGCAGGCCGCGAGATGGACACCAATCTCGGCCTTGCCTCGCTGGCGGCAACCGAGTTAGGCCTCGCCACGGTGATGTACACTGCCGAGATGGGCTTCAAGAGCGGATTCGCCGGCACCGTGCCGGGGGGTGCTCAGGGCGCTGGCGATGCTCCTGGTCGGTCTATCGGGTTTCGTGATCGTACCTTTACGCAAAGCCCGTGTCATCACCATCCCGGAGTTGTTCGAAGAGCGTTTCGGGAAACGTGTCCGCTGGCTGGCAGGACTGGTCGTTGTAGTCGGCGGCGTATTGAACATGGGCATCTTCCTCCGCCTGGCGGAGGCGAATTCCTGGTGTACGCCACGGGCCTGAATCCCGACATGCTCGAGTGGACGATGACCGCACTGCTGGTCATCGTCCTGCTCTACACTGTGCTGGGCGGCATGGTCTCGGTGCTGGTGACCGACTTCATTCAGTTCCTCGTCATGGGTTTGGGCATCGTGGTCACGTCGGCGTTGGTGATTCATAATGTCGGTTGGAACAATCTGCTCGACGGCCTGTGGCAGGGTCACGAGGCCACTGTGGGCTGCCGCCGCGGCCGCGCCAGCCCGGCGGGAAGCTCGCCATGGCCAATCCCTTCGACCCTTTCGGCGCCGATGGTGTCGGCACCGCCTGGGTCTTGTGGCAAGCGATGCTGGCCCTGAGCGTGATGACGACCTGGCAGACAACCATTGCCCGCGTGCTCAGCGCCAAGAACACGCAGACCGCCAAACGCGTCTATTGCCGGACAGCTTTCTATCACGTGGGAAGGTTCGTGCTGCCGGGGCTGTGGGGGGCCGCGGCGTTCGTTTATTTCTCGACCCACGGTGGGCTACCCGAAGCGATCGACAACCTTCAAGCCATGCCGGCGTACCTGAACATGGTGCTGCCTGTCGGCATTATCGGTATTATGGTTGCCGCCATGCTGGCTGCGGAAATGTCGACCGAAAGCAGCTACTTACTGACCTGGGCCACCGTGATCTACAACGACTTGGTAATGCCTTGTCTCCGGCGGCCACTCTCGTCTGGGGCCAAGCTGGCGGTCGTCCGATCGCTTGTGGTGCTCATCGGGTTGTTCGTGATGTTCTACGGACTGTGGTATGAGTTGCCGGGGCGGGGCGTGGGACTATCTTGCAGTCACCGGCAGTATCTA
>CAXXFH010000003.1:0-922254 GCA_963677085.2 Thermoguttaceae bacterium
CGAGTCATCGCGTGGCTGGCGAAACATCAATCTACGGACTACCGCCGAAAAGATGATCGCCCGGGCTGGGATCGTTCCCTGGCCGAAGACCTTCCACGCGCTGCGGGCCAGCCATGAGACGGACCTCCTGGAGAGGTTCCCCATTCAGACGGTGGCTAAATGGCTCGGGCACAGCCCAAAGATTGCATTGACCCACTACGCCCGGACCACCGATGACCATTTCGCCCAGGCAGTTTCACCCCAGCCGCAACCGACGCGCCATCCGACGCGCGACGCGCAGACAACGCGCGGCAATAGCGTGTCAGAGGGGGATAATGGTGGGCCATGCCGGGCTGTGGCTACTGTCGTAAGTGCTTACCCTGACACGCTCTTGCACGATGATGCCCGCTCGTGCCAGGATTTGCGCACCCCCCCGAAAGGCGGATGGGGAGGGATTCGAACCCCCGGACGGTTTACGCCGTCAGCAGTTTTCAAGACTGCCGCCTTAGTCCACTCGGCCACCCATCCGAATTTGTGCTATTTACATGTTGATTAATGCCTATATCGCAAATGAACCCCACCTGCGGTGGGTGTCGCGATAGTCGTGATCGGGAAAGACCGCCTGTGTGTACGTATCGGTCAGCCGATGGGCACACACTTGAGCCACCGACGGCGGAAACCGAAATGCTGGGCCGGTTAAGTATACAAGTGTGCCTTGCGGTGCGGAAGTCGGCAACCTCCCATCAGGCGATTTCGGAGGAGGGAGCGGCTGGTCGGCCTTTACGTGTTGGCGGAAGGAGCAGCCAAGAGCAAGATTAAAAGAATAGAACGACGGCCCAACGCCCGTCGTGGGTTCGGGCCGTCGTTTGCCGCTGCTTCGTTTTGCCGCAAGGCTGTCCTGCAATACTCGGCTACACTTGGCCGACATCCGACCGGGCGGTAACCGGCTGACGAACGCCGGCCCAATGGCAGCCTGCATCCGCAGAGATCACACCCCAAAGACAAACGCCTTGCGCCGGAAGGCTGTTGGGCGTTTTGCTCAGATTTTCATCGCCTCCATCAGGCGAACCTCGGGCAACTTCTCGTTGGCCTCATAGAACCAATCGTCCTCTTCGGAGGGCGAGTTGTCGGGTGTAACGTCGTTGTCGTTTTCGGCGGTCAGCCAGCCGAAAGCGCCGAAGAACCGGTCGACGGCCGACTCGACGATCTGACGGCTTGCGACCGTCGTCAGGGCTCCATCGTTGACCAACTCTTCGGCCATTTCATCGGCCGATGCGCGAGCCTCGTCGGAAATCGGCCCGGGCAGGTCCTCTTCGGCTTGCCAGTGTCGGACCATCGAGCCGCCACCGCCTAGCGGCAACCAGCCGAACAGCCGCTCCATCGACAGTGCCGGGCTCTCAATCGAATCGCCGTCGGCGGCAAACACCGCGTTGGTCGCGGCGGCCGCGCGTCGGGCGTTTTCGAATCGCGACAGGTCGACCACGCGATCGGCAAACGCAGCGCGATTGAATCTCGGCGAGACAATAAACGACGTGTTGCCATTCGCCTCGGTCAGGGCCAGCGCATCGTCGGTCGGGGAATCGGTTTCCGTGGTCACCTCGGCCAACACGCCCGACCCCTCTTCGTCGTCGGTCTTTGGCGTCACGTCGACCACGGCTTCCGTCTCCGTGTCCAGATCGGTCGTCACGTCGACGACCACATCCGTCGTGACATCGGCTTCCGTTTCGTCGGCGACATCGCCGGACGTTTCATCGACTTCCTCCGTTACAACAGCCGGTACCTCGTCGACATCCTCCTCATCCACGACGACGGCGACTTCCTCATCCGACGTCGTGTCGCCGATCGCTTCCACTTCGTCTTCCGACTCGTCGTTAGTGACCGGAGCGACGGTCGTGTCGGCATCAACGGTGTCGGTTGTCTCGACCGTAGTGTCCGTCGAGCCTGTGTCTGTCGTAGTAGTGTCTGTCGTTTCGGCGGCAGTCACCTCGGTGTCAGTCGTGTCGTAGACGACGCACGTTTGATCCGTCGCGCCGTAGAGGCCGAAGTTGGGCGATTCGGTCTTTTTGTAATCGCCGCAGAACTTTTCGCCCGATTCGAGGGTTACGTAATGACCGGCGGGCACGGTGGTAACAATGGGGTCGGTGCCCGCGGGATACGTCTGGGTAGCACCGGTTGGCAGTTCCACGCGGACAACGTATTCCACGCCGGCCGACAGGCCGTCGAAGCGGTAGAAGCCGTCCTTGCTGTAGTACGGGTAGCACCCGTCGTTCCAGCCGCAGCCGTCTTTCCAACCATCGCCCCAGCTGTGGTCCCAGCCGTGGTCCCAGCCGTGGCCGCTGCCCCAACCACAACCATCACCCCAGCCATACCCGTCACCGCACCAGGTGCCGCATCCGTCGTCGCAGCCATAATCGGGCGTCGGGCAGCACGCGTCTTCGCAGCCACAACCCCAGCCGTAGCTGTCCTTCTTCACACTGGTGGTCACCACATACGGTTCGCTGTTCTCGGGATTGAGCACGTCGATGTCGCGCGTGCCGTTGTTGTTCAGGTCCAGATAGACCGTAATGCAGTTGATGCCCTTTTCGCAGTAATCCCATTCGCCATTGTTATTGATGTCGTCCCACACGTAACCGCAGATCGACCCTTGCAGGGCGTTGCCGAAGTTAGGCGATTCGGTCGTTTCGAAGTCGCCGACCACGCTGACACCGTCGACGATCACCACGGTGTGGTAGGGATCGGCCGTCGGGTTGATGGGACCGTCGGGATAGGTCTGGTCCCAGCCGGAGCTAACCACTTCATAGACGCGATAGGTACCGTCTTCGATGCAGGAACCGTCGGCCAGCGTGTTGAACGTGAATTGGCCGTTTGCGTCGGTCTTCGTCTGGTTGAGGATCGTGGTGCCGTCTTCGTTGGTCAACACGATATCCCACCCGCAAAGCACCGGCTCGTTCTCGTCCCACTCGCCGTCGGCATCGCAATCGTGCCACTTGTAGCCGCTGATTTCGGGGCAGGGTTGGAATTGGGTGCCCACGGCCGTTTCGGTGTCGAGCAGGAGTTGGAAATCGGAAACCGTCGTGCTGGGGATGCCGGGAAGGTATTCGTAAGCGGATCCCGTCCCATCGTTTAGGGCAAACGACTGAATGCCGTTGGCAGCGTTGTTGTCCACGTCGAGGGGATTGCCCAGGCCACCATAGGTGCCGACCATGTCGACCAACCCGCCGAGTTGCTGGGCGATGGCATTCATGATCGTGTAATCGAGTCCCGAGGTAACCGGCGTCGTCATGAACTGTTGATCGACTTCCACCGCCAAGCCTTCATCGGTTTGTTGGTAACCGATGGGCACGAGGTTTCCGCTAGCATCCTCCAAGGCGCTGATGTCGAAGAAGTCGGCGCCCTCGATCATCGTGCCTTCGAATGTTGTGTTTTCGGTGAACAGGAATACGCCTTGGCTGAATTGCAGGGTAGTCGTGTTTAGTGAGGTTTGGTTCACTTGGTTGTCTGTCGAACCCGGATTGTAATCGGTGGTGAAAATCCCCGGACCGCCGCCGAGTGGATCCGTCAGTGTATTGGCTGCCCCCACATTATTCCCAGGATCAACAATGTCCTCCCCCGCCTTAAGGTCGTACACAGCGAGGGGTTCCAAGAGGTTTCCGAGCGAATCCGTCGCGCCCCAAGTGCTCGGGTCCAACTTGTTGAACTCCACCCCCGTGTCGAGAAGAAACAGGCCGAGCCGACCCTGTTCGGGTTGAAATACGTTGGTGGCCGAGCCCATTATGGAAGAGCGTGCGCCTTCCAAGACGAAAACTCCGACGATCTGGTAACCGTCGTATAACGCCTCGTCCTGCTGGATTGTACCCAATTGGTCGTAGTTGTTGAGCAACACCGCCCCGACATTTATTGAACGTGCACTAGCGACGGTGTCGTCATTAGTTACATAGTTATTGCTGTACGTCTCGCCATTGACGGCACGAACGAGGTTCACATCTTCGAAGGGCGAGGCACCTCCTCCTGCCTGAACGTCTGCCGCCTTTACCAGAAAATACGGCGATGCACTGAGCAATCGCCGTTGTTCGAGTGGTTCGAACCGCAACGCTCGTCGGCCCGACACGTCGCAACAACCTCGTTTGGCCAACGGCAAGAAGCCCCCACCGCGCATGGTCGTTTTCATCACAAAATCCCTCCTGAGATGGTGTTGGCGGCGGGCTTCGATCGCAGCGGCCGTCGCCGACTGGTGCAGAAAAACCCCCAAGCCTTGAAAATACGCGTTTGGAAAAAGCGTACCCTCGCCCGCACGGCGGGAGAGGGTGGCGGCGAAGCCGCCGGGTGAGGGCAGTTTGCAGCGGTGAAGATTTTTACTTTAGGACGATCTTCAACGCGGCGTCCCCTCACCCCCGGCCCCTCTCTCCAACGGGGAGAGGGGAGTGACGTCGTTTCTAACGAACACTCGAAATGGCTATAGCATCTCGTCCGCCATTATTTGACGCGAAAGACCGTGGGCAAGGAGTCATTTGCAGAAAGCGCGTGCGATGGGCGAAAGCCACGTTGTCGAGTACAACCAACGGGCGCAACTACCTGCGCGCGGCAGTGCTGCCCACATAAGAAGAACTCGTGGCCGACGGACGAAATGACCGAGAAGCGTTACTTTCTCTTCGCCAGTGTGAAGATGCTAGCGATGCGTTGACGCATCGTCTATACCGCGTGGTGGCCCTAGCTTGAGGGAAAGCGGCTGCCCAAATTCAATGCGAACAACTCCGCAGAGGGTAGGCGGCGCCTTGATGCTCGTTCAGCACAAACAGTAACTGTCACGCAAAAGATTGAACGAATGCGAGGTTTGTGCGAGAGAGCCGTTTGCCAGAATCCGCACCGGTTTGTTGCGACAAACGAAATGTCCAGCGAATCGCGCGCAACTCCGCATTGCGCGGTTACCCGATCGTCTGTTTTACACAGCAGCGGGAAGACGTGACGCGAAATCGCAGGTGGTTGCCGACGGTGTTGAAATGCTCGCAAGTCGACACAAGTCTTCGTGTACGTTCTTAGGCATGGGAGGTTGAATGAAGTCGCTAACCTTGCCACAAAGAACAGCAAACCACTCATAAAGGTCTGGATGAACTTTTTTCTTCACCAGCTCAACGTCGACTCGCATCGGGTAGCTTGGGGCATAGCCAGAACATACATGGGCTTTCGGCGGACCGAGGTATTCGGCGTTGAAAAAGCGTCGATACAGGGGAACGTGGCTCGGCCGGGCCGCGATAACAAGATCGTCAACACCTTGCCAGTCCGCCCAATGATAAATCAAACGTACCATGTGGAAAAAAACTGCCCGTGGGGAAAGGTCCTTGCAGGGTTTAGCTGCCAAAGCGGTTACCTCGGCCAGCCGTCGGCCCGCATCTCGGAGTTCCTGCATTTCTTTGTGAAAGGTTGCGTCGACGCTGAGATTGCCGGGGCTCGGGGCATCTTCTACAAGCGTAAGAGTACCGACAACCTCTTGCGATGAGCGTCGGACTGCAACAATCGTACGGGTGTTTTGTTGTCCGAACACGGGCCGGTAAGCGATGCCGCGAGGGTGCGGCGGAACGTAGTCGATTGTGCGATACTGTCGATAAAGCAGCTTGAACGCAGCCGTCCACTCCTCTCGTTTTGAAGCAATCCGGGCAACCAAGTCACACTGGTCCAACTGACGGGCGACATCCATGTCGTTCGCTCACATCCTGCTTGGGGGGACGATGGCAGAAGCGGGGCAAGGTGTCGGTGCGAAGGGGCAAGCTTCCGGTCGACGGTTGGCCGGCGCCAGGGCATCCACTGCCGTAGCGAGGGCGACGGGGCGTCGACGTGATTTTGAAAGGCCTGATGATGTGATGTTGGCCGAAGTGCGTCAAGTCCAAAAGGCCGCGGTGGTCGAACGGCGTTGCTCGATGAATTCACGAGGATTAGCCATGGCTTTTCGACCTGCTTGAACCAACAGCGGCATCGTGAGGTTTTTGCCGCAATAAGGTTGAACGTGTGTGAAGAGCGACGATTTCAGGCTCATGCGAGTTGAACGTGAAACCGTGCCGCGTGGCGTGCACGCTATTCGCAGTCGGTTGGGTGTCGATACGTCAGAAGTTACATCAACATTTTGGCGTCGGATATCACCACGGAGACACGGGACGGCAGGGCCGCCAACCAAACCGGTGCTACCGCACCCAGGCAGGAACCGGCTCCCGTTGGTCGCTGACATTCTTGTTAGAAAAACAAACTTCTGCGGGTTTGTACTACGAAGGGCACTGAGACGGGGATTTTGCGGAAAGAAAGGAAATCTCAATGAAAACGGATCCTTTGACTCATTCCGTTCTTTCCCGCCTCAGAGCCCTTCGTGATGAATTCAGTCGCGAGAAATCGAAACTCGCCCCTGAGGCGTTACGGCGCCAGCCCGCTGGCCGACTGGAGAGTGGGAGTGGGGCGGAAGTCGGGCAGGTCGCGGTATTTCAGGTGGCGGCGGCCGAAGTATGAGCCGTAGTACGGTCCGTTGGCGTCGACCCAGGTGATCAGCCGCAACCACTCGGCTTGGCTGAGGTTTACGTCGTAATGGCCCTGATGCAGCACGGTAATCAGTTTGCTGGCATGAGAGCCGAGGGCCTTCGGCGGCAGGGGCGTTACATTGGTCTTTTGTGCCCGGGGCTGGGGGCCGACGAACTCCTGGATGCAGGTAAGCAGTTTCTTCCGCATCAGGTTTTCGTAGGAACGATTGAAATAGGTGGTTAACTCGCCGGTGAGAATTAGGTCGCCGTCGGGTTTGTCGGCGTTGTGGCAGGCGACGCAGTGTTGGTCGAGAATCGGTTGCACGTCGGTCGGATAGTAAAGCGGCCGGGGAACAGTGGTTTCGCCCGGCTGAGGTGTTGGACGGACGGGCGGGCGCTGCAACGCCAACGGCATCCGGCGCGGCGGTGCCTGATTGCGTTGTTCGTGGCAACCAATGCAGCTACGCACCTCGCCCGGCTGTAGGTTGACAAACGTACGCATCCGCTGCACTTCCATGTAGTCTTTGTCGAGGGCCTGGAAGAAAAGGTTCTTGTCGGCCGGAACCGTGAAATGGGCCGAGCCGTCGGACTCGACCGGCACGACGCCGTGTAGCACTTTGACGTAGATGTGGGCATTGAGACTGATCACAGCGTTTTGGCCCAGCGTGTGGTCGTCGGGCCAGAAACGATGGGCCGTCCACGGTCGGGCGACCTGCTCGAAAATCCGCAGATACTTGATTTCGCCGCGCGGAATGTCGTCGAGGCCTTCGTAAATGTCGGTGAGAACGATCTGGGCCTCGTTGCTCGACGTTTCGTAGTTGGAGGTCTCGCACGCGGCGACAGTCGATTTGCACTCGGCGTTGTCGTTGGAATCCCCGTTGGAAGAAAGTATTGCCGGTTCGCGTGTCGAGGCGATCACGGGCGGCATCTCGCGCGGGCGAAGCAGCATCGGCTGCCAACAGGAAATCTCGGGATCGTCGTAGAGTAACACGCGATTGCCAAACGTGTCGATCAGCCAAAGGCCGTAGGCTGCCTGGTCGTTGTGCGGTTTGTCGGGATTGCAGGAAACCAGGAAGAAGTTTTCGGAGAGCGGGTAGGGCTCGCAAAACAAGGGGCCGATGTTGTCGTTGATCCAGCAATCATTGCGACGGTGGCTGAAAGCCTCGCCGCGAGGAAAACTGCCGACGCCGTCGACCCAAACATCCGTATCCGGCGTGATATTCGTTAGTGGGGCCAACGTGCGGATGTTCTTGCTGTTGTCAATCAGAAGAATCGGCCCCACGGCAAACGGATGGTGCATGGTGCAAGTGGCCACGAACAGGTTGTTGCAGCCGGGAATTGCGCGGCCGTGGATCAGTACGGGCGGAAACTCGTGATGGTTGCCAAAGATTTCGGTCGAACCGGTGCCGTCGGGACGCATGGCCCAAAGCGACTGCACGGCGATTACGCCCTTGTCGACGTATTCCCAACGAGTGTAGAGAATGCGGCCGTCGTTCATCACGCTAGGAGTCGACTCGCTCAGCGCACCTTCGGAAAGCATTTGCATGTTACGGCCGTCGCTGTCGATGTGGTAGAGTACGTTGACGCTCAGATTGTCCGGCTGATCGCAAAGCACCCCGCGCTCACAACGCGACGAGGCAAAGCAGATGCCGCCGTCGGGCAGATAACACGGGTGAAAATCGTCGGTATGAGCGCGCCAAGGCCCGAGTTCGTTTTTGCCCGGCGTGAGGCCGTAAGAGGCCAACCGCTCGGCCTCGTCCGGGGGATCGAACGTAAGTTGTCGAAGTCCCTGGCCGTCGATCCCGACTTCGTACAGGCGAAATGCCTTGTCGGCTGCGGGCCGGTAGCCGAACACTACGCGTTGGGCATCGAACGAAAGGTCGTAGCGATCGATAATGCCGCTGGCAAGCTGTGGACAGAGTTCGGTTACGGTTCCGTCGTCGAGCGACAACACGCACAGATTGCCACCCACACGGTTGGCTTGCATGAATTCGGCATAGTACCAGCCTGTGCGGTAGGTATATCGCTTGACGAAGAGAATCTTGCCCGGTGAAAGCAGCGGGTTGTCGCGTGCCAAGGCAGCGTGCCTCAGTTTAACCAATTCGTCGACCAGTTGCTTGGTCGCGTTGCTGGAGACTTTCCACGGGTTGGCCGATTGTTCGATCAGGCGGCGCTGCAGTGCTTCGAGTGCCTCGCGGTATTTTGTGCCTGGGTAGCGTTGGGGAAACTGGTTGGTTAGGTGGTTGATGGCAGTTCGCAGGTTAACGACTTCACGCATCGCGATGGCGAATTCGGCCGTTTTTGCGCACAAGTCGAGCCAACGCGGGTCGTCAGCCGGAATCTTCTGCTCGATGAGCCGATTCAATTCGTCCAGCAAGTGGCTTCCCGTTGCACCGGTCTCTTCAATCGCGCGGCGTATGAGCGTTTGTTCGAGTTGGGTGTCGGTACGGGCCAGCCAACCGGTGGGCGCGAACCACTCGTGGTGGACATACTCCAAGAGCCGATTCTGTTTGGTCGGGAAGTCGCGTTGGATACGATTCCAGAACGCCGCCGCGTCGTTCGCGTTGACCGTCACGAGACTCGGAGTGTCCGAGGATGGTATAGGTTGGCCAATAAGTTGCTGTCGCAGGGCCAAGAGCGTCTGTTGCAGAGTGTCTTTCTTCTCATACGAAACCGCCGCACGAAGCCCAGGCGGTACGGCCTGCGGGTCGAGTTCCACGCGAAATGTCACCTCGGCAAGCTGGAAATTGAAATGCTTGCCACCACCGCCTGCCTCGTAGCTGTCGTGTACTTGCAGGCCAAGATAACGTGCTTCAACGGGCGACCACGACAAGGTGGCTTCTTCACCGCTCTGCAATGGCCGTACCGCGTAGTCTTTCAATAGCGGACGAACGGTTTTGCTGTCTCGCGGCGATTCGAGCGACGGGGTGTTTTGAGCGTAGTCGTTGGGCAATGCGAACACGTCGACACGCTTCGGGTTGAACGGGCCACCGTCGGCTCGGGCGAGAAGCGTCAGCCCGGTTACTTCAACCTTCGCACCCAGATCGAATACGATGAATCCGGTAACCGGCGCGGCGGCTTTGGGCGGCATCGTGTAGTCGTCCTGGCCCGTCAGCGAGTCGTCCAGTAGGCAACAGAATGTCTCGGGATCGCCGTCGATGGCCGCATGAGCAGCGTACTTCTTGTTGTCGTTGCCGGCGGGGTAGGGGAGCCCGGCGGAAGAGAGCACTGCCAGGGGCATGATTACCTTGCTAAGCCGGTCATAGTGTCGCTCACCGCGGACAATCGCGTCGCACGATTTCATTTCGGCTTGCTGGCGATGTTGCAGCCGCTGCAGTTGGTGCTGACACATCGGCGAAACCGGTTGAAAACCGGGCATGTCGGCCCGTGGCCGTTTGGCGAGCAATTCTTGCCCGGCCTGAATCAGATCCAGCGCCTCGTGGTATTCAGTGGGCTTGGCGTTTTGGAGACCTTGCAGACACGGACTCAACTCGGGTCGGGTGAAGTTCACCTGCGAACCGTTTAGCTCCGCACCGATGTATTGCGCATTGAGCGAAACGCCGGTTAACTCCGCCAAACCGGTCAACTGCTGCTGATCCAGCGGCGAACGGGCGAACGGGTTATCGGGATAAGCCGTGGCGTACGTGCCGTAATACGGCGCGTTCATGTCGATCCAGGTGACCACCCGATCGAGTTCCTCCGGCGAAAGCTTCACGTCGTAATGTTCTGGTCGAAGAAAATCGATCAGCCGGCTGCGATGCGAACCCCAGGCGTAAGGCGGCAATACCTGCGGCGGGCCATCGTCGACCGCCTTGACCAGCGACCTTTCCTCGCCGGGTGAGTCCGGGTGCCAACGCATGGGGCTCTTGTTGCGCAACTCGAGATACGACGTGTTGAACACCAATCCCAGATCACCCGCCAAGTTGATCGCCTTGCCAGCTTCCTTGCCATAGTCGTGACACGTTACGCAGTGCTTGTCGAACGCCGGTTGCACTTCGGTAAGGTAGTTGAACTCTCGCGCCGGCCCGTACCATGGGCGAAGCTTGCTCGCGGGCCGTTTTAGTGCCAGCGGCGACGATTCCGCCAAGCTTGGCATGCTCGAAAGCCGGTATTCGTGGCAGCCGACACAACCGGAACGTTCGCCCGGCTGCAAGGTCGTACCGCTGCGCATCGACTGGACCATCATGCCGTCGGCATCCAGGGCCTGGAAGAACACGAACCGTCCGGCAGGCACTTCGAAATAGGCGGAGCCGTCGGCCTCGACCGGTGCGTCGCCGAGGATTCGTTTGTTGTTCGTACAGTTGTAATTCATCGCCGGGGCTTGGTGGGTGTCGATATGCCAAAGGCTACTCGTCCAGAATCGCTTCGGCGGTGCTTCGACCACGCGAATCCACTTGATGGTTCCCCGCGGTACGCCTTCCATCCCGGTACCCTGGTAGACGTCTTTTACGTAGAAGGTTCCCGAATCCTGCGTTAGGTCAATGCGAGAGGGGATTACCGGCGGACGCGATCGCGCGGCCAACGGCATCGGATCAAAACAGCCTGGCGCCTCGGCGTGCAGCAGAATCTCGTTGCCGAAGGTGTCGATCAGGTAGATTCCCATCTGCTCGACTATGCCCGTCATTCGCGAACAAAGGAAGAATCGATCGTTCAGCGGATAGGGGTCTTCGTACTTCACCGGCATCGAGCGGAAACTGTCAATCCAACCGGCGTTAGGATGTTCGAAGCCACGGCGGCGTTCGACCTCGCTCGGGTTGTCCAATCGTTTGGAAATGTCCACGGGCCAGCTAAACACGATGGGGGTTGTACCGTCGAGTCCCTGGCGACGGTCCAAAAGCACAATCGCGCCCCACGGCCGGTCGTGGCACGAACTGAACACGGCCACGAAGCGTTGCGAGCCGGGAATTTCGCGGGCGTCGAAAATGGCGCCGGGCGACCAGGCGTTGTTGCCGTAGTATAGGGCGTGGTTCGTGCCGTCTGGGTTGACGGTCCACAGTCCGAACGATGGACCGAAGTGGCGATCGACGTACTCCCATCGATCGTAGAGAATCCGCCCATCGGCTAGCAGGGACGGCCGCGACTCGAAAAGATTGTTGCGGCCGATCTGGCGAATGTTCGCACCATCGGCCTGCATCACGAACAGGTTTGCCTGAATGTGACGGTTGCAGCCGCAGTATTTTGGGTCGCGCGTGGAAGCGAAGACGATCCGCCCGTCGGGAAGGTAACAGGGATCGATGTCGGAAACGTCGTTGTCGAATGTCAACTGCCGTAGTCCCGATCCGTCGGTGTTCAACTCGTAAATGCTGTACGAGTCGGCCGCGTTGCGGCGAATCGACAGCAACACCTTTCGGCCGTCGAAACGAACTTCCAAATCGCGAGCAACGCCCTCGGGCAACGTCAAGAGTGTATCGACTCGGCCGCCGCGAGCGAAGTCGATCGTTTTCACGGCGCCACCGCTACGGAAACTTTCGGCGTTGATTTCGCCCCGTTGAAACATCGTACCCGTGTTATGGTGATCCGGGCGGTATTGCTCGCGGACCACAAAGGCGATTGGTTGCCGTGTGAGAAGGGGATTGGCTGCAAGGGCTTCGCGACGCAGGTTCTCCAGGCGAGCTTGCAGATCGGCAAGTTCAGAAGGGTTGGCGTTTTCTGCCTGTCGTTTGAGCGTTTCGAGCCGCTGGAGAAACGCCACACCGCCGGAATATTCGTCGGGAAACGCGCCAGTCAAGTGTTCGATGGCCGCCTGTAACGATTCAGTTTCCTGCAATGACGCGGCTGTGGCGGGCAGGGTTGCCATCCACGCGACGACTGCGCACAGAACGGCGGCAATCCATCGCTGCGGTTGGCTGAACTCACTCGCCAAGCCTCTCATGCGCACTGTCTCCGAAGGCATCCGACGGTCGAACTCGTATTGATGATATTGTACTCTCGGAACGCGGGGGGTGCCGCGCGCTACCCATGGGTCGCGGCCCATGGGCTTGGATGGGTGGGCGATGCCACTTGGCAACATACTATTTAGTGGCGGCGCCAAGCTGCCAGCATGATAGTCCCGATGATTACCATGGCCCAGGTGCTCGGTTCCGGTACTGGTGAAGCCTCGAACTGCATCTCTGCGATTTGGAAATTGTAGTGCGTAGCACCACTTTCATAACTACTGTTCACTCGCAGGCCGAGGTAACGCTTGACCACGCTTGCGTCGAATGTTTCCGTATGCGAAGCACCTGATGAAAGCCCCGGAAGCGTGATTTCCGTTTGAGCGCCGACACTGATCGCCACGATATCGCTGTCGTTGTCAATATCGTCGACGAGGGTGTTGTTCGTCGGATCATCGTCAATGAAGCAGAAGAAGTTAACGTCCTTCGGGTTAAGGGGACCTGCGGAATCCGTTCGGCTAATTAACTTTGCGGCACTAACAACCATTGTCTTGCCCAGATCGAAGATGATGTGGCCAGTCACCGGCGCGGCAGCGTTATCCGGTGTTGTAGCGGTACTGCTCCCGGCAAGCGTGTCATCTACCAAGCATGTAAATGTGCCGAGGTTACCGTCAATGGCCTTGTTGGCCGCGTAGGTGGGGTCAGACGTCCCGTTGTCTCCTCCACCTGGGTAGGCGGGCCCGGACGAATCGTAGATGGCCGATGGTGTGATCAGATTCGCCGAGGCGATGTCACTCGAGACTCCAACCGCGAACGTCAGTAACAGAGCAAGAGGTTTTGCTGCGTTCATCGTCAAACTCCTTGTTACACGGAAACGGAAAGAACAGAGTTTTTAGGCATGAAGCCCATCGCGGAAAAAGGACTGCTCCGAATTGTTACACTGCCCCACGGATTCGAGCTGGGCACACCGAAGCCACGCATCCGACGCGTACCGACATTGATGTTACCCAAAATGGATTGCATGTCAAGCGATATGCACCCAAAAAGGAAGATAACGTCGAAAAGCAACCTGCGCCGCCGTTGGATTCTCGCGAAATTGTTCGGTGGGAAACTTACGGGAGTTGTAAGTGAAGATGCAGAAAAGAGTTGCGTCGCGCTTGCATCGTGTGAAGCGGCGCGGTATATTTACCGTGCGATTGGGGATCGCACAAGATTTGCCGGAATTCCCATTCGGCAACGCGGATAGATTACATGTAATATGGAGCGGCTCATGGCGGACCGGAACCTTGTTAAGCAAAACGGAAGCCCCACCCTGCGGATCGATAATCCTTCGACACTCACCGAGGAGGTCTACAGCACGCTCCGCGATGAGATCATTACCGGCGCATTGAAGCCCGGCGAGCGGCTCGTGCGCCGCGCGATCAGCCAGCGGCTGGGCGTCAGCCCCATGCCGGTAGTCGAGGCCCTGCTGCGACTCGAAGGAGATGGCTTGGTCGAAAACCGTCCTCAGTGCGGTTCCCGAGTAAAACCACTCACGTTCGAGGAAGTGCAACGCGACCAATTTCTACGCGAGGCTATCGAATGTCAGGCCGCGCGGATGTGTGCCGAGAACGCGTCGAACGCCGAACTGGCCGCGCTGATGACCAAGGCCCGACTGGTCGATCGCCTGTTGCCCGAATTATTGTCGCGCAACGTCCCGGCGCTAGCCGTTTCGAAGGAGTTTCCCAAGGATATCGAGTTTCACATGGATGTGATCCGTTGCGGCGGTTGCCCCGGGTTGGCCGACGAGTTAGGCAAGGTGTGGTTCCGAAGGATGATGCGATTCAGCTGGCTGAAGCTCACTCGCTACAAACCGATGATGAAGGACTGCCACCAGAAACTGGTGAAAGCGTTCTTAACTCGCGATCCGGAGTTGGCGGAAGCAACTATGCGGGAGCACGTTCGTTACAGCAACGAGAAGGACCGCGAAGCCCTGAAGGACCTTATTCAAGAGAGCGTTTTGGCTAAAGGAAATGGTTCCCAAGCCAAAACGTCGCGCCGTCGCCCGAAGAGCGATACCCCAAAAACGAAAGCATAGTATGGTCGTGGCTGCCGAACGCGGCACGTCTGCGTGCCAGACGAGGTGGCCGACAAAAACAACTTATTGTTGGTGTTTGCATATTCATTGAACGGTCAGCCAAGGCCAGAAACCTTGAAGCCGGGCTTCCGGTGGTTTTCTTCCGTTCGTTCGACACGCACGCATCAATAATGTCAGACAACCACGCGGCGTTCTTTTCTATTTCGCGTTGTTGAAGCCTTTCGGCAAGGGAGACAATACCATGCGTACGAAGACCCAATCGGGTTTCACACTCGTGGAGCTTCTCGTAGTAATCGCGATCATCGGTATCCTCATTGCCTTGTTGCTTCCCGCGGTGCAGTCTGCTCGAGAAGCCGCCCGGTGCATTCAGTGCAACAACAACCTCAAACAATGGGGTTTGGGAATGCAACTCTACGAGAACAACTACAAGTTTTTCCCTTATGGAACAATTTCCGGTTCCGCGCTATTGGGAAGCGGCGATTCGCCGGGGCGAAGCGCGGAGGCCAACGCCAACGTCGGTGGCCCAGGGGCAAGTCGTCGGCAAACTTGGGTCATCGCACTTTGGCCCTACATCGAGCAACAAGCGCTCTACGACCAGTACGACTTCGACTACAACTTTTTCAACGACGAGAATCGCTCTTGTATTACGACGGGAGTCGCCCTTTACAATTGTCCGAGCGATATCGATGGAATGTGGAAGGCCAATCATTACTACCACGAGCGGGGCAACTACCTGGTCAACTGGGGAAACGGCAGTTTTCGCCAGACGGAGTCGGATTTCAAAGGAGCTCCGTTCAGCATGAACAAGCAGTACCGCCATGCCGACATCCGCGACGGCATTTCGAACACGATGTTTATGTCGGAGGTGCTCAAGCCGCTTTCCGACGAAGACTTCGACTTTCGTGGCGGATTGATGAACGACGACCAAGCGTCAGCCCAGTACATGACTCTTTTCACACCTAATTCCGGAGTCGACTCGACCCGATGCGTCGACGCCCAGCATCCCGCGCCATGCCAACTCGGCGCGAAAACCTATTTGCAGGCGCGGAGCCATCATCCGGGTGGGGTCAATGTGCTGTTTGGCGACGGCTCGGTTCACTTCATCAACGACTCGATCGACCTCCAAGTGTGGCAGGCCTTAGGCTCTACCCGGGGCCGAGAGATCATCGATACCGAGTTCTGATCGTACAGGGTGTCGTACGAAGGTGTTGCGTTGCACCCAGGCGAACGCCCACGTCGGTTGACTGCCAATGAGCATGAATCAAAAAACCACCGCCATTCGCGGTGCAAGTCGCTAATCCTTAGGCGGAAATACGAGGGTTGCCATGACATGTTCAGTGCGGCGTATTGTATCTTGGAGCGGAGCCGTGGGGCTTCTCCTACTGGTGAGCGGTTGCTCGAAAGGCGATCTGGTCGATATCCAGGGCGAGGTCACGCTCGACGGCAAGCCGATCGAGAAAGGAACGATCGACTTCTACCCGGCCGACGGTAGCGGCCCTACGGCCGGGACTGTCATCGACCGTGGGCAATACCAGTTGGAGATTCACCGGGGAGCGAAGTCGGTAAGAATCCAAGGTTACCGCAAGGTAGGCCAGGAGCATGCCATTCCCAACGATCCGACGAGCCCCTTGGTCGATATCAACGAACCAATCGTGCCAACCCGCTACAACGCCAGCAGCGAATTGACCTGCCAGATCGCCCCGGACACGCGCACGTTGGATTTCCGCTTGTCGACACGCTGATCGCGGCCGCTTCTTTCGGACGAATGACGCCATTTCCGGGATTTCTCGCGCCACACCAAGCGACCGTCGATCGCGTCGGCCATCGGGGGGGGTGGCGACCGGTAGAATCGTTGCCACCGAAATGCGCGAACCCG
Organism: Thermoguttaceae bacterium; assembly: GCA_963677085.2. Taxonomy (GTDB): domain Bacteria; phylum Planctomycetota; class Planctomycetia; order Pirellulales; family Thermoguttaceae. The sequence continues at coordinate 16,303 of CAXXFH010000003.1, forward strand.
CCATCACGACGTTTTGCCAGGTGCTCCGATGTCGGCGAGCTACGCTTTTATGGTGCCCAAAAGGCGACTGCCGGCGAGCCAGCCGGTGTCCTATGGATTTCGGGGCCACATACACACTTGAGGGGCAGGAACGTGCGGCGTACGCAGCTGACAACGCCAGTTGACGGCAAGGCAAGGTCTGGCTCTCTCCGAATTACAAACCTGCGAAAGTCCGTCTTCGAACAGACTTTTTAGCGACCAACGAGAGCAGATTTCTGCCGTGGTGGAGTAGCACCGATTCGGTTGGCGGCATTCCCTGGGCCCTCGTTGATCAGTACGTGAACCTCACGTGGGGGAGGCCGTGGCGATGCCGACAGGTGCAACCATCGAGGGCGAGGTGATCAAGGTCAAGATGGCCGGCATCGACTTCGGCAAGAGTCCCGCCGTGCTCGAAACGCTTCTCGGGTCGTGTGTCGGAATTGCCATGTGGGACAGCCGCATGAAGCTCGGAGGTTTGGCCCACGTTGTCTTGCCCGACAGCCGCGGTGCAACCAATCTGCCGGGCAAATTCGCCGACACGGCTGTCGTTGCCCTCAAACGTGGTCTGCTTGCGTCGGGAGCCAGCCCGAGCAGCTTAACCGCAAAGATCACGGGTGGGGCCACCATGTTTGGCCAGCGTACCAACACCGACATCGGGCAGAAGAACATCGACGCCGTGACCGCCCACCTACGCAAACACGGCATCCGTTTGGCTGGTCAGCATGTGGGCGGGGAAACAGGACGAATCATCCGCTTTTCACTGGACAACGGATCGGTCGAGATTTTTGTCGCCCGCAAGCATGTCGGCATCATTTGAGGCGTCTTTATCTGCGTTTGCCGTTGCCGCGCGTTGCCCCCCACCTCTAGTGGGTTTCTGGTGACGAAGTGTTGCGTTGCCAGTCGCCTCGGCGACAAAACGAGAATCGTTGGCGACAACCACCCCACGTTGACGATCCCATTTGTCACCGGTAAACTATGGGTTTCGCCGGGCAGGGCCCCGTCGAGCGAGGGGTGGACCGCGAGGTGAAGGATCGGTGCTTTCCGGTCCTGACAATCATCCCGAGGCCCTGCAATCGTCTGGCCCAAACAAAATCCGAGTCCCGTGTGGCCTTCTGCCACCGTATAGCTAGCCGAGGAGCATTAACGTGCCGTCGAACGAACGTCGTAAGGAACTGAAACGTCGCCGTCATCGTCGCAAAAAGGTCGAGGCCTTTGGCCGAAAGCTCGAAAAGGCCACCGTCTCGGAGAAGGCCACGATGGCCGAGAAACTCCGTGGGCTAACGCCCGGCGCTGAAGACGTCATCGAGCGCTGGGAACTCGAAAAGCGCAACTAACGCGCGTTTACGTGGTTCGGCACACACGGGCTAGTGCTTTGTCAAACCTTAAAAAATGGGGTGCCATGCCCACGCATGCGTGGGCATGTTCCTCGGGATTTCAGCCTGTCCACGCAAGCGTGGACATGGCACCCACAACCCCTGGTTTAAGAGTTGACAAAGCACTAGTCATTGAGATGGTCCGGTAGGTCCGGCGCGATTTCACCCGTGGCTTGGCAATACAGCCACCCGCCCGTTCCACTGGCGGCCTTGGGCGGGAATTGGTCGATCGTCGTCACCAGCGAACAGCCGGTCATCGGATTGACCGGCATGCCGCCTTGAAGATAGGGACCAAACGGGTAGGCTTTGCCCGTTTTCCCGGGAATCCCCTGCGCGTTCGTCGGCCGCAGCAGTTGCGGAAATGTGCCCTCATACAACACCGGCACCTGGCCACCGTGCTCTACCTTGTAGAGCTCGATCTGCTGACGCACGGTCTGAAGATTTTGTTTCAACGTCGCGGAGTTGGCCCGGTGGCAGAGTGCTTCGATTACCGGGATTCCGGTGCCGCCTAGCACAGCGATGATCACCGCTAGAATCAGGGCGTCCATTAAGGTGAAGTCGGCTTTCCCGCGACGGATCTTACTCACCATGTATCCGATCACCGCAAGGGCCGCCAGAGCGACGGTCGCGGGCAATTGGACTCCGGATAGAGACGGTGCGGAGTAGGCCAACAATCCGTTCATACCGCCGCCCCGGAACGATCGCGCAATTTCGCAGACAAGATTTCCCCATCGAAATTCTAGGTTCTCAACAGCGCAGATGTGGAATACTACAGCCCAAAGCTCCGCCAATCCACGGCCAATACTGCCAGAACGGTCGCGCATTGGGCGGGAGTGACGGTCACAGGGATTGTGACGGCGCGGTCGTTGGGCAACCGTCGGTAGAGCCGGTGACGCAATACCGCATCGGTACCACACAATTCGACGAGTGAGCCTAGCTGGCTGGCCGTTTTATAGGGAACGTGCGGCCCAACGGGCGGATTAACCCTAACCCTCGGTTGCCACAAACGCAAACTCTCCGTCCTGGCAGTCGATCTTCACGTGGCTGCCGTCGGCGAATTCGCCTTTGAGCAATTCCACGGCCAGCGGGTTCTGGATTCGTTGTTGGATCACCCGTTTCAGCGGGCGGGCACCGAACATCGGGTCGTAGCCCACGGCGGCGATCTGGTCGACGGCCGCGTCGGTAACGTCGAGCTCAATGCCCTTGCCGGCCAACTGGTCTTTGAGCCGGTCGATCTGCAGGCCCACGATCCTGCGAATCTGCTTCTGATCCAAGGGATGGAAGATGATCGTTTCGTCCACGCGGTTGAGGAACTCGGGCAGGAAACGACTGTGCAACGATTCGTTAACGGCCGCCCGCATCTCGTCTTCGGTGCCGCCTTCCCGGGTAATCTCCTGGATAATCTGGCTACCGATGTTGCTGGTCATCACGACGATCGTGTTGGTGAAATCGACCGTGTGGCCTTGGTTATCACTGAGCCGCCCGTCGTCGAGCACCTGCAAGAGGATGTTGAACACGTCGCGATGGGCCTTCTCGATTTCGTCCAGAAGGATCACGCAGTAGGGACGGCGCCGCACGGCCTCGGTGAGCCGGCCACCCTCTTCGTAGCCCACATAGCCCGGAGGGGCACCGATCAGCCGGCTTACCGTGTGGCGCTCCATGAATTCGCTCATGTCGAGACGGACCATGGCGTTTTCGTCGTCGAACATCACTTGGGCTAGGGCCTTGCAGAGTTCGGTTTTGCCCACGCCCGTGGGGCCCAGGAAAATGAACGACCCGATCGGCCGGTTGGGGTCTTGCAGGCCCGAACGGTTGCGGCGCACGGCGTTGGACACCGCCTCGACGGCCTCGTCCTGGCCAACCACGCGCTGGTGCAAGCGGTCTTCCATCACTAGCAGCTTGGCGCGTTCGGTTTCGACCATCCGGGCCACGGGAATGCCGGTCCAGGCACTGACGACCTCGGCGATTTCTTCTTCGGTTACCTCTTGGCGCAGCAGGCGGCGCTTGGGCGACTGCCTGACAGTGTCGCCCTTGGTGGTGTCGCCCTTGGTGGTGTCGCCCTTGGTGGTGTCGCCCTTGGCGGTGTCGCCCTTGGCGGTGTCATCGTCGCTGGCCAACTGGGCTTCGTGCTCGGTCTGCGTGTCGATTTGTTCGTTGAGCTTGCGGCGGTTTACATCGAGTTCGTAAAGTCGCTGGAAGTCTTCCTCGGGCACCGATTGGCCGGCAGCCATCTGTTGCTTGATATTGGCGTCGAGTTGTTCGAACTCGAACTGTGCCTGCGACAACTGTTCGCGGAGTTTTTGCACGTCGCCGAGCCCCAGTTTTTCGGCCTCCCATTGCTCGCGCAGACTGGCCAGTTCCTTGCGCAGCGACTCCATCTCCTCCTCGATCTCGGCGAGCCGCTCTCGGGCGTCTTCGTCGTCGGTCTCTTCGGAAAGCTGCTGCTTGGCCAGTTCCATTTGGGTAAGGCGGCGCTGCACCTGGTCGATTTCGTCGGGCACGCTCTGCAACTGCATGGCCACACGGCTAGCCGCTTCGTCGACGAGGTCGATGGCCTTGTCGGGCAGGAAACGGTCGGCAATGTAGCGATGCGAAAGGTTGGCCGCCGCTACGAGCGACGAATCGGTGATCTTCACGCCGTGGTGCGCTTCGTAGCGGGGTTTCAGCCCTCGGAGGATGGCGATCGTGTCGTCGACGCTCGGTTCGCCGACGGTAACAGGCTGGAATCGGCGCTCCAACGCGGCGTCTTTTTCGATGTACTTGCGATATTCGTCGAGCGTAGTGGCACCGATACAACGCAGGTCGCCACGGGCCAAGGCCGGTTTGAGCAGGTTGGCTGCATCGCTTCCGCCTTCAGCCTTGCCGGCACCGACGACGGTGTGCAATTCGTCGATGAACAACACGACCTGTCCGCCCGCGTCTTCCACTTCGCGCAACACAGCCTTTAGCCGCTCTTCGAATTCGCCACGAAACTTAGTGCCGGCGACCAGTGCGCCCATATCGAGAGCGACCACGCGTTTTCCTTTGAGGCTCTCGGGCACGTCGCCTTCGACAATCCGCAGCGCAAGGCCTTCGGCAATCGCCGTTTTGCCCACGCCCGGTTCACCGATGAGCACGGGATTGTTTTTCGTTCGGCGCGAAAGGACCTGGATCACGCGGCGGATTTCTTGGTCGCGTCCGATAACCGGGTCGAGTTTGCCGAGTCGCGCACGGTCGACCAGATCGATGCCGTAGCGCTGGAGGGCTTGGAACTTGTCCTCGGGACTCTGGTCGGTCACTCGACCGCTGCCGCGGATCTCTTGCAGGACCTTCAGCAGGTCGGCTTCGGTTACTGCGTTGAGCTTAAGCACGTTTTTGGCTTTGGAGTCGACCTTCGTCAATGCCAGCAACAGGTGTTCGGTGGAGATGAATTCGTCTTTCATCTGGTCGGCCAGTTGTCGCGACGTTTCGAGCACTTGCTGCAACTCGCGTCCCACGCCCGGCGGCGAACCACCGGAAACCTTGGCAAAGTGGCTAAGCTCGGATTGGACGATTTTTTCGAGTTGAGGGCGGTTGGTGCCGAGTCGTTCGAGCACCGGTCCGACCATGCCGTCGGTTTCGTGCAGCAGGGCGGCTAGCAGGTGCAACGGATCGACCTGCGCGTGGCCTTGGTCGGTGGCCAACGACTGGGCGCCGGCCACGGCCTCTTGGGCCTTGATCGTGAGTTTATCGAAACGAAATGCCATCATGTTGTTGTTCTCCTTTCGTTGCTCGCGGCGGGTCGGCGGTCGTGTTATGCCGACCGCGCGCACGGCAAGTCCGGCCTCTTGCCGACAGAAACGTCGGCAGGTTTTGGAAATCAAAAGCAAGAGTATCCATCACCGGGTGGCAAGGCTGACTGCCAATAGGTTCCGCTGCTGGTCGAGCCAGCAGTGCTACCCGGTGTGGTTGAGAGAGCCGGGGAGGGGACCGATTGCTAACGGAGTTATGACTCGTGCAAGGATCGGCCCTCACCCCGACCCTCTCCGCAAGGGAGAGGGAGAAACGAGCGCGGGCATAATGCCCGCGGCTCGTTGTGGGATTCGTTACTCTTTGACCTCGAACTCGGCGTCGATGGCGTCGTCGTCGCCACCGCCACTTGCGGCTTCGCCTGCCGCACCACCGGGCGCCGCCCCAGCTTCCGGCTGGGCACCTGCCGCCGCGGCAGCCTCGTACAACGCCTTGCTCAAGGCGTGCGAAGCCTGCTCCAACTCGCTGATGGCCGACTTGATCTTGTCGGCGTCTTCGCCCTTGGCTGCTTCGCGGACCTTTTCAATGGCCTTGTTGACCGCGTCCTTGTCGGCTTCTTTCAGCTTCGCGTCGTTTTCCTTCAGGAGTTTCTCCATCTGGAAGCACATCGAGTCGGCCTGATTGCGGGATTCGACCAGCGCACGCTTCTTCTTATCCTCGGCTGCGTGCTCTTCGGCGTCCTTCTGCATCTTGTTGATCTCGTCATCGGAGAGACCGCTCGACTGCTCGATGCGAACCGTCTGCTCTTTTCCCGTACCGAGATCCTTGGCCGCCACGTTGAGGATGCCGTTGGCGTCGATGTCGAATTTCACTTCGATCTGCGGAACGCCACGCGGCGCCGGCGGAAGGCCTTCCAAATTGAATTCGCCGAGCAAGCGGTTGTTGGCCGCCATTTCGCGCTCGCCCTGGTAAACCTTCACGGTAACGGCCGTTTGGTTGTCGTCGGCCGTGCTGAAGACTTGCTTTCGCTCGGTCGGGATCGTGGTGTTGCGCTCGACCAGCTTGGTCATCACACCACCGAGCGTCTCGATGCCGAACGACAACGGCGTAACGTCCAGAAGCAAAACGTCCTTGACCTCGCCCGACAACACGCCACCCTGGATGGCCGCCCCGATGGCCACGACCTCGTCGGGATTAACACCCTTGTGAGGATCCTTGCCAAAGATGTCCTTCACCAATTCCTGGACCTTGGGCACTCGGGTGGAACCGCCGACCAGGACAATCTCGTCGATTTCGCTCGGGTTGAGCTTGGCGTCGGTCAGCGCCTTGAGCACCGGTTGGCGAGTACGTTCGATGAGGCTATCGACCAACTGCTCAAACTTCGCCCGGGTGATGCTCATCTGCAAGTGTTTCGGCCCATTGGCATCGGCCGTGATGAACGGCAGGTTGATGTCGGTCTGCTGGGCCGAACTGAGTTCTTTCTTGGCCTTTTCACAGGCTTCCTGAAGCCGCTGCAGGGCCATCGTATCCTTGCGAAGATCGACACCCTGTTCCTTTTGGAACTCTTCGGCTACGTAGTTGATCAACGCTTCGTCGAGGTCGTCGCCGCCGAGGTGAGTATCACCATTGGTGCTGATCACGCGAAACACCCCGTCGGCCACTTCGAGTACCGAGATGTCGAACGTTCCGCCACCGAAGTCGAAGACGGCGATCTTTTCGGTCTTTTTCCTGTCGAGCCCGTAGGCCAACGACGCAGCGGTCGGCTCGTTGATAATACGAGCGACTTCGAGGCCGGCGATTTGACCGGCGTCTTTGGTTGCCTGGCGTTGGGCGTCGTTGAAGTAGGCCGGCACGGTGATGACGGCCTTGTTGACCTTGTGGCCCAAGTAGGCCTCGGCCGACTCCTTGAGTTTGCGCAACGTTACGGCCGAAATTTCAGGCGGCGTATGGTCTTTGCCATCGACCTCGACCTTGACGTAGTCCTCGGGTCCCCCGACGATCTGGTAGGGGACGATTTTTTCTTCCGAAGCGACTTCATTGTGCCGACGGCCCATGAAACGCTTGATCGAGTAGATCGTCCGCTTGGGATTCGTGACGGCCTGGCGCCGGGCCGGCTCGCCCACCAACGTCTCGCCTTTGTCGGTGTACGCGACCACACTCGGGGTAAGCCGGTTGCCTTCCGCATTGGGGATGACTTTCGCGTCGCGGCCTTCCATCACGGCGACCACGGAGTTGGTAGTCCCCAGGTCGATTCCGATGATTTTTTCGCCTTCTGCCATGAGATGCTCCTTTGAGGTATCTATTCCGCATGAGCCCACTCGATGAGATTCGCGGTGAGTGAGCTCCAGTCGTGATTACTCCATCGCACGCCGTAGCCGATAAGACACACGTCGCCCCAAGCAACCGCAGCACGAGGGTTTTCGGCACTCTCGACGTACCTATGAGAAAGCAAGCAAAGAGCGTGCCGGAGAGGTCCTGTTATGGGGGCAACTCCACAAACCATTTCTCAGAAACACTTTACAATTCGCGCGACGATTCCGATTTCTCTTGTTTAAGCCGTGATTGGCCAATCGACTGCCATTTTGGCACAATGCACACCTAATCGGTGGGGTAGGTGCCGCAATGGCAGGCGGCGTATACGCCCCGCGGGTCGGTGAGCGCGGCGTGGGCCCCCCACCGACCTCGCAATACCGTTTGGGGCAATTGACACGCGAGAATTGCTCAGGTAAAAGTGGAAGATTTGTGGGGGATCCGGGGTCCCACACCGTTTTCCTAGATTGCAGTTTAACGTGATTGCCCAGACGACACACACCGACAGGGGGTGTGGACGATGGGGTAGAGAATCGCCCGAACGAAATTCCCAGAAACGGCAGACGCTGAACTGCGGAGACGGTTGATGGCCAAAGCGAAGAAGGCACCACTGAAGAAGACCAAGGCTACGACCTCGCCAAAAACCCGGCCGGCGGCAACTCGGCGCGGATTGCAGGGCAAGATCGACGAGACCGACCGTAAGCTAACGAAGTTGCTGCAAGAGCGTGCCAGGCTGGTCGTCGAGGCGAGCAAACAAGGGATAGAACTCAACGCGGTCACGGCGACGGGCGGCGTCGACGACGAAATCATCAATCAAGTCGCCAAGAGCAGCCGCGGACCGTTGGCTGAACGCACCGTTTGTGCCATCCTCCGCGAGTTGCACAGTGGGTGCCGCGAGTTGGTTCGCCACCTGCGAATCGCCTGCCTTGGCCCTCAATACAGTTATACCCATCTAGCGGCGATACGCCGTTTCGGCCAAGCGGTGGAGTTCGTGCCGGTGGGTACCATTGCGGCCGTGTTCGAAGAGGTAAACGGCGGGCATTCCGACTACGGCGTGGTGCCCGTGGAGAACTCGACCGACGGGCGGATCGCCGACACGTTGGATATGTTCACCCGGTTGCCCGTGAGAATCTGCGGTCAGGTGGAGATGGAGATTCACCACACCTTGTTGGGCAAGGGTGCGCGGGACGACGTTCGGGAGGTTTACAGCAAACCCCAGGCGTTATCGCAGTGTCGCAACTGGTTGGCGAAACATCTGCCCTCGGCGCGAACGATTGAGGTCACCAGCACGACGATGGCGGCCAAGCTGGCTGCCGAAAAGCCCGACGCAGCGGCCATTGCCAGCGTCGAAGCCGGCGTACACTACGGGCTGAACGCCTTGGCAGAACGGATCGAGGACAACCCGGACAACATGACGCGTTTCGTGGTGATCGGCAACGAGTCGGCCCCTCGTTCGGGCAACGACCGAACGGCACTGTTGTTTCAAGTAGAACACCGGCCCGGCACACTCGCCGACGCCATGAACATCTTCAAACGAAGCCGGGTGAACCTCACCTGGATCGAGTCGTTTCCCATTCCGGGCTCCGACCGAGCTTACCTATTCTTCGTGGAGATGGAGGGGCACGAGACCGATATTCGGCTGAAGCGGGCTGTTGCCGCGTTGGAAAAAAAGGCCCTGCGGCTGGAGATCCTCGGATCTTTTCCCGTGGTGGCTGCCGACGGCGAGAAATAGCCCGCAAGACCCCAAAAAACGAAAGTTTACCATAACGACGGCCGGCCCAAGCCGGTCGTGTGCGATACACGCGACACCAACCCTTTACACCGAGGAGCTTTCTTTCATGCGACGTTTGTTCATTGCCGGTAATTGGAAGATGAATATGGATCGGGCTTCGGCCGTGGCACTGGCCGAAGGAATCGCCAAGCAGGCGGCCGACTACGGCGATATTGATTTCGCCGTTTGCCCGCCGAGCGTCTATATCGACGCCGTGGTCGGTGCTGTTAAGGGTTCGCCCGTCGGCGTGGGGGCCCAGAACTGCTACTTCGAGGCCAAAGGGGCATTTACGGGTGAACTGAGCGCCGAAATGCTCTGCGACATCGGATGTAACTGCGTGATTCTCGGCCACAGCGAGCGGCGCCACATCATGGGCGAGTCCGACGCCATGATCAACAAGAAGGTCCGCCGTGCCCTGGAAGTGGGGCTCACGGCCATCGTCTGCGTGGGCGAACTGCTCGAAGAACGCAAAGCCGGGGCTACGATGGACGTGGTCGCCAGCCAGTTTGCGGGCTCCCTAGCCGGGCTGACGGCCGAGCAGATGAAACAGGTCGTGATCGCGTACGAACCGGTTTGGGCCATTGGCACGGGCGAAGTTGCCACACCGGAACAGGCCGAGGAGGTTCACGCCGGCCTTCGCAAGGTGATGCAATTCCGCTATAATCAAGAGGTTGCGGAATCAGTCCGCATTCAATACGGCGGAAGTGTGAAGGCCGACAACGCCAAGGAACTTCTCGGTCAGCCCAATATCGATGGAGCCCTGGTTGGCGGTGCCAGCCTGAAGGTCGACTCGTTCCTGGGCATTGCGGCAGCGGTCAAGAAGTGAAATAAGGTAAAAACCATGATAATGTTTTTATTGATGGTCCTGCTGTTCCTCTCCGCACTGTTTCTGATCGTGCTGGTACTGGTGCAGCGAGGCAAGGGTGGTGGACTTGCCGGTGCGTTCGGTGGTATGGGTGGTCAGAGTGCGTTCGGCACCAAGGCCGGCGACCTGTTCACCCGGGTAACGATCGTCGTGGCAACCCTGTGGATCGTTTTGTGCATTGCGTCGGTGGCCTACTTCGGCCAAATGGGCAATCTGGTGGCACCCGACCTGGGTGGGGGAGCGCCGCTGGCCTCGGATGCTGTCTCCGCTCCCCCTGAGGCAGACCAGCCCACTGACGAGAAGACTTCCGACACGGCTCCGCAAGAAAAGGCCGCGCCGGTCGACTCCGGCAGCAGCTCGAAGTCGGCAAATTAGTTGGCAGGAGTGACCTTACTGTGCTCTTGAGCATGACCGGCTTCGGTGAGGCCCACTGTCACCACGACGGATTGGCCGTCGCCGTAGAAGTACGGACGATCAACAGCCGTTACTTCAAACTTTCCGTTCGCGCAAGCGAGGGTTATGGCGCCCTGGAAGCCCAGATCGAAGGTGCTGTGCGCCAACGGGTGCGCCGTGGAACAATCCAGGTGAACCTGCGGATCGAGCGAGCGCGGTCTCCGGAGGACTATCGCATTAACAGCGAAGTCCTGGAGCGTTACCGCCAACAGATCGAGTCGCTTGGACAACACTGGAACTTGGCTGGCGGGGTGTCGCTCGAGTCTATGCTGGCATTGCCCGGGGTTGTTGAAGAGGCTACCAGTGTAACGCCCGACGCCACGGAAGACTGGCCGGTTATCGCGCAAACCCTCGACCAAGCCCTGCAACATTTGGCAACGATGCGAACGGACGAAGGTCGGGCCATGGCTGCCGACTTGCGGGCAAACTGCCAGACGATCGCACAGTGCCTGGGACGGATCGAACAACGGGCTCCCCTGGTGGTGCAGGCATACCGTCAACGTCTCCAGGAACGCCTCGACGTGGCCCTGGCCGACCACGAGATTCAGCTTCAGCCGGCCGACCTGATCCGCGAGGTCAGTGTGTTTGCCGACCGGGCCGACATCTCCGAAGAAATCGTGCGGCTCCGCAGTCACTTGGAGCAATTCGACACCACGATGGACACCTCGGAAAGCTGCGGCCGAAAATTGGAGTTCCTCAGCCAGGAGATGTTCCGCGAAACCAACACGATTGGCTCAAAAGCGAACGATGTCGAGATTGCCAAGGAAGTCATCGAAATCAAAGCCGCGATCGAGCGAATTCGTGAGATGATCCAGAACGTTGAGTAGGCGGTGACGGCAACGACATGCGGGAAACTCGTAATCGTCTCGGGACCCTCGGGCGCCGGCAAAGGTACGGTCCTTCGCGGTGTGTTTGCTAAATGCCCGTTGCCGCTGGTCGCCAGCGTGTCGGCCACCACTAGGGCGCCCCGCCCAGGTGAGGTCGATGGCGTCGACTACCACTTTCTTGGCGAGAAAGAGTTTGACCTACGCCGTGAGAGGGGTGATTTTCTTGAGTGTTTCGAGGTTTTTGGGCGGGGCCACTGGTACGGTACGCTACTGAGTGAAGTGACCGCTGGCTTGGCGTCCGGCAAATGGGTAGTCTTAGAGATCGACGTCCAGGGAGCCCTCAGCGTCGTGCGGCGATTTCCCGAAGCCGTTTCCATTTTCATTCACCCCGGTTCGCTCGACGAGCTGCAACGTCGGCTTCGCGGACGGGGTACCGAAACCAACGAAGCCATACAACGACGCCTAGAACAAGCTAATCGCGAACTGCCGCTGGCCGACGCCTATCGTTACGTTGTGGTGAACGATTCCGTCGAGCGGGCAGTCGAAGAAATCTGCAATATCCTGACACACGAAGCGGAGTCCGAGTCACATGTTGGATGAACTGAAAGACGACCAAGTCATTCGTAAGGTGGGCGGTCGTTTCAAGCTCTCGACCCTGATGCAAAAGCGTCTCGTGCAACTCAATGCCGGGGCACGGCCGCTGGTAGACCTCGACACTAAAGAAAAAATGCAAATCGTCGTTCAGGAGATTTTGCACGACAAGATCTACCTCGATGCCGAGATGAACGTACAGATTTCGGCCGCCGCCCAAGAGGCTGGACCGCCTGAACTGGACTTCAACAACCTATGATCGGCCGCGAACTGCTCATTGGTGTCACCGGAGGGATTGCCGCCTACAAGACGGCTGCGCTGGTCAGCCGGCTTGTCCAGGCAGGCGCGGGCGTGTCGGTAGTGATGACCCAGTCAGCGACCCAGTTGATCGGGCCGAAGACATTTGAAGCCCTCACCGGGCGGTCGGTGCGCACCGAGGTTTTCTCGCCGGAGAGCCTCGGCCAAGGGGCCCATCCCCATATCGAACTGGCTGATCAGGCCGAGTTGCTTTGTGTTGCGCCGGCTACGGCCAACATCATTGCCAAGGCTGCCCACGGACTGGCCGACGACCTATTGAGTACCGTTCTGCTGTCGTTCGATGGGCCGGTAATGATGGCCCCGGCGATGAATACTCGGATGTGGCAGAAACCGGCCGTTCAGCGCAACGTCGACCAGTTGCGCGGCGACGGCATTTTTCTGATCGACCCCGAGGAAGGCTATCTTAGTTGTGGTGCTACCGGTCCGGGACGGATGGCCGATCCCGAGTTGATCTTCAACCGGATTGCCAGCCAGTTGAAGGAAACGGCGAAGTAACCTAGTCGGCCGGTTTCTTCACGAGATCCGACCTCCAATCTTTCCGCTTTGGGTAGCGTGAAGTTTATGGCTCGCATTCTGATTACCTCTGGACCAACCCGGCAATACATCGATCCGGTCCGCTACCTCACCAACGGTTCCAGCGGTCGGATGGGGGCCGCCCTGGCGGCGGCTGCCGTCGATGCCGGTCACGAGGTGGTGGTTGTCAGCGGCCCTGTCGATGTGGAATATCCCTCGGCGGCGGAGGTGGTTTCAATTATTTCCACCGAAGAGCTTCTCGATGCCTGCCTAGAAGTCTTTCCCACGTGCGACGGCCTGATCGGCGTGGCCGCTCCCTGCGATTATCGACCGCTGGAGATTGCATCCCAAAAGATTCACAAGAACGGCGATCCCCTAACACTCGAATTAGTGGAAACACCCGATGTCGTGGCGATGCTCGGCGCCATGAAAAACATGCAATGGATGGTCGCCTTTGCGCTGGAAACGTCGGACCAGCGAATGCGAGCACTGCAAAAGCTTGAGCGCAAGAGCTGTGACCTGATCGTGGTCAACGGCCCAGACGCCATGCACGCTGCCGAGACTCATTGCGAGGTGCTCAACGCCGAAGGCCACGTGTTGGCGGCCCTGACCGGCAACAAGGTCGATGTTGCCGCCCGAATCTTTCGGGTAATCGACGAGCAGTTGATCAACTCGCAGCCGTCGCGTTGACGCTTGGTTCGGTTGGTGGTGCTTGGCGGCGACGGACGGTCACGGCTCCATGTGACGAATTCTTTGTCGATTCTCAAATTTGCGGGCATGGCCCCCGACGAGGCTGCATAATCGTGAAACGCACTCCAGCGTCTAGCCGTTAACCGGCTCCGTTTGGGGGCCGGCGGTTTGCGATCCATTGCCGTCCGCGGTGCATTGGCTGAGGTGGGGCACAAGATGCGAGTCGACGATGATGATTTTCTGCCAGATCTTCCGTGACAAGCCGGTGACGAGGGCCTCGAGGTCGCTGGCCGATTCGAGTGCGACGGAGTCGTCGAAGTTTTGCACGTAAAGCGCGGCGATTTTGCCGGTCAACGACAGCATCTCCGTACAGTAATCGAGATACCTGCTCAATTGAAACGGCGTAAGCGCCTGCCGAGGTGATGAAGCCGTTTCGTGGCCCGGCGAGAGAATCCGCTCGGGATCCTTGGTGAGTTGGTGCATGTCGATGATATGGGCAATCGAGCGCAGTTCGTGCAACGCGACCAGTGCCCGACGGCGTTTGATTCGCGTTTCCAGCGTCATAAGAAAGAAGATCGCTGCCCCGATGAGCACCAGATCGTTGATCGCCGCTTCGAAAATTTGCACGAATTGCAGCGAGTCCACGTCGCCTTCCGGCGGCTTCAGGGCCACCAGGGCACCAAACGACCCGGTTAGAATGGCGGCAATCAATACGCCGATACCGACACGTAGGCTGTAATGAGGTCGGGAGATCCATGCTGCTCGACGTGCCGCCTGACTGGCCGTCGCGTGGAGTTGGCGGCACACATTCCCCAAACTGGCCCCTGAAAACCGTTCGTCGATTCGCCGGGCGAGCTGGTCGATCGTCTCTTCGATCCGCTCTGGGTTCAAATTGAGATAGGCCAAGGCGATGCTCCAGCCAGATTATTAAGGATTGAAAGCAATGGCACCGAGTGTCGTTTGTATCCGTATGGAGGGAGTCTGACAAGCAGTTGTCCCGCTGCGCCTTCTCGGGGGGGCTGGTAAAGAGACGTAGGGACTGCTATCAATAGGTTGTTTCCAATGAAGAATGAACTACCAGCATGCCTATCAACGTGGAGGTTCGTCCGTGGGAATCGAGTGTCTTTGCACCGGAATTCTGTTCGCCGACCACGCCTGCTCGCCCATCGAACGCTTGCCGGCCGAAGGCGAGTTGGTACCTGCCCAACGAATGCAACTCGGTCTGGGTGGGTGTGCCAGTAACGCGGCGTTGGACTTGGCTCGTCTGGGCGTGAAGGTGGGTGCATCGGGGTGCGTGGGCAACGACACCTATGGCCAGTTCGTCATCGATGAACTAACTCAAGGTGGGGTCGATGCCTCGGGAATCCACCGCCAGAACGGCATCCACACGGCCTCGACGATGATTATCAACGTCAAGGGGCAAGACCGGCGGTTCGTCTCCTCGCCAGGAGCCAATACGCTATTCTGCGTCGACCATATCCCGGCCAAGTGGCTGGAAGAAACCAAGCTGATTTACGTGGGCGGGTACCTGATGCTCGACGCCCTGGAAACCGACAAGATGGTGGCCCTCCTGGCCGAAGCCCGAGCCAAGGGCAAGATTACCGTGTTGGACGTAGTGGGCATGAGCGGCGACGACACCTTCGAACGCGTGGCCATGATGCTGCCCGAGGTCGACGTTTTTTTGCCCAACGACGACGAAGCCCAGGAGCTGACCGGTCTGTCGGATCCCGTGCATCAAGCCGAAGAATTCCGCAAGGCTGGTGCCAAAACGGTGGTTATCACGCAAGGTTCCGACGGCGCCATTGCCGTCGGCGATGGTTTCCGCTTGCGTTCGGGTGTGTACCCAACGCAATACGTGGGAGGTACCGGGTCGGGCGACGCCTTCGATGCTGGCTATATCATGGGCCTGCTGTTGGGCGAAGACACGGCCGGTTGCCTTCGCTGGGGAAGTGCTCTTGGCGCAAGTTGTGTGCGGGCCATCGGTGCTACCGAGAGTGTGTTCAATCGGGAAGAGGCCGAAGCGTTTATGAAGGAACACGCCCTGAAAATCGAAGAGTTCTGAATCCGATTGAAGAACCCTCAATCGTCATCGACGTTCCGGGAGGACTGCCATGCGCATCGGTGTATTCTGCAGTGGTGGCGACGCTCCGGGGATGAACCCTTGTCTTCGGGCAGTGGTTCGTTCAGGAATTGCCGCCGGCCTGGATGTCGTCGGGATTCGGCGTGGTTACCAGGGGCTTCTTGATGAGGATTTCTTCGTCAACGCCGAAGGAGAACCGTTATTGGGACTCCGCTCGGTGTCGAACATCGCCAAGCTCGGCGGCACGATGCTCCACACGAGCCGGAGCGAAGAGTTTCGCACGGAAGCTGGACTGACCAAAGCCATCGAGGTCCTCAAGAAACACAAGATCGAGGGCTTGATTCCCATTGGCGGCGACGGCACGTTTCACGGTGCCGTCGCGTTGGCCCAGCGTTGGGATGGTCGTATCATCGGTTGCCCAGGCACCATCGACAACGACCTGATCGGCACCGACTTCACGATCGGCTTTGCCACGGCGGTGAACACGGCGGTCGAAGCTCTCGACCGGCTGCGCGACACGGCCGAAAGTCACGAACGGCTTTTTCTGATCGAAGTGATGGGGCGTTACAGCGGCTACATCGCGCTTTACACGGCCCTGGCCGGAGGGGCCGAGGTGGTCACCCTGCCGGAGACCGACACCAACATCCCGCACATCGTCAGCCATCTCCAGGTGCTCAAAGCACGCGGCAAGAAATCGATCATGGTCGTGGTTGCCGAGGGGGATGAAGCCGGGGGGGCTGATATTCTTCAAGAGGGGCTTCGCAAGGCCGGTTGCCCGTTTCAAACCCGGGTGGTGAAACTGGGCCACTTGCAACGCGGCGGTCGACCGGTTCCCGAAGACCGAATCCTCGCCAGCCGCTTGGGAGACTTTGCCGTCCAGGCAGTCGTCGAAGGCGAAACCGGTGCTATGGCGGGTGACGTCAAGGGGCAACTCGTGCTCACCCCGTTTCCCGACACCTTCTCTCATCACAAGCCGGTCCCCGAAGAGCTCTTGCGGTTGCTCAAAACCCTGGCAGCATAGGGCGGCAAGGCTACTACCGCACCCAGGCAACACCCGGCTACCGGTGGTCGCTAGTCTCTGCAAAAAAGTTGACGGTCTTTGAGGTTAGCAGCATTGGGGGGATGGCTACCGTCTTGCCCGGGTTTGGACGATCTGCGTCTTATCCCCTTGTCGCCAGGTATGTTAGGAAATTCTTGCCGTTTTTTGCGAACTTCCGTCCCGCGGAGTTCGTAAACCATCTATTGACCGCCTGCCCCTCCCTCCCTCCCTCCCGCCTGGCAGGTGATCCGTGGGGTTGCGCCCGTCAAAACGCATCGTAATTCGCCAATGTAGGAACGCTGGGAAGAATTTGTTTTGAGCAAATTTCCAACGGTCAGCGAGGGCTTGCCCGAATGAGGCAGCACCAGTTGGCCGGCCAACCCGGCCGCCCATGAACCTTTCTGGCGATTACGGACACCAACTAGTGTTGAGTCGAACTCCGAATAACGGGTTCGGTACGGCGAGCAGGTCGTATGCCCGTGTTTGGCACTGTGGCCGACAAGCAGCCTTATACCCGTCAATCGAAGATCGACAAAGCGCTAGTCCCGACCAATTGGAGTTTTCCGACCTTTTTTTGGTCGGTCGAATTCCCCATGACGGAGCGACCGCCGCAGCTTCGCGCTATGCGGCGTTTTATGACACGAGCGGGTTCTTCGTGGACGAAGCACGAGATGAAACACGGTTCCACGAACGCTCGCCGGTTGTGACCAGCAACGGATTGTAGTGCTATGGCAGACAGCCGCCCGTACGAAAGCGGAAAACTGCCTGCTAGAAAGGAGTTTTGCCGTATGGTGTTGAAATCACATTTTTTGCAGGAGTGCCCCGTTTGTGGACGTCCTCTCGAGATCCTCAAGGAGCACTTGGGCGAACGAGTCAGTTGCTGCCACTGTGGAGGCTATTTCGTGGCCGACGACTTCGGTGGCAAAGACCTTCGGGGGGGCAATCTGTTGATGCGCAGGGCCGATTACCTGCTGCAATTGGCCACACGGCGTCTACACCTTTCGCAGGGATTTGCGGTGAGTTAACGGGGCATTCGCGAGAAGAACGACCGGTCAGGGGGGGATTTCTGCCTGCAGCAGGCGCGCGTACTGCGAAGCCTGGGTGATTTAAGGCTGCCGTTACACCTGCCCTGGTTTACACAGTTTACTTCCCGCACCGCGACGACCGTGCTCACCACGGGGGACGGGATCACGTCGGGCGCATTTTCTGCCGATTACATCTATTGAATCCCAGCGCAGTTAATGCGAGGTGTGAGTTGCCAGCTTTCTGCGCACAGAAGCTGTAATCGGCCCACCTCGTTTCCCCTCCCCGTTCGTCCCCTTCCAGTTCCATGCAGGCTCTACCCGACGTTGTTATTACTGGTATTGGCATCGTCAGTCCAATTGGCATTGGTCGTGACGCGTTTTGGTCGTCGCTAATGGCCGGGCGGAGCGGCATCGACGAGATCCGCCATTTCGACAGTTCTCGGCTACCAGTCCGAATTGCCGCAGAAGTCGACGGTTTCGAGCCCACGAAGTATGTCGCCAAACGCAAACAACTGAAAATTATGTGTCGCGATGCGCAATTAGGCGTCGCGGCGGCCGCCTTGGCCTGTGAGAGCGCCGGCATTTCTGCCGGCGCGGTCGATCCCGAACGGTTTGGCGTCGTCCTGGGTGCGGACCGCATCTGTTCGGCACACGACGAGGCGGCTGACAGCTACCGGCCCTGCATACTCGATGGCGCGTTCGAGTATGACCTCTGGGCCACGCGGGGAATGGCTGGCACCTTCCCGCTAAGTTTTCTTCGGGTACTGCCCAACATGATTGCGTCGCATATTTCCATCGCCCATGACGCACGCGGTCCGAACAATACCATTCACCAGGCCGAGGTCTCGGGAATCTTGGCGATCGGCGAAGCCCTGCGGACAATTCAGCGCGGGGCGGCCGACGTGATGTTGGCCGGTGGTGCCAGTTCGCAGATGAAACCGTTCGATTGCGTACGGCGCTGTTGCATGGGGATTCTCAGCTCTCGGCAGGACGACCCGGCGGCAGCGGCACGTCCCTTCGATGCAGATCGAGACGGGCAAGTTTGGGGAGAAGGCGCCGCGACCTTTGTTTTGGAAAACCGTCGGCACGCTGAAGCTCGCGGGGCTGAAATCCTTGGCCGGATTCTGAGCGTCGCTTCTACCTGCGCACCGCCGAAATCTCCGAAGACGTCGGAGGGACCACGCCGGGCACTGCAACGAGCAATCGAGAATGCGGTCGGGCGCGCAGACCTCAACGGTCGGGGCCTCAGCCATGTCAACGCACATGGCCTAAGCGCCGTAACAGAAGATCGTCTTGAAGCCCAGGTTTTACGCCACACGGTACCCGATGTACCGGTATTCGCTCCGAAGAGCTACTTCGGCAACCTAGGAGCAGCGGCCGGCGCCGTGGAAGCCGCCGCAAGCGTGCTTGCTTTGCAGCAGCGGGTAATACCACCCACGCTCAACTACGACCGGCCCGATCCGGCGTGTCCGCTTCAAATGGTCCGCCGCGAGCCGACTTCGACGAATGCGTCACGCGCGTTGCTGTTGAACTGGACCTCGGTGGGACAGGCCGCCACGGCGGTAATCGCCGGACCAAACTGAGCGTACGGCGTTGTTACAGCAGGACGTTGCACCGCTTCGGCCTTGATCTGGAAATCGTACGTCTTCAGCTCCATCATCAGGCAGTAAACCGCAATCACGATGGCCAACAAGGCAACCCCGAGCATTACCGTGTAAGGATCGCTCTGGGTAATCGACGCGAGCAGGCCAGGGCCTTCCTTTTTCTTGCGTTTCTTCTTGGTCTTCTTGCCTTTTGCCGCGACCTCGGTTTCCGCTTCGTCGCCCATTTCTGTGGCTTCACCGGCCTCGGCAAACGCAAGACCGGAAGCACCAGCCGCCATGTCATCCATGGCAGCGAATTCCGGCGTCTCGTCGCCTTCGGCCTCGAACGCCTCGTCGATAGGCAGGGCTTCTTCCGCGGGCTCGACGCCTTCCACGAGCCCCGCATCCTCCAACGGCTCCACCTCGGCCGCCAAACCGTCACCACCGTCGGGGACGAATTCTTCGGCAGGTAACGCTCCCTCAGGTTCGGCCATGAATTCTTCGGCGGGCACTTCGCCCTCGAACCCCAACATATCGCCATCGTCCGGTAGATCCGCGAGCGGCTCCAAAGGCTCCGGTTCGAGATTCCCTTCCTCGTCGGAGAAACTCAGCGGTTCGAATTCGGGGTTCTTATCGTCGTCGACGTTAGACACGGCAATTCCTCTACGTTACAAACCTGAAAGATCGTCAACTTTTTGTCAAAGTTCAGCGACCATCGGGAGCGGGTTCCTGATGAGGGCGTGGTAGTACCGGTTTGGTTGACGTCTGCCGTCTCGCACGTTTTGCGTTTGGCAATCGTTCACCGGTGTGTGGGCAAGGGCCCGATCAAAGCTGCACAGCGAGCGGCATACGGAGCCCAATGCACTCCGCCGTCTTCCAGCTCTCCCAATCCATTATACTTGCCACATAAGGTCTTTCCACGGCGTTTTTTCGCACCACACCACCCACGCGAGTGGCTCGTAGGCGGAAAAACCTTGACTTTCGTGCCGCCTGCTCCAATCAAAGGGGGCAGAAGTCCGGCGGGGTGGCGCCCCCGCTGCTTCGAGCGGGACAAGAAAGAAGGCCACTCGGGTCAAAGGTCTGCCCGATGTACGTAGTTGCAGCCGACCTGAAACAAACGCTCGCCATCGCGATCGACCCGAGTAACGTAGGCCACTTGGGCTGTCATGTAGGTGACCTTCGGCGGCACCCCGAGAGCCACTACCAGCGTTTCCGACGTTGGTGGCACCGAATCCAGATAGGAAAACCCGCCGGCCGAAATGTCGTTGCATTTGACCTCACGGAAGTCGTCGATGGCGGGCTGCACGTCGCCGATCACCGGAGCAACTCGTTGGCGATAAGGGTAGGAGCGGCGCGGTCGTTGACGTCGGTCGGCGTTGAGAGGTTTCGGCATGGGGCTGAATGCGTTGGGCAAAGACTCCTCGGACGCCGGGGCCTTTTTTTCTTCAATCAACGACGAAAGGCTTCCCTGCATCTTCAGCGCCACCTGTTCGGCCTTTTCGGCACGCTGTTCGGCATCGCGCTGTTGGGTAATGTCGACACCGGTGGCCACAATCTGCCGCAGGCTGTCGTCGCCGCCATTGATGGCCCGATACGACCAGGCGATGCGTCGGCGTTTTCCGTGTTTCGTCAGCAAATAACACTCGTAACCATCGGCATAACCGTGTTTTTCGAGTTGCTCAGAAAGGCGGCGAAACACACCAATCTCTTCCGGCACTGGAAAGACATTCCAGATACAGCGATCGCCAATCTCGTCGATGACGAATCCGGTAATTCGCTCACACGCGGCGTTGATCCGATGGATTTGCCACTGGGGATTCAATAGCACGACAATCGCATCGACCGTTTCCAACACACCGGCAGCCAAGCGGCGTTCATGCTCCAAGGCTTTTTCCGCTTCGTTGCGAGCAATTGTCGCCGAAACGAGATGGGCCACGGTCTCGGCGAAAAGAATATCCTCTTGCCTGAAGTGTTTGTGCTGCCAACTGTAGGCTGCCAGCGATCCAAACGACCGATCCTGCACCTTCAGTGGCACAGCCAACGCGCTACGAAACTTGTGTCGCCGGAGAAAACGATCGGACAGGGGGGCCTGTTCATCAAGATTTTCGATCGCTACAGGATGGGCCACTTGAAGAACATGATCGGCAAGCGAATCTTCACCGGCCCGATCGAACACGTGTGTTTCCGTGACCACGTCATCTTCATCGTCGACATTGGCAAAGGTCAATCGAAACTCCATACGGAGACCTTTGCCGATCACCGTCGCCGCACCGCTTGCCTCGGCACCGAACATCTCGGCCAACAATGCGGCAGCGTCTTGAATGAGTATCGCGGTATCGGGTGGAGCAATCGCCCGACGCCCCATGGCAACGAGAGCTTCCTGGCGTTTCATCGCATTGCGATCAGATTCACCCTCGGCACCCGTCGTCAGGCAATCGGAGGCCAACAGCGAATCGTTGGACAGTGGGTAGGGGTCGTTGGTGAGGGTTTCCATGGGGCTCTACGGGTAATCGACCTTCGGTGCCGGGCAGGAGTGTAGGGGTGTTTTGTCGATCTATGCATTGAAAACGAGCCGTGGTGCAAACGGATATGCTGCCATCGCCGGCCTCCCGTTGGTCGGCCTGGCTCATTTGCAGTGCAGGACCAAGTATTGCCCGCCATTCGTCTATAACTCGATGCGGCGCTCTTCCAAGGTGAAATTTGGCGGTACGACGGGAGTTGGATATTCACCTTCGTAAACAAACGTTCTGTTCCGTCCGTAGCGTTTGGCTTCGCGAAGCGTCTGTTCGCTGCGGACGAAAAGTGTCGACGACGTATCGTCGCTCGTTCCGGCCACTACCGCACAACTGACGGTGATCTGGATGTCGTTGTTCCTGTGGTTAAAATGCACCATTTCTAAAAGTTGCCGCAAACGCTCCATCACATTCGTGGCAGCGCGAACATCGACATCGGGAAACAGCACCTGGAAACGTTGGCCGGAAATCCGTCCCACTGCATAACCGTTACCGATTTCGGCGGCCAATAAATGCCCAATTGCACGGAGAATATGATCGCCAACCTGTTGGCCATGTTCGGTATTCAATGTGGTGAAGTGATCGATGTCGAGCACACTGAGGCTCAACGGGCGTACCTTGTGCGGATCTTTCTGCCACCACTCGATCAACGCGGCTTCAAATCCTTCGCGCGAAAGCAATCGCGTAAGTTCGTCCCGAGCCGGCTTCTGGTTCGGATCGGCCAGCCTGCCCTCAGCTCGGGCTACCGTGACCATGGTGGCATCGAGCGCATCGCGTACTTGGTGGTTGGCATCGAGTAGTTTGTTTGTCTCGTCGACCACCTTGCGGCATCCGGTCTCTAGATTGTTCTGATAATCGAATCCCTCGATGGTCTCCTTCGTACTGTCGATTTGCACATCTTGTCGGGCAAGGGCTGCCTGCAACTCGCCTTGAACATCGGCCAATTCAGGCGTTTCGCCATGGACTTCGTCAAACTTCTGACTCGCTCCTTCACGACCTTCAAGGTATTTCTCTGTTGCCGCCCGCAACGAAGTGAGACACGCCTCGATGACTTCCACATCGGGTGCTTCAAACTGGAGTCGCAACTGCTCGTCCAAACGTGTCAGTTCGCCATGATACGCCCTGACTTGATGGCGACAATCCTCGACGACTTTTTCCCCTGGAGTTGCCTCACGCGTCGTAGCAGAATCGGCAGGAGCTTCGGGACCCGAGTCAGAAACGGCGTCGCCTGCCGTTGCATCGAGTGCGGGGGACGGCTCCTCCTCCGTCCTTTTCGGTTCCTCGTGTGTTTCCGTATTTTCTTCCGAGTTGTCTGACGCTGACGGCGATTCTATGGCCTCTTCCTCTGGTGGCGGGGGCGCGCTGTCCACGTTCCAGCCTTCGACTTCCTGTTCCGAGGGAAGCCCACCGGGCGCATAGATCATGCGGTACCGTTGTCCGAGAACGACCGCCAGGCCAAAGCCGAACATTAAGTTCAGCACTGCGATTATGAAGATGAACCAGACCACAACTCGTCTCCGGTTTCCGGACACGACGGACGGAAGGTGCCAACCCTTACGTGCGACGGTCAGTCCCTCGTCGTCACCGCATTACGTTGGTAACACCCACCAAGAAAATGCACAAAGCCATCGTCGTAAGCATTGGCTGGAATTGCTCGTGGCGATTCCCAACGCCCTTGCTACCTCAACTTTAGGTCAGTGCAGACCGACCGCCGCACGGCAATGGCGGGTAAGACCGTAGTCGCCCGGGTGGGTTGTGGCGATTGCAGCGCGCATTGCGATCGCAACACATGCGACGGTGAACACAACGAATGCGAGGAACTCTTGCCGCCGACGGACGTCAACATCCTATGGCAAAATCCGCGTGTTCCACAGCTACCAGTTCAGTTCGGTAGCCTCTTCCCAGTGCTCGTAGAGGGTAGCCAAGGCGGCTTGTTGCTCGGAAATCTCGCAATTGATTTGCCGCACGAGATCGCCGTCGCGGTGGGTTTCACCCTGGATGAGTTTAGCCTGAAGGTCTTCTACACGTGTTTCGCGTTGGAAGATTTCGTCCTCCAGATCGGCAACTTTCCGGTACGGAAAACGCCGTTTTCGTTTGACCGGCTTATCGTCGTTCTTCGACGCCTCCGGTTTGTTGTTGCCGGGGGGCGATGGCGCCGGTTTCGGCGACGCTGCCTTCGATGGGCCCGTGGGCACCGGACCCTGGGCCTTCCGTCGCTGGTAGCTTTCGTAGTTTCCCTCGGTTACCTGCACGTGGCCAGGCTCAACCACAAGCAAATGAGTCGCCACACGGTTTACAAAAAACCGATCGTGGCTCACAAAAAGCACCGTACCGACAAACCGATTCAATGCCTCTTCCAACGCATCGCGTGCCCAAAGGTCGAGATGGTTGGTTGGTTCGTCGAGCACAAGAAAATTCGCATCGGCAGCCGCCAGCCGAGCAAGGGCGGCTCGGCAACGCTCACCGCCGCTGAGTCGCCCCACCGCCTGCAGTGCCGTAGCGCCGGTAACGCCAAATCGTGCTAACAGGTCACGACGCTGCTGCGTCAGGAATTCTTTGCCCTCGGGGTGAATCGCGTCGACCACCGCGGTATCGTCGTCCAGTTCGGCCAGGTGCTGATCAAAATAGCCAAGCTCGACACCCGTACCCAACGTGGCGCCGCCCGCGTCGGGTTTGAGCAAACCCAGCAGGCACTTCAACAACGTTGTCTTGCCGCAGCCGTTGGGGCCCAGCACGGCCCATCGTTCGCCTCGGGTGATTTGAAGATCGACGTCCGCAAACAACGGCTGTTCGTAGCTCTTGGCGAGCCTCTCGGCACGCAGCACGATGTCGCCGCTGCGCCGGGCCTCGGCGAATGCCATTGGTGGTGTCTCGATCTCCCGGGGCGGCTCGACTAGTTCGATCCGCTCCAGTTTCTTGCGGCGGTCTTCTGCCTGGGCGTGTTTTTGACCGTAATTGTGGCGTCGGATGAAATCCTTGGTCTTTTCGATCTCGATCTGCTGCTTCTCGTAGGTTCGTCGTTGAACCAGCAGACGTTCTTCCTTCTGTCGCCAGTAAGCCGAAAAATTGCCGGTGAAGGAATCGACGGTTCCGCGAAAAAGTTCCAGCGTGCGGTTCGTTACCTTGTCGAGAAAACAGCGATCGTGACTAACAACGAGCAACGCCGCCGAACTCTCGACCAGAAAATTCTCGAGCCACTCAGTGGCCTCGATGTCTAAATGGTTCGACGGTTCATCCAGTAACATCACGTTGGGCTCGGCCAAGAGCAGCTTCGCAAGGATTACGCGGTTTTGCTCGCCCCCGCTTAGCGACACCACCGGCTGCGAGAACGCCGTTTCGGCAAAACCCAAGCCATCCAACACCCGTTTGATACGGTAATCGAGATTGTATGCGTCCTGGCGGTGTAGTTCTTGTTGCAGATGATCGTAGCGGCTGGCGAGTCGTTGTTGTTCGGTCGTGTCGTCACTGGCGGCCATGGCTTCGGCCACGGCCACGGCTTCTTCCTCCAGGGCCTTCAATCCGGCCAGCGCACTGGCCGCTTCATCCCAAAGACTGCGGTTGGAGTCGAAGTTGGGTTGCTGTTCGAGATAGCCCAGATGCACCGAAAGGTGCGAGCGGCACGTGCCCGCGTCGGCTTCGACCTGCTTGGCCAAGATGCGCATCAATGTGGTCTTGCCACTGCCGTTGGGTCCCACTAGTGCGATTCTTTCGCCCGGGCGGACCTGAAACGTCACCCCGTCGAGCACCGGTTCCGGCCCGAAGTGCTTGCGAATTCCTTCAACGTCGAGCAGAATCATCGTTAGCGTTGTGATAGAGACTTATTGATGTTTGCATTGAAAATGATCGCTTGAGAAAACCGAATACCTGGAAATCCAGGGTCCCGTTGGCCGCCTTCGGCTCATTAGCCATGCAAGCGCCAATAGGCGGACAACGAAATACCAACCGGCCGTTACGGTGCTTGCGTATACGAACCCCTCATGATACCGCGCCGGAGCGGAAGAGGGGAGGGCAGATCGGCCTGCGACAATTTCCGAATTTCCGCGTTGCCAAAACATTTCCCCAAGGAACATATCCATGCCCAAGCTGCGTCAAGTTGCCTTACTGATTGAGACATCGCGGGCCTACGGGCGCAGTTTGCTGCGGGGAGTGTCGCGTTACAACCGGGAACAGGGCCGGTGGTCCGTCTACTTCCGTCCCCATGGCCTGGGCGATCCCCCACCGCCGTGGCTCCGCCGCTGGAAAGGCGACGGTATCCTCGCTCGCATCGGCGACCGGCGTGTGGCCGACGCGGTGCTTGACGCGGGCGTTGCGGTTGTCGAGTTGCGCGGGGTTCTCTCCGATCTGCCCGTGCCGTTTATCGGCGTCGACAACCAAATGGTCGCTCAATTGGCGTTCGACCACCTCCGCGACCGAGGGTTTCGGCACTTCGCCTTCTGCAGCATGCCGCGAGGCGATTATCCTATCATGGACGAGCGATGCGACAACTTTCGCGCACTGGTTCAGTCGCAGGGATTTTTCTTCAGCCAGTTCAAACACCCGGCCGGTCACCGGCGTCTCTCGTGGCAGCAGGAGCAAAGCCAAATCGCTCGGTGGATTGCGAAACTCCCCAAGCCGGTCGGCGTGGCCGCGTGTAACGACGACTACGGATTGCAGGTGCTCGACGCTTGCCGTCGCGCCGAGGTGCTTGTGCCGGACGAAGTGGCTGTAATCGCGGTGGACAACGACGATTACCTGTGCGGACTGGCGATTCCACCGCTTACAAGTATCGACGTAATTCCCGAGCGAATCGGCTACGAGGCGGCAGCGCTGTTGGATCGTATGATGGACGGCGAGAGCGTATCGCTCGATCCGATACTCATGCCGCCTCGTGGCGTGGTCACTCGGCAGTCGACGGATGTGCTGGCTACCGACGACGAGGCAGTCGCTCGCGCCGTTCACTACATTCGGCAACACGCTTGCGATCGTATCGGCGTGGCCGATGTCGTCCGGCAGGTACGTCTCTCTCGCACGGCCCTGGAACCGCGGGTGAAGGCTGTTGTCGGTCGTTCGATCTACCAGGAGATCCAACGCGTGCAAATCGAACAGGTGAGGGAACTGCTCGCTGAGACCGAGTTGCCTATCAAGCAGGTGGCTGTCCGTTGTGGGTTCAGTTACGTGCAGTACATGACTCGGGCGTTCCGGGAAGCCACTGGCCAAACGCCGGCCCAGTACCGAAAGAACGTGACCAAATAGGCCGATGTCGGTTCTTTGGGGCTATGTGCAAAAAAGAAGGCGTCGCCGGAGGTGAGCAGATACCCCGGCGACGCCAAGTGGGTGGAGGATCCCACGGTTGGAGTTCGCGTATTTGGCTGGGAAGGGTTGAGGAAGCTATCTGCTGGCCGCTTCAGCGGCCAGCCCTTCCCTTGGTCCCTAGCCTCGGCCTCTAGTTTCTAGAGGCGGTTTCAAAACCTGGTTTCGGCTTTATAAACCTGCCGAACGAATGTCCCTATCGATAGTTTTAAAACGGCTTCTAGAACGTAATGTATACGTCGGTGCCGAAGGTGAATTGGTAGCTGTTTTCGCCGTAGTTGAACGGCAATTGACCTTGGGCGTCGGTTGGGCCGGTGTACCAGTCCCAGCGGAATTCAGGTCGTACTGCGAGGTGGCAGTTAGGTTTCCAATTCAGCCCAAAGGTCACTTCGTAGAAGTTGCCTGCCCAACCGATTTGGTTATTGGCAAGGTCGGGGCCGAGTGGCCAGCCGTTTGGATCACCGATGCCGCCCACTCGAGCACCATCGTCGTCGCGGAACCATTCGGTACGCAAGCCCAGGCTCCAGCGTTCGTTCAAATCGTAGAATAAGTACTGATTGATGCCGTACCATTCGGCATTGTCGCGGCTGGCGGCGCCCTGTCGCAGGATGCCCCCGTTGTTGTCGAATCCGCGGTCATGTTGCAGTACCCACTTCAGCCGGCAGTTGATCTGGTGCTGCAATACGATACTGTACATGACGCGGTTCAGCCGTCCCTCGTCGTCGTAGGCACCGCTGGTAAGTGCGAAGGTCAGCGAGGTCAGGCCATCGTAGCTCGAAGCGGAAACGCCACCGAGTATTTCCAGTTTATCGTTATTGTCTTGCCAGTTATCCCACCCGCGGTCGAAACCAACGCTTACCGAAAGCCCGTCGTTAATATGATTCGTAGCCAGCAGGCCCGTATGGGTAAACGGTTCGCCGTATTGCATGGTATAGGCATGCGAATAGAAAAAATTCTGCGGGGCAGGGACGACTTCATAGCCAATCATCGTGTAGAAGTGCCCCATCCGGACCGTCCAGTCGTTCCACGCCACATCGAGATAGGCTTGCGGGAAAGCGGCCCCGTAGAATCGGCTGCTCTCGTTCCAGTTGTCCTCCAGGCCGTTGGATCGGGTAAACCGCCAGTCGGTGCCGTACATGAAGTCAACACGCCCACCAACGTCGAATCCACAACCTCCCGTGTCGGTGACGCGTTCGGCGTACACCCACAATTGATTCATCTGATACTCGCGGTCGCGGTCGTTGAAGGTGACCGGGCCGTTAAAGCGATCGGCCGGAACGTGATTACTCGAAGTGATCCCCTGATCGATCCAACCTCCGATGGTCAGCCAAGGATCGCAACACGTTGTGCGCTGAAAAATGCTGCCGGTGAAGATTCCACGACGTGCCAAACAGTCGCAGCAGTCGCCGTAGGCCAAACCGCGGCACTGTCCACAATCGAGCGGGCAATAGGCATCGCATCGCCGCCGACATGGATAGCAGCCGGCATTGGATCGCGGTGTACAGCTTGTGCAACTGTTTCCGCCACCGCTATACTCGCGAGCGTAGGTCTCGCGTGGTTGGTAAGCTGGATCACCCGTGGCGGATTCCGATTCGACCGCCCGCGGTTGCGGTTGCACGATGACCACACCCTCGTCGTCCGGCATGGGCGTCTCTTCCTCGATGAAAGGCGACTTCGGTGCCAAGCGTGGCTGCTGATACAAGGCCCATCGCGAGTTGTCGGTGACAACCGTGTAGCCGACTTCCTGTGCGGCGTTGGTTCCCTCGTTTCCCTGCGACGCGGCCCAGCGAGTCGCCGCTCCCTTCCCAAAGGCTTCTGCCCCGTAAGCACAACAGATCAGCGCCCCCATCAGGGCCGCGACCACGGGCAACCTCCATTGCCACTGTTTCATTTTCTCGCTCCTTCCATGGGAACTCCGGCCGCACGAGCCCCGACCGAGGCAATGTCATCTTACCTCCCAGTCGGTCTGCACGACTCGCACGACTCTTGCAAGCTATACAATCCATCGGAGTGGTGCAGAGCGAATTTCCAGAGAATACGACACGCTCGGCATAACCCGCACGGGCCGCATGGCCGCCGTTATCGACAGTATCGCCTGGAGTGACAAACCGGACGCATCTTGCCTAGGTTAATGGCCCGCGCATGAGAAAAGGCGTGCCCACCGATACGCTTACCGGTTGGCACGCCTTGTTTTACGTTGACACAGACAACAAAGAAGCATTACCTGCGAGGGGTTCATGACCGCGGAAGTGGCCATGCCTTGAGGCCTTGCACGGCGTTTCATGCCATCGATTTGTGTAAGAGCGTGAACGCCAGCTTCTTAATACGGCTTGTAAATTCCCGGAACGTCGACCGGATAGAGGCCGTCCGGGCCGACAGTCACCGGTGGCGTTGCATCGAGTGCCAGTTTGTCGGGACCGAGACGTTCGTTGCTCTTCACCGCCTCGTCCCACTTCACCACCTTTCCGGAGTGGGTAGCCATGCGGCCGAGAATGGCCGTCATCGTGCTGTTGGCACCATGCCAGCCGTCATTTAGGGTGATACCGTCCTTCACCGCCGCGACCAGGTCGGCATGCTCCTGGCGGTAACCGTCGCTGCCGTTGGAACCCAGGTCCATGGATCCCTTGTCGCCATGGACGTACTCGGCAACGGCATTCCAAGTATTGGCCATCTGGCGGCATTGGCTGTACATCTTGGTGCCGTCGCCGTAGGTGAACTCCACGAAGTGGTGGTCGTACATATTCGACTTCTTGCGCACTTGCCGCCCGCCCATGCCGTTGGCCTCGGTTGGATGCTCGTCTTTCATCACCCAGTTGCAGACGTCGATGTTGTGGACATGCTGTTCGACGATGTGGTCGCCGGAAAGCCAGCAGAAATGGTTCCAATTGCGAATTTGCCACTCCATTTCGCGTTCTTTCGGCGGTTCGCCACCATAGCCGCCGGCAGCGTGTCCACCGTTCCAATAGCAGCGCATCAGCAGAATCTTGCCAATGTCGCCTGCGTGCAGTTTGGGGATCAGCTCGTTGTAGCGACTGCTGTGGCGGCGCTGCAATCCGACGGCCACCTTCAGGCCTTTCTCGTCGGCCAGCTTATTGGCTTCCATCAACTGGCGATAGCCGGGGGCATCCACGCAACACGGTTTCTCCATGAACACGTGTTTCCCGGCCTCGATAGCGGCGGCGTATTGTTGAGGGCGGAAGCCGGGCGGCGTGGCCAGAAGAATAACATCGGCCCCGGCAGCAATGGCCTTTTCGTAAGCATCGAAACCACCGAAAAGCATGTCGTCCGACACGTCGGCGCGTTCGCCGAACTGCCTCTTAAGGTGGTTGGCCGCGCCTTTTGCCCGTTCGGGGAAAAGATCGGCCAAGGCAACGACTTTCACGTCGTTGCGAGCTTCCAACGCGTTAAAGGCTGCGCCGGTACCACGACCACCGCACCCGACCAAAGCCAGCTTCAAAACGTCGCTGCCCGCGGCATGCGCCGTGCGGGCGATACTCAAACCGGCGGCCAGCGTAATTCCGGCGCTTGCTGTCGAGGCCTTCTTCAGAAACTCGCGACGGGAAGGTTCAGCCTTTTCGGCCATTATCATGACTCCTGGAATGGGAAAACTGGGGAAGGAAAAACGTAACTGTTCACGGCGATTCGTTTTTTACTACGGAGCGGGTAAGGACGGTGGAACGAACGCAAGGATGGATTCTATTGATGCTTGCGTAGCTAATGAGCGGAGGGCGATCAACGGGAGCCTGGGTTTTCAGGCGTTCGGCGGTTACGGCTTGGCTGAGGCTGGTATGATGGGGATTTTTTGTGTCCAGAAGAATCCCGGCCTCGCCACTGGGGTAATCAAAGACACACGAGGTCACTTCCCGTCCGCCACGTCGACCACCAGCGCCCGAACGCTGTTCGTGCCAAAGGCTACGCCGATGGTAAATTGACGTGAAGAGGCGCGGGCTGAACCCCTAGAAGTTGATTCCTTAAGTGACGGGCAAATATATTCTTGCTGCTTGTCATGGTATTTGTCGTAGATTCTCACAACAAGCAAGTTATGCGCAACTTTTTGTCGAGATTGCGCAATGCTCTTTGCCATGCCACGGTTGGGAGTTCGCCCAAGAACAGACCCAAGGCCACTGCCGTGCGTGACCGTGGATTGGATTATTGACATCTGCATTGAGAATGTTCGTTCCAGCAAACCGAAAGCCCGAAAGTCCAGGCTCCCGCTGGTCGCCTTCCGCGCATTGGCTATGCAGCCGTCAATAACGCTCGAACGAGAAACGGCAAGACTCTGCACCGTTGTGTGCGGGGCCTTGCCGTGCGTATAGGAAGCCCTACGGTTGTTGCCGCAGTCTCCGCATCGTGAACGACCATGGAAAAACAATCCGTAGCCACCAGGCATCTCTACTGCCGAAACACCCAAAGCAACGGGCCGGCCCCAGTTGCCTGCGGCCGACCCGTTTGAAGTTCATCGATTTTCAGATGCCATACACACTGCGGCTCAGTACGGCTTGAAAACGCCAGGTACCGGAACCGGATAGTTGCCATCGGCATCGGGAACCACCGGCGGGGTGGCATCCCAGGCGTAGGTCTCGGGCATTTCGCTGGGGCCCTTCTCGACCGCCTCGTCCCACTTCACTTCCTTGCCGGAGTAGGCTGCCATCCGGCCCAACACGGCCGTGAAGCTGCTGGTGGCACCGTACCAACCTTCGTTGTACTTCTCGTCGCCACGAATGGCCTTGACCAGATCGATGTGCTCCTGGTCGTAAGGGCTGATGCCCTTGGCCCGCACCGAAACACCGCGGTTACCCTTGGTGCCGTGGGCATACTCGCTGACCGAGTTCCAGCAGTTCTTGATGTGCCGGCACTGGCTGAACATCTTCGTGCCGTCCGGATAGGTGAACTCGACGAAGAAGTGGTCGAAAATCTGGCCGTTGTCCTTACCCTTGCGGACTTCGCGGCCGCCCTGGGCGTTGGCTACCACCGGATGGTCGCCCTTGATCCAGTTGCTGATGTCGAGGTTGTGGACGTGCTGCTCGCAGATATGGTCGCCACAAAGCCAGACGAAGTAATACCAGTTACGCATCTGGTATTCCATTTCCGTCTGGTCGGGCTGACGTCCACGAGTCCACACGCCGCCACCATTCCAGTAAACGCGAGTGAAGAGGATGTCGCCCAATTCACCGTCCTGGATAGCCTTCACGCCGTCGATGTACGACTGTTGGTGGTGACGTTGCAGGCCGACACCAACCTTCAACCCCTTGTCGTCGGCCAACTTATTGGCGTCCATCAACTGGCGGAAGCCGGGAGCGTCCACGCAGCAAGGCTTTTCCATGAAGACGTGTTTGCCAGCGCCGACGGCGGCAGAATAGTGCATCGGACGAAATCCGGGCGGCGTGGCCAAGATGACCATATCGCAATCGCACGCGAGGGCCTTTTGATAGGCATCGAAGCCGACGAAGATGCGATCGTCGGGAAGATCAACCTTGCCCTTGTCGGCAAAGCTCTTCTTGATGCGATCCGCCGCACCCTTAGCACGATCCTCAAAGGCATCGGCCACGGCCACGATCTTCACGTTTTCGTTGCTGCCAAGGAAGTTGTGGGCAGCGCCAGTACCGCGTCCACCGGCACCGATCAGAACGGCCTTGAGCGTGTCACTGCTCTGGGCGTGAGCCGTTCGTGCGATGTTTAGACCGCCAAGCAGCGTGCTGCCAGCGACCGCAGCCGTGGAACCCTTAAGGAAAGCACGGCGGGAAGGCTTCTTCGTGTCGCTCATCCTCGTATCTCCAGGAAAGGTAAACAGGGGAGGGAAAATAACGACCGGTCAAAGACCGGGGATGCTCCAATCACGTCAGGACTACTCTTTGCCCGCCTGGGCTTCCTTGTATTCCTTGATCTGCTGGTAGTTCGGTTCGTAGAGCTTGGCCTGTTCCGCGCTCGGCACCTTCAACGGACGCACGACGCGGAAGCCAGGGCAAAACGTCTCGGTGACGTACCAAATACTCTGGGGGATCTGGGGGTCTTGCATTTTCCAATCGCGATGCGAACCCCGTCGAGCTGCACTACGCAAGGCCTCCGGATCGTCGTCCCAGCAGCCACCCCGCGCTATCACCGGATACTCACTTACAGGCGGCACCAGCGGATTTTTGCTTAGCTTCCCCGCTCGATCCTTGTAGGCTTCGGGCAAGAAAGCGTCGAGAACCCATTCCTGGGCATTGCCGTGCATGTCGTAAAGGCCCCAGGGGTTGGGCTTCTTCAGGCCGATCTTCTGGTAACCGTCTTCGGCGTTCTCGAAGTGCCAGGCAAAGTCGTTCAGCTTTTCGGGATCATCGCCAAACGAGTAAGCGGTCTTCGTACCGGCTCGACAGGCGTATTCCCACTCGGCTTCTGTGGGCAGACGATAGTAGCGCCCCGTCTTGGCCGACAGCCATTTGCAGTACAACCGGGCAGCCAGTGGGGTCATGCAGATGGCCGGATAGCCTTCCTTGCCCATGCCGAAGGTCATATCGGTGTAGGGTTTGGTGGGCATGGTCAACGCGTCGGCCAATTCGTCGCGAAGGCTTTTTTCCAGGTCTTTCAGTGCAGGATCCTGTGCCCGACGCTGCTTATCCAGGCCGAGGCCCCAAAGTTCATACTCGTTCCAGGTAACCTCGTGTTGACCCATCCAGAACGGGTCGATTTCGACCTCGTGCTGTGGCCCTTCGTTGTCCTCGCGACCCTCTTCGCCGTCGGGACTACCCATCATGAACTTGCCGCCCGGAATAGGAACCATTTCAAAGCTGACGTCCGTGCTGGGAATCGTCTCTTTGTAGGCCTTCATTTCCTTGGCGTCTTTGGCTTCTGCATCGGCGTTCTTAACCGGCTCGGGAAGCCACTCCACCGTGACGATGTAGGTGGGGTCGGTCTGTTCCGTTACCGTTTCCTCTTCTGCGGGCTTCTCCTCCGCAACCGGCTTCACTTCTTCGGCCGGCTTCTCTTCCGCAGCGGGTTTTTCCTCGACATCCGGTTTCTCTTCGGCAGCCGGTTTCTCCTCGGCGGTCGGCTTCATTTCTTCAGCCGGTTTCTCTTCGGCGGCTGGCTTCGTTTCTTCAGCGGGTTTCTCTTCGGCAGCCGGTTTCTCCTCGGCGGTCGGCTTTACTTCTTCAGCCGGTTTTTCCTCAGCGGTCGGCTTCACTTCTTCAGCGGGTTTCTCTTCGGCAGCCGGTTTCTCCTCGGCGGTCGGCTTTACTTCTTCAGCCGGTTTCTCCTCGGCGGCCGGCTTCATCTCTTCAGCGGGCTTCTCTTCTGCAGCAGGTTTCTCCTCTGGCAGCGGAGCCTCGACGGCCTCTTCCTTCGCAGGAACTTCCGGCGAATCGCTTACCGCATCGGTGGTTGCCGGGGTTACGGGGGCAGCCGTCGTTGCGGCCGTGGTCGTACCCGATTCTGGTGGCTGACCGACGGGTGGAGCACACCCAATCGCCGAAACCACAACAACCACAAAACAAATGAACACACTGGCGACAACGCGACAATGTTCCTGTAGTACTCGAGTCATAAAAGCAACCTTTCGAACAGGGACAACAAAATGGGCTTAGGCCGGTACACGTCCAAGTTCCGACCTGGATTGTAGAAGGTGGGAAGCGAAATTGCCTAAGGTGGGTTTAAATGGCCGGGCCTGAAGACGTGCCAACACAGCACACAACGGAGCTGGCAAGGCGACGGCACACACGCTGCAACTTGGTGTTCGTATTGTAAGCTCTCTTTGATGCAATCGCAAGCAGCGAGAGACAGGCAGCCTTTTTCGCTCAGGAGAGTTCTCCCGGCAAACACGCCCGTGGCGGCGCGATCCAGGGAAATCCCGCAATTCTTGGCCCGACGACCGACGAAAACGTCGGTTCCTAACGGTAGGCGGCCGAAGGTACGTTCCACGTCGAAAAACCGGCCCGTCTGCCGAATACGCTTTGCGTGGAACCGCGACAATGAACCCACACGCAGGGGGGGGGCGACGCGGCAAAACGCGTTTCGTTGCCCCCACTTGCCGGCAACAGCGCGCAAGGCAACTCGTGTCGTGTTCGGCAAAGACCGACATAAATCTTGACTGAACCCCACGAAACCCCAACGGTCAGTACAATGGACAAAGCCTTTGGGTGACCGTTTATCCGACTGGCTAGAGACGAGAGGTTAGGGGTTAGATGCTAACGAAGAGGGACTCGACGATGGCGCAGTGTCCAACGATATTGCAGTTACTAGGCCCAGTTCGCGAACTGGGTGCCATGCCCACGCAAGCGCGGCCATGTTCGGCGAAATCTACAGCATGCCCGGGCAAGCGTGGGCATGGCACGCGGGTTGTCCGGTTTCTCGGAGTCCTCGCCCTGTTTCTGGCAACGGGAATTCTACCGGTAGAAAGTGCGGCCGGTGACGAACCGGTCGCACTCGAGCGATTTGAGTTTTGCGAAGTGAAAATGGCCGTTCCGGTTAAAATCATCCTCTTTGCGGCCAACCGTCAGCTAGCTGAACAGGCTGCCACTGCCGCCTTTGCTCGATTCGAGCAACTCAATGGCATTCTCAGCGATTACGATCCGCAAAGCGAATTGCGCCAGCTTTGCGCTTCGGCCGAAGCCGGGCACGCTGCCGTTCCTGTCGGCGACGATTTGTGGCATGTCCTTTCGGCAGCCCATCGCTTTTCGCAGCGATCGCAGGGGGCCTTTGATGTGACCATCAGCCCGGTGATTCGCCTCTGGCGGCGCGCCCGACGGCGTGGCCAACTTCCCGATGCGGATCGTCTGGCCGCCGCCAGGGCCTTGGTCGACTACCGACTCGTGAAGCTCGATCCGGCGACGAAATCGGTAACCCTCGGCAAACCAGGAATGCGACTCGACCTGGGGGGAATCGCCAAAGGGTTTGCCATCGACGAAGCCTTGAAAGTGCTCAAACAACACGGCATTACCCGAGCGCTGATCGACGCCGGGGGCGATCTGGGCGTCGCCGATCCCCCGCCCAACCGCGATGCTTGGCGAATTGGAGTTGCGCGGCTGGAAATCGCCGGTCCACCCTCGCAGCTTCTGGCCGTGAAGAATGTCGGCGTGGCCAGCTCAGGCGACGCCTGGCAGTTTGTCGAGATCGACGGTCGCCGTTACTCGCACATTGTCGACCCTAGGACGGGCCTGGGATTGACCGACCACAGCAGCGTGACGATCGTGGCCGCCGACGCGCTGACGGCCGACGCCCTGGCCTCGGCCGTCAGTGTTCTCGGACCGAAGGACGGGATGCGCCTGGTGGAAACGACGCCCGAGACGGCCGCCTACATCGTCCGCCGACCTGACGACCGGCTTCAGACGTTTCAATCGAGCCGGTGGAAGCAGTGGACAGTCTCGAAGTGAAAGCTCCCAACCCACTCGCCGGGCGACTGCTCGTGTTGCTGGTTGCGTTGCTTTGGAGCACCAGCGGCTTGTTCGTCAAGGCGCCGATTTTCGACAGTTGGCCGGCCGACGTTCGCGGCCTGTTACTTGCCTTCTGGCGGGCAGCGTTTGCCGCCATCCTGCTGACGCCAATGATCCGGCGACCGCGATTCCAATGGAAGCTGATTCCGCTGGCCGGTTGTTTCGCCGGGATGAACGTCACCTACCTGACCGCCATGACACTAACCACGGCCGCCAACGCCATCTGGCTGCAGAACATCGCTCCCTGGTGGGTGTTCCTGTTCTCGGTCGTACTGCTGCATGAGCCTATCGTCCGTCGCGACCTGATTCCCCTGGTTTTCGGCCTCTTGGGCGTAGGCACTATTCTTTGGTTCGAGTTGACCGGCGTCGAATCCCCACAAGTGACCGGTCTGGCATGTGGCGTAGTCTCTGGGGTCTTCTACGCCGGCGTCGTCGTGTGTATGCGATTGCTCAGCAGCGAAAACAGTCCCTGGCTGGTCGCCTTCTGCCATTGGGTGGCCGCCGCCGTGCTGTTGCCGGTGGTGTTGCGAACCGGCATCTGGCCCACGCCCACGCAACTGCTGGTACTGGCCGGCTTCGGCACGTTTCAGATGGCCTTGCCCTATATCCTGCTGATCCGGGCGTTGCGGGCGATTAACAGCCAAGAGGCAGTGGCGATCGGCCTAGTTGAGCCGGTAATGGTGCCCCTCTGGGTGTTGCTCGTCTGGCACGAGGTTCCCGCATGGTGGACGGCGGTCGGGGGCGGACTGATTCTTGCCGGTCTGGTGTTGCGCTACATCGTACTGGTCCCCCGCAGCCCTCGCGGGTTTTATTGATGCTTGCATTGAAAATGATCCGCTTAGGAAAGCCGAACGCCTGAAAACCCAGGCTCCCGTTGGTCGCCTTCCGCTCATTAGCAAGGTAAGCGTCAATAAGCAGTCTCTCTCCCCTCCGGGGAGCGGGATCGGGGGTAAGGTGACGATCGCGGCAAGTGGTTTTCTGTCATAGAAACCGCTACTCCCATGACCAACCCTCGCCAAAAGCCGTTCCGTGTCTTTTCGACCCTCCATCGGGTGTGTCACGCCAAAGTAACACGCCGAACTTCTTGGGAACTTTCTCAGGGTGCCATTCGTCAGAAGCTTGTAGCGGTATGGGTTTCGTCTAAGATGGTACGCGGCGGGCGTGGCTGGTATCCGTCCAGCATAAGGCCGCCATATTCTGCTAAGACTCTTCTGGAACAGATCTGATTCTGCCTGCAATTGCGAGGGTAATGACATGAGTGCCGTGCTGCGCTGCGCGTTTGTCGTAATGGCTCTGGTTAGTGTGCTTCATTGGAATGCCTCGCCAACCGCAGCCCAAAACCCTTTCGCCCCACCTTCCTCGGAGGCTGCCGACGCGGTCAGTCCGGCATCCAACGCGCCCGAAAACGCCACTTCCGACGCCGACCCGTCCACCGAAGCGACGGTGGACGACGACACGGCGCTGCGTGAGCAGACCATTTACATCCCGTACGAGAAACTGCGAAAGGTCTTCGAGCAACACGGCCGTGGGGTGTTTTTGCCGTACGAGAAGTTCCAGGAGCTATGGCAGGCCGCTCAGGATAAAACCCGCAAGCCCGAACAACAGCAACCGCCCGTCGGGGCCTTGATCACCGACATCGAGAACGAAGCCACGGTGGCAAAAGACGTAGTAAGCGTTCGGGCCACGGTGGCCATTGAGCTGTTGACCGAAGGTTGGCACGAAGTTCCCCTGCGGCTGAGCGACGTGGCGATCACAGCGGCCACGATCGGCGACCAACCGGCCCGCATCCTGGGCGATCCGGCTGCAGGTTACCGGCTGTTGGTCGAGAAACCCAAGGGTGAGCAAGCCAAACAGGTTACGCTCGTTTTAAAGTACAACAAGGCCATCCAGAAGGCCCCGGGGCGCAATAGCGTGCAGTTTTCCCCACCCCAGGCACCGGTAAGCCGTTGGCAGGTGCGGATTCCGCAGTCGGGCGTCAAAGTCGACATCCACCCGATGATCGCCGCCGCCGAACAGACAGACGACAAGACGGATGCCGACGACGATTCAGATAGCGCCGACACGCCTCCGGCTAAGGAGGAAACGGTGTTGGTGGCCTTCGTAGGCGCCGCTCCCACGGTGCGCATCGAATGGACTCCCAAGGCCGAAGGCGCCATGGGCCTGGCCGCCCTGGCCACGGTGAACGCCCAGCAGCAAATCTGGATCACCGAAGGGGTTGCCCGAACTCGCACCACATTGGCGTACTCGATCAGCCGAGCCGAGTTGTCGCAGTTGACGATCGACGTGCCTGCCGACCAGAAAGTGGTCAACGTGCTCGATGCGAACGTCCGCCAGTGGGCGGTTGCCGCCGCGGACGACGAAGGCACCAAAACCCAAACGATAACCGTCCAACTGTTCGAACCGGCCAAAAACTCGCAAACGGTGGTCGTTGAACTCGAAAAATTCACGGGCGAGAACTCTCAAGAAACGTTCGAGGCACCGTTGGTCGAGGCCCGCGACGTCGGACGCCAGCAGGGCACCGTCGTCGTGTCGGTTGGTGCCGGCCTGCGGGCTGAAGCTGCGGAGGCCACCGGGCTGCTGCAAGTCGACCCCAACGAACTGCCCGGCTCGCTACGCGGCACGAAGTGGAATTTTTCATACCGCTACGCCGCGTTGCCCTACACGCTGGTGCTCGCGGTCGAAAAAGTGGAACCTCGCATCCAGGTCGACTCGCTCGTCGAGGTTTCCCTGCAACCCGAGCGGCTCTCGCTCGCCACGACGGCCGTCTACACGATCGAGCAGGCAGGCGTCTTCCGACTCGAGCTGGATGTGCCTACGGGGTTCGACATCCGCCGGGTTTACGGCGTGTCGGTGAACGATGCCGCGGCGGTGCAAGTCGACTCCCATCACCTCGAAGGGGAAAAACGCGATCATTTGATCGTCAACCTTGCACGCAAGGCCCAAGGGCGTGTGGCGTTGCGTGTGGAAATGCAGCGAGAACTCAACGAGCCCGATCTACTTGCACCGACAGGCAAAGCCGCGGACGTGCCGCTGCCAATCCCCATGCCCGTGGGCAAGGAAATCGAACGGGCCGTTGGCCGGCTCATTGTTTATGCCCCGGAAAGCCTGCGCGTTAATCCCGACAAGACCGAAGGCGTTCGCAGCATATCGTTTGCCGACGCATTGAAAGACCTCCACGGTGCGCAAGCCCAAAAGCCGTCCACGGTGCGACCCGTGCTGGCATTTGCTTTCACGCAGGAGGCCGCAGATTTGTCGCTAACGGCCCAACGCCGCAATCCGTTTGTCACCATCCGGCAACTGCTGGTCGCCCAGATCGAAGACGGTGTGGTCAAGTACGACTGCAAGATGATGTATTCGGTGCGTTATAGCGGCATCAAGTCGCTGCGTGTCGATGTGCCGGAGGATGCCGCCGCCGACTTGCGCAACAACACCCCAGGCATTCGCGACGAAGTGATTAGTCCGGCTCCCGACGACCTGCCAAAAGGTTACGTCGCCTGGCGTTTGACGCCCGAGTCGGAACTGTTGGGCGACGGCACCATCGACCTGAGCTGGGAGAAGAAGATTGACGAACTGAAGGTCGGCGGCAGTGTCGACCTCAAGGTGCCCTACCTGCGGCCGGCCGAAGTGGATCGCGCCTGGGGGCAAATCGTGCTGGTGAAAACCGAAACACTCGACGTTGTAGAGAAGGGCGAGCCCAAGGGACTGCGACCGATCGATCCGCAACACGATCTGATGCGACCGGTCGAGGGGGCCGCCCGGGCGTTCGAGTTCCATGACGACTGGGAGCTGACCGTTACGGCGCGGCGCTACGAGTTGGAGGAAGTCAAACGAACGGCCATCGAACTGGCCGTGTTGCGAATGGTGGTTACCCGAGCCGACGAAGTGGCTGTGCAGGCGTTGTATCGTATCCGCAGTGCCCGGCAGCAACTCGAATTGAAATTGCCCGGCGAAGTGAACTTCGACACCGACCCGGTGCGGATCGACGGTCGACGCGTTCCGCTTCAAACGCAGGACGACAAGTTTTTCGTTCCTCTGGCCACCTCGAACCCCGACAAGAGTTTTCTGCTGGAACTTCGTTACACGGTTCCTGGCGATGGAAGTCGCTTTGAGCCGCCGGAGTTTCCGCTCGATCCGGCCGTGCAGAAAGTCTATCTGGCGACCTACTT
Source organism: Thermoguttaceae bacterium (assembly GCA_963677085.2). Lineage (GTDB taxonomy): Bacteria > Planctomycetota > Planctomycetia > Pirellulales > Thermoguttaceae. The sequence continues at coordinate 56,842 of CAXXFH010000003.1, forward strand.
GCCCACGGAACGCGTATTACTCGACGACGAAGGTCCTTGGTCTGAGGAGTTCGGCTGGAAGTTCAAGCCATCGCTGACTTGGCACGCCACGCCATACCGCAAAGTAGAAAATATCATTCGCACCGAACTTTGCCACGACCTGCCGCAACTCTGCGACGAGTTGTTCAAGGGTTTCCCGACCGACGGACAGCCCTATCTATTTTCCACGCTGCGGCCCGCACCGCTTCCCGACGGTGCTTTGACGCTTACGACCACCGACCGCTTCTGGCTGCATACTGGATTATTCCTTCTGGTGGCCGTAGGAGGAGTTTTGCTGTTGCCGGCCAACATGGCGAAACGTGCCGTGGCCGTGGGGTTGCTCATCGTGGCAATCGTGCTCTGCGGGGTGCTGACGCCCGTCTTCGCGATGCAAGTGCTCAACGGCGTGTTGGGCATGGCGATTTTCCTGGTCGTCGTGCTGTGGATTGTGTGGTACTTCGTTCACACCCGACCGGCCCAGTTGGCTGCCGAAGCCAGAATTCCTAAGCCGGCCGCACAGTTCGAGGCTCCCAAGGACGCCGGCAAGGACCTGAGTCGTGCCAAGGTTTCTACGCCGACAACGCAATCCGAGGGAGAGGCCAAGCCCGAACGTCCCGATTTCGAGGCCCCGCGGGATAAGGGTCATGATCTAACCTCTGGCACGGCATCGCCCGAGCAAACGGCGCCCCCGCCGTCGGCCGACGAGGCTGGTGAGCAAGATGCCGACGGCCCACAAAAAGATCGCGGAGCCGATGACGAGAAAGGAGGTAAGACCGATGCGTAGCCTCCTTTGGGCCATGTTTGGCCGGCTTTACCAAGTTTTTCGTAGACCCAGGTGTTCGCTCTGGGGTTTGGCCACAGCGATCGTGTGGGGCATGGCGTATGGTTCGTTCTCCATGGCTGCCGAAGCGGCAACGCCGCATGTAGCCACGCCTGACGCCACGAAGAAGACGCGTGAGCTTTTTGTTCCGTTTGAGGATCTTCACGTTTTGTTGGAGAACCAACCGCGGCGCGTGTTGCTGCCTCGCGAGCAGTACGACGACCTGCTGAAACGGGCCAAGAGGACGCCCAAGGAAGATGTGCCGTTTACCGCGGCGGTGATCGCAGGTAATTACCAAATCGACGTGGAAGAAGGTCGTGCGCGGATTGCCGGTCAACTGATTGTTGAAGTGCTCGACGACGGTTTGCACGCCGTCCCGCTCGATTTGACCCGGGTGGGCCTGCAATCGGCCACGCTCGACGAGCAACCCGCCGCAATCGGTCGCCAGAGCAACGGGAAATTGCTGCTGTTCGTCGAAGGCCGTGGGCGCCACTCGCTCGCGCTGCAAATGGTCGCCCCGCTGCAAACCACCGCCGCTTGGCAGGTTCTTTCCATACGGTTGCCATCGGCCCCCTCCGGCAGCCTGCGCATGACGGTGCCCGGCGACGTGGAACTCAAAAGCGGCACGGAGGTCATTTCCCGCGAAGTCGATTCGCAGGCCAAAGTTACCCGATTTCAACTCGTCCCACGCCCGGGCGACATGACGCTTACCCTTTCGCTCAACAGTCACTTGGCCCAACAACAGCGCGTTGTCATGGCCAGCACGGTGCTGTTCGACGAGGTGACCGAAGCCTACGAGAAATTGCACGCCACCATCTCGCTACGGGTGCTTCGCCGCGCGGTGAAGGACTTCCGCCTGAGCGTTCCCGCCGACTTTGAAGTAACCAAGGTCGACTGTCCCTTGCTGTCCCAATGGAACGTCGACAAGCAAGCCGGTCGCAAGGTGCTTTCGGTTCAGCTACGGGAAGAAACCATTGAGCCGGTGCTGTTGCACATTGCCGCCACACGTACGCCCGGCCGGTTGGACGACTGGAGCTTTCCCGCGATTCGTCCGCTGGATGTCGTCTCCGAGGTTTCGATCCTTGGCCTTCTGTTGGAACAACGGCTTCAGGCTGAAAATATTGCCGCCGAAAGCCTTGTCCCCATCGATACGGCGGAACTTCAACCGGTATTACCCTCGACCATTCGCAATAACGAGGCAGACGGGCCTCCGTTGAAGTCGGTAGTCGCCTACTACGCACCGCAGGGCGACTTCTCGCTTCAGGCACGCTTTACTAAGCCGGCAGCGTCGATGGCCGTTAAATCGAACCTGCTTTGGATTATCGACGAGCAAGGCCACGAGTTGCGAGGTGGTTTGGCGTTGCTGCCACAATACGAAAAACGGTTCGCCTTCGACCTAACCGTCCCCGACGGCTGGCACATGCAAGAAGTTGCCGGCTCGGACGGAAGCCGGCTGCAGTTCGAACGACACGGGCAGAAGACCGACCAGGGTCGGATTCGCGTTCGTGTGCCCCACGGAATCGCCGTCGGGCAGGATTTTCACGTTAACTTCCACGCGGTGCGTACACCGCCCGACTGGCTTGGCTCGTGGACAACGCAAGCCGTCGAACTACCGCAATTCGCCGTACTGGGGGCCGAGCCGGACACGGGCGCCGTGGCCATCGAAACGCGCGACGACCTATCGATCCGCTCCGACGAGCTTAAGGGCCTCGCGCCGCTGGACGAGGGCGAGAAGTCGGCGTGGCGGCTTGAAGGTGTGCCTGCCCAGTTGGCCTATCGCTACGACGCACGTCCGCTGGAGGGCACGTTCACCGTGCGAAGAACGCCCGCCAGGATAACCGCCCGAACGTTTTCCTTCCTGAGCATCCTTCCCGAAGGACTAGCGGCCCATTACGAGTTGACTTACGAAGTAACCGAAGCCCGAACGCGACAGCTCGTCGTCGAGTTGCCCAAGCAGACGCCGTCGACGTTGGCTATCAGGGGTCTCGATGGCGTGGCCCTCAAGGAATACGGTTCGACAGAGGTTGGCGACCAGCGCCGTTGGACCGTGCTTCTCGCGGAGGCCCAGCAGGGAACCGTCCGGCTGGCGCTCGACTTCCAGCAACCACTGCCGAGCAACGAGCCGAAAGGTTTCGAGTTGCCCATCGTCAGGGCAGGGGAGGTGGCCTATCAGTCGGGTATGGTGGCCGTCGAAGGCCACGCGGAGCTCGATGTGCAAGTGAAGACCACGGCCCGATCGGCCGACGTGGGCGAGTTGGCCGGTGCCGACTACCAACCCGGCCGCCGGTTGTTGGGCGTTTACGATTTCGTCGGCGATTCGCCCACGGTTACCGTCGACGTCTTTCGGCGTCCCGGTTACCCGTTGCGTGCGGCGATTGTTCGCCAGGCGACGTTGAATACGTATCTCTCGCCCGAGGGCGTCGCGCAAACGCAAGCCGACTTCGTGCTGCGCACCAAGGCCCTGTTCATTGAGGCCCAATTGCCCGCCCACTCGACGCTCTGGTCGGTCGTTCTCGACGGCTCGCCGGTAAAACCGCAGAAAGAGAATGGGCGTCTGTTGGTGAGCCTGCCGGGCACGGCCGCTACGGTTGACCGGCATCTGCGGCTGGTCTACGCGAACGACATTCGCCGGGTGAACCTATCGACCCACCTGCAGATTCCCGCCCCGCGGCTACTGCTCCGCGACGAGCAAGAGACCGCCCCGGTAAACGTTCCGCTGGCCGAACTCACGTGGAAATTGCACTTGCCTGAGGGCTATGAGATTACCAAAACCGGCGGCACGTTGACCACCGACGACATCGTTCGTCCGCAACCGGCAGCACTCGACGTGGCGGCGGTACTCTATGCGATGGCCGGGGGTGTAAATCCGTTTCACGGCTGCGTGAGAGCGGCACGTGAGGCGGCAAGCCTTTCGGTGGACAAGAGTTACCGATACAGTCGCGAGATGCCGGCAGGGATTGCCTTGGAAGACGAGACAATGGATCTTGAACTTGAAGAAGCCACCGTGGGCATGCAACCCCTGGAGAAGTACGGCGCCGTGGCACGATCTGGCGATGCACCACCAGCCGAAGAGATGCCCGCGGCTACCCCGGCTCCTCCCGCCGACGACCCGTTTGGTGAATCAGAAGATCGCCTTAAAGATGCCGTTCCCAAGCCTCCGGAGCCCGCACCATCGCCTGCTCAAACGGCCGAAGAAAAACTTGCCGAGAGCGACAAAGAAATCGCGGCCGGTGAGCGTGGAGAAAGGGCCGTTGTCACACGCGGCGGTGGAGCCAAACGCGCACAAGTACGTTTCGACCTGCTTGGCGTCCGTAGCCTAGTGATCGACTTGGCCGACGTGAACGCGATGGGCCAGACGGTTTCATTCCAGAGTTTGGGTGTGGCCCCGGAGCTGGAAGTCACGGTGGCCGAACGCACTCGGCTTGGGATGTTCGCCTGGGGACTGTTCCTAGCCGTGTTGCTCTACGGCGTGTCGCTGACCAATCGGCCCGTGGGCAGAAAAATACGCTATCTCGTCATCTTGGTGCTGGTCGCCACGCTGGTGCCGCTGGTCGTCGACGGCGTGGCTGCCGTGCGGACGTTTAACATAGTGTTTTATGCGGCCAGTCTGTTGGTTCCTTACTACCTGATCGCAGGAACGGTCAAATGGCTGGTTCGTGCGTGTTCGAACACCATGGCGAAACCAGCCAATGTGGCGTCGAAAGCGGCACCCGCCACGGTCGCTCTGCTGCTGGTGCTGATCTTTAGCGCCACGGCAACGGCCGCGGACGCCCAGAAAACCGGGCAACCGCAACGAGGCCAACTGCCGTTCGGTATCCAGATCCTCGAGCCGCCCACGCCGGTCACCGTTCCGCAGGACGCGATTATCATTCCGTACGACCCGAGTTCGGAGACCGGTATCCGCGATGCTCGGCAGATCATGGTGCCGTATGCACGTTACGTCGAACTGTGGAATCGGGCCTACCCGGACAAGAAAATCGACGACCGGCCCGCTCCCGCTCCGTACGCCCTGGCCGGTGCTGTTTACAGAACCGTGCTCGCCGAGGGCGACGACCTGCTCGTCGAGGGCATCCTGGTAATCGACGTTTTCGAAGAGGGGCATGTGGAGGTACCGCTGCGATTGCAGGGCGGCGTCTACGTGCGTGCCACACTCGACGGCCGTCCGGCCCGAATCAGCGTGGCCCGGCCGGTACTGCCCGATGGTCGGCAAGGCGTCAACGCACCGGCGCAACCGATGGCCCAGCAAGCGATGCCTCAACAGGCCAACATGCAACAAGCCGGTCCGGCCGTGCCGCTGGCCGTGCTTCAAGTAAGCGGCAAAGGGCGACATCAGCTCGAAGTGGGCATTCGTCTGCGACTTTCGCGCCAAGGTGGTTGGCGAACGCTCGACGGCGTTCTGCCCACGGCTCCGGCCACTGCGCTGACGATTACCGTGCCGGAAGCCGAAACCGAGGTTCGTGTCAGTGCGGTCGCCGATCGGTCCGAGCACGAAACCACCAAGGCGAACGAGACTATCGAAACGGCCCTGCGAGCCGACGGTCGCTTGAGTCTCCGGTGGCGCGCGAAGGTCGCCGCCGGCGAGGTAGACCGCAGCCTCACGGCCCAAAGCACGGCGGTGCTCGACGTTCGCGAGGACGCTCTGCGCATGGTCTGGCGGCTTGATCTCGAGTTCCGCCGCAGCCAGCGCGAACAGTTTCAGTTCCGGCTGCCCGAAGGGTATCTCGTCGAAAAGGTCATCGGCGACAACATTCGTGGCTGGAAAGTCGAAACGGCCAACGGAGCGTCGACGCTCGATGTCAATCTGCTGGCGGCGGCCAAAGACCGTGAGCAAATCGTCGTGGAAATGCGGCGAACGCTTGACGAAGAAAACCAGGCGGGGCACGGTGAATTCGCGGTTCCGGCGGTCGATGTTCCGGCCGCCAACTTGCACAGCGGCACGATCACTATCCGCCGCAGTCCCGTGCTCGAGGTGCGCATGCTTGACCAGCGCGGCGTGCAACGCACCGACATTCCGGCCGACGCGGAAACTCTAGCCGGCGGCAGTGAAGACGCCGATAATCCCCGACCAATTCAGCTCTTCCAGGCCTACCGCTTCGCCACCACGCCGTTTACCCTGCGGCTGGCGGCCGTACCGATTGCCGCCCGTGTGACGGCCAACGTGCAAACGCTGCTGAACGTCGCCCAGCACGAGTGTTCGCTGGCGAGTCGGGTAATCCTTTCGGTCCGCGATCGGGCGATCTACGGCGCGGAAGTGTTTTTGCCGGAGGACATAAAGCTTAACCGAGTGGTGGCTCCCGGCGAGTACCAATGGGCCGAAACCACGGTGAACGGCCGTCGGCTGTTGACCGTTTACCTGGGACAGGGCCATTTGGGCCAAGTTTCCGTCTCGGTCGAGGGTACGCTGCCCGCACCCGAGAAGGCAAGCGTATTGTTGCCGCGTGTGGACGTGCAAAACGTCGAGCACCAGAGGGGCCACATTGCGGTGATCGTCGACCCGGGCCAGGATGTTCGGGCAACCAAGTTGCGCAACTGCGAAAGCGTGCTCGTCAAGCCGTTGCACCAATGGCTTAGCGCCGAACTGCGGCCGCAAACACGATTGGCACTGCAATATTCGGGTGGCGATTATGCCGGTCGACTCACCCTCTCGGCTCGCAAGGCCCTAGTCAACTGCACGACAATCAGCAACGTTCGCATCACGAATCGCACGGTCGAGGAAACCGTATTGCTGAACTTCCATGTTGCTCGGGCCGGCATTCGCGAGGTTGTATTCCAAATTCCGCGATGGATGGCCGACGCCCGAATCGCCGTGCCCATGTTGCGGCAGAAAACGATCGAGCCGGTCGACGATGACCCCGACGCGCCGCTTCGCGTACGCCTCGAACTGCAAGACGACCGCATGGGTGAACTGCGGGTGTTGGTCGAGAACGATCGCCTATTGAAGGCGGAAACGACGTACGAGGTACCCATTCCAGTGGTCGAAACGAGCCAAACCACGCGCCGCTTCCTCACGCTGGAAACGGCGGCACGCGACGAGGTGGTTTTCGACATGCCCGCGGGACTCGATGCGCTCAGCCGCCAACAAAAGCAGTGGCAAACCCTGGCCTCGATCCTGGGGCAAGCCGTTTCGCAGGCCTACCTGGTACAGCCGGGAATGGCGGCGCCGCGGTTGGCGTATCACACGCAACCCCGCCAAGTCGTGCAGACCGCCGGTGCCAGCATCGGTTTGGCCGAAACCGACTTGATCGCCGACGCCAACGGTGCGTACCGTGGCCGAGTTGTTTTTCGAGTAGATAACAAAACCGAGCAGTTCCTCGAACTGCAACTGCCCGAGGGAGCAACGCTCTGGACGGTGCGAGTCGCGGGCGAGGCCGTCAAACCGACCGAAGTGCCTGACGCGTCGAACGACCGCCTGGTGCGCATCCCGCTGATCAAAACGGCCGCCGGCGATCTCGACTACGAGGTGTCGGCCATCTACGCCGGCAAGCTCCCGGCACTCGGCAGCGTGGCCTCGGTGCAGTTTCCCTTCGTGCGGACACGCAATATCAATGTTGCTCGAAGCCAAGTACGGCTACATGTGCCAAAAACTTATCGCTGGGTGCGTTTCACAGGTACGATGGGCGAACCCAAACAGGAAGGCGATCTGGCGGCTGGGTACGTCGCCTACCAGACCAACCTTACCCAACGCCTGCTCGACACGTTACGCCACGGCGGCAAGTTTTCGAAAGTCCGTGCGGCGGCGAACCTGGAAAGCCTTTCTCAAAAGCTGGGCGCCGATGTAGACGACTATCGCCAACAGGCCGACATTTCCTCGAACGAGGAGTTCACCGAAGCGTTGGAAGCCAATCAACGCGTTTTGCAGCAAGCGGTCGACGCTTCACACGAAGTCACCGTGCAATCGCAGGGCGAAACGTCGTACAACCGCGACCGGCTCAACGACTATTTCGAAGGCCAGCAGGCCCAACGGGCAAGCAACGTGGCCAAAGACCTGGGACGCAACTGGGGTGATCAAGGCACGGCGCCCGAGGCACCGCGCAAGGCTCCCACCGGTTTCAATAAGAAGTGGTTGGATAAGAACCAACTTACGCAGCCCGTGGAAAAGGGTAAGCCGGAAGGTAGCGACGAGGCGTCCCCACAGGACTCGCGATCCGACATATCCGGAGTTGCACCGCGTTTCGAGGAAACAGCACGTAAAAAAGCTACCAAGGGACGGCAGATGTTCGGTAGCGGAATCAAGTCCGACTCGCAGCTCGATGCGCCCGAGATTGCCCAGGGTAAGGCGAAGAGCGAATTGAGCCAATCGTATGAGCAACGTGAAGCTCAACGTCAGGACCGTCGCCGCAGCGGGCGCGACCGCGAGGCTGAAGCGTTGCAGAAGTATCAGCAGCGGTTGCAGACCGAGACGGATGCCCGGCCCAAAAACGGTTCCTCAAGAGAAATGCCGTCAAGACGACCACTCCCATCCATCTCCGGAACGGAAAGCGGAGGTATTGTCGGGTTCGGTGCTTCCGGGGCTCAGCGTGCTCCAGCTTCCCAAACAGAAGCTGCTCCGGGCGCCGTGATGACGCAGCCGACCAACGGCCCGGCGGGCCAACCGGCGGCTCCCGCGTTGCCGCAAACGCCCGCAAGTGGACGGCCCATGGACGCCGACACCAGCGAACTTGCCGCCGGCGATGTCGCCGGGGGTCTGGCCAGCTTGGAATTGCCGTTGCCCGAGGCCGATCCCGACTTCTACGAAGTATTCCGCTTTACTACCGCACGCGGCGAGGTCGAGCTTGTGGCCCAAGGCACCTCGCGCAAGATGCTCGACAAGCTGGGCCAACTTGGCGTGATCCTGCTGGTGGTCGTCGTGGTCCTGGCGGTCGTTCAGCTTGCACGCCACGGCGGCCTTTCGTGGCTGAAGAGTCGATCGGGCAGCACGACACTTGTCGTTCTCGGTCTGTTGGCGTTGCTTATTGGCGTTCTGCCCATCGCCGGGTCGGTTGCGTTGATCGTCGGACTGGCGTTGAAACTGCCACGGCGGCAGACTTCGGAAAAGGAGATCGTCACTGCCGAGGTGGTTTCATAGTAGCCGGGTACCATGGCCCACGCTCGCGTGGCCATGCCGGCCAACTGCCGGTGCAATATGCCCACGACGATCGTGAGCATGGCACCAAACCACTATTATAGCCAAGATGCACGCCAGTAATCGTCGCCGGCTGGCGCGTCTCCTGCGCGCGACGCGCCAGCCGGTCGAATCATTTCGATCACTTGCTGTCGGGCAACAAGACACGTTTGATCGAGTCGGGCGTGCCATTGATGCTGATGAATGAGACATGCCCGTCGGCGAAGAGAACGTTGAAACCACCCTGCGACGAATTGCGCAGTCCGGCAGTGGGGGCCGTCGGGTCGGGTGTGAAATCGACGGGTTTCGTCCAAGGCACACCCTGGTCGGCGGTTTCCACAATCACCGCGGTCATTGCGGCGCCGGCCTTCAGGTTGTTCAGATTCGCTGCCATTTTCCCAGAAAACGCACCACCGGCGCCGAGCACGGCAAGGTAGTTCGTCTGCCCGACAGGAGCACGACTTCGCGCCGCACGGAACAACGGCGGCATCCGCCCGATCAGTTTGTGGTTGTGTGGGCTGTCCCACGGCTCATCGTGGTGAAATTCATCGTAGAGCGCCTTTTGGCCAAGATACGGCAGCATCTCCACCCGCCAACTCAAAAGTGGCTTTCCCTCGTCGTCGGCCGTAAACGCTGGCGGAAACGCATCGTGGTCGTTGTGATACATGAACAACGCTATCCCAAGTTGCTTGAGGTTGTTCGCCGACTGAACTCGCCCTGCGGCCTTTCGTGCCGAGGAGACTGCCGGCACAAGTAGACCGGCTGCCGTGGGAAGCGTTGTACCAATGTTGCCCCCGGGCAGTGTCTGGCGGCCGACCATCTCGATGCCCGTGCTCGTGCGTCGCACACTTACCACGGCCGGTCGCAAGTGGCCGGCGATGGCCGCTGCCGAAGGAATAATCGAGATATCGAAGTCGATTCCTTCTCGCTGCATCTCGACCGCCATCGACTGGGCGATCATTGGTACGAACGGGTAAGCCAGTTGAAACAATTGCGGCACATCGGCGTAGCCCAACCCGAGTAGCTGGCCTTCGTCGAGTGCTGCCGCTACCTCGGACACGGTGGCCAAGCTACGAAAATCAGAACCACGTGAGAGGAAGGCCTTGATGTTCTGCGGGAACGTGGCCACGATCAGTTCGTTATCGGCCAGGCACCAAGCCGGGGCGAGGGGAAATTCCTTCTCGGCGACGTCGAAATAGTAGACTTTATGTCCGGCGAACTCAAACTGGTGAATCTTCGGCCTGCGTCGAGAATCTTCCTTTTCGAGTTCGCGTTGAATGACCGACAGCAGCTTATCGTGCGTTGTCTGGGCCTTTTCAGGGTCCTTCAGAGAAACGACGGCGGTCAGCCCTGTCACCACTAACCCGCCCTCGCTCGGCGAGTTGTATACGCACCACCGGTCGCCCAACGCGGCGAAAAGGTCGTCGCGGAGGCGGATTCCCAAAAATTCTTCGAGCATACCGATCTCACGTTCCACACCTTGTCGTGCTTGTGGCTGCACGGTTCCGACCGAGGCCAGCAGCGTGTTGACGATCGACGAGAGGTTGCCTCGGGCAGCGACGGCCAGTGTGGCATCGCAGGGAACGACGGACAGTTCGTCGGCCGTCAGTGGTTCGGCGGCGGCGAAACTCAGCAGGCCATGCGGCTCGCCCTTGAGTTGCAACAGTGCCCGATTGACGAAGCCCTGTTCGTCCAAGCCGGTGGTCGCCATCAACGCGGTGACGTTGGCCAGCCCCAGCGATTCGAGTGTTTCGTCGACTTTTTCCGGAGGTACTATGCCTTTGACGCGTTCGACGATTCCCGCGAAGTTGATGTAGGAAAAAGTCGAGCGGCGAGCGACCGGCACCTGCTGACGAGCGTCGGCCAACCACTGAGGCATGTCGGTTCGGGCGTTTTGCAGAATGGTTTCTACAGCGCCTTTGCCCACGCCGACAATTAAGTATTGTCCCTTCACTCCCCAAGTGATCGGCGGCGCGCCTCGCCCAAGTTGAATTTGCTGCCACGGTTGGTCATCGATATCGACGGCCGTTACGGCAGTGTGCGGCAGGAATGCCTGGTATTGCCGCAAGGCAGCTTGTAGTGGTTCGACGTTTTCTTTCCCCAATTGCACGACGGCTCCCGCCGTTACGTCTGGTCCGGTCATCTTGATCTTCACGTCGGCGATGAACAGGGCCGTCGGGTGGCTCGCGAGCAGGCCGACCCATTTGGCCACATCGTCAACGATTGCCTCCGCCTGCGCATTGTCGCGGCCAGCCTTTTCGCGAACCGCTTCCAGCAGGCGTTGCTGGAGTTGTTCGAAGAGCTGTTGGACTTCCGGTTCGGCCAACAGTTGCTCGGTGGCGTTGCCGCTGGACGGATCGGGATCGGCCATGCCGGCCCAGGTGGTATAGTAAAGACACTCTTCCGGCGCCACGCGATACATCAGCGGATCTTCGGCCGCCGGAGGAACTCCCAGCGGCAGACCGCCGCCACCGCCAAGGGCCAGAAGAATGGCCAGAATGCTACTCATACCCCAGCTTGCACTTGCAACTTCCATCACGGTGTCCTCCAGTAACAAGAAACGGCGAAGGGCGGCGAAAACCGCGCACTACGAGAGAGCGGTCGAAATCCGATTCTAAGCGGCCTCGGGGCTTCAGACAATCGACGACCCGCCACAAGGCCAGCTCAATCGGCGACCGTGTTTACCGCTCTATTCGCCGCCGAGCCGAGATTATTGCGAAAAGTACCGGCGTTTTGGAGAAACGGAAGTGGTGGGCACCAGGGGCCAGGGTGCCTGTCCTTGCTTCGGCAGTGACGGACAAGCCGCCACGGGTACCCAGCCCACGGTTCAAAAATGCCAAAGTACTAGTCGATCGGGTCGCCGCCACGATCAAGGTTTTCCTTCGTGTAGACGCGAGTTCCCAGCGTGATACGCTTGGGGACTTGCTCCCCAGCCAGGGCCTTCAACGCCACGTCGACGGCCTCTTCGCCGCCGGTGGGATATTCGAACGACGCATCGAGAATACCATCGCGAACGTAGGAAATCCCTTCGCCGGGCAACGCGTCGATGCCAACGAAGACAATGTCCTTTTCGCGACCGAGCTGTTTTGCGGCTTCGTAGGCACCCAGGGCCAAGGCATCACTCTGGGCGAACACGGCGTCGATGTCCTCGATATGTTCCATCGCGGAAAGCATCTCGCGTTTTGCGTTGGATTTTCGCCAAAGGGTATCAACATCGACAATCACCCGAAAGCCGGGATCCTTCAGCGCCGCCCGAAAACCCTTGTGCCGCTGCTGAGCGATCGGCGAGTTCATCAGTCCTTCGAGTTCGACGATTCTTCCCTTGCCATCGAGACGCTTGGCCAACCAACGCCCGGCCGCCTCGCCGATTTTTTCGTTGTCGGCTCCTAGGAAACAGGTGTAGCGGTCGCCCAGCACGGGCCGGTCGAGCACAATCACCGGAACGCCACGCTCGTAGGCTTGTGCCACGGGATCGGTCAAGGCAACGGACTCTTGCGGACTAATTACTAACACTTTGACGCCCGAGGCTAACAGTTCGGCAACCTGAGTCTTCTGCAACTGCACGTCGTCCTGAGCATCTTTCACAATCAGTTCCACATCGGAATGGGCAGCGGCCGCCTTTTTGGCGTCTTCGATCATCTGCACACGCCACGGCTCGTCGAGGTTGCACTGGCTGATGCCGATGCGGAGCTTGGTCACTTCGGGTGGGATGTCGGCTTGAGCCGCGCTATCGTTCGACGAACAACCAGCGGCCGCAACCGCAAGCAAGACGACTATGCTCGTTCCTAAGATTCGAAAGAATGTTTTGATCATGGGGAACTTCCTGCCAGCTGCTAAGCGGATCGGAGAGTGCCACTGGGGCGTCGTTGATGCACACAGCAGAGCAAGGGCTCTTGTGCGACGCCGACAGCCTCGCAGTGCGAGTTTTGGTGGGTCATTTCGCGGCAGCTAGGCCGCGGGACATCACAGGGAGGTAAACAACTCCGTTTCAATAAGATAGCTTGCAATGACCAAGACGCCCGCGGTTCACGGACACTCCCATGCTGGCATGCGGAGAGTCGCCGGTTGGATTATGCCGTTGCGGGCGAATTTGCCGGTTGACGGAAAGGCTGTAAACGCGTTGGCCCGTTGACGTCGCGTCGACCGGCAGGTGGTCGCTGTCCGGCAATAATTGACCCGATTACGGAATCAGCCGTCGGGCACGGCAACGAATTGAAGTCCCGGTCATCCTGGGGGGGGGAGATTCCTGGCGAGGCTGCGGTGTTCTTCCTTATCGTTTCGGCGTTGACTACAGGAGAAATGCAAAGTCACCTGGGCGGGTTGAATCCGAGGCGGGAGAGGGTGGAGCGGGGCCGCCATTGGATTCGTTCGGCGGTTGCCCGAAGGGGTTCGCCTGGAGGGTGGATCAGGCGGAGGACGGCCAGAGCGGCGTTGGTCAGCGAAGCGAACGCCTCGGCCAGACCGGGCCGCTTGGTGTAGTGGCGATCTTCGTCCCACCAGCGGTCCTTGACGAAATGAAGGCAGTTTTCCACCTGCCAGTGGTCACGAATGGTGGCCTGGAGTTCACGCGGCGTGACCGAATCGGGCTCCAGACTGGTGATGAAGTACCGGCTTTCGCAGGAAAGGAGCGTGCCCTCCGCCGAGCGCACTAAGCGATCAACCCGAATGCCGATCCGGCAGCCGGGAACGTTCAGATGCTCGCGGATATGCTCGGCGTCGTCGAGGTTGATCCAAAGCCTACGCGTTTCCCGATTCAGCCCCTTTTTTCGATGACTTCATGGGCCGGCTCGGCGGGCGTCTCCTGGAAAAAGCAGGTTTCCAAGGCGTCCAGCATGTCGGGCTGGTTCGCCTTGACTTGGAACAGGTAGTCGCAGCCGTAATCTTGGAGAAGTTCGAGCAACGGCCGCTGGGCGTAGATCGCATCGCCGGTGAGCAGTTGCAGGGCAGGATAGGCCTCGAGCAACTCAGCCAGATGCACTTTGAGACTCCCAGGCTCGTTGGTTTTGTCGCCGCCGATCGACCATTGGTCCAGCGTCAACTTGACCCGTTGCAGGAAAACATTGAGCATCTGCACGGGCGAGCCATCGGCGCCAAGTCCTTGGCGACACATCTTGCCGTCGACCGCCGCGGCCCAACGGCCCTCCTGATCGGCCAGGGCCGTGTTCAGCCATAGGGCGAACGCCTCGCGAAACTCGTCCAGACTGAGCCCGGCCAAGGCCCTGGAAATGGTCGAGCCGCACGGGGATTTGTCGCGTGTAAATCCCCGTGGTTCCTTGAGTTCCTCCCAATTCGCATTCGCCCAACGTACCACCACGGCCATCTCGGTAATCCGCCCCAACAAGCCGAGAAACACCAAGGAAACGATGCCGGAGAACGGATGCCTCACCCCCCTGGGGTCGCGTGGATCCGAAACCTTTGAGAATACCGCCTCCAACTGACTCAACGACGATGCGACCACGATACGGCCCTCCTTGAAACGTAGGAAACTCCCGCCGCAACTCCGCCACGGCCTTCCGTTTCTACGACCCAGCCCACCCCTTGGTTGGCAAAATAGACTTTGCATTTCTCCTGACGTTGACAACGCCATGCTTGCTTCGTCCTATGCCTGGCTACTATAATGGCCGGTTGGAGCAGTATTCGTCCCTCCGTGGCAAGGGGGAAACCAAGACCGAGGTTCTCGGGGCAACAGAGAAGAAAAGCCGACATGTCACTTAAATCGCAATCTACCGCGTCCGGGAAGCGTTTGCCGTCACCTGGTCGTCTTCTACACGAGGTTCGCGCCTCGTCGATCAACGAAGCTCACCATGGGAGGCGGTTCGTTGCGTTCGATTGTATCGGGTTGTTTGCGATTGCAGCTACGGGTGTCGGATTGTGTCCCTGGATGCTTGGCCTCAACTTTTTGCCGCTGATGCTTGCCCATTTGGCAATTGTCTGCATCCTCATTGTCTGTCTGGTTCGCGGGGTGACGTTGGCACGCCTTATCACGGCAGTCTATGTGGGAGCCTCTGTGTTGGCGCTGTTCGCGCTGCTTTACACGGGAGTGGTGCGGCGCAACCAGGTAACACTCTTCTTCGCCGCTCCCGCGGTGTTGGTTCACGTGGCGATCGCGATTAACCTGCTGGTATCAACGCGAGTGCGTGAGTACATGGGCTACAAAAGGGCCGTCAGACGCCATCGGTTAGAGCAAAAAGAAAAGCAGCGTCTTAATATGCTGATCGGCTTCCAGGTGGAAAAGTACCGCAATTCCTAACGCGGATTCCTGGTAATCGCAACGGCCCAGGAGCAGTAACTCCTGGGCCGTTGCGGATTTTTCGGTTGCGGTTAGACGGCGGTCAACGATTCTTCGGCCGACGCCTTACGCCTTGTGGCTGTCGTGGAACTCCTGCATGAAGTCGCGCAGGGCTTCCACACCCTCAAGCGGCATGGCGTTGTAGATCGACGCCCGGCAACCACCCACGGAGCGGTGGCCTTTGAGGTTCGCCAACCCTCGCTTTTCAGCCTGTTCGAGAAACGGCTTGTCCAATGCCGAATCGGCCATTCGGAAGGGCACATTCATAATCGAACGACACGCCGTTTCGGCATGGCCCATGTAGAAACCTTCCGAAGCATCGACGGTGTCGTATAGAATCTGCGCCTTCTTGCGGTTGTGCTCGACCATCTTCTCCAGGCTGCCGACCTCGCGAAGAATCCAGTCGGTAACCAGCTTCACCATATAGATGCAAAACACGGGCGGGGTGTTGATCAACGACTTGCTCTCGGCCAACACCTTGTAGTTCAACATCGTGGGCAAATTCTCGGGCGACTGCTCTACTAGGTCGTCACGAATAATCACCAGCGTAACGCCTGCCGGGGCCACGTTTTTCTGGGCACAGGCGTAAAGAATGCCGTAGCGGTCGATCGGCACCGGCCGCGAAAGAATATCTGATGACGCATCGCACACTAGCGGCGCTTCGCCCACTTCAGGCTCGGCGGGAAACTGCACGCCCTGGATTGTCTCGTTCGAGGTGAAGTGAACAAAGGCGGCGTTGGGCGTCAGATCGAGTTCGCCCGGCCTGGGAATCCGGTTGTAGTTGTCGGTTTTGGCGTCGAAGGCTACGTGGACTTCGCCCTGGGTTTTGCCCTGCTCCATCGCCTTTTTGCCCCAAGAGCCGGTGACGATGTAATCGGCCACCTTGCCGGGCTTCAACAGGTTCATGGCCGTCATGGCAAACTGCAACTGGGCGCCGCCTTGCAGGAAGAGGACGCGGTAATTGTCGGGAATCCCCAACAGCTTGCGGAGATTGGCTTCTGCCTGCTCGATGATTTCGTCAAAAGCGGCTGACCGGTGGCTGATTTCCAGGATCGACATCCCCACGCCCGGCAGGGTGATCAAATCGCGTTGCGCCTCTTCCAACGCAGGCAAGGGCAACATGGCAGGACCGGGCGAGAAGTTGTATACGCGTTTTTCCATTATTCTACTCCCACACTGCGTGTCGGTTGGAAGGCTGCTTCGCGAGAAAAATCACAAGCCTATCAGTGTAGCGAATCGCGCAACGCTGTCCAGATCCGCCAAACGGGGGTCTGTCGCGCCGTTGTTACCAAGCGTAGGCCTCTGGGGCAGGACCGCCAGGGCCGGGCCAGATTTCGTCGAGTTGGGCAAGAATCTCAGGGGTCAGCTCGATATCCAACGCGCGAACGCTGTGATTGAGTTGGTCCATTGTCCGTGGGCCGATAATCGGAGCGGTGACCACCGGGTTGGCCAGCAGCCAGGCCAACGCCACATCGGCCGGGCGTTCGCCCAACTCGGCGCAGAGGTTTGCATAGGCCTCGGTTTGTGGTCGGTACTGTTCGAGCACCTCGGCACCAAACCGCCCGCGACGTCCGCTGTTGCCATTCGTCTGAACACCGCTGAGAAGACCGCCTCCAAGGGGACTCCAAGGGATCAGTCCAATGCCCAAGGCCTCACAGGCAGGGATGACCTCCAGTTCAGCAGTGCGCGTGGCGAGGTTATACTTGGTCTGTTCTGAAATGATGCCCAGAAAACGGCGTTTTTCTGCCAGGGCGTCCGCATGGGCTAAGTGCCAGCCGGCAAAATTGCTGCTGCCCACGTAAAGCACTTTGCCCACGGTGACCAATTGCTCCATAGCCTGCCAGATTTCGTCCCAATGCGCACCATGGTCGACTTGGTGGAGACTGGCGTTGTAGCGAACGTCGAACAATCGAGTGGCGGTTGGTCCGCAGTGACCGCGGTCGATGTGGTGCATCTGGTAGAGATCGATGTAGTCGGTTCCCAGACGGCGCAGACTGGCATCGCAAGCCAAGCGGATGTGTCGAGCCGAAAGCCCTCGATCAAGCGGCGAAGGGCCCATCGGATTGCAGAGCTTCGTGGCCAGCACGATCTGCGACCGCCGACCGCCACCTTGGGCCAACCAACGCCCGATGAGTTCTTCGGTTTTGCCGTGCCCCAAGGGGTTACCATAGACATCGGCCGTGTCGAAGAAATTGATTCCCAGCTTCAGAGCCTGATCCATCATGTTGAAGCTAATGGGAGGACTCGTGTCGACGCCGAAGTTCATCGTACCCAAGCAGAGCCGACTCACAGTCAAACCTGTCCTACCAAGCTGGGTGTACTGCACGACAGCCTCCTCATGGATTCAAGATATTTCCCGCCAAAACACACATTAAAACATACTATGCGGCCACGGTTCGGGAGAAACCTCCTAGGGATCGGCCGTTGTGGCACGGGAAACACGGTGTTGCGCTTTGTACGATAGTCGGGGAAGCGGAGACGAACGAACCCGAGGTGTCCATTATTGTGACTAGTCTCCGGTGGTTCGTCAATTCTCGCCAATCGCGGTACGTATTCGCAGCTTGACAGTCTGCGATGGGAGACTAGACTGGACGGTCACATCTCGGAGGCTGGTAATATTTCCCGGCCGCGCCCCCACGCCCGCGAGGAGACCCGACTGGTGAAAACATTCCTCTGCTCGATCCTGGTTCTGTTCTTCACGAGCGGCCAACTCTGGGCGACCGACATGCCACTGTCGTCGGATCAGGCACCCAACACGAACCAAGCACCCAGCGCAACAACGTCGCCAGATGCAGACAACCTTCTTCACTGGCAACAACTGCCGTCGCTGCCCGACCAATACGGTTTCGCCGGCGCTTACGCTGGAGTGAGCAACGGGACGCTGCTGGTTGCCGGAGGCGCCAATTTTGCCGACAAGCGACCTTGGGATGAAGGCAGCCAAAAGATCTGGTACGACGACGTCTATGTGTTGACTGATCCGAAGGGCCAATGGAAACGGGCCGGCAAGCTCCCACGCCCGCTGGCCTACGGCGTGTCGGTTTCGACGAGTCGCGGCGTTGTGTGCCTCGGCGGGGGCGATGCCCAACGGCACTACGCCGATGTCTTCGTACTGCAATACAACGACGGCAAGCTCGCCGTCAAAACGCTACCTGCCATGCCCAAGCCGGCAGCGTTTTTCTGCGGGGCAGTGATCGGGGAGACCATCTACGTCGCCGGTGGAAAGGACTGGCCTGCGCCCTACCGACCTCACGGCACACCGGCGCCCGTGCCGCCAGCCACCATGAAGACGTTTTGGTCCCTCGATCTTTCGGCGCCCGACGATGAGCTAGCGTGGAAGATACTCCCGGCGTGGCCGGGTCCCTCGCGAATGCTTGCTGTGGCGGGCGTGCAAGACAAGCAGTTTTTCGTGTTCAGTGGGCAGACGCTCGACCCGCGTAAGTCAGGCGATGACAAACGTGTCTTCCTCGCCGACGGCTATTGTTTCGATCCATCGAACAACCGCTGGTCCCGCATTGCCGATCTTCCTCGTAGCGCCGCCGCGGCGCCGTCGCCGGCCATGCCATTAGGCAGCGCCCACCTGGGCGTGGTCGGAGGCGATGACGGCCAACTGACCTTTCAGGCCGACACACTCAAAGACAAGCATCCCGGTTTTCCGGACGATATCCTCCTTTACCACATGATCACCGACACCTGGATTTCGCGTGGCCGGTTTCCCAAACAAACGGCCGAAGGCATTTGGTCGCCGGTCACCACCAACACGACCACCTGGCAGGGACATTACGTCGTGCCGACCGGCGAAGCGCGGCCTGGGGTGCGCACACCCCAGATATTCTGGGCGGTGCCCCTATCGGCGCCGCGAGGATTCGCCTGGCTGGACTACGGCGTGTTGGTCGTCTACCTGGGCGGCCTCGTGGCGATGGGCTTCTACTTCTCCAAGCGTGAGAAGAGCACGGACGACTTCTTTCTCGGCGGGCAACGTGTTCCCTGGTGGGCGGCCGGTCTGAGTATTTTCGGTACCCAACTCAGCGCGATCACCTTTATGGCCATCCCGGCGAAGGCATTTCGCACCAACTGGGTCTTCTTCATGGCCAACATGATGATCGTGGTACTAGCCCCAGCGATCGTCTACTTCTACCTGCCGTTCTTCCGGCGACTCGAGATCACTTCGGCCTATGAGTACCTGGAGAAACGTTTCAACAAGCCGGCCCGGCTGCTAGGTAGCGCGTCGTTTGTGCTTTTCCAACTAGGTCGAATGGGCGTGGTTCTTTTCCTTCCCGCCTTGGCACTGCAAACGGTGACTGGCATCAATATTTACGTGTGCATCGTGGTTATGGGCGCACTGGCCACCGTCTACACGGTACTCGGCGGCATCGAGGCGGTGATCTGGACTGACGTCGTTCAGGTGTTCGTGCTCCTGGGTGGCGCGCTGATTAGCTTGACGGTCATCGTTTGCAGCGTCGACGGTGGGCTGGGCAGCGTTGCCAGCATGGCTGCAGAAGCTGACAAACTCCGGGTGGCCAATCTTAACTGGGACATCGCCACCGCTGCACTTTGGGTGGTGTGCGTGGGATCGCTTTTTCAGCAACTCGTTGCGTATTCGTCGGATCAGACGTGCGTACAGCGTTACCTGACCACACCCAACGAACGCGACGCCGCCCGCGGCATTTGGACCAATGCCCTACTGACGATTCCTGCGTCGCTGTTGTTCTTCGGCGTTGGCACCGCACTTTGGGTCTTCTACAAAACCCATCCTGGCGAATTGAGCGCTACGGGCAAGAGCGATTTCATCTTCGCGTGGTTCATCGCCAAAGAACTGCCGATGGGCGTCTCGGGCTTGGTTATTGCAGGCCTATTCGCGGCCGCTATGTCGAGTCTCGACAGCAGTATGAACTCGATGGCTACGGCCATCACGACCGACTTTTACCGCTGGCTCAATCCCCACGCCGCGGACCATCGCTGCCTGACACTTGCCCGTTATTTGACCATCCTGCTGGGTATCATTGGCACGGGCTCAGCCA
Organism: Thermoguttaceae bacterium; assembly: GCA_963677085.2. Classification (GTDB taxonomy): domain Bacteria; phylum Planctomycetota; class Planctomycetia; order Pirellulales; family Thermoguttaceae. The sequence goes on from CAXXFH010000003.1 coordinate 77,088, forward strand.
TCTTGATGGCGGTGCTCAACAACGAATCGATGTGGGACCAGTACATGAAGATCGTGGGGCTCTTCGGCGGCGGGTTGGCTGGGCTCTTCGCGTTGGGAATCTTCACGCGTCGCGCTAGTGGTTGGGGGGCGATCGCGGGCTTCGTCGTTAGTGCTGTGGTGCTCTACGTGGTCACCCAATACACGACAATCAACTTCATGCTCTATGCCGCCGTCGGCGTGGCTACGTGTTTTGTGGTCGGCTATGTGGTGAGCCTGGTCGTTCCAAATCGGCGCGAAGAACCGCAAGCATTGACCGTCTTTGGATTGATCGCGAGCAAAAAGCCGTAGCCTCCGGTTGTCAGGGCATCTGTTTTGCCAACGTAGCCTGTTCGCCGGGGGCCGGATTTTTGGGGCAGGCGCACGGAAACTGGAGTACCGATGTGCAGGAAAGAGCCTCATTCGCCCTGCTGCTCGCCACTTCAGGGGCGTGCCTGCCCCCTTCGCAAGCGATAGTTCCCCATGGCGACTTATCGCTATAATTTACGTTTACTCAACGACAAACCTCGGTAAGGGTGTTGGCGTTGAGTTTTCGATCGTTCCCTTGTGGCGTGCGTCACAAGGCGACTCGTTCGTGCTGATAGCCAGCGAGTGTAAATCATCTTGAAAAACAACCACCTTAACCTTTCCGCTGAGAACCTTTTTGCCTGAGAAAGCGACGAGGAACGGAGAGGATCGGTTGACGCTTGCGTAGTCGGTGGAAGACGATCAACGAAAGCCCGGTTTGCGGGTTTTTGTCCTATCAGAACGGTCGTTTTCGATGCAGACATCGATCGATGGTGATAAAATGGTAATCGGCCCGACAATCGGGGCACGAAGAGCCCAGCCCTTTAGCCGACCGTGCGTGGTCGGAGGAAACCTTGCCGGAAATGGAAGACCGATTCCGCTCCATGTTCGAGCAGGCAGGCGATGCGTTTTATCTGAGCACGCTCGATGGCAAGATCCTGGATGTTAACCAGCGTGCCTGCGATAGCCTGGGCTACACGTCGGATGAGTTGCTATCGTCGACGCTGACAGAGATCGATCACGCCCCCCAGGCCCAACGACATGAAGAGCCGTTCTGGGGTAACCTCACGGCAGGGCACCCGATCACGGTGCAAAGGACTTACCAGCGCAAGGATGGCAGCCTATTCCCCGTTGAAGTATGCCTGACTTTGGTGGAGTTCGACCGCGAGTCGTTGGTGCTCAGTCTCGTCCGTGACATCACGGAACGGAAACCGGCTGAGATGGCGATTATCGAGAGCAAGGATCCCAATTGCGGGCCGATCGAAAGTATCACGGGCAGGGAGGAGCCGAGGGCCTCGCAGTGGCTCGACCAGCGAACTGATCCCGCCGCTACCGATTTCGACAACGCGAGCTTCGAGGAACTTGTCGACATCGAAGCGTTGCAGGCGATAATGGAGAGTTTCTACGAAATAACGGGATTACCCTCCGCACTGTTGAACATAAAAGAAGACGTGCTGGTTGCCGTGGGCTGGCAGGAGATCTGCACCCGATTTCATCGAATACATCCGGATACGTGTGCCCGCTGCCGAGAAAGCGACGCCTATATCAAGACACATTTGCCGGACGAAGGCGGGGTGTTTTACCGTTGTGCCAACGGGCTGTTGGACATGGCCGTTCCCATCCGCATTCGCAATCGTCATATTGCGACGTTCTTTTTTGGCCAAGTATCGTTGGCGGAGGAGCCGGTAGACCGAGAGTTTTTTCGCCAGCAGGCCCATCGCTTCGGCTTCGATGAAGTAGAGTATCTTGCCGCTCTGGAAAAGGTTCCCGTCGTTTCCCGTGCCAAGCTGCGCGCCATCGTCGATTTTTCTCGTCAGCTTGTCGACCTGATCGCCACGATGGGCATGAAGAACTTGCTGCAAGCGAAGGCGATTATCGAGCGCCAGCAGGTCCAACGGGAACGTGAGGAGTTGATCGTTAACCTGGAGGCGAAGAACGCCGAATTGGAGCGGTTCACCTACACCGTTTCTCACGACCTGAGGACCCCTTTAATTACGATTAAAGGGTTCGCCGGTATGCTCCAAGAGGATTTGGCTTCTGGTGATCGCGAAGCCGCAGAAGACGACCTCGATCGCATCGGCGCTGCGGCCGATAGAATGAACCAGTTGCTTTCAGAACTGTTAGAACTTTCGCGAATCGGCCGGTTAGCCAATCCGTCGGAGAAGGTCTCGCTCAAGGAGCTTGCCTACGAGGTATTAGATCTACTTCAGAGGGAACTCGAACAGCGAAGTGTGCAAGTGGATATCGCCCCCAACTTACCGGAATTCGTCGGCGACCGGCTCCGCCTTTTCGAGGTTGTGCAAAATTTACTGGAAAACTCGCTGAAATATATGGGAGATCAGCCCCACCCGCGAATCGAAATCGGATGTCGTATCGAGGAGGGCGAAACCATTGCTTACGTTCGCGATAACGGTCTGGGAATCGAACCGCAATACCAGCACAAGATCTTCGGCCTGTTCGAGCAACTCGACCCGAGTACCGAAGGTTCCGGAGTAGGGTTGGCCTTAGTCAAGCGAATTATCGAGGTGCATCGCGGTAGGATTTGGGTTGAATCGGAAGGCACCGGACGCGGTTCGACATTCTGTTTTACCGTTCCTCCCGACAACGTGCGGTCGAGTCCTCAGAACGCCGATGCGTGACTCCCGCCGATCTGACCATTTTGGCTTAACTGGTGACAGGGGTAGCTTGTCTGCCGTTGATTTGGCAATGGCAGGCAAGCCACCCATTGCACGCGACCGGTAACCTCAATGTGGGCAGACCACTAGACGCTCATATGAGCCGAAAGTTTCGCGTCCCACGGTCGCACACAATTGCGTGCGCAATCTAAGCTGATACTGGCCGTACTCTTACGGCGGGAGTCCCCAGCCTCGTATTTTTACCAGCCACCGCTGGCAAAATAAGTTCTTGGTGTAATTCGAGTTACGGCTATTGAAACTGAGTCTCAATATCAGTAGAATCACCGAAAACGGCCCACCAATCTGCAAACGATTGGGACCTCCAAAACCGAGTTGTTCGCCCCTTCGGCAAACGCCGGCTCACAGAAGTTCCATCTCCTGCTAGCCGCCGCCAGCACGTGTCACCACGCGATTGATTGGGTACCGTAGACCGCGTCGCGAGCCCAAAGGCCCACAAGCCGGTCAAACGTTCAACCGCACCGCGATAGAAAAACCTACACGGTGCCGGCCGCGGCGCACGCGGCGGCCGACGCGTCAAATAGGGTTTTTCCACTGCGATGAGTTTTGTCCGCTCAAAAAAACACATGCTATGGGGAGGTATTCGCGTGTTGTCAGCAGAGAAGTTGTACGATCAGATCAAGACCGAGCATAACCGTGGTAGCTACGTGGAAGCAGCCGATCTGGCCAAGATGGGCGTCGAGGTCGCGCCAGAGGATGCTCGGCTGTGGGAGTTTCTGGGCATCGCGTGCCACGCCTTGCGAAATTTCCCCAAGGCCACGGCAGCATTGGAGATGGCCAGCTTGTTGGCGCCGCTTGCGCCGGCCGCGGAAGTGGCCTTGGCCGGGTGCTATTTCGTTGCCAAGAAACACGATTTGGCCCGGTCGATGTATCTGCACCTTGCCACGCGCCCGAACGTACCCGATTCATTGCTGCGATTAATCGCCGGGGGGCTCGGACGTTTGGGTGAGGCAATTTGGGCGTTGGATGTCCATCGTCGCTGGGCGGTGGCGCATCCTCACGACGAAAATGCATTGTACGCGGTAACCCATTACATGGGCTTGGTCGGCTACCCGGCAGAGTTGATTCTACCGATCACCGATCGAACCTTCCGGCTTGCTCCATCGCGAATCCGGAATCGCGTAGCCCTGGCGCTAGTCCATCAGCAGGTGGGACATTACGACCAGGCATACGAGTTGGTCACGGCGGTCGACACCCAGCAGTTGGTTCGCGGTTGCTGCCCACCCAAGCTGTATCGCCTGTCGAATCTGTTCGCCTTGCGAGGAGATACCTCGCGCCACAAGGCCTGTATCGCGCGACTCGCGGAACTCGGCGTCTCCCTGGATAAACACGAATAATGGCCCATTGAAACACTTCCGAGGAGAATCGACGATGCAATCGGCCCAATCGATATGTACTGAAACCCAATCCTTGCTGGAAAACCGCGAGTACGAGGCGGCTTATGCAACGGCAGAGGCCGGACTTCAATTGTACCCGGAAGACGGTCGACTTTGGGAAACGCGAGGAGTCGCTTTGCGATACCTTGGCGAGGTCAAGCAATCGATGAGTTCGCTGGAGATGGCCACCGCACTGATTCCCCTCTCGCCCGCCGGGCAACTCGCCCTTGCGAGCGTTTATTGCCGCACGGGCAATGTGGAATCGGCCCAGTGTATTTATGAGCATTTGACCACGCGCAACGACATTCCCACCGTCATGCTGGCCGAATTGGCCTTTGGGCTCGGCGAGGTAGGAAACCTGTCGGCCGCCCTGCGGTCGTGCCAAGAGGCCGTGCGGCGGATGCCCGACTGCGATCAGGCGTGGCTCGCCATGGCCTTTTTCATGGCTCGGCTCGAACACTCGACCGAGCAGATCTCGGCCGTTTTGGCAAAGGCGTTGGAACTTTGCCCTAATCCGATGCTCTATCGTGTCGACTTCGCGTTGTTGCTGGCGCGTTGTGATCGAACGCAAAAGGCCTACCGCCTACTCTGCGAGGTGGATGTCGACGAACTTCTGACGGTCCGATGTCCACCGCGGTTGGACGAGTTGGTGAAGCTCTTTCGCGAAATGAGCGACGACACTCGTGCTGACGCTTGCGAGTCGCATGCGCAACAGCTCCACGAGCATTGGAGAACCGAACCGTGAACCCATCCGAACCGCGACACACCAACAAACCACCGTCGGATTCCCCTACCGCGCTGGAACGCTGGCTTCTGCGATGGAGATCGCAGCAAATGACTCAAACGCAAGACGTTACGTTGCCACCATGCGACGGCAACGAAAAGACGGCGCCGCCTGTCGTTCGGTCCGAATTTCTTCTGTCCGACGGCCGGGAGCTAAGAATTCTGCATGGCCAGCAAACCTATCGTCTCATGTTAACGCGAAACAACAAGCTGATTCTCCAGAAATAGGTAGACACGGCTCATAGAATTGTTACGGAAGAAAGCAAAGACATCTTACCCAGAGGAATAGCCATGGCAAAGATCCGAATTTTCTACGGCAGTTCGACCGGCAATACCGAACATGTTGCTGCCCTGATTCAGGAAGAGCTGGGCGACCAGGTCGAAATCGTGAAGAACATCGCTGATGCCAATCCAGGCGAATTGAGCTCTGCCGAGGCCTTGATTCTCGGCGTATCGACCTGGGGCGACGGCGAACTTCAAGACGACTGGGATCAGTTCTTCCCGGCAATGGACCAAGTCGACCTGAAGGGCAAAAAGGTTGCCCTATTCGGCCTCGGCGATGCCAGCGGGTTCTCGGGCGAATTCGTCAGCGCGATGGGAACCCTTTATGGCAAAGTCAAACAATGCGGTGCCGAAGTCGTCGGCTCATGGCCGAGCGAAGACTACGACTTTCAACACTCGCAAGCGGTGGTCGAGGGCCGGTTCGTAGGTTTGGCCCTCGATGAAGACAATCAGCCGGAAAAAACGGCAGACCGAGTTAAGCAGTGGCTGGAAACCATCCGGCCAGCCTTTGCGTAACCTGTGGGCGACCGACGGTTGATTGTGCAACTTGAGGATGATTGCCTACGCACTCGCATCCGGTTGAGCCAGAGGACAACCCGGATCATTGCTCCTTCGCCTGTGGCGGTCTTTTTGTCGTGGGATGTTGGCGATTGGGCAACCCGGGTTGTTCTTTGGTTTTGCCGGTTGGCTGGTCGACGATCACCGACAGGTTTTTCATGTCGGTCCAGAGCGTGCCCGGCCCGGCGTACAACAGCTTCAGATCGATCTGCTCTGGCAGGCCGTTGGCAAAGATGTAGCTGTTGTAGGCCTCCGCGGTGCCAAACGCCTCGACCGCTAGACGAAATCTCTGTGCCTGGGACTCTTGCACCATTTTGTCGCCGCTGGCTTCGGCCTCGCCTTTGACTACCGTGGCCTGGGCTTCGATGATGGCCGTTTCTTTTTCAATAGCGGCAACGAGTCGTTCCGTCTCGGCGCTCGTTTCGCCCACGGTCTTGTGCCCTTCGGCCAGTTGTTCGGCTACGAGCTTGGTCGTTTCGCTCTTGACCTTCTGCGATTCAAGGTCGACTTGGCGTTCGGCTTCGCGCAGTTTGGCTTCCTCTTGTGCGGTGAGTTGTTCCTGGTTGCGGGTGAGCTTCAGTTCGTCGGCGATGAACGCTGCCTGAATCGGTGCGCGGACTTCCTGGGGAATAAAGATATTGCGTACCAGCGCCCGTCGCAGGGTGATGTTTTTGCCGACCAGGATTTTTTTGATATCGGAAATGGCGGCTTCTTGAAACTTCTGCCGTTCTTCGCCTACGAGCAGATCGACGGCCTTGTATTTCGAACCGTTGTTGCGACCAATCGACTCCACCTGAGGAATCAGCACTTTGTGTTCGACGGCCTCGATGCTACCGAACTTGACAACAATTTCGGCGGCATGTTCAGGCCACACACCCCAGACAGCCGTGAAATCCATATTGATCTGGAAGCCGTCGGACGAGGGGAAATCGATACCGTCCGAGGAATCGGCAACCATCGGCTCCCCGGCCTCGTCAACCAGGAGAACACCGTTTTTGTGTTTCAGCTCACATTTGATGGTGGTTTCGCGAAGGCCGATTTCGACGATGTCAACTTCCTGCTCTTCGGGGTTAATCGGGTAGAGTCCCGGCGGCAAAACGTGTTGTTGGATGCCTTTCTTCGCCCCGGTCAGCGCGTTGTCCGATAAGTTGGTTACCACCCCGACGTAGCCCGTGGCAATCTCAACCCAACCGCCGTGCTTCGTTTGGGTGCTCTTCTTTTTCGAAGTGAGCGTCACTTTTTTGAAGTCGTAGGCATAGGGATTGTAGCGGTACTTTCCTGGCGAAAACACTTTGCGTAACACGCCCTTGTGTTGCGTTTCGTTCAAATTGCCGTCGACGAGGAACTCACCGGCCGGTAGCGGATCGCCGATTTTGCTGGTGACGATTCCGACCTCACCCGGATTGACGATCACCACCCCTTGGTTGTCGGCCATGCGAACGATTTTTCGTTCCCAGTAAATCGGGTTGTAGAAATGGCGTCCGGGCCCTCGAAGCTCCTTGACAATGCCGACTTCGCCTTGTTCCGGATCGGCGAAATGCCCTGGCTTGGCCGTTTTCGGCTGAAAGCCGATCATTGTTTTCAGAAGCGGCCCTTTATAACGGAGTTGAAGCGCTTCGCCCGGCTCAACATAAACCTTGCAGAAGAACCACTGAAACGTCCCGTAGCCGACCGCCAAAAGCAGGATCAGCCCAATTAGGGCGCTTGCCCAGGGTCTTGCCGGCAACAGACCACCGGGACCAGATTTCTTGGTCGTTTTATCGAAATCAAACGGTTCAGGTATGTTTTGCGACATGATATTAGTTGGTTTTCTTGGGTGTCGGCTGTTCGTTTGCGTTGTCCGTCACGAAACCACGAAAGACTTCCATCAGCGGAGAGTCGGCCGTATTGACCATCACACTCCGGTAGGCAGGCGCAAGCTTCGCGTAGAGCAGGTTGCGGGCGAAAGCCATGCCGTCGCCACCGAGGGCCGCCACACTACGTTTCCAACCTTCGGCCTCGGCCTCGAGTCGTAGTACGATGACCTTGGCTTCCGCTTCCTTGCGTGCTTTGATGGCCTCGGCATCGTCCCGGGCTGCTTCGAGTCGGAACTTTGCCACTCCCAGTTGCTCGTTGGCCTTGGTTATGGCAACCTGTTGTTCCTGCTTCGCCTTGACGGTCATCTGGACGACTTCCCGCTCGGCATCGACCAGTTCTTTTCGTTGCTCGATGAGAGCTTCCTCCTTGGCCAGCAATTGTTCGCTTTCTTGTTGTGCGATCTGTTGGGTGTATTGCGCCAACTTTTGTTTGGTGACCTCTCGGTCGCGAATGGGCCTGGCAATTGCTTCTGGCGGCTTGATTTTGGTGACGAGTGCCTGGATAATCTCGATGCCCTCGGGCTCACAGGCCTCTTGCATGACTTCTTGGAACCCGGCCTGGAACTCTTGCCGCGTTTCCCCGCCGATGAACTCGCGACCGGCCTTGGAGCTGCCACGCAACCGGCAAAACGACCTTGCATTGGGGAGAATGATTTTGTCGACGATTTCTTTGTCGATCTCGTCGCCATTGGTGTCGTCGTTGTACGTTACGAAAACCTCCGACGCCATTTCCGGCTTGATCCGGAACTCAATCACGCCGTCCATCGTCACCCAAAATCCGTCTTTCGACGGAAATCCCATCGAGCCGGAATCCGAGACGGTAAATCGCTGACTTCGGCAGTCGATCAAGTTCACTCGACACATATAAGGATTCAGATAGTAGGTTCCTTCGCCAAGAGTTTCCTCTTGCACACCTCGTTTGCCCTTCTCGACCAGCAATAGGTTGGGATTGTCGGGCATCGGACCGCTTAAGTTGGTAACCACGCCGCGGAAACCTGCCGGAATGACCACCGGTTCGTGCTCGGTTTCGATCCGGTACATGTAGGGATTGATCGGATGCCGGCCGGCCCGGAGCACCTCGGGCACGATTCCCTTGTGGTTCTCCGAAGTGGCGACGAACTCACCGTAGCCGAGATCCTCGCCAAACAGCCGAACGAGAACCCCCATATTGCCTTTGGTTACCTCAGGCATGGGATGGATTTCCCAACTCCAGTTCCACGGATCTTTGAAGTAGCGGCCTTCACGCAGAACGTCTTTTTGAATGCCCTTGTACTCGGGCGACGGCGCCAGCTCGTCGGCGTTGGTGATGTCCTTGCCCGTGTTGTGGATTAGCACCGCCACGTGCGCTTCCGGTACGTCAATACGGAACATGGAGTACACCACGAACGCCATGACGCAAAAAGCCACGACGGCACCGAGGATCAACAGCGGGCTGTTCGCAGTGATTGCGCCTACGAATCGCTTCGCCAGACCATCATCGCTCCTCATCGTAGAGTATCCCTTCGCAGAAAGATTGGAAATCGGGAAAAGTCATTTCAGGAAACGGCACGGCATAGATTGGTCACGCCGAATTCTACCCCAGCGGGATGAACGCAAGCCAGCACCGCCCGTAAGTTACGTACTTCTCCAGTGTACCAAGGATGACTGCTGTTCGTCGGGTTTTCTATCCTGAACAGACACAACCGAAGACACGCCTGGTTTCAAAAAACGGATGACAACCACATCCGCTCGTCGCTATGAGGCTGTACAACCGTTTGTCGCCAAAAATCGGTCTCAACGTATTCTTCTTCTTCTTCTTCTTCTTCGCGGCAAACGACCGGATCTTGGAGACCGACCAAGATTGCCCCGCCGAAGGTGGGGCTTGAGGGATAGACGTCCTGTCGGCGGGATCTGCCACAGCAGCCGCCCGTGGGAAGAAACTCGTAGGCTTTCGTGGGCTCTAACCCTCTTGGCAACAACACCTTACCGGAACAGCAAAGCGGGCAGGCCGTGTGGCAGGCTGAACGTTCAACCCACCACACGGCCTAGTGTTTCTCGCCAGTGCGGTCCATGTACAACAACCGCGTATACAGGGGAGTTGCCGGCCGCAGCGAACCCTGCCCTCGCTAGCGCCAGACTAACGGTTCGGTTGCTGGCCGGCTATCCCCTCGATGCTACACACTCACAGTCGATTGGGCTTTGCTGAAAACCACATCGCGACCGGCTTGCGTTTTGAAGCGTACGACCAGTTCGCGGAGTGCCGACGCCTGGGCGCCGAGCTCTTCGCTGCTGGAAGCCATCTCTTCGCTCCCCGCGGCCGATTGCTCGGTAATTTCAGCCACATTCTGGATGGCAGCGGCCACCTCCTTGGCATTGGTCGCTTGCTGCACGGTGGCCTCGGCGATTTCGGCAATCTTCGCGGCGGTGGCCTCGGCGCCGCCGATGATTCGCTTCAACGCAGCGCCCGTCTCCTCGCTGAGTTGGGCTCCTTCGTTGACGCGCTGTGTCGATTCCTTGATCAACGAGGTGATCTCGCCGGCCGCTTGATTGGAACGCTCGGCCAATTTTCGCACCTCGTCGGCCACCACGGCGAATCCCATGCCGTGTTCGCCCGCTCGGGCAGCCTCGATGGCAGCGTTCAATGCCAACAGATTCGTTTGGCTAGCGATCTCGGAAATCACCTGAATGATTTCGGCGATCTGCGTGCTGCTTGTACGAATCAGATCCATGGCCTCGATGGATTTTTGAACGGCGCTATCGCCTCGTTCGGCCAAGTCACTTGTTTGCTTGGCTACGTGGTCGGCTTCGGTCGCGTTATCTTTTACGGATTCGATCGACCGGGCAAGTTCCTCGATCGAGGCGCTCATTTCCTCAACCGAAGAACTTTGCGTCTGTGCCCCTTGAGCCAGGGTTTGTGAGCTCTCGGCAATGACGCGCGAGCCTTCGTTGAATTGAACGGCACTCTCGGTGACCTGACCAATGACGCCAGAAAGGTCATTGAGCATCGTGCGAATGCCGGCCGCCAATTCGTCGACTGCCTCGTCGCCGTTGACCGTAACTTGCTTGGTAAGGTCACCGTTCGCGGCCGCACCCACCACTTCGAGCAAGTGGTTTACTTTGCGGCGAAGCACCTCGGCCGCGTGACGATCACGTTCGGCTTGCTGACGTTCCTTTTCCGCTTGCTCTTCCTGAATGTGCCGCTCTTCTTCCATGCGCAGCCGTTCGCGTTCGGCTTCTTCCACCCGACGGCGTTCTTCCTCTTCGGCCTGTTTGCGTTCGATTTCCGCCCGTTCTTCTTGGGCCTTTTTCTCGCGTTCGGCCGCGTCTTTTACATCTTGCATTGCTTGGCCAGTAGCGTCGATTGCCACATTCAACGCGGCGGCCATCTGGCCGATTTCGTCTTTGGCCTGATGGTCGACCTTTTGGCTGTAATCGCCATCCGCCAGGGCTTTGAGAACCTTGGCGACCTTTTCCACGGGCCGAGAAATCATGAGTGCCACACCGAAAGCCACGCCGAAGATCACTGACCGACGATGGCCACTAGTACGTCATCCAGCAAGTTTCTTCCGGTATAGTTCCGGGAACACTCGGCGGGCGTCGTTGTTATTGAAGGTCCAGTCGATTATGGCTTTGCGGCGATTTCGGTCGCGGGCCCAAGTCGCCGCATGACGTTGAACTTCTTCGATTGTAGGAATCCGTCGCCCGAGGCATTGCTTGGTCAACACGGAGATTTCAATTTCTGCCATGTTCAGCCAACTGGCGTGCTTGGGTGTGTAGTGCCATACGATGCGTCGCAGAGATTGCTTCGCTTTCGTGGCGTCAAACGTTTCGATGAGGGACTTTTCGTTGTGCGTGTTGAGGTTGTCGAGAACCAAATGAATCCGACGAGCCTTGGGATAACGCTGAAGCAGATCACGCACGAATCGTGCGAAATCGGCCCGTTTGCGATGACGCCGAGCCTGGACGAAGCGTTTGCCACCTTTCGGCTCAACGGCGACAAAGATACTGCACGTGCCGCAACGACGATACTCGTAGTCCTGCTTAGCCGCCTTGCCTGGTACGGCAGGCTTGAAGGGACACGTATCGTCCAGGAGTTGATACGGCTGCTCGTCCATGCAAATCAACGGTTCTCTCGGGTTGAACGCCTTTTCATACTGGTCGAGGACGTCCTCCATTCTGTCGCGAAACTCTTCGGTGAGTCTCGGAATGCACCATGTTTTTTTCGCCATGGCTTCATGTCGTGCTCTTTCAGCCACAACGCAACCTCGCTCTTGCTGATCGAATCGACGAAGCCTCGTTTCACGGCGTGCACGCAGAGTAGTTCCAGCGTCCAGCGGACGCGGCCCTCCGGCGGATCGCTGCAAGCCAACGCCACGACTTGCTGCTTCTGCCGTGGCGTAAACGTGGGCGGAGCACCGGATCGAGGGGCGTCGTACAACGCTTCCTCTAAACTCCCGGTACAGAACCGTTTACGCATACTGCGAACAGTTCGATCCGTGCAACCAACGTGTTCGGCAATCTCCTCATCCGTGAATCCTTCATCTGATTTCAGCAGAATCAAGGCACGCCGAACCACACGCACGGATCGCGTGCCGGTATGCACCAACTCCTGCAAATGCTGTCGGGCCTCGTCCTTGAGGCGTACAATGTGTTCCTTCATGCCGGTGCTTATACCACCGGAAACAATTTCATGGAAGGCGTACTAGGATCAACGTGCTGCTGATCAATGTCGACCTCGCCACCGCCGCATCCTCTTCGATCTTTTTGGCCGGGGCAAAAGCTTCGGCATTGTCGATTTCGGCGAGCAACACCCAGCGAGTACCAAAGATGTCGATTGGCGTGAAGGCGCTAAGCACCGGATTGCCGTTGTAGTGGTCGACAATCTTGGCATCGGTTTTCCCTTCCAAGGCCAAGCTCGCAGCCTCGGTGTCGACGCCGTTGTCCTTGACCGTGCCAGCGAATGACGCGGCCACCGAATGTCCTTGTTTGTCGAGGAAGGAGTTCGATCGAATGCGTTTATCGGCACCGACCAGATAGGTCTCGCCCGTGTCGCCCATTCCGGTACGCACGCTCATAATACCGTCGATCTTGTCGAGCGGCATCTGAAGAGCAACGACAATCTCGACCGCACCTTTTTCGTCAACCACGGGCTGGGCCATGAAGGACGCCGGTGCGCCATTACTCGGGGCATAAGTCGCAAAATCGGTGAACCCAAATTTTCCGGTACTCAATACCTGGCGAGTAAGTTCACCCAGATTGGAATCCTTGAACTTTCCACTCACCAGGTTAGTACGATAGTCGGGCTCGTGTCCCACGCTGTAGAAACAATAACCCTGGTCGTTGATCAGGAATAAGTCGTAGTAGCCATAACCCTTGACATACTTCTGGAACACGTCGTCGGTGTCGCCGTCCAGCTTGAAGGCTACCGCTTCCTCCAGATTCATCTTGGAAACGAGCGCCCATTGCAGCCCTTTGACTTGGAGCGGCTCATAGGTAACCATCACCGGGTTACCCAGGCTGTCCGTGAACAATGCCGAATCACTTTCACCGTCTATCGCTTTGTCGATGTAGGTCGTGTGTATCTCGCGGCCGATAACGTATTTGCCGTCGTCCATGGTCAACATGTCACTACGGAACGCCGTTTTGCCGTGATCCTTACCGACGAGATACGACTCACCCGTGCTGCCCATGCCGTCACGTGCCTGAACGATTCGGTTGATCGCGTTGGCAGGGATCTGTAGTGCGACCATGCCCAAAAGCGTCTTTTCGTTGTTGTAGAGCGGTGCGCCAATAAACGCGGCGTGTTTGCCTCCAATGGGAGAATATGGGGAAAAGTCTTCAACGACGACGCCCTTTTGTTCGACAACCGCATGCCACAACTGGGCTAAACCCTCTTCTTTGTACGGCCCATGGCCAAGGTTGGCGCCCAGGTCCTTTTCGCCGGCAGTACTGCACATAACATGGCCGTGCGGCGCACAAACGATGAAGGCGTCGTAATAGCCATAGTTCTTCACGAAATCGCGAAGATACCGACCATGCTCTGATACGATTTCTTCATACCGTTCACCGCTGGCCGGAAAATCTTCCTTGAGACCAACGTGCATCTCGTCATGGTGTTTTTTAAGTTCTTCAAACAGGTTTTGCACATCGTCTGTCTCGGTCAAGGTGGTGACGTCTTGGTGGGTCTTCTTGAAGAAGTCTTCGATCTCACGTTTCTTCAGTTGCTGCACCGCCTCAAGACGACGAAACGCTTCAGCCATCTGACCCTTGACGTTTTCTTCAAGAACCTGCAAATCGGTTCGGGATTGCTGGAAATATCCGTCGACTTGGTTTTTCTTGGCGTCTCGAATCGCCACGAGTTGAGCAAAGGCCTGCTTTTCGAGAGAGTTGGCCGCCTGCTCTTCGGCATCTTGCAGCGATTGGTTCGCTGTGCGATACGACAGCCACGCGCAAATCGCAAGCGGCAAAACACCCACCACAAGGAAGAGAGTAACTAGTTTGGGTTTCATACGTACGTCGGACAACTTTACCATTTCAATGTGCTCCCTTTTGCTGTGGTGTTTCACCTGTGCCATGCTCAGACAGAGGGTGAACACCCAATCCCATCGAGGCTTTTCCGGTGCGACATCACCGTCACGGATTTGCCTCGCCCATACAAAAAAGTCATGCTGTGCTTTCACCCTCGACGTCGAGCCGTTTCGCAAACATGCACTCCCCACGGCACGGCCAGACGACCATTTAGGCGTAGCTGCAAATATCTAACTCACACACAAAAACTGGCAATGCGAAAAACTTGCCCACGAAATGCCTATGCCTCATAGGCATTCCCCACCTCCGCTGATTATCGCGCATCCCCCCAGCCGCACGGCGGTTTTTCGGTGTCGGCAAATCCTCGTGTTTCAAAGCTGCCGTGAACCGGTTGTCACCGGCCTTTATTGATACCTGAATTAATAATGATCGCTTCGGAAAGCCGAACACCTGGAAATTCAGTCTCCCGTTGGTCGCCTTCCGCTCGTTGGCTTTGCGCCTCAATAAGTCGCTTCCAAAAACCTTTTCCGGGAGATCATTTCGAGTCACGACCACGGCGAAGGCGATGTGGCTACCCGCAGCCCTCGGCGGTATCGGTTTACCAAACAACGATGCCGTACCGGCGGCACGTGTTGTAGCGGCACTCACAAGCAGCCTAGAGTAGGACTTCGCCTTAACACGATCAACGAAAAGGAGCTTTCGACTCGGCATGGTCGAACTAAAAAGGGGCAAAACAGATGGCATTTACTGGTGATCACACTGCGAGCCAAGTGGGCGGCGTGCCCAGGCTCCGCACAGAACGGAGCCCAACGGGTAAGCGCCGGCGATCTGGCGCCAAGTTTCTACCGGCAACTTGCCCCGGTGACGGCTTTAGAATGGCCAAAGAATTTCATTGCTTGCGCGATGTCGTGCATATCGCGGGTATGACCGACGCTGATCTCTCCGCAACGCTGCAAAACGTTGTCGACCGACTGCCGGCAGCCTGGCGACACGCAACCACCTGTTGCGCACGTCTCACGCTTTGGGAACGGGTCTTCCAAACGGACGGCTTTGGGGAGTCGGCTTGGCGTCAGGCGGCCGAAATTCGTTCGCACGGCAACCGGGTTGGCGAAATCGAAGTGTTCTATACCCAGCGAAAGCCAGGGATTGATGAAGGTCCGTTCACCAGCGATGAACGCGCATTGTTGGAAGCTGTGGCGCAGCGGGTGGGCAACCTTGTTGAACACAGCGAGTTTCGACAGCAACTTCAAAACGCCCGGGAGCAAGTACGTATTGAACGTGCAGCATTGCGGCAGGCGAATACCGCCATGCGAGCTCTGTTGGGCCACCATGAGGTGGAAAAACGAGAGATTGCGCAGTCCGTGGCCACGAATGTCGACCTGCTCCTGATGCCAATGCTCTACGCCTTGGAGAGCGAAGTCGCACCGGCCCAACTAGAGCACGTAGGGATGCTCAAACAGGGCCTACAAGAACTCACTTCGCCGTTTGCCGACAAGCTCCGAAAGGCCTTCAGTCGATTGAGCGCTGTGGAAGTCGCTATTTGCGACATGATCCGCAACGGCCTGGCAAGCAAAGAAATTGCCCGACTGCGTGGTGTTTCACCAGCAACGATTTCGCATCAGCGTGAACGCATTCGTAAGAAGCTGGGGCTTGTCGATACCGCAACGAACCTGACTAGCTTCTTGCAGCGTTTTCACCCAGACCAGACCGCTTCGGGCCACGAATCCCCAACACCCCACACACCATCCAGCCGGCCAAGCATTCCGCTCGACGTTTACACCAACGACGTGGCCGCGAACCTTTCGACACCCCCTCACTTTCCGATTTCGCCAATGCCGGGATGTTCGGCCGAGTTGCGTACCTCTAACAGCAGGTGAACGTGTCTGCCTCATTCCGACGGTGGAAACTCTGGTGCGGGGGCTTCCGGCAGGGGCACTGCCGAGCCTGAAGCGTCCGAGGCAGGCACGGGATCCGGAACCATCACGCGGACGTGAGCATCGACCTCCAGTACATCGGACATACCCTCTTCCGTTTCGATCCGAATCTTGGTGCTGACCTTGCCCGTGACGTCGGAAGCCGTAAAGGTAACCGGCACCAACTGCAAAGCCTTTGCCACCTCGGGTATCTTGCACTGGAAACGACCGTCGGCGGCGGTGGCCGATACGACACGAAATGGCTTGGCGCCCTGCACGACAAGCTGTCGGGTGACCTGCCCGCCGGGCCGCACGACACCGAGCCAGAGCGGCGAAGGACGCACCGACACGGCCGGCTTCACAATGCCTTCGACCGGCACGGGCACCCGGGAAGCCTGTTCCGAAAAATCGTTCGTCACCAGAATCACGTGGTCTCGTACGTAGCCTGCCGGGGCCGTGTCTTTGAGCGTAACCCAAAGATCGTAGTTAATCTGCCCGGTTCCCTGGGCCGCTGGTACAAGCTGCGCTTCGAGATACGGGTTGGCACATTCGGCGCGTTCAATCCGCCAATTCGCGCGACCAGCGTAGCTGACGCCCACCCGTTGCTTGGCCCGGGTTCCCTGCGACACCGTGCCGAACTGAATCACGCCGGGCTGCACGACCACGTCGCTACGGATATAAGTATGCACGTGCAGTTGCACTTCGGCAGGAAACGGCTTGTCGAAGATCACGGTCAGCGTCGCGTCTTTGCGACCCTGGTAGGCTCGCGTATCGACGATCGCCACGATCTCGGATTTTTCCCATGTTTTCAGCGTTCGCTTGGTGACCTGCGGGTTGGTACATCCGCAACTCGAGCTGATCGACGCAATATGGGCGTCTTCTTCAAAGATGTTTTCAAGCGTGAAGCGGTGCTCCACCTTGGCGCCTCGCGCCACGGTGCCAAAATCGTGGGTGGTGTGGTCAAACATCTCTTTTGCCCACTCCTGACCGTATCCTTGCGGCACGACCAGAAGGAACAACGCAAGGGCCAGTCCAGTCCTCCGTGTCACAGCTTACCCTCATTATCAGATGACGGAAATTTCGATTGAAACCAATCGGTGGGAAATGCTGGGATGCGATTCGTTGGTAGCATACCGTGGTTCCCCCACCATATGCAAGAGACATCGGCGTGATGCCCCACCCGCGGAGGTAACGTATCCCTGCGCCCACCAAAGGGGCAGCGAAGCCCCGACAATTCATCAGTCGAGTTCAACGACCGGTCAATCAAAACAGAAACACTCGGTCGCTGCACACCGATGCATTTTACACCACCAACGCGTCGCGGGCTTCAGCTCAGCCGTGGTCGCCCGCGTTGGTTGGCTCACGTTGAGCCCCAAAGCATCAATGATCGGCGGCACAAAATGCATGTCCAAGTCGCTCATTCGCCTGATTCCTTGCGACGCGTAGAAGTCGATCGCCTCGTGTAAGGCCTTGCGTTGGGTGATTTCGTTCCAGGGATGGCCGTTACGCTGCTCCGCCAGAATCGCCAATGCTTTGTAGCGGTAGGCGTGAACTCGTCGTCGCTCGATCAGCTCACGCAACGCGTCGATTCCCTCTCGGCGGGCCAATTGGCCGGGCGAATCGGCTGAAAGCATCTCCGGGTCGACATAGTAAACGCGTGGTGCCGAGGTCTCAAATGCGTTGCTGATAGCCTTTTCAACGGAATCCATCGCCTCGTCGCGACGGTTCAGCACGAGGGTAACTCGTCCGACACCGGCCTCGGCCAAACGTCGCCAACGACGTGGGGTAAGCTCCTCGCCGGTGCCCCCGATGGCGGCCACGTTCGGCATCCCCAACGCTCGCAGAAGCAACGCATCGAACAACGTTTCGACGAGAACCACCTCCTTGGCGCCCGACACCACGGCTCGCAGTGCTGCGTCCAATCCAAACGCGGGCACAACACTCTTCCATCCCCGCTGGAGGAAGAGAAATGCGGGCTGCTGACCGCCCGGGTCATACGCCCAAAAGTTGACAATACGCCCTCGCATATCGCGAATTGGCCCAATCAACCGGCCGGACAGACGCACATCGGCGAGTAATTTAGCCTCGTGGATTTCATCTACGGTAAACCGGGATTCCTGTAGCGATGCCCGCATCGCTTCTCGGTCGAGCACGATCCCCACCGGCAACTCGGCAAGTCGCTCCTCAGGAAAGCCGTGGTCGGCTAAGAAGGAACGAGCTACCTCGCATCGGTAATCCGCAAGATCCACCTGCAGACTTCGATAGCTCTCGAAAAAAAAGGTCTCGACGAGTTTTGCCTGCCGTTGTTGGGCGCAAATTTGGGTCTCTTGCTGTGGCGTTAAGTCGGGTAACTCGGGCATTTTTACGCCCACGACATCAGCGGCCTTGACCACGGCTGCACGATACTCCCCCGTGGCGGGGCGAGGAAACACGCCCCCATTGAAATACGCCAGAACCGACTCGCCACACTTCTCGCGATGTGGAACACAACTGAAACGCAGACTGTGGGTGTCCACACGAATCCCGTGCCGGTGGTCGCCGTTTTGACAGCAAGTGCACTTCGATTGCTCTCGTAACGGGCAGTCGCCAAGCCAGAACCTCCCTTGGCAATGCTGAAAGACAACGTCGCGGTAGACGGCGGCCAATGTCAGCCGAGGGTAGACCACACGCTCAAAAAACTCGACCAGATTTTTCGGGCGGGTCATCGGTCGATATCCTTCTGCATGGGCGGCTGGCAATCCTTCGCGGCAAACCGACTGGCTGGAACGGGACGGGCAGTTGACAGGGCCACCACCAAAACGGTGCTACCGCACCGAGGCGAGAATCCGCTTCCGTTGGTCGCTAATCTTGGCAAAAAAGTCAACGATCCTTGGTATTACCAGTACGGGGATCTGCCGCGCGGCGGGATGGCGATCGCAAGCCCCCCGGCCAACGTTCGCCAATTCCATCATAGAAAGAAATGTCGAAACGAGTCAAGAAAAGTCTATTTCGCCCAAAAAAATGCCGCATCTGCCATATACGGCCGCCGTGGTGCAGCCCGATTGCCAGTTGACCGCAGCTTTGCTATCGTTCGGTTCTCTTACCGCTTAATGCCCGCAACTAGCCGCTACAAGGTTCACCATGTCCCGCGAAAAAAGTCACGCCGCATTTGCACGCGCTCAGCAACTAATGCCCGGGGGGGTCAATAGCCCCGCGAGGGCGTTTGGGGCCGTGGGTGGAGAGCCCATCGTATTCGACCGCGGCGAAGGAGCCTTTCTGGTCGATATCGACGGAAACCGCTACATCGACTACGTCGGCTCCTGGGGACCGATGATTCTCGGCCACTGCCACCCGCTGGTGACCGCCGCAATCGAAAAGGCCGTGAGGCGGGGAACGAGCTTCGGCGCTCCCACGCTGGCGGAAAACGAACTGGCCGAACTCGTGATCGAAGCCGTCCCGTCGATCGAGAAAGTGCGACTGGTCAACTCGGGGACCGAAGCCACGATGAGCGCCATCCGCCTGGCCCGTGGTTATACGCAACGAGCGACAATCGTTAAATTCGCCGGCAACTACCACGGGCATGTCGACAGCCTGTTGGTGGCGGCTGGTAGCGCAGCCGCCACGTTGGCGGTGCCCAATTCGCCGGGTGTCACCGAGGGAACCGCCCGCGATACTCTCATCCTAAAATACAACGACACGGCAGCCCTGCAATCCGCCTTCGCTGAGCACGGCCAGCAAATCGCTGCCGTGATCGTGGAACCTGTCTGTGGAAACATGGGCTGTATACCGACATCGCCCGAATTCCGCAACGCATTGCGTGAACTCACCCGGCAGTACGGGGCCCTGTTGATCTTCGACGAAGTGATGTCGGGCTTCCGCGTTGCTTACGGGGGGGCTCAGGAGCTGTTCGACGTCACACCCGACTTGACGACCTTGGGCAAGATAATCGGCGGCGGCATGCCCGTGGGAGCCTACGGCGGCAAAGCCGAGATCATGGACCGCGTGTTGCCCGCCGGTCAGGTATTTCAGGCCGGTACGCTCAGCGGCAACCCTGCGGCCACGGCAGCCGGCATTGCCACGCTTCGAGAACTTCGTGCCACAATGCCCTACGAGCAATTAGAACGGCGATCGTCGCGACTCGCTCAGGGCTTGGCCGATGCGGCCACCGCGGCGGGTATCGCCCACGCCGTGGGTCGGTGTGGCGCCATGCTCACGTTGTTTTTCAGCAGCCGACCGGTGACTGACTGGGACGTGGCGGCCCAGTGCGATACGAAGCGTTTCGCCCGGTTCTTCTGGGGAATGATCGATCGCGGCGTCTATCTACCATGCAGCCAATACGAAGCCATGTTCGTCTCGATCGCCCACACGGAAGACGACATCGACCGCACGATAACGGCCGCTCAAGAGGTGCTTGCCGAGATCGCGTAAGAGAACCCAGCCCTCATTTGGTGTCTTCACAGAATCAGCAGTCGGCCCGATCGGCCTCGTGTTGCTGTCGGGCTTCCCATTTCTCTTCGGCGGCACTTCGACGGGAGTAGTGGGGTAGAAGCGTCCAAATATCGTCGCGTTCGCCGGCGACATAACGTTGCGCGGCCAGTCGGGCAACGGTCGCGGCCTTGGGCGGCCAGTACTCCGACGGGACCATCTCGACTCCCGCGGGAATTCGGTCCGTCAGCTTTCGCAACACGGGGCCCGTGATGTGCATACCCGGCAGAAGACCTTCGAGCCAGATGTCGACCGAAACGAGGGCGGCCGTATCAATCGGCACTATTTGCTGTCTGTCGTTGCGGCGAAATCGTTGAACGACCAGGTCACCCCGCTGGGCATCAATGGCCACCGCCAAATCGTCAACATCGTCGGGCGTCTGGGTAGCGATTACATGTAGGGTGTCGACTCCGAGCAACGCAGCGCCGGTCGCGTAAGCAAACACTTTGGCCGTGGTCAGACCAATGCGCAGCCCGGTGAACGATCCGGGCCCCTGCGTGACGGCCACTAACTCAACGTCCGCTGGTAGCCACCCCACTTGGTCGAGCAGGTCGCGTATGCCCGGTGCAAGCGACTGGGCGCCTTGCACGTCGCGACTCAAGTCGTTGCAAATCAATACGTTATCACCATCGAAGGCCGCTACGCTGCCGATGCGTTCGGTGGTTTCCAAGGCAAGAATTCGCACACTACACCCTCATCCGAACAGACGCGTTACCATGCAACAACGGTCCGACCCTCCCGGCGGTCATTTCTGCCCGACGCCCCGGCTTCCCCCAGCTTGGCGATTTGCGCCTGCTTTCACAAGGGGACCTGCACTTGACCCCTCTGCCGAGCAATCATAAACTGATTTAATTGACGGTTGCGTTGTCAATGGTCGAAAAACAAACCAACGGAAACCCGATTTTGTGGGTTTTCGGGTGTGTTTGGTAGCCATTTTTCAGTGCGGCCATCAATAGTCCCTCATTGCAGATGTCAACCGTATCCTGGTGTGGCCTGGGCGGCTCGAAAGTGCCGGGCGGCGAGTAGAATGCTCGCGCCTGAGACACTCGTGTCTCTAACGCCCCTCGTGTAGATGCCTCGGCTCCCGCAACACTCCCATCCTTGCCCACGTTCCCACCGTGGGGTTCTGCCTGAAAGCCCAATAGCGTGAAACGAGCCCTCATCAGCGACATTCACAGCAACATCGAAAGCCTCCGGGCGGTCCTGGCCGACATTCGTGAGCAGGGGATTACCGAGATCTTCTGCCTTGGCGATCTGGTCGGATACGGCCCCAATCCTCGCGAGGTCATCGACGAAATCGCCAAAAACACCAAGGTCTGCCTGCTCGGCAACCACGATCAGGGGGCGTTGTTCGACCCCGAGGGCTTCAACTCGGGGGCGGAGCGAGCCATTTTTTGGACGCGATCTCAGTTGGAAGACTCGGCGGGTACTGCTTCCGACCGTAACCGCCGCTGGGAATTTCTGGGCGAATTGCCCCGCAACCACCAAGACGGCGACATGCTGTTTGTTCACGGCTCGGCCCGCAACCCGTTGAACGAATACGTTTTTCCCGAAGATATCTACAACAAGCGCAAACTCGAAAAGATCTTCGCCCTGGTCAAAAAATATGCCTTCCAGGGCCATACCCATGTGCCGGGCGTGTTCTCGGAAAACTTCAACTTCCTGAGCCCCGACGAGTTCGGCTATGAATACGAATTGGGCAACCAAAAGGTGATGATCAACGTTGGCTCCGTAGGCCAACCCCGCGATGGCGACCCCCGTTCGTGCTACGTCGTTATCGACGACAACGTGGTTCGTTTCCGTCGCGTTGAGTATCCGCTGGAAGAGACAATCTCGAAGATCTACGAGATTCCCGAACTCGACAACTTCCTTGGCGATCGGTTGCGCGACGGCCGGTAAGCGAGGGCTTCATTTACACAGCTCAGCCCCCCCGATTGACCATCCAACGTCGCTCGAATTGCGCCATCCATCCAGCACTCCCGATCACGTCCGCCTTTTCCACGAAAAGTGCTCTCCCCGCAAGGTTGCCATTGCATCAATCGTGCAAAGTGGGAAAATAGACGGTTTTGCTGGGCGGATTCTGTACCAAGGTTGAGGGAAGAGACCCAACCGGGCCGGGTTATCTTTCGCTATGGCGGCAGGGCTGACAACTTTGGCGGTGCTATCGTACCCAGGCAAGACCCCGCTCTCGGTGGTCGTTAATCTTTGTCAGAAAGTTATCGATTAGCCGTTTTCCAAGGCGAAACCCGAGGGCCATCGCGAAGCACGGCCCGGCGAATCGGCAAGTTATTATCGATCGATCCTTAAGAGTGCAGTGTGGCAACCGAATCACTGGTTGGCCGCTGCTGTTTCGTTGAACAACATACTTGGCACCAGCACGTCATTCATCCCGTCCTGGCAGTCACTATCGCCCCAACCTCGTGGCCACGATCGCGAACCCAAACGCATGCAAGATCGCCAGCAGTCCAAAATTCCCGTACTGAACTTCATCCTCTTCGTGTCCCTTTCCTTTGCGGTTCTGTTGGGACACGCCTTGCTGATGTCGTACCTGAACCCACAGGATGCCAAGGCGCCGCAAGAGCTGGCAGCCGGCAAGGCCGACGAGCAGAAGGTCGACGAAGACCAGCCGAAGCTGCCCGACACTGTCGCGCCTGTCGAGAACAAGCAAGAGAAACCCGACGACAGTGTCCCGGGCGATCAGGTAGCCGCCCCCGACGGTGCACCCGCCGCAGAACAAGTCGCAGAGCAGGCCGAACCCGAGGGTCAATGGGTCATGCTGGGTTCCGCCGACCCGGCGGCACCCTACCGCATGCTGGTCACGCTAACCAATCGTGGTGCCGCGGTCTCTCGCATCGAGCTGAACAGCCCCAGATACCTCGATTTGGAGGACCGCAGTGGTTACTTGGGCCATCTCGTCGTCGACGAGGAGTTGGCCGATAAGCAAGCCAGCGGCCGGGGATGTTACGTGCAGGTCGTTGGCCAGGGTACGCCGGCGGCCGAGGCCGGTGTCGAGCAGGGCGACCTGATCGTTGCCGTGGACAACGTGAAAATCAACACGGCGGGCGAACTCTGGTACGAAATGCAGCAGACCAAGCCCAAGCAGCAGTTGCCGCTGAAAGTTTTGCGTGACGGCAAAGAGCTGACTCTTACGGCCACGTTGCGCCGCCGCCCGCTTGACGTTGTCAAGCCGGACAATAACGACCCCTTGTCGATGTTGCTCAGCTTCCGCCAAATTGGCGATGAGGAGTTGCCCGATCCTCACACGAAGATGAAGGACGATGAGCGAAAAGAAGATAAAGACGAGGAACTCGATCTGGCACGGCCGGCGTACATCAACGCAGAACTGCCCGGGGTGAATCTCCGCGAAGGCAATTGGGAGATCGTCGAAGCCGACCAGACCCATGTGACCTTCCGTCGTGTGGTGTCGAAATTCGGTTTGGCGGTGTTGAAAACCTATCGCCTGGCCAAAATTCCAAACGAAGGACAGGCCGACCCCAACTACAAAGCCTATCACCTCGTTTTTGAGATCGAAATCGAGAATGTCGGCCGCGAGAGCCAGAAATTCGCTTATCAACTCGATGGGCCCACTGGATTGCCAACCGAAGGGTGGTGGTACGCCAATAAGATTGGGCGGTCAGGGTTCTTCGGAGGTGCGGCCGGGTTGCGCGATGTAGTCGTCCTGAAAGAAGGCAACCAGTTCAGCCAGATCGGTTGTCCGATTATTGCCAAAGACGAATTCGGCGCCCCCGGCAAGGATCAACGAATCGATTATATCGGTGTCGACGCCCAATACTTCTCGGCAGTTATCATTCCCGAGAAGGATGATCCAAACGAACTTTGGTTTGCCGAATGGGAGCCGATTCGCGTGGGACGGCTCGACCCAGAACTGGTGAAGCTGACCGATACCTCGTGCCGGCTGACCAGTACGTTGCACACGTTGGAGCCGGGCAAGTCGTTGAAGCAGCGTTTCGAGGTCTTCGCCGGCCCGAAGAAACCGCCGTTACTGGCGCAATACGGCCTCGACCAACTCGTCTATTACGGCTGGTTTGGTTGGCTGGCCAGACCGATGGTCAAGCTGCTGCACGTGTTTCACGACTACTTCACGTTCGGCAACTTTGGCTTGGCGATCATCCTGCTGACGATCGTGGTTCGTGGGGCGATGTACCCGTTGAGCCACAAGCAGGCCCTTGGCGCACAAAAGATGCAACTCTTGCAGCCCGAGTTGAAGAAGCTCCAGGAGAAATACAAAACCGACATGGAGGGTCGCAGCAAGGCCCAGCAAGAGTTGTTCCGCAAGCACAACTACAATCCGTTGAGCGGGTGCCTGGTTCTGTTCGTCCAGTTGCCCATCTTTATTGCGTTGTACCGTTCGTTGTGGGTCGACGTGGAATTGCGTGGCGCCCCGCTGATTAGCCAAAGCATTCGCTGGTGTTCCGACTTGGCCGCCCCCGACATGCTCTTTTACTGGGGTGAGTGGATGCCCAAGTGGGTTAGCGACGGCCAGGGAATGTTTGGACTGGGCCCCTACTTCAACCTGTTGCCCATCCTTACGATCTTCCTGTTCATTGCCCAACAGAAGATGTTCATGCCGCCGCCGACTGATGAGCAACAGGCTATGCAGCAGAAGGTCATGAAGTTCATGATGGTGTTTATGGGCTTTCTGTTCTTCAAGGTCGCCAGCGGTTTGTGCATCTATTTCGTGGCATCGAGCCTGTGGGGACTGGCCGAACGGCAACTGCTGCCAAAGCCTAAACCCGTTGCGGGCGCAGACGCGCCGCAATCTCGAGCCGACGCCAAAACGCGTGCACGGGCCGAAGCAGTCGAACGCGCCAAAGCTGCGGAAAAACGCGCCCCGAGCAATGGCGAGAAAAACGCCGGCAAGTCGAAACGCCAGAAGAAGAATCGCCCCCAACGCTAGTGCTTTGAAAAACCAAGAATTGGGGTGCCATGCCCACGCTTGCGTGGGCATGCTGAAATCGCAGGAAACATGCCCACGCAAACGTGGGCATGGCACCCGGTTCCTGGTTCAAGAGTTACAAAGCACTTGCGGCAGAACTGCTTTGGCTGGCGGCCATGCCATCCTATGCCTTGATCATGTATCATACCGACGACACGATCATTGCCGTTGCTTCTGCCGCTGGCGGCGCTGCACGGGGAATCGTGCGAATCAGTGGTCCGTTGGCGTTCGAGGTCGTTGCCCAATTTTGCCGTGATGCAACCAATCAACACATTCTGCTCCCGCGGGCCGGTTCACATCAAGCTGGGCCAAAGCCTGCATCCACAACCCTGGTTACCACGCTGCAACTTCCCGAGCTGACCGCTTCGCTACCGTGCGATCTTTTCGTTTGGTCCGAAGGCCAAAGCTATACCGGCCAACAGGTCGTCGAGATCCATACCCTCGGCTCGCCACCGCTGCTGGATACCGTGCTGGAAACCCTTTGCGGAGCCGGCGCCCGACTAGCTGAGCCGGGAGAGTTCACTTTGCGGGCGTTTCTCTCTGGCCGAATCGATCTTACCCAAGCCGAGGCCGTGCTCGGGGTGATCGATGCACGCGATCCTCGGCAATTCGACGTGGCGCTGGCCCAGCTTGCCGGTGGGCTGGCGGCACCGCTACACAGTTTGCGTACGTCGCTGCTCGACCTGTTGGCCCACCTTGAAGCTAGTCTGGACTTTGCCGACGAAGAGATTGAGTTCATCTCTGCCGACGAAGTTCAGCATCAACTGTGTGCAGCAGCCGAAACCGTCGCCGGCCTTCGCGATCAGATGAAATCTCGCAACGTGTCGCACGCCCATACACGCGCCGTGTTGGTGGGTCCGCCTAACGCCGGTAAAAGCAGCCTGTTCAACGCGTTGGCGCAACGCAGCGGCGCGCTGGTATCGTCCGAGCCGGGCACCACTCGCGACTATCTGGTTGCGGAACTGAACCTCGACGGCGTCGCCTGTCACCTGGTCGATACGGCCGGCATGGAGGAAATCCGGTTCACGCATTTTGATGAAACATACGTACCCGACCATACCGCTCAAACGCTCGGCGACGAGCAGCGCCGTATGGCCGAAATATGGATCCTTTGCCTGGATGCCACGCGTCCCGAACTGGGGACATCTTTGTTGACCGACGAAGAAAGTGACAATGTTCACATTCTGCGAGTACTTACCAAGGCCGATGCGATTTCAGCGCCCACTCCCGAACGATGTGAGCTGGCAACCAGCAGCACAACAGGGCAGGGCATCGAGTCGCTACGCACACGACTCCGCGAGACCATTGTTGCGCAGGACGACAACGGAAGAGCCGTCGCGGCGACGGCTTCACGGTGCCGTGAGTCGCTCGCCGGGGCAGGCGAGAGTCTGCGTCGGGCCGGCAAGCTTGCGGCCGATGGTATTGGCGAGGAACTCGTAGCGGCCGAAATCCGCGTGGCGCTCGACGAACTTGGGAAGGTCGTTGGCGCCGTCTACACCGACGATGTGCTCGATCGCATCTTCAGCCGGTTCTGCATCGGCAAGTGAACGCTTCGCCAAAAGTTGCACCTCGGTTCTGTTCGGGTTATTCTTCTGGTTGAATATGCTGGATGAGGTAGGTAGCAGCCGTTGCGGACCGTTCCGGCCCACTTGTCTTTTGAACTGGAGCTGAATCGATGAAACGCCCGATCGTCTTGGCCCTCGTCGTCTTTCTCGTGTGTGGCTCGGCCGCATTGTCGAATGCGCAACAGAAGAAGGCGCCGAGAAAGAAACCGCAACGTCCTAATCCGGCATTTGCGACGGTGAAAGACGACTCTGCGCTGCCGCGTGTTCTGCTGATCGGCGACTCCATTTCGATTGGCTACACAGTACCGGTTCGGCAGTTGTTGGCCGGCAAGGCCAACGTACACCGCCCGCACACCAACTGCGGTCCCACGATCCGCGGCCTGGAGCAACTTGACCAGTGGCTTGGCGACGGCCATTGGGATGTGATTCATTTCAATTGGGGCCTGCACGACCTGCGTCGCGACGACGGGAAGAATCCCCAAGTAGCCCCCGAGCAATATGCCAAGAATCTCGACGAGTTGGTCAAGCGACTGAAGAAGACCGGCGCCACACTAATCTGGTGCAGCACGACACCGGTTCCCGAGGGAACTGGCAACCGCATTGTCGGCGATAGTGCCAAGTACAACGCGCTGGCTCAGAAGGTCATCGATGCCCACGGTATCGAGACCGACGATCTTTTCAACTTCGCACTGCCGCGGTTGAAAGAGATTCAACGCCCGGCCAACGTACACTTCACCGCCGAAGGCTCGAAGATACTGGCCAAGCAGGTAGCCGGCAGCATCGAGAAAGCTCTGAAAACCCGGCAGCAGTAGACGGTGAGGCAACGACCTTCTGCTTACATCACGGGTTCCACATCCTCGCGAGGTACATAGATGCAGTCGGGCTCGGTTTCCAAGGGGTCGCCAGTAACGGCGTACGCCCGGGCCCGACTTCCCCCGCACACGTACCGGTATTCGCAAACCCCGCAGCGGCCTTTGAATCTATTGGGATCGCGGAGCGCACGAAACGTGGTGTGGTTCTGGTAAGCGTCGACAACGGAATCCTTGGGAAATTGGCCGCACTTCAGCGGCAGAAAACCGGCCGGATAGACCTCACCGGTGTGGCCGACAAACATCACCCCCTTGCCGTCGCCCACGCCCAACGGAGCCCGATGTCCGCGCCGCTGGGCCCCGTCGTCTCGACCTCGCGGGCCGGCCAACGGATCGCCACCTTGCTGCAGCACGAAACGACGATAGTGCGGCGCTTCGGTCGTTTTTACTGCATAAGGTTGGCTGTTAGCGTGATGCCAAAGCCGGGCAAACACTTCCTCGTATTCGGCCGGACCGATCCGTTCCTCTTCCACACCACGGCCCACGGGTATCAGAAAAAACACCGACCACATTGCGATGCCCCGGGTGGCCAACAACTCGGCCATGGCGTCGATCTGATGAACATTGCGGCGCGTGATCGAAGTGTTCACTTGGACAGCCATCTGAAGATCGCGAGCGGCATCGAGCATCGCCAAGGTGCGAGCGAAGCTTCCTTCCCAGCCGCGAAATGCATCGTGAACTTGGGCATCGGCGCCGTCCAAGCTGATGCCCAAGCGCCGTACGCCAACACGGCGTGCGTGCTCGAAGGCATCGCGCGTTGCCAATGGTGTGGCCGACGGGGTCAACGCCACCTGCAAGCCACGCCCCACAGCATGGGCAATCAGGTCGAATAGATCGGCTCGCTTCAAGGGATCGCCGCCGGTAAAAACCACCATCGGAGGGCGAGGGAAAGTGGTCACTTGGTCCAACAAGGTTAGCGACTGTTCGTGAGTCAGTTCCTCGGGATGTGCGTTCTCCTGAGCAGACGCACGACAGTGCTTACACACCAGGTCGCACGCCATGGTGACCTCGTAGTAGAACATCAAGGGACTGCGGTCGAAATCGGCCTTCGTATAGGCTTCGTGGGCAGCGTGCAAGTTCATGTGTTTTCTCAAATAGCTAGACGTTCAGGCGTGAGACGCCAGGCCCCGAGTGGCAGCGAATCACCTCGCGATAGACAACCGAGTAATAACGATAACGAGCCGGCATGTGCGACCCCACCGAGCCGAGCACCACCACGACAAGCAACAATACCATGCGCTGTGGCCAGAAAAGTGGCACGCCGGCCAGCAACACTAATTTGGTGAGCGTCATCAACCCACGGAGCTGATGAAACCATAGCAATCGCGGCCCTGCTTCTAAGGCAGCCAACGCCACGCCAGTAATAACCGTTGCAACCAAGTACGGCAGCAGGTTCTCACGGGACCTATCGAAAGCATGGCCACCCAGCAGGATACCCATGGCCGCAAGATGGGTGGTGCGCGCAGCGATATTCCACAATCGAGCGTTGCACAACCATTCAAGCAGATATGACATCGAAACAAGCAACGACCGGCAGGAGGCAAAGCTAGTGAGGCCGCGAGAGCCAAGGCAAGAATTTTGACAAAAGCCTCGCCCTCGAAAAGGCAAGGCTCCGTCGTTGTCCACTCGCTGCCTCGGCATCAACGAAATACGGTGACCGATGCACCACCTTCCGGTGCATCGCAGGGCCTCCGGTGCGTCACAGGACTGCCAACCAAACCGGCGCTACTGCGTTTTCACCGGGAACCGCCTCCATTATAGCGGCCGGTCGCCACGAGGCCACTGTGTCGCTTGAACCGCGGCGTGTCTATTGGATAGCTAGGTCTGGTTGGGTTACTGTGCCGGCTGAGCGACCGTGGTGTCAACGGGGCCAGCAATACCGTCTTCGTGCGGGGCGTCGACACGTTGGATTTCCCCGGCTCCTGCACCGCGGAACTCGTCGCATGACGTGTCGGCCATTGCCTCGTTCCGCGTTTTTTGACCTTTTTGATGCAGAGCCACGGCACACAACAACACGAGCCCATAGCATCCGGCTGCAACGTAGAAGTTGGTCGATACGCCGAAGAAGATCGAAAAGAACACGGCCAAAGCCGAGGCCAACACGCCGAAGACGCCGTTGAGTGCCCAATACCAAGGAGTTTCCTCATCGCGGATGGCACGCACCAGTCGCATGCCTGTGGGGAAGAATAAACCCATGATTATTCCCAGCGGGAAGATCACAGCAATCGACACGAGGATTTTGGTAAGCATGGCCGAAGTGATCATGTTGGCCAGCAACATGCTCAACACGACACGCACACTCAAAATTGCACCAACAGCCGCCAGCGGATAGAGGCTCACCCAGGGCGCCCGCGTCAGCGGCAACCGTTCGCTGAGAAGACTGCCAACCCCCGTGCTAAGAATCATCGTGAACAGCAGGATACCCAAGGCATAAACCGGATGGCTCAACAACACGGAAAGGCGCTGGACGAGGGCGATTTCCATGAGCATGAAACCAGCACCAATCAGGGCAAAGTAGGCGGCGCCCGCCCAAATCACTTTCCCGCCCGATTTCGGCCCGTCGTCCATGCGACGTGCCAGCAACAGGGGCACCAAAATCGTCGCGACGGCCAAGATCAGCAACGAAAAAATCAACGCCACAAGCGTCACCGTGGCGACGAGGTTGCCGCCGATCACCCCGGCGCCGAAACGGCCCAACGAGGAGAATCGATCAAACTTCAACATGTTGAAGAAATAGGGGTCTTCGTCGGTGGGAGGGTCGAAACGCAACGGCTTGTCGGCGGCAATGCGCGTCAGGTCGTCCACCGATCGCGCGGTGAGCAATTCCCGCAGCACCGCATGTTCGGGAACACGCCCCGGCATGATCGGCACGGAAAACTCCATTTCAGCACTAGCCGAGGTTAGCGTTGCGATTTCCTCGGGCTTCAGGGGGCTGCGAGAGAGCACCAGGGTGGCCACTCGGCCGCAGGTAACCAACGCAATGTGCTGCGACGGATCTTCTGCACCTGTTCGGAGAACCGCGGCAATCGCGAGGCTCAACAACCGGCCCGTCTCGCCCAAGTTGTCGGGGCAATACCAACGCGAGACGGTGAAGACGCCGTCGTCGGTCAGGCGGTTCAGGAAGACGTCCCACGCCTCGACGGTGTAGAGCGAGTTTTCCGATAGCGAAAACGCGCCCGCTCCGGTGGCCGCAAACGTATCGATCAACGACATTTGAAGCAACGAATACTGCTGGGTGTCGCGCGAGAGGTAGCTGCGTGCCTCGTCGACAACCAGGGTAACGTCGTCGCGGTCTGCCAACCCGGCGAAGTCGCGGAATTCGTTCTCAAGGAGGTTGATGAAGATCGGGTTGACGTCGATGCCCGTGACGTGCTTATGCCCGAAGAGCAGCGCGGCCTGGAGATCGCGCCCGCCGCCGACACCAATTATGCACGCTCCGCCGCGGGGGCGAATGCTGTAGGCGATGTTGGTCACGTCGTAGCGGAGATGGTCGATGTCTTCGATCGAATGGAAGCGTCGCAGGAAGGTCCCGGCTCCACCGTCGATCTGCATGGCATACTCGTAGACGGGCGCGGTGGGGGCTTTGGGGCTGGCCGCCCAATAGAACGGCGGCTCGTGGGCCAGCGGCGACACGCTGATCCGCGAAAACGAATTCCATTTATCCAGGAAATTGCGAGTCGAGGGATAAACGAGACCTTTGATTACCAGGGGGCGAATCATTCGTGGCGAGAGCGTGTTGCCCAGCGCCACGACCGCGAGCAATACCGTGGTCACAGCAACCCACCGCGTTTGGGCTGCGGAGGTTTGCTGCCAAGCAAAAACGAGGCCCGCCGCCGCCCCCAAGGCACCACAAAGCAAGATCAAACTGGGGGCATCCATCACTTCCAGCCCCGCCAGCACAAAAAGGCACCCCAGGGATGCCCCGGCCAAATCGGCCGCGTAGAGCTTCCCGATGGGCTTGTCGCACTTGGTGAGAATCAGCGTGATGGCAATGCCGGCGAAGTAGTAAGGAAGCGCACATCCGGCCGTAACGATTAACATGGCAATGATGCTCATGATTGTCGGCGCAATGCTCAGCGGGGTCAGGCACAAAACCACCAACGCCACTGGCACCACCAATGCAAACCGCTGGCATGCCGTGGCAAGCTCTTCGTTAAGCCGCTCTTTTGTGAACCGGCGCGGTTTCAAATAGATGGTGGTGGCCCCCGCGGTCATCCCCAGCATGGCGGTAGCGATCGCAAAAAACGCCAGATGGTACCACGTAGTCACACTCAAGAGGCGGGTAAAAGTGATCTCCATTGCCAGCATGGCAAAGGCAATCAGAAGCGTGCCCAGGTAAACTTGCATCCATGCACCTCCACCAAAAACGGGAAAACAGACCCTACCACCGAAGTAATTCAGTTGCGACGCTGCATACGGTCGAACGCGGCACCCCGACAGCGCGGCGGCATTGTAACTTCAAGCGGTAAAAGGAGAAAGGGCAACTTTGCCTTTCCCGATCTCGCTTCGCCCCGGCCGGCGTCAATAAACACAAGTCCCATGGTATTAGCCACTTACGACTGCCCCGTCGGCGGGCGTCGCATCAGAAGACACGACGCTCGCCAAACTCGCTATTCGGCGTTCCCGTTGAGGCATTCATACAACGCAAGCAATGTGACGCTAGCAACATCCGCGACCACGTTCCACATCGCCTCCCGAAACCGCAAATGCTTTACGACCGCCACGGTTGATATCCCTTTGTTAGCGTACCGTTCATTGGCTGGTTTAATCTGTGGAAAACTCGGCCCGACGCCGATCATCCTTCCAGAGTACTTACAACCGCACCTATCGGGGTTACCCGTGTGGTATGTCAGGGGCAGGCATATCGTGCAGTACAAAGACCATTGTGGGCAGATTCTCGTTGCCGATCTCCACGAGGGGTTCGTCGCACGAGTTGAACGATTGTGCGACTCGGAGGGCTGGCTATTCGCCTGCGCAACCAGTAGCAACAAGGTCTGCGCTGAGTTGGCGAGTCAACCGTGTTCGGTACTGGTTGCCAGCCCGGAGTTCGACGAACGCCGGGACCTTGGGATCGTTCGCCAGGCACGCGAAATCATTCCCAACCTCCCCGTGATTGTTGTCACCGACTTTCCTACGACCGAAACAGCAACGTTGGCGGTAGACCTGCGAGCAACGGCCTACCTCGCGAAGTCGGTCGACGACGCAACCTTTGTGACCCGCGTCAGGGAAGCGATGCGTCAATCCGAAAGCCAACGCATGCTGGCTACTATTCGCCAGCGGTTGGAACACTGTGCCCACGACTTGAAAAACCCGAGCCTATTCGCAAGCAGGCCAGACGCCCGACAGAACGGTGGCACACCGTTGTCGACCTTTACGATTCGTACGCTGGCACTTTGCCTGTCGGAAATGCTGAAGCTGGAATCGGTAGCGGGATCCGAACAAGTGTGGCTTCATTTGTGCGACCTGCTCGAATGTCCACGCAAACCGCTCGTTCAAGCGGCCCTGCGAGAAACCATTGAGGTACTCGAAGAGACAAAAACGAAATTCAAGTCGAAACAGCTCATGACACTGCGAACAAAGTTGGAAGGATTTTTAGCGAAACCGAGCGATTCGATGGCACGTACGTACTAAACCGCGTGCTATGAATCTCTAGGATTGAGGTAATTTCCTCAAAGCCAGCGACCAACGGGAGCGATTTCTTGCCTGGGTGCGGTAGCACCAATTGGTTGCGGCCCTGCCGCGTTATGGTATTTACAGACCGCAGACCCTGGGGCTACTGACCGTCGGTACGAACGACGGTTAATCCGGGGTTTGGCGGGCAGCCGAAGCTGGCGGGACATTGGGCCCGTTACCTGAAGGCACAATAGGCGTATCCTCCCCTGCATGATTCATCATGGGGAGCTATGCCTATTGTGCCTTTTTTATTTGGAAACGAATGTCGCAGACGCTTTTTGCCAGAGAAACCGAGAAGTCCCGCAACAAAACAACAATCCACCGACACCAATACTCGCGGACGCTCCCTGTGGAGACTGCTGCGGCCTCCGAAACGCAACGCGGAGCCGCAGCAAGTCTCCGCGTTAACAGGTGGTAGGCTACCAGACAGAAATTGAGAGTGTTCCCCACTTCTGCGAATGACAATAACGCGGCCACGCGATTTCGAGACTGTGTCTACGTCTAACCACTAACGGCCTTCACAACGCCACTGCTATTTCTTCTCTTTGGCCTCTTCGCTACGACGGATATTTTCTTCCATCTCCTCAATTGAGACCTTCGTGTCGAGCGAGTGGCGGCGCACTTTGTCGCTCGCACCACCGGAAGCCGGAATGATCATCTTGACGACAACATCGTCAAACTCGACGACCCCCGCACCAAGGTAAGCATAGAGCATGACGCGGCCGAAACGCGGTGTGTACTTGGTATGCTTGGGGGTGAAATCCTCGGTCTGGGTGTTCCACTGGTTTGCCGGGCCTTTAAGGTTCTGCTGACTCCGGTACACTTCCCGCATTTGCCCAATCTCGGGAATGTACTTGTTCGAGCCGCCGGGAACGTACGTCGGCGGTTTGCCTTCGCGATAGGTAGTGTCTACGGTGTCACAGCATTTGATGAAGACCTTCACATTGGGGCCGTTGCTTCGATAGCGACACTGGAAGCGGTACGTGGCATTCTCTTCGACCGGGAAGAACTTGCTGTAATACATGACACCTTCGGAGTCGCCCACAGAAGCCGGGAATGTGAAGCGGATCACATGGTTTTTCGGGTTTCCGGCCTCAGGTATCCATTTGACCAGATTTCCCAGCGGCTCTCGCTGCTGTCCACCACGGTCGTCCCAACCCTTGGGAGCTCCGCGTACACCTTCCTCGAAATCGCCCACAATCAGGTTGGGATTCTCCTGCCAATTTTTCTCGACCAGCGGATCCGGTGCCCGGGGTTTCCCCGGCTCGCGGCCGTAGAGCTTGTCGAGCATATTCTTCACGTAAAGGTGGGGAATCTCGCTGACGGAATTCGTTCGTGCGCTGGCCTCGTAGATCACCTTTGGTTTTGGCGATTCTGAGAAATCGACACACTTGACTACCACGTCGTAAATCTCCCACTCGTGCCCCGGCACGCGTTCTACGCTTCCCCAGATCGCAATCTGCCCACCGAAGTTGTCCTGAACGATCTTCTTCATTTCCTCCAGGCTAGTCTGGGGCGTCGGTTGGACGTTGTTCGCCGCGCAGGTGTCGCGCACGTCGAGCATCGTTTCGGGAACGATGAATTCACCTTCTCGTTGGAGTTTCTTCCAGATCATGTCCCCGACCATTTGCCCGTAGCGCCCTTCGTCGAATTTCGACTCGAAGTCGAAGGGAATCACCACTTTGCGGCCTCCTTGGTAGGAACTACCGCCAAACGCTTCAGCCTTGGAACGCATTCCCGGAACTGCCCCGGTGAATTTTTCTTCGGTATTCTCGGATTCGGCCGGCGGCGCGGTATCCTCGGCAGCCTGTTCCGGATCGTTGCTGGTCAGATCACCCACCTGCTGCTTGACATACGCCTGATCCGCCTCGCAAAGCTGATCCAACGGAAGCATCCCGCCGGTCCCGTCAGGCTTCTGCAGGCAGACTTGGTTTTCCATCAGGTCGACAAACTCGCCCACGGCCAACACTTGACCATTGGCATCCTTCCACTGACGACCCAGGGTGGCGGCCGTTGCGGTGGCCTCGACTGGCTTCTCCTTAGGCGACGCGGAACTGTCGGACGCCGGTGACTTGGCCGGCGCTTTCGCGCTATCCGACACGGTTGGTCGCGAGACGGGATCTGGCACGGCCTCCAGATCCTCTTCCACGAAGGGTTTGTTTTCGCGCGTTACCGACGACGAATCGTCGCTCCCGCAACCAACCCACACGACCAAACCGACGACAAAGAACAACGTAGAAACCAAACGGGTAGTCATCGAATAGGATCCTCAGAACATCGGCCACGAAGGCCGGAAGCGAAACGAGCAGGGAAGCTCGGTATGGATAATGGCAACGGATGAGCGACGGCAATCTGGCGTTGCCGGAACTTGCGGTTTTCTAGCTGGTCGACCAACTACTCGGCCGCACCGCCGCCGGCCGACAGTCGTTCGAAGTATTTGCGGTTGAGTTCCTCCCAACCGGCGGGCGAGGGATCTTGCATGCTGCCGAGTAGCTCTTTTTGGATTTCGCCGGGCAAGTTGGCGGTGGCGTCCTGCCCCACTTCGAATTCGCCCTCGAGATACTGCTTGACGTTGCTGAGCCCATCGGCCAACACCTTGCGCTGCCGCATGGCATTTTCATAACGTCCCGACTTCAGATCGCGTTCAATCTGAGTCATGAGCTCAATCATCTTTTCCAAGTCGGTATGGTGATAGTTCATCACCTGAAACTGAGCATCGACCCCTTCGGCCTTATTGCGAAGCGCGGCCTGTTTGCCGGCCAACCGCTGCAAATCGCGTTTTCCCTTGTTTTGCGGAGCGGGACCTTCGAGACCCTCACCGCCTTGGCCGCTTTCCTTTCCGCCGCCTGTCGCACCGCCTTGGCCGTCTTTGCTGTGGTCCTTGATCTGGCCCTTCATATAGGGATCGGGAGTAAGCCGGCTAGGCGTCTTGCGTCCGCCTTTACCAACGGCCTCGTCACCGACGAACTCACCACTCGATTTACCCGAGCGTCCTTCTCCCGATCGCCCACCCATCTCGCTGGTGTTGGGTAATGTGTTCCCTGTCACTCCCTTGGCACTCATGTTCGAGATCGGACCGTCGGTCGCATCCCAGCCGGCTCCCTTATCGAGTGAGTCGGCGGCACTGCTGGAAACGTCTTCCATTTCGTCGAATAAGTCTTCTTCCTCTTCCAGAAGTTCGCCGATCAGGTCCTCCAACTCCCCAGGCAATTCCGTCATGGGAGCTTCTTTCAGTTCGTCGGTGAGGTATTCTTCCTGGCTCCAACGTTTCCGATCGGGTTCGTCGGGCAGCCACTTTTCGATGTTGGTTTTGATCTCCTCGGCCATCTCCGCCCCTAACTGCTCCAAGGGCACCGCGATATCGGCCGTCTTCTTCAGCAAAGCGTCTTCGGCCATTTTCAGTTCAGTCTGAATCTCCACCAACTCCTTTAACATCGACGAGTTGGCAAAGTCTTGGTCGGGCAGTTTGCTCAGATCCGAATGGAGATCCTTCATCATCTTCGACCAATCATCCTGATTGGCGGCCATTTCTTTGAGCAACTCTTCATCTTCCTCGGTGAAGTCCTCGACAGGCTTCTTCGCCAGGTTCTCCGATGCTTCGATGACTTTCTTCTGCTCGGCGAGGAACTCATCGATCTTCTTGCGTGCTTCCTCGAGTTTCGATTTCACGTCGTCGGGCATATCGCCGTTGGAACGTTTCTTCGCTTCGCTGAGCGCTTCGCTTTGAGCTTGGCGGGCCACGTCGAGCAACTTCCGTAACGTGTCGACAACACGGTCTTGCGTCTCGCCCAGGTCGGCTACCGGCTTCTCGAATGCGTCGGCCGCTTGCAGCTTCAGCAAGTCGTCGCACTGCTGGACCGCGCGAAGCATGTCACCAAAGGCCAGCTTATTGAGAATACGTTTGATAATCACGCGTTCCGATTGTTCGGTCTTCCCAATGCCCTGCACCAGTTCGATCGTGGCCTTCTGAATGTCGATCTGTTGTTCGCGTACATTGGTCGCCAGGCTAGCGCGATCAGCTACCTGGGACGCCTTGGCAATACATGCCGTGCGCACTCTTGCGCGAATCTGTTTCTCGAGGACTTTCCAGATCGCCGCTCTAAGGCTGTCGAGTTGTTCAAGGGCTGCCGATGTCTTGGCTTCTTCGGCTACGACACGAATACTGTGCCACCCGGTGGCGGCTTTTCCTTTTTTCTGAACCTCCGGCGGAAGCCCCCAGCCGGGCATCGCGCGTTGATCCCATGCCACGGCCCGAACGAGTACCGTCTGCCCCGGCTCGACAATGTCCTTGCTCAGTTCCAGAACATGCTGGCGCGTAATGGCCGTACCCGACTCCAGCTTGGCCCATCGCTTTACGATCTTGGCCGGCGCGCGATCTTCTCTCGCTGCGGCTCGGCTTTCAGCCGCTTCGCCCTCGGCCGTTTCCTCCTCGGGCGCTGCATCTTTGACCTTAAGCTCCAGAAGAAGCTGGGCCACACCGTGGTCGTCGCCGGCACGAATCACCACGGGTACCTCACCGCCGGGGGCATTGGAACTCTGCCGCGGTGGCTTCAGCAATTGCACCGTCGGCGAACCGTCCTGAATCACTCGAATTCGATTTACGCGAGGATTCGGATCGGTATGGCCCGCACTGTTCGTCAGATGCACCGTGAAACTGCCGTCTTCCAGCAGCGGAAACCGCTTGCTGACGAGCATCATGCCGTTTTGCCCCACATCGAGAGGAACCTTCACGCTTCCGATCTGCAGGTGCCCGCTAGCCACCGACACAGATGGCTGGATACGCAACTGCGCCTCCGAAAACTGCAACGCTTGCAGATCGGCCGTTTTTTGCATGAAGGTCTCGCTCTTGCCACCCAAGTAGGTGGGCGCATAGATCGTGACCTCTACCTCGGCAATAGTAGGTTTTTCACGTAGCCCGACGGTGAATACCCGCGACTGCGAATCGCCAATTTCCAGGCGATACTGCAAAGGTTTCAGCACGGATGGAAGCGTCAGGCTGTAACGCTGGCGTTTCTCATCGGCCGTCATTGGCAAGGCCGACTCTTCCTCGTCCTTAGGCATGACGAAGAGGGTGGCCTTCTGCGGGATCGCTTCCGGGTTTTCGATCACCCCGGCAATTTCCAGGCTGCAGCCGACGAGCACCTCGGTATCGCCCGGCGTAACCGCAATATCGCCCGTAGAACCCACCGAGGGAACGAATTCCCAAGGCGTCATCAAACGGCTCGCGGCCGAACCCCAGTTGGGTATGAAAAGGTGGCACAGAATGGCAATCGCCAGCAAGGTGCCCAGCAGCCCGACCGACTCGCCAAAGTCGCGCGGGGTTTGCATGGCGTAGCGAAACCGCCGCCAGCGGGTTTCGTGGTCGGCTGCCCCTTCAAAACGTCGGCTGCCGATTCGAGCGGTGGCCTCGTTGACGGCGGCCATTCGGAAAGCACGGTTTTCCATGTCTACCGGTTGAATGAGCTGCAACAAGTTAATCAAGTTGCTACCCAGTTCCGGCATTTCAGCCTCAACGCGCCGCGCGGTCCCTTCTAGGGTGCGCTGGCTGCGGATCAAACGCCGGCAAACGACCACGATCAGTGCGATCGTTGCCGACGTCCAAACCACAAACATCAGGACTAGCCACACCTGCGAAAACTTCAGCAGGGCATCGGTCAGCATGAACACCAACAACAGGCCCAACGAGGCGCAACCTGTCAGCACGCAACTGGTCATCAAGCTGAACAACCACCATCGTTGACGTGCAGCGTCAAGCCGCTCGATAACCGCATCTGCAGCGGGAGACATCGGCGTAGCCCTTTCTATTCCTACAGTGCGTCAAGCGAGGAGCTAGTGCGTAATCGCATAAACGATCACGTTGGTTCCAATTTTCAACGCATCGTCGTCTTTCATACCGTAGCTGTAGGCATGGGGGAATTGCTCCCAACCGTTGCCCAAGTCGTAGCGACTGTAGACGACAGCCAATTTTCCGTCGACCATGATGCCTTCCAGTTCCGGCGCGTCGAACGCACCGTAATCCTCACGCACCCGCGGAGTATAATCCACCCGCTTGATGTCGTAGTGGCAACTGAAAAGCGGATGATCCAGCGGCAAGCGTTCCAGCCGTTTCTCGGGGAAGACCTTGGCCATTTCTCGGCGGAACGCCGAGTCGAACGAGAACCGCCCGCAGCATGCGTCGGCAAACAAAATACCGCCCGCATTGAGGAACCGTTGCACGCGGCCGACTTCTTCCGCGCTCCAAGTAAACTCGCGGTGGCCGGTCATATACCACAACGGGTAAGTCGACGCCTTCGGGTCGCTGACCGTGACGTCCTGGCGTTTGAATTTTACTTCCAACGTGGAGTTGTCCCGGGCGTGCTTCAGCAAGTTGTGCACCGCCGACGGATCGGGATCCCAGTCGCCTTCGTGCTTCAGTTGGGCAAACACGAAGTCGTCGCGAGAGGGCACACCCTTCTCGAAGTAGACCTTCGTGCTGCTGAGGAACCGCCCCAACTGGAACATTCCCAACACGTAGGTGATGATGTTCGCACCGACCTGACGCGACTCGTCGATGACGACGCGGAGCCCACGAGGATGCTCGTGACCGTCCCAGCCACAAGTCAAGTCGCACGGCGAGAAAATCACGCCCGCCCGGCATCCAAAGTCGATCGTCTCAAGGCAGGGTTTGTCGGTGTATTGCGAACCGTCGCCCTTTTGATAGGTGAAGTCGTTCAGCTTGTAGTACGAGGCCAAGATGGGATCGTCGGGAAGGATCTTGCGAAGCGGTCGCCCCGGGAAGATCAATTCCATCTCTTGCCGAAACGACTCGGTGAAATCGTTCCACCCACAGCACGCGTCGGCGATGATCGTGCCACCGTCGGCCACGTAGCGCTGCAGACGCGGGCGGATTTCATCATTCAACGAGAACTTGTTGTGGCCGGCGAACAGCAATGCCGGGAGTTCTCGCGGATCGTAGGAGAAGTGCCCGAAGTCGGACTCGATCGCGCGGTATTTGATACCCAGCTTTTCGGCCGTCCACTCCAGAAGCGTATTCATGTCGGCCGGATCGGTCATCCAGTCGCGGTACTTGATGCGTTTCCCATCGCGAGTAACCCAGCGAACGGGTCCCATCGACATCTTCCCGATCAACGCCGGAGGACTTGGCGGCTTCTTCTTCTCGCTACGTCGCAACGGAGTGACCGGCAACGGCAAAGGTGCGAACCCTTCGGCACCACTGCGCTGCTGTGGCTTGGCCTTCGGTGGTGGCCCACAATCGATCGGCCCGGTGTTCTCCTCGTCGCCCAATACAAACGAGGGCAACCCCAGACTTCCCGCGGTACTTCCCGCCGCGGTAAGTCCCATTTTTTCGATGAACTTCCGTCGGGAAACGGCGTCCGTCCGCTGCTTGTCCGCTGAACTCATGATTCTGCTCCGATACGGAAGGAGAGTAGTGTGTACCGAGTTTCTGGCCACCGACAATGAACCTTGTCTATTTTGCCCCGTCGGGTGGGTACTCGTCAAGAGGGAACCCATTCCGGCAAGGGTTTTTGACCGCCCATATAGCGGGGCACCGACGCTCAACACGAGCATCCGTATTCATCACTCGGACGCTAGCGTAGAATTTATTCCTCACGGCCCTTGTTTTTTTCTGGCCATCCAGTCCACGGTGGGGGTTCCGTCGGACGCATGCTTCACACGCCCTCGAAGGCCGCGTTTTGCGTTGCAGGGAGACTCCTCCCCCCCGATCAGCGAGATCGCCGGGCAACCTCCTTGAAATGATCCTGGCCGCATGCAGCCGGGCCGACGGTGTGGCCGTGTTAGCCGAAATTATTCATTGCCGAAAACGTCGAAGGCAGCAGACGTTACGGCGGCCCGGACGTGTCCCCAGCGGAAAGGCCGAGCAGACGCTCGGTAGCTCAACGGCAGGGTCGGCCAGTAGATTTTGCTCGCAAGGCGTTTCTAGGGAATAACTTAGGGAGGGAAAAAGCGAAGTCACAAGTAGTTCGAGTCAGACGAGCGACGCGAACGCGAAAGGCACGGCACTCACCGATCACAAGACATCAAACAGCATCCCCTCCGCAGGGTCAGCCTGCGTGGAAACGAGATTCCCACGCGACAGGTGCGTGCAATTCGGACTCGTTTGGATTAAAAATGGTAATAGCTGCGCACGATGTCGCATCCAGAAAGGAGGCAACGCCCCCTCTGTCGAAGGGGGTCGTTGCCGAAGATCGCGCCTTCGATAGGCAATCCGTCATGGAGTAGGGAATACGGAGAAAATTTCATGAGGAATTTCATAGAGCACGGCACACAAGTATTGGTCGCGTTGTTGGGAACCCTGGTTGTCGCTGGCGGCGCCCAGGCAGGTGACCCACCAGCAATCAACCCGTTCGGCTCAGCTCCGACGGAGCGAAGTCAGCGCGACGACATGGTGCCCGGTTACATCGAAATGTCGGACGGCACGATCCACGTCGGTAATATCTACCTTACGCGCGACGCGCGGCTGAAAATCTATGATGGTCAACTGGAACGTCAGCGCTTGATTCCTCTTCGTGTGCTTAAAGAAATCGAATGCCTGGTGAAAAAAGAGTGGCTCGAAAAGGAATGGAAGTTCAAAGAATTGGCGCTCGACGAAAAGATGTATACGGGCAAGTCGTATCCATCTCGCGAATACGAACACAAACTCACGTTGCGCGATGATCGTACAATCACAGGCCCATTGTCGGCCGTCGTGTACGTTGAACCGAACATTTACAAGCCGGGAACCCCAAACGCTTACCGCCCGGACATCAAGCCGGAAAAATATCTACTCAACAAACGGAACAAAGGGCAACTCGGCGAAACGCTGGATTCCCTCGTCTACGTCAAACGAATTAAATTTGGAGAAGAGGCACTCGAAGAGGGTCGCAAGAAGGCGGCCACCCAACGTCGTCGGCCGCAAACCCGATCGACCTCGCGACGCTAGATCGGCCGATGGTTTCGCCTTTTTTGCCTTGCGAAAAAATCGCCGACGGCTGTTCGTCCCGCTCAAACGTCCACGGCCCCGCCGCGAACGTCCTGGTCGCGCCCTGCACTACTATTGGGTTCTGCATTGCTTGTGGAACGAAGGCGATCAACGGCAATGGGTTCCTAGTGTGGATGTGGTAGCACCGGGTTGGTTGGCGGCCTTGACGCCCTGTGCACGGCGCGACCCCATTGATCGCGGCGATATGTGGTCATTCGAAGCGATTCTTTCTCCTTAGCACCTAGTCCCCAATCCCAGTCCCTAGCCTCCAGCCCCAGTCCCCAGCGTGTTCGATATTTCCCTGGCCGACGGTTACAGCTTTGGCACCATGCTCATGGTGGCCGCAGGAGCGATCCTGTTGGCGGGGATCTTTTATTATCGCGCGTTCCGTATGCTGAAACGCGGCCAGTGGCAGATTCTGTTCGCCTTGCGTGCGATGGCCATTCTGATCGTCGTGCTGCTTCTGTTCCGACCAGTATTCAGCTATTACCGCGATCTTGAGCAACGACCGGCCGTGGTGTTTCTGCTGGACCGATCGCAGTCGATGAGCATCGCCGACGATGCCACGGGCGTAACGCGTTTTAACCAGGCACGCGGCCAAGTCGAACGTTGGCACGCACAGTTGAAGGACGATTTCGACGTTTACCTCTTCGATTTCGCCGAGCGGGCCCGTCGCGTTCGCCACGCCGAAGAGGAACTCCCCGGCCTTACTCCCGATGGTCAAGCGACGTCGCTCTCCCGCGCGCTGGTGGCAGCCACGAAGCTTCAAGACGACGAGGAACAACGCGTTAAGCCCGAGGCCATTATTCTTTTGTCCGATGGCATCCACAACTCGGCCCGCAGCCCACTCGACTGGACCAGCCAGATGCAGTTGCCGGTGCATACCGTGGGTGTGGGAGCTAGCTTGAAGAGCGACGTGTCCTATCGCGACATCCAGGTGGCGGGCATCGATTGCCCTGACCAGATGCTGCTGAACAACCTGGCCCAAATCAAGGCGTCCGTCGAAGCAGTGGGCCTTGCCGGTCGCGTGGTCCAGGTCATCCTCGAAGAAGACAAAAAGCAAATCGCTGCCGAAGAGCTTACTCTCGACCAGGTCGAAGGGGCTCAGGAAGTGGTCTTTGAGTTTCGCCCTACGACCAAAGGCCGCCACACCTATACGATCAAGGTTCCGCCGGCCGGTGAAGAAAAAATCGTTCAGAACAACGAGCGCTCGGCAATCTCGCTAGTCATCGAGCCGGGAATCCGCGTGTTGTATATCGAGGGAACCGTCCGTGCGGAATATGGTGCGCTGGTCCATCGGTTTTTGGCCAAAGACCCCGACTTGGAATTCTGTGCTTTGGTTCAAACACGTCCCAACTTCTTCCTGCGACGCACCAACATACCAGGCCTGCAACTGGCCGCCATCCCGCAAACCGAGGAACAGATCAACCAGTTCGACGTTTTCATCCTGGGCGATCTCGACTCGACCTATTTTCGCGGGCCACAACAGCAATTGATCGCCAAACGCATTCGTCAAGGCGCGGGCCTGATCATGCTTGGTGGTTACCACAGTCTGGGGCCAGGTGGATACGGCGGTTCGCCGCTGGGCGAGATCCTGCCCGTCCACCTCGGCTCGCGCGACATCGGCCAAGTGACCGATCCTTTCCTTCCTACGCTTACACCAGCCGGTAGCCGTCATCCGATT
Source organism: Thermoguttaceae bacterium (assembly GCA_963677085.2). Taxonomy (GTDB): domain Bacteria; phylum Planctomycetota; class Planctomycetia; order Pirellulales; family Thermoguttaceae. The sequence goes on from CAXXFH010000003.1 coordinate 121,292, forward strand.
TTTTCCGGCATTGCCGAGTTTTTCCCCACGGCTCAGGCTGAACCGAAAGTCGAAGGGTTGCCGCCGCTAGACGGTTGCACGCGTGTCGAAGGCCCGAGACCCAGCGCCACTGTGTTGGCTACTTACCAGGGCGACGGCGGTTCGATGCCCGTGTTGGCCGTGCATCCCGTCGACAAGGGGCGGGTTGCGGTTTTCTGCGGCGACACCACACGCAAATGGCAGCAGGGTCCCCGCGCCATGGACAAAGAGTCTCCGTTCCTGCGATTCTGGGGGCAAACCGTGCGGTGGTTGGCCGGCCGCTCGACCGAGGTTACAGCCGGCGCCAGCATTACGGCCAGCGCCGACAAGGGCTACTACGAGCCGGACGAACCGGTGAAGTTTTCGGCCATCGTACGCGATGACCAGGGCGAAGGCACCACCAACGCGGCTGTGATTGCTCGGATACGCAATCCGGCCGGGCGCCCCGAACGGGTCGAGTTGGCCAGCGTTCCCGGTCCGGGCGGCCATTACTCGGGCACTTTCGAGCCGCAAACCTCCGGCTCGTTCGAGATCGAAATCGAAGCCACGCTCGGCGACAAAAAACTCACGGCCGAGAAAATCACCATCGAAGTCGGGCGTCCCAACCTGGAGTTCGAAAAACTCGACCTCGACGAAAAGATGCTCGGCCGAATCGCCGCCGACACGGGCGGTCGCTACGTCCATATCACAACGGCCGACAACCTGATCGACCAACTCGATCGTACGCAGCAAAAGAAACGCATCACCTTCGAGCGCCAACTGTATTGGCCCCCCTTGTTCTGGTTGCTCTTCGTAGGCGTGTTGACCACGGAGTGGGTTTTGCGAAAGAAGTTTCAGTTACGATAATTTGTGGATACACGAGTTTTGTAGAGGGCCGTTGAATGGTCGCTGAAGCGACTAATCCTGCTCAATCCCTTAATCTCTAGCCCCTAGCCGCTTCCATGGCGTCCCAGAACGGATATCGTTATCTTGAACCGCAGGCCCTGGCCCGGGTGAAAAACCTGGCGGTCGTCGCTCGAGGTGTGGTCGAAGGAGCGATCACCGGTTTGCACTCCAGCCCGTTCAAAGGCTTCAGTGTCGAGTTCGCCGAACATCGCGAGTATACGGCCGGCGACGATCCGCGCCACCTCGACTACAAAATGCTCGCCCGTACCGATCGTCTCTACATCAAGCAATACGAAGAAGAGACGAACATGCGGGTCCAGGTGTTGCTGGATATCAGCGGATCGATGGGCTATAGCTACGACAACAAGCTTACCAAATACGATTACGCGTCGTATCTTACGGCGGTGCTCTCCTACCTGATGACCCGGCAGCAGGACTCCGTGGGCCTGACCACTTTCGACACCGAAGTGCGGCTCGACATGCCGGCCCGCAGTTCCCCGCGGCATTTCAACGACATGATGCGCCGCCTGGAGGCTATCAAGCCGAGCCAGAATACGGGCGTAGCCGACACGCTGCACCTAATGGCCAACCGCTTTAAGAAGCGGTGCCTGATCGTGCTGATCAGCGACCTTTACGACGACCCCGAAGAAGTCGTTCGCGCGTTGCACCACTTCCGCCACCGCCGGCACGAAGTGATCGTGTTCCACGTGCTCGACAAGGCCGAGATCGACTTTCCGTTCAACGACACCATCGCCTTCCACGACCTGGAAACCGACGAACGATTGCAGGTCGACCCGGCTTATGTGCGCGAAGCGTACATCGAGCAAATGGAAGCCTTTATCGAACAATACCGTCGTAGCTGCCGTGAGATGAATGCCGACTACGTGTTGACAGACACCACGGTGCCGTACGACCTGATGCTTTCCCGCTACATTGCCAAGCGCAATATGCCATCATGACGTTTGCCGCTCCCCTATTTTTAGCCGCAGCTCTGGCCGCCGCCATTCCGGTCGTGCTGCACATGATCAACCAGCAACAGGCGAAGGATTTGCCCTTCCCCACGTTGCGGTTTTTGAAGATCAGCGTGGAAAAAACGCGCCGGCGCAAACGGGTCCACGACTTGCTACTGATGTTGCTGCGCGTAGCGGTGCTCATGTTGATTGCCTTTGCCCTGGCCAAACCGACCGTTACCACGCTTTCGTCGCTCTGGGGCGACGGCGCTAACTCGGCCGTGGCCATCGTGCTCGATAATTCGGCCAGTATGGGCATGGTCGACAGCCGGCAAATGCGTTTCGATACGGCCACGCACGCCGCCACACAAATTCTCGACGAACTGGGCGACGGCGATCGTGTAGCCCTGTTGTTGACCAGCGGCCCCAAGTTTCCCGAGGAGGGCAAACTCGAACGCACGCAGGAAAACGCCCGACAAATGCTCGCCCAGGTGACGCCGAGCTACGAACGGGCCGACTTGGTTGTCAAGCTTCAACAAGCTCAGGCACTATTGGCCGATATCGAAGCCACGAACAAGCAAATCTACGTGATCACCGACCTGCAGGAACTCTGCTGGGAAGGTCTCGCCGAAGAGAAAAAAGAGGAATCGTCCAAACAGACCGACGCCGAAAAAGAGCAAGACGAATCGGACGAAATTCCCATTATCTTCGTCGACTGCAATCGGGCGCCCAAGCCAAACGTTGCCGTGCAGGACATCGCTGTCCATGCTGCCGTACCCGTGGCCGGCCTGCCCGTGAAAGCAAGTGTCGAGCTATTCAACGCCGCCCCGATCGAACAACAACGCCATCTGGAGTTGCACATCGATGGCGAGAAAAAAGACAGCAGCCCGGCTTTGAAAATTCCGGCCGAAAGTACGCTGAAACACGATTTTCTCTTCAAGTTCGACCGCGGCGGATTGCACCGCGGCGAGGTGCGTCTGGTGGGCGAGGATGGCTCGGCGCTCGACGACCGGCGTTTCTTCAGCATGGACATCGACCAGGGGATACCCGTCGGGATTGTCAAAGCACAACGCCACGAAATCGCCTACCTCGACGACACCTTCTACGTACAACAGGCCCTTTCACCGGGAAACGCGGGCTCCTGGGCAATCAGCACCACGTCGCTGGTGGCTGCCGATCTGTTGAGCGAGCCGTTGAACCAGTACAAGGTTCTCATCTGCGTCAACCTGTCGGCTCCCGACGCCGATACGGCCCAACGATTGGTCAGCTACGTTACGGGCGGTGGCAACCTCATCTGGTTCTGTGGCGACAACGTCGATCCGCAAGCTTACAACCAGGCCAACGAACAGGCAGGCGGCAAGCTGCTGCCGGCCCCTTTGCTCGACATCCGCGCGCCGGTGGCCGGCGAGGAACGCGACAGTTGGAACATCACTTCGCTGGAAGGCAAGCACCCGGCGTTGCGCGACCTGATCGAGCCGGCCTCGCTATACCAGTCAGTACTCGTCTACAAGCATCAACGTTTCGATACGGCCAATTCGCCCGACGCCTTGGCACTCGCCCGACTCAACGACGGCGAAGCCCTGATTCTGCAGCGAGACGAGGGCGATGGCAAAGTGCTGATGGTCGGCACCACGGCCCACACCGGTTGGTCCAACCTGCCGCTGCGTCCGCTGTTTCTCCCGCTTTTGGCGAGGCTCACCTTTGAACTGGCCGGCGGCGAACAAACCCGGCACAGCGCCTTGGCCGGCACACCAATCATCCTTCCGCTGGACGATGCCGTCGGCCAAGTGGGCGTTGAAGTGCGTCCCCCGTCGGGCGAAATGCTACGTCTGACCAGCGAGGCGGAACAAGGCACCGGACGCCAAGTGTTCCGCTACCCCGACACCTACCATATCGGCCTCTACATGTTGCGGCTGCTCGATGCCTCGCGGCCCACGCAATTGGCGTTTTCGGTTAACGTGAATCCCGACGAAGCCGTGGGCACGAAGATCGCGCGCGAAAAGCTTGAGGAGTTGCTCAAACCGCATCCCTTGGTTTTCGCCGAAGACCCCGAAGACCTTACCGACACCTTCACGTGGTTGCGCGAGGGAAAAAGCCTTTGGGGTACGTTCCTAGGATTCGTCCTCATCGTGCTGGTCTTCGAAACGCTGATCGCCAACCGTCTCAGCCCGAAGAAGGACGAAGAAAACAACCAACCGCCTCCCGGCATGCGACGGTTAGCTCGCAAGGGGCATACGGCGGCGTGAAACGCATTGTGACCAGCGCTCCGCCCTGCAACTCGGCTTATTGGACTCTTCTCGACCCTAAGGCGGCACGACCGCACCCCAATAGGAGATAAGGACTTGCGAACAGCCCGCTCCCGATCGTCGCGAACATGCTCGCATGTGTCGGGGTATTAGCCCTAGCATGACAAATGAACGGAGGGCGGCTAACGAGAGCTCGGTTTTCCAGGCATTCGGGCCGACCCAACGACCATTGACAATGCGAAAATCAACAAGTAGTTATTTTGTCTAAAAGTGCAATGCAAATGTCACAATTTGCAATGAAAAGGGCGTGCGTTTTGTTGGACGCGCGATAAGCGGCGCGATACACTGATGTCCGTAGTGCGATGGTCGCAGTTCTGTCGGTTTATATTGGATCCTGCATTGCTTGTGGAACGAGGGCGACCAACGGGAGCCCGGATTGCGGGAGCAGAACGCAACGAAGTGTTCCACAATCAACCTCGGAATCAATAATACCGGCGAACAGGCTGAAAGCCCGAAGCCCATCGCCGACACACGATTGGCTGTGAAAACAAACGGTTAACCGTGCAACACAAAAGGGGGATTTCGGATGAAGACCTGTTTTGCATCCGTTCGGGGGCTGGTTGTCTGCTGCGTTCTGCTGGCCGCGCAGGTCGGCATGGCCAGCGTCCTGGGTATTGATTCGACCGTAACTACCCCCGCGTTGCCAAACGCCAGTAAGGTCGAAGCGGAGATCACCAGCTTTACGGTGGGAACCGAAACCTACAGCGATTTGATATTTCTCGAAGCCACTGCGGTGGCCAATACCAGCCAACCCTTCGTTGCGGCGGGCAACACACCACCTACATTGCTTGCGGACATACTAGGCCTGTTATCATCGCCCTACATCACGCAGGGCAAGGCAAACGCGGGCTGGGTTGAGTATGCGATTGGCGCGTCGATGGATGGTAGCGACGACACGCCCTTTTTCATGTACGAGTTGAATCTAACCGGCACGGATGGCGACGCCGTGACGGTAACCCCGCTGGACAGCGATGGCGCGGCGATCGGTGATTGGACACTGCCTATCGCCTCCTCAGACTACGGCCCCCAGACCTCTGCGGTCAACATTTCCCTCATCTCCGGCACGAATTCCCGGGGCGTGACCTTTACGCTGGCCGATTTCACCGGCACGGGCACACTCAGCGGCGTGGAGGGGCTGAGATTTACCTCTGGTGGCTTGGATCCGCTTGCGGTGGGCATGGTTGTTGTTCCCGAGCCGAACACGCTTGCTTTGCTGCTGATGGCTGCCGCGGCGCTCGCGCTGGCCGTTCGCCGCCACGCGGCCTAGCGTGTGGCAAAAGTAGCCCCGAAGCTCTGCTATCGGGGTTCCGCGGGAACAAGATGGCTCACGATCGAGGTTTCGGAACCCCCACGCCACAGAGCACGACCCCAACTTTTTCCCTCGCTTGGCTCGCGTCTCGTTTCTCGCCCCTGCCGTTCCCCCCGCTGTCTCGTTAGGCCTTATTGGCCGTTGCATAACGAATTAACGGAGGACAGCCAACGGGAGCCCGGTTTTCCAGGCATTCGGGTCCAACCCAACGACCATTGATAATGCAAACATCAATAAGTTACCTAACAAAGCCCGTTCCGCTTCCCACGGCCACGGAAATATCTGGCGTGAAAAACCCGCTTTCCTAGCAGCTTTAACACACACGCACCTTACGCTAGCTCCTCCATAACGCGCACCACGACGCGGTTGCCGCGGATTTGGATGACGCGAACCGGCGAGCCTTTGTCGACCAGCGTGCCTTCCGTAACCACGTCGATGTACTCGTCGCCAAAGCGGACGATACCGGCGGGACGCAGCGGGGATTCGGCGCGACCGATGTCACCGATCCGCACCCCGGTGTGGTGGACACCTTCGGCCGGGGCCCCCAGCGCAGCGGTAGTAATCTCATCTTGCCCGGGCGGTTGGAGTTGCAGCCGGTTGAGCACGGGTATGGCGCCAAGATATTTGCTGAGCATAAAAGCCCCAATAAGCGACGTAAACCCTGCTCCCAACAACACCAGCAACGACGTGGCCAACGTTGACCATTCAGCCGGTGCGCGAGGCATGCCGGGCAGCCCTGCCATCACTAGGCTGGCCAAAATCAGTAGCATCCCCGAGATGCCCGAGATACCGAAACCCGGCAACACGAACAGTTCGACCATCAGAAAAACCACCCCGGCGGCAAACAGCACCACTTCGAGCCACCCGGCCGTTCCGCCGAGAAATCGACTCCAGAAGAAAAGCGCGAAGCAAAGCCCTGCGATAAGCCCTCCGATGCTGATGCCCGGGGCGCTGAATTCCACATACAGGGCGATCAACCCTACGACGAACAACAGCCCGGTAACCAACGGCAGATTGAGCACGTAGACCGCCGTATCGACCCCACTGGGTTCGAGCACGACGAACTCGTCGGTCAGTTTGTATCGCCGCCGTAATTCTTCGCGACTCTTGGCGTTACCCTCGCCGAGCCCCAGTGCCACGGCTCGATCGCCGGTTACAGTAAGAAATCGGCCGTCGCGACTCTCGGGCACGGGCCGCACTTTCTCCCAGTCGGCCGGATTGTCAGTCCCGTCGATGTCGGCCTGCGACATGTAGTCCACATCGCCTGTCTTGGTGTTTTTCACCTCGTAGACGACCAAGTCCAAGTCGGCCATGGCCTCGGCCAGTGCGCCGGGACGACCTTTGGCCTCGGCCAACGATCGAAGCTCAGGCGTCAGCGCGCTGACGATCTTCTCCGGAGCATGGCGAAATGCGGAGTCTTCGCCCATGATAATTGGCCCGGCGTCGCCAAACATGGCACGAGGGGCGAGCACGATTTCGTCGCATCCGAGCGCCACAATGGCCGCCCCGCTATATGCCCGATTGGGGACGAAGGCGACCGTGTGGGCCCACTGGATATCGCGTAGGCGTTTGGCAATCCGCAGACTCTCGTCGAGAAATCCGCCGGGGCTCTCGATTTCGAGCACTACGAGATCGGCCCCTTGCTGCTTTGCCTCGTCGAGTTTGCGATACACATACTGCTCGAGCATGGGCGTAATCGGACCCTCGAAACGAATCAGCACGGCGTGCTTGAACTCGGGCAGCTTCCCGGCCCCGGGCTTGGCTTCGTCTTCGGCGGCGCGGGTCGAGCCACTTGCGACTACGGCGATCAAAAAGACGGCGATCAGGCGGAACGGCGTGCAGGCAGCCGGTACCGCAATCGAACGGGCGCGACGCGCTTCGTCAGCATTGCACCGGCGCGGCGCACACATCATGGTCATCGCCCTTACGTAGAAGAATGAGGAAATCGCCGTAAGCTGGGTGATAATCTCGCAGTCATGCTACATCGTATCCCCGTCTCGGGCGTTGTCAATCGGCAGCAGGGCAGGGGGGCATACCGCTATCGAATCCGCTCTATTGGATCCTGCATTGCTTGTGGAACGAGGGCGACCAACGGGAGCCCGGATTGCGGGGGCAGAACGCAACGAAGTGTTCCACAATCAACCTCGGAATCAATAACACGGGCGAAACGAACGCTGCTGGCAACGTGCTGGCGCCGATTCCCCTGGTTCCCACGTTGCGGCGTGGGAACCAGAGAGTAGAACGCTTTGCGTCCTCGAAGTGTGAGTCGAGACGATTCTCTTGTCTCTTGGACAAGCGTGACACAAAGCGTCGGGGCGTGCTGTCACGCGACAGTCGCCTCTTGATGCCCGTGTTTAGGCGTTACACGGCAGTAATCGCTCCAACACGAACTCGCTGCTACCGTCCCGGAGGCGGCGTGGGGCCGGGAGGCGGCGGACCAACCGATCCGGGAGGTGCCGCACCCGGGGGTTGCACGGGCATGGGGCGAGCACCCTGCGGCGGACCACCCACGCCAGGAGGTCCTACCGGTGTCGGCGGCACCCCGGGGCCCGGAGGCGCCATTGGGCGAGGTTGCGCCACTGGCTGCGGACTCATCGGCTGAGGTGCTGCTGGTTGCGGCGCGGCCGGTTGTGGGGCGGCAGGTTGCGGCCCGATCGCAGCGCCGGCCTGTTTCTTCGCCTTGCCCGAGGGCGGGGCCGAAACACTTCGCGGCCCAGTCGGCACCGACTCGCCGTACGACGGCTCGGGCACCGTTTGGATGATCTTCTCGATGACCTGCTCGATATCGACCCCTTCGGCATCGGCGTTGAAGTTGGTAAAGATACGATGCCGCAACACGGGAAAGGCCATCGCGCGAATGTCGTCGGCCGTCACGGCAAATCGCCCGTGCAAAATGGTTCGTGCCTTGGCGCTGAGGATGATGTTTTGGGCGGCACGCGGTCCGGCACCCCAAGCCAACCAGTTTTTCACGAAGTCGGGACTGTACTGCTCCTTGGGACGTGTGGCTCGAATCAGATCGACGGCATAGTCGACCATGTGCTGCGTGGTGGGCACCTGGCGGACCAACTGCTGAATCCAAAGGATGTCTCGTCCCTGCAGCACGGGGTTGACTTCGACCTTCTTCGGGTTCGTCGTGGCCAACACGATTTCGCGTTCTTCGCTCCGCGTGGGATACCCAATTTGGATCGAAAGCATGAAGCGGTCGAGCTGAGCTTCCGGCAACGGGTAAGTACCTTCCTGCTCGATGGGGTTCTGCGTGGCCATCACGAAAAACGGCTCTTCCAACTGGTAGGTCTTACCGGCTACCGTGACCTCGTGCTCCTGCATAGCTTGGAGCATGGCGGCCTGGGTTTTCGGAGGCGTACGGTTGATTTCGTCGGCCAGCACCACATTGGCGAAGACTGGGCCGCGGACGAAACGAAATTCTCGCTTACCGGTGGCTTGGTCCTGGTCGATGATCTCCGTACCCGTAATATCGCTCGGCATCAAGTCGGGTGTGAACTGAATGCGGCAGAAGTCCATCGCCAGGGCCTTCGACAGCGTGGAGACGGTTAGCGTCTTGGCCAGTCCGGGTACACCGATGGTCAAGCAATTGCCGCGGGCGAAGATGCAGATCAGCATCTCCTCGATCATCGCGTCCTGCCCGATAATTACCTTGTGAATCTCCTTCAGGAGAGCCTCACGGGCCTGACAGACCCGTTGGACGGCTTTTTCGGGGCTCATTTGGGGGGTGGCACTCGCCATCGCTGTCTCTGCTCCTTCCCTCGACGGAAACGTCTATCTACACTGGAGGTAGGCGGTCGGGCGGCGTTGCGATGGCCGCGGGACGAATTGCCCCGCCAGACGTTACAGTCACGCTTGGCCAGCCAACACCCGATCGCGCGCGATCCGACCGGGTCGCGCATATCGCTCTACCATAGTTGAAGTTGGAGCGTTTATCAACGGCCGGGCATCGATCTGCGAGCGGGAATAATCCCCTGCCGCGGAACCGAAATTCCATGGGGTATTGTTCCCCAAACTCACCCGAAAACAACCACTTCTGCGCAGGAACACGAGGCAGAGGAGATGCGAACACGACACTTATTGACCTTCACGAAAGTAGCGACACCACGGGCTTCCCTCTTGGCCTCGATGCCGAGATCCCGGATGCCAAGATCCCGATGGTTGCCCTACGTGTCATTACCTATGCGACACTCAGTAAGCGAATTGTGTGGGCTTTCCCTGGCGTTGGCCGTCGCCTTGGCACTGGTTGCCGGCCGTGCCGAAGCGGAAACCTATCGCTGGGCAGGTACCGAACTGAATGCCATGCGCCGCGTGAGCAACGTGGTAGACAAGCCCTACTCGGTCATTGTCACCGAGTTCTTCCACCACGGCGAGATCAACGACAAGGGCACGAACGTGGTCGTTGTGGCGGCCAACAAGGAAATCGTTCCGGCACGCCTTCTTCAGTTGGGCCCAGGCGACTTCTGCCGCCTCGCCTTTCAAACGGCCAAAGGGCAGAAGAACTACGAAATCTACTACGGCGGCGAACCGCCCACCGAAGCGCTGCCCGAGTGGACCAATCGCGACGGCCTCTTGCTGGAAACCCATCACTACAAAGACTGCGACCTCAACAGTCTCGACTCGGTGCGCGAAGCCTTCAAGACATCGAAACCGTACGGGGCCGACTACGTGGAAAATGTCGGACATTCCTTCAACCCATTCAATCCGGCTCCCGATCCGTTCTTGACTCGTTATTCGGGGTACCTCGACATCCGCGCCACGGCCACCTATGGTTTTCTCACGTCGAGCCGAGACGCCAGCTTTCTGCTGATCGACGACAAAGAGGTCATCTCCGCGCCGGGCCAGCATGGTCCCATGTATCATGCCAAGCGGGGTAGCCGCCGCGACATTCGATTGGACGCCGGCCGACACAAGTTCGAGTATTACCATGCCGCCGCTGGTCCGGAAGCGATCATGGTGGCTGCCTGGGAAGTTTCGCCGACAGAAGACAAGCCCAAGCCGGTGGCGATTCCCGGGGAGTTGTTCCGCACACGTTCGATCGGCAAACTTCCGTCGTCGAATGTTTTGCTGAGAACATCAAAAGCCGCGCCCGACTTCCTGGTGAAAGTTGCCGGCGACGTTCCTCTTCCCGACAACGAAGAACCGCTGCTGGCGGTGCTGTTCCGTAATACGACTCCCTCGGCATTGACGTCAAAAGCCCGAGTGCAATGGAATTTTGGCGACGGCCAGATCAGCGACAAGCTTGATACCGATCATGTGTATTTACACCCGGGCGTGTATCCCGTATCGCTTTCGGTCAAGCGGGGTCCCCGCGTAATCACTACAACGAACCGTATCCTGATCGAACGGCCATTCACCAGCAGTCGGGAGAAGGAAGAGAGCCTCCATACGCTCGACGATTACCTGCCAATCCTGCGCAGCTACAATCCGAGCACGCTGGACGCCGCCTCGTTGCGTCAGCTCGTTACGGCCTTCGAGGCCAAGGCCATGCTGTTGGTCAACGCGGCCGAAGAAGCCGCCAAACAAGCGGCCGAAGCGGAGGAAGCGGCTGAAGCTGCTCTGGCGGATCCCAACCGCCGGACCGACGCGCAGCCGAATGCGGATCCCAACCGGCGCGGCGCCCCAAATCGGCGAATGCCGGCGCAACCCCCGGTAGATCCACGCGCGGCGCATACCGCCGGGCAGCCTCCTCAGGCGAACCAACCGGCCGATCCGAACAAACAACCTCCCGCCCCGCGTTTTGGCAGCCAGTCGGGGGCACCGCCGTTGGCACAGCCAGACGACCCCATGGAGTACATCCGCTTGGCCGTTGCCGCGGGCAAGGCGCCATTCGTCGGTCAATCGGCCGCCAAGGGTGATGAGGATCTCTACAAGCTGGCCCAAATCATCGGCCCCATGGCGCGACACCGCCTGGGCGATTCTGAATTGGCGTACCAGGTCTGGTTCGGTGCCGTACGAAAGATCAGCACCGTCGACTACCGCACTGACGCTGCGTTGGAGGCGGCCGATATCGCCATTAACGACCTGCTGAATGTCGCCGCCGCAAAGACCCTGCTCGACGGAGCAACTAAACTGTTTGGCGAAAACAACGCCGGTCCCATTGCTGCGAAACTTCGGCGCGTCTGGGGCGATTACTACGCTGCCACCGGTAAGGGTGAAGAGGCACGCAAGGCATATCGCGAAGCGGAAGCCATCCTGGGCAACACCAAGGCCTATCAGGAACGCACTGCCTGGCAAGGCGCCCACAGCCGCTCGACGGAAGAGTTCATCAAAAAGGTGCAACCCGATCGGGCAGCCGCCGAAATTGCCTTCTGGCAACGCGACTTTCCCACCGAAAAGATCGACGGCTATCTTACCCTGATGTTCGCCCGCTATTGGGCCCTGAGAGAAAAATACGATCAGGCCATCGGTCAGGCCGAACAGCTTCAAACGGTGAACCCGGAATCGCCCTACGTTGACCAGATGCTACTATTGGCAGCTCAATGCGAAGTGAAACGTGGCAAAGTCGATCGTGCCCTGGCCACTCTGCACGGCCTGCTGAAAGACTATCCCGGTAGCCCCTTGGTACCCGTCGTGAAGCAAAACATCGCCAAGTGGGAGGCCGGTGAATTCGAAGAGGAGAAACCAAAACGCCGCCGGCGGTCGCGATAGGATCGTCGCCGATACAGACGTCGATGGTTACTGCCCATCAAAACCGAGGAGGAAAAACGAAATCATGCGGACGCAACTCATCACTACCGCGATGCTCGCAATGGCTGTTTGCCTCGGCAGTGCAACAACAGAGGCCGCCAAAGTTACCGTCAACCTGGGCGACGCCAAGGGCGTGCGCGTCGTGGGAGCCCTACAGCGTTGGGACGCCGACGGCAACCATCGACGCAAGGTCGATCCGAACGCCAAGATCGAAGAGCCGTATCTCGACGCCCGCGCCGTGCCCGGCGCCGACGGCCAATGGGTCTTCAACAATCTGCCCAAGGGCACTTACGATCTGGTAATCCTCGGCGAAGGAAAGATCCGCGTGGAAGGGTTTACCTATCCACCGGTTTTGGAATTCGATCCCTTCCTGCCCGGCAACTCGACAACCGACGACGAAACCCGAGAGTTTATTGTCGACGACATCAAGAAGTCGCGCCATTACGAAAACAAGGTGGTGCCACTTTACATGGGCGGCAACGAGAAAGTGGTCCGCGTACTGGTAATGCTCATCCGCGACCAGGCAACCAGCTACACCGCGGGCGCCGGGACCATGCGGCATGAGGTATGGCAATACGATTGGAACTACGGCGGCTGGCAGAAGAACAAACGTACCCAGGTGCTCGATCGTGTGCTGTTGCAAGTCAGCGACCTGCGCCGGTGGACGTGGCTCTGGGACGCCAAGCTGGGCGGTATCGAAGTCGGAAGCAGCCCGATCACGATCGACTACGATCTACGCGGCAACGCGGCCGGGAAGAAGTTGCTGGGGTTGTATCCGTATTAGAACGTGATTGAAAAGGGCGTACCCTCTCCCGCTCGGCGGGAGAGGGTACGCAGGCGGATTTTTGCGGCACTATTGCTCAGCGAGAGCCTTCTTCACCACGGCGGTGATCGCGTCGGCTTGACGCATCATGCCAAGGTCCGTCGGGTGCGAACCGTCGACGGCCGCTTCGTTGTCGTCGCCCAAGAGGTCTTTGCCGGGCACATAGTAAAGCCCCTTCACACCGTCGGCACGCAACTGTTCGTAGGCCTTTTTCAGTGCGGCATGATTGGTTTCATTGCGAACCTGTCGTGGGACGTTCAGCCAACCGTCCGTGTAGAAGCGGTCCTCGACCAGGACGATCGGCACCTCGGGGCGGGCCTTGCGAATTTGCTGTACGAGCGGGATGGTCCGCTCGCTGACCTGCCGCGCACCCATGTTAGGCAAACAGTCGATTACGTAAACCGCTGGTTCCAACTCGCCAAGCAGTTCGCCTACCGATGCATCCATGGTCCCGTTGCCCGAGAAACCCAGGTTGATGATCGGCCGATCCAGCTTGCGTCCCACGATGTTCACCCAAGCCATCCCGGGCCGCGAGGCACAACCACCGTGGCAGATCGAGGTGCCATAGATCACGACGGGTTTTGCCGCTCGCGGCGCAATGGGCACAAATTTCGCTCCCGACGGCACGCCGATTTCCAGCGATTCCGGGCTGTTGAACAGAGGAAGATAGATTCGATACTCCCGCGTTCCCTTCCGCAGATTGCCGGCCAGCCGTGCCGTGATGTCGGCGCTCGTCGGCTTATTAACGGCCACCCAACGCCACTGGCCTTTGTCATCGCGGGCGTAAAGATCCATGCCACTGCACCCGGTGGCCGGCATGTGGGGCATGGACAACGAATGGCTGCGCAGTCGATAGCGTACCCAGATTTCCGGCGCGTCGGTACTGAACAACACCGACATGCCCGAACTATCGCGGCTGAGGTTCCAAACCGGTGGGCGAACCTTGCCTTCGGCCTTCGCCGGCAACCGGTCGTAGTAGCGTTGGGTTTCCGCCCAGCCCTTGCCCTCAACGCCCCATTGCTCGACGTCGTACCAGGCAAGGTTCTTCTCGATCTTCGGTTCGACGTTCGCCGGCGGTGCGGCCATCGCTCGCAAAGGGCCGCCCACTACCAGAATCGCCAACACCACACTTGCTGCAAACCATCCGCCCAACGTCGTTTTCCGCTGCATGATCAACCTCCCATTGCCGTCGCGTACTTGTCGAGAAAAACCTTGGGTTTCTACTGCCGATGAAAGGCAGTGTAGCCGATGATCGGCCGTCTGCCAAATATCGGTAGGCGAACCGCAAAGTCGAAGTCCGGGCCATTTCCCCCCTTCTCCCTTGGTTCTCACGCTGCAGCGTGGGAGGCAACTTCGCAGTCATCCTGCCCCGACATCAGTTGTCGACTTCGTTTGGCGGTTGTATATTCAAATAGGCGGAAAATATCGGCATAACAGCCGTTGCTTCCCATCGGCCATCACCTCTTTCACCGGAACTCTCGGACTCTACCAGCCATGTCGCGCGTCCTGTTGGTTAATATGCCGTTTTCCAATCTGCGTTGGCCGAGCCTCGGGCCAAGCCTGCTACAAGGGGCGCTAAAACACAACGGCATCGCTTGCGACATGGTCTATTTCGGTTTCGATTTTGCTGAGCAGGTGGGCCTGGACCACTATTACTGGATCGCCGACCACTTCGCGTTCGTTCTCGGCGGCGAACGGTTATTCGCCAAGCACTACTTCGGCGACCAGTTGCCCGACGACGACCGCTATTACCATGAAGTTCTCCTGCGTGTCGATGCCGGGCTCTCGGAAACCGAACGCCACGACTACGAACAGACCGAAAAACACGTGGTTCCTTTCTTGGACCACTGCATGGAAGCGGTCGACTGGTCGCAATACTCGGTGGTTGGCTTTGCCACTTCGTTTCAGCAGACGATGCCCTCGATGTGTCTGGCACAACGGCTCAAACAGCGCTGGCCCGACACAACGATTGTCTTCGGCGGTGCGGCCTGCGAGGGCGAGATGGGGATCGAACTGCTTAGGCAGTTTCCCGAGGTCGACTACGCCTTCCTCGGTGAAGCCGATCTGACTTTTCCTGCCGTGATCAAAGAAATCCTTGAAGGCGGTCCGGTGGAGATTCCCGCGGGCGTTGTCGGACGTGAAAGTCTTGCAACAGCAACCAGCGCGAGCGTAACGCCCGGCTGTCGCCCCTTGCCCAATGCTCCCGAACCGAGCCGGTTCACGGTGCGCGATATGGACGCCTTGCCCTATCCCGATTTCGACGACTACTTCGCTCGGCACGCGCGAAGTCCGCTGGCCGACGACGTCGAGTCGCTCTTGTTCTACGAAACGTCGCGCGGTTGTTGGTGGGGACAAAAACACCATTGCCGTTTTTGTGGGCTTAACGGTAGCCGGCTCAACTACCGCAGCAAGACGCCAGCACGTGCGGTTGAAGAGCTAAGATACCTCGTCGAGCGACACCACATCCAACGAGCATGTTCGGCCGATAACATTCTCGATCACAAGTATTTCGATACCTTCCTGCCGATGCTGCAGGAGTCGGGAATCGGTTTGGCCTTTGTCTACGAAATGAAAGTCAATCTCACTCGGCGACAGGTGCAAATATTGCTCGACTCCGGCATGGGGGCAGCCCAACTGGGCATTGAGACTTTCAGCACACCGATCCTCAAGCTGGTCGGTAAAGGCGCCAACGCTACGCAGAACCTTCAGGCCTTGAAGTGGTTTTCCGAGCCAGGTATCGAGGTCAAGTGGAACATCCTTTATGGCTTCCCCGACGAAGACGCGTCGGAATACGAGAAGCTGGCCGACCTGTTGCCGTCGATCGTCCACTTGCATCCGCCGCTAGCCGTCGGTCGAGTACGGTTAGATCGTTTCTCACCTTATTTTGAGGATCCCGCCCGGTACGGAATGATTAACGTAGGTCCAAACCGTTCGTTCAACTACGTCTACCCGTTCTCGCGCGACGTACTCGCCCGATTGGCCTACTACTACGAATACGACTACGCCGACGCCCGCGAACCCAACAAATATGCTGCCGAAATGCTGCGGCAAGCCGAGCAATGGCAAGACAACAAAGGAGCGTACACGCTGCGATGCTTTGACCGGGGCGATGGCCTGTTGTTGATCACCGATACGCGTCCCTGCGCCACGCAGTTTCAATGGCGGCTTAGCGGCCCCCAACGGGCGATCTACCGCTATTGCGATACGGGCCGTTCGCTGCGTCACATCGTCGAATTCCTTCGAAACGGCGAAGACGCAGACTCCGCGCCCAACGTGGCGACAATCCAGCAGATGTTGGACCGCTGGGTCGAAGCACGATTGATGGTCAACCTCGACGACCGTTTTTTGAGCCTTGGGCTATACGCTCCCGGCGACTACTTCGCAACGGCTGACGCACCGGCACGATAGGCATCGTAGGCCTTTTGCAGTTCGTCGACTTCCATTTCACGCTTGCCAAGCAGTAAGCGGTAGGCCGCGTGAATCGGCACACCCGGCTCAAATGTTTGGGCCTTTACCCCAGGCCAACCGACGCAAAGCGGACCATAGCATCGCGTGAGCCAACTTGGCGGGTAGTCGGGATGTTGGGGAGATATGAAAACCGCCGCAGTGCTTCGTTGCGGCATTTCGTCGAATTGAGCCGACATGGCCGCCCACGGCAATCGCGTATTGAGCAGGTCGCCAGGCGTATCGAGTCTGTTCGTCTCGTGTTTGATGACTCCGCCCGGGTAGCGCACCACGCCGTCGCGATCGGGCCAACAGGCAAACCGTGCCGTAAGACCGCCGTAGCTCTTGCCGCCACGACCGAGAAGCGAAATGGGACGGTCGGCCGGAATCCACGTCAGATCGAGGTCGATGGCTCGCATGTCGTCCGCCACGGGGTGAACCCGAAGGCGTACACGTTCAATCATCACTTTGCGATCGCCGAGGAACCAGCCGTTTTCCACGGCCAATTCGGCCAACTTCGGCCCGGCCTCGCGATCAAGCCACTTGACGAAACGCACCTGGATCTGATCTTCCGACCAGCAGTCGTAGTCCTTTCCGTCGACTCCGACGTAGGGCCATCGCCAAAAGACGCCCGTATGGTGGTAATGGTCCTTGGGAAACGCATCGGTAACCACCTCGCCATTAAGGCCCCAGAGCGGATGAATGAAGCAGGCTTGCTGGCGACGAACGTCTTTCTCCGGCACGTTTTCGCCAGTTATCACCCCGTAGTTGTAGGTCAGCACCGGTTGGTCGCCGTCGGTGATCTTCACCGACCGACCGTCGATATCCGTAAAGCGGAAAGGCGAAGCGTCTTCGGCCGTCGCAACGTTGTTTAGACTGGCAACCAACACGGTCAGACAGAAGGCGTTTAGCCCGAGGGCAAGTATTCGCAAAACGAATTGACGCATGCAGATTCTCCTCAACATTGTGGCAGAGGCGCGAGTACCAGGAATAACCAAGCAGAGGGACCTCCACCTCGACTGATTTATGCCACCCTATTGTAATCAACCCTCACATTACACCGCAAATTGTGCTCGATAAACAAGACTGCCGGCCGCAAACCAACGCTCCTCTCCTGGCAACCGGAGCTCGAACTCCCGCGCGGAACCACGCACTGCCGACGGGTTCCATGAGCCGTCGACCGCTTGGCCGTTTTATAGGAGTACCAGTACGGTTCAAAACATGCCCCCCGAAAACCTGGTAATCTACGCCAACTCTTCCGAGCATCTTCGTCGGACGACAAAACACCGGCCGGTGGGTTACCGAATGCCTCAAGTGTGACCTCTTTTCCGGCCGACCCTTCCAACAACGGCCAAGTTTGCCGAGACCCCGCAATCCACTCCGAATTGGCCAATCCCGAGACCCCGCCTACCCGTAATCCTGAGGGCCCCACGGTCATGAAATTCCGGTGGATCGATACCGTAGCGCTGGCAATTTTGTTGTTGTGCAGCACGACCGTTTTTGCCCAACAAACCGGGCCGATCGATATCGACCCGATTTGGCTGACCGCGCCAGATACGGTGCGAGGACAAATGGCGCCCTCCCGCGTCCCTACCATCCCGGTGGAAGACGAAGGCGAAAACCCATTGATCGGCGACCGGCCCGACTTCACCGAAAGCTCGTGCACCGTGGGCCGCGGGGTGCTGCAAATCGAGTCGGGCTACACCTATGTTTACGACCGCACGGCCGATGCACAGGTCGACGGCCATGTCCTGCCCGAGGCATTGTTGCGCATCGGGTTGACCGACTACCTGGAACTTCGCATCGGTTGGGAGGGCTACGTGTTCAGTCGGGAGAAAGACCTCGGCACCGGCGCGGTTGACCACACCGACGGTGCAACCGACCTCGACCTCGGTTTCAAACTCGAGTTCAACGAGCAAGAGGGATGGATTCCCGAGTCGGCTCTGATTGTAAGCTGCACTGCACCAACCGGGCATCCACTGATCACCAGCAATCAGGTCGATACAGTTGTGAATTACTGCTACGGCTGGGAATTCAGCGAAGGTTTTTCGTTGGGTTGCAGCACGGGCAACCTTTGGACTGCCGACGGGGCCGGTGACCAGTTCACCGTCACGTTTCAGTCGGCCGTGCTTGGTATGGCGCTTTCTGAAAAGAGCGGTACCTTCTTCGAATGGTACGTCCTGTGTCCCGGGGGCTCCGACGACAACCGCGCGCAACACTATGTCGACACCGGCCTAACGTACCTCGTCACGCCCAACTTCCAGATAGACTGGCATATCGGCATGGGTATTTCCGATGCGGCCGACGACTTCTACACGGGCGCAGGCCTAGTCATACGATTCCGCTGACTATCCAACCACCCGTAGGCTATGCTTCAGCATGGCGTGGCAGCGCCGCAGGCGATTTCTGGTGCACAAGTTCCAAAACCGTGGTCACTGAAGTGAGAAGCGACGCGGAAACCCCACACTACGACGCTTGTAGTGCTTTGTTAACTTTCGAAATGGGAATTCGGGTGCCATGCCCACGCTTGCGTGGGCATGCTGAAACTTCGGCAAACATGGCCACGCAAGCGTGACCATGGCACCCCTGTCCTAAAAAGATTGACAAAGCATTAGCCGAGCCAGCCCATATAGCTGAAGAAATACATCAGCCACGGATGTACCCACGGATTCCACGTGGGATAGCTGACCGAGAGCACACTGAGCATCAAGGCCAGCAGGCCCACGGCTTGCGTCCAACGGCGCCGAGCAAGTAGGTCGCAACCGGGCAGCATCGTCAATAACCACAGCGGGGCAAACCAAAACATCCAACGCAATCCGCAAGTAACACCTCCGTAGTTTCGGAAGTGCAGCGGTCGCGTCAGATAGAAGGCCAAACAGATCAACGTCACCGCGGCAATCAACACGCCCAACTCCCGAAGCTGGCGATTTTCGCGTTGGAGGATCCACATCAGCATGCCCGCGAAGCTGATAATCCACACGGGCGTAAGCGAAAAGATGCCGTGGTGCCCGACCAACACGTGAACGGCATAAGTCGCGGCCGATGGTTCACCTCGGTCCACCCCCGCCGGATTGCGCCAGTAGCTCTCGATCACTCGGCCATTGCGTTCGTAGGTGTAGTCATACCAGTCGTCGCCCTCGCTGCGGTGCATGTACGGTGGCTTGAGACTCTCGTGAGCGATCCAATTGGTCGCGAAGAACGCTGCCATCACGACGGCTGCCGCGGGCGTGTAAACTGCTAGCGTTCGCCAAGGCGCCTTCCACAGCAGCAGACCACTGAGGGCGACGAAAAACGCCCCGGCCGGTAGCTCGTTGGCCATGGTGAACGCGGCAAACACACCGGCTAGAATGAAATAACGGGGTTTCTGCTGGCCGTCGCACAAGATTCTTGCGGCAGCATAAATCGCAATGGCCGCGCTCACGGCTGCCGTTACGTGGTTGTTGACCACGATGGCGAAGGTCGTTAGAAACGTGCCGAAGACGGCCGTGGCCATCACGAATATCCGGCTCCAATCGGTCGCGGCAAACCGTTCGACGAGACGTGCAATCACGTAAAAGAAAAACGCCATTGGCAACACATTGAACAGCACGAGCATCATTCGACCTACCACATAGGGATGCGTTCCTAAGGTCATGCCCGTGGTCTTGTAAATCGCCCAATAAACGCCAGCCATCATCACCGGATACAGCGGCGGCTTGCTGGAAAAGACGTGGCCATCGTGTTTGACCATGTCGATGGTGTCCCAGCCCGGCTCTTGGATCACCTTGTCGATCGAGAAGGGATAGCCTTCGACGCGAAGATCGTCTTCGACCAGCGCGCGTAAGGTACACCACCGGCTGCGGTCATTGGCGCTAAGAAAGGGGCGTGTCTGCTTGGCCGAACGGTACAGGCCTTCTTCGATTTCGGCAAGTTTTTCCTCGATAGCCTCGGGTGCGAGGCCTTGCTTCTCGAACTGTTGGCGTTTCTTCTTAAGAGTCGGCTCGATTCGCTTCAGCCGGTCTTGCTCCAGGGCGACGCGGTCGACCGAGTCGACGGCACCAACCCGGCCCAACAACGCGCCCGTACCCACGGCAATCAGAATCCAGTAAACGCCCCATCGAAGTCGGGCATGGGGACCATCGGCTGCAATGTTCATCAGATTTTTCCTTGGAACCACTGCCCCATCAGCTTCTAGAAACTCGGGTTGGAGTGACCATTCCGCCCTCCAAAGCAAGGACGGCTTGCAGGTTAACACATCGAGCCGCCACAGTAGCGTTTATCGCTCGGCCTGGCTGCCGTTGGACGATAGACCTGCCTCGGACGCCTGTTGCCGCTCTTTCTCTGCCCGTTCGGCAATCGAATACGGTTTGCTGTCGCGGTCGCGATACGCGATAACCAGTTCGGCCACGAATCCGATCGACATGAACTGTCCTCCCAGCAACAACATGGCCACCGAGTAGATCAACAACGGACGTTCGTGCAGGTGAACCTCTTCCATGGCAAACCAATCGATCCGGCTGACTCCCCACAGCGCGGCCAGAAACGTCAACCCGGCGACTCCTAAGAAGAAAGCCAATAGGCCCACGGTTCCCAGCAGGTGTTGCGGACGTTGCCCGAAACCCGTGAGAAACTTCACCGTCAACAGGTCCAAAAATCCCTTAACGATACGGGTGACCCCGTATTTCGAATGCCCGAACTGCCGCGCCCGATGATGAATAACCAGTTCGCCCACACGGAAGCCCCGGGCAGCCGCCAACACTGGCACAAAACGATGCAGTTCGCCGTAGAGCCGTACCTCGTCGAAAATTTCGCGACGATAACACTTCATCCCGCAGTTGTGGTCGTGCAAGTACACGCCCGTCAGCTTGCTGACCATCCAATTGAACACCCGCGAAGGTCCCACCTTGTGCCACGGGTCGTGCCGCACCTGCTTCCAGCCGCTGACCACATCGTAGCCTTCGTTCATTCGGGCGAGAAAGTTGGGAATCTCGTGTGGATCGTCTTGCAGGTCGGCGTCGAGCGTCATCACCAGTTCGCCCCGAGCATGGGCAAAACCGGCGTCGAGAGCTGCCGCCTTGCCAAAATTGCGGCGAAACCGGACACCACGCACACAGGGATCTTCGGCAGCCAGCTTTTGAATTATCTGCCAAGAACCGTCGCGAGAACCGTCGTCGACAAACACGATATCTAACTGGTAGCCTTCGGCGTCGGCCACCTCGTGCAACTCACGGTGCAACGCCTCCAGACTCTCCTCTTCGTTGTACACGGGAATTACGATGGAAAGCATCGTTGCCTCGGTTTTGAGGTAAATGATGAATACCGATTGAAACGCCTGCGCAGGTGGGATTTCACAGGCCGACAACGCCCGACCGCTACGCAGTCGGACTCTCAAGCATATAGGTGGGACTCGATGGTGTGTCGACCGTTCGCCGGTTCCGAAATCGCCGCAACGGGGCTCTTATCTCGGGGCTCAACTTCCCACAGGCGTGGGCGCACCCGAATCATCCCCCGGCCGCAACGATCGCGGCTTCAAAACATATAGGATACCAGAAATTAGCAGTTCCGACACGGTCCAAACCAATCGGAGCAGAAACGCGCTGGCCCAGGCTGTGGCGGCAGCCCCCGGTTGTCCCAAATCTTGCAGATAGGGGACCATCAACCGAGCGAGAAAGGCCTCGCGGACCCCGACCCCCCCGGGGAGGATGAGCAGCAGGAACCCGGCCACCACGGCCAACGCCACTCCGGCCACATAGCGGGGCAGGTGTCCCAGGGGATCCAACCCGTCGAGTCCCATGGCCCGAAGCGTGGCCCAATAGCTCAGCCCCAAGAGGATCCAGCCCAACAGCGCCATCGCCCAACCCACGGCCAGTGTGCGGAATCCCAACGAATCGAGCCGGGCCAACGTCTCGGGATTCGCACGCCCGACACGGGCAAAACGAGCCAGTCGCCGGAAAACGGGCGGAATGGTGGGCGTAACCGAAACGACCATCAACAACGCGGCCGCCACCGACCACATCATCTCCTGGCGAAAAAACAGCAACAAATACACGGCCGCCGCGAATGCCCCTACGGCCATCATCGTGAGCGTTTCCACAAACACGCTGA
This sequence comes from Thermoguttaceae bacterium, assembly GCA_963677085.2. GTDB lineage: Bacteria > Planctomycetota > Planctomycetia > Pirellulales > Thermoguttaceae. The sequence goes on from CAXXFH010000003.1 coordinate 143,804, forward strand.
CCGCCGCCATGCCGGTTGCTACCCGGTCGCTACGGATCAGTGCCGTACGCATCACCACGACCATGGCCTTGCCGGGCACATATTTTCCGAGGTGGCCGATGTAGTACGCCCGCAAGGTTTCTCGCAGCGTCGGCCGTTGCCCCAAAACGCGCAAAACACGGAACCAGAATAGAGCGAAGGGCAAGAGCCCTGCGAGATATATTAGCCCGGCTGCCACCAGCCAACCCGGTTGCCAGTGCCAGTGGCCTTCGTCGCGCTGCGTGAGTTCCCGCCAACCGTCCACCAACGTACCCTTAACCCACCACAAAATGGCAGCCGCGAGAGCCAGCTTCACGAAAAGCATCAGCCATCTTTTCCACGGCTTCGCCGGGGGAGACGCCGCAGGAAGACTTGCCGCAGGGGAACTCGTCACAACGCAACTCCGGAATTTCCGCGCAACAACACAAAGCCCAGGGTTGCAACCCCTGGGACGGGGCGACAATTCGTTCCGCAATCAACCCAAACCACAACAAAGACCGAATACGAGCCGCGACCGTTGGCCGCGCAGCGGTTCGACCATTTTCCCATTTTGGATGCTGGAAGTAACAAACGCAAGCGGCCCATACCCAAGTTGGGCGGTGCTGCTACAATGGGCGTCGTAGAATATCGTCTTCCCGCGAGAGGTTGGCCCGATGACAAATCCTGCACGTATGGTGTCGTTCGCCGTGTTAGTGGCCGTGCTGGCCGCGATTGCCCTACTTTCGTACCGCGTGATGGTGGGGTTTTTGTTGCCCATGTTCCTGGCCGTTCTGCTGGTAGTGATCTTCGGCCCTATGTACCGATGGATCAACGCCCGATGGACCGGTCACCCGCGGCTTGCAGCCGGCCTGACTACGGTGATCGTTTTCGTGGTCTTGGCAATTCCGTTCTTGGTGGTGATCGTGCCGGGGTCATTCGAGGTGGTTGAACTCTACCGCGACGTCGAAGCCAAACTCCTTGAAGGAAAAGGCCACGACATCGACGTCGACGACGTGGCCAAAAAGCTAGTCGAAGTGGGTGCGAAGTTCGGCGTGCAACTGGATACAGACCAGATCAAGGCGACACTCGCCGATCGAAGCCGTGAATTTGCCCAGCAGTTTGCCCAGCACGTTCTTGCGCCGATCGCACTGAGCACCACGCAATATTTAGGCCGCTTCCTGATCGGCCTGGGTGTGATGTTTATTTCCGTCTACTATTTTCTCGTCGATGGCCCCGGCATGATCCGTACTATCATGCGGCTTTCGCCGTTGGACGACGAATACGAACAGCAGTTGATTACCCAATTCGACGAACTCAGTCGAGCCGTGGTGTTGGCCACCTTGCTGTCGGCCTTTGCCCAGGGCATTCTAGCCGGAATCGGCTTCTATTTTGCCGGCGCCGGCTGGGTGTTTCTTTTGACGATGCTGGCGATGCTCTTCGCGATGATCCCGTTCATCGGCTGCGCAGCCATTTGGATTCCCGTGTGTTTGTGGCTTATGTTTACCGGTCATCCGGTGGCAGCCGTCGTGCTGGCCATTTACTGCATCGCGGTCGTGTCGATGGCCGACAACGTGATCAAGCCGTTCGTGTTGCACGGCCGGTCGAATCTTCACCCGTTGTTGGCCCTGCTCAGCGTGCTCGGCGGCGTGCAGGCCTTGGGACCGATCGGCATTTTCGTCGGCCCGATGGTGGTGGCGTTTCTGCAAACGCTCTTGAACATGTTCCATTCAGAACTCGCCGCTTTTGGCGAAACGGACGTCAAGACGACGTAGAGCCGCCCGGTGTATTCTCATTTGCCCTCGACGATATCCAACCACCCCAGCGAAGTGGGTACGTGGAAGTCGGGCGTTTGAGTCTTCGGATTAACCCAACTAATCCACTTTTCGATAGGCAAAGGGTCGTCGAGCTTACGGCCGCGGTTGTGGATCGATTCCTTGCGCACCACGGGCCGACCGCTACGGTCGTGGCTGAACTCGGCCCGATATAGTCCACAGCGAATATTTACGCCCGGTCGCAGGCGTGGAAATCCCATCGTTTCAAGGCTCTCCAGCGGTATCCGTCCTTCGACGACATACCCTTCGTCGGATGTCGTCGCTTTCGTCAGAAGCCCCTTCCAGTTCCACTTGGGATTGATCTGGCGGTAGTAGCTGGCTTGGTAATCGAACGCTCGCCCGCGGCAGTCGACCTCAATGCAGTAATAGTTCTCCATCCGATCGTCGACGCTGAAGAACATCTCTGCGCGATCCTCAAACACGACGTCCTCCTTGTCGCGGAGTGTGTCTAGCACCACGATGTCGGAATCCTTCACCCGAAACGCGAAGTAGAGATGAGCCGCGTCGCAGAGAGCACGAAACTCGGTGGACGGCGCAGCTTCGTTTCGCCAGGGAAAAACAAAGCCTTTCTCTGCCTGGGCTTTTTTCCACGATGGCTCGTCCACGCGGCCGTCGATCTGAACCTTAGCAGCAGGCAGATAAACCACGCGGTAGGTCTTCTGGCTCGGCAAGGTTTCCTTTTGCCCGAGCTCTGCTTTGGTCCACGGCGGTACACCCACGGCAAAAACGACTGCCAACAACACAACGTGGGACATCTATTTTTGCTCCAAGTAGATGGGCAACGCTTTTTTTAAAAGTCAACCGGAAACGCTCTACAGAATCCTCGTGTCATTCTGTTCGTTCCAATGTGACAAGCTTCAGCGTACTCGCAGGCGGCAACGGCGGATCTCTTGGCCGGTCGCGATTCGGCCCTAACGTTTCCCACCGTAGCACGAAACGTGTATCCGGCCCGCGGGGGTCCCGTGGGTCATACGAAACGCCCAGGTCCTCGGCCATGCGAACCACCAGGCCCTCAAACGTTAGCGTCGGTTTCCGCAACTCGCGGGGATACGGCGAAACGATGGTGACCTTCTCGTCGATCGGTTCGAGGGTGTCATCCCGCAAAACAACCCGGCCCGAACCGTAGTCGTTGTGGCGATAACTGATGAAGAATTTGTCGGGCGCAAGTTTCTCCAACCGTCCAATGGAAATCCCGATAAACGGCATCGAACCGCCGCCGCCAAATTGGATGTTTTTCTCCCACGCGGTAATCGCGTGATTTTTCCACTGCCCCACTTCGAATCGGGCAACGAAAATCTGCATATGGCCGTTTTTGTCGAGTTTATGATACGCGAGGATCGGTCGTTGCTCGGAGTCGAACGCCAGTTTCTCGCAACCGTTGATGATGCCCCCGTTAACGGGAATCGGATCGACCCATAATTCGGTTTGTTCCAAGGTCAACGGAAGCTCCACCGGCTTGCCGGCAGCCGTTTCCCAGTGTTTCAGGTCGCGGCTTCGAGCGTAGGAAAGATGGTGGTTGGTAGCGCAATCGGGCGTGTCGCGCCACACCCAGGCCATGTGAAACAGTCCGTCGGGCCCCTTTTGAGGACCTTCGGGATAGGCATTGCGTTTGCCTTGCCCTTCGAACAAGGGCGTATCGAGGAAACGACTCCATCGATTGTTGTCCACATCGTAGCGGTTGTAGAGACGTTTGCCATTGCCACTGCGACCGGAACGGTAGTTGAACAGCAGGTTGCCATCCGCGTCGGTCAAAAAACGCGGATAGGTACACCGCTGTTCCTCTTCGCCCGTCATGGGGAGCTGCTTCAAGGTTGTTATGTCGGCCCGTTTCTGCGAACGGAAATAGATCAGCGGTACGCAGTGCATGTTGCCTGCCACATGAAGACACCCGGCCGCGTCGACGGCCATCGTCACGTAATTGTGGCTGTCCCAACCAACGTGGGTCGGAAGCTCCACTTTCTGCCAGTTGCGCTGGCCGACTTGCCGTTGAGCGACTACCATCTGGTGCTTCTGGTTGTAGTAGGCCACATACTGTTGCTGGCCGTGCGTCAACAGACAGAAGCGGACCGGAAACCATGACGGCACCGTGTCGATTTCCAGCGTGTCGACAACGCGAAACGTAGCTGCAGTGAGTTTGCCATCGCAAGCGATAACCGTTGACAGCAAAACGACAAGAAATGTTACGGTGCGGTATATGCTTCGCATAAAATCAATATCCAATCTTGTTTGTCAGGAGGACTTGGTAAACGCAACCCGGTTGGATCGGCCACGAGTTTTTCGTCGACGTTATTTTTCTCGCCAGTACGCGGATCGAACCACGTGCCCTTATAGGAAGTACCCGAGGTAACATGACGAAGTCGTGCGTCGTCGGATAACTTGCCGTCGCCGACAAAATACACGAGGAAGGTCTTCGTGTCGTCGGCACGGACCAACACGTCGCCCTGGGGGCAAACGGCGTCGGCCTGTGGGTGAAGCTTCCACCAGTCGACCGACTCGTAGCACGCTCGAAGGTGTTTCATCTGTTCGCCACCTGGTCGTCGAAGTGCTTCCCACCAAGGCACAGGTGTACCCCAGTTATCGAATTTCTGGTCTTCCGCGTTCTGGTTCGGATACCAGAGGCCATGCGATCCGTAGGTGTAGCCGAACGAGCCGCACTGAATGGCTTTGTAAGCATTGTACCGGACCACGGCGGCATCGTAGCCATGAATCCCCTCGTAGGTACACTCGCCCTCCAATAGCGGCTTGTTTGGTTGATGGTTGTAAACGTTGCGATAGAATTCAGCCGGTGGTCCCTGCCGACCGTGCCCGCCTTGGAGCATGATGAAATCGTACCACGGTTGATCCCATGCCTGATGTTCGTCACCCTTGTGGTACCATGGATGGACCGTTAACGCGCGGCGATACGGATCAGTTTGCTTGAGATACTCCCCGAGTGCCAGCACTTTCTCCACACGCTCGTCGATCGGTCCCTGCTTCAGGTTATATTCTCCCTGGATGAGCATGCCCATGGGCATGGCTCCGTAGCGGGCTAGCACGTAATGCCAAAGCGTTTTGAATTCTTCGAGTTGCACGCTGTCGGCACTGCGATGGAAGGTCATACCTACGACGGGCAGAATGCCGGCATCGTTTGCATAGCGGATGTACCGATCGACTTGTTGCCAGTACGCCACGTGAGCGGGCTTCCAGCTTTCCGGATGCAACAGTATGAAGTCGTTCAATCCCGGCGCAATCTGCGGTGGTCCCAGGAAACACATCTGCACAACAGTGAACCGCTGTTTCGCCCGCGTGTCGATGAGCGTTCGGAACGTCGACGGACATTCAGGTTGTGACGAACCGTCGATCGGCACCAGCGCCGAAGGACAAAACCACCAGGTATCACCGAGCCAAAAGAAAGGTGTGCCGTCGGCATACGTGAGGTAACGCCGGTCCTCGCTCACCCGGAGAATGCCACCGTGACGGTGAAGCGGATTGTCGCCAGCGGGTTCCTTCACGACGAAACAGTGTTGCCGGTTGTGCAAGCCGCTGTCTTCTTTGTTGGAACAACGCGTGGTGTAGCTCCACGAGCCAGGCCGCGTGGGTGTGAAGCGGAGTCGCCACGTGCGGTCGCCGTCCCAAAAGCCGGGCACTTCAAGGCGTTCGCCATCCGGGCCTTCAAACAGCGCCGTAAGGCTAATCGTGTTCGAATCGAAAGGCCGAGCGTAATCTTGCACGGCAACGAAATCGAACTCGCAGACACGCCACTGCCGGGCCGGTTCAGCCTCGGCGTGGTGTGTTCCGCTGGCTTGCACATCGTCGGCCCACGTGAACTCGGCGCCGCAGGATGCGTGCAGCAACACACCGAGAAACACATAACCCGTGTATGCAATCAGGCGTTCGCACAATCGGACACGTTTCATTGTATTACTCCGGTTCGCCATGACCATTCAGAACTCGCGTTGTCACAGTGCCCCACCCAGCCCATGCCGGAAAGTCGTGTCATGGTTGTCGTCCTTTGATGTCACCAGGCCATCGCTCGTATTCTGAAGAGCTTAGCGCAGAAGAGAGCCGAATGCAAACATCGCGACGATTTCACCTCACAAAAAAACGCTATCCCGCATTGCCTAACAATACGGAATAGCGTCATCTTAGATCAGCGTCACTGCCGCAGGGCAGCGAAACTCGACGGTCGTGCCATGCCAGCCAAGGTGAAATTTACCAAGTCGGGATCGCCGCTACCTCCTTTGCCCAGACGCCCGTGAAACGTCCCGTTTTCCTCGTCGATTTTCGGAAATGTTGGACGAATTACCTCGTTCGAGGTCTGCATGACTACGTGCACCACGAAAGACTGGCAACCCTGCTACCAGATCGCGTAATACACCACCTCCGACTCGGCCTGCTGGTCGTCCTCAGTTTGGGCAGTAATGTTTCCGCCACTTGCGAGATTGGGGAACTGCCCAGCGAGGGAAAAGGTGCCATCGGATTCGATCGTGGCGGTGTAGCCTTCCAGGAGGCCACCGAAAATGACAGTCAAAGTTTCCATGTCGCTGTCGACATCAACAACCCGACCGGATATTGTCCAATGATCGCCGCCATCGTTAACGGCTGCGAAATCGTAAATAAATGGGGCGTCGTTCACTGCGGCGACATCAACCATAATCGTCGTCTCCACAGAAAACCCGGCCGTATCGGTTGCCCGGACGGTAATCGCCGCTTCCCCAAAAGCATTGAGATTGTAGTCCAACGTGAGATCGCCGTTGCCATCGATACTGACATCGTCGAACAATGCGGTGTTGGTATTGCCGATGATGGTGTAGGTTAGATCGTCGTCGTCGTCCTCTTGGTCATCGAAGATATCGTACAATTCGATAACCGTGTCGACGGCATCCTCATCGACCTCGATATCTTTAACGCCGCTGGTCGTGGGCGCATCATTACTCATACCGGCCGGATTGCCGGCAGGTATGACGTCACCGACATTGCCGTATGCGGTAAGGTAATCGGTCGAGGTAATCTCCCCGTCGCCGTCGATGTCGTGGTGGATATCGTAGTTGCCATCCCCCGTTTCTGCACCTACATTTTGCGAAATCAGAATGACGTCGGCATAAGTAACCTCAGTAGTCACATTTGCATCACCGCCGAGCACATTGAAGCGGAATTCGAAATCTCCGCCCTCGGTCGTGTCGCCCGATGCGTACGTACTACTTCCGTTCGTCCAGTCGCCGTCCAAGGCAGTACCCTCAGAATCGGCTACGGGATCCAGGCCGTCGCCGTCGAGATCTATCAGCAACCCGTCCTTTCCGATCGCCGAATCCAACGTCCATGTGGCCACGTAGTTCTGCGAATCGTACGCAAAGTCGCTGAATGTGTATTGGGTAGTGTTCACGCCGGTCAAGGTCAAATCATCCTGTTGCACATCCACGTCCTCGTTGAACGTAATGCGGATGATGTCGAGGTTAGTCCACGGCAATGCTGCCGTTTGACCGGAAGAACCAACCGGAATTGAGTAACCATCGGTACCAAGGCTCGACGTTTCAAGGTAATCGACAAAATCCACGGACCACTCCGTGCTGCTGACATTGACGTCGGTCACTGTCGGTGGAGTAACCGAGAGCATGGTCCGCTGTTCGAGCGGTTCGATACGCAGACCTCGTGAAGACCTTGGCGCGCAGAGCGAGCGCCGGCGTACACCTAACATGGAAACACCTCGGAAGGAAGAACAAGGTTCGCTTTCCTTACGAGTCAACCATCACACGCAAGGGCGAACCATCGGGCAAAAAAAGACAACCTGAGCAGGACCTTGAAAACGATGGGTAAACCAATCGCTTTTCCTCGAACGCGGGTGGCAACTCCCCCTGGGTTCACAAAGCGGAACACCAACGAGAGCGAGCTTGAGCTCAACGCGGCAGCACCTATTGCTAGGCAGCCCCACTGCGATGTAGACGTAGAACCCGTTGGCAGCCCACTTCGATCGGCTTGCGTTTCCGGGTCGGCCTGCATTCAGAAGATTGAGATGCGGCGCCATTGGCGCGCATAAAAAAGAAAAAAGTGGTAAGGCGTTTTCAGGGAGAAGTGAAATACCACTTTAAGTCGAAACAGCGCACCGCAGCACGCTTGGTCTTCATGCTGTCCCGTTTGTCTTTTGTCCGGCAATGCGCAGTATCACGATGGAGTTTTCGCACGCTAATCAACCGGTACGATGGCGAAGGTTGTCGTGACGCGAGCACGGCACGACAACAAGTATCAAAGGGATTGTGTTACCAGAGGGGCTACCGCCGAAAGGGTAGCCGAGGGCTACACTCAGAATCGTGTAACTCGATTTAGAACGGCGCGATCACAGGTTCCGGTTCGGGAACCGTTTGAGGGCGGCTCGGTGTGGCGAGAAGTGCCGCAAACTCAGGATCATCCCGCAAAAGAGAATACGCTCGCGTGGCTTTGAGTGATGCAGGCGGTTGCCCAAGGTCAACGGCCTTGCGGGCGTACTCAAGAGTCAAATCTCGAGCTTTTTCGCTACGATCGGCCAATAAAGCGTGGAATTCAGCCAAACGGAAGTACAGCTTGGGAGAAGGTGGCGCCTTCTCTGCTACGTCCGCTGCGAACTGCAACGCATCGGCGGCAGGTGCCACTCCCCGCGACATTAAATTCAAACGTACGACCAACAGCCCATAATAGGCGGCCCCAAAATCAGGGTCTGCTTGAATTGCCTTCTCCAACACGCGTTTAGCAGCCGTTAGTCGATTGATTTGGCTGTATCCCCAACCCAGGTTGTGAAAAATCGCCGGCGAAGACAACCCGCCTTCCAACGCCTGCTCGTTACAATAAATCGACATCGTGGAAAACCCGAGTTTCGCGTAGCAGTATCCTTGACACGCCAGGGCCCTCGGATCGTTGTTGAGCCGAATCAACGTCCGGTAGTCTTCTACTGCCTGCTGGAAGTCGCCGCTTCGCTGCATAGCAAGCCCCCGCGCAAAGAGTGCCTCGGGGTTTTCTGGCTGCAGCCGAATGACCTCATCGAGATGTTCAACGGCTTCGTTATTCTGCCCAGCCTCCAAACAAACCACTGCTTGACGAAACTGCTGGATCTCGAAAGGAGTTCGCGTAAGAAGATAGCCAACGGCTAACGTGCAAGCGACAACCAAGCAGCACGCCAGCGCTGCCAGTGCATAACGATGCCGAGTTATCCAACGTTTCGCGTGCTGTCGGGGCGATCGATACTTCTGCAATAGCTCGGCAAGTTCTTCCGCCGAACTCGGACGATCGTCCGGATCGAACGCCAGACAACGTTCGACAATCTGAGCTAAACCGCGATCAACATGTTGATTCTTGTCGTCCAACGGGAGTGGTCCAAGTTGCTGTAATCGCAGAAGCTTTTCGGCCACTTCCTCTAATGACTCGGCCCATGGAATAGTCCCAAAGGGCAACGAGCCGGTCAGCAACTCGAAAGCAATTACCCCCAACGAAAAAATGTCTGATCGCGGGTCGGCAATATCCGTGTCGGCCGCCGCCGCTCCGGCGACGAAACGCAACTGTTCTGGAGCCATGTAGGGCACCGTCCCACCCAGCCGCGCCGAAGGGCCTTCCCCCGTTGTCGAAATATTGAAATCCAGCAGCAGAGGGACTCCCTCGCGACTCAGCAAGACGTTCGAGGGCTTGAGATCCCGATGGCAAATCCCCTGAGCATGGGTGAAGGACAACGCGTCAGCCAATTGGGCAATCCAACCGGCCACGCAATCGACGTAAGAGCCCCGATAAATCGCCGGCATTGCCGCGCTGTCAACGTCCCCATCGGATGGCTGGTTGACTTCTTCGAGAATATCCCAAACAACCGAGGCCTGGCGAAGCGGACACTGGTTTACAAATGCCCGATCAACAACATCACAGAGTGTCGCACGCCCCAAGTAGGGCATGCACACGGCACTGAGCCCAGTGCCTGGATCTTCCTTAACCGAATAGACCGGCACAATGTTGGGGTGCTTCAAACGACCCAGGGTGTCGGCCTCTTCGGTCGCTTGATGGGCGACCTTCAACGCAACCAAACGATTTCCGAGCGCCGACTCGTGAGCCAGAAACACTCGGGCAAACGTCCCTCGACCAAGTTCCTCAAGCAGTTGAAAACCGAGAAACTCCTCCTTGATTGCCGGCCAAGTTACCTCGGCTTGAAGACTCTGAAGAAACGGATCGTGCTCCAGAAGTTTGCGAACTTCGATCAGCAGCATAAGTGATCGCTGCAGCGGTGGGTAGCGTGAGGCGAACTCCCCGACATCGACTGATTCACCGTTCTCCACGCGTGCGCAATACTCTTCGTGGGCAAGTTCCAAAACCACCGAACGGTATTTCAATAACTCGGGGTTACTCTGAAGCACACAGGATAGATCTGGAGACTCGCCCTGACGCCACCGTTGGCTGACCTCAGACGCCAACTGAAACGCCTTTACTGCCCCGGGGTCTCCCAGTGTATTCGACAGGGAAACCTCGAGTGGGGACGTATCGCCCTCATAGACCATCTCAGGATGCGTCGGTCTCACGGCTGAGCCTCTTGAGGAACCGGCGGACTGTGCTTTCCGCCACTTGCAGCGTATCGGCAATGCCCTGGCAGGTGTGCCCCTGCAATCTCAACTGGATAATCTTTCGATAGTGCTCCGGCTGATCGCGCAATAATTCATTCCACCGTTCGCGAGCAATCGCTACGTCGAGTGGGCCCGGCTTGTGGTCCTCCAAGCCCACGGAGTGATGCACCTGTTTCTCCTCCAACGGGCGTTCCTTGTTGACATTGTATTTCTCGGTAAGAAATCTCCGCCGCGCCTCCATGCCCACTTTGTTGCGTGCCATGACCACCAGGAACGCAACTAACTGTTCGGGGGTTTCGAAACGGTGCAGCTTATCTCGCTGCCGGAAAAACGAAGACCAGACAACCTGCACAAAGTCCAACGAGTCGAATTTGGAACGGAGTTTTGGATTCAGGGCACGGCGCACCGCTCGCCGGATCGCTTCGCCGTATTGCTCGACAAGCTCCCAGGCTGCATCCTCCGAGCCGTCGCAAGCGTGGTGTATCAAATCTCGAAATTCGTTACTGTCACAGTCCATTCGTCCTAAACCCGATGCCTTGGCGGCTCGCGGAAAAAACGCTTACTATTTCCTTTTTCGACGCCCGGTTTTCTCCGCGAATCGCAATTTGCAAAAAGGGAGGGTGTGTTTTGCCTTCTGGTTCGCGATGCACAGCCTCCCCGAGCACCCGACATGCTCGACGGTTTTGCATTTGTGAAAAGCAGTTCGTTGGGTTCGGCAAGCTATTTACTATATCGAATTATCCCTGACAACTCCAATGAAGTAAAGTTGCCCCCTCGGGGGCGTGCAGTAATCGCGCGAGAAAAAATGACCCGACCAGCGCGAAACAGAGCATGGTCTCTGTGACCCGGCCACCAACCACCCCGATGGGGGTGCCGCATCGGAAGGTGTATGTACGCACAACGGATTCGTCGCTGCCTGAAGCTGTGCACGCTGCTGCAAACCTGCGTGGGCTACAGCGCCCAGGAACTCGCGCAAGAAGCCGGCGTGAGCAAACGCACGGTCTATCGCGACCTTCGCGCTCTGCAAGATGCTGGAATTATGGTCCGCTTCGACGAGAAGCGAAGCGGCTACGTCATCCCTCACCGCTTCGCACACCGCCCCCCCGAACTAACAGACGACGAGCTATTGATGCTTTTGTTGGCGGCATCTACTTCACCACTGAACGAAAGCTTCAAACTCCGGCAAACGATCGGCAGTTCGATCCGCAAGCTCATTTCTCGCGTCCCAACGCGGCTCCAGGAAGAAGCAACCAACCTGCTGAGGTGCGTTACTGCCGAGTCGAATTGCGACCCACTCCCGCTCCATCGAGAGACCGTTTGCGGGAAAATACTCCAAGGAATACAGCAACAACTACATGTGCGGATCACCTACATTGAGAGTAACCTGCCGTCCACACGTCAAGCACGATTGGGTGCGGCACTGCAGACGAAGCTTGCCCCTTACCGCATGATCATGTCGCCAGACGGCTGGCGCGTTACTGGAAGATCGACGTGGCACCGAGAAGTACGTATTTTTGAACTCAACTGCATCTCGTCAGCGGAGTTGACTGAAGATTCTTTCGAATTTCCGCCAAAATACCGACGCCGCGAACCATCTCCAGAGCTACCGACCCAATTGTCGGCCATGGTTGTTCGCGAAATAGCCGCTGGCAGTTGAACAATCAGCATAGGTGGCGGCGACCACGCAAACGCCGAATGCCGATCCCCAGAATCCCGGCGCCACATAGCAACATTACCCAGGTGGCCGGCTCAGGCACTTCTCCGATCCGCACAGAACCCACGACGACGGGCCCACCATCGGAAGGTACGTTCAGATAATAGCGGTCTGAAATCGTGGGAGAAGTAGAAGAAATGGACGTCCAATAAGACAAAAATGACGCTTGCGAATCATTTGGCGTAGCGAGAATGTCAAAACGCCCTTGGGCATCGGGGGACGCAACCAACTCAACCTGAAGTAAATTCCTTCCTGTTGCGGGAACTGTTACTCCCCCCAGGGTAACATCGCCCACAAGGTTTACGGACGTTCCCTGGGAAAACTCAGGAGCATAGCCGAATTCCGATCGTAGGCCGAGTGTCAGCACCCCCTCGAAAATGTAGTCCGGCGGGATGGCAATAGAGCGAAACTCAACGGTGCCGAGCGCCTCAACGTCTGGTTGCACGGCAAGGCTCAACGCCCAGCCGGCCATCATTTCCGGCAGTTCTGGCGGTTCTGGCGGAGCTGTCACATTCTCCACACCGAAGACGTAGTTGAGCGGCTGTTCGGCATCAGCCCAAACAACATCGCCTCCCACCACCCGAAGATCGTCGGCCATCGACGAGGACGCAATCCCCACCAGAACAACCACAGCCGCCCCACGCAAAAAACCTGCCACATCCAGCTCCTTTATCTGCTCTTCCTGATCCTTCCGTTCCGGCCGACCGGCCGAAACATCGCACGATTCTATCCTGCCAGACTTCGCAATTCAATATTTACACCCCCATTCGAAGGGCATTTTGCGTGATGTTCTCATTGACGCCCCCCCGTTGTAGGTTTCTCTGTACTGCCGATACTGCGTCAAATGCCGTAACTAGCGTCTGATTGCGGGCTGCCGCAGGCCAATGGCCGTTGATTCCGATCGCGCGAGTCTGGTAGGTTAAAGCGCAAGCTAATCGCGCAACCAACGATGCGAAGAGCGTTTGCGATAACGTCAGGCCGGGGCGAATTGCGTTCGCGGTTGTGGAGATTCCGTCTTAGCGGGAGTGGGCAAATGGTTTTATTGCGCTCGAAAATGGGCTTTTCGCTCGTCGAGCTCCTCGTCGTGATTGCCATTGTCGGAATCCTACTGGCACTTCTGCTGCCAGCGGTCCAGGCTGCACGCGAGGCCGGGCGGCGGTGTCAGTGTGCGAACAATGTTCGTCAAACCGCGCTCGCGGTGCAGCAGTATGCCACCGCTCACCGCGTTTTTCCCGCCGGATGTGTTATCGACGCCTCTTACCGACTCCGCAGTACGCCCTGGTACGACGTTTGGCACGAAGCTACCGAGGGAAACCAAGGCACCAGTTGGATGCTCATGGTCTTGCCTTATCTGGAACAATCGGCCCTGTATGACCAATGGGATTTCCACAAGAACGTCAAAGACAACCAAGCCCTCGCGTCAACCGACATCTCGATGTTCTACTGCCCTAGCCGGCGCAGTGGCATACGATCGGGCGACAGGGACCTGATGTTTGAAAAGTGGGAAAGCGGCGGGACGGACTACGGCGGATGCATGACGCGAGGCAACGGATTCTTCAATTCTTCTCCGTTTGCTGAATCCGGGCAATGTGGCCATTTTCTGTCGCCGCATCGAACTGTGTTCAACAGCGATGGTTCCAATGCGGGAATTTTGGCGCCCAATACATTCACGCCCCACGCAGCCGTTCGCGACGGCTTGAGTAACACCCTCTTGGTGGGTGAGTTGGAGCGGAGCTCCATTGCTCAAACGTTGAGTGTCTCCACGGAAAATTGTAAGGCTCTCCGCGAAGACGGTTGGGCTGCCGGTGGCGTTAATTGCCTGTTCAGCACCGACCGCTTATCCGGGGGCCTTGTCTCGCCGGGCAGCATCAACAACGGTTTCTTTGAATCTGCCGGAAGTGAACACCCTGGCGGGGCGCACTTCGCCATGGCCGATGGTTCGCTCCGTTGGATCGCCGACCACGTCGACCCCATCCTCTTCGAATACCTAGGCAGCCGGGCCGACGGCGAGATAGCCATTCTGCCGTAAACAACGTGTCGGCGAGCTTTCCGAAACGTCCCGTTCCAAACACGTTACGCCTCCTCAACACCTTTTCGCCTTTCAATTACCCGGGCACTATCCGTCATACGAACTCCGGCCGCCTGCAACTCCTCAATCGCTCGCCTCACATCACCCGGTCTCACGTCGACACCTCGACATCCATCGAGGATCAAGTGCGTCGCAAAACCAAGTTCGACGGCATCCAGGGCAGTAAACTTCACGCAGTAGTCGGTCGCCAACCCTAGGATAAACACCTCGACAATTCCGCACTCTCGCAAAAACTTTGCCAGCCCGGTTGCTTGCCGGTGGCCGTTATCGAAGAAGCCACTATAACTGTCGATGGTACGATGGGTTCCCTTGTGAAAGACTCGATCGATGCGACTGACATCGAGTTCCGTGGCCAGCGCCGCTCCGGGGGTCCCCTCGATGCAATGATCGGGCCACAAGACTTGCCGTAGTCCATCCAACTCCACAACATCGCCGATCTCCCGGCCCGGATGCTGGCTGGCGAAGCTTAAGTGGTCGGCCGGATGCCAGTCCTGGGTGGCCACGACCAAGTCGAAATACGCCAGGAGACGATTCGCCACCGACACCACTTGGTCCCCTTTGCCAACCGCGAGGGCACCGCCCGGCAAAAAGTCGTTCTGGATATCCACGAGAAGCAGAACATTCACAGGATCTAACCGAAGGAAACACGGGAGGGCAAGGCCGCCAACCAAACGGTGCTACCGCACCCAGTCGAGAACCCGCTCCCGTTGGTCGCTCATCTTTGTCAAAAACTTAACGATCTTTGAGGTTAGTAGCCAGCGTTACAGAATGCGCCCAGACGTTGTTGTCCGAAAATCACAACGCCAATCGGCTGTAATTGGACCACCCATACACAAATCGTCTAAGATGGTGCGAGATCGTCTGTCACTCAAACCCAGTGTTGAAACGGAGGCAGCAATGACGCTTTTTCATAAACAGAATGACGGATACCATTATTGATGCCGCCTTGCTCAAAGTCCAGAATGGAAATCGTACGACAGCAGCACCGCCACGCCATGCTGCTCCCCCCGCCAAGTCCTCACTCCTGAACCGTTCAAGGCCGTGGCCTTGAGGGCACACCGATAAATAACTTGCCGATTTGCCGGGCCGCGTTTCGTAACGTTTCTCGGTTTCCGCTTTAGTACAGGGCAAGTTATCTTCTGGTCCGTCCTACGTTAACTCGCCACCACGAATGGTTTTCATTGAGGCAGCACAATTGCCACTTCCCCAAGCCCCCAAGGTGAAGCGATGAGAACTCTAATTGCGTTGACGCTCATTGTGGTAACTGCAAGTCTGGTTCAGGCAGAGGAGTTCACGTTCGAAAACGATCTTGTTCGTTTCGCCTTGGGAACCGATGGACTGAACAAGAGCCTCGTGGAAAAATCGAGCGGCAAGAACTGGATGGCCGACACGCCCTCGCGTTTTGCCTGGCTCAAGAAGGCCGACAAGACGTATTCCTCGACCGCCATCGCCCCCGCGGGTGAATTACTTCACATCGCATTTGGCGACTCCGGCATAACGGCCGACGTCAAAATCACTGCGCACGCTCGCCACTTCGTCGTCGAACTCGTCGCGCTTTCTGGCGAAGTCGACGAATTGTGCCTGGCTCAACTCAACACGCGGATCACAGAGAACTACGGCGGCTGGATCAACGCCCGATACAATGACCAGTTCACCGTCTGCCTGATGGGACTCAACGACCGAATCAATACTGGAGGACTTCGGGCAATCGTCACCCGCGAGTTTGGCATTCAGGGAGCCAAAGTGGCCCTGATCGCCGCGCCCACGGCCGATTTCCTCGACATCGTCCAGCAGGTAGAGAAAGAACACCAGTTGCCCTCGCCGCAGATCGGCGGTTACTGGACCAAGCGGTCGCCCGACGTGCGTCGCGGCTACCTCTTCACCGACCTGACCGAAGCCAATGTCGACGAAACCATCCGCCACGCCCAACTCGGCGAATTCGGCTACATCATGACCTACAGCGGAGTCTGGTCTACCTCGCTCGGATCGTATCCGATCAACCTCCGGAATTTTCCTGACGGCGAAGCAAGCCTCAAACGGACGATCGACAAGTGCCACGCCGCCGGGCTGAAGGTCGGCATGCACATGCTCACTAGCTTCGTCCATAAACACGATCCGCTGGTAAGACCTAAGCCCGACCCGCGTTTGCTGAAAGACGCCGAATCGGCACTCGCTGCCGACATAGACGCCACCACCAAGGAGATTGCGGCGGCCACACCACTGGACGGCTTTCCCGGCGAAGCGGCCTACTACGGTTCGGCCCAGCAGGGCTTCGATGTGGTGATTGAGGACGAAATCATTCACTATGGCAAAATTGCCCCTGGCGCCCCATCGCGGCTGGTCAACTGTACCCGAGGCTACGCGGGCACTACCGCTACATCGCACAAGGCGGGTGCAAAGATCCAGCATCTTGCCCAACGCTACGGTTGCTATCTCGTCGACCTGCGAACCTCACTGAAGGACGAACTGGCCGACCGGATTGCCGGCGTGATCAACCGCTGCGGATTCGACATGATCTACTTCGATGGCGGCGAGTGCAACTCGGCTAATGGTCCCTACTGGTATTGGGTTAGCCAGCAGCAGATGGCGGTTTACGAACGCGTTCAGCGCGAACTGTTCGTACAAGGCTCCGGCGGCACGCCCTGGACTTGGCATATCTTCGCCCGAGGTTGTTGCGACGACTTCGCCGCCGTAGCCCCGAAGCAGTATCTCGACTATCACAAAATCGCCGACTCTTGGCAGCATTACACGAAGAGTTTCATGCCGGCCGAACTCGGATGGTGGGGCTTTCTCGACGATACCCCCGACCACCCGGCCACCAGCCCCGACGAAGTCGAACTTTATGCCGTGCGGATGATGGCACTCGACTGCCCGGTTTCGCTGGAAACCAACCTCGCCAAACTCAAAAAGAACGGTCGGACCGACGAGTTACTGCAACTGCTGGGGCGTTACGAGCGGCTGCGTTTGGGTGAACGAGTTCCACGCGACGTGCGAGAAAAACTGCGTCAAGGCGAGTGGCATCTGACTCTCGTCGACGACAAACCTATTTTCCGGCCGGTTCGCTACGACGTGTACCGGCAATCCCTGCCAGGTGAACTGGCGGTGACCAATGCGTTTGCGGCCCAGCCGCTGAAGTTCCGCCTGCAAGCGGTGCCAACATTGGCTGCGGTCGGCAGTGCGGAGAACGTTGTTCTTCTGCGTTCGCCGGAAGGCCTCGAATTGAAACATCCCGAGCCGAAAACGCCCATGCCCGGCGCGCTGGCCGGCCGCGTTTTGTTCAATCGTCCTGAAGGAGAGCAAGCAAGCCTGCTGCTGGTTGGACCGGAAACACAAATGGCCCGTGGCAAAATCGATCTGGTAAAACATCGCGCGCTGGCCGTAAAGCTGCGAGTCGATGGCCCGGCTCCTGCTGCGACAGCGCCGTGTGCAGTACTCAACGTGCAGTTGGAATCCGGCGGTGAAACCTATCGCGATTATTACATCGACCTGGACTTCACCGGCGAAAAAACGATCGTGCTTCCCGAGCCGACTTCCGAGCGGACGCTTCCCGAGTTCCGACCGTCGCCGGCCAACTACCGTTTTAAAATGGCCGGATACCATTTCAACTATGGACAAATCGTTGGGCTCAACTTCCGATGGATGCGGCTTTCTGGCCAAGAACCGGTCCGTTGCACGGTCTCGTTGGTCGAAACGCTGGCCGAATCGGAAACCAGCATCAAGAATCCGGAAATCGCAATCGAGGCGTCTCGCTTCCCCCTGCCCATCGAACTGAAAACCGGTGACTACGCCGAATACTGGGGCAAGGGGGCGTTGCGCGTCTTCGACCGAAACGGCATATCACTTCAGACCGTCGACCCCACCAGCGAACCGCCGCTGTTGCCTACCGGCGACACCCACCTCCGCATCGACAGTGCAACGCCCGGCCCGGTCAAGCTCACCCTGATCACGCTCGGCGCGGCGTTGCCTTGCCCGTGACATTTCTTGATTCCTGGCTTGATTGTCGAACACTTCATTGCGTTTTGGCCCAGAAGACCGGGCTCCCGCTGGTCGCCCTCGTTCCACAAGCACTGCAAAACGCAGTCAATCTGCGGACGGGATCGCCAGCTACCCAATGCAGTACGACCGCAACCGAATAGGGAGACACCGACTTGTGAACGGCCGCTCCCGTCGGTCGCTAACATGCGCGCACGGCGCGGGGACGTTGCCGTGTAAGACTCTATTGCGGCCTGCATTGCCAAAGAGCGGAAGGCGACCAACGGGAGCCTGGCTTTCCAGGCGTTCGGCTTTCCGAAGCAATCATTATTAATGCAGGTATCAATAATTCCGGCTCCATAGCGTAACGACGATTCCCCGTGTCTGGTCATGCGTCCAAGAAATCAGACGAAAACAGACAACGGGGAACGGCTCGCTCCATCTCGTCTATCAACGGGCAGGCTTACGATATTGCCTCCCCGATAGCTTACCCCCCCCCCCGTGAGTCGGCCTAGCTCACCCTCACGGAGAGCACAGGAAGGGTGGTCGCTGTTGTGCCGGCTGCTTTTTTGCCGATTTTTGCGGCTTTCGTGTCCAATCTGGTGCCCATAGTTGGAAGAGGGAATGGTTGGGTGTTTCGGTCGGTGTCCTCGACGGTCCCCGCCACGATCGCAAACCTCCGTTTGTTGTACTGGCAAGCGAAGAAAATCTTCCCAGGGCATTGCCGACGTGAGCAATCATTCGGAATTTCTCGATCTCTTCCTGAAGCATCAGGCCGACATCAATGCTTTCGTCACCTCGTTGGTGCGAGAGCGACCAGCGGCCGACGATGTCTGCCAGGATGTCGCGCTCACGTTGTGGGAGAAGTTCGACCAGTACGACCGTCAACGTTCCTTTGGCGCTTGGGCGCGGGGAATTGCCGCCAAGAAGGTCATGCAATACTGGCATAAGGTCAGTCGCACACCGATTCCGTTTTCCGAGGAGGCCATGCAGGCAATCGCCGACGCCTTCGAGCGCAAGCCGGCGCCCGATTCGCCGATGCTCGATGCCTTGGAAGCCTGTCTGAAACCGCTTCCTCCGAAATCCCAGACGATGCTTCGGTTGCGCTACGGCGAATCGTTTTCGGTAGCCCAGATTGCCGAACATCTAAGTCGTACGCCGGCCGCCATCCACAAGGCGCTCTCCCGACTGCGCACTCGAATTCAAGAGTGTATTCAAACGCGTCTGGCCGTTGTCGCGGAGGAACCGAGGCAATGAGCACGCGCGACGAACAAATCCGGTTCGGAAGGGAATTGATCGAAGACTACTTCGACGGCACGTTGGAGACCGTCAAGCTGACGCAACTCGACCGTCTCTTGTGCGAGGTGCCGGAGGTTTCCGATGCGTATGTTCAGGCAGCCCGGCTTGATGGTGCCTTAGCGGAAGTCCTCGTTCGCCGGAACAAAATCGAAACGGCGAAGGATACGCTTCGCGGAGTGAAGTTATGGCTTGACGGCACCTGGGCGGAAGAGAATGTTGACAACGACAAACTCTTGCCCAACGCTGACATTCGGCCGACTGCCCCAGACGCGACACGCCGTTGGCAGCCTCCAGGGCGACTAGCACGACTAAGCCGTTACCTGCGACGTCCGGCCCCGTTGTCGATCCTCATCGCCCTGTTGTTGACACCACTATTGTTTCTGATTCCTGCAGGACTGATTTCCTTAGAGGGCCTTCTGCCGCCGGCTGCACCAGAGGCTCCTGGTATCGTACGATCCGGTGAGGCCATCGCGAGGCTGACCGGGGCTGTCGACTGCCAATGGGCCGATTCGCGAAACGCACATCCCGTCGGTTGGCAATTCCGTGCTGGTGAAACCGTGGAACTTAGACAGGGGCTCGTTCAGGTTCAATTCCAACTCGGCACCCGAGTAACTCTTGAAGGTCCCTGTCGATTTCGCATCGTCAAACCCAGTTTGGGACGAATGGAAGCCGGAAGAATGGTCGCCCTCGTTCCACCGGCCGACCACGGCTTCACTCTAGAGACTCCGCAGGCAACGGTAGTCGATCTGGGCACGGAATTTGGTGTCGAGGTAAGCAGCGACGAGAAAACCGAGGTGCAGGTTTTTTGCGGCATGGTGGAAGTTGCCGTGGGTTCCCAGCGACACGTCCTCATGGCGGGGCATGGCCTGCGAGTGGGAAAGGACCGCGTGGAAACGATTGATGCGAAGGACGATCGGTTGGCGGCCGGCAGCAAATTTCCTCGGGTCGATCTTGGCCACGGCTACCGCATCGAAGGCGCCGTGCGGACTTGGCCCGCCCGTTTGCCGCCGCTGATCAATTCACGCCGGCCGAAAAACGCAGGTCTCATTTGGATGTTTCCCGAACGACGTGGCGTGATGTTGGACTCGCCGATTCGCGCGGAACTTCTCGCGCCTGGATCGATTGCCGAAGACAACCTACTGAAGCCGGACGTGCTGGAGCCGGGACAAAAAGTCGACAGTTTCCTGTTGTACTCGGCTCCACGCAAAGATAGTCCCGACGTCGAGTTCTCCGGGACCATCACGTTCGATCGTCCCGTGGTCGCCGTGATTTGCGGCACTAAAACCCTCGCCAATAGCCACCGCATTTTCAAATTGCCGCGTGTCAAATATGAAGGCGACGGCCATATTGAACTGTTGGAACGCGACCAGATTATCCTGGACGAAGACCGCCGTACGCTGCATGTGCGATTGCGGGTAGATACGTTCATGGACTTCGTTCGGGTGCTGATTGCTTCGGAATAACACAATTGCTTATCCATTGGAAATCCTAATCGCAAGGGAGATTCGAAATGACATTTACACGCGGTTTCTCATTCGCCATCGCACTGCTAATACTCACGGCCGCCGCCGTTCCCGCGGCCGCGGAAACCATTGCCTACTGGCGGTTCGACAATGACGGTGCCTCGGCCGGCGCCACTCTTACCGATCCGACGAAGGCGTTGGATGAGACAGCTAACGATAACGACGGCACGGGCGTCGATGGTCCGACCTATTCGAGCAACGTCTTTGGGGCAACGATCCCCACCACCGGAGCGCCGAACGCCCTATCGCTAGATTTCGAGCGAGATAACAAACAGTATGTGGAGGTCGCCCACGACGCGAGTTTGAGCTTCGGCAATTCCAGTTTCACAATCGAAGCGTGGGTGAAGAAGGAGACCGTGGGTGCACGCGATTACGCCGGCCGAAATTTCGTGGTGATGAAGAAAAACCCTGCCGCCGACACGCAAATGGAATACTCGTTGGTAGCGGGCATCGGAGATTATGCTGCGGACTTTGGAAAAACTACCGACTTGTCGGGGCACGAGATCGGCCTGATGCTGGGCAAAGGCACCGGCTTCGCTGTAATCGCCAGCAATCTTCAGATCAGCGACAACGACTGGCATTTCCTTAGCGCTGCTTTCGACGCCGACACCAATTCGGTGCGGTTCACGCTCGATTCGCAACTCGAAACGATTAGCGATATGACGTTTGAACCTGCGGCCAATAGCCAGCGTCTGGTGATCGGTGCCCACCAGACGGCCGTCGGTGCGATCGAAGGTTTCGACGGCCAGATCGATGAATTGCGGATCAGTAGCGGCGTTGTCGCCACCGACGATCTGCTTAACCCGGTTCCGGAGCCTGGCGCGGTTGCATTATTGTTGGCGGCAATCCCTTGTGGAATTATTGCGTATTGGCGGCGACGACGTTGATAGCGAAGTGCTAAGAACTCGTAACGAAATTACTTCCGGAAATCTGGGCGTGGCTTGATCGAGTAGTTCCAATCGGGGCAAGTTGTATGTCGGTGTAGGCTTAGCGCTTTCATCTCTCGGTCCTTTACTTTGAGTTTCTTCGGATACTGACGATGATCGAATTCTGCGGTAACACGGAGGCCACCGTCGTTCGTTGTCCCGCGGATCGCGCCGAGCATCAGGTTAAGGCTTCTGAGCGGTTGCCCTGCCCAGTTGTTGGAAATGGGGCCGAAGAGCCGATGTTCAATATCGTTCCATTTGGAAGCTCCGCGAGGGTAATGACAAACCGTTATCGTGAGGCCCTCTTCGTCGGCCCATCGTTGCAGTTCCCGTTTCCAGAGTCGCGGACGATGCCCGTTGCTTCCTCCACTGTCGGCCGTGATCAACAGTTCGGTTGCGTCGGGGTACTGTTTTCGTCCCGATCGCTTCCACCAGCTTCGAATGGAACGCACGGCGAATTGCGACGTGTCGGCCGACGTCCCAACGCAGACGTGTCCTTGCTTGCGAGTCAGGTCGTAAATGCCGTACGGAATTGCTCGGCATTCGGCATCGCCCGGAAAGTCGTACATGGAGACTTCGTCCGGCAGCCGCCGCCACAGTCTTCCTTCGTTCTTGAAATTGCCGATCAATTCGGTGTTTTTGGTGTCGACACTGATTGCCGCCAAGCCTTCTCTCGAGAAGCGCCGCTTCTGCCGTTGGATATATCGAAACTGCTTGTCACGATCGGGGTGCGGAGGCCCCGACAGTCGTTTCACGTTGGCACGAAGCGAATAGCCGAGTTTTCGCAACAACCGGCCGATCGTCGTATGCGAGAGGGTTTTCACCCGGGTTGCCAGCGAGCGCAAACTACAACGCACGTATTTCCGTCTTCCCGTTGGGTCGCCACCGACATGCTCGCGGACCAATGCTTTCAGGCGGTCTTCGATGCCAGGAACTTTTTTTCGACAGGAGGCCGCCCCGCGCCTTCGCGACGGATGCGGTCCCTCGGACAATCCTCCAAACCATCATCCAGTTCGTCACGACCTCGCTTGATCGTCTTGGGATCCAAGCCGGTGACCTGCGCGATCTCGGTATCGCCACCCCATCCCGCCGCCTTGGACAATAGCCCAGCGACCCATCGTCGCTGCTGCTCGTTCAACCGCGTAAACACCAAACGCGCCTGCTCTTCCCAACGATCCACATCCTGCATAACTTGTCCTCCACCTCAATCCATTGAAAAACGAAGGATCCCTTATACCGCAAAACCGGATTTCAGGAAATAAAACTCTTACGAGTTCTTAGCTTTGTTCGAAATCGCAGGCTGAGGACCGTGCTCTAACGAAGTGGGCACGGCAACCATGTCGTTGTGTTTGCCAGCGAGGAAGCCGAATGACGAAGAATACGAACGAAGAACGCACGGGTTTCACGCTCGTCGAATTACTGGTCGTGATCGCGATCATCGGCATTTTGATCGCGCTGTTGCTTCCCGCGGTACAGTCGGCGCGCGAAGCGGCCCGACGCATGCAGTGCGGCAATAATCTCAAACAACTGGGGCTGGCCTTGCATGGTTTTCACACGGCGTACGGTCAGTTTCCCCAGGGCGGTATCGGACGCGACGTCAAAACAATGCAAGGTGGCTCGGGCAAGCCGCGAACGGGGTTCGTGATTCATCTGCTGCCTTTCCTTGAGCAAGGCGCTCGCTTCAAACTCTACGATTTCGAGAAAGACTTCAGCCAGCAGGCTGACATTATCGGAGCGTATATCCCGGTGATGCACTGCCCCAGTGATGTCGCTCGACAACAATTGTACTCCGGCGACATGTACCAAGCTTTCAAAGGCAACTACGGCGTAAACTGGGGGCAATACGATTTCGCCGATCAGGACGCCTACACCACGGGCCGCCAGTACCCCTATGCGCCTTTCTACATGGAATACGGTGCCCGCATCGCCGACATCCGCGACGGCACCAGTAACACCCTGGCCATGATGGAGATGCTCCAAGCCCCGGGCGAGGATCGCAATGCGGAGGTGGATCGCCGCGGCCGGCTTTTCAACGAAGTAAGTTCGTGCTACCAAATCATGACGCGTGAAACTCCCAACAGCTCCGCTCCCGATCGCGGCCGATGTGTCGACCGCCCGGAAATGGACCTCCCCTGTATCAACACCGGCGGGGGCGATAGCCAGTTTTCTACGCACTATCTGATCTCGCGAAGCCATCATCCGGGCGGCGTGCAAGTGTTACTCTGCGACGGTTCAGTTCATTTCATCTCCGAGTCGATCGACTTGACCACCTGGCGGGCTATGAGCAGCCACGCGGGGCATGAAACGGTAACCATCCCCTGATGGTCTTCAATCCGAGAGAAAATAATGTTGCCGACGATGACTTCGCTGACGTATAGCCGTACGGCGGGCGGTGCATGGTGTGTGATGATGGTCGCGTTGGTCCTGATGGGTTGTGGCGACCACGGACCGACACGCCTTCAGGTCGACGGTTTCGTCACCTTCGATGGCCAACCGATCGATGGACACATTGTCTTTCAGCCGCTCGACAAAGGATGCTCTGCCGGCGGGGCAATCGAACAAGGACAATATCTTATCGAACGTGCCAATGGCCCCAACCCGGGCAAGTATCGCGTGGAGCTTGTGTCGTACCGACCGACGGGGTGGAAAATCCCGGCTGACGACATCCCCGGGCAACTGGCCGAAGAGCGGAAACAGATCATTCCCAAACGATACAATGTCGACTCTTCTTTAACGGTTGATCTCCAACCGGGAAACACCGACCATCTCGATTTCGTTTTGAAGTCACGCTGACGTCCCGTGCCGGCTCGGCCTCTGAATCGCGTTGACCACGGATGTGCCCTCGTCTTGTTGCAGCCTTTCTGGTCGCGTCGGCAGGGCAGGGGGCACCACCCGCACCCTGGGGGTGGCAATTTATTTATCGCGTTTTTCCCAGCGGCAATTATCCTGGAAGGTGAGGGCAGCTCAACACGTCACTCGCCTACCCCCTCACCGGCTGCTCGTTGTCGGTCGACGGTTCCAGCGGGAATTGCGCCTGCTGGCCGCTTTCGGCGACGGGGCTTCTAGCAGCACCTCGACGGACGGCTGGACGCCAGCCATTGCCCTTAACGCTTGTTGCGACAAGAGTTTGCGACGACGCTCTGTGTCATGAGTGCAGCCGTCGAGGGCCTTTGGGAAAATCGACCGTAAGAAGAAATACTCGGCGCACAATACCCTATTGAGATGTCTTATCGAGGCTGAAAATGCCGCTGTTCATCGCGCGGGGGTTACCCCGCAGGTTTAGCTCGTATGACTTCCTCACAATTTCACGAGAATTTCACCGAACTGTTCGTGCACTCGCAGCGGCGGATCTACGGCTATATCCTCACCGTGGTACCCGACCGCAATGAGGCCGACGAAGTCTTCCAGGAAACCAGTCTGATTCTCTGGCGAAAGGCCGACGAGTTCGATCCCGACCGAGATTTCGTTCGTTGGGCATGCGGAATTGCAACCAACGTGATCCGCAATCGTCGGGTGAAGTGTGCCCGGGACCGCCACGTTTTCAGCGAGGAGTTTCTGGAGCAGATCGCTGAGGTTCGCCAGTCACGGTCGACTTGGCTCGACGAGCAGATCACCCGCCTGGCGGTTTGCCTCCAACGTCTCAGTGATGGCCAGCGCCGGCTCTTGCGCGTTTTCTATGGAGACCGCTACGACACCCAGCAAATCGCAGCGGAGCTTGGAATCCAGGAGAACGCCCTTTATCAGCGGCTGCACCGCATTCGCCGCCGGCTGGTGGACTGCGTTACGCAAAGCCCCGAACCGGAGGCCAACTTATGATTGGTTGTGAAGTTCGGGATGCCGATCTGTGGGACCTGATCGAACGCTACGCTGATGGTACGCTCGGCCAAGAGGAAACTCGCGACCTGGAGGCGCGGCTGCGGGAAGAGCCCGAGGTACTTCCCGAGTTTCTCCTCTATATGGAGCTTCAGGCCCAGGTTGCCTGGGATATGCGTGCTGAGGCAGAAGCGGAAACGGTAATGCAACTGCAATCGCCGCTCAACACCAAAGCATCTCAATTGAGAACGGGCGCCTTTCCTCGGCCGACGCACCACGCTCGTTTTTGGATTGCAGTCAGCCTTCTAACGGCCTTCTTTCTCGGTGGTCTGTACTTCTTGGTAGGCGAGGGCGGACGGCCGAAAGAGGTCGCTCAGGAAGACAACGAGACACGCTTTCCACCCCTTGTCGGTCAAGTGATCGGTTTGCACGAAGTCGAATGGGCCGAGGACGCCCGGCCACGGCAACGAGGTAGCCACCTGGCCGAAGGCGACCTGTTGCACCTGACCGCCGGCCTGTTGGAAATAAAGTTCAACAACGGCGCCCGCGTGATCCTGCAGGGACCGGCCAAGTTTCGCACGCAAAAGAAATCCGTGGGACGTTTGGACCTCGGGCGACTGGTCGCTCGGGTGCCGAAACCGGCGGTCGGCTTTGCCATTGAGACGGCCACAGCAACAATCACCGACTTGGGTACGGAGTTCGCGATTGAAGTAGACAACGAGGCCGTCGACGTGTTGGTTTTTGACGGAGCGGTTGCCGTAAAGCCATCGAACATCGACTCCTCAAAAATCACCAGCCACCGGCTAACTGCTGGCAAAGCGTTTCGTATGCAGCGTGACCAATCGACCGGCACCGCCGACATTCGCAACATTTCGCCCGATGACCAGCGATTCGCCTCGGCACTTCAATTGGCGGCCAACTATGGGGACGAAAACACGATCGTCTTGCGCAACGGGCTTGAGGGTTACCGTGGCACAATCGACGTAATCATCCAACGATCGACGCCCGGCACCAACCTTGGGTACCATCTCGACGAACTCGCTGAAAATCATCCGGTAATCGATGCCTGGGGATCACCCTTCGGACCCGACTATGCGACCACGAAACTCGACGGCAACGAGCCCGACTGGCGAGAAGGTCTTTTGAAGTTTTCCGATCCCTTCAAACAGATTCCTGCGGGAAGCCAGATCAAGTCGGCCAAGCTCAAGCTGGAGATTGTCAACCCCTGGGAAAAGATGAACGTCCACCGGATGATTACGCCGTGGACCACGGTCACTGCGAATTGGGATTATTTCGATCGGGACAGCCACGGCCTGGATGTTGGCGATTTACCGAAAAATGGCGGTGGCGTTACACCTGGGGTCAACGCACTTGCTGCTCCAACCTACACGTCGCGGGGCGTTGCAGCCATCGATCACCATGATAGGGCATACGCCCTTTACGGGCAGTCTCGTTTTCACTGCTTCGGGTTGTGCTCGCCGCTTGCGTTATCATTTCCTCTACCGCAATTCTTACTGAAAACCAACAACCCGCTAACACTTGTTTCGGTATACTATGCTGGCAGAGGTTTACGCATAAACGGCCCTATCGCCGCGAATCGGAACGCTGTGCGACCATCGCATCGCACTCCCAAGGTGGGAAGCCTGGAGATAGACGTAACGGCCGACGTGCGGGCGTGGTACTCAGATCCTGCGACGAACCACGGCTGGGTGTTCTTACAGGACGACGCCAACCGTGGGCAATTCGTCGCTTCGGAAGCACGCCAGAAAGACCTCCGCCCGGCGCTTACCATTGAGTTCGCGCCACTTACCCCAAAGGCACCTGCCTTTTGATGACGTGTTGATTCGTAGGTCTTGGACGTTTGTCATGCGATAACCCAAGAGAACCGATGGCCGTTTCGAGACACTGTTCGATCAGTACGAAATCACAAGGGTAACGCGAGTACGGGTTACTGCATGTTCTTTGAAGTACAAATCGTTAGAGGCAACCTGAAGGAGAATACGATGTACCGAGTTAGTATTTTGATTACTGGGATGCTCGTCGCTGCCTTTGCGGTGCATTCCGCGATGGCTGAAACGGTCACGGTCCGTGACGGACTAGACGATTACGCCGGCACACACGATGCGACCATCGTGAGCAACGCTGCGGACAGCCCACAGGGTACTTTCAGCGACGGGGGGCGGTCTGTACAGGAGTCGTGGGGCGCGACGTTGCCGTCACCCGACACCGATCCCCCCACCTATCCGACCACACGCACTGGCGCCAGCTACTCGACCGGTCTGTTGCGGTTCGATGATCTCTTCGATTTTGCCGGAATCGCAGCCGGCGCGACGATTGACTCGGCCACGCTGACGCTGACGGTAACGAATGGAATCGAGGGAGCCTATCTGGCGGTGATGACCACCGCCTGGGACGAATCGACCGTTACCTGGAATCAGTTTGGTTCGGGCAATCCAGCCGATGGCGGCGGTGTCACGCCCGGCGTGGATGCCGAAGCCAACCCCATGAGTGTGAGCAATCTCGCGTCGGCCGGTTCGCAGGACATCGATGTTACCACCACGGTGCAAGCGTGGCTCGACAACCCAGGTACGAACTATGGCTGGGCCATCATGCGAAACGACACAAACAAAGGACTCTTCGTCGCCAGTGAAGATACGGCGAATGACGAACTGGATCGCCCCACGCTAACGGTGGAGTTTTCCCAGGTGCCCGAGCCGTCGTCGTTTGTGCTGCTCACCATAGGCACGCTCGGATTGCTGGTCGCCGCGTGGCGGCGTCGCAAGTAGACTCCCCTACGGCAACACGCCCGGAGACATGAGCCATGCGGAGGATAACCGCACACGGCAATCAGCAAGCCACTCGGCCAGGGCGGGGTTTCACCCTGGTCGAGTTATTGGTGGTGATCGCCATCATTGGGATTCTGATCGCGTTGCTGCTGCCAGCCGTGCAGGCGGCGCGCGAAGCGGCGCGTCGAATGCAATGCGGCAATAACCTGAAGCAACTCGGTCTTGCTCTTCATAACTACGCTACCATGCACGGTGGATTTCCGCCCGGAGGAATCAGCGAGTGGAACCTTGGCGGTGCCTGGGATATCTACAACGAATCGGCCAATGGAAAACATGGCACCAGTTGGATGCTTCAGGTTTTGCCTTTCATTGAACAGACACCTCTGTTCGACCACTGGGATTTCACCAAGAATGTCTTGGGAAACAAGACGCAAGCCGAGTCCGATATCTCGATGTTCTACTGTCCGTCGCGCCGTACGACGGTTCGCGAGCAGGACCGCAATCTGATGTTTCTCGACTGGGCGAGCGGCGGCACCGATTACGGTGGTTGCTACTGCGGTAGTAACGGATTTTGGAATGACATCGAAGAACCAACTAAGTGCATCCACAAAATCGGTGATCTCGACTTCGCCTTTGGTTCCCTCATCGGAAGAAGCGATCTGATGGGAGTGTTTCAGATCAACCGGTCTACCCGGTTCGGCAACATCACCGACGGCACGAG
Organism: Thermoguttaceae bacterium; assembly: GCA_963677085.2. Lineage (GTDB taxonomy): Bacteria > Planctomycetota > Planctomycetia > Pirellulales > Thermoguttaceae. Next base: position 173,019 of record CAXXFH010000003.1, read on the forward strand.
TAACACGCTGCTGGTTGGTGAACTTCAGCGACTCAACGACCCTACGACCTGCACGAGTCGTAGTTCCGACGGCTGGGCAGTGGCCGGCGCGGCCACGCTCTTCTCTACCGACGCCAGCACGTGTGGCAATCCCGGCGGATTAAACAACGACTTTTTCGAGTCGCCCGGCAGCGAGCACTCTGGTGGCGCCCACTTCTGCATGGCCGACGGCGCCGTGCGCTTCATCAACGAGAACGTCAACACGGAGTTGTTCATGTTTCTCGGGACGATCGCCGACGGTGAAATGGCCCAGTGCCCATGATGCGCGGATGTTGTCTCCGAAATGTGGCGAAATTGGCATTTCGGTCTACGAAGAAATTCGGCAACGCCCTGCGGCTCACTCTACCATTCTGATCCACGGCGGTTACAATGGGGGGCATACAAGTTCCTTTGCCTTCCGGAGGACACGCCATGGGCCTCGACGACCCCAACGATCTGGACCGAGTCGATCAGGACATCCGCATCAATGAGCTGACCGAGACTCTCCGCGAGTTGACGGACGGCGAAATGGTTGAATTTGCGGCCGAGGATTGCCCGCCAGAAGTCCAGGAGCAGTTCTTGCAGAACGTGTTAGACTGGGAAAACGCGCCCGACACGAGCAATCTTCAACAACTGCAAGACCAGGGCATCGAACTGCCCGCACCGGATGAGTTGACCGACGAGCAACTGCACGCCGCATTAAGGCTGGTGATCGAGACCCTGGCCCAACGCAACGTTTTCCTGGAAAACACAGACCACCTCAGCGACCGCGAGCTCTACACAGTTCTCTGGGAAGACGTGCTTCGCGAGGTAACCAAGGACATACCGCCCGCAGCCGACTGGCACCAGCATATCGACATGCTCGGCTCCTATGGGGAAGAAGAGATTTACCTTTACCTGAAGTATTACGCCGACGAAGAGCATCGCCAGGATTGGGCGGCCGAGTATCCCGGCGACTCCATGCCGGAGCACGTCGACCCGCCATTCGACCGTGATCGTTTTCTGCCGAAGCCCCCGCCATTCACCCCCTTTGAATCTGATCCCGAGTAAGGGAGGCTGTCCGATGAACAAGTTCAACCGACGAACATTCCTGGGCACGGCGGCCGGTAGCGCTGTCGGTGCAGCGTGGCTAAAGCAAGGTACTACTTCCAGTCTGGCGGCGGAGTCGCCCGACCGGCCCCAGGCAACCTCGGAAACGGCCATCGCGGGACAACCGGCTTCGCTTAAAGCCCATCCGATGGATGTTCAGGGCAATCGGAAAGTGGTCGTCGAAGCGCCGCGGCACACGCCGGTGGCTGCCGATGTTGACGTCCTGGTGGTCGGTGGTGGGCCGACCGGTGTAGGTGCCGCGTTGGCAGCCTCGCGCGAAGGCGCCCGGGTGTTGCTCATCGAACGCCACGGCATGCTTGGCGGCGTCTGGACGGCCGGATTGCTCAACCCGTTCTTCGACTTCTCTCGCAAAGGCTGGCTTGTCGCCGAGTTGGTCAAGCGGCTCCAAGACGCGGGCGCGTGGCGCACCTGGCGTTTTTCCGCTACCTTCGACACGGAAGTGATGAAACTGCTCATCGAGTCAATGATGGCCGAGGCCGGCGTGGCCGTTTGGTACCACAGCTTCGCTGCCGACACGATCGTCGAGAACCATCGGGTGCGTGGCGTCGTCGTGGAGAGCAAGTCGGGACGCGAAGCCGTGCTGGCCAAAGTGGTGATCGACTGCTCGGGCGACGGCGACGCAGCCGCCCGGGCGGGAGTCCCCTATCACGTCGGCCGGATGACCGACGGGCTTTGCCAGCCGATGACGCTGATGTTCGAAGTGGAAGGCCTCGACGGTTTTCAACAGAAGAACACGGAAAGCCTCTACGAACAGATGGTGCAAGTCATCAGGGAGCATGACCTAAAGGTCGAGTTGCCATTTGGTCGGGTGAACTATGCGCCGTGGATCATCGACGTACCTCGCAACGACACGGGAGTCGTGCAGGCAACGCACGTGTACCAGGTGAATGCGTTGGATACCCGTGAACTGACCGAAGCGACGATTGCAGCCCGACGTCAGGCCCACGACTTGGTAAAAGTAATGAAACACGTTCCCGGCCTTCAGCAGATCCGGCTGACGCAGACCGCCCCGGCGATCGGCGTGCGTGAGGCCCGACGAATTTGCGGTCGTTATACGTTGAGCCTGGATGACCTGCGTGCCGGACGAACCTTCGACGATGCGGTGACGTTTGGGGCCTTTTGCGTCGACATCCACGATGTCAAACACGGTTCACCGGAGAAGTCAGCCCATCATACGCCCGTACGTCCCTATGAAATTCCCTACCGCTGCCTGTTACCGGCGACCGTCGATGGCCTGTTAGTTGCCGGTCGCTGCATTTCCGGCACGCACGAGGCACACGCTTCTTACCGCGTCACAGGAACCTGCATGGGAATGGGGCAGGCCGCCGGTCTGGCCGCCGCAATAGCCGCCGCCGAGAACGTCCCACCGGCCCAACTCGACGGCAAGCAACTCCGCCGGGCTTTGACCGAACGCGGTGCCGGGTTCTTGAAGCGTTGAAAGACGTTCACTTCGGCCACACTGGCCGTCCTTCCTACGCTTACACCTACGGACACAACATTCGAACTCGGTGTCCCGATCTCGCATGAAAATCTTCGCCTGCACGTGATCGCCCAGAGCAACAAGAGGAGTACAGGAGGGTTATGTGCCGCTGCGGGACCGCTTGCGGAACTCGCCCGGCGAAATGCCGGTCGACGAACGGAATATCTGGCCGAAATAGCTTGACGTTTTCAGGCCCGTGTGTGACGCGACGTCGGCAATAGGGACATCCGTGGTCGCCAGGAGTTCTTTGGCCTTCTCGAGTCGGATTTCCGTCAGGTATTTTACCAGGGGTTTTCCGGTCGCCTTTTTGAATACCGCGTGGAAATGACTTCGGCTCAACGGGCAGAACTCGAGGACGGAATCCACCGTGATGTCGTTCATGTAGAAGGCCTCCAGGTAGTGAATCACCTCGTGGATCATGTCCTCGTTCGATGGCGGCGGGCAAATGCGAAGCCCTTGATGATGAAACTCCTCGTCGCGAGCGATGGCAACCAGCAACCGCATGGCCATCATCTTTAACACGGCATGATAGGCCGGTTGTTTACATTGGAACTCGACCAGCAGATCGTCAAAAATTTGCCGAACGATCTCTCCGCCGGCAGCGGAAAGGGGAACTTTTCCGCGGAGTCGGCTCATTTTGTCTACCACGTCGAGGACTTCCCGGTCGCCCGCGATGGCCGGCGTGAACAAATGGTCCTCCAAGCAAAGCACATAGCAGTCGAAGTGTTTGCGGGGCAGGAAGATCGAACAATGGCGCATCCCCGCGGGAAAGAAAAATAAGTCTCCCGCCTGCAAGGTAAACTCGCGATGGCCAGCCAATTGGCCACCTTGCCCGGCTGTGGCAAAAAGTAGTTCATGGTGCTCGTGGGTGTGAGGAACGTTCGCGTTTCGACAGCCGGGTGGGGTGTGGTAGAAACTCAGGTGGAAGAAGTTGAGAGTCATGCGGAAGGAGTCATTCATCGCAGATCTCCAAGACGCGGAGTCGGTGGCGACCACAGCAGCCGTGACCGGGGGGGCCGCATAATTGCAATATCGCGACGCTCACATTTTGCGCGATAGACGAACTCAACGGCAGATAATCAGACATTTCCAATACATTTTCATAGAAATCTCGGATTAAAGCAACTTGTTGGGATGGTAAATTGTGTTGAGATCCACCCAACGCCACCGAGCCCCCCCTGGAACCACCCTGTTGTTCCCGTCAGTGCCAAGGCCAACCAAGTATTGGCCGCAGCCGCCCGGTACGTCAGACGCCGGCGAGATGCGTTTTCGGAAGTCGCAAAACTTGCCCTACACCGGGCGTTGATTGCGTGTTCGTTTCGTGTCTTCGCCAGGAAGAAGGAGATAGCGCAATGAAGAGACTATGCAGATCAAAGGTGGCTGTCATGGCTTCGGCGATGGTAGTTGCCATGTTTTGGCTACGCGTCTTGCCCGCGACGGCCGATGAAGCAAAATCCGCACGTTCTGCCAGTCCTCAGCACTCGGTTAAAAACTCCCAGTTTGTTGCGTCTCCCTCGGACGAAAAAAAGCCCGACGCCGAACTGCGGGTTATCGTGTTTGGAGCCCATCCGGATGATGCTGAAATTCGTGCCGGTGGGTCGGCCATCCTCTGGTCGCGTGGCGGGCATAAGATCAAATTCGTATCGGTTACCAACGGCGACATCGGTCATTGGAGGATGGCCGGCGGTGCGTTGGCCAAAAGACGCAATGCCGAAGTCCAAAAGGCCGCCAAGATCCTCGGAACGACAACCGAGGTTCTCGACATCCACGATGGCGAGTTGATGCCCACGCTGGAGAACCGCCGCACGATGACGCGCCTCATCCGCCGCTGGGATGCCGACGTCGTTATCGGCCACCGCCCCAACGATTATCATCCCGATCATCGCTACACGGGCGTATTGATGCAGGATTCAGCCTACATGGTGGCTGTACCGTTTTTCTGTCCTGACACACCACCCTTGCAGAGCAACCCTGTTTTTCTCTACAGCTACGACAAGTTTCAAAGACCGAATCCGTTCAGGCCCGACGTCGTCGTCGCGATCGACGATGTCATCGAGCAGAAGGTCGACGCGCTACTGGCCATGCCGTCGCAGTTCATCGAAGGAGGCGCGCTGGGTTCGCCGGCCCGTGTTCCGAAGGACGCCCAAGACAAGCAGGTTAAGGTGGGACAGACTCGCGAGAATTTCAAACGGCGTTTTGCCACTATTGCCGATGACTGTCGCGACAAACTGATCGAGATTTACGGCGAAGAAGCAGGCCGTAAGATCCGGTATGCCGAAGCGTTCGAACTCTGCGAGTACGGCCGGCAACCTACCGCGGAAGAATTGCGAAAACTGTTTCCGGTTTTTCCGCAAAAGAAGAAGTAGTGTGAGTCGGATAACAACCACTCCGTCTTTGGGAGATTCACTTCTGACAGGAACACTTTAATGCAACCATTGCGTTACGGAATCGTTGGTGGCGGATTTATCGCTGGCTTTCATTTACAGGCACTACGTCAAATCCACGGCGTCGAGGTGGCGGGATTTGTCTCCAAAGACCCGGTCGACGAGTTGGTGGCCTTCACCCACAAGCACAAGCTAGGCGAGGGGCGCGTCTATAACAGTATTGGCGAGATGGCACCGAATGTTGATGTCGTGGCCATTTTTGTGCCCAACTTCGTGCGACTGGAGGTGATCGAAGAAGTCGTCGAGGCAGTCAAGACAGGCTCGACGCTGAAGGCCATCGTCTGTGAAAAGCCGCTGGCACGGACAATGGCCGAAGCACGTCGCGCTATTGAGCTGGCGCAACAGGCAAACTTGCAGACCGCCTATTTCGAGAACCAGGTTCACATGAAAGCACTCGAAGCAGCACGGCAGCAACTCACGCCGGTCATGGAATCGCTGGGAGCGCCGGTTCTTGTCCGCAGCAACGAGGAACACGCGGGACCGCACAAGGGTTGGTTCTGGGATCCAAGGCAGCAGGGCGGCGGTGTGATGAGCGACATGGGTTGCCACTGCCTAGCTGTCGGTTGGCACATGCTGACCCCACCCGGCAAGCCGATCGACTTCCTTCAGCCACAATCGGTGCAGGCTGATCTTTCTCTGTTGAAGTGGGGACAGCCGCGCTGGCGAAACGAGCTTCTGGAGAAGTTCGGCGTCGACTACACGAAGACGCCCGCCGAGGACTTTGCCACGGGCATTGTCACCTTTAAGAACCCGGAGACGCAACAGTTGGTCAAGGCCCAATTCACCGTCTCGTGGATGTACGACAAGCAAGGGCTACGTCTGCTTTGCGACGGTTTGGGTGCCGGTTACGCCTTCGAGTTCAACACGCTCAAGTCGCCGCTGGAAGTCTTTGTCGGCGATATCGCGGCCGATAGCGTGGCCGACACTGAAACGGCTTTGGAGAAGTCGCAATCGAGCCGCGGCTTGTTGGCCGTCCAACCCAACGAAGCCGATTTGTACGGCTACACGGACGAACACCTTGATCTTGTGGCCGCCTTGACCGAAGGGAGGTCGCCGCTGCTCGACTGGCGTTTCGGCCTCCAAATCGTCCGACTGAATCTGGCGGCCTATATGTCGGCGGAGCGTGGTGCGGTGGTCGACCTGACCGATCCGGCTACTCTCGAAGAACTGGAAACCTATGTTCCACTTATTCAACAGGGACGAGGCAGTGAGGTGCTGATGCGGTAATACATCCTTCAACACACCCCTCGATAAGGATCACTCCCATGCAGAAGCCAACGAACGTGTCTCGTCGTCGTTTCATCAAGAGCACTGCGGCTACTGCGGTTGGCGGTGCCGCGGCGTCATCGGTGTTGGGAAGCCCGATGGAATCGGTAGCCAAGGCGGCGGAGACCGAACCGTCGGCCAAAACACCACCGAAGCCGTTGCCTTCGATTCAACTCGGTTCATACCAGGTCAGCCGGTTGGTCGCCGGGGCAAATCCGCTTAGTGGCTACTCGTATCAGGGTGCGCACGCCACGAATTGCATGAAGGAATACTTCACACTTCAACGGCGGGTCGAGTATCTTCAACGCTGCGAGCGGTTGGGAATTACGGCGCACCAATTCTCGACCTATAAGGATTCCGACTACATACGCGTTGCCCGGGATCGCGGCGTGAAGATGCATTTCTGGGCGTTGCACGGCGATGTTTCCACGGTTTCCGACGCCATTAAAAGCATCCAGCCGATTGCCTTGGTACATCACGGCGGTGCAACCGACAGGCTGTTTGCCAACGGGAAGCACCAGCAAGTGCACGACTTCGTCAAGGCCGCGCATGACGGTGGCGTCATGGCCGGCGTTTCGGCCCACAACCCGGACTGCATCAAGCGCATCGCCGACGAAGGGTGGGATGTCGACTTCTTCATGACCTGTTTCTATTTCATCACGCGGGAGAGTGTCCCGGGCGCAATGGAAAAAGTTCCGCCGGTATGTACCCTCGATATGACACATTATGTTTGGTATAAGGACGACCCGGCGGTAATGACCGCCGTGATCCGGCAGGTCAAGCAGCCGTGTTTCGGTTTCAAAATCCTGGCGGCGGGCCGGGCATGCCTGAACGAGCGCCGGGTCCGTGAGGCCTTCAAGATCGCGTTTACCAGCATCAAACCCACCGACGGCGTCATTGTCGGCATGTTTCCGCGTTATGTCGACGAAATCCAGTTCGACGTTGAAGCCACGCACCGCTATGGGCGGAGCCAGAAGGCAGCCTCAGAAGCATCCTAACCCGGGAGCCGATTCCATGAACCCCACAAAATCCTCTCATGATTCCGATATGTCGCGACGCGGCTTCTTGAAGAACTCCGCCAGCACACTGGCTGTCGGTTCTTTGGCTACGGGGCTGAGTATCTCCCGCTCGGCACACGCTGCCGGCTCCGAGACAATTCGTATCGGCTTCATCGGCTGTGGCAACCGGGGAACCGGAGCCTGCAAAGAGGCCTTGAGTGTGAAGGCCCCCGTGAAGCTCGTGGCAGTCGGCGACTTGTTTCCGAAACGGATCGAAATCGCCCTGAAAAACCTGCGGAAATACCCGGAGGTCAATGCGCGGATCGACGTCGCCGACGAACAATGTTTCACGGGCTTCGACGCTTACCAGAAAGTGATCGAGTCTGGCGTGGACATGGTCTTGTTGACTACCCCGCCACACTTCCGGCCGATCCACTATGCAGCCGCCGTCAAGGCGGGCAAGCACGTGTTCATGGAGAAGCCGCTGTGTGTCGATGCCCCAGGCTATCGTACGCTTGTGGCAGCCAATGAAGAGGCCCTGCAGAAAAAACTCTCGGTCGTCGTCGGTCTGCAAAGGCGGCATCAGCAGAACTACTTGGAGAACATTCAGAAAATCCACGACGGCGAGTTGGGAACTATCTACCTGCTACGAACCTATTTCAACATGCCCTCCGGCGGTCGCAGCGGGAAACTCAAGCCCCAGGGCATGGGCGAAATGGAGTATCAGGTCCGCCACTGGGGCGTCTTCTGCTGGCTTTGCGGCGACCACCTCGTGGAGCAGGCCACGCACGAGATCGACGTGGCTAATTGGATCATGGATGCCCATCCGGTGCGGGCAAATGGAATGGGCGGACGAGAAGTCCGGACCGGTCCCGGCAACGGCGATATCTGGGACCATCACTTCATTGAATTCGAGTACGCCAACGGAGTGCGGTTCTACTGCCAAGCGCGGCAACAACCCGGTACCTGGAGCCATGTCTCCGACAATATTCATGGGTCCAAGGGCGAGGTAACGATAGGCACAGGCGCTTGGGGACTAGGTAAGATCGGGCCGCGCGAAATGCGATCACGAAGATTGCGCGCCATTAACCCCTATCAGCAGGAACATCAGGACTTGGCCATGAGCATCCTTGGCGACGGGTCATATCGCATGGAAGGCAACTACGGCGCCACCAGCAGTATGACGGCCGTGATGGGCCGTATGGCCACGTACTCCGGACAACAGATTACCTGGGATGAGGCAATTGCCTCCAAGCAGCGTCTGGCGCCCGCGCGTTACGCTTTGGACGCTGAACCGCCTGTCCTCCCGTTGCCCGATGGCAGCTACCAGGCCGCCATACCGGGCGTCAGTAAGGTCCTCTGAACAATTTTCCAACCTTACAATCTCCCTGAAAGGATGATTTCCATGAACCAAGAGACGAGCAACGTATCGCGTCGCGATTTCATCAAGAGCACGACTGCCACGGCAACTGTCGGCGCTGCGGCAGTCGGCGTTTTGGGCGTCCCGGCTCCTGCCCGGGCGGCTGGAGCCAACGAACGAATTCGAATCGGGTTCATCGGTCCCGGGCATCGTGGCTTCGGCGCCCATGTGAAAACCTTGAACCGACTGCGCGAGCGAGGCGAAAACATCGACCTGGTGGGCGTTTCGGAGGTCTACTCCGTTCAACGTGACATGGTGGCCGATTTCATCCACCAAAACACGGGCGTGAAACCCAAGCTCTACGACAACTATGAGGACATGCTGGCCGACGACAGCATTGATGCCGTGTGCATCGGTACGCCCGACCACTGGCACGCCAAGCAAATCCTCGACGGGTTGAATGCCGGCAAACACGTCTACTGCGAAAAGCCTATGACCCACACGGTCGACGAAGCGATGGCCGTGCTCGATGCCTGCAAGGCGACCGGCAAAGTCCTACAGGTTGGTTCACAGGGGACAAGCCTTCCGATTTGGGACAAGGCCCGCGAACTGGTCGATGAGGGGATGCTCGGCAAGGTGCTGTGTGTTTACACCGACTACTCGCGCAACGGCCGGATGGGCATGTCTCGCACCTACAAACTGACCAAAGAAATGACGCCCAAGACGGTCAATTGGCGTCGCTGGCTGGGTGTCGACCACGGTCTGGCCCCCGACATGATCTTCGATCGCGCCGTCTACAAACAGTGGCGCTGCTACTGGTCGTTTGGCTCGGGCATGTTCACCGACCTGTTCGTACACCGGATCAGCGCCATGCTCAAGGCTACGGGATTGCGTTTCCCGGCCCGGGTGGTAGGCGGTGGCGGCATTTTCATGGAATACGACGACCGTGAAGTCACGGACGTGGCTACAGTGGTAGCCGACTACAACGAGGGTTGCGAGCTGCTTGTGTCTTCGACGATGTGCTCGGCCAACGTGACGATCCCCTGGGCGATCCGCGGTCATCTTGGTTCGCTCGTTTTCCCGGTTAGTCACACGCCAAACCGTGTCGATTTTGTTCCCGAGCGGCCGCAGGTTACCCTAGACAGTAAACTGAAGCCGGAAACGTTCGAGGTGGAACAGATCAATATGGACGACACCCATTTCAAGAACTTTCTCGACGCGATTCGAGCGAACAAGCCGGAGATGGTCAATAACTCGCCCGAGGTGGGTGCGGCGGCAGTGGTTACGGTCAATTTGGCCGTAAGAAGCTATCGCGAAGGCAAGGCGTTCTTCTTCAAGGATGGTAAGGTCTTGGAGGCCGACGCCAGTTTCACCCGACAGTGGGAGAAGATGTCGAAGGAGCGTGCGAAGCCTCGCCATGTTTCCGGCTGGACGGCCGGCGACAAGGGCAGCCTGATCGAGTCGCCCGACTATATGAATTTGGCCGGTCCGTGGGTCGACGGAAAAGACCCAGCGCAATAGTGTCGGAAGCATATCTCCCCTCTCCCGCAAGCGGGAGAGGGACGGGGGTGAGGGCAGGTTCCACGCAATACACCAAAGCACGACGGATACCCTTACGGGAAAAACACCATGACAACGACGAAATGTATCGCGTACGGAGTAACCCTGTTTCTTGCAGCAATGCTGCTCTGCCCTGCGCAGGCAGAAGTTGTCCGCGTGCGGATCGATCAGCGCGTGGCGTTTGCCGATGGCCATGCCTTTGGGCAAACCGGGCCTTACGAAAAGATTGTAGGCCGCCTATTTCTAGAGGTCGATCCCGACGCCCCGGCCAATCAGATTATTTGCGACCTCGAGTACGCCCCACGCAATGCCCGAGGACGTGTCGGGTTTTGGAGCGATTTCTGTCTGCTCAAACCGCTCGACCCGAAACGCGGCAACGGCCGGCTACTCTACGACGTGAACAACCGCGGCAATAAGCTGGCGCTGTGGACCTTCAACGACGGCCAATTCAGTAACACCCCCATAACGCTGGCCGATGCCGGCAACGGTTTTCTCATGGAGCAGGGCTATTCGGTGCTCTGGTGCGGGTGGAATACCGACGTGGTCGAAGGCGATGGCCACCTGCTGGTCGGAGTGCCAATCGCCCGCGACGGCGACCGACCCATTAACGGGAAGGTCCACGTCGAGATTTGCCGAGACGAGCGTGTCTTTAGCCAACCGTTCTACTACAGCCCATGGGGTATTTCCACGGCCTATCCACCGGTGAACGCCGACCATCGCACGGCCACACTGAGCATGCGTGCCGATCGTAGCCAACTGGCCATCGAGGTTCCGCACGACCAGTGGGCCTTCGGCCGACTAGAAGGGGGAAAGGTAATTCCCGATCCCGTCCAACTCTACGTGAAGGAAGGTCTTCGCCCGGGCTGGCTCTACGACTTAGTATACGTGGCACGCGACCCACGCGTGACGGGTTTGGGGTTGGCCGCGTTGCGCGACTGCGTCAGTTTTTTCCGCCACGGCACGGCCGATCGCCAAGGCACCGCCAATCCGCTGGCCGACAACATCGAGCAAGTCTACATCTTTGGGATCTCTCAGTCGGGACGCGTAATCAACCATCTCCTCTTCGACGGCTTCAACACCGATGAAAACCGGCGCATGGTCTTTGACGGGGCGCTAGTTCATGTTTCCGGAAGCGGGCGTGGGCAGTTCAACAATCGCTTCGGCATCGCCACCCTGGCGGCCACGGCGCACGCGGCCCAGCTTTGCGGGTCGGAAACATTCCCCTTCACGACGGTGCAGCAAACCGATCCGATCACAGGCCGAAGTGGAGACATCTACGCCCGCTGTCGCGCAACCGGCCATTTTCCGAAAGTCTTTTTCACGCAAACCTCGACCGAATATTGGACCCGTGGGGCCTCGCTTCTGCATACCGACACCGAGGGCACTCGCGATATGCCATTGGACCCGAATGTTCGTTTGTACACAGTGGCCGGGGCACAACACCTAGGCGGCACGCCGGCCGTACGGGGCATTTGCCAGAATCTCCAGAATCCGCTGGACGACCGTGGCCCCGTACTCCGCGCCCTGCTGGTCGCCCTGGATCGTTGGGTTACCAGCGGCCATCAACCGCCGGCGAGCCGTTACCCAAAAATTGCCGACGGAACACTGGTCGATCTTCAGACGTTTCGAGCGGACTTCCCTCACATCCCAGGCGTCAACCTACCGAAGAACCTCTACCGGCCTGCGAGATTGGACTTCGGGCCGCGATGGGCAGACAAACACATCGCCGACTGCGTGCCGCCACGCATCGGACCGAAATACCGTACGCTGGTGCCGGCCGTCGACCGCGACGGCAACGAACGGGCCGGCATTCGGCTACCCGAAGTGGCCGTACCGTTGGCCACCTACACCGGCTGGAACCTGCGTGCTGCGTCCGCCGGAGCCGAAGGCATGTTGGCCCCGTACAACGGCTCCTACCTCCCGTTCGCCCGTACCCGTCAAGAACGCGAACAATCGGGCGACCGTCGAGCAGCGATCGCCGAACGCTATCCAAGCCGTGAAATGTACGTACACCAGGTCGAACAGGCGGCACTGGCACTCAAGCAGCAGGGCTTCCTGTTGGACGCTGACGCAGAGCGAATCGTAGCCAAGGCCGCCAACTCGTACGACGCCTCCGGTAATGCTCCGGCTCAATAGTCTCCATGCCTGTATTGGTGACGTACCTTAGGGTGCAGTGGCGGCAGGCAAGAGCATGTCAGCAACCATGGCCAACAAGGTGGGACAACTGAGCATTTTCTCGTCGGCCGTGCGTTGGGAGTTTTCGAACGCTTGCGGGGGCAGAACCAGTATTTTGCCGAATAGTGTAACCTTGACAGTCTGATTTCTCCGAAGAATGCACCTGACGCTCTCCGAGTCGCTTAGGGCAAGACATATTCCCCAGCCAGGGGCATATTGCCCCTTGACCCGGGGGCGTTCTGGTGTTATCTTTGGTTGTTTATGGTGCGAGACCGACACGATCTTTTGCCGTGTCGTGTTCATTCAACTTCGAATGTAGCGGCCACCTGGGCGATGGAGTATTGCTGCAACCGGCAACCTCGCCTCGGTATCTTGCTTGCGACCGCGACTGATTCTCTTGCCCCACGGGCCCTCTTGTGGCAGTGGCATGCTCCTCCGAAGGAACTGTGCGCTGACTGGCCGCATGCTGCTGTCCACCTTCAGCGGTAGGGTCTGTTCTTGCTAAGAACGGCCCGAAAAAATAACTTTCCGTTCTCCAAGGCGAAACCCGAGGGCTGTCGCGGAGTACGGCCCGGCGAATCGGCAAGTTATTTATCGGTCGATACTATTGGGGCCTGTATTGCTTGTGGAACGAAGGCGAACAACGAGATTCCGGCTTCCCGGAACAGAACGTAACGAAGTGTTCCGCAATCAACCAAAGAATCAATAAATGTCATGCGGCGTCATTCCTGGCGGCCGCTCTGTAAATCAGTTTATGCTCTTTTGAAGTGAGTTCATTGATGAAATTCGACAATCTTGGCCTGGCTGAGCCGATCCTCCGTGCCATCCAGGCTGAGGGCTATCAAACCGCCACTCCCATCCAAGTGCAAGCCATCCCCGAGGTGATCAAAGGTCACGACCTGATCGGTTGCGCACAAACAGGAACAGGCAAGACGGCCGCGTTCGCGCTGCCAACCCTGCAAAAGCTTTGCGGCCAAGGCGGCAAGACGAAAGATGGCCGGCATGCGAGGAGCCAGCGCAAGATTCGGGCGTTGATTTTGTCGCCGACGCGCGAACTGGCTGCCCAAATCGGAGAAAGTTTTTCTGCATACGGACGGTTCACGGGCCTGCGACACACGGTCGTCTACGGTGGTGTATCGCAAGTTCCTCAGGTACGGTCTCTGCAAAAAGGCGTCGACACCTTGGTTGCGACACCGGGTCGGCTGTTGGATCTGATCGGCCAGGGGCATATCGACCTTGCGGGAGTCGAAATTCTTATCTTGGATGAAGCGGACCGGATGCTCGACATGGGGTTCATCCACGATTTGCGACGAATCGTAACGCACGTTCCACGTCGCCGTCAGACGCTGATGTTCTCGGCGACCATGTCGAGAGAAATCCGCCAATTGGCCGCGCAATGGTTAACTAATCCGGTACAGGTACAAGTCACCCCGAACGCGACACCGGCAGAAAAGGTAGAGCAGTCCGTATACTTTGTCGAACCCCGGCAAAAGCCGTTTTTGCTCACACACTTCCTGCAAAACACGCTGAGCACTCGTACGCTGGTCTTCTCTCGAACGAAACACGGAGCCGACAAGATCGTTCGAAGCTTGCTCCGCGATGGAATTCAGGCTGCGGCTATTCACGGGAACAAAAGTCAGTCAGCGCGACAACGTGTGCTGGCACAATTCAAATCCAATCGACTGCCGGTGCTGATCGCTACCGACATCGCCGCCCGTGGTTTGGACGTCGACGACATCTCGCACGTGATAAACTACGATATGCCCCAAGACGCCGAAACCTACGTTCATCGTATCGGACGCACGGGACGCGCTGGGGCCGAGGGAATCGCGGTCTCGTTTTGCGGGCGCGATGAACGTGCCCAACTTCGGTCGGTCGAACGTTTTATCCGGCACACGATCACCGTCCAGCAGTCCGAGTGTCCGCAGGCCAAGGAACAACCAGCAAGCCCATCAACCGTCGCTCCGAAGGAGACGCAATCTGCCGGGCGTAAATCACGCCCACCACGACAACGCCGACCAAAGTCCAAGGGAAGCTCGCAAGAGGGTAGCCGCAAGGCAGCCACTTCGCAAGGACGCACTACAAACCGCCGACGGCGTCGCGTTAGCGTCTGATATCGCGACGGCGGGGCCGCCAGCCAAACCGGTGTTGCGGCCCTCCCTACCAAGACCCCGCTTCCTTTGGTCGCTAGCGCGTGTTTCACGATTGCGTAGCGTCTTGGACGCCATGCCCGCGTTTGTCGTGGGCATGCTTTTGCCGGAAAATGCATAGCATGGCCACGCTCGCGTGGCCATGCCACCCGCTACACTTGACCGAGTCTCATCACAGCCCTTCGGTTTTGTCTTAGAAAACCGTGAGTTTCCTTTCGGTCCGTCCTAACGTCGTACGACCGCAACCGAGTAGGGAGACACCGACTTGTGAACGGTCAGTTCCCGTTGGTCGCTAACAGGCGCGCACCGTGCGCAGAAGTTGCATTGTACGACTCTAAAGGGCCGCCTCGCATTCCGCGACCTTCCGACCGTAGAAGTCGTCGGTAAGCAGCCACGCTTCATAGAGCCACTTGAGTTGCCTCAAACGCCCGGCGACTTGCTTCTTGGAAAACTTAGGCTTATTGTCCTCCGATTCGGCCGCTTCGCTCTTGGGTTTCTCTTCCGCAGGTGGCGGCGTGAAGACACGTTTCGGAGGAGGTTCGTACGACGGATTGAAGACCAGGGCCTTAAGCTCCTCGGCGGTAACGAGATGCCGCCACAAGAAGGCCTGCATTCTATCTTCTGCCGGCACGGCTTCGTGAACAATATCTTGCTCCTGAATCTTCGCATGTCCTTCGATCACAAGGGAGACAGGTTGCTCTGTAGCCTCTAAGGTGGTTCTCACCGCCAAGCGTGTTACGGCCTTCTTTTTAGCGATGGAACGGGAAGACGCCAAGAAACCTTCTGGCGGATCCTTCAGTTGCAGCTTGATGTCGCCGTCGAACCCGTCCTTGCGAATCACATAGACACTCACACCAGCACCGCCCTTGCTGCGCAAAGCAACACTAGACGGTACCGTGCGCAATGCAAAATCGGGGCGAGGGGCGCTGATACGCAAGCGATAGGCGAATTCTTCGCCGCCATTGCGCGCCGTGTCGCCCAGATGAACGTAGTAGGTTCCGTCCGATGGCAATGTGAACATAAGGTAGGAATCGGCGTGGTGTGTGTTCAGCCCGGATTCTGGGGCTTCGTGATCGTCGTTCATCCCCAGCAGTTTGCCAGTCGCATCGGTAATTTTGAGCATCGAATCTAACGGGGAATCGAGGCGACGAGCCGTAACTTCCGCGACGATCCTATCGCCACGGTGGCCGGCAATCTGGAACACGTCCCAGTCATCTTGATGATCGATGCGACCGTTGACGATAATGGGAAGCTCCACCTTCTGGGCATGCGATGAGTCGTTATTGGATTCCTCGTCGAAGCATTCCGGCAGCGTATCCAAAGCGAACGGCACGACGTTGGAAACGACTCCGTCTTTGTTCGCGGCGATCAGATGGACGCCTTGGGCTGCGGTTTTTGGTGGCAGTGTCAACTTAGCGTTTTGGAGATTCCAGCCATTCATTTCGACCGATGCTTTACTACCCACCCGACCGCCCAACGGAAAGATGTTCGTCACGAAAGGCAACTCGCCGATGGTAATACGATAGACAAAATCCTCGCGACCGCGGTAGATGGCATCGGTGATCGTAAGCAAATATTCACCGTCCTTGGGTACGTCGAAAAAGATCACCGGGTCGGGGTTCTGGCGGTAGTCATCATTGAACGCTAATTCCTTGCCGTCCGCGTCACAAAGCCGCAGCACGGGCTGAAACCACCCGGGCACGGCGTCGGCAATATACGGGATCAATTGCCGAGCGGCGGTGGAAACAACCAGTCGTTGGCCCTTGTGCGCCTCGAAACGATAGCGGTTGACTTCGCCAGAGGCGATCTGGCCGTTCATAGTACACGGCACGGTGATGCGTTGTTCGACCTCCTCGGCCGGCCTGTTGCGCAGCGCCAGATGCTCCTTGCCGAGGACCTGGAATTGACAGGTTTTCATGGGCTCCCTGGCAACTTCTCGCACCTGCCCGACGTGAAACACCATCGGGTTCGTCACTCCGCGTGGCGTCACCAGACGTATCTCTCGCGAACCGGGCTTGGCATTGGGCGCGATTCTCACTTCGATTAGGGCAATGCTGGCGAGCGAAACGCACGCCGGACGGTTGACGTAATCGGCAATTCTCTCCTCGACTCGCGCGAGCAGCTTTTGCGTTGCCTCATCTTGCGCGGGCTTATCGTTAGCTACTGGCCCTTTTTCGTCCTGTCTTTTTTTCGCTTTTCGCCTCTTTTTCTGCTCCTGTTTCAACTCCTTCAACTGCTCCCTCAGTATTCGAGCCTCCTGGTTACTCATTTTTCTGCGATATTCGACCAGCTTGGCAGAAACACCCTCGCCGGTGACAATCGCACCGCTGCAACCATCGAGACGTTGTCCGCCCAGCCTGACCTGGAACGTCGTGCCCTGCTGACCGCCGGCGGGATAGACAAAACCGATATAGGGTGTCGCCTGCCCCAGCGCCGCGGACGTCAGCCCCAACAATCCGGCCAGTCCCAAAATCGGAAGCCATGGAAATCTGCTCATGAGCGGCTCCATTTTGTGCCTATTGATCCTTTGTTACATAATCTCAGTCAGAAGTCCGCCCGACTTCACTTCTTCGGAAGCGGTCGGCAACACGTGGGCCTCTAGGCCAAGCGGATGAGGTAGCTTAGCGCCCGCGTCGATGCCTCCCAACTTATAGATGCTGCCCAGCAGATCCACCGGATAGACAGGCCGCTCCTTGACCGTTTCGCCTTTGGCATCCGACGAACCGACCACACAGCCTCCCTTGAATCCGCCGCCGGCAACCAGGACGGTGAAAACCTTGCCATAATGATTACGACCACCATTCCACGGTGGCTGCCAGTCGACCTTGGGGCCCCGACCAAACTCGCCGCAACACCAGACGAGGGTGCTATCGAGCAAGCCACGATCGTGCAGATCCTGCAGAAGCATCGCCAGACCTTGATCCAACTGTGGCGCCTGCCGGCGCATGGTCGGAAAGTGATTTTTGTGTGTGTCCCAGCCTCCGGGGTAGTTGATCGTGACAAAGGGAACCCCCGTTTCGACCAACCGCCGCGCCACCAGACACTCCTGTCCAAATGTGTGGCGGCCATAGCGATCGCGCAATTCCGGCTTCTCCTTGGAGAGATCGAACACTTCTTTGCCTTGGCCGAGAATCAACTCGTAGGCCGCTGTTTTGGCTTCCCTCGCAGCCGCCAGTTGAGGACTGCCGGCCATCGTCGCGCCCATCGTGTCGATCTTCTCGAGCAACTCGCGCCGGGATGTCTGCCGTTCGTCCGTGATCCCCCTCGCAATGACGCCTTCGACCTCGAAACGGCCTGCATTCGGATTGCCACCGGTCGCAAAGGGTTTGTACTTCGGCCCCAAGAAACCTTCTTCAGAAAACCTTCCCGCCGGTTTGGTCAGCACAACGTAGGGCGGAATCATTCCCTTGTACTCGCGGCTCTTGAACAACGCAAACACGGCTCCTACGCTTGGATAGGCCAGCCGGCCGCCGGGCGTGTGACCGGTTTGCATCAAGTAGGCCGCCGTTTCATGGCCGTTGTTGCCGTGGGTCATGCTGCGGATGAGGGAATACTTATCGGCCTGTTTCGCCATTTCGGGAAACAGTGCCCCGAGTTGGATTCCGTCGACGTTAGTGGGAATCACGTCGCCGAACTCGCCCATGTATTCGCGACCCGCTTCCGGTTTCGGATCCCAAGTGTCGTTGTGCGACATGCCACCCCACAGAAAGATCTGGATGACCGACTTGGCCTTCGCTTTGGGGTTGGCCGAAGTTTTGCTTGGCTCCGTGGCAGCCGCCAGAACGCCGGTGCCCAGGCGATCGGCGACGACTAACCCCGCCGCTCCCTGAAGGCCTCGTTGCATCGCCTCTCGGCGAGAAATGCGAGCCGCACCGACCGAACTGTAGTTCGTGTCCATTTTTTATCCCTTTCCTTATCATCCTTTGGCGTCGAAGGCTTACACGTACTCCTACAGACCCCGCAAGAATCAGTGCCGGTAAAGAAACTCGGTGCTATTGATTAAAGCCCAGGCAATGTCGATTGCCGCTCCGCTTTTCCACTTGGTGGATTGAACGTACTCGGTCACCGTCTTCAATTCCTCTTCTGTCGGCTTCCGCGAGAGAATCGTCGCATAAAGCTCCTCTGCAATTTCGTTCGGCTTGCGACCAGATGAAAAGAGCGCCTTGAGCTTGGGGCCGCGTTCCAGCTTCTGTTGGATATGGCTCGAATTTAGCATGTGAAGCCACTGAGAGGGAACAGGCCGGTTATCGCGCTCGTTTTCCATACCTGTGGCTCGCGCCGAACGCCCGAATAACGTCAGAAAGGGACTCGTGATGCTTCCGTCGGCTATCGCAATCGCCGGCATATCCTGGGGAATGTAGGTGAAAGGCTCGGGGATGGGGCTGGTATAAAGGTCCGATGTGCCCGTGATCTTGTTGATGGCGTCAATCAACACTTCGGCCTCCAATCGCCGCAACGGGTAACTCGCAAAATTGGCCGCCGCCTTGGGATCCTTCGATTGCGATATGGAAGAAAACTGGTATGTCGTGGAGGTCAGAATCAGCCGGTAAAGGTGCTTCATGTCGTACCCGCTCGCGACAAACTCCTTCTCCAGGTAGGCCAGCAACTCGGGATTGCTGGGCGGGTTGTCGTCGCGAATATCGTCCGGCTCGTGGATGATGCCGCGCCCCATCAGCCACGCCCAGACGCGGTTCACGATGTTCCGTGTAAACCACGGATTTTCCGGGGTAATCAGCCAATTGGCGAAGACCTCTCGTGGGTCTCGATCCGGGGGTAACTGGATTTTGGTTCCGTCAGGAAAGACTGCCGTCGGTGGTGCACTGGCGGGCGACGGTACGGGCGTTGCTTGTGGCTCACCGCCGGCGGGTTGGCCCGAAGTGTCGACCTTCGCCTGCCCAGGCGCGCTGTTGCCAACCATGGCGCTGCACTGAAGCGGGTCCCAAAAGACGTTTTCCTCCTTCCACTCGCTCGTGGGCTTGTATCCGATCTGCGAGAAGAAGCCCGCCATGCCTTCCAAAGACTCTTGCGGCCAAGAATCGGTTCGCGATCCCATGAACGTCAGAGCAACGGCCGTAGCAATACCTTCCGGTGTCTTGTTCTGGATGGCGCGGTAGAAATTGACCGGTCCAACGCGAAAATTGCTCCCGCTGGCAGTGAGCATTTCCCGAGCGAACTTATCGTACGGCTTGTTATCAGCAATCGATGCCATCACCCAGCGATGATACGCTTGGGCCGCGTTGGGCCAAAGGTTGACGGGGAATTCCGCTTTGATGCGAAGAATATCACCCCATTTCATCGACCAGTAATCCGCGAATTCGTCTCGGTTCAGTAAACGTTCAATCAAGGCACGCCGTTTGTTCTTCGTGTCCGGATCTTCAACGAACCGCCGGGCTTCTTCTGCAGTGGGCAGGGTACCGATCACATCAAGGTAAGCGCGACGAACGAATACCGCATCGGAACATAGAACCGGCTGGATACCCAACGACGACAATTTGGCGAAAACGATCTTGTCGAGTTCGCCCGCCGGTTGGGGTGGGATAGGACTTTCAAAAACGTTGGGCTTCGTTTCCGCAGTCGCGACGCCGCCGGCGACAACCAAGAAGACGAAAACAACGGCCGAAATCCGTGAGGTCTTCAACATGCTTCATTAACTCCATGCAAGGGTCACCTCGCCAACGTCTGGCGACCAAGGGGTATCGCTACCTCCGAAAGGAGACTCCCGGTCTGCAGTGAGTCGGAAGCTGCCCCGACTCACAAAATACTGTCTTATCAGGCCTCCTACCCAACACATCCAGCATTCCAACGGGCCACTTCTGCCAAAAGTCATTTCGCGCGCCGCCGTGCCGTCTTGCGTGCCCGTATTAGGGCCCCACAAACTGCGTGTGCTGACTGAAAGCGCAACCCTCCCCGTCCAGCCCGCATAGGCTTCGCGGTTACACCTGCATTTCAGGGCCCCCGCGCCGTCGGATTGTCGGCCGTCTGATTTAACCCTGCTTCGCCGCAAAAAGACCGCGCCCTCTCCTATTTTTTCCAGCCGAAGACTCAACAGTCTCCGAAGCTTGTAGTTTAGCGCAGGCAGCGTTCCACAGCAAATTCTCTCGGGAAACGCCATGATCGTCGGCAAACTGACAGGAGGACTGCAAAGCCGGATTCGGGGGGGACATTTCGCCTGGCTCCCACGCTGCATCGCGGGCGAACCCAAGGGAAGGACGCTTTGCGTCGCTCGCTGTGCCACTATTGGCAAAGATCGTTAAGTTTTTGACAAAGATTAGCGATCAACGGGAGCGGGTTCTCGACTGGGTGCGGCAGCACCGTTTGGTTGGCGGCCCTGCCGCCCTGTGCAAGTCAACACTTATCTTGGCCAGTCGAGACGCGAAGCGTGGGAACGAGGGGCAACAACTTTGCACTTTTCCAGAAGGGAGGGACATTGCGCCAAGAACGGTCGTCTCTTTGGCACTCGGCGAAGTCATCCGGCAGGGGTGCCCGGCACACCCTGGTAGGTGAAGTACGGCTCGATCATTGCGTATAATTCGTCGAAAATGCGCATCGCCTTCTTGTCAATGGTATACGATGGGCGGCGGCAGTATGGGTTGGCAATGATGCCGCGACGATACATGATCTCCTTTTCAAAACGGATGATCATTTCCACGTTCTGGCGAATATGATTCAGCATGGCTACCAGCACGGTATGTACTTTAATCGCCCGTTGACGGTCTCCTTGCCGGTAGCTTTCGGTCACTTGCAGGTAGAGATCGAACATCGACGCCCCGGGCATCACGCCAACAGCCCCGCGGTCGTAGCCCTCGATCAGTTGAAAACCGGCATTGCCCACAAACACGGCGGTTCGCCCCTCGACCAGCTGCAACAGGCGCGAGATGTATCCGCCCGGCGGCTTGCACTCGATCTTGTAGAACTTGATATTGGACACCTCCTGGCAAAGTTGAGCCAGGATGGCCGGGTCGATCGCCACGCCCGTCTGTTCGGGAGCGTACTGGATCATCACCGGCAGATCGACGGCCTTGCTCACCTCGCGCATGTGTTCGTATAAAGCCTGCCCACCCGGTTTCAAGAAGAACGGCGGCAGCACCATCATACAGTCGGCCCCCGCATCGGCGATCGTTTTGGCCCAATCCACGGCCACCTCGGTTGCGTGGCGGGTGTTGGAAACGATGCACGGCACGCCCAGCCGGTGACATTCCTCGACGGTAATCCGCAGCGCTGCGAGTTCTTCGTCGTACGACAACTTGTAGTACTCGCCTGCGATGCCGAAGAGCGTTACGCCAGGGCACCCACCCTGGATCATCGCGCGAAGTGCGGCGCGATAACTGTCGTAGTCGAATGCCCCCCGATGGTCGAACGTGGCCGGAGCAATCGGAAACACACCGCGGATTTTCTCAGCAGACATTCAACGCTCCACTTCACCATTCAGATTTGACAAAGCTCACCACGAAAACGAACGACATCGACATGCCCCATGCTGAACACGCCTAATCCCTTGGCTGCAGCACCACCTTGGCGCTTTTCGCGCCATCCGCAGCCAGCGAAAACGCTTCGGCGTAACCATCCAACGGCATAGTTTGCGTTATCAGTCTGCCAAAGTCGAACTGTTTTTGTTCGAGAATCTCGATCGCCTTAAGCCAAGCTTTTCTGCCCGAAGCAAACACGAAGCAGAAGTCCAACGCTTTGCGGCACACGGCCGGCCAGTCGAACGGCGTCTCGCTGGTGATCGATCCCAGTTCGATCAGCCGTCCGTGGCGTTTCAGCAGGCTCAGCGCCAGGTTGAAACCTTCGATGGTTCCCGTGGCGTCGACGACCACGTCGGCCAGTCGCCCTTGGTTGTTTCGTAGCAGGTATTCAAGCGGATCGGTCTGCGAGCTGTCGATAGCGTGGGCGATTCCGAGTTCCTGCACCAAGGGCATTTTGACGTGGGAAAACGACTTGCGTCCGACAAGGAACACCCGTTCTGCGCCAAGTTGCATGGCGACCAGAGCACTCAGGATGCCCGAGGGACCCGGCCCCACGACCACCACGCTTTCGCCCGGCTGCACGTTCCCGCGAACGTACATCGTTTCGGTAGCGATTGCCAGCGGCTCGGCAAGCGCGGCCGTCTTCAGGTCGGTCCCGTTGTTGAGCCGATGGGCAAACCGTGGATTCAACACAACGTACTCGGCGAACCCACCGTTATGGGTCCAGCCGAGAATCTCCTTCCGGTCGCAAATCTCGAAGAAACCGTCTGCACAGGGCTGACAGTTGTCGCACACCGACAAGGCCGTTTCGGAGACCACTTTGTCGCCTGGTGAAAAGCCCGACACGTCGCGGCCGACCTCGACCACGCGTGCCGAGAACTCGTGTCCCAGCACGACCGGAGGCCGATAGATGGTCGTCTTGTCGTCGATAATGTCGAAATCGCTGCGGCAAATGCCTGCATAGGCCACTTCGGCCAGGATCTGATCTGATCGACACGACGGCTCGGGAATGTCCTCAAGCCGCAGGTCTCCAGGGTTTCGGGTTTGTTTGACTAACGCTTTCATAGTGTTTGACGCTGCCCTACTCTTTCGTTTTCCTCAAGGTGCCCAGCGGTTTACTTCTCCGCCAGCAATGGTGGCCATCTCTTGAAGAATTTCCAGGTTGATAGTTTCGTTGAGAAACTGCACGCTGCCATCGGCCAACAGAAAATGTGTCCCGCCAGGATGCCGGCTGCCAAAAAACACGTCATTGAAAACACAAGTACGCCCGCCGGAACAGTCCAGATAGCATAGTGCTTGAGGATCCGAGTTGATCGGCCAACGAATGTTTTTCGCGGAAAACACGCAGACCTCTTTATCGGGGCCTCCCTTGTAATTAGCTCCTTTGGTCCAAAGTCGCAGTTCGTGGGCACGCTCGCCGAGGGCCAGTGTGTTCGAAGTGCCGTCGCGAATGTCGGCAATCCGGGTGTCGCTAAAGGGGTAGAAGATACCGTCGGTGTAGTAGTCGCCACACATGCTGTCGTCCAGATCAACGATGTGCTCTGCTTCCATTCCCGCACCGGTCACACCTACAAAATTGCATGTGCGCCACTGTTTTTCGCTTTCGAACGGATCGATCGGTTGCTGGCCATCGCTCGGGCACAGAAAAGCGTTGGGAACCTGCCTGCCGATCTCGACATCCATGGGCGTGGCACTCGTTTCAAGCTTGTCGTACATCGCGTTCTGTTCGAGATAAGGCAAAAGTGCCACGTGCAGACTCATTCCCATGCCCCCGCCTTTCGTCCAGGCAGCTCCTGGCGGAAATCGCCCGACCGACGTGTGGTAGCCGTGCAAAGCCAACCCCAACTGCTTGAGACGGTTCGAGCACTGCATCCGCCGCGCCGCTTCCCGGGCAGACTGTACGGCAGGCAACAACAGCGCGATGAGAACACCGATGATGGCAATAACCACCAGGAGTTCGACAAGTGTGAAGCCGCGACAGCACCAGTCACGCCAAACGCTCGCCGACCTTCGATTGCCGACAATTCCCGACGGTTCTGGCCGAGTTTTTCTCATGACACCATCCTCCCACCGTTTGGTCCAGCGGAGAACCATTTTCTTACGCAAATACGATGTAAACCACCACCCGAAGCGCTAGCACTACCGCCCACCAAAGATAAAAACTCTTCAGGCCTGTATACCTCTGGCGTTCTTCCTCCGGCAGACGTGCCGTTGAGGGCGTCCAAATGATGTCGGCGATCCTCTGCGAATCGGATGTGGCACCAGCGGCGAGTCGGCCAAGCAACGACACAACGACCATAAGCGCCAGACACAGCACCCACGTGATTAGCGCCCGATTCAGAAACGGCGAGACCATATCGGCTAGCATGCCGGTTGACAATTCGCCAAAGATCTTCAAACCAATCCCTAGCACGACTCCCAACACAAGCGTAACATTGGCTGCCAGTGCCGTCGCTCGTCGCCAGAGAATGCCGACCAGGAAGACCACTGCAATCGGCGGCGCGAAGTACACCGCCATGTCCTGGATATAGACGAAAAGCCCATGCCCGAACAACAAGATCATCGGTGCCCAAAGCGTCCCGATAAGGAGAATTACCCCGGTTGCCAACCGTCCTACTTTGACAAGTTGATACTGAGAAGCCGCAGGATTGACGAACCGTTGGTAGACGTCGATCGTGAAAATCGTGGAACTGCTGTTCAAAAGGCTGGAAACGGTCGACATGATAGCCGCCGCCATGCCGGTCAGCACGACCGATAGCAAGCCCGGCGGTATCAGGTCGCGTACCATGGTCATGAAGACCTTGTCGCGGTGCATGCCGGGTCCGTAAAGCGAAAACGCGATTAGCCCCGGCAGAACAACGATCAGCGGAAGAAATTGTTTGATGAAACCCGCCAGCACGATTCCCATTCGCGAATCCCACTCGCTTCGAGCACCGAAGCAACGTTGGATATAGAATTGGTTGGCGCAGTTGTACCACACGCCCAGCGTAATCCAGAGCGTGGCCACGCCAGTCCAGGGAGCGAAGGAGTTGCTCGCCGGGAGGAACAAGTGTACTCGTGATGGATCGGCCGCCTGGTTAACCGCCCAAACGTGTTCGATTCCGCCAGCCTTCATCAGAGCCACCACGGTAACATAAACCCCGGCTACGAGGAGAATGATCACCTGGACAACGTCCGTCCACACGACGGAAGTCAGGCCCCCGTAGATACTGTAAGCGCCGGTGGTCAATGCAATGATCGCAATGCCCAACAATAACGATCCGCTGAACTGGCCGTTGGCCGTTAGCGCAGCACCTTCAGAAGAGAAGAGGTCCTGAAAAATGAGGCCCCCAGCATACAACGCGCCCGCTAACAGGACGACCACCGCATGGACGATCGTCAGCACGGCGAATATAGTGCGAGTGTGCCGATCGAAACGGTCTTCGAGAAACTGCGGAATCGTATACAACTTTCGACGGAAGTAATACGGCAAGAAAAGGAAGATCAACAACGTCATCGCAAGAAACGCGGTGAACTCCCAGTTGGCCGGGGCGATGCCGAAAACATAAGCAGCCCCGACCATGCCGATAAAATGTTCGGTCGAAATGTTCGACCCGATCATCGAAAGGCCCACCGCATACCAGGGCAACTTCCGACTGGCCAGGAAGTAGTCGTCGGCCGTCTTCTGCTCGTCCTTCCCACCGGCGTAGATACCCACGGCAAGAATTCCGACGAAGTAGACCCCAAATACGACGACCGACAAAATATCCATTTGGCCCTTTCGACTCGAGAAATGACAACTTGCTACAAAGTTCTTCTCGTTCCTATTGAGCCTTGCATTTTTGAATGATCGGACGGCGACCATCGGGAGCCCCGTTTCAAGGCGTTTCGCCTTACCCAACCGTTCAGTGAATATGCAAGCATCAATAAGCTCCCACTTTCGAACGAGTGAAGCTCCGCTCGTCCTTCAACTTCAGTGTCGCCGAACGGACGGACTGTGGTCAAGGATCTTTTGGCCCATTCACCATAGGTTTTGGGCCACCGTGGCAACAAACCGCGTATTTCGCCTTTTCCTCGCGTTATCTCGTTAACTAACGCGCCTTTCGCATGCAATGGGTATTGCCTTTTCCTTCGTATGTCTGCTAGACTTGAAACATTGGTTCACACGGTTTCGCGTCTCTTCTCGGGCATCGCTCGATGGCTACTCGCGCCAAATCTCGTCGGGCTCCTCGCGTGGCCCTATTTGTTGAGACCTCGCTCGCTCCCGGCCGAGGCATCCTGCGCGGCATCTCGCGTTACGTGCGCGAGCACCGCCCCTGGTCGCTACATCACGAGCCCCGTTACCTGGAAGATGGCCTACCCTCGTGGCTCAAATGGGTTTCGCCCGACGGGGTAATCGTGCGACTCCACAATGAACGCCTTCGCGACGCGATATTGAAACTCAAGATTCCGGTAGTCGACGTGCTGGGGCTTTGCCCTCATGAAAGCATTCCCCTGGTACACGTCGACAACGTTGCCACCGCCCAACTGGCGGCCAACCATTTGCTGGAACGCGGTTTCCGGCATTTTGGCGTTTGTGGGTTCGAAAATGTTAACTGGTCGCAGATGCGAAGCGACGCCTTTGTCGATTTTCTCACCCAAGCCGGTTATCGCTGCGAAATCCACAGGATGGTCGCCCAAAGCCGCTCTCGCCGCTGCTGGGAAGCCGAACACGACCAACTCCTGCGGTGGGTCGCCAGTCTCCCGAAACCCTGCGGGGTATTGGTTTGCGGCGACTCGGTGGGGTCGCCAGTACTGGAAGCCTGCCGCCGGGCCGGTGTTATGCTGCCCGACGAAATCGCCGTAATCGGTGTGAGCAACGACGAGATGCTCTGCGAAATGGCCAACCCGCCGCTGTCGAGCGTGGTGTCCAATCACCGCCGGGTTGGCTATGAAGCCGCTCGGCTGCTCGACAGCATGATGCGCGGCGAACCGATCCCAGACGGTCCCATTTTCGTTGCCCCGGTCGGTGTCGCCACGCGTCAATCGACCGACGTTTGGGCCGTCGACGATCCCGACACGATCGCGGCCGTACGCTTCATACGCGACCACGCCTGCGACGGTATCTCGATCGACGACGTAGTCCGTGCGACGCTCCTTTCCCGAAGTACACTCAAGCGACGGTTCCGTGAATTTCTAGGGCGTTCGATTCACGACGAAATCGTTCGCGTGCGAATTCGCCAAGCGCAGCAACTACTGGCCGATACGAACCTTTCCGTCGCCCAAATCGCTCACAAGGTCGGCTTTCCCCACCCGGAGTATTTCACAGTGGTCTTCAAAACTACCACGGGCAAGACGCCGCGGCAGTATCGGGAAGATTTTTTGGATTGACGACACCGCGTTTGTCTTATCCGCCGGCGAACTGCAACACGTCTTCCGACGGTTCCACTCCCAATCCCGGTTCCTGCGGCACGGTGAAGTAACCAGCTTCGCAGCACATTGTTGTGTCGACGTATTGCAGATTCTTGTCGAAAATCGAGTGCTGGTATTCGTGCATTGCCAGGTTCGGCAACGCGGCCGACACGTGCAAGCTGGCCGCCTGGAACACGCCGATGCCAATGCTGGCATGTGGCATCACCGTACAGTTAAACGCCACGGCCATCTGGCAAATGTTCCAGAACGACGTCAAGCCCGTGCGGCCCATCTCCGGCTGGATCACGTGCATGCACTGCTGCTCGAAACGAGGGCGATACTCATAGACCGTGCGTAACTCCTCGCCGATGCCCACGGGCGTTTTCACCGAGCGAACGATCAGCGATTGGCCCTCGGCGTCTTCCGGCTTGACCGGGGCCTCGGCCACGTAGAGATCATGCCGTTCGAGTTCCGTAATCAGTTTGATCGCCTCCGCGGCCGTGAATTTCCAGTGCATGTCGATCAAGATACGCGGTTTCGGACCCAGGGCATCGCGCAGGGCCTTCATTTCGGCGACGATGCCGTCGTGGGATACGGCCGATGCAAACTTCACGGCCGAAAAGCCACGCGCCATCCACTCTTGGGCCAACGTCACCCGCTCTTCGATTGTCGGCCGCGGCAGGCCCGACACATAGGCAGGAATCTTCGGGTAGCGCATCGAACCCAACAGCCGGCAGACCGGCATCCCCAACAGTTTGCCGCGAAGATCCCATAGAGCGATGTCCAACGCGGCGATGGCATCGTGATAAAACCCGCCGAAGAATCCCCGCACGCGCAGGGCGTTGTACAGATCTTCGTATATGCGCACGACCTCGTGAGGATCGCGTCCCACGACCAACGGAATGATCAAGTCGCGCAAGATCGTCGTTGCGATCTCAGGCGCGACGACGGCCACACATTCACCCCATCCGGTCGCTCCGCTTTCGGTAGTCACTTTGACCAGCGCGCAATGATCGGCCACGCTATAAACCGTCTGGTTGCCGGGCCGCACGAAATGTCCTTTTTCATTCGGTGCCACGCCGTTTTCCAACGGCCCGAGATAGGGCGTCTCACGGGGAATTGTTAGCGGAAACACCTCAATACTAGCGATCTTCTCCGTCATCGCGATACGATCTCCTCGTTGCAGTTGGTTAATAACAAAGCCAACGTTTACTGTACTTGCCGGCCAAATGTCAACAAGCCCACGGCAGCCGGTCGCGCGACGCCCGTCGGTCGCAACCCACGTACACACTAGCAGTTGAGAAAACTCCCGCAACGCCGAATGACCCGAAACTTATGAAGTTTGGCCCACATCTTCATTGACCCCTTCAATACTTTAAACACACTGGATACAGGGAGCAGGGCGGCTCCCTGCACCTCGGCGGTATGGGACAACCGCCGAGAGTCTTTTCGATGGTGTTTCTACTCCAGGCATTCAGAATACCCGTGCCACTATTAGCGAAGATCGTTTACTTATCCACAAAGACAAGCGACTAACGGGAGCGGCAGCACCGGTTTGGTTGGCGGCCCTGCCGCCCTGAGCCAAACTTGACGTAGATTGGGCCACCGTTTCATTGACGCGTTTTCACAAAGGAACGATACTCGATTACCGTACAACTCTCCGTAACGTCCAATCCATTTAGCGGGACTATTGTTCCAATACCTTTCACACATGCCTTCACCTCGGGAGGTCGTATCATGTTCGCACGACATCGTTTGGTTGCCCTCGCAACAACCGCAGTGTTGGCCACCTTTTGTGGAGCCGTACAGGCGGAAACGATTCTGGTCGATTTCAACAGCATCGCCAGTACGCCAACCCTCGGAGGTACGTGGAATACAATCGACGCTCCGTCGGCGACTGCTCAAAGGCTTTATGACACCTCGGGCAACCTGACATCCATGACGTTGGCCACGACCGGCAGCTTCCAGGATAGCAGCGGTGTCCGCGAGGGCTGGAGCAAATCGTGGGTCGACAGTGCGGCAACTTATGACTATTTCTACCTGCATGGCACCAACGTATCCGGCACAGTCACTTTCGCTGGCTTAGACGATAGCCGTCTATACAACGTCAACGTGATTGCCAGCCGCCCAGGATCCGAAACCCAGGGCACGGACATCGCTGATATCACCGTCCAGGGATTGTCTGCAAATAGCGAGGTCAGCTCAGATGACTTCGATTGTTACAATTCGGGATATGTCGGGCAAAAGATCCTGATCTGGGAACACGTCGCCCCGTCGAACAATCAGATTGAGTTGTCGTTACAAACGCAAGACAGCGGTTACGTGTTCTTGAACGCGGTGCAGCTTGTTACCGTGCCCGAGCCAAGTAGCATTATGCTTTTGTTTGGAAGCCTTTCCGTCGGACTTTTTTGGACTTTCGGGCGAGGCGTTCGGCGCCGGATGTCCTGCTGACTACCCAGTGGAGCGTGCTCACCACCGCAGGACCGACAACCAGAGTCATCCGGCCCCCCGACGATTTTGTGACGCCATTCCCCGTCAACTCGTTAACACAGTGCGGCAGGGCCGCCAGCCAAACGGAGCTGCCGCATCCAGGCAAGAACCCGCTCCCGTTGATCGCTAGTCTTGGTGAAAAACTTAACGATCTTTGAGGTAAGTAACACAGGAAACCGACTCATGACAGTTCACAGGATTCTGCTCGCCACGCTCCTCGTTCTGGGTGTTGGGACGATTCCGACGCAGGCCGAGTTGTTAACCAATGGGAACTTCGAAGATCCCAACAATTACCTGGCGAATTGGTCGGATAGCAGTCCGTCCGCGAACCCGAGCCTCCACGGCGGTATTGTTGCGGGCTCCACCCAGGCGGTGTACATGCCCGTGGGAAGTGGCGTTTCAGCGATTACCGCCTACCCGAATAGCGCCGAGTCGGCCGGGTCGCCTTGGGCGGTCGACTTGTACTTCGCCGCGGCCTTGGACGGAAGTTCGAGCAATCGGTCGTTCTACACCTGGATTGCACACACCGGCAACAGCGGCCGAATTTTGCTTCGCGTCAGCGGCGATGGCTCGTTGAAAATCTACGACAACGCGGTGGGAACCACCGGATGGAACGACAGTAACCCGGTCTTCGCCGCGGGAACCGTCACAGCATCGTTCGACGCCGACGGCAACAACAGTTTCCTCGACGCTGGCGACACGCTGAACGTTTACCATCTTCTCGTGGAAACGGATTACACTTCGGACGTGGCCGAAGAACGCTCGTTCAGCGTGTCACTCGGAAAGGTGGGAGACTCGCTGCAGAACGTGAGCGGACTCCGCCGCTGGCAAAATGCCACCCCGGGCGCCGACGCCGGATTCAACTTGATTGGTTTAGCCAACGGTTCTTCGTCGACCGCCTACGTCGTCGACGACGTCAGCGTGTCTGCCGTGCCCGAGCCATCGACGCTCTCCTTGCTGCTGCTTGGACTCGCCGTCGGTATGATCGAGCCATGCCGTCGCTGGCGTGCCCGTTCGTAACTGCGTTGCAACCGGTAACCCAATTCACCTCCCTTTCATCCCGCACTCCATATCATCACCTTCCCGCTTGAAAGGTCCCGCCCCATGGCTCCTCTCGCAATACACCACCGACTTCTTGCTGTTTCAATGCTTCTGGCTGGCCTTAGCGGGCCGCTCGTGTTTCCTCTACCCGCTCACGCTGCCACCGTCATGCGCAACGCCGACTCTCCACGCGGCATGGAACTGCGCACTGGCCAAGCAGCGCCGTGGCTGACCGGCGCCTGTTGTGCCGTGAAACTCACCGACGGGACGACCATCCCGAGCAATGATCCGCGTTATCAGGTGGCCACTGAAACGCAAAACAACCAGACGACACTACAGCTAACCGACACGCAGAAACAACTGGACCAAACCTGGACCATCACCGCATTGGACGACCGCTGCTTCACGTTCGTCTTGACGGTAACCAACACCAGCAACAAACCGCTTGCCTTGTCGCAAATTTCGCCGTTGGAGGGGAAGTTCGTCGAGAAACACGATCCGGGCAAACCGTATATCCTGCTCAACGGCAGGAGTATGAGCAAGCCGTTGCCCACGGTTCTTAGTCCGGATGCCAAAACACTTGGGTGCAGCGAAACGATCGCGCTCGAGTCGCCGGCGATGGCTGCCGGTTTCCTCACGGGCAAACACAACTACAACCACTTCAAAATCGTCGATCCCAACGGGCAACCGGTCTTTCGCGCGTACGGCGATTGTAACGGATGCCTGCTAATGCCCGATGCATCACGGCAAACCGACACCCTTTTCGTCTCCTTGCGCGACAACCCGCTTGAACAACTCGAACGCTACGCCGACTTAGCGGGCAAAATCAACAAGGCCAAGATATGGACGCCGCGAGTCGCCTGGTGCACCTGGTACGCCGGTTGGATGCACGCGAAAATGGCCACGTACAAAAACGGTCTGGAGAAAGGCGTTGAAGAGAACATTCCTTACGTAAAGAAGTACTTCGCCAGTCGCGGCGGCAATCACACGATGCGCATCTGCGACGATTATCAGATGCATGGCGACTGGGATAACAAGACGGGACGAATCACCCAAGGCTTCGACCGTCTCGCCACGCTAATCTCCGATGCCGGAATCATTCCCGGCGTATGGTATCCCACCTACTGGGCCTCAACCGATTCGGAAGTCTTCAAGAAGCACCCCGAGTGGTTCGCAAAAAACAAGGACGGCTCGACGTGGATGCGAGTATCACGGAAAGAGGCGCCAAAAACGAAAAAGGGCACCGAAAAAAAATCAGGCGTAACGACATCGCCCGAGTCTTCCGGAACCCCCTGGACGCTAAAGGCTCTTTATAATGCACCGGCACTTGCCGTTTTCGATACCTCGCAGCCCGACGTGCAACAGTACTTCGAAGACGCGGCCCGTGCGTGGCGCGAGCGAGGGTTCAGATACGTCACCAACGACTTTTTGGGCTACGCCATGATTCCCTCGAAATTTCACGACCCCACCATGACGAAAGTGGAGGTCATGCGCGCAGGGCTGGAGGCGGTACGCCGAGGCCTGGGCGACGATGTCTTCTACCGCACGATCAGCGGCCCACTCGGCGTACGCATGGGTCTGGCAAACGACGTACGCATCAGCGGCGACTCCCACGGCGACAACCCCTCGGCCTATTACCGCACGGCCCAGGTGTGGTTCTACCATCGCCGGCTGTGGCTCAACGACCCCAGCGCGGTCGTCTGCGCTCGGTACGGCGAATTGAAGCCGATCGAATGGAATCGGATGTGGATGTCATGGATCGCGCTGAGCGGCACCGTGATGACCTATGGCGATGTGCTCGACGAATTGCCCGAGCAGTACATCCATATGTATCAACGCCTCTTTCCGCCGCTGCCGGCAGCCGGGCGTCCTCTGGACGTTTGGGAAAACTCGCCGTATTTACTCTGGGGTATGACTCCTGGTGAGGCCGACGGACAATACGTGCTATTTGGCGTGTTCGACGTCCAGGGCAATGGACCGCGTCACGTGCGGCTGAATCTCGACGAGATCGCGGCGCGCTGTCGCGGTTGGGACAAACCAGAAACCGTGCCGCAAGACTACCTGCTGTGGGACTTCTGGCAACAGAAGCTTGTCGAATCGCGGCATGAAAAGCTCGAACTGCCGCTGCAGGCCAAATCGTGCCAACTATTTGCGTTGCGACCAAAACTGGGGCGGCCCCAATTGCTCGGCACCAGCGGCCACTTCAGCCAAGGTGTGATCGAGACCAGCGACATTGTCTGGGATGCCGAAAAGGGGCAACTCCGCGGCAAGGTACGAGGAAACGGTGGCGATCCCTCAACTCTTTTCTTCTATGTGCCCGAGGCAATTCACCTCGGCAGCGCGACACTCCGCGATGCGGTAGTCAAACTCCGGCAGCCGGAGGCCAACGTTGTGGCCCTCGACGTTCCGGCCCTCGCCGAACCCGTGTCGTTTGTGCTGTCGTTCTCCGGCAGCCCAGACGAGCCGAAGTCCCGACCGTTTGTTGCTGGGCGCACAGCAACTCGGTACGACCAATAGCCAGAGCGATTGGTCATACCGGCTTGCCTGGCCGTTATGCTGCTACCGGTTTGCTCACGACCGCGAAGCATTCCAATTCGCGAAGATTTCATACGTCTTCCCGCACATCCTCTCGGTCCGCGCTGATTGTTGCTTGTGCGGTCATTATTGTTACCTGCATTATCGGACCCGGCATCGCGTGGCCCTCCAGCAGGTTGATTCCCCGCTGACGGCAAAGCTCACGGAGGATTTCACCAATCTTGCCACGCATCCTTCCGAAGAACACCTTCTTGCGGTATTTTGGAATGATCACCACGTGGTACTTGCACTCCCACCTGACGTGCGACAAACTTCTCCAGTCTTGCATGACTCTCTCTCCTTGCCCCAACGGGATTTCCCCAGGAGGGAGAGTCTACACCATAATAAACCCCCTTCACCACGGATCGGTCCGAACCTCTTTGGGTCCACGGCCAGAGGCCGTGGTTTTACGAGATAATAAACGGTCGCCGACAGTAAAACGCCTTGGAACCGGGCTTCCAATGGTCGCCCTCCGCTGATTCAATAGGCAAGGCTCGATAATTCGACGAGCGTTCGGTCGGCTGGTACAATTGCTGCATTGACGTACGCCAGAGGATGGATCAAACGGCAGATTCGGAGATACCGCTTCTGCTTGGGCTCGCCTCAGATGCGCACGGCTCATTTGATCCTTTTTTTGAACAGACCGAAAAACAACTTGTTGATTTGCCGGGTTGCGTTTCGCCACGGCCCTCGGGTTTCGCCTTGAAAACGGCAAGTTATTCTTCGGCCCGTCCTTAGCAGGAGAGATGTTGATGAAAAGCAGCATGATCGTTTCATTGCTGGCTCTGGGCGTTATTGCGGGCGTGTTGACTGCGAACGCTGCCGACAAAAAACAGCCGGGGTTGATCCTTTATGTATCTGCGTCGGCCGATGAAGATAACGATGGTACGCGGCAAAAACCTTTCGGTACGCTGGAAGCGGCCAGGGACGCGATTCGCGCATGCAAGAAGAATGGTTCCCTGCCCGAGGGCGGTGTCGTTGTCGAGATCCTGCCGGGCCGTTATCAATTGAGCACCCCCTTGGTGTTGTCAGCCGACGACTCAGGCACAGAATCCGCGCCCGTTGTGTATCGTTCAGCAGAACCCGGCCGGGCGATTCTTTCGGGGGCCGTTTCACTGTCCGGGTGGCAGCCCGTGACCGACCGGGCGATCAGTTCGCGTCTGGATCCCGACGCGCGGACAAACATTGTCTGGATTGGCCTAATGCAGGACGTGCCAGAGCCCGTTCCTGGTTTTGCCAACGGCGGTTGCGGCTACCGCGGCAAGCCGGAATATCCTCTCGCGCTTTTCCAGAACGATCAACGGCTCCCGGTTTCCCGATGGCCCAATGGGGCATTCGCCAAAATGGGACCGTGCGTCGGTCACCACGAGAAGCGCGGGCATGTGGGCACAACCTACACCGACGGCGTCTTCGTCTTCGACAACGAGCGACTCGATCGATGGATTGGCGAGCCGGATGCCTGGTTCGATGGACTCTGGTTTCATCATTGGGCCGACCAGAAGATGCAACTGAAGCAAATCGATCGGCAAGCCAAGACCATCGCGTTGGCAAATCCCGAATCGCATTCGTTCGGCTACAAGGACGGGCAACAATTCTTTGCCTTCAACATGATCAGCGAAATCGATCAGCCCGGGGAATGGGCCGTCGATCGCCAAACGCGCAAGATTTACTTGTGGCCCTTACACGATCTCGCCAAATCGCCCGTTTACGTGGCTGTGGGCGACCACTTGCTCACAATGGCCGACCTGACACACGTGAGTTTCGAGGGTTTAACGCTCGAAGGGTGTCGCGAAACGGCCGTTGTAGCAGCGAACTGCAAGAATTTGACCATCTCCGGATGCACACTGCGCCACATTGGAAGCTGGGGCGTCGACATCGCCGGCGGCAACGACTGCACGGTAGTCGGCTGCGATCTGTTTGACCTCGGAGAAGGAGGAATCAAGGCATCCGGCGGCATCCGCGATACCCTTCAGCCGGGAAACCATCTGATCGAGAACAACCACATCCATCATTTCGGGCGTATCGTCAGCACGTACCGGCCTGGAGCCGCGGTCTACGGCGTGGGCAACAAGATTCGCCATAACCTGATCTACGAAGCCCAGCATCAGGCAATCGCCTTCCGGGGAAACGATCACCTGATCGAATACAACATCGTCCATGATGTTTGTCTGCACTCGAGCGATGCCGGAGCTATCTACGCCTGTGCACGCGACTGGACCCAGCGGGGTACGATCATCCGCCACAATCTTTTCCATGCCCTGGGCGAAGGGTTGGATGGCTGCGGATGTCGGGCCATCTATCTCGACGACATGACGTCAGGAACAATCGTCGAGAGCAACATCGTAACCACGGGAGACCATGGGCTGAACTTCGGCGGCGGGCAGGACAACCGCGTGACCGACAACATCGCGATCAATTGCGAGGTTTCAGTCAATCTCGCCAGTCGAGGGATCGATAGTTTTGCTCGGAAGAATGCCGAAAAAGGGCGCGATAGCGCTCAGTACAAGTTACTCCTGCGTGACGAGAAACTCTTGCGAGGCGAGCTTTGGAGCAAGCGTTATCCACGCTTGCTTGTGCCGTTGGAAATGGATCCCATCGACGCCCAGAATGCGCACTTCAACACCATTCGCCGCAACGTCAATATCGGAGGTGGTAAGCCCGCAATTCGCAACGCGGATAAGGTGATGCGCACCTGCACCGTAGAAGAAAACATCGACCTCTTCGAGGACCCGGGTTTCGTCGATCTGCCATCGCTTGACCTTCGGCTTCGCCAGGATGCCCCGCTTCGCGCTGCCTTGCCAGGGTTTCAGATGCCCGATTTCGAGCGCATGGGGCTCTACGACGACGCACGCCGAGCGTCACCGGCAGTGAAGTTCGGCCCCCACGTGTCGCCGCTGTCGCCCATTATGTCGCCCGAGGCACGCGAGAAAGCAGAACGCCCCGCGCTCGTTTCCGTTTTGCCAGCAGACAGCACCATCAAGATCGACGGCCACGTTGACCAGTCGGAATGGAACACGC
The DNA here is from genome assembly GCA_963677085.2 of Thermoguttaceae bacterium. GTDB lineage: Bacteria > Planctomycetota > Planctomycetia > Pirellulales > Thermoguttaceae. Next base: position 209,539 of record CAXXFH010000003.1, read on the forward strand.
CCGAGTCTTCCGAAATGGCCGTTCTTGCTGCCCATGCAAACCCCAAACAGCAGCCGCTTCCAAGCCGGATGTGGCTCCGCACGGATCAGTCGCGACTATTTCTTGCGTTCGACCATACGATCGCTGCAGGCGCATCGCCTACCACGGGGGCGAATTGGGGACAGGACGACGGCATCGAGATCGTCCTGGCACCGGCGCACGATGAACGTCTGCCGAATCGTCTGGAGGGCGTCGTACTGCGAGGTTTTGCCAACGGCACTCTCAATGTGGCCGAAATCGGTCAACCTTCCGCCAATGCCGCCGACAGTACAGAGACTATTCGCTTTGCCACGGACGGCTCCGCCAAGGGACAGTGGCACGCCGAGTTCGCGATTCCATTCTCGGCAATCGGCATCTCGCCGACTGAAACCAACCTCCCCATCTTCTGCCATGTAACGGTTCGCAAGGCGGCCGGGAACGAATGGATTACGTGGCGACCGCGTTGGTCGTTGGACCCATCGGATGCCAAGTGTTCGTGTGCTCTTTGGTTGCGGCAGTTTGGTCCCATTCCATTCGCTCCAGGCTTTCCGGCTGCGGCCGTTCGCATCGACGTTCAGGGAAATCGCGGCGCGGAGAGTCCTAGCATGACGGCCGGTGAAGGCACCAGTGCGCCGGGCTGGGCAATCAAGTGGAATCGTCTCCTCGCCCAATTCGGGACAGCCCGGGCCGATCGCTGGAAGCCTTGTCGATTCGAGTTCGTGCCGCTTGAAGATACAACGGTCAACCTGGAACTCATGGGAACACAAAGCCGTGCTGGTACCGCGATTGCATGGACCTATTACGATGATTTTCGTGTAGAGGGCGCGGAACTGGTCAACGGCGATTTCGAAGAACCCGCCGAGAACGGAAGATTTCCCGGTTGGAGCGGTGTTTCCAACAAGACGAAGGAAACATCCGCTTCGGAAGGCCACGCCGACGTAGTCGATTTAGGACCGGCTGCCGCGTCGGGCAGTAAGGTGGCCAAGGCGTCGCACGATCATCGGATTACACAACGTATCGCTGTTCGCAAGGGACAAAAGGTTATCGTGACCTTCCAGACGCGCGCGGCGTTGCCTCAAATGTAACCGCCGGGAGGCCGACTCAGTGGCGCATCTCTCGCCGGTATCGTCCCGGCGTCACTCCGATGCGGTCGCGGAAGAGATTGGCCAGATGCTGGACCGACGTGAAACCGGTGCGTGCGGCGATGGCGGCCAGCGGCAAATCGGTATCGGCCAAAAAGTCTTTCACCCGTGCGAGACGTACCTGCATGATCGCTGAGGTCGCCGAGTGCCCCACGGCGGCTCGCAGATAGCGGTCGAGCGTGCTGCGAGATACGGCCAAGTGTCGCGCCACGTCGTCCGCCTGCACGGGCTGGCAGGCGTTTTCGCGAATGAATCGAAGCGCCTCGGCGGCCTCCGTTTCTTCGACGGCAACAACGTCGGTCGACTGCCGCGCTATAACGCCTCTCGGTCGGACCAACGTCTTTTCGGCGACGCGACGTCCGGCCATGCGGCGGGCCAAAGCTTCGGCCGCCTGGTAACCGACCATCACCGCATTGACGTCGACGCTGCTCAACGGTGGCGCCGATACGCGACAAAACACTTCGTCGTTATCGATTCCCAGCACCGCGACGTCGTCGGGAACCTTAATGCCGAACTCCTGGGTAACCTCGAGGACCAGATGGGCCAACTCGTCGTCGCAAGCGAGAATCGCCACCGGTCGAGGAAGATCCATAAGCCAGCGGCCGAGTTCGCTCACTTGCCGCTCCGTCCACACCACGGCCCGTCGCCTTGGCCGCCGTCGTGGAAACACGCTACAAGAACACCCGAGTTGCTTGATCTGCGCGACGAAGTGGTCCCGACGCAGGTCCATCCAGAACCGCCGGCCTCCGAACCGGTCGCAGAATGCAAAGTGCCGGAAGCCGCGTTGGCGCAGGTGTTCGACTGCCGTCTTCACGATTGCCGCGTTATCGACCCCCACCAGCGGCAGCCCGGCCTCGGGTACCGCCCCGCGCAGGTCGATCGTCGGCAAACCGCTTGCCAGCACGGCTTCGGCCATCTGCGGCGAGTCGCATCGTACCAGCAACCCGTCGCCCGACCAATTTGCCAGCCAAGGCGGAGGGCGGTCGTCGACGTTTCTCGGTTCCAATAGCAGCGACCAGGGGCCGTGTTCTGCGGCGTAGCGGGAAATTCCCTCGATGATCTGCCGCCCGTGTCCCCGTGACGTCTCGATCAGCAGCGCTACCCGTGGTCGTTTTCCCATCGAGCTTCCCCGGGCGAAACGCCCATTGGCACCGTTTCCGCGAAATGACGTTTTTACGCAATAATTTGAGGAAACAAGGCAAATGACACCGTCAACCTCGGACCATTATACTTGCAGGGGTAATCGGGAGCCAGAACTGCTTTTCTATTCTTGCACTTCTAAGGAGCCGTTCGATGAGACCCCTACCGTTATTGGCTGTTTGCCTTGCCGTCGTTGGCTTGGGTGTTGCCGTTCGCGCCGAGGCCGGGTTAATCAACCATTGGAAGTTTGACGAGGCAACTGGCACCGCGACAGCCGCCGACTCCGCGGGCAGCCTCGATGCAACGCTTCAGGGTGATGCTGACTTCGTCACCGATGCCACCCGTGGCCAAGTTCTTGAACTCGACGGCGCCGGCGACTACGCGAGTGCCCTAGGTGAACCGTTTACTGCCAAGACTACCCATACGGTTGCCCTTTGGGTGAAGCACGATACGTTCGGCGGACAACGCTATATCTCTTGGGGGCCGCGCTACTTCCTCGGGACTCACTCGGACGGTGCTGCTCAAGGTGAAGGATGTATAAGTTTTGCCGCCGGAGGCGGCGATAAGTGTTTCTTTACCGATGCCTTCTACGGAGGGACCGACCCAACCGTTGACACGTCATGGCATCACTGGACAGTGATTTTTGATGGCACGTCGAATCTTGCCACGATTTACCGAGATGGTCAGTTCCTGCAACAAACGGCCTTGGCCGGTGGGGCAACCAGCACGACCGCTGGCTTGCGGATCGGTGCCCAGTATACTGGCGGCGAACTGTTTGACGGCTGCCTCGACGACATGGCCATATGGGATGAGGCGCTCACGGAACAGCAAATCGACAAAGCCATGAATTTCGGTGCCGAAAACTACGCCGTGCCCGAGCCATCGACCGTCGCGCTATTTCTCACCGCAGCTCTCGCAGCGCTCGTGCTACTTCGGGCACGGGTGAAGTAGCTCGGCGGCGTCCAGAACGACGTTTGTGTTTGACACAGCCGATTTCATTGTTCAACACCTCAAAACACTTAAGAAACGCACCCGGAAGGAAAGTCATGCAAGAGGTTCTCCGCTCACTCGTATTGTCCACGGCGATCCTGTCAGGCCTCGCGGCATTCGGCGACGACTCTGCCCCGTTTCTGGCCCCGTTTCTGGCCCCGTGGCCGGACGACGTGCCGTATCCGACGCCGGCGGAAATCTGTTTCCCGGACGGAATTTACCATAGCATTGTCCACGACTGCGACACCGACCCGGCGTACAAGTTCCTGCACGAAACGGCCATCGGTGTGCTCGACGACGAATTGTTCGCGGCATGGTATCACAATCCCAAGCACGAACTGCATGGCAAGACGTTCCAGCGGTTCCGAACGTCGAAGGATGGCGGCAAGACGTGGTCGGATCATGCGGTCTTGATGGATCGCGACAACGACAAGGGGCTCATGTACGTTGGCGTCCAGTTTTTGACGCTCGACGGGACGCTCTACGCGTTCACGAATCAGGAACACGGAACGGAACGGCCCGTCGACTGCATCCTTTTGTCGTGGGACAAGGCCAACCGGAAATGGGTCGAGCACGGGCCTGTCGCCGAACGGTTTCTGGCCATGCAGCAGCCGATGCTGATGGACAACGGCAATTTCGTGATATCCGGCAGCTACGCGGCCCGGCCCGGGCAGGTAAACGCAACCGTGCCTGTTGTCTATATCAGCCAGGGCAAAGATGTCGAAAAGCCATGGCGGCGCGTTCTGCTCGATACGGCCAAACGTGTCAACGTGTTTGCCGAGACTGCGGTCGTCGTCGACGGCAAGAACCTGCTGGCCGTCACGCGATTGGAAAAGAACCCGTTTCCGAACTTCTACGAATCGAACGATTTCGGGGAGTCGTGGCGCAAGATCGAGAACAAGACCTTCGCCGCGAGCCATTCGAAGTTCGCCGCCGGGACGCTCAGCACAGGCTACCGCTACATCATCTACAACTTGCCACGTTTCAAACGCAACGACGACGGCAACATTCTTACCGAAGGGATGAACCGCGGACGGCACACGCTGGTCATCGCGGTGGCCAAACCGGGCGAAAAAACGTTCTCGCGCATCTGGAAAATCAGCGACGTCACCCAATCGACCGCTCAGAAGGCATCGCATTATCCGTGCGCGGTCGAGCATGAGGGCATGCTCTACGTTACGTATACGGGCGGGCACAAGTTGCGCAACTGCGGGTTCACGGCCATTCCCGTCGCGTCGCTGTCGAAAGAATCACCGAAGGAGATACTGGCGAGCAAAGATTCTCGATGAAACAGGCAAACGCCTTGAAGGAGAGCGACGAGCATGATTCGGCGCCGGTTCACTGGTTTTACCCTCGTGGAACTCCTGGTCGTCATCGCGATCATCGGCATCCTGATCGCACTTTTGCTGCCGGCGGTTCAGTCGGCGCGATCGGCCGCACGGCTGGCCCAAAACGCGAACAACCTGAAACAAATCGGCTTAGCCGTGCAGTTGTACGAGCAACACTGGCGTGGCTTCCCACCCACGCGGTTCAGAGCCGACCAATACTCGGTCTCGTGGGCATTTCGCCTGTTGCCTTATCTAGAGTTGAGCAACGTCTACGACTCGCACGACTACACCAAGAAGTGCTACGATCCGGTGAATGAGAACTCGATGCGGGTTGGGATCTCGATATTCGTCAATCCCAGCCGCCGCGGCACAGAGCCGAAGTGCCGATTCGACGACGGAAACGACATCGGCGTGGACGTTTATGGCACGTGCCTCGACTATGCGTGCAGTCGCGGTTGGTACAATCCCAGCGCCGGGTGTGGTACGGGCGGGATTTATGGGATGAAGTTCACCCCAAAGTGTTCAGGCCCGTTTGTCTACCAATACAGCGTTTCGCCGGCCCAGGTCAGCGACGGGCTGAGCACGACCATCGCGGTGGGCGATCGGTGGTCGGGCAAGAACGTGCCCGTCTTTCAAGGCACCTGTGGCGACTGGCCGGCGGGATTCGAGGCGGGTGCAGAACTCCATTTCCCCTCAGGACCCGACGATGCCACCTGGAGCATGTTCGGAAGTGCCGACGGCCGCATGGCCCAATTCGTCTTCCTCGACGGCCACGTTCAAAGCATCAATTATTCCATCTCCAACAGTGTGCTGAAGGCGCTTTGCGTCGTCGGAGACGGAATGGCAATCCCGGGCAACGCTTACTAGGGGCGGTTCCAAAACCCGGTTTCGGGTCCGTATATCCGCCGAACGACTTCGATACCCGTTTTGAAACGGCTTCTATTGGCGCTTGCATGGCTAATGAGCCGAAGGCGACCAACGGGAGCCTGGATGTCCAGGTATTCGGTTTCCTGAAGCGATCATTTTCAATGCAAACATCAATAAACGAACCATGCATTCGAAATTCCACCTCGGTAACGTCCCGCGTCGTATTGCGTCGGTAGTCGCGGTTTTGCTCCTCGCAACCGGTTGCCAACAAAATGCGGAAAACACCCATCCGGTTTACGGCAAAGTAACGGTCGACGGCCAATCGCTACCGGGCGGCACGGTCTTGTTCGAGTCGATTTCGTCGGGCGCAACCGGCCGCCATCATACGGCCCGAGGCCGCATCGATGGCGACGGCAACTACCGTCTGACAACATTCGACGAGGATGACGGCGCCATCGAAGGCCGCCATCGAGTGGCCGTTCTTCCCACCCAAAACATCGGTGACTCGGCCCAATTGAATAGCCAATCACAGATTCCGGGCCGGTATACTTCGATCGAGACCTCGCTGCTGCACTTTGACGTTGTCGCGGGAAACAACGAAATCGATATTGCGTTGACCACGGGAAAATGAATCGGTTCCCATCATCCCCGGAACTGGTTGCGGTATTCGATAGGCCAGCACCCCAGGTGGCGATGGAATGCCCGACTGAACGAAGATGCCGACCCGAAACCGCATGCCTTGGCGATCGCTCCGACCGTCTCCAGGCCTTCGGAAAGCAATTCGCAAGCGTGTTGCATGCGCACAGTAGTGAGTTCTTCGTGAACCGATCGTCCGAGGGCTTCGGTGAAACGGCGGTCAAGTGTTCGCCGTGATACGCCAACCGCCCGAGCGACATGCCCTACGCCGATGGCGTCGCCCGCATGTTCGCGGACATATCGAGCGGCCGACTCGACCACGCTGTCCTGAACGGCCAACAGGGCCGTCGAACCGCGCATCGTAACCCCCGACGGCGCGAGCCAACGCTTCGGTTCGTCAATCGCCTTGCCGTGAATCATTTGGTCGAGGATCTCCGCTGCCTCGAAGCCCATACGCTCGGCCGGTACGTTGATGCTGGAGAGCGACGGCCAAGTGAGTTTCGAGACCAGGTCATCGTTGCCGATTCCTAACACGGCCACGGAATTGGGGACGGACAACCCCGCCCAGCGACACGCCGTCAGCACGCGCTCAGCCAGCTTGTCGTCGAAGCTCAGCACCCCGACCGGTTTCGGCAGAGACTCGAGCCAGCGAATCAAGGGACGTATCCGCGACTCGCCTTCGGCAATGCGCTGCGAAAATGCCGCGGGCACGAAACCGCGTGGCTTGAGATGGCGAGCAAAGCACGCCTGACGGTCGACCGACACCCGCTTGCCACGCACCCCCACGTAGCCGAAACTTCGCAGGCCAAGGCCCGCAAGACGTTCTGCCGCCAGCCGGCCAACTTCTTCGTTGTTCAGCGAGACGAACGATTCGACATCCACGTCGGATCGGGCCGTATCGACCAACGGCACGGCCATTTGAAGAGCCGCTTCGACCAGGGAGCCCTCGGCAATGTACGTGATGATCCCGTGGGGCCGCAGCCCCAGGACCTCTTGGGCGGCATCGCGGCCACTTTGTCGGACGAGCATCATCCGCCACCCGTTGCGCTGCCCATACTGAGCCACACCATGTAGCCGGCGGCGCCCGGCACCGTCACGCGTGTCGATACAAACGGCGACGGCGACCGGCTGCGGTATCTTGCTCCCCATAGTCGTTATCCGAGAGAGTGGATCGATTGGCCAGATGTGTCATGGAAATGTCATTATAAGTCATTGCGAGAGGGCTTTGCCAGCCCTTATACTCAATTAAATGAAAAGGGGGGATGCGTTTACGCGGTTGCAGACGGCATCCGACGGAAGCCCACCTCCAAGAGACCCATTCGTGGCCAACCGTTAGATCAAAATACCAACATCAACAACACTCTCCTCATGCAACGGAAAAGGAATGACGCCATGAAAACAATTTCATGCTTTGTTGGTGCATCGGTGGTTTTTGCCATCCTGGACCTAGCTATTCCACATCAGGCCGTGGCAACGGTGATGGACTATCACGATTTCGTCCAGAGCTACGGCGACACCCTCGTGCAATACGACTTCGACGGCAGCACTGAGGTCGAACGACGCGAGGACAAGAAGGGCTCAAATGACTTGGTCCAAAAGACCACCACCTCTTACGACTTGAACGGTTTCGATAGCAGCAGCCAAGCCGTTGAGGGAGGGTTCTTCACGACCAGCGCCATCGGCCTGCCGACGACCGTATCGTTTGAAGCCATCATCAAGCCGGAGGCGGTCACATCAGGACATTATCTGGCTGGAGCGTACAGCGGCAATGACGACCGAAGCTATTTCGGCGTGCAGGACAACTACGGCACCGATACGGATAGGCTGTTCGCCGCCGTCGGCACCAGCTATGGCAATAGCGCCGACATCGTGTCGCCCTACGACGCGGGCGATTGGTACTACTTCGCCGTGACCATGTCGTACGACTCCGGCTCGAATGCGACGACCATGAACACCTACGTGGCCAACCTAAGCGACGGCGCGACGAGTCTTGTGCATACCTCGACAAATGTCGTAAAGGCTGGAACGTTCCAAACTTCGATCGCCCATGGAATCGGCTTGCTCAACCACGCAGGAAGTGCAAGTTCATCATTCGTGGGAACAATCGACGAAATCTCGTTCTACAGCGGCGTAAAGGATCAGGATTTCTTCCAGGCAAACCTCGACCGAATCGCAACCGTTCCGGAGCCGTCGTCTTTGTTGCTCGCCTTGCTGGCATTGGGCGGCCTCGGCATCGTCATTCGCTCGCGCCGGTGAGATACCGCATTTAGGCTATGCTTCAGCATGGCAGTGGCCCGCGGCCACAGTCTATTCGTGCTATCGCGCCCTTACGACAAAGTCGCTTCTTTTGGTCGCCAACTTTCACAGCGCCGGCTTGATCCTGACAACGAAAGACGAAGAGAAAGGATAAATACGATGTGTAGGTCGGTATTTTTCGCCGTGGGCTTAATGACATGCGCCTTGGTAGCAAACGGTCAGATGCTGGACCAAACGCCGACGCGTGTACAGACGGCACTCGACCCGGGCATGACGAGGATCGGAACTCTGAAACCCAAGAGTGTCGACGAGATCGCCACTTCGATGTGGTCGTTGGGCTGCGAGACACTCGACCGCGATCTGGCCGACTGGGACGCCTACAAATCCTACCTTAAGCCGCTGGGTATCCGCCGTATCCGCCTGCAAGGTGGCTGGGGTCGCACCGAAAAGCAAAAAGGTGTCTATGACTTCGCTTGGCTCGACCGCATCGTCGACGACGCCCATGCCCGAGGCCTGACCGTTTGCCTGGAAACCTCTTACGGCAACAAGCTCTACGAAAAGACCGCTGCGCTCGGCCCCGGCGGCCTGCTGCCGGCGGGCGACGAAACGCTGGCCGCCTGGGATAAATGGGTTGAGGCCATGGCCCGCCACTATTCGGCCAAGGGCGTCAAACAATGGATGATGTACAACGAGCCCAACCTGCGCAAAGGTAACGCCGTCGATACGGTTGCGGCCTTCAACATCCGCACGGCGGAGATTATCAAACGGATTGATCCGGAAGCCAAGATCGGAGGACTGGTTTCCGCTGGAGCAAACACGGGACTGATCGATGGTTTCCTGAGCCAGCTTCAAGCACAGGGCAAGCTTGACCTGTTTCATTGGGTGGTTTATCACGCGTACGGCGCGAATCCCGACTCGATCTATCCCGCTGTCGACAAAATCTGGACGATTACCCGAAAGTACTCGCCCAATCTGCGACTCTGGCAGGGCGAGGCGGGCTGCGCTTCCGAAGAAGTTCAGTATGCTCTAAAGGGAATCGATTGGACCGAGCTTTCTCACGCCAAGTGGAACGCTCGCCGGATGCTGGGCGATTTGGGCCACGACGTCGAGTCGGCCGTGTTCACCATCTCCGATCTCAGTTACCACAAGAATTTCATCTCGCGCTATGGCCTTCTGAAGACCAACCCGGACAATTCCATCATCAAGGTGAAAACGGCCTACTATGTGGTCCAAAACGTGGTCTCCGTGTTCAACGACGCCGTCGAACGGATTCCCGACTACGACCTCAACGTTCAATGTGAAAAGAAACTGAGCTGGTACGCGTTTCGCGACAAAAAGACGGGCCTCGACTTGCTCACTTTCTGGAACGGCACGGCCGTGCCCAAGAACACATGCGAAGTAATTCACGCACACTTCGTTGTGCAAAACGGCAAATTCAAGGAGCCGGTTTGGGTCGACATGATCACCGGCAACATCTACGCTATTCCAGAAAGTCAGATCTCCGTCGACGGCAACACGTATACCTTTAAGGACATTCCGGTCTACGACGGCCCTGCACTCATCACCGACAAGAGTCTGCTATCGTTCGTGCCCGCGAGGGAGAAGAAATGAACCACCGAGGAACATAGACTTCATTCGGTCCCAAGCTCCGGCTTGGGACCGAATGTTTTCGAAGCTTTGCTTCGCTGAAGGTAGGTTCCCAAGCTGGAGCTTGGGAATCCGGAAAGAACCTCCTCTTCTCAGTGTCCTCCGTGACTCCGTGGTGAAACTGTTTGTGAGAAATCCAGGTTCATGAACCGGCCCGGTGACCTCAGGAGAAAACGATCGTGTCGTATCGCGGCTACAAATGGGAACTGCTGGGCCTGCTGTGCTTGGCGTTTTTTTTCCACCAGGGCGACCGGGCCATTTTCGGAGTGGTTCTTCCTCAAATCCAAGCGGAACTGAAGCTTAGCGACTCGGAACTCGGCTTCGTTGGCAGCGTAATGTTTTTCACCCTGGCCGTCCTGATGCCTATTGCCGGGTACTTAGGCGACATGCTCCGTAAAAAATGGGTGATTACCGGGGCACTGGTCTTCTGGAGTACGTCGACGCTGTTTACGGGCCTCAGCCGAGGAATCGTTAGCCTCACGATGCTCCGCAGTGTGGCCACTGCAGGCGGAGAATCGTTCTACGCCCCGGCCGCCTACGCCCTGTTGGCGAAGTTCCACCAAAAAACCCGCGCTCTGGCGATGTCGATCCATCAGGCCGCGCTTTACCTGGGCGTGATGGTCAGTGGATTTCTCGGCGGATACATCGCCCAACACTGGGGATGGCGGTCGGCCTTTTACGTTTTTGGAATCGTAGGCATCTTGCTTGGCGTGGTCTTCGTTTTTCGACTCAAAGACGACGGAGCAAGGGAGACCACCGCCGCCGGTCCGCGCAAATGGGAAAACCCACTGAATAATCTGGCCATCCTGTTCCGAAAACCTACGGCCCTGCTGTTAACCACCGGCTTTACGGCGATCGTCTTCGTCAACAATGCCTATGTCGTTTGGGCACCAGAGTTTTTGCGAGAGAAGTTCAATCTCTCGCTGACCGAAGCCGGTGGATACTCGATGTTTTACCACCATATCACGGCCCTATTCGGCGTATTGATCGGTGGAACCCTCTCCGACGCCTGGGTGAAACGGCGTCCCGGGGCACGGATGACCATGCAAACGACCGCCATGCTACTTGGGGCTCCGGCCATCGCCTACATGGGGTTGGCCCACTCGCAGGTGGCAGTCTACGCGGCCATGGCCCTGTTCGGGTTGTTTCGCGGACTCTACGAATCGAACACCCATGCCTCGTTGTTCGACGTAATCGAGCCGGAATTCCGCGGCTCGGCCGTGGGGGTCATGACCATGCTTGCGTTCCTCGCCGGCTCCGTTTCGCCCCTGCTGATGGGCGTCATGCGCGAACACATAGAGCCGGGCAAGGGGCTCTCCTTCGCCTTTGCGAGCTACGCCCTGGCCTATGTAATCGGCGGGTTGGCCGTGGCAGCCGCCTTGGCCTTTTTCTTCCAAAGAGACCGAATCATTGAGACACCCACGCCAGAAACCGACACCTGAGACAATCTACAAGAAGCCAGCCAATGAGAATCATCGACCTGCGAACCTACCTGGTTCACTGCTATCGCACCAACTGGGTATTCATTAAAATTGAGACAGACCAAGGCATATCCGGCATCGGCGAAGCGACTCTTGAGATGAAGGAGAAGACCGTCGAAGCCGCCGTCGCGGAGCTAAAAGATTACCTACTAGGTAAAGATCCTCGTCAGATCGAGCACCATTTTCACCTTATTTACCGCGACTCGTACTGGCGAGCAGGGCCTGTATTAATGTCGGCCCTTAGCGCCGTGGAAATGGCCCTCTGGGATATTTCGGCCAAGGAACTAGGTGTGCCAGCCTATCGCCTGTTGGGCGGTAAGTGCAACGACCGTGTGAAGGCCTACGCCAATGCGTGGTTCGCCGGCGCAAAAACGCCTGAGGCGTTCGCCGAAAAGGCCAAAGAGGCCGTTGCCCGAGGGTTTCAGGCCCTGAAGTGGGATCCGTTTGGTAGTGCGTACATGAACATCTCGGCCAAAGAACTCGACAACGCGATGGCAACGGTTGGCGCCGTCCGCGATGCCGTGGGCAACGAGGCCGACCTGTTGATCGAGGGCCACGGCCGATTCAACGTGCCTACCGCCTGCACGATCGCCCGGGCGTTGGAACCTTTCAACCCCCTGTTCTTCGAGGAACCTATCCCCCCCGACAATCTTGACGCGTTGGCTGACGTGCGACGCAAGTCGCCGATCAACATCGCCGCTGGCGAGCGTTTGTATCATCGCTGCCAATTTCGCGAGTTGTTCGAAAAACGGGCGGCCGACGTCATCCAACCAGACATCTCCCATGCCGGCGGGCTGGGAGAATGCAAAAAAATCGCGGCCATGGCCGAAACCTATCACGTGGCATTCGCGCCGCACAATCCTAGCGGCCCGGTCGCTAATGCGGCAACTCTGCAACTGGCCGCTTGCACGCCCAATTTTTTCCTGCTAGAAACCATGGCTTCCGACATTCCCTGGCGGAAAGATCTTACGACCGAAAACCTGGTCTTCAAGGACGGCTATTTCCATATTTCCGACCGCCCCGGTTTGGGCCTCGAGCTTAACGAAGAGGCCTTTGACGCTCATCCCTACGAGGCCCGCCCGCTGCGACATTACCGCGGCGACCTAACCGACATCCGCCCACCCGAAGCAGCACCCTATTTCTAACGATTCCAGCACCTCTGGCAGGAGAGGATAAGATAAGCATGTTCCAAGGGAAAAACATCCTCGTAACCGGTTCCGCCCGCAATACGGGTCTGGGGATCGCTCAAGTGTTTGGACGCTACGGGGCGACGGTTTTCGTCAGCGGCCGATCTGCCGAAGACGTCGCCCGCGTTGTCGAAAATCTCAACCGCGACGCCAGTGCCGATGGCGAGCGATATCTGCCGGCCGCCGTGGACATCGCGAAGGTCGACGACGTCGTATGCCTGTTCACCGACATCCAGCAACAGGTCGGCGGGCTCGATGTGCTGGTAAACAACGCCTGCCATCTGGGCGTGGGCTACCATTTCCTCGACATGCCGATGGATTTCTTCGACGACGTACTGGCAGTGAACCTCCGCGGCTATGCCCTGTGCAGTCAGCTTGCCGCCCGACAGATGATTGCCCGCGACGGCGGAGCAATCGTCAACGTCGGTTCCAACACGGCAAGCCGGGCCATGGCCGGCCGGACGGCCTACATCGCCTCGAAAGGAGGCGTGGAAAGCCTCACTCGTGCAATGGCCGTCGAGTTGGCGGAACACCACATCCGAGTCAACTGCGTTATTCCCGGCTACATCTATACCGAACGCTGGGATACGCTCGACGAAGAAATCATTCGCCGCCGGCGGATGAACGTCCCGTTGGCGAAGGAGTCCAGCCCGGAAGATATTGGCGAAGCCGCGGCGTTTCTTGCCTCGTCGAAATCGGGTAACATCACGGGCGCCTCGCTTCCGGTCTCCGGCGGAATCGACATCCGCATGGTCCCCCCCGACTGCGACGCATAAGACGACGGAAGCGGATTCCTGCCTAGGTCCGGCAGCACCGGTTTGGCTAGTGTCCCAGCCGCCCAGTGTTCTATATTCCCAACTGTCGAACACCATGCGCACGCTTGCGTGGGCATGGCCCCGTACGTTTCGTTTGGCGCAATACTATTGGTTCCTGGTTTGATTGTGGAACACTTCCTTGCGTTCCGGCCCGAAAAACCGGGCTCCCGTTGGTCGCCCTCGTTCCACAAGCAATGCAGGACGCAATAGGGTAGTGCACCATTCAGATGGGACGTTATTCTGCGTGTGCCACTGGCTATGCCAGTGCTTTTGATCGCAGTTGTTTCCGCACTCGCATAGCCAGTGACACACACATCCGACCCAAAATACGATGCCTCAACTATGACGCACTACACTAGGGTTTCGTGGCCGGAGCATGCACGACGAACCGGCTAATTCCCAACGTGCCACCCTCAGACTTGAGCGTTAGCGTGTGTGCCTGATTCTCGCAACCCTGCACAAGCAGTGTGCGCGTTTCAGCGGCCGTCGGTTCGTACACCCGGGTAAACAGCGGATAGCTGTGCCACTTTACCTGAAAGCCGTCGGGCAGCGTTGCCTTGCGATATCCCAACGTCCAGGCTATCCGCCAATCAGACGGCTCGATAATGACGCGTTGCGAACGCGAAACGAATCGCTCGGTGTCCCAACCGTCGCCGTCTGCGCCGGTCACGCTGCCTTCGACACGAAAGTGGATCTTCTTGCCGTCGGGGGTCGAGTCGGGCAGACAAGTTAGTGTCCAATCCTCTTCGACCAGCGGTTGCTCGAATGCGATGTTATTGATTGCCGGCATCCAAATTCTCGCCGGGCCAACGCTCGGCCGTGAGATTGCCCAGAGCCGTTTGTTGCCGTCCATCGGCTCCCCGTCGAGCAGCACGGTTGCCTTGGCGCCCGTCGTGCCGGTGCCGTCGGAAATTGCCACGACGCGATTGCCCTTAAACCGAAGTGTTAGGCTACCGTCGGCACCGCGCGTCACGGCCGGATCGTCGGCGGCAATGGTCGTGATAGTGCCGGCCTTTTCGGGATTGTCGCCAAGTTCGGGTGCGCGAACCAACTCTTCACCAATCAGCCGAGCATACAATTCGCATCCCTGCGGGTTGAGGTGAACGGCGTCCGAAAGCAGATCTTTGACTCCCAGGCCACTTTCCGCCAAATGCTTGCGCCACTTTTCGCGCAGATCGATCAACATACAGTCGTACTTCGGCGCAACGGCACGGATCTCCTCCGCTCTCGCGTCGTGAGAGGTGTTGATTTCGTTCGGCTTTTCACGCGAGCGGCTATTGAGGTGGCTCGTCCAGATCACGATCTCAGCCGAAGTTCGCTCACGCACGCGCCGAACGATCTCCTCGTATTTGTCCATCGGCCCGTAGACATGGAAGAACAGAAGGTCGGGATACCACGGATAAAGGTCGTGATCCGCCGTACGAATGAGAACATTGGATGTGTAACCGCCGATCGCCGCGTTGCGGAATTCGAATTTGACGGTGGGGTATTTTTCCTTGAGTTGTTTCTCGACGAGCTTCGTCCACGGCTGCGCGGTGATCGACTGCCCATAGAACATCACTCGCACATGGGCAGGGTTTTCTGCCGTCGACTCCTCCAGCTTTTTCATCGTACGTTGAATGTAGGCCGCCGATGGATTTTGCGACGCGGCGGCGACGGACGTGGTGGCCAGCATGACGGCCAGAAGGATGCTTTGCATGTTCATTTCCCTTCGGTTGATAGTCTATGGAATCTAAGTCGTATGGTCTGATTAGCGAGGATACATTTTTTGACCGTTGGGCAACGGAAGACGAGCGTCTCTCATCATGGTTGCGCTTGTTCGATCTTTACGTCGTCGATCCAGATCGTTCCCTTGTTGCCGTTCATTCCCAGTTCGACGGTTACCGACTGCAATTGCTCCGGTACGGTCAACGGCACTTGCAGGGTTTGCCATGAGCTATCGCCCCACGGCAAGCTGGTGGTCGCAAACGAGCCACGCCCGGCGGCCGTCACACTCCATCGAAGGCAGGCGGTCTTCCAACTCGCATCCGCCCGCTGGACACCCGTCCCCTTCACACGAGCCGTGAGCAGCCATTTCGAGCCTGGAACACATTCCGACACAGGCAATGTCTGCCGGATCAAACGGTATGATTGGCCGTCGCCTTCGATCATCACACAGCGGTTGCCGCTGTCGACCGTATACTCAGCTCCGGGCGGTAGCTGCCAAGCATCGTGTTGAACGCTGCCTCGCACCACGTCTTCGCCGGACAACAACAAGATTGTACCACCTGAGCCCGACGCCTCAAAATCTCCGTCCTTCAACAACTCGGCGTCTCTGCCGACAACGAGTGGCACGGTCGCATCGTCAGCAGCCACCGTATCGTCGCAAGCCACACTGCATGTCAGCCCGTTCCATTGCGAGGCACCGCGATTGTCCGGTTTGCCGTCCATCCACGCCAGATATAGGTCGTCACCGTGCATAAACACATTGTCGGGCGAGGTGCCAAACCAACGCACGTCGCCCAACCGCAGCGTTACGGCAGTCGCGTCCGAAAGACGCACGTCGCATGGCACACGCTCCGATGTCGGACTCTTGGCCACCTCGGCAAAGCGTTGTCCCGCCGCATTTTGCTCGTCCGTCAGAAATACGCCATCTGCGTCGGACAACGTAACGCTCTTCACCCCCTCGGTTTTCAGTTGAAGCGCGAGAAAGGCATATTTGGCATCCACAACGGCTGGCGGCTTGATCGCGATTGCATACCGAAACGCGGGACCTTCGCCAAACGTATAGGAACTGTAAAAGAGCACCGGGTGGCCCATCTTGTCGAAACGACCAAACCCACGCAACGTGCCGCAGAAATTCAGCCGGATGTCGGGGCCGTCTTGTTCGATCCGAACGGTGGCTTCCACGTCATTCTCTTGTGCAAAACGTTTGTCCTGGCCAAAACCCTTGTCGGTGTAAATGGATCCGTGATGCAACACCTGCCGCCATCCATCGGATTCCTTGCGCCATAAACCGGTTAGGGTGCCGGTGCGTGCGACCCGCGCACGGAAATGGGTATTCACGAATTCCCAACCGCCGCCGACAATTCTCAGATGAGGATCACCCGTGTCCGTGGTCGCTGCCTTCGTCGCAACGGTCGTTTGAAGACGAAAACGCAGTTCGTCCTGCCCAAAGTTCACACCGTTTTCGTTGCTCTGCCATGCGACGAGAACCTTCATGCCGTGTGACTCGCCCACGCGATCGAGCACCTGTACGCTGGCGGGCAAGTTCGACGGATAGAAACCAAAAGCGGTCGTTCTTCCTGCGGCCGACACCGCTGCGGCCCACGCGCGGTCACACGACAGACCGAATGGATGCAGTCGCGAGTCCCACGTAACGGCCGTCCCCTGCGGCAGCCGATAGATGGAACCGATTACACCGTCGCATTTGGGATGTCGCACACGAAACGGCGAAACGAACAATCCTTCGGCCGTTTGGGCTTGCCAGACGACTGCCTCTGGCAGGTCGAATACCATGGCGGCACCTTCAGGGACGCCTCCCTGCCACGTGGCGCGCACGTAAATGCTTCCCGCCTTACAACGGGAGTAACTCAGCCGTAGCGTATGACCGCCGAACTGTTTTGTCACCGCGACCCCGCCGGATGACTCGCGGCAGGTGGTCTGGCCACCGGCCTTCGCCAGATCTCGCGGTAACACAAGATCCATCCCGCCTGCCAGCGTCACACCGTCCTGCCGCCACCCAGAAATCAACCCCGTAGCAGAGTCGATCAGCAGTGTGCCTGCTTCCGTCTTCAGTTCCAATTGTCGTGCCGTATTCATTGGCGGTCGCGGTTTCGACGGCGCAGCTTCTTGCCCAGCCGCAGAAGCCATCTCCGGCAACGACGCACTCTCAAACCGCACAACCGTATATCCGAATGCCGGCAATGTTACCAAAACCCTGCACGCCTCGGCATCGTTTTGCACTGCCAGTGCGTCGCCGGTCATCAAATCGCGTGCCGTATGCGCCGCACGCAACGTCTCGGGCAAGCACGCCAGCGGTACCGACACGGTACCAGTCGCCTCCCGCCCGTCGAGATTCACCAACACCACCGACGCGCGGTCCGGCGTCTGCGGCGTTTTGTCCCACGCATAGTCCGAGTGCCATACAGACGAGTCTTCCTTGGGTACTGTCACCGTGCGGAGGCAGGCAAATACGCCCTCGGGCGCTGTCACACTCAAATAGTCCGCCTCGCCTATATTCAATTCCGGCACGTGGCTCCGTACGTGAAAAATCTTGCGAAACACGTCGAAGTTGCCGTCTTCCATCTCGTGGTACACCATTGGGATGCCGTCGATCCACGAGATCAACGCCAGTAACGCACGTTGCGGTCGTGCTCCGTACCAAAGTCCGGATCGCAGACTGTCGTGGCTCTCCAAATGCCGCATGCGCACCAGGTCGGGCACTTCAGCACACTGCTGCTCGTGCAACCAGCGGCGCAAACGCGGGACAAACACCCCCGCGGGCACCTTGCGGAAATCGTGTAACACGTGATAACACAAATCGAAATCGTAGGTCGAATCGCTTACCACGCCATGGACACTTGCGCCCACCTCGGCAAGATTCGCACCATCGGGCCGGATTGCTTTGACCGCCTTACGCAGGGCGCGCTGCATGGCGAAGCCACCCTGAGCCTGTGCATGACTCGCCCGGGCGTACGGAATGGCCGGATTCCAGTTCGGAATCTTGCTACCACCACACGCGTCGATGCGAAACCCGTCGAGCCCATACTCGCGTGTGTAAAATGACACCACATCGCTCATATAGTCGATCCACGTCGGCCAGTTGAAGTCGAAGCACCAATAGTGCAGCGTGGAACCGTCTTCGTTTTGCACAAGCCACTCGGGATGCTGCTTGGCTCGTGGGTACTCGTTGGAACCGCCATGCGGTACGCAATCTTGCCAGACTCGCATCCCCAGTGCGTGCGCCTTGGCCGTAAGTGCCTTGTAGTCGTCGGGCGTGCCAAGTCCCTCCTGGAGTTTGTAATAGTCGCGTGGCCAATAGATCGACTTGTCTTCCAACGGCATCAACCAAATCGCGTTGCAACTGAGACGCCGGATGTGTGGCAGAAATTCGGTGGCCGCTTTGAACCCGCCGAGATCTTTGCACTGCGAGCCGATGGTGCCACCCGGATGGAAGGAGTAAAGAATAACGCGTTTGAGCCAATCAGGACGATCTT
The DNA here is from genome assembly GCA_963677085.2 of Thermoguttaceae bacterium. Lineage (GTDB taxonomy): Bacteria > Planctomycetota > Planctomycetia > Pirellulales > Thermoguttaceae. The sequence goes on from CAXXFH010000003.1 coordinate 228,244, forward strand.
CCGGCGGCACCTGCTTGACGAAACGAAACCACTCGCCCATGCGTCGCAGGGCGGTTTCTGCATCGTTCGGTTGGAGCCACAACCAAGCGTCGCCCACCTTCTGCGCCACGCCCTTGCGCACGTGCCCCTGCATGTTGAACGACTGAGTCACGCGAATGGTGTGCTCGCCTTCGGTTACCCCGGAACTTCCGCGGTCCGAATAGTCTGGCAACTCGTCGGTTATCCAAATCGCAGACCAACCATCGCCGGTCTCGGCGACCACCGGACAAGGACTTCGGCCGCTGTAAGTCTTGCGGTTGGCGATCAACTCCTTCGTACCAGTTCGCCGCGGCGGATAACGGGCGGGATAGAGATAGCCCCCAGCCTCACCGAGCGACAGCATGCCACCCTGAAACCAAAACCCTGTGATCTTATTGTCCGCCGAACCCTGCCAAGTGATTTCGAACCAGCGCCGGAGCATCCCCTTCTCGGGAAAGAGCTGTACGTAGCCGTCGACTACCCAATCGCGAATCTTCATCCGACTTCGTACAGTATCCGTACCAACCCGCTCCACGGCGAGACATTCGATTGCCGAGCCGTTCCCGGTAACCCAACCGTCGCCCTGCTTCAGGTCGAAAACCTGTTTCGTGCCGGCCGCTTTCACCACGACCTGGCCATCGCAAAGTACGTCGCCGGCCCAACCGGTTTGCGGATCCAACCGCACGGCGAAGTGTTCGGTGCCAAACACCTTACCCTGCGGCGTCTGCAGCAACGGCAATTCCTCGGCCCTTGCTCCCGTGGCGAACATTACTGCCATCCATCCTACGAACACGGCACATGTCTTCATGCGTTTGCTCCACGGCAAGAACGGGCCGCCTGTTGCCTTGGTTAACCGCCACAGAATGGTAATCGTACGGGTCGGTGCATCCGACATCCACGAAACGGAACTCGCAAAGCCGGACAGTCTGCGCAGTGTAAAACTCGTATCGCGACACCTACGAAACTACGGCACGCTCTGGGCGTGACTCGCTTCGCACCGCATTCGCTGTCGCCTGCGGAGGCATTGCGATTCTTGCGCGGGGTGGGGGATGAATTGGGGAAGCCTACTCGGGGCAGGAAATAGCCACTCTCCCCAATATAGAAGGGCCGTCTTTGGCTTGTCAAGAATTTCGTCACTTGGCCGGCCAGAACGCGCGCACCGTACGTTCCCATTCATCGGCCATGAGTTGGTGCCCGCGATACGTCGGGTGAACGCCGTCCCAAATCCAGTAGTCGGCCGGTGCGTGCTTCGCAGCCTCGTCGAAGACGCGTTGGAAACACACGAGTGCCGCCCCATGCTTCTGCGCAAGTCGAGCGACGGTCTCTTGACGCTTCCGGATACCCTCATTGACCTTGCCCGTGGGCCTAACGAACGGCTCGCACAACACAAGCTTGATCTTGGGGTTCGCCGTCTTCGCGGCCGTGATGAGTTTGTCGTATGTCTCTTCGTATTGATCGAACGGAACACCCTGGCCGTTGTCGTTCACACCGATCAGGATACTCAGCACATCGGGTTTCAGGTCGAGCGTATCCGCCTGCCAACGGCGTTGCAGGTCAAGCACCGTGTTGCCGCTGATGCCGCGATTAACGAAATCGAGCCTCCGCTCGGGAAACGCGGCTCCGTGTCGGGCGGCGATGATAAAGACATAACCGTGCCCCAGGATGTGGTTCGGGTCGACATTGCGACCACGATTGCCATCGGTGATCGAGTCTCCCTGGAACAGAATACGGGCGTTCGGCGTGAAAGCGGCAATCGGTTCGGTAGCTTTGGCCGGGGTCAGGAGACTTGCCAACAGAACCGTGAAAACCGTTGCCGGAATTAGTCTCGTAATTCTCATCGTCAACCGTTGTTCTTTCTCGAATGGATGGGTAACAATGTATGTGTGTTGACGTAACTTCCTACGCGACACCCGTCTGATTGTAATCACATCGAACGCCGTGTCAAAAAACCGCTCGCGAAACGCCACCTCAAGTAACAACACGACGGGCAGCCAAACACCAGACTGGAAAAACAAAAACCCCGCCGGACAGACCAGCGGGGCGATGAAAAACAAGCTCCATGGAAGCGCCGACGGCTTAGCGATGGTTCCGCCTACGCCAGCCGACAATACCCCACAACACCAACCCGAGGACAGCTAGCGCGATGGTCGAAGGCTCCGGAACCTGGGATATGACGACCGAATCCAGCGAAAACGACAGATCATCGTCGATGCCGTTGATGTTAGCGCCGAAGTGCAATCGGTTCCATGTCACATCAGGCATGTTGGCGGTAAGATAGTTGCGAAACTTCATATCACTGGCGAAGAACGAGTTGCCGAACTCGTCGGTAATTCGGGCACTGTAGCTTTTCGTATCGGGATCGACCCAAACGTCGAAGCTGTAGACAACGTCCTCTTGGAGCGTGATGCCCGTTTGCACCGTATTCGCGCCGCTAAAGGTATTGCTATCCGAACCGTCGAAGAAGTAGAAGTCGCCATCAACGAACCCGCTTCGTTCGCTAGTCACGCCGATAAGCCATGCGTTCGAATCGTTGGTACCCGCCGATGCGTCATTGTCGGCGAAAAAGTGGATGCGATCCTCTCCACTGTCGTTGAAATCGGCCAAGTCACCGTCAAACCGCCACTTCCACGAAACTTTGTGTTGGCCGTTGATGTCGATCCCACCGAAATCCTCAAACTCGCGGCGGATCTCGTAATCCTGGCTCGTTGTACTTGTGTTGACCAAAGAAACTTGCAGGTAAGGGTCGTCGGGCCCGTTAAGCGGGTCGGCTGCGACAACCGTCGCCGAGATACCGGTGCCCGCCGTACCCCACTCGCCGGCCCATCCGCCACCGGCCGCGGCGCTGTTGAAAGTATCGATCTTGTTGGGCGCATTGAGATCGTCGAAACGCGCAACAATCTGGTGATGGGCGGTGAGCCCGATCGAGTCGAGTGAAAAGGTTGTGTTGTCCGTCGCACTATTCGCGTTCGACCCAAAATGCAGGTAGCTGGTCGTCGAAGCGTTGGTCGTGGCGTTGCGGAATTTTAGGTTGGCGGCCGTGTAGGTATCGCCGGTGTTGGTGTTCATGATCGTGGCATCGTACCGCCCCTGGCCGGGATCGACGATGACCTTGAACTTAAACACATCGCCGGCAGTCACGCTATCGAGTGCGATACCGGTGTCAACCATGCCGTTTTGATCAAACGCGCCGGGCGTGCTGCCCGCGTTGTTGTAGAAGTAGAAGTTGCCGCCGTCGAACCCGCTGCTGGCGTTAAGCGTGGAACTAACGCCGATGAGCCAACTGTTTGTGTTGGCAGAACCGGAAACGGCGCCGCTATCGGCGAAGAAGTGGATGCGATCGTCGAACGTGGTCATCTGGGTAATGTCGCCATCAAACCGCCAAGTCCATTCCACGTCGTAGGGCAAGCCGGACACCATCTCACCGGCACCAAGATCGGACTGGCGTCGGAGGGTGGCATTGCCAGTGGCGGCACGTATGGACGACAGGTAGTTGCCATCGTCGATCGGACTGGTCGCTATCACCGAGCTTGAACTGCCGATCCCCGTCCATTCTGTCAACCAGCCATCGCCGATCGTACCAATAAACTGATCGGGCGTGCTGGTACCGTTGCCATCAGCGAAGCCGGTGTTTACGTCGGCCGCGTTAGCAGGGCTGGCAGTCTGCGCGGCGAGCAAGATCAACGCCGCGGGCAACAGTTGCGATCCTTTTCGTCTTCTTCTCATTACGCTGTCTCCCTGACTTGATCGCCACGCTGCCAGAAAATCGGCTGTCGTTTCGAAGCGGTCGTTCGTGAACCGCCCACATATCGGAACGGACGGCTGCACACAGCGACACACTTCGAAGGCCGGGCAGAACCGGGCCCTCGACTTCGCCCTCATCGGGCCAATTACACGGAGACGAGCGAGACAAGATTCCGCGACTATTCGAGCCCCAGCCCGCACCGCACAATCGCCTCAAACGGCACGCTCCAAACGGCACAGACTTCTGGTTTCAGTATATTCTTGGCTGCGAGAATTGCAACAGATTCTTCACACCCACCCCAAGAACTTTCGCAACCGAAAACCGGGAACATTCACCCGCCGCCCGAGGGGGCGCCGAGTTCCGGGCGGTCTGCAGGTTTCTGCGGCGTGGCCAAAGAACAGAAACAACTTGCCCAGCCGTCTCACCGCAGAAAAGTGGCTTGCCTTAGCAACGTTGCCGCCCAAAGCCTAACAGCCCTACGATCGCGGCACCAAGTAGAAGGACAAAGCGAGAGGGCTCCGGGACCACGTACACCAGATCCGACGTTTCAAACTCGTCGGCAGCAAACACCTCGGACGATCCCCCGCCGCCGAGATCAACCGGGTGAGAATCGAGCGTATAAAGGAACTGTTGGTGGCAACCGAACTGAACCTGAACGAAGTTGCCTGACTCTCCGGATTCATGCATCCCGAGACGATGTACCGCCTATTCAAAATGAAGCTAGGGCGGACTCCCACGGAATTCCGCGACGAACTGCGTGTCGCCCGACACCCTTAGGGCGTAGTCTGCCACCAGAATTGTGCGCGGCGACTCCTTTTTTGTCTTCCCACCAGAATTCATCGGCCGCTCTCCAGATTGGCTGAGGTGCCGCTCTTTTTGTGTCTGTGGCGTGTCTGGGGTAAACTCGGAATGAGGGTGTGTCGATGCTCCGCCACGTGCGGACCATCGCCGCCGTACTGTCTCCCACCATTTCCGATGAACCACTGAGAAACACCATGCGCAGCCCAGTACACAGTATGTCGGTAGCCATGTTGGTAACCCTAGGCTTCGGAGTTCTTTGCGGCAGCGTCGTCGATGCAACGGCAGCCGCCCCGCCGAAAAATGAAGAAGCGATTCAAAAGGTGCTGGCCGGACAATGCAAAGTAGCCCAGGCCGCGTGGTGGGGCTTCGATCCGGTCGAGTCCACGGCGGCCCTTCAGGCGGCAATCGACTCGGGCGCGGAAAAAGTCGTCGTCGAAAAGATGCTTGGTCCTTGGATTGTCGACAAGATTCAACTGGCCGGCAATCAGGAAGTGTTTTTCGAGCCGGGCGTGATCGTGTTGGCCCAAAAGGACGCCTTCCGCGGCAAGGCCGACGCCCTGTTCACAGCCCAAGCCAAGGAAAACGTGAAGCTCACCGGCCACGGCGCCACACTGCGGATGCACCGCGACGACTACGACAGCCCGGCTTACACCAAAGCCGAGTGGCGCCATGTGCTTAATCTTCGCGGCTGCACGAACGTTGCGGTCGAAGGATTGACCTTGGCCGAAAGCGGCGGCGACGGGATTTACCTTGGAACCGGACCTGGCGGCACAACAAACCGCAACATCGTTATTCGCGACGTCGTTTGCGACCGCAACTACCGCCAGGGCATCAGCGTCATTACGGCCGAGAATCTGTTGATCGAGAATTGCGTGCTGAAAAACACGTCGGGTACCGCACCGGCGGCGGGAATTGATTTCGAGCCCAATCGCGCCCGCGAACGACTCGTCAACTGCGTGATGCGCAAATGTACCATCGAAAACAACCAGGGCTATGCGCTGCACGTCTACGCCGCACATCTCGACGGCACGTCCGCTCCGCTTTCGATTCGCCTTGAGGACTGCGTAACTCGCGGTACCAACGCCCGATCGGTCAACATTCTAACCGGCTGTGGCCCGGCCGGTCCGGTAAAAGGACAAATCGAACTGGTGAACTGCCGCTTCGAGGATGTCGGCAAGACGGGCATACGCATTGGCTCGAAGCCCCCCGCCGGAGTTCACGTGCGACTGGTCGGCTGCACGCTGGCCGATCCCGCCGAAAAACCGCTGCTTGACGCTCCGATTCTCTTTACTTCGCGAAAGACCGATCTTCAGGACACCGGCGGCGTGGAGTTCGTCGACTGCACAATCCGTGAACGGGCTAACCGGCCGGTAATGAAGTGCGACAACTTCAACGGCGTCCGACTTCAGGACGTAACGGGCAGAATCGTCGTCGAGCGCGACGGCCAACGTACCGAGCACACACTCGACCAAAAACTTATCGATGAATGGGTTCCGTACGACCCGGTCGTCGAGATCCCAATCGTGAACATCGCCGATTTAAGATTCGAGCCGGTGGGACTACGAAAACGACCGGGCGAGCGCAAGCTACCTCATCACCGCCTGCGCGGCAATGCGATTTACCTGGTCTACGCGGCTAAGGGCGAAACCGTGTCGCTACGGCTAAAACACTCGCCCGTGGGACGAGGTGCCGGCGAGCCGCTGGCGGCTGTCGTTCTGAGCCCGACCGGCAAAGAAGTGGGAAGCGTGTTGGTTCCCCTAGGCGAGGAAATGCCCTGTACGTTTACGGCAGCGCAACCCGGAACGTTCCGAATTGCCTGCGAGCCGCAGCGTAACACCGTCGAGGTAACAACATCGAGCCACCCGATCTGTATCGCCGGTACACGAGGTGGCATCCAACTGCTGGCCACAACCGGCGATTTCTACTTCTGGGTGCCGGCCGCAGCCCGCGATTTTGGCCTGCGATTGCAAGGGCAGGGCGAAGCAGAACGGATTTCGGCTACCGTTTTCGATGGCACCGGCCAGAAACGTTGGCAACAAACCGACATCGCCGCGATGGTAAGCTTCTGCCATCGCCACGCCCGGGCCGCCCGGGACAATGCGTCAGCCCCGGGCGAGATCTGGCGTCTGCATCTCGACCGCCCCAACGCTGGGATCCTGGAAGACGGTTACGTCGAACTTCGTGGAGTGCCGACGGTACTCGGATTTAATCCCAACGACGTCCTGCGGCCGATGGACTAATCGAAAAGTAAAAGGGGACATTCTACTTATTGAGGGACTAGGGTCACCTCTTGACACTTCTCGGGCAAGCGGTTTTATCCGAAGGGTAAACCAATGACATGCCGACAACCTCTCGCGCTTTCGGCACCCCAATAGCGTAGCTACCGGGGCCACCCGCTTTCCTCAGTACCGAGTGATCCGAAATCCGCAGAAACGAACGATCAGCGCGCTCAGCAGCCCCGCCACACCGGCGCCTAGTTGTATGAGGACCACCGGTTGAGCAATCTCCGGAAAGGTGACTTGGAACATTTGCACCATGACAACGATACAGCCATAGGTAAGTCCCCCCCACCCAAGTATGGCGGCAAGCAGAAGGAGCTTGCCGCGTCCATTGTAGGCCAACGTAATCCACGGAATAACCACGATGGGCAGGAGCACGACTAAAAAGAAGGCGGCCATTATTGCCACTTGCCCCATCGGCTGTTGCCACGGCGAAGCGGCATCGTGCGACCCCACATGGCCGCCCAAAAACCGGGCCAGGCCAAGCATTCCGGCGCTGATGGCCGTCCACGTCAACAGATGCCCGATGCCAAACTGGTCGCCAAGCGGTTCGCTCGTGCTGCTCTCCGCATTTCCGCGTATCATCTGCCATCGGAAGATTCGCCCGACGATCCAAAACACCAATGTCGCCAGGGCGAAGCACGCCGACATCATGGCGATGTTTTCCGCAATGACACTTATTGGATGGTCGTTTGCGTGACGAATCTCACCCAACCCGCCGGCAAAGGCAACGACCACACATGCCAGACCGGCCGGGATAGTTCGCTTTAGGAACGGCTGGCGGCGCAGCGCTGCCCACATCGCGAACAACACCGGCTGAACAGTCATCACGCCAATCACCGGGTAGGCAACCATCATGGAGCAGCTTGATACGGCGCGGCCACATGGAGTAAAAAGGGCGTCGAAAACCGCGTGGGCGATCACCAGCAGGCCAAGGACATACCAGTGTGCCGCAATGTCGAATCGGGAATACCTGCCTAATCGATTCATTGCCTCGGTTGCCACGGCTGGGTGGCAGTCTCTCAACTGTCTTTTGACAGGGCCGCCTCGCCGCAGAAAACCTCTTATGCCTTCGACACCTCGATAGCGGAGCTATCGGGGTTACCAACTACTTCGAGAAACCGCGAAAAATGCCATCTTCCTCCAGATGTTCGGTGAAGGCTTCCCATTCCATGTTTGACGTCGAGAGATTCGCTTCGATTCCATAGATCTGCGAGGGAACCGCTCGGAATGTTCGGCCCCTTCTCCCGTGAACATCAACGACCCGGATTGGATGCTCGGGATGCGAAATGCTGAATCGGTCAACCACGTAAAGACGTCCGTGATTCGATTCTTCTGCAATAAGTGCAAGTAGTTCGTCGATGGTCAAACCCGCGAATTGTGGATTTTCGACAGCGTCGACGAAAGGCGGAAGTTCTCCGGCCTTTCCAATATCCTGCCCCATGGCAGAGTTGGCTGCCACGAGGGCGTTGAATGCCTCTTGGTCCTCGGGAGTGGCTTTACGGACCGCAGCACAGATGGCTTGCCACCCGCGGTCGTCCGAGAAGTCGGTTCGCACCAAAGGCGCATTGGTGGCCTCCGCGATGTTTGTTATGGACATTGCCTGGGAAGCAGGATGATCGACGGCAGTCGGCGCGGGAAACACGGATGCTTGAAGTTGAGGCGGTCGCGACGCCACGTAAATCACTCCCGCGGTGACCATCGGCAGACCGAAGAAGATGGCGACATAGGCAAACAGCAGGAGAACCGTGGTGCCCATGCCGGGGAATGTCTTGTTCACCTTCAACCAGGTATCTTTGACGGCGTTGACGAGTGCCTTCGGGTTTTTTTCGAACTGCGGATTGGCCCGAAGGATTTCCTCCCGAATTCGCTCGACCTTTTCCTCGGTAAGATCGCCGCCCTTAAGATCCTCTTCCTTCCGCAACACACTGGCGGCGACTGCCATCTTGTGAGAGACTCCGAGGGAAAGCAGCATGATGAAGGCAAGCCCGCCAAGTAGCCACGACTGGAACGCGTAAGCCAGCACGCCCAAACCGAGGATCGCGAGAATCCGGAACACCAATTCGGTCAGGGGATAGCGGTTGAACAACGTCTCGTTCAGGAAATGCCCACCGTCCAAGGGCAGGATCGGAAGCAGGTTGAAGGCATTGAGGAAGACCGACAGATACGCGTACTCGACAAACACCTCTTCCTTCGTCAGAAGCCAAAGCACGACAGCAACGTAGCAACTGATGAAGCCGATGAAGGGCCCGAAAATCGAGATCATCGCGATCTTGTAGGCGTTGTGTTCGTCCGGTTCGCCGCTGGCCGCCCCTCCCACAAAAGGGATGAACAACATCTTGAGGTTCTTGTAGCGAAACAACTTCATCGCCAGCAGGTGCCCCAATTCGTGGATAAAGATTGCGACGGCAAGCAATGCCACGAACTGCACGTCCCAGTGAAACGCTCCTGTTCCGGCAAATAGGCTGGCGCTCACGATGAGCAAGATCCAGGCGTTCAAGGGACCCTTCGTCTGGCTCTTCCTCGTCTCAATCGCGTCAAGTATGTCTGCGTTGGTCATTGGCTTGTCGTTTAACGTGTTGAAAAAGGGGACATTCTACTTTTTGGAGGACTGGGGTTATCCCATGACTCTTGCACTTCTCGGCAAGGGTTTTCATCCGAGGGGTAAACCAATCGCATGCCGACAACCTCTTGTGCCTTCGGCACCCCGATAGCAGAGCTATCGGGGCTACCCACTTTCGTCGGGAACAGCCGGCCCGTGACCACGGCATTCGTGGTGCATCGCTCCACTCGTAAGAGTTTACCCGGCCCCCGCGTGCGTGTGAAGCGTGCACCCTGCCTTGTGGTGGGGCGTCAAGATAAATCGTCGGACCGGGTTGATCGGTGGTCCGGCGGGCGGGTGAATAGAGGTTAAATGGCTTGCAGAAAACAACTTACGGAGACGGTTGGGCCGTTTCCCGTTGAACGCGCTTCGTGCAAATACCAAGTTTCTGGCCGGGCGCGCAAGTTGTTTTAAAACAAGACCTTGCGCGGAAAATGCCCGAACTTGCTGAACAGTGATTCGCTCGGCCGAAAAACGGGACGGTGAGCGAGGGCGTAAGTCGTTGCCAGAAAAGGGGTAAGGCGACGGGCCCTATTGAACACTACCGCTCAAGTCCAAGTGTGGGCAGTGATCAACATGGGGGTAAAAAAGAAAAATTCTCGCCGCTTCACACGGGCTGGCAAGCAACCCGTGGCACCCCGACGCTCACCTCCGGCCGCTCTCCCAAAAGGAGAGCGGCGAATGCTTTCGAAACACGCTCTAAGGCGTCGAGTCGTCGCACTTGAGGTCGCCGGCCGCGTATTGTATGCCGTCCAACAAAAACCGCAGCAACGTGGCACTCTCGTAGCTCTCGGGAAAATGGCTGGGCGAGCAATAGAAAACCCGTCCCTTCCCGTATGGCTTTACCCACGCCACGTAGCGAACCATATCGTCGGCCCGGCCCTTGGGATCCTTCAGCCCTTGAGCGTCCATGGCAAGCAATGGGCGGAAATCCAGCTTCTCGTACGCACCGTTGAAGCAATACGGTTCGTCGCGGTGGATGAAGGGCCCCTTGCCGCGGAAAGTGGCCACTAGGGGATGCTTCTCGTCGACCGTGCGCACGGTGACCGCCTGGTTGGGCGGATGGTAGTCGAACGCTCCACCAACCATGCCCGAGAACTTCGGCGAGTTGTTCAACATCGTAGGCGCGCCGTGAATCGCGACGAGTCCTTTCCCACTGGCTACGAAATCGAGTAACGATTGCTCCAATGCCGCGGCCTTGGCTTGACGTTCAGCCGGTGTCAAGTCGCGATATTTTGCGTCGCTTTCCAGCACATCGAGAAAAAGGTTTCGGCGCGGTCCTTTCGAGCAATTGTTGTTCAGTACCAACACGTCGTACGCGGCCAGGTTCTCCGGGGCCAACATTTCGATGTCGCGGGTAATCGTTGCGTCGAACGCGCCCGACTTCTTCCCTAGGGCCTCAAAAACACAATCCACATGCGGGATGACCTTGTGGTCATAGCCCGTGAAGAGCGAAAAGACGAGCAACTTTCGTTTGGGTGCTTCGATTGTTGGAGCCGCAGGCGCGTTCTGCGTTACCGATGCCGACCATTCGGGCGTCGGAGGTACGATGTCGCTCTTCGCATAAGGAATCTCCTCGGCACGAACGGCGACTACGCACGTCACAACCAGCAAGAGACTAAGAATAAGCGACGAACGCTTCGGCATATTTCGGCAGGGTCGCACCCAATTGGCGCCACCATTCCCAGGCAAGAAGTCGTTCTCGCTGATCGCCCATTCTGAAGTAGAGATTGTCTCAAGTTTACGAATCAATGGCATAACATTTTCTCCCAAAGGGCACCACGACCGCCATCGATCGTCGTGCTTCATAACGAGGTAACACTCTCGACGCGATGTCTTGCCAGGAGCCAGGCACCACCGGTTAGCCCGGTGCCCCCCCTGTCGCGGATACCAAGGTCACGCATAGGCGCGTTTATTGATGTTTGCATTTCATTGAACGGTCGGCTAGGGCCAGAAGCCTTAAAACCGGGCTCCCGACGGTCGCCCTCCGTTCATTCAATATGCAAGACTCAATAGGATCGATTACCACCATTTTACTCTCTGGATCCGACTATTGCGAGAAAGTGCTCATTTCCCACATAAGAACTACAAGGCCGACGAATTGTTCAGTTAATCTACCGTTTTTTACATTATCCGCGCGCTTTGCGCACGGCTCGTCGGGAAGTAAGATTGGCTCATACAACCTTCCTCCCTTCATTTTGGGTCGACATTCCCTGCAAGACGTGACGACCCCTGACCTCCAACTTACCCCCGCAGCCCGACGAAGTCGGTTCTGCAAAGCCTGCAAACCAACCTCGCAAATATCGTGTTCTGGGATGGCGAGGCGTATGTTGTCTCGGCGATAGCTACGACTCCCGAGGTGTTTGCTCCATCGTTGCCTGAAAGAGGAGAATCAACGTGCGAATCCGCCCCCTAATGTTGACCGCATTCACAGCGTTATGCCTCCTTCCTGGAGTGTCGACCGCCGAGAAGCCTGCGCCACTTTTTCCCTTCGTGATCTCGTACGACGCGCCCGACAACGCAACCAGCATGGCCCATTTGCTCGAAGCCCCGGCCGGCAAACATGGATTCATTCGCATAGAAAACGGACGGTTCGTCAACGACGCGGGTCCAGTACGTTTGCATGCCACGAACCTTACCGGGCCGGCGAACTTCCCCAGTCACAAGGACGCCGATCAGACGGCGGCTCGGCTTGCCCGATTTGGCATCAACTGCGTTCGGCTGCACTACATGGACGCCGCGTATGGAAATTTCCGCGAGGAAAAACTACAGGGCATCATTGCCGACGATTCCAATACCCAGCGCAATCTCGACCCGATCCAACTTGAGCGGCTCGACTACCTGATCGCGGCGTTGAAGAAGCAGGGAATCTATGTGAACATCAATCTCCACGTGGCGCGCACGTGGGACGAACGCGACGGATTCTCGGGCACACGCCCCTGGGCCGACAAGGGGCTCGACAACTTCGAGCCACGAATGATCGAGTTGCAAAAGGAGTATGCCCGCAAGCTGTTGACCCATGTCAATCCTTACACCGGGCTGGCGTATAATGCAGATCCTTGCGTGGCAATGGTCGAGTTGAATAACGAGAACGCCCTGTTCCGAACGTATTTTGGCGGTGCGATCGATCGGCTTCCCGACCCTTACGCCGCGGAACTTCGCTCGCAGTGGAATAAGTGGCTCCGCAAAAAATACGCGTCGACCGAGGCCCTGCACCGCACATGGAAATGGGTCGACACGCCGTTGTGCGACGAACAGATTCCCGAGGGAACGTTTGACCGGCCGGTTGCGTTCGACGGGAATAAATGGATTCTCTCGCTCAGTTCGGCCAAAGCCACGTGCGCGGCGAGTGATGGGACGTTAAAAGTCGATGTCACCCGCAAGGGCAACGAGTATTTTCCAAAACTCTTCCGCACAGTTTCGCTTGAGAAGGATCGACCCTACACGCTTTCATTCAAGATCCGCCGTACGAAGGGCGCCGGCAACGTGACACTCGGACTGGCTGTAGCCGACTCGGTGGGCGGTTGGCGATCGCTGGGAGTGCATAAGAAGATTTCGGTTGGTCCCGCATGGCGGAAGGTTTCCTACTCGTTCGCTGGCGGCGATGACTCTGACAAGGCGCAATTCCAGCTTACCCGTTTCGAGGTCGGCTCCTATGAAATCGACGATCTTTCGTTGCAAAGCGGCGCAAAAAGCGACTTTGACACCACGCAACGATTTGAAGACGGAACGATCCCCATTGTCAAAACCAGCGGTTACGCGCCGCGCGAGGCGGTTTGTGATTTCTACCAGTTCCTGGTCGACACGGAAAGCAACTACTGGGTCGGCCTGTCTGATTACCTGAAGAACGAGTTGAGGGTCAAATCGGTCATCTCAGGTACACAACTCGGATATAGTCCTCCGTTCGTTCAGGCACAACTCGACTACGTTGACAGCCACTCCTACTGGTGCCATCCCAGCCCGGTCAGCCCAAAGTGGCGAATTCGCAATCTGTCGATGGTCAATTCGATGAGTTGCATTCGAGGTTTAGCCGCGCAACGGGTCATGGGAAAACCGTACACCGTCAGCGAATACAATCATCCGTTTCCGAACCAGTACGGGGCCGAAGGCCAACCGATGCTTCGCGCATACGGTCGGCTGCAAGGTTGGGATGGTGTGTTCGAGTACACCTACAACCATCGGCTCAACTTCCAGCCGCAGCGAAACACCTATTTCTTCAGCATCATCGGCCGAACCGATGTCTTGGCCCATTTTCCGGCCTGTGCGGCGATCTACCTGCGAGGTGACGTCCAGGAAGCGAAATCCACGGTCGTCGGTGCAGTCGATTACGAGACGTATTTCGATCGGCTGACAAGAACCAAGGCGGTTGGGGCAAGCATCGCCTCGGCCGGTTTCGACTCTCGTCAGACGCTGTTGCATAAGACGGGCGTCGACCTGTCGGGCAAGTCAGGCACGGATCCTGCAACCGTGGAAAGCATTCCTGCCGATGAAAAAGTCTTCGTCAGCGACACGGGCGAGTTGACTTGGAACGTCGAGCAACCCGGGGCAGGGTATTTCACCGTCGACACGCCCAACACCAAGTTGTTCGCCGGATTTCCGAAAGATCGCACGATCGAGTTGGGTAATGTCACGCTAGCGATCGGCAAAACGCGTCTCGATTGGGCCACGGTGTCGCTTGTTTCACGCCATGCCTCGGGCTTTGGCGAGTCGGGGCAGCCAGCCAACATTTTGCTGGCGGCCACCGGCATTTCGGAAAACAAGGGGATGCCCATTGAACGTGTATCGGATCATGAGATTACCATACCCGGCAAGTGGGGAGACGAGCCTACCGTTGTCGAGGGCATCCCGGCCACGGTCACGTTGCCCGTCGACGCGACCAAAGTCAAGTGTTTCGCACTCGATCCTGGCGGAAATCGCAAGCAAGAGATTCCTGTTGAGAAAGGGCAGGGCGGTACGTCGTGGATCGTGCTGAAGCCGGAATATGAAACGGTCTGGTACGAAATCGACATCCAGTAAAACGGAATATAGACTGGAATCAGTGAGTCCTCGGCATCATGCGGCCAACTAACCCAGCGATCGTTTCTGCTGGAATATATGGCACAAAGGATTTCTCGGACAACAGGTCGGGACTCAGCCAAAAACCACAACCCACGAAAGGCTGGATTTCTATGACAAACCAAATCTTGCGAAACATGTTCTTCGGGATTTTTGCGGTTGCTGCCGTATTGGTACCGACCGGTACAAGCCTTTGGGCGGCCGACATGGCCACTCCACGTAAGCCAAAAGAAACCGACGATTCGGCGATTTCTGAGCGTGAACAGTTCACACGCAACCTTCCGCCTTACAATCACGTCTACCACCAATGCCTGACATACAAAATCTATTGCGCGGATAAACAATATCCCGACCAGTCGGTGGTTACGTTTGAGGAAGCGCTACGCTACATACGCGTGATTCACGATGTGACCGATGGGTTGAAGCAAATCGTCTATCTCGTCGGATGGCAGTTCGATGGGCACGATTCAAAGTATCCCGCTTGGTCGGAGGTGAACCACCGGCTGAAACGCCCGCAGGACCCCGACGCGCGAACGAGTTTCCTTTGGCTGGCCGAGGAAGCAAAGAAATACAATGCCTTGGTAAGCGTCCATATCAATATGTCGGACGCTTACGAAACCAGCCCCCTCTGGAACGAATACCGCGCCAACGGTTTGATCGTCTGCGACAAAGAAGGCAACCCGTGCAGAGGAGGCATCTGGGGCGGCGAAGTGAGTTATCACGTCGATAAGGTCCGCGAATGGAAAAGTGGTTACGCCCAGAAACGCATCAATGCGTTGGTAAAACTGTTACCCTTCTTGCGTGAAAGTGGGACTGTTCATATCGACGCGTTCGGTATCATTGGAAAGAACGATGCGCTTCGCCAAACGGTCAACGCCATCTTTGATTATTGGCGTAGCCTAGGTATCGACGTGACAACCGAATATTTCGATTTCGCCCTGGCAGGGTGGTTGCCCATGGTCTATCACCTTAATCTCTCCGAGGAAAGCCGGCTTGAGTATCCGCCGAGTGTCGTTTGCGGCGGCGGCGACGGCGGTAACCAGCGAATCAGAAAGACCTATCGTTGCTGGGAACGACTTCCCGAGGCCGGCTGTCTCTATGAGGAGGCTTGGGGAATCTCGATCGACAGGGCTTTGCGACCAAAACGCGGCGGCACCCAAGGTATCGTTGGCCGAATCTGCACGAAGACGCTACCGTGGTATTTTCTAAATCGTCATCGTGCCGTCTCCTATGTCGATGGCGAAGAGGTTTATCGAGTCGTTTTCAGCGACGACGTTGAGTCAACGGTACGCAAGGCCGATCGGTATTTGACCATCCGCCAGGGAGGACGTACGCTCGTCGACGGTGGCGACGTCTTCATGCCGGCCCTCTGGACCGATGGCCAGTGGTTTGCCTATAACCGAAAAGGTGGAACGCGCGTCTGGGCAGTTCCAGAAGAATGGAAGAATGCAAAGACGCTCAACACCGTAGCGCTGACGGACGACGGCCGCGGCGAGAAATCCACGCTACCTGTCTTGGACGGAAAAATAACGATCACGTTACAGGCTGGCGAAGGTTTGGCCCTTTCGCGTTGAAAGGCCCAGACTTCGCATACACATTCTGAACTGTACTCATATTGGAAAGGTTACACAATGAGAATCACAAGGCTCGCGTTGGTAGGACTATTCGCGCTAACAGTCTTTGCAGCAGTTTTGAATGCCGCAGACCTGCATGAGCAGCAGGCACGGCCCGCTCCGGACTGGGTAACCCGGGGTGTGATTTACCAGATTCAGCCACGTGCCTTCGCGCCCGAGGGTACGCTGACGGCGGCAACCGCGCGTTTGCCACAAGTCGCCGAAATGGGAGCCGACATCATCTACCTTTGCCCCGTCTTCGTGGCCGACGATGACCCGGACCGCAACGGCTGGAGCCCGCGTCAGAAGGCCTCGAAAATGAACAACCCGCGCAATCCGTATCGGATGAAGGACTACTATCACGTCGATCCGGAGTACGGAACAGACGACGACCTGAAAGAGTTCGTTGCGACGGCGCACAAGCTCGGAATGCGCGTCATGCTCGACATGGTCTACCTGCACTGCGGTCCCAATGCGGTGTTTCTCAAAGAACATCCGAACTTCGTCAAGCGGGACGAGCAGGGGAAGATTCGCGTGGCAGGGTGGAGTTTCCCGGCAATTAATATGGCCAACAATGAACTCCGCGAGTATCTCTGGAAGAACATGGAATACTGGGTCACGGACTTCGACATCGACGGGTTCCGTTGCGACGTAGCGGCTGGCATTCCTCTAGACTTCTGGGAGATAGCTCGCCAGCGGCTGGAAAAAATCCGACCCGACGTAAGCATGCTGGCTGAATCCGAGCGACGTGAGGATCAGCTGCAAGCCTTCGACCTCAACTACGGTTTCACGTCGTTCAACGCCATTCGGCGCGTCTACGAAAAGGGCGAACCGGCCTCTTTGATCCGCAAAACGTGGGAAACCCACGCCGCGCAGCGGCCGCGTGGTGCCCGGTTTATCCGCTACCTCGACAACCACGACATCTCCAACGACTGTTGGGAGAATCGCATCGAGAAGGTGTGGGGAACAAAGGGCGTCGACGCCGCACTGGTCGTGAACTTCACGCTCGACGGCGTGCCATTTGTCTACAACGGCCAGGAAGTCGCCGATACGGCTCGCCACAGTATCTTCGGGCGGGCACCGATCGACTGGGCTGCCGCCGATACGCCCACCGGCAAAGCTCGTTTTGCGTTCTGCAAGAAACTGTGTGCGATGCGTCATGCAGAACAGGCACTTACGGACGGTGCGGTCGTTTGGCTCGATAACAACGCCCCTGACGCCGTGCTGTCCTATCTGCGGACACTCGACAACGAACAGATTCTGACGGTCGTGAATCTGACGGACCAACAAGTCAGCGTCCAGATTGCGGTGCCGCAGCCGAAGGCCAAGTACCGCGAGTTGCTGGCCGAGGGCGTGAAAAAACAGACTGCGAAAGACGGGAAAGCAGTCTTCGTGCTAGATGCGTATGGCGCTTTTGTCGGCAAGCGTTGAGAGGATTTGGACTCTTATCCGGCCGCCTGCACGCACACGGCGTGCAGGTAAGCGGTCAGCGATAACGGCCTGCTCAAAAATTTGTGTTCGCCATTCACTTGTCGTCGTGTCGCATTGGTCCCTCGCCAATCACACTCCGCGCGAAACGGCAACCGCCCCATTGTGTATTAAGTTCGTCGGTGCGCGGTAGGGAGGGGGGCCTGCACAACAAGGCCAACTGACTACTGCTTTGTCAATCTTTAGAATAGGGGTGCCATGCCCACGCTTGCGTGGGCATGGCACCCGAACCCCCGTTTTAAAAGTCGACAAAGCACTACGAAAAAAGCGTATGGCTTTCGAACAGCGAAGGCCATACGCTCTCGTTCGATATCATCAACTCCGAAAACTCTCTGAACCAGTTTTCGACGACAGATTTCGCTCCGACTGCGTTTTCAGAGGCGTTCCGGAAGATTCGCCAACACACGCCGGGCCGCCGCGTGATCGGGGAAAGTGCCAAGGGCTTCTCGCAATAGCTCCCCAGCTTTCGCGGTATTTCCCTTGCCAAGATGGCCCAGCGCGGCCAGGTATTTGCCCTCGGCCACTCGCTCCGATTGGGGCGTGTTGACACCGAACGACGAAAAGAATTCCTTCTTGTCGATCTGCTCAATCCAGTCGTTTTCACACCGGATCAATGTGTCGAAGTCGCGGGCGGCTTCGTCGTGTTCTTCGAGCTTGGCGCGGGCCAGCCCTCGCCAGTAGCGTTGCTCCGTAACCCGGACGTCCGCCTTGGCTGCCATCTGAAGGTGCCGACGTGCCGCATCCTCGCGCGACAGGGCTTCGTACGCCGCGGCGTGCCAATAGTGGATCTCGGCAGCACGGGGCGGACCGGCGTGGGGTTGCGCCGCGTCGAAATTCTCTGGATACGCGAGTGCGGCCTCGAAGTCGGCTAATGCCGTTTCATACTTCCCAGCGCGATAGAACTTCTCACCACGACACAAATGTGCCGTTACGTAGAGTTGATGGACGAGGAACTCGCCTTCCCAACGCCGGTAATGGTGCTTCGCCAGCAGGTCGATTGCTCGGTCGAACTGGCCGACGGCGATGTGCAGGTCGACTTGCCGCAGCAGGGCATCCATTCGCTGTACGACGACATCGTGATTCGCCTCCAGAACGGCTAATCGCTTTTTGAGTGGGGTGCCCGCCTTCTCTTGAAACATGTCCAACTCGACGTAGAACAGAGGATCGTCGCCATCGCACTCGACTGCCCGTTGCATCGCGGTCACCGCTTTGGCGTCGTCGCGTTGCTGGTAGTGATAGGCGATGGCCAAATTCCGGTGCACGGTGGCAAAAGCAGGATCTAGCTTGGCGGCTTGTTCCCATGCGGCAATCGCTCGCTGCGGTTGCAGATCGTAAAGCACATTGCCCAAGTAGTACAGGGCTCGGGCGTCGGACGGATTGCGATCGATGGCCTGTTCGAGCACGCCAATCGACTCCAGGCGAAACGGAAAACAGCCATCGGGCGACATTTCCGCGGCCAGTTGATCGTAGCGGGCCGCCCCTTCGGTATCTCCTTTCTGGATGCTGTATTGACCTAGGTAGTAGCAAGCCATCGGGTGAACATGCTTCTGCTTGGGCACGGTGGCAACGTATCGCGTCAGTACGTCGATCGCTTCGTCCCACAGGCCGCAGTCGCCGTAGTCAGTGGCCACTTCGAGGTACGACTGGACCTCACCTCGCATCATCTGTTTCATCGCCGTTTCCGCAGCGTTGGCTGCCGTTTGATTCTGCTTGCTTGCATGCACGAGCGCCTCGTTTTCGGCCCAGAAATCGAGCGGGTCGAGCGCGCGTGCCTTCTCGATGGCAACCAGGGCTTCCTGATTTCGTCCCAGTTTCCTCAGCAAGATGGCCCGCAACGTATGCGATCGGCAATCGCTGGCATTGGTGGTAAGCGATTGGTCAATTTGCTTAAGCGTCTGGGCGTAGTCGCCCTTTCGGCAAGCCAACTCGGCCAACGTGTAGTGGCTCACGGCATGCCATCCATGGCTCCATGTGGCTTTGTTCAACGCGACTGCGGCCTCGGCTTCGCGACCTTGCCCGCGCAACGCCACGGCGAGATAGTAGTAGGCTTCCCCGTTTTTCGGCCGAGTGTAATCCGGCGTGACGCGTTCGAGTGCCGTACGAAACCGCTTCTCGGCTTCCTTAAACAGCCCTCGCTTGCAAGCGTCGATTCCCAGGGCCACGTTGGTGGCCGAGTGGCCCGAGTCTCGTTTCAGCGCTTCCCGGTAGTAATCACGCGGATCGCGGGCGCCGTTGTTGAGCTGTTCCAACCGCAAACCGGTCAAGTAGAGTTCTTCGACCGTCTTGATCGTCTCGGGGGCTGGAGTGGGTGCGACCGGCTCGGGCACCGTCGGTTCGGCAACGTGCTGTGGTTGATAGCTGATCAACTCCTCACCAGACGGTTTGACGACAGCCAAACGCAATTGGTCCTCCTTCATTCCTACCGGAAGGGACACCTCGGCTGAAAACGGCTTGTCCGGGGCGACCGACACCCGACGATCAAACACGCTCCGACCGTTTGCTTGCAGAACAACACGGACATCGGGCTGCGGAGCAGTCGTGTTGACGGCCAGTTTCGTTTGCCCAGAATCCGTTACCTCCAGATTCACCGCCGCTTCACGATTGGCGTGTTTTGCGGACCCCAGTTCGCGAATGGGGTACCAGAAGTCCCGGAAGATCTTGGGTTCGTGCGGCTGAACCCAACTGTAATCGGGCTGGTTGTCGGAATAACCGCCGGCCATCAACTCGATGTAAGGACCGTCTTCGTCGGTCAACACGCGGTCCCATGCCTTTCCCTCAGCCCCGCTACCCCAGAGAAAGAACTTTTTGCCCGGCATCACATGGTGGTCGCCCACATGCATCGTACCGGCTTTTTTCGCATGGTCGTATCCGCCGAAGAAATCGGCCTTGTCGTCGTAAGCGAAGATCGAAATCGACGCGGGATGGTTTTTCCACCAACTCAAATCGACGCCGTTACGATCCAGGCCATGATACGTTTCCTGCCCGATCGGCCAATGGACGAACTCCCACTTGGCATGATACGTTCCCAACCGCGTTTGTGGCGAAAAGATCATCTGATACTCTGGCCCGGCATGTACTGCGGCGTTGGCCCAATACAGCATCGAATGGGCAAAAGGCGTGCGGTTCAATAGTTTGACAGTGACTTCCACGTAGGAACGCGAGGGATAAAGCGTTAATCCTACTAGCCATTTCATGCGGTGCCTAAGTTCAGTTTCACCCACCCAGATGGTTTTGCTTCCGTCGGGATTTTCCACGATCCGGTGGTCGACGGTCATATAGGTCGACACGCGATGGTGGTGCGGAATGCACCATTCGATACCGCCCGAGATCCACGCACCGGCCATTCCGATCAATGCCGGCTTGATTACGTGCTGCCGGTAAAAGAACTCGTAACCGTTGGTTTTGTCGGTGGCCGTGAAGAGGCGACCGCCCATCTCCGGCAACACCGAGATCTTGACGTACTCGTTTTCCAAGTAGACCGCTTGATACTCACGATCTTGCTTAACGTCGCTCATCGCACTGAGCATGGCATAAGGATACACGGGGCCCTTGGCGCCCTGGTACTTGCGCCCGTGATAGAAATAGGGGTTTGTTTCTGGTTCCCCGACCGGATAAGTCGGAATGACCACCTGCTCGGTCCAAGCTCGTACCGCAGGCGTCTCCGTCGGACTGGCCAGCGAGGCACTTGCAAGAACGGAGATCAGTGCCACGGCTTGGCACGCGTTCATCGTTTTCATTGCTTTCATGTTCTGTTTCTCCCATGGTGTGAGTCGTTGCCGGGCGATCACCCGTCGGCCGGGGTGATGAGGCCCAAACCTCAATATACCCGGCGCGGTACACCGTGGAAGCATGACTTTGTGTCATTCCATGTAGACATTTGCGCACGCCATCCGGCGGGTGTTCTCGGAGAACACGCAACACCATAGACGATCACACTTACTTCGCACGGAAGTAATGTAGGAATATATGCAGCCAGCGGCAGCGCGGCGATAGCTGCACAAAAAGAGAAGCGTGTCGCGATTTTAGGCGAGAACGGGTGCCATGCGCACGTTTGTCGTGAGCATGTTTTCCGGAAAAAGAGATTTCCGTTGTGTTATCCGCGCTGGGTTCAACAACCTTGCAGCAGCCGGTCTACGACCAACTGCCGGAACTCGGGCGAGAGGTTGGCGAAGTAGGCGGTGAAGCCCGTGACGCGCACGACAAGGTCAGGGTACTGCGAGGGGTCTTTGTGCGCGGCCAGCACCTGCTGGGCGTCGACGATGTTCACGTTAAACAGCGTTCCCCCCAGGGCGAAGTGGGTTGTGATGAGTCGGGTAATCGTCTCCACCGCGTCGTCCGACTGCGCAATGCACGGGTCGAGTTCGAGTTGGATGGGAGCCGTATTCCCGTAGCCCGGCTGAATTGCAGCGATTGCCTTGATCATTGCCGTGGCCGCTCCGTCGTCGCGAAAGCCGGGACGAGGATTGGCGCCATGCGCGATCGGCTCGCCGGCTCGGCGACCATCCGGCGTGGCGCCAACCTCTCTGCCCAACCGCAACGTATCGGCCCAGGAGAACCAGCCGGGAATCATCCGCCGTCCGCCCGGCGTAGGCCTCTCGGTGACCAACCGCGTAAACAGTTGCGAAATCTTCAGCGCCCAACAATCCCCCAGCGAATCGCCTTCGCCATAATGCGGAGCGGTGCGCATCATCAGTTGCACGCGCTGGCCGTCGGGGCCCTGGTAATTATTGCGGAGTTGTTCGGCCAGATCTTGCCACGTGATACGCTGCTGCTGTTGCACACGTTGTTCCAGCGCGGCCAGCGAATCGGCCACGTTAGCCAACCCTGCGCCATCGACGCACATGTTGTACAAGTCCACGCCGCCGTTGGTCACGTTAAGCCCTCGCTCAATCGGACCGTGCGAGAGCAGATTCAGCATCAGTTCCGGTTCGTTCAGGTGCTGGTGGTCCAGTTGTACGTCGATTCCGCGTGCTGTGCAAAGAACGGCGAGGCGCATGTGCTCTTCGAATCGCTGCCAGAGCAACTCGATGGAAGGATTGGTGTCCTCGTGCATCATCTCGTCGAAAGCCACGGCGAAGACTTTGAGCACGTTGATCTTCACCGTGTCGTTCATCGTGTATTCCAACCCGGGCAGGGCCATCCAGTTGCAGCCTACGGCGATTCGCTGACGTGCCAGCTCGGCCGAGTAACCGTTTCGCATGAACCCCTCGACCAGTGCCTTATCACCGGAAAACCGCGGACAGGCTTTGCGATCTTCCAATAGATACTCGACACCCTTGCGTAGTAACCGCGGGTCGAGTCCGTCATGGACACGGATCGTAAGATTGCAGGTCGATTTCAAACGGTGTGCCGCTTCGAGAATCAGAAACGACAGGTGGCTCGTCTGGTCGTGTCCGTCGGGGGCCGGACCGCCCAACTGGTAATAATTGGTGTCGTTCAACAGCAGGCAGGCCAATAGGAAGATCGCATCGTCGTCGTCGATACGACCTTCACGACGATCGCGTTCGTAGTAAGGAAGTAACAGCTCGTCGAGTTGCCCGCCGGCACCATCTCGGTTATAGGTCCGCGAGGCCATGTTAAACCAAGCGATCCACTGGCAGGCTTCGCGCAACGTGCGCGGCGGACCGTCGATGAGCCAGCGGTTCACCTCGGCCATCTCGCGAAGGTTCGCCTGCAACGTTGGGTCGGTTTCGCGAGCTTCGGTGGCTTCGATCGCTTCGACCGTGCGACGAATCCAACCCTGGATGGCGAGAATCACGCGCTCTTCGGCATCGTAGAATTCCGCCTTGTCGGCGCCCTGTTCACCACGACACTGCTCCGCACGGCAGTGTCGGACCTTGGCCAGCAGGCCGCCCCAACCGAGCGCCAGACCGATACGAAAGTCGGGCGCGAAGTGGGCATCGTTGCCGATGCCCGAGATAATTCCATAGCGAGCCTGTTCCGGCTTCAGTTCCGAAAAATCACACTCCGGCGGCCAGTTGCACTTTCGCACACGGTTGAGCAACACCATGTATCGCCCGGCCAACGCATCCATCGGATCGACGTAGACCGGCAGCGAATCCAACAGGTCGCAGAAATTGTCGGCCCAACCTTGCAGTCCGTAGAACGAACCGTTGGGATGGTTGGGCTTCGGCTGCCAGTCGAAATCCTCAGGTGGCAGTACCAGGCCGTAATCGTCCTCGTCCATATATCCGAGTCGGCGGAGTTTCTCCTCGGTTTGGGCTTCCTTCCGTTTCCGCAAATGCTCCAAACGAAAAGCGTAGTCGACTCCGGTTTGCACAGTGAGTGCCATAAAACGTTCCGTAATCAAGAAGAGGTGTGTTGCGTGTTAGAATCTGTTCCGGCCACCTTCACGACGAAATCGGGGCGTGCGGCTCGCACAGCCAGTGCGTCCAACTGGGATGCCGTGGGCGTATGAAACTCGGGTCGGTGGCCCTCAAGTCCCAAGGCGTCGAATTTTCCGGTCCCCAAGGGGTGATATGGCAATAGATCGTATTGGCAGACGTTCTGTAACGTGGCCGAAAAGTCGGCGATTGCCGAGATTTGCTCCGGACGGTCGTTCACGCCGCCAACTACCGGCGTGCGGATGACCAGCGATTTGCCCAAACCGTCGAGCCGCCGGAGGTTCTCCAGAATTTTTGCGTTCGATGCGCCGGTCCAGTGTCGATGGGACTCGTCGTCCATTGTTTTGATATCGACCAGCAACAGGTCCACCAGCGGAACCAGCGGAGCGACAACCTCCCAGGGCCACGCTAAGTTGGTTTCGATGGCCGTGTGGATTTCTTCGTGCCGGCAAAGCTCAAGGATGGCCGCAGTGAAGTCGGCCTGCAAGAGCGGTTCGCCGCCGGAAATCGTCACCCCACCGGTCGGCCTATAGAACGGACGATCGGCAAGCACCTCGGCCACGACCGATTCGGCCGTGCGGGTTTCGCCGACGTGCACCAACGACTTGGCATAACACGTCTCGGCGCATCGTCCACAGGCGACGCAGCGATCGCGATGGTAAACGTGCCCGGCCGAGGTGAGTTCGTGCGCATTATGTTCACAACGTTCGATACAAGCTCCGCAGCCGATGCAGCGGTCGGCAAAGATCTGAAGCTCTGGCTGCCGCCGATAGGTCTCGGGATTATGGCACCAAGGGCAATGCAACTGACAGCCCTTCAGAAACACCGTGGTGCGGATGCCCGGCCCGTCGTGGACGGAAAACCGCTGGATGTGGGTAATGATCCCCGTGGTCACACCCAACTTGGCGACCGTCGAAAGTCGTTCGACGGCGCTGTCCGAGATTGCGCTTGTATCGATTTCGTTCGTTCCCATAACTCACCCGGCCGTTTTCAGCGGCAACGCGATCTCCTTGTGAGTTTCGGAAGCGTTGATGGCCGCTTCGAGAACCTCCTGGGTGTTGCGGCAAGTGGCGGCGCGGCACAGCGGGTGGAATTCGTTGCCCGTGGTCAGTGCCCAAATGAAATGCGAGATGCCGTTGGCCATGTGGGGTTCCGGCTTCGGTGGCGTAAGTTCGATGCATTCGGGGTTTTCGGCGGTGGCCGTCCAAAGGCGTCCGTTGCGTCCTGGCCCAACCATTACGGTGGCCTTCGTTCCCCAAATCGTCGCAAGGTATCCGGTCCAGGGTTGGCCCACCAGGTTCCACGATCCCTCGGCGGTGGCCAGGGCGTGCGGATACGACATCACAATGATAGCGGTGTCCTCAACCGAAAATTCCGAGTCGCGCATTCGCGAAGTGACAGCCGTAACCCGTTCCGGTTGTCCCAGCAGTACTTGAGCCAGATTGACTCCGTAGCTACACACATCCATTAAGGCTCCCGCTCCGTTGAGTTCCTTGTTGACGATCCACTCGCGGAAGTGAGGGCCACACTCCACGTAGACCCCACCGTGACTGGTGCGATGCGTGATTTGCCAGATTTCGCCAAACTCGGGCCGTGTTGCAATGGCCAACGCCTCTTGGACCTGTGGGCGCCAAACGACCGGCCAATTGACCATCAATCGTACGTTGGCTTTTTGCACGGCCGTCAGCATTTTTTCGGCGCCGGCGAGCGTGGCGGCCATGGGTTTCTCGACGATCACATGCAATCCTCGCTCGGCCGCCCAAGCGGTCCGTTCCGCCCCTGTTGCGTTGTCGCAACAGACGAAGACCGCGTCGAGTTGTTCCTTGTCGCCCATCTCCTCGTGATCCAGATACGTGGGACAACCGTACTGTTCTTTCACTTTGTCGAGCAACGGTTGGTGGCAATCGGCAACGGCGACCAGCGTGCCGTCTGTCATGCCGGCCAGCGCCTCCAAATTGCACCATACGTGGTCGTGCGTCAGTCCTAATACGCCGAATCGAATCGGTTTCTGCATCGTATCCTCACAATGAAATATTCGGGTGTTTCGAGTTATGCGATCCCGTACCGATCGTCGATCGGCCGTTGGCATTCACGCAACGCGCCTGATGCCACGTCCGCAACGTCAATGCGTTTTCCGGTCTGGGCCGATTCCAAAACGGCGTAGGCACAAGCCAAGTCGACTAGGCCTTCGCGACCGCTGGTTTCCGGGGGCCGACGGTGCCGCACAGCATCGAGCCAGTCGTAATGAGTCAATGCGAACGGATTATCCAATCCCAACGGGAAGTCTTTTTCCTTGCGGACCGGGTCGCATTCTTCTTCGTACAACTGCGAGAGGCTGGCAGTCGATCCGTCGGCGAAGGTCACTTCGTCGCCCGAGACGCGGGCAGCCGAGCCGTAGAAAACGTCGCCCGAGCCCAACAGCGTTGGCCCACCGCAGCCGGCCCAACTGACAATCAAGTTGCCGGTGGTTCCTTGCTCGGTTTCGAAGGCGGCAAACACGGTGTCTTCGGCGTCGCACTCCACTTGTTGAGTCACGTTGCCGTGACAATCTCGCGTAACGCGTACTGGCTCGACAATCGCCGTGCTTGCCTGAATGTTGGTGATCTCGCCGGCCAAGTAACGGAGCATGTCGAAGCGATGAACGCCCACGTCCAGCGCAACCCCGCCCGCTTCGTCGCGACGGTGGCGCCACGGCGTGTCGGCCACAATTGAGTCGGGTGCCCACCGCGCTGCGATGCTACCTACAAGTGCCATTTGTAGTTGGCCGCAACGTCCCGTCTCGAAAAGCCACCGTAAATGCCGCGTGCGAGTCATGAATCGTCCGCTTTGAAACACGCCTATTACGAGGTCTTTCGCCTCGGCCGCCTCGCACATTTGTCGGGCGGCCTGTACGCTCACGGCCATCGGCTTTTCCGTGAGTAGGTCTTTGCCATGCTCCAGGGCTGCTGCGGCCACTTGGTGGTGCATGGCAAGATTCGTGAAGTCGTTGACCGCGTCGATCGGTGCTTCGGCGATCATGCGACGGAAGTCGTCGTAGACCTGCATCTCAACGTCATCCTGAAAATCGGATACATATTCATCCGCAACCGCCAGCGGGTCATCGGGAAAGTCGCTCACCGCGGGGCGCTGCGGCGGGCCTTCGCCCCGCCGGGCGTACATACGTGCTTCGTCAAGGGGCAATGAACAAAGGGCCGTGATGCGGAAATCGTCGACACCGGCCTCGCGCAACAATCGATACGCCCGAAGGTGCGCCGCCATAATCCGTCCACAGCCAACGATGCCGATTCGAATCATACTCCCGTTTCCTCTATTGTTCGGTGAAAAAGACGACAAATGCCAGCGCGCACAGTGCCAACGTGATGCAAGGCGTAGCAAACACGGCTCGCCAATTGTATTTACCCTCTGACCGGTAACGGTCTAAGACAAGACCCGTGAAGTGTGTGCCAATGAAGAGGCCAAGCCCCAACGTAACCATCGTGTAAAGCGATTGGACCGTGCCGCGTATCTCGGGCGGCGCGATTTGATTCAGGTACACGATCGCCGCATCAAAGAAAAATGCGAAGGCGAAACCGTGGAGCCCCATGGAGGCGACGACCAGCCACCGAGGACGTTGAATCACATACACGGCATACATGGCGACCCAGAGCAACGGACCAATGGCCAGTGTCCACTGGTATCCGATGCGCGGCAACAACAGCGGCAGAACCTGAGCCGTTGCCACGATTTCGGCCAGTTGCGCCACGGACATCAGCGCCGGAATATTGGCATGACGGCAGCCAATGTCTTCCAGGAATTTGGACGTACCGAAATAGTAGAACTGTAATTGCGTGGAAGCAATCAGTGAAATTCCGAGGAAGATCAACACGTTGGGATTACCGAGCAGCTCGACAAACGGGTCCCACGACGACGCCCAGTCCGACCCACCTGGTGGTGGCGTGTGCGGCAAACAAAGCGGGCAAAATACGGCCATCGCGAACGAGAGAATCGCTCCCAGCAGCAGCGCATCGCTCCCCTTGAATGCGAACTTGCCGGAACGACGCCAGATCGAAAGCGTCCAGCCGACGGCCATCCAGGAGATAGAAGCCCACACACGCACCCAAAAGTATTCCACCTCTGGATTGTCCAAATGCGTAAACGTTAGCGAATTAACCAACCCCAGCGTGGGCGAAAAAAATAGGCAATGGATGGCGATCAGCGAAAGCAACCAGCGAAACTGCGTCATGCGAGCAGCCGCCAAGAGGGCGAGACCACTGATTAGGTGCGCGCCGCCCAAAAACCACTCCGTGGCGATCCAACGGTCGACAATCTGCCCAGCGACTAACGGGGCGGCGATGCATGTCAGCGGGTACATGGCATAGATCCAGCCCGCCTGCTTGCCGGTCATCCCCAGTGGACCCAACAGACGCGCTGAAAGCACCGGCGCCCAACTTCCGCGAATCGCGAATTCCAGGGCCATCATCGTGCTCAGTGCCAGATAGATTTGCCAGGTCACGCGGCGTCCCCTTTCTGGGCAGAACCGTTTTGTGCGCTGGGAAACAGTTTGCGTAAAAAGGCAAGATTCTCACGATAGCA
This sequence comes from Thermoguttaceae bacterium, assembly GCA_963677085.2. Taxonomy (GTDB): domain Bacteria; phylum Planctomycetota; class Planctomycetia; order Pirellulales; family Thermoguttaceae. Next base: position 256,758 of record CAXXFH010000003.1, read on the forward strand.
GTCGACCACGTCGCGTCCCTTCACCCGGGCCGATTCGATCACCAGCCAGTCGCGATATTCGATCGCCTCGAGCGCGTCGCGCACGCGACGAAAGTCGACATCGCCCTGGCCCAGCAGGCATCCTTTCTCTTTCATGTGAACGCGGCAAATTCGCGAACCTAGCTGAGGGATCTCACGGTAAATGTCGTTGCCGCGGCGCAACATGTTCGACACGTCGTAGTAGACCTTCACGGCCGGCGAGCCCACGGCATCGAGAATTCGCATGTGTTCTTCCGCGTTCAGCGAGGTCTCCAAGCCCAGTACAACGCCCGCCTTTTCCGCCTTCGGCGCCACCTTCTTCAGCCGCTCGATCACGGCGGCCTGCAAGGCATTGTCGCCCTTGATTTCACCGTGCATGAAGAACGGGAGTAGGATCACTCGCACGCCCAACTTCTTCATCACGTCGACCGACTCGGCAACCCAGGTCTCCGCCCGGGGATCGGAGGCATACGGCACGCGATTGAGTACGCCCATCGCCAACGAGCAGATTTCCAGATTCCGCCGCTTGGCCTCCGCCAGGAACTGCTGTTGAACCTCCTCGCTGCGCAGATCGCCGTCGGGGCCGCCGTCGAAGCTGACTTCCACACCGTCGAGCCCGATCTGTGCAGCCAGTTCCAGTGCGGCCAGTTGTTGCCGCTTGCCCAGCGACCAATCGCAAGCACCGACGCGGAACGACCGCGGTTCGTCAGCCAGCAGCGACCGCATACCAGGAGCGAGAAGCAACCCACCGGCCGTACTGGCCAACATCGCGCGTCGAGAAATTTGGTTCGTCATCGTACTACCTCAAAAGACACGGCAAATTGAGTGCCACTGGCTGCTTGCCAGCCAGTGCCGAACACGGACAGACGAACTGTCCGTGGCACCCGTCATACAACGATCATCAGCCCTAGTCCCTAGCGTCTAGCCCCCTCCCAGTGATCGTCACTCGGATATTGCGAAACGCTACCGGCCCGTGGTCCCCTTGGAACATCAGCGGTCCTGTGGCAACCTCTTTTCCAGTCAACCCGCCGGGCGTCACATCGCTTAGTTCCACGTTTTCGTGGATCACTTGGTCGTTGAGCACGACGTTCACGAATCGTGCATTGGTCACCTTCTTGCCGTTCTCAAATCGCGGAGCACAAAACGCGATCCGCAACGATTGCCACTCGCCCGGCTTGCGTGCGGCGTTCACCCGGGCGGGCGCAACCTTGTAGATCGCGCCCAAGTCCTGAAACGTCAATTTGTCCTTGCCGTAACTGTCCTTGATTTGCACTTCATACTCGCCCATCACGTAGACGCCCGAGTTCGCCTGCTCGGGCACCATGAACTCCAACTCGATCGTGCAGTTGCCGAAGGTCCGCTCAGTGTAGAGGTCCACACCACGGGTTTCCCTCGGTGCGTAGCCGGGCGACTCGTTGTTGATTAACACTCCGGGCGAGGTTTCCGACGAAGAGATGGCTAGCCGCCGCGCATCCGCTCGGGACACACGTGCCAGTCCGACACGCCACAGGCTATGATCACGAGGTTCCCGGGCGGCCCAGCCGTCGAGACTTTTTCCGTCGAAAAGCGCCAACGTCTCGCCGGCACCAACATCGGACGCCAGACTCCCGACCACACAGCCTAGGATCGTAAGCATTCCTAACACACGTATCTGTATCGACATCATGATGCAAGTACCTTTGGACAGAGAATCAGCGCAGTGCGTCACCCGGAATGCTTCCCTCGCGACAAAATCGTGTAGGCATGTGTCCCGCGGGTTTAGCATGCCCACGCAAGCGTCGGCATGGAACCCGATCAATTGACAAAGCGCTTCGTGGTCACGGTTTTATGGTCAGACAAATTTGGTTACGCCAGGCGTGGCCACGGGATATTTTCCGTCGGGCCCCGGCAAGGTCGGCGGCGTTGCGTCGAAGGCGTAACGTGAGGGCGAAAGATCCAACTTCGACTGTTTCATCTGCTCCCAGGCGATCTCTTGGCCCGTGTAGCCAGCCGTGCGCCCGAGAATCGCCAGCAGCGTACTCTGACACATGTAGTCGCCGTTGTTGATACAGTTGCCTGCGCGAATGGCGGCGAACAACTCGTCCTGTTCGACTTGGTGCATGGGCCGTGCAGCACTCTTGCCCTTGCTCGTCTGTTGCACACCATAACCGGAGAGATGATTGCCATGGCGTCCATAGCTCCAGTTTGTCTCGCCCTCGATACGGCCTTTTTGCAGATCACAACAGCCTTTCGTTCCCATCAGCACTTCAGAGTAATCGTTGAAGCAGCCGGGTTGTTGCCGGGCCAAGGCGTACATCCGCACGCCGTTGTCGTATTCATAAACCACGGAATGGTGGTCGTAGATGTCACCGTACTTCGGATCGACACGGACCTGTCGCCCACTGATGGCCCAGGCCTTCACCGGCGTCTTATCTTGCATCGCCCAAGAACATTTGTCGATGCCATGAATCTGTTGCTCGACGTTGTGATCACCGCCGAGCCAAGTGAAGTAATACCAGTTGCGCATCTGGAATTCCATTTCCGACCACTCCGGCTGGCGTCCGCGATGCCAAAGCGAACCCAGATTGCGCGTGGTCTGTACGGCAACGATATCGCCGATGGCCCCGTCGTGAACTCGCTTGATGGTTTCGCGAAGCACGTGGTTATATCGCCAGCAGAGGCCCGATACGATGCACAAGTTCTTCTTTTTGGCCAATTCGCAGGTAGCCGCCACACTTCGCACGCCGGTGGCGTCGACACCCACTGGCTTCTCGACAAACACGTGTTTGTCGGCCTCGACTGCGGCAGCCAGGTGCAACGGGCGAAAATGCGGGGGCGTGGCCAGCAGGACCACGTCCACTCCACTAGCAATCAGCTCTTTGTACGCATCAAAACCCACAAAGCATCGTCCTGGATCAACGTCGACTTGGTCCGGATGCATTTTTGTGAGTTGCTTCAACGTTCCCTCGATCCGATCACCGAAGGCATCGGCCATGGCCACCAGCTTCACGCCCGGATCGGCGTTGATGGCATTCGAAGCGGCCCCTGCGCCGCGGCTGCCGCAACCGACCAGTCCGACCTTCAAAATGTCGCTACCGGCCGCATGAGCGCTGCGGTGGAGGGCCAGGACGGTGCCGCCCACGACGGCTGAAGTGTGCAGGAATTGTCGACGCGAGATGCTCATGGTGTCCTCCGGGGATTTCGAGGGGGGGGATTTTGGTGTGCCTGGGATGATTTTGTATGGCGCACAACTCATCTCATCTGCCTTTGAGCATTCTCGCACCCTCAGCGAATCAACGTCAATGTGCGACTGCGCAAAAAACGTAAGTGTTTGCGACAGTACTATTGGGATGGTAGGATTGGAAAAGGGAACAGAGGTCAGGGGCGACGAACTATTGCTTCCGTGGTTGATGGTGGAACGCTTCGTTGCGCCCTGTCCCGGGAAACCGGGCTCCAGTCGGTCGCCCTCGTTCTATAAGCAATACAGGGCCCAATAGTACTATGTCGATTTACGGGTTGGGTGCCATGCCCGCGGCAATGTGGATATGCTGAAATCCCGACGAACATGGCCACGCAAGCGTGGCCATGGCACCCGTATTTGTGAAAACGACAAAGCACTACGATTTATTGATGCTTGCGTTGAAAATGATCGTTTGGGGAAGCTGAACGCCTGAAAATCCAGGCTCCCGCTGGTCGCCTTCCGCTCATTGGCTAGGCAAGCGTCAATAGGATTCCACTTCAAGCCGTTGGTTGCGTCTCGCACCGGTAGTTGAGCAAAACGTCGAACTCGCGGAACGAAGGTATTCACCCTTCGCGCCGGTCATCGCCGGAAGGATGACATTGTGGGAAGGTCGAAAAAACAGTCCACATCGCATCGCAATACGTCGATCGGCGACAGCACGCCGCACGTGGCTGTGCTGGTCGATACGGCCACCGGCTGGGGACGCCGCTTAGTTCGTGGGATCGTCAACTACAGTCAGCACAGTCCGTGGTATTTGTGGATTAAGTCGGGCGGACAAGATACGCCAATCTGGTTGCCGCCTGGGTGGCGCGGCGACGGAATTATTGCCCGTGTGGGTAGCCGCAGCGCAGCCCGACGTGTCCGCGCTGCCGGCGTGCCGGTGGTGAACATTTCGGCCATCGAACTGCCCGACGTCGATTTTCCCCGCGTGGCCACTGATCTTCCCGCAGCCGGTCGCATGGCTGCCGAACACCTCTTGGATCGCGGGTTTGTCCACTTCGCTTACTATGGGTTGGCGCACCGTTCGTTCGTAGATCGGCACTATGGCGGCTTTGCCAATGCGGTTTCGGCCGTCTGCGACGACATTCCTTTCTACGGGACAACAATCGAGTCGGGCGCAGGCGGCAGTCGTACGGCCTGGGATACGCGCCAGCGAGGCCTTTCCCGCTGGTTGAAAAAACTGGCCAAGCCGGTAGCTATCGTCGCCTGGACTACGGAATTGGGCCGCGAACTAATCTATGCCTGCCGGCGCGAGAAGTTTTTGGTTCCGGAGCAGGTTGCCGTGCTGGCAGCCGACAATGACGAGTTGCTTTGTGAGGCGTGCAGCCCGTCGCTTTCCGGCATCGCGTTAACCTCCGAACGGATCGGTTTTGAAGCGGCCAAACTGCTGGACCGACTGATGCACGGCGACCGCCCACCGAAAGCCCCGTGTTTGCTCGAGCCGACGGGCATACTTACACGTCAATCGACCGACACGCTGGCGGTCGACGATCCGGACCTTGCACATGCCGTGGCTTTCATTCGCAACCACGCCACGGACCCAATACAGGTTCACCATGTACTCCGCGAGGTTCCCGTTTCGCGGCGCTGGTTGGAACGCCGCTTCCACGAAGTGCTAGGGCGCGGCCCGGCCGCCGAAATTCGCCGCGTACGTCTTGCCCGGGCGAAACGCCTCTTGGCGGAAACCGACATGCCGGTGCCCGAAGTGGCTCGCCTTGCTGGCTTTGGCTCTCGCGAATACCTGGCCGCAGTCTTCAAACGCGAACTCAATCTCAGCCCCCGCCAATACCGCAACCGCACACAAGCGCAGCGGTAACCGAAGAAGCTCGGCGAATGCGGTCGCTTCCCGTTTCTGGAAACGGCTTGTTTCCCACGTTCTTGGAATGATCTGAGGGTGGAATCGGGCGTGGTTGCCCTAAGAGGCTATCCGGAAAGGGGTGTTTGTTGTAAGTAGTGAGGCTGCATAGAATTACACCTCCAAATTCAAGGAAAGGTAATTGCTATGCAGACGATTACGCGAAAGCGATATACGACCGATTTGACCGATGAACAATGGGCAATCCTGGAGCCGCTGATTCCACCCGCGAAGCGGGGAGGACGACACCGCACGGTGAACCTGCGGGAGGTGATCAACACGATCCTGTACCTCAATCGCACGGGCTGCCAATGGGACATGCTGCCCCATGACTTGTTGCCCAAAAGCACGGTGTACGACTATTTTGCCCGCTGGCGCGATGACGGCACGTGGCAACGGATGATGGATGCCCTGCGAGCCCGGGTCCGGACGGCGGTCGGCCGAGAGCCGACGCCCAGTGCCGCAGTGATCGACAGCCAGACGGTCAAGACCACGGAGGCTGGCGGGGAACGCGGATACGACCCCGGCAAGAAGACCACCGGCCGAAAACGCCATTTTCTCGTGGATACGCTGGGCTTGCTGCTGGTTGTCGTGGTGACCAGCGCGGCCTGGGATGATGCCTGGGCGGTCCCGTCGGTGTTGGGACAGATGCGTCGGCGTGACTATCCGCGATTGCGCACGATCTTTGCGGACCAGAAGTACCACAACCATGACTTGGAAGCCTGGATGGCACAATCCCACCAACCCTGGAAGCTGGAAGTCGTCCCGCGACGGGAGACGCCTGGCCGGTTCGAGTTGCAGCCCAAACGCTGGGTGGTGGAACGCACCTATGCGTGGAACGGACGGTATCGTCGGCACAACAAAGACCTGGAGCGGCGAACGGATTCGAGCGAGTCGATGATCCGCATCAGCACGATTCACTTGATACTCCGACGTCTGACCAAGCCCCATCCCGTTCCTGAGTTCCATTACCGTGCCGCGTGAAAAGCCTCAATTTCCCGGGGAATCTTCCCGGATAGCCTCTTAGGAAGTGAGCTTTCCGGATACAACGGTTTTGTCAAAGCAACACCCGGGCACTGCGCTACGCGCGACTTACGAAACAAGGCGAATCACGCCGACCGATGCGATCGTAGAGTTTACCGATTGTAGGAGTTCCATCGAGACTCCCCCCTCGGGTGACCACGCAACTCCCCTCTTAGCTTACAGACTTTGCAACAACTAGTACGCCTTCCATGAAATTGTTTCCGGTGGTATAAGCACCGGCATGAAGGAACACATTGTACGCCTCAAGGACGAGGCCCGACAGCATTTGCAGGAGTTGGTGCATACCGGCACGCGATCCGTGCGTGTGGTTCGGCGTGCCTTGATTCTGCTGAAATCAGATGAAGGATTCACGGATGAGGAGATTGCCGAACACGTTGGTTGCACGGATCGAACTGTTCGCAGTATGCGTAAACGGTTCTGTACCGGGAGTTTAGAGGAAGCGTTGTACGACGCCCCTCGATCCGGTGCTCCGCCCACGTTTACGCCACGGCAGAAGCAGCAAGTCGTGGCGTTGGCTTGCAGCGATCCGCCGGAGGGCCGCGTCCGCTGGACGCTGGAACTACTCTGCGTGCACGCCGTGAAACGAGGCTTCGTCGATTCGATCAGCAAGAGCGAGGTTGCGTTGTGGCTGAAAGAGCACGACATGAAGCCATGGCGAAAAAAACATGGTGCATTCCGAGACTCACCGAAGAGTTTCGCGACAGAATGGAGGACGTCCTCGACCAGTATGAAAAGGCGTTCAACCCGAGAGAACCGTTGATTTGCATGGACGAGCAGCCGTATCAACTCCTGGACGATACGTGTCCCTTCAAGCCTGCCGTACCAGGCAAGGCGGCTAAGCAGGACTACGAGTATCGTCGTTGCGGCACGTGCAGTATCTTTGTCGCCGTTGAGCCGAAAGGTGGCAAACGCTTCGTCCAGGCTCGGCGTCATCGCAAACGGGCCGATTTCGCACGATTCGTGCGTGATCTGCTTCAGCGTTATCCCAAGGCTCGTCGGATTCATTTGGTTCTCGACAACCTCAACACGCACAACGAAAAGTCCCTCATCGAAACGTTTGACGCCACGAAAGCGAAGCAATCTCTGCGACGCATCGTATGGCACTACACACCCAAGCACGCCAGTTGGCTGAACATGGCAGAAATTGAAATCTCCGTGTTGACCAAGCAATGCCTCGGGCGACGGATTCCTACAATCGAAGAAGTTCAACGTCATGCGGCGACTTGGGCCCGCGACCGAAATCGCCGCAAAGCCATAATCGACTGGACCTTCAATAACAACGACGCCCGCCGAGTGTTCCCGGAACTATACCGGAAGAAACTTGCTGGATGACGTACTAGTACGACTGGAAGAAAGGAACGCCTGGATGCAGGCGCAAACGTACGTGCCAACCAACACGTAAACATTCATGCAGATCGGGAACGTGGGCCACACAAGGGAGCAACTTTCAAATGATCGGAATCGCAAGACGAGGATTATCCCTCCTTTTCAGCTTCATCATGATTGTCGTTCTCGGCACGAGGACGACACTTGCCCAAGCACCAACGATGCCGACGTGTGTGTCCTCGGCAGAATTGGTTCGGCAGATGGAAGAGATGCAACGCGAACTTGCCTATCTCCGCCAGCGAGATGCTCAACGGGAAGCCTGGGAGTCGTCCATCGTGGAACGCTTGCCGCAGGTTGGCGTGTTGACGGATACTGTCAGCTACAGTTTCCAGGAGTCCAAATCAGAAAGCAATGAGACCCAAACCAAGGACACCGGGACGTCTCCGTGCCCTTGTTACCCCGTCCGCTGTCATGGTTTCTGCAGTTGTCAATGTCCACTGAAGGAAGCGCCGTGTATCGAGTGCCCCAGAGTTTCCACGCTTAATCCGTATTTCAATATGCATGTCTTCGGGGCCTTCAAGTTGGACATGCTCTTCAGCGGTGCGCGCCCGATCTCTCCTGGAACTCCATTCTTTCTCAGTCCCGATTCAGCCAGGGGATTGAGCCAGGACACGGTAGATATCCATGCCCGCCAAAGCACTCTTGGAGCCGCGTTTACCGGCCCACAAATCGGTTGTTTCCAATCTGGCGGGCTCATCGCGGCCATGTTCTACAACGACAATGTGCTTGCCGACCAATATGGAATTCTCCCGTTGCAGGCCTGGGGCGAGCTGAAGAACGAGGACTGGCGTTTTGCCGCCGGATTGCAGTTCGATGTGTTCAATCCGGGTGCCCCGACGGTACTGCCCTTTTCGGCCTTGTGCGCATCGGGCAACACCGGCAACGCTTGGCGTGGGCAACTGCGGCTGGAACGTTTTGTGCACCCGCGTAAGGATGTGCAATGGACGATTCAAACGGCACTTAGCGAACCGATCACCTCGACCATCGATCCCGACTTCCGAATCAGCGAGGACAATGGCTGGCCCAACATCGAGGGTCGTATTGCCCTAGGCTTGGGAAAGCTGGAAGGTGCGGGCCTAGCGGCGAAACGTCCGTTTGAAATGGGTGTCTCGGGCATCGTGGGGCAGATTCGCACTACGCCGCTCGCGCCCGACAATCGGGTCGTGGCAAATGTCTGGGGCGCCGGGGCCGATGCCCGTTGGAAGATAAACGACTGCTTCGGACTGGCAGGCGAAGTATATACGGGCCAAACACTGGGTACGTATAACGGCGCCATTCTGCAGACAATCAATCTCGACACATTGCAGGGAATCCGGTCGTCTGGCGGGTGGTTAGAGGGATTTTTTTACTGGACTCCGTGCTTGCACAGTCACGTCGGTTACGGCATTGACGATCCAATTGACCGCGATGTCGCCGATAGCGCCGGCTCATTGGGGCGTACCCGTAACGAGACCTATTTCAGCAATCTCATCTGGGACGTGACCTCGACGTTCCGCGTGGGATTCGAGTTCACTTGGCGCGAAACGTCGTATAAGACTCTCCTCGATAACGAAGGAGCCGGTTTCCACACGCAGGTACAATGGACGTTTTGAGTCGAGATGCAAAGCCCCTGCGATTCCGACTTGTATTGATGTTTGACCGCCAGCCCGAACCATGCAAAAGACGGGCGCACGCCATGGGCTGTCCGAGTGGCGGGCCGCGTGGGCGGACGAGTTGTTCGTGTCAAACCAAAATGACTAGAAGCCGCTTCAAGACTGGTGCCGAGGTCGTTCGTTCAGCGGACGTACAAACCCGAAACCGCGTTTTGAAACCGCCACTACATAATCTGTCGGTCTGTCGCTAAGGTTCTCCGCGTTCGGGCACCACTCCCAGCATTGTGGCCAGTTCCAGGACCAAACGTTCCGGTGTACTCATCTGGGCGCGTTGCTGAAGTACGGTGCGAGCCAGGGCCGGCTTGTTCGTAAGAAGGGCGTCGACACCACGACCAATCATGGTCGACATAGTGGGAGCATCGTTGACTGTCCATGCGTAAACTTCCTTGCCGTTGTCGTGTGCAGCCCGAATCTGGCGGCGATCGACGAAGTCGGCATTAATTGCCAAAAAATCCGCCTCGATCTTTTTCAGATCGCCCGCTGAAACGGACATCAGGAGTCCGACTTTCCAGTCGGGCCGAATCGCCTTGACCTTTTCGACGCCCTCGATGTCGAGCGACATTAATGCGACATCCGAAACCATGTCGTGCGATTCGACAAGGTCGACGACTCGCTGTTCGAGTTGTTCGTCGTGTCCGTAGTACTTCAATTCGATGTTCACACGGATCTTTCCCCTGCATTCGCCAAGTACGTCTGCCAACGTAGGAACACGCTCGTCTTTGAACGCCGGCGCAAACCAGCTTCCGACGTCGATTTTTTTCAGATCATCCATCGTGGCTTCCCAAATCTTCAGATCTGTGCCGGCCAACTTCATGAAATCACTGTCGTGAAAGACGACGACTTCTCCATCCGCCGTTTCCTGAACATCGAGTTCAATCCAGTCGGCGCCGTCATCGATGGCCTTTCTAAAGGCCGCCATTGTGTTTTCGGGCGCTGCATGTGAAGCACCGCGATGTGCCATAATCTCGACATCGTCTTCCAAACGCACACTCCGCGCCATGAGAACGCCAACGGCCAATGCCGCGACGGCACCGACAACGCCTGCGACCAACAGGCGAAGTGGTGTCACTCGGAACCGCACTTCGTCCAAATCCACCCTCGCAACATCCAACCGCGACGTATCGGTACTTCCGTCGCTACCAAGTCGACGATAGAGGTTGAAGAAGACTGCCGCAAGCGTCGTCGCGCTCAGGAGGTTCAACGCCAAGATGACAACGGCCCAAACGACCATGACCACCCCGATAGCGGCTGCCAATAGGTGAAGCGAACCGGTCGAAGTTGGAATGAACAAGCGTCCGAACAGGCTAACAACGCCGGTTGCCAGCACGGATGGTGCCGAAATCGCTAGAGCCCAACCGAGTATCCACAACAACAGCACGCGACGATGACCGTTCGCTCGTTCCGCGCTTACCCGCAATGCTGATGAGGGGCTTACGTCTTCGAACAAAACCAACGGCAGCGCAAAGAACCAACCGGTGAACAAGCGGAGAAGCACAGCGCAAAGCACTGCCACGATGATCCCGCCGATACCAAGTGCTGCTTGAAAAATGGGCGGTTTCTCTTTCAGGTAGTAGTTGATGTCGTAGTCGGTGAGCAACGCGAGATAGACCGCTACCGCAACGGTCAGAAACGGTACAATCGTTAACAGCGTCCACGCAACGATACGAGTTGTGACTTGAACCACAGGCCAAGCGTTAGCGGCGGCGAATCGGAGTGCGTCTGACAGCCGAAGGCGCTTATTCGCGGTCTTTGCGTAGATGATCCCCATCAGCGAAGCTTGCTCCAGGGCAGCAATTCCAAGCCAAAGAGCCCCGACGGCGACAAAACAAAACCAACCCACGGGCCCGAGAAAGAAAAACAGAAGGTCTTGGTCCGATAAGACCGCGCTGCCCGATGCCGCTATCAAAGCTCGAAACAATACTCCAACAAGTGGCGTCAGCACAATGAAGGTGATGATCTTGTAAGCGATGTCGGTCAGGGCGAGAGATTTCCAGGACGCCCGAACATCGCGAACCGTACTGCCAACCAAAGACCGAGTGTTGGACAGATCTCCGGGCCCAGCCGAATTATCCGCCGTCATGGTCATGCTCCCGAATGAGTTTACTCCGGATCCGACGGTGGGTAGGGGATTGTGAAGGAGAAGATACAACCACGCCCCTTCTCCGATTCAACCCAGATCTTGCCGCCATGGCGTTCGACGATCGAACGACAGACAGAGAGCCCGATACCGGTGCCAGGAAACACTTTTTCGCTGTGCAAACGTTGAAAGGGAACGAACACCTTCTCACAGTATTCTGAATCGATGCCGATCCCGTTGTCTTGGACCGAAAACCGCCAACCGCCGTCGTATGGTTCGACCGACACCTGTACCTGGGGAGGCTCGTCTCGCCGAAATTTTATCGCGTTTCCTATCAGGTTCTGGAAAAGTCGAATCAGTAGAGAAGTATTCCCTTGAACCGTAGGAAGCGGAGTATGGGTAACCTCAGCATCGTTTCCCTTGATCACAGCGCGGAGATTCGCTAACGCTTGTTCGAGAACCTCTGACGTATTGACCGGTTCGAAACTGCACGAATTGCCATCAAGACTTGCCAGGTCGAGCAGATCTTCGATCATTCGGTCCATACGTTCAACACTTCGGGCGATCGACTGGCACAGTTCCCGACCTTCTTCACCCAGCTGTTCCTGATGATCCTGCAACAGTGAGTCCGTCAACCCGCGAATCATCCCCAAAGGGGTTGCCAGATCATGTGAGAGCGCTCCGGCATACTGTTTCAAGTCGCGATTGCGTTGTTGCAGCTTATCGCTTACCTGTTTTAGCAGCGTAATGTCCTTGAGGATGTCAGCCATTCCCACCGTTGCACCGTTCTCGTCGGTCAATAAGAATCCCGTGACAAGAACGGGAACGAGCCGGCCAGACTTCGCCTGCACGATCGTTTCGACGTTTCGGACCGTTTCGCCTCTCAAGCGACGCTGGTGGCTTTCCTCGGCTGCCTCCTGGCATTCGGGTAGAAGTAAGTGTTTCGTCCGTCGACCAATCAATTCATCACGACTAAAGCCAAAGACGCGCTCGACCTCGCGGTTCACATGAAGCACTCGACCCTCGGTGTCGCGAATCACAATGGGATCCGCGCTGTCCATGAAAACTTTGGTCATCAGCCGCAATTGGGCTTCGATTTTCTTCAACTGCGAAGTGGCATCTCCGGTGCCGGTGTCGTGTTGCTCTTTTGAATCTCGGGACATCGTACGTCGAAAACAACTTATGGGGTTTGCGGCTGGCATGTTTGCCGGCCGGAGGTTTTCGCCGACATCAGGAGTATCCTACGCTCCTGCCTCTATTGATGCTTGCATTGAAAATGATCCGTTTCGGAAAGCCGAACGCCTGGAAACCCAGGCTCCCGTTGGTCGCCCTCCGTTCATTAGCTATGCAAGCGTCAATAGGAGGGCACTTATTCGCTCTTTGTGACTTTTCGGCCGTACAGCGGCTGCACGGGGCGATTATTCCCGGAATAGATGTCGTTGAACGCAGCTACTTGTCTAGCCGACAGTTCCACGGGGGTGCTCAGCAACAACCATTTGACACCCTCGCTACACGGCGGCGTGGTGAGGGAACCGGAGTAGGTGTAATATGCTCGCGCAACCGGCAGCAACTCCACGGCGTTGACTCGATCCTGGAAATGTTGTTCTTCGCCCGGCTTGTTCGGTAAATGCTTCCAAACTCGCCTATAGGCTTTGTTGGCTTTTCCCGAATTAATCAATACACCCACCACCGCAAGCTCTCCTTCGGCCGACTTGTGAACCAGATGCAGTTCCATATCGAACGATTTGCCTTCAACAGTATGTTCGCTGGGCGCGTGGAAATGGAATTGCTCTAATTGAAACGCCTTGCCGTCAACCGTAATACTGCTTCCCTTGTCGCAGTTGACTTGAATCGAATGACCGTTGTTGATGATATTGACCCGCGTGGGTTGATAGTTGAATTCGACCGACGTTGGCTTCTTCTCGATCGGTCGCGAAATATCGATTGGTGATTGTCGCTTTCCGTTTCTGGCAATTGCCCAATCCGGACTCAGATCGGCCCAATGCTCCGGGCCAATCTTCCCGCTGTAGCCCCAGCGGGGCGTTTCGTGTCCCGAAGATTTGGTCTCCGAATGGTCGCCAGCAGTTGCCTGGGAAGAAGGCTTTTCCGGAGGTTCGGCGAGAGCTGCCGAAGAGTAGCCGCAGATAAACGCAATTGTCAACGCGCAAAGCAGCTTGTCGATGTTCATGGTATTTACCTCGTTCATCGTGAATAGAGGAATTGGAAACACTTGCCAAGTCGCACCGGACTGGAACAGTTTTTTGGAATTTTTCCAGTACCTTCTTCCTCCGGTTTCACCGAGTCGTCGAAACCCGACGACCTCGAAGGCCTTTCCAACCGTAAGTACACAGTGCAGCCTGCCCGACGGCCATCCAGACAAACAAGAGAACGATGCCAAACGTCGCACCAAGAATCCAACGCCGTATTGTGATTTGACGCCGCTGTGAGTTAACCCGCGTTTGTGATAGCCTTCCTTCAAGCACTTTTAGGCGAACATTGATGGATCCCAGCGTTGCAACAACACGCAAGGCCAACCGAACGGCCTGCTCAATTCGTTCTTCACGTGGTTCTTCTTCGTTCGCTTCGGTCGTTCGCTGATAGATGCTTTCGGCGAACTGTGTCGCCTGGGCTATTTGCCTTCGCAAGGATGTAATCTCCTCGGTTAGCCCGTCGCCTACCGTCACATCCGACGGCGCGCCTGTCGCATTTACCATTGCCATGACCTGTTGCATAAGCTCGATCGAGGCTTGGGAAACATCGAGCCACCGGTCGGCCTGTTGCAAAGTGGCCGTCAACCGCTCGGTCTTTTTCGCAACGTCAAGCCGCGACGCGAGTCGTTCACCCGTTGCCTTTTTGGACCAGCTTTTGAGGCTTTTTTCGATGCCCTCCGTCGTGATCTTCGCCGCCTCGACGCGATTCTGCGTCTGCCCCACCCGTTTTTCAACGGCCACAAGCGAGCGATCGACGATTCCGAAAGCAGGGTCGGCCACGTGGCTCAACCGGCCGCTTGCGATGCAGGCGAAAACGATTGCCGCCAAGCAGCCGACAAAGCCCGTAAACCCGAGCACGAACGCCAGCATGCCGAAGATACGACCTATCACTGCCGTGCCTGTTGCGTGTTGAGCTTCTGCACAACCGCATCGACACTCAGGCTGGCTCCTTCCTGCGCTGGCGGAAATTCCTTGAATGTTGCGAGAAACTTGCTCACCACGGCCTGGGCGGGCACGAACGTCCACAACTTGTCGGCATACCAGCGAAGGTACATCCGCGACTCATCCATGTATCGCTCAAATGGGTCGGCGCGGAGATCAACCACGCGTGGCCAACTCGGCGTCTTTCGGTACGCCTCGGTAATGTCGCCCTGCATGAGCGTAAAGTGAAGCTTCCAGCGGTCGACGCGCACCGCATTCAGATTGCCGCCAGCGTCGAAGTAGAAGATCTCACGACGAGCGCCCTTTCCCTTGCCCGAGAGCAAGGGCAACTGATTGTAGCCATCGAGATGTACTTTGAACTGCTTGTCGCCAAGCTTTTTGCCTTTCTTCAGTTCTTCCTTGATGTTCGGCTCCCCAACCGCGGCCAGGAGCGTCGGGGCCCAATCCTCGTGGCTGAAGATGTCGTTGAAGACGCTCCCCGGTTTGATGACCCCGGGCCAGCGAACAATCAGTGGAACGCGGAATCCGCCCTCCCAGGTCGAACCCTTTTCGCCGCGAAACGGCGTCAGTCCCCCGTCGGGCCAGCTCATGATTTCGGCACCGTTGTCGGTGGAAAACACCACCACGGTATCGTCGGCAACCCCCAGTTCTTCGAGTTTGTCGAGCAGTTTGCCTACATGGTCATCCAATTCAGCCATCCCGTCGGCGTAAAGACCGAAGCCGGTTTTTCCTTGGTACGTTTTCTGCAAATGCGTCCAGACATGCATTCGCGTACTGTTGTGCCAGAGGAAGAACGGCTTGTCGGCCTTGACGGAGTCTTCCATGAACTTCAACGAGCTGGCCAGAAAGACTTCATCGATCGTCTCCATCCGCTCGCGTGTCAGCGGTCCCGTGTCCTCGATCGTTTGTTTGCCAACACGACCCCACCGTGGGTGTTCGGTCTCGTCGTCGGTATCCGTCGCCTCGCACTTCAACACTCCCCGTGGACCAAACATCTCGTGAAACGCTTCATCCTTCGGGTAGTCGGGGTCTTCGGGCTCTTCTTCCGCGTTCAAATGATAGAGATTGCCATAGAACACGTCGAAGCCGTGCACGGTTGGCAGGTATTCGTTCCGGTCACCAAGGTGGTTTTTGCCGAACTGGGCCGTGGCGTAGCCATGCGGCTTGAGCATCTCGGCAATTGTCGGCACGGTGGATTGCAGACCTGACTTTGCGCCGGGCATTCCAATGGTGAGTAGTCCCGTGCGGAAAGGATGCTGACCTGTGACAAATGCGGCCCGACCCGCCGTGCAGCTCTGCTGTGCGTAGCAATCGGTGAACAGTGCTCCCTCCTCCGCAAGACGGTCGATGTTTGGCGTATGGTTGCCGAGCATCCCACGATGATAGGCACTGATATTGTACATGCCGACATCATCCCCCCAAATGACGAGAATGTTCGGCCTCTTTTCCTGTGCCAACGTGATGTCGGCATTAGTAGCCAACAGGCCGATGGCAAGAAGCGTGACGCTCAAGCAAAACCAACGGTACTGTGTAGACATCGTGTCGCTCCCTCCAAATGAGACACTGAGAAACGAAAGAGAAAAACGCCGTAACGTTCGAAAACTCCTCTCTCACATTTGACAATTTCCGGTTTGACAAGAACCACAGCAGATGGTGCGGCATCGTGTGGTGGACACTTGGGAAAATAACATCCCCGCGCAAGGGTTAATCAACTACTTCTTCCACTCTTCGTTTCAACAACGTGGACACCACGGCATCCGACGGCTCTTCGGCCGGCGAGCCGAGAAACGCTGTAACGACCGACAACCATGCACGCGACTTGAACTTCTTCACGGCCGGCATATCTGAAGGAAACCAAGGATCTCCTGCCGCAGGTCGGTAATCAGGTTTGTGTACGCCTCGATTCGGCACGCGTATTTGCTTGGAAACGCGACAAACGACGAAGACACTTCGTATTACAAACCTGTAAGAGTTTGTTTTTCGAGCAATGTTTTTAGCGACCAACGGGAGCGGGTCCCAACTTCGGTGCGGTAGCACCGGTTTGGTTGGCGGCCCTGCTGCCTCATGCATTCTTCGTACTCCGAGAACATGTCGTGGAAAGACTCGTCACCAGGAACCGGTTGATTTTTGCCAACGTATCCGGCACCTCCCTCTCTAGTGAATGGGCCAGTTCCGCCATGATCTTGCTGTCCATTTGTGGCACGGCCCCCGTGAGGCCTCTGCGGCTACCGTGCGAACCACGTGCTCGGCACACCAAACGGAACCCCGACGTTTTGTCCTGTCGGTAGAGAAGAATACGCTGCCCGTGCCGAAATGGAAAGTTGCTAACCGTCAACTGGCCACGACCCTCTGTGTTCATGAAGTGGTCTGGAAAAACTGGGCGCGTCAATAAGGTGGATTCGTATACGGTCCGACAAGGGCCGTAGGAGGCGAATTCATGGCGAAGAAGCGACGGAAGTTTGCGCCAGCGTTCAAGGCAAAGGTTGCTTTGGCGGCGATCCGCGGCGAGGAAACGGTGGCCGAATTAACGGGCACGGCCACGGTCGAATCTAACGCCGTACTCGCGTTCGGCAACCGGGATCCTGCTGGCGCGACAGGCGGAAAATAGACAAAGCTTTTCCCGTCGCGGAGCCGATGGGAAAAGCCTTTTCTATTTCTCGGCCACCTGCCTGCCCAACGCCTAATCGTTGAGCAGCGTTCTCAATGGGCCACACAATTGTATCGTTCGTGCACCCATTTCTCGTTGATGGCGATATCATCGCCATTTCTTCCAAGCCAGGGGTGGAGGTCGTCGGGCAACTTGGGTTTGAGCACAACGAACGCGACATTGTTGCTCAATCGCGGGAACAGGTAACTCATACCATGGATCACCGGTGAGAGCACCGCAAAGGCGGTATCCAACAGGCGGCGCGTCATCATCCGCGAGCGGTACCAAGGAATGCGTGACCAGTAGAAGTAGAGGAATTCGTGTTTGCCGTAGGGGGCGTAGCTGTAGATGGTCTTCTCCACTTCGCGCTCGGTCCAGCGGTAGACGTAGTTGGGAATGGGCGTGTTCTTTTGCCCACCATAGCGGCAGTTGTTGCCGGCCACGGTCGCCAACTCGTATTCCTGCCCGAAACCCAAACGGACTCCGAATCGAGTCACCACGTTGTCGGCGGGCTCGAAGATGATCACGCCATGCCGAGCAACGCGGTACATTTCGAGCAGCGCGCGATGGGGTGAACGGCAGTGGTGCAGCCCAGAGTGGGCTATGGCGACATCGAACTCGTTGTCGCCGAAATCGAGTTGCTCGGCATCCTGAAAACTCCAGGCATAGGGCGCAAATCGCGACTTCTCCATTCGAGAATCCAGGTTCGAGAGCGTAACGTCGGAAAAACCACATTGAAGCAGAACGTCCCGGTCATAGTCGCCGGCGCAAACGCCCAAGAGCTTCATGTCGGTTTGTAAGTGCCCTTTTTTGATTAGGCGATTCAGTGTGCCTACATAAAAGTCGGACATCAGGAGTGCCTTACATCAGAGTGATAATAGCTGGACATTGCATCTGCTGTTTCGATCGCCGGTCGTGGCGTGTCCTCAGCCGAACGGCCATCACGTCGCACAAATGCCACAGCGAGTTTTCCCAAAAAGAGACTGTTCGTGACAAGATAACGCCGCCATAAGCGGCGCGGCTCGGTGACTAGACGAAAAAGCCACTCCAGCCCGCGACGTTGCATCCAAGGCGGAGCCATTTGCTTCTTTCCGGCATGAAAGTCGAACGCCGCACCCACACAAACCTGGACCCCACGAATCCGGTGACGATGCCGATGGGCGAACAAATCTTGCTTGGGTGCTCCCAGGCCTACAAAGACGATTCCTGCCCCACTTGCATCGATCCGACGCAACACACCGTCTTCTTCGTCGGGCGTTAGATCGCGAAACGGCGGCGATTCGACGCCCGCGATTCGAATCGCCGGATAACGGTCGATCAAATTCGCTTCGAGCTTTTTGAGCGTGTCGCGTGAGCTTCCGTACAGGTAAATCGGCACACCGTCGTCGGCAGCGCGAGAACACACCCGCAGCATGAGCTCCGGGCCATAAACGCGGTCGCGAAGCCGCGCACGATGCAAGAGATTCAATGCCCAACGTACCGGCTGGCCGTCAGGTCCAATCATATCGAACGTGTTGACTGCATTGCGTAACGTACGATCGCCACTGGCGGTGATCAAAGCATGGACCGCATGCAACGACACCACGGCCGGTTCCCGCTGTTTGGCCGCCTCGATAATCGCGCCGGTCGCTTCGTCGTAGTTCGTAGCGCTGACCTGCACTCCCAGCACATTGTATTTGGGCGGCCAGACACTTTTATCTGATTGCGAAGGCGTTACCTTGGTACACGGGCACTGCGTTGCTTCATTTTGTGCAACGTCATTACCATCGTGACGGGACAATCGCTTGCGGACTACTCGGCCAATGCGCTGAAAGGTCAGTGGCGGCGAACACGCGGCCGCCCAAGCCAGGCGTGCATGGCCGCGAAGCCGGTGGGACGCCAAGATATCCACCATGGCACGCCGATATTGGCCCATCGCATGGCCTTCCATGGCGTAGACCGCACGTCGCCAAATTGGCTCGGCTCGGCGGGCAAAAAGAAATTCGTCGTACTCCAATCGCGGCTGGCC
The DNA here is from genome assembly GCA_963677085.2 of Thermoguttaceae bacterium. Taxonomy (GTDB): domain Bacteria; phylum Planctomycetota; class Planctomycetia; order Pirellulales; family Thermoguttaceae. The sequence goes on from CAXXFH010000003.1 coordinate 275,817, forward strand.
CAACTGCCGCCGGCGTGCGCGATCGCATACGAAGGCAATCCGCGTGCGGAGTTCAGCCATGTGCCGGTTGTTGGTGCTTCCGGAATGAATGCGATATGAAAGCAGGACTCGATCAAGGTTAGCCAACTGGCTCCTCTCGCCCATGCTGAGAAACATGGCCCAATCCTCCAGGGCGCCGTCGGCGTGGTAGCCGCCTATCTCGCGCAACACGGCGGTCCGACACATGATCGTCGGGTTGCACATCGCATGTTTGCCTTGCATCAAACTCGTGAAAATCGTTTTGTGATCGGTTGCAAGCGACGACGGACGACCAGCACAGCGTTGCCCGAGCGGCCTGATTTGCGTCCCCAACAGTCCCACCTCGGGATGCTCCTGAAGAAAGGCTAGTTGCTCGGCGAGTCGTGTCGGGTGGGCGACATCGTCGGCATCTATTCTCGCGAAATATTCCGTCTCGCAAAGCTCCAAAGCCCAGTTAGCCGCGACGGCGGGACCCTGGTGCGGTTGACTAAGAATGCGTATTCGCGGGTCGTTAAGTCCGCGGAGATATTCCAGCGACCCATCGGTCGATCCATCGTCGACAATCAAAAAGTCCCACTCTCGCAACGTTTGCCGACGGATCGATTCGACCGCTTCCGACAAATAGGGCAGGGCGTTGTAAACTGGCATAAATACGGTTACCGCCGGTCGGACCCCATTTTTGTGGGCATCTGCGCAAGACATGGAACACTCGTGTTGAGTCTGGTCCACAGCTTTTTCGGCTGCCGTCGGTAGCCCGGTGCCATTATCCATGTGGAATTCCATCGGGCCCTCTGCTCTTTTGTACATAATGCGTGCTCGAAGGTGTTATTCTTTGAGGGATTGCTACCGAAAAAGTAACTGTCGACGCAACGATCGGGTGAGACGAGCGGCACAACGAGCAGCCGTGCCGACCACCGGAACCCGGGCGACCGCTTGGGCACGATGCCACGCGGTGTCGAGCAGGTGAGCCGACGGATCACATGCGACGATCCCCTCGGCTACGGTTGTTGCGCCCGACATCAGTTGTGTTTTGTAAGGTTCGTTTCCCTTGCCCAAGTCAATCCGCACGATCCCCCGCAACGCGGATTCTCTGATTATTTCGCTCAAACAGAGCGTGCCCGGCGAAAATGGTGCTAGATCGACATCGTAGCTGGGGAACCAGTAATGCAGAACATTGTGCGACCGCATGCCCAGGTGAACCGCGGCCAGGCGGTCGCCCAGGTAGAGCGCCGAAAGCACGCCCGCGAATCCCTCGCCCTGCGCTTGTCGAATCCTTTCCAGCAAGCATCGAACCCAGGCAATTGCGAGGATGTTTGTGTGCTTGGTTCGCTGGTACTGATTGGCTTTCCAATGCAATAATGTTTCAAACACGGTATCGTCGGTCGTATGAAACTCGAATCGCAACGGGCCGACCTTGCGTTGGGCCGTGCGTAGTAAACGTTGGATGCGATCCATACGTTTCGAGCCGTTACAGCGCAGCGCTGTCAGGTAACCTTCGAGGCCGCCGGACAAATCGAGGTAGGGCGATGGTGTCTTGCCGCGGTGACACGTCTGAAACGCTTCTTGGGTTGCCAATAAATGATCGAATCGCCAGGCCGACAAACCGCAACCTTGCACAAGCGAGGAAGGGTCCCACTCCGTTTCTCGCCGAGCGATCACTGCCTGAAAATCGGAGAGCGGTCCGCCCACCGGCCGACCGATTGCCCACCATCCCCGCTGATACGGGAAGAACCCAGAAACCTGTCCGCCGTGCTGCATGATGCCAATCTCGACATCCTTGCGCACCGCTGCCACCGCCTGCACGAATTCCGGGCACAAACAGGGGCTACCCCACGAGGGGTTGGCTCGCTGCATGCCGGACCACAGCGAGACGTGCTCGTCGGTCAGTCGGTTGCCAGGTACTACGGTGATGTTCATGAATTGTGATGCGATCAGGCGGCAATCATTTGCCGGCAACAACAGCCGGATTGGAGTTCGACGACAGCGCGACGTCGGCCGTCTTGCGGCCGCAATCGTGACGGCTACTTCGGCCACACGGAGCAGGCTGAAAGCGACCGGCTGTTCTCTTGTCGCGTAGCAGCGTACTTCGCTTCTTCCAGAACCGGACCATGTTGCCGAGAAGATGTCTCATCGGCCGAAAGGCGTAGCCCTGGATGCTGTACTGAGGCATCAAACGGCCGCCCCACGTGGTCTTGGCGTAGGCGACGGGCTCGAGGTCGGCACCGCACGAGTTATAGCCCAAGGCGCCCACCTGTTGCAGATCGGCCATCATGTGCGAGATCAACAACTGCGTGGCTCCCGAACGCAAGTATTTCGCGCATGTGCCAGCAAGCCAGTCGCAGGCCCGGCCCGAGGCACGATGCAACACGATCCGCGCGGTGGCCGGTTCGCCGTTGGCGCTGTAACAAACATAGACGCGAAAAGCCTCCGAGCCGAGCACCTCATGGGCCATCGCCATTCCTTCGCGCGTGAGTCCGTAGTCGAATCCTTTTCGCCGTTGCGAACCCGCTAGACACGCGAGCGCATCTTCGAAATTGTCGGTTTGCGTGCAGACGAACCCTGCCCGGTGTGCTTTGTTTGCCTGCTGGCGGGCGACTCGGTCGGCCTGATCCATGGTAAACGGAAAGTCGATGAAGTTTGTGAACCGCGGCAATACGCGAAAGTGGGACCATGCCCAGGGTCGCGGATCAGAAACAACGGGAGCGAAAGTAATTTCATCACGAATTCCGTGAGCCATCATGTCGTCGACCAGCAACCGAACGATTTCCAGCCATTGCCGTTGCACACGATACGAGGCGTTGGTTTTCGTCGGAGTGAATTCAAGCGGCAAGTGTGGCTGATACGGCGGCAACACGAGCCGACCTTTACGGTCGGTGTACGCAAGGGCACGTAACGAGGGACCGTGCGAACCCTTCGGCGCATACTCGAAGCGTATTGGCTCAACTTGCCAATACTGTTCGGTAAACTGTTGCCACTCGGGCGTGGCTAACGCAGTGTCCATGATTGCTGTTCCTATAACGTCTATTGGTTCCTTGGTTGATTGCGGAACACGTCGTTACGTTCTGTTCTGAAAAGCCGGGCTCCCGTTGGTCGCCCTCGTTCCACAGACAATGCAACATCCAATAAACACGGTGCAAATTCGGCTGCATTGTGCGCCGTCCGATTTCACTTGTTTCATTCCATTTGGGTCACGTAATCTACGTGTCTCCCTAAACTTTTCAGCTATCGGCGAATTGTTCGCGTTCCGTCCGGAAGTGCGTTTTTCTCATGAAAGTGTCTTGCAAGCCGCGTTGGGGAGTCAACCAGGACAAGACAAGACGAAAATAGCCTTCGGCACGCCAGAGCAAGCATTTCCCCTCCAGGCAGATACGCTGCGAATGCAATGCGTGGCCCCAAAGCCAGCGGGGAAGAAAACGCACGGTGACCTGTCCCATCCGGCCAAGAAACAGTATGGGAAAGCCCTGTGGCCCCCAACGACTCCAATCACGCCGGGCGATGTGCATGCCATTGCGATGCGACGTCCAGCGGAAGTAGTCGTCTTTCAAACGATGATCGGGCACAACATGCCGCACCACGGCCGACGGCTGGAACCAGCTTTTTACGCCGGCGGCGCTCATGCGAGCAGTAATGTCGCTGTCCTCGCCGGCTTCTGTAAGCGATTCATCGAAATAGCCGATCTCGTCGAAAACCGACTTGTGCACAAGAAGGTTGCCCGTGCCCGAGGAGACCTTCCGGTCGAACGGCTGCGGTCGGTCGACGGGCATCGACTCGCCAAGCAGCCGCCGACAGACAGAGGGCAGGTCGCGGAGAGTCGCGTCGGGCAACAGTAGGTGTACGGCACCGCCGACGCAACGTGCGGCATTTCCCTTGGCGGCGGCAAGAAGTTCCAGAAGCCAGGTAGGGTCGGCAATCTGGTCGTCGTCGAAAAAGGCTATCCACGAACCGGCCGCCTCACGAACGCCACAATTACGCGCGCAGGCAACACCGGGACGGGTTTCGCAAACGCCACGAAAAGGTACGGTAGCGTGTTTGGCCACTGATTGAATTACCTGCGAGGTATGATCGGTTGAAGCGTTGTCGACCACGACGATTTCAAATTCGAACTTCCCGTCGGTGTGCAAAGCCATGAGGCTGTCGAGCGCATCGTGAAGCAATTCGGCACGATTGTAAGTACACACGACAATGGAAACATCAACTGAAGTCATGGCCACATCTTCTTTCGCTGTTCTCGTAGGGGTAGCAACTATCGACCCTCGGCTCGCGTTTTCTTGACGACGGCGGATTGACCGTTTATCAGTTATCGGGGGCTGCCGTCGGCTGATCATTCTGCAGCACTTGGTTTTTTGAGTCGTTCTTCGAAGCGAAACGGCAGAAGGCGGCGTGTGCCAGTCCGCAAGCAGCAACGACCGGTACAAACATCGGTTGAATGAATCCCGATTCGAGGCAACCTCCCACGGCTCCGAAAACGAACAGTCCGACAAAGAACCCATCGCCACCGTTGCCCTCGCCGAGGTAGCGTTTACCGAGTCGCCCACCTCCCGCAACGGCCGCGGCAAACAACAACACGGCCCCGATTAGCCCAACGCTGAGAGTGGTTTCCAGGTAGACCGAATGGGCTGAGCAGATGGCCCAGTCGCACGCCGACGAAACGGATGCAATGTGTTCCGGGCTCCAAAAACTGTCGTAACCGTAACCTAGTAGGGGACGATTGCCGATAAATCCCAGCACTTCCGACCACAACGGTATCCGACCGCCCAATGACCCCACGTTTTCCGTTCGTCCCATCAAGACGACCTCGCCCATTTTCCCCACGGACGAAGCACCCGCAATGGTGCCAAGCAATAGCAGTGTGCTCACTGCCCAGGCGCCCCCGACGCCACCAAGCAACCGCATCCTGGCCGACATCTTCGGCAACAGCACCACCGGCAAAGCGACCGTGGCTCCGACGACGGCGGCTCGCGATTTGGTCATCAGCAGCAAGACAACAGCCGCCGCGAACAGACAGGCCCAAGAGACTCTACGCCGCGAGGCCGTGTCAGTCATCAACGCAGCGGCAGCCAATGCCAAGGCGGCACAATAGGTGCCTTGCGTGTTTGGGTGAACCGTACCCGTAAATCGGTAATCGGATGCCCACGGACGAAATGTTCCTACTGCCATCTCGGTGGCGATGCCCAACAGACAGTACGCCGTGAGGGTGAATGCGGCAAAAACGCAGAGTTCACGCGAAGTGAACCGCCGGCACATCCCCAAGGCACCCAAGCAACAAAACATCAACACGGCAATACGTTTTGCGGTGAGTGCTGGATAGGGCGACCAGAAAACACTGGCCACACACCAAGCCGCAGCCAACAGAACCAGCGCAGCCAACGGATCGTCGAAACACAACGCATTGCCTTCCTTGCCAAGCAGCAAAAATACTCCCAAACCGGCAATCAGTGAAAAGCCGAACGGTCGCTGCCAACTTCCGGCCGCGACCGCCAGTTCCATCTCCTCTGCCGAGAACGAGGCCGCTTCGAGCTGTGACCTTCGCAGGTCGTGCTCGACGAAAAAGAAAGCGACGCCAAACACCACGATCGCCACCGACAGCAGCGTGCTGCCTGGCTCGCGAACGTTGGTCATGGCGGTGTTTTTTTGAAGCATCGTCATCATTCTTCGATAAGGGCCATCGAACGAAGCACTTGCACAAGTGTCAAACACTTCAGTACGGCGGCCGTCACTGTTCCGGCCAAGGTGGCAAGTGCCGCGCCGAGGGCCCCCATCGGTTGCACAAGCAGGAAGGCGGCAATAACGGTCACGACCAGAGCGCACAGATCGGGTGCGAAGGTGGCTTGAGGTCGATCCATCGCCCAGATGCCGTTGCCGGCTGCCCAACCAACGCTCGTAGCCATCACACTCAACACCAAGACGGTAAGAATCGTGCCTCCCCCCGCGAATTCACTGCCGTAGACAAAAACCACCAGCCACTGGCCGGCTACTAACGAAACGAGGAAAAACGCACCAATACCGCCCACGTATAACGCCAATGTTTTGCTAAGCACCCGGGCAAGGGCCGTGGTGCCGCCGTCGGCATAGGCTTTCGCCGTTTTAGGGGCCACGAAATTGCCCAACCCCATCACGAACATATTGGCCACCCCGACTAACGTTCCACAGGCGCCGAACAGTCCCGCGGCGGCCTCTCCGCATATCGCAGCCACGAGCCAAGGCATCAGGCATGGCGTCGTGAAACCGACCAAATGGCCGGCCATGGCCCAACGTGCAAACGGCCAGTTGTATTTCCAGTCGGCGACAACCTGCGACCGTTGAATCTTCCATTGTCCTTGCTCTAAAATGAGCCACCCCAGGCATACGACTAGGGCAACCGTCCCCATGACGACATATACCCCCGAAACGGTACACCGATCGAGCAGCGTCATCACCAGCAGGGTCCCCAACAGCAAAACCGCAAAGACAACATCAAAAGCCACGGCGGCAGCTATCTTCAGACGACACATCGCGTAACTGCGAGCGAACTCGCGCAGCAGCAATACGGGCAAAACAACAATTAGCACCGCGATGGCTGGAAACAGGGCAGGGGCCCCCCAACCCATCACCACCACGCCGGTCACAACGGCCACGGCCATCGTCGCCACCAACACGAACCCTAGTTGGTGAATCAACACGCTCCCCAGATACGTTTTGGCCTCGCTGCCCTGCCGGCGGTGGCAATAAATCATGTAGGGCGATACGATCAACTGATTCTGAAGACCGCGTGCAAAGACAATCAGGCTCAGAATGAGGAAATACACTCCCAACTGCTCTTGCGACATAAATCGGGCGACAAGGACGCCCGTCAGAAAACTCGTGGCGCTCACCACGGCTTGGTCGACTACCGAAAACAGTCCCTTCCGCACGGACGAACCACCGAGTGCGCCGACTACAGCGCGTCGCGTTGCCACCGCACGATCAACAAGCGTAGCGCCCGGCTCCGCCCTTTCGCAACTGTCGGCAGAGCAGGAGTTCATCGACACTCACCCCTGCTGTTCGAGGCGTTGGCGTTCATCGAGGAAACGGGTTCCGCAAGACGCATCGCAGCTAAGGCCGGCCGATTCTTACCCGGCACGACACCTCTCACTAACGAGCTCGCGTTGTGCTGTGTATCTCGATCGCGCCAACGGTACCACCCGTTTTGCACGATGCTGTACCATCCGTCGAGTTTGGCAGCCAATTTGGCCGCGTTATCGTAGGATTCGGCCTCGAAACGTCCCCAAGTAAACGATGCCGCGTGAGGAACCACGAGTTCGGTATGGGTAGAAAGCGCACACGTAACACCGGCTCGTTTTGCCGCGGCGACAAGTGCCGTGTCGTGATACCCAAACGGGAAGGCAAAACTCGCCTGTGCAAGTCCCAGCCGCTCTCGAAGAACGTCCAAGGATATTTCCAGGTCAGCCTGCAGAGCCTCCGGTTTTCCACAAAAGTCGTCATGCGTGTGAGTATGACTGCCGAACTCTATCAGGCCGTGGGCAAGCATTTCGCTGCATTGTGCGGTCGACAGCGATCGCCAAAGACTCGGCGTACATCGGCACTGCGCAACTTTGGTGTCTTCGCCGAATGCCATGAGACAATCGCCATCAAGATACTTGGTAACCAGAAAAACAGTAGCCGGAATCCCTAACGCTTTGAGAATGGGCCACGCCTGGTTGTAGAGACACTCGTAGCCGTCATCGAATGTTACAACGAAGGTTTTCGGAGGAATCGTTCTTCCTTCGGCCTGATACTCCCAAACGCGTTGCAAAGACCATGGCGTGTAGCCACGTTTCAACAAGCCTGTCATTTGGCGGCCGAAACACTTGGCCGAAATGGTTCCCGGCAGTTGAGGATGCCCGGCCGGAAGGTTGGCAATCCGGTGATAAAGCAAAATGCCGAATCGATTTTCGGCCCTACTTCCCAGAAGTCTGCGCATTTGAACAGCGGCCTCGGCCCCGAGCCAACGTCGGCAGTGGGTTAACACATGCCTCGGTTTCTTAGAATGACCAGCCGCCGCATTGTTGCGCGATGTGATGCCGTGCTGGTGCTGATGGGCCCGTCCGTCCTCTTCCGGTTCGAGAACCTGTCGGTAAATATCTGCCATCTCTTCTGCACCGCGAGACCACAGGTAATTTTGAGCGCGTTCGACGGCGCCGCGAGCAAGCCGTTGCCGGAAGTCGTCGTCGCATGCCAAATGCTCGATAGCCACGGCAAGGCGAGAGATTACCTCTCGTGGTCGGGTAACGGGGATTTTGACTCCGCATTGTTCGGTAACGATGTCGTGAACACCCTGGTGGTCCAGGCAGACGATCGGCACTCCCGCGGCGAGTGCTTCGAGATTCACACAAGCCGAGGTATCGCGCAAGCTGCTAAATACGAAAACGTCGGCCCAGGAATATTGCCGCAATGTCTCTTCGTGCGAAAGTCGTCCGATCCAGGTGATACGTGATTCCAAGCCCGCATGTTTTGCACGACGTTGCCACCGCTGCTTCTGTCGCCCTTCGCCAACAACTCGCAACTCGAAATCAACATCCGCCGGCAATCGGGCCAGGGCATCGATTAGCAGATCGAGCGCCTTGCGGGCCGCTAGTTGGCCTACCCAAAGGATGCGGAGCGGCCGCGGCCCCGATTGCGTTGGTGCCATGCTGCCGGACTGTGAAATGCCCGTGTCGGAGAACAGCAACGACTCGACACCATAGGCCTGCGAAAACGCTTCTCGAGTTGTCGAATTGGCAGTAAACAGCACAGCAGCTTTGCGCGCGGCACGGGCGATCCGTCGGCCAAGGTGCAGTTGCAGCTTGTTGCACACGGTGCGCAATCCTTCCATACCAGCCGCCACCGCCCCGGCACGGCCCAGAAAACGCCAGGGAAGATTTTGTACTCCACCGATGGGTCCCCAAACGAACGGGATATCCAACTTCCAGAGATAGCCTGGCTCACGATACGAACAGAAGGTGAGTTGATGAGCCAAATCGAACTGATGTTGCCCGTGTAGACGCCGTGCCACGCGCAGCACCCGCCGCTGCCAAAGGTTATAGGCGATGTACCCCGCCCCCGGCAGACGCCACAACAGCGACTCCCAAGGTTTTTGGGGTACGAAGTGAAAGTGCAAGCCCGGAATCTCGCCATGTTGTTCGAGATAGCGCCGTACTCCCGGGCCGAACTCACTTTCCTCGCAGATCAACCAGGTGTCGAAGAATCGTGCGATCTGCACTGCGCGGTTCCAACCCACACCGGCCTCCGAACCGCGGTCGGGCGCGCACCCGTAGGCAACCATGAGTACGCGTCGACGCTGTTTATCACTATGCGACTGGGTCATGCCGAATTCGCCGTAAAGGTTCGAGATTGCCGCCCACCGGCATCGCCTCCTTAGAGGCGATATGTAATATGACTACGATTAGTGGTTCTTTCCCAAAACGACGGCTGGTACGGTTTCGACCAGCAGCCGTAAATCGCGCCAAAAACTCTGCTTGCGGGCGTAGGCGGCATCCATCCGCATCCAATCGTCGAAGGAGACTTCCGAACGGTCTCTCACCTGCCAGGTGCACGTGAGTCCTGGGGTAACGTCCAAACGGCGACTACGCCAACCAAGACATGCTTCCGACTCATCGCAAGGCAAGGGTCGCGGTCCCACCAACGACATGTCGCCTTTCAAAACGTTCCAGAGTTGCGGCAATTCGTCGAGGCTCGTTGTCCGCAGCCAGCGTCCCACGGTCAACACCCGAGGATCGTCCTTGATCTTAAACGCCGGCCCCTGCCGTTCGTTGAGTATCTGGAGACTCTGCTTTTTTGCTTCCGCATCGGTCACCATGGTGCGAAACTTCAACATACGAAACGGTTTGCCACCACGCCCGCTCCGCATTTGCGTAAAAAACACGGGACCTTTCGAGGTGAGTTTGATCGACAGAACAACCGCAACAAACAACGGCAACAACAGCACCAAACCGACACTCGCTCCCAAAACGTCCAAGCCCCGTTTCCACATCGGCAATCGCCGAACAAATTGAGAGGTCATCGAGCCTATCGCTCGACGGCCTTCCGACGGCCGCGCATCTTGGACCTCGCTGGTTTGAGTTTCTGCGCGACGGGTGTCGGTTGGTTCCGAGGGCCAATGCGAGGGGTATACAAAAACCCGGCATTCAGGCAACGGCACGTGCTCAGGAAACCTCAGGCACAAGTCGTCGGCAAGCGTCCAGGCACCCCAGCCTGGCGTGCTCGGAAGAATGACACCCAAATGCCGGCTGTCCAACCATCCGGCCTCGTCGGTAATTCGCAGGCGTTGCCCAAACAGTCGTGCCAGGTACCTCAGCGTAACCCGACCACTTCGCCAGTCGCGCACTCCGAACAACAGCAACGAGAATTCGTCGCCGGAGCGATCGGTCCGTGCCCGTTCGCGCTCGAGCATTCGCCGGAACTGCTTCGAGGCAGGAAGCCGCTGCAGCACGTTGTCTTCTCGAAACCTCACGATATCTAGAAGGTTCTGAAACACCGTCGTTATCATCCCGTGCCATCTCCAGACACATTTTGTAACCAACTGGGTAAATACTGTTGCCGTTTGTTGAGGAGTACTCCGAGCAAGTTCGCGTGAGCCTGCGCGAGCAACTCCTTGGCCCGTTGGGCAGCCGTCCAGGAGACTTTTTCTGTCTCCACGACGAGGACGATGCCATCGAAAAGGCTTGCCAGCCGACTGGTGCAACTCTGTTGGCCGACGAGAGGCAGGTCAAAAATCACCAGTTCAAACTCCGCAGCCAGTTCGTCGAGAAGCATGGGCCACATTGCCGTGGTACACAGCTTGGCGGCGCTGTGCTGGAGTTCTCCCGCACAAAGCACCGATAGCCCGGCAAATGACGTTTGCCGAAAAACTCCCGCGCAAAGCTCGCCAGCTTCGAGGCACTCCACCAGGCCCGGCGCAAGTTCTAGCTGAAAGGTCTTGTGAAGCGTCGGGCTCGCCAGATTGCCGTCGACGAGGACCACCCGTCCTGCTTCTTTGGCTGCCGCCGTGGCCGCCAGGTGGGCAGCAAGTGTGCTAACCCCCTCACCCCGAGCAGTACTCGTGATGCCCAATGTGCGAGGAGGCACCACCCCGTTTCGACGCGGCCACCCGAGCCTCTCCAGCACCCTTTGGCAGCATTCGAAAAGTTCATTGTGATGAGCGACGGCACTGGACATCGTTTCGACAGTGCATTGAGTGATTCGCGCAGCCATTCAGCCTACATCCTCCATTCAACTCGCACACCCCGAATTATTGACACATCGTAGACTGCCCAGTATACTCATATTCACGCGAGACTCAAGTTTTTAGTGGTCCAAAAGGCCTGTTTGACTATGCCCACACAGTCGGGCTCTGAGGCATCAGAGGCTGAGACATCAGGAGATCCCCTGGCTGCGGAGAACCACTGAGCCACAACACACCACCCACAGAAGGGTGTGGCAATACAGAGAGTCGCTCCAAGGAATCCGCCGGGCTGGAGGGGGAAAGCTTCATTTTGCAGAAGCGCTAGCGACTCATTTAAGGAAAGCGATCCTGAGAATGGTGTTTTTATCAATCGCGTTGCTGCTTCCCTGCGACCGAAATGCCAATTGCTAAAAGGTCAGTTGCCATGAGCGAAACCCGCTTGCTACCTCTACTGGGGGATGTTGCCCAGGCATTGTCGCGACACAAAAAGAAGGCCGTGAGCGTCTTCCTGCTTGCCGTGGGAACGGCCACTTTGGCGGCATTCCTGCTACCGAAGTCATACCGCTCTGAGGCAAAGCTATTCGTGCGGTTGGGCCGGGAGAATGCCACCCTCGACACAACGGTCAGTCCAGGACGAGAACCGGTCGTCGCCATTCCCATGTCTCGCGAGAATGAAATCAACTCGCTAGTCGAGGTTCTCCGCAGCCGGGCGATGCTGGAAAAGGTCGTCGACGGAATCGGCTCGCAAGCAATTCTCCAACCGCCAGCGGAGCCGACACCCAATCGGTTGGACGCTCCAGGAGCGGTGGCATCCAGGCAAAAACAATCGAACAATGAAACGCCAAACGCCGAATCGCTGGTCTCTTTGCCAGCCGAGCATGAAAAGGCGATCCAAATGCTTCAACAACGGGTTTCCGTGGTGCCTACGCGCAATTCGACGGTCATCGGCGTCATTTGCATGGGGCCCTCGCCGCAATGGGCTCAGCGTATCGTCGACGAATTGGTCGAACTCTACTTAGCAGAACACATCCGTTTGAACCGCTCCGAAGGATCTCTCGATTTTTTCGCTGCTCAAATGGTTCAATTACGGCAAGAACTGATGGACAAGGAGTTGAAGCTGCGCGATGTGAAGTCGGCCACTGGAATCGCTTCGCCCATCGACCAGCAAAAGGCGATTGTTCAACAAATCACCGAATTGCACGATGAAATGGCTCTTGCCGAACGCGGTTTCGCGGTTTCCTGCGAAAAGGTGCAACAACTGCAAAGCCAATTGAACAACTTACCGGAAAAGCAAGTAACCAGTTCGACAGAAGGCCTTCCGAACGAGGGCACCGACCTGATGCGCAACGAGTTGTATCGTCTGCGTCTGCAAAGAGAGGCCGCCGCCGCCAAATACACCCAGAATCATCCGATGATGCATCAGGCCGAAGAGCAGCTTGCCGAAGCACAACGGGTTATAAATCAGCAAGAAGCGTCACGAACCCAAGTGACCACCGCCAACAGCCGGCCTTACGAGGAAACCCGGTTGTCGTTACTCAAGGAACAGTCGGAGATGGCCTCGTGGCAAACGAAAAAGAGCACGCTCGCAACCCAGCTAGCCGATGCACAACGCGACCTAAGAGAGTTCAACAAGAACGAACTTACCATCGCGCAGTTACAGCGCGATGTCGACTTGGCACGAACCAACTACCAGGCGTATGCGGCAAGCGCCGAACGTGCCCGAATCGACTTGGCCCTAGAAAATCAACACATGTCGAACATTAGTGTGGTGCAACCCGCAACATACGAAACCAAACCCATTGGCCCACGCAAAGCAGTGATTCTAGGACTTGGGCTAATCTCTGGGATGCTGGGTGCCTTCACGATGGCGCTGTTGTGCGACTTCTTTGATCGGCGGTTCCATACGCCGGAAGACGTTGAAGAGCGACTCGATATGTCGGTCTTGGGTTCTGTTCCACGGTTGCGACCCGAGGAATTGATCCTCACCGGCAATGGCTGTTCGTAAACGACGGGCCTTAGCCACGCTACGACGTGTCAGTTGTGGTTGGGCGGAATACTCCGGCCGTAGGGCATTTCCCCGAACAACCTCTCACGGGTCGTGCGATACGGCTTGGATTCGAGCCAGGGAATCGAAGGCACCGCTATGTGTGAGTCCCTCGTACGCCTGCACGTAGGCCCGATATAGTTGTTCATAGCGCTCGTGGCGTTTCGGGTCGGGTTCCACCCGGTCTGCGACGTGTACCATCGCGGCAACACCTTCTTCGATGGAGGCAAATACTCCGGCACCAACCCCGCCGAGCAAAGCAGCGCCCAACACCGTCGACTCGCCGATTTGCAGCGTCTCGACAGGCCGGCCGTATACATCGGCCTGGATCTGGTTCCAAAGCATCGAACGGGTGGCCCCTCCGCCGATTCGCAGCGACCGCACCGACAGCCCGGCCGCACACCATTGCTCGAATATGTCGCGGATTTCCAGGACCACGCCTTCCATCACCGCGCGGGTCATCTCTGCACGGCCGTGGGAAAAAGAAAGGCCGACGAAGGCCGCGCGAGCCTGGACGTTCCAACGTGGCGTGGCGGCCGTGGCCAGGTACGGAAGATAAAGCAATCCCCGGCTACCGGGCTCAGCCGCGGCGGCCAATTGGTCGAGTTGCTCGTAGGCATCGGGACCTCCGGCCGTCTCGATCCGCTTCTCGCTCGTGCAAGCCACATCGCGGTACCAACGGAGCGATGCTGCGGCCGCGTTGGAAAGGCCCTCGACCTCCCACTGGCCTGGTGCCACGTGATGGGTAATCATCATTCCGCCAAACCCGGCCAACGGACGCTCTGTTGGAAGGATCGCCAAACCCGCAGTCCCCAAAGTCACGGTAGCTATTCCCGGCTCGATGGCGCCCATTCCCAATACGCTGCAATTCTGGTCGCCCGCGCCAACGCACAACGGTGTGCCTACGGCGAAGCCCGTTTTTTTGGCAACGGCCGGACTGACTGTACCCACCTGGGTACCGGGCGGCGTGGGACGGCCGAACATTTCGGGGCTCAGGTTGAGGCGCTCCAGTAGCGGCAGATTCCAGTCCGCACGATGCACATCCCACACTCCGTAGAAGACAGCACAACACAAGTCCGTGTAGAAGTCGTCGGCACCGAATGCCCGTAGCACAAGATCGTGGTTCTGCACGAACCGGGCAGTTCTGGCCAGCAAAGCCGGTTCGTGTTTACGCATCCAGAGGATCTTGCTGATAATCCACGTCGTGCCCAACGGCAAACCGTTTTCCGCGTAGTATTGTTCGGCCGAGATGACTTGGCGCAGATCCTCTACCTCTTCGCAAGTTCGGGCGTCCTGCCACGAAAACATAGGCCGGACTGCGCTGCCATCCGCGTCAACCGGACAAGCGACCGAGCGTTGCGCGGAAAATCCGATCGATGCGATGCGATGCCGGTCGATACCCGACTGACCGATGGCCGCACGACATGCCTGCATCGCTCGCTCGATCAATAGGCACGGCTCCTGCTCGACCCAGCCCGGCCGTGGATAACTGGCCTCGTAGTCGCAACAATGGCTGGCCAGGGGTTGGCCACGCAGGTCGAAAATCGTACACCGCGCGCCGCTTGTACCAACATCCACCCCAGCCAGGTAGTCTGTCATGTTTCACCTCTGGCGTCGTTGTATGGCTGCCCGCAAGCTAACCGTTTCTATGTCTTCCGATTCATTGAACGGCCGGTTACGGCTAAACGCATTACGGCCGCGTTCGCGACGGTCGCAATGCCGTTCATTCAACAGGTACGGGTCGTTCGGCCTTCACCAAGCCGACACTGCGGAGCATGTCAAGGGAGTCGACAATTTCCGGCCCCGCCCGAGTACCGATACGGTCGGCTCCAGCCAGGAGAAATACAAGGGCATTTTGCGGTCGTGGGAACTTCACGCCCGAGACTTTCAGCTGCACCGGAGCGTCGCCTACCGCGTCGCGCATCACGAGGAACTGTTGAAGGCTGGGGCCGTCAAACTGTCCGCTAGAGGTTTTGACGAAGTCGATTCCCGCTTCGACTACCATTTTGGTCCCGGCCGTAATTTCGTCGTCGGTCAAATAACACACTTCCAGAATACACTTCGTCACGGCCCCGGCGCCGGCCTGTTTGAGCAACCGCAACTCTTCGGCCACAGTCGCGTGGTCGCCGCTCTTTAGGGCACCGATATTCATCACCATGTCGACGGCCGTACAACCGCGACGCACCGCATCCTCCACTTCGAAAGCCTTCACCGCCGGCGGGGCGCTGCCGAAGGGAAACGCGATGCCCGTACCGATTTCGACGTCGCCTATGTCGGCCAACTCCTCGCAGACCACGGGGATCCAAAAGGCGCTGCTTGTATAGAAGGCGGCGAACCCGTATCGACGAGTAAGAGCGCAACCTTCGCGAATCTCCGCTTCGGTAGTCTGTTTCGGCAATATCGAAAAGTCGATGGCGTTGGCCAACACCTTCGCGTCAAGCCGCTGGAAATCAATCATGGGTTCATCTCCTGTCCCCACTGCAAAATCAGAAATTACCTGGCAATAGACACGTTTTTACTGCAATCGGGTCAAACGGCCGTTTGAACTGTGAAACCGCCACTACTGAATTCCCACTTCATCATTCTGCCACAAAATATCCGTTAAAGGTCACCACTGAACAACTCCACCAAAGCTTGAGCGTGAACGCAACCGTTGGTTAAGGACAGTGCCCGTCCATCGGACCGTAGTTCCGCGTGCGGACCGTCCGTTTCGCCGAGGCAGTTAACAACCACATCGGCCATGCTCAAGTCCTCGTTCTCCGTATACGGGTTCGTCGTCGCCACCACGTGCATGCCGGCGGTCTTGGCAGCAACGGAACCAATGTGCGAGTCCTCGAAAACCACGCACTGGTCTGCCTGCAACCCACTCTTTTCCAAGGCCAACAGGTAGATAGCCGGGTCGGGCTTCTTGGCTGGTACCACATCGCCGGCCAGCACAAACTGAAAGGGAATGCCTTCGAGCATGCCGTGGGCAATCGCTCGGGCGGCCCGTTCGTTCGAGGTCGTGCAGACGCCAAGTGTCAGCCCCAAGCCGGCCGCCTCTTCCATAATTCGGCGTACGCCCGCGCGCAACGGCAATGCGCCGCTTTCGATCAATTCGATGAAAATGTCCGTCTTACGGCGATGGAGTCGCTGAATCAGTTCCGGCACATCGTCGGGCTTCACCTCGACGCCGAAACCCTTGGTCTTCAAGTAGTGGGTCATCCGCTCTTTGCCGCCGCCGACCTGGAGCAGTTCGTGGTATTCTTGCACACTCCACTCGACGTCGAAACCGAATTCGGCGAAAGTCCGGTTAAAGGCTACCCGGTGACCGTCGCGCTCCGTGTCGACGATCACTCCGTCCTGATCGAAAATGAATGCCTTGATTCGACTCACGCCGCGTCTCCCTCGGCAACTTCGGCTTTTGCACTGCAACCGATCAGGTCAATCCAATAGCTGACTCGCTCAAATACGGCCTGTTTGACCGCGATGTCGATCTTGCCCGGGTTGTATTCGTTTCGGTGCAACAATAGGTAGTCGTACGTGGTGTCGATCAAGGCGTACTTCAGGTCTGTCGACACGTTGAATTTCGCCCCCCCCAGAGCCACTAATCGTTTTACCACTTCGGGCTTCAGGCCGGTTCCGCCATGCACGATAAGCGGCGTGTTGATTCGCTCGCCGTTGACGATCTTTTGGATCTTCTCGAAGCGGTCGAAGTCGATTTTGGGGTTCTCGGTCGTGTAAACGCCGTGGGCCGTCCCGATCGCGGGAGCGAACAGGTCGATGCCGCTTCGCTCGACAAACTCCAGTGATCGGTCTGGGTCGCACAACTCCGCCTCAGTCTCCGCGACCCGCACTTGATCCTCCACACCCGAGACGGTTCCCAATTCGCCCTCGACGGTGATATCGCCCAATCGATGGCAGTGTTCGACCACCTCGCGAGTGACTCGCACGTTTTCGTCGAAATCCAGCTTTGAACCGTCGAACATGATGTTCGTGTAGCCCAAGTCGGCGCAGCGTTTGCAGAGTTCCACATCAGTGCAATGATCCAAGTGCAGGCACGCGGGAACCGGGGCTTGTTCGGCCAACGCCCGAAAGGCACCAACGATCACCTCGGGCAGGAGAAACTTGGTTGGAGTCACCGACGTTTGAACAATCACCGGTGCTCGACAAGCCACCGCCGCTTCGATCACCGCCTCCATCTGGATGATATTGGTCACGTTGAACGCGCCGACGGCATAACCGTGTGTCGCCGCGTCGACCAACATTCGCTTGGCAGAAACAACCGGCATGAATCCTATCCTTTTTTGATGGCGAGTGCGGATGTCACTCAACGAGCAAATCCAAAAGAGCTTGTCCGAGTTTTATTCCGCTTTGCAACTGAAACAAACGCAGCGCGCGGGTACTACTCAACTTTGTTAACCCTATAGATCGATCCGAAACGTGTGCAAGAAGATTAACGGCGTCGGGTCACCAGCCGGAAATCTACTGCCACGACGATTCATCGCACTAAGAATAGACAAGGGCTCCGAGAAGAGCAACCGTATTACGTATCTATATCTTGACGTTTTGTATCACGCGGTTTTCGTCTAAACTTGACGATCGCGGCCTTAGTCTGCGATACTACTTGGGATCGACCTATAAATAGCTTTCCGATTCACCGGGCCGTGCTTCGCGACGGCTCTCGTATTTCGTCTTGAAAAACGACAAGTTTTTTCGGGCCGTCCTCACTTCTGTCGAGTGCAGAGGCAGCGACAAAACGACATTCCGGTTTACCCACGTATCGGGTCCCCACCGCGAATGGATGCCCGGCTCGCGATCAAACGGATCGTCTCGGTGAAATCGGCCGCAAAAGGTTCGCCATCCTCTCTCCGACCGCGGGACACGCAACCAGCGTGAAAACCAATGACCGCAAAATCAGCCGATCACCGGCGTCCCTCGGCGGCCAAGCCGCGTCGAAGGGCATTGATGGCCCTGGGTTATTACGATCCCCAGCTTCAACACGGGATTACTCGCTATGCGCGCGACGCCGGTTGGGTATTAGATACTTCGATGGCCCATTATGGCGTGATCCCCAGCCATTGGCGCGGCGACGGAATTATCACCATCCTGATCCCGGACCGTAAGGATATTACTCGTTACATTCGCCGGCAGAAGGTTCCCGTCGTGGCACTCTACGGAGACGCCGAACGGGTACAAGTCCCACGTGTGCTGTTAGATGACCAGCGGATCGGGCAGTTGGCAGCCGAACATCTCTTGGAGCGGGGTTTCAACAATCTTGGTTTCTACAAATTCACGGCTGCCAAGGCCGTACAGGCCCGCGAACAAGGATTCCGACGCGTCGTCCGCCGCACGGGTCGACACTACCATTTGATAGACTGGCATGCGACTTCCTCAAAAAAAGGACGTGTGAACTGGTTCGACTGGCTCAAACGGCAGTTGGCGGATTTGCCGTTGCCAATCGGCATGATGGCCCAAAGCGACCATCGTGCAACCTGCCTTATCAGCGCGTGCGAGGCCCTGGGTCTGGCCGTGCCCGAAGAAGTCGCTGTGATCGGAGTCGACAATGATGTCCAGGCTTGCGAACTGGCTTCGATCCCTATTTCCAGTGTGGACTGCAATCGCGAGATGCTGGCCTACGAGGGGGCCGCACTGTTGGACCGGCTAATGCGCGGAGGCCGACGCCCGCGCCGGCCAATCACCATCCCCACAAAAGGAGTTGTCATTCGCCGCAGCAGCGATATCTTCGCCGTACCTCATCGGCCCTTGGCCCGAGCTCTGCATTTCATTCGTGAACACTACGTGGAGCCGATCGGCGTGGATGACGTGATCCAAGCGAGTCGGACCAGTCGGTGCAGTCTGTACCGCGCCATTCAGAAACACCTAGAGCGCAGCGTGGGGGAGGAAATCGACCGGCAACGGGTTGATCACGCCAAGAGACTGCTAACCGACTCCAACGACAAGTTGCACCGGATTGCCCGCCACAGCGGTTTCAGCGGTCCCGAACATTTCACGCGCGTGTTTCGGCGTGTAACAGGCGAAACTCCCTCCAACTACCGGAAACGCATGCAACGTGACAGCAACATGGAATGACACATGACGTCGAGGATCCGATTTCATGTCCGTATCGTTAATCTTTACGGACAATCCCGTCCTCGTTTGCCGCCAACCTGCAAACATTCCCCACCAAAATCTCTGCCTGTGTTGTGCCCCTCGTCGCTAGCCCCCATTGCGAGTGGTTTCTTTTTCGTCGAAAACATCAACAATTTAGTCATATAGGCCATCGCGTAGTGGCGTGCGGCAGAAAACCTCGGCAGAGGATTTCCATAGGGATCGAGCAGTAGTTGCCGCAATTGCCCGACTGATCGTGGGACTTAGCATTCGCCCGTCTGACGGCGGGCTGTAACCACAATGGGAAAATATCATGGTCGAAGGTCTGCAAATCATTTCCGCTGAAAGACTGCTTCACGTCAAAGTCTCCGGAAAACTGACTAAAGAGGCGTATGAGACTTTCGCGCCTCTTGTCGATGAACAGATTCGGGAGCACGGCAAAATCCGCATCCTTTTTGAGATGCACGATTTCCACGGCTGGACGGCCGGCGCGCTCTGGGAAGACATCAAGTTCGATTTCAAACACTGGAAAGATATCGAGCGGCTGGCGATTGTTGGCGAGTCGAAATGGCAAGAGGGAATGGCTGTGTTTTGTAAGCCGTTCACCTCCGCGAAGATCATCTACTTCGACCACACCAAACTCGATGAGGCAAAGATCTGGCTTGAGGAGCAGTAGTCCCGAATTCTAGAGGTGTACTGGTCGCGACAACGCCACTGGCGTTTGTTCTTTTCGGCGTCTACTCCGTTGATCGAGAATCTTTGATCATGGCGTGGCGCAAGCAATGTCGGCCAATCCAAGAATCCGAGTAACAGCGATGAAACGCTTCCGTTCTGTTGCCGTTTCCTATCGGATCGCTGCTTTTGTGCTCATGGGGCTCGCCATATCGAGTCGCCTGACATTGGCGCAAGACGGCAGGCCGGCCCAAGAGGCCAAACCGTCTGTGCTGGCTGGCGAATCGAAGCCCGAGCTGGAACGTCCAACGGTCTGGGGTGAACCTACGGAAGTGCAGATTGGGATTTACGTCGTCGACGTCGACGAAGTGAATTCCGCCCAGCAAAGTTTTACCGCGAGCGTTTTTTATGAAGCCCGTTGGAAAAATCCCTTCCTGCGCCACAAGGGCCCAGGGCCCATGCATCTGGGAGTAACCGAGGTGTGGAATCCGCGTCTGACAATCCTCGGCCAACAGAATATCTGGCAGTCCTTTCCTGAGTCCGTGGAAATCCAACCCGACGGCGAAGTTATTTATCGGCAGAGGGTCTGGGGCCATTTTTCTCAACCCCTCGAACTGCGAGAATTTCCTCTCGACACGCAGATTCTCACCATTCACATCGTTGCCGCCGGCCTTCTCCAAAAACACGTCAAGATGGTTCCCCTTCGGCGCGATGGCCGAGAGTTGTCGGGGCTTGCCGAGAAATTCTCGGTACCCGACTTTGAAGTGCTGTCCTGGAAGGCCGAGCCGGAACCGTACATTGCCCACAAAGGCGGGCCAGGAACAGCCGGGTATGAAATGCGAATTACCGTAAGGCGCAGCACGACCTACTATGTCTTGAAGGTCATTATCCCGCTTTGTCTGATCGTAATCATGTCGTGGGCGCCGCGTTGGATTGCCCTGGACCAGATTGGTACGAACATCGGTGTTTCCACTACTTCGTTTCTGACGTTGGTGGCTTATCTGTTCGCAATCACCGTCCTTCTGCCGCGGGTGTCCTACATTACGCGACTAGACCGGTTTATCTTTTTATCCACGTTGATAGTCTTCCTCGGCCTCATTCATACGGTCGTCAATACGGCCATGTTGAACAATACCAAGCGGTCATTAATGGAGCGGATTGATAGTTGGGCCCGGTTTGTTAACCCAGCGATCCTAATCGTCGTTTTGGTTGTCTCCTTCCTGCTGTAATCGCTTTCTGCCCGTTGTCGTTTAGACACGTTACCCATCCGCCGGACCACTCGGAAGACGGCGCGTACATCAGTGCTTCGTGCGAAGCCCCAGGCGTGGCAAGCTCGCCGCGCCGATCGTGGCCACCGCGGTCAATATTCCCGCGGGAATGTAACAACCATACAACCAGTAACCGGTGGCGATTAGCGCACTGTAAACCGTAACGCAGCCAATCGTCATGCAGAGGATGCCACGCGGTACATCCCAGTGTTCACCTTCAACATCACCAAGGGATGCATCGTCGTCAACCACGTGTCGCC
The DNA here is from genome assembly GCA_963677085.2 of Thermoguttaceae bacterium. Taxonomy (GTDB): domain Bacteria; phylum Planctomycetota; class Planctomycetia; order Pirellulales; family Thermoguttaceae. The sequence goes on from CAXXFH010000003.1 coordinate 297,348, forward strand.
AGCCCGGACCACCGGGATTAATCTTTCGACAGAATCGTATCAGCGTCTCTCGGTCGGTGGGCCGCGAAAGAAAGGTTGCCGTCAGCCAAGCGACCGTTGTCACCGACACGCCGGCAACGATCTTCATCCACGCGGGCTCGGTTGCCATAGGCCCGAACTCCAAGGCTATCGCCACCACGAACGAGGCCACCATGGCAGCAATCTCGCTGAACGCGTTGATGCGCCACCAGAACCAGCGCAAGATGAACAGCAAGCCTGTCCCCGCGCCGATTTGCAGGATAATCCGAAAGGCCTGCAAGGCGTTACTGAGCCAAAGTGCGAGCACGCCGGCCGCAATCATAGTGAGCACTGTACAAATTCGTCCCACACGAACCAATTCCCGTTCCGACGCCAGGGGACGGAGAAAACGTTTATAACAGTCGTTGACCACATACGACGCACCCCAGTTGAGGTGCGTCGACAACGTCGACATGAAAGCGGCAATCAACGAGGCTAGCACCAGCCCCCGCAACCCGGCGGGCAAGAGAGTCATCATGGCCGGATAAGCAAGGTCATCTTTGATGTCGCCCGGCGGCAGGTGCGGAAAGGCCGACTGCATCGAGTCGAGCGTAGGAAAGACCACGAGCGAAGCCAATGCCACCAAAATCCAAGGCCACGGTCGCAGCGCATAGTGGGCAACGTTGAAAAACAGCGTTGCGCCGGTGGCATGGGCTTCGTTCTTAGCAGCCAGCATGCGTTGGGCAATGTAACCGCCGCCGCCCGGCTCGGCGCCGGGATACCACACGCTCCACCACTGTACGGTCAACGGTACAATGAAGACCGACACGAGCAGATCGGTGTTGTTGAAATCGGGAAACATGCTGATCTTCGATCGCACGGCGTCGTGCGCGAACAGCCCGCTGAGTCCGCCCACTCCCGGGAGGCCCAACAAATACACGGCCGCTGCAATAGCCCCGCCAATCGAGACCAGAAAGAGAATGAAGTCGGTAATCAGTACACCAGTAAGGCCCCCGAGCATGCTGTACATAGCGGTAACGCCTCCGGCGATGACGATCGTCTCGATCGGTGAGGTGCCGATCATTACCCCGGCAATCTTGATGGCGGCCAAGATGGCTGACGCCATCACTAGGGTGTTGAAGATAACGCCCAGGTACACGGCACGGAAGCCACGCAGAAAAGCCGCCGGCGGGCCGCTGTAGCGAAGCTCGTAGAACTCGATGTCGGTCATTACGCCCGAGCGTCGCCACAGCTTGGCGTAGATGAACACGGTCATCATGCCAGTCAACAGAAACGACCACCACACCCAGTTGCCCGCCACTCCGTGCTGCCGAACGATGTCGGCCACCAGATTGGGTGTGCCTGCTGAGAAGGTCGTGGCCACCATTGACATCCCCAGCAGCCACCACGGCATGTTCCGGCCGGAAAGAAAGAAGTCCGACGAACTACGTCCCGCACGTCGAGCAACCGCCACGCCGACCAGCAGCATGAGGAGCATGAAGCCAATAACGATGGACCAGTCGAGGAAGGTGAGCGTCATGGAGGCTTTCGTGCGGCAAGGATTTCCCCTCTCGCTTCAGCGAGAGAGGCCGGAGGTGAGGGTGACAACGTGTTGTGAGTCGCAAACGTTTCATTTGCAGCTTCAGTTACGACAGCCGTCTACGTCAGACGGCCAAAACGTGCCCAACGAACACCTCGGCATTTCTAGAGGCGGTTTCAGAACCCCATTTCGGTGTCATAAACCCGCCAAACGAATGAACCTGTTAATGGTATTTTGATCGCCTTCTAGTGCAACGATCATTTGCCCAATGAAGCCAACTCTCCGCCTTTGCGGGTGGCCATCTCTTGATAGAGATCCAACGAAATCGTCTCGCTGAGAAACTGAACGCTGCCATCGGCCATCACAAAGTGCGCCCCGCCCGGGTGACGACTTCCAAAAGGGATGTTGTTGAATTTTAGCAGGTCGGAACCGTCGGGGCACCCGCCTGGCTTCGAGCCCTGGCGATAACACAAAACGGTCTCCCGGGTGTTGAGCGGCCAAACGACGTTCTTGCCCTGGAAGATGGCGGGCGCCGCATTGCTGCCCGACCGGCCCTTGCTCCATAGCCGCAGGTCGTTGACGCGTTCGCCAACCAACAACGTGTTCGTCGTGCCATCGCGCACCTCGGCAATCGGCGTGGCACCGTACAAGTAGATGATTCCGTCGGTCGCCGCAATGCCAAGCCCAGAGGAATCGGTTTGGTTAAGGAAATGACCGTCGCGTCCCGGACCCATTACCGCGTTATAATTGGTCGTTCGCTGTCGATTCGACGGACTAACGTAGTCGTACTCGTTCTGCCCGTCGCTCGGACAGACAAATACCGGAGCCAATTGTGTCGACAATTTGGCGTGATAGGCGTTGGGGGCCTTCGTCATCTCTTCGTAAACGGTCATTTGCTCAAGGTACGTCATGACGGGATAGAGCCAAGAGATTTCAAACTCGTTGGGTTCTTTGTCCGTCGTGTCACGGTCGATCCAAAACGTGGTTGCCACACCGGGAAAGCACCGGTGCGTATCGTGGTAACCGTGCAACGCCAAACCGATTTGCTTCAAATTGTTCTGGCATTGCATTGCCCGGGCGGCCTCGCGTGCCGACTGCACGGCCGGAAGCAGCAGGGCAATCAGGATGCCGATGATGGCGATCACGACGAGGAGTTCTACTAGCGTAAAACCACGGGAACAGGTCATCTTCACGGTATACCCTCCGAAAGGGACTTGTCCGGAAACGGGAACGACGTTGCCGCCACGATATCGCGAATAATTGTTCCCCGAATGACCATCTTTTGACAGCGTCATTTATCCGAACGTCCGTTTGCCCGTCGGCACCACCGGATCCCGGTACCCAACACGAGCAAAAGGCTTATGAGCATGAGCGAACTGGGCTCGGGCACGGCGGAGATTCGCAGGCCGTTGATAAACGCATGCGCGTTTGTAGCGCTGCCGTGAGCAACATCAATGACGATTCGTCCGGTAGAGTTCGCAATGGCGTTGTCCCATCGCATAAAGTCCTGGTTGTTATAGCCATTGACTGTGCCATCCCAATATGTGGCGGCACCACCGCCGTCCACAACCATTCCCGCCTCGTTGTTTACACGGTAAGTTTCTCCGCCTGTCAGAGAACTAGCAGTACGAATTGCGAGCATTTCCACCTGATACGTGTCTCCCGCAGCCATCCCGCTCAACGTAATCTGGCCGACATTGCCGCCATTTAGATAGGCATAGTCGTAAAGCACATTCACATCAATCCACGATCCTTCGGGGTTGGACCAAGAAAAGGGCCCCACGTTCATACCGCTTTGTCCAAATGCGTCCGTGATCTGAAGCGAAATCCCCGAACTTGAACCGTCAAAGTTGTCCAAGGTATGAACAGTACTGGTATCGGTCGGGTTCTCAATTGTGTTCCAACCCGCTGGAGTGTTGGCCGAGCCGCCGAGGTCCACACGAACGTCGAGCAGGCCGGCTCGGGCAGTCGTACTCACCAACAAAAGAAACATCCCGATCGCTACAATGCGACTTTCTTCACGCGAAATACGTTGTGTCATTTTCATTTGAACGTTCCTTTGTGAAAGGACAAGATGAAGAGGCTTCGCAATTTACGGATCCGGTGTTGCGCCCTCCTTTCCACAAAATGCGACTAGTCGGCCAGCCCCGACTGTACGGGGGCGTCATCCGACGGCAAGTCCTGCATCAAGTGTTGTGGACCGTCCGGAACTGCAAGTCGGTAAATCCTGGTAACCCCCACGGGCAGTTCGACATCGATCGAACCAAGGTTTCTCCCAAGCAGCCTATCGCCCAACACCTCGTACACGTCACGAGGGGATGGCAACTGGATTTGTTTCCTACCGGCCGTGGCCGTGTGCAACATCAGGTAATTTTTGTTCGCCGAAAACGTGTCGTCCGTCGTGCTGTAAATATGAACGCCGGCGTAACGCAGAATTCCCCGCAAAATCGCATTGGGAATCGCCGGAGACGCGCAGTAGACGGAACGCCACTGGCCAAAATCGCGCACGACGAGCGCCGCAGCCCCGTTATGCTCAAGCCGCCCGAGTACCGTCGCCTCGGGATCGTCGGCAAAAAACACGGGGCCAAGCTTCTTAGTCTTGACGGAATCGCCAGACTGTTTGGCTTCCGAAGTAATCGGGTGGGCAACGTCAGAGATCTCCAAACGCAGCTCGCGCTGTTCGGCTTCGTGACGCACGCGGATACCCGTCAGGTCGTGCATCGCCTCTTCGCTAAACGTACCGTCCTCCTGAATGAAACCCGGGGCGTAAAAAAACACCGATACCGCACCGTTACGACGCACCTTCCTTTTGATCGCCTCGCGTACCGCATCGTTGACCGCGAAGGGATTCAGGAAGATGTACAGCTTGTAGTCAGGCATCTTCTCTTTGGCAATGTCCGACAGCAGGTAAGTGTCAAACGGCGCTCCCACCGTGGGAAGCGACAACTGGTGCATGTCGTAGATCAAAGGGCGCGTGAGTTCGCTGACGCCCGCCCTCATGTGATAAAACGACTCTTCATCAACCAAAACGGCCACTTCGTGAAACGGGCCTTTATCGTACGTCATGCTCGCGTCGCCGCAGCCTTTCATCCGTGCAATGTCGTTCATGATTTCGTTCTGGTGGAATGTGTCATCGCCGGCCAAAGTGAACCACCAGAGTGCCGTGCCTTTCGTGAGCATGTAACCGAACCCACGGCGGAGGGTTTCGAGCGTTTCGTCCAACGATCGGGTCGCATAGGCCACTTTATCGCGCCCCTTGAAAAGATGCGTGCGAAAATCGGCTTCGTCCCAATACAACTTGTTGTGCAGGCGGTAACTCGCCGTATAGGCGGAAATGAACGTACCCGGATCGCCGCCGCGGCGTCTCGCGTAATCGGTCGGTGCACAAAGGAAATCAACGTAAGGCGATTCAAGGACTTGCCGCAAACCAAGCCAACCGCTGTTCCACACGGCTAGCCGACCAGGCGCCGCATAGATTGAGTAGCCATAAAACACTCCGGCGATCTTCTTGCCGTTCGTTTCCTCCTTGCAAATACGACAACTCTTTATAATGTTGTGCGCCGTTACATCACTGAGAAAGCGTTGAAAGTCGATCACCGAACGAGCCGTGTGCGCGTCGCGGAACAAGAGGTATTCCGTGGCCTCGCGCAATTGTCCGCTCGGAGGCTTCGCTGTCTCGAAGGTCACGTCGGAATGGTTCCACACCTTTCGCAACTGGCTAACGTCACCGTGGTACTGTTCGCTAAGCCATTTGCGGAACCGATTGCGGGCGGCCGGGCTGTAGTCGACCCATCCCTTCCGGAAGCCCCACCAAAACCATTCGCTCGATTCGCCGCCAGCCGGTTGATAACCGATGATGTGGCCCGCGTACGGACTTCTTTCGATGTGACGAATCAAGTCGCGCAACATCCGTTCATAGGTCGCTGCCCAGACTTCCGACGCAATCGAATACTGCGGGCCGTGAGTCCCATCCTCGTATTGCGTAAGTTCATCCGGGTGCGCGTCGAGCCACCATTGTGGCGGATTGAGCTTAAGTCGCGGAAAGATGTACGCCTGCGGATCGGCGTCGATGATCGCCTGGAACTGTGCATCAATGATGGAAAAATCGTATTGTCCCGGGCCATGCCACCACGAAATGTCCGTCCGATTCGCTGGTGACACGGGAGTCGGCACAATTACGCGATTGTTCCAAATAATATGGCTGTAAAGGTGTACACCGGCCGCGGCAAAATCGCGGCACACGCCCCGCGGAAAGTGACCGATGGGAACCATCGCCATGGGGAAAACCGGCTGGTCATTGATCCACAACGCCGGTACACCCTGATGGGGTTTTACTGCCGCTGTGGTAGCCGTGGCTCCAACCGTGTCGCTTGGAACGGCCTTTTCGTAACGCCCGACAAGTTTCAGCTTCTCTGCAAACGGCGAAACGTCGGACGACGTGTCCTCCGCGGCGGCCCGAATTGTCAGGCCGCCCAACACGAACGCCACGCCACCAACCGTAAGGGCTCTTCTCACAACGATGCTTGCCATTCGGCACAACCGACGCAGCGCGATTTCGGTGGAATTCAGGTTGTGTGGCATCATGTTTTCTGTGTCCTTTACTACTTTCGGTTCCCCGCGTCGGGGCATTCTCGTCGTTTAACGTTCAATCGTTCCGTCGCGACAATAGTCAATCCCCAACTCATCAAGCCGTCGGCCGTGCGACTTCAGACGCGCCGTAAAGCCGGCCCAGTCGCGGCTCTCCTGCGGCGACCAACCAACCTCGGCAAACGCACACACGCGAGGGAATATCAGTTCGTCGTGCCGGTGCTGCGGAAAGCCCCACAAACACGGCTCCACGCCGAGGATGTGTTTCGCCGCCGCACCGGTTAGCTCAGCGGGCGTTGGCTCAAACGAGTAGCACTTCTCCAGCGAAAGCCCCAGGTAGTTCAGGTAACAGTTGCCATCGGTCGACATGATCACATCGTGTCCGTTGTTCGCCGCCATGACGGCCACGCTCGGATCGAGCCATGATTGAAGCATGGCGCCCGGTGCCAAGCCCCCTTCGACGATCTCCGTCCAACCCATCATGCGCCGTCCTTTCTCATTGAGAAACCTCTCCATTCGCTTGATGAAGTAACTCTGCAATTCATCTTCGCTGTTAAGTCCCTCGGCCTTCATGCGTGCTTGGCAATGGGGACATTTCTTCCAATACGACTTAATGCACTCGTCACCGCCAATGTGGATAATCGGCGACGGAAACAGTTCCATCACCTCGGTCAACACGTCTTCGAGGAAGGCAAACGATTTCTCGTTGCCGGCACAATAGACGCAAGGATAGGACGAATACGAATGGGCGTTTTCGATCTTCTCGGGCCAGGTGGGACAGGCCAACTCGGGATAGGCGGTCAACGCCGCGGTCGAGTGGCCGGGCAACTCGATCTCGGGCACGATCATCACATGCCGTGCGGCCGCATACGCGACAATCTCGCGCACGTCATCTTGCGTGTAGAAGCCGTGAGTACACTTGCCGTACGCTTTTCGCCACCGATTGGTGATCGGCCGACGATTGGCGAGGTTGGTCAGTTCCGGGTACTTCGTGATCTCGATCGCCCACCCCATATCCGTCAGGTGCCAGTGCAGGCGGTTCATTTTGTACAGGGCCATCGTGTCGATGCAACGTTTCGTATATTCCTTCGACAGGAAATTGTGGCCTGGGTCGAGCATCAGCCCGCGCCAAGGGTAACGCGGCTTGTCCTCAATCTCCACGCAGGGCACGTTCCAGGCGACGCCAACGGTCGGGTTGCGGCTCTCGACGGCCGCCGGTAACAGTTGCCGTAACGTTTGGCACCCGTAAAACACGCCCGCCGCCGTGGGCGCCTCGATGACCACGTGCTCCGTCAGAACCTTCAGCTCGTAACCTTCCGTCCCGAGGCGGTCCGTGCCGGAACAGAGACGCAGTGCGATACAGTTTGCCAAATCACACGACGGCGTGGCCTCGCGAATGTCGAATTCAAAGCCCGTAGGCGCCCGCAGCAACTCGGCCAAAAGCTCACCCTCTGCTCGGGTGTCCGACTGAACGACGATCGCCGTCTTTTGCCCAAGGGTGAACGCACCTTGCCTGAGTTCGATCTTCGTTGGCCGTGGGATAAGGGGCAGCAACGTGCGTTCTCGTTGTGCCGAGTCGGCACGCGTGGCTGCCTTGGAGGCGTTATTCTCGTCGGCCTGCAAGGGATTGACCAAGCCCAACGACACGCTCATGGCAACCATCCACATACAAATGGCCATTCTCATGGTACTCACTCCTCGCGGTTTCTTGGGGTGTAACGGAGACCGTGGACGAAAGACGTACGGGCGATTGTTGCGAGATACTTTCATAACACGCATTCATCGCCACGATAGTTGGCCGGTGCCAAGCCAGATTGATCTTCGGCGTTCGGCCGTAACGAACGCATTCGACGAACTCGTCGACCATGCCGATCCATTCATCAAAGTACGTGAACTGCACGGTGTAGCGGTCGTTGGGGGCACCGTTGTGGTAGACATTCGGGCCGAAGCAATCGGCTACTAGCGTGCCGTGGTCGCCGGAGATCGTCAGATTGACTTCCATCCGCTTCGGCGACACCTCCCAGCCCGGCCCCGGCTCCTCCAGACGTTCTTCCATCCGCGACCACGACGGGTCGAACAAAAAACTGGTTCCGTCCGTCATCCGACCGCTTACCAACATCAGGTCTTCCACTTCAAGGTCTTCACGCAGGTTTGGACCAACCTCGGCATGAATCTCTGCGAAGTCGGCACCGGTCACACAGCGAATCAAGTCGAACACATGTGGATGATCGCAGAGCGCCCCGCCGCGAAACCGAGTGTCGCCGTCGGCCAACGTGACACGTCGACCGTAGCTCAACTCGGGCGAACCTTGCCAGGGAAACGCCCAGACTGGCGACAGTGTGATGTTCGTCGCCTGAAACGAGCGGACCCGGCCGATCACGCCGCTCGCGAGTTGCTCGAAGACTCGCCGCACGACCGGGTTGTAATGCAATTCGAGTTCGATCTGACAAGTCAAACCCGCGCGGTCGACGGCCATAATCATCCGGTCGTATTCGCCGAGATCGAAACTGGGAATTTTCATGGAAAGAATGTGCACTCCTCGCTCCACGCACATCAACACCTGTTCGAGATGCCGTGAGTTCTCGGAAGCCAAAACGGCCGCCTCGACTTCTGGATGACGATCGAACATCTCCTCGGCCGTGGCGTAACAGGGAACGTCTAACCCCTGGCGGCGGCAACGCTCAACGACCGTCGGGTCGTCGGCGCAAGCAGCTACCCAATCCAGCTTGGGTGACTCACGCAGCGTTTGGAAGTACTTACGAGTGTGCCCATGGGTGAGCGACATCATGGCGATCTTGACTGGTTTCATGCTACCGCTACTCCCTTCACCTCGAAACGTTGTCGCCGCCGATCGGACTGCAGCGCCGTGTCAACCAACGTTGTCAGATGCTCGTGCCGCTTGCGCAAATCGTCGTGTAGCTCAGGCTGCCGCAACGCATCGAATGCCGCACGGACCAGGGCCACCTGTTGTTCGTCGAGCCCAAACAACTCGTCGTCGACATCGGTGTAACTTGCTCGTTCGGTGTCGGACCATATGTAAACCGATTCCTGCCGCAACTGGGTGTCGACCACGCGGTCGGAGGCCACGCCGCGTCGGGCAATCAATTCGTGACGGTCTTCAATTGCCTTACCCGGCGGCAGCGAGGTGCCGACCTCAATGCTGGCAATCGCCCCGTCGGCGAGTCGAGCGACAACGTTCATCGCGCGTGGAGCCGCCGTGGCGTACAGACGTGTAACGCTTTGACCGGTAAGCCATTCGAGCAGGTCAAACTCGCGATACAATAGGGCCGGCAGCGGCAGCGAAATGCCGTCGCTTAGGCAACTAAAGCGTGCCATCAGTACAGGCGTGATGGTTTGGCGATCGACGATTTGCTTTAACTCGACAAAACGCCGCTGATTGCGCCACGCCAAGAGGGGAACTGTCCCGGGGCCACACGGCGCATCAAGCAGATACCAGGCGGCCGCGAGCAACGTGGAACCACTGTTGGCCGTTTCGTGTGGCGACGCGTCGATGAGGTCCCAACGCCGCGGCACCTCGACCGCGTATTTGTGCAGCAGGCTAACCACCGCCTGTTTCAAGTCGTTCAAGGAATTGCTCATGGGGCAAACTGTGGTGAATAATCTTAATGGGCTTCCGTGACGTACTCCCCTCTCCCTTCGGGGTGAGGGGCTGGGGGTAAGGGGCGTATCGTGCAAAGGGTGTCCTGTGAATCACGGTCCTCAACGTAGCGAACCGTCCTCACCCGGCGGCTATGCCGCCACCCTCTCTCGCCGAGTGGGAGAGGGTATCTTGCTCAAAGCATTTTGACTCGCGGCAAATACTTGTCGACGAATCGTTTGTTGTACTCGTCGCCGCCCGGGGCGTTGGCGCTTCGCCACACAGGTGGCTCCACGCCGCGTTCGATACACTGCCGGACCGTCTCAATCTCCAGCCAATGGGCGATAGTGAAGTCGACCACATTGGAATTCGGCGCAATCGGCGTCTCGAAACCTGGCACCTTTACAGCGCAGTCGCCCACTTCGTTGTAGTCGTCGATACAGACGTCGGCCAAATCGAAGAGGTTCTTTCCGCTGGGGTGACGGATAAAATGATCGGCGGCCATCTCTTCCTGCCACCGCGATGAGCTGACCGCAATCAGCTTAGCGCCTGCTTCTCTTGCTTCCATAGCGGCGTCGATCGTGGCGGCGTTGATACCGATGTTGTGGAAGATGATCAGCACGTCGTCCGGCTGAAGGCGGAAGTATTTCATGATGCTGCGGCCGTAGTTGACGCAGCGTTCCAACTCGAGGTATTTCAACGCCTGATTGAACACCGACAGACCGGTCTCCATCACCGGGTTGATGTTGGCCAGGCCACCAGCACGGAAAAACATTTCGCCCATCACCAACGTGGTGTGCCCTCCGCCGCCGTAAACGTGCAGCAATCGGTCTTGTTCGATGGCGTCGGCCATTAGACGAGCGGCCGCCTCGATATTACTCCATTGCTCGTGCTGGATTCGACGAAGGACGTCGATCGTGGCATCAAGATATCCGAAGTCGCAAGCGGTTGTGGTACTCATGATAGTTCTCACTTCGTTGATTCAGCGATGGAGTACTTTGCCATAGGCCAGGCCGATTGCGTCCCACAGCTCAAGTGCCCGGGGCGCTGCCAATACGGTCCCACGTCCACCACGATAGGTCCAGGCGAACAGGCTTTCCGTGCCCAGATCGGCGTAGAGCTTGGCGATGTCGACGATTTCGTTCAGGTCCTCGGGCTCCTGGTAATAGCCCATGATCCAGCGCTGGTTGCCCACACCGTGCTGCCGAGCCACCTCGATCGTTCGCTCGGTAACCGAGCGGAAGAAGCTTCGCGGAAGTTGGTAGGAAAGGATCGTGGTACTGAAAACGTCGCAGGCCTCCGATCGTGCGACCTTGTCCCAATTGTCATAGCCACGGTTTTCCGTGACGTAGTACGTTCCCAACGTAGCGTGTACACAGCAGATCATCTTGGCCGTTGGGCGGATTACTTTGATTCGCCGGGCAACCGTCTCCAAAATGTCGAGCGCCCGATCGTGCCGGAAGCGTTTCACCTCCATGGTCAACTGTCGCGGCATGGCATAGCCGTAATGAGTTTCAAACTGTTTCTGGCAAATGGGGCAGCGGCAGGCCCAATCGTCGCCCGCACCACCGGTGATCGACGCGTAGCCCTTGGGCAACGCATAATGTGGTTCGTCCCAGAAAAAACCGTCGGCCTCGACCTCTCGTGCCAACCAGTCGCATTGTTCGAAAAAATACTCGCGAAAGGCCGGCGTGTTGAAGCAGGCGGCCGGCAACGGCTCGTCGCTCAACGCCGAAACCTGGCGATTGCCGACATTGTTTGTCAAAAACAGGCTGGGAGGCTCACCCCCAAACCACTTGCCGATACCCCAGGTGTCGAGATAAACCGTCAGTCCCATCTCTTTGGCCGCTTGAGCGATCTCTTTGATCGCCGGTTTGCGGAAATCGAGATCAAACTCCGACAGCGCCAGCAACACGGCCGTGCAGTTGTGGTCGATTATCTCCTGGAAGTCACGCCGTGCGTGTTCCACGTAGCCAATTCCGTAGTAGCTTACGCCCGTCTCAGTAACTGCCATCCGTTGTCTCCCGATGTGTATATGCAGCGAGCCGCTCATCTAAGGGTTTTCGTGTCGACGTCGGGTTTCACGGCATCCGACTCAGGAAAGAGTTGCCCATGGTAGGTCTTCGCCTGGGGATCGGTGCTGCCACGGACAACCAAACGCGGTTCCAGCAAGATGTGTCGTGTGGAAAACGGTTCGGTAGCCTCGATACGGTCTACCAGGCAGTGCACGGCCATCTGGGAAATCGTTTCCACCGGGTAGGCAATCGTCGTCAGCGGCGGGGCTGTTACTCGCGACTCGGGCAGATTGTCGAAGCCGGCCACCGCCACCTCGCCAGGTACGTCGATTCCGTGGTCGTGGCAATACTGCAATGCACCGATGGCCAACAGATCGTTGTAGGCAAACACGGCACGCGGTCGCTGCGGTCCACTCATTAACCCCTGCATGGCTCGGTATCCGTTCTCGATATCGCGGCCGTTGTCGTCGGCAATCCATTGCGCTGGCAACTCGATGCCGTGCTCCAGCAACTCGGCTCGAAAGCCGGTTAGCCGGTTGTCGCGTTTCAGCCGTGGCCCAAAGCCCAGGTAACCCGCCGTGGTGTAGCCGGCCTCGACAAAATGCGAAGCCATCGCCGCACCGCCCATCAGGTTATGGGCCACCACAAAATCGGCCTCGACATGTTCCGGCCGACGGCTGACGAACACCAGCGGAAGCCCTCGCGCCTGCAACTGCTGGTAAAACGGCACACACGAATCATCCAAACCAGCACAAAGCAGAAGCCCATCGATACCCAAATCGAGAAAACCTTCGATCACATCTCGTTCGCGTTCGAACTGACTTTCAGTTCCCGCCATAAGCACCGGCCGACCGTGCTTGCTCGCGGCGCGTTGGACATAACGCGTCAAACGGCTGAAGAACGGGTTGGTCAACTCGGGCAGAACCAACGCGATGGGCTTCTTGCCCAGCGGATCGCGATTCCCCGGGCTGGCACACACCACGGGCCCGATCGTAGTCGGACTGTTTTCATCGCCAACGAGGATCCCCCCCGCCCGCAACCGCGCAACCACCTTTTGCGCCGTGGCCAGTGAGATCGAGAAGCGTTCGGCCAGAGCCCGGACTGTCAGAAATCGGTCTCCCGGCTCCCCAAAATGCCCCTGCCGAATACCCGAGGCAACCTGCTCAGCAACATGTGTGAATTTGGCCATGCACAACACCACAATAGAACAGTTTTTGAAACACACGCGATTCTACCAGAACATTTTGTTCTGTCAAGAAGTTTTTTGTTCTGCATAGAGCAGAAAGCACGCCCACCCGCCGGAGGGGTTTGGTCCGCTGTCGTGTGCGTCGGCAGGCGAATGAGAGCACCGGCGCATCGTGTCCCGGCCGCAGGCAGGCTGCCAACAAGAAGAAACTTGGCTGGTTTTTTCAGAACACACGACCAATTGCTTGACACCGTTTTATTGGGCAAGTAAACTTACGTTCGATTTAGATAATCGATTATTTTAATTTTAAAACGTTTCTTAGGTGGATGTAATCGATGGGTAGAGTCGCCGAGCAAGATACCCCCTATGAAATACTGCGTCGCAAGTTGCTGACCGGCGGCTTCGAGCTGGGCCAGCGGCTTTCGCCGTCGGTTCTGGCCGAGCAATTCGGTACGAGCATCAGTCCCGTCCGCGAAGCACTGCAGCGTCTGGCCAGTGAAGGGCTGATTGAACGATTTCCGCGACGCGGGATGTTCGTGCGTAAACAGAGCCGAAAAGAGTTAACCGACCTGCTGGAACTACGCGACGTGCTTGAACGCCACGCCGCCAGCGTTGCCGCACGGCGGATTACCGACGCGGAACTGATCGAGTTGGAGGACCACTTCGCCAAAATGGAGGCAGCCGGCCAGACGTTGGTCACAGCGTCGGGCGAAGCGTTCGTCGCTGCCTACGAGGCCTATCACGAGGCTGATGTGGCCTTTCACTTGCTACTGCTTCGCGCAGCCGGCAACGACGAGGTGCTCAACACCCTGGAAAACACACACGCCCTGCTGATGACCTTCGGATTTCGTACCGATCCACCGCAGGCATGGGAGGACCGGGCCGGATTCGTCGACAAGAACTTGGCGGTCCACCGCGCGGTTTTCGAAGCTGTGCAGGCACGTCGACCGCGTCAGGCACGCCGGGCCATGATGGAACACCACAAACGGGCAAAACGCAACCTGCTGGGTCGTTTCGATGCCCTTGAAAAAGGCAAAGGCTACGACGCAAACGTTCCCGAGGGCGAATTGTCCAGCCGTTTCCGAAAACGTATCGGCCAAGCGGTGCACAACGCACGCGAGGAGTCGCAGGAGGAGTAATTCACAAGCCATTTGCACGGCCGGAGGTGTAACAACGAAATACAGGATGGACCGAGGGGGGACTGCCATCCGTCGTTGAACCGTTCGATGGGAACGATTCGAAGAGGCATCTGATCGCGTGAGGTTCGAATCGGGTTCGTGGTTATCCGTCGAAAGGAGAAGTCTTATGCTTCAGTTCAATGTGTTTCGCGTGATCTGCTGCGCGGGTATTTGCGGCAGTGTTCTTTGGGGAGGAATACCAGCTTCCCACGCCGAATTGCTCACCAGCGATGGCGATTTCGACGCACAGACAATCGGCCAAAACATCGGGTTGCCCTGGAACGGGAGGAGTACTTCGGGCGTGACCGCGACGGCCTCTGCCCAGAGCCCTTTCACGAACTTGTTTGCCGACAACGGCAAGGGCTCGCATTGGCCAGCGGCGTACTCTCCCAACACTCGTTACATCGTCGGAAAGTTCACGCCAGCCATAGCGGCCGATGCCACTGGCTTGCTGTACTTCAACGCCGATTTTCGCAATACCTCGGAGGAAGACGATGAGGCCGCCGGCTATACCCTGGTTGTCACGTCCAACTCGCAATGGAATACGAGGACCGTTGCCCTCTATGTGGGCCGCGATGCCGTGTACGCCGAGAGCTCCAGCGGCGTGGGCGATTCGCTGCTCAATCCGGTGCTGGACACTTGGTACAACGTGCAACTCACGTTGAGTCTCAACGACAACACCTACAGCGGTTTGATTACGCAGGAAGGCGGCGTCACAACGGCCATTGCGTCGCGGTCGTTCGTCACCGAAAACGTAATCGACTGTATCTTTACCGACTACGGAACCCACGGTGCCTTTGCATATCAGAGCACCACAACGGCAGTTCCCACGCACGACATCGACAATTTCGCTTTGTCGAACAGCCCGGTGCCCGAGCCGGGATCCCTCGCACTCCTCGGTGCGGCACTATTCTGTCTGGCCGGCTTCATTCGGCAGAAGCAACAGTAACGAAAAGGCAAGGGAAGCTTCAGGAAACAACAACTCGACTCTCAACAAAGGGAAACATCGATGAACGTGCGCTTGTCAATCCTGGGGTTGGTGTTTTGTTTCACGATAACGGCCGCGGCATCGGCCGGTGAGAAGTCCGCAGTCACTTCAGTTCTGTCGCTCGACGGTCAGTGGTCGCTGGCCGTTGATCCAGAAAATGTCGGGCGCGATCAGAGCTGGTTTACCGAACCGTCGCCCGAGGCGAAGCCAGCCCGAGTGCCGTGGATTATTCAAGCGACGTTTCCCGGTTATCACGGCGTGGCCTGGTATTGGCACGAGTTCGCTGCGCCGACCAATCCCCATCCCGGCGGGCGCTACTTGCTGCGTTTCCACCAAGTCGACTACTTGGCCGAGGTCTGGCTCAACGGCCAACCGGTGGGCGGCCACGAGGGTGGCGAAACTCCCTTCGTGCTCGACGTAACCGCGGCGATCAAACCGGGGACGACGAACCGCTTGGCCGTCCGCGTGCTCAATCCCACGGTGGAACCTATCGACGGAATCGCGCTTTATGAAACGGCCCGTCGCTGTAAGGTAATTCCCTATCGAGCAGGCGCCGGATTCAATCATGGCGGCATTACCGATTCCGTCGAGTTGCTGTGCGTGCCGGAGGTCTATCTCAAGGACCTTTTCGTCACGGCAACTCCTTCGGCCGACCATTCAAACGGTCGCGTTCATATCGAAGCCGTTGTATGCAACGCCGCGACAGAAGCCCGACCGGGTTCGGTCGATGTCACGCTTTCGTCGGCGCGCAGCGGCGAGACGACTGCCGCCGTGCGACTACGACAAGAGTTTGCCGCCGGCGACACGTCGATCGAGACCGACCTGACGATCGACAATCCTCATTTTTGGGATCTGGCCGACCCGTATCTCTACCGCCTTACGGCCCGTGCGGCGGTGGACGGCATCAGTGCGTTCGACGAACAATCCACACGCTGTGGCTTTCGGGACTTTCGTTTCGAAAACGGCTACTTTCGACTCAACGGTCGTCGCATCTATTTGCGGTGCAGTCACACGTGCAACCATTATCCGATCGGCCTTCAGTTTCCGCAGGATCCCGACCTGTTGCGCCGCGACATGTTGAATATGAAGGTGATGGGATTCAACGCCATCCGTTTCATTTGGGGAGGTGCATCCCGGGCGCAACTCGACCTTTGCGACGAGATCGGATTGCTCGTGTACAACGAGTCGTACGCCTCGATGCCAATTGCCGACTCGCCCAAGATGGCCGAACGTTTCGATACGGCCGTAAGCGAGTTGATCCGCCGCGATCGAAATCATCCGAGTATCGTGATCTGGGGAATGTTGAACGAAACCTATGACGGTCCAACCTTTCGCCATGCGGTAGACATGCTACCGCGGATTCGTTCGTCGCTCGACGCAAGCCGCATGGTAATGCTCAACAGCGGTCGCTGGGACGAACATCGACGTCATCATGGAATCGCCAGCGTGTCGGGGCTTCGTCTTTGGCCGAAAAATGTTCCTGTCGAGCCTTGGGTGGCGCAAAACTCGACCAAGCAGACGATCGAAGCGCTTGGCATCACTTGGCCGGCCGGCCATTTGGCGGCGCATCCTGGTCCCGGTAACGAATTCAGTGTCGTCCGTTGGACCGCCCCCAACGCTGGCGAAGTACAGGTCGACGCCACCTTCGTCGGTCTTGCCGGTCGCGCGACGACCGATGTCCACGTGTTGCATCAAGGCAAGGCGTTGTTCGACGGATTCCTCAACCTGGGCGGCTCGTCCAACGAAGTCCGTTTCGGCAAGACGCTTTCGGTGGCCCAAGGTGATACCCTCGACTTCGTTGTCGGCTCTGGCAATAAGAACTACGGTGGCGACACCACGGGACTTTCCGTCACCATCAAAACACCGACACAGACCTACGACGCCACAGCCGATTTTTCGACCGAGGCCAATCCGAACGGCACGTGGAGCTACGGACAATTGGCACCGGCGCCAATGCCCAGTGCCTCGACATTTGCCGCATATGCAGATGGCGAAGTTCCGTTGGACACCCTTGGCAGCCTGGCCAACCCAGGGTCGAGCGAGTGGCAAGACGTAGTCCGCGACTACCATCGCTATCCTCGCGTTCCGCACACCGGCGGAATCATCGAGTCGCTACGAACGCTCGAGGGCAACGGCCTGCCCGTCTTTCTTTCGGAATACGGCATTGGCAGCGCGGTTGATCTTTGGCGAGCCACACGCCATTTCGAACAGCGTGGGGCCGAGGGGTTGGAAGATGCAGAGTTCTTCCGCGACAAACTAAATCGTTTCCTGGCCGACTGGAAGAACTGGCGGCTGGACGAAGTATACGCCCGGCCCGAGGATTTCTTCATGGAAAGCCTCGAAAAGATGGCCGGGCAGCGAACGCTCGGGCTGAACGCGATACGCTCGAACCCAAACATTGTCGCCCACAGCCTTACCGGGGCAATCGACCACGTGATGTGCGGCGAGGGGTTGACCACCGCATTCCGCGAATTGAAGCCCGGTACGATCGACGCCATGTACGACGCCTGGGCGCCGTTGCGTTGGTGCCTGTTTGCCGAACCGGCACACATCGCCCGCGGCGACAAGGTTCGCGTCGAAGCGGTGCTGGCCAACGACAACGCGTTGCCGCCTGGCCAATACCCGGCACGATTGCAGGTGATCGGTCCAAATTTTACACGCGTTCTAGATCGAACGATCATGGTAACGATTCGCAAACCGGCCGACAGACAGGAACTTCCGCTAGCGCAACCGTGTTTCGCAGAAGACATGACAATCGACGGCCCCTCGGGCAAATACCAATGGTTGGTTACGTTTGAGCACGGCGCGGCCGCTGCCGGTGGCAAGACCGAGTTTTATGTGACCGATCCCGCGGAGATGCCGGCCGTCGAACATGAAATCGCCCTTTGGGGCGATGACCCGCTGTTGGCGAAATGGCTTTCCGACCACGACATCCGCACACGCCCCTTCTCCCCTCTCCCGCTTGCGGGAGAGGGGCCGGGGGTGAGGGCACCTGACACCACGATCAGCTCCAAACGCGTCGTCATCCTCGCTTCCGTCAAGCCCCCTGTCGGCGACCGGGCAAAAGCATTCGGCGAGTTGGCCCGTCACATCGCCCGCGGCTCGACGGTGATCTTTCTCACGCCCGAGATCTTCGCCGAGGCCGATCGGCCGACCGCTTGGCTTCCGTTGGCCAACAAGGGTACAGCCGCCACGATACGAGGTTGGCTCTACCTGAAAGACGAATGGACCAAAACACACCCAATCTTCGAAAAACTTCCGGCCGGAGGGTTGATGGAATACACGTATTATCGCGAACTCATCCCCGACCTTGTTTGGCAAGGACAAGACCCGCCGGCGGAAGCAGTAGCCGGCGCGATCAAGGCCTCGCAAGACTATACGTCCGGCCTGATGGTATCGGTCTACGACTTGGGCGAAGGCCGTTTCGTACTGAACACGTTGCGCGTCCGCGAGAACCTGGACCGTCACCCGGTCGCGGAGCGACTCTTGCGGAACATGCTTCGTTACGCTGCTCGCGATCTGGACAAACCGTTGGCAAATCTGCCGACCGACTTTGACCAACAACTCCAAGCCATGGGACTAAAAAAACCATGAACGCGACGACCGATGCCCATGTTGCTGTCGGCTTGCGATGCAAAACGCGGGGTTTTACCCTGGTCGAACTGTTGGTGGTGATCGCCATCATTGGCATACTCATCGGCCTTCTCTTGCCGGCCGTGCAAAGTGCGCGAGAAGCGGCACGGCGGATGCAATGTGCCAATAACCTGAAGCAAATCGGCTTGGGCATGCACAGTTATCACGGCACCCATCAGGCTTTTCCCATGGGGATGCTCTCCAATCCGGAGTGGCCCTATTTGCTGTACTATATTCTGCCCTACATCGAGCAGGGGACACTTTTTACCGGTTTGCAGGAGGCGCAAGCGACCGGTGTGCGCCCCTGGCAACCCGCGGCCAAAAGCACGTGGCCTAAGGAGGTACAGGGCGTATCGGTGCCAACGTACCTTTGCCCTAGCGACGGTCGCGGGGGCCTGACCAAAGGGGTCACCAACGGAGTGCAAGGCGCCGATCCCGACGGCATGCAACTTTACCTGACAAACTACCTGGGCATATTCTCCGGTCTTAACGACGGCAACACCTGGAACGAAGCGTCGAATCCTTCCACGGTCGACTCGACGCAACGAGCCGTGTTTGGCGTAAATCACGGTGCCCGAATCGCGGACATCAAGGACGGTTCGAGCAATACGGTAATGGTAGCCGAGTATCTGACTGGATTGCCGAACGACATCCGTGGCTTCGCCTACACCTATCGGAGCGGGTCGCAGTTTCTTCACGTGGCTCTGACTCCCAACGCCACCGCGCCCGACCACCTGCTGGCCCATTATCATCTTTGCTTTGCCGAGATGAACCAGCCAAGTCAAAACCTTCCTTGCGAATGCGGCGCGGGAAGCAGCAATACGTCGGCTGCCCGAAGCCGCCACCCTGGCGGAGTCCACGGTTTGCTCTGCGACGGAAGCGTTCACTTCTTCAACGATACGATCAACGCGACCCTGTGGCAGAATTTGGGTTGGATCGCCGATGGCAAGCCACTGGGAACAGAGGGTTATTAGGTGAACCCAAAAACGAAATACGTACGAGAATGTGTCCTCAGCCTCGGATTGGTTGCTGCAATCGTCGCCGGTTGCGGCCAGTCGCCGGATCAGCAGCGCGGGGCCGTGCAGGGACGCGTCACGCTCGACGGCAAACCATTACCACGCGGCTCGATCACGTTTCGACCAACCGCTGGCACGAAAGGGCCTTCGAGCGGGACAACCATCATCGACGGGAGATTCCGTCTTTCGGCGGCCGATGGCCCTGTCGTCGGCCAAACGCGGGTGGCAGTGTACGCTCCGCATAGGACAGGAAGAAAAGTCCCTCCGCCGCTGGGTGGCCCCGGCGAACCAATCGATGAAATCGTCGAGTTGATCCCGCCACGTTACAACACGCAATCAACCCTCCAACGCGAAGTGAAGTCGGGCGACAACACCTTCGACTTCCGCCTCGCTACGCCGTGACTAACGAAGAACCGCACGCCCTCCCGAACATAGTCCTTCCTTAGACAACGACGTTCAGCCCCCACACCCCGAGGATTTCCCATGTACCGTCGACTCATTTTGGCAGCCAGTGCGGTTTTGGCATTCGGTGGTTCAACATTTGCAGCAGACTTGACTGCCGCCGAATCCGCTCCTGGCGATCGGAACCTCTCGATCAACCGAGTTTTTCCGGAAGACGCGTTCTATCACAACGGCAAGGGTGGACGTGTGCTGGATGTAACCAAAGCGCCTTTCAACGCCAAAGGCGACGGAGTCGCCGACGACACCAAGGCCTTGTGTGCGGCGATGCAGTTCGTTCGCGATCATTATGAAAGGATCCAGGGAGAGGGCTATTCCTACTGCGACCAGAAAAGGAATCAGAACTGGATCATCTATCTTCCTAATGGAGAGTATCTGGTCGGCGACACAATCAGTCAGGGATGGCCGGCCAAAGCAATCAACATCTTGAAAGGGTGGTCGGATATCCAGGAAGTACACGTGGAGTCGCTCGATCATGAAATCGAACTGAACTCCGGCGGACAAAGGCAAGTGTACTCGGAAATGAATTGGGGAATCCGCATTGTTGGACAAAACCGGCAGAAGACGATCATTCGCCTGAAGGACTCCGCCCCAGGATTTGACCAGGATTCTCAAAAGGCGGTTGTTTCTTTTTATATGCTGAACGCGGGCTCCAATGTGAATGCCGGGAACGTAATGCAGAATGTCACTATTGACACGGGCAAGGGCAATCCTGGTGCCGTTGGAGTGCGGTGGAGTTCATCCAACTGGGGCGGTGTTTATAATGTGGCCGTCCGATCCGGCGATGGTTGCGGTCGCGTGGGCCTGTTGATGGATCGACGGAACGCCACCGGATATCAGCATGATATCGTCATTGATGGGTTCGATGTCGGTATCGAGTTGACCGGGGGGCATGAGACGGTAGTGGCTTTGGAATATGCCACGCTTTCGAATCAGCGCAGAGCGGCGATCCTTGCTGGTAAACCCAACGGCAGTAATTGTCTGAGTGGACGGAAACTACTGATCCAGGACGCACCTGTCGCTTTGCGTGCCGATCAAGCGTCGCAGGTTGTACTGCTGGATAGCCAATTGACTTCCAGCCAAACGATGGACGCCGCGCTGATTGTTGACACTGGCAGCCACTTGCTGGCCCGAAACATCGCCTTGTCCGGATACAAGGCCGCGGTGGAGAAAAATGGGGAAACAGTTCTCAGAGGAACACGCATCGGGGCGTATGTATCCACGGATCCCGTTTGCTTGCCCAAGGACTCGCCGAAACGGTTGTCGCATCTGCCGGTGGAGGATTGGCCGATTATTCTTCCAGAACAGGATCTGTCGAAATGGGCCAATGTCGACGACTTCGGCGCGGTCGGTGATGGGATTACCGACGACACGGCAGCCATTCAACGTGCGATGAACTCGGGCAAGCCGGTTGTCTATTTCCCTAAAGTCAACTATGTCGTCAATGGAACCGTCGATATTCCTGCCACGGTCCGGGAAATCACATGGCTTTTTGGCTGCGTACATCGTTCGAAAGCAGTCCTGCCCGATGGGCCGGCTCTGTTTCGCGTGGCAGAGGCTTCCAACGCACCTTTGCTCATTCATAAAGCCACCACTGCCGGCGGCGTGTTTTTGGATCATCAAGAAGACCGGACGGTTGTCTTGGACGACATCGCCGTCTATTTCCAGCATGTCCGAAATTATGCCAGGGAAAAGAACATGTTATTTCCAAGCCCGGCCGCTCAGAACACCGACACCTGGCGACTCTACCGCAACACACGGCCCCAGGGGGCTGCCAAAGAAGTTTTTGTAAATGATAGCTCCTACTTTGGCGCCGGTGGCCCGGACGGAAAACATGCTCTTGAAAACGTACGGGCATGGGCGCGCATGGTCAACAACGAACACTTGCCCGGGGCTCAATATGCTTTCCGCCGGTCAGACGCGTGGATCTTTGGCTTCAAGTCGGAGGGTCCGGTACGATGGCTTTTTTGCGCGGAAGACCACTCACGTCTCGATGTGTTGGAAGGCTTTTTCTTGAACTGGTCGCCTCGAAAAGATCCTGTGATTACCTCAAAAAATTCAAACGTGTCGGCAGTATGCCTTGTACAAAATCGTGCGGGAGTAATCCTTTGGGATGACACGAACGGCGTCGTTACAACCTTGCCTGGTACACTATTCGCGGAAAGCACGCCGGTCGTTGTCGTTGGCTCCAATTCTTCGAATGAAACGACGGTTCCGGAAGACAACCAAGACCACAAGATCAAGGTGGAGTAACACAACAGAACATGGCCTTTACAACTGGAGAGCAGTAGCATGCCGCAACGCCGGACATCGCCACCGCAATAACCTCGCTATGCGTATTTTCCCCTCACCTCTTGGAGACCCCACCATGAAAACTGCCTTCCTCCGAACGTCGTGCTTTCTCGGGTTGCTTCTTGCGGCAGCCCATTGTGTCAATGCCGTAGAGCCAAAGGTTGTCGATGCTTTGCGACCGGTGCGGCTTACTCAGCCGGAGTTGTCCGGCGAGATCGGGCGGCGTATCAACGACCTGATCTACAAGAACTACATGGTTCTCAACCTGGACCGAGACTGGCTGGATAAGTTCAAAAATCGGACCGATCGCGGCGACAAACGCAACGTGTACTACGGCATCGGCAAGGTTCTGGACGCAGGCAGCCTGTTTGCTCAATATACCGGCGAGCCGGAAGTTGCCCAGCGCGCCCAATACATCATAGATCAGTTGCGGAGCTCGCGCGATCCGGACGGATACCTGGGTTTCTGGAACGTCGAACCGAACAACTACCAGAACATTGTCAACTGGATACTCCACGAGCAGGAGTACCTCAACCTGGCGTTGGTGCGACACTACCTGGTGACGGGGAACCCCCAATCGCTGGCGGATGCGAAGATCATGGCGGACTACATCATGAGGATGTTCCCCGCCAATAAGAATGGAGAACATATTATTCCCCCCGGCACATCCATTGCGGGAATCACGGAAGGATTCGTAGAGCTGTATCGTGTAACGGGAGAGAACAAGTATCTCGACTTCGCCAAGCACGTACAATATGAGCCGCACTGGTACTACCTGAAACCATATGACGCCTGGGAGAAGAACATTTCGCAGGCTCGCTATCATGTCTACGTGATGCTGTCGCACATGTACCCCGACACGGAATTGCACCGGCTGACCGGCGGCGAGGATTACCTCAAAAAGAGTCTGTGGATGAAACAGGAATTGCTCGAACGGGGACGCGGCGGGCTGCTGGTCACCGGCTCAACATCGCAGGGAGAACACTTCACGTACAATCAAGATGGTTCGGGGGCTGTCGAAGAATCCTGCGTTACGGCCTATCTGCTTCGCTGGATCGACAGCCTCATGCGATTGCAGGGCGATATGCGGTATGGGGATATTATGGAACGAACGATCTACAACGCCCTGTTCGGGGCGCAATCCCCCGACGGCCGCCATATTTGTTACTTCACTCCGTTCACGGGAAAGCGACATTTCCAGAATCGCGATACCTTCTGCTGCAACGGAAACTTCCGCCGTGCGGTTGCCGAACTGCCGCAGAAGGTGTACTACCGCACTCCGGACGGCGGCATCGCGCTGAACTTGTTCACAAGCTCTGACAAGAATTTCGATGTCAACGGCAAGACCGTCGAGATTAAACAGGAAACTTCCTACCCGAATTCCGGCGAGGTCAAACTGTCGTTCACCTGCTCAGAGCCGGTCGAGTTCACGTTCATGTTCCGAACCCCGCGTTGGGCGGAAAACATCGAGTGTGCCGTATGCAATGCGCCGTGCTCACCGAACAAATCCGAACTCGGCTACGCCAAAATCAAACGGGTTTGGAAATCCGGCGATACTCTGACAATTTCAATGCCGATGAACTGGCGTTTCCTTCGTGGCCGGATGATTCAGGACGGCCGAGTCGCCCTTTTGCGTGGACCGGTTCTGTTTACGTTCAGCGACAAACTGAACGCGGCTGTACTCAAAAAATGCCCGAACCCCCGTGATCTGGTTCTCGATCCAACCAGTATCGGCGACCCGGTCCTGGACGATTCCGTTCGTCCCAATGGCCAGAAGGTCATCGTCAAGGCATGGACAAACTCTGAACGTACGGGCGCCCCGGTCGATGTCGTTCTGACGGAGTTCGTCGATCCCAACGGCATCGACGTGTATTTCAAGGTCCCGAATCTCAATGATACGCGACCGATTCGCATCATGGACGACGAATTGCTCTCGGAGCCACGCCAATCGGCCAATGGAGAGATTGTTTCCGCGTGGTATGGCCCCAAAAGCGATCGCAACTGGAAGGATGTGTTTGCTGTTGATGGTGAGTTGGTTGCCGATCTGGCTGCCGATTACCAAAATCCGCAGGGCAAGCTGGATGTACCGGCCGCGTTTCCTGATAAATCGAAATCCGGCTCGTGGTCACTCTTCAACTGCAAGAACGACGGCCTGTTGTCTGTCGCCAGAGACTCCGATAAGACGCAGTTGAACTCGAAGTTCAAAGTTGACGGCTGTCCGCTGGGATACGCTTACGGTTTGCAAGGAGACAACAGGTTGGGCTTCTTCGCCGACTACGTACCTGCACAGAACATGGAGGAAAACTGGGAACGGCATTTTACGAAGGGAATGTTCGACCGGGTTATTCCGGCGAAAGAGCGAAAACAGTACCTGCTTACCCATCCGATAGCCGATGCCGCCAGCTATAACGTGATTCGCTGGGCGCCGGGTCCCCAGCTTTCCGGCAAAGGCATTGCGATCTCGGGGAAGACGCTCACAAATCGCGCCGGCAATGGCGTTTCCTTGAAGTGCGTCAACTGGAAAGACGACCAGACTCCGATGGTTCTCGACGTCCTCGATATGCGATCGGAAGAAAAGGGGGCTCGTCGTACCCGGAACTCGGAATTCGTCGTCCGCATCAACCCCGGCGATCTGGGAAAGTACGTCGATATCGCGATCGGCAACAATGGGAATCACCTATCCGATGCGACGGCGCTGAGCCTCCGCGTTTACGCAACCGACAAGCGCACCGAAATGCCGGGTGTAGATGTTACCAAAAAGGTGCAGTCCGTTTTCCAGGGCAAATTCAGGACGGACTTAGGCAAGTACGCAGACCTTTTCGGCGATCCGGCCCCCGGCCAGGAGAAAACGCTCAAGCTCAGAGTGCAAGATCTCGGCGGCAACATCAAATATATGGAACTGCCCGAAGACGCTCCTCTTGAGCTACCGTAACTTCCGCAACCGCCTCGTCGCGCTGCTTGGCGCGTACGCCGAATTGTTCGGCGACGTAACACCCGCTGTGGAAAAGACGTTGAAAGTCAAATTCCACTACTGGCAAGATGACGTGGTAACGTGCCTCGAGTTTCCGTTACGGCTAGACATTCCACGCTGGTGCCACAAGACAACGCTCACGATCAACAACGAACCTTCAGCCGACGTCACGCCCGGCGAGAAATTCTACGAGATTCGCCGCCCCTGGAAACCGGGCGACACGGTGACGCTCGACATGCCCATGCCGTGGCGTCTGGTCCGTGGCTACAAAGTCCAAGACGGACGCGCCGCGTTGATGCGCGGTCCGGTGGTCTATTGTATCGGAACTGCCGCCAATGCCGATCTGTTGAAAAAGTATCCGGAACCGCGCGACCCGACATCGCTCGGCGAGCCGGTGGCCGACACGTCGGTTCGTCCCGAGGGGCTAAAAGTAACGGCCAAAGCATGGCCTCCGGGCGGCCACGGTAAGGGCCCGGCATCGCTCGATGTGGTGCTCACCGAATTTGTCGATCCGAGCGGGATCGCCACGTATTTCCGTATTTCCGAACTCAGCCAAGCGGTTGACGATGAACTCATGAGCGACGATTCCCTAAAATAGCTCCAGCCCCCACGTCTTGCGGTTGCTTCAAACAACTCGCCGGTGCTTGGCTCTTTCTTGCAACACTCCCAGGCACCTCTCATCGTCTCCGAATTGTCGATTCCGCATTGAATTGTCGTATATGTCGTTGCTATTGCCCAGGGGACGGCAATTGGCTGCATCGCGAAACCTCTTACCAGACAAGGACTTGCACGACGCCACGATCTACGTGTCCTTTTTTCGCGCGAAAATCGGCCGCCCAACGGAGTAATGTAGTGATGTGACGAGGGGCTGTGGTTTCACGCGGTGGGTTGTTGCTCGTACGCCCAGAGGGCATGGTCCATGTCTTCCAGTTCAATAAATGACAGGGAGAAGAATCGGGATTTTGTGCGCCTGTTTACTCGCGATTCGCGGGCAATCTACTCCTATATCCTCACTCTGCTGCTGAACCAACCGGACGCCGACGAGGTGTACCAAGAGACCAGCAGTGTCATGTGGGAGAAGTTCGGCCAATTCGAGCCGGGCAGCAACTTCTACGCTTGGGCTTGCCGTATTGCCTATTACGAAGTGCACAACTTCCGCAAACGCCGTCGCCCTCAGGTGCCCGTGAGTGATCGAATCATCGACCTGCTCGCCGCAGAGACATCCGCTCTCTGCGACGAATTGCTGGCACGGCAGGAGGCCCTTCAAGACTGTCTGTCGAAACTGAAAGACGACGATCGCCGTTTGATCGAACGCCGCTACTGGTCGGAACAACCGGTCAAGACAATCGCCAAGGTCATCGACAAACCGGCGCATTGGGTGTACCGCGCGCTGAGCCGCATTCACGACGTGTTATTCCGTTGCGTTGAGCGAAACATTCAATCGGAGTCGCACGGATGACGCAGCGTTTCGCCAACCACCGAGAGCTACGCTCGATATTGGATGTCATCCGCGATTCGGAGGCCACCGAAGAGCAACTCCAACGGCTGGAGACTCTTGTTGCCGAAGATCGCGACGCCCGGCAATACCTGGTCCGGCAGCTTCATCTCCAGGCAAGCCTCCATTGGGCCGCTGCATTGGCGCCTTCCGAGGTACCCGTTACGCGAATTGCCGCCCTGCCGATCTTCAGGGCCCTGGGCACCGCGGCAAGCCGCGTGCACTGGCGTTCGCATCACGTACGGTTCTTCGTAGCGGTCGCATTGCTGACACTCATGACGTGGTGCGGATTCTACTTCCTCGTTTCGTCGACTCTGCAAAACCGCAACGAAATAGCGGAACAGCCGAACAAGACGTTGCTACCCGTTGTCGCCAAGCTGTGGCAGGCGGTCGACGCCCGTTGGGCCAATCCCGAACAAACACTAACCGTTGGCCAAACGCTCAAGACGGGCCAACGGCTGGAGTTGCTTGAGGGTTTGGTTGAGGTGAAGTTTGCCAGCGGTGCCCGGGCGATCATCAAGGGACCGGCATCGTTCGACATCCGTACCAGCAATGAAGGCTACCTGGAACGAGGCTG
Source organism: Thermoguttaceae bacterium (assembly GCA_963677085.2). Lineage (GTDB taxonomy): Bacteria > Planctomycetota > Planctomycetia > Pirellulales > Thermoguttaceae. The sequence continues at coordinate 324,880 of CAXXFH010000003.1, forward strand.
TCTGGTGGCCAGGGTACCCGAAGAGGCTGTTGGTTTCACGTTACAGACACCGCACGCGAAGATCGTAGATCTTGGTACCGAGTTTGGTGCAACGGCCAAGGAAGAACACGGTACCCAGTTAGCCGTATTGGAAGGTTCGGTCGAAGTGACGATTGCCGATGGCACGGAAGCGCCGGTGAAAAAGTATTGCGTAAGCGCGGGTGCATCCGTGAATATATCCGCCGGTCAGACGGTTGTCACAGCGCTCGATTTCCAGCCTAGACCGTATCTGGAAATGCTTCGCACGTCGCGTGGTTTTCGTGAATTGCTGTCGCATTTCACCTTCGATGCCGACAGCAACAACCGTTCGACCCGTGAATGCCCAGTGCGGCTGGCCGGAAGTTTGGGTGGTGGTAAGCCTTCGAGTGACTGCCGGATTACACACACCGCAGGCGACTGTGTGTTTGGCGGTGGAGCGGTCGAATTCGGCGCGGCGCCTGATTTCGTCGACATTCCCAATTGTGGTTTCGCGCACGGGCGTCCCTGGTCGGTGGCATTTTGGGCAAAAATGCGCTCACTCGGGAAAGAGGGTATGGTGATCGGCCAACGAAACACCACCAGTCATTTCATCCATCTCAGCAACAACCCAGGGCGCGAGCTGCGTTGGCGAGGGGACAAGAACAGTCAGGCAGATTTCCATTTTGAGATGGATACTAATTGGCACCATTATGTGCTGATTGCACACGATGCAGACAACGATGGTAAGGTCAACGACCTCACCTTATATCGGGACGGTCAAACTATCGGAACCGTTGTTGATCGTTCTACAGGTTTCCTGATATGTGAAATCGGCCACGCCTACGACATAACGCTAAACCTCGACTTCAACGGCCAGATCGACGAAGTCTGGATCTTCGGTCGGGCGCTTGGCAGGAATGCCGTGCAGGCGTTGTACCGCGACAACACACCGGTTGCCGCAGAAAAAGGGAAGCAGTGACAGAAGACGGCGCAATTGAGAATGCCCTCCTACATGTGAGATGTAAGAAGTCGGCAACCTTCTCGTAAGTTATTTGTCATAGGAGCGAAAAGATGACGCGCAGGAGAATGATGACAAAACTGATCGTGTGTGTGCTGGCCGTTGGGATTGTGGACGTTTTAGGCACCAACGCCCGTGCGGACTTACTCACCCATTACACGTTCGATGCGGACTATTCCGATTCGTCGGGCAACGGCAATGATGCTTCGCTCAAAGGTATTGGTACTGACGATGCCCCGTCGGGTAACAGTGGCATCACGACCACGTCCGGTGAGTATGTTTTCGGCGGCGGCGCGATGGATTTCTCGGCCGACCGAGATTACGTTGACATTCCCGATTTCGTTTTCGCGAATGGGAACACGTGGTCTGTGGCGTTTTGGGGCAAGTTGCGTAACGCTGATACCAAAGAAGGGATGGTGCTCGGTGATCGCTCCGGCGTTAACGACTTCGTCCATTTGAACGACGAAGGTGGCTGGGTCCGTTGGCGCAGTTCAACCAGCGTGACATTAGACTTCCAGGCAGACCCCGACGCCGACTGGCATCACTACGTGTTGCTCGCTGGCGATGCCGATAACGACACCGCCGTCGATGACATTACTCTGTATCGCGACGGTGTAGTTGTCCAATCGCATTACAATATCAATACCAGCTTCGCAATGCGTGTAATAGGCGACGCCTATACCTCGAATGATTACGACTTCAACGGTCAAATCGACGAGGTTTGGATTTTCGACCATGCTCTCAGTGAGGCCGAGGCGGACTCGTTGTACTCAAACAATGCCGTTCCTGAACCTTCGACATGGCTATTGGCCGTGTTGGGGTTACTTAGCATCGGTGGTTGGCGAATGCGGTGCCGCTGATGTTGGCTGGAGGTCGCGATTCGCGTTCACTCACCAAAATCCGTCTTTCGCGGAGTAAGTAAGGAATTAGGTGCATACGAGATGAAATTCAGGTGGCGAAAATATGAGGTAACGTTGTTGGTTGTTTTTTGGGCTTATGCTGCCGTGTGCATAGGTTGCGGCGAGGCGAACCCGTTGGGACGCCTCACCGTCTCGGGAAGCGTGAGCTTCGACGGCCAGCCGCTCGAACAAGGAACCATTCGTTTCGACCCACTCGATGCCGATTCGTCCGTTGGCATGGGGACCGTGATCGTAAACGGTCGTTACGCACTCGGTGAAACCCAGGGGCTCCCGCTGGGAACCTACCGAGTGGCGATCACCTCGCCTGAATCAGTCTTGGCAACCTCGCCGACGATGGACAGTAGCAAACCTCCGGAACTGCCCCGCGAGCGGATTCCCGTTTGCTACAACACTCAGAGTGAATTACATGTCACCATCGATCAAAAGAAACCTAACACGTTCGATTTTGAGCTTTCAAGTTCTGGGAGATAAACCCGTGCCGAATGGCAACCAAAAACGCAATGGTTTCACATTGGTCGAACTTCTGGTGGTGATTGCCATCATTGGTGTTCTTATTGGCTTGTTGCTGCCTGCGGTGCAAAGTGCGAGGGAGGCCGCGCGACGCATGCAGTGCAGCAACCATCTGAAGCAATTGGGGCTGGCGATGCACGGCTACCACACGGCTCATAGCAGCCTGCCCTACGCCGCCAACGGTCGCTATTGGGGGTCCTGGGTGCGTGCGTTGTTGCCTTATATTGAAGAGCAGGCGTTTTATGACCAGTACGACGAAAGCGTCCAGTATAACCAGTCGCCGAACGTCGAGTTGATTGCCCGGCGTATTGCTGCCTATACCTGCCCTTCCGATTCACCTTCGATCACTTGGGCCAGAGGAGTGCCAAACCACAACTACGTTGTGAACCTGGGAAACACCTCGGTGTGGCGGACTTCGCCGCTGAACGGGGTCGATTTCGAACGGGCGCCCTTTCATTGCGAGAACAGCGCCATCAAAAACATCCCCACGTACAGCTTCGCCGACATCCGCGACGGTACGACGAACACGCTAATGCTTGGCGAAATCCGCCAAGGACAAAATGCCAACGATCTGCGAGGGTTGACTTGGTTTGGCCCGGCCTGCGGCTTCACTACCCACAACGGTCCCAATTCGCCCGTGCCCGACTATCTCGACGGCGGATGGTGTCCCTCGGCGAGTCAAACCCTGTCGGACTGGCCCTGCCAGGCGGCCAGTTCGAGCAATCCCCAGAACTTTTCCGCGCGAAGCCAGCATCCGGGCGGGGTCCACGTTGTGCTCTGCGACGGTTCCGTGCATTTTGTTTCCGACAACATCGCCCTGGAAACGTGGCGAGCACTCAGCAGCATGGCTGGCGGAGAACTCATCCGGGATGCCGGGTTCTGACCGCGTCGAGCGGGAACCGTGACAACCATGCCTGTCCCCGCTAACGACCCCATCCTTCTTAACAGTGGGCATTCTTTCCCGGTTGTGGCAGCACCGATTGGCTGCGCCCCGCGTCTGACGCTACCGCCGTCAAACTGGCAGACCCGTTTCTTGGTAGCATCGTCATTCCAAAAGACTGACTGATAACGCGCGTGCGAATCTATATGGAAACGAGCGATATCCGCCACGAAAAGAATCGAGGTCACCTCTTGTTTCTTGACACACTGCGGGAACGTGCGAGCATCACGGCCGTGGTAAAATCCATCCGAGTCGAATTCGACGGCGTCGTGTACCACGTTGCCGTTCACGATAACATATATTTCAAGTGTCAAGAGTTGCCCCAGCAGTGTGTGATTCGTCAGTCAGTCGATTTCTCTTGACACCTGGCAGGCTCTGGGCACTCCGGCTGGAGGCGAGGTGATCAAAGACGCCGAATTCTGAGCCGGCTCGGGTTGGATTAATAACGACATCCTCACGAGTAGTCCCTCGTCGGCCAATCCCAATGGTGCTCCACCCACTGTTTTGGATCGACCGAAAAACAACCTGCCGATTCACCGGGCCGTGCTTCACAACGGCCCTCGCTTTTTGCCTTGACAAACGGCAAGTTTTTTTCGGACCGTCCTCACCTTTGCCCGTCGAATATCACGCCGGGAGGCCAGCAATTGCTGCACGCCCGACGGTCGTCTCGGCGGAAGTTTTTTTCACCGCCAACGGCCATCTCTTGAATCACTGATGGGACGGCAACGACTCGAACAACCCGGCCCAGCCAATTCTCTCACCAAACCCAAGGTCGCCATCGAGTTGAAGATGATAGCTGCCCGATACGTTCCTCAGCAAAGTCCGAAAACAGTAAATCTACGGTAGCCAAAGGGTAAATCCACAGCGTGGAAGTCGCGTTCTTGCGGCTTGACTGTACGTGACCCGGAGCGTAAGAATTCCTCTAAGGTTGTCCAAGATGGGCCGCCCTGACGTGCTACGATAGCCCCGCGGTACATGTTTCGAGACAGGCGGGGCTCTTTTTTACGCTTCCGTTAGATGGCACGATCCCTCCCACATCCCTCTTCCGCCCCGGGTAACCGGCGATGCCGTCGAGCCTGTGGTCGCAAGAGCGGCATCGCACCTCGTCTCGTCGCCGGTAGCACATCAGCGATTCCCACCCGCCTGGAATCCTGCGGGTGGCCATCTTGCTACAGCGGAATCGTCCCGTTGTATTTCGGCCCGACGAAGTGTTGTCCTCAACACATACGGAGAAGAATTTATCACAAGAAGTCTCGCGAACATTCCGCCATGACGGTCGGGCAGACCCACAGATTACACCGGTGTTACCACACTCGGGCGAGAACCCGTCCCGGGCGATCGCTGGACGTTGTGAGACAATTATTGGTATTCGTAAAAGTAGTGAATTGGCCATGCAGCGGATTTTCCCGCAATTGGCGGGCTCCCATTGTCACCCTCGTGTCACTACTTATGCAATGCTCAATAACGGCGATTCGTCAACGGAAAACGGAAAGAAGTATCAGATATCGCGCAGATCAGCCGGAGTCGGCGTGCGCAGGACAAGAGACGTGCAAAGAACAAAGACACGCAACAATTCGAGGAACGGAACGATGTCCATCTGGATGCTTGTGCTGTTCGCTATTGCGATGGTGAGTGCCGTTGTGGGACAGGTTGCCGAAACCGGCTACGTCTGGGCAGCGTGGCTGGCCTGTCTTGTCGCCTCGGGTGTGTTCACCGGCCGTCTACTGACGGTGGGTGTGCGAAAACCGGTTGTCTAGCGGATTTCGCCGCCAACCACACCGGTGTTGCCACACCCTTACCAAGAACCCGCTCCCGGTGGTCGCTAATCTTTGTAGAACACTTAACGATCTTCGGTGTTATTGAGCTTTGCATATTGAATGAACGGAGGGCGACCATCGGGAGCCTGGTTCCAAGGCGTTTGGCCATGGCCAAACGTTTAATGAATATGCAAACATCAATAGTAGCCCAGTGAAGAGAAAGACGCATGGACAGTTTCTTTCGCAGGATGAATGGCGGTCATCCCCGGTCACCGAACGGCGCACTGCTTTCGTTCCGTACGAGCATCGACTGCGACGGACGTTGGTGTTCTCAGCGATTGATTGTCGAAGACGGACACCTTGGACTCTGTAACCCTGCACCGGAAAACGGTGATCCGGATCACGAAGAACGGCGGTGGCGCCGCGAAGAGATCGAGGCGTTTCGCGTGGAACACGAAATCGGCTCGGCGTTTCTTCAGGCGAAAGTCGACGGACGATGGCAGGACGTGCTTCGCTGCCCTAGTGGCAGCAGCGACAAACTCCGCCGATTCGTGGCACGTCTCGACCAATGGCTCGAATCGGGACACGGTTCGGACGGACAAGTGCAGGCGATGCTGTCTGGTAAAGACGCCTCGGCGAGCCTGGATGCCGCCGACCCCGGAAGGGACGCGAACCGGTCTGCCCGACCAAGGCGTTTGTCCCAGTGGTTCCAAGCCGCTGTGCCGTGGGAGACTTCCGCGCCCTCGGGATGGCAGACCGTCCGGCATGTTTTGGCGATCATACATCCCTTTCGGGGAAAGGCCGTCTTGGTGTTGGTGCTTTCGCTGGTCGCTGTGGGCATCGAACTGGCGCCGCCGATGTTGCAGAAGGCACTGGTCGATCAGGTGCTTGACGTCGAGCATATCGAGGGCCGCCGGCAAGAATTGCTTTCGCTGCTGTTGGCGATCGTCGTGGGATTGCTTCTGTTTCGAATGGCTTCGACGGTCGTGGCCGTCTGGAAGGGCTATCTGGGCAGCGTTATCGGCACCTCATTGACGGCCGCCTTACGTAACCGCCTGGTCGAGAAGCTGCATCGGCTGCCGCTGGCGTTCCACGATCGTCACCAGGTGGGCACGCTGATGAGTCGCGTCGCCTACGACACCGAAACCATGCACACGCTGTTGCACCATATTACGAGCGGCTTTCTGCTGCAGGTGCTTCAGTTGGTCGGCATTGGCGTGATGCTCTTCTATCTCAACCCCAAGCTGGCTGCCATCACGATGCTGCCGATGCCGGTGATCTTGTTCGGTAGTTGGTACTTCACACGATACCTTTATCCCCGGCACCACCGTTATTGGGAGGCCGTAGGCAAGCAAGCTGCCGCGTTGACGGGAATGCTCTCGGGCATTCGGGTGGTCAAGTCGTTCGCGCAGGAAAACCGCGAGTGGCAGCGATTTTGCCGTTCGAGCCATCGCTTGCGCGACTGCCGCCAAACGGTCGACATCACCACGGTGGGCTTCACATCCATGATGGGCTTTTTGTTCGGCTTGGGGGGGTTGGCCGTATGGTACGTCGGCGGGCGTGACATCCTGGCCGACCGAATGACGCTCGGTTCTCTGATGGCGTTTCTAGCCTATCTGGCCATGTTCTATGCACCACTGACGTCACTGGCCGAGGCGGTTACCTGGTTTAGTAGCTTTCTGGCAGCGAGTCACCGAATCTTCGGCCTGCTCGAATCGACCGAAGAAGAGGAACAACGTCCCGAAAGTCTCCAGAAACTCCGGCCCGTTCCTGGTGCAATCACGTTCGACAACGTCACGTTCGGCTACCATTCCGACCAAACGGTGCTCGATCGAGTAACGTGTCGTATTCACCCTGGAGAAACCGTGGGCATTGCGGGACGCAGTGGTTCAGGCAAGTCGACGCTGGTGAGCCTGATCGGTCGACTCTACGAACTTCGCTCCGGACGAATCACCATCGACGGAGTCGACGTCCGTGAGTTGAACAGCCGCGAACTGCGACGCAATATCGGCATGGTACTTCAGGATCCGTTCCTGTTTCCCGGTTCCGTGGCGGAGAACATCGCCTACGGGCATCCGGACGCCACGCCGGAAGAGATCATCACGGCCGCCCGAAACGCCGATTCGCACGATTTCATTATGCGGCTGCCTTACGGCTACGATACGCAGCTTGGCGAAGGCGGCTCCGGGCTGTCGGGTGGCGAACGGCAGCGCATCTCGATTGCCAGGGCCCTGATCTTCGATCCGCCGATCCTCATCTTCGACGAGGCCACGGCCAGCATCGATGCTCTGGCCGAGGAGTCGATTCTTCGCGCGGTTCGTCGCGTTGCCCATGGTCGAACCATGATCGTTATCGCCCATCGTCTTTCCACCATTCGCGACGCCGATCGTTTGTTGGTGTTCGATCGCGGACGACTGGTCGAGCAAGGAACGCACGATACGCTTGTCCACACCGGCGGATTGTACAGTACGCTCGTCAAAATCCAGATGAATTCCGCACGCCCGAGGCGGGCGAAGGATAGTGACGGAACCCTCTGCGAGCGAAATGGTCATGGCAAACCACATTGGCTCAACCCTTCTTCCACGCAGGTCGACCTGCTATCGGCCGGACGGCTGCGCGTAAGCAGTACCGGGGGAGATTTCGACAACGTGTATGCCTTGCGAACATTCCCGGCAAGAAGCCAGGACGAGTTTCTGAGTCTGCGTCATCGCGACGAGACCGGTTGCGAGCGCGAAATCGGCATGATCCGCACGCTGGCCGACTGGCCAACCGACGTCCGTCCCCACCTGCTAGCTTCTCTCGGCCGGCGCTATCTTCTGCATCACGTGCTCCGCATCCACAAGGTCCATTCGCTGGGCGATCGACTGTGCCTTGTGGTGGACACCAACAGGGGAAGGACACAATCGAAGGTGGAACAACCCGACGAAAACGTTCAACCTTACGGGCAACGTGGAATCATGCTCACGGCCACCGACGGCAGTCTATACGTAATTGCCGACCTTGAGCAATTGCCGGCACGGCAGCAACGTTTTTTCGCAACCTTCGTAGGAGAATGAAGGATGGAGACAGTGAGCGACACACCCGGGTGGACGCAACGGTTGAGGTTGCGGTTTCGTGGCGCCGCGATTCCTGGCATTGTGAGATGGTCGAACGAGGACTTTTTGCAGTGGCTTCGCCCCGAGGAAGAACCCGTCGAGGCGGAACTGTTTGGTGCCGAACAGCTTCGCCAACACGCCGTCGCGCTGGCCGACTCGCATCAACTGGCCCAAAAGTCGCGCGGCGATAACAAGCTGCTGAACCGCTTGGCCGACAACGCAAAAACGCTCGAAAAGGCGCGGCGTGTGTTGGCTTGTGCGGCGGCGGCCGGACAGGACATTCCCGCGGGATGCGAATGGCTGTTGGACAACTTCTATCTCATTCAGCAACAAATCCGCATGGCTCGGCAGCACTTGCCGAAGAAGTACAGCGCCGAGTTGCCGCATCTGTCGCCTGGGAGTCTTCACAAAGACGGGTTGCCGCGAGTGTACGATGTGGCGCTCGAATTGATCCGCCACGTTGCCGGCCAGATCGACCAGACCGACCTGGAGACGTTCGTCACGGCCTATCAAAGTGTGGCCGACTTGTCGCTGGGCGAGCTTTGGGCGATTCCCATTATGTTGCGTCTTGCGCTGATCGAAAACATCCGCCGCACGGCCGTTCGCCTTGCGTGGCGACAGCAAGAGGGCCAGTTGGCCAAGCAGTGGGCCGAACGGATCGCGGAATCTTCGCACGATTCGCTTTCGAGTTTCATCCGGACGTTGGGCCAATTGCTTTCAAACGGTTTGCCCAGCAACATCCCGTTTGCCGCTCGATTTGCCGAGCGACTCGAAGGACAACTGCCGCACGACAACGTCGCGCTGAAGCTCCTCCAGCAGCGATTGGAGGAACAAGGGCTGTCGTTGGACAGCCTTGTTGACACCGACAGCCAGAGCGAGGCTGCCGATCAGATTTCCATTGCCAATAGCGTGGTCAGCCTTCGTTCGCTCGACGCGCTCGACTGGAAGGGGTTTGTCGAAAACCAGAGCGCCGTCGACAAGGAACTGGTACGGGATCCGGCTGGCGTTTATTCCCAGATGGACTTTGCAACCCGCGACCACTACCGCCATGTCGTGGAACGGTTGGCACGTCGCTCGGGGTTGAGCGAGCGGCGGATCGCCGTGGCGGCGGTCGAGCTTGCCCGCCACGCGGCCGAGTCGTCGGCCACATCGCCCGCCGAATCCTCGCCCCGAAGAGCCACGGCAACGCGCCGCGAACTGCGCGAACGGCACGTCGGTTACTACTTAGTAGGGCCGGGCTGCCGCGCGCTAGAACGAAACATCGGCTATCGGCGAAGCTGGCGCGAACGGCTGACCGCCTGGACCGAACATACGCCCGTCTATCTGGGAGCCATCGCAGTCGTCTGGTTGCCTGCTCTGGCGACTGCCGTTGGTGCAGCGTGGTCCGTCGGGCTGACGACGGCGGCCATCCCCTGGGCGACCGGCGCCGAGGCCGTGGTAATCGCCGCCGGGTTGATGGCGTTGTTTGCCGCCGCGTCGAGCCAGTTCGCTGTTACGATCGTCAACTGGCTCGCCACGCTGTTGGTGCCGCCGAGGCCCGTCTTGCGGCTCGATTTTTCGCAGGGCATTCCTCGGGAGTGCAGCACGCTGGTCGCCGTTCCCACGATGCTCACGAGTCGGGCGGGTATCCTCTCGATGGTCGAACAACTCGAAGTGCGTTACCTGGCCAATCGCGACGAACGGCTGTTCTTCGCGCTGTTGACCGACTTTCCCGACGCGGACTGCCAAACCCTGCCGACCGACGCCGAATTGCTTTGCTTGGCCGTCCAACAAATCGAACGCCTGAACGCCAAGTATCGGCAGGATCGGCCGGCGACGTTCTTTCTCTTCCATCGCGAGCGGTTGTGGAACGAACGCGAGGGCGTGTGGATGGGGTGGGAACGGAAACGCGGCAAGCTGTCCGATCTTAACTCGCTTCTGCGCGTCGGCGATCGGACGCCTTTCGCTACGATCGTCGGCGATCCGGCCGCCCTGTCGGAGATTCGCTACGTCATCACGCTCGATAACGATACGGGTTTGCCGGCCGACGCGGCCCGAAAACTGGTCGGCTGTATGGCGCATCCGCTCAATCGTCCAGAAATCGACGCGAAGACGGGCATGGTCGTGCGCGGCTACGGGATTCTCCAACCTCGGGTGACGACCACCATCCCGGCCGCCAACGCCAGCCTGTTCAGCCGCCTTTTCGCCGGCGATGCCGGTATCGACCCGTATACGCGGCTGTCGAGCAACGTTTATCAAGACCTCTTCGGCGAAGGCACCTTCATGGGCAAGGGGATCTACGATGTCTACGCCTTCGAGGCCTCCTTGGCCGAGCGGTTTCCCGAGAATCGCGTGCTCAGTCACGACCTGATCGAAGGTTGCTTTGCCCGTAGCGGGTTGGTGGGCGACGTGGATCTGTTCGAGGGGTTTCCCATGCGGTTGGTGGCCGACATGAGCCGGCGGCACCGCTGGACACGCGGCGACTGGCAGATTGCCGCGTGGCTTCGACGACGTATTCCAACCCGGCAGGGCGACGATTCGAACCCGCTCGGTCTGTTGAGTCGTTGGAAGATCTTCGACAACCTGCGGCGCAGCCTTCACCCGCTTGCGCTGTTGGCATTTGTCGTGTTGGGTTGGCTACTGGCGCCGGGGGCGGCGGCGTTTTTCACGATCGCCGGTTTGGCGCTGGTGTTTACTCCCGGTTTGATCGCCAGTTTGCCCGGCCTGAGACGCCGCAGCAACGAGCAACCATGGCGATTGCACCTTCGCCGGTGGTGGGCGACAACCGCTGGGCGATTGGCTCGCGAAACCATCGAATTGGCCGTGTTGCCTTACACGGTCCACTGCAATCTCGACGCGATCGTCCGCGCGTTGAATCGTTTATGTGGCACGCGACGAAAACTGTTGGAATGGGTCACGGCCGACGACGCGGAGAACCGTGCCAAGGGAAGTTGCCGCGACCATTTCGAGTTGATGTGGAGTTGTCCCGTTACCGCACTGGGCGCGGTCACTTTGTTGGTTGTCGTTCACCCGCCGGCACTGCTGGCGGCCGTCCCGCTGCTGGCGCTTTGGCTTGCCGGGCCAGCAGTTGCGTGGCGAATCTCCCAGCCCCGGGTAATCACCGATGCGCGATTGCCCGACGCGTATCAAGACGATCTTCGCCGCTGGGCGCGGTGTGCCTGGCACTATTTTGAAACCTTCTCCGACGGCCGCCTGGGAAAACTTGTCCCCGACAATGTTCAATGGCATCCACACGAGATGGCTGCCACGCGAACCAGCCCGACCGATCTGGGCATGGGACTTCTCGCCACATTGTCGGCACACGACCTGGGCTATATCACAACGACCGAACTGCTCCAGCGGTGTAATTCGACGCTTTCGAACATGCTTCAGTTGCCGCGCTATCGAGGCCATTTGTACAACTGGTACGACTCGCTGACGCTGCGGCCCCTGGAGCCGCGTTATGTGTCGAGCGTCGATAGCGGCAACCTTTGGGGAGCGCTGGTCGTCCTGCGTACGGCGTTGGAAGAACTCCGCACGGCACCGCTCTTTCCGGCGCGACTGGTCGAGGGCTTGCGGGACACGCTTGCGGTGTTAGCCCATTACGGGCCCGATGACGAACAGGCTATCATCTTCGTCCAGGCCGCGCACGACGTATGTTGCTCGGCCAGTTGTGGAGAACGGCAACGAACGGAAGAAAAACAAGGGACGGGGTCGACCGCGACAGCCAGTCGGGCGGAGGCTGCCCACCTATCGGCGCGACGGCTTACCGCGATAGCACAGCGCGTCGAATCGTTGGCCAACGAGTATCGCCCGGTGGGAGACGAACACGAAAACAACGACCATTGGCTCGTTGTCTTGCGGCGGCAAGTAGATAGTGTGAAGCGGGAACTCGAAGAACTCGCTTTCTGGCTCAATTCACCAACGCTCGACCTGCCGAGAGACCTCGTCGACAGTGGCGCACGTTGTCTACTTGATGAATTCGCGGAGACACTGGCAGCGTTCGACCGAAGTGCTTCGCTGGTCGATCTTGCGACAGGCGGTGAACGTGTTGCCCGGTTGGCGGAGGAATTGATTTCCTCTTTGCAGGACACCAACGGACGACTCGGCGCTCATGCCGCGCGGGATACGTTCCGCCGCAATCTGGGCGAACTCAAGCAGAAGGCCGAGCACGCCGCGGCCGTGGCGCGCGCTCACTTGCTCTCGATCGACAGTCTGCTCCAAAGTTGCGACGACTTGAGCCAAATGGACTTCACCTTCCTGTATGACGCGCGCCGGAAGTTGCTCACCATCGGCTACAACGTGAGCGAACTGCGGCACGATGCTAGTCATTACGACCTGCTGGCATCCGAAGCACGCCTGGCAAGCTTCTTGGCCGTCAGTCACGGCCAGCTTCCGGAGGAACATTGGTTCATGCTCGGACGAATGATCGCCGACGGCGATCGCGAGCCGACGCTGCTGAGTTGGTCCGGCTCGATGTTCGAGTATCTCATGCCGATGCTGTTTCTGCCGTCGTACGAACATACGCTCTTGGACGAAAGCTGCCGTGCCGCGGTGCGACGGCAAATACGATACGGGCACGACCGCGCCGTGCCGTGGGGAATCTCGGAAAGCTGCTACAACGTCACGGGTGCCGATTCGGCCTATCAGTATCGCCCTTTCGGAATTCCCGGCCTTGCCTTGCAGCGAGACATGGACAAAACGCTGGTGGTTGCTCCCTATGCCTCGGCCCTGGCGCTGACGGTTTGTCCACGGCAGGCGTGGGGCAATCTCCGCCGATTGGAGGCCATCGGGTGCATGAGTTACCACGGTTTCTTCGACGCGGTCGACTTCACGCCGTCGCACTGCGACGAGTTCAACCGCCCGGCCGTTTGCCGGACGGTAATGGCTCATCACTCGGGCATGAGTTTGTTGGCCATGGCGGCGGCACTGGGTGTCGATTCGCCGAGGCGGCGGCTCATGGCCGATCCGCGGTGTCGCGCACACGACCGATTGCTCCAAGAACGAGTGCCCGACGACATCCGACCAGTCGACTTGCAGGCGCTGGAAGAAGGAAACGATCGCGCACAGCGGAAACAAAAGGTCAACCATGTTCGTCTTCCGGAACAATCCGAGGGGACGGTTAGCTTTGCCCGCTTACGTGTGTTCGACTCACCCCACACTCTGCAACCGGAAATACACTTGCTGTCGAACGAGGACTACCTGGTTATGTTGTCGGCGGCGGGTGGCGGATTCAGCCGGTGGAGGAGAACCGCGCTGACCCGGTGGCGCGAAGACCCGGTCCGAGATTGCTGGGGCCAGTTCATCTACCTTCGCGATCCGGCCACGGGAGACTACTGGTCGAACACCTACCAGCCCACGCGGGTCGAGACGGACAAGTATCAGGCGATCTTTTCCCAAGGACAGGTCGAGTATCGCGTGGTGAAAAACGATTTCGACGTACGGACGCAGATTTCGGTGTCGCCTGAAGAGAACGTGGAAATCCGCCGGCTCTCGATCACTAATTTGCAGCAAATCGAGCGAAAGCTCGAGCTGACAACCTACGCCGAAGTCGTTCTTACGTCGCAGGACGCCGACGAGGCTCATCCCGCGTTCGGCAAGTTGTTTGTCGAAACAGAGGTCTTGCCCGAGAAGGCAGCCATCCTTTGCCGCCGCCGACCGTCGCGGGCCGACGAAGACGAAGTATGGATGTTTCACATGTTTACTCGCCCAAGCCCGGGACAGCCGCCAGCAAGTTTCGAGACCAGCCGGCTGCGTTTTCTAGGACGTCATCGGACGCCGGAGCGACCGCAAGCAATGGACGTTGCCGGACCGTTGACGGGCGGCGACGGTCAGCCGCTGGACCCCATCGTGAGTATTCGTCGGCAAATCGCGTTGGGTACCGAGCAAACGATCGAAGTGGCTGTCGTGACCGGGGTGGCCAACTCAAGAGAGGCGGCGTTCGCGCTGGTCGCAAAGTACCACGACCGACGTCTCACCGCTCGCGTGTTCGAGATGGCGAGAACGCACAGCCAACTGATGTTGCAGCACCTGGAAATCAACGAGGCCGACGCTCAGTTCTACTCGAACCTTGCCTCGGCTCTTCTTTACCACGACCCCAGGCGGCGAATCGACCGTGGCCGGATCGCACGGATGTTAAACCGCCAAGATGCGCTTTGGCCGCTTTCGATCGGCGGCGATCTGCCGCTGGTGTTAGTTCGCGTGGAGCACGAGCGCGACTTGCTTTTGGCCGAGCAAATAACGGCTGCCCATGCCTATTGGCACCGCAAGGCAATCCGGGCCGATCTGGTCATCTTCGTCCAGCATCGAGGCGGCTATCACCAAACCCTTCGTGATCAGGTGCTCGAACGGATCATTTCGGGGAGAGCTGCGTCGCTGTTGGATCAGCCCGGCGGGATTCGCGTGATATCAGCCGATCAATGCACCGAAGAGCAATGGGAACTGCTACAAGCGGTAGCACGTATTGCGCTTATCGAAGACGGAGGACGTCTGGAAGAACGTCTGCGTACCAAGCAGCGTCTGCAAACCACGTCGCGAACGAAACACACCGATGTAGCGGCAGCGGTCGAACGCGAAGGCGGTGTGCCCAACGTATCGTACGAGGCGCAACGACGTCCGTCGCTCGACCTGATGCTGTTCAACGGCCGTGGCGGTTTCACCCACGACGGCAAGGAATACATTGTCGCGCTTGGTCCGGGTGAGTCGACCCCGGCGCCGTGGACCAACGTGATCGCCAATCCGTATTTCGGAACCTTGGTCACGGAAGCGGGGCTCGGATGTACGTGGTACGGGAACTCGCAGCAGTTCCGGCTAACGCCCTGGAGCAATGATCCCGTGTCCGATCCACGTGCCGAAGTGGTCTACCTTCGCGATGAGCAGTCGGGACGCTGGATCTCGACCACGCCGCAACCGTGCGATAGCCGCCGGGCGTGGATTTGTCGTCACGGGTTCGGCTACACGGTGTGGCAGGGTCGGGCCATGGAACTCGAAACCGAATTGTGGACCTACGTGTCGGTCGACGAACCGGTGAAGTTCCTCATGCTGACGATCCGCAACGGCTCGAATCGTCGCCGCCGCCTTAGCGCGTTCTACTATCTCGAATGGGTGCTCGGTCAGCATCGAAACAACACGCGACCCTGGGTCGTTACGGAAATCGATCCCAAGACGGGCGCCATCTTCGCAAGGAATCGATTTCACCAAGACTTTTCCGAAAATGTGGCCTTCGTTCACAGCAGCGTGCCGGCCACGAGCACGACGTGCGATCGTGCCGAATTCCTCGGTCGTTACGGTTCGCTCGACGCACCGGCAGCGCTCGGGCGTGATAGTCTTTCGGGACGCACAGGCGCGGGACTGGATCCCGCTGCGGCCCTGCAATGTCCCGTCGAGATCGAGCCCGGCCAGCAGACCACCTTGGTCTTCGTGTTGGGCGCGGCCAACGGCGAGGCGCAGGCGCGACGGCTCGCGCGGCGCTTCGCCAACATCACGGCCGCCGGCGCCGAACGACGACGGGTGTGGGAACACTGGAATCGGCTGTTGGGAACCGTGTTTGTCGACACACCCGACCGGGCACTCAATGTGTTGGCCAATGGTTGGCTTACCTACCAGACGATTGCCTGCCGGCTCTGGGGACGCACGGCTTTCTACCAATCGAGCGGTGCCTATGGTTTTCGCGACCAGATTCAAGACGTCCTGTCGTTGACGATGACCGCGCCGTGGTTGACTCGCGAACACCTGTTGCGGGCGGCGGCACGCCAGTTCCGCGAAGGCGACGTGCAGCACTGGTGGCATGCCGACACGGGCCGCGGCGTTCGTACGCGCATTGCCGATGACGCGCTCTGGCTGCCGTTTGCTGTTGCGCGATACGTCGCGGCAACCGGCGACATGGAGGTGCTAGACGAATCGATCCCTCTGCTTGTCGAGCGACCGTTGGCCCCTGGCGAGGCGAGCCGCTTGTGCCAGCCAGGCGCCGGAGGCCAACCGGTCAGCCTGTACGAACACTGCCGCTTGGCCGTGCGATATGCGGCCCGATACGGCGAGCACGGACTACCGTTGTTTGGAACCGGAGATTGGAACGACGCCATGGACCGCGTCGGCCACGAGGGAAAAGGCGAAAGCGTGTGGCTTGGGTTCTTCCTGTGCGACGTGCTCGACAAGTTCGCTGAACTGGCAGGCCGGTATGCCGACCACGATTTCCGCACGTGGTGCCAACGAGAACGCGAGACACTTAGTCACCGACTCGATGACAACGCCTGGGCGGGCCACTGGTACTTGCGGGGTTTCTTCGACGACGGCCAACCGTTGGGCGCGCCGGCTGGCGACGAGTGCCAGATCGACAGTTTGCCGCAAAGCTGGGCCGTGCTGAGCCGCACCGGATCGCCCGGGCGACGGCGAGAAGCCATGGATTACGTTCGACGGCGCCTTGTCCGCCGGCAACACCAGCTGATCCAGCTTTTCGACCCTCCCTTGGATGCCAACCGTCCTTTTGCCGGTTACGTTCAGGCCTATGTTCCGGGCGTACGTGAAAACGGCGGCCAGTACACGCAGGCCGCCGTGTGGGCAGCGATGGCCTTTGCCGAGTTGGGCGAGACAGAGAAGGCTTGGGAGTGTTTCTCTTTGTTGAATCCCATCGAACGCGCCGGATCGCTCAGAGACGCCGAGACCTATCGCGCTGAGCCCTACGTGATGGCGGCCGACGTGTCGATGGCCGAGGGGCACGTGGGCTGCGGCGGCTGGACTTGGTACACGGGCAGCGCCAGTTGGATGTATCAACTCCTCCTCGAAAGCATTCTCGGCATATCCATCGCCGACGGCAATCGGTTGCGACTGCGTCCCTGCCCACCGCCACATTGGCCATGCTATCGTGTTTACTATCGCTTCCACAGCACCCATTACCAAATCGAGGTCTTGGGCTGCGGCCAGCCGACGCACCATGTCGCTCAGGCCGCAGCCAATCAGGTTGCGATCGCTCGGCTCACGCTCGACGGACATCTGCTGGAAAGTGCCGACGTGCCGTTGGTCGACGACGGCGGCGAGCATCATGTGGTCGTCACGCTGGTATAGCGGAACACCACAAATCTTGCAATCCGCGCAGGTCTGCTGGATAATAACGACAATGACAATTGCCGTATGTCGTTCAACGGCTCGGTAAACCTCAATGGCGAAACAGGCGAGTCGCACCACATCGCCTTGACGCATACCGACAGTATTGCGGGGTATTGCAGGCTTACATGCACTACCAACCCACCGTGACGCCGGTAAGGGAAGACAACGGTGTCATGTAATACGATGGGGCACATTCAGCATCGTGGGCGGCCCTTCGTCGCTAAATGGTCTCATGGGCTTGATCGAGGAAGTTCGCTTCTCAAACATGGTGCTGACTCCGGACGAGTTCGTCGTGGCGGTTCCTTAGCGAAAACATCGAGACAGAGACCTTCAAGCAAATGGACGGAATCGCTACGTCCGTACTATTTTTCCGTGCCTCAATGAATTGGTACCACAATGAAAAAAGCCCTACGTATTGCCCTTTGCATCCTGCTCGCAGCGCTGACCTGGGGAGGCCATGCCCTCGCCGAAACGACACCACCCATCACCCGGGTTTGGTTGACATACCGCACCAACGACCCGAGCCATATCGTGGTCAACTGGCTTTCCGAACAGTCGGGCGATTCGACTGTCCACTTTGGGCCGACCGAGCAGTGCGGTCGCACGGTCCGGGTCGCGAACGATGTCGCCTTGCATCACGTGGAGATTCCCCTGAGCGAACGTGATACCGTTTGTCATTACCGAGTAAGCACGGGCAGCCAGACCTCGGCGCCGGCAAGCTTCAAGGCGAATCCAACCGATTTCCTGCGAGTAGCCGTCGTGGCCAACTGGCATGAAAAGGCCGACCTCACGGCCCTAATGGCCGACGAGCCCCACATTCTTATGACGGCGGGCGACAACATTCCCAACATCTTCTCGTCGTGCGGCGACAATCGACCCGAGTGCATTCTGCCGTATGTGAAACTGGTTGACGCCTACCCGGCGCTGTTTCGTTCCACACCCTTTATGCCCGTTTTGGGCAATCACGATAAGCAGATTCGTCCGCGCGGGCCGGCGCCGCCTGACGAGCCGGTTTACGACGTGAACGCAACGGCCTTCCGCCGGTTTTTCGAGTTGCCCGACACCGAATGGAAATGGCGGTTCGACGTACGGCCTTTCCACGTCTGTTTCCTTGCGTTGGACATGCATCACCTTTCCGACCAGGGCAGCACTTGGCAGTCGTCGCACGATTTCCATCGCGAGTCGGAGCAGTTCTTGTGGTATAAGGATCAACTGACCGATACAGGCGGCCAGTTCGTCGTTACGCTGTACAACGAGCGCAACGCCACAACACGCAGCCAGGCACAGGGTGTATGGCACGACATGTTCTGCAAGGGGACCATTTGCGTGACGGGCTTCGGTCACTTCGCAGAACGGGCCGAATTGGACGGATGCACGTACTACGATACTTCCCTCAATGGCAAGGGCACCCACTATCCGGATCCACATTCGAAGTTCCTGGCGAGCCAAGACCATTACCTCTTGATGACCTTCGACCGGACTGCTCGTACCATGACTGTCGAATTGAAGAGTCTCGGCGGCAAGGTACTCGACCGCAAGGTCTTCACGCAGCCGAAATGAGCGCGGTGCGACCCGTTGAGGTGCGTCGATTGGTCGACGCCCTTTTTGCGTGCGTCGTCAAAAACGGCTGTGGGTACAGGGTGTATTATTGAGGTCGGAAGGAATGATATATGCTCGGCAATGCCATCCGTCACAGTGCGTGACGGCTACCGTCAAAGCTGGCCACAACCAGACCGGCTTCCCGCTCAGCGACCAGCGAAATCCGGCGTTTGCAGCTTTCCTGTTGGCGAAATGAACAGTAGCGCTACTCGTCTTCGCAGTAGGGTGCAAGGGTGCTGCGAAGTCGATCGTGCAACAGCAACTGGCGATCTCCAGACAGCCCATTGGACGCCGAAACCGCGGGGTTGCTACCGTATCTTTTGGAGGCAGAACGCGGCAATCGCCGATCAACTGCCGGACGTCGTCTTGGGATCTGCTTGGGAACTCTTCGCCTCGGCGGTGGCTACCTCCGATTGATTCGGTGGAAACACTCGGTTGAGCGCCTCATGAACAGTCGGCAGAGAAGCAAACTTGCGACTCGGCCGGCCCTCGCCTTCGAGGTACTCGATCAATGCCATGGTGGCCAGTGAGGTGTTCCAGAAATCGTGCCGTGCGGTCACCGCGTAAGGCTGGTCGTCGCCGGTGGCCCAACGAGCGGAATCGGCCATACCCAACGGGCCATCCAAACCGTGTTTCAATAGAAATCGAAAGGCATCTTCCGCCCGATCGACACGAGTTAGAAGTGCGAACGCCACGCTCCACGGCATAAACAGGTCGGACTGGCCGAAGTCTTCGTATAGACTGAATTGCTGATAGTTCGACAACGTTCCGTCGTCGCCCGCATCAGGTTGTACCAACCACGGACGCCCATTTTCCTTGAGCCGGTGCATCACCTGCTGCTCGTAGGCAACGAAGTTCGCCCACGGGTTGGTCGCCATCGCTTTGTCGGGGAACGTGTCGGGGCCGCGTTCGCGTACGTCGACGAACAGGTTCAACAGCGCCTGGGCAAACGGTGCCCGATACTCCCGCATCGAGTGTACCGCCGGGATGATCTCCACGTCGGCCAGTTTCTCTCGCACGCGGTTCACATCGGTATTCCAATGCGTGGCAATGTCCACATGGTAACGCTTGGTGAGATGAGCCGCTAAGGATATTACCTTGTTCTCGTTAGTGTAACCGTCGTACGTCAGTTTCACAAACCCTTCGCGACTAAGTGGCGACTCGTAGCGATACGCCATTTTCCAGCCTGAAGGGCCGGCAAAAGCGTCGAATTGAAACCGGTTCTGCACGCGGTCGATTTCTGCGCACAACTTGGCGGGCTTCCCAGGCGAGGACTTGTATTTGTGCAACGCAAAGGAGAGAAATGCCGTATCGACGGACGATTCCTCGGGCAAGAGCGAAGGCTGCAACGTCACCCAATCGACGTTTCGTGGCGGCAGATAGCGGGCATTATCGAGGAGGTGGTTCAACGTGTGAAGCAATTGGTCGACATATTCGTCGGCCTCGTCGCTGCGTACCCAACCCCGACGTACTGCCGTGGGTAGCATCCAAAGCACGGCGGCCGTCGTGTTGAGCCCCGCATCCGCCACCTGGTAGGAATTATTCGGAATCATCCCGTGTTCGCGGCTCCGGGCCGACCACATCGCATCCCAACCGCGTCTCGCAAGTCGCTCGACGAGGACTTCCACGGGCGTTTGATCAACCGGAAGCGGACCGCCAGGTTCGACCAGCGCTACGTCGTCGAGATACACGCTTCCTTCGGCCGGCATGTCTTCGGCCGCGAGAATGAATCCCAGCGACGCGACGCGTTCAAAATCCGGCTGCCCGATCTGCCGCCACGACGGCTTGTCCTTGGCGAGGAGAACCTCGACGTGCTGCCATGTGGTTTCGCAACCGAGCGTGAACCACCAGAAGGCCCGATGATCGTCGCTGTCGCGGTGGTCCTTTACCTCGATCGCCACCCGAAGTGGCGCGCCAGTCTGATTGCGCATCGCAAACTGAAGCGATTCGAATCGGGCGAGATTGCGGGTCTGCCGGTAGCAGGGGCTGTCCGTGAAACCCGAGGCGAACATCTGGAATACCCGCGACTCACCTTGCGGTATTCGCCCCAAGTCAATCTTCGCCGCCTTTTTTCCGTGACAGACGATCTCTGATTGGATGGTTACGGCGTGCGACGTACCGTCGCCGAACGGTCCACCCCATGTGTTAATCGGTTCGCTTCGTTCGCCGTCGAACAGCGAAATCCGGGCCATATCGGCCACCTGTGCCGTCGCGGCCACTTGGCAGATCAATACCACGACCCCGACGATGAAGAGGTAAACGACTGGGCAGAAAACGTGCCGGCCCATCCCATGAGCGTAGATTCCATTCACGCGACGTTTCCTATTTGAACGTTCCCGAAAACTCGGCGTGATTCCTTGTATCGCCGTATCACAAACTCGCAACAGTTTGTTGTCTGAATAAAACCTCCAGCGACTAACGGAAGCGGGGTCTTGCCTGGATGCGGTAGTGGAGTGCCAGTCTAGTTGTCGCCCTGTGCCGTCTGACGTTGCACCGAAGACGGCATCGTTCCTTGCTGCTTTCACATGGGTATGACGCATCTCGGATGCATGCAAAGGACTAAGGAGACCCCGTGGATGTCCACAATCATAGAGTGTAATCCACGAATCCTGCAATGCCAATCGCGGGTGGATGCAGGTAACCGCTTGCCAATCTTTGCTAGCAGGCGAAGCAGAAAAGGGGCCATTCGCCTGGCGCAGCAAGGCGTTGACAATTCAGGTAAGAGAGGCAGCAAAGGAATGACGATCAGCTAACACTTGCGCAAGTGGACGCGGCCATAGCATCTAATTGCGGTACGAATTGCGTGGCATACGTGGCTAACCAGAGTGGGGACTACTATTTGGTTCGTGCGCTGCCGATATTGAACGTTAACCACGGGACGATAGGGCGAGCCGAAGAATAACTCTACGGTTTCACCCTCTCTCAACTCGATCGCCTCATACTTCGTCGTCGCAGCGGCTGGACAATGGTACCGCGAATCGATTCTATCGCAAAGTTCTTGCCAGATGGTGCGTCGAGGGTGATGAAGGCGCCTGCTTTTGGTTTCGTGCTAGATCTTTTCGAGACGAAGCCGGTTCGGTCGAGCGAATAGTTTTTCAGCTTCCAAGAGCCAACCGGTACGGGCGCCTTTCTCGATTCGTCGCTTCGGATCTTGACCACACCCTGGTCGCCGTAAAGGATGGCGCGGAAATCGTTGGTTGGATTTGTCACGTGGCCGAGCACGACGTTCGACGGCTCAAACGTCAGCTTGTCGCCCACCGATGATACGTTCAGTTCGAAAAAACGTCGGCCGACGTAGATCAGTTTGCCTACGTGGTGGAGATCGTCGGCAGTTGTCACATCATATGGGTGCCGCCCCGACACGACTTTGGCGATAGGATCGACGTAAAGGTGATCGCCTAATGAAGCCTGCATCGCCAATGAGCGGAAGGCGACCAACGGGAACCTGGGTTTTCAGGCGTTCGGCTTTCCGAAGCGATCAATATTAATGCCGGTATCCAAAAAATGGCTGTTTTCACGTTGGCCAAGGAACAGAAGCAAGGCGTTTCCAACATGTCGATGCTGATTCCCCCAACGATGTTCATTGCCGAGATCCACTACCGCCCAAGTCGTTCGATGAATGGTTGGCCGCCGTCGAACGTGAGTTCGATCCGAAGATCTTCGACCGCCTCTGTGATGTCGACTTCTATGTTCGACGTTCTGAAGTCGGCGTACTTCTTTGGGACATACCACTTATTTGTAGACGTGTCGATCTGCTCGCAAGCAATAACTTGCACTCGGTGGCGACCCAACATGGCGCCGTCCTGGTCGTCGTAGCAAGTCAACGTGAAATGTCCATCAGCGTCGATCCGCGCGGTCGACGGGCGTCCTGTCTCTGGGACAAACCAAATCGTCCCGAAAGTTAGTGGGTTGCCATCGATCAAGACGCTGCCCGACACCTGCACACACGGCGGTCGTCGCTCGCCACAACCCACCGTCGAAATGAATACGACTGCGATCACAACGGAACACGCAATCAACCGGCAATCGTACTTTCCCAACCGAAAAAGACAACACATATCTTGTCAATCAGTCTGCAGGATTGAGATATGTCCCTGAATGTCAGTGATCAACAACAGCAGCTTCCTTCCCCCGGCACAATGGCTCCATCCGGATGCGGCACTACCGCCCCGCGGTTATGGGAATGTAGAAGAAAAGGTTGCCTTAGTGCGTTCACCCGTTAGAACTCCAGACCTTCCGGCCGGTCTCTTCCGAAGCGGGTCGACAGCGCTTGATAACTTCGCAAGTCGACATTCTCCGACAGGAAGCTGACATGGCCGTCGCCAAAGGCAAAATGCGCTCCTCCGGGATGCTTGCTGCCAAAAGCTCCATTCAGACGACGCCCGTACATATCAAGGCAGCTTCCCTCGCCAGGCAGCGTGTTAAGAGCGTTTTCTGTCGTTCGCGGATTGCTATGGCGGTAGGCCAAGCTCCAAACAAGCGGTGAGTTCAAGCTGTCGGATTCCTGTACCTCGCCTACGAAGATCGTATTGCTCAGCCCATCGCGAAAGTCCGCCGAATCAAGCCGCCGAATATACAAAAACGCACCGTCATTGCCCCATTTGACGTCCTTGTACGAGGTGTTGTAGCTGGGCCCCTTCGTACCAGCACACAAGGCGTAGTCACCGGTGGCGGCACAACGACCATTAAAGGTATGCGACATGCCACAAACGGTGCCGTCGGCGCTTACCAGTGCGCAAACGTCCGACCCGCTGGTCGGACATACGAACACCGAGGGCCGCGACGCCAAGGATCTTCGTATTCGGAAATCCACGAGGTATTGCCGCCGGATACCGTCAGCCATGGCCCGTTCTTGAAGTCATTCTTGTTGAATTGATCGAAAAGAGGCTTTTCTTCCAGGTAGGGAAGGATTAGAACAAACGCGCTCACACCTACCCGATCGGCAGTCGACACGAGTTGGCATGGGGTTTCCGTCGTCGATGCATCACAACCCAGACGTCCCGGTGGAAACGCTTGTTGTGCCGTGGCGAAACTCTGCATCGCCAAGACGATCTGTTTCAGATTATTGCTGCATTGCATTCGCCGGGCAGCCTCCCGGGCACTCTGCACGGCTGGCAACAACAACGCAATAAGAATTCCGATGATGGCGATCACCACCAAAAGCTCTACCAGGGTAAATGCTCGTCTGCCGGTAGTCATCTTCATCCTCGCGGTTCGGAATGGACGCTATCGCAACGACTTTTGCTTTCTGTACTCGCCTGGTGTCACTCCCGTTGCGGTACCGAACACCCGGGTCATGTAAGCCACATCGAGGATTCCCACCTCCCGGGCAACCCGTTTGATCGGCAAGTCCGTATTGGCCAGCAAATGCTTCATCCGTTCAACTTGTAAGTAGCGAATTTCCTGGTGAATTGTTCGACCGATGGTTTCCCGCATCCGGACATCGAGCAAGGAGCGTGATACTCGCACATGGCGTGCCACGTCGGTGGGATTGATTTTTCGACACGAATTGCGCCGAATGAACTTCAACGCTTCGTTCACTTCCCGAACATTACAAGCGAATACCTGGGTTGATTCGCGAGCCACAACGCCGCTCGGCGCCAATAGCGTCGATTGACGACGACGGCCCGTGCCGCCGACCAATTGATCGAGAAGTTTCGCGGCATGATAACCAATCTGACGCTGGTCGACGTTCACGCTACTGAGCGAAGGCTGAGCCAACTGGCTGATCACCTCGTCGTTACCCATGCCAACCACGGCCACCTCGTCGGGCACCGCGATGCCAAGCTGGCGACAGACAGCCAGCAAATGAATGCCTAGGATATCGTGACCAACAAAAATACCGATCGGCTTCGGAACTTCGGGCAACCAACGAAACATATGTTCCTTAGCTGCCGGCCACGGGTCGATGCCGCTTCCTAACGGCACACTCAAGGTGCAACAATCCCAACTGGTGACGCCGATGAGCCGCTCGAAGGCGTCGGCCTTTTCGTCCATCCGATGATCTTCACCACGAGCGCGACAGATCAACCCAAAGGAAGTAAAACCTCGACTGGCCAGATGATCGAACGCCTCCTTGGCTACGCCATTGGGGTCTACGCCAACATACGGAAAACGAATGTTGCCACCTTCGCCGCACAAGTCGACGACCGGTACGTCCATGTCGCGAATCGCGGCGGCCATCTCTGGATTGCGGACTTGTGCCAATACGCCGTCAACTCGGCAGCGAGTGAGCCATTCGACCGGTTCGTAGCCCTTGGCGTGCGGTTCGAAACGGATCGACCAGTTGCCCACCTCGTGCATATAGCGAGACACGCCGCGAAGCAACCCACGGCCACACCCGTGCGAGGTCTCGATCAGCAAAGCAATTTCACGCATCTCGCCAATCGCCGAACGAATCATCATGGAACTACCTCCTCGGGACGTTCGCCCCTTAGACACCGCCGCCGGCCGAATGTCACCAGGCCGAACAATGCAACGGTTACCCTTTCCAATCTAATCGGGTTCTCGCCTCGCATGTACGACCGTCTACGTCCCAGTGGGATATTTTACAATGAATTGGTGAGATATTGCAAAACACAACGATTGCAGATACGCGCGACCTAGAGGTAGGCTGAGTTCACCGCGACTATCCACGGCTTTGTGGGATATTGTCCAACAACTTGGTGAGATGTTGCATAACTTGGAAATTGCGGTATATCGATGGCCCAAGTAACTTGCTTCTTATCAACAGTTTGCAGCCCAAAACATCCCCCAACACGGCGCAACTACGTACTGTTCTTCAGTTTTCGACAGGTTTCTTTTCCAAGCATGAGGGAGGGTCCGAATGAAAGGTACCATTGCACTACTCGCTGTTACGATCGTTGCCACCTGGGGCACGTGCGGTGTCAATGCTCGCGCAGAACTGGTTGCCAGCGACAACTTCGACAGCTATGCCGTGGGCGAACTGAACGGCCAAAATGAGGGAATTGGCTGGAACGGTGCCTGGGTAGCGGACACGGCAACGTCGGAGGTTATTACGCCGTCTACGCCGGTACACAGCGCCAATACCGTCCAGTTCAATGGCACGAGTCCTGACAATAATACCCCGCTTTACCGTCAACTGGCCACCACACAATCTGGCGACATCTATGTAAGCTACGTATTTCGCTACGACGAGGGCCTCGACGGCAACGACTTCGTCACTCTTTGGCTCGACGACGTTGGCAACGAATCGAGCCATCTACATACCGAGGGCTCAGCGTTTCTCGGTGTCACTGGTGGTAATGGTTTCTTCGTTCGTCTTTCCGAATCAAATGACGGTTCCGCCCGATCGCAACAAGAAACTGGCTTTGGTCCCCTTCAAGGTCAGGCCTATACGGTCGTTGGAAGACTCTTCAAGGATGGCAGCACTGACTACAACAAATTCACCATGTGGATTGATCCGACATTGGATGACGTCGCAAATAACGTCGGCGGCGTTACCGTCACCCGAAGCGGCATCGGGCTTTCCGGCATTTCCCACGTCGGCATTCGGACTGGAGCGAGCACCGAATCGACCGGTCAGTATCTGGTCGATAGCCTGCAGATCGGTACACAGCCACTCGACGTCGTCCCCGAGCCAAGCAACCTCGCACTGCTCATCAGCCTAATGCTCGTTGGCAGCGCCATTTTGTCGAGGTGTCGCAAACAACCGAAGTGATATGCACCACGATTATCATTGAACGCAACGTCTTTTGACGAAGCCGGAAATGCAGCCGTACGTTCCCACAAAAGGCACTATTGGCCGACGGTCCGGCAAACGTCATCTTCCCAACGAGCGGTAGCCAGCAGCCTCGAGCTGTACAGCTACCGGCGTTGGCTGGATGTGTCGCTGCTCGTCCAGGTCGTTTGAAATATCGTTCCGTTGGTTGCAGCGATGTCCCACCTCCACCGCACATACACATCCAGCCACGAGTCATACCACCGTTGCCATTCTGCCCGGTTCCTTCGGAATTGCGCATTACATAGGAGATCCGATGATCCGTATACCGTTGAGTACCCTAGCACTTGCTTTGCTACTGTCCGTGGCGTCGTCGATCTCGGCAGCGGAAAAGAAGAACCAACCGATCGAAAAGAAGACTGTCAACGCCCCGTCGGTGATGGCCTTGCTGAAGAACCGGGTGTCGACGAACGCCCCATTCGGCAGTGGTTTTGGGTAGGGTCAACGTGCTAGTGGAAAAGCGTTGGGTGGCATACAAAACCGGCTCCGTTACTGCCTGAAAATGGACCGAGCCTGGACCGTGATGCTTTCCAGGCAGGGCATCATCAGCAAAGAGCAGGCCGCGAAGATCCTCACGGCATTGAAAGACGCGGAGGACATTGGCAGCGGATTCGGTGGGGAAACACTCGCTACCGCATTGCTAGACGGCGACGAAGACCTCGCCAGTTTGACCATCCTCGGGCGCACACTGCAAGAGCCAATGTCACGCCTGCAGTGCCGAGACCTGCTGCTGAATATCATCGACGAAATGGCTTTGGCCCTGGAAACGACCTTGGATACGGCCGAACGGCATCGAGACGTCGTCATGTCTGGCGACACGCACATGGCGCATGGGCAGGCATCGACCTACGCCGCGTATCTGGTTGCTATCCACGACAGCTTTGCACGCGGCACCGAGCAACTGGAACTGGCCTACAAACATACAAATCTCAACAGTGGCGGCTGCGGCTCGGTGGCGGGAACGGGATTGCCGGTAGACCGCAATCTCATTACGACGTTTCTCGGTCTCGATGGTCTCGTCGAGCCGTGCTACGACTGCGAACCGAGCCAGGATTACGCCCTGACCTCGTTGTTCGCCCTGACAAATATCATGACCACAATGAGCCGCTTCGCCCTCGACCACGAGATCTGGGGATCCGACAATGTGGGCATTATCAGCGTGAAGTCAACGTGGATGGGGACCAGTTCGTACATGCCACAGAAGGCCCATCCTGGTACGGCGTTTGAGCGACTTCGCATTCCCGCCAACAAGGCAATCGGCGGCATGTTCACCGGTCTGTTGGCGATGAAGGACGAACCCTACCAGGATGTATTGCCGATTTACGGTTCGTATCAGGCACTGTTCGGCGCGGGCTACAACAGCGTCCAGGCAATGCACACCTACACGCTGTTGCTTCCGGATATCATTCCGAAGAAAGATGTGATGCTCAAGAAAGCGAGCGAGGGGTTTTGTGGAGCCACCGATTTGGCATTGGCGCTCATTCGGCAGAAGGGCTACGGCCCTCGACGGGCACATCGTATTACGGGCACCATGATTCGTTTGGCACGCGAACGCGGGATGAATGCGATTCAGGTGACTGGTGACTTGCTGGACGAGGCGGCTGAATCACTTGGAGAACCACACCCCGGTTTGTCCACTCAAGAGATTCTTGATGCGCTCGATCCGGTCAAAAGCGTGATGCAGCGTCACACGAACACGGGCGACCCGAACCCGAATGAGGTAATACGAATGATCGACGCCCGCCGCAAACAACTTGCAGAACTTCGCTCACGCCAAACCGCCCGCCGCGAAAACATCCAACAAGCTACCGACAAGCTCAACGCCGAGATCGTTGACATTTGTGGCGGTGAGGCGAAGGGACCACTAACCGATAAACGCAGCGATTCCCAAGAACAAAGCCACTGAGGAGAAACAACATGCCATCGAAATTACGCTTTTCGCTGCTTGCGGCAGCTTTCATCATTGGGCCAGTTCTCGCGGTACCGCAGGCCGCATCTGCTGAAACTCCCGAAAAGGATAAAGCCACTCCAACATCATCGCGTCTGGAGTACTATCGCCAACAGGTGCCGAAGGCTGCAAGGGTCGATGGGGGTAAGGCGCCGTGGGTACTGTTTCGTCCCTACCGCAGCGAACTCACCGAACGAATCGACCGTATCCACCAGCCTGGCGAATCGGCGTGGATCGATGCCGCTTGGGCAATCATGGAACTGAAAACTGGCATCATTCCCGAGCAGAACCGTCAGAAGCTTGCCAGTGCAATTCTCGAACTTTGGGAAACACATCCCGCGGGCAGTTTCTACGGCCATAAGGGCCTCCAGGCTTACGTGACGAAGAAACACGGCATCAATGTGGCCGGCGACGTGATGATCGCACGAACCAACCCACCACAACGTCAACAGATGGCCGTCCGACGCAAGTTACTGAAGGTGATCTGTCTGATGCACGAATTCCAGGCAGTGCTTCTGGAGACCGCCGACGAGTACAAAAACGCGGTGATGCCCGGCTACACCCACATCCGTCACGCACAGCCGACCACGTTCGGCCATTATTTACTGAGCGTGTACGACCCAATCGACCGTAGTGTGAAAATGCTTGAAAACGGCTATTCGGCCATGAGTCTCAACGAGTTGGGTTGTGGTGCGCTGGCCGGCACAAGTTGGCCGATCGACCGGGAACTCGTAAGTACGTACCTTGGCGCGGAAGGTTTGATCGAAAACACCAATGATGCCGTGTCGTATAGCGACGGCTATGTGATGGTGACGGCCGCTGCCACAAACGTAATGACGGTGCTCAGTCGGATGGCGCTCGAGTTGGAGTTCTGGTCGACGCAGGAATATGACTTCCTCGACTTCGAGATTGGTGCGGGCAGCTTCATGATGCCCAACAAGCGCAGCAATCAGGGCACGCTCGAAGAGGTATTGGAAGGCACATCGAAGGTACTCGGTGACCTAGTGCAAGTGGCTTCGATGGGTATGCGAATCCCCCATGGCGACATGCAGCCGATGGCCTACCGTATGGACGACGGAACGCTCGATGCGTTGAAACAGATCGATCTGTATGTTGAGCCGCTCTTGTATAAATTCGCTACGATCATCGTCAAACATCGTCAAAGAAGATATTATGCTGGCCACTGCTCGCCAGGGCTACTCGTGCTCCACAGAGTTGGCCAACGAGTTGTGCCGACAATTCGGACTCGATTACCGCACGGCGCACGACGTGGTCAATCACTTCGTCGTCGAATCGGCCAAACAGGGCATTCCGTCTCGTGAGGCGAACCTCGACGTATTTCAACAGGCCTGCGAAACGGTGCTCCATCGAAAACTCGACATCAGCGAAGCACGACTTCGTGAAGTCCTCGACCCAACATACTTCGTTAAGGTAACCAACTGCCGTGGTGGAGTGGCTCCCGAGGAGGTCGCCCGAATGATCGAAGTACGCAAGAAGAAGCTCACAGAGTCGCGCGCCCGTAACCTCGCCCGTATCGAAAAACTGGAACATGCCAAGCAGCGGATGCTCGCCGATTTGCGCGAAATTTGCGAACCGCCGAAGAAACCGACCCCATAACGCGCCAATTTCCCAAATCGCTGCCTATTGTTGCAGGAGCACTGCCGTGAAAGTCCTAGAGAGACTTACGATTCTCGCATTTGTTTTCGCTACTACCGTGGGCGGCGCAATCGCCGACGAAACACCTGCCATCGATCCCGATTCAGTCGACGAAGTCACGTTGGCCCTGTCGAAGTTGGCCATCGAGACAAACGCGGATGCGATTCCGGAAAAAGCGTATCGCGCAGCTAAGACGGCGGTGCTCGATGCGCTCGGTTGCGGCATGGCTGGTTACGAGGCTTCCGGCGTACCGGCTGTGGTAAAACTCACGAAGCAGTGGGGAGGGCGCGAGGAGGCAACCGTTTGGTTTCACGGCGGAAAAGTGCCAGGCCCCGCTGCCACGTTCGCCAACAGTGTGCAAGTCCATGCACTCGACCTGGACGACTTCCACAAACCGTCGTGTACCCATATCACCTCGGTCATTGTGCCGGCGGCCTTCGCGATGGGTGAACTTCATGGTGCCTCGGGCAAAGAGACGTTAGCGTCAATCACGCTGGGTATCGAGGTCGCCGGTCGCCTGGGCCGGGCATGCCGCGGATTGCATGCTCACGGAGGGTTTCTCCCAACCTCCGTGATGGGCGGATTCGGCGCCACGGCCGCCGCCTGTCGCCTGCAAGGTTGTTCCCTCGACGAAACAATCAACGCAATGGGCATCTGGTACGCCCACGCCTCAGGCAATCGCCAGGCCTTATTCGACCGTACACTGACCAAGCGAATCCAACCGGCCATTGCAGCTCGGGCGGGTGTCTTTGCCAGCTATCTGGCCGGCGAAGGTCTTACGGGTCCACAACGAATCATTGCGGGGCAACCGGCCTCGTTGGTACCGATCTACGGCCTCACCCGCAAGGGTCCCGCGCCAACCGTCGGCCGCGTGATGGAGCCACACGACTTCTTCGAAGTGGAGCTGCTTGCCTTTAAGCGTTACGTAAGCTGTGGGGCCAGCCACATGGCGATCGAATCGGCCCTCGACTTGGCCAATGAACACGATCTGAAGCCAGCCGACATCGAAAAAGTATGGATCTTCGGCTGTGGGGTCAACTCGGGCATGGTGGGCGTTCCCTGGACCGACAACGACAGCCCTCAGGCAATGGCCCAGTTCTGCGCGCCGTACGAAGTAGCGTCTGTAATCAAGAATCGCCGGTTTGGTCCGGCCGAGATCACGCTGAAACGGATCACAGAAGACAAGGAGGTCGATGCCCTGGCCCGCCGCTGTGAATTGCACCACTGGAAGGACTGGGGTGGCCCCCGCCCGGGCTTTCAGGCCGTGCGAATATTTCTGAAGGACGGCCGCACGTTCGAAGCCTGGCACGACCACGATGAAGTCCTCTCGCCCGAGGCAAACACCTACGAAAGAATCGTCGAGAAATTCAAGTACAACGTCACCTTCACTGGCTTGGTCGATGACATGAAGGCCGCCGAAATGGTGGAAGCCATCGAAAACCTCGACCAATTCGAGAAGATCGGTGACTTTGTCGACCAGTATCTCGTTCCTCGCAAGTAACCTTTTTTCCCAGGCGGGAGTGCCATCCGATGAAACGCACATGTCTTGTTTCCGCGATTCTGTCTTCCCTGCTCATAGGGCAAGGAAACGCTCAAGAGAAAACGCCGTCCAAAACGGGCGAAATCCGAGAAAGGCTCCAACTTCCCAAGTCGCTCACCGACGAGGAACTGAAGTTCCTCGGCTCGAGTTCGCACCGAATGCATGCGGCAGGAGGGCCCAATGGCCCGAAAGCGCACCTGGGTAAAGTCGCCCGTTACGCCGCCAGCGAACGCAGTCGGGTAAGCAACCGTTATCGTTACGCCCGGTTCATGGATCAGGCCTGGACCGTAATGCTCTTCCGGCAGGGGATCATTCCACACGAAGATGCTGAGAAGGTGCTTGTCGCTCTCGAAAAGACAAAACAGGGCGGCGAGGGAGCACTGAAGCGGATTTTGAAAGACGAAGATTTGGCCAGTATTCCACAAATCGGTCGTACGCTCCAAGAACCGATGGCGCGAATGCAACTTCGCGACAAGCAACTCGACACGATCGAGGCAATCCACGACTTCCTTGAAACCGTGCTCGACTCCGCTGAGCGGCATTCCGAGACGATCATGCCCGGAATGACTCACATGGCCCACTCACAGCCGATCACCTACGGCGCCTACCTGGTCGCCCTGCACGACGGCGTGTACCGCGGCCTGGAACATCTTGAACTTGCCTATAAGCACACCAACGAGAACAGCGGTGGCTGCGGAGCCACCTCGGGCACGGGTTGGCCAATCGATCGCCACCTGATCACAGAACTACTCGGTTTCGACAAACTGGTCGAGCCCACCTACGACGGCGAAGCAGGCCAGGACTACGCGATGAACACTTTGTTCGCCCTTTCGAACATCATGCTCACGATCAGTCGTACGGCGATGGATCACGGCATCTGGGGCATGGAAGGATATCTGACACACAGGCTCCCGGCGGCCCATTTGGGTGTCAGTTCATTGATGCCCCAGAAGGCCCATTCCGGCTCGGCGTACGAACGAGTGCGCATGAGTACCAATGAGGTAATCGGAGCAACCACCACCGGCATGCTCGGTCTTCACGGGGAGCCGTTCGGCGATGTTCTGACCAGCTACCAAGCCGCTTACCGGGCGCCAAACAGTGGGGCGATCGGCGCGCTGTGCGAAACCGAAAAGACGATGATCGTCTACGGCGATATGCTTGCCACCGTTAATGTGGACAAAGAGAAACTACTTGAACTGGCTCGCAACGGCTGGAGCTGTACCCCAGACTTGCAGATCAAGCTTGTGCGAGACAAGGGCTACGGTCGACGCCAGGCGCATCGGGTCTGTGCCGTGATGGTCTACATCGCCCGCGATCACCGCAAGATCACCCCGCCCGAGATTACCGGCGCGATGCTCGACGAAGCCGCCGTCGTCGCAGGCGAGCCGCAACCCGGCTTAACAACCGAAGAACTTCAGGAAGTGTTCGATCCCACGAAATTCCTCGAGCGGCACAACAACGTGGGCGACCCGAATCCCAAGGAGACACTGCGTTTGATCGACATTCGGCGCAAACAGCTTGCAGAGTCGCGCAAGCGGCAGGAAGAGCGTCGCAGCCGGGTCGAGGCAGGCTACGCCAAGCTTCGCGAGGCAATCAAGGAGATCATCGGCAAGGAAGCCCAA
Organism: Thermoguttaceae bacterium; assembly: GCA_963677085.2. Lineage (GTDB taxonomy): Bacteria > Planctomycetota > Planctomycetia > Pirellulales > Thermoguttaceae. The sequence goes on from CAXXFH010000003.1 coordinate 358,304, forward strand.
GGCGACTATGTCTCGCCCGAGGGTCCTAAATTCTCCGGCGCGTGACGGCAAAATGGCCCTATTTGCACAGGATCTCGGGCCTCGTCGTGGGCATTTTTGGGCGACCATCTGGCTTGTTGCGTGGCCAAGGCTACTGGCATGGGGTTCGGCACCAGGCAAGGGCATCTCGGGCACAGGAAATGGCCGAAAACGCGCTTCGTGACCGGGAGATCCGTCCCACGTTAGACGTGCGGGGCACGCCGTGTTAGAATGCCAGCGTGGTGCAACTCGATCGGCTTCAGATCCACCGGATGCGGTAACGCGACCGGATGGCCAAGATGCCTCGCGGGCCTCACACAGAACTGGCCCCGCCCTAAACCAGCCCTGCCTTAATGAGGAGTCAACGAATGCAGAAGAAGCATGCTACGACGCGACGACATTTTCTCGAAGGCTCGTTGGCCGCTACGGCGGCCATGACAGTACCCACATTCATCCCGGCACACGCGTTGGGGGCCGATGGGGCAGTCGCGCCAAGCGATAAGATCACCATGGGCGTCATCGGCATCGGGCCTCGATGCACCTACGATATTAAACCGATGCTAGGCATGGCGGACGTACAGTTCGTGGCGATTGCCGACGTTCAGGAGAGCCGCCGCCAAGCGGGCAAAGCTCTCGTTGATCAGAGTTATGGCAATCAAAGTTGCGCGCTGACGCGAGATTTCCGAGAACTGCTCGATCGAAAGGATATCGACGGGGTGCTGATCGCCACAGGCGACCGTTGGCACGCACCGGCCTCGATGATGGCAGCCGAGGCTGGCAAAGACGTCTACAGCGAGAAGCCGTGCGGGCTGACTATCGACCTTTGCCAACGTCTGGACGAGACGATCAAACGGACGGGAAGGATTTTCCAGGCAGGCACCCAGCGGCGGAGCGTTCCCAATTTCCAGCAAGCGGTGAAGGTGGCCCAGCAGGGAAAACTGGGAAAACTCCACACGCTGTACGCCAGCATCTATACGCCGGAAGTCCTAACCGAATGGCTGCCCGGCGAACTAACTCCCGACCCGAACGTCGTCGACTGGAATCTTTGGCTTGGCCCAACGCCTTGGCGGCCGTATAACGCCAAGTACGTTGCGGGCCGGTGGCGCGGCTACTGGGACTTCGATTCCGGCGCTCGGCTGCTGGATTGGGGTGCCCACACACTCGACCTTTGCCAATGGGCCAACCAAGCGGACGACACTATGCCCACCGAGTATGAGCCCTCGGAGAACAAGATCACTTGCCGCTATGCCAATGGAGTCGAGGTGGTACTCGACTTCTTGAAGCAACCGTTTGGCGACCGCAGCCCTCACTTCATCACGCGACTCGGCACCTGTCCGGTACGTTTCGTGGGCGACGAGGGTTGGGTCGAAACGGGCGACAGCGGCGAGATCGTCGTCGAACCGAAGTCGCTGGCCGACAAGATCGTCGGTTCGTATAAACGAGTCCGCGGACTCGACGTATCCGCCCATGCACGGAACTTCTTCGACTGCGTAAGAAGCCGAAAGCCAACCGTGTGCAATTCGTCGGTGATGCGACATTCGCACGTGGCGTGCCACGCCGCCGCACTGTGCTGGCTCCTCGGCCGCAAGTTGCGCATCGATCCGGCTACCGAGACGTTCATCGACGACGCCGAAGCCAACCTGCTACGCAAACGGCCCGAACGAGATTTCTGGAACGCGTAACGTAACGGCCGCCCTGTGCAATAATCAAGGTTTGGCCTGACACTCACCTGAACATCCAAACGACCTGCGAGCGGAGTCGATCACAACGATCGCGAGCTATCTTATTGACGCCCGCACGTCCACTGGCAACCTTGGCGATCGTTCCAGCGGTTCGCATTCAAACCGCTGGAACGTTCTGCCGCAGGCTTCCGACAAACTGTTGAGCCAACGCTGCCTTGCCCCGGCCCTCGCGATATTTCTGCAACTGCTCGTCGGTGAGTTCGTGCTCGGTGATGTTAATTGTGACCTTTTCCAGCTTGTCGGTGAAGTTGAACGGTACTTGGGATCGACCGACAAATAACTTGCCGATTCGCCGGCCGGTGCTTCGCGACGGCCCTCACGTTCTGCTCTGGAAGACGGCAAGTTATTTTTCGGCTGCCCCTTGGTAATCCTCGCTCACCGGTGTGCCAGTGTCTTCACCGATGTCGAGGGTCTCGTCGAGCGACATTCGGTAGGCGATGGTCCGTGGCAGCTTCTTGTTCGCCACCTTGTTTCCATCCACGGCCAGCGTCGCTTCACCACCCTTGCCTACGCCGCCGTCGTTGTTGAAATCGAGGGTAATGACGTGTTGCCCGCTGGTGCCAAAGTCGTTCGCGTTGCGACCACTTGGTGTCGCCACGCGAACACGCCCAAAATCCGGCCATCCGCTTTCACAAGCACGACGAAACCTACTTCCGATTCATCACCACGTCGGGTGTCGAACCGACGAACGATCCTGCGGAACAGGCAATCCGCTCCGTGCTGAGCAACCACCGCATCACGCAAGGCACCCGTAGCGAAACCGGCTGCCGCTGATGCGAACCCATCTGGACCACTATCGCGCAACCGGGCCGATTGTTCTTCGAGTTCGTGTTGGAATCGAACCAATTTCATCTTCGCGGCACTTCCTCGCCCTCGCTCATACCGCCCCCCCCGACAGCCTTTCTTGCCGTTGCTCTGCGTTCCTGCCTCCCACCTGTCATGCAGGGTGCGCTACTCCGCGAACGCTTCCGACAAGGGTTTGCGAAGCGAGTTTCTCGAAAGAAATGCGGATTCTCTTTGGCAGTGCGATTTCTTCAGCAGACATGGCGAAACGCAAGGCTTCTCCGCGTGGAAAAACAGTGGTGATTTGCTCGTCGGTCCACCCGGTGCTGAGATTCAATGCTACGAAAACACCCTAGTTTCGTCTCGAACTCGGTCAGAATTGGTTATCCTCGCCCGAACGTCGGACAGTATCCCAAACGACACAAGTCCTTGACAGCAAAGGAGCACCGAATTGTTAACAGAGAAAGAAACGACCAGTGAGACGAGGCCCTGCTTCTCATCTCCGTGTAGGTGTGATAGTTTTAGGTCGAATATGGCAGTAATTCATTCGCTCTTCCAGGCGACCGGTTGCAGGTCTTAAAGGAAAGCAGACGCAAGGAAATATTTTCTCTTCTCGGCAGCGAACTTATCACGTACACTGCGCGACCTTCTTCAGGCACGTTTTCGGTAATTTGTAACAACCCGATATGCCCGCCAACCGATGAGGGAAGGCCCGATGTCTGGTAATGTGCACGATTCTGATGCTGTGCGGCGATTGGAGGAATTCACCGATCGTATCCAAACGATTCGGCAAAACCTTCACCACGTAATCGTTGGCCAGGACGAAGTGATCGATGAACTTCTGATCTGTGCCCTAACCGGCTCGCACGCCCTGCTGGTCGGCGTCCCGGGGTTAGCGAAGACGCTGATCGTAAAGGCGCTTGCCTCGGCCTTCGCCTGGAAGTACTCCCGAATTCAGTTCACACCCGACTTGATGCCGGCCGACGTGACAGGATACGAGTTATTGGGGCGGGGGAAGGACTCTGGCGGATCGGAGTTGGTCTTCCGGCCCGGTCCCATTTTTGCCAACCTGGTACTTGCTGACGAAATCAATCGGGCGGCACCTTAGTTCGACTTTCGCACTTTATCCGGCTGCTGCGACCGTGTTTTCCAGGGTTTGCAGGATTTTTCGGCTACCCGGGCCGGAGAGGCCGAGTGACAAAACGTACTGGCGGACGCACATCCTTCGCAGGGTGCCGAGCATGTCGGCGAAGGAAGCGTGGGGTTGCTGAGGAAACCAAGGCCGTGGAAGCGGCCGGTAGTGAGCATGACCATTCTCGACAAACCACAACACGATCAGGCTGTAAAGCAGCATCGTCGTAGGCGCGGTTCGTTCGACGGCTTGGCGGGTCCAGCCTTGCGGCTCTTCGAAGCCCAGGTGTTGTTTGCTGTCCCGGAAGGCGACCTCGATGGACCAGCGCATGGCATACCAAGTGAGGATGTCTTCGGCCGTCGCCTCGTGGCGGGTGGAGTAGAAGGCTTCCTGGCCGCGACCGCCGCGGACGGCTTCAACGGCCACCACGCGCAACGGCCGATCGGGCACCGCATGCACTCTTGCCTCGGCGTCGGCCAGCCGCGTGGTTTCGGTCCGCCCGTAAATGGCGAGCGCGACATGCCGGCAGCGTTCGCCAAGCATCTGCTGGGGAGTCGGCAGGCGTTGCCCGCGTTTGCGTGGTCGACCTTTGCGGCCCGGCTTGGAGGCGGCAGGGGCGTCGTAAAGTCGCGCGTTCTTCAGCAAGCGACTCGTCAGGTGGCAGTTGTCGGGCAGGTGGGCCAGCATGCTTTTACCCCCATAGGCCGAGTCGCCCACCACGTGAAAACATCGCTCGGGAAAGCGTCGGCAAAGCAAGCGGATCATTTCCACTGCCAATTCGGGCCGCGTACGATAGGTGCGTCGATGTTTCCGTGCCTTGGCCTTATTCAAGTAGAGCCGAAAGAGGATCGGCAGGCAGAAAGGACGCTCCGGCCACCACGGAAAGCGAACCACGACTCCCAGCACGACCCAACTGTGACCCCAGTTGGTGATCGTCTTGCTACGGCTGGAGAGCAAGGGGTCGTGGTGCATGCCGCACCCGAACATCTTCCGCCCCCGCTTCCGCGCCAAGGTGTCGTCGATTCCCAGCAATACTTGTTCGTTCGGTACCCAGGGGATCAGCCGGAAGACGGCCAATCCCAACTCGTCTCGCGACCAACGGGCCTGGGCGAAGAGGCGATGGAAGGTCGAGTGGTGTTTCGTGCCCACGGCGCCGGCGGCGAGGATCATGCCCGTCACGGTGCGCCGACCGGCAAAAGTCCAGCCCGCCAGCAAGGTCATGAAATTCGCGAACGAAGGCACGGTCATCACCACGGCCAGGGGTTGCAACAAGACACAAAACGAAGTAACAAGACTCATGTGAGCCTCCTTTGGGTGAACGGAAGTGGTTGGTACCCCCGTCCATCTTGAGCGAGGCTCACGCCATAAATCAAGGCTGCTATCAGTTGCAGCAGCGATAGTGCGAAAAGTGCGAAAGTTGAACTAAGAGGCTATCCGGAAAGGGGTGTTTGTTGTAAGTAGTGAGGCTGCATAGAATTACACCTCCAAATTCAAGGAAAGGTAATTGCTATGCAGACGATTACGCGAAAGCGATATACGACCGATTTGACCGATGAACAATGGGCAATCCTGGAGCCGCTGATTCCACCCGCGAAGCGGGGAGGACGACACCGCACGGTGAACCTGCGGGAGGTGATCAACACGATCCTGTACCTCAATCGCACGGGCTGCCAATGGGACATGCTGCCCCATGACTTGTTGCCCAAAAGCACGGTGTACGACTATTTTGCCCGCTGGCGCGATGACGGCACGTGGCAACGGATGATGGATGCCCTGCGAGCCCGGGTCCGGACGGCGGTCGGCCGAGAGCCGACGCCCAGTGCCGCAGTGATCGACAGCCAGACGGTCAAGACCACGGAGGCTGGCGGGGAACGCGGATACGACCCCGGCAAGAAGACCACCGGCCGAAAACGCCATTTTCTCGTGGATACGCTGGGCTTGCTGCTGGTTGTCGTGGTGACCAGCGCGGCCTGGGATGATGCCTGGGCGGTCCCGTCGGTGTTGGGACAGATGCGTCGGCGTGACTATCCGCGATTGCACACGATCTTTGCGGACCAGAAGTACCACAACCATGACTTGGAAGCCTGGATGGCACAATCCCACCAACCCTGGAAGCTGGAAGTCGTCCCGCGACGGGAGACGCCTGGCCGGTTCGAGTTGCAGCCCAAACGCTGGGTGGTGGAACGCACCTATGCGTGGAACGGACGGTATCGTCGGCACAACAAAGACCTGGAGCGGCGAACGGATTCGAGCGAGTCGATGATCCGCATCAGCACGATTCACTTGATACTCCGACGTCTGACCAAGCCCCATCCCGTTCCTGAGTTCCATTACCGTGCCGCGTGAAAAGCCTCAATTTCCCGGGGAATCTTCCCGGATAGCCTCTAAGACGCAATCCGCATTACTCGAAGCGATGGCCGAGCGGCACGTCACCGTGGGTGGCCAAACCTATCCGCTGGAAGAGCCGTTCCTGGTCGCCGCCACGCAAAACCCGATCGAGCAGGAGGGAACTTATCCGCTTCCCGAGGCACAGCTCGACCGCTTCATGATGGAAATCCGTATCGGTTATCCGTCGCCCAGCCAGGAAGAAGAAATTGTGATGAAGACAACCTCCGGTCCTGCGAAGCTGCCGGAGCCGGTGTTGACCAAAGAGCAATTCCTACAACTGCGCGATGTGGTATTGGCTGTGCCGTTGCCTCAGAGCGTAGCCAATTACGCGGTCAATCTGTGCGGGTCAAGCCGCGCTGGCGACTCCCGGGCCGATGGCTACGTGAACGACTACGTTGCCTGGGGAGCAGGCCCTCGCGGTTCGCAAAATCTCGTACTCGCGGCCAAGGCCCGAACACTGCTCGAAGGACGTACCGCACCGTCGATCGACGACGTGCGTCAAGTGGCCGTACCAGTGCTGCGTCACCGGATTATGGTCAACCATAGGGCGATCGGTGATTCGGTCTCGTCAGAAGACGTTGTCGAACGACTGTTACAGAAGCGCTTCGTAGGAGAGGCGGCATGAGCACCGTAGCGAACAGTCGCTACCTTGACCTCCGCGCGCTCAGCGCGATTGAGCAAATGCGCGTCACCAGCCGCCGTCGCATCGACGGAACCTACAGCGGTCGTCATACGTCGCGGCAGCAAGGTGGGGCTGGTGAGTTCGTCGACTACCGCGAGTACAGCGGTGGGGAAGACCTCCGGCGGCTCGATTGGAAGGTTTTCGCACGAACCGGCAAGGCTTTCGTGCGACTACATCGCGAAGAAACCAACCTGCTTTGCACGTTGGCGCTCGACGTCAGCCGTTCGATGCTTTTCGGCGCACGCAACGGGAAGGACCACGAGGGTTCAAAGCTCGAATACACTCAATACTTGGCCACCGCGCTAAGCCACATTATCGGTTTGGGACAAGACCAAGTGGGGTTGGCGGTGCTTCAGCGGAATCTGCAAGAGTACGTCCCCCCTGGCGGCACGCCATCACATATCCTGCACATTCAGCGAATTATCGAACAACTGCGGGCTGTAAAGACTGCCACCATGGCCGAGGGACTTCGCGAGCTGTTTCTTCACTCGGGACGTATGGGGATGTTGCTTTTGATGAGCGATTTCCTTATCGACGATCTCGATGAGACATTCAACGCAATCCGCCTGTTTCGGCACCGCAACTGGGAAGTCATTTTGCTGCATCTGGTACATCCGTTCGAGGAACGGTTGCCGGAGGGACCCGCGTTTCGTTTCGAGGGTCTGGAAGACGGCCAGCGCATCCGTTGTTCGCCGGCCGAAGTCCGGACGCTCTACCAGCAGCGTTTTGCGGCCCATTTGACAATGGTTCGGCAACTCGCTCTGGCCGAGGGTTGCGACTATCGGAGAGTTTCTACCGCCGTATCCTACTTGAAAACACTCGACGGGTTTCTCGTCGGGCGGACGGGATGAAAGCCGAAAGGCGTTAACACGCCGAGACGGAACCATGACATTTCTTCATTCCTGGGCATTGTGGATCGCGCTGCCTGCCGTGGCGTTACCGGCTCTCATTCACCTATTGACCCGGCCGCGGCCGGTGCGGATGCCCCTTTCGACGATTCGGTTTTTGCGGGATGCGATTCAGCAGCGTCGCGCTCGCCACTGGCTTCGCGATTTCCTGATCCTCGCCCTACGAACGACGGCTGTGCTTCTCTTGATTCTGGCGTTTGCCCGCCCCCAGGCTTCCGATCAGCCGGCCGATGTCGGTGCCGACGCCGAGACGGTTCGCGTAGTCGTGTTCGACGTCAGCCAAAGTATGGCAGCCACACAACGGGGGATTCCAGCGATCGAGCGTGCCCGGGCGATTGCCGCTCGTGTGCTTCGCTACCATCCGCGGTTGCGTGCCAATCTGCTCCTGGCTGGGGCATCCGTAGAAGGTGTCTTCGAGCAGCCATCCTCCAATTTTGAAGTGCTCCACGAGGCCCTGAACCAATGCCACGTACGACCCGAGCAACTCAACGCGCGTTTTGCGCTAGAACGTGCGGCAAGGATGCTCACACCGTCTTCCGAAAAAGACAAGCGGCGTTTCGAGTTGATCGTGCTTAGCGATTTTCAGCGCAGCAATTGGTCGGACGCCGATTTTTCGATTCTTCCCGCCTCAACCCAGATACAATTGGAATCGATCGCATCGCCGGAACTTGCCAATTTGGCCGTGCTTCATGTGGAAGCTCACCGACCGCACCTCGGCAGCCGTGGCATCGAGTTGGCCGTCGACGTGGGCAATTTTACACCGGTGCCGAAGCAAGTTGACGTGGACGTGCAGTTGGGCGGGAAAACACTCACGTTGGTCGCCAATTGCCCGGCGATGGGGCAGGTCACGGTTGTCGAAGAAATCGCTGACGTCCCCGAAGGATGGTTGCGTGGCGAAGCACGCTTAGTCGGGGCTGAGGATGCATTGCCGGCCGACGATACGCGTTATTTCGTTTTGCAGGTCAAACCGAAACCGACGTACGCGCTGGTCACACGCGAGTCGCCGACGTTGCGGCCGTCGTCGAGCTATTTCCTTCAGTGCGCCCTGGCACCCGACGCGGCGGCGGCCCAGGTCGAGCGTATCAATCCGGAGCAGCCCAGTCGGCGAAATTTGGCGTCATCATCCCTGGTAATAATCGATCATCCCGGCAAATTAAGCGCCGAGGCAACTGGATTGCTGGCCGGTTTGATACGTCGCGGTCGCCCGTTGATTTACGTGGCTGCCGAACCGGTCGACGCCACGAATTTGAAACAGTTGTCCGATGCGGCGGGCACCGGCTTGCAGCTGCCAGTACAATTCGTGCCACCGCCTGCCATGGACGCGCGGCGCAACCTGTTCCTTACCACCATTCGGCACGACTTGCCACCGTTCAATGTGTTTGGAGATCAACTTTCGGCCATTGCCAAGCGGCTACGGTTTGCGGGCGGTCTCGGCGCCGTGCGTTTGGAGCAGGGATTGGCCGATGACGTGTTGGCCACATTCGGCGACGGTACGCCATTGCTTGTGATGGTCGCTTCGGACGCCGGTTCGCTGGCCGTGATCAATGCCGACCTGGCCGCTTCGACACTGCCCAGGACGCCGGCGTTCGTTCCGTTCATGGATGAGTTGATTGGTCGCATGGTCAATCACGACGATGGCTCGGAAGCGTATTGTGGCGAATCTTTGGTCGCGCATCTTGCTGCAGATCTCGCTGTCGGCCAGAAGTTGTCGCTGGGGCGACTCCGCGATTCCGAACCACCTTCCGCCACGAATGATTCCGAGCAACGCTACGGCCGCCTGACCGAAGACCAAGCCGGCGTACTTTGGCAATGGTCCTCGCCGGGACCGCCGGGCGTTTACGCGGTTCGTAACGATGACAAAACGGCTTACGCCGTGGCCGTAAATATTCCCTCCGAAGAAAGTGAGTTGGAGTCGCTCTCCGGTAAGGTGCTCAAGGAACGTCTGGCCGGAGGGCGCCATGTTTACTATCGCGATGCGACGATCGGCGGTAACCAACGGGATGAGACGTGGTCCAAATTGTTGACCGGGTGCGTCACGTGCCTGTTGGCCTCGATCGGAGTTATGCTCATCTTCCGTAGTTGAGATGTGATGAAATACGTGACTTTCGACCCAAGAATATCCCTCGGCATTTGGATCACGCTGGCTGTTGCCGCCGTGCTGCTGCTTGGTCTGTATGCCGTCACTTCCCGGCGACGTCTCGCTGGGCAACGTTGGTTGGTCGTGATTTTGCTGATATCACTGGTTTTGGCAATTCCCATGATCGTGTTGCTGAACCCGACGTGGGTCGAGCGTGTCCCGCCGCCCGCGGGTAAGCCAGGTTTGGTTGTGCTTCTCGACCGCTCGGCCAGCATGGCCACGATCGACGGCGAAGTGAGAGAAAGTCGTTATGAAATTGCCGCGAAAACGGCATGCCGCTTGGCCGAGCAACTCGAAAGTCAATACGACGTGCAATTCAAGATCTTCGATCAGGCGTCTGCACCGACAACCGCCGACGAGTTTTCAGAGATGATGCCCGAAGGCCCGTTGACCGACTTGGCATCGGCCGTGCGCACGGCGCTCGAGGAGGATCGGCCGCAGGGGCAAGCCCTCGTCGTACTGAGCGACGGCATTCAAAACGTCGGAGGGCCCGATGGATTGCGCGATGCCGCCGCCCGGGCTAACGCGGTCGCAACGCCGATTTTTGCGCAGGTCATCGGCGGAACGGCAGAAATCAACGATCTCGAGGTCAAACTCGATTTGCCCGAGGAAATCGCCTTTATCGATCAGGAAATTACAACCAACGTACGTTTGAAGCAGCGTGGCAACACGGCCGCAAAGTGCAGACTTCGTGTGCTGCGAGATGGAAAACTGCACTCCGAGAACACGGCAACACTGCGTCCGAACGGCGAGACGGTCGAGATCGTCAAACTTCGAGAGGAAAAACCGGGACTGTTTCGCTACGAGATCGCCGTGGAACCGCTTGTCGGCGAAGTCACCGACGTAAACAACACGGCCACCCTGCTATTGCGTGTGATGGATCAACCAGTACGGGTTCTCCTACTGGAAGGAAACCCTTATTGGGACACCAAGTTCCTCATCCGCACGCTAGCCGCCGACCGACTCACCGAACTGGTTAGCTTCGTGCAATTGACCCCCGGTCGCGTGCTGGAACGTCGGGTAGTATCGCAGACCGCCGCGACAGCGCCCGGGAAGACCGACGGTACAGACAAGTCGGATTCCGTCAATTCGGGCATAAGCGAATCCGATAGCAGCGATACCCAGGCAGACGAGACGTCGAAGGATTCTGTACAAGCTGAAGACGCTTGGGCAATCCACGAGAACACCGATTCATTGCTCACCAGCAACGATAGTTTCGCTCCCTATCAAATCGTCGTTTTGGGACGCGATGCCGGTGTGTTCCTCACGCCCGAGGTCGTCACCCGTCTGGAGAAATGGGTGAGCGAAGGCAACGGTTCGCTGGTCTGCTACCGTGGGGCTCCGGTCTCGAACGTCAGCGAACGTCTTGCCACCTTGCTGCCCGTTCGCTGGGCGCCTGCCCGGGAATCGCGGTTCCGCGTGCAATGGGCCGAATCGGCCGCTCCGCCGGTTGGTTGTCGGCGATGGGTAACAGCGAGTCGATTTCTTACATGCCGTCGTTGGCACAAAAGCAAACACCCCGGAGTCCTTGGCCGCTAGCTGTTGTCCTGGCCACTGCGGATTCGGCGTCGCGTTCCGAGCCGATTCCGGTGGTCACTTACCAACACGTCGGCAACGGCCGAGTGGTGGTAATCGAAGGTGCCGGCATGTGGCGTTGGGCTTTCCTTTCGCCTCGCAATCAGGCAGACGATGAAGTCTACGGCCGGCTGTGGAGGAGTATGCTCCGGTGGCTGGTCGCCAACGTTCGACTCTTGCCGTCTCAACCGTTGCGTTTGAGCACCGACAAGGTTACCTGCCTGAGCAAGGAAAACGTGGTCGCCGAACTGCTGCTCCGCCAGGAAACCGTCGGCGACAAAGTACCCGTCGTCGAACTCCACGGACCAGGACTTATTGATGTACCGCGAACAGTTATCCCCACCCCTTCGGGTGACTATCCGGGGCAGTTTCGCGTGCCCTTTGGCTCGCTTCCGGAGGGTCGGTATCGGGCGCAGGTCGTGGGCGCCGATCCTTCCGACGCCGCAGCCATCGTGGCCTTCGACGTCCGTGAAAACCTTCAGGAACGCCTCGACGTAACCGCGCGGCCCGACACGCTACGTTTACTGGCCGACAAAAGCAACGGTGCGTTGTTCGAGCAACTGTCACCGCAACTGCTCGCCAAACGTTTCGAAGCACACCTCGATCGTGTTCGGCCGGAGCGCATTGTTCGAACCTCGGCCTGGGACCGTTGGTGGGTGCTGATTGCGACGTTAGCAGTTTGCTCGGTGACGTGGGGGATGCGTCGGTGGTCGGGGCTCGTATAAAAGGCCGTGTCATGGTATCTGGTTCATCAACCTTGACTTCCCGCTTGCGGCAAGTCGCTTGGCGCTTGTGGACCCTCGGTACCACAGCCAGTGCCATTTGGGGCCTGTTCGCGGCAGTACTATTGTGGCTGGCGGGGGCTTGGCTCGATTTACTCTGGGAAATGCCGCCGGAATTGCGGTTGGCTACTTGGGCTGTCGCCGCGTTGGGCGCGACGGTGGCGATAGGAGCCGTCGTCTGGCGGACGACTCGTTCTACCCGGGCGGCAACTATTGCCTTTCGAGTCGATCGTTCAGCAGGTGCCGGTGGGCAGATCGTCACAGGCTACGACCTTCAAACAAGCGGCCTCGGCGTGCCGAACCCGGAACATGCGTCGCTCAGCCGTTACTTGGCCGATCTGGCGACAGATCGGGCCGCGACACTCGCCGGTGAAGTCCATTTGTCGCACGCCGTTCCAATGCGACCACTTGTCCGCCCCCTGGCGATGCTTTTCGCGGTAGTCGGCGTTATCATCTTAATCGTGATATTGCTGCCCGGCTTGGCGACAACGCAGTGGAGTCGTTTCGTCCAACCGTTTGACGATGTGCCACCCTTCAACCCTATTCATTTCGAAGTAGAACCGGGCGACGTGGCCGTTCTTTACGGCAACCGGCTCGACGTTTTTGCACGCCCCGAAGGTGGGCCGGTCGACGAAGTGGCGATGGTTCTCCAGGCGGCCGATGGCTCGATGGAACGTTTGCCGATATTTCCCGAGTCGGATGGGCGCTGGCGGGCCGTGTTGGAACGGGTAACCGACGAGGCCGACTATTTCGTGAGCGTCCATCGTGCCCGAAGTCCACGTTTTCACATCGACGTAATCAATGTGCCGCAAATTGAAGAGGTGCGTTTAACGATTTCCCCCCCTCGTTACACGCGTGAACCAATCTACGACGGCCCGTTACCCCGCGACGGCATAACGGGCCTGCCGGGCACGAAAGTCGTAGTCCGCGCCCGCAGCAATCGTACCCTTTCTGGTGGAGAGTTGGTGATACGAAGCGAAGCCAGCACGAACAATGTCGCCATGAAATGCGACGACGCCGATCCCTACTGGGCCGGCGGCCAGTTCGAAATCGATCACGACGGCAGTTTCGAATTTCGGCTGATCGACGTCGACGGCGTCTTGTCGACAGAGTCGTTCTCGGGTGCGATTACGGTTCTGGCCGATCAACGCCCCTTCGTACGGCTGACGGAACCGAAACGCTTCTCGCTGGCGACACCCCAGGCGACGCTGCCGATTTCAATCGATGCCGAGGACGATTACGGCATTGCCCAATTGCAGCTTTTCCGCAGCCTCAATGCATCACGTGCCCTGCCGACGGATATCGCCTTGGACGATCCCCCGCCGCGCCGGCATTACGATTCGATGCAATTGCGGCTATACGAGTACGGCCTTCAGCCCGGCGACGAAATCCGTTTATTCGCCCGAGTCGAGGACAACAATCCGGCGGTTACTCAAGGAGCGGAAAGCGAGGTGGTCACGGTACGGATCATCTCGCAAGAGGAGTTCGAGCGGATGGTCCGCGCTCGCGAAGGCCTTCAGACACTGCTTTCGAAGTATCGTGAGGCTCAGCGTCGACTGGAGTCGCTAGCCGCGGAAATCGAGAAGCTTCGCAAGCAATTGGCCGAAGCCGACCCGAAAAGCAAGGCGTCGGAGGACTTGCGTAAAAAACTCCAGGCACTTCTCCAAAAGCTAAAGCAGCAAGGTTCGTAAATCAGACGCTCGGCAAAGTATCTATTGCCTTATGATCTCGACAACAACTTGCGTCCGTCGTTGGAGGAATTGGCCGCTTACCTCGAACAACTTGACGAAGACACGGCCGCTCTGCTTTCAGAACTCGACGAGACAAACGAACGCTTGGCACGCCAGCTTGCCAAACTGCTGGAGAAACTGCAAACGCGTCAGAAGCAGTACGACGAAGAGGTGATGCAGCCGTTGGATGCGTTCGAACAAATGTTGCCGGTGATGGCCGACCAATCGCGGTTTTTAATGATTGTCTTGCACCAGATGGATTTGGCCGAAAGGCTGGCATCGCTCAAAGGTCGTCGCGGCGAAGACGACCCTCGACTGAAAACACGAATGCGAGATCTCGAAGAAGAGCAACTCGAACTGCGAAACGAACTCAGCGAAGTGTTGGAGAACCTGCTCGATCACGCCGAACGCCTCTCCGAGGAGCCCGAGTTGGAACAGATCGCTGAGCAGATCAGGAAGTTTGTCCGCGACGTCGAGGACGGCGGGGCCCAGCAGGCGATGTCTGCGGCGGTCGCCGCATTGTCCGAGTTCGACGGCGCACGCGGTTATGAAAAGGCTCAAGAGGCGGCCGATCTATTGGCGGACTTTCTGGACGTTTGCGAGCAGATGAACGGTGCGTGTCGCGGCTACATGATGGGAATTCCCCGGATTGGCGATTGCCTGGGAAATACGATTGCCCAACTGCTCGGCGAAATGGGTTGGGGCGATGGCGCCGGAGGATATGGCGGAGGCCACAGTTCGCGCTCGGGTTGGGGACGCAGTAGCGGCCTCTACGGCGGACTGCCAGGGATGGACGAATCGTATCGCAACGGATTTGGTGAAGGCCGCGGCCGTGTGCCTAGTTCCGGACACGACGGCCACGACAACGGCCCGGGCGGCGTGAATCCGGATCAGTCAACCTGGAACGATACCGAAGCCGAACAATCGGCCGGCGGCATGGGCGAGGGAATGATCCCCGTGCGCTATCGTCGCCGCATCGGCCAGTATTTCCGCCGTCTGGCGGAAGAGTGGCAAGATTATTGAAACGATCATGAGGAGAACAACCACCATGCCGAACCGAGTACGCTGGATTGACACTCCGCGTCCGAAGTCGCCTGCGACCAGATTGTCTTTGATGCTGGTAGCGTTGGGAATACTCGCGTTGGCCGCGCCCCGAGTTGCCCACTCCGATGGCCCCGAAGACAAGGCGACCGGTGCGACCACTAAGGACAACGCGAAAGCCCCAGAATCGAAAACCTCCCTGCAACCAATTCCTGACTCGCGCCACGTCGGCGGCGAGCCCGACGGAATCGTTCGTGTGGCCAATCTCGTCTATGCCGGTACCAAAAGCAGTCGCTGCTTCGCCGACCACTTCCTGATTCGCGCCGAAAAGGAATCGTCGATTTCCACCAGCCGGCGATTTCACGCGGTGAAGCTTGCCAGTAACGACATTTACGACTATCCACTGCTGATCATGACGGGAGAAGGGAGTTTCCGCCTTTCCGACGCCGAACGCGAGAGTTTGAGACGTTACATCGAGCGCGGCGGTTTTCTGTT
Source organism: Thermoguttaceae bacterium (assembly GCA_963677085.2). GTDB lineage: Bacteria > Planctomycetota > Planctomycetia > Pirellulales > Thermoguttaceae. The sequence goes on from CAXXFH010000003.1 coordinate 373,717, forward strand.
GAGTTCGGCCGGATGTTCTTCTTCGCAGTGGGACCGCTCGTTCCGCCGCGAGATCGCGAAGATCTTCCCACAACATTCGCTCACGCCGCTCGACATGAGTCACCCGATTTTTCATATGGTTTACGAAATCAAGCAGCTGCGGGCTGCTCACGGCACTCCGCGTCCGTTGGAAGCCGTGCGGCTTGGCGGCCGCGTGGGACTGATTTACTCGCAAGATGGACTCAACGACACCGGCCACACCGAAGGCTGTTGCTGTTGCGGCGGAAACGAACTCCGTAACGCCATTGAAATCAACGTGAATATCTTGGCCTATGCACTCACCTTCTGATCGCGATAAGACGTTTCGCAGCGCATCTCGATCGAGGCTCTTGATCGTCCAACTGGCGACGGTTGCCCTCGTTGGGGGCTGTCTGCGCGACGGCGCGACAACGGCCGTGCCACTCGTAATCGTCGTCAGCGGTGACACCGATGGATGGATCGTTCCCTGCGGTTGTGCCTCGCGCCAGTCGGGCGGGTTGCCGCGACGAGGCGCCTTTTTGCGTAAATTACGCGAAAAGGCCGACGTGATTGCCGTCGACGTCGGAGGTGCGGCGGCCGGAACCTCCGACTACGAGCGTCTCCGCTTCGAAACGACCCTTCGCGGTGAACATACCATGCAAGCAGCCGCGCACAACATCGGGGCATCTGAAGCAGCCCTCGGTGCCGAGTACCTGCGAAAAGTGGCTGCGTCGTGTGGCGTCCCGCTGATTTCCACCAACCTTCGCGACAATTCGGGCAAACCGGTCGCGTCCCCGCTGCACGTGGTATCCGTCGGTGGTCGGCGCGTGGCGATTCTCGGAATTCTCAGCGAGACGTCCGTTCCCAAGGCGCTGCGAGCATTGTCTCCGCGGCGTGCGGTGCTTGATGTACTTGCGTCTTCCCAAGAAGATTACGACGTAACCATCCTGTTAGCATATGCTCCCGAATCCGAACTCCACGAACTGGCCCGATCACTACCCGAGGTCGACGCGGTAGTCGGCGGCCCGACGGGCCAGCCGATCCCGCCCACGCCGGTCGGCCCCACGCTGTTGATTTCGGCCACAAACCAGGGCAAGTTCCTCGCGTGTCTGGAAGCGACTGCCGGTGCAGAGACAACCTCGCCGTGGCAAGGCCGCATCGTCGAACTTACGGATGAATTCGCAGACGACCCACCGCAAGTCGACAATTTGAAGGATTTCTACAACCGTTTGAAACAACACGATTTTGCGTCTGATCAGTTCGGGCTGGTCGATCCGATCGGCGCTGCCCCGGACGATTATCGTGTTGCAGGCACTGAGACGTGCCGCGAATGCCACGTGGCCGACACCAAGCTCTGGCAACACTCGCAGCACGCCCACGCATGGTCTTCGCTCGAGGAAAAAGGGGGCCACGTCGATCCTCAGTGTCAGCAGTGTCACACCACGGGTTACGGACATAAGGGAGGCTTTCGCTCGGTCGTTCAGTCACCCGATCGCATCGACGTGGGGTGCGAAAGCTGCCATGGTCCGTCGCTGTCCCACGTGCGCGACCCGGCGGTTCATACTCCCCGCGCCGGCTCCGTTCACCACACGTGCATCACGTGCCACGACCATGAAAACAGTCCACATTTTGACCCAACGAGTTACTGGAAACAAATTCGCCACGGAGAAACCACCGTTACCCGCGAGGGAAACCCATGAGTGAATGCCGCCTGCCATTCGCCGCGTTCGTAGCGTTGAGTGTGAGTCTATGTGGGCCAGTTCTCATCAACACCGGCCACTCGCGTTCATTTGCCGACGAACCCATCCGGTTGAAGAAAAAAACCGACCTATCACCTTCGCCCTCCGAATCGGCGCCGGCCGACGAGCTAGCCAAACACGAGGAGCAAAAGGACGCACTTCCCTGGCTTGACGATCTTGAGAAGGGCTACGCCGACGCGTTGGCCAAAAAGCAACCGGTGCTGGTGGTCATTGGTACCGAATTCTGCCCCTGGTGCCGACGACTCGAACAGGAATTTGACAAGACGGAGCTTCAGACGGAACTCAAGCAATGGGTTCGAGTGGAACTTGATGCCTCGCGCACGCCGCAGCAAACGGCCAAACTCACGGCCGACGCGTTTCCAGCGATTCGCGTGCTCACGGCCCGGGGACAACTGATCGCCACGCGCGACGGGTTCGTCGAGGCCGGCGAATTGCTGACCTGGTTGAGGCAACAGCGTGAAGCAGTTGAGTCGCGGTTTGGCGATGCGCTGATGGCCACCGGCGAACCAGACGTTTTGACCGTCGTCCGCATCGTGCGTCAGTTCGGCCATCGGCAGCCGGTGGTTCGGGAGGCTGCCGTAACCCGTTTGTTGAACCATCCGAAAATCGCCGCGGGAGCCGTGATCAAAACACTGCGAGAGGGGAAACTTGCTGAGCGGCTCACGGCCCTCGAATTGCTCTCAGCATGGGAGGCACCGATCGACGGTCTCGACCCTTGGCAACCGAAGACGATTAGCGCACCTCGTTTGACCGGGCTACAAAAATGGCTCGACGAACGCGGCTGGGAGGGCTGGGATCCCAAAGCCAATTTAACAGAAATCCAGATTGCCTCGGCGCGCGACGACATCGACCGCATGCTGAAGGTCGACGACGCCGAGGCCGATGCAATTCGCGAGCGTCTGGCACGGCTGGGAGTAGCCCTGCTTCCGGAGGTCTATGCCCAATTAAACGCGATTACCGACGATGAGAAACGCGTGCGTTTACGGACGCTCCGCTATCGCCTCGTGGCGAGCGACACCCTCGCGTTGCGTTGGCCTGGTGGACTGGTTCGACTTGCCGCAACCGATCTTCGAACGCGGCAACGGGCGGCCGACGAATTGGCCGAACTCGCCACGGCCAGTGAGCAACGACTGCTGCTGGAACTGTTTAGCGACCCGGATCCGTTGATTCGCGAACTTTCGCTCCACGGCCTTCACCAAGTGGGCGGCGAAGAGGCAAACAAAGCACTTGTCGAGTTGCTTGCCGATCCGGAATCGAACGTCCGCGCGGCTGTTCTGAAACAACTTGCCGAGGAACCTTCTCCGGCAATGGTGCCGAAGATAGTTGAGTACGTCAAGCAGGAGAAAGATCCCGACCTGCTTGTCCACGCCATCCGTTTCCTCCGCGTAGCAAAAGGCGAGGCCGCGTTGCGGGCCTTGGTGGGGATTCTCCAACACGATAGTTGGCAGGTTCGCGCCGAGGCCGCCGAAGCGATCGGCAATTCAAGCGAGCTGCAATCCATGCGTTACTCCTCCGCCACCGAACCCGATGCACTCATGGTCGACACTTATGTGGCGCTGCTTGAGTTATTGAAGGATCCTGATGCGTTTGTGGTTAGTCGGGCCGTTGCGTCGCTTGCGGGTGTCGATATGGTCGTGGCCGTTTCCCCACTGGTCGGCGCCATCGACGACCATCCCGCCCTGGCAGCCAGCATCGTGGAGATCCTTACCGAAAGTACCAAGATGAGGGTGAAGGCATTGAAACCGCTGCAGGATTACTGCCGCCACAACGATGCGGCGGTTCGGGCAGCGGCGGTCGCCGGTGTAGCACGCATAGCGCCAGCAAAGGCCGACAAACAAATCGCGGCCGCGTTAGCCGACGAAGCTTCGGAAGTGCGAATTGCCGCCGCCGATGCAGTGTTTTGGATTTGCGAACAGCATCGAGAAGAAGCCCACGAGCGGTATGCCAATAGAAGTGATTCCTCGTATGGCCTCGTCGAGCCAACACGGAGTGAATGGTTTGGGGGAGTTACCGCGCTCAACCCAATCAGTCGGATCACAAAAGGCCTGGTTCAAAGTGTTATGGGGTTGGCGCCCGACGATGCCAGTAACAATAAGGATACTGGCAACGGCGAACTGGGCAACCGTCGCACAAAACCTGGGGTAACAGGAGAATCCGCGCCGGCCGCGCAGGATGATGACAATGTTGCCGACAACAAAGCGAGCGGAGACGAAACGATCAAGGCAGAAACTATGTCGGCCTGGGACCAGTGGCTGAAGGAGTATTACGGCGGCAAAGGACGCCCGGCGTGGTTCACGCCACTCGTGCCTCGATTGAGGACGATGTTGACGGCCCACACCTTGCGTGAGAAAGTTAAAGCCGCCAAAGCGCTCATTCCGCTGGGGGCGGTCGACGAGGCGTTGCCGGTCCTGTTGAAGACCGTGGCCGACGAGCCGTCGGACTTGGACGAAGCCGGCGAGGTTCTGCCGTGGTTGCTCTGGCCACAACGCCTTGATTTGTTTCAGCGACTACGTGGGCTTGGAACTCGTAACGAAATTACTTCCGGAAATCTGGGCGTGGCTTGATCGAGTAGTTCCAATCGGGGCAAGTTGTATGTCGGTGTAGGCTTAGCGCTTTCATCTCTCGGTCCTTTACTTTGAGTTTCTTCGGATACTGACGATGATCGAATTCTGCGGTAACACGGAGGCCACCGTCGTTCGTTGTCCCGCGGATCGCGCCGAGCATCAGGTTAAGGCTTCTGAGCGGTTGCCCTGCCCAGTTGTTGGAAATGGGGCCGAAGAGCCGATGTTCAATATCATTCCATTTGGAAGCTCCGCGAGGGTAATGACAAACCGTTATCGTGAGGCCCTCTTCGTCGGCCCATCGTTGCAGTTCCCGCTTCCAAAGTCGCGGACGATGCCCGTTGCTACCTCCACTGTCGGCCGTGATCAACAGTTCGGTTGCGTCGGGATACTGTTTTCGTCCCGATCGCTTCCACCAGCTTCGAATGGAACGCACGGCGAATTGCGACGTGTCGGCCGACGTCCCAACGCAGACGTGTCCTTGCTTGCGAGTCAGGTCGTAAATGCCGTACGGAATTGCTCGGCATTCGGCATCGCCCGGAAAGTCGTACATGGAGACTTCGTCCGGCAGCCGCCGCCACAGTCTTCCTTCGTTCTTGAAATTGCCGATCAATTCGGTGTTTTTGGTGTCGACACTGATTGCCGCCAAGCCTTCTCTCGAGAAGCGCCGCTTCTGCCGTTGGATATATCGAAACTGCTTGTCACGATCGGGGTGCGGAGGCCCCGACAGTCGTTTCACGTTGGCACGAAGCGAATAGCCGAGTTTTCGCAACAACCGGCCGATCGTCGTATGCGAGAGGGTTTTCACCCGGGTTGCCAGCGAGCGCAAACTACAACGCACGTATTTCCGTCTTCCCGTTGGGTCGCCACCGACATGCTCGCGGACCAATGCTTTCAGGCGGTCTTCGATGCCAGGAACTTTTTTTCGACAGGAGGCCGCCCCGCGCCTTCGCGACGGATGCGGTCCCTCGGACAATCCTCCAAACCATCATCCAGTTCGTCACGACCTCGCTTGATCGTCTTGGGATCCAAGCCGGTGACCTGCGCGATCTCGGTATCGCCACCCCATCCCGCCGCCTTGGACAATAGCCCAGCGACCCATCGTCGCTGCTGCTCGTTCAACCGCGTAAACACCAAACGCGCCTGCTCTTCCCAACGATCCACATCCTGCATAACTTGTCCTCCACCTCAATCCATTGAAAAACGAAGGATCCCTTATACCGCAAAACCGGATTTCAGGAAATAAAACTCTTACGAGTTCTTAGGCGCCCGGAGCCATTTTTCCGGATTGTAGGCCTGGGGCTTGAACTTTTCGGCAAGCTTCCAATAAGTTTCCGGCGTAAGTGCCTTGGGACCTCCCCACGGGACGTTGGCCATCATTCCCCACGAAAGATCATGGCCGCCGTCTACCGAAGAGATTCCCCAATGAATGAACAGGCCCAACCCCGCCTCCGGGAACCATTGCCTGACCGAGTCAGCTTGAAGCCCTACAGCCGCGTCAGTCTGGGTTGCACCAATCATTTCATGTTGTTGTGTTGCCGCATCGTCGCTTTGCGCTCGGGCAGTACCGACGAAGGCCGCAAGAGAGACAATTCCTATCATCGTGTTCTTCTTCATGAGAATGCTCCGATTTGCTCTCCAAAATCCTTCAGGGTGTCGTACGCAGGCCGACGCTTTCTCGCCTGTTCGCTGGCGAAGCGAACATCGCCAGGCGAATTGCCATGGCAACCGACCGGAACGCCTAGTGCGTATCATCATACAAGCCAACCGTCAAAATTGGAAATTGGCGCCGCAGCAGCAGGCGTTGATGCCGCAAACCGTCTTTGCGCACCGCAGGTGTATTCTACCTTGTGGTTTGGATCGTCCCTGGTCCCAATAGGCCTAAGCGGCACAACGTTGACACGGGAGTAAACGAATGGTAGGTCGTCCAGGTGCGCAGTTCATGCGGCAGCATGCCTCAAGCACGGCTTCAGCGTCTTCCTGCCAATGTGTCTTGTCGAAATCTGCCGCCAGAAAAAGGCACGAGCATGGGGTATACACTGGCAACAAAGTCACTGCCCGTAGCGTCACGAGCTAAGAGATGCCAGCGAATCACCGCGTCGGTGATTGGAAGAAAGCGATGACACGGGCAGTCAGCGCACTTGATTCTGGGCTTCCGGCACAAGCCTATCGCCTACTGGCAGGCACCCCAACGAGTGAGGCCACCGAACCACACCCAATGATATATACGTATCGAGTACATCATGCGACGGCCATTCTCAATCTGTACCTCGCATGTGAAACATAGGTGATATCGCAATACACGGTACGATCAAGATCGGCGAAATCGTCTTGTCTCCGTAGGCCGGCGGATTGCATCGTCGTACACGTGCGCTGAGTAACCTTGAATGTCGACGTGCCTGCCGGATCCGTCGCTGCCAGCCCGCCCGTGATGGCAGAATTTGCTGATACGCTCAGGATTTCGGGAATCACCGGGGGCATTCTCTCGACCAACACCCCACTCGCCCCCTGTCCAGTCGGATGGTTCAGTTGCCGGATGGAGTTTTTGAGGACGGGCAGATCATTCGCGAGCCCCCCCCGACGGGCCACGCGTCTTAGCAACGCCTAAATCGTCCAAAAAAAAATAGGGACGTATGCGCCAAATGCTTGACACGACCGAATCATTTGATACGATCAGCAATTGTATACATTAGTCGACAGTCGTCGGCGCATGTCTGCATCGGGCGTTGGCGTGTCATTTGGGTGTCCTGTTTTTCCAGGAAAGACTGCCATGATCGCACCACGTGGAAATACAAACCGGTCGATCCGCTGGGGGTTCACCCTCGTGGAACTTCTCGTGGTAATTGCCATCATCGGCATCTTGATCTCCCTGTTGTTGCCGGCGGTGCAGAGCGCTCGGGAAGCCGCCCGGCGGATGACCTGCACGAACAACCTCAAGCAGTTGGCCCTGGCGATGCACACCTATCACCAGGCGCACAGTTCGTTTCCGCCGGGGGCCTTGGCCTGCAACAACCTCTCGTGGAACTGTTTTATCCTCCCGTATATCGAGCAGCAGCCGCTTTACGAGATGTTTGAGAAGTATGGGACGTTCAACGAAGGTACATTCAACGAGGGCACGAACAACGAGGGTCAGCACAAGGCCAATTTGCTGGCGTTGCACGCCGTGGCTGCGTTTCTTTGTCCTAGCAATCCCGGAACACAGGCCCACCATGGTTCGAGTAAATTGCAGAATCCGGAACGAAAAACGTACGCGTCGCACTACTACGGTGTTGCAGGGCCGTTGGGAAATAACCACGTGACAGGAGTTGCCTACGACGTCCAGGCCACGGGGCACATATATGGCGACTTCGCCCTAGACGGCGTACTGCGTTTCAACCGATCGATCAAAATCCGCGACATCACCGACGGCACTTCGAACACACTCATGCTGGGCGAGATCGGTTTGGACGGGGGCGATGGAAGCAACTGGGTTCGCGGAACGGGATTCGGAACGGCCTCGCCGGCGGGGCAGACAAGCTGCAAAAACGTCGCCTACGGCATCAACACTCCTTACGAAACCAGTTTGGGTATCAATAACCAACCGTTCAGCAGCCGTCATCCGGGCGGGGCAAGCTTCGCCCGGGCCGACGGAAGTGTGACATTTGTATCGGAGACGGTTGACATGACGACCTACCAGTCGACGTGCAGCCGCAATGGGCGAGAGCGAGAAACAGTGACGGGCGATTAGAAAAAGGCGGAAAGCCGAGAGCGGAAAACGGAAGAATGAAGTCGCGTGTGGCCTGAAAGAATTTACATCACACTGACAGCCGAAAACCCACAATCGAAAACCAAACGCTTCACAATGAGTACAGCCAAATCTTCTGAGACATATAAACGTTTGCTTGCAATGATCTCGTCGGGTCGTTTTGCTCCCGGCGTGAAACTGGCCGAAGAAACGTTGGCCGCCGACTTGGGCGTTAGCAGGGCACCCGTTCGTGAAACGCTACGAAAACTTGTCGGTCAAGGTCTTTTGGTCGGAGGCGGTAAGGGTCAGGGGGTGCGGATGCGTGAGTATTCCATCGAAGACATCCGCCAGTTGTACGAGTACCGCGAAGTGCTGGAAGGAGTTGCGGCGGCGTCGGCTGCTCAACGTGCCACCGAGGCCGATTTAACCCGACTCGAGATTCTGTGCGACCAGCAGGCTGCTGAACTCGAGCACATCGACAAGACTCGTTGGGCGGACCTGGAATGCCGATTTCACTTGGCCGTGGCCGAGGCGAGTCACAACCAACGTGTACATGAGCAACTCCAGTTGCTGATTACCGAATGCCGTTACGTGTTTTTTCTACTGCCTTCGGATGCAGAGATCGTCTCGGTGCCCAAGCGTGTGGCCACGTCGCCTTCGCAACGGCTGACGATCGATCTGGAAGGTGTGTACGAAGAACACGCAAATCTGTTTGGATTGATTCGGTCTCACCAAGTTGAAGAGGCGGAGGCCGAGGCGCGGCGTGCCATGCGCGATGCCGCGCGGCGCGTGACGCGTGCCATGATCAATGCAGAAATTTAAGGAACATTCAATGCCGTTGCCTTTTCCCTGTAGGAGTATGTCCCATGAGAAGTCGAGTAATCGTTTGGATGGCGACATTAACCGTAGTGGCATTGGCCAGCCACACGGAAGCCGAAACCATTATCGCGGAGTACGACGCCGCCAGCGCTGGTCGGCCTAACGCCTGGGCCGATAATCCAGTGAACCAGGGTTGGACTGCGGATTCCATCACGGAAAGCGGAACGTGGGGTGCAGGGGAACAAAATGCAGGGCCAGTCGACGTTGATGGAGACGATCAGGGTACCGACTCACCGATTGCGTGGCGCATTCACGATCAAGACAGCCGTGGGCCGAAATATCGATATGCAATTTCTGACGCGCAACTCGACCTGATGGAAAGTGGTGGGTGGCGGTTGACAGCAAACATACGGTTTGCCACGGCAATGTACTCCGTGGGTTTTCACGTGGCCGACGCCGACTGGGACGTGGATGGCGATGGTGCGGATGGGCAGTGTTACATGTTCCGCATCGTCTCGGTTGATCCCGATCCGAACGACGGCAGCATGATCATCCAGGTCGGGTCGAATACGAACGTCGATACGGGGATTGCCTACGATGCGACCAAGTTCTACGACGTAGTGCTTCAGTCGGTGACAGAAAATCCGTATGAATACACCGTGGAAATCGACGGAACCGTACTGCTGGGTACCTATTCGCCATACAATTACGCTAGTTTGAGTGTCGGCGAGGGGGGCCTGTTCGGTAGTAATTCCGGTGGTGGCACCGGCATTTTGGGCGATGTGGCATCTTATCGGCTGGCTGCCGTGCCCGAGCCGGGGAGCGTGTGTTTGTTGTTCACCTTGTGTCTTGGCACAGTGCTCCTCTGGCGTCGACCACGTTCGGGATGGTGAGGAAAGGCGTAGTCATCGAGACACACACAACCGAAAGAAGATCGTCATGCCGCGAATACAAAGGCTCCTGGTTGGATTGGCTATCGCCGCGACCGCGATGTCGTCTGTGGCCGCAAAGTCGCTCGACTACGATATTCAGTTGGAAACCATTCTAAACCCGGCCGAAGGCGGCGGTTGGTTTCAGCCTCGGCCGGCGGTCATTCCTGGCTTCACCGAACAGGGGAGGCCGGCGGTTGTGATGGTCGCGATGCAGGTGCTTGGTTCAGATTACTTCACGGGCCTCAGTTCGATGCGGTCGCTCGACTTGGGCAAAACCTGGTCGACGTCCTCGCGTGCGGCCGGACTGGCTTGGCGCGACGTCGACGACGGCACGCCCGTGGTCCATATCGGTGTGTGCGATTTCCAACTCGGTTGGCACGCTCCCTCGCGCCGCGTGTTGGGCATCGGTCACACGGTGCGATACACGGACAAGGGATTTGCCGGATATGGTTATCGTCGCAATGTGGCCTATGCCGTATACGACCCGAACGACGACACGTGGTCGCCTTGGCGAGAACTGGAGTTTCCGACTGGCGTGAGTGCGGAAAACGGCGAGTTGGCGGCGGTTCCCGCTCTGCAAGATAGAAAAAATAACAGCGACAGCCCCTCACCGCCGGCCCCTCTCCCCAAGAGGGAGAGGGGTAACGGGCGCTTCTTCCACAACGGGGCACATGGACAGTGGATTGTGGAAGACGATGGGAGTATTCTGCTGCCGATCTACGCCGTGGCAAAGGGTGAACCATGCAACTATCGCGGGAATGTCGTTCGCTGCCGCTTCGACGGCCAGACATTACGCTACGTTGAAGAAGGGCGCGAGATGACCGTGCCGCAGAAGCGCGGTCTCTACGAAACATCGATCACGAAGTACCAGGGCCGCTATTACCTGACCATGCGCAACGACGAGCGGGGCTATGTGGCCATGGGCGAAGACGGCTTGAACTTCGGGCCGGTTAAGCCGTGGACATTCGACGACGGCAGCGAACTCGGCAGCTACAATACCCAACAAAAATGGGTAACCCACAGCAAGGGCCTGTTTCTCGTCTATACGCGACGTGGCGCCGGCAACGACGAGGTCTTCCGCCATCGGGCGCCCTTGTTTATGGCCCAAGTCGACCCCGCCCGACTCTGCGTGTTGCGCGACACAGAACGCATCGTCGTGCCCAAGCAAGGCAAAGCGGCGTTTGGCAATTTCGATGCTACGAACATCAACGAGAATGAAACTTGGATCACCGTCGGTGGCGGTGGGCCGGCCTATTGTGCACAGATCGTTTGGGCGGAACCCAACAAGTTGGTCGCCAAGTCGACCACGAAAAAGCCTAACGTGATGAAGTCCGATGACATCGAACCTGAGGTCAAGCGAATCTGGAGTGAAGCTCCACACAGCGCGTTTACCGATTTGATTCGACACCAAAATCGGTTTTACTGCACGTTTCGAGAAGGTTCCGGGCACGTGCCGGGCAAGAGTGGGCATAATGGAACCATTCGGGTAATCGCGTCGGATGACGGCTGCACGTGGCGTTCCGTGGCGAGCATCGCGGAAGAGGGTGTCGACCTGCGCGATCCCAAACTGTCGGTCACACCCGACGGACGCATGATGGTTCTAATCGGTGGTTCCTATTACGACCAAGGCAAGCTGTTGAAGCGACAGCCCCGCGTCGTTTTTCTCAAGAACGAACGTCTGACAACCGCTCAGCCCGTCCCCTTGGCGATCGATCCGCGAATCTCCAATGAATACGACTGGCTTTGGCGCGTGACGTGGCATGAAGATGTCGGCTACGGGGTGGTTTACCAGCCCAAGGGCGATCCCTGGAGGGCCCATCTTGTGAAGACCGACGACGGGGTGAAATACGATCTGGTCACCACATTGAACCTGCCCGGCAAGCCGAACGAGAGCACGGTACGATTTCTGCCCGATGGGCGGATGCTGATCGTAGTTCGCAACGAAGACAGCAAATCGCGTGGGCACCTCGGTATAAGCGTTTCGCCTTTCAAGGAATGGTCGTGGTGCGATATCAACGCCAAACTTGGTGGCCCGAACATCATTCCCCTACCTTCCGGCAAGCTTGTACTTGGTACGCGCAATTACGGCAAAGTGTGCCGAACGGCGATCGGGCCATTGACGCTCGATGGTCGCTTTTCGCCCGACGTTGTGCTACCCAGCGGCGGCGACACCAGTTATCCCGGGCTAGTCGTCTATGACAACAAGCTTTGGGTTTCGTACTATTCGTCCCACGAAGGCCGAACTGCCATCTATCTAGCTAGAATACCCCTGTCGATGTTTGAGGATAATTGGGGCGACGCTTCGCGGAAGTAGGTTTCCAGGCGGCATCTTGAGAGCCAGTTGGTGACCACCCTCCGCCGCCTCGCAGACTTTCGTCTCTTGGCACCCCGTTAAAGACTAACAATGATGAGAATGCGACGAAGCCGAACCCTAGCCAAATTGCGTGCAGGCGAAGTCGTTACCTGTACGAAACTCAACACGAGCGACCCGCGCGTCGTTGAAATCGCTGCGATGAGTGGTTTTGATTGTCTCTGGGTATGTATGGAACATGGCCCCAATACGCTGCACGATATCGAAAACCAGATTCGCGCGGCCAAGATGTACGACGTCGATACGATCGTTCGCGTGCCGCGTGGAAGCTACAGCGATACATTGCGACCGTTGGAAATGGACGCGGCAGGTATTATGATTCCCCATGTCATATCGGCAGAGGAAGCTCGGGAAATCGTTCGTCAAACACGATTTCATCCACTTGGACGACGTCCGCTGGATGGCGGCAACGCCGACGGTGCCTATTGCAGCATTTCCGGCACCGACTATCTGCAACAGGCAAACCGCGGTCGGATGGTCATCCTACAGATCGAAGACCCCGAAGCGATCGACCAGCTCGACGGCATTGCGTCGCTCGATGGAATCGATATGCTCCTGTTTGGGCCGGGAGATTTCAGCCAAGCGATCGGAAGACCCTACGAAATGGATTGCCCGGAGATCAAAGAGGCATCGCAATACGTGGTCGAAGCGGCTCGACGTCACGGCAAGTTTGCTGGCACAGTTACCTCGCCCGAGAACTTCCAGAAGCGGATCGACGACGGCTACCGGTTCCTCTCCGTCGGCGCCGACGTTCTTCTACTCACCGAAGGCTTTGCCCGATTGGCCCAGGCCATCGGTGCTCACCCAGCCGCGGCGGTCGAACGTGCCGACATCTACTCGGGCAAGGTGTTCGCATAGGGTCTGATGTAGGGACACTGGGTACAACGGCATGAACGACGCCGAATCGCTACACGCGCTCGACTGGTGGGTGATCGGCCTCTTCCTGATCGCCATGCCGCTTGTCGGATGGTACTATTCGCGGCGCACTTCAACGTCGGACGACTACCTGCTCGGCGGACGCAATATGCGTCCGTTGAGTGTAGGGCTTTCGCTGTTCGCCTCGCTGTTGAGCACGCTTTCTTATCTCTCCATCCCAGGCGAGATCGTCCGCTACGGGCCGATGATCCTCGGGATGGTTGCCGCTTATCCGTTCGTCTATGTGATCGTCGGCCGATGGATGATTCCGTTCATCATGCGGCTGCCGATCACCAGTGCCTACGAGTTGCTCGAAGACCGGCTCGGGCTGAGCGTACGAATGCTCGGAGCAACGTTCTTCTTGACGATGCGCATCCTCTGGATGGCCGTGATTCTCTACGCCACGACCGCCACGGTGATTGTTCCTTTGCTGGGTTGGAAGGTGGCGAGCGTGCCTTGGGTGTGTGTCGGCCTGGGAATTGTCACCTTGGCCTACACCTCGCTCGGAGGCCTTCGCGCCGTGGTGATGACGGATGTGGTCCAATCACTGGTGCTTTTTGGCGGCGCGATTGCGACGGTGGTCATCGTGTGTATGGAAATCGGCGGTCCAATGCGTCTGATTCCTGACGCGTGGCCCACACATTGGCCTCAACCGGAGTTTGGCCTGGGGCTCGGAGTTGGAACGCGAGTGACGTTCACACTGGCCCTATTGGCACATTTTACGTGGTGGATCTCGACGGCCGGCTCCGATCAAATGGCCGTGCAACGTTACCTGGCCACACGCGACGCCAAGGCGGCTCGGACGGTGTTAGCCGTTTCACTCGTGGCAAACGCCCTGGTAATGGCCGTGTTGGGGATCGTTGGGCTATCGTTGCTGGCCTATGCAACACAACGGCCTGAGGCCTTCGGCCCGCCGGCTTCTTTGACTGATAACGCCGATAAGCTTTTCACGCGGTTCATCGTGGCCAGGATGCCGGCTGGACTCAGCGGACTGGTAACGGCCGGCCTGCTGGCCGCAGCCATGTCAAGTCTTTCGTCAGGCGTCAATTCAGCCTGCTCGGTAATTCAGATCGACTTTGTCGAACGCCGCCGGACGGCAGAGACAATCGGCGAAACTTCCCGCGTGCGCCAGGCCCGCCTAATTACGTTGGCAGTTGGCGCGTTGGTCATCTTCTTGAGTGTCGGCGTCGGCTGCATCCGCGGCAATCTGTTGGAAGTCGTTTTCAAGGTGGTCAACCTGCTGACCGCGCCGCTGTTCGGTCTATTCTTCATGGCCATGTTCATCCGCCGCGCCGGCGCGAGGAGCACGTTGCTGGGCGCGGCTGTGGGACTGACGACCGTAGCGGCGATCAACTTCTGGCCCGATGTAACCCATCGTCCAGGCATCAGTTTCCTCTGGTCAATGCCGTTGGGGCTACTCGCGCAAATCAGCGTAGGCTACGCGGCGAGTCGGATCATGCCGAGTCAATCGAAAGACTGAAACGAAGCGGTTGAGCAAAGCTGGCACCATCTCATTTTTTCGCACCGCGTATAGCGATTGCGTCACAAGTTGAAGTAGTTCACCACCCGCTGTTGGTTCTGATTGCCAACACAACGGAATCGGAACTGGCCAAATAGGTGGAATACCCGAAGGTCGAGAATCAGGTTCCCCGAGACCGGCTGCCCAGGAAAACCGACCACCACCACACGAAACGCACCCACCGTGGCCTGGACTACTGCACGCCCCAGCAGGTCGATGCTGGCACAAAGGCGGACGCCATTGCATTGCTCTCAAGGAGTGATCTGCCCCGTCGTGAGTCGCTTGGTGAGGTGTTGAAGCGGTATGAACGGAAGGCAGGGCACGGGTTACGGCCTCGTACCCTAGCGGTCTGCATCATCGGTACGCGCGCGCTGCGTGATCTTGAACGTCGGCTCGTCTGGCGGGCCCGCTGCTGGCCTTCCGCGCGTGACGGCGAAAAGGACTGATCTGCCCAGGATCTCCGTCTCTTCGTGGGCATTTTCTAAGCTCCCGCATCCCTTGGGACATGGATTCAGACGGCTGTTGAAGTTGCCGCATGGAGTTTTTAGGAGAGCCAGGAGTAAGCGGGGAAACCATGCTGGAAGTGCCCTCCCAGTTCTGTTCGGCCATCGATCGTACTGCCGCAACCCGACCATCGGGGGGCACTATCAGAAATGCCGGACTATCCCGCGCAAAACGCTTGCATCAACCCCCAGACATTGATACACTGCTGAAATGATGTTTCACCAGTGAATTTTTCCCGTGATTCACCACATGACGAACGAAATCTCAAAACAAAAAAACTCCTACGACGCCCCGGCACTGCGTAAGGGCGTACGCCTCCTCGAACTGCTGTGCCAGGCGGCCGAGCCGCTATCGGTAACACAAATCAGCCAAAGCCTGGAACTCAATAAGCACATGGTGCTCCGGCTGCTGGGCACACTCTGCGACGAAGGCTGGGTGGTGCAGGAGGAGGGGCCCGTCTATCGGGTAAGTCTGGTGCCGCTGTACCACTTCAGCAAACCAATCAGTCGCATGGACGTCGTCGGTGCCGCCGAGGAACCAATCAACGAGCTTTGGGACCTGACCGGCGAGACCACCTATATGTCGATTCGCGACGGCGACCGCTCGATGGGCGTCGTCGTTCGCCAAACGCGGCGTGATGTGCAGGTGACCGGTCGAATAGGCAGCCGGCTGATGATGCACGGTTGCGCGCCGGGCAAGGTCCTTCTGGCCCATGCCGAGCCGGAACTCTTCCAGCGCCTCGCCCAAGAGGGATTTCTCCGCTACACCGATACGACGATTTGCGATCCCACGGCGCTGCGTAAACACCTCGAACAGGTTGTCCAACAAGGTTACGCCACCGACAACGAGGAATACCTGCGCGGCATGATCTGCCTGGCTGCTCCGGTCTTCGACTACACGGGCTGCGTCGTTGCCTCGGTGGGCATCACCACGTTGACAATGTTTCACAGCCATGAGTCGATGCTCGAAGCCTACACCGACCCAATCCTTGCTACCTGCCGGAAGATCTCGCGCACGTTGGGTTATGTCGAGTCGTCGGGATCGCACACCGCGCCCCCGGCTCCGCTGGGAATGCCGATGGCAGGCACACTAAGACGAGCCAAGCAGGGGGATCGTTAACTATGAAGCCGCTGAGCCCCGCCCGATCGCGTTGGATGGCCCAAGTGCGTTGGATGCCACGGTTGCTTGCGATGATTCAGCCTGCTGTTGTCGTGATTGTAACGGCTTTCTCGCCCACAACGGCGATGTCCGCCAGCAACGTCGAATCGCAACGACAGGCGACGGTTACCATCGACGACAAGCCGATTCTCGCGAGCCACGGCACGGTGACCGGCTTCTGGTTTTTCGCTGAATCTGAGGAAGCGCAACTTGCGTTGTTGGGTCACCCACCGCGGCGGGCAATTGCCAGCTTGGACAAAGGTCATCGGATGACAATTCGCAGCGTCGTCGGACCGGCGGCCAGCCGTTGCATATTTGACCTTCGCGTCATCCATCTCGACGGGGCGGCGGCCGAAGTTACCTTACGCCTGCCCGGCGGTCAGCAGACTTCAGCACGAGTCGACGGCTCCGACGTCAACACTTCAGCCTCCGTTCAGTTGACGGTCGACCAGCCACTCAACGAAACGGAGTTCTGCATCGACATTGTCGCGGCGCACGGGCCGACATCGCTTCGGTTCAAAGGGTTTCAATTGCCCGAAGGCAGACAACCAATCGATCTGGCGTGGGTGCCCCGGCGCCGCGATTACCCTGAATCAGACGCGGTCGCCTGTTCGCCGCCTTTGCGCCCGGCACTAGAACAAGCACTAATCGAATGGGACTGGCGTATGCAGGACGGTATCGCCTCGCCGCGTGAACCGAAAAGCTACAAGCAGGCAATCGCGTCGACGCTGGCACGCGGCAATCTGCTATTAGATGACTTGGCCGCACACGGCGTTGAGCTTGTCAAGCAGACGGCCGCCTGGACTGCTTTGGTAACCCGCCACGATGCGCTGCAAAAGAACCCTGCAGCCACTGATGTTCTCTGGGAGTCGCTGTGGCTCGATGTTCACCGCGTGCGGCGCGAAATCGCGTTGACCAATCCGCTTGCCGATGTCGGCCCATTGGCGTTCGTCAAACGAGTGCCTTCGGTCATGGCCCATCAGCTAACGCAGTACTACGGCTACACGGCACAACCAGGCGGCGGGCTGTTTGTGCTCGAAGCCCCAGGCCACTCGATGCACATACGACGCCTGGCCGAGATCTTGCCCGAGGGAAGCTATCTTCATCCCGAGGCATCGTTCGACGGGGAGCATATCTATTTCGCGTTTTGTGCCTGCGATAGCGTACCGAAAAGCTGGGGCGATCCTGCCTGTCTCGATCGCCGCTATCACCTGTACGTGGTCAACCGCGACGGTACGCAGACGAAACGCCTGACCGACGGGCCATACGACGATTTCTCGCCCACCTGTTTGCCCAGTGCCAAGCTGCTGTTCGTTTCCACGCGGCGCAACGGGTTTCATCGTTGCGGCCGGGGACCGTGTTACGTCTACACGCTGGCACTGCTGGACGCCGACGGCACCAATCCCCATCCGATTTCGTTCCACGAAACCAATGAGTGGGATCCGGTTGTGATGCACGACGGTCGTGTGCTTTATACCCGATGGGACTACGTCGATCGCAACGCGATTTTCTATCAGCAGCTATGGTCGGTGCGTCAGGACGGCAGCGACGTGCGGATCTTCTATGGCAACAACACCTTCAACCCGGCTGGCACCTGGGAAGCCCGACCGGTGCCCGGCTCGAACAAGGTAATGGCCACGGCCGCACCGCACCACGGCATGACGGCCGGCTCGATCGTGTTGCTCGACACGACCAAGGGCGTCGATGGCCCCCGGCCGATCACCCGATTGACTCCTGGCGTCATGTTTCCGGAATCGGAAACCGGTTTGATGCGCGGTACGCCAGTCAATATGCCAACCCGCTTCGACGATCCGGCCGCCGGCACATGGGGGCCGCAGTCCTGGGTGGCGGCCACACGAAACAGCAACGTTTCTGATGAAGAGCGACGTTGGCCGGGCCACTGTTACCGATCACCCTATCCACTCTCGGAGAAATACTTTCTGGCGGCTTACAGTTTCGACCGATTGCGAGGTGAGCCGGGAGCAAACCGCCCGAACATGTTCGGGTTGTATCTCTGCGACGCCTTCGGCAACAAGGAGCTACTGTACCGCGACCCGAACATATCGAGCCAGTGGCCCATTCCGCTTCGTCTGCGACGCAAGCCACCCATGCTGGAAATGCCGTCGCACTGGACCCAAAGCACGCCACAACGGCCCGAGGGTACGTTTTTCCTGAAAAACGTGTACGAAAGCTGGCCCAAGCTTCCGGAAGATAAGATCTGTCAGTTGCGGATCATTCAAGTGTTGCCGAAGACTACGCCACACGCCAATAACCCCCGGGTTGGCGCGGCCAACGCCTCGCCGGGCAAACAGGTGTTGGGCACTGTGCCGGTCGAGTCCGACGGTTCGGCCTATTTTCGTGTGCCAGCCCGAATGCCGGTGCTGTTTCAGGCACTCGACGCCCGGGGGCGTGCCGTGCAGACGATGCGGTCGCTGACCTACTTGCAGCCGGGCGAACAAGTGTCGTGCATTGGATGCCACGAGCGACGCGACCGCACCGCGCTGGAGCCGGGCGGGGCTTTGGCAATCGGCCGCGAGCCGTCGGCCATTACTCCGGGGCCCGACGGATCGCTCCCGTTGAGCTTCCCGATCCTCGTGCAACCGGTACTCGATCGGCATTGCGTGCGGTGTCACAACGCGGGAAAACCCGAGGGCAAGGTGGTACTCACCAGCGAGCCCGAGGGTGAGTTCAGCCGGTCGTACAACGCCCTCATTCCTACAGTCGCCTACACGGCCTGGGGAATGCCAAACAACAACTACGAACCGTTGACCGCGCCCGAGACGTTCGGCGCCCGGGCGAGCAAGCTAACAAAATTACTCGACGATGGCCATTACGACGTGCAGCTTTCCGACGACGAGTGGCAGCGGATCGTCACTTGGATCGATGCAAACGCACTGTTTTACGGGACCTTCAATCCCGAAGAGCAGGCAAAACAACTCCGCGGCGAGCGAATCTCTGGACCGGATCTTCAATGACCATGACCTATCGACGCCTGGGGCAATCCGATGTGCGTGTCTCGCCTGTGGCCTTAGGTTGCTGGCCGTTGGCCGGCATCACCAGCGGGACGATGACTGACGCGGCTGTGTTGGCCGTGATCGACGCGGCGTTGGAATCCGGCATCAACCACCTCGATACGGCCCACGCTTACGGTCGCGACGGTGAAAGCGAGCGGCGTGTGGGACGAGCCATTCGCTCTCGCCGCGCGGAAGTCGTTTTGGCCACGAAGGTGGCGTCTACTGGGACGAAGACGGCCGCTTACAACGTACTGGGCGTCCCGTGTTGCTTCGCCGGCACTTCGAGGAGAGTCTTCGGCGGTTGGAAGTAGACCAAGTCGACCTACTCTACTTCCACGCCCCGGCCGACGACACTCCAATCAGCGACTCGGCCGGCTTGTTGGGCGAGTTGAAAGCCGAAGGCAAAACGCGGACGGTGGGTGTGTCGAACCTTTCGGTCGACGAAATGGAAAGCTTCGCCGCTGAGTGTCCTTTCGCCGCCTGTCAGGTGCGTTACAACCGGTTGCAGCGTGAAGCCGAGATGGATGTTCTGCCCTGGTGCCGCGAGCACGAGGTGAGCTTGGTGGCCTACGAGCCCCTAGCCATGGGATTGTTGACCGGCAAGTTCCGTCCGGATCACGTCTTCGCCGACGACGACTGGCGTCTTCGCTCGCCGTTGTTCACCGGCGAGGTGTGGAGTGAAAACCTTGCCGAAGTAGAACGCATGCGACCGATTGCCGAAACGTTTGGCTGTTCCGTAGCCCAATTGGCCGTGGCTTGGGCGATCTCCCGGCCCGGCGTGGCAGCCGCTTTGTGCGGTGCCAAGCGGCCCGAACAAATCCGCGAAACGGCCCAGGCTATGTTCATGGCCGCACGATTGTAGATTTCCTAATCAACATCCAACAGCTCAGACGCACTATGAAACTACACCTGCTTGGCATGTTTTCCCTGCTTAATCTCACGATTGTCGTAATCGCGGCCCAAGCCGCCGACGGTCGGTGGCAGGAACCCGTCGACGTGGCGTTTACCGCCCGTTGCGACGGTTCCACGCAGCGCTACGTCCTCATGCTTCCCAACCAGATCGACCGTAACAAGCCGGTCGATCTGGTTGTCGCGTTGCATGGTCACGGCAGTGATCGCTGGCAGTTCGTGCGTGACGAGCGCGACGAATGCCGTGCAATACGCGACGCGGCAGCTTGCTGCGGAATGATCTACCTCGCGCCCGACTATCGTGCCAAAACCTCGTGGATGGGCCCCAAGGCCGAGGCCGACGTGCTGCAAATCCTCGACGAAGTCGAAAGCAAGTACCGCATTCGGCGCACATTCCTTTGCGGCGGGTCGATGGGTGCCAGCGCGGCATTGACGTTTGCCGCTTTGCATGCGGATCGGGTCGACGGCGTTGTTGCTCTTAACGGCATGGCCAATCATGTCGAGTACAAGGGATTTCAGGACGCCATTGCCCAATCGTTTGGCGGTACCAAAACAGAAGTCTCCAACGAATACAAACGGCGCAGCGCTGAACTGCACGCCAATCGACTGACAATGCCGATTGCCGCAACCGTCGGCGGGCGCGACACGAGTGTTCCGCCCGACAGTGTGCGACGACTGATCGGCAAACTGAAAGGGCAGGGCAGGGCGGTTCTGCTGATCGATCGCCAACAGCAGGGCCACGCGACCAACTACGCCGACACGATGGCTGCCATGCGTTTCGTGGTAGAACAGGTGCAACGCAACGGTGGCCGTCGCGCGATCGTGTTGCCTGACACGTGCAACACGCCCGACGCCATGGCCCTGCTAAGCGACGGCAGCCTGATTCTTTCGGTACCCAACTTCACCGACCCGACCTCGCCTGGGGTGTTGATGAAGGTTTCGCCGAAGGACGAGGTGTCGCTGTTTTGCCGCCTACCGTTGCACCCGGAGACGAAACGTGTTTTCCCGATGGGTGTTCGCGAAGCACCCGACGGCAACCTCTACGTGGCCGATTGCCAATGCATGGACGCGACACCAAATAACTCGCGACTGCTGTGCGTTCGGATGATAGACGGCAAACCCGGGCGGGTAGAAGTCGTAACCCGAGGGCTGAACGTGGCTAACGGCGTGGCGATCCGCGACGGCTTCGTTTATTTGACCGATTCGTCGATCAAAACAACCGACGACGGTACAACCATCAGCGCCGTCTATCGCTTCCGACTTGAAGAGCGCGACGTGCGACTTCAACCCGACGGTAACGATCCGCACCTAGTCGTCACCCAAAAGACTGTCAACAAGGAAATCCCCGTCGGTGCCGACGGCATCGACTTCGACCACCGGGGGAACCTCTTCGTGGCCAACTGCGGCGACGGGCTGATTGAGCGCTTTGTGCTCGATAGCTCGAGCAAGGTCGTTTCACGCAAGGTGATCACCGCCGCGGGGGCCATCAAATCGGCCGACGGAATCTTCTTCGACCGCCGGACGAAGCGTCTCTTGGTAGCCGACATTTTGGCCAACGCCATCCGCGCCGTCGCGCTCGACGGCCGCGTGGAAACGATCGCCGAGGACGCCGACAACGATGGCTCGGCCGGTCTTCTGGACGGCCCCAGCGAGGTGATCGCCCGGGGCTCGGAACTGATCGCCGCCAACTTCGACCGCGTCTTTCCTGGCAGCGTGAACACGAATCCGGACAAGCCGTATACGCTGACGGTCATCGCTAAACGAGGAAATAACACGCCATGAGTACCCGTACCATGCGACAATTCACGCTGATCTTACCTGCTAGCTGCCTGGTTTGCGTCGGTATGCTTCGCGCCGCCGAACCTGCGACCGAGGCTGGCAAGTACGGTACTAAGAAGGGCATCTTCTACCTACCACAGTCCGAGGCAGATGCAACACCTTACCAGCGTGAGCGATGCCGGCTGGATATTTACTATCCGCAAAACCGGTCTGGGTTCGCGACGTTCATTTGGATTCACGGTGGCGGTCTCTGGGGTGGCAACCGAGAAATCGCTCCCTACCTGACCGAACTCTTTCCGATGTTGAAACAAGAGGGCATCTCGCTGGTGTCGATCGACTATCGCGTTATTCCCAAGGTAAAGTGTCCCGCGTACATCGAAGACGCGGCAGCCGGCATTGCCTGGACATTCAAGAATATCGAGAAGTTCGGGGGCGATCCCGACAAGATTATTCTGACCGGTGGATCAGCCGGTGCGTATCTGACCAGTCTTATCGGGCTCGACAAACGCTGGCTGAATAAACACGATGTTGACCCAGATCGTCTCCTCGGGCTTATCCCGCTGAGCGGACACACGATCACCCACATGACTGTCCGCAATGAGCAGGGCATCCCTAAAGAACAACCATGGGTCGATCAGTACGCACCGCTGTACCACGTGCGGGGCGACGCTCCACCGATTCTGCTCATCACGGGCGATCGCGAGTTGGAAATGCTCGGCCGATACGAAGAAAACGCCTACTTCATGCGAATGCTGAAAATCGCAGGCCATAAGGACGTTAAACTCCAAGAATACAAAGGCTACAACCACGGGAATATCCACCGAGCCGCAACGGCTCCAATCATGACGTGGGCGAAAAACATCCTCGCCAGACCAAAAGCCGATTCAAAAAGCCGTACGCAAGTCGCGCGACGGTCGCCAAACCAGAGTGCGGCTACTTCGAACAGTAAATAGCTCGTATTGGTTGCAGCAGCAAGGACTACTCATTCGTTTCGGGGTTTCTCTTCGTTACCATTTCACGTTCGTGGGAGGTGTGAAATCATGTTGCGACAATTGGGACTCGTCTTGTTTGGTCTGATCGCAACCCTGGCGCTGCAGGCCCCGGTTCAGGCCGAGGTAATTGTCTACTGGCGTTTTGAAGGCGAAGGAGACGCCTTCTTGGCCGACTCCTCCGGCAACGGTCACACGCTGACCAACAACGGTGGCGTAGCGCAAAGCAGCGACGTTTGCGACGGCACTGGCACCGCGACCGCCGCAGACGGCAGCGCGAGCGCACAGTTCGACGGAACCGACGACAGCTTCCAGGCATCCTTGGACCTGAGAGACTACCGCCATTTGCGCATCAGTTGGTGGCAGAAGTGTGCAAATCCCGCATTAGGCCAGTATGGACTGGTTTACGAACACTCGGCCAATTTCAACAGTGCGGCAGGTGCTATCGCCTCGTTTCACACGAACGTAGACGGCTCCTTGGTGCAGTATGTCGGTGTCAAATCTTCCGTGAATCATTTAGTCGACCGTTTCGAACGTAGTGAGCCCGTCTGGGAGTACGTGGTCGTTGAATACAACCTGGATGCTGCGACACAAAGCGATATCGTTCGCGTGTGGCACAACGGCACAGAAGCTAGCGTGGACCATCTGTTGTCTTCCGCCCCAACCTCTTTCCGCAACGACACCTTTTTCCTGGGTGCACGGGGTAACAGTACCATGTGGCTCGACGGGACGATTGACGAATTCAAAATCGAAAACGTTCCCGAGCCGGGATCTCTGAGTTTGCTGTGCGCAGCGGGTGCCGGCGTGATTTGTACACTGCGTTGGCGGTGGCGATGCGCGGTGTGACTCGCGCCACCTACAAATCCGCTTTCGCATCGGATTTTCTACCAACGGTAACGTGTCAGACTCTTTTCCAGAAGTTTCCGCCGCGGGCATTTGCGCTGCGCGATTGCGAGGGAAAAGGAGAGCACCCATGAAACGGCCAAGCGGCTTCACGCTCGTAGAACTGTTGGTGGTCATTGCCATTATCGGTATCCTCATCGCGATGCTGTTGCCCGCCGTGCAATCGGCGCGTGAGGCGGCACGCCGTATCAGTTGCATCAACCACCTGAAACAAATCGGCCTGGCAATCACCAACTACGAGACGACCCATCGTATCCTGCCTGCAGGCGTGTTCAAGGATGTCACAAACAGCGTCACGCGACACGGCTCGATGTTGGTTCACTTGCTGCCATTTCTCGAACAAAACCTAATCTACGACGCGTTGGATTTCACGCAGCCGTCGATCGACGAACAACGCTACGGCACTTCAGGCCCCTACATCCGGGAAACGGTCGTTCCGACATACGTTTGCCCGAGCGACGATCACAAGCCGGTCGAGGAGATGTCGGCGCTTCCAAGTTTTCCGGCCCGAAAGGCGGCGTTGTTTAACTACGCCGCGTCGCGGGGTTCGAATATTCTGGTCGACAACCCCTCAGTGTCATGCAGTCATAGCTTCAACTCCTATGCGTTGTGCAACAAACACGACGATCCACGCGTATTCTCTGGTCCATTCACCCGGGTCGGCACGTGCGTAAAGCTAACCGCCATTCGCGACGGAGTCTCCAACACGATTTTCATGGGCGAGATACGGCCGCATTGTGCCAAGGCGGCACAGCTTGGATGGCTTGAGTCGGGCAACGGCTGCGGCTA
The DNA here is from genome assembly GCA_963677085.2 of Thermoguttaceae bacterium. GTDB lineage: Bacteria > Planctomycetota > Planctomycetia > Pirellulales > Thermoguttaceae. The sequence continues at coordinate 398,360 of CAXXFH010000003.1, forward strand.
CGTTTCGACAATCATCCCAATCAACTACGACACGTGTACGAGCTGGGACGACGAAAGCATGCCCCCATGCAATCGCGATTGGACGTGGAACACGGCACAAGGCTTTAAATCGCCCCATCCCGGCGGGGCCAACTTTTTATTTGGCGACGGCTCCGTTCACTTCCTACCCGAAACGATCGACCACTGGACCTATCAATACCTGGGAGACAAGGCAGATGGTCATCCGGCGAGCATTCCCCAGTAGCGTGACGTCTGTGATAAAATCGCCCCCCTGTCCTAGTCAGGCAACCTGGGAAGCAGTGCCCGTAACACGCTTGCTCTTGGCACCCCTGCTGTTGATAACCGTGGCCGGCTGCAGCGGCGACGAGTTGAAACTGGTCCCAGTCGAAGGCCATGTCACGCTCGACGGACAACCGGTGGCCGACGCGGGCGTCTGCTTCGAGCCAGTCGACGGCGGACCCGTCGGCAGCGCCACCACCGACGCCGGAGGATATTTTAGTATCAACACGGCAAACCGGCCGGGTGCCATCAGCGGGAAACATTACGTCACGCTCACCAAACAACGAATGCTAGGCCTGAACTCCGATGGCAGCCTCGGTCTCAACGGTGTAACTGTCGAATGGATTGTACCCCAGCGATACACCAAGAAAGCAACCTCGGGCCTAACCGCCGATGTCGGCGAACAAACGACTTTTCGTTTCGATTTGGAGAACCGCTAATCGCGCAATGACAACTTGCAGCACGTCTCGAAACCCACAATTGACCGGCGTCAGGTCATTTTTTTCCCAGACGAACTCCAAGTGCCAACCAGCATGAGACCTATAAACAACCGTAATGTACCCGTTGCAGTCGCTTGCCAACGTATGGCTACTCCTGATGCTGTAGTTCTCGCCCTATCCCGAAACTTGTCTCGTTTACTACTAGGCTTTGTCCCAAAAGGCTCAAATGAGTTCGTATCGTAGGTATTGTCGGATGAAGGCGAGAGTGATCATTCCGCCGAAGTTCTTCGCCGTCTTTTCGAACCGCGAGAAGATTCGGCGGCTTTCCTTTAGCCAGCCGATAAGTCGCTCAACAATGTTGCGCTGCCGGTATGCCTCTTTGTCAAATTCAACCGGACGGGTCGTGCGGTCCTCATTCTCCTTCGAGGGGATCACCGGAGCGATGCCGAGATGGAGTAAGTACTCGTCAATCCAGTCGGCGCGGTATCCCTTGTCGCCGCCAAGAGCAAAGGGCCACGCAATTCGCTCGCCGTTTTCGTCGAAAAGGCTCTGGTCCGCCGAGATCAGGAGTTCGTCCAGCACGGTTGATTCGTGTGTTTGGCCCGCCGTCAAATGGAAGTCCAACGGGAGACCGTTGCCGTCGCAGAGAATGTGGATCTTCGTAGAAAAACCTCCGCGGGAACGGCCTAATGCGTGGTCGCAAGGCTCCTGCGGATCCCCCTTTTTCCACCGCCTGCTGCACACCGCGCTGCCCGCACTGTTGTGCCATCGATGCACCATAACCGGTTGTCGATCGCGCCTGCCGCGACAAATGCCGCCTGCAAACGATGCAGGATCTCCACCAGCGTACCGTCTGCGTCCCACTGATCGAACATCCGCCAACAAGTCTTCCATGTGCCGAATTCCTCTGGAACGTCGCGCCACGGAGATCCGGTGCGCAGTACCCACAGAATCTCATCGAGGACCATCCGAGGATCCCGACGCGGCCGACCGGTTGCTGCCGGCTCCGGAAATACATCGGCGATCAATTCCCATTCGTTATCCGTTAACAATAAACGAGCCATCGACATACCCTCCGTGGCGGAAAACCGACGCTCCCGCCAAGCATCGTCGATCCCTCAAAATTCTCAAATAGCAGTTTTGGGACAAAGCCTAGTACGCCTTCCATGAAATTGTTTCCGGTGGTATAAGCACCGGCATGAAGGAACACATTGTACGCCTCAAGGACGAGGCCCGACAGCATTTGCAGGAGTTGGTGCATACCGGCACGCGATCCGTGCGTGTGGTTCGGCGTGCCTTGATTCTGCTGAAATCAGATGAAGGATTCACGGATGAGGAGATTGCCGAACACGTTGGTTGCACGGATCGAACTGTTCGCAGTATGCGTAAACGGTTCTGTACCGGGAGTTTAGAGGAAGCGTTGTACGACGCCCCTCGATCCGGTGCTCCGCCCACGTTTACGCCACGGCAGAAGCAGCAAGTCGTGGCGTTGGCTTGCAGCGATCCGCCGGAGGGCCGCGTCCGCTGGACGCTGGAACTACTCTGCGTGCACGCCGTGAAACGAGGCTTCGTCGATTCGATCAGCAAGAGCGAGGTTGCGTTGTGGCTGAAAGAGCACGACATGAAGCCATGGCGAAAAAAACATGGTGCATTCCGAGACTCACCGAAGAGTTTCGCGACAGAATGGAGGACGTCCTCGACCAGTATGAAAAGGCGTTCAACCCGAGAGAACCGTTGATTTGCATGGACGAGCAGCCGTATCAACTCCTGGACGATACGTGTCCCTTCAAGCCTGCCGTACCAGGCAAGGCGGCTAAGCAGGACTACGAGTATCGTCGTTGCGGCACGTGCAGTATCTTTGTCGCCGTTGAGCCGAAAGGTGGCAAACGCTTCGTCCAGGCTCGGCGTCATCGCAAACGGGCCGATTTCGCACGATTCGTGCGTGATCTGCTTCAGCGTTATCCCAAGGCTCGTCGGATTCATTTGGTTCTCGACAACCTCAACACGCACAACGAAAAGTCCCTCATCGAAACGTTTGACGCCACGAAAGCGAAGCAATCTCTGCGACGCATCCCTTCGGTTCCGTAGCCTGACGCTTTGTTTCTCTATCTTTCGACGCAGTCAAGAGATACGACGCAAACAGAAAACGGGGTGCCGACAGTGGTGCCCGTAGGTTTTCCGCGTAGGGGTACGATCTGCATCGATTTGCCGTGAAAACAGGGTTTGTGGCCTTCTTGAGATCTGAACTCATCTTGTCCTATGAGTCTCTGCTGCGCCCTTTTTTTCTTGTTCTGCGCGCCGCCGATTCTGTGCCTTTCCCCGAGAAAAACTGGCCCAAACCGGTTGTCGCACCTTTCCGCCCGGTAGAGGGAAGGCACGTTTGGCAACGAGGCGCTACACGGTAGCCCGTGTCGCGAAGGTGAAACGTCGCGGCCAGGGCTGGCCGCCCTTCGGAAGCGACGCGACTGTCGCCGTATGTGAAACGGTGGTGTGATCGTGCCATTCCGAAGAAAAGGATCGGCGCCGGATTGTTGAAGCCAAAAACGCGTTTCTTCGAACCAGCCCAACGTTGTGAGTGGGGTACCATTCGACGTCACTCGTTGTTTTACGACCGACTGTGAGGATTGTGTCAAAGTGAAGTGGTTCATGCATCCGCTGTTGGTTCTGATCGCCAACGCGACGGAATCGGAACTGGCAAAGTATGTCGAGTACCTGAAGGTCGAGAACCAGGTGCTCCGCGACCGGCTGCCCACGAAGATCGACACGGCGGAGGCCGAGCGGGCAGAGCTTTTGAGAGTCGGCAAGCCGCTGGGCGCAAAGATCAAGGGCCTGGTCACGATCGTCACGCCCCGCACGTTTCAGCGGTGGGGCAAGGCCGAGCGTGAGGGGTATTCCCACAATCGAGAAGTGGAAACCAAGACCAAAGGTGACAACCAGCAGCGCGACGAAATCTTGTTGTACTATCACAGTTTCCGGACATAACTATCGCTGGATTGCAGCTCGACGATGCCACGTGAGATGGAGCCGCCTTCGTTGGGCAAAGTCGTCTCCATTCCACAGGTCGGCGGCTTGAATCACCGGTACACGCGGGCGGCGTGATCTTACAGATCAGATTATTTGGCTGGTTCGTCGTTACCGGTCTGCGTGACGGCAAAATGGGCCGACCTGCGCGGTTTTTTTCGACTCGTGCTGGACATTTTCTCGGCCAACGCTTGATTCAATACGTGGCGAGGCGACCGCTATTATGGCCGAATCGAGTTTCTTAGGAGGGACAAGTCATCTTCATCCCCATGGTTCGAAATGGACGCTATCGCAACGACTTTTGCTTTCTGTACTCGCCTGGTGTCACTCCCGTTGCGGTACCGAACACCCGGGTCATGTAAGCCACATCGAGGATTCCCACCTCCCGGGCAACCCGTTTGATGGGCAAATCCGTATTGGCCAACAAATGCTTCATCCGTTCAACTTGTAAGTAGCGAATTTCCTGGTGAATTGTTCGACCGATGGTTTCCCGCATCCGGACATCGAGCAAGGAGCGTGATACTCGCACATGGCGTGCCACGTCGGTGGGATTGATTTTTCGACACGAATTGCGCCGAATGAACTTCAACGCTTCGTTCACTTCCCGAACATTACAAGCGAATACCTGGGTTGATTCGCGAGCCACAACGCCGCTCGGCGCCAATAGCGTCGATTGACGACGACGGCCCGTGCCGCCGACCAATTGATCGAGAAGTTTCGCGGCATGATAACCAATCTGACGCTGGTCGACGTTCACGCTACTGAGCGAAGGCTGAGCCAACTGGCTGATCACCTCGTCGTTACCCATGCCAACCACGGCCACCTCGTCGGGCACCGCGATGCCAAGCTGGCGACAGACAGCCAGCAAATGAATGCCTAGGATATCGTGACCAACAAAAATACCGATCGGCTTCGGAACTTCGGGCAACCAACGAAACATATGTTCCTTAGCTGCCGGCCACGGGTCGATGCCGCTTCCTAACGGCACACTCAAGGTGCAACAATCCCAACTGGTGACGCCGATGAGCCGCTCGAAGGCGTCGGCCTTTTCGTCCATCCGATGATCTTCACCACGAGCGCGACAGATCAACCCAAAGGAAGTAAAACCTCGACTGGCCAGATGATCGAACGCCTCCTTGGCTACGCCATTGGGGTCTACGCCAACATACGGAAAACGAATGTTGCCACCTTCGCCGCACAAGTCGACGACCGGTACGTCCATGTCGCGAATCGCGGCGGCCATCTCTGGATTGCGGACTTGTGCCAATACGCCGTCAACTCGGCAGCGAGTGAGCCATTCGACCGGTTCGTAGCCCTTGGCGTGCGGTTCGAAACGGATCGACCAGTTGCCCACCTCGTGCATATAGCGAGACACGCCGCGAAGCAACCCACGGCCACACCCGTGCGAGGTCTCGATCAGCAAAGCAATTTCACGCATCTCGCCAATCGCCGAACGAATCATCATGGAACTACCTCCTCGGGACGTTCGCCCCTTAGAGGCTATCCGGGAAGATTCCCCGGGAAATTGAGGCTTTTCACGCGGCACGGTAATGGAACTCAGGAACGGGATGGGGCTTGGTCAGACGTCGGAGTATCAAGTGAATCGTGCTGATGCGGATCATCGACTCGCTCGAATCCGTTCGCCGCTCCAGGTCTTTGTTGTGCCGACGATACCGTCCGTTCCACGCATAGGTGCGTTCCACCACCCAGCGTTTGGGCTGCAACTCGAACCGGCCAGGCGTCTCCCGTCGCGGGACGACTTCCAGCTTCCAGGGTTGGTGGGATTGTGCCATCCAGGCTTCCAAGTCATGGTTGTGGTACTTCTGGTCCGCAAAGATCGTGCGCAATCGCGGATAGTCACGCCGACGCATCTGTCCCAACACCGACGGGACCGCCCAGGCATCATCCCAGGCCGCGCTGGTCACCACGACAACCAGCAGCAAGCCCAGCGTATCCACGAGAAAATGGCGTTTTCGGCCGGTGGTCTTCTTGCCGGGGTCGTATCCGCGTTCCCCGCCAGCCTCCGTGGTCTTGACCGTCTGGCTGTCGATCACTGCGGCACTGGGCGTCGGCTCTCGGCCGACCGCCGTCCGGACCCGGGCTCGCAGGGCATCCATCATCCGTTGCCACGTGCCGTCATCGCGCCAGCGGGCAAAATAGTCGTACACCGTGCTTTTGGGCAACAAGTCATGGGGCAGCATGTCCCATTGGCAGCCCGTGCGATTGAGGTACAGGATCGTGTTGATCACCTCCCGCAGGTTCACCGTGCGGTGTCGTCCTCCCCGCTTCGCGGGTGGAATCAGCGGCTCCAGGATTGCCCATTGTTCATCGGTCAAATCGGTCGTATATCGCTTTCGCGTAATCGTCTGCATAGCAATTACCTTTCCTTGAATTTGGAGGTGTAATTCTATGCAGCCTCACTACTTACAACAAACACCCCTTTCCGGATAGCCTCTAAGACACCGCCGCCGACCGGTTGAGGTCGGGCAGACACTTGTATCTAACTCGCTAGTTTAATCAGATTCTCGACGTCGTGTACGATCGTCCATGCCACCGCAGGATATTTTACAACGAATTAGCGAGATATTACAAAGCGCGGCAATTGCGGTACGACTTGATGTGGAGGTAGTCTGGTTGTGGTGGTTGTGCTGGCAATGTGGCTGCCTGAAAAACGAAACCAATAAAGGCCGGTTCAATGCACTGTAAATCAACACGACTGCTCCACATCTCCTTCATCTTCTTCTTGCGCAGACATCGACGGACGTGGTCGAAACAGTAGATCCTCAACAAACTGGAAAACGCACTATCACGGTGCCATCTCACAGACAGGTCGCAGACAGGTCACATCGCACCCGTCAGGTGTACGCCAAGCGGTTAGCCGCAAGGCAACAATACACGTGACAATACCAATGTGGTACCGTTCCTCAGACTGGTGTTGCGCGTGCTCGAAATACATCCACTGCTTTGTGGGATATTGTCCAATACGTTGGTGAGATACTGCAAAATTTGAGAATTGCAGTCAATTTCATACCAGGGTAACTTGAGCCTTGTGACAATTCTGAGTTGTTTGCCAGACCGGACAACGAGTTGTTTTCGTTTACCTCAGGAGGTGAAAGATGTGTTTTGGATCTGTTAGGGTGATTTCCACCATGGCCATCTGGCTCACCTGCGGCACGGCCATGGCGACGTTAATCGCGAGCGACAACTTCGATTATGACACGGGTGAAATCGATGGTAAGAGTGGCGGCAATGGTAGCTGGAGCACCGCGTGGGACAATTTCGACAATGCGGATGATTCGGAAATCGTTTCACCAATCACCGCGTTGACCTACAATGCCGGAACTGGTGCAACAACGCTCGGCGGAGGCAACGCCCTTAAGTTGACTAAGGCAACAGGTTCCAGGACACCGGTGATTCGTAACTTGACGGGTGTCAGCGCTGGCCAGACGTTCTATTACCGCTTCCTTGTACGGCTGGACAGCGATACCTGGGACGACGACGACTTCTTCACGGGTTTCGTGGACGCCAACAAGTTAACGGCCGCAGACGTACATAATTCCCCAAATCTGGGCCTAAAGGCGGCTTTGTCCGGTGCGCACGACATTTTTGCGCGGACGAACACTTCCGCCAGCCACGCGGTCTCCGACGAAGAGTTCGCAGCTCAAACCACCTACTTATTAGTGGCGAAGTTTGAGGATACCGATGCGGACTCTACGTACGATAAGGCCTCGCTTTGGGTCAATCCTTCCGTCGGCGACGAATCCTCGCCGGACGCCACGGACTCCTATGCATCGGCCGCAACAGGAGCGATGGATTGGTTGGGTTGGTGGTATGGCGGTAGTCTCGATTCGACGGACATTCTGCTTGTTGATGATGTGGCCGTGAGTACGACATTCGACGACGCAATCGGGGTCCCCGAACCGAGTTCCCTGCTGCTGGCGGTGATCGGCCTGCTGCTGGTCGGTTGGCGCCGATGCCGAACCTACTGATGTCGGCGGGCCGAGCGCGGTCAGTTCCCTTCGGAGCCGGCCGCGCTCGGTGAAGTCGTTTCATCGGGACAAGAGCCTCTCCCGAAAAGGGACGGCAGCATTTCGCAATACGTTTTCGACTACTTAACGCCGTGGATACCAATAAACGACGTTGCCTTCGAGCGAGAGACGGTCGTGCTCCGAGCAACCTGCCTGGCGTCCGCACCGGACAGCCTCCAACCACCCAATTTCCTCCGATGCCCACCCAATCCCGGTGTCCTGTCGATGCCGGGCTCGGTGCCGAGCGGCCTGGCGCGTCGGCACCGGTATTTCGCTTTTGGACGATCCAGGATCTAACCCACCTCACCACTTGAAAGGGAACTGATGAGCACCACGAAGAAAGCCCTCGCGATCGCTGTCCTCGGACAACTGTTTCTTACCTCGTTTGCTTGCGCGCAAAACGAGAATTGGCTTTCCGAACCCAAAGCAGACCACCAGTCGCTCCAGCAATTGCTTGACCACACACAGGTCACGGAACTGAAAAGGCGGATCGATGCGGCCCACGCGCCTTGCGGCTATACGTGGCTCCACACGGCGTGGACGGTCATGTTGATGAAGCAGGGCATTATCCCGGAAGAGAATATTCCCAAGGTGGCCAACGCCCTGCTCGAGTACTGGGACAGTCCGGAGGGTAAGCGCTCGCCCGATCCGCGAACCTACCAGGCGTATTTCACGAAAAAGCTCGGCGCGGCGGTGGCCGGCAACATGACCCTCGCCCGCGTCATACCCTCGGGGAAGATGGAGATGCCCGTGCGTCAAGCGCTGCTGCGGCAGATGAGTCTCCTTTATGGTTTGGAGGAAGTCCTGCTTGACACGGCGGAGAAGTACAAGACGGCCGTCATGCCCGGCTATACCCACAATCGTCATGCGCAGTCCACAACGTTGGGCCACTACTTGGTGTCGGTCTACGACCCGATCGAGCAGTCGCTGGAGGGGCTCGAACGCGGCTACAAGCAGATCAACCGAAATCGCCTGGGCTGTGGCGCCCTTGCGGGAACGAGCTGGCCGATCGATCGCGAGCTGGTCTCCACCTATCTCGGCATGGATGGGTTGATCGAGAATACCAACTACGCGGTGGGGTCGTCCGACGGCTTTGTCGTCGTCGTCGCCGACCTGACGAATGTGATAGCCGTGCTGAGTCGGATGGCGTGGGATTTTGACATTTGGTCGACTAACGAGTACGACTTCATTGATTTTGGGGTCGGAGTCGGAAGCTTCATGATGCCCCAAAAGTGGGCGGAACGGGCTAATCAAGGCCAAATCGAGGCGACCTGGTTTGGCGCCTCGAAAATCCTATCGAACCTGACCGAGGTCGCCTCGATGGGTATGAAGGTGCCTCAAGGCGACACCAATGCGCTTGAGCACCACATGAAGGACGGTGCGCTGGCCGCTCTCCGCAATATCGAAGTCTATGCGAAGCCGTGGCTGATTCTGCTGGCCACCATCGAGGTCCACGAGGATGTCATGCTGGCACGTGCCCGCTCCGGGTATTCCGCCGCGACGGAATTGGCACACGAGATCATGCGTCACGATGGCTACGATTACCGCACGGCGCACGATATCGTACAAACCTTCGTGCTCGCGTCGGTCAAAAAAGGGTTGGCCTCCAAGGACGCCGAGATCGGGATCCTCCAGGCAGCCGCGCAAGAGGTCGTCGGGAAGAAACTAAGCATGACCCAAGATGAACTCCGCGAAGCCCTGGACCCCGTGCATTTCGTCAAGGTGACCAACAGCCGCGGCGGAGTGGCACCGGAGGAGGTCGGCCGAATGATCCAAGAGCGCCGGAAGAGGCTCGCCGAAGCCCGGGCCCGGCACCTCAAACGCATCGAGAAGCTGGAAAACGGCCGGAAACAACTCTTGGACGATCTGCACGAATTGGCCGGGACGGCCCAGTAGGACGAGCCGAGAACGATCTTCTATTGGAGGTCTTTTCGAGGGGAATGGTGCTATGGTTCAAGGCATATCCAGCTTTGGCAATGTGTCCGGTTCGCTGCTTCTCGCCGGAGGCGTAGACGCGGGGGGTGAGTTCGGCGTAACGTCCGATGGCAATGGTACGAGGTCGCGGCAGGGCCTGGAAGTATACCCGCAACTTCGGCCGGCATCGGATCTTGGTGCAGCCGACGTCAGTGCAAGCTGGGCAGTACGCACAAACGGTTATGATGTCTTCGTGCAGGTCAATCCTGACAAACCCCGAAAGGGCGGAAACACTCATAGGAATCTCCATGCTAGGGGTAAAGGAAACCAGACACTTCTCGGGCGGAAGTATACCCACTTCCGCCGATCTCTTCACGGTTTCACCCTAGTTGAATTGCTGGTTGTAATCGCCATTATCGGTATCTTGATAGCGTTGCTGTTGCCGGCCGTACAGTCGGCCCGCGAAGCGGCGCGGCGGATGCAGTGCAGTAATAATCTCAAGCAAATCGTTTTGGCAATGCATGCCCACCAGGCGGCCACGGGCAGCTTCCCGCCCGGCAGGCTGGGCTGCGATAACAGCAACGAAGAAATCTGCAAGGGGATGTCAGTGGAGGACAGGGTCGGGGTGAGCGCGTTTTTGATCATCCTACCGTACATGGAACAGGCGCCTCTTTTCGACGAGTACTACCAACAAGGTTTCTCAGGCGGACCGTGGCCGACCGTGACCGGCGGCACGATCGCATGGATCCAGGATTACGAACATGCGCTGGGCCAACGCCCGGACATCTTCGTTTGCCCCAGCGATAACTCCGAGCGATGTTGCGAGGTCTGCGCCGGTGTGGTTGCCGGCATGTCGCACACGTTCATCGAAGGCAAATGCGCGGCCACGGGAAACTACGCGTTGAGCACGGGTACGCTTGGTCCGAGCCACGGCACAGGCCTCGAGACCAAGACTGATAACGACGGGGCCTTCGTCTACGTCAAACAATTTCGACCACGGGACTTCGCCGACGGACTCACCACGACGCTTTTCGTTGGCGAAGCTCACACGACGCACAAGCCCGGTGCGGAGGCCGTCTGGAGCCTGGGCTATCGGTTCACATCACTGCGATCAACCGAGAACGCATTGAACACGCCGATCGGTGAGGGCTCGACCGTCGACATGTATGATCGCCACTACAACGGCGCGTTCATGAGCAAGCACCCCGGCGGCTCGCAGTTTGCCTTTGGCGACGGACACGTCAGCATGCTCAGCGAAAACATTAACCTCGAGGTGTATCGGCACCTCTCGGCCCGTGCTGACGGAGAGGTGATTAAAGGCGGGGACTACTAATAGGCAACGAGCCGGTCTTTCCGTTGCTGCGGCTCCTTCTCTATCTGACTGAGGTGATGCCTTGCTTCATCACAAGCAAAAGGCGGTTCTGTCGCGATGCGCGGTGCGTATGTTATCGTTGCATTGTTTGGGCTTGATGCTGGCGAACTCACTGCTCGGCTGTGGCGACGAACGGCCCAACCGCGTTCCTGTTTCCGGTCAGGTATTGATCGACGGTCAACCGGTGACGAGCGGCTACATCCGGTTCATACCGAAGAACGCACGTCCCTCCGGCGGAAAGATTGGCACCGATGGCAAATTCACGCTAACGTGCTTTGACGGTAACGACGGCGTTGTTCTGGGAATGCATCGTGTCGAGGTTAGCGCAGCGGAGAATCTGGGCAACAGATCGCAGCGTTGGCACGCACCGAAGAAGTACGCCAACTATGCCACATCGGGCATCAAGCAGGTCGTAGATGGCCCCACCAACTCGATGACCATCGAACTGACCTGGGACGGGGGCAAGCCGTTCATCGAGACCGTCGACGGCGAGTGAGCCCTACACTCGGATGGGATAACGCTGTCATATATTCTACGGAAGTTCGTTTATCGAGACGCGGCCGTTGGATAAGCCGTTCTACTACTGGTGTGGTGCGACTCACGCCCATCGCCCGTACAAACTCCGGTATGCGGACGAGGAGAAGCGACTCGATGAAGTGGAAGTCCCGCCTGTATTCCCTGACGTTCCTGAGGTGCGGCGGGACCTGTTGAGGTACTATCGCGGTATCGAGGAGGACGACCTCACGATCGGGCGACTGATCGCACGGCTGGAAGCCCTCGGCGAACTGGACAACACCATCGTGGTCATCACCGCAGACAACGGCATGCCGTTCCCTCGGGCGAAGTGCAACCTGTACGATCTGGGAGTGCGGGAACCGTTGGCGATTCGGTGGGGCGATCGGGTTTCGCCCGGCCGGGTTGTCCAAGGTTTTGTGAGCCTGGCTGATTTGGCTCCCACTTTGCTCGAAGCGGCGGGCGTCGCGGTTCCAGACGAGATGACCGGACGCAGTTTTCTGAACGTACTCCTGAGCGATCGCGAGGGCCAAGTTGACCCCACGCGCGATGCTGTCGTCACTGCCCGTGAACGGCACTCGTCAATTACCCACCCCGGCGGCGTCGGATACCCGATCCGGGCGCACGATTACTTGTACTTGTACGTGCGCAATTTCCGGCCCGATCGCGACCCCACGTTTCCTCTTCCGCGATCGTGATGCCATCTACGGCAGCTACTTCCAGGAGCGCATCAGAAGCATGGGCATCGAAGAAGTCCCGACCGCGCTGCGTTCGCCTTGGCAGAATCCGTACTGCGAACGCGTCATCGGCTCGATTCGCCCGGAGTGCCTCGACCACGTGATCGTGTTGAACTCTGCGCATCTGAAGCGCATCCTCGCTTCCTACCTGCAATACTATCACGGTTCCCGAACCCATCTCTCGTTAGATCGCAACTCACCCGAGCCACGTGAGATGGAACTGCCTTCGCTGGGCAAGGTCGTTTCCATTTCACAGGTTGGCGGATTGCATCATCGGTACACGCGGGCAGCGTGAGCTTACAAATCGGCTTGTTTCGCTGGTTCGTCGCTAACGGTCTGCGCGTGACGGAAAAACGGGCTGCTCTATGTGGCAATTCGCGACTCTTCGTGGACATTTTCTCGGCCAATACCTGATTCATTGCGTGGCCAAACGCCTGCCATTATTGCCGGATGGAGTGTTTAGGAGGGACACCTGGTCGACAAGGCATTGGCGTGGAAAACCTGTCGGGCGACTAAGGCTTATTGGATGCCGGAGGCTATCGAGCAGGCCAAGGAAATCCGAAACCCCCACTAAAATTGGGGGGTGTCTGTTTTTCCGGCTAGGACCGTTTATCAACTCGATTTCTGCTTGATACGAAAAATAACGTTGTTTCGATGCCGCATTCTAAACAAATGGGATATTTAATTAATAGCCGGCGGTAGAAATGCGTCTTGTTGAGGGCTACATGGCCAATGAACGTAAGGCGACTAACGGGAGCCTGGATTTCCGGGCTTTCGGTTGTCAGGAACGAACATTTTTAATGCAGGCATCAATAAACATCCCCCACTGATTCTTATGCACAGTAAGGACCCTCAAGCCATTAATTCCCGGTTGGATCCCGAAGGGTTCCTGCGGTTATTTCTTGCGCACCAAGCATATCTTTTTTCCTATATTTTTACGTTGTTGCCGGATTGGAGTGACGCAGAGGATGTTTTGCAGGAGACCAGCATCGTCTTGTGGCGCAATTTTGGGGAGTTTCAACCAGGAACCAATTTTAGGGCCTGGGCCAGCAAGACAGCTTTTTACCAAGTACTTTCGTTTCGCAAACGGCGCAAGAAGGTGCCTTTTTCTTTGAGCGAGGAAGCAATCGAGGCCTTAAGCGAGGAGTCCAACGAGTTGTCTGATCTGATGGACGAGCGTTTTCGGGCTTTGCGCCGGTGCGTCAAGAAACTCAAATCGCGCGACAGGGATCTTTTGGATCATTTCTATGGAGAAAACACTCCGGTGAAAACCCTGGCCGAAAAGTTCGGTCGGCCGGTAGGAACCATCACAAAGTCGCTGACGCGTATTCGCCGGACGTTGTTTAATTGTGTTCAGCAGGCGGTAGCCATGGAGGATGTGTCGTGAGCGACTCATCCCAAAAACATGAAATGGTTGCCGAGTTGGTCGAGGCCTTCTGCCAAAACAGCATCTCGCCCGAGCGAATGGCACAGCTTGACCAGCTATTGTGTACGGATAAGGATGCTCGCCGTTATTACATTCGCTATTTGCACATGCACAGTGGCTTGCGTCAATTGCTAAAGCACAAACTTGTCGGCCCAAACAGTGCTTGTTTGGATGGGTTATTGAATAGTCCAGAGATGGAATCCGCGTTAGAGGCTTTTGAAAATCGCCAAGCTCCACTGTGCCCGCCTTTGGATGACGCACACATGCATCAGCACGCCCTGTTGGAACCTGGCGAGCAGGGTTTGAATGTTGGCTCGTTAGCCGATCGGCCGGCCGACAACGTAACCGCTGGCGTGCCCGATCCGCCGTCGTCCCCTCCTACAACGGCGAGTGGGCGTTGGAGGACGGCAGGGCAGCGGAGCTTGCAGGCCGTGCGCAGGATGCCGGTCGTATCGTTCCTTGCAGCGGTCGGTGTCGTGGGCGCGCTGCTCGTGGGCTTGGCAATTGTTGCCGCTCCCAGGTTTCAGCAGAAAGAACGGCCCAACGCCGCGCCGCTGGCTGCCGCGACATCCTATGCAGCACGCTTGACCAAAACGCAGAATGCTCAATGGAAGAGCGAACGTGCGTTGGCATTAGGTGCCTATTTGCGCGAAGGACAATGCGTTGAGCTGAAGGCCGGTTTGGCGGAGATCACCTTCAAAGATGGCGCTGTAGTAGTGCTCGAAGGCCCTGCAACCCTCGGTATTACCTCCAAGACAGAGACCCATCTGGCACGCGGTGTTCTCGTTGCTCACGTGCCTAGCCAGGCAATTGGGTTTGCGGTCACGGCCGCCACGACCAAGATCATCGACCTGGGAACCGAGTTCGGTGTGGCGGTCGACGCCGAAGGGCAGGTAGATGTCCACGTTTTCGAAGGCATGGTGTCGGTCGAACACAACCAGGTAGCCGGCGATCAGGACGTTCAACCGGCTCGGCGGATTGTGATGGCCAACGAAGCGGTCCGCGTCGGCCCCGGTAGCGGCACGTTTCAAGCGGCACCGAAGAATATCGCCCGACAGTTCGTTCGCACGGTGCCGGAAAAAGCCAAGCAGGGAGTTACTCACCCGTTGGTGCTGAAGAACCCAAGCTTCGAGCAGCCTGACATCCGTCGGCATCCGAAGTTTGAGACCTATGGCCGGGAACTGGACATCCCGGTGATCGGTTGGCACACGTCAGATTTTCCAGGCGAGGGGGTATTCGGCAACATGGGCTGCCAGGGCCAATACGTCATTTCCGACAACGGCAAGAAACCGATCACCCCTCCGGCAACCGATGGCAACCAGCTTATGTGGCTTTGCCTGGATAAGAATCACCCGAAGTTCCATGAAGGCTGGGTCTATCAGTCGCTGGGCATCGTCGACCAACAGGACGTCGGACGGCGGTTGCGTCTTTCGGCCGACGTGTCGGCTAAGAGTTACTGCATCGGGCCACCCAACGGCCCACGTGACGGGGCGGCGGTCAGCGTGGCGTTCGCCACGGGCGTCGCGGCGATGCAACCAGGCCAAGTCGTCGGTACCCCCGGCACATGGCCGGAAATGCTCATTGAACACGGATGGAAGACCCTCACGGCCACCTTGACCATTACGCCGGAAATGGTCGGTCAGGAACTGTTCGTACGGCTGATGGCATCCGATCCCGAGCCACAAACGCTCCGAGACCCTTACCAATGGGATAACGTACGTTGTGTTGTCGACCCATGATTTGCCTTTTGGTTTTCTCCAAAGAGAAGGAGTAATGCGATGAGAACGATTCTGTGCATCTTTGCCGTGGTGCTCAGCAGTATCACCGCTGCGCAAGCCGAAACCGTCAACTACTTCGAAGACTTCGAAAGTGCTCAGGCGGCCATCGATTGGACCGGAATTGTCGACGACGGAAGCGGCAGCAACGAAGTCCTGCGGAACGACAACATGATGAACCAAGACATCCCGGGCGTGAATGCCAGCGAGGACGTCACCCAGGTTTCCGTCGACGTTCTGGTACATGGCATCGACGGCAGCGAACATCGATACGTCTATTTCGGAGACTCCGACGACTCAACACCCTACGAGGAGTCGAACGCCTATTTCGGAATTCGCATGAACGGCGGCAGCGCGAAATTCACCTGGAAGGACGGCGCCGGGGATGGAACAGGTGGTGGCGATAGATACGGCAACACCGTGGCCGCCAACGACACCTGGTACACGTTCGTCGCCGATGTCTATCTCAGCGGTACGAACGCCAATACGTGGGACCTGAAGATCTACGATGCCTCGGACAATCTTTTGGAGTCGGCCACCGGCCTCGGCTTCCGCAAGAATGGAACTGCCATCGACCGCCTCGGCTATTCATACAGCGGCAGCACGGGCGACTACATGCAGATCGACAACCTGAGCATCCAGAGCGTTCCCGAACCGGCGACATTCGTCATGCTGGCCTGTGGCGGTTTGTTCTTTGCAGTGGCAACGCACCGTTGCCGACGACGCGACTAACGATATAGGCGGCTCGATGTTGCTCATACATAACAGACGGAAAGTTCCAGCAATGTCGCATCGCAACAACATAGCACGTGGTTTTACCTTAGTGGAACTCCTGGTGGTAATCGCCATCATTGGAGTCTTGATCGCTTTGCTGTTACCCGCCGTGCAATCGGCGCGCGAGGCGGCTCGACGGCTTCAATGTACCAACAAGATGAAACAACTCGGCTTGGCGCTGCACAACTATCACAGCGCCCACGGCAGCTTTGCATCAGGCTATATTTCCAACAAGAGCACCACTGGTTCGGAATGGTGCTACAACGATTCGCCTCGTACGAAACACGGTGCCCCGTGGTCTGTGCTAATTTTACCCTATTTGGAACAAACGACACTTTACGAGCGTTTTGACTTCCACCAGAACTTCACCTCGGCATCGAGTTGCCCATCCGAAGACAACTCCACGAGCAGCAATCATAAGGCCTGGGAAACACCGCTGAGCCTCTATCAGTGTCCCTCCGATCCGGGTTCTCAATCCGACGTGAACAACACCAACTACCTCGGCGTGCAAGGCGGCGGGGACTATGAAGACGCCCCGTGCAATATCCGTTCCCGGGTGTTCTTTCTCAACGGCGTGTTGTATCACAGTTCGAAAACCCGTATTGCACACATTACAGATGGTTCCTCTCACGTTTTTCTGCTGGGTGAAACGAAATATATCCCCACGCCGGTCCATCGCGTCGATGGCTCGGGTTACGCTGGTTGGGCGTCGGGACCACGCATGGATGACTTGGGACCGAACCCCTACACCTTGGCGGCCGCCACGTTACAGATCAATTCGGTGCCTGGCAGCGGAGGGCAACCCGACTCGGAAGTAAGGGATATGTACTACGAAATGTCGAAGCTCTTCGGAAGCTTCCACGTCGGTGGATGCAACTTCACGATGTGCGACGGTTCGGTTCGGTTCGTCAACGAATCGATCGATCTGAAGGCCTATCAGTCTACGGCCATTCGTAACGATGGTTTGCCACTGGGAGGGTTGCCCGAGTGAACACGCAAAAAATCGCTGTCAATACTTGACTTTGATACACTGCAAAAAGGAAAGATGAACGACATAGCGGACCGCCTGCAACGTATAGTAGACAACCTTGACTGTCAATTTGTTGCTGACGTAAACCTTTGTGAAGTAAACGCAGTCTGACTCGCCAACGTTCGTGCGACAACTTTTGGTGTATCTAGGCGCACTCTACGTCACTTCCCGTTTTACCCACCCTGATGTGTGTTGACTTATCGGTCTGCACACACTTCCGCCGTCCCTCCCCGTTTTGAAAGTAGGTTTCATCTATGCGTTCCATAAAGAGTGATGTGTCGTCTACAGCAGTACCTAAGTCTGCCGACACACATAACCGTCGAACATTTCTTGACCGTTCGTTAAAAACTGCCATTGGCGTGGCAAGTGGCGTAACGATCTTGGCCAATTCCACGTCGGCCCGGGCAACCCCGGCCAACGACCGACTCGTACTAGGCTTGGTTGGCGTCGGCCCGCGTGGCGACAAGCTGGCAAACACTTTTTTGGATCGCAATGATTGCCAGTTCGGCTACCTTTGTGATGTCGATCGGCTGCGCAGTGCGGCCCGCGTTGACCAGTACGCGAAACGCCAGGGAGAAAAGCGGCCAAAGTGCGTGCAGGACTTCCGCGAAATGCTTCAGGACGATTCGGTCGACGCGGCAGTGCTCGCTCTGCCGCCACATTGGCATGCATTGGCAACCATCTTGTGCTGCCAAGCGGGCAAAGATGTTTACTGCGAGAAACCGCAAAGCCATAGCATTTGGGAAAGTCGTCAGGCGATTCATGCAGCGCGAAAGTACGATCGTATCGTCCAGATCGGCACGCAGAACCGCAGCGCGCCGTACAACTTTGCCGCCAAGCGTTACATCGAAGAAGGCAAGCTGGGAAAGGTGCAACTATGTCGCGTGGTGAATCAGTCGGGTGGCGGCGGTTTCCGGTTGGGGCCCGACTCCGATACTCCTGAGACGATCAATTGGGACATGTGGTGTGGCCCTGCTTCGGCTCGCAAGTATAACAAGTCTCTTTTCAACAACGGATGGCGTCACTTTTGGGACTACTCCGGCGGCGACATGGCCTGGCAGGGAATCCATCAGCTCGACCTGGCACGGATGATTTGCGGGGTCGACCGTCCAAGTACGGTCTTCAGCACTGGCGGACGCTTCAACACGCAAGGCGATGCCGAAACGCCCGACACGCAGTCAGCCACTTTTAAGTTTCCGAATATGTTGATGACCTATGAGCAGACGCTGCATACGCCGTATATGCTGCGAAACGATCCCGGCATTCGAAACGGCGACATCTTTCCGCACTGGCCCCAGAACGCCACGCGGATCGAGCTTTACGGCGAACGGGGAGTCATGTACGTCGGTAGGATGGGCGGCGGATGGCAGGTTTACGTTCGGCCAAAGAGTCGCAAACCAGTACTAACGGACCAGATGTTCGGTCGTTTCCCCGATTCGGATCATGCCGAGGACTTCGTCAACTCGGTCAGAAGTCGCAAGCAACCCAACGCAGATATCGAGGTGGGACATCGCAGCATGTTGCTGGTTCACTATGCCAACATAAGCTATCGCCTTGGCGGTCGGACGTTGCATATCAACCCGAAGACCGAACATATCATCGATGACGCGGAGGCGATGGGCCTTTTCCAACGGACCTATCGCAAATCATGGGCAGTCGAAAACCAAGGGTAATTGTCCGTCTTGTTTAGCAACTAAGGGAAAAATGTTATGCCTACCAAAAAATCAATAACTAGGCGACGGATGATGAAGATCGCAGTGGCGGGTGCGTCAAGCGTGGCCGCGGGAGCCGTGTTGCAGGGGCATGGTCGTAGTGCGAGTCTGATGGCCGACACCGGCGCGACCGTCTCCCAAGTAACCGTGAAGCAGAAATGCCCCGATGCTCCGCGAGTCCGGGGGCCGTTTCCGATTCTTTCGACTCCCTTCACCGACTCAGGCGAAGTGGACTTCGAGGTGCTAGCCCGAGAGGCGCGTTTCGCCGATTGGTGTGGCAGCCCTGGCATGATCTGGCCACAGTCGAATGATAGTGTCGACCTGCTGACCCAAAACGAGAAACTCGAGGGGATGGAGGTGCTAGCCAAGACGGCTCGCGATCTGCGCACCACCGCGCTGTGCCTTGGCGTGCAGGGCAAAGACACCGACGACATGCTCGTCTATGCCAAGCATGCCGACAAGCTGGCACCGGCGGCGATCATTTCGCGACCGCCCGACACCAATAAATCGCAAGACGATATGCGTCAATACTGGCGAGCGCTTGCCTCGGTGGTCACCAAGCGGCCCGTGATCATACAGACGAGCGGAAGAGGTCCCGCTCCATCGAACGAGCTCCTAATCGAACTGGCCGAGGAGTTTCCGAATTTCGGTTATGTCAAGGAAGAAAGAGGCCCCGCCGGCACTCGCGAGTTGGTTGCGTCGCCGTCGATCCGTCGTGTTTTTAGTGCTCAGGGCGCTTTTCGCTGGCTCTACGAGTCGCGGCTTGGCGCCGAAGGCCTCGTCACCGAGCGGATGGCCTACGCCGACATCCTCGCACAAATCTGGCAACTGATGCAAAGCGGCAAGAATCCGGCCAAGCTGAAGGACATGTACAGCAAGCTTATGTTGATGTTGAATCTTACAAAGACCCACCCGGGCGACTTGCGTGGCTATAACCTTCACGTATTGAAGATGCGTGGCGTATTCCGCAACACAATCTCACGACACTATGGGCCTAAAAATTCCATCCCCGAGAAGCCGGTCTTTTCGGGGTTAAGCATGTCTAAGGAAGAGATCGACGAAATCGAGTGGCGTTTCGAGTCGCTCAAACCGTACCTCACGCCAAGCAAGTTCATCTAACACTTTGCCGGCTGAAGTGGTCCAGCGACTTTCGTTGGCTCTCTTGGATTACGCCACAACCCTCGCGGCGCCGTCACCCAAGAAGGCTGGATCGAAGAGAATGTCCGGCTTGACCGCTGCCTTCATAGTCTGGTCGACGCCGACGCGGAACTCGACACCAAGCCTTCGGTTCCGTAGCCTGACGCTTTGTTTCTCTATCTTTCGACGCAGTCAAGGGATACGACGCAAACAGAAAACGGGGTGCCGACAGTGGTGCCCGTAGGTTTGCCGCGTAGGGGTACGATCTGCCTCGATTTGCTGAGAAAACCGATATCTTTGGGTTTCTTGAGAGCGAAATGCTTCTCCCCGGAGTCGTCTTGGTGGCGCCGTGTTCTTGCCGGTGGTGCGCGAGATATTATCAAGAGTTGTGTACAGCAGCTTGGCGGAAGGTTTCCTCAGGCGGCTTCTTTGGGCTGCTTGACTCCGTTGATAAAGGGGAGTTCCTTGGATTACGTCCGGGATCCGTTCGGAGTCGTTGAGGGTTCTCCATCGTTTCTGGGCAGATTGCATCAGCTTGAAGACCATCGTCAGGCAAGCGAGTCGCGAGCCACTTCCCTTGGTGCGTTTCGTTCGCAGGCGGACCGTGGCAAAGGTCGACTCGATCGGGTTCGTCGTTCGCAGGTGAATCCAGTGCTCGGCCGGGAAGTCGTAGAACGTCAACAGGACCTCACGATCTTTCGTCAAGCACTCGACCGCCTTGGGATACTTCGCTTCGTATGTCGCCGCAAACAGGTCGAACGCCCGGTGGGCGTGTTCTCGCGTGTCGGTCATCCAGATCTCGTACAGCATCGCCTTGGCCTGAGGCTGCAAACGCTTGGGCATATTGTCCAGCACGTTGGCCGTCTTGTGGACCCAGCAGCGTTGCTCGCGGGTTTTCGGGAACACTTGTTTCAGCGCTTTCCAAAAGCCCAACGCCCCGTCGCCGATGGCCAGTTTCGGATCGACGGCAAGGCCGCGGGCTTTCACTTCCAACAGCAGCGTCTTCCACGATTGCTCGCTCTCGCGAAAACCGTCGACGATGGCGATCAGCTCCTTCTTCCCGTCTTTCGTGGCACCCAGCAACACCAGAATGCATTGCCGATCTTCCTCCAAGCGGATGTTGAAATGCACGCCGTCGGCCCACACGTAGACGTACTGCTTTTCGGCCAACGAGCGTTTGCTCCATGCGCGGTACTCGTCTTCCCAGACCTTCTTCAGCCGCGTGACGGTCGTGGCCGAGAGCCCCTTGGCGTTCTCGCCCAACAGCGCCGCCAGGGCCTCGCTGAAGTCGCCCGTGCTAACACCTTTCAGGTACAGCCAGGGAATCAATTCCTCGATGCGCTTCGTCTTTCGCAAGTAAGGCGGCAGGATCTTCGAGCTGAATTTCTCGGCCTCGTCGGCCGGCCGGCGATCGCGCACCCGCGGCTGCGTGACGGCGACCTCGCCGACGCCCGTGGTGATCTTCCGCTCGGGCAAATAACCGTTGCGGACGACCTGCCGGCGTCCCCGCTCGTCACAGAGTTCGGCCCGCTCGGCGATCCAAACCTCCACTTCTTCCTGGATTGCCTGGGCCAACATCCGCTGCGCTCCCTTGCGAAGGATCTCCGTCATCACGTCTCGGCTGCTGAACTCTGGAAATGTCAACGAGGCTGTGGTACTCTCGGCCATGGTGGCGTGCTCCCGGGAAATGGGGCTTCTCTACAATTACCATTCACCCAAAGTACGCCGCCCTTTTCAAGCTGCTGTACACAACTCCAGTAGTTCCAAGTTCAGATGAATTGCTATAGGTGAACGCAAGGTCCCTCGTGTAAACAACTTGTGCCAACAGGTTCGTTCACACGGAGGGAGCCATGCGTTCAAGGATGAATTTTACTATTTCCAACTGCGAAGTGTACTCGTGGACGCAAGGTTTTCTTTTGCAGGCACGGCTTTTGAAGATCATGGGTGGCGTTGCACCGCTTCGGTGGTGCTGGCGATCATGCTCGGGGCTGCGGCACGGTCGATTTCCATCTCCGCCGCTTGCCGCGACTTGACCTACGCTCCGTCGGACCAAGCCGTGATGACGGCCTTGGAGGAAGGCTTGCCCAAGACGTTGCTGGTGCTGGAACGTCGACTCAACGAAGCCCTCACGATCTACCTGCCACGTGCCATGCGGCGACGGAAATGGGAGGTCGCGATCGACTGGCATTTGGCCCCTTACTACGGGCAGCCATACCGCAGTCGCAACGAGATCTACCACAGTCAGTCGAAGCAAGGCACGACCAAGTTTCACGCTTACGCGACGGCCTGCATCGTGGAATATGGACGGCGTTACACGCTCGCATTGACGTGGGTTCGATGACGCGAGCCGATCATCCGAGTGTTGAACCGACTGCTGGCGAAAATTCGCGAAATCGGCCTGAAAATACGCTGTTTGCTTCTCGACCGGGCGTTCTTCAACGTGCCCGTGATGGCATTTCTGCAACAAGAAAAGTTGCCGTTCTTGATGCCCGTGAAGTTCGCGGGGCGACGTCCCAAGGGCCGCCGCAAAGCGACCGGTCTGCGTTGGATCAAACAACAGAAAGCGGGCTGGTACCGGCATACGATGACCAAAGGCAAGCAACAGGTAACCTTTCGCGTCTGCGCGGGGTACCGACGTTACCGGGACAGGAAACACGGCAAGTCGAAGCGACAGAAACTGCTCTTCGCTGCGTGGCGAATCAACGGCACGCCCACGGAGATTCGCCAACGCTATCGCAAACGGTTTGGGATCGAGACGAGCTATCGCCAACGGCGACAAGGCCGCATCTATACCTGCACACGCAACCCTCACCTGCGTCTGTTCTTCGTCGCGGTAAGCTTCATCCTGCGCAGTGTCTGGGTCTGGATCCATCAAACACGCCTCGCCGAGGGCCGAGGCGACACAATGACGCTTCACCTCGAACTCCTTCGCTTCAAACGCATGCTCGATTGGCTCGTCCACGAAATTGTCGCCCTATTGCACGACGGCTCAAGACCTTGCGTCACATGGCCGCCATAAACTGAACTTGGAACTACTGAACTCTTGATAATATCTCGCCGTGCGCATGCCTCGGGCTCTGCTGTCCTTGGTGTATCGGTCGACGAGGGTCGCCGATGTCAGGCTCGAAGCAGTCGTCACTGGGAATCTCTTCTCTCGTCTTTCTTCTGCCGTTGGCGGGTGTATTCCATGAACCTTTCCACCTCGGGGGTCATCCCAGCATAAAGGCACGGGACCTTATCCAATAACAACTCTCCTGCGGCGATAGCTTGCTCCCAGCGTCGTAGTGTGTAGCTCATGCGGAACTTGGCGTATAGCCCAGTGTAAATTGCGGAAGGATTGTCGTCCATCGTCGACAGTTTGTCGTACCAAGCCAGTGCTTCCTCCGGCCGGTCCAAGCACCAGAAGTCGTGTAGCAGCGCCATGAGAAGGATCGCCTTAGCGTCCTTGGGGTTGGCGGTCAGAATGGCCTCTGCCAATCTCTGGGCCCGGTCGAAGTCGCGCGTTAACAAGGCGAAGGTCGCCGCCGCCAACGGTCCGGCTTGCTCGGCCTGCTCTCGCTTGCGTTTGCGGATCTCGCGACTGGTCATGACGCGTTTGGCCTCCTTGGCGGCAGCGATGATTTCCGTGGTTCGAACAAAAACCGCGCCCTCCGACCCGCCGATCCACGCACCATCGATCGTACCTATGGCGCGGGTACCAATACCGACCGCAGGCAGTTGGATCGGTCCAAACCACGTATCAGATATCGGTTCGTAACAGAGCACCTCACCCCGCTGGCCGAGCAGCAGCAAATGTTCCTCACTATTGGTAACAAACTCAAATCGTAAGCGGACATTGTCGCTCGGGAAGTCGCCCGGCGTGGTAATACAGTCCATTGCGAGGTTGTCGTGGACTCGCCGACCGGCATTGAATGTCATGCGATTCCACCAACTACGTAGCACGCGCCCGTCGTCGCTAATCTCGTGCAAGCCGGTGGCGGCCATAACGTAGCGTTTGTCGCCGAGTACAGCGATGCTGTTTGGCTTTGGCGTCCACGTGCGCGGCCGGCATTGCCAACCGTGGGGCCAGACATCCGGCCAGGACTGGAATTCGGGCGGCACTTTGAGCATATCCTGGGCCAGACCGATGTTGTTCATTGCCATTAACCGTTCATCGGCCCACCAAACGGCGGTTGGGGTAACGAACAAAGGGCATTTGCCGTCGAGCCGATGCACCAGTGTGATTTTGCCAGTTGTCACGTCAAGCTTGCTATAGGCCGTGCGGTCTTCATCCTGATGTCCCGTGACGACCAGCAGTGTCTTCTCATCCAACGCGTGTACGAAATACACGTACCAATCGGCCAATCCTTGGGCAGGACCAATCTGTTGCCATTTGCCCGCGCGAATGTCGCACACCATCAGACCAGTTCGCTTGGTGGAGACATAGAGCTTGCCGTCCAAGTATTCCGCCCCCGTGACCGCGAAATCCTTATCGAGCACTGGTACCGCAGGTAAGCTCGCATCAACGTCGTCGCTGAGCGCCATGTGCATTAGCATGTGACGGGCCGGTCGCTTGTCGGCCCAGCCGGCCAACTCCTCGGGGCCTTCGGCTCCCAAGACGAAGTACACCGCCTCCGGACTGGCCACGATCGGCAACATGGGCAGAAACCGCGCCGGTTTTAGCGCGACACGGGCCTTTTCGTAGACCGGATAGTCGTTCCATTTGAGTTCGATCTGTCGCACGGGCGTCGTCAGATCGGCCAGCCAGCGGTCATACTGCTGAAGTACCTCGCCGTCGGCCATCTCGACCACTGTCTTTCGAAGCCCTTGAGCAATGCGCCATTGATCCCGTGCCACGGATTTTCGACACGCCATAAATTCGCGAAGACGCTGCCGGGCTCGCGTGAGGTCGCCCGACTCCACAGCGAACGTGACGAACATGGCGCGAACCCGTAAAAGACTACTGTCGACGTTTCTACGGTAGGGATCTTTCACTTGGCCGACCTGTACGGTCAGGGACTCGACACGGCTGCGGACCCGGTTGAGCCATCTCGTGCACCACGACTTATCGACCCCGGCCGCCCTGAGACCCTCGTAGACCTGCTTGACCATCCAACCGCAGGCTTCCCTCGTTCATACGGTAGCGGATCTCGACGGCCGTATCTTCGAAGGTTCTTCCCCGTGAGGCAGTCTTCGCAATCTCCATTTCCAACGTCAGGTCGGCATGAGGCGCGAACTGCCTGCCTCCGGCAAGTCGGGCATGTCCCAGCAATAGAAGGAACGATTCTTCCTTGGCGCTGAGTGCTTCGAGGTGCCGCATTGCACAAACCGTAGAACAACGGAAGACCATTTGTTCCACGACTTCTTCAAGATGTTGCCGCATTGGCTCCAATCGTCCCATGCCGCCGGGAGTGGCTACTCCCAACAACCGGAGTTTTGCGCGTTCCTGAGAAAGCGTTGCGGCCTTTGCCGCAAGTTGTCGACAGACGCCTGACATCTCCCGCAACCGCTCGGGCGGCATTTCCGCCTTCCAAGGTCAACTTCGGGCGCCGGCGATATTGCCGCTGGACAAATCGACGACTCGAAGCGTCACAGCAGGCTCGGCCTGTAGTGGATCGACGACGATACGCACCATCGCGTCATAGGCCAAAACCGGTTGAACGTTATCGCCGATCGCCTGTTCCGCCAATACACGATCGATTTGCGAGCGGTCGACGACGCGCAAGCTGGGATCTCGGGCAAGCTCCTCGGTCAATTGGTCGCACAAGAGTTCGGCTGCGACGGCGGTCTTGTCGTCCAATGCCGTTGTCCCATGTGGCGACAGAACCACCACGGTGATCGGATCTCCGGCCTTCGTGGTTCCTGTGTCGATGGTCAGTAGCACCAGTATCGAGACCACGACGGATTGCCACCGTATCATGTTCGCCTCCGGGAGCATTCACGACTTCAAAATGGGTCACGCGGCAAGCCGACACGCGTGTCGTACGGCAACTGAGTGATGGCAAAGACGATCGGCAACTCTCGGCTTCCGAGGGCAACGTCACTACGCAAAACAACGCAAGCCACCAGAAAGCTTTTGTGAAGCCCGTCTTGCAGGCTCAGTGTTCCGAAATCCTCGTCTCTCTTCATGGTAGCCAACACCGCAATCCATGCAAGCATCTGTTCATCGATAGAGCAGACCTGACGTGGGAAATCCCCTATGTAGCAGCATCTGATTGGGGGGAGGCTCCCCCGGGGATCTCGGATATGATAATCTGCGGACGCTTAGCTATTGAACGAAGAGCGACCATCGGGAGCTCGGGTTCAAGATAAATGCCTTTGGCCAACCGTTCGCCAAAATCGCAAACATCAACAAAGCGCGGCTCGGAGGTCTGAACCATGAAGATGTATCTCGGAGTGGTTGTGGCAGCGATCCTGTTCGCATCGCCAATGTTGAGTCTGGCCGATTCACCTAACGCCGCACCTTGGCAGCAACAGATTGTCCAGTTCGAATCCCGGCTGTTCGAACCGGTGCTTACGGCCGCTCAGATCGATCGGCTCTTGGAGGAATTGACGACACCGGCAACCCGTCCCACGGCTGCCAAACAACTGGCCGAGCAAGGCCAGGGGCACATCGACACCATTATCCGCTTCGCGCGACGGTGCCCCGACGTGGAAACCAGGCAGGTATGCGCCGACCTTGTCGAAGTCCTCGACAGCTCCTATCGCATTACCACGTTGGGCCAACAACTCGGCGCGCTCTATCGCCAACATACTGAGGCCTTGTTGCCAGCGTATTGGAAGCGTTTTCGCAAGGATCCACTCGACCAACCGGCCGTGGCCATGCTCATGTACGGCGATCCGGAGAAGGTGTATGCGGCGTTGGGAAAGGATCACGATCGCCACGACCGGCTTCGCTATCTGCTGCTGCGAATGCGCGAACTCAGCCCCGACGACTTCGCCCGACGGCACCTCTTCGAGCACACGTGCAGCGGCGCCCGGCTGGTGACGGCAGACGTGTTTCCCACGGCCGGCTATCATCGCATCGTGGGCCACGTTGCGCGGACTTCAATCCAGTTCGTCGAGAAGAACTATCCACGAGAGGATCTGCCGAAAATCGAACAATGTAATGTTTGCCGACGAATCGTATACCTCTACAAGTACCAGTCATCTTTCACGCGTGACAAGGTCGTTTGCGCCACGTTGGAGTTGGACCGCTGGGAATACACAGCCGACAAGATCAGTGCACGTCCTAGGGTGGTGCGGCTGATGGGCGGATGGACAGAGCAGATTTGCGTCCTCCCGGAACTGAAACTGGATCGGAATCGGCAATTGGATTGGGCAGCCAACAACCGGCCTGCTCCCTGGTGGGCAAAGCCTTACGTGCCGCCCGTTTACCAGAATCGCCTCTTTTTCGGTCCGAAACCGGAGGAAGCGATTGCCCCCGAAGAAGTCAGCCATCGACCGTTGACGGGCGTGTTGGCGCCCAGGGCGGATGCCGAATCGGTGAAAATCGATCCGGCGGCGCCGTCTGTCGTGTTCTTGCCGCCACGGCTACCGGTGCAAACGGCGATTGAAGACGAGATTGCCGCCGAGTTGGCCTGCGATCGCCTCGCGCAGGAACTCGCGGTGGCCGGCATTGCACGAGTTGTCGATCGTGCGCAAGTCGCTCAGATCTTGCGGGAGCGGGTTTTGGATTCCAATTCGAGTCAGTCTCTCCTGAGCTACGACGCCATGATCCGCCTCGAAATCGATGCCACGCGGATACTCCGTGCTGTCAAGGTGAGCCTGGTCAATCTGTCGACGGGTAATGTCTTGGGGGAACAGACGTTCGGCTGGCCATTGAAGGAAGATGACGTAAGACCGTTGCTGTCGTTGTGCCAATCGGCGCTAAAGGGCGTCAATAGGCCTACGGCCGGAAAGTTGCGGGTTCGGGCAATCTGGTCTGACAACGCCATTGCGAACGAACGAGTCGCGCCGCTCAGGCAACGGCTGATCGAGGTGTTCGACACATCCCTACGAAAGTCGGAACGAATCGTGCTAGTCCACCACCTGGAAGCCGCCACGGCCAAAGAGGAGTCGCTTCTGCTTCTGATGGGGCTAAGTCGCCTGCCGGGGCAACGGCAATTCAGCCCGCAGGCCGACGCTACGGTCGAGCTTTGCATTGTCGAAGGCGATGGCCGGGGTAAGACCTTTCCCGAGACGCCCGTCGAGATTGGCGTACGGATCTGCAAGGGTGCCGAACTCGAAGGCGACTGGACGACAACGGCAGGACTGGTGCGTAACTTCGACGCCTTGATACCACAGGCTTGGCAGAAGTTGGCCCAATCGCTCAGCGAAGCCCAGCCGGAAGCCGCCGCACTATTGGTGAACGAAATGTCATTGCGGCGGAAGCAGGCCGAGGCCGAAATGCAAGCGGTCGGAGAGTTGGAGGCGGTCGTGGGACGTCTGGAAGGCGGCGAACGCGTGAAAACCTACCGGGCCCAGTTGGCGCACGCCGAGGCGGCGGTGAAGCTCGATCCGACATATCCCGACGCGGCCGCGGCGCAAGTCCGAGCCTTGTCCCAGATTAGCTATTTCGACTGGAAGAGTCCGAAGCAGATGCCCGATGCCCCGCTTCGTACCCTCCGCGAGGCAGCGTACTATCTGGAACGCTTCCGCTCAAACACGGAACTTTGTGGCAACTTCTGCAGTGCCGCGATTTACGGTTTGTATCGTTCACCCCTGAATCGCCTCTACGGACTCGTTGATGGCGCCAAGCCGCTGTCGAAAGTTTCTCAAGATAGCTTCACATTCACCCCCGAATTGGTGCAAGGGTTGGATGCCGTGAAGCAACTTGTCGAGCGAGGAGTGGAAGACGACGTGAAATGTCGCTTCAGCAGCGTGGAGCGAATGATCGCCGTCACTTATCGTGGTATGGAGCTTCTCGACGTTTCTCCCGCCGATCGCCAAGCGTGGCTTGAAAAGATCTATCGCCGCTGCAGTGAGAAAAACGAACGGATTGAGAAAAGCGGACGCGGGTGTGCTGTGGACTGGGACGAGTATGCTCGCCTGAGCGTTCGCATTGCCGAGTTGTTTATCGAGGATGGGCAAACGGATAAGGGGAAGCAGATCGTGGCTCGGGCGCTGGCCACCATGCCGGCCAAGTACTCGCAATCGGCGTCGGTGACGAGATTAGCGAGGGCGGTTGCCGCAAAGCTCGATGATGCTCAGCTGGTAACCGGCGTTAAGCGGCAGATAGATCGCAAGAAGAAACAACGCGTGGACCTGGTTTGGATCAAGTGGCCGACGGTGGACGTCTTTTCGGAGAAGAAGAATTCCGCGCCCGCGGCCGGCGATCGGAAACGGTCGCAGTTGAGTGTGACGGAGATTCGCGTGCGTCGCCCGACCGAGCACCGCTATTTTCCGCGACATCAGGTGTTGGCCGAAGGCGACGGACGGCTTTATTTCCTCGTTTCGCATTCGCAGAACGTGATCGCGTACGTGCCCTTGGACGAGCAATGCCGACCGATCGGCAAAGCGATTCACGACCGGCACGAGGGGGTGTGGTGGAACAACATCCAGAACATCCCGCAACCGAAAATCGAAAAGGAACTAACGATCGCGGCCGCGCGATACTTCGGCGGCAAACTCTTCCTTGGCACCCAACGTTATGGATTGCTGGTATTCGATCCCAAGTCGGAGACTTGGCAGAGTTACGGTCCCCAAAAGGGGATTCCAAGTTCGACCGTGGAGCAGTTCTTTCCTCTCGGCGACCAATTGCTCTACGGAGTGTCGCAAGCGGGGCACTTCACGTTCGACGTGGCCAGCAGCGCCGTTACCTTGGTGCACCGCGCCGACGAGCAGGGCGGTCGGTTTGCCTACAACGAACTGCAACTACTGTGGCACGACGGCAACCGGG
The DNA here is from genome assembly GCA_963677085.2 of Thermoguttaceae bacterium. Classification (GTDB taxonomy): domain Bacteria; phylum Planctomycetota; class Planctomycetia; order Pirellulales; family Thermoguttaceae. The sequence continues at coordinate 428,377 of CAXXFH010000003.1, forward strand.
TGATGGCCGCCAGTCGAGGTGGTATCTGGGCCGATCTGCTTGCCGCAAAACCCACTTACACACCTCTCTCACGCACTACATGCTACGGATGGAAGATGGACAATCCGCCGCACCTTGGAATCGTCGGGGCGGCGGAAGCCGACGGGCGGCGATTCTATCTCTGCCGCGGCGGGTTGTACGAAATCGACGCAGCCGGGAAGACTCAAAACGCGTGGTGGACCGCCTTCCGTCTTGAACCGGCAGGCGGTGGATTGAGTGTTAACACGGGCCTGGAGGTTGGCGCCCCGGCCGACTGCCCTATCGTCGGGTTGTCCCGATTATTCTCTTGTGGCTCACGGTTGGTTTTCGTCGACTCCCATCAGCTGACTGTCTTCGACTTGAAGACCGACACCTGGTACGGTCCGATGGATGCTCGCGGTGAGGTAACTTTGGTCACAGCCAGCAAGGGGCTATGGGGAAAATTTCCTCCCGACGACGGCGTGTTTTACCTTCCGCTCGACGAACTTCTCGACTATGCCAAATCGATAGGGCGAGTGATGACCACTGCCGAGTACCGCCGCCGCAAAGAACAGTACGTCGACGCAGCCAAGCCACTGGATCGTGGGAAGCTCACCCTCGGAATGCGTCAGTTCGACAAGGCGAAGACGGCCTTTCAGCAGGTACTGGACACGGAGCCAAACCAGCCCGAAGCCCTGCTGCTGATGGGACTTCTTCACGATCGCAACGGTCTGAATCAACCCGAGGAGGCGATCAAATACTACCGCCAAGCCTCCAACCTGCCCGACAACAACAATGCCTCCTACTCGGGCATGTACCTTTGGGTTTGCGTTCTGAAAAACAACAAGCGATGGGCAGAGACGGTCGAACTGTGCGACAAAATGCTGGATCGTTTCCCTGGACTGGGCGAGACTCCCAGGAAACGCATCCAGTGGCTTCGGAACCACGCCCGGGAACAATTGAACCAGAAAGAACAAGGGGGTTCCTGAATGGGCGGCTTGGCTAGGTCGTGTTTTTTTACGACCACAGGAGAAATGCAAAGTCTATTTTGCCAACCAAGGGGCGGGCTGGGTCGTAGAAACGGAAGGCCGTGGCGGAGTTGCGGCGGGAGTTTCCTACGTTTCAAGGAGGGCCGTATCGTGGTCGCATCGTCGTTGAGTCAGTTGGAGGCGGTATTCTCAAAGGTTTCGGATCCACGCGACCCCAGGGGGGTGAGGCATCCGTTCTCCGGCATCGTTTCCTTGGTGTTTCTCGGCTTGTTGGGGCGGATTACCGAGATGGCCGTGGTGGTACGTTGGGCGAATGCGAATTGGGAGGAACTCAAGGAACCACGGGGATTTACACGCGACAAATCCCCGTGCGGCTCGACCATTTCCAGGGCATTGGCCGGGCTCAGTCTGGACGAGTTTCGCGAGGCGTTCGCCCTATGGCTGAACACGGCCCTGGCCGATCAGGAGGGCCGTTGGGCTGCGGCGGTCGACGGCAAGATGTGTCGCCAAGGACTTGGCGCCGATGGCTCGCCCGTGCAGATGCTCAATGTTTTCCTGCAACGGGTCAAGTTGACGCTGGACCAATGGTCGATCGGCGGCGACAAAACCAACGAGCCTGGGAGTCTCAAAGTGCATCTGGCTGAGTTGCTCGAGGCCTATCCCGCCCTGCAACTGCTCACCGGCGATGCGATCTACGCCCAGCGGCCGTTGCTCGAACTTCTCCAAGATTACGGCTGCGACTACCTGTTCCAAGTCAAGGCGAACCAGCCCGACATGCTGGACGCCTTGGAAACCTGCTTTTTCCAGGAGACGGCCACCGAGCCGGCCCATGAAGTCATCGAAAAAAGGGGCTGAATCGGGAAACGCGTCGGCTTTGGATCAACCTCGACGACGCCGAGCATATCCGCGAGCATCTGAACGTTCCCGGCTGCCGGATCGGCATTCGGGTTGATCGCTTAGTGCGCTCGGCGGAGGGCACGCTCCTTTCCTGCGAAAGCCGGTACTTCATCACCAGTCTGGAGCCCGATTCGGTCACGCCGCGTGAACTCCAGGCCACCATTCGTGACCACTGGCAGGTGGAAAACTGCCTTCATTTCGTCAAGGACCGCTGGTGGGACGAAGATCGCCACTACACCAAGCGGCCCGGCCTGGCCGAGGCGTTCGCGTCGCTGACCAACGCCGCTCTGGCCGTCCTCCGCCTGATCCACCCTCCAGGCGAACCCCTTCGGGCAACCGCCGAACGAATCCAATGGCGGCCCCGCTCCACCCTCTCCCGCCTCGGATTCAACCCGCCCAGGTGACTTTGCATTTCTCCTGCTAGGGCAGGGAGCATTCTTTCTTTCCCATACCCCAGGAGTTATAATACCGTCTTCTCACATCCCAATCGCCACGTTTTTCAACCGATCCGCGCCACACTTTTCAACCGTTGTTTACATTTTCCGACGCTTGCTACAAAGCTATCCACTGCCTCGGCGACGCATCGTCCACTCGTATGTCCGCACCGCGTAGCGAATCCACACTCCGAGGAGCCGTATGCGCTAATGTGTGCATGTACGGATCTGTGGGAGCCCTGGGGGAGCAATCCCCCGGGGCCACCCAGCGACTTCGCCGTGAACGCATTTACACCGAAGTCGCTAGTCCGTTTCACCATGTGTTGTCCCACATGCAATCGCGTTTCCTGCGTCACTTGTGGCTGGAAGTGTCGTCTAGGTCGACGCGATGCATTTTTGATCCCACATAGGGCGACTTGTCCCACAGGTCGGTTTCGCCCTCGGCGCGCAGGTCGCCGGTGGATCGCATCCAATGCTCCAGTTCCGCGCGGAGGATAAATTTGACGTTCGCGAACTTGGGTTCCTCGGCCACATTGTGAATCTGGCCGGGATCGTCGTCCAGCACGTAGAGTTCCTCGGCAGGGTGGCCTTGGCAGGCGCGTTGGAAGAAGGGAGCAATTGCTGGATCGTCGCGCCGCGCGAGCAGTTCGTCTTTGGTGGGCGAACGGTCTATGTCGGAGTAGGGGCCGCTGATCGTTTGGAATCGTGGATCGCCCGCTGGCAACAAATTTGGCCGGAGATTGCGGATATAGATATAGTCGCTCGTACGAACGGCACGCGAGGGGTAGCTCTGATTTCCCTCCCGCGTGCAGGCATGGCGTTCTCGCTCCAAAAAGACCTTGTCGCGAGCGGGATCGACTCTGCCCGACTTGTTGCATAGCAGAAGCTCGAGCAAGCTTCGGCCGGTCATCTGCTCGGGAGGCGTGAGGCGGGCTGCCACGAGAAACGTGGGCGCCAGATCGGCGTGGCTGACGAAGTCGTCGATCTGGCGACCGCCGGGGATTTGTTCGGGCCAATAAAACACCAAAGGCACGCGCAACCCACTGTCGTAGACCGTTGTCTTGCAGCGTGGAAAAGGCATGCCCTGGTCGCCGGAGATTACGACCAGCGTGTTGCCGAGTCGGCCGGCGCGCCGCGCCTGCTGAAGTAGCTGGCCCACTTCACGGTCGAACCGCTGGATCTCGAAGAAATAGTCGAGCAGATCGCTACGGACGACAGGCGTGTCGGGCAGATGCGGTGACACGCGAACGGCGTCGGGTTTCATGCCCGAAGCCTCACCCGACCCCTTTTCGTAAGGACGGTGCGGGTCGATGCTGCCGAACCAGAAGCAGAAGGGTTTGTCGGCCGGGGCCTTTTCGAGAAACGTCGCGAAGTCTCGAAACTTGGGACCGCAGGGGTTTCGCTTTCGGCCCGTACCCTTAAGCGTGCCTGGAGCCCAACCCTTTCGGCAGTAACCCACGAAATATCCGCTTTCTTCCAAAAGGTCGGGATAGACGGGAAACCGCCCGGGAAGAATACCCGACTGGTTTGCGCCTTCATGCAATCGGTGAACGGCCTGCCCCGTGAGGATACCTGCCCGCGATGGAGTGCAGCTTGGGGCGGTCGCGAAGGCGTTCGTAAACAGAACGCCTTTGCTGGCGAGGCGATCGAATGTGGGAGTTTTGACCACAGGCGTACCGTAGGCCGAAGCGTGTGGCCAGGACCAGTCGTCGGCCAGGCAAAAGAGAATGTTGGGTCTGGCCGGGGCTCCGTCAGACGCGTTTTTGTCTTCTCCCGCGACAGAACCCGAGACGGCATGCAAACCTAGCGTTGCACCCAACAGCAGAGTACCAACATGCGGCGGTCGAAACATCGGGAAGGTCTCCAGTTGCTGTCATCGCCCAAAGTGGATCGTTCACATAGCCGACCGTCGGAAAACACGCGCCCGTCTGTTTATTGGCAAACTGGGCATTGGCAACCGCGTTCTGAAGAGTCACGTTCAAGGCAGGAAGCGGTCCCAAGGGCAGAAAGGACGGCGGAAGTGCGCCAACGTGTTGGTCAAATCCAGTTACGGTTTCCGTGGAGGGGGGTGGAGCGAACGACAGGCCGGTTTGACTTCCACCAACCACCCAGTTAGATTATATACCAAACATTGATCTAAGAATCAACTAGCCTGATATTAAATTAAGCAGCTTCAGGCAACTAGGAAACATCATCGTCGATTGGCTAGGCCGTCGATCCCAAGTGGTCCACACACGGGTGGCCCCGCCGAAAGATGCGCCATGTCCGTTTTTTTGAAGAAGACGGAAATGTCGCGCAAAATGGTTGACATATAGATGACTGTACGATATAAAAAACGCACGCAATCGACGTATCCAACGCATCCCGGGCCACGACGTTGCCCGGGAAAGCAAGGATCTTCTCTCAAAGAATGACAGAGCAATGTCCCGAACCATCGACCAGACTTCTGGTGAAACCGACACGACACGGTACCACGTTCCCAACCTGGACCGAGCACTGATAATCCTCGAATTTCTCGCCTCGGAGCCTCATGGTTACGGCGTGAGCGAAATCGCTCGACGCGTCGAGTTGCCCAAAAATAGTGTTTTTCGCATCGTCTCTACGTTGCACGCCCATGGATATCTCAACCGGCGCGACAGCGACAAGACCTATCGCCTCAGCCGCAAGCTCTTGTCGCTTGGCTACGCGGCGATCGACGAGCACAACCTCATCGAAAAGTCGATTCAGGTGATGCGCGAACTGCGCGACGCTTGCGACGAAACCACGTTGATCGGTACTCTCATCGACAACCAGGGCGTGGTCTTGGAGCAGGTGCCCAGCAATCAACCCGTGAAGGTGTTGATCAAGATCGGCCACCACTTCCCGCTGCACACCGCCGCGCCGGGCAAGGCCATGCTGGCATTCCTGCCGGAGGATCAATGTGAAGCGATCCTCGACAAAATGCGTCTCACCAAGTTCAACGACCGCACGATCACCAGCAAGGCCAAATTTCGCGAGGAGTTGGCCGAGGTGCGCGAATTGGGTTACGCGCTGGATCGTGGCGAAGAGTTGGAGACTTTACATTGTGTAGCCGCTCCGATATTAGACCACCGCGGCCATCCCGTAGCAGGCATCTGGATTACGGGCCCCGCATCGCGGCTGAAAACCGAGGACTTCGAGCGATTGGGCAAGATCGTTATGGAGCACGTCCACATCATTTCGGAACGTTTTGGTTATTCATTACTCACGTGACATGGACAACCGTCGGCGTTAGAGCAAGCGGGTGGATGCGTCCAACGATCTCTTGATCTCTCGGATCAATTGGCAACGCTCAATAAGAATGTTCGGCAAGTGAAACACTCATCCCACGTTCCCAGGGGGGGGCTATCATGACAAGGTCATCCCAACGCGTGCGGCTTTTCTCCTTTGGTTTGCTGATCGGCCTAACCGTTTGGGCGGCAAGGCCCGCGGAAGCGGCAGTGGCGATTCCCCTTTCACCGACGACCGCAACGCAATCGAACGTAATTTCCGAGACACTTAGTGCCAACGCTTCGGTTGCGGGGAACACCATCGTCGGAGAACGGGGCTGGGCCATTAGCGGCGCGGTGGGAACGGCCCCGTTTGCCGTCTTCCCGACCATGTCGCCCTACGATTCCGGTCCGCTCAACACCGACTACGTGTTTACCTTGGATTTCGACGATGTGCCGAAGCTGATCTTGGGCAAGTTCCAACTCGAAGCTACCAGCGATGCAAACCCCACTGTGAGCAGCGGCGCCACATGGACGGCATTGACGCCGCTCAGCGTTGCCTCGGCCACCGGCAGTTCTCTCTCGATCGTCGACGGCACCGTGATCAAGTATACGAGTGACACGGCAGCCATTCCCGATAACGACAAGTACACCATCGTGGTCGGCGATCCGGGGCTTTCCAATATCACGGGATTTCGGGTCACGACGTTCAACGACGTAGACCTTCCCGGCGGCTCCGGCGGTCCGGGCCTTTCGGACAACGGCAATTTCGTGTTGAGCGAGATCAACGCCCAATCCCAAATGAACATCACCGGTAACGCGACGTTCATCCGCAGCGACTTGGTGGACACCAATTACGACACGGACTCGCATGGGCTGATCATCGGCGGGGAAGGCCCTGACAAACGAATCCGCGGCCTTTTGAGCTTCGATCTTTCCCAAGTGCCCGACGACATGGATTTCGCCGATGTGCAACTCGACATGTTCATCAAGACGCTCGATGGTTCGGCGAGCGCAGATCGCGACGTTACCTGGGAAGTTCGAGCCCTCGCGTCATCGTTTGTCGAAGACGAAGCCACGTGGAACAACGCCGCCCAATCGCAACCCTGGAACGCAGCCGGAGGCGATTTCAATACCGATGCCGCCGACCTGTTAGCGACCTTGACCGTTAACACGGGCAACGGATCCATAAACCCTGGAGATCTGCTCAGTTTCCAAAGCACCTCCGGCGGAGCGTTCAAGAACCTGGTGGCCGACGCCATCGCAAACGACGAAACGCTGTACCTGGTTGTCTATGCTCCCGAAGCAGAGGTCGGTTCGCAGCGCAATTTCCTCTTCGTCCATTCCGACGACACCGGGGCGGCCTTGGGTTTGGCCCCGAAACTGGTCTTTGTCGTACCCGAACCAGCGACCTGGGTCCTGTTAGCTCTGGGCACTGTTTGCCTCGTCGCAACTCGTTTTGGAAGGCAGCGTTTGACGGCGTGAAATCCGAAATCAACGCTTCCCGTGTTCAGGCGGTTATCCAAAGGAGAGTGTAATGAGTCGCCATTTTTCAGTCGTGGTTCTGACATTTTTGATGATGACTGTCACCATTTCGAAGGTTCACGCCGAACCATTGGCGTGGAACGCCGCCGCCGCAACGGAATCGTTTGCGCCGAATACCAACCTTAACGCCCCAAAGGTTGTTGACAGTATTTTCAACAGCACGTCGCGCGGGTGGGCTATCAGCGGCGAGACTGGAATTAGCCAACAGGCTGTTTTCCCCTTGTTGTCGGCGTTGAACAACACTGGCCTCGATTGGGAAATCACGCTGGATTTCCATGATCCGAGCGAAAGCAAGAAACTGATCATTGGCAAGTTCGCGTTGGATGTGACGGGCGATGCCAACCCGACCGTCAGTGGCGGCAACAACTGGGTGACCCTCACACCGACAAGTGCTTCGGCCGCAAGCGGCAACACGCTTTCGATCGACACGACGGAAATCCTCGCCGGGGTCAGCTCCATTCCCGACTTCGATACGTACACCGTTTCGGCCAGCGGTGTTGCCGCAAGCGCGCTGTCCCAGATTACCGGCTTTCGGCTGCGGACGTTGACCGACGCAAGCTTGCCCAGCACCGGCCCTGGCTTGACGGCTTTGGGGAATTTCCTGTTGACGAACTTCACCGTGGAACCGGTTCCCGAACCAACGACGTGGGCGCTTCTGGGCATTTTCGGATTGGCGTTGCTCGGAAAACTTGGACGTCGTCGTTCATGAAAACGGTGGTCATGTCGGTGCGACGGCATTGATGGACGATGCCAATCGGCCAACGTCCAGGTGTCCGGTTGGCGAGTTGGCGTTTCGGTGTTTCACACCAAGGGGTATCTCTGACTCGGATGGGAAAAACCGTGCCTCATCGAATGATAACTGGTGTGGCAGTTCTGATCGTGTTGTCTCTTTGCGGCGGTCGGGGCAAGGCACATGCGGAAGAACTGCTGGCCGATGTATGCGTCGTGGGCGGTGGCAGCGGGGGAATCGGAACCGCAATTGCCGCGGCAAGGGCGGGGGCAACAGTCATTCTCGTCGAAAAACAACCCAAACTCGGAGGCACGAGCGCACGGGCGTATGTCTGCAGTTGGGAGCCGGGTCCCGGCTCGCCGTTGGCAAAAGAGATCTACCAGCGGTTGAAAAGTCGCGGCGCCGTCGGGATCACCGAGGATCACAACGCCGACCGCCAGAAGGGCCCCTTCGGTCTGTGGCGCATCAATCCCGAACTCACTTACGAACAGACCCTTAATCGCGCCGGTCGTTCGAAACAGTTCTGGCACGGCGTGTCGTTCGATCCGGATGTGTTGCATGATGTGGTAAGCGAGATGCTGGCCGAAACCGGCCGTTGCCGTGTGTTGCTGGACACGACATTCACCGAAGCCAAGACCGTCGGCCCGCGTGTGAAACACATCGCCGCGGTTGCTGCAGACGGTACCGCAATTCGTATCCACGCCAAAGTGTTTGTCGACTGTACCGGCGGCGTCCATCTGTGTCGAGCGGCGGGTTGCGAGGTGATGTTGGGGGCAGAGCCGAAAAACCGGTTTGGCGAGCTCTCTGCGCCCGAGAAAGTGGAGGGGCCTCTGCAACTCAACGCGATCTCGCTGTGCTATCGAGTCCGTCCGAGCAACAATGCGAAGCGGCAAGACGCCCCCTCGCCATCGATTCGCCATTTCCCGCATTCCGCACACGTACATGAACTGACCAACGGCGACCGCATCGTCAATCCCTTGGGACTTTTGCCCGGTCGTACGCTTATCGAGCAGGGCTACGACAAGACCTATGAGCAAGCACAACAGATTGTGCAAGCACATTGGCACTGGCTGCAGCAGTTTCCCGAGTTCGCTAGTTACGAATTCGTCAGTTACGCCCCGTTGTTGGGTATCCGAGAAAGCTACCGCGTGGTGGGCGAGCACGTATTGCGGCAAGAGGATCTGCAGCAAAGCCGAAACGAGCAACCCCACACGGACATCATCGCCTACGCCGACCACGCCATGGACGTCCACGGCGCCAACAGCCACTGCCGGGAGTTGAAGGACTATTACGGTGTGCCGTATCGCTGTTTAATCCCGAAAAACATGGAAAACCTGTTGGTTGCTTGCCGCGGGGCCAGCATGAGCCAGATCGCTGCCTCCAGTTGCCGGCTAAACCGTACCATGATGGCGCTGGGCCATGCGGCCGGACTTGCCGCAGTCCAGGCAGTCCGCGAGGACATCAACGTAAGGAAAGTTAACGTAACGGCGCTGCAGCCACAGCTCGGAATCGTGGGAACCAAACCATGAATGGTCCGCGTCGCTTGGGATTCACCCTGGTCGAGTTATTGGTAGTGATTGCCATCATTGGCATTCTCATCGCCCTGTTGCTGCCGGCAGTACAGTCGGCGCGCGAGGCCGCACGACGACTTCAGTGTACGAACAACCTGAAGCAGTTCGGCCTGGCGATGCACAACTATCACACGATTCACAAACAAATTCCGTTCACCGCGGGCACCCAAGCAACCTATCCACTTCCCGACATCCGGACAAACCGCAACTGGATTGTCGGCCTACTGCCGCACATCGAACAACAGGCCATTTGGGATGCCATGGACATGGAAGCGCTGGGAACGGTCTCACCGAATCTGGAGTTGATCCAACGGAACCTCGCGGTAGCGTTATGCCCCTCGGATCCCGAATCCAGCGAACCTCGGATACGAAGCGACGGTTCCCCAGGTGAACTTGCCCTAACCAACTATGCGATCAGCGTGGGCGATCATCAAAATGGCACGGGCAGCGTCGGCGCGGCGAATCCTCCCTACAAACCCTACTGCCGATTCGGCTATCGTTCGAAAGGCGGACGCAACGTGCGCGGCGTGTCTTCACGCTACGGCTGGGCCTGCTCGTTCGTTGATGTACGCGATGGGCTTTCCAACACGTTGTTCGTCGGCGAAATCATTCCTCAGTGGTGCTGGTGGCAATCGTGGGGCGTGCAAAGCTTCGCAACCACCGCTTGGCCAATCAACCATCGCAATGCGGAATACCAGGCCGGGCAATTGCCGATCGACGACAATACCAGCAACAACGACTCGATCGGCTTCCGCAGTTGGCATCCGGGCGGGGCGAATTTCCTCTTCGGCGACGGAGCAGTCCATTTCCTCAACGAATCGATGGATCATGCTGAATACCAGGCACTTTCGTCGCGGGCGGGAGGCGAGATCGTCAGCCTTCACTTCTAGCACGAGGAGAATGTGGATGGGATTCGCCGTCTCGCGACTGTCTTCCGCTTTGTCGGGATTGCTGATCGCTGCTCTGTTCAGTGCGGTCTTTTCGGGTTGTGGCTCGAACAACGTCGCCAGAGTCGAGGGCACGGTTCGATACGAAGGGAAGCCCCTCGAGCAAGGACGCGTCAGTTTCTATCCGCCGAAGGGCCGGCCGGCCTTCGGGGACATTCAACAGGGGCGGTTCGTTTTGACAACCTTCACACCCGGCGACGGTGCTCTGGCCGGCAACCATCGGGTGACCATCCATTGCGACAAACCAACCGATCCGAACGATGCCTTTTCCGATCGAGTCCCCATGATTCCGGAGCGTTACTTCCACCCCGATACGTCGGGGATCACTGCCGAGGTCAAAGTAGGCGAGCGTAACCAGTTCGACTTCGAACTTTCGGATGACCAGCGGTAGTGATCTACGCGACGGGCTTCCGCGTTGACGGCCGTAGAATTGCGGCGCACGCGGGCGGCCAGTGCACTTTTCTCTACCGAGTTGAGCTGGCAGCTTGACGGTTTATCGGTTTGGGAGCATGTTAGTTGGCGCCGCTCGCGAGTGTACGTATTGAACTGAAGTATCTTGCAGGATCCGAAACCATGTCTTTTCTTTTGCGATGCGTTTGTGCCGGGTTGTTCGCAATCCTTGTGCTCGGCCAACCGGCGATCGCGGCGCCCGAAGCCGTGGAACGTCCCAACATCTTGATCATCTTCGCCGACGATCTGGGTTTCGCCGACATCGGCTGCTACGGCGGCGAGATCCGCACGCCGCATATCGACGCTCTGGCGGCCGGTGGGTTGCGATTCACGCAGTTCTACAACACGTCGCGTTGCGCTCCCTCGCGGGCCTCGCTGATGACCGGCCTTTATCCGCACCAGGCGGGCGTGGGGCTCAGCGTGATCGATATAAACAAGCCCGGCTACCGCGGCTCGCTGCACCGGCGGTGCGTGACCATCGCCGAGGCCCTGAGTGGAGCCGGATACTTCAGCTTCATCTCCGGCAAGTGGCACGTGGGCGTAGAACCGAACACCTGGCCGCTGAAACGCGGATTTGACCGTTTCTACGGCATGCCGCACGGCGGCGGACATCACTTTCGCATACTCCCCGGGCGGCGGCTTGTCGAAGACGACCGTGTCGTGCAACCCGGCCCGCAATGGTTGAGCACGTCCGCCTTTACGGACCACGCCGTGCGGTGTATCGTCGAGGCGACGAAACGCGGCCGACCGTTTTTTGGCTACGTTGCCTACTTCGCTCCGCATTACCCACTGCAAGCGCTACCGGAAGACATCGCTCGGTACCGCGGCCGGTACCGCGCCGGTTGGGAACCGGTGCGCCAAGCACGTTACCAACGTCAGCTTGAATTGGGAATCGTTCCGAAGCACTGGGCCCTCAGCCCGCCGCCGCCCGGTTTGCCCTCCTGGTCGGCGGTTGCCGATAAACAGGAGGCCGACCTGCGGATGGCGGTCTATGCGGCAATGGTCGACGAGATCGATCAGGGCGTGGGCCGATTGGTCGAGGCCCTGCGGTCCAGCGGTGCGCTCGACAACACATTGCTTGTCTTCCTCTCGGACAATGGCGGCTGCCCGACTGGTGGACCGTTAGGCCACGTTGATCACCTCCGCGGCGATCCCCGAGCCGTCACGGGCACGCCCGACTCCTATGCCACCTACGGCTCCGGCTGGGCCAACGTAAGCAACACGCCCTTTCGGCGTTTCAAGGCCGAAGTGTACGAAGGCGGCATTATCTCGCCGCTGGTAGTGCATTGGCCTGCCGGAATATCGGCACGCGGAGAGTTGAGGCGGCAAGTGGGCCACTTGATCGATCTGCTGCCCACCTGCCTCGAGGTGGCCGGCGTCGATTATCCCGAAACGTTCGCAGGGCGATCGATCCTGCCAGCCGAGGGCGTCAGCCTTGTGCCCGCCTTTGACAACAAACCGATCGAACGCGGCCCGTTGTTCTTCGAGCACATGGGCAACCGCGCCGTCCGCTTGGGTCGCTGGAAGGCGGTCGCAGCCGACGGTGAGCCCTGGGAACTGTACGACCTCGAAACCGACGGGACGGAACTGACCAATCTCGCCGTCCAGCAGCCCCAGCGGCTTCAGCACATGATCGACTTGTACCAACAATGGGCCGCCCGTTGCCACGTAGAGCCCTGGCCGATCGCGGAGGGACCAACCCCATGATTTTCCCTTCAACGGGGTGCGATCACGCGGTATTCCGCCCCTGGTTGTGGACTGAAAGTAATCGTCTTAACCCCCTGGGAGTCTGAGACCATTCCGTCCATCAACACGGGTTGTTCGCAACGAATGCGGCACGGGGTGGCTGTTGTCGAGCGGATGAGCGCCGCGGTCAACTGGCCGTCGCGCCATGCCAGATCCACCTCGAACCCGCCGCGGGCTCGCAGGCCACGGACCCAGCCCTTCGCCCACGCTGTGGGCAATGCGGGCAGAAGGTTTATCTCGGCGACTTCACGACCCTCGACGAGGTCGAGCCGGCTCGTGAGCAACATCTCCGCAAGGCCCGCGGAAAAGCCGAGGTTGCCGTCGATCTCGAACGGGGTCGGTTTGCCCGGAAAACATTGCGTAGTGAGGTTCGGGTTGAGGTTGTGAACCATCAGTCGGCGCGCCGCATCGTACGCCCGCTGCGGGTATCCCAGCCGCGACCAGAGGGCCATGCGCCAGGCAAGCGAGAACTCCAGTTCGCCCGGCCCACGCATCTCGATCGACCGTATCGCGGCTTCCGCCAACGCCGGAGTCCGTACCGGCTCGATCTGCGTTCCGGGAAACACCGGCCACAGGTGCGAAAGATGGCGGTGGCGGTCGTCCGGCCGATCCCAATCGTGTTGCCATTCCTGAAGTTGGCCATACCGGCCGACACGATACGGCGGCAACCGGTCGAGCGCGCAGCGGAGCGCCGCGCGCAGGTCTGGATCGGTGTCGAGAACCGTTGCCGCGTGGATCGTGTTGGCGAACAGCTCGCGAACGATCGCCAAATCCATCGTGCTGGCCGCACTTACCGCCGCAACTCGGCCCTCCGGCGTGTGGAACCGGTTCTCCGGCGAGAGCGAGACCGGCGTGACGAGCCGTCCTTGCGCATCTTCGCGAAGCCAGTCGAGGTAAAACTCGCTTGCCCCGCGGAGCAGCGGATAGGCCCTTTCGCGTAGAAACCGCCGGTCGCACGAAAACGCGTAATGGTCCCAAAGGTTTTGGCACAACCAGGCGCCGCCCATGTTCCACACGGTCATTGGGCTGAGGTCGAGCGGATCGGTGTTGCACCAGATCGACGTGGCCATGTGCGCCACCCAACCCCGGCAGCAGTAACTCCGCTCGGCCGTGCGACGACCGTTTGCAGCCAGACGCTCCATATAATCGACCAGCGGCTCGGCGCACTCAGGCAACCCGGTCACATGTGTCGGCCAGTAGTTCATCGCCAGGTTCACGTCGAGGTGAAATGCCCCGTTCCACGGCGCATGCACCGTATCGCTCCACACCCCCTGCAGGTTGGCCGGCTGACAGCCCGGGCGGCTCGAGGAAACCAGCAGATACCGGCCAAACTGAAAGAGCGTCGCGGCTAACTCGGGGTCGCCTCGTTCGGCAAGCTGTGCGATTCGTCGATCGGTTGGCAGGTGAGGCGTCGGCACCGGGCCGAGGCAGAGAGCCACACGGTCGAACAACCGGCGGTATTCGGCCACGTGGTCTTTCCGTAGTTCGGCGTAGGGTTTGTTTGCGGCGGCCGCGAGCTGTTGTCCGCACGCCACTGCCGGCTCAACTCCCTCGCGACTGGGCGATCGATCGAAACCGTTGTAACTGCTGTTCGCGGCCAGCAGAAAAGTGACCGCATTCGCTCCTTCGATGTGTAGACCTGCGCCGTCGCAGCGGACCGCGCCGCCCTCGACAATGGCCCGCAACCGGGTCTCGAATGTCATGCCCGGCCCGTCTTCCCTGCGAGCGTAGAAGACGCCGGGAGCGACCTGTTCCACGTCCTGGCGAAGCTGCCCATCGGGCAAGAAGAGTTCCGGGTACTTATGCTCGTCGTGCTGTTGGCGGATTGCTTGCGCGACCCGCTTCGACGCGTACAGAGGCAGTTTCGCCCTCAGTCCGATCGTATCGCTGCCTATCGCGGCCGGTGTGGCAAAGTGATGCGGCGTGTCGAGTGTGGCCGCGAGCGAGATGTTACCCGGTTGATCGCACGTGAGTCGTACCACAACCACTTGGTCAGGCGCGGAAACAAACATTTCGCGCAGATACGATCTCTTCTCCACGCGATATGTTACTGGACTTTTGCAGATCGCGGTTTCGTCTTGAAGAAGTGGGAGGTTTAGCGATAAATTGAGTGTGTTTGAGGTGGCCATGGCATTTTGGGGTGGTACGAGTCATGCCAGGGATCACTTCGTTTCCAACCGTCGTCACGGCGGCCGTCGGGAAGTTCGGCGACCTGTTTATTTGCGAGCCTGAGCGGCGACATTTTGCCGAGTACCTCACAGGCCTGATGGTTGCCGCGCGAAAAACCGTGCGTGGCATGAACAGCGAGTTCGCCATGACCAGCGATCAGTCCTGCTTCAATCGGTTTCTCACGGCAGTCGAGTGGGACGAAGAGAAACTGAACGAGAAGCGGCTCGAGTGGCTTCAGAGGGATTCGAGCACGCAATACACGGACCGCGGCGTCATCGCGCTCGACAACGTGCTGATCGACCACGACGGCAAGCTGATCGAAGACGTCGGCTGGTTTTGGGATCACGCCGAGCAGCGAAACAAGCTGGCCCACGACTACCTGATTGCGAATTACGTTTGCAGCGGCGGAAAGCATTATCCGCTGGAGTTCCGTCGCTTCCGAAAAAAGACGCAATGCGAGGAAACGGGCGAAGAGTTCTTCAACCACACGAAGCTCTTCTGCCAACTGATCGACTGGGCGTGCGCGCGGGAGATACCCGGCGACTTCACTTTCGATAGCTACTTCACCAACGCCGAGTGCCTCAACCACATCCACGAAAAGAAAGATCGTTTCGACCGCCCGCGAGGTTATGTGGGCGACTTGAAATTCAATCGGAAGATCTGGTGGAAGGGTTACGAGTTGAAAGCCAAAGAGATGGCTGCCGAGATCGAACCGGAAAGCCGCAAGTCGTTCCAGCGTGGCCGCAAGCAACAATGGTACTTCACGGCAACGCTCCGTATTCCCAACGTCCACCACAAAGTACGAATTGTCATCATCTGGAATCGAAAACGCGATCGTGCTCCCTGCAAGATCCTGGTCACCAACCGCACGGGCTGGGAAGTCACTCGAATCCTGCTCGTCTATCGCAATCGCTGGACAGGCACGGAGACCTGTCATCGGGACGGCAAGCAAGAGCTTGGCATGGGAGCTTGTCAGCTGCGCAACGGCCAGGGCCAAACACGGCACCTGTACTTGGTCATGCTGGCGTACCCTCTGCTCATGGCCCAACTCAAGCAGAACCGCGCGAAGCAATGGGCTCACTGCAAGCTGATGCCCATCGGCGAAGCCTGCCGCGCAGTAACGCGAGAAACCATGCGCTCAACGCTCGATTGGGCAATCGAACAAATTACCGAGTATTCGCGAAGTCGCGACCATGTGATGACTCAGCTACGCTTGACCTGACTTTGCAAAAGTTCAGATGTTACTTTGCTAATCGCCCGACCGAGGTCGAGCTCGCGATGATAGTCGCTCACCACCTCCCCGTGGGCCATCTTGTAGCAAAGATTGCCCAGCGTGGTGAACGATTGGTGGAGCCGTCCGGTCATCTTGTCGAGCACAAGTCGATCGGCTTCGGTGAAACGGCCCGCTTTGACCAGATCGAACACCGCGTCGACGTGCTGATGAATTGACGGCACGCCCACCAGGGTCGGTTCGCCGCCGTAGAGCGTATCCTCGTTCAGTGCGATCTGCTCTTGCCCAACTCGCCCGAAAACCATCGCCCCTAAGCGACCGTTGCCCATCGGCAGGGCCTCGGTCCAATGTATGGCCGGCTGCTTGTACCACAGAACGTGCTGCGGCGACATCTCGCCCGCCACCGCCGCGACTGCAGTTGCGATGGCGACGATTCCCTGCAAGGCCGATAGACAGATCGCTCGCATCATGGTTTACCCATCTCAGAACGTCACGCGGGCGACCTCCCGGCCGGCACGTGAGGACGAGTCTTCGCTAAACTGTTCTGGTGATTATATGGGTCAATGTTCTAGATGTCAACCATGCCCATTCCTTCGCCAGGAGAAATGCAAAGTCACCTGGGCGGGTTGAATCCGAGGCGGGAGAGGGTGGAGCGGGGCCGCCATTGGATTCGTTCGGCGGTTGCCCGAAGGGGTTCGCCTGGAGGGTGGATCAGGCGGAGGACGGCCAGAGCGGCGTTGGTCAGCGAAGCGAACGCCTCGGCCAGGCCGGGCCGCTTGGTGTAGTGGCGATCTTTGTCCCACCAGCGGTCCTTGACGAAATGAAGGCAGTTTTCCACCTGCTAGTGGTCACGAATGGTGGCCTGGAGTTCACGCGGCGTGACCGATTCGGGCTCCAGACTGGTGATGAAGTACCGGCTTTCGCAGGAAAGGAGCGTGCCCTCCGCCGAGCGCACTAAGAACTCGTAACGAAATTACTTCCGGAAATCTGGGCGTGGCTTGATCGAGTAGTTCCAATCGGGGCAAGTTGTATGTCGGTGTAGGCTTAGCGCTTTCATCTCTCGGTCCTTTACTTTGAGTTTCTTCGGATACTGACGATGATCGAATTCTGCGGTAACACGGAGGCCACCGTCGTTCGTTGTCCCGCGGATCGCGCCGAGCATCAGGTTAAGGCTTCTGAGCGGTTGCCCTGCCCAGTTGTTGGAAATGGGGCCGAAGAGCCGATGTTCAATATCATTCCATTTGGAAGCTCCGCGAGGGTAATGACAAACCGTTATCGTGAGGCCCTCTTCGTCGGCCCATCGTTGCAGTTCCCGCTTCCAAAGTCGCGGACGATGCCCGTTGCTACCTCCACTGTCGGCCGTGATCAACAGTTCGGTTGCGTCGGGATACTGTTTTCGTCCCGATCGCTTCCACCAGCTTCGAATGGAACGCACGGCGAATTGCGACGTGTCGGCCGACGTCCCAACGCAGACGTGTCCTTGCTTGCGAGTCAGGTCGTAAATGCCGTACGGAATTGCTCGGCATTCGGCATCGCCCGGAAAGTCGTACATGGAGACTTCGTCCGGCAGCCGCCGCCACAGTCTTCCTTCGTTCTTGAAATTGCCGATCAATTCGGTGTTTTTGGTGTCGACACTGATTGCCGCCAAGCCTTCTCTCGAGAAGCGCCGCTTCTGCCGTTGGATATATCGAAACTGCTTGTCACGATCGGGGTGCGGAGGCCCCGACAGTCGTTTCACGTTGGCACGAAGCGAATAGCCGAGTTTTCGCAACAACCGGCCGATCGTCGTATGCGAGAGGGTTTTCACCCGGGTTGCCAGCGAGCGCAAACTACAACGCACGTATTTCCGTCTTCCCGTTGGGTCGCCACCGACATGCTCGCGGACCAATGCTTTCAGGCGGTCTTCGATGCCAGGAACTTTTTTTCGACAGGAGGCCGCCCCGCGCCTTCGCGACGGATGCGGTCCCTCGGACAATCCTCCAAACCATCATCCAGTTCGTCACGACCTCGCTTGATCGTCTTGGGATCCAAGCCGGTGACCTGCGCGATCTCGGTATCGCCACCCCATCCCGCCGCCTTGGACAATAGCCCAGCGACCCATCGTCGCTGCTGCTCGTTCAACCGCGTAAACACCAAACGCGCCTGCTCTTCCCAACGATCCACATCCTGCATAACTTGTCCTCCACCTCAATCCATTGAAAAACGAAGGATCCCTTATACCGCAAAACCGGATTTCAGGAAATAAAACTCTTACGAGTTCTAAGCGATCAACCCGAATGCCGATCCGGCAGCCGGGAACGTTCAGATGCTCGCGGATATGCTCGGCGTCGTCGAGGTTGATCCAAAGCCTACGCGTTTCCCGATTCAGCCCCTTTTTTCGATGACTTCATGGGCCGGCTCGGCGGGCGTCTCCTGGAAAAAGCAGGTTTCCAAGGCGTCCAGCATGTCGGGCTGGTTCGCCTTGACTTGGAACAGGTAGTCGCAGCCGTGGGCTTGGAGAAGTTCGAGCAACGGCCGCTGGGCGTAGATCGCATCGCCGGTGAGCAGTTGCAGGGCAGGATAGGCCTCGAGCAACTCAGCCAGATGCACTTTGAGACTCCCAGGCTCGTTGGTTTTGTCGCCGCCGATCGACCATTGGTCCAGCGTCAACTTGACCCGTTGCAGGAAAACATTGAGCATCTGCACGGGCGAGCCATCGGCGCCAAGTCCTTGGCGACACATCTTGCCGTCGACCGCCGCAGCCCAACGGCCCTCCTGATCGGCCAGGGCCGTGTTCAGCCATAGGGCGAACGCCTCGCGAAACTCGTCCAGACTGAGCCCGGCCAAGGCCCTGGAAATGGTCGAGCCGCACGGGGATTTGTCGCGTGTAAATCCCCGTGGTTCCTTGAGTTCCTCCCAATTCGCATTCGCCCAACGTACCACCACGGCCATCTCGGTAATCCGCCCCAACAAGCCGAGAAACACCAAGGAAACGATGCCGGAGAACGGATGCCTCACCCCCCTGGGGTCGCGTGGATCCGAAACCTTTGAGAATACCGCCTCCAACTGACTCAACGACGATGCGACCACGATACGGCCCTCCTTGAAACGTAGGAAACTCCCGCCGCAACTCCGCCACGGCCTTCCGTTTCTACGACCCAGCCCGCCCCTTGGTTGGCAAAATAGACTTTGCATTTCTCCTGGAAGGATAGGTTGTTGGCTTTGATTCCAACCGTGTTTCTGTTAGTGAAGGTGGTGGCAGCGTGGACAACGGAGTTCGCCTCGCTGAGGAGTCCGATGCTGTTGTTGAAGAAGACGTAGCATTCGGTCCCATAAATCATCGAGTTCATGTAGGCGTACATTCCGATGCCCGCATTCCCAATTGCCTTGCAGTACAGCGTCTCTGCCTTGCTGTTGTGCCCGACGAGTAGACCGTAGTAGCCGCTTCCAGTGACGAGCAATCTGGGATTGTGCAGAACGGAACCGTACTCAAGGTCGATGTTTGCGAGACTCGCGCCCGAAACACACGCCGGTCCCAGGACGGAGGAGCCATAGGTTGCGTAAAGCCCCCGTCGGAAGCCGTCAATGATCAACGAGCTACAGTCCACGCTGGCACCATTATAGACAGCGAGACCGACACCGGTGGTTGCGTCCGTTCGGAGGACGCAACGGTTGATTCCCAGGCAGGGGCCACCATCGATCAAAATTCCGGGCCCGTCGATCACGACTTGGTTGAGCGTAGCGTCACAATCAACCAAATAACCTGGCTGGACGGCATGTCGCGACTTCACCAGAATGGTAATTCGATTGTTCAGGCTATCCACGTTGGTGATACGGTGTCCACCGGTAAGCAACTCAGCGGCCCATATCGCGGCATCCGGGCCACTTGGGTAACACTCATAAGCACCACGGTTCCTTGGGATACATAAGTAGTCTCCCACCTGAATGGTGGCACTCGTGGTGCTGTGATTGAGTACAACACTCCAAGCGCCGCTGGAACCGCTGACACTCTGGATACTGTTGATATGGAGAGACGATAGGGCATCCGTCTCCCCAGAGATACGAACATTGCCAGAACAGGGGAAGTTGAGTTCCAACCGACTGGTTAAGGTGTAATGCCCTATGGCCAATTGGATTTTCACGGGAGTGCCACAGTACCATTGGGACACTACCTCAACGGCCTTCCGCAGCGTCTTCCAAGGATAAATATAGCTGCCGTTGCCCGTGGTGTCGTTGCCCCTTGCGTCGTCGACGCATAACGTCAGACTGCTGCCGTTGGCGGTCACTTGAGATGCTAAGCCGACATTGGGATTACAGCCAGCTTGTGTACACGTAATCATTGTTTTCTCCTTACAGGATGATGCATGACGTGCTGTCGGGCGTCGGCGTCCCTTCGGCAATGGTCGAGCCCGTTGCTTCAATGTAGGAGTGTTCAAGTGCCTGCATTCCACCGTTCGTGTTCTCACGGGTTTCGGAGCCTTGAACACGCGCTGTTGATCCGCTCTTGGCGACCACGCCAGTTGCGTTACAGAAAGACTTCGTGTACGCGGCGTGAACGGCACTCCCCATATAGGAGAAGACTCCCTCGGTTCCATTGCCGATGGCCTTGGCATTGTTGGCCTGAAGGGTGCTTCCAGTGGATGCAAGAAGGCCGCAGTATACATTCCCGGCTGCAACGAAATAATCGCTGGCGAACACGTCTACAAGTCGGGCACAATCCGCATCACCGCCCAGGCGATCGAGGGGCAGCGGATAGCGATCACCGTCGCCGACGACGGCCTGGGGCTTTCCCCCGACGACCTGGCCGAGGTGCGGCGTTTCCTGCCCGGCGGCACCTCGAAGACCGGTTCCGGCACGGGCTTCGGCCTGCCCACTGCGCGGCGGATGGTTGAAGCCCACGGCGGTTCGCTGGAGATTGAGAGTCAGGAGGGCGAAGGGACCACGGTGACCATCGCCCTGCCCAACGCAGCCGGAGGAGACGGACGATGACATACCATGCCCTGGTGGTGGATGACAATCCCACCATCCTGGAGGATGTCGAGGACCGTCTCGAATCGTTGGGCCACACGTGCGAGGTGGCCGAGACGCAGGTCGAGGCCCGCAAGCTGCTCGCCAAGGGAAAATTCTCCTACGCCCTGCTCGACCTCGAGATCCCGGTGCGCTACGGCAGTCTCTGTCGCGTCGACAACGGCGAGAATCTCGTGCGGGAGATTCGCACCACGCGGGGGTTCGAGGACGCGCTGCGGGCCGCGCACCGGGACCGCGCGGGGGCCAAGTCGCACTCGCAACTGGTGGACGATCCCGAACCACCCCAGCCCTTCGAGCAGGGCGAGATGGTGTTTCGGGAGACCCGGGTGGAGCTCTGCGGGGTGCGGATCTGCGACGGCGTCGGCAGCGGCCTGATGCGGGCGATCCTCGACGTCCTCCGCCAACGGGATGCCCGCGGCAGGTTCATTGCCCTCAGCGGCGAGGAGTTGGCCCAACGGGCAGGCCACGGCATGACCCGGCAGAACGACATCGCCGACGCCGTCCGTCGCCTCCGCCTCAGAATCGAGAAGGTCCTGCGGGAACGGGCCCACGTCCAGTGCGGCCGCCAGGACGTGATCATCAATGACCGCAAGTATAGCTACTGCCTTTCACCGAAGATCACCCTGCGTGACCCCGATGACGTTAGAAATGCTCCCAATCACGGCGGCAATGACGTTAGAAATGACGTCAAGCATGACGTTACAAACGGGCAGAACGACCCCAGAAACTCACCGGGTGACGTCAAAGATCTGAGTGCCCGGCAGCAGTGGATCCTGGACGAACTTGCCGCCCGCGGGGCAATGCAGAAAGACGAGCTCCAGCAGGGCTACCACGGGCAATTCCGCCTCTCAAAGACCACCTTGGAACGAGACCTGAAGACCCTGCGAAGCCGCAACCTGATCCGCTTCGAGGGCGAAAAAAGGGACCGGCCGTTGGCGACCCTTATGATCCATCGCACGACAAGCGACTCGCACAAGTTCGGCAGCCCGAACGACATGCGGCTGCGGCGTCTGGAAGAGTGGTGTGGCAACCTCTGGTAACTCCACGCCAACCGGTTTCAGCGAACGATAGTGTCACGCTCCGACGGGTGCGAGGCTCCGGTACGGTTTGCAGCGCGTCGTCCTACTGGCGATGACTTTGTGCAGTGCGAAGCGCGCCGTGATACCGCCGGTTGCTCGTGAGATGCAATGTGGAAGCGCATCCCGCACCGGCGGTCCCACAGACGCCGAAAAGAAACGCCGTCGTTGCCTCTCAGGGAACGCGCAAGGCCTCAACATCGACAGCGACGATTTCACTGCCTTTACTGCCCATACCTAACCAGATTGTGTCGCCATGTTGCTTGCAGACGATCGGCTTGCCGGAATAGGGAATCGGTACCTGCCTCGTCCAGCTCTTGGTAGCCAGGTCGAATTGAAGCAAACATGCGTTTTTCGTTTCATTTCCATGGTCGTGTGTTCCCGAGAAGGGAATGGCCGTGAACCATAGCCGCCTACCGTCTTGCCAGACTGCCGACAATTCCAGCGGCAGGGGCTGCACGAGCGAGAGTTCCGCTCGGTCGGGATTGTAGGCCACCAGGCCACGCGATGTTGCCATCCAGAGCCAACCGTCTGCGAAGAGGAGCCCGTGTACTTTCAATCGCCAGCTGTTAGTGAAGTGACTGAACTGGGGGTGAGACCTCTTAAGGAGTTCGCCCACATGGCTCCATGGCCCACCGGTTCGCCTCCTTAGGAGCACCTGGGTTTGAACACCGTAATGTTGAGCATAGACAGCGAGCCATTCCGCGTTGCAGGCAATTCGAGTCACACGCGAAGTAGGCACCTTGTCTTCTCGACCGGTGAGTCCGGGCAGTTCGTGCTGCCTCCATACGTTTTTGTCCATTTGAAGCGATGCCAAGATGCCACGCTGATCCTGGCCGCCACCGACGTAGAGAGTGTTGTCCCACCGCGCCAGAGTGAATATTTTGTGCGACGGTAGGCCATCACGCGCCGTGAACTGATGCCACTCATCTTTTTCCAGATCGACGCGACAAACGCCGTCTCCGTCGGAGGCAAGCCATAAGAGACGGCCGTCGTACAGCGCGTCAGCAATCTTTGAGTCGGAATTGTTTCTTCGTTTGACAAGCCGGACATTGGCGCCACTCGATTCACACACGAGCAGTGCGCAGCCCTGGTTTGCACCGCGGTTGCGAAACTGGCCATCGACACCGATCCACAGCCGACCGTCGGCGTATTCCAGGGCCGTCACTTGGTTTGTATAAAAAGCACTGGCCAGAGATATCGTCTCCATCGGAGGTTGTGCCATGGACGCGAGCTTCGGTACCTGAGGAGGCGATGTTTCGACTCTCCGGGACGCTGTCCTTCGTGGTTGGGATGCGGGTGGGGGGCTCTTTGCTTCACGGACATGTCCGAATCTCTGTGCTTCCGCCAGTAGCTGATCGGCGATCTCCGGCTTCCCGATTGCAGTGAAGGTTTCTCGGATACGTCTGCCATCGCGTTCATCGATTTTGAACCGCTCAGATCTCATTAGACACGGCCAACTGGCCTGGATTGCCTCTGCCCGGAGTTCGCCTTTGGGAATGTACCGCTGGCAGGCATGCCAGATCCGACTCCAGCGCCCTTCGATCAGTTCACGGTTATGGCCAATCGCGAACTTGATTCGGTTAATATAATCGCGGCTCAGCGATTCCAGCCACTTCTGCAGGATCTCTTCTGGCACATCCGCCGGTGGGTAACCCTCCCGATAATACGATTTGTCCGCTGCAGCCGCAATCAAGATAGTCTCTGCCGAGTCGACATACATCCACAAAGCACCTATCATGATCCGATTGTCAGCCAATCCTCTTCGGTACTTGAGCTTCGGCGCGTGTACGTGCTTATAGTCGTACCCGAACTGGCGACAGTGGGCCTTCCACGCCTTGCTGGCATTCCATACTCTCCAGAACTCTTGTGCTCCGCTTGGTCTGTTGCCTACAAAATCGGTGCGAGTCGTTTCGATTAGCAATTCACGGCGAGCGATCTCGTTGGCCGGATCGAAGAATGCGGCAATCGACAGAATCCGGATACACTGGGACCAAAGACGCACCCATTCTTCCGAAAGCCGACCATAGTCGCCGATGTCGGTCTGAACGACCCACTCCTGCAGGTCCTTGGCGCGGATTCGCAGGTCCTCGGCAATCCTCTTGCGAATATCGTCCGTTGCCTTGTGCCGGTTCTTCGCGGTGGCGCGGTCTTCCACCGCTTCGACGGTACGATCCACCAGTGAGGGAAGCTCTTTCACTTTGGCCGTCTTCACAATGCGCTGGACTTCGCCACGCCCGTCCCAGAACTCAAGCGTGAGTTCGACCTGCACCTCCGGAAAGGCCACTCCCGAACTCTCGACTTCGCGAAACGCCCCCCAGACGTAGTAGTCAGCTATGTGCCTCCACTCGGCATGGTCTGCTGCGACAATTCCGCCCACGATGAGGTTGGCTTCTTCAACGGTACTCTCGGCGCGGGGAAACTGAAGGTAGTGTACACGATCTTGCTGAAGGTTACGCTCCGCGAAGCGACGTCGCAGATCTTCCGCAAGAAAATCGAGACGTCCCGTCGATTCAGCGTTACGAAAATAGAGCGGCGCGATGAGCACTTGCCTTGGGAAGGCGGCCCGCGTTTTCAGGGCCTTCGGAATCACCGCACGCATGGCTTGCGAGATCTTCTCCACCGCAGCGGCGTTGACTTCGACTCTTCCCTGCGTGTTTGCGTCCAGGGCAATGATCTGTCGCGCGAGCGTGTCGGCCCTGTGGAGATCGATGATCTCGATCTGTGCTTGCCATGCGCTGTCGGATGTGCGAGACAAGGCTGCCTTAAGAAGCACGTCTGCCTTGAGCCATTGCCCAAGCTGCATCGACGATGCCGCGTCGATCTGCCCGAACGCTGTGAGTTCGAGTTCCGAGAGGGCCGTGTCGATATTCGTGCGCTCGACCCATGTTAGATCAGAAATTGACGCAAGTTCCGCTTGCACCAACTCGCTCAGCGTCTGCACATCACACGAGTCGTTGTACGACACGCCGCTGGTGGTGAATTGGCAGAATGCGGCGGGTTGCTCCGCTGCCATTGCGGGCAGCCACGCCAAGGCGATCCATAGGGCTGCTCCAGCCAGTACGAGGTTGTTGTATAGTCTCATCGGGAAGCCTCATCTCAGGTCGTACTGATGTACCTCGTCATCCGATTTTCAGTCGCGCGGGGCATTGCCTTTGACCAGCTTGGGCAGCAATCGCTCGGCAATTTCCGCGCCCGCTGCTTGCAGGGCGTTCTTGGCCGCGATCTGCTCGCCCAACCCCACGGCCATGGTCGTCTGTCGATCGACGGCAATGATTTTGCCGGTGGCCCGGTCGACCGCCTTAACCTCCAACCGGGCTTTGACCGAAATCAAGTTGCCGATTCGTGTGGCGAATTCACTGAATGCTTCACCTTTGATCAATATGTCGACATCCTTTTTCGTGCCCTTGTCCGGATCGACGATTGGAAAGCCGGTTTCCGTGCAGAAGAGAACCACTTCAGTCTCCGCAGCCGGATCGATGGTGGCCTGACCGATGTGGCTTTCCGGGATGCGTACCTGGACGGCGGGCCGCTTGGCCTTGCCCAGCGTTTTGTTCAGCTTGGCGATACGGTCGGTTCGGGAAACGGGCTTGGCCACGAGGTCGTCCGACTGTTTGTCGACCAGGGCGCCGATCTTCTCGGCGAGTTGCCGGGCGAGATCGCCCAGGTCGCCGTTGGCATTCCCCTTGACCGAGGCCCCCAGCACGCGGCTGGTTTCGGTACCAATGACTTTGGCCACGAGATAGATCGTGTTGTCGATCTGCAATACGGAGCCGGTGATTAGGAGTTTAGCGCCGGTTAGTTGGCCGACCTTAGTTGCCTGCTGGGGATTCACCATGCCCGAAAGGTTCAGTTCCTGCTCCTTCAACACGGTGTTCAAGTCCTCGCGGTCTACCAGAAAAAGCGAGGGACTGGCAACCAGATGGGCGAACAAGAGATCGCTCACTTTTCGGCCAAGGTCCTTCACCTCTCGGCCACGTTCTTGGAATGGCAGGATGGCTGCGGGGTAAACTTGTGGGGCTTCGGCTGCCAAATTCGCTTGACAGAGGCCCACGACCAGCGCGGTGAAAAGTACTGCGACTACAAAATGGCGTCGACGACTCATAGCTAGTCCTCCGAGGTTGAGGTTCTGTTTGCGTTCACCGTCTTTTGCCCTTCGCGCCGAGGGCGGTCACTCAGGTAATGTAAGAGCCGCGCGAAAAGGAACCGGGGCGTGGGGCCCTCGTCCCAGTGGGACGCGAGCCCAAAACCACATACCACCAAT
This sequence comes from Thermoguttaceae bacterium, assembly GCA_963677085.2. GTDB lineage: Bacteria > Planctomycetota > Planctomycetia > Pirellulales > Thermoguttaceae. The sequence goes on from CAXXFH010000003.1 coordinate 454,657, forward strand.
CGGCCGGAGGGCGCGTGGTAGTCGATCTCCAGCCAGGGCCAACCGCCCGATTCTTCGGCAACTTCTGCTACGACGCGGTCGATGTCCAGCCGGAGCGCTAGTCCGATCGGCCGCGGTTGCTTGGCCGACCAGAACCCAGCGTCCAAACGCTTGTCGATCCGGGCGACGATCTCGCTACCGCGAAACGTCATGGCCATGGCCTCACCGGGGCCAATGCCCTGTTTGGGCAACGGCATCATGCCTTCACGTGGCGCCAAGCAGAGCACGGGCCGACCGGCGGCGGCCAATTCCTGTAGTAGCTCCGGTAGGCCACGTTGTGTTCGCCACGATACGCCCTCCCCGATCAATACTAGCCCGTGATCAACTTCGGCCAACGCTCCCAGGCTGCGAACCAATCGAAAGGGAACCTCGGCGTCGTCAAGAAGACTGCCCGTTGTCTTCTCTGGGTCGAAGAGTGCCAGATCAAGCTGCTTCAACCAAGTTTCCTGTTGTTCAAATGGGTTTTTCGGGAAAAGCCATAGTGTTTGAGTTGCCTCGGCATCGGCAGGGGCGTCGGCGGTATGCGAGGCGATTACCGTCAACTGAACCGGGAGAATCACGCCGTCGTTCAGTGGTGGAAACCTCAGCGACAGCTCTACTGTGGCGGGGTTTCGCCGAGCTGTTGCGACGGCACGTTCTCCACGGGCGATGGTCCGATGATTGGCTGCGAGCACCCAGCGCACCGTGCCTTCGTACCGGTCGACGCTGCGAATCCGATAATGAAGCTGCGTGTTGCTTTCGGCAAAGAACGTGGAACACTGCTCAACCGGTTCCAACGCAACAATCTGCTCGGCGGCGGCAAGCCAAGAGGGAATCGCGCCGACGAGCCCCCCCCACAGCACCATGGCGACAAGGCTGTTCGATGTTCTTTTCCAAATAAATTTGATTGCGCAAACCTTATCGCTTTGCGTCGTACTCATGTCCTGGCCTCGGGAACACTTCTCGGAAACCGATACGTTCGAAAGGCAATCGCGAGCGCGTACAACAACGTGTGGAGATCCAGTAGAAAGGCTGTCGACATCGCACCGTCGTGCGATTGGTGTAGACCACCCGAATTGCAGCCCTAAATAACAGCTGCATTATACCCCCGCCGGGTGTTGTATGCAACTGAATAGTGGCCGAGGAAAATAGCAGGACCGGGTTAGGTCGCCCGATCAGGAACCACCCTGTTCTTCCTAATTCAGGTGTTTTCCGGTGTGGTTTCGAAGCCATTCGATGCGTTTCCTGGAAGTCTCACCCGGTCTTGGAAAATGATCCAGAATCTTATCGCCCAGTTCGACCGCCTCTGGCCATCGTTTGTTGTTTTTCAGAATGCACACCCAAGTTAAGCCGTTGGCCCGATACCTGGCCCCATGGCTGGCAGTGTCGGCCCCGAACCTTTACGCCAAAGCCCACCAGCATCGCGACAATCGGGGGCAAACGCTATGTAATGGTTGCTACGGGCTTGCACGAAATCGACGGTGACGGCCGCGTGCTTCGCAGTTGCTGGAACCGCATGTTCTTTTTCGCCGGTCGGCACGACCATGACAATCTGGCGCGGGATGCCGTCACCACGCCGGGTGACTTCCCGAGCGACAACGTCCACTCGAAGTGTGAGTTCGTTACCAATAGCAAAGAACACCTGCTGTTGATCGGCAATCGGGGCGAAGTGCTCTGCTACGAGTCGGAATCCGACACTTGGTTCGGACCGGTCTACCCGCCCGCGGTCGGCAGGGGTGCTCGCGCCGTCGGAACGATCGACGGTGCGTGGATCGGTGGTTCGGAGGGAGCTATTTATGTCCGGACCGCGAAAATCATCGCTGCCGCCAAGACGGCGAGACGCGTTATCACCAGCCCGAGGTCCGAAAACGCAAGCGAGAACTGGCAGAACAAGCCGGACCGTTGGCGGCGGCAACCTTCGCCCTCTTGTTGCGCGACTTCGATGGAGATCGTATCGACCGGTTCAACAACGATCGGCTTCGGACCGAAACAATCGAACGTCTGCTGCCAAACGCCCGGCAAACCCATGTTGGCTCTACGTGTGGTTTGCCGTGCAACTCCACTATCTTCCCTCTTCAGTGGTCCGTACGGCGAAATGCGCGAGTCCTTGACCGTAAAGCAGGAAGGGACTATCAATAAGGGCGATTGTCAAATGACTTTTTTACACGAATGGGAAATCCAGTTTTACCATTTAATCGCGGTTTTTCCCAATGTGACGTGCGAACAAAGAGCGTGGCGAGGAAACGTGATGAACAAGTCGAAGGTAGCAGGTATTTTCGTCGCGATGGTAGCTATTGCCGCGGTAGGCATGGCACACGGGGAGAACCCGGCGACGCTACGATGTGCGGTAATCGGTTCAACCGAGATACAGCAGACCGGTTTGTCTGACTTGGTCACGTCGGAACTGACGCAACGTAAAGACTTAGTGCTTGTCGAGCGAGAAGGGTTTGCCGCAGTCTTGGCCGAGAAAGAGTTGCACGCCCTTTTTCAGGGTGAACGCGTCCAGCAACTTCGAGTCGCGCGGCTGGCAAACGCAGACTTGCTCATTATGCTTTCTCTGCAGAAGAACCAGAGGAAGCGGTTTGTTCAATTGGTGATCGTGGATTGTCGGTATGCAGCGCGACTTCACACGAGCTTCTTTGCGTACTTTCCAGAAAAGAGAGGCGAGATTTGCACGAGTTGTGTCGAGAAGGTTGTCGCCACACGTAGTCGGTTCGCACAGGGCGTTCAACAGATCATTGCGGTAACGCCGTTCTTGTCGCAAAACCTTCATTATAAGTATGACCACCTTCAGGAAGGCTTCCGTGAACTGTTGCAGAATGCGTTGTTGCATGTGCCGGGAACGGCTGTACTGGAGTTGGAAGAAGTCCAGGCGATTGCACGCGAAATGCAGCTTGCCGGTGAAGCGCATACGGCGGCACAGGTTCCGATGACTGTCAACGGCTCGTTCGAGATGAATCCGGGCAATGGAACCGACGATCCGACCCTCACGATGACGTTGCGTATCATTGTTGGCGACAAAGAACTCCGGACCTTTCAGACCGAAAACTTGTCACTTACGTTGGTCGTGCAACGCCTGGTGACCAGTGTGCCGAAAGCGATTGTGCAACTGAGGCAAAAGGTCGTAGTCGATTCCATCTCGGCAGAGGAGCAGATCAAGACGTTAAGTGCGAGAGCCGCCGAGTTCGCCGCGGCAGGAGCGGCGAAAAGCTCCGTGCCGCTTCGGCAGGCCGTGTTGCTTATGGATCCGCACCTGCCGGCAGAAAGGTTGTTGATGTTAACTGAAGCCACGCCCGATCTCATCAACGATGACGCGCGGTTGGAGCACATTGAGTTTCTTTTGCGAAACCGCGAAGTTGATCGACTCCAGGCGGAACTGCTACTTGGCCACGTTGCAAGCAAGGGACTGTATTTCAACAAGGCTTCGTATGAAGCCCACACACTCGACCGACAAACCAGGAAACGACTCCAGTGGGAGGCCTACGTTGCCTTGGCACGTCAAGTGGGTCAACTTCCCTTGGAGTGCCGGGGCCCTCAGGTTCGTGAGGCAATGGACCTCTTCAAGGCGCGTGAACACGGATTTGTCGACGCTTGGCAGCGCGTGAAACGAGAACGGGCCTACGAGTGGACAAAAGGTGTCATCACGCAAGCCTTCGATTCAGGACGCGACGAACGGCCTTTCCGCAATGCCGCGGGGACTATGCGCGAAAAGACGTGCTACACTCCGCAGGCTCTCGAACGTCTTAAGTACGTGGTATCTGAACTCGTTCCACCTGAGAGTGTTCCCGGCGACGCGATGGGGCAACTCCTCTTTAGACGTTTTCCCGATTGCCTGTGCAGTGGCCAACTCGATACGAACGCGGTACGTGGGCTCTGGCGACAACTGTCCGAGATGACCGACGAACGTATTGCCATCTGCGGTCGTTGCGGCTTGGCTGTTCTCGCGTATTGTGAGTCATTTGGCGAGAATTTGAACCTTTCGGTTCGAGATGACGTCGACGTCCTGCTTGAAGAGGTTGACACACTCACGAAGCATGGTGTGCCAGAGTCCTATGTCGGGTATTTTCGGAGACACTTGCAAAAGTTTCACCAGCAGGTAGATGAGCGTCTGAAGGCGGAAAAACAGTTGGCAATGGAAGCGGGATTGAATCCGGCCAATGGCCTCGGAATCGGTCCCTGGGGATTTCGTGAAACCAAAGGTGCTGACACGTCGAACTTGCTCGCGTTTGAGGCAATTGATGAGATTCCTGCACCCCCGCGGTTTTTTGGTCAATGCAACGATGATTTCGATCTGATCGAGTGTTTTGACTGGGTAGCCTTGATGCGAAAGCCGGGCAAACTGGACCGCATTTTTTCCCCAATAGGGATCAAAGATCGCATCATTGCGGCCCGGTACGATGGCGCGAACATTTGGGTAGCGACCCTCGCTTCGCAGGTTGTCGTCATATCGCCAGAAGGACAAACGATTGCGATTTTCGACGAGCAAAACGGTTTGCCCCCATACCACCAATTGAGAGGAAAGACATTTGCAGAAGGCGGAATGTCGAGGTGTATGTTGGCGCCAATTAGTCCAGGGAAGTGTCTCGTTATTGGCATCATGGGCATGCAACGGCGACTCTGGCTTGCCCGATTGACCGCGAATATCCAAGGCGAAGACCTGCGAAGTGGTGAGGTCAAGGTATTTCACAAGGCGACCAAGGTTAGCACAGAGGAAGGGCTCCAGAAAGACGACGATCCGACCGAGTATTTCGAACCAACATGGATACGCCAATACCAGGAGCCAGGATCGCAGGGGCGTCAATTAATTCTGTTGGGACGGAAGTACGATCTACGCCGACTCATGATCAATCCGAAGCGTCGGCCGTTAGTAATCGACCCGTCGGCACTGAGCGCCGAGATCTTCCCTATCCCTTACGATTCCTTGAGGACGCTGGATACGCAAACAGACTACGTGTGCCATAACCACCATCTTCTCGTTCATGATCGTTACGGTTTGAATCTTTTGCCGCCGAAACCGGTTAATGGGACCAGTGAGTGGAAACCGAAGATGCTCAACGCATCACGGAACAGCGAAACCCACGCACTGGTGGTTCTTAATGGCACGATCTATAAGCCGGGGAGAATCTGGCACCGAATTGACCCCGAAACGTGGAAAATCGAGCAGATCAACACAACACCGTTTTCACAGGAATACACTTTCGCCCGGTACGCAACCTCGGCTCATTATGGCATCGTCGCTTGGAACCGTCGGGGAATGCTTCATAAGGTTATACTCAACCCAGGAGAAAGCTACCTTCCCGACCTCGCCGCGCTATATCCTAAGGTTGCTGTCGAGAAGCGCGAAGCCCATCACGCTGCCCTTCAAGCCATACGGAATCTAGGAGGGCGTACCGGGGAAAACCGTTTCCACGTCAACGCCTCTCCGCAGGGCTATTGGCGAAGTGGCACTGCGATTCTGTTGGACTCCAACTGGCGCGGCGGAAACGACAGCTTAGAAATCCTCGCCGACGTGGCCGACCTGGGCGAAGTCCGGCTGGTACAGACCGATATCGACGACGAAGGGCTACGTCATCTCGCGGGACTTTCCCACCTGTCGAGCTTGACTATTGTGCAGACGAGAGTTACCGACGAAGGCCTTCGAAGGCTTGCCGAGTTCAGAGATCTTGTCGAGTTGCACCTCGCTGCTCGAAATGCGGGGACCGATATTGGCGATGCAGGTCTGGCCACCTTCGCACATTGCAGGCACTTACAACACGTGATGCTCTGCGGCCAAGGATTCACCGCTACTTCCGCCGATACGCTTGCGCAACTCCCGGCACTGAAGCAAGTCAATCTGTATTACACGCGAATCCCGAATCATGCGATCGCGAAGGTAATCGACAGCGTAGGGAGTTGCCGAGTAGAACGCAAATGATTCCTGTGTCCTTCCTAAAAACCCGATCCGGCAATGATGGTGGTCGCTTGGCCACGCAATTAATCAGTTGCTGGCCACGAAGAGGCGAAGAATTCCGCGCAGATCCGCCCATTTCGCCGACGCCGTCCGTCGCCTCCGCCGCAGAATCGAGAAGTTCCTGCGGGAACGGGCCAATGTCCAGTGCGGTCGCCAGGACGTGATCACCAATGACCGCAGGTATGGCTACAGCCTTTCACCGAAGAACACCGCGCGTGACCCCGATGACGTTAGAAATAACCGTGATGACGTCAGAAATGACCCCAATTGCGGCGGCAATGACGTTAGAAATGACGCCAATCATGACGTTACAAACGGGCAGAATGACCCTAGAAACCCACCGGGTGACGTTAAACACCTGAGTGCCCGGCAGCAGTGGCTACTGGCCGACCTTTTCGCTCGCGGGACGATGCAGAAAGACGCACTCCTGCAGAACTACCAGGGGCAATTCTGCCTCTCGAAGACCACATTGGAACGAAACCTGAAGACCCTACGAAGCCGCAACCTGATCCGTTTCGAGGGAGAAAAGCGGACCGACCGCTGGCGCCCCCTATGAACCGTTACGTGACAAGCAACGCGCAAGTTGGGCAGCCCAAACGACATGCGGCTGCGGCGTCTGGAAGAGTGGTGTGAATACCTCCATCATTTCCACGCCAACCGGTTTCAACGAACGATAGTCGCCCCGACATTGTAAAACCCGTCGTAGCAACATGTTACGGCGGGCTTTTTCGTTGGGTTGTAATGACCCGTTTCCTGCTGCGCTACGCCTGCGCTACGGAGAAATTCAATCATAAAAAAACGGGCCAGTCAGTTTGTCGACCGGCCCGGCGCTACGTTCGGCGCTACACCTGGCGCTACGTTCAGCTCCGCCCCCGATAGCTATGTTAGCCGTCGTTGGTATCTTCGTAGGCTACGCCGAAGACGTCCGGTGCGTAGTATGTTTTGGGCGTGGTCTCCGGCAAGGGAGCCAAGATACCGGCCTGTTCTAGACGCTCTACGTCGGCCTTCGCAGTGGGGTAGGTTACTCCCAGCATTTTCCGCAAGTCGGCAATTCGCACAAACGGCGAATAGAAGATGCGTTCGACGATTTCGTTAAGCCGTACCGAGCCGCCAACACTGCCGACTCGTTTCATAAATTCCTCCCGAATCTCCAGCAGTCGTTCGCAACGAAAAATGGTGTCGCGGGTCTGGCTGACCGTGGCTTCCAGGCAGAACTCAATCCACCCGGTCCAGTCGCCTTGGGCGCTGACGTTGAAGAGCCGCTGCATGTAGTCCTCTCGGTGCCTCTCGAAATACTCGCTCATGTATAGCCAGGGCTTGGCCAGATTGCACCGTTCTTTCAACATGATGGCCAAGAGGAGTCTGCCCACGCGGCCGTTTCCGTCGACGAATGGGTGGATTGTCTCGAACTGGTAGTGGGTCAGAAAGCAATCGACTAAGGGGTCGTACTTCGACTTCTGGGCGTGAAAGTGCTTTTCGAGCGGATCGAGACATTCCATCAGCCTCTCGGGTGGCGGTGGCACGAAACGCCGTTCGGCTCCGATGGCAACCTGGATGCGGCGAAACTGGCCGGGCGAACGATCGCGCCCACGAACGCCGTGCAACAGGGTCGCGTGAAGGTCTCGAATCAATCGCAACGAAAGAGGCAGGTCCGTGTTCATCCCCTGCTGAAGCGCCCTTCGATAATTGAAGACTTCCCGCTGAGAATTCGCTGGGTCGTCTTCGGATTTGGATTCCTTGGGGCTCATTTCATACAACAGCAATTCCGTGGCGGTGGCATACGTTCCCTCAAGGCGGGATGACCGGATTGCCTCACGGCCTTCCAGCATTCGTAGCAAGATGGCTGGATTGGGCAGGGTTTTGCCGATGCCTTTCAAGACCCCCACTTCGTGTTTTGCGTCTCCCAGCAAGGGCCACAGCTTTTCTGGAAACCTCCAGTCTGGCGGGAGTGGGCTCGGGATAAATGCGTGTTCTCCCTTGGAGGTGGGGGTGAACTCTTCCGCACGGCTATCGCATCACAATAGCGAAGCTGGGTTTTCGGGGGGCGAGTTTTTGGTAAGGGATGCCTTTCACGGTTCGGTTTTCAGTTATGGAGGGCAACAAGATGGCCAAGAGACGAGCAAACCCGCCAGCCAGAGGCGACAGTTTTCGGCATACCGACCTGCTGGCGATCGTCGAGCATTTCAAGGATCTGCCTGATCCGCTCCCACTGGTCGATCGAAAACAACCTGCACTGGGTCTTGGATGTCGTGTTCGGCGAAGACGATTCACGAATCCGAAAAGAGCACGCCGCCGTTTCACGCTCAGCCTGTTGAAGCAGGAGCAATCGAAAGGCTCGCTGAAAGTCAAACACAAGAAAACCGGCTGGGATAACGATTTTCTACTCCAACTCCTCGTTACCCATCGTGAGTAATGCTATAGCCGTGCACGTCTGGCCACGAGGCGCCACACGACGGCCCGTGTTGCGAAGGCGAGGCACGCCGACCAGGGTTGGCCGCTCTTCAAAAGCGACGCGGCGCTGGGCGCGTGTCAAACGGTGGTCCGATCGTGCTATTCAGAAGAAATGGCTTCGAACCTATCGGCTGAACCCTGAAACGAATTCCTTCGAACCATTCAAACGTTTCGAGTGGGATACGATTCGACGTCACCCTTCGTTTTGGGGCCAACTGTAAGGATTGTACCAAGGTGAAGTGGCTCATGCACCCGCTGTTGGTTCTGATTGCCAACGCGACCGAACCGAAATTGGCGAAGCATATGGAACACATTATTGTACTTTCACGGTTCCCGGCCGCATCTATCGCTAGAGCGTAACTCGCGGACGCCTCGTGACGTCGAGTCACCTTCGCTGGGCGAAGTCGTCTCCATTTCTCAGGTCGGCGGATTGCATTTCATGCGACATAGAGCCAGACGGGTGGCTCATTCGTTCGACGGAGTATTGGGCGTGACAGGATTCATCTACTGGCAACGAACATTGACCCGGTACTGTGATGGCGTCATGCCTAGCCGTTGGCGGAACATCCAGGCTAGGTAGCTGGCTGTGCCGAAACCGGAGGCTGTCGCCACTTCCGCCGTTCTCATGTCGGTTTCTGCCAAGAGACGTTTCGCCCGTTCCAGTTGGACGCGTTCGATCTCTTCGTGGATCGAACGGCCCACTGCGCGTTTGAAACGGATTTCTAAAGCCCGACGGGAGATATCCAATTCGAGCGATCGAACGACATCACTTACCTGGATCGGTTGCCCAGAATAGTCTCGGATGAATTGCAGAGCGAAGGCGACCTCTCGGTCGTCGAGCGCTATGACGTCTGTCGACCGCCGCACAACCACGCGTAGTGGCTCAACGAGGATTCTCTCTGGCTTCTTGCGACGCGACGTCATGAGCTTATGCAGAAGCTTAGCCGCCTGATAGCCGCCACGTTCGGCGTTGAGGACGACGCTCGACAGCGGCGGGTCCGACAGTTCGCAGAGCAACTCGTCGTTGTCGACACCGACCACCGCGATTTCCTCGGGCACCGCCACCCCGGCTTTACGACAAGCTTCGAGAACTTCGCGGCCGCGGTCGTCGTTGCAGGCCATCAGGCCGATGGGTTTCGGGAGCGTGTGAAGCCAATCGGCCAAGAGTGACTGCTCGCGTCCCCACTGACGATCGCATTTCCGACGTGGCTGTCTGTAAACCCGCGGGTTATACCCTTCGGCTTCAATGCGACGACAGAATCCTTCTTGACGACGGTCCGACCAGACGCGATCCGGAACGCCGACGAAAGCGTAATGTCGGAATCCGCGTTCGAGTAAATGCTTGGCAGCCATCCGCGCAGCACTTTCGGAGTCGGATGCGATCTCGCTGTACTGCGACAACGGATGGTCCGACGCCCTTTGGCCTTCGGTAAGATCGGCCACCACCGCAGGCAGGCCACTAGCCACGATCGCTCGCGCCACAGCGGGGGTTTCAACCCGGGCGATAATGCCAGTTCCTCCCCACTGTTTCATTTCGGGCACAGCCTGTTCGAAGTCACCCGGCGTGACATAAAACGCCCAAGGACCGTGCAACCGGGCATAGCGAACAATGCCCTGCAACATCTCGCGGCCGTAACCTCGCGCGGTCTCGATTAACAACGCAACCTTGAATGTCTTTGGCATGGCAGTACCTTGGTTTTGCATAAGCCAATTATAGCTGAGATTCGCCCAACAAAGAAACATTGTTGTTAAGCGCAGCAACCACCGACGCAAATTCGACAAAAGTTCGGTGCTGTACTGCCAACGCTGCCGGTTTCCTCGGTGGCTACGGCGCGGGCATTCCGTATTTGTCAGTGGTATCGCGCTAGGTTATTTCGGCTTTTCAGCCGCCTAAAAGTGTCCCACGACGCAAACTCGACATCACTTTGCGCAAAGTCGACACTGGAAATCATTGACAGCCATTGTAGCGTGTAGCAGAATTGGAACGTCATCAATCTTCCCTTTGAGCAACGGTGAGTCACCATGATTCGATTTTTGTCGCTTGCGATTGTTCTATCGTTTGCCTTTGTTGGCGCGGATAAGGCCGCAGCACAGACGGCCAATCTGACGGTCGATACGGCCGCGTCCGGCCGGCCGGTCAGCCAACGGCTTTGGGGGTTGTTCTTCGAAGACATTAACCACGCGGCCGATGGTGGGCTGTATGCGGAAATGGTGCGCAACCGTTCGTTCGAGGACCACGTTATCGCTCCACGTTGCGTGTTGCAAAATGGCAAAGTTATCAGTCCCACGGGGTGGGAAATCTCCGTAGGCGACTGCCTGCAGCCACACGTGGGCTGGACGCCCTTGCAGGAAAACGGCGACACGGTCAGCTTTACCGTCGTAAACGAAACGCCACTGAACTCGATGGCCCCGCACAGCGGCAAACTCCAGGTGGAGAAAATTGCCGAAGGACGTGCCGGAATTGCCAACGGCGGCTATTGGGGAATGGCTGTCGAAGAAAATGCCCAGTACCGGCTCAAGTTGTTCGTGCGTGCCGAAGATTTTCAAGGCACACTTACGGTCAGCCTTGAGGGGCCTAACGGCGAGAAGTACGCTACGGCCGCTCTGCCGAAACCGGGCACCAAGTGGCAACCGTGGGAGACGGTTCTCAAGAGTGAAACGACATCACGCGACGCACGGCTGGTGTTGTCCGTCGACGGCCCCGGAACGTTGTGGCTTGACCATGTGTCGCTGCTGCCGAAAGCGACTTGGCGGAAGCAGCCCGGCGTGTTGCGGCCCGACTTGCCCGAAATGCTCGCCGACTTACGGCCTGGATTTCTGCGTTTTCCCGGCGGTTGCATCGTCGAGGGGTTTTCGGTGGAGTCGGCGTGGCGTTGGAAAGAGACCATTGGACCGGTCGAACAGCGTCCAGGGCGGCACAACGTCTGGGGATATCGTGCGACCGATGGTTTGGGCTATCACGAGTACTTGGAGTTGTCGGAACAACTCAAGACCGAGCCGATGTTTATTATCAACTGCGGTATAAGTTGCCAATTTCGCAAGGAAGAATATGTGCCGATGGATGAGTTGGGGCCCTGGATCCAGGACGCACTAGACGCTATCGAGTATGCCAACGGCCCGGTTGATAGCGAGTGGGGTGCCAAGCGAGCAGCCAATGGTCACCCTAAACCCTTCGGCCTGAAATTACTCGGCGTTGGCAACGAAAACTTTGGGCCCGGCTACGCTGAACGGTACGCGGCGTTCTACAAGGCCATCAAACAACGCTATCCCGAGATGGAGTTGATCGCCAGCGATGCGGTACCCAATGCCCCGATTGATATCATCGACCACCACTATTACAAAACGCCCGACTGGTTTGCTTCGCACGCCCACCAGTATGATAACGCAGACCGCAACGGTCCCAAGATTTTCGTGGGCGAATATGCCGCAAACGTTGATGCGGGCAAGGGAAATCTCCTCGCGGCGCTGGGCGAAGCCGCGTTCATGATTGGCCTGGAGCGCAATGCCGATATCGTCACAATGGCGGCCTATGCCCCGCTGTTCGTTAACGTAAACGACCGCCGCTGGCACGTAGATCTAATCAATTTCGACAACACCCGAGCCTTTGGTACGCCGTCGTACTATGTGCAGAAACTCTTCGCCCATAATCGTCCCGACCGTATCGCGCCGGTGACCATCGAGGGTCTGCCGTTGCCGTCGAAGACGCTCACCGCTGGTGCGGGCTTCGTCGAAGAGACGCAAGAGTGGATCGTGAAAATCGTCAATTACAGCCCCGAACCGCAAGTAACTCAAATCGCATTGAAAGGGACAGCCTCGCGGCCATGGACTGGCACACGCACCGTATTGACGTCCGGCTCGACGACCGACGAAAACTCACTCGACGAACCACGGAAGGTCGTGCCAACAACCGGCGAGTTCGGGCCGGTTGATTCTCAGTTTGAACTGACGTCGCCCCCGTGGTCGTTCACGATGCTGAGACTGCGGCAACAACCGTAGAGCTTCTCCTATTCGCACGGCAAGGCCCCGCACACGACAGTGCGGAGCCTTGCCGTTTTTTTGTGGCCTTATTGACGGCCGCATAGCCAATGCGCGGAAGGCGACGAGCGGGAGCCTGGATTTTCGGGCTTTCGGTTTGCTGGAACGAACATCCTCAATGCAGTTATCAATAATCCACGGTCACGCACGGTAGTGACCGTGGATTTGTTCTTGGGCGAACTCTCAACCGCGGCATGGCAAAGAGCATTGCGCAAACTCGACACAAGGTTGCGCAAAACTTGCTTGTTGTGAGACTCTACGACAAATACCATGACAAGCAACAAGAACCTAATTGCCCGTCGCTTAAGGAATCAACTTCTATGTGCTCAGCCCGCGCCCCTTCACGTCAATTTGCCATCGGCGTAGACTATGGCACGAACAGCGTTCGGGCGCTGGTGGTCGACGTGGCGGACGGACGGGAAGTGGCCTCGTGTGTTTTTGACTACCCCAGCGGCGAAGCTGGAATACTTCTGGACGCGAAAGATCCCCATCTTGCTCGACAGAATCCGGCCGATTACATCGAGGGATTTTTTCAGTCGGTCGGTGGTGCGGTTGCTAGGGCAATATCATCACCCGACTTTCACCCAGAAGACGTCGTCGGCATTGGCATCGACACCACCGGCTCGACGCCCATTCCGGTCGATTCGCGAGGAATGCCGCTAGCGCTGAATCGAAGGTTCACGAAAAACCTTTCCGCACACGCCTGGCTCTGGAAAGATCATACCAGCCATGCAGAAGCCGCGGAGATTACCGATCGGGCGCGACGTAGCCGCGTCGATTATCTGGCCAAATGCGGTGGCACCTACAGCAGTGAGTGGTACTGGGCAAAGATCTTGCACTGCAAACGGTCGGCTCCCAGGATCTTTGAAGCCGCTTATGCCTGGGTCGAGCTGGCCGACTTCATTCCCGCTTTCGTCACGGGAAACCTTCACCCCGACACCATGACGCGAGGTATCTGTGCCGCCGGCCACAAGGCCATGTATCACCCACAGTGGGGCGGATTGCCAAGCAAACGTTTCCTGGCGGGACTAGACCGCGACTTCGTAAAAATCCGGGACCATTTCGCCACGCATACGTTGACCGCCGACAAAAAGGTCGGTGGTTTGACCGCCGCGGTGGCCGACAAAGTCGGGCTGAAGCCGGGGGTAGCCGTAGCAACCGGTGCCTTCGACGCCCACATGGGGGCGGTCGGCGCGGGTATCAAGCCGGGTACCCTGGTGAAGATCATCGGCACGAGCACGTGCGACATGATGGTTGCCCCGATCGACGACTCGTTGGCCGATATTCCCGGCCTCTGCGGCATCGTGCCCGGCTCGGTATTGCCCGACATGTACGGTCTCGAAGCCGGTCAATCGGCCGTGGGTGATATCTTCAACTGGTTTGTGAAGCAGCTAACGCCCGAGAAATACGCGGTGCGTGGCGACCCTCATGTGAACCTTACCAAAGACGCCGAGCGGCTGCTGCCCGGCGAAAGCGGCCTGTTGGCGCTCGACTGGAACAACGGCAACCGCACCGTACTGGTCGATCCATTGCTCAGTGGGCTGGTCATCGGCCAAACGTTGCATACCACGGCGCCGGAGATCTACCGGGCGCTGATCGAAGCGACGGCCTTTGGCGCATTGACCATTATCAACCGCTTCGAAGAGTACGGCGTGACGGTCAAAGAAGTGGTCAACTGCGGAGGCATTGCCGAGAAAAATCCGTTCGTAATGCAGATCTACGCCGATGTCTGCAACCGTCCGATGAAGCTTAGCGCCTCGTCGCAGACGTGTGCGTTGGGAGCCGCCATTTTCGGTGCTGTCGCCGGCGGAGCATATAAAAGGGTTCAACAGGCACAGCGGAAGATGACGGGCACGAAGTCCACGGTGTATCGCCCGCGGAAAGCGGCCGCCGGCACTTACGCAGAGCTCTATCGTTTGTATCGCATGCTGCACGACGCCCTCGGCACAACCGGCAACGGCCATGCGCTTCACACGGTGATGAAAGACTTAATCGCGATCAGAGACCACGCGAGGAGAAACTGATCGCATGTTGGAGCAACTCAAAGCGGAAGTCTGCCGAGCGAATCTCGAGTTGGTACGCCAAGGACTGGTGACGCTTACCTGGGGTAATGTCAGCGGGCTGGACGAGCACGGCGAGTTGGTCGTCATCAAACCCAGCGGCGTCCCCTACGACGCAATGGGCCCGGAGCACATGGTCGTGGTCGACCTGGAGGGGAACGTGGTGGACGGTGACTTGCAGCCTTCGTCTGACACACCGACGCACCTGGTGTTGTATCGGCATTTTCACGGCATCGGCGGCATCGCCCATACGCATAGCACGTACGCCACGATGTTTGCCCAGGCGAGGTTGGAGATTCCTTGCCTGGGCACTACCCATGCCGACCACTTCCAGGGTCCGGTGCCCGTCACCCGGGCGCTTGAACCCACAGAAGTCGACAACGCCTACGAAGCCAGCACGGGGCGTGTGATCGTCGACCGCTTCTGCAATCTGGAGCCGCTGGCGGTGCCCGGCGTGTTGGTGGCCGGGCATGGGCCGTTTGCCTGGGGGCGGGACGCCGCCGCCTCGGTAACCAACGCCGTGGCTCTCGAAGCCGTCGCGCGAATGGCCCTCGGCACGCTGACGCTTCGCGCGGATTTCGTGCCGTTGGAAACCTACGTTTTGAAGAAACATTACGAGCGCAAGCATGGGGCGAACGCCTATTATGGTCAGCGATAACCAACACCCTTGTGGACCACCTTGTTCCGTTAGTCATTCACACCTCGACAAGCAACCCAAACGGATAGTTTTCCCATGAACGATTCAAAACAGTGGGAGGTGTGGTTTGCCACCGGCAGCCAGCACCTCTACGGCGAGGAAGTCCTCCAGCGAGTTGCCGAGGACTCCCAGAAAATCGCCTGGCATCTGGCGACGTCGGCCGAATTGGCGGTCAACGTGGTGTTCAAGCCCGTGTTGACCACGCCTGAGGCAATCCACCGCTTGTGTGAAGAGGCCAACGCCTCGCCGAAGTGTATCGGGCTGATTACCTGGATGCATACCTTCTCGCCGGCCAAGATGTGGATCGCCGGGTTGGCCGCGCTTCGCAAGCCTTTCGTACACCTGCATACTCAGTTCAATCGCGACATTCCCTGGTCGACGATCGACATGGACTTCATGAACCTGAACCAGTCGGCGCATGGGGGACGCGAGTTTGGGTTCATTGCCACGCGGATGCGGCTGGCGCGAAAAGTGGTAGTCGGTCACTGGCAAGACGAGGAAGTCGTGGCCCGGCTTGACGCCTGGGTCCGAGCCGCCGCCGCCTGGCACGATTTGCAGGGCGCGAAGTTCGCTCGATTCGGCGACAACATGCGCGACGTGGCCGTCACCGAAGGCGACAAGGTCGAGGCACAACTTCGCTTCGGTTACTCGGTCAACGGTTACGGGTTGGGCGAGTTGTCCGAATGCGTTCACGCCGTGAGCGATGCCGAAGTAGACCGGCTCGTCGCCGAGTATGACGACACCTACCGCGTTGCCGAGACGCTCGTGCCCGGCGGTGCCCAGCGTGAATCGTTGCGACAGTCCGCGCGGATCGAACTTGGCCTTCGCACGTTTCTCAGGCGGGGCGATTTCAAGGGATTTACCACGACTTTCGAGGATCTCAACGGACTGAGCCAGCTTCCCGGCTTGGCTGTCCAACGGCTCATGGCCGAGGGCTACGGTTTCGGCGCGGAGGGCGACTGGAAAACGGCCGCAATGGTTCGGGCCATGAAGGTGATGTCTGCCGGATTGCCCGGGGGTACGTCCTTCATGGAAGACTACACGTACCACCTTGACCCCGGCGGCATGAAGGTGCTCGGGGCCCACATGCTCGAGATCTGCGCGACGGTGGCGAGCAGTCGTCCCTCGTTGGAGATCCATCCTTTGTCGATCGGGGGCAAGGCCGCTCCCTGCCGCTTGGTGTTTGATGTTCCCGCTGGGCCCGCTATCAATGCAGCCGTGCTAGATCTTGGCAATCGGTTCCGCATGTTGGTCAACGAGGTGGACGTCGTGCCGCCGGACGAGCCGTTACCCCATCTGCCGGTCGCCCGCGCCGTATGGCTTCCCCGCCCGAATCTGAAAACGGCGGCAGCCGCCTGGATCCATGCCGGTGGTCCTCATCATACCAGCTTCAGTCAAGCCGTCACCGCCGAACATCTCGAAGATTTCGCCGACATGGCCGGTCTCGAATTCCTGCGGATTGACACCGACACGCAGCTTTCCCAGTTCAAGAAAGAACTCCGCTGGAACGAAATATACTACCACCTAGCCAGAGGACTATAGGATCGGCCGCTCAATTAACCATGGAGTCATGGAGTTTTAGGATCGACCGATAAATTATTTGCCGGGACGTGCTTCGCACCGTCCCTCGGTTTCCGCCGTGGTAAAGGACAAGTTATTCTTCGGACCGTCCTTAGGAAACCAAACCAAAGTGGATAGTGGTCAGAACAATGATGGATGACCCCAACCTTCCTACTTCATCCTTTATTGAGACTTGCATTAATAATGATCGCTTCGGAAAGCCGAACGCCTGGAAATCCAGGCTCCCGTTGGTCGCCTTCCGCTCATTGGCTATGCAGGCCTCAATAGAATCCATCCTTGTTTTCGCTCCACCTTCCTCACCCGCTCCGTGGTAAGAAAAAGAACGAATCGCTGTGAACAGTTACCGACAAACAAAGGTGAGCGCGTAGCATGGAATTCATCGATTGGGTTATGATCGGCGGGTATTTCGCCTTGTTGTTCGGTTTGGTCTGGTGGGTGGTCCGTCAGAACAAGGATACGGCCGACGATTACTTCCTGGCCGGACGCAACCTGAGCTGGTTCATCGTCGGGGCGTCGATCTTTGCTTCGAATATCGGCTCCGAACACCTCGTTGGTTTGGCGGGATCGGGCGCTACCGACGGGGTTGCCATGGCCCACTACGAACTGCACGCTTGGTGCCTGCTGGTGCTCGGGTGGATGCTGGTGCCGTTCTACATGCGCTCGAAGGTCTTCACGATGCCGGAGTTCCTCGAACGCCGATTCAGTCCTGCGAACCGCTCGGTACTTTCCGTGATATCGTTGGTGGCCTACGTCGTTACAAAAATCGCCGTGGGAATTTTCGCCGGAGGAGTGGTCTTCTCGGTCCTGTTGCCAGAGATGCACCTTGGTCCGCTCGATAGCTTTTGGCTTGGCTCGATTTTGGTGATCGTGCTGACCGGTGCCTACACCGTCCTAGGCGGCTTGCGCGCGGTGGCCTACACCGAGGCCTTGCAGACGATCGTCCTTGTCGTGGGCTCGATTCTGGTAACCTATTTCGGACTGCACGCCCTCGGCGGCTGGGGAGAATTGCGCGCGATTGCCGGCTCCGAGATGTTCAATCTCTGGAAGCCGATCGTTCCAGCGGGTGTGGAGGCCACCTGGGCCCCGGTGAAAGAGTCTGGGCGGATGGCCTGGTACTTCAATGACAATTATCCCTGGCTAAGCATGCTCTTCTGTGCGCCGGTCATTGGCTTGTGGTACTGGTGTACCGACCAATACATCGTGCAGCGGACACTCGGTTCGCCGAACGAAACAGAAGCCCGGCGCGGCGCCATCTTCGCTGCCATGCTAAAACTTCTGCCAGTATTCATCTTCATCATCCCGGGCATGATCTGCTTCGCCTTGGCGCAAAGCGGCCGCGTTGAGGCCATCGAACAGGTCTTGCTCGACGAGAACGGTCACGTCATCCGTGACGAGGCCCAAAAGGCCTTTCCGCTGTTGGTCGCCTCGGTGCTTCCGCCGGGTATTCGTGGGATTGTCGTGGCCGGACTACTGGCTGCGCTGATGAGTTCGCTGGCCGGCGTGTTCAACGCGTCGGCGACGCTCTTCACGATGGACTTCTATTCCCGATTGCGACCAAATACCTCGCAGCGGCAATTGGTGTGGATCGGACGCATCGCCACGACGGTGATGGTCTTGATCGGGCTGGCCTGGATTCCCGTGATCCAGGGCGGCAAGGGACTTTACGATTATCTTCAAGGCGTTCAGGCATATCTCGCACCGCCAATTTTCGTGGTGTTCTTCCTGGGCGTGGCCTGGAAACGGCTCAACGGAGCCGGCTGCCTGGCCGCCCTGGTCGTCGGATTCATCATGGGCCTGTTCCGGCTGGCAATCGACACGCCGGTCAAATTGCTCGACAACTTCCAGTATGCCGAAGGATCCTTCTTGTGGATCGTCAACAACATGTTTTTCCAGTACTACAGCATCGTGATTCTCGTCGTTTGCGCGATCGTGATGGTTGTGGTCAGCTATTTAACGAAAGCCCCGGACGCAGAGCAGATTTCCGGATTGACCTATGGAACGCTCACGCAAGAGCAGCGGCTCGCCTCACGTAGCAGTTGGGGCTGGCGCGACATCGCGGCCTCGGCGGCGGTGATACTCGCAATCTTCATTGCCTACTTGTATTTCCGCGGTTGATTTCGAGTGATCCATGGGAGCGGGTTTCTGTTGTCAATGCGATAGCACCCGTGTGGTTGGCCGCCCGGTTGCCTTGGTGCTGTAGCACCGGTTTGGGATGAATACTGGGGGCAATGTGGCTGTTGGGCCAGCGAACTCGCACAACTGAGGGCCGCTTGGACTGCTTTGATCGCGGGCATTTCTGTGCAAGCCTGAGGCGCGAATATGTCTGGGCATACTTTTTGTGCCAATCGCGAAGGCTCCTCGTGCTGACGCCGACAGCCCGGGCGGCCGCCGCGAAGGTGTATTTCTCTTCGACGACCAGCCGCACCGCCTCGCGTTTGAAATCATCCAAAAACCGTCGCCGACAGGGATGAACCGCTTGTTGCCGACCCAAGGAACTCTTCATTTTTTCCATCGCAAACTCCTGTGCGGGGAATCATTATCCCACCCCCGCCAGGAATCCGCCAGTCCTGGGCCGCCGCAGGCGAGTCTGGTTCGAGAAGAACGGATTTCCACCACTCCGGCTGGAGGTTTCGCTGGCGTTCTTCAATGCCGAACACCGCCGGCTGCTTGGTCCGGCAGCCCCGAGCGTCGAGAGTCGCATGGAGACAATCCAGTTCCAGTGGCAACTAAATTGCTGCAGAATGGCTTGGTGCGTGTGAGCGTGCCAACCAACAAGGAGACAGTCGATCTTCATTATTGTCCCTTGCCGATCAGGGGAATTCGCCGGATGACAGCCCTCCTGGGCAATCGGTAAGATCGGTCGGCGAATATTCCGACGGGCACACCCTTTTCATGGAAAAAACACCCTTTTCGACCGTTATAGGTCGACGTCGACCACGATCTCAATACCCATCAGGGGGACAGGAAAGCCCCGAGGCATCCCGGCGTTGTGGTCGGATCGTTAAGAGGAACAGCCACCCCACTTGCGTGATGGTATCGTGACGGCGTACACTCATGCATGCGGATCGGTCGGCAATTGTAAGCCGAACGGCGTCAATACAGGTAATTACTAGGGGAAACGTACAAATGGCGGAAGGCACTATCAAGAGGCTGACGGACAGGGGCTTCGGATTTATCAGCACTGGGGGCGAAAAAGACCTGTTTTTCCACTCATCGAGCCTCGAAGGTGTCAGTTTTGACGACCTGCATGAAGGTCAGAAGGTGTCGTACACGGAAGGCCGGGGTCCCAAGGGCCCGTGTGCCGAGAACGTCAAGCCGGTATAGTCCTGCCGGGACTTGCCATGGGTCGTCGGCCCGGGGCCTTGAACTAGGCCCTGTCCGACGATCATTTTGAAGAAGTCGGCCGCATCGCCCAGACCAAATATAACCAAGGCCGCCCCGACATCGTGGTTGGCGGTTCTCGTGTCTGGACGGTGGCCATGAACTTCGATTCGGGCGACGCGCCTCTCGTCGTTTTGTGCCCCAGATAAAAAAGATGGGGCATGGTGACCACGAACTCTTTCGCTTGCGGGGGCGACGAATCGCTGATAATAGACGAACGCTTGGTCGTCATCTCCCATGAATTCACGGATGTTGCCCGAAGCCCGTTCGATGAACACCGACTGTCATCGGTGATCTCTCTTCCGTGCATCGGCACCGAGTAGAGCGACTCGGTGTTCGTCACGATGGTGTATGGTGTGCGATCTGCCATAACATAGATGAGCCGACCAGTCGCGACTCTAGTGTTGTTGTGTAGACAGGTCGCTAATCACGAACTTTTTCACGAGATTCGGTTTGAAGATCTCGTCGGACACGGCACGAAGGCTTCCCTTGATTAGCGATACATTGGGATCACTGAGGTCTTCCCAACTTGCGTTACGGCAAACGCGGATCAACTCGTCATTGAATTCGTCGTGCCGCTCTTCCAGCAGCTTCTCAAAAAGCGGTTGGTCGTCTGGCAATACCAAGGCATCGAGGGTGAACTCCAGACACATCCCGGCCTCGAAGACCGGAATTTCGCGATCTTGGTAGGGCATGCTCAGCGTAACCCGATATTTGCCAATCGGCACCTCGACAAGCTCGCCCGACATACGACGGGCCCAAGCCTCGTCGTCGAAGCCAGCCGATTCTCGGGCGCAGCCGCACAGCCCGAGAGCGAGAAACAGTAGCCCCCCGAATAACCAAAGGGGCCGATCGTGTTGGCTGTGGGGCGATTCGTGCTGCATATTCATTGCCTGGCGACGCCTGCTTAGCTCAGCGGCGGAAGGCGACCAACGGAAGCCTGGATTCCAGGACTTCGGTTTCGATCCAGCCGAGCCGTTTAGGTTCAGGCATCAAGAAACGGTCGTTCAAATCGTTGCGACAGTATTTACCATTACCACCAACATTCACAAAACATCGAACCGGTCAGTCGGTTCTCCCGTTTACGTTGTCGGTGTAGCAGTCAGTCGGAGCAAAAAAAACTAATCTTTACTGTGAAGGGCGAAGCTTTGCCACCCGTAGCCGTCTGGCTGCCCAATACCAAAGGTCGTTGGCGACGGGGCACTGCGATGAGTTGCACCGCACTCTTGGGAAAGTCTACGATAGTCTCGGCCAAGTAGACGAGAACATATCGGGGTACTCGACCAATCTAAGATGGCGGACGAGACTGATTGGGTAGATTACCGGGAATTTACCGAAAAAACCATTGTTGACGCCTGCCTGATCAACGAACGAAAGGTGATCATATGGCGTCGCCGGTTCCAGTGCTTCGTTTCCAGAAGCGATCAACTTCAAATACAGACATCAGATGAGCACCTTCAGCACCGACAACCCGATCTCTTTTTCGCCTCTAACAGAGACAAACCGGCAAGGGCAGTTGCCAAGTAGAAAACCTGCAACATCCACCGCTGGCTTGATACGCAATCGTTTCAGGCCACTCCGCGAGAAACGTTGCGATATTCACGCAATCTACGGCCTTCTTCTCATGATGAGTGCGTGCCTGCTGAACATCGGGTGTGGTAACGATGCCGACGACGTACCGGAGGCAAACACGAAGTCTCATCAACAGAGCGCACGTGCCAAGACCACCAGGCCTTCCGATGAAAAAGTCAACCTGGGCGAGTTCACCATTACCGTGCCTCAAGTGGACCTGGGCACCACGATTGTTCTCGAATTCGAACTTTTCGCAAAGATTAAGGGCAGCGATGCCGGGAAGTTCGAGGCCGTCATGCCCCGGGTAGAGCATCGACTCCGCGACGAAATCATCATCGCGGTGCGCGGTGTCGACCGTAAGGATCTCTGGGATCCCGACTTGCGCCAACTCCGCCAAGTAATCCTGGATGCCGCCAATCGGGTGCTCAAAGTCGTGCAACTCCAGTCCATTGGACTGAACCGGTTCGAGTTTTTTGAACGATAGGCAAACATCGTCATGCGCGAGGGTTCTACAACCCAAATCGCGTGCAGGCACCGACATTCAAGGCAAAGCAGACGAAAGTGGCCACGACCGGTTGGGCACAGCCTCGCCTCTTGCTGCCGAGGTGGCCGAAGGGCGGCAAAGCCATATGACCACACCGCGGTTGTTCGCGGCCACAATCCACGTCACCGCGCCTCACCCCCTCGGGGGGATGTGGTCCGCTGTCGCGTTTACCTTCCGGGAAACCAAAGAAGTCTTCTCAGGGTCTTGCCGGAAGCATCCGATTAGAGTATCTTGTGAGCTTTCTTCCCCGATAGCTCAGTTGGTAGAGCAAGCGGCTGTTAACCGCTTTGTCCAAGGTTCGAGTCCTTGTCGGGGAGCCTGTGCGCTTGTACACTGCTGCAAACCCTCGTTTTTCTCGGTAAAAGCGGGGGTTTGTCGTTTCTTGTGCTCGGCATTGCCGCCATCTGCGGACGTTGCGCGCGTCGGATGGCGCGCGCCTTCCGCTGGAGTCGCAACGGCTTGGGCGAAATGTTCCTCGGTGACATTGCGATAATGGCGATCTGCAATGCGTTCACAGTGACCCAGCCAGGTTGCCGCTACGTGGCCGGGGCACTGGTCCGCCAATTCGGTGGCTCGGGTCGCCCGTAGGTTCTGGAATAGCTTCGGCCAGGGCTTCAACCCGGCCTTTCGTATGATCCGCTTCAACTGCGTCCGGAGGTTAGCGTTGCAGTCCCGGTATCGCGTGATGACGAACTCGGTTCCCGGCTCGGCCTCTTCCCATACTTCTTCGAGGTACGGCCGCAACTCGGGAAAGATCGGGACCACCCGCGATTCCCCCCCTTCGTGGTGCTCGGTCTTGGGGCTCCATACCGTCATGCGGCTCTTCTCCCAGTTGATTCCGTCCAATCTCAAGGCGAGGTGTTCGCTTGGGCACCGGAGTCCCCCAAACCTGCTCAGGGCGAAGAGAAGCCTCCATTGGGCGTCGGGGCAGGCGTCCAATACCGCCTGAGCTTCCTCCCTTGTGACGAAGTAGAACCGGCTTTCGTTCGGCTGGACTGCCGACTTGACATCTGCGAAGGGGTTGCTGGCGATCAGTTGCCGGCGTACCGCTGCATGGAAAAACTGTTTGGCCCGCCCGCACCGCCGTCGAACCGTGTTTTCCGCCAAGGGCTTGCCCAGTAAGAAAAGGCGGAAGTCGTCGGCATCTGCCGGGGTGATGTCGCGGAGAAGTTTGCCTTCGCCGAAATGGTCAAGAAGATCGCGCTGAACGCGCTGCAGGTGCTCGGTCGTCAGAGGTTTCACGTCGTGCCGACTCTCGATGTAATTTTTCAAGAACGGCCCGAGGATCGCCTTCTCCCTCGGCTTCGCCAGCCCCACCTTCGCCAGCTTGGCGTGTAGCTCGTCGCTGATCCGCCCCAGCCACCGGATTACATCGGCATCGATCGCCGCGCCATTCTGAGTGGCTGCTTCCAGCTTTGAAACATACGATCTGACCGTTTCGGCCAGTTGCCGCCGAAGCTTACCGAGGTATATCGTCCGACGCTTGCCGTCGATCTTGGTGATGACACGCTTGCTGCCATCCTCGCTTGTTGATAGAGATGCCATAATCTCGCCTGCCTTTCCTCGATAGACGCCTGCGTGCCTGTTTGTGTGTGGTTCGATGGGCCCCGCCCGGTCGGGACGTGGGTGCCGTCGGCCGGGTGGGGCGATGTGCTGGGGGTCACCAGGCCGTCACGGCCTTACGACCTCGCAGAACTGTTTCGACTTGCTCTGGCGTGTCGCACTCACCGACCTGCTCTCGGCAGTACTCTCGAAGCTCTGGTATCGACACGCCCCAAATTTCTTTCATCCATTCGCCGGCCCGGACGATGTCCATCCGGTGAATACCGGTCTGGGCCGAGACGTGTTGCACTGATTGGCCGCGGCCGAGGTGCGACAAGACCAGACGCCCGCGGGGACTCAGGTCGGTGATGTCCCGACGTCTCACCCGCAGGCTGCCGTGGGCCGCCTCGGTGTGCGTTCTCGGTTTCGTTCTGGTTGCGGTCATCGGTCCACCTCCTTTCCACGGAGATGTGGTGGGCGGCAAACCAAGGGGCCACGCTTGTGGGGTGGCATGTGTTGGTGCAGCAAGGCAACCCGCTGCTGCTGGGCCGCCTCGATCAACACCTCTTGCTGGACCGCCGGGGCGACCGGTTTCACGTTGTCGGTCCACTTCACCTTCGATAGGTCGATCGGGTCGGGGGCTGCCTCCTCGGCCGCCTTTTGACGTGCGAGGCATTTCCCGCAGACGGGGCCGTCCGGTGTGTGGACGAACTCGGCCGCCTCGTTTCGGCACCTTGGGCAAGGCACAGCCAGAGGTTGCGGGTGGTCGTCTGCCTGCGACCTTCGCCGTTCCCCGGGCTCCCTGCGTGAGATATTGCCCACGCTGCCGACGGACACGCCCGTCATCCTGGCGATTGCCCGATAGGCGACTCCTTCCTCCAACAACTGCCGAACGCGGTACTCGGTTTCGATCGCGATCATGCGATTGTCCTCCCTCTGCGCGTCAGATCCATTTGTCCATGCGCAGAAAAAGACCTCAAGCCCGGCTACTCGCTGCAAAGGCGACCAATGGTAACGCCTTGGTGCCCCTTGCTCCCCGCCAATGCGGATCGAAGCTTGGAATGCACGCGCAAGCAACCGGGCTTGAGGCCTGGATAACATCATCCGAAGAACTCCACTGGTAGTTTATGCACTTCTGATTATCGGCATTTCGGGCATTTCGTCAATAGTCGCACACGGTGGTACACGTTGGCAACCTTCGAGAAGGCCCCTGGCGGGCCGTCTGTTGCGTTTTTTGGGCTGGACGATTCAACAGTCGCGTAGGGGTATTTCCTCGCTCGGACAGGGCTGTCACGTGGCCCTACATAGGCGGTTCCTTCAGGTTGATGCGCATGTGGGCCGTGTTCTGGGCGACCTCTCGCAACAGATTCAGTTGCCGCTGCAAAATCGCGACTTGGTCTTGCCGCCCCTGGCCGCCCTCTTCGCGGTGGCGATACTGTTGCAGCATCGACCACGCTTCCTGAGAGCCGGCTTCCACGGGACGATTGCCCACATACGGAAGCGCCGATGGCTGCTGTTGCCAAAAGCTTTGGCGGTAGTCGCCCATGATGCCACCGTACGCCCTCAGGAAGGTTTGCTGGTCGATCCCTCCCGGCGTCATGAACAGCCGGGCGATTTCCTCCATCCGCCGCTGGGCCTGCTCGAAGGGCGTTTCGAATTGCAGCTTCAGCGCTTCAACTTGGCTCGCCAGACTCTCTTGCTCTTTGACAGCCTTCTGCTGCGCACCAAGCTTGGCGTGCAACGCCTCAAGTTTCGTGATCATGCCAGGGTCGACCCCGGCCTCCCTCAACCTCATGATTTGCTGCACCATGGACGATAGGCCAAATGCCCGGATCTCGAACTCCAGCGAAGCCTGAAGCTTTTCGGCCTGTTGAGTCGCATCAACCAACGATTCGGATATCGCCACGACCGCAGATGGTGCCCCTTGGTCTGTCACAGTGGAAACGCCGCGGCTTGCCTTTTCTATTTCGAGGGCTGCCAAGCCGATTCGTGATTTCAGCACAAAGGCGTCGATCTCGTCGCTACGGAATATGTCGCCGCGCAGTACCTGTTGGGTTCTGGCTGTCACGTAGAGAAGCTTGTACATTGCGACTTCGACACCATGGATCCAATCCGGGAGGCCGGAAAGCGCTTTCGTAAACAACTCAATCTCCGGGGCTAGGTCGGACGCCAAGTCTCGTGCAACCGCGACCACAGTCTTTCCAAGGTTGTCGAGCGCGTCATTGGCGTCTTCGATCCGCTGCGCCTCGATGCGGCTGACGGTACCACCCAGGCTTTCCAACTCCTTGGCCTCCGCTTCCAGCCCCTCCGTTCCCAAGTCGAGCGTGTTGAGTAGGCTCATGTTGGCCTTCGAAAACAGGTTGGCCGCAATCGCCGCTCGCTTGCCAGGGGCTTCAATCTTCTTCATCGCCTCGGCGATCTTGTAAAACGCTTGGCCAGGCCCCATCGCCGCCAAGTCGCCCGCCATTAGGCCCAGTTCTTCGAGCGCGGGTTTGGCCGCCCCCGCTCCCCGGGCCGCTTCCCCAAGCCGCTTCGCAAGGGTTGCCAGACCGGCGTTCATCGTATCGGCCCCGGCGCCCGTCTGGTCCGCCGCGTGACGCAGGTGCTGCAACTGCCGGATGTCGATGCCCAGCCGATCGGAGAATTTCGCCATGGCATCGACGGATTCCATCTGCGACTTCATAAACGCTGCCATGCCGCCACCCACAGCAATACCGGTGAACACCGTGCCCAGCCCCATCACAGACTTCGACGCCGCCTTCACCCGGCCGACGAAACCTCCGACGCCTTTACTGGCAACGCGGAGCCCGCTTGAAAAACTCCTCGATTCAAGAGAAAGCTTCGCCCGCATACTTGCAATGGTTGTCACTTGGAGTACCTCCCGTTGTTGATTGTGGTTTGGTGATGGCCGCCGTCGCCGCTACGGTTCCCATTCCCGGGCGGCCGAAGCCTCGGAAAAGGTCGTTGTCGCTCCATCCCAGTGAAGGCAGATTCGTTGCAGTGGGCCGTGGCGATGCTTGGCGACGATCAGTTCCGCTTCGTCGCTCTGTTGGTCCTGGCGATGGATGAACGCCGCGACATCGGCGTCCTGCTCGATGCTGCCGCTTTCCCGCAAATGGCTCAGTCGTGGCTCTTCGGTCTTGTCGCTTTCGCGGTTCAACTGCGAAAGGAGCAAGATCGGCGTGGCCAACTCGCCGGCCGTGATCTTCAACCGCCGAGTGATTGCACCTATCTGTTCGTGCCTGCGGATCCGCGGGTCCTCGGGCGCGATGAGGCCGAGGTAGTCGATAACGATCAACCCAAGGCCTTCCGGTTTTGCCGCCAGTCGCCGGGCTTCGCGGCGTATCTCGCCCACGCCGACCTCGCCGCCACCGAGGATGAACAGCTTGGACGTAGCCAGGTCGTTGCCGGCCGCAATGAGTGCCCGCCGATCGCCGGCGTCCAGTTGCCCGGTTCGCACCCGCTGTGAGTCCACGCCCGCCGCCATGCACAGCCGGCGAATGTTCAACTCGGCGGCCGACATCTCGATTGAGGCGAACAAAACCGGCTGCCTTGCCGCAATGTGCTCTGCGATGGCCAAGGCCAACGCACTCTTGCCGATGCCCGGCCGGGCTGCCAGAACGACCAACTCGCCGGCACCGAAGCCGCCGTATTCGGCGTCATAGCGGCGAAGGCCGGTTTCGACCAAACGCCCCCGGTCGCCCGCCGCGTCAATCACATCGATGGCCGCGACCATACCCGCCTTGGAGTCGACCACGCCGGCATGTTGCCCAGTTGCCGCGGCGATGGCGTTTTCGGCCGCTTCGACGGCTTTGCTCGTTGTGGCCCGATCGTCGTGGGCGTTGCGGATCAAGTCGAGCCCAGCCGACACCAAACGTCGCCGCTGGGACTTTTCGCGAACGATCGTGGCGTAATGGACGGCGTTTGCCGCGTAGGGCACCGCGGTGGCCACCTCGGCCAAGTAGGCCGTCCCGCCGATGGCCTCGAACTCGCCGCCCGCCCGCAACCGTGCCGACAACGTGGTCCCGTCGGACGGCTCGCCGGCGTCCCGCATCTCGACCATGTGGCGGAAGAGGATTCCATTTTCGCGGGCGTGGAAGTCAACATCCTCGATGATCCTCGTCACCTGATCGACGGTATTCGGATCGAGAAGCATCGAACCGAGCACACCCTTTTCGGCGTCGAGGTCTGACGGTGGCACCGCCGCGTCGAGATTGGTCAGTGAAACATTTCGCATGAAATAACCCCCTACCTGTCGCTCCGTCCGTCGGTAGTCTCGATGCCAGCAAACCGGCGATCATCACCGGCCAACTCGAAGACCGTGCCCGCCAGTAACCGCGATACGATTCGATCGTCGAACAACTCCGGCAAGTCGGCCGGCGCAAGGTTGCTGATGTAGACGGCGATGCTTTGCTGATGCATCGCCCGCGTGTCGAGGAACCGTTTCAGCGTCGTGAGGTACAGGTCACCGACTTGATCGCGCTCGCCGATTTCGTCGAGGATAGCCAAGTCATCGCCGGCGATCGCTCGCCAACTTGCCGCCACATCGAGCGCGTCGCCGCGTAACACGTGTTCGCAAAGGTTTTCGATTGGCCAGTAGACGGCGGTTTTTGTGAAGTCGGCCAACGCCAGCGAAGCCAGCGTCTTACCCGTGGCGATGAGGGCATCGCGGTGGGCCTGCAGGTTGGCGTGCGCCTCGATTTTTCGCCGCTCGCCCTCGGAGTGGAGGCGTTTGCCGTAGGGTGTGGTCGTACTATTCATTGCCGGCACCCTCCGTAGCTCGGTTGTGTTCGGCCCGTTGTCGCTCGGCTTCTGCGGTCATGTATTCCCGCAGAAGATGTACGGGCCATCGCGTTAGGCTGCCGATGCGAACCACCGGAATCGGCCCGCGCGGGAAGGAGTGATTCCACAGGTGCTTCGCGCTACAACCGAGGGCGGCCGCCGCGTCCTCTAACCTCAAGGCCAATACTGGCGTTTCGGGTGTTTGCTGTTCGTCGTTGTAGATCGACTTCACTTGCTGTCCCTCCCATCCCAGGTCCATGTTTTCATTTCCGGGCAGCCGGCTTCGATCCAGCTCAGCAGTTCGGCCTGCCGATAGCGGACCGCGGTCCGCGTACCATAGCCGAGCTTGACCGGACTGGGGGCAACACCAGATAAGCCCCACCGCGTCAGTGTGCGGGTACTCACGCCGCACAATTGGGCGGCCTGCTTAACGGTAAGAAGCTCCTGATTCACGGCTCGTGGATCTGGAGTATGTGAACGAGTGGCCATCTGTCGAGACTCCGTCGCGTGTCGTACACAGTGAGCGAATCACCGCGATCGCTCGCACGCAACGAAGATAAGGGCCGATTCGGACAAATGAATTTGTCCGAGCTTTTTGTCCGAGAGATTGACGGGGGAAGGCCCGTTTTGTCCGGGAAAGAATGGGGTTGAAAATTTTTCCCTGGCCAACTTTTGGCCTTGGCGGGGTTGTGTCGGCGCTATTTGTCCGAGCTACGCTCGGCCTCTTCTTCGGCCTTTTTGGCGGCTCGTTCGCGTGCCCTTCTTTCGGAGTTGATCATCCTGCAGATACCGCATGCGAGACGGGGCTTTGGACCGCACCCGGCCGGTTCAGCTTCGCGTGAATCAGGTCTACGCGGTTGACCTACAAACGAGTAGCGGGGTGATTCCCATCGAGGACGGGCCCGACAGTCCGCTATGTGGCCGCCCATTGGGGTCGAACGGCGATTTACAGCAGTTCCTCGCACGATGGCAGGCCGCCCTCGATGTCTACTGCCGGCGGGAAGAAATCGCCAAACTCTTCCGGCTGACCCAAGGTTGCGTCATCGAACGTACCGACGGCACCTACTTCCAACTCCGCAACTTCGCGAACGACCAACCATGGATGCGCGGTTCTCCGTTTCGGAACATCCAGCGGGTGTATCGGTCGCCGTTTCGGTTCCTGGCGACGTCGGACGATGCGGGGACGTAGGGACTACCGGCCCCAGTGGGTCTTGGCGTCTCCGGAACGTTGGCGAAGTCCCGAGAGGTTATGGTTCCCATTCGGGCAGCCGCCCTGCCACGATAAGGTGTTTTTCGTCGGTGGGCTTCTGGGAACAATTGTTCCCGTCTATTCCTGTCTCCCGGGTGGCCCACTACACGACTCGATGGGCTTCTGGAGCCCGTCTGCATTAAATGTCGGCGGCCAGTTTCCCGAGATGCTCAGTTACCGTGCAACTGGGGAGCCGACACTTAACGCGGATCGCATCCATTTAAGAAATGGCCCGAGGATTTTTACGGGTGGACGCCAAGCCGTCAGGCATCAAGCGGTCTTCCGTACGGCCCTTCGAACAATTGCCAGGATGGCCTTGCGGTCATCTGCGGAGAGGAACGACCAAGCGTCAACCACGATCGAAAGCCCCGGATCGATGCCGTTTTGGATTGCCAGCAACTCGGTTGCATGGCGCGCGTCGTTTGGCGCGTCGGTCGTGCCTGTACTTGGCGCATTTCTCGGGGAATTGTAGGATAGTTCCTGTCCTTGTCGGGGAGCTACACCCCCACTAGCGAACCAGCTAGTGGGGTTTCTTTTGCGCCTCGCCAGTTGCCCTAACTGGCGACCACAACGCCCTTTGGAGCCACGGGTTACGCTCGCCGGCCCCGCTGGTCCACTCTGCGGCCTGTTAACCGGCGACGCGGCCCAATCGCCCATTTCGCCCGTACTCTCGCGCTCTCTGGCCCCGGCCGGGCGTTTGGTTAACGAACACGTTCGACTCGCACCCCGGGGGCGACGGGTTCGATACTGGTGGTGGAAAAGCACCAAAAACACGCCAAACGGGTGGGTGCGTGGGCGTTGTGTCTTGCACCCGTGAGGTCGAGCCGCCTTGGCTGCCAAAGTCGTCGCAGTCCGCCGGTTTTTACCAGCGATCCACGCAATGGGCGTCCTTACGAATCGGCTTGTGGGGACGATTCGTCGTCAGCGGGCTGCGCGTGAGGGGAACCGCCATCGCCGTTTGCCTCCGGCTTCGGGCCGAAGTTCAGTACGAACGACTCGAACCGTTCGCGGTCCATGCCCGCGTCTTCCCAGCCGTAGGCGTGGGTGCCGAGGTGCCAGAGGCGGATCGTCGTGTCGGCCATAATCTGGTAGCCGCATTGCCGGGCGCGCTCGCAAAAGGCGTAGTCCTCGGCCAGGTACCAGTGGCCGTCTTCGCACGTGTGCAGCATGGGGTGGAAGAACGGGATCATCGGGCTGCGGAAACGCTCGTTGCACATCGGCAGGCGAAGGCGCCGCTGAATCGTCAGATACACGTCGCGCCGCACGTGCAGAAAACCGGCGCCGGCGTAGAGAATTTCCGTCAGTTCGCCGTTGCGGCCGAAGGTCATCTCGGGCACGCCCGGCATCGTGTGGCTGGCCAATGCCCGGCGGCCCTTTTGGGGGTAAAGACCACAGACGATCGGCAGCCTGTGCGAGCGCAAGCGGTCGACGGCATCGGGGTGGAAGTCGATGTCGGCGTCGATCCACATCGTCTCTTCGTAGCCGTCCAGCAGGGCGTCGGTGACCATCTGGTTGCGGCCCTGGTCGATGGCGGCGTACCCGCCCACGCGTCGCACGTGGTAGCCGCGGCGTTCCAACTCGACCAGGGCCCGTTCGCAGGGCGGCGTGATGTAGCTGGCAAACGGTACCAGGATTGCGCAGCGCCGCGGGTCCATCGGGTTGTCGGAAAGGAGCCGCGGCCCTCGCTTGGGTGTGCTCTCCACTCGCGTGCCGACGGCCAATACCTGGCGCTGGGGCGGAATCCCCACGAAGCTCAGCAGCTCGCTCAGCCCCTTCTCGGTGTTCAGCGCCTCGTAGGTATTGAACAGCCGGAGGTGCTCGGGATAGCGCTCGGCGAGTTCGTCGACGCGCGCGTAGTACTCGTCCCAGTAGCGGCCGATGCCTTCTTCGCGGTCGGCCGTGTCGTACTTCGGAAAGTTACGGCTCCGCAACGGGTCGTGGTGCCAGCCGTCGGCCGGCTCTCGGGCCCAGTGGTTGGTCGGCAGCGGCGTGCTGCGGTCGAGCCAGCGGCCGAAGCTGGCGACCACCTCTTCCCGCGGGCGTTTCAGGCACACGATGCGGATGTCGGGCTCGGCGGCGATGGCCTCTTCGAGATACGGCAGGTAGAACGAGGCGGCGTCGCCCAGCCGCGGTGCCGTGCCGTGGTGGCGAAACCGAGCGAACCGCTCCCGAATGATCCGCCCCGGCCCACGTTCGCCATCGCCGTCGCCGCCCGCCGGGCAATCTGCCGCCGGCTCTTCGCCAAGCGACCACGGCAACAGCGGCGGCTCATCATACGAACACTGGGCATCGGGCTGCTGATTCAGAATCCGCGCCAACGAAGCCAGCCCACAACGGCCTGCACCGATGGCGAGGATGATGGATTGCTGCATGAGGGAAATGTTTCTTGTGCCTTCAGCACTCCGATGGCACGGCTATCTGCCATGTTGCGGTTTCTTGTTGGTATCATTCTGCCGAAATATCAAGGACAGCGACATGATGACACAAAAGATGCCAAGGCCATTGAAAGCCAATATTGGTGGGTAATAAAGGGTGACATATAAACGACCGTCCCAGGTCAAAACGACATAAACGTAGTATGCCAAGCAAAGGAAAGTCAAGATTACCATTAGACGGGTCGTGTAAACGTAAAGGCTAGGAGTATTGGCCATTCGATAGGTGAAATATATAGCTCCAGCAACGAGTACAAAAGCGTAGAGTATATCCAGCAGGAGACAATACACGTTGAACTTCAAAACACGGGACTCGCTTGTCAATAACACGCTGGTTCGTGCGTCATACTGCTTTGAACGGTGGGTTATTGGTACAAGTAATCTCGTCGTCCAATGCGAGTCGGTTGCATCCCGCAGCTTAGGTGCAGGGGGTAAAGAGGGTGTTTTCCGGCCGTTACAGAGCAAAAAGGCACAAGGAAAACCAAATTTCCAGTTGAAATCCCATATGTGTCCATACACATAGGGTTTCCCAAGTACCTGCGGAGCGAAAACGCCAAGCCCGACTAGGATGACCAAGACCCAACCGATGATTTTGCACTGTGTTATGCTGTTACTCATAAATCACACTACGGCGTGGATTTTTCCACGATATCGAAGAACTTAAGGTTGCCTTGAACTGTTGGCTCACCGTCGCCAGCACCCGTTATGGCCAAAGTGTATGTTGGATAGAAGACGCCAGCATGCGAGTCGAGATTCCACTTAACATATGCTAGCGGAACGTCTTTGCCAGTTGAGTCTGTGTATACAACCAATGTGATGAATGAAGCGTGATAGAGTGGTCCTCCTGGCTGGTCGAGCATCCATGCTGTTTGACCCTTGTTTTGAATTCCGGATGCGGGAAAATCTTGATAGGAACCATTTGCAAACCATTCAACTGTGTGTTGATTTGCCGTCCAATACGGCGTTGTGATATTTTCGCCTTCTTCATTCCCTGCCCCATCCAATTCCCAACCATTCGTGTTTATGCTGTTGACGATCTGAATAAAATGGATCTCGTCGGCGCGAACGAAACTCAGTGGATCGGGCGTAAACTGAATACTGACATCGTATCCGCTTCATAAACCGCATTGGATTTCGCGGCGGGGTTTAGGGGGCTGAGGGATCAGCGGGACCAGGGGCGGTAGGCATTGGGGTTGGACTTCAGCCAGAGGTCGGGCAGTAGCGAGGTGAGGGTGGTCTGGGAATGGCCTTCGGTGTTGCGCAGCTCGGCCATCCGTTGAATGACGTCGCGGAGATAGGCGAACGGCTCTGCCTGATTGGCTTTGCAGCTTGCCGTGAAGCTGTAGAGGATCGCCGCGACCCGGCCGCCGTGATCGTTGCCCAGGAAGGTCCAATTCTTCCGCCCGATCGCGCATGCTCGCAACGTTC
The DNA here is from genome assembly GCA_963677085.2 of Thermoguttaceae bacterium. GTDB lineage: Bacteria > Planctomycetota > Planctomycetia > Pirellulales > Thermoguttaceae. Next base: position 488,379 of record CAXXFH010000003.1, read on the forward strand.
GTTCGGCCAGATTGTTGTCGATCGACAGTTCGCCCTCTTCGCAGTACCGCTTGAGGCCTTCCCAACGCGGCAGCACGTAACCGATTGCTTGGCCCATGGGACTCTTCGGCAACACGCGATGCCGGGCCCCTTCGAGCCACGCGTGAAACTGGTCGAGGATCGGCAGTGAACTTTCGCGACGCCTTTTCCATCGCAGGGCGTGCCAACGCTCGCGATCGGCCGGGTTGCCGAAGTCGAATTGTCCGGTGTGCTGTTTCACCTCGCGTTCGACGCGGTACAATCGTCCCACGTAAGCCAACGCCACTTGCGCCTCCTCCGGTTTGGAAGTCTGGGCGTCAAAGAATTTTCGCCGCGCATGCGCCCAGCAGAGCACTTGCCGTACCTGGCCGTCGGCATAGATCCCGTCGTAGCCGGAAAACGCATCTGCCTGAAGATAACCGCGATAGCTTTCCAGAAACCTGACCGGGCCGTCGCGTTTTCGGCTGGCCGTGTACTCGTAGATCGAGTACGGATTGCACCCGTCGCCGCAATAGACCCAGAACCGGCCCGTGCGACAGTGGGGCAATGCCGGATCGAGAACCTTCACCGGCGTGTCGTCGGTCCAAATCACGTGCGAGGATCGCACCCGTTCGACCATCAGGTCATACAGGGGCGAAAGCAACTCGGCGGTGGCGGCCGCCCAGCGGCAGAGCGTGCCCCGGGAGATTTCCGCGCCGTGCCGAAAAAACACGTCCTCCAGCCGATACAGCGAGAGGTGATCGGACCACTTGCCCACCACCAAGGCACTGAGCAGCCCGGGCCCGGCGGCGCTCTTGGGGATCGGCTTGGCCGGCGGCGGAGCGATTGACACGTGCTCCTGGCAGTGACAGCAGGCGTATTTGTAGCGGATGTGCTCGATCACCTTCAGCGACGCCGGCACGAACTCCCATTGCTCGCTCGTTTCGCTGCCGATTCGCTGCCGAACTTCCCCGCAGCAGGGACAGGGCTTTTCGTCTTCCGCCAGATCGTGTTCGACTTGTTCACGCGGCAGATCCGCAGGCAATGGCTTCCGCTTGCCGCGCCGACGCACGTGTCCCCTGGCGGGCGTTTCGCATGCCTCGCTTTGCTCGGGCACTTCTTGCCCGAGGTCGCCGCCGTCGAACAGCTCCAACTGGTTCGGGGCGCACTTCTCGCCACGCGGCCCGTAGCGGCTTCGCAGCAACTGGGCCGTATAGTGCCTTAGTTGTTCGAGCTCGCGCCGCAGCTCGATGATCGTGGCGTGTTGCTGCGAGGCAAGCTCCTTCAAGGTCGCCACGTCGTTCGGAAGAGAAGGGACATCCGTGCTCATGTTTCTCTAGACGTAGCGACTCGCAAAATGGTTCCCCGGGATTCTGCCGCAAGGGAGGGATTTTTCCGCAAGGGGATCGTGAAAACCACCACGTGCCAATCATGGCTCAGCCACGCCTCGATAGCGTCTTCGGCGCCTGACACTGGCCAGATCGATGCCTCCCAGCAGCAACGCCAGATCGGTGGGCGAAAGCCTGACCTGTTGCGTTGCTGCGTCGACGGCCGGCAATTGATAGGTTCCCTCTTCGAGCCGCTTGTACCAGATGGCCGGTCCGTCGGTGTCGAAGTAGAGCAGTTTGACGCGGTCGCGTCGCTTGTTGAGAAACACGTACAGCCCGCCGCGCAGCGGATCGCGCCCGAGATGTTCTTCGGCCATGCGAATCAGGCCGTCGAAGCTTCGCCGCATATCGGCCGACGGCACGCAGAGGTACACGTCCAACGGCAAGGAGAGACTCAACATGCGCGTCGTTCCAGATCGGCCACCAACGCGGCAACCCGGGGCAGGTCGGTTGTCGCCGGCAGACGCAACACGACACCGCTTGGCAAGACGAGTTCGATGGCGGCGGTCGCGGGCGGATCGGCGAGCGCCACCGGCACGAACGTCGGACGGGGCAAGGGCTCTGCAGCCCGGCGCGGTTCGCTCTCTTGGCGACGGAGTTTCAATTCGCGCCGCCAGGCGTAGAACGACGCCTCGCTAAGCCGTTTTTGCCGACAAAACTCCCGAACCGTCTCTCCGCTTCGCACCTGTTGACGCACCAACTCCCTCCACATCGTCTCCTTTCGCAGGTCCCTGCGATCCTTCCTCGCACTCATGACAAGTCTCCTGAAGTTCGGTAATCATGCCCGACTTCAGATTATCACACGCGCCAAGATGCGGTTTGTGGAACGGATACCTGACATCCACGTAGTTCTTGTCCTTGGACAAAACGCCCCTGATCCGAAAAGTCCCTGATTGGACTTTGATCGTCTGGACCTCGTAAACCGTTTTTTTCCACTTCAGGTGGACACTATTCTGCGGCGTGCTTGCCCACTGGATACAAAACTCTGCCCACTCAGGGGCCATCGGATTATTTCCATCAAGGCCGGTCGAGTCCGTCCTATTCGTTGGGCTGTTCCCCACATACCGTCCGAGATTCGTGTCTCTTCCGTCAAACCCAATCGGATCTTCACTAATCCACCGCCCGACGTTTGCATCGTACCACCGGTTCCAGTTGTTCTGCAAGCCGGTGGCCGGGTCGAGGGCGCGGCCGGTGAAGGCGAAGAGGCAGTCGACGGCGGCGTTGGTTTCCGAGGTAACCCGGCCGTAGGCGTCGTAGACGATGTGGTTGGCCACGGCGGTCGTGTCGGTTTCGGCGTCGTGGACGGCCAGGTCGCGGACGGTGCCGAGGTGGTCGGTTAGCGGCCAGAGGACCTGGCCGGGGGTGGATTGGTCGTAGGCGGTGGTGGAATCGCCCGTGGTGGGATCGCCCTCACCCCCGGCCCCTCTCCCGTAAACGGGCGAGGGGAGAAACGGGTAGCACCGAAAGCTCTGCTTTCGGTGTCGCGTTAGCGGCAAGAAGCATTTCGTAGGAATTGGGGTGAAAATGCCTTTCGCCAAAATCCTCTTGTGCCTGTCGGTAGCCCCGATAGCTTTGCTATCGGGGCTACCCGCTGCGAGACCACAAAAGGCATCCCTGCCGAAGTTTCGGCGGCTCCCTCCGCCGACCAGGGGCGTTCATTGCCACCCCCTGGATCCCCGGCTAGCCTCTTCTGCTGCTCTGGTGCGTTCCACGCGGATTGACAAAAAACAAAAAACTCGACCAATACGCCACCAACCAAGCCTTGACACCCGACGAGCTTTCATAGAAGGGGCACCCGGCGTATTGGGTAACGTCGGTGTCGCCGGCATTGAGCACACCGAGATGGCTCATCCGAATTGAACTTCAAAACGCCTCTTGCCAGGGCACCGCTCGCAAGGGCACGAGTGTCACTTGTCAAGAGGTGTCCCCTTTCCGTTGATCCCATTCCCCTTCTTTTCATGCCTCGGAAAGCACGACGCCAACAAAAGAAAAAGCGAAACCGCCAACACCGAGATCGACAGACACTTTGGCCAATCCAGTCTTCTCGCGTCTAACATATCTTGAGTAATCGCTTCCCCGCCATTGGCTGTCAAAAGAGCCGCGATAATATCGCCTGGCAAATCTTGCGAAACAAGACCACCGCTGCCATCACAAAACGCTACACATGCACCAGTTTCACGATAGATAACGCCGGTGGATAAGCAATGTGTACTTGAAATGCTCGTCCCTGATTTCTGATTGATTCCCAAAATTGCGGAGTCGAATGATAGGTCATTGGGTTCCATCCAGTTAATCCTCGACTTAGCGACCTCCACGACTTGGATTGTTTCGTTCAGCTTGTCGCCAATACTATCGAGTGTCGTCACTCCCGAATCAGGCCACACCGTCCCATTCCCCACGACGGCCAAGTAACTTGTGTTCACAGAGGAAGCGGTATCGGTGTTATTCGGACAAGCATATATGCCCGGCCTCAGAGCGGCTAGTTCGCGATTTTTCGGGCTGTTCCAAGGCTCACTCATATTGTACTGCGAATACAACTCTTCCATTCCCAGGTAGGGTAGTATCAGAACGCGCCAACTATGCATCGGCTTCCCTGTCTTATCGCGAACACAAACGGGGGGAAAGGAGCCGTAGTCGCGGTGATAATTAAGTAAGGCAAGGCTTATTGCTCTAAGTCTGTGAACGCACATAGTCTGGCGAGACCACGCACTTGCGAAATTGACCAAAGGTAGAAACAATGCAAGCAGACATACTGCCAGCAGTGCGATGCAACCTACTTTGATAACAGCAGTCCGTGTTGGATGAGCAGTGCAGACATACAGCACAGCACCAAAACCGCTTAAGATGACTACGCATCCAATCCAGCCGAAAGCCGCTCCTGAGGCGCACACCGAGACGATCATCAGCAACAATCTACCACAGCTCATACTCATGCGAACTCCGCAGGTTACATCCCGACAAACCGCTACTTCCATCCCGGAGGGAGTTTCCATCCTTGAGGGAAGTCAAAAAAGATATGATCACTGCCCCCTAAAGCGCCCTGGTCCATGTAGAATGTGAGCGTTTTCCCATCGTTCCGTCGGATCACAACTTTAATTGCGAAATGGTCCGGAGAAAGTCCCAAGTTAGCACCTTGGGTGTCTATATCATCCCCACAGACGGAGATGTGCTTAAACTTCTCATCCAGAATCGCTTCAATAATTGGCAGACCAAAGCGGTGACACGTATCCCATCCGGCGGTCAGTTTCGTCCTAACTGGGTCACCGTTTCGGTCGTAATGGAGACATTCCGACAGGCACTCTACGATATTGAGCAACCTTACCACCTCTTTCTCAAGCGTGGCATCTCCCTTCGCAAATTGTATTATCTTGTTTTGGTCAGCCGTAGGAGCAGATTCCTTTGACAGAGAGTTTCCCGTAAGAACGTCACTCGGATCAGCACCATAGGTATCTGGAACCCAATACCATCTAATGATGGATCTCGAATTGGCCGCCTTAAGTTCTATCACCAAAACCTTGACGATGCGTAGTCCCGATGGATCAACGTAGTTTGTCGGCGAGTTGCCAGCGTAGCAATTGGTGTTCGAATCCCTACCCTCAAACCCAATCGGGTCTTCACTGATCCACCGCCCGACTTGTGCATCGTACCACCGGTTCCAGTTGTTTTGCAAGCCGGTGTTGTTGTCGATTGGTCTGCCGGTGAATCCGAAGAGGGAGTCGACGGCGGCGTTGGTTTCCGAGGTGACCCGGCCGTAGGCGTCGTAGACGATGTGGTTGGCCACGGTGGTCGTGCCGGTTTCGGCGTCGTGGACGGCTAGGTCGCGGACGGTGCCGAGGTGGTCGGTTAGTGGCCAGAGGACCTGGCCGGGGGTGGATTGGTCGTAGGCGGTGGTGGTTTCGCCCGTGGTGGGATCGCCCTCACCCCCGGCCCCTCTCCCGTAAACGGGCGAGGGGAGAAGCTGCTCATCGGCTAGGAGTTGGTCGACGGCGTTGGCTTGCCAGAGGTAACGATGGCTCAAATCCTCACCAGTTACGGCACCCTCGCCTTCCGTTTCGAACTGCAGGACGATTTGGGTGCCGTCGTAGACGAAGCGGAGTTGGCGGTCGATTGTTCCGTCGCCATCCTCGTCGATGTTTTCGCCGATCCATCGGTTTTCGACATCGTACAGATAATCAACGACTTGCGTGGGATCGCCGCCGGCTTCGTCGCGCTCGGTCACCCGTACCAGGCGGCCTCGGTTGTCCCAGGCGTATTGGGTGACGTCGGTATCGCCGGCATTGAGCAGGCCGTCGCCGTTGACGTCGACGAACCGGGCCGTGCGGTTGCCCTCGGCGTCGTAGGCATACCAATAGGTGCCGTCGGAGAGCAACTGGTTGTCGGTTCCCGTCACATAGGTATCGCCGTTGGCCGTAATGCGGTTGCCGTTGGCGTCGTAGGCGTACGCCTCGTCGGCCTGGGCACTGGCGGAGCCAGTGGCACCCAAATAGGCGACGCCGACGAGTTGGCCGGTCGGGTCGTAACTGTACGTGGCCGTGCCGTCGATCGACGTGCAGGAGGTCAACAGGTCGACGGCCGCGTAGCTGCCTTCCAGCAGGGCCGTGGTGATCTCCGTGGTGTCGCAGACCGGCAGGATCCCGCCGGAGGGCAACCAGGAAGAAGAGGCTAGGGGCTGGGGGCTAGATGCTAGGGACGAATCAGTCTGATCACTGACCACTGTCCACTGTCCACTATCCGAATACGTCCAGGCGTAGGACGCCAGGATCGTCGCGCCTTGGTGGTAGACCAATTCGATGAGCCGTCCGGCCGTGTCGTAGCTGTAGTCGGCTTCGACGGCCAGTTGGCCGTCGAGGTAGCGGTCGACCGAGACGAGTTGGCCGGCGTCGTTGTAGGCCAAGTCGATCTGCTTCTCGGCCACGGCGTTGCCGCCGTCGATGCCGTGCTGGACGATCGAGACCAGGTTGCCGGAGGCGTCGTACGAATATTCGTCGACGTAGTCGGCCACGCCGTCGATCGTGGCGGAGGTGGCGGTCCGCAGCCCGGCGTCGTTGTACTGGTAGGCGAGCACGACGGTCGGGCCGTCGAGGCTCGATTCGGTCACGCTGGCCAACTGTCCGTCGTCGGTGTAGACGTAGGTGGTCGACGAGAAGTCGTCGGCCTCGGACGTGATCCGGCCTTCGGCGTCGTAGGTGTAGAGGATGGTGTTTTCGGCATTTTCGCCCGCGTCGGCGTCGGCCGTGTTGGCGTACCAGATTTCGGCGATGACGCGGTGCTCGCCGTCGTACTGGTAGACGCAGACCTCGCCGTTGCGGTCGGTGTAGCGGACCAGGTCGCCGGCGTCGTTGTACGTGTAGTACTGGCTGTTGCCGAGCGGGTCGACCTGTTCGGTCACCCGATCCTGCTCGTCGTAGACCCACTGGGTGGTGTTTTCGACCGGGTCGGTGAGGCTGGCCAGGTTGCCGGCCGTGTCGTAGCCGAACCGGGTAACGCCGGCATTGCCGTCGGTGAGGCTGGTCAGCCGACCGGCGGCGTCGAACGCGGCATTGCTCGGCGTCGCGGCCACGGCACCGAACGACGGCCCGCCGGTGCGGACCGGCTGGGAGAAGAGGGCCGACGCGGTGAGCGAGCCGAACGAGGTGGTCGCGGCGGGCGTCGCCAGGCTGAGCGGGCTGGCGTCGAGGGATACCGTCGCGGCAGACAACTCGCCGAGCGTGCTTTCGGCGGGCAGGCTCATCATCATTCCCGTCGCCGAAAAGCTGTGGCTGAGGCCGCCGCCGCTGTGGCCGGTCATGGTGAGCCAGTTGGTCCAGGTGTAATCATCGGGTGTGTGGTAATGGTCCTCGTGATAGCCGGGCGAGGAAATCGTCCACTCGCCGTAGGAACTGGACTCACTTACTCCATTCCAGTTTTGCGTGCTACTTCCCCTTACTGTATTCGTGCAACTGGACGACGGGGTGGACGCAACGCCGTTCGAATAGGTAGTAATGGTCTCTTCGCGACAGCCTGACTCGCCAACGCCGAATTCGTCAACGGTCTCGCCGTGGCCCGCAGCAATAGGGATACCGCTTTGCGGTGTCGTCGAGGAATGAACCGTGAGAGACCCATGACTGGTTGCGATCTGCGATTCGGATCCTGAGCCATTGAACAGTTCCAACCTGCGCTCGGTCGAAGTATCGCTATGTGTCTGCCTGTCGTCGTGGATGTATATAAGCGTATCGTAGTAGGCTCCAACGATCTCGGTAGACGAATCGCCGCGATTAGAACTTTCATAATTGATGTCGCTCGACACGTCGGATTCCCTGGTTTTCGACCATTCACCACCTTGAGGCGCCCAGTATTCAACGTGCTGCGATGAAAAGCTGCCGTTCTTCTCGATTGTCGTCTGGCGGTCGGAGGTGTCTGGCAGAGCACTACTGTAGGCTGCGAACTCCACATTCAACTCAGAGGAAAAAGCGGTATCTGATCCTGAATAGGAGTAATCGGAACCGCACTCGCTGTACGTGTACCCCGAACCCTTTGTTGACCATCGCCCGTTCGCGCCTAGCGTACTGGTCGTATCGTAGTGGTGCGCGCGGGTATCGTATCCGCTTTCCGTAACGTCCTCATCTGCCAAATGACTCCATTGTATGCTGTAAACAGGGTCGTTGTACTCTTCAAATCGATAATAGGATCCTTCTCCCGAGTACGACCAGTGTTCGTCGGCGTCTGAATAATAATCTCTGGTCACTGTCGGGGTATCCCAAGTGCCGTTGGGATTGAGCGACGATTGGGTGGTATAGGTGGTGTCAGTGCGACTCTGGCCGTCTTCTTGGACCGTGCCATTGATCGTTCCTTCGCCAACACTGCGGGAGTAGCTGCCACTTCCCGAGTAGGACGAATGCTCCGACGTACCGTGCGACCGCGTGGTGTAGCTTTCGTCTTCGTCGTATACCCACGAGCTGCCTTCCGTTCGATCGGCGAGGATAAGGTAGTCGTAGGAGGTGTGGTTGCCTCCGCCCTCGGAACGGGTGCCGTCGGTGATGTAGCCCGAGGTGTAGTCCTCGCTGATCGAAAAGGACCAATCGGTGAAGCCGTTGCCGGAGGATTTTTTGTGGCGGCCGGCGATTTCCCAGGTGCCGTCGCTGGCGTCGAGTTCGTAGTCGGTGGTGTAGCCGGTGTAGGCCTCGTCGCGGCCGCTTGCTTTGGCCGTACCGGTGTCGGTCCCGTCCGTGTAGTCGCCGCTGCCGGCATAGGAGTAGGTGGAGTTGGTGCTGGAGGTGATCCAGCCGGTGCCGCTGTAGCTCCAGTCGTCGCCGCTGACGGTGCCGGAACCGGAGTATTCGTGCGAAACGCCGCTACCCTGGGTTTGTTTCGAGGTGCCCGTGACCGACCAATTGGCGCCGCTGGCCGAATAGGGACTTTCGACGGTCCGCGACCACGACTCGTTGCCGTTGCCATTGGCCTCCGCACCGGTCGTCTTCCAGAGACCGGTCGTGGTGTTCAGGCCGTAGTATATTTTGTAATGCTCGAAGCCGTTTTCCTGACTAGTGTCGGTCGTGGTGGTGTCGCCCGATTGGGCGCTGGTGGTGTAGCCCCAGTGGCCGGAGCGGTCTTCCTTATACTCGGCCGTGCCACTGGCCAATTGCCAGGTGCCGCCATCGAACACATAGTCGACCGTGGAACTGTAAGAGGTGTTTTCGTAACCATTTTCGTCCTGGGAGCCGAGGCCGATCTCGTTGGAGTAGCTGCCGCTGCCGTTGTAGGAGTAGTGGCTGTTGCCGACGTCGGAGACGTGGCCCGAGCCGGACTCGGTCCAGTGGCCGTCCTGGTAGGTGGCGGTCGTCTCGTATTTGTACGTGGTGCTGTCAACGCCGTTGTTGGAGAAGGTGCCGGCCATGGCGTCGTCGGCGTCGGCGGGCCAGTAATTGCCGTCGCCGTTGTAATTCCAGGTCCATGTCCCGTCGCCCGAGGAGCTGCCGCTGCCGCCGGTGATTTGCCACGTGCCGCCGGAGAGCGAGTAGTCGGTGGTGTAGGAGTAGGACCAGGAATCGTTGCTCGTTAAGCTGGTCGTTTCCGAGTAGCTCCAGCCGACGCCCGAGTCGGAGTAGTCGTCGGTGTAGGAGTCCGACGTGCTGCCGCTGTCGCTCTTGGTGGTCGACGCGGTGCCCGTCACGATCCAGGTCCCGCTGCCGGAGTCCCAAGTGTAGGTGAGGTCGTAGTCGAAGGTCTGGTCGTCGCCGTCGCCGTAGTTGTAACCATCCACGCTGACGCCGGGATACACGACCGCGGTACCGCCAATGGCTGAATGGGTACCAATGGGAACGGTGCCGGTGGAATTGTTGATGATCGTGTCGGTCGTGGCAATGGTTTGACTCCAGGCGCCCTCGTCCGCGGTGTCGACGACCGGGGCGTTGACCGTGGCGGTGAACGTGTAGTCGGAACCCGCCGCGTCGCCCGAGGCCTCAAAGGTGTAGCCGTAGGAGCCCGAGACGCTTGAGAAGTCGTCGCCGTCGACCGTGGTGTCGATGACGTAGCTTAAGGTGAATGTCTCGGTGTAGGTCCATTCGCCAGTTGCGTCGTTGAACGTTTCTACGAAATTCAGCGTCGACGAAGTGGTTTCGACGGACGCGTACTCGACACCGTCAACCTGCCACTGATGATTCGTAGTCGAGGGGGTGATTGGGATCGTGCCCGAGTCGCTCTCGGGATCGGTCAGCGTGAACGTGGTCGTCGGGTCGACGACGAAGCCCGTGCTGAGCATATAGGTCGCGTTGCCGGCGGCCTGGGCGAGGCGGTCCTGCCGCGTGGTAGGCGAACCCATCGACTCTTCCCACCACGCTTGCATCCAACTGTCGCCGGTCCGGGCGGAGGTAGTGGGCGAGCTATTGAAGAGCGCCACGGAAACGCTGCCGCTGACGCCGTCGGCTGACGCAACGACCGTGGCCGGGACACAGGCGCCCGGCGCGGTGTACAACCCGTCGACGTCGATCGAGCCGGCGGTGGTGCTCCAACTGAACGTCGGCTGCGTGGCCATCGCGTTGCCAAACTGATCGAGACCCACGGCCGTGAATTGTTGAGTGGAACCGATGTCCATACTCACCGACGACGGAGTGACGTCGATCGTGGTCAGCGTGGGCGCGATGGTGATCGCCACCGTGTCGGTAACCGACAGACCGCCGCCGTCGGTAATGGTAACCTGGAACTCGTAGTCGCCCAGGCTGGTGAAGGTGGCCACGGCCTGCTTGGCGGCGTTGGTGCCGTTTTCGCTGCCGTCGACGGTGAAGGTGGGATCGTCGGCCCCGCTGGGTTTGGAAAGGACCGCCCAGGTGTACGTCAAGTGCGATTCGTCGGCGTCGTCGGCACCGAGCACGGAGAGGGCGGCCGTGGCGCTGGCCGGCACCTGCGTGGCCGCCGCGGCGGTCGACACCGTGGGGGCGTGGTTGGTGACCGCCACCGTACTATTGAGAACCAGACTGCCGCAGGTGACGGTGACCGTGTCGCTGCCCGTGGCGTCGGGCGCGGTGTACAGTCCGCCCTCGTCGATCGTGCCCGAGGTGGCGGACCAGGTGTACATCGAGGCGGACACCGGGTCGCCGAACTGGTCCGTGATGCCGGCGACGGTAAACTGCTGGGTGGCGCCGGCGTCGAGGCTGACGGTGTCGGGCGTAAGCGACATGCCGACCTGCGTGTCTTCCTCCGGAATCTGATCCACCGTGACGGCCACGCTACTGGTGGTCGAGAGGTTGTCTCCGTCGGTGATGGTGACGGTGAACCAATACGTGCCGGCCGCATCGACCGTGACCGTGGCGTTTTTGGCCGCATTCGTGCCGTTGGCACTGTAGGAGATCGTCTCGGCACCCGGGGCCAGCATCGTGGCCGCCCAGGTGTAAGTCAGATTTCCTTCGCCGCCGTCATCGGCACCCAGGACCGACAGCGCGGCGGTCCCTGTTGCGGAATCCACAATGGCCGCCGCTGCCGTGGCCACGGTGGGGGAACCGTCCACAGCTACATCATCCGTCGTCGCCGTGGCCGTGTTCGACGGCACGGTCGAGTCGCCGAGGTGGTTGAACGCCGTTGCGCGGAAGTAGTACAACGTGTCGGGATCCAAGTCGGTCAGGGTCCAACTCGTGCAGTTGGGCTGCGTGGTGGCGACCTCCGTAAAGTTGGTCCCGTCGGTGGACTGCCAGATCCTGAAACCGGCCTCGTTGTTGGAGTTGTCTACCCAGGCCAACGCCATCTGCACGGTATCAGCAACGGGCGTTGCGGTGAGGCTCGTGGGAGCATCCGAGACGGCTATGGCTTCCGTCGTCGTTGCGCTGGCTGTGGCCGAATACTCGGAAGTTCCCGCGTCGTTGTAGGCCCGGACTCGGAAGTAATACGTGTTGTTTGGTGCCAGATTGTCGACGACGAATTCGGAGTCCCAGGTTGTGGCCACCTCGGTGAACTCTTCCCCGTCGGTCGACTGTTCGACGCGGAACCCGTACTGGCCCATTTCGCCGGCAGTCCAGTCGAGGCTGATTTCCTCGGTCGACACGGCGGTCGCGGTCAGACCGGTGGGCGTTTCGGGCGTTGTCAGCACTTGGATTTCGTCGGTGTACGCAGACTGGCCAACCGCGTTGGTGGCGGCGATGCGGAAGGTATACTCCGTGTTGGCGTCAAGCCCGGTTACGGTAGCGCTGGTGCCGTCGGCCCCCAGGGTCCAGGTCGCCTCGATGAACTGCTCGGCGAGGCCGGCAACGGCCTCGGCACTCAGGGCTTGGTTGTAGATGCGGGTGTCGTCGATCTTGCCATCGAACGCGTAGGAATACCCGGCGTTTAAGGTGCCGAGCGTGAGGTTCGAAGCGTAGTTGGGAATGGCGCTGCTCGTCTCGGCGGCGACCGTGTCGAGCACCCCGTCGACGTAGAGCTTCACCCGTTCCGCTTCCGGCGAAGAGCCGTCGTAGGTGACGGCGATATGGTACCAGCGGCCGGTCTGGAAGACGGTACTGCTGGCGAACGAGTCACTGGAACCGTCGATTTCCACAGACAGCTTGTTGTCGGCCGAGAAATAGAGGCTGTAGGCTTGATTGTCGTCCACCCCCACGCGTTTGGAGACGATGCCGCGGTCCTGGCCGTCGAGCGTGTCGGCGTAGATCCACGTGCTGATGGTCAGCTGGCTGGTGTCGTCAAGCAGGTCGGAGTCGGCCACTTCGATATACTGGTCGTTGCCATCTAAGTCGATTGCACCATCGAACTTCCCGGCGGTGGTCCATTGGGCGCCGTTGGTGAGCGTGCCCGTCAGGGAATAGGACGAAGTGCTGTAGGCATTGGCACCCATGGTTTCGTTGAGTTCCCACCGCGCTACGTGATCCTCAGGCTGCGTTAAAAGCTCGATGAGGAAGTCGTCGTGCTCGGATGTGGCATCGATGCTCCACGACAGGTCGACCTCGTTCGCCGCCACGGCGGTCGCGGCCAGATCGGTGGGCGCGAGAGGAAGATTCGCCTCCGTGGTGGCGGTGACAGCGTCGGACGGGGCCGTGCCGATGTCGTTGTACGCGGCAACCCGGAGCCAATACTGGGTGTCCGGATCCAAGCCGGTGACCGAACAGCTCGTGGCATCCGCATCGGCCCAGCCGGCGAAGACGAAGGTCGTGCCATCGGTGGACTTCTCGATCACGAAGCCCAGTTCGCTGGCGGCGTTGTCCGTCCAGGCCAGGTCCACCTGGGTATTGGAGACAACCTCGGTTACGGAAAGGCCCGTTGCCGCGTAGGGGATTCCATTGTGGATCACGAAGCTCTGCACGTCGCTGCCGCCGTCGTCGTCGCTTATCGTCACCACGACCGTGTAGATGCCCGCCTCGGCATAGGTGTGGCTGCCGTCGAACGAGCCCTCGGTCAGCACGCCGGCCTCGCCCGTGACATCGATGGTGGGGCTGCCGGTCGTTGGTGTCGTATTATCGCCCCAATCGATGCTATAGGAAAAGGTTTCCACGGTTGCCGGACTGCCCGTCGCAAAGTCGAAGCCAGGATCGGTGAACACGGCCAGGTTCGTCAGGCTGAAGCTCTGTCCCTCGTAGACCACCTGGTCGTCGACGACGGTCAACGTCGGGGCGACGTTCTCCACGACAACGGGCCGCCCGGGACCGGCGTGGTAACGGGCCAGCGCCACGTTCGACGCTCCGTCGCTGCCGGCCACCAGAATCCGGCCGTCCGGCAGAATGGCCAGGGCGTTGGCGCGTTCGGAGGTGCTGCCGAAATCGGTGGTCAGCTTGCCACTGGTGCCAAACGTCGTGTCCAGCGTGCCGTTTTCCTCATAACGCGACATGGCGAAGTTGTCGCCGCCGGTGGCTTCGTTCGTGTACCCGGCGACGACGATCTTGCCGTCCGCCTGAATCGCCAGCGCGTAGGCGTAGTTCTCGTTGCCGCCGAAGTCGGTGGTGAGCATGCCGTCGGCATCGAACGTCGTATCCAGCGAGCCGTTCTCCTCGTAACGTGCCAGGGCGAAGTCTACTCCGCCCAGACCATCTTCCGCACGCCCGGCAACGACGATCTTGCCATCCTGCTGGATTGCCACGGCATAGGCCCGGTCACCGGAGCCGGCGAAGTCGGTGGTCAGCATCCCGTCGGCATCGAACGACCCGTCGAGGGCGCCGTCCTTTTCGTAGCGGACCAGGGCGAAGTTGTCGCCGCCGGCCGTCTCGTTGGCGTAGCCGGCCACGACGATCTTGTCGTCCGGCTGGATCGCCAGGGCATAGGCGCGATCCGCCCCCGCGGCGAAGTCGGTGATCCGCGTGCCGTCGGTGCCGAAGTCCGTGTCCAACTCGCCATACGCGTCGAAGCGGGCCAGGGCGAAGTTGGATTGTCCCGCGGTGGGAACGGCATAACCGGCGACGACGATCTTGCCGTCCGACTGCAGGGCCACCGACCAGGCGCCGTCGTCCTCGCCGTCGAAGTCGAGGATGAGCTTGCCTTCGGTACCGAAGTCGGTATCGAGGTCGCCGTAGGCGTCGTAGCGGGCCATCGCGAAGTCGGATTGGCCTGCGCTGTCGTAGGCGTAGCCGGCCACGAGGATCTTGCCGTCCGGCTGGACGATCACGGCGTTGATCACGTCGTTGCCGCCCGCGAAATCGAGAACGACCGTGCCGGTGCCGCCAAACGTCGTGTCCACACTGCCGTCCGCTTCGTAGCGGGTCAGCGCGAAGTCATAGCCATTCGTTCCGGTCTGATAACCCCCGACGAGAAACTTCCCGTCCGCCTGCACGGCCAGGGCGTTGGCTTCGCCCAGCGCCGTGGCGAGTATCCCCTCGTCGCCGAAACTCGTGTCCAATTCGCCCGGCCGGCCGCCGGTGGGCAAAAAGGCGTCGTAGCTTCGCGTCCCATCACTGGCGGTAGCCGTAATCAGGTACGAGGCGTCGCCGTCGGCGTAGGTGTGCTCGGCCGAGGAGGGATCACCCGTGAGAGTGTCCGTGGTGCCGTCACCCCAGTCGATCGTCCACTCGGTGATCGTCAGACTGCCCGAATCGAGCATGAGTTCATAGGGAGAACCTTCCGCGATGCTCGCCGGGCCGTCGATCGTCACGCCCAACAGGGCCTCGACCGCCAACGGTGCGGCCGCGTGGTCGCCGTCGTCATCGGTGGCGGTAACGGTAATCTCGTAATTGCCGACCGCGGTGTAGTAGTGACCTACGCTGGTGGTCTGCCCCGTTACGACCTCCTCCGCCGTGTTGTCACCCCAATTGATCCTCCACTGACTGATCGTGTCGTCACCCGGGTCGGTCGCTCCGAGGCTCAGTGTGTATTGCTCACCCACGACGGAAATCGCCCCGCCCGTGACATCGAGTATGGGAACCACGTTGTCGACCGTCAGCGCGAAGGTGACCTGCGTCTGAGCGGAATCGCTGTCGGTGGCGGTGATCGTGACCGTTTGGGAAGCGTCGGGGCCGTCGGCCGGTGTGTAGCTCCAACTCCACGTACCGTCGCCGTTGTCGGTGACCGCCCCCACCGAGGCAGTGAGCGTGACCGTGTCGTCGCCCACATCACCAAAACTTCCCGAATTGGTGGCTTGGCTGCCTTCGTCGATCGTTACCGTGGTGCTGTCCACCGTGAGCGACGGGGTGACGTTGTCGACGACGAGTGCGAAGGTGACCTCGGTGTAGGCCGAGTCGCTGTCGGTGGCGGTGATCGTGACGGTCTGGGAATGGTCGGGGCCGTCGGCCGGCGTGTAGCTCCAACTCCACGTACCGTCGCCGTTGTCGGTGACCGTACCGACCGAGGCGGTGAGCGTGACGGTAGCACTGTCCACGTCGCCGAAGGTGCCCGCGTTGGTCACTTCCGTGCCTTCGTCCGTCGTCACCGTAGCGTTCGTCACCGTCAGCGACGGCGGATCGTTGACCGGCGTGATAGCGACATCCCGCGTCACGATATTGGAATCGAGCTCGCCATCGTTGACCGTGAAACTAACCGTCCGGGTGCTCGGGTCGGGGTCGTCCGAGGTGTTTTCGTAGGTCACACTCCGCAGCGCGGCTTGGTATTCGGCCACGGTTGCCGAGCCGCTGAGCGAAAGGGTGCCTGTGGTCGAATTCCAACTGCCGGTGATCGTGGCCGTGTTGGTAAAGGCCAGCACGTCCTCGCCGCTTTGGAAATTGCCGGTGATCTGAATCGTGGCCGACTCAAGATGCGTGTCGTCTTCGTCCTCCACCGTCAACTGCCCGGTCAGCGCCAACGGACTTTGGTTTTCCGTGTAGGACAGTGCCGCAGTCTCGATGGCGTCCAGTACGGGCTCTTCGTGGATGTCGATGACCGTGATGGCCACCGCGGCCGTGTCGTTCTGCACGGGCGAACCGTTGTCGGTCACTCGGACCGTAAGCGAGTACGACGAAGTGGCCTCGTAATCCAAAGCGTCTTGGTCGGCGACGGTGATCTGGCCGGTGGACGGATTGATGGCGAAGGCGCGATCTTCATTGCCGGCGGTGATTTCGTAAGTCAGCGTTTGCGCCGGAATGTCCTCATCCGTTGCGGTGATCTGGCCGACGAAGGTGCCCACCGCGGAGTTCTCGGCGATCGAAAAGCTGTAGGGTTCGTTCTGGAAGACGGGTGCATCGTTCACGGCCGTGACCGTAATCGTCGCCGTGTCAGCGACCGAACTGAAGGCCGTGGTGCCGCCGGTCGATGTCGTGTTGGCCGTCTGCCCCGCCGTGCCGGTGGTTTGGTCCCACGCTCGGAAGGTGAAACTGGCCGAGCCGTTGTAGTTGGCGTCGGGAACGAAGCGGATTTTGTCCGCGGCGCTCAACAACCGCGAGGCGGCCGTGGTAGCGGTAAACGTGGTCCACGTACTTGTTCCCGACAACTGGTACTGCCAGTCGCCATTGGCGTTGTCCACCGACGTAATCGCGATCGCCTCGGGGGCCGGGGTGACGTCGGGGTCGGTGATCGAGCCGTTGACCACGATCGAGGCCACCGTGTTGCCCGCCGGGCTAGTGGTGTCCTCGTCGATCGTTGTCAACACGGGCGAGTACGCCGCGTTCAAGACGGGCGCGTCCGGCTGAGCCGTGACCGTAATCGTCGCCGTGTCGGCGACCGAACTGAAGGCCGTGGTGCCGCCGGTCGATGTCGTGTTGGCCGTCTGCCCCGCCGTGCCGGTCGTCTGGTCCCATGCCCTAAACGTGAAGTTGGCCGAGCCGTTGAAATTGGCGTTGGGGACGAAGCGGACCTTGTCGTTGGCGCTCAACAGCCGTGAGGCGGCCGTGGTAGCGGTAAACGTCGTCCACGTGCTCGTGCCCGACAACTGGTACTGCCAGTCGCCATTGGCGTTGTCCACCGCGGTGATCGCGATCGCCTCGGGGGCCGGGGTGACGTCGGGGTCGGTGATCGAGCCGTTGACCACGATCGAGGCCACCGTGTTGCCCGCCGGGCTAGTGGTGTCCTCGTCGATCGTTGTCAACACGGGCGAGTACGCCGCGTTCAAGACGGGCGCGTCCGGCTGAGCCGTGACCGTAATCGTCGCCGTGTCAGCGACCGAACTGAAGGCCGTGGTGCCGCCGGTCGACGTCGTGTTGGCCGTCTGCCCCGCCGTGCCGGTGGTTTGGTCCCATGCCCTAAACGTGAAGTTGGCCGAGCCGTTGAAATTGGCGTCGGGGACGAAGCGAACCTTGTCGTTGGCGCTCAACAGCCGTGAGGCGGCCGTGGTAGCGGTAAACGTGGTCCACGTACTTGTTCCCGACAACTGGTACTGCCAGTCGCCATTGGCGTTGTCCACCGACGTAATCGCGATCGCCTCGGGGGCCGGGGTGACGTCGGGGTCGGTGATCGAGCCATCGACGACGATCGAAGCCACCGTGTTGCCCGCCGGGCTAGTGGTGTCCTCGTCGATCGTTGTCAACACGGGCGAGTACGCCGCGTTCAAGACGGGTGCGTCGTTCACCGCATTGACAGTGATATATGCCGAATCGTAAGTCGCGCTGAAGGCCGTGGTGCCGCCGGTCGACGTCGTGTTGGCGGTTTGACCGTGTGTACCAGTGGTTTGGTCCCACGCCCGGAAGGTGAAACGGGTGGAACCGTTGTAGTCGGGATCGGGTACGAAGCGGACCCTGTCGGTGGCATTCAACAGCCGCGAGTACCTCGTGGAGGCGGTGAACGTTGTCCAGGTGCTCGTGCCGGCCAATTGGTATTGCCAGTCACCGTAGGTGCTTGCCACCCAAGTGATGGCGATCGCTTCCGGGACCGTCGTCACATCGACGTCGGTGATCGAGCCGTTGGCCACGATCTCGGCCACCGTGTTGCCCGCTGGGCTGGTGATGTCTTCGTTGATCGACGTCAACACGGGCGAGTACGCCGCGTTCAAGACGGGCGCATCGTTGACCGCCGCCACCGAGACACCAAAACTTCGATAGACGCGGTCGCTGCCTTGCACGCCGCGGACGGCGATGGTGGCGTTGCCGTATTGGTTGTTTTGGTAGTCGAGCGTCACCTGGGCGCCGCTGTAGCTGGGGGCGACCAGCGTCGGGTTGCTGTTGTAGGCCGTTTGGAAGGTGGGGCTCGTGAAGGTGCCCGTGAGGTTGAAGACGTCGTTGGCGTCGTCCTCCAAGGCACTGACATTGGCGATTGCGTTCAGCGCCATCGTGCCCACGCCCGCCTTGCTTGCCTGGACGTAGTCGAAGTCGTTGGCCACGAAGCTGCGTGTGGTGTTTTGCCACTCGACCCAGTTGTCGCCGCCCGACCAACCGTCGGTGATGCTGGCCGTGGCGTCGTTGCCCCAGAGTTGCGCCGTGTCGGTGCCGCCGGTGGCGTAGGCGTTGACCTGCTCGAACTTCTTGGCCCGGTTGTAGTAGCCCGTGCCGAGAAGGGCACCATCGTCGAGTGCGGTGCTGCCGTCTTGATACAGTCGGGCGACGAACGTGTCGTTGCCCGAGGTGTCGTAGAGGTTCGCCACGTCGACGCCACCGTCCTCCGCTGTACCAAAAGCATGAACGGCATCGAAGCTCTCGGCCTTGACGTCCCACGTCTCCGTGCCCGAGGACATCGCGGTTACGCTGGACAACTGCACGTCTTGCACGGCGAGCAGCGAGTCGCTTGGGAATTCGCGCGCAAGTTGACCAGTAAGCGATTCGCTGTCACTCTCCGTGGTGGTTTTTTTAGTAGCCGCCGCAGCGAGTTCCTTCGGGCTCTTCTCGAAAAAGTCCTGCGGATCGAGCGTGCGACCGTTGAACTTCGTCTCCAGCGACTTGAGGTAATCCTTCCAACTCTCGAAGGCGATCTTCCAGAGCCGCTCCGCGTCGTCCAGTTTTTTGTCGCTGGCAGACGAGCTTTCCTTCGTGGCGGCCGTTGCCGTAAGGGCAGCCTCAGCGGTGGCGAGTTCGACGCCGGTCGGCACCGTCGTCACCGCCGACATGGCCATCATCGTGCCTGCCGAGTAGTTGAAGTCGATCGTGGCGTAGGTGCTGTAGGCTTCGAAAAGATCCGGGTCGGTGGAATCGTAGAAGTTTGCGACGTCGTTGCCCGAGGTGGCGGTGAGTGTTGCCGTCTCGAAGTACTTGCCGCGGTTGTAGAAATTGGTGCCCGTGAGAATCGCATCGACCGAGGTGACATAACCCGTGTCGTCGCCCGAGGAATCACGCAGGACGGCCGTATCATCGCCACCGGCGGTAGCGTAGGCATTGACGCTCTCGAAATCATGGGCTGTATAGACTTGCTCGCTCGACACACCGTCATCCCGGATCGAAAGCGTGGCTTCCGTGGCTTCCGCGGTGAACGTGTCGGTGCCCGTGGAATCATACAGCTTGGCCGCGTCCAACCCACCGTTGTTGGCATAGGCGTTCACCGTGTCAAACCCCTCGGCGCGATACGAGAAGGCCGGGTCGGTGGTGGCACTGTCCGCTAACGACGCGCCACCGTCCCAGCTAACGAAAAGATCGTCGGTGGTGCCGTCGTACATCGTGGCCGTGTCGTTGCCGCCTGCGGTGGCGTAGGCCGTAACGTTCTCGAAAAACTTGGCGCGGTTGTAGTAGCCCGAGCCGTAAAGGGCAATGTCGCCGATGTCGCCAGCGGCGTTGGTTACCGAGCCGTCAGCGTACAGCGTGTCGTTGCCGGCCGAGTCGTTGAGGTACGCCGTGTCATTTCCGCCAGCCGTTCCGTAGGCGTGAATCGCCTCGAAGTGTTCGACCGAAATCGTCGTGCCGCTCGCGTAGTCGATTTGGCCTTCGCCGGGCGAGGCGGTGAATGTGTCGTTGCCCGTGGAGTCGTAGAGCTTGGCCGTGTCGCTGCCGCCGGCGCCGTCGACTTCCACCGATTCGGTGTTTCGAATCCTGATCGAGTAGGTGCTGTCCCAGAGAGTCCCGTCAGCCACCCCGGTCGACCACGTCTCGGCCGTGCTGGTGCCGGTAAGCACCGCCGAATCCGAGCCGCCGGCAAGATTCACTGTGACCGTTTCAGCATTCGACAGTTGTATCTGGTAGGCGGA
Source organism: Thermoguttaceae bacterium (assembly GCA_963677085.2). GTDB lineage: Bacteria > Planctomycetota > Planctomycetia > Pirellulales > Thermoguttaceae. The sequence goes on from CAXXFH010000003.1 coordinate 508,674, forward strand.
ACCATAAATGGTACCACCACCTGACTCCAGATTGGCCGATTCGTTGGAACTTGTGCCCGTGATCGTGACCGTGTCGGTGCCTGCCGCACAGTCAAGGATGACGATACCATCCCCAGGAACGGTATATGGCGTGGCCGTTCCACCATTCAGCGAGACGCTTACTGTAAGGCTGTCGTACATCGTCACCACGACGGTGTCAGCGACAGCGCGTAATCCGGGAATCGTTAACGAAAGCATCTCCCGCGGCTCGAGCGCCTCGCAGGCCATCCGGCGTTTGGTGTTCGGCTTGCGTCCTGCCGCCTTCTTCACACGACGAAATCCCAGACGTTGCAGCGTGTTGTCCCAGCTCCAAAATGGCTTTCGCATGGCGGTCCTGCCTTACGTTGAATGGCCCACGGGTTTTCTGACAGCGCGCAGCAGTCCACGGGCAAGGGAGCAGCGCACACCCTCCCCGCCACGCCTAAAGCGCACGTTTCAGATAGATTTTAAGGAATGAGAGAGATTTATCGGAAACACCTAAACGTGTCAACACCCCAGCGCAAGGGGATTTTCGCCCGGCACAGCGCAAGTAATTTTCCGAGAAAACCATCCAGGGGGTGACAACAAGTTGTCACCGCGCGGTGGAGAATCGCCTGCATACTGGCCGCAAGGGCGAGACACCCAATGAGCCACAAGTCGTTGATTCATTGCGGTTTACCACACTAACCAGGTGGCATTTACGCACAATGTCGCGACAGGCGAAGCCAATGCGTCGTTTCGGCCAAATCCCGACCACCACAGCACCATACCCCGCTACAGATTTTTTCTATTGGTTTTGGGTAAGCAGAAAATTTCTTGGCTGACAGACGCGTACTGGAGCTTCGTGTAGCCATCATCCGGGCACGTTCACACTAGGCGCCCACCACGGCCTCTCTTCAACCAGACGGTCTTTTCTTTCGCATTCCTACTTGCAAGCTGCTGGCGGCATCGCGTAACTGTCGTGTTGCGGACGGCGCGAGGGGGGGCCTCGCGCGTGGCACATCGCTTAGGGAGAGAACGATGAAGCATTGGTGGGAAGTGGCCACCGCCGGCCAGGACGGCGCACCGGCCAAGGTACGGGCGGTCGCCTACTATCGTCATTCGGCCCAGGATCGCCAGGAGAACTCGATTCCCATCCAGCGCGATCAGGTGCGCGAGTGGGCCGAGCGCAATGGGGTTGAGATCATCCAGGAGTTTGCCGACGCCGGCAAGTCGGGACTGACCGCCGAGGGCCGGCCCGCGTTCACCGAGATGATGCAGGAGTGGGTGACGCAGAAGGACGAGTTCGACTACGTCCTCTGCCTCGACGTCAGCCGCTGGGGGCGGTTTCAGGACATCGACCTCTCGGCCCAGTACAGCGCCGAGTGCAAGCGGCACGGCAAGCAGGTGATTTACACCACCATCGGCAAGCCCCGCGAGGACGACCCGCTCTACCCGGTCTACGTCCAGTTCGAGCGGTTCCGGGCTGCGCAATACAGCAAGGAACTCAGCGACAAGGTGTGGCGGGGCTGCGCGAAGATTTCCGAGCAGGGCTATTGGGCGGGCGGTCCGCCGCCGTACGGGATGCAACGGTTGCTGTTGGACGAGCGGCGCGAACCGTTGCACACCTTGGCGCGGGGCCAGCGAAAGGGGATCCAGAATCAACGGGTGACGCTCGTCGGCGGCGACGCCCACGAGGTGCGGGTTGTCCAACGGATCTTCCACGAGTTCGTCGAGTTGGGCTACTCGGAATTCCGCATCGCCGAGCGACTCAATGCCGAGGAGATCCGCTCGCCCGGCGCCGGCCGCTGGGGTGCCGGTTCGGTGTTGGCCCGCTTGAAGAACGAGACCTACGTGGGGACCCTGCTCTACAATCGCACGAGCCAGAAACTGAAGACCCCGCGAAGGGCCAATCCACCCGATAAGTGGGTTCGCACGCCCGAGGCGTTCGAGGGGATTATCAGCCCGGAGCAGTTTCTGCAGGCCCAGGAGATCCTCGAGCGGCGCCGCCGCAAGTACGACCCGGAGCGAATGTTGGGGCAACTCGACGCTCTGTATAGCAAGTATGGCGTGTTTCGCTCGTCGCTCTTGAAGCTGCAGGAGGATGCGCCGGCCCCGGCGACCTTCGCCCGACGCTTCGGCGGTCTCGATCTGGCGTTTCAACAGATGTATTGCGAACCGCGGGATCGGGCGCGGCAGGTGGTCCACGAACGGATCCGCGAGCATGTTCCCGAAGTACTCCCCTACGGCGACTTCCTCGTGCTCGACCAGAAACTGGCGCTGTCCATCCAGCCGGCGGTACCCATTCCCCGCGGCTACTCCGCCTACTGGCCGTTTTGCCCGGACAAGCGCCACGTGATCGACATCACCTTGGGAGTCCTGCTCTCCGAGCCCGACGAGTTCGAGATCCTCGGCTACGTGGCCCTGCCACGCTGGTTGGCCGGCTCCCACACGATGCGGATTGCTTCCACCTCATCGCGGACCGATCTGTTCGGCCGCGCGGACCTCGCCTTTTTACAGCAATTGCTTTGATGGAGGAACCCCATGGAAACCGTTCTCGACATCTTGCCCTTCCGGCAGCGCCGTTACGAGGAAGTCCCGATCGACAAGATCAAGGCGATCAACTCCCGCAACCGGGACCAAGAGCAGTTCGAGATGAACGTGGAGAGCATCGACCAGGTCGGCCTGCTGAAGCCGATCCGCGTCAACGATAAGTTTGTCGAACGGACTGGCATGTACGAACTGATCTGCGGCGAAGGCCGCTTGCTGGCCCATCGGAAGCTGGGACGCGACAAGATCAAGGCCGAAGTGGTCACCTGTACCCGCAAGGAGGCCTACTTGCAGTCGCTCATCGAGAACATCGCCCGCACGAAGCCCGGCAGCATGGATTTCGCCCGGGAGCTGAAGCGGCTGCACGACGAGGGTTGGGACTTCAAGCAGATCGCCCGCATCGCCTGCAAGAAAGAGCACTACATCCGCGATTACATCCGCCTGGTGGACCAGGGGGAGGAGCGGTTGATCCACGGCGTGGAACAGGGCGTCTTTCCCATCAAGTTCGCCACCCAGGTGGCGGCCACGGACGACGCCCAATTGCAGAACGTGTTGATGGACGCTTTCGACGAAGGCCTGGTGACGACCAACAACTTCGCCCAGGCCCGGAGGATCATCTCGGCCCGGGCGCGGGCCACGAAGGCGAAGACCGTCCCCGCCAAGTATACCGTGACCCAACTGAGGCAGGATATCGCCGACGTGACCAAGGCCAAAACGTCCTATGTCCGCGAGGCGAAGAGCAAGGAGAACCGCTTCATGACGCTCTTAAGCGGGATCAACGCGCTTTGGAAAGACGAGGAGTTTCAGCAACTGCTCCGCGAGGAGAGGCTTCATGGCCGTCCAGACCTCGCGGGCGATTTTCACTATGAATCGTAACCTGGGAGGAACACATGCGTGAGAACGGGAAATTGGTCGAGGGGCTCGACATTCCAATCGTCAAGCTGATCCCCCGCAACGAGCGGACGGTCGGCAAGAAGTACGTCAAACGGATCGAGGCCAGCTTGCGGGCCGTGGGTCTGATCGAACCGTTGGTGGTCTATCCCCAGGGCGACAACTTCGAAATCCTCGACGGGTGCCTCCGGTATGCCATCCTGTTGGATATGGGAGTGGAGACGGTGCCCTGCCTTGTCTGGAGAGAACGGGAGGCGTTCACCGGCAATCGCATGGTGAACCGACTCAGTTCGGCCCAGGAGATGCGGATGCTCCGCAAATCGCTGGAGGAATTGGACGAAAAGACGATCGCCAACGCCCTGGGGATGGCGGGGATCAGCCATCGGTTGAACCAAAGCCTGCTCAAAAAGCTCGCCCCCACGGTGACCAAGGCCTTCGAGGCGGGCAAGATGAATCTGCAATGCGCTAAGGAACTCACCCACGTCACCCCGGAGCGGCAGGCAGAGATCCTCAAGCTGATGGAATCGTGCAACGACTATAGCGTGACTTTCGCGCGGGGACTGGTGCTGAAGACGCCCGTGGCCAAACGGGCCAAAACCAATGGTGCCAAAACGCCCTGGACCCGCGCGGACGAGAAGAAGGGCGACCTGCTCAAGAAGTTGCGCGAGGCAGAGCAACAGCAGGACTTCTATTCGGGCCTGTACCGCCAGTATACCACGAACCTGCTAAAGCTGGTGATTTACGTCCGCTCGTTGTTGGCCAATCCGCGTGTCCGGGAGTATCTCGGCGAACGCCATCCCGAGCAACTGGAGGCCTTCGACCAGATCATCGACAGTACGGAACAGTAGGGTTTTGACGAGGAAGAAGCGAGATGCGGTATTGCGGTAGGTGGCGCAAAGCCCTGCAAGCGGCGGAGGTCGTACCGCGGGGAGCGAAAGGCTCACCTCAGAAGAAACCGAAAGGGGAACAACCATATGTTGCGTCATGATGTTATTCGCGCGATCGTCCAGCGTGATCGGGCGAAAACAGGCCTTACCGAAGACGTGGTGAAGAGGGATGCCAAAACACTTTACGAAGCCGCCTGCGAGCAGTTTGGCACGTGGGAGACGGCTCTGCAATACGCCGGCGTCGGCACCCGTCGCCTGAGGGCCGCCAGCGGCTGCCGCGTCGACGAGATTATCGAAACGATTCGGCGGCTGTGCCTTTTCGGATATAATCTCTCGGCAAGACACAATCGGCGCCGCGACCATCGGCTTTATGCTGCTGCCCTCCGGCACTTCGGCACTTGGCGCGAGGCCCTGTTGGCCGCAGGCATCGACCCGGCCCATGTTCGCCTGCGATCGCAGGTCCGGCAGATCAGCAAGCAGAAGATCATTCGGGTACTGCAACGGCGACACCGCGCAGAGCTTTCGCTGGTGTGGAGTGACGTCTGCCTGGAGAACCGCGTCGTTGCCCAAGCGGCACGGAGGGTCTTTGGCGGTTGGGGCAAAGCGTTGGCCGCCGCCGGCATCGAGATGCAAAGGCAACGTACGCCTCGTCGTAGAAAGTGGGACCGGGGACAAATCATCGCCGAAATCCAAGATCGCCACCGGCAGGGCAAATCCCTCACCAGGAAAGCGGTGGAAAAGGACTTTGCTGCACTGCTTTATGCGGCCGGGAGGTATTTCGGAAAATGGCGCACGGCCCTGGAAGCGGCGGGGCTGGCCGGAGAAGATCGCGCCCAGCGCGAGAGAGAAAACGAGCAACCGTAGGGCAGGCGTTGCGTTGCCGCGTGAACCTATGGGCATTCGCAAAAGTAGCGGACTGGCCACGTAGTGGATTTTTCCGCAATTGCCGAGCTCCCGTTGGTTGCCCTCGTGTCACTACTTATACGACGCTCAATAACGTCTTGCTGCTGGGGCGACGCACGCATTTTCACCTCAGACTGAACGAAACGGTAACGGGAAACGTTGCCTCAACGCTTTTCCAACCAACGGCCGCTTGAAATTCTGGTGCCGTGTCGGCTTTTTCTGCTCACGGCGGGCGTGAACGCGCTGCCATAAACGTCCCCAAAACCAACAAAACCTCCATTTTCCTGCGAAGGATCGCCCGGTGACGCAAAAGTACATAGATAGGAAGGACTGCTTTTTCGTCTTGTCTGTTGGAGGGGTTTCGCTGTGTGTCGTTTCGATCATTCCAAGGCGGCCGCGATGACCGTCGACGAGCGGCGAGGGGAGCTTGCCACGCTGCTTGCGCGTGCCCTGGGCCGCTTGGGTCGGCAAGCGTCGAAGTCTCCGGAAGAGGTTTCCCAACCGGTGTCGAAGTCGCTCGTTCCGCAGACTCGCGAACCTGGCGCCACCTTTTGAAAACACCGCGCAAAAATCTCGCCCAGGGCCTTGCGGCGGGCCCCGAAATCGGGCTCAGTGGGAGTTGTTGGTTAACGAACCCGAGACTCGACCGAGGACCACACGAGGCGGCAGGGCCGCCGGCCAAACCGGTGCTACCGCACCGAGGCAGGAACCCGCTCCCGGTGGTCGCTGAAACCCTTACTCGAATAACAAAGCCATGAACGAAGCAGAATTGCGCCGCGAGATTGCTGCGCTCGAGGAGATGACGGCCCGGCAGTTGCGCACGAAGTACCGGGAACTGTTCGGCGACGAGGCCCGTAACGGCAATCGTCAGTGGTTGTTCCGCCGCTGCGCCTGGCGCCTACAGGCACGCGCCGAAGGCGGCCTAAGCGAACGGGCACGGCGGCGGGCGCTGGAGATCGCTGACGAGGCCGACCTGCGCTCGATACCACCCCGGCAGGTTGCCCCCGACGCGGCCCAACCCCGCCGCAGCTACGCCACCGACGTCCGGCCCGACGACCGCCTTCCGCTGCCCGGCGCGCAAATCCTCCGCGTATTCAAGGGCCGGCGGCACGAGGTGACCGTCCGCTGCGACGGCTTCGAGTACGACGGAAAGTTTTACAAAAGCCTTTCGGCGGTGGCCTTCGCGATCACCGGCAGCCACTGGAACGGCTACCATTTCTTCAAACAAGCGCTGTTGGCCGCCCGGCAACCGGGGAGGACCGAATGATCTGCGAAAACCCCACTACTGTCCGCTGTGCCGTCTACACCCGCAAGAGCACCGAAGAGAACCTGGACTTGGACTTCAACTCGCTGGACGCCCAGCGCGAGGCGGCCGAAAACTACATCGCCAGCCAGAAGCATGCCGATTGGACGTGCCTCGAAGCGCATTACGACGACGGCGGTTTTAGCGGCGGGACGATCGACCGGCCCGCCTTCGGTCGTCTGATGGCCGACGTCGAGGCGGGCTTGATCGACTGCATCGTGGTCTACAAGATCGATCGTCTGAGTCGCTCGCTTTTGGACTTCGTCCGCATCATGGAGACCCTCGAGCGCCACAAGGTCTCGCTGGTCAGCGTAACCCAACAGTTCAACACCACGACCTCGATGGGCCGACTGACGCTGAACATCCTTTTGTCCTTCGCCCAGTTCGAGCGGGAGATCATCTCGGAGCGGACCCGGGACAAGATCGCCGCCGCACGGCGACGGGGCAAGTGGACGGGCGGGGCGCCCGTGTTGGGCTACGACCGGGTTCGCGACCACCGGGGCACGCGGCTGGTTGTCAACCGGGCCGAGGCCCAGCGGGTGCGCGCGATCTACGAAAAATACCTCGAACTGGGCTCGCTGCTGGCGGTCGTCCGTTGGCTCGACACCCAGGGCTGGCGCAACAAGCGCTATGAGACGGCCAAGGGGAAGCCCCGCGGCGGCAAGGACTTCGACAAGTCGACCCTGCAGAAGCTGCTCACCAATCCGCTCTATCTGGGTAAAATCCGCTACAAGAAAGAGACCTTCGACGGCGAGCACGCGGCGATCGTCGACGAAGACCTCTTTGGCCGCGTGCAGGGGATGCTGCGCCGCAACCGCGGCTCGGGCGGCAGATACCAGCGGAATAAGCACGGAGCGCTGCTGAAGGGCTTGGTCCGCTGCAAACACTGCGGTTGCGCGATGAGTCACCATTACGCCAGCAAGGGGCAACGCCGCTACCGTTACTACGTCTGCCTGCAGGCGCAGAAGAAGGGCTGGGCGACCTGCCCCTTCCCCTCGCTGCCGGCGGGCGAACTGGAACGCTTCGTCGTGGAGCGGATCAGAGAGGCGATTGGTAGCGAGGAACTCCTGCGGGATGTCCTAAAGCGGACCAAGGAGCGGCTGGACTGCCAAGTCGAAGTACTTCAAAGACAGCGCCACCGCCAGGAGGCCCGGGCCCGGCAGATCGCCGAAGAGATCCGCCGGCTGAGCAAGACACCGGATACACCGGGCGTGGTCGACGAACTGGCCGGGCTGCAGGAAGAGACGGACAAGGCCCAAACGGCGGTGGTCGAGATCAATCGGCAGATCGTCGAACTCCAGCAGCGCGTCGTCGAGGAGGACGAACTGACCGGTGCCTTCGAGGCCTTCGACCCGATGTGGGACCAGCTCCGCCCGGCCGAGCGGGCCCGGCTCGTTCACCTCCTTGTGCAGTGTATTGAATACGACGGCCAGGCCGAGGAGATCGGAATCACCTATCACCCGGGCGCCCTGAGGGACACGGCCTCGCAAGGCTCACCGTGCTGACGCACCCCAGAAAAGCGTGTGCTGATGCGCGCAACAAACACGCCCGGCTACACGCACTCATCAGAACAGCCAAAAAACCTTGACGCATGGAATCGATAACCCGAAAACACCGCGCGGTATTTATCGAAAAGCACAACGCACGACGGGCCGTTTGCGCGTCGCCTCCCAGCGAATCGTCTGCGCTGCCACCGGGTCGGCTTCCCCGCATCACCCGCCTGATGGCCCTGGCGATCCGCTTCGACCACCTTCTGGCCAGCGGGGCCGTGCGAGACCAGACTGAGCTTGCCGAGGTGGGCCACGTCACCCGGGCGCGGGTCACCCAGATCATGAATCTGCTCCACCTGGCCCCCGACATCCAGGAAGAGATCCTCCAATTGCCGCAGACCACCGAGGGCCGGGATCCGATCGGCGAACGGCACCTTCGCCCCACCGTCCGCCTGGTGGACTGGGACGGGCAGCGGACCGCCTGGCGGCGGCTCGTCGCGACCGTTGGCGATTCAGGGCAGTAACCCCCCTTCGTGCCGCGACAAAAAAGGGACAAAAAAGCGCCGCCAACGGTTGCACAATCCGGGAGAGTATGTATACTTCTGTACAGCATCTTGGTTCACCGCTGTTCGGTCCGGGACCGGCCTGTGTGGTCGCAGTATCGGCCACACGACGCTCGCACTTTGGGGAGGTTTTCACCGCAGACGGGCGTCGATTGGTAGGGAGTTTGGTAAAAGATGGCACGAAGTATTCAACTGAAGAGATTTTCCCGAGTTGCCACCCTCAAAAGCGTTAACCTTTTTCTCCTGCGGCGCTTTTTGGCGCCCTATCGTCGGTTTTTCGACGCCTACGGGTTGGACGTGACGGGCCGAGCGACGGCGTTTGACTACGAGGGCGTGGCCCAGCTGCTGATGGCGCCCGACGAGGAAACACCCGAGCCGCTGCTCGACGCCCTGTTCTTCATCGACGAGGTGGCCCACGAGTTGCTGTTCGACGCCCTGTACGATCGGGCCCTCGGCGCGGGCATCCCCGTCGATCGCGACACGGAACTTAGCCCGGCCGACCTGGCTGTGCTCGTGTGGCTCGAACAACCGGAGGTCTTGGAGCGGTTCCACGCCGAGCAGTTTCTGACCCGTCCGAAGCGGTTCGAGTCGTTCGTCGCCCCTTTGGGCACGCCGGGAAAGATCCCGCAGATCTCGGAGGACATCTGCGATGCCCTGGAGTGCGACCTGAATCGCTTCTTCACCACGCGCCACAAGGGGCGGGGCACACGCGTGTTCCCCTTTGTGCGGGAGGATGGCATCTGGCTGCTGGTGCGGCACGGCCAACAGATCCGACGCGAAGGGACCGTCGAGCCGGACGGCCGTTCAAAGAACATCTACTACCGGCCCGAGAAGTTCGACGTCTTGGTCTACTTCCCGGAGAACTGCGAACTGACGATCCACACGTCTACCAAAGGGGAGTGCGCCGCCTATTGCCAGGTGATCGGCGACCGCGTCTTTGGGGACGGGGACTTCTTCCGTTCCTCCCACGTGGTGCCCCGCTATGCCCTGTCGCGCATCCTGCAGCAGGGCCGCGACATGCTGATCTGCTCCGACGTCGAGGGGATCGACGCGGTGCGCCTCGTCGAGTTGCAGGTTCGTCATGGTGGGGGACTGGGGCATCGGGAAATCCACCGGGCCGAAGACGTCTTCGACGCCCTGGATGACATCGGTCGCGTCATTCCCCACGATGCCCGGCCCATCCGCGCCGGCTTCAAAATCCTCTTTTCGGATTCCCGTCGGTGGCGAACCGTGACCCTCTGCGTTCCCAATGCGGCCGTTTACGACCGGGATTCGGACAGCGAAGCCGTCAACCGCTGGCTTCGCCAACGGGGCTTCGTGCAGGAGCAGCATGACGATGTCCTCCAGAGCAGAACTCGCGCCTTTTTGGCGGCTTCTTGAATCGCGTCCCCGCGCGGTGGCGGTCCTGCGGGAGTGGCAAGACTGCGGCGACGCCTGTTTCCGCGTTGTCGAACCACTCCTGCAGCCCCGCCACGAGGCGGCACGGACCTTTCCCTGCGGCGATCCCTTGGGCAATCCGCTGACGATCGTTCGTCACCCGGACGGCCAGATCGTGGCGGTCGACGAGGAGGATCCCTCCCGTCGGCTCGAGCTGGCGCGCGCGGACGTCGTCCTCTATGAGTTGCACCTTGCCGCGCTGCGGGGGGCCCTTTGCAGCGCGCTGGGCCTGACGATCGCTCGCACTCCGCTCACCCCGCCGGCCCGAGACGTATTGCTCGGATCGTGGGAACCTCAACGGGCAGTGCGCCTGCCCGTGCGATGCCTGTTTCCCTACGGCGAACACCAACTCGAGGAATTGGTCCATCGGCGCCTGGCCGCCGACAACCAAACGGGGGCGATGCTTTTCACCCCCACGCGGCGCCTGTGGCGGGAACCACTCTACGAGGCGGCGCGCCGACAAAAACTCCTTCTAGTGCCGCTCTGCGAGGTCCTCGCCGCAGGCGACGAGGGGTTCTGCGCCACGGCATCTTGGCACGAGTATCGGCAGGCGTTCCTTCAAATGGTCAAAGCGGCCTTTCCGGCCAGTTGCCCGAAAGAACGACCGCGGCGGAAGCGGGCCGAGCGCGCGGCAAAGATCGAGAGGATCAGGCAGGCCCTGGTCGACCACTTTCGGTCGGCGCGCGACCACGCTTTTGCCACGGCGCAACGGGGCGACGGCGCCGCCCTGCTGCCGCGGCCTTCGAAGACCATCCTGGCGAGGATGGCCGGCGTCCAACCGCACGACATCACGCGGTGTTTCCACGACGATCCCCAGTTGGTCCGCCTCTACGCCATGGCCGACAATCTTGAGGACGTGATGCGCTTCGGGCGATAGTTCCGTGTTTTCTTGTTGGCGATTTCGAAGCCCAACTTCGGGTTCACGCATCGGCTGAACGAACGACCTTGCCAGTGGTTTGGCAGCGGTGTCTCGTGACTGCGGGCCCTTGCATTTTGCGCGAGATGGCAAGGTGCAAGGGCCCATTTCTTTGCGCCGACACCTCGGCGGCGAGCTTCCTCAGCGCGGTCGTGGCACGCGGTTTTTGCACTTAGGCCCCGCTTCTGTAAGTGCAAAAAAGAATCTCTGCCGCGCAAGGTCTTGGTTGGCGGATGGTTGGGTTCGTTGTGGCTTTTGGCGACGGCGTTATCTGCAAATCGGCCGGAGGTTGGTGCGGCCTGACGCGGGCCGCGAAACGATGCCTCCGACGCAAGGAGATTGGCAGATGCCACAAACACCCCAACCCGCCCGTTACGACTTCCTCAACGACACCACCTCGCGGCGCATCAACTATCGGATCGCGCGGCTCGGCAGGAAGTATGCCCTTTCGTCGCAAGACCGCGACGACATTCGGCAGGAATTCTACCTGGCATTGATTCGTGCCGCCGACAATTACGACCCCCAGCAGTGTCTGCCGGAGCGGTTCGTCCGCATGGTCCTCAATCGCAATTACAAACACTTCGTGCGCAAACTGGCTCGGGTCAATGAGAACCGCACGCGGAGCGTCGCTACCGTGTCGCTGGAAACCTCAGGCCCTCATGCACTCAAGAGTCTTATCGATCACAGAAACGAGGAAGATCGACGGCGGCGAGAACTTGCGGAAGACGTGCGAGCGGCCATCGGCCGCTTGCCGGACGATCTCCGCAGTCTCTGCCATGATCTGATGACGCTCTCGCCGCTTCAGGTCGCTTCGAAACGGGGCGTCCACCATTCGTTGATCTACCGGGACATGGCCCGGTTGCGAGCGCATTTCAAGAAACGGGGAATCTTCGGGGTTTTCTGAAGATTGTTGCGAAGGATTGGTTGGTCACGCAAAAGAACAATACTAGGAGGACACATTACATGGATAACGTACCTATCGATCTTGCTTGCCTCGAAGTCGAGCCCGCCGACGAATACCATGCCAAGGCGGCCGAGTATCTCAGTAGTCACCAGTTGATCGATTTCATGCGGTGCCCGTACTTGTATGCCAAGAAGCGGGACGGGTTGATTGCGGCCAGCGAATCGCCGGCGTATCTGATTGGCCGTGCGGCCCATTGCCGGATTCTCGAAGGCCGCGACGTTTATGAAGAGCAGTTCGCCTTGGGCGGGCCGGTCAATCCGGCCACCGGAAAACCCTATGGCAGCACGACGAAGAAGTTTCTCGAGTGGCGGCAGCAGCAGGGCAAGCCGGTCCTCTCACACGAGCAGGTCGAACTGATCGAGAGCATGGCCGCCGGCGTGGGGATGAACGACGCGGCGATCGACCTGCTGCTTTACGGGCGGGCCGAAGGCGTTGTGCGTACCGAGTACTGCGGCGTGCCCTGCCAAATCCGCATCGACTGGACCCATCCGCATCGCGGCATCGTCGACTTAAAGACGTGCGACGACTTGACCTGGTTCGAGGCCGATGCTCGCCGCTATCGCTATCACCACCAGATGGCCTTCTATCAGGCGGTTCTCGCCCAGGCCATCGGCCAGCACGCGCCCGTGTATATCGTGGCCGTCGAGAAGAAAGAGCCGTTTCGCTGCGGTGTTTGGCGAGTTTCGGACGACGCGCTGGCTGTTGCCCGCCAGGAAAACGAGGCGGCCATCGAGCGGTGGAAGATCGCCCGCGAGAGCGACGTTTGGGCCACGGGCTACGAAGAGGTCCGCCTGCTGGACGTCGCCTGAGAGCCGATGCCGCGGCGACCACATTCTCTTTTGTTTCTCACCCTTGGTTTTCATTGAAGGAAGGAATATGTCTCTATTGGAACACGTCCATCGCGGGCTACGTCAACGCCCGCCACGCCTGTTGATCTACGGAACCGAGGGCATCGGGAAATCGTCGATCGCGTCGCAAGCCCCAAAGCCCATCTTTATTCCGACCGAGGACGGCCTTGACCAGATCGCCTGCGATTCGTTTCCGCTGGCCCGATCGTTGGACGAGGTGTTGGCCTACCTGGCGGCCGTTGCCACCGAAGAGCACGACTACCAGACGGTCGTGATCGACAGCGCCGACTGGCTCGAACGGCTCATCTTCGATGCCGTCTGCAAGCAGTACGGGGCGAAGTCGATCGAGAAGGTCGACGGCGGGTACGGCAAGGGCTACGTCCACGCCCTGACGCCTTGGCGGCAAGTGATCGATGCCTTGCGGTATCTCCGCGAAGAGAAGGGCATGATCGTCATTCTTTTGGCCCATGCGAAGATCGAGCGGTTTACCGATCCCGAGTCGACTTCGTTTGACCGTTTCTCGCCGCGGTTGAACAAGAATGCCGCTGCCTTGTTGTGCGAGTGGTGCGACGCCATTCTGCTGGCCACCCGGGAACATGGGGCGGCCAAGGGAGAAAAGAGCGGCGGGCAGCGGATCCTCCGTTGCGTGGGTACCCCGGCATGTGTGGCGAAGAATCGCTACAGCCTACCGGAGACGGTTCCCTTGGCATGGCCGGCGCTGATGAAAGGGCTGGCCGAGGCGTCTCCGGATTAGTCCGTGTCGGACTTGACGGTAACGTCGGCGGGCGGCGTGTTTTCACGGTTCCTGAAACGCGACAGGCGCTACAGATAAGCCAAGTGCGCTCCGGTCACGGCGAAATCACGGCGACTTCGTGGATACGGCCTTCGTTTTTCGCGACGGCCAGTTCATAGATCGCCTGGAGGTTGAGCCAGAACTGCGGCGACGTGCCGAAGGCCTGGGCAAGCAGCCAAGCGGTCTCTGCCGTAACCGCGCGTCGTCCTCGGCAGATCTCGTTGATGCGACGCACGGGAACCTGGAGATGTTCCGCCAGCGCCGTTTGGGTCAGGTTCATCGGCTTGAGAAACTCCTCCGAGAGGATTTCGCCCGGATGAACGGGGACCGCAGGAATGTTTTTGTCATCAATCATCACGACAACCTTTGTGTTGTCTGGCATCGCGAGAAAACCGGCTAGTCCGTGTCGGACTTAACTGTAGCGTTTCTGGCGGCGTGTTTTCTCGGTTTCTGAAGCGCGACAGACGCTATAGATAAACTGGATGCGCTCTAATGATAATCAACCAATTCGATATCGTAGGCCGCACCTTCTCGCCACTGGAACACGAGCCGCCATTGGCGGTTGACTCGAATGCTGTGTTGTCCTTTGCGATCACCGCGCAACGCCTCCAGATGATTGGCCGGGGGCACGCGGAGTTCGTCGAGTACCGAAGCGGCGGCAATCATAGCAAGCTTCCTTCGCAATGCGGACTCGATATCGGCGGGAATTCCGCGTTTACGGTCTTCCCGCCAGAACGCTTCAAGTTGCTTGCCTCTGAAGCTTCCAATCATGCAATGGCCTTTCGCGTGTTCCATTATACCGCGTAGCGGAAATACGTCAAACCCATTTCTTAGGAGAATACCATGGCACAACTCGATTTCAATGCCCACGACGTCGAACCCACCACCGCGTACGAGCCGCTTCCGGCCGGAAAATACCTCGCTGAGATTACGGCCAGCCAGATGAAGCCGACCAAGTCGGGCAACGGCACGTATCTCGAACTGGAGTACACCGTGCTCGACGGGCCCTATCGAGGCCGCAAGGCCTGGGACCGGCTTTGCCTGAGCCACCCCAACCGCACGACGCAGAAGATCGCCCAGGGCAATCTCTCGGCCATCTGCCGGGCGGTCGGCGTAATGCGGCCGCGCGACTCGGTCGAATTGCACAACCTGCCACTGGTCGTCGCGGTCAAGTGCAAGAAGCGTGAGGACACGGGCGAGGTAACCAACGAAGTGAAGGGCTACGCCAAGCGGGAGTCGGCCACAGGTCAGCCACAGCAGGCGCCGCAAAACGACACGACGCCCCCGTGGGCCCGCTAGGAGCAACGGCTAGTCGCCGTCAGTTTCACCAGAAACATCAACACGGCGCACGTTATCACGGTTTCACAAACTCGCTGCAGGAGAAGAACAAGTGCAAGTAGTGATTATGGCGGTTTTCATCGACGACGGCGACGGCGCGAAGCAGACGGCGCCGCGCCGCAATCCGTTGGATGAGCTCATCGAACGGATGCGTCGCGAGATGAAGCACGGTCGCGCGTCGGTCAACGAAAGGAAAGCCGATGGGTCGCAAGTCGCGTGACAAAGGAGCGGTCGGCGAACGGGAGCTTGCCCGAGAGTTGTCGCGGTTGTTCGGCGTCGAGGCCCGTCGTGGTTGCCAACACCACGGCGGG
The DNA here is from genome assembly GCA_963677085.2 of Thermoguttaceae bacterium. GTDB lineage: Bacteria > Planctomycetota > Planctomycetia > Pirellulales > Thermoguttaceae. Next base: position 523,865 of record CAXXFH010000003.1, read on the forward strand.
CCGGGCCGCTACGAGCGGCAGCGATTGGGTGCTGCCGCACCAACGGCCAACGACGCCAAGCGGGAAGCCTTCCAGGTTTCGCTGAACCCGGGCGAGCCCGACGTTGTCGCCGACATTCCCAACGTGCATATCGAGTGCAAACGTACCGAACGGCTCCGGCTTTACGACGCGCTTCAGCAGGCGATGGACGACGCCGGCGAGAAGGTGCCCCTGGTCGCGCATCGCCAGAACCACCAGCCGTGGGTCGTGATCGTGCGGCTGGACGACCTACCCAAACTGGCCGCACAGCTCTATCTGACAATGGCAGAAAACGCGTGAGAGGGGGCCCTATGCAAAAGCGTAGGCCGTCAGGGCCAATGCACGTGGTTGGAGAACCGCAGTCTCAGGAGTTGTCGGCAGCCAAGGTATTCATCACCGTTGTGGCCCGTACTTCTCCACGAGGGCGTCGACGACAATATCCTTCTCGGATTGGCCTTCAGGCAACCGCGCGATCCCTGTCGCCCGGGCCGTGATCGAGTTGGCCGGTATCTTCGTCTTCGCTTGCTTCGTGCCGGCAAGCGAACGCACCCAGCGAGCAAACAACGAAGACACGCAGGTCCCTTGTTCGCGAGCAATTCGCTTGGCGTCATCGGCAACCCTTTCTTCTACCAAGAGTATGATTTTTTTCACGGTAACCTCTCATAGTACCTACGTGATAACTCCAATTATGCGTACAGCCTTCCTTCCGAGCAAGTCTTGAAGCAACGAAAACGATGCACCTCCGTCAATACCAACAAGAAGCCCTCGATGCCGTCTATCGCTTTCTCCGCGAGCGCAACGACAATCCCTGCGTAGTATGTCCCACCGGGGCCGGCAAAAGCCTGATTATGGCCACAATCTGCCAAGACGCCGTCATCAAGTGGGGCGGTCGGGTGTTGATCCTCGCCCATGTCAAGGAACTGCTCGAACAGACGGCGGGTACGTTGCGGCGGATCGCGCCGGCGCTGGATGTCGGCGTCTACTCGGCCGGGCTGAAGCGGCGCGATACGGAACATTCGGTGATCGTCGCCGGGATCCAGAGCGTCTATCGTCGGGCGTGCGAGTTGGACCGTTTTGATTTGATCCTCGTCGATGAATCACACCTGCTGCCGCCCGACGGCGAGGGAATGTACCGCACCTTTCTGGCCGATGCGAAGGTGGTCAACCCCAGCGTGCGCCTGATCGGCCTGACGGCCACGCCCTATCGTCTCAAGTCGGGCATGCTCTGCGGGCCAGAGAACCTGCTCAATGACGTCTGCTACGAGGTGGGCGTCAAGGAACTGATCGCCCAGGGGTTTTTGTGTCCGTTGCGGACGAAGGCGGGGCGACAAAAGGTCGATACGTCGGGGCTGCACGTCCGCGGCGGCGAGTTCGTCGGCAGCGAGGTCGAGGACCTGATGGACACCGACGAATTGGTCGGCGCCGCCTGCCGCGAGATCGTCGCGATGACCAAGGATCGCCGGGCGGTGCTCGTCTTCGCGGCCTCGGTCGCCCATGCCGAGCACGTGCGGGCAACGCTCGAACGGATGACCGGCCAGCAGTGCGGCCTGGTGACCGGCGACACGCCGGCCGCCGAACGCGAGCAACTCATCGCCCGCTTCAAGGGCGAGCCGATCGCCGCCAACCTGTTTGGCGACACGCTGCCAACGCTGAAGTACCTGGTCAATGTCAACGTCCTGACCACGGGGTTCGATGCCCCGAACGTCGATTGCGTTGTGCTGTTGCGCCCGACCGCCTCGCCGGGACTCTATTATCAATGTGTTGGGCGAGGATTCCGGCTGCATCCGGACAAGACCGACTGTCTCGTATTGGACTTCGGCGGCAATATCCTCCGTCACGGCCCGGTGGATGCGATCGAAGTGACGAAGCGAGAAGGCCGGACGGGTGGCGAAGCGCCGGCCAAGGAATGTCCCGAGTGCATGGCGGTCATCCATGCCGGCTACTCGGTATGCCCCGATTGCGGCTACGAATTCCCGCCGCCGGAAAACGGCAAGCACGACGCCCGGGCCTCCGACGAAGGCATCCTCACGGGCGAGGTGATCGACACGGAGTATGACATCCAGGACGTTTTCTATGCGGTCCACACGAAGCGAGGTGCCGACGACGACGCGCCGAAGACGATGCGCGTCGATTATCAAGTGGGCCTGAACGACTTTCGCAGCGAGTGGGTCTGCCCGGAGCACGACGGTTGGGCACGGCGGAAGTTCGAGCAATGGTGGCATCGCCGCTCGAACGACCCCTTGCCCACCACGGCCCAGCAGGCGGTCGACATCGCCGACGCCGGCGGTTTGGCCGCCACTCAGCGCATCACCGTCCGCAAAATCACCGGGGAGAGATACCACCGCATCGTCGCCTGCGAATTGGGCGAGAGGCCCGAGCCGGTGCCGCTTGAAGTGGCGCTGGGCTATGACGAGTCGGAGATTCCGTTTTGACGCCTACATGGAAAACATCTCGACGAGGGCGTCCATGAGATGCTTGGCCGTTGTCGAACGCAGTGTGGTGATCCGTTTGACGAGCCGCCGTTTGTCGATGGTTCGAATCTGGTCGATCGCGGCCACGCCGGGTTTGCCCTGGACCTTGGTGGCAATGCGAAACGGATAGGAGCGCCCGGTCGTCAAGGGGACGACCACCACGGTTTGAAGATGGGCGTTGAGTTCGTTGGGCGAAACGATTACCGCCGGGCGGGTTTTGCGGATTTCGCTACCGATCGTGGGATCGAGGTTGACCAGCCAGACCTCAAAACGCTTCATGACCATTCCAATCGAGTTGCACGAGGTTGGAAGTATTCCAGTCCGCCGCCAAACTTCGGGAGGCGGCTCCAGGCTGGGGGCATCCATTCAAAGTCACGAGAGCCATTGACCTTCGAAATCGCCGACCGTTGCATCCCAGTCGTCAAGCTGGTCCTCGCCTGCCTGATGGCATGCGGAAGCCGCCTCGGCCCAGTTGTCGCGAGGACGTTTTGCGGAGCGAATGATGACGGCATCGCCGGCCACCTCGATTTCCAACGCGCCGGTGAGGCCCGCCTGTTCGATGACGGCCTTGGGCAGCCGGACGCCCTGGGAATTTCCGATGTTGATCAGATTGGCATGCATCGCTACACCTCGTGTCGTGGGGAATGTAATTACATTGTAGGTCCACGGCGGCCAGCCGTCAATGGTCGTCTGGCATGCCCTCGGAAGATTTTTACCAAGAGAAACACGCAACGAAAGGACCGCGCCATGACGTACCTCGAAAACCCCAAAACCCGCGGCAGCGGCATCTTGGCCTGCATTCCGCAGACGGGTCGGTGCCCGAACGGGTGCAAGGACTGCTTCTTCCAGAGCGGGCGGTCGTTTCTCGAACCGCTCGAAAAGAACCTGCCCAACGTCCCCGACGCGGCGATGGTCGAGGGGCGGATCGTGCGGGTCAACGACGGCAACGATTCGAACGTCCGTCGCGAGGACGTCATCGAGGCCACCAAGGCGTTCGCCTGGAAGTTTTTCAACACGGCCATCCCGCGGGATCTGGAGACGTTCCCCGGGCCGGTCGTGTTGACCGTCAATCCGGGCGAGCAGACCGATGGCCGGCCGGTGTTGTTGCAGAACATCCCACGGAACCTGATGTTCGCTCGGGTGCGGACGAATACCTGGAACCTTGCGTCGACCGTCGATCCGGCCGTGCAGCACTACACGGCGCAAAGCGTGCCCGTGGTGCTGACGTTCATGGCCTACTTCGAGCAATCCGCCGACATCCCCGGCGCGCATCGTGCGAACTATCGCCAACGCGAGCGAACGCTCAATACCTATTGGGCGATTACGCAGGATGCCTGGACACGGGTCATGGGCCGCTATCGTGACAACGCGTTGGTCCATTCGTGCGGCCGGGAAGGGATTTCGGGCGGTTCGGCCTGCAAAAACTGCGGCAACTGCCTGCGGGAGTTCTTTACCACACGCGAGCGGATGCGGACCGCCGATTGACGGGCACCCTCAAGAAGAAGCTGAGCAACAGAAAGACCCTATGAAAACCAACCACCGCATGGGCGTCGTTCTCTCCGACGTACACTGCCCGTTCCAGGACGAAGCGGTCTGCCGGATGGCGTTGGCCTTCCTCCGCGAGCATCGGCCGGCCACCGTCCACCTGCTGGGCGACATCGCCGACTTCTACTCGATCAGCCGGTTCGTCAAGGACCCGGCCCGCAAGGACGACCTGCAGGCCGACCTGGATGCCGCCCGCGACTTCCTGCGCAAACTACGCGACGCCGCCCCGGCAGCCCGGATCGTCTACAGCGAGGGCAATCACGAGTTTCGTCTGCGGCACTACCTGGCCAGCGAGGCGAAGGCCCTGGCCATGCTCCGCGACCTGCGGCTGGAGCGGCTGCTCGACTTCGACTCGCTGGGAATTCGCTTCCAACCACAGGACCGGCCCTACCGCGTCGGCTCGCTGCTGTTCACCCATGGGCAATTGATCCGCAAGTGGTCGGCCGCCTCGGCCCGCGGCCACTTCGAGAAGTACGGCTGTTGCGTGATCCACGGCCACACGCACCGGCTGGGCGCATTCTATCACCGCGACATCGGCGATACCTACGCCGCCTGGGAGAACGGTTGCCTGTGCAACCTCAATCCCGACTACGTAACGGCCCCCGACTGGCAGCACGGCTGGAGCATCGTCTGGTCGCATCGCGACTATTTCCACGTCGAGCAGGTGGCTGTCGTCAAGGGGCGTTACAACTACCACGGAAAGGTCTACGGGCGAAGGCGGCTGTCGCCCTCGGCACATTTCGAAGTGGAGGACCTGGCACGATGAAACGAGCGTTAAGCATGCACGACGGCGGCAAGCGACAGGAATTCACCACGGGCGCCATTCGGGACACGGCCGACGAGAAGTCGCGGCCCGATCTGTTCTCGCCCTTCGCCGAGGAACGGATCGGCCAGTGGTTGCGCCTGGGGGCCGAGAAGTACGCCGAACGGAACTGGGAGAAAGGCGTCCCCAACAGCCGATGTTTCGCCTCGCTACGGCGCCACGTGATGCGCTACCAGCAGGGCGACCGCTCGGAGGACCACCTGGCGGCCGTGATCTTCAACGCCATGGCCATCATCCACAACGAGGAGATGATCGCCCGCGGCGTGCTGCCCGCCGAGTTGGACGACATGCCGCGGTACAGCCAGGAGACCATGGCCTGATGCAGGATGCAGCCCTCGCTTACCTACGGCGCGGCTACAAGGTGTTTCCGGTGAACGTCGGGCTGAAGAAGCCCAACGGGGCGCTGGTCGAGCATGGTGTGCTCGAGGCGACGGACAACGAAGCAACCGTTCGGGCCTGGTTCACCCAAGTGCCGGCCAGCAATATCGGTTTGGCCTGCGAGGGGTTGTTCGTCATCGATTGCGACCCGGGCCACAACTGGCCGGGCGTCGAGCGGCTGAAGGCCGAAGCGGCGTGTCCCGCGCAGAGTACGCCCCGCGGCGGACTGCATTTCGTGTTTCGCCGCCCGGCGGGTAAGCCTTGGGGCAACTCCCAAAGCCGCGTGGCATACAAGATCGACACGCGCGCAGACGGCGGCTACATCGTCGCTGCGCCTTCCCACACGATCGATTGCCCCGAAGAGAAGACGGTCGAAGGGGATTACCGCTTCGAGGCGCCCCTGGTGCCGAGGGACGAACTCCCCGAGCCGCCCGATTGGCTGGTCGCCGAGCTCGATGCGGCCTTTGCACCGAAGCCGGTGCCCGCCGCCTTGCCTCCAGCCATACCACCGGCCAACGAAAACGATGTCGTCCAGCGGGCCATCGCCTACCTGGCCGCGTGCCCGCCGGCCGTCAGCGGCCAGGGCGGGCACAACCAGACGTTCGCAGTCACCCAGGCCCTGGTGCATGGCTTCTGCCTCGAGCCGCAGACGGCCCTGCGGCTGTTGCGCGATCACTACAACCCGCGCTGCAAACCCGCCTGGTCGGAAAAAGAACTGCAGCACAAGGTCGATTCGGCCCTGAAACACCCGTCAGACAAACCGCCTGGCTGGCTGCGGGATACCGGCTTCGAGCAACCGGCCGACGGTACCGACGTATCGCAGATCGTGGCCATGTCGTGCGGACATTCGGACATCTCGGCCCCCATCGACGAAGATGCGTCGGACAAGGCGGAGATTGCGGACCCCGGGCCGATCCCCGACGACTTGATGCAAGTGCCCGGCTTCGTCGACGAGGTGATGGACTTCTGTTTGGAGAGCGCCCGCTACCCAAGCGTGCCGCTGGCCTTCTGCGGTGCCATGACATTGCAGTCGTTTCTCTGCAGCCGGAGGGTGCGCGAGGAGGGCGGCCTGCGTCCGAACCTCTACATGCTCGCCTTGGCCGGCTCCGGCACGGGCAAGGCCTATCCTCGCAAGATCAACTCGTACATTCTCAGCAAGATCGGGCTCGGCGGCGCGGTGGGCAACCAGATCGCCAGCGGCCAAGGACTGGAAGACGAGATGTTCATCCACCGCAAAATGCTCTTTCAGACCGACGAAGTCGACAACATGCTCCGCGCGCTCTCTTCGTCGAAAGAGACGTACCACAGCATGCTGTTGGCCATGCTGCTGCAACTCTACACCGAAGCCGACGAAACCCATGCGATGCGCGCGAAGGCGAAGGGGAAAGGTCAGGGGAATGAGGTTCGCGGCGAAATCGATCAGCCGGGCCTGGTGATCTTCGGCACGGCCACGCCGGAATGCTTTTTCGAGGCGATGAGCCCGAGGCTGTTAACCAACGGGTTGTTCTCGCGATCGATCGTCGTCGACGTGGGCCAGCGCGGGCGGAAGCAACGCACCCGCGACGTGAGCGACATGCCGAGTCACCTCGTCGAAGTGGCCCAGTGGTGGCAGAATTACAACCCTTCGCCGCCGCATCCCCTCACGGGGTTGAAGCCTACCTTTAACGACATCCACCCCGTGCCGGCCATTGTCCCCTACACCGACGAAGGCCTTGCCGTGCTCGACGAACTGGGCACGGAGGCCGACGACCAGTACGACGCGGCCACACTGAAGGGCGACCGGGTGCGGGCCACCCTCTGGACGCGGGTTTGCGAGAACGCCACCCGACTGGCCTTGGTCTACGCATGCAGCCGTGATCGTGAGCAACCGCGCATCGATCGGGAAGCGGCTCAGTGGGCTTCGCGGTTCGTGCGCCACCTCGCAGCACGCATGCTGTTTCTGGCGAGTTCCCACGTTGCGGAGAACCCGTTCCATGCGGAGTGCTTGAAGGTGAAACGCGCGCTGCAACGGTCACCCACGCAATGCCTGCAACGCCAACACTTGCTGCGAGTCTTGCGATGCAAGTCCGCTGACTTCGATCAGATCGTCTGCACATTGATGCAGCAAGGTGAGATCGAGTTTGTGGAAATGCGCACCAAGACGAAACCGGCCCAAGGATTTCGACTCGTATGAGAGAACCACCATCAGAAATCCTTCACGGAATCCTTCACAAATCCTTCACAAAAACTCCTCGCCGTGAAGGATTCACGTGGAAATGGGGCGAATCCTTCACGGATTGTGTGAAGGATTTGTGAAGGATTCAGGAAGGATTTGAATCGGCGTAAGTCCATTAATAACCAATCATTCTCTCTCCTTCTCTATGAATTCTTCCCACTTCACGCGACGTAGCGCGCGGGGCGCGTGTGCGCGTATATGAGGGGGTGGTGAAGGATTTCGGGAAGGATTTCCAATAGGTACTTCCGCCCCAGGGGGGCCGCGAACCCCGCGGGAACACATCGCCTTATGAGACACAGTTGGTTGTGGCGCTGACGTTTTTTCCACGGCAGCCATCCCCGGGAGCTCCGTGTGCCCTGTGCACTGCTCGTGGGGTCAGATTTGCGAAACGGGGACCGCCCAGACCGTTTCGGTGATCGGCATGGGCGATTCGGTCAGGCAGAGCACGGCGCCCGGGCCTTGTGGTACACCAAGTCGATCGAGGATCGAAAAATGGCGAATGTCTCTTTTGGTCGGTGCGGTTGTCTTCTTGATCTCGATGGGGAAAAGCGTACCGTCGCGGAAGATCAGCAGATCGATTTCTTTCTGGTCTTTGTCTCGGTAGTAGAAGATTGGCGCCTGGCGAGCGGCATGCCAATAGCTGCGAATGACTTCGCCGATGGCCCACGATTCCAGGATGGCGCCGCTCATCGCGCCGGCTTCGAGCGTTTCGGGGCTGGACCATTCGGTCAAGTAGGCCGCCAATCCCGTGTCGAGGAAGTACAGTTTCGGCGTTTTGACCAGCCGTTTGGTCACGTTCGAATGGTAGGGCTCGAGCAGATAGACGATGCCCGATGCTTTGAGGATCGAAAGCCAGTTCTTCGCCGTGTTGGGGGCAACGTCGACGTCACGTGCCATGTCGGTCAGGTTGAGGATTTGCCCCGTCCTTGCCGCCGCCGCGCGAAGGAATTTCAGAAACGCCATCTCGTCGCCGACGCTCGCCAGGGCGCGCACGTCACGTTGCAGGTACGTCTGCACGTAGGAACTGTAGAACAGGTCGCGATCCAGTTCTGCATTCAAGGCGATTCTCGGAAAGCTGCCGCGCCAGATGGCTCGGTACAAATCGATCAGCCCGAGCGGTTGGTCCTCGGCGACCACTTCCATATCGCCCGGCAGAAACGGCTCGACCCGCCGGCTGTGGCCGGCAAGCTCGCGTCGAGAAAACCCCAGCAAGTTGACGATGCCCACCCGTCCTGCCAACGACTCCGAGACGCCCTGCATGAGATGGAACTGCTGCGAGCCGGTCAACCAGAAGTCGCCCGGTTGCTGCCGCGCGTCGACGGCCATCTTGATGTAGGGAAGCAACTGCGGGGCGTATTGAATCTCGTCGATTAGCACCGGCGGGGGGAACCGCTGGAGGAACAGGCCCGGGTCATCGTTGGCCAACGTTCGGGCCTGCGGATCGTCCAGTGTCACATACCGACGCTCCGCCGTGGCGGCGTGCTTGAGCAAGGTCGTCTTACCCACCTGGCGGGGGCCGGGAATTAAGATCACCGGGAACTGCCGGCTGGCCGCCGCGAGTGGCTCGCTGAGTGTTCGTTCGATGTACACGAGAAATCCCGTCTACTATGCAATCCAATTGCATTATAGACGCACAAACGGGGCGATCAAGCGGTTATTTGGGAGTTTCGCCAGGAATCTGGCTTTTTATTTAGTTCTCCAGAGGGGCATTGTTGCCCGAAAGGAATCGCTGCCATGCAGACGACCCAGTTGCAGATTGAGATTCGGCCGCTCGATTCGATTCGGCCTTATGAACACAACCCGCGAAAGAACGAGGCGGCGGTCGATGCGGTGGCCAGCAGCCTGCGGGAGTTCGGCTTCCGCCAGCCGATTGTGGTCGACAAGCAAGGCGTGATCGTCTGCGGTCACACCCGCTACAAAGCGGCCGTCAAGTTGGGGTTGGCGAAGGTGCCCGTCCATGTGGCCACCGATCTTTCGCCGGAGCAGATTCGCGCCTATCGGCTGGCCGACAACAAGACGGGCGAGTTGGCCACCTGGGATTTCGAGATCCTGCCTATCGAATTGGCCGCCCTGGACGAGGCCGGCTACGACCTGGGCCTGCTGGCCTTCGACGACAAGGAGTTGGTGCAGTTGCTCGGCACGGGAGTCCAGCAGGGGCTGACCGATCCGGACGAGGTGCCCGAGCCGCCCGACGAGGCGATTACCCGGCCCGGCGACCTATGGATTCTTGGCGATCATCGTTTATACTGCGGCGATTCGGCCAGCCCGGCGGACGTGGACCGGCTGTTGGACGGCGCAACGATCCAGCTCTGCAATACAGACCCGCCATATAATGTGCGTCTGGAACCGCGCAGTAACAACGCGATCGCCGCCGGGTTGAGTTCCTTTCAAGGGACGAAACACCACCAAAAGTTCGACGTCGAGCGCCATCCCGAGAAGTCGAAGCCGACGCAGAAAAAGCTGCGTGCCAAGGATCGACCGCTGGCCAACGACTTCGTTTCGGACGAGGCGTTCGACGAGCTATTGGCCGGCTGGTTTGGCAACATCGCCCGGGTGTTGGAGCCGGGACGGGCCTTTTATATATGGGGTGGATATGCCAACTGTGCGAACTACCCACCCGTCCTGAAGGCGACTGGCCTGTACTTCTCTCAAGCGCTGATCTGGGACAAGGAACACCCTGTTCTCACGCGTAAGGACAGGATGGGTAGGCGTGTGAAACGGGTGGGGTTCGCGTGGGAGCGGGGGAAAGTGGTCGGCCGCTAACGTTACGCATCAGCGGGCCGGCGCGAGATGCGATGACTTCAAAACCGACCCGGCCGCCGGCTCCGTTGCATGCGATTGTTACCCTGCCTCGCAAGCATCACATGTCCAACCACGAATCAGACTCGATGATGCCCGAAGAGTCACTTGGACCATCGTCAGCAAAGTGGGCGTCCGGTTCAAGTTTCCGAATGAATTCCTCGAACGTGTCAGCAAGTTTCGTGATCTTGTAACCACATTCTTGATCGACGTGTACGACGCACGGTTCACCGTCGTTTCCGCATTTGCGGTAATCTAGTGCAATCATGTCATGCCCAGCGGATGGGCAATCGGCGAAATAGATCCCAATTGGCGGATAGCCCCATTCCTCGACCCAAAAGCGGGTGTTCATTGATCCGCCGAGTGAATAGTGCGCGGACTTTCCAATGGCATAGATTCCAGTGATCGCTACGTGATCCGCAGCCCATGACGTGGGAACATTCGTACGACATGATGTGTTGTTCGGACACCCACCGTTTTGAGTTCGCGCGAGTTCAATATATGAGCGTGGAATTCTGTAACCAAGCTGCGATTCAAGATTCGCAATGGTTGCGTCTGTCGGCGCTTCCTCGACGTAGTGTTCGGCGGCGTATTGGGAATCCCCCCAAAAGGTGGATGTGTCAAAGTTGCCGAATATGGTCGCCATGTCGTCTTTGGTTTCGCAGGGTAATGGTGGCGTTCAGGCGCGCTGTCAAGCGTCGCCTGGAACGCGTGGTTGGGCTATTCCATGTCGACTCCCGCCGGCCTACAACGTGTCGTGTGGCGCCGGTTGGGTTCCGTCAGTGTCCGTGAAGCCATACTCTCTCGCAAGCTCGGCCACGACGAGAATCTGTCCCGTCCTCTTCATGATATCCGGATCAGAAGCCAAGGCGGCGACTGCCCTCCCCACGAACTGAGCTGATTCCCTCTTCGGCTTGCGTGTCTTCTTCACATCGATAACGTGGCCCGGATACAGCGAAACGGAAGCTACGTTATGCGGCGCCAGTTCCACGGCCATATCGCTGGCCAATCGATCAACCGCGGCCTTGGACACGCCGTAGGGTACATTGTCATAGTACCTTCGTCCGGAGTAGAATGAGATGCTGACGATGAGGCCGTGTCCCTGCTCCTGCATCATCTGCGCGGCAAGAACACTGGCAATATAGTTCGAGCGCACACCCACGATGTGCATGTCGTCCCAAAGGTCGAGGGGTTGTTTCCAGAACGGATCCTTCCACTTGAAGCCAGGATTGGCCTTTCGATTGCGTAGGCGCTGATATCCACCCCAAGCATTGTTAACCAGCACATCCAAACGCCCCTCGCGCTGTCTGATCCGATCGAAAACGGCCTTCACGTGGTCATCTTCGCGATGGTCGCAGGGGACAGCAACTCCCCGTCCACCCAGCGCACTGACTTGTGCCGCGATTCTGTCAGTAACCGACCTGCCGGTAATGTACACGGTGGCCCCCGCCTCGCCCAAGCCAAGAGCAATCCCTCGGCCGACGCTGCGGCTACCGCCGGTTACCAGTGCAACTTGCCCCTTGAGTGACGACACGACTTCTCCCTGATCTGTTGGGTGCTCGGATGCCCAACGCTTCGCCTCAGCATTTTGCTGAAAGCGCAGCTTTTAGCAAATATGTTGCAGGCGGTTGTTAGCCCCCGTGTATTTCTCGGTTGTACTCTTCCATCTTGTCCCATGCGTCACGCATCGCTGGATGCATAGCCTTGTAGGCCCATGACCTTTGTCGTTTCCCATCGGTGAAGTTGAGATGCTCCAAGAAGGATACGTTGAGCGCGTTCTCAACTTCGGGGGTGCAATGCTGCCACAGTTCCCAAAATGTGTGGCATACTTCCTTCCACACTTCGCAAGTTCCCTCATCAATTACAGCCTGCGCGAACCTGGCAAAGACGGCGATCTGCAAGTGCAGAAGGTCAGACCAGCCTTCATCACGCAGATCCTCGGAGATTGCCGGGAACCTGCTTTCAATGAAGTCGATCGCTGTCTTGTTGTCGTATCTCTTCATTCTGGGCTAACTTGGTTTTAGAATGGTCAACGTATCACGCTGTAGGCTGCAAGGCTGTCAGCCTAACGCGCGGGACGCCGATCGTCGTAAGTCACAGTATAGTCTTTGGTTGTTTCGTTGTCACGCTTCTCGCTGCGTGTTAGGCTGTTTCAGCCTAGCGCTCATCGGGCCGGGGAGCCAGACCGTCGGCCGGGCTGCGGACACCGCGTCCCCCTCGGTTGAGCACGTGCGTGTAAATCATCGTCGTCCGAACGTCCTTGTGGCCCAACAGTTCCTGCACGGTGCGGATGTCGTAACCGTCCGCCAGCAGATGCGTCGCAAAGGAATGACGGAACGTGTGGCTCGTGACTCGCTTCGTGAGGCATGCCTTCCGCACCGCAGCCTTCAGCGACCGCGAAAACAGCGATTCGTCGATGTGATGGCGGCCTTGCTCGCCGGTCTTGGAGTTTCGCCAGCGGCGTTCCTGCGGGAACACGAATTGCCAGCACCACTCCCGGTTGGCGTTTGGGTACTTGCGGGCCAGAGCATGGGGCAGTTCGACGCGGCCATAGCCGTCGGCCGAATCCTGCTGATGGATGGCTTGAACGTGCTGGAGATGTTTCTGTAGGGGATGTGCCACCGCCCGAGGCATCGTTGTGACCCGGTCTTTGTCCCCTTTGCCCTCGCGGACGGTGATCTCTCCGCGCTCGAAGTCCAGGTCCTTGACTCGCAGGCGAAGCGCTTCGAGCAACCGCAGGCCGCCGCCGTACAAGAGCATGGCGATGAGCCACTTGTCGCCGGTCAAATGCGCCATCACCCGCGATACTTCATCGACCGTCAGCACAACGGGCAACCGCTTTGACCGGCGGGCGCGAACGACACCCTCGATCCGGTCGAGCGGTTGCTCCAAAACGTGCTCGTAAAGGAACAGGATTGCCGACAAAGCCTGATTCTGCGTCGATGCCGCAACATGTTCCTTGACGGCCAGGCTTGTCAGGAATCCATTGACATCGCCTTCGGCAAGTTGGCGGGGATGGCGGTGTTGGTGGAACTCGATGTACCGGCGGATCCAGTGAACGTAGGCTTCTTCCGTACGGCGGCTGTAGTGCCGCACGCGCAGAACCTCGACGATGCGATCATAAAGCCTCGGCGCGGGCTTGTCGGGAAACAAGCCGAGGGGTGGACGGCGTTGTTGGGTGAGTGTGGTCATGGCCGCAGTCCAGACACAATTCTTCAGCCGACACCATTTTGCTGGTTCATAGGCGACGCTGCAAGCGGCACGCGAGCAAGATGGTAAGCTATTGTGGCATAACGCGTTACGGCTGTCTTGTTAGCACCGCCCAAGAAATCTTCGGGTCCGTTTTACGAATCCGGCCCCGGGCCGGAAATAACAGGTAGGGCGAGCATGGTGCTCGCCCGCATGGTTCATTGGCGCGAGGAGATACGCGAATGGGAATTGGATTGACCTTCGAGGAGTACGTTGACCTGCGGCTTCGGCCCCTGGCTGGGGCGGACCCCGTGTTCAGCGAAGCCGCCGAGAGGGAGCGGAAGCGGATGTTCCCGATGAACGCAACGGGGGCGTCGGGCCACTTGCGGTCGCGGGGGTACGATTGCCGGCCGCAGATGCTTGATCTGCTTGTTGAGGACGGCGTCGTGAAGCTCGCGAAGCCGGACGCCTGGACGCAGACCGACGTCGACGCCGCGGCCGAGCACTTCGAGGACTGCAACATCCTCACGCCCTACGCGGCGATGTGCGAGACGCTCGGCTGCCGCTACGCTGACTTCGAGCGGCCGCTTCGCGAGGCCGCCGAGCGCGAGTCGCAGAAGTACGGCCGCCGCGTTCCCGCCGACGACCAGTACTTCGTCATGCAGCGCGTCCCGCCGCGCGGCCAGACGGATGAGGCCGGCGACCTGGTCGGCTCCACCCCGGCGATCATTTCGTTCACCCTCTGCGATGACATCAAGGAGCGACTCGAACGCGGCGAGGAGGTGTGAATGGGCGACACCGAAGAATTCGTCATCGACGAGGCGCTGGAGAAACTCATCGACCGCCTTGCGGCCGAGTTCGTCAGGCGGTACGGTCCGAGGTCCGTCGATCCCCAGGAAGTCGCCCAGGCAGCGAAGTTCCAGTTGTTCTGCAACCCGCCGAAGTTCGATTCAGCGAAGGGGACGAGGGAAGCGCTGATCAAGACCATCGTGCAGCGGGCCGCGCTCAAGCATTCCGCCCGCGCGAAGCGGCATGCCAGCCGCTTCAAGCAGTGGCCCGAGCCGAAACCCAGCGGCAAGGGGTTGCGGCTCGATCCCCCCGAGGTTCAGGAACCCGAGTTGCCGACGCTCGACGGCATCCTCGAGTACATCGAAGACGAACCCAGCCGGGCGCTCTGCCGGCAGTTCGTCGAATGTGACGGCAACGTCAGCGAAGTTGCCCGTCGCATGAAGGTATCCGAAGGAACCATTCGGTACCGCATCAAGGTCCTCGGCCCGAGGCTGCTCGCGGCCGGCTACACGCCGTCGCTCCGGCGACGGATCAAACCCCGGGGAGATTGAACCAATGACCACAGCCACGGAAGGGCTGATGTTCTCGACCGCCGAGGTCGACATCCAGGCCGCCGGCAAGACGCCTGCGGTTTCCATCGTCGCCTACAGCGGCGGCGTGATGGCGGTGCCGGGCTGGGGCCCGGTGGCCATCGAATTGGCCAGCATCGACGTGGCGCAACAAGTCGGCATTTTGGCCGACCACGACGCGACGCTCAAGGGGATCGTCGGCTACGGTCAGGCCCGGGTCGAGGACAACCGGCTGGTCGTGACTGGCACGATTGCCCCAACGACCGAGGCGGCCCGGCAGATTATCGAGCTGGCGAAGTCGGGCTTTCGGTTTCAGGCCAGCGTGGGTGTCTCGCCCAGCGAGACGGAACGGGTGCGGGCGGGCGAGAAGGTCGTCGCCAACGGCCGGACGATCACCGCGCCCCGTGGCGGCATGACCTTCGTCCGCGCGGGCGAACTGCGCGAGGTTTCTATTGTGAGTATCGCGGCCGACCGGAACACGTCGGTCGCCATCGCGGCATCCGAGAAAGGGAAGAGGCAGATGACCACGGAAGTGATGGAAAAGACGGCCGAGCAGATCCGCAAGGAAGCCCTGGCCGAAAGCAAGCGGATCAACGGCATCCGCGAGGCCTGCGGGGGCCAACACGGAAAGATCGAGGCGCGGGCCATCGAGGAGGGCTGGGACGTCGACCAGACGAAGCTGGAAGTGCTGCGGGCCTCGCGGCCGACGGCGCCATTGGTTCGCTGGACGGACGTGGCTCCCAATGGCCACGTTCTGCAGGCGGCCATCTTGTCGCACATGGGTTGCGAGGCCCTGGCCGAAAAGACGCTGGGTGCCGAGGCGGCCCAGCGTGCCCGCGACCTGCGGGCCACCAGCTTAGTCGACCTCTGTCGGGCGGCCTTGCAGATCGAGGGCAAGGAATCGCCCCAGGGGCGCGACGGGCTGATCCGTGCGGCCCTGTCGACCTATTCACTGCCGGTCGCGTTGGGCGAGGCGGCCAACAAGGTGCTGATGGATTCCTATACCGAGTCGCCGGCCACGTGGCGGGCCTTCGCCGCGATCAAGTCGGCCGCCGACTTCAAGGAACACACCGGTATCCGGCCGACCCAGACGGGCGAGCTCGAGCAGGTGGCCCCGGGCGGGGAGTTGAAGTACGGCTCGCTGAAGGAGTCGACCTACAAGTTCCAGGTCGACACGTTTGGTAAGAACCTGGGGATCGACCGCCGCGACATCATCAACGACGACTTGAGCATGTTCGACGACACGGCCCGATCGCTGGGCCGCTCCGCGATGCGGGCGGTCAGCGACTTGGTCTACAAGACCTTGCTGGCGGGCGGCGGCAGCTTCTTCTCGTTCGGCAATGGCAACTACTCCTCGGGGGCCGACACGGCGTTGAGCCTTGCCGCCTTGGGGGCCGGCATCACGAAGGTGATGCAGCAGCGTGACGACGAGGGCCGCGACCTGGACATCCGGCCCAAAATCCTGTTGGTGCCGCCCGAGCTGTCGCAGACGGCCAAGGAGTTGCTGCAGAGCGACTTTATCCAGCGGGCCAATTCGGACGAGCCGACCGGCAACGCGCTGAAGAACATCGTGTCGCTGGAAGTGGAACCGCGATTGTCCAACAGCAACCGCTTCAGCGGCACGTCGGCCAAGGCCTGGTATCTCTTCGCCGGGCCGCAAGACGCTGCGCTGGTGGTGGCCTTCCTGCAGGGCAAGCAGGTGCCTACGGTCGAGTTCTTCGGCTTCGACGCCGACCCCAACAAGCTGGCCGCCACCTGGCGGGTCTATTTCGATTACGGGGCGGCCCTGGCGGAACACAGGGCCGCTTACCGAGCGAAGGGCGAGGCCTGATTCGGCACGGGCCTTCGGGATGCGGCGTCTCTTCCTCCGCGCCGCATCCCGCCCTTCGTTTCTTCTTGCGCAACCAACCCCCGGGGCATTCTGATGGAAGCGACCGCACAGCGGATCGGGAAGTTCGACTTTTCTGTCGCCGTCTGTGAAACCAAGCCCGACATCGAGGCCATGCGTGCTGAGCGCCAAGGGGCAATCACCGCATGGCTTCTTCACCAATGGGACCGCGAACGGGAGGATGCTCGGGATGATCGCCACTTGCACAATTGACGGGCAGCAATGGGATCGCGGCTACAACGACGGGCCCGAGTTGCCCATCCTGCCCGTGCTCGTCGAGGCCGAACGGGCGTACCGCGACAGCTTTCTGGCTGCCGTCCAGGAAGCGGCTGCGTGGGACTTCCCCGACCTGGACGTCATCGAGGCGGCCTGGGAGTCGCGGCGTGAAACGCGTCGCCAAGCCGAGGTCCTCGTGCCGTCGTCGAAGTACTTCGACGAACCGCAATTCGACGATCCCGAGAGCGTGCAGGTCGTCTATCGCACGGGCCACGAGGTGGAAGCCTCGCGGGCCCGAGGCCGGGTACAGGCGTTGGAACTCGCCAAGCGGGACTGGTGGGACTTGGCCGACCTCGGGCTGGAAGACGACGAGGAAATCCGTCGGCTGTTTATGCAGCCTTGGGTCGAGGCGGTGACCGCCTGGGCGGGTGAGGATCTTGAGCGTGCCGAATCCCCACCTCGCCCGCTCGATCACTTCTCTTCGGCGCAGTGGCAGGCGGTTCTGGCGAACCAGCAGGGCCCAGGGCACCACTACGGCAATGTCGTAGTCGCCGAGGCCGATCTGAAGCAGCGTTGCGGCCAATGGTCGGAATCGTGGGACTGCCTGGACGAAGCCGGCGAAACCATCGGCCGGGTGTATCGTTGGAAACGGCGTTTGGGTGACGTGGTACGGATGATTGCAAAACGTGACCAAGAGTGGGTTGCTTATCAGAGTGCAACGGGCGAGCCGGCGGATCCAGTGCGTCCACAATCTGTGGACGGACAGGTGGCTGCCAAGAAGAAGTTGAAGCTTGTCCGCGCCGATCTGATCGAGATGCGCCCACCCGATTGGCTGCTTCGAGGTATGCTGGAACGCGACACGTTCGCCCTGGTGTTCGGGGATCCGGGGTGCGGGAAATCCTTCCTGGCCATCGACTGGGCGTGCAGGATCGCCACACAGACGCCCTGGCGGGGCAATAGCGTCCAAGGTGGAACCGTCGTCTACGTTGCCGGGGAAGGCCAGCAAGGGTTTGGACGGCGCATTCGGGCGTGGTCGGAATTCAACGGCGTGGACATCGCGGGCATCCCGCTCTTCGTTGCCCCGGCCGTTGCCATTCCCAACCCCGCCGATCTCGTAGCGCTTGCTGGGGCCATCGATGCCGGTGCCGGTCGCCCGGTCCTGATCGTGGTGGATACCTTGGCCCGCTGCTTCGGCGGGGGTGATGAGAATTCGACCCAGGACATGAGCCAATTCGTCTCGGCGTGCGACGCGATCCGACGGCGGTATGGTTGCACGATTCTCGTAGTCCACCATACGGGCCATGGCGACAAGAGTCGTGCCCGGGGTGCCATTGCGCTCAAGGCCGCGCTCGATGCTGAGTACCGCCTCGACAACAACGACCACTTGCTGTTGACCGCCACCAAGATGAAGGACGCCGAGACCCCACCGCCATTGACCATGGAACTGGTGACGGTCGAGCTACCCGGATTGGTGGACGAGCACGGCAACCCGATCACCTCGGCTGCCATCAACGTGGTGGACGCCGACGTGAGCGCCATCGTTTCCAACTGCAAGGCAGGCAAGCGAGGGAAATGGCAGAAGATCGGATTGGAAGTCGCCCGCCAACTGCTCGTGATGAGCGAAGACGGCCAGGTGGCCATCAAGGATTGGCACAACGAGTGCGAAGCGGCGGGGATGCGACAATCGACCCGGTACGACGTGTTGGCCAAGCTGCAGGGCCAGGGTGAAATCGTCATGGAAGGCGACGTCTTGATTCCAGCGTGACGTTCCCACGCCCTTCCGATTCCAATTCCAATCTCCTTAAGGAGATTGGAATTGGAATGGAAATTGGAATAGGGGCCAGAAATTGGAAATTGGAAGTTGGAATGGAAAATTGGAATCCTGCTAAACCGAGCAGTGGCAACACGTTGTAGCGTCTTCTTCCCCGTGGCCCACAGCCAAATTGGAATGTTGGAATCCGAAATTGGAATCGCCGCCGGGGGACGAGCGGGTCCTCCCTCGCCGCTGGCCACAAAAACCCGACGCGGGAACAATCGCGCTAATAGAGACAGTTTGTTTTAGGTGCCGGTTTTTTTCGGCCGGCACCGGGCCCCGGAAAACCCCCGCCCCGTGGCCCACATAGGCCCCGTGTGGCGAAGTTCTCGAAAATCCGGCCCAGGACGCCAGCCGAGCGCTTGATCTTGTTCCCACGTCGAGGTAACTGACTGTCCTGCTGGGTCGCGGTGGTCGCGACCCACCCACGCGATACCTCACGCGAAAGGACAGCCCGATGGCGACCAAGAAGACCCCCACGACGAAAAAGAAGACGACGACGAAGGCCAAGGCGACGAAGCCGGTCCCAAAGATGAGCCAGATCAATGCGGCCATCGAGGTCTTGCGACGGGCCCGCAAGCCGATGAGTTGCCAAGAGATGGTCGAGGCCATGCAAGCCAAACGGTTGTGGTCGAGCCCCGCCGGCAAGACGCCCGCGGCCACGCTCTACGCTTCGATTCTGCGCGACATCCGCAAGGGCAAGGACGCACGTTTCACGAAGGCCGCCCCGGGCCGCTTCGCGCTGAAGAAGTAGCTGCGCCGACTCGACAAAACGAGCCGCCAGCGTGTTGCACCACCCCGGCGGCTCTCACCACAAACCCCTTTGGTAAAGAAAGGGCATTCATGGCTAAACGCAATTCTACACTCATCCCCGCTGCTGGCTACGCCCGCCGCAGCACCGACTTGCAGGAACGGTCGATCCCCGATCAGAAGGCGTACATCGAGAAATGGGCCGCCGAGCATGGCTACCGCATCGTGCGGTGGTACATCGACGACGCCATCTCGGGCACCAGTTCCCGTGGCCGCGATGACTTCGCGCGGATGATCGACACGGCCGAGAACGGCCGCGACTTCGACACCGTGCTCTGCTACGACATCAGCCGTTTCTCTCGCGGCGGAACGAACGAGACCGGCTACTACTTGCACCGGTTGAAGATGGCCGGCGTCGAGGTGCTGTTCCCCGCCGATGCCATCCCCGAGGGCGACGAAGGCGAGTTGATCCAAGGCGTCAAGTCATGGCAGGCCCGCCAGTACAGCGTGAAGCTGGCCCGCGATACGATTCGGGGCCAGATCAGCAACATCCGCCAGCGTCGCAGTGCCCCAGGCGGCATGGCTCCCTATGGATACGACAAGCAGCACCTTAGTGCCGACGGCACGGTGTTGCGCACTCTGCGGTGGATGGCCGACGGCAGCAAGCAGGAGTTCGGGCCCGATGGCAAGCTGCTCCGGGTGATCGAACCGGGGGTGAACATCAAGAAGGCCAAGAGCGATGTCATTCGGTACGTTCCCAGCGCGCCCGACCGGGTGGCCGTCCTCAAGCGGATGTTCGACCTTTGCTGCCAGGGCTATGGCTTCCATTACATTGCCCAGACGTTCAACGAGGAAGGCATTCCGTCACCCGGCGGACAGAAATGGAACACGGCCCGCATCGGGAAGCTGCTTCGCAACCCGGTGTACCGTGGCGCCATTGCCTGGAACCGCCACACCATGGGCTCGCTCTTCGGGCTCGATGGCCAGGGCGTGTTGCGACCGAAACGCAGCAAGGGCTGGAGGAAAAACGACGAAAGCGACTGGATCATCAGCGAAGACGTCCATGAACCCTTGGTCAGCCGCGAAACGTGGGATGCGGCACAGCGCTGTATTGCCAAGCGGCGAGCCGATGCCGGCAAAGCCCGGCCGACAAACCGCTCGCTACTCTCCGGCCTGATGGTCTGCAAACGCTGTGGCCACGGCTTCACCACCGTCCGCGACCGTCGCTGGCCGGGCCCAACGGGCGAAGGCTACCGATCCTACCGCTGCTGCGGCTACCACCGCTACGGCAAGGGGATGTGCAAAGCCTATGGCGTGCCCGGACCCGCGCTCGACGCCTTCGTGCTCGATACGATCAAACGCCTGCTGCTCGGCGACCATAAGACGACGAAGAAGGCCATCGACGCCTTTGTGGCGACCGTGCTCGCTCCCAAGCCGGTGACGAAACGCAAGAAGACCGACGGCCGCGAACTCGAATTACTCAACCGCAAGATCAAAGCCACGGTCGCCATGCTGGCCGACCCGACGTTCGACGGGCTCGACGAACTCCGTATCACGCTGACCGACCTCAAAAACAAACGTGATGCTCTGGCAGCCCGGCTCAAGCCGGTCGAACAACCCGCAACGCCAGCCTTTACTGAGAAAGAACTGCAGACCTGGGCCCTGGCCCAGTTCGCCCACCTCGACGACCTCGCCACACGAACGACAATCGACCTGAAGGACCGCCAGATGATCGAGGCCTTCGTTCAACGCATTGAGGTCAACCCCGAGTCGAAGACCGGCATCGTCTACGTTACGCCCGACCTCGAAGACGCGCTAAAACGCGGGTTCACACGCGGACCCATCGGGGATTTTATGGGCGCGCACGAGTGGTGCCAGCCTCCTGACACCATGGTGATGACACCATCAGGAGGAACGCGCATAGCGTCGCTTCGTGATGGCGACGAGGTAATGGCTTTCGCGCCACGGTCGTGGGCAATCATCGGCTACCGAAACGGCCCGCCGGTGAAGGTGGGAACTCGGCATTACGGCGGTCCTTTGTATGGCGTCTCGGTTGGGGACAACACGACGTGGTGTACCGATGGGCACTTGTTCAGTGCGCGGCTGACGTCCGATGCGCCGTCGACTTGGTGTGTCTATCTGATGCGGCGTGGCCGTTGGTGGCGAGTCGGCAAAACGAAGTTGCTTACAACGTGGGGATTGGGCATCAAGCAACGCTTAGAAACGGAAGACGGCGAAGAAGCCTGGATTCTCAGCACGCATAGCTCGAACAGCGAAGCCACTTGCACTGAGCAGGTCGTCTCGGCACGCTACGGCATCCCCACGACCTTCTGGCGCGAATCGCGGGCATCGGTGCGCACCGAATCACAGATTGCACGCATCTACGACCGGATTGATCCCATCGCATTGCACCGCGGCGCACTTTGGGCACTGTCGGACCACCATCGCCGGCTCGAGCACCCGTTCATCCGCAGAGGCCGAACTCGGGCCAAGTACGGACGTCGTGTCTCATTCCTTGTTCGTGCGTGCAACCTGCTGCCAGGAGCAATGGAAGTTCCGTTGCCGACCCGTGGTCCGAATTTCTGTTGGACCCCAATACGACACGTCGACGTCCAACCATACAGTGGTCCAGTCTATTCCCTCGACGTCGCAAAGTATCACCACTACATCGCCGATGGGATCGTGACACACAATTGTTTCTACGGTTGGCGGCTGGGCGCCGGCCACCAGTTCTTCGGGCCCAACAACGCGACCGACCTGTGGGCAGTTAAGAAGGTCAATCCCAACAAGATGATCCATCTCACCGAGAAGCCGGTCGAACTGGCCGTCCGCGCGATGCAGTATTCCAGCAAGCCGGGCGAGAACGTGCTGGAGTTGTTCGGCGGCAGCGGTTCCACACTGATCGCTTGCGAGCAGACCGGCCGCCGCTGCTACGCGATGGAGCTTGATACGCTGTACTGCGACGTGATCGTCAAGCGGTGGGAGGAGTTCACAGGGCGGAAGGCCAGTCTCGCGTAGCTTCTTGGGAACGATTTCAAATCAAATGTCCAATTCATGTATCTGCCACGCGAACGGTTTCGAAATAGTTCCCTAAGTTCGGCATCGCCGCCAATAACCGGGGCGACGGCTGGTGTGCGCGGCAGCGGCCAACCGATGAAAGATGACTTGACTGGTTGCCATCAGCCTTCCGCATGCAGCTCCGGCCAAGGAATACCCCCTTCGCGGTCGGCAAAACGCCGCTGGAGCTCTTCGGCGAACTGTGGGTCGTCGACGGACAAAGCGAGGTCCTCGGGCGGCAGAGCCTCCAAGAGACGAGAGACAATTACCATCTTCTCGTCGTCCGGCAGCTTCAAGGCTTCCGCGAGAATCGACTCGGATGATGGTTGCATAACACGTCCCCTGAAAACCAAGCGTTCAGTGTTCCCGTTGATATTATGGCAAGACGATCGATGCCTGTCGAGCCTCTCACCGCAGCGTGGAACCCAAGTAAGTCCATGGTGTCTGTGACCCCACGGTATATCGGCCACGATCCTCGCGGATCAGTTCGGCCCTGTCCTCAAATCGGCGCCCGAGTTTTTTCCGCCAGCTCCGGGCGGTGGCCAAAACTTCGTCGATGGGCATTCCGGCTGCGTTTTCCAGGATCGTTTGCACTTCCCCCTGCAACGAACGGCCGTGCTGCTTGGCACGTTGCTTAAGCCGGCTCAGCGTGTGTACGTTCAGTCCTCGTATCAAGATGTCGGGCATGATGAAACCTCCAAACAACTGGGATATTACTCGATCCGTAGCTGGTCCCTTCGGGCTTGGGCCGAAAAGACGGTCCACGTGGTTCTGGTTCGATAGGAATGAGAGCGACGGAAGCAACCCTTGGAAACCGCTAGCCGGGCGGAGTCTCGGTGTCTTCCGCCAGTACATCCAAGTAGGCCCGGTAGGCGTAGATGCGATCCCGGCGTTTTCCGGTGGTTTCCTGCAGAATGCCGGCTTGACGGAGCGCTTCGATCGCCTTGGTGACGGTGGGCTTCGACACGGCGAGCAGTTCAATCGCACGGGGGAGCGTAATCACCGGATGCTCGGGCAAGAGTTCCAACAACCGCACGGCCGTGAGCGTGGCCGCTTCGTGCTGCAAAAACATCTGGCGATGTTCGGCCAAGAGTCGAAACAGGCGATGGGCGGTGACCACCGCGTCCTCGGCCGCCTCGTGAACGCCGCGAAGGAAGAAAGTGGTCCATCCTTCCCAGTCGCCGTCCGTGCGAACGGCCCCCAGGCGCTCGTAGTACTCCTGGCGATTGCGTTTGAAGGCCACACTCAGATACAACAGCGGCGACGAGAGCAAGCCCCAGTGCTCCACCAGCAAGGCGATGAGCAAACGTCCGATGCGTCCGTTGCCGTCGAGAAACGGATGGATCGTCTCGAACTGGACATGGGCCAAACCTGCGCGCACAAGGGGTGGCAACGGGTCCTCCCCGTGGAGCCATTGTTCGAGCTTGGCCAGGGCCTCGGGCACGTCTTCGGCCGGCGGAGGCACGAAGCGCGCGTTGCCCGGTCGGGTGCCGCCGATCCAATTCTGGGAGGTGCGGATGACGCCAGGTTGCATCTCCGCGCCGCGGACACCCCGCATGAGACGTTGGTGAACCTTGCAGAGCAGCCGCGCGCACAGCGGCAAGCCGTTGCCGCGACGTATCTCGTCGCGGGCCAGGGCGAGCGCTTCGACGTAGTTGCAGACTTCCTCGACGTCCGCCGATTGGTTCGTTTGCCTGGTCGCCTCAAAGGCCACGACATCTTCCAGGGTGGCTTGGGTTCCCTCGATCTGCGACGAAATGACCGCCTCCTTGCGCACGAATCCATAGAGGAACCAGTTCGGACTGGGTACCATGGTTCCCGCCAGCTCCAAACGGCCCAGGGCAGCCAGGGCTGTGCCGTGCAGATCGAGGATCTCGCCCTCGAGGCGGAGGCGGGGATTCTTCGGGGGCAGCGGATAGGGCACGAACGCCCGGACCGTCTCCTCGCGATACTCGGTGGTCCGGTAGGTTCCGGTTTTGCGTGGCATGGGTAGTAAAGGCTCCTTTCCCAGCGGGTGCCGCTAGTAAAGAAATCTTACCTAACCCTGGCCGCTAGTCAAGTTCGGTTTACTAGCGGAATGAAACGGAACTGTATTCCCATGCCCCGAAATGACTATTTGTGTCATTTGGTGCCGATCAACCGGTGGTTTCGCTTTTCCCACGACAATAGGCGGTTGCGTGAGAGGCCTGCCACGCAATGACTCATTCCGCCATTCGCCGCAGGTCGTTGCCAAATCGTTTGTGGACCATCGCGATGGCATCCTCGAATTTCTTCTCCCGTTGGCTGTCGCGGACGGGTGTCAGGATGAGCGAGCGACCATCGGAGGTGATTTCAAACGACGTGTCGGGCGTGGCCTGGATCAACTGGAGAAGCGATTCATCGATCTCGATTGCGTAACCGTCACCGTATTTTACGAGGTTTTTGATCATGGTGTTTGTCTTCATTGGGGACATCGGTATGTCCATGGTGCTCGCGCCGGTCAAGCTGTGTGAGCGGGCCACAAGAAAGCCGGGCTTGGTGGGAGAGTATGTCTTGTTGGTATTCATGACTAGCGGGTGAAACAAGGAGTTCATCCTTCGGAAGGTCCAGCGGTTGGTGCCTTCCCTGTCTGATCAAGCTGTTCCAACCGATGGAGCAACCAAGTGACTTGGCGATGGTAGCGTTCGACCGAAGCGACCGCAGGGCGTCGACCGTGGGCCGCCTTGTTGCCGACGTCGCGGGTCAGGTAGGCCAGCTGGTTGGCCAGCGGTCGGCCGAAGCGACCGTGCCGTGGGCCGACCAGGTAGAGCTGCGTGGCGGTGCCCAGTTCGCGGGCCTTGCCCGAGAGGAAGGCGGCCAGCGCCTGGTCCATCGCCGCCCGGCAACTGACGGCCGCCTGCGTCGTTAGGCCCAGCGCGAGGCACTGTTCCGCCTCGCCTAACAACGCCCGCGCCGAGGCGAGACGCTCACGGCGCCGCGACAGATCGTGGTGTTGCGGCGTCGCTTCGACGAACCGCAGTTCGTGGCGCAGCCAGGGAAAGCAGGCCAGGATTACCCGTTTCGTTGCCCGTCGCGCGACCGCTTGCATCTTCAGAAAAGGATAGCGCATTGCGTGACCTATTGCTTCTCACTGGTGAGTCTTTCTGTTTGTTGCGGGGTGCAGCGGGCTCGGAAGGTCCCGCGCCGTTTTCCGCGTTCGAAGCGGGCGTCATCGCCCTTGGTAGCAATCTCGCGGATGATGGCGCTGTAGATCGTCGCGTGTGGCGTGCGGCCGTCGCTTTTCCAATAGCCCTTCTCGAAGGCGATGGCGATGATCTGTTTGACGTTCATCGCTTCCGCCGATTCGGCCAACACCCGCGCGGCCGCGTCCAGGCCGCTAAGTCTCTTGGCCTTCGCTTCGCCCCGTTTGGCCCGAGTCGCGACCTTGCGGGGCTTGGCATCCTTGGCCGCCTTGGCTTGTGTCTTGCCACCGTTGGCCGCCGTGGGCGTTTTGGGCGCGATCGTGGCGGCTTCGTCCCGTTGTTTGTTGGTTGCGGCTGCTTTGCCCTGGGTTGCCGGGGACGCCGCCCGCAATCGTTGCGGGCTCTTGATTCGGATCTTCTTGCCGGTCGTCAGGTTCGTGGCGTCCCAACCGCCGTAGCGGTTCTCGGCGTCGATTCGCACCGACGTCAGCTTGCCCGTCACTTTGGCCGTGTAAGTCTTGCCGATCTGAACTTCTTTCTGCCTCATGGAAAAACTCCTTCGAAGAAAGGGAAACAAGGGTTACTTCGCCTCGTCGCGGCCCGCTTCGTACGCGGCCAGCAACGCCCGTTTGAGGCCCCAGATGCCGATTTCGTGGAAATCGAGCCGGTCCGACTTGCGTTCGCGGAGCGTGGGGATAGTCAGCGTCGTCTGGGCGATCCGTTCCAGGGTCGTATGGATGCGGCCCTGGCGGTCGCATTCGCCGGCCGCGGCTTGATACTTTGCGTAGCGGTCGAAGGTTTCGGGCGTATGCGGGGTGTTGGCTCGCAGCACGTCGGCCGCCCGGCGCCAAAGGGTCGCTGCTTGCGACCAGGCTTCGCCCCGTTGGGCGGCTTCCGCCTCGTCGGCGTAGTCTTGATGGTCCAAATGGTTCATGAGGGGTCCCGTTTCGGTGGGTGTTCAGCAATCGCTCAGCTTTCGCAACTCGTTGCAGTAGGCGTTGATTTTGGCCCTGTTTTTCTGATTGCCTTCGAGGTGGTATTGCAGGAAGTCGGCCATCGAGCGGATGTCCTCTTCGCAGTCCGCCGCGACAGAGTGTTCGCGACCGTTCGGCGCGTCGGGCGTGAGGATCGTTACCTCGATCCAGTCGCTTAAGCGCCGGCGTACGGCGGTGGCGTAGTTGCCCGGCTGGCCTTCGAAGTCGATTCGTGTGATTCGCATGGTTGTTCCCCTTAGGCTGGTGTGGTTGGTAGCGTTTCCGTTTCCGTTAACACACATCAGCCATGAATTCCGCCAAACATCAAGCGCAGGCGGCGAACATTCCGCAGGAATTCCAAAACTTTTTCCCGCTGCGATGAAAGGACGCAAACATGTCAAACGAGTCAAAGAAACCCTTGGAAATCACGGCGCTGAAACCGGCCGATTTGGCCGTGGTGCTCTCCAGCGCCTACCGGCGGAAGATCACCGAGGAACAGGTCCTCGCGGTGGCCGAGGCGGGCAACCTGCTCGGCGCCGACGGAACGATCAACCTCATCGCCTACACGGCATTTCTCGCCCAGGAGACCAGCGTTGCCAGCCATTGACCCGCAGAACATGAAGCCGGCCGAACTGATGCGGTTGTTGAACACGGCCGGTCGGGGAACCGTGTTGACCGAAACCCGACTCCGACGGCATCGCAACCGGGCCGGCTACACGATCGGCGATGCGCGAACGATCAACCTCTTCCGCTACGCCGCCTGGTTGACGCTGGAGTTCTTCCAACCGAAGGAAGAGCCGCAGGACTACGCCGAAAGAAAGCGCCGCCAGGCGGAGCGCAACGCCGAGGCGGTCCGCGCGGCCCAGGACATTGGCGAGCTACCGGCCGTGGTAGACCCGCAACGCAAGGCGGCCGCCGAACGGTCGTTCCGCACGTTCTGCGAGACCTATTTCGGCGAGGTCTTCTACCTGCCCTGGTCGGAGGACCATTTGAAGGTGATCGCCAAGATCGAACGGGCCGTCCGCACCGGTGGGCTGTTCGCCATGGCCATGCCCAGAGGCAGCGGCAAGACGGTCCTTTGCCAAACGGCCGTCGTCTGGTCGGCCCTGACCGGGGCGACGCCGTTTGTCACGTTGATCGCCGCCAGCGCCGATCGGGCCAAGGACCTGTTGGAGAACATCAAGACCTGGCTGGAGACGAACCCGTTGTTGGCGGAGGATTTTCCGGAGGTCACTTACCCGATTAAATGCTTAGAACGAATCACCAATCGCCAGAAGGGGCAGAAACACCACGGCCAGCCGACGCGTATCGAGTGGGCGGCCGACAAGGTCGTGCTGCCGACGATCGCAGGCTCGAAGGCCTCCGGGGTAGTGATCTCCTGCTCGGGGATGAAGGGCTCCGACATCCGTGGCCAGAACCACGCCCGGGCCGACGGTCAGGTGGTACGTCCCCAGTTAGTCATGGTCGACGACCCGCAGACGACCGAATCGGCCTGGTCGCCCTCGCAGTCGCAGCGCCGTGAAGCGATCCTGGCAGGCGACGTGCTGGGAATGGCCGGGCCGGGCAAGAAGATCGCTGGGCTGATGGCCTGCACGGTGATTCGGCCCGGCGACATGGCCGATAACATCCTCGACCGCGAAAAGCACCCCGAGTGGCAAGGCGAGCGAACGAAGCTCGTCTACTCGTTCCCCAGCAACGAAAAACTTTGGGCCCGCTACGCCGAGATCCGCGGCGATTCACTCCGCAACGACGGCGACGGCTCCGAGGCGACCGCCTTCTATCGCGAACACCGCGCAGCGATGGACGCCGGTGCCCGAGTGGCGTGGCACGAGCGCCACAATGCAGACGAATTGTCGGCCATTCAGCACGCGATGAACCTGCGGCTGCGGGACGAAGCGGCTTTCTTCGCCGAGTACCAAAACGAGCCGATCGTCGAGGCCGAAGGCGAGGAGATGCTTTCGGCAGAGCAGATCGCCGCGAAGACGAACGGCTACGCCCGGGGCGTCACGCCACTGGCCGCCTCGCAGATCACGATGTTCATCGACGTGCAACAACGGGCCCTCTTCTGGCTGGTGGCCGCCTGGGAAGAAGACTTTACCGGCTACGTGCTCGACTACGGCACCTGGCCCGAGCAGCACCGGGCGTATTTTACGCTTCGCGACATCCGCAAAACGCTCGCGAGGGCGACACCCGGGGCGGGCCTGGAGGGGGCAATCTACGCCGGCCTCGAAAAGCTCTGCGAGGAACGGCTCGCGCGGGTCTACCACCGCGAGGACGGGGCCGAGATGAAGATCGATCGGGTGTTGATCGACGCCAACTGGGGTCAATCCACCGACGTGGTCTACCAGTTCTGCCGGCAGACGAGCCACGCGGGGATCATCCTGCCGAGCCACGGTCGTTACGTCGGCGCCTCGTCGATCCCGTTTTCTGAATACCGCCGCAAGCGGGGCGACCGTATCGGTCACCACTGGCGAATCCCCTCGACGACCGGCAAGCGGCAGGTGCGGCACGTGTTGATCGACACGAACTACTGGAAGTCGTTCGTCCACGCCCGGTTGGCGGTGGCCATGGGCGACCCGAGTTGCCTCTCGCTGTTCGGCCGCGACGAAAAGGCCCATCGCCTGTTGGCCGAACACCTCACGGCCGAGTTCCGCGTAAAAACGATGGCCCGCGGCCGCACGGTCGACGAGTGGAAGCTACGTGCCACCCGGCCCGACAACCACTGGTTCGACTGCCTGGTGGGCACGGCCGTGGCCGCCAGCATCCAAGGGGTGACGCTCGCTTCGCTGGCCACGAAAACCACGGTCCCGCGCCAGCGGATCCGGCTTTCGCAGTTGCAGGCGAGGAAAGGCTGAGCGTCGTAGCAACGCGCGGGTTAATCGCAAGTCGAGCAGCCGGCCGACATTCAGCGTAACGCAAACCTTGTTGTGAGTCGCTAGAGCGCATCCAATTTATCTGTAGCGTGTATCTCGCTTCAGAAACCGTGAAAACACAACGCCAGAAACGCTACAGTTAAGTCCGACACGGATTAGAAGCCGTTTCAAAACCAGTGGCAAAGCCATTCGTTTGGCGGATTCACGAAGCCAAAACCGAGTTCTAAAACCACCTCTACAACAATTGCGAAAGCAGTGTCCTGGCCGGAACCACGATGGGACTGCGAGACGACGCAAAGCAATCGGCATCCACGTAGTCGGTGTCCAAAACGATCTGAAAGGCCAGCGGTGCGGCTGTCTGTTGCTGGAAGTGGGCAAGATTCTTGGAGATAGGTTCCTCGCGGTATTTCACTTCGGCGAGGAACCAGGGCTTGCCGTCGCGAATCACGACGAAATCTACCTCTCTTTGGTTCTTGTCTCGCAGATAGCCCAACTGGAACTCCCCGAGGCCCATATCGGTCCACCCTTCCACTGCTTTGAGGAGGTGGCATCCGACAAACGTCTCGGCCCGTGCACCCGGGTCTTCGATCGAAGCCCAATCCCGCAAGAACCATTTGGGCTCTTTCCGTAAGGATCGGGAGACGTTCTTGAACCAGGGTTGGATCGTGAAACCCAGATGCAGGGCACACAAGGCATCCAACCATCGCCGAATCGTGTCGACCGAAACGCGCACCTGCGAGGCGAGATTGCTAAAAACGAGTTGGCTGGCCGAGCGGCTACTGAGGATGTGGACGAGGGTTTCCAGCTGTCCGATTTGCTGGATCTGCGTGAAATCACGGATGTCCTCCCGCAGAAGCTGTTCGCGACGAAGACGGTGCCAGCGGCGGCTGAAACGAGTATCGCGTTTGATGAACGGTTCGGGATAGCCGCCATGTACCCAAAGCGCCTCGAAGTCGCTCGTCTTGATCGGTTGCGGTGGGCGAACGATCCGCTCGGCGTCCGGCAGATCCTGACGAAGCGCCTCGGCAACCGAGAAGGGGTGCATGCGATACGGGAAGTACCGCCCCATGAGACTCTCGCCGCCGCGCCGATAGGTATCCATGCGGCTGCTTCCGGTCACAACGATCCGCGCTTGACCCGCATAAGTATCGTAGAAGCCTTTAAGGAATGACTTCCACCGCGGGTACTTGTGCAATTCATCGAACAGCACGATCGGCGGAGCCTTTCGCAAGCGATTCAGCCCGAAGCGTTCGACGAGGCTTTCCAGCCCGGAGAGGATCAGCTCACGGTCATCGACGTTGTCCCAATTGACATACCCCTCGGCAAGGTTCCGGCACGTAGTCGTCTTGCCGACTTGCCTCGGTCCACTGACCAGCGCCATCTGGCGGTGGGTCGCGAGGTGTTCTTCCAGCAGGCTGTCGTAGACTCGCTTCTGCACTTTCATGACATGACTATTTTCGCATGCATCGTAAAATAGTCAAGCCCATTTTGCGATGCATCGTATTCTGGTCACGAAAGTGCCCGACCGACCCCCACAAGTGTCACTCACTGCCACACGAGCCGGTACGCCTCGCTGAGATATCGGCCTTTGGGGGCAGGTTGCGCAAGTGTCTGCTAATTAGTGGGTTATGGCTTAGGTGGCTTGGCTTGGTTGATGAGGGCGGACAAATTTACCAGCGCATGGTGGACTTTGCTGGTATATTTATCCATGGGAAGCATCGAACGGACAAACGACAGTCGCCAGCGTGCCGTCGAGCAGTTTCGACGCCAGGGAGGCATGCTGCGGACCAAGGATGCACTTCGCGCGGGCATCCATCCCCGTACGCTCTATGCACTACGGGATGAGGGCACGATCGAGTGTCTCAGCCGAGGGCTCTACCGCCTTGCTGATGCACCACCGCTGGCCCATCCGGATCTGGTCGCCGTCGCGAAACGCGTACCGCAGGGAGTGCTTTGCCTACTTTCGGCGTTGGCGTTCCACGAGATCACCACCCAGATTCCTCACGAGGTCTATCTCGCCATTCCGCGCAATACCGAAAAGCCGCGGATCGATTATCCGCCCGTGTGGGTCTTCTGGTTCGCCGAACGGGCGTTCTCGGAAGGCATCGAAACGCATCGGCTCGATGGTGTGCCGGTACGGATCTACAACCGGGAAAAAACCCTGGTGGACTGCTTCAAATATCGCAACAAACTCGGCATGGACACCGTACTGGAAGCCCTGCGACTTTGCAGGGAACAGAAGCGTTTGGACGTGGAGGCCGTCGCGCGATACGCCATAAAAAATCCGTCGCGTGAAAAATGTCATGCGTCCTTACCTCGAAGCTGTCCTCTGATAAGGCGCGGTGTCGAGGACGGTGCCGTTTTCTGAAAAGTCCCGCATGGATTTCGCTCGGGCCACACCACAGGAGGTGGTCGACGGAATCGCCGGCTTCCTTCATCCTGTTGCACGGGCAATTCTCGCCGGTGAAGAATTCACCTCGCACTGGACCGCTCCGGGACCGTGGGCGTAGTCCGTCTCTTCTTCCCGCAATCGTGAATCGCGCAACGAATGTGGTCAATGGCCGGCAACGCAAGAGCCAGCCGTCTGGCGCATCCGACAGGGCGTAGACTGCGCGCTGTAGTGCGATCCCACGTTCTCGCGAAGCAACTTCGGGAAATTCCGGGAATATCCCCGTTTTTCTGCGAAGGATGGGCTTGGCACGCAAAAAAACAACGTTAGAGGAGCAACCTATTCGTGAATGACAACCTCACCAACGCGATCGCAGAAAACGCCACCGGTCCGAAGAAGGCCGGGGGTGATGGGATTTCTGTCGAGCAGCATTCGCTCGTTGAGCAGATTGCCGCCGAGAAGTTTCTCGCCGCCCAAAAGGCGACGCAGGCGAAAGGACTCGGCATCAAGTTGGTGAAACTCAGCCCGGGAGGGACGGCGTGAAGTGGGCTTGGCCACTGACCACCCGACGCAGGCCCCACGTCTCCCTCCCGGGCCAGCTTCGGGCCCGCTACGACGCGGCGCAGACGAACGTCGACAACGCCCGGCACTGGGCGATGGCCGACAGTCTCAGCGCCGATGCGGCGATGACGGCCGACGTGCGGCGAACCTTGCGCAACCGGGCCCGTTACGAAGTGGCCAACAACTCCTACGCCAAGGGCATGGTGCTGACGATCGCCGGCGACTGCGTGGGAACGGGCCCGCGATTGCAGCTGTTGTCGGAAGACGGCGAGACGAACCGGATCGTCGAACAGGCCTTCGCCGACTGGGCGGCCGCGGTGGACCTGCCCGCCAAACTCCGCACGATGCGAATGGCCAAGGCGACCGACGGCGAGGCCTTCGCCGTGCTGGTCAGCAACCGGCGGATCGAGCATCCCGTGAAACTCGACCTCTGCCTGGTGGAGGCGGAGCAGGTGACCACGCCGGTAACGGCGATCAACCGCCCCGAGGTGATCGACGGCATCGAACTGGACGAGTTGAAAAAACCCCAGGCCTACCATGTGCTCCACGAACACCCGGGCGCGTACGACATCGGTCCCGCGTTGGTGACCAGCCAGCGGGTTACCAACGCGTCGATGTTGCACTGGTACCGCGGCGACCGGCCGGGCCAGCATCGCGGCGTGCCGGAGATCACCCCCGCACTGCCACTGTTCGCCCAACTGCGGCGCTACACGCTGGCCGTGCTGGGCGCGGCGGAGACGGCGGCCGACTTTGCTGCCGTGTTGTACACCGATGCCCCGGCCGGCGGCGAGGCGGCGCCCGTCGACCCGATGGACATCGTCGCCCTGGAAAAGCGGATGGCCACCACTTTGCCCGACGGGTGGAAGCTGGGCCAGCTCAAAGCGGAACAACCGGTGACCTCCTATGCCGAATTCAAGCGCGAGATCCTCGGCGAAATCGGCCGTTGCCTGCAGGTGCCGGTCAATATCATCACGGGCGATTCGAGCCAGCACAACTATGCCAGCGGACGGCTCGATCACCAAACCTATTTCAAAAGCCTGCGGATTGAACAGACCCATTTGGGCCGCGTGGTGATGGATCGCCTCTTGGCCGCCTGGCTTGCCGAGGCAGCCCTGTTGGACCAATTCACATTCCTGCGCGGCGTTCGCTCGCCGGGACACCAGTTCTTCTGGGACGGCATCGAGCACGTCGATCCGTGTCCCCGGTCAGCCCAAAGGAGTGAAAGACGTGATTACCTTCGAAACTTCGGAAGAAAAGCACGTAAACGGGATCGTACGCGAGCTAAACGCGCTGTACGACGGTCAACCCGTCGGCTCAATCCGGATTGGCGAGGCCTATGGTATGAAGTCCGCACAGGTGCTCAACTACCTTCACAAAGCACGAGACCGCGGGCTGGCCACGCCCGTTCTTTCCAGTGCGAAGGGGACCATTCGAGGTTGGGTACCCGCCCATGTGGGGCCGATGCCGCCTCTTGCCGAGCAGCACGCCGCACGCGCTGCAGACGCGGTGAAGGCCCTCTCTTCCGGCAGCCCCGTTTCTTCCGTGACGATCGGCGAACACCTCGATGTGTCTTCGGCAACAGCCATACGCTGGTTGCGCACGGCGGAGCGAATGAAGTTGGTTCGCAGATTGTCGTCGCCGCAAGGCTGGATGCTCGTCTAGCCATAGCGGCTTGAGCGACCAGGCCCGCGCTTGCTGGTAACGGCAGGCGAGGGCCTTTCTTTGTCATGCAACGGAGGTTGGTGTTGGAAGGCACACTCGAACTGAAAGACCCCGATCATCCGCAAGCGGTTCTTGCGGCCGACGCAACAGCTTGGCTGCTGTTGGAAGTCCACGAGAGGCGGCAACAGCAAGCGGCCAATCTGACCAGCACGACAGACGAGACGAGTGAAAGCGATGAGGATGAATGAAGCCCAACGCACTCGATTAGCTCATCTTCCTCTCAGCTGTGAGCGTTTCAGCTGCGACTACATTCAGCACAATTCCTTCGGACTTGAGCAGCGTCTGAACCGTGTGCACACGGCTCTGCGGGCAGATGATGGCATTTGCATATTCTAGGACGTGTTTCGAACCAAGCTCTTTGTAGACCAATGACATATCAGCGCGAGTGTCGCATCTTCCCTCGTACTGTATCATTCCACCGAAAAACACAGGATCGAGTGCCATCAATGCCTCTTTCAAAGCTTTAGGAGCTTCCTTGACGACTGGCATGTCGTCGATCTCCAATCGGCCGCAGATGCGCCACTCGCGTTGCTTATAGTAGCCGAGCGGTTCATTGTATTGCAGGTTTTCAGTTGGATAGAAGTGACTAAGGAAAGCGCTAAGAAAAGACAGGAGTCCTGTTGGTGACACGCGTTCATGAAATAGCGAATCCACGAACGCCTTTGCGTCACTCACCCGGCAGTCCAGTGGCTCGTCATTCACTCTGAGCACATCATCGGGGCCGAAACCTCTTAGCTTCGAAACCCCGTCCAGATGAACGAGCAGTTCTGTGATCTCACACATTCGATGTAACATGGTTGCACCGATTGCGCTGAAGCCTTCCGGATCCGTACTCGTGGGGATGTAGAAGATCGGAATTGCGCCCAGTATCCGAGCGTTTTGAATAGTAAACTCGATTGCGTACTCGCCAAACTCTTCGCTGTGTCGTTCGAGAGCCGGTCTTGGAAGTTCGGTGAAGCAAATGCGGTGTTGTACATAAGAGAAGTTGCGTTGCTGTTTGTCGTACGGTTTCTGTTCGAGCCACGTAATCGGCTCGGGTGTCAGAAGCAGCCCGTAGTCGAGAATCATCTGGAGGATCTTCTCGGCCTTAGAGATCTCCTCGGCCTTAGAGTAAGTCGCTTGCGAACCTTTCGGGGAAAACCGACGGGGAAATGAGTGGTAAATGTATTGCCGAGGATCCATGGTGTTTAATTGCTTGTGTCGGAGTGCTTTTCTCGTGGAAAGACTGAGTGTTGCCTTTCCGGCGCAGCATTATAGCTTAATCTGCAATCATCGGTTTGGTCCTCCTGACCAAGACATTGAGAAGCCCCAGTGATGCCAGTCAGTGTAGCAGATGCCTGGGCGGCCGTGTACATCGACGTGAGCGAAAAGCTCGAAGGTGCCAAGGGGGCAGATGATCGTTCGCCCTGCGGTGAAGGCGACGAGAACCCCGTAACAACCGAGGATCCATGAAGCCCGACGCACAGAGCGACCACGAGGCCCGCGGCCAACTGATCCGGCTCGCCACCGATCTGCAGCACCTTGCGCGGTTGGAGCATAAGCCGATCGAGTTGGTCCTGGCCGAGGGGCGATCGAAGTTCGAACTGCTGGCGGGCGACCTCGTCGGCCAGGAGAAACCGTTCACCCGGATCACGGCAGCCGAGTTGGCTGCGACGAAGTACGATATGACCTACCTCGTTGACAACGTCCTGGTCAGGGATCAACCGGCCGGGCTGGTCGGGCCGAAGAAGTCGCTCAAGACCAACATCAGCATCGACCTGGCCGTGTCGCTGGCGATCGGGGGTCGATTCCTGGGCTACTTCAACGTGCCCCAGTCGCGTCGTGTTGCGATCATGAGCGGCGAGTCGGGGATGGCCACCATCCAGGAGACGGCGCACCGTGTGTGCGATGCGGCGGGTGTGTGGTTGGCGGATACGAACATCATCTTCAGCGATACGTTGCCTCGCTTCGGGGATGTGGTCAACCTGCAGGCGTTCCGGAAGTTCCTCGAATACGACGGCATCGAGGTCGTCGTTGTCGATCCGGCCTATCTCTGCCTGCCCGGCGACGTGAATGCGGCCAACCTGTTCGACGTGGGACGCGTCCTGCGGAATGTGAACGAAGTCTGCGGGCAGGCGGGCAGCACGCTCGTGCTGGCCCATCACCTGAAGAAGGGCGTCGCCAACCCATACGCGCCCGGGCAGCTCGAAGACATCGGCTGGGCCGGTTTCCAGGAGTTCTTCCGCCAATGGATGCTCATCAACCGGCGCGAACCCTACGAGCCCAACAGCGGCATGCACCGCCTGTGGTTCTCGACCGGCGGCAGCGCTGGTCACAGCACACTCGTCGGCCTGGACGTGCTCGAGGGCGTGTTCGATCCGACCGGCCAAAGGCCTCGCATCTGGGACGTGAAGGTCTTGAACGCCAGCGACGTGGTCCGTGCGTCGGAAGAGCGACGGGCGGTCGTTCGAGAAGAACGGGAGAACGTGAAGGCCCAGGCGAAGCTCAAGCGGGACATGGACCGCATCCTGGCCGTCCTCACGAAGTGCCCCGCCGGCGACACCCTCACCGCCCTCACCAACGCCGCCGGGCTCAGCCGGGACCGGGGCCGGACCGCGATCGCCGCCCTGGCCGACTTGGAAACTATTGAGCCATGTAGGCTCACCAAGGGAAATAACAAGCGAGAGGTCGACGGGTATCGAATCCCCCAAGACGAGTGCGTCGACCGGGACGAATGACCCGGACAATGTTGTCCCCGTCCTCGGCGATGACGACGGGGACAGGGCGTATATAGTACGCCCGTCCGCCTCGTCATCACCACCGATCGCCTCATCCTCGATCGATCCGATCAAGTTGTCCCGGTCGCGCTTATGTGTGGCCAATCGGTAGGGGGGCGGCGGGGCGTCGTCGTTGACGGTTCGGGCGGGGGCGGGGGACCGTCGACGTCGACGGTTGAGGCGGTCGGGTGGGACGGCGGTGTGCGAGGGAATGTGCGTCGACAGTTAGTGAAATCCTTGTCGAGCGTAGTGTGCGACGTCGCACATTTCGCCCACCACGCTTCTGCATTGTCCGACGGCAAATTCCAGAAGGGACGTTCCGAGGCGTTTTCGGCGTAATGTCAGACGTCGGACAATCGAAAGGCCAATCAAGATGACGAACACCAAGTTGCGATACCGACGGATCGTCGCCGAGCCGTCGCCAGAACTGGTTGCGGATCTGCCCGGCGGGGAAATGCCCCCGTCGTGGATGCGGACCACGTTCATCGACGAGGACTGCCCGTACCGTGAGATCGACCGGGTCTTTCTTCCCGTCGAAGCGTTCGGCGAACCACTCGAACTGTTTCTGATGGCGTGCTACGACCGGGCTTCGCTCATTATCGATGCCGGGCACGTCTACGCCCCGGCAAGTTGGCTCATGCAGGAATTCCCGCAGTCGGCTGAGAAGACCCAGAAGATCGCCGATCGCGTGCTCGAAGTCGCTCGCGACAAATGACGAACGGGTCCTCCGCGGGAATTGGTTCTTCCTGCCCCCCGCGGGAACAGTCGCCGTATATCAAAGAGTTTGTTGCAAGCGTGCCGAAAATCGTTTGCCCAGGATGGGAAGTCTGGAGAACTGCGGGTGCCGACCATAGCCGACCTTTGCCAACGAGGGGCCGCCCTGTGCCGCACTGTGGCCACCCAGGACCTGGATGGCCTTCCAATCTACATCGTCCCCCAGTCGCGCCTACAGGCCAAACTGGGCCACCGGTGCGTGCTCCACGGATACACCGCCCCGCGTCTCGATCTGCATCTTCGCGACCACATCTCGGACTACCAGGGGCGGGGCCCCTGCATGGCGATCAACGACCGGGCGTTGCGGGCCGAATACGGCGACGAGCACTTCGACTACTTCTTCCTGGCCACCGTCCTGCACGAACTGACCCACATCCTCACCTGCCCGTGGCTGTACAACGAGCCGGTCACGGCATCGCCTGCGGAAATCGAGCGCGAGGCCCGCGAGGTAGCCCGCACGGTCGCCACCGACGAGCCCGACGACGGCCGTCCTCCGTTCCACGGCCACGGGGCGCAATTCATTCGGGTCGCCTTGCACCTCTGCCACCGGGCCAAGACGGCGGACGACTGGTATGCCCCCAACGACCTGTGCGCCGGATGGCGATACGGCCTGTCCCACGCCCGACGCTACCAACTGGCCCTCGGCGACGAACCCGGGCGGATGGCCACGATGCCGGTCGCCAAGATCGTCACCGCCGAGCCGCCAGGCGAATTCGACCAACTGTGGGCCGATGACGTTCACCACTATTTCCAGTCCCGTTCTCGATGCAAAGGAGACGCCCCTTGAGTCTGACCTCCCTTCTCGACAAGATCGCCGGTCGCCAGCAGCAGCGCCGCAAGGGCTACGAGGCCGACTTCCGCCAGTTGGTGGTCCAGATCGCCAATGGCAACGAACCCGACCCCGAGGCGATCGAAGACGTTCTCACCGCGAGCCAGAAGACCCTGGACGACCTTCGCGAGGCCGTTGAGCTTCTCAACCGTCGCCGGGATTTGCGACGCGCCGTGGACGGCGCCCAGAAACTCGAAGAGGAACGCAAGCGGCTCGAAGGCGCGATTGCCGAGGCCGATCGCATCTTCAACGACGCCAGCGCCCGACACGATGCCACCGTGGATCCGCTCGACATTCGTCTGAAGCAGATCAAGACGCTCACGAGCGAAGCCGATCGCGCCCGCCAAGAGCTCTACAGCACCTGCCCCAATGTGGACCTCGTTTCCCGGCTGGAAGAGGTCACCCGACCGTTGGATCAAGCGAAGCGTCGGTTGGGCTCGGCGGAAACGCAGGCCCGCAACCTCCGCAACCAGGCCAAGGCTGAGCGCGCGGATGCCGAGCTTTGCGTTCGCGAACCCAATGCCGAGGCCCACGTGAAGGAAGCCGAGAACTGCGACGCACAGGCCCGCGAGCTTGAACGGGAACTGCCAGCCCTGCGTCGGCAAGTTGCGGATCTTGAACGGCAGGAAGCGGAGATTCGCGAGAAGATGCTTGTGCCGTAGGGCACCTCTGCGAGCGGTTGATCTTTGACAATTCAGTTGAAAGCCGCTGGGTGTCGCGAGCCCAGCGGCTTGGGGTTGTGTCGTCAAACGGGGCTTTTTCGGCAAGTGTCACGCGCGACGGGGTCTTGAACATACAATCGTTAGAACGCCTGCTAGGAGCGAGTACACGTCTGGAGGGACACGTACAGCGATGCTTGCAGGAGACGGCCACAACCATCCGGTGGTAGCAGTCCGGGCGACGGATACAACCGAAGCCCCGGTACAGATCGCCACACTTGAGGAAGGCCGTCACGGAGCGCTCGACAACCGGACAACAGAAACCGTGCCGGACCGCAAACCGCTTGTCGTAAACTCGCTTGAAGGTGTCGAAGTGCCAGTCCAGCAGCCACAGGTCGGACAGTGTGAATCTCAGTTTCCCATCACGGACCGATAGTCATCGAGCGTCTTCCTTAGGCCTGCTGGTAACGGAGCTGTCTTCACGTCCGCCAGAAACTTGCCAAATCGATCTTGATCCTCTGACGGGAAGAGTTCCGAGACACTCGGAATGCAAAAATCTCCCTTCGGATCCAAATATAGTGCGAAGAAGATTCTTCGCGCACAGTCATTTCGATTGAACCCCCAACTCGTGTGCAGGAAGCGCGCGTGCTGCCGATCAGGTCGTCCAACGGGAAATCCCTTTGGGCGATACATGTCATAGTTCAATTGCTGTCGTCTGTAAGTCGACATCAGATATATGACGGGCAACATCGACTCATCCGATACTCTCTTGTAAACACTTATCGACGGTCCTATCACCTGGTACTGCATAAGTGCGAAGAACGTCGCAACATCCAATCGGTCTGTGACATCCAGTCCCGAGCTTGGCAGCCCATAATGCTGAGCCAAGGACAGGGCGAAAAGCCACAGTCCACGACCTTCGCAGCAGTTCTGTCGACTTTCCATGTACTCACGAAGCTGATTCGGTGGCGCAAAATCTTCCACATCGCAATAGTGTTTTAAAAAGAAGAACTGCAAGAGCGCACACCACTCCGGCAACACCCGTTCCAGCGGATTACTCCGACGCGATGCTGACGTCAACAGAGATGGCTCTCTAACAGATTCCTCACCATAAAGAAAGAGATTCGCCGCAGGCGTGCGTTTCAAATAGTACTCCTGGGGTTGACCTCTGAACAGGAGTTCCAAGTCGGGGTCAGCAGAGCGAACGCCGGCCACGAATGATTCAAGTTCGGCAGATGACTTCACCATTCGTCTTGGTATGCGCCGAAAGGGAACGCGAAGATAGCCCAAGTCCTCCAATTCATCACCGGAAAAGGGTGGCAAATCCTCTGTCTTGCCGTATATCGCGTAAGGTTGCAGTGGCACATCATCGTAGACCTGCCCCCAATAACTGTCGATCAGCCACGTCGTGGCGGACGTCTCTGGGATTTGCGACACATCAGAAAATGGCGAAACCTCGTTCCTGTGCCGCTCCACGTTATCGATAGCGCGCAAGACACAGGTCCCCGGAATTCGTACAAAGCCGTTTGAGTCCATGGTGGCAACTCCGAGTCAAATGGGCTTGCGAGTTTCGGCAGCCATGTGTCGCATCACGTCTCGCGCCACGTCAATATCGGCCGAATCTGGCGGGAGCTTACCGACTACCGTTGCTGCACGATATCGCGTTACGCAACCACTATACTCTGCAATGATACCTGCATCCGCTATTGGCCGCCCGGTTAGTGCTTCGGCGATATGTGACTCGATGTATACGAAGACCGGCCCACCCGAGCAGTGCCGTAAGAAGACGTCTTGAGTGGGTTGATGCTGGATGACGCTGTTCCAATTGTCAGTGTATAGGCCAATTAGATCTACGAGGGCTTTCAGCGGTTGCACCAGCAAGTCTAGTACGACATCGCGTTCCTTGACGATGAACCCCGACAAAGTCTCGTCTTCGTATTCCGCCTCCATAATCGGTAAGACTTCGCCAGCGAATGCCAGATCGTGAAACCAAGTCCAAGTTGCTTTTGACACAGCATGGGAACGCAGTGTCCTCGCGGCGACAAACTCGATCGTTGCCTTCGGGATGCGCACATTGTGCAAGAACGTGGTAATGAGTTCCAAAGCGCCTGGCGAGTTGGGGGAGAGTTGATCAAGGCCGAGGAATACGCTCGTTCGTTGTGTAGCTACTGCAGGATCGCGTTCGTACCGTATGGCGCAGTCTGCGAGGACATGTGGATCAAACCATGCGC
The DNA here is from genome assembly GCA_963677085.2 of Thermoguttaceae bacterium. GTDB lineage: Bacteria > Planctomycetota > Planctomycetia > Pirellulales > Thermoguttaceae. The sequence goes on from CAXXFH010000003.1 coordinate 565,314, forward strand.
TTATCTGGTGCGCGAACTCTGTTGCGTCCAATCTTGCCAAAAGCTCATCACACGCTTGCACAGATTACTCCTCCATTCTCAAGACATCAGCCCGTTGGGCATCCCGCCGGATCAAAGGGCGTCCCAATTGCGGTCAACCTGAGATCGGATCGTGCCGGTGAGCACGGTCTTCACCTTTTCCGTGGATGAGTTACCGGGGATATTGTTGATCGATGCGATCCGGTCGGTTACGTGCCAGTGGCTAGGATTGCCAGAGATACGAAACTTGATTGTTGACCAGAGGCGCGAGTGTAGCCGGGAAAGACTGATCAAGCAAGGGGCCGAGGCGGGACACCACGGGCTGCAATGCCGTAATACTATCTTGATCACGTTGGCCGTTGGGGGTTTCGGACGCAGGTCACGCTGACCGATGCGTTCCGACTGTGCGATCGGACAGTCTTAGAAATCGTTCGGTTCTCAACACAACTCATTATAGCCACACCAGTTGCATGCATCACTGGGGCGGTCTGTCCAATTTGCCATCTGTGATTTCAAAATGCCATTTCGCCATGGCGGGGGTGGTAGATGAGATGGTACTTCGACGCGAAGTCCAGGCCCACGAACTCGAACTGCCGGGCCTGCGTCGGCAGGTTGCGGACCTTGAACGGCAGGAATAGCGGATTCGCGAACAGATGCTGATACCGAAAGGCGTTTCGGAAAGCGGTTGATCTTCGACAATTCGGCCCATGTTAGAAGCCGCTGGGTGCTGCGAGCCCAGCGGTCTTGATCAGACCTCTTTCCCGACCAATCTCAGAGATCGACGACATTATGCGGGAAGTTCCACTGTGTACTTCCATACCCGCGACACTCCTCTCGTCGTCTTCTTGGAGTAACCGCTGCTGAACGGAAACAGAATACTCGCGGGCTTTCCGACCCATTCATACAGGTAGAAGATTGCAAACCCCAGAGCTTGTGGCTTCGTTGCCAACGGACTCAGGTACAGATTGGTTAGACCATGCCGTGCTTCTACCGCCTCCACGGTCTCCTGCAGGACGGAAGCCGTGACGAACGGGTCATACGCTGGCGCAAATCTGCTACTGGTTGGCTCAGCTGTCCGCACTCCAACTGCCTCCTCGGCACCATATGCACGAACAACGTTCTCCTGGAACATATCAGCCCGCAGGGAAGGAAATCCAAAAAGCTGGATCTTCCTTGCGTTGTCCTTGCTTTCTGCAACCTTGGCGATCAAGTGATCGTCGTAGCCAGCCCCAATCAAGAGGAGATCCCGATCAGTATTCGTTGAGTGTACACCCTCGTAGCCGGCAACTTGACGCACTTCCTCAATGACTAACGGCGAGAACTCGGTCTTGTCCCTTTTGGCATAGATTACTGGTTCAGAGTAAAGTGCATCGAACTGTCGCACGCCGTGTGCCTGGAGCCATCGTACCAGGAACAGAAGGTATGGACGGATGAAGCCAGTGATATCAATGCCGATGTGCAGGTTTGTCACGTCCTGCCCCAAAGAGTCGAAGCAATCGCGAATGAACACTGCTTCGTCCATCTGCTCACACGTGAAGAACGCTTCATTCGGCTGTTCGGCCTCATCGAACCCATATTCCGAAAACAGAAGCCATCGCTTGGTCCTCGCGACGGCTTGGTCAAATACGAGGTGGACTCTCTCGGCAAGAGTATAGGCCGACAGGAACACGTCCCACCCCTCCCGCCAATCCGCTTCGCGCGTGAGCGTTTCCTTGTAGAAGATAGTGTAGTCAATCATTGTCGCCAAACCCTAGGAACTGTTGGCCTGAGGCATCCTTCGATGCACTTTCTGGCTTGCGCCCAAAACGCGGTGCCGTCATTCTGCTCACCCGTTCGCTGAGAACCTCTGTGAACTCACGTTTCTCTTCCGGAGCAAAGATCGCGTCAACCTCTGATGGATTCAGAGCCAGTACGCCGCGCCGGAAAATAGGCAAATCCCATCTAGGTGCAATCATACGGTTTAACTGAAGCTTGACGTCAAGCCTTTCGGAGTTGCGGTCTCGCTGTGAGCCAACATCCACAAGCAGCGACCATTTCTGAGCCAGGTCAACTCGTCGTCGGGCCTCCTCGCTGACCTGCGATAGGTCACAACTGAAAGCGCATAGGGAGCATTCGGATGGTTTGTCCGAATACCGGATTCCACGAAATAACGTGGCCAGTCTGGAAATTGCGTCCTGGACGTCAGGTCCATCGCTCCCAGTCGGTCTATGATCGCGAAAGAACCAGTTCGTGGCCTCCGACACACCCTCCATCTGTGCGTTAATTGAAATCGGTCTATCGCGGAACGGGCGTTCCTCCTTAAACATTGCCCAAGAGCACACATTCTTGAGCGTAACTAGGAGATTCCTCGGGAGTCCCCACGACATATCGATGAAGGTTGGCAATCCGACATACCGTTGCTTCCTGTCGCATTCTCGAAATACCTGAGCTAACATGTCTGCCTTGAAATGGAGAAGCGTATCCCAGTATCGCCCAGCCGTGGGGCGCTGTTCGAGATACGCGGCACACTCCTTCCTGATTCCCTCTGAAGCTTCAACCAGATCATTCCTGGCGTACCACTCGCGATAAAGCAGAAGCCGGTTGATCTTCTCCAAGAGTGGGAAGTCTTCACATAGCAAGCGTTCAATGACCACAGTAATGTCCGCTTCGGTCTTCACACCGGGGGCAAGGCCCAGACGCCACCCCTCCTCAAGCTGACTCTTCAGCGACTTGAAATACGGACGTTCGCGGCCTTGATACTTCTCCGAGACAAAGGAGGTAAGACTCGCTGCAAGGTCTCCTTCATCGATCACGTCGAACCACTGATTAGATGACTCCGTGGCATCCTTCAGGGCGGATGCGATAGGGGAAACGTAACCATGTTCAGCAAGACGTTTCACAATTAGTCGGACTGCAAACTTGCGATACTGTTCATCACTTCTCCTCAGAAGGGCGTCCAAGTGCAGCAATTCATACTCTGAATCCTGCTTGTTCTCCTCCTTCCCGCTGAAAGTCATATGTGTCTTGACGCCGTAGAGACGGGAGCCAATCTTGAACGTACATGGAGCCTCTTTCTCCCGAACAAGCGTGTTCACATAGGTTTGCTGTGCTTCCGAGAGGTTCTCGAATTCATCGAGCAGATAAACGAACCGGCAGTCTGACAAGGGGCGCACGTATTGAACGAGTATTTGAGGTATCCCGAATATCAAACGCCCCCGAGAAGCTTCGATTCTCACGTCCAGTCTTTGAGTGATTGAACAGTTGTTGACCGCCAGGTCAACATATCTTCTCTTGTTCGCGAGGAACTCGCTCACTTCAGCAAGCGTACCTGGGACAACTTCTGACTTCGCATCGAACAACTGATAGATGTCGTGGCTACACGAGCTCTCCGAATCACAGAAGGACTTCGCGGAAACAAGGCAGCCTCTTGCTGCATCAACAGCTAGCTGGGCGAGCCAAAGCTCAAAGTGATAAGCGAATACATCCAGCCATGCGGCATCCTGCTGGCCCTTTCCGTTGAAGCGTGCCGAATTCAGTCCGCTGCAGCGCATATAGATTCCGAGGTACCCGTCGGACTGAATTCCCCTGAGAAGATCCTCGGTGTACCTCAGCCTCTGCGATGAGTACGAAAGGTATCGCATCAGATGTGTCTTGCCACTACCTTTGCCTCCGAGAATGTACATAGGCATAGGTGATGCTGGCTTGGCGATGCCAGCCACGCCACCGAGTTCGGAGAGGTCGACCCAGTAGCTGAGGATCTCCTCATCCGAGAAATCACTTGCCTTTGTGACGCCAAAGGGAATCTGTTCGGGTAGAATATCTTGATCAGGCATCAGTAGTACACCTTGGGGTAGCGGCGAAAGATCGGTCGCCAGGGCTGACCCGCACCGTCATACCAGATAATCGGCAGCGTATTATCCGGTGTGTTGTGGTGAAAACCCAACAGCAGTTGAGATTCATCGTAGCCGACTGGATGGCTGGGAACTAGCTGGCTGCCGTAGTGTCGACAAATCTCCTCGGCGCGTTCCCGGAAAATGCCGTCTATCGAGTTCAGGAAGTACCTGGACGAGGTTGAGAAACATCGGAAGGAATCGTCGAGCTCAAACACACACTGGATTCGATCAAACTTCGTGTCGTTCCGGAGTCGGGTCATGCCGTTCGATGTTGCGAAGAGAACGTAGTAGTGCAATTCAGCATCTGGATCCAGGTCCTTCACTTGATCAACAATGTCACGAGAGTACATCACGCCCTGCTTTCCAGAACCACAAAGGTCGTCGACGAACACGAAACGTTTCACTTTGGAGTTGCGGAGAGAAATCGTACCCGTTGAACGATCCCTAAGAAAAATCTGATGAGCATGAATGAAGCGAGTCTTGGGCAGGCCGTTTTCCTGGCGAAAATAGTACAGTAGGTGGCAACCGCTTTCGGAAGGGTTGCCCACTCCAAGGAAATAGGTCGATGCGAGTTCCTTCTGGAACTCCGCATCAATGAAACGACAATCTGTGAGGTCCGCGTTGCGTCTCCGGATCTGAGCAACAATTGGGTACTTGAAGAGGTCACGGTAAACGACCTTCATCAGCTCACGCATAAGCGAGCTGCCGAAATACATGAAATTCGACAGTACGTACAGTGCATGTAAACGCTCATCAGTAGGGTCCGGACTGAAGTTACCCAACCACTCCTTCACCGCCGGTTCGTGAGCCTTCGATTCCCACACCGCGTCACTGAGCAGCTTGATCTTCCGAAGCAATTCGCTGAACAAATCGTCCATTCACGTTTCCTTCTTGAAGATCAGCACCCACTCCCGTGTAATGACACTCGCGGTCGAGTTCCGCTTCGTCATGAGTCCCCGCGAGCGGATTGCATCTATTAAGCGGGCGAGTAGCAGGAAACCCTCCGCTTCGCAAATCCTTCGCAGGTAGTCTTGGGTGCGAAAGGTGTGTCCCGAAATACAGTTGTTGGCAGCGACTAACACTAGATACCCACCCGGAACCAGGACCCTGTACATTTCTCGCAGTGAGTCACGCATTTCCGTGAGGTATGTACCTGCGATGGCCGCCCTGACTCGGTCACGCCTATAGATCTGCTTCAACATCCTGTCCGCGGCCGGCACACCCGTAGCAGGTACGTCTTCGCAATCGCACTTGGGAAACTCTTCGCGGCCAATCGTCTCCGCCTTGAGTTCGCGAAGTCCAGAGCCTTGACACATGCCAAGCCAGCCAAGGCTCAGCGAGCATGCTCGGATGTACTTCTGTGCTCCCGGATATGGTGGTGAAGTGATAATCATCTGGACAGATCCCGTGTCGACGATGTGACGGGAGTCGTCGTATCCATTCCTTTGAGAATGGAGTTGCCTTGCATTTGCCTGGAGAACCCGACTCTCCGGTAGCTGTAGCGCGCTCAACGCGCGCATTCGCCGCACGTTCGCATCCACAACACCCCGAAAAACGGTCTCGACGTTAACGCGACGGAGACTCCGCAAATGTTGGTCTAACTTCTCGCGGAACATGTTCCCTTCGGGATAGTGGCCCGCACGGAGCCGCACGGGTACAGAGAGACGAGGATTGGCTAGGCTAACCTTGCGAACACAACAAGAAAAGCACACGCGAAGGAAGTCACGGATCCGAGCATCACGGGTTCGGTCTACCGCATCCAAGATCCTGGTGAGTTGACTGACTACGTGCGGATAGAACCAGTGAGTCAAGTTGACAACTTCTGGAGTCCCTCTTCTTGGCGTCTCGGGAATACGCTGAAACAGACTTTGTACTCGTCGCTCCAAGTACTCGGCGGGCAGAGGCCGAGTCTTAACTTGTGCGATGAGCGCAGCCAATGGATTTGTGTCGCAGCCAACGGCGAAACGACCTGCTAACTGCGACTCCAGTGACACCGTGCCCGATCCACAAAAAGGATCAAACACCGTATCTCCGGGAGACGACATAATCGAATTATTAAGAAAGAACGCGGGAATATGCATCAAGAGCTTCGCTGGATACGGATGTATCAAATGCGTGGCTCTCTCGGAATTGGCGAGGTCCGGCATGAGTCGCCGAAAATTCACGGTGACGGCTCGGCCCGACCGTTCATAACGATCCAGCAAACGTGCCAAAGCCTCATCAGTGGCAAGTCTTAGATGGCCTCCGATTTCCATGTCCGCTCCTACACCGCTGTACACCAAGACGCCCTAGGGAAGCCGGCTGGCCAACCACTACTGCCAAGTCCTGGTACGAGCGCCGGAAGGGGAGGTAGAAAGGAGGACCGTCCCCGGCAGCCTCCGTCCAACTGCGATCTCAAGAACCTCGCAATTCCTCGACAAGCATCGAATCGACCGCCCAGATTAGCTACACCTAGGAACGATTCCCCCGATTTTAGGAAGAGAACGGCGCGACTACAAGAGGTCCAGAATGTCTGCAAGCCTCATCTTGACCAAGGTATCGGGGTGTCCGGAACCGAATCTGACGTGATTCTGGGAGGAGGGGAAGAGCAATTCTAGCTGAATTTAACGACCGCGGTGATTAGGCAATCCGGGTGCATCTCCGCCAACGGAAGTGATACGCATCTGAGGGTCGGAAATCGTAGTCAAGCATGCAGAACGTACCGGGCACCTACGTTCCAAATCAGTGCAATCCGTGACCTCGCAACTCGACCCGAGAATCGCAATTCTGGGCCGCCTGCCGAGAATCCCACCATTCCTGCCAAGTTCTTCCCCTCAGCGCTTGATGTTCTTCCGCCCGCATGGCTCCTGTGTGTATGTCCCCGGGACGCAACACACACCACGAACAAGCGGAGAACAACGATGGACCACGAACGAATGAGCGGGGCGGTAGACCAAGAGGCCTTCGAACGGGCGATTCGCGAGAACCTCTCGCCCGAAGGCGTCGCGACGATCATCGCCTTTCTACAACCGGCGACGACGGCCAAGGCCCCGACCGAACAGGCAACGCGGGGCCTTCGCGAACTCGAATGGTTCACCAACACGCTGATCGACCTTCTTGGGGTCGCCGAGTACAACCGCCTGCTCGACGAATTGGGGCTGTAAGCCGAAACGCCCCAGCGAGGGGCGTCGCCCGCGGGTGGTTCCGCGGGCCTGAAGATGGCAGCCAATCATCGCCCCAATCAAAGGAGCCAAACCATGGCAACCAAGAAGAAGACCAGTACCAAGAAGACCACGCCCGCCAAGAAGCTGAGCCAAATCGAAGCAGCACAGAAGGTGCTCGCCGCAAGCAGGAAGCCGATGACATGCCAGGAGATGGTCGACGCAATGACCGCCAAGCGATTGTGGAAGTCGCCCGGCGGCAAGACCCCGCATGCGACGCTCTACGCTTCGATCCTGCGCGATCTGACGAAAGGCAAGGACGCCCGGTTCAAGAAGGTCGGCCCGGGCAAGTTCACGTTGAAGAAGCAGCGGTAGCGCTGAGTTTGCATCGCTCGTGAGACTGACGCCCGCCGATGGGCGTCTTTCTCGTTGGCTGGTATTGTGATAGATTCTGGCGCTGGGGTCATAGGAGGACTTGGTTTCCAGCTCTTCATCGCGGGGGAACACGTTATGTTCAAGCTCGATGTCGACATGGCTCTCGTTTACGTGGATCCGATGGTAGAGCAAGGGCCGGGCATCTGCGTTACGCGACAGTTCGAGCTTCCGTTTGCGCCATATCCTGGTCTGCTGCTTAACGGGCGCAGTCTGAACGATGCGGACATTGCGTTGGGATTCAAGATCGACGAGATCACATGGGATGTCGACCGCGAATTGTTCTTCGGACAGTCCAGTCTCACAAGCTTCGATCTCCCAATAGCATTCATTCCTATGGAGATCCGCAGTTGGCTTGATCGCGGATGGCGGTTTGGGAGCTATGAAGATGCCTATGGCAAGCCCGATGGGCGATCAAAGCGGACAGCACGCAAACGGATCAAGTGCGAATGGAATTGGCGCGAAGACGAAGATGTCGTCAACCGATGGCCACAAATGAGCTCGCAAGCGAGGCCAGCGAGCTTCAATACTCTATTGAGGGCGCTCGTCCGGGAAATGGCGCGTCTGCAGAACAACGTGTCCGTGGCTTATGCAATGGCCAAGACAAAGAGGTTCTTCACTGAAACGGAACTCAAGAGCAACGACGAAGGGCCTGCGAACAAATTCCGCAATGCTCAAGCAGAGTTCGATGGAATGGACTTCGAACAGCAGTACGATTGGAAGCAGGGCGTCATCCGAAGGTATCCGCGTCTGGAAGACTTTCTCTTGTAGTCGAGTTCGAAGACACATCGGGCGGACGCCCGATCTTCTTCTGGCCGGATGTGCATTCTGGCCAAATCGTCTTTCCCGCAACAGGCCAAAGTCCCGCGACGTGGGCCAACATCTCAGGGCCTGGATTGATTGCACCCCGTTGAGGTAAGTGTGTGTCCTGGCGTGCGCGGTGCGGTTGCCGCGACGACCCCAAGACCCCATTCACACAAGGAGATGCCATGCCCGTCAAACTGAAACCCGCGGTGGGCTACATCCGGATGAGCACCGACAAGCAGGAGGATAGCCCCGCACAACAGCGGGCCGAGATTCTCAAGCTGGCCAAACGCTTCAGCTACCGCGTCGTGCGGTGGTATGAGGACCATGCGATCAGCGGTGCCAAGACCCACAAGCGAAAGCAGTTCCGACAGATGATCCGTGACGCCGAGGAAATCGGCGACTTCCGAGCCATTCTGTGCTGGGACCAAGATCGCTTTGGCCGCTTCGACTCGATCGAGGCCGGGGAATGGATTTCCCCGCTTCGACGAGTCGGGGTTGAACTGGTGACTGTCGTTCAAGGCCGAATCAACTGGGACGACTTCGCCGGCCGGATGATCTACCAGATCACGCAGGAGGGGAAGCACCACTATCTGGTCGACCTTTCCCGCAACGCGCTGCGCGGCATGATTCGGTTCGCCAAGAACGGCAATCTCATGGGGATGCCCACGCCCTATGCATACGACCGGCAGTACTTCAACGCCAAGGGCGAGAAAGTATGCCGGATCCGGCGGGGCGAGAGGTTCCGCAAGCCCCGTGACTGGTCGGCCAAGCTCGTTCCATCGTCCGATGCCAAGGAAGTCAAAACGCTGCGATGGCTATTCAGCGAGTTCGCCAATACGGAACGTAGCGCTCGCTCCCTGGCCGTGGAACTGAATCGACGTGGTGTGCCATCGCCCTCGGGCGGCGAATGGGACTACACGCACGTGAAGAACATCCTCCGGCACCCGGGCTACATCGGCCATCTGACGTACGGCCGGCGACGAGCGGGGCTGTACCATCACGTCGGCAATGACGGCGAGATTGTCTCTTCGCGGTCCAGTTCGAATGGTACGTCTGAGTACGCACCGATCGTTGTTCCCAACAATCATGAAGCATTGGTTGACCAGGAAACGTTCGACGCCGTTCAGGAGAAGTTGAAGGCGAGATCGAAGAAGCGGGGCGGTCCGTTTCGGAAGTACATGCTTTCGGGCATTCTGCGATGTGGCCACTGCAACTCGATTATGGTCGGTGGAGGCCAAGGTGGCGGTCGAGGTCCCGGTCCCGGGCGATACTCGTACTACAAGTGCAAGCGGTCGCGGGTTTCCGGCACCTGCCAGAACTACGCCGTACGAACCACGGTGATCGAGGAAGCGGTCGCCGAGCACTTCCGTACTGTCTGGCGCAGTGAGGCGGGCGAGAAGGCACTTCGTAAGGCCATCAACAAAGCAGCCCGGGAACGACGGAAAGGCCGCCCGACGCGAATTGCCGAACTGGAATCGCGGTTGGTGGCGTTTGACCGACGGATCGCCAAGGCGAAGGAAAACCTGCTTCTGGTCGACTCTGCCGATGTACCGGAACTGACCCAGGTGCTGTCCGGTTGGCGTAGCGAGCGAGCCGACGTCCAGGCGCAACTGGATGACGAACGTGCCGCCGAGCGGGGAATGCCGGAACTGAATGCGGATCATATCCTCGCCGAACTCGAAGAACTCGAAACGCATCTCACCGCCGACTGCGTCCCCCTGGCCAAGGCCGCCTTCTCTCGAATCTTCAAGTCGATCACGCTCTTCTGGAAGCAAGTCAGCCCCGGGCGACGTGAGTTGGTTCGGGCCGACGTGGAGACCCACTTCCCTTTTGTCTAACGGGGAACACGGCGATCCCGCCAAAGAGGCCAATGCCCAGGCGACGCGCCTGGCCAACAACACGACCACGCTGGCCTACGAATACGCCCGACAGGGCAAGGACTGGGAGGCCGAGCTTCGTCAACGGGCGAAGGAACGGCAACTGATGCGAGAACTGGGCCTGACCGACAACGAGCCGGTCGGCCATGTCCCCGACGAGGAGAAAGAAGACGATGCCGACGAGCGTCACGCTGCCTGAGTTTGTCACGTTCTCTGCCGTGCCGGTGATTGAAGCGGCGGCCAGTGAGAAGGAACTGCCACGGTTCTCGATGGTCGCCTACTCGGGCGGCACGATGCGGATCGCCGGCTTTCCCCATGCGGTGGTTGTTGACTTGACGGGACTTCAAGTGCCCAACCAATCGGTCCCCATCCGCCTGGATCACAAGTCGAACCAGGGCGTGGGCCACACCACGCGGATCGAGGCCCAGGAGGGCCAACTCATTGCGGAAGGTTTGATCAGCCGCGATACGAGTTGGGCCCGGGATGTGGCCCGCAGCGGCACGAACGGCTTTCCGTGGCAGGCCAGCATCGGCGGGCCGGTGATCCAGGCGGAGTTCGTGCCGGCCGGGCAGACCGTCGAGGTCAACGGTCGCACGTTCGACGGGCCGCTGCACGTGGTGCGTCGGATGACGCTCAAGGAGATCAGTTTTGTCGATAGCGGTGCGGACGGCGGCACGAAGGCCGTCGTCGCCGCCCAACACGCCGAGGAGGATTTTGCGATGCCCGTGACGAAGACCGAGGGGAACGACCAAGCCACTTCCGAAGATAAACCGCAATCCGAGGGTGAAAGCGCCAACACGACCACCACGGTGGAACCGACCACCACCACGCCGGTCGAACCGATCACCGCCACCCCACCAAAAAATCTTCAGGCGGTCGATCCCTTCGACGCCCAGGCCGCCTTGGCCGAGTTCCGCAGCGACATGCGGCAAGCGGCCGCCGCCGAGACGCGACGCATCGCCGCGATCCGCAAGCTCTGCGCCGGCGAGCACGCCGAGATCGAAGCGAAGGCGATTGACGAGGGCTGGGATCTGCCGCGGTGCGAACTGGAAGTCCTCCGCACCTCGCGTCCCTCGGCCCCGGCGGGGCATGTGGCCAACAACCTGGCGACCCCGCAGGTCCTCGAGGCGGTGGCCCTGTCGGCCTCGGGCATCTCGGCGACTGCGCTCGCGGCGGCCTACGCACCGGCAACCCTCGAAGCGGCCGATCGGCTCCGCGGCATCGGCATCCAGGAGTTCTGCGAACTGGCCGCCGGCGTCCGCCTGCCGCGCTACCGCCGCGACGGCACCGGCTGGCTGCAGGCGGCCTTCAGCACGGCCAGTCTGCCCGGCATCCTCTCGAACATCGCCAACAAGACGCTCTTGGAGGGCTACAACTACATCGAGGACGCCTGGCGGCGGATCTGCAAGATCGCCACGGTCAACGATTTTAAGGAGCACAGCCGGTACCGGATGACCGGGTCGTTCCGCTTCGAACAGGTCGGCCCCGACGGGGAACTGAAGCACGGCCGTGTTGGCCAACAGCAGTTCGGCCAGAAGGCCAACACCCACGGGATCATGTTCGCCTTGACCCGGCAGATGATCATCGACGACGACCTCGGCGCGCTGACCGAACTGCCACGCCAGATCGGCATGGGCGCGGCCGAAGCGATCGCCGACGCCGTTTGGACTACGCTGCTAGCGAACCCGGCCCAGTCCGACGGTCATCCCTTCTTCGACGCCGCGCACAAAAACTACCTGGCGGGGGCCGATACGGTGCTCTCGGTCGACGGGCTGACGAAGGCCGAAGTGGCCTTCGCCGAGCAGACCAAGCCGGGCGGGCGACCGTTGGGCGTGCCGGCGCGGCTCCTGCTGGTGCCCACGGCGCTGAAGGTGCCGGCGGAGTTGCTGATGACCTCGATCAATCTCAACGAGACGACCACGCCGGACAAGGGCAAGCCGCGGGCCAATCCCCACGCGGGCAAGTTCGATGTCGTCTCTTCGGTCTACCTCTCCAACACCCAGTTCACCGGCCACAGCAACAAGGCCTGGTACCTGATGGCCGACCCCAACCGGCTGCCGACGATCGAGGTGGCCTTTTTGGGCGGCGTTGATCGCCCAACCGTCGAACGGGCCGACGCCGACTTCAACACCCTCGGCATCCAGTTCCGCGGCTACATCGACTTCGGTGTTCGCGAACAGGATTTTCGCGGGGCGGTGAAGATGAAGGGCGAGGCCTAACGGCCACACGATGTTGCTTGATGCTTCGGGTACCAGGGGCAGCTTGCCTGCCCCTGGTATCGCTGACCTCAAAGATCGTCACATCTTTCACAAACACCAGCGACCAACGGGAGCGAGTTCGCGCCTGGGTGCGGAAGCACCAACCGGCTGGCGGCCCTGCCGCCTGTACTTTTTTCATGGAGACGCTTACATGCAAAATCTTCTTCCCATCCTCTCGGCCGAATTGGCGGCCTTTCTCGCGGCGACGGACAAGCGGGAGCATTTGATCACGCGCGCCGAAGCGGTGTTCGACGAACTGGTCGAACCGGTCGATCTGCCGGGGCCGGACGCGATCTTCGATCCCGTGCTGCGGACCGTGATCCGACCGTTGGTCGGGCGGCTTTACGACGAACTGCTCAAACAGTTGGAGGCCCATGCCCATGCCGCTTGATCAACTTCCCTTTGCCGAGCAACTGCCCATGCTGGCCATCGCCGCCGGGGTGCTGCTGTTGCTGTTCGGTCAACGCGATCGGCTGAAGTCGGTCGTGGCCGGTTGGTGGCCGGCGAAGACCACCACCACGATGCAACCGGCCGAGCGCTTTGCGATGTTTTACGCCCTGCGAACGTGGTGCGAAGCGGCGGGTCATGCGCAGGCCGTCAGGGCGCTCGATACGCAGGTCCTGCCGACCATCGTTCGCGATGCGGCCAAGGTAGGAGGGTCCACGACGTGAAACCGACCACGCTTTTGGCCGTTGCTTTGATCGTCGCGGGCCTGGTGGCCACGTGGCGGCCGGATGAAACGACCGACGACACGATCCCCGCCCCGGCCGAGGCCGCCACCCGGGCGATCGTGGCGCCGGTCACCCAACGACTGGGTGGGCACGAAGAAGAAGCCCGGCAACTGGGCACTTTTTACCACGCTGCCGCCGAGGTGCTGCGTCGTGACGGCAATGGCCAACGGGTTGTTCAAACCACGGCCCATCTGAAGACGTTTGGCGAACGGGCCGTGACACTGCGTTTCCAGGGCGCGTTCAACGCGGTGTCGGGGCTGGCCGACGCGATTCACGGGCCCGACGGCGCGCTGGCGAAGCTGCTTGGCCTGGAGGTAACCGAATTGGACCACGCCCGCGCCGCGGCCGCCCTGGACGCCGTCGCCTGGGCCTGCCAGGAGGCCGTCCGATGAGCAATGCCTTTCGCGGCCCGATGCAACTTCGCGCGGCCTACGAAAACGGCCTACCCGGCTGGCGGTTCGACCAGGACACGATGGACGACCTTTTCTTCGATCGCAAGGTTTGGTTGTTTGCGGACGTGGCCGCGCATCTGGCCGGCGTCGGCGCCGGAAAAATGGCCCTGTTGTGGCGGTCGCGGGAGAAGTACGATCCCGGCGCGTTCGGCGACGAGTCGCAGACCACCGGCGACTGCGTCTCCCACGGCTCGCGCAACGCCCGGGAAGTCACCCGATCGGTCGAGATCCACATCAAGGGCGAGCCGGAAGAGTTTTACAATCGCACTGCCACGGAGCCAACCTATGGTGCCCGCGGGCATGGCGGCCAGGGGATGGACCCGGCCGACGCGACGCGTTTCGAAAACGACTACGGTTTTCTGTTTCGCGAAAAGTATGCGTTTGCGGACCTCTCGCAGTACGACGCGCGGATCGGCAGCCGTTGGGGATCCAGCGGCGTGCCGGAAGAGGTCAAGGAAGAGTGCCGCAAGCACAACGTCGGCCAGTGGGTCGCGCCCACCTCGGCCGACGAAGTGAAGGACCTGCTGTTCGCAGGCTATGCCCTGCACAGCGGGCAGAATTTTGGCGTGCGGGAGTCGTCGGACGAGCGGGGCATCGCCGTGCCCAGCGGCAGTTGGTCGCACGACATGGCCACCGTCGGCTACGACGACACCCGGGAAGTCTACCCGGTGGGCGTCTTCCTGGTCGTCAATTCCTGGGGCCGTTGGAACCAGCCGCCCAAGGTGTGGCCCGCGGACCGCTACGGTGCGTGGCCGGAAGGTTCGTTCTGGGTGGCGGAAGACGTCTACGAGCGATACTTCGTCGGCAGCCGGTCGATCTTCGCCTACTGCGACATTTTGGGCGTTCCGCAAAAGACGCTGCCCAACTATGGCAATCTCAGCAACATCTTGGGGTGAAACAATGACACGCTTTCTGCTGTTGATCGAATCTTGGCTTCTGCTGATGGCCGGTTGCCTGCCCCCTCCGGCCGTTGCCGACCTGCGCGACGCGGCGGCCGTGGAATGGGCCGTGGCGACGATGGTCGCCGACCACGCACCGCAGCCCGATCCGCAACCCTATGCCTGTCCGCGATGCAAGGACACGGGTTGGATCACCCACGGCGATGGCCACCGCACGCGGTGCCCCGATTGCAGTGACGGCAGCTGCAAAGGCAGCCCCTTGGATACGCTTCGCGATGCTCGCGAATTGATCCGCAAGGGCAATGAACTGGCCGACCGCGGCAAGGCGATTCTCGATCGGGCCGAACGCGACGGCAAGATCACCATTGATGTTCGTCTGCCGAAGCCTAACTTGCGGCAACAACCGTCAACGATGTCTTGCCAAAACGGCGCGTGTTCGCTCGTACCTCAACAACCCAGCCAGACGCCAGTCCCACCGCAATCGGCCACTTCGTCATGCACAACGTCCGCCTGCGGAACCTCGTCGTGCAGCACTCCCTCGCGTCGTACCCGAACCCTTTGGAGGCGAAACCGATGACCACGCTGCGGATCGAGGCCACCGATTACGTCCTCGACCACTCCTGGACCTGCCGCCGGGCGCGCAAACACACCTGCCGGCTGGCACGGTGTGCCGTCGAGTATCTGGAAACCCATGATACGGCTGCGTACGGCACGAGCGAACTCAACGATCGCCTCACGTTGCACCTGGCCGCCCGTGTTCGCAACGAACAGGTCGGCAATCCCCTGCTGATCTGGATCCTCTTAAACGTCGTCGTGCCCATGGTGGTGCGACTGGTTATCGAGTGGTGGCTCAACCGAAAGGATGCCTGAAATGGCCGACGTGATCCAACTCTGGTCGCCGCTGATCCAGGGCGGTTTCGCCGTGTTCGCCCTGCTGCTGTTGGCCGTCAACGTCTGGCTGGTCAAACAGTTGCTTCGCGTCTTGCGCGACAACAGCCTGGTGATCGCCGGAAACACCCGGGCCATCGAATCGGTGGCCACCATCGCTGCGGATACCAAGGGGCTAATGCAACAACTCCACGACGAACTGTTGAAGCGACCCTGCTTGCTCGACTGCCACGGGCAACAGGGCCGCCAACCAGTTAGTGCTTCCGCACTCACGCCGGAACCCGCTCCCGATGGTTGCTAATCGTTTGGAACAAAACCTACGCGTTTTCGTGTCAACAATAAAGAGGAGTACCAAGAATGTCCGCGACTTTCGTACAAGACGGCAATTCCATCGACTACACGCCCGAGGCCTTCGTGGCGGCGGGTGAGGTGGTCGTGGTGGGTGATTTGGTGGGGATCACCAAGGTCGACATCCCGGCCAACGTGCAGGGCGCGTTGAGCGTGGCTGGGGTGTTCGAGGTGCCCAAGGTGGCCAACATGGGTGTGACGTTCGCCGTGGGAGCGAGGGCCTGGTGGGACTCCATCAACCGGCGGGCCGTGCATCACGACGGCGGCGGTTTCTACCAGCCGCTGGGTAAGGTGGTCCGCGCGGCGGGCGATGCCGATGCCACCGTACGGGTGCGGCTCTGCCCTTGCACGGTGACCGAACAGGCCGCCACGCCCTCAAGCAGTTCGTCCAGCAGCAGTTCCTCCAGTAGCGGAACGTAAACCATGAACGACCTGCTGCGGCGCGGGGCCGACTGGCTGCAACAACAACGAACGAAGCATCTCGCTGGGGAGGTGATTTACCAGCGTGGTGCGGCGAGTGTTACGCTGCCGGCGACCATTGGGCGAACCGTGTTCGAGGCGGCCGACGAGTATGGGACCATCGTGCGGCACGAGGCACGCGACTTCCTCGTTCTGGCGGCCGACCTGATCTTGAGCGATCAGGTCGTGCTGCCGGAGCGGGGTGATCGGATTCGTGAGCGCCAAGGCGATCGGGTGTTCGTCCACGAAGTGATGGCCCCCGGCAAGGAACCGGCCTGGCGCTACAGCGACCCGTTCCGCACGACACTGCGGATTCACACCAAAGCGATCGACGTGGAGACGACTTGATGTGCATGATTACGGAGGTGGCCGACGCCGTGGTGGCCACGTTAAACACGGGCAGCTTCAGTCGGCCGTTTACGGCGCGGCGATGTTACCTGCCGCTGCTGGAGTTGCCGGAGTTGAAGGATCTGCACGTGAGTGTTGTTCCCCGTGGGGTGACGATCGCCAACATTGGCCGCGAGGTCAACCAGCACGAGGTGCAGATCGACGTGGCCGTGCAGAAGCGAGTGGGCGAGGAACGGGTGCGATCCTCGCACGTGATTTGGACCGACGACACGCCGGTGAAGGTTCTCGATCCGGCATTGCCCCACTGTCGCACGGGCCGGTTCTGGGTCTATTGCGGCGACGGGTGCAATCCGTACTCGATCTACGAGTACACGGCCAGCCGAAAACGCGACGGCCCGGTCAGGTTTCTGGAAAGCTATCGCGGTTATCTTCAGGCAGATGCGTTTTCCGGCTACGACGGGATCTATGCCGACGGCCAGGTACGGCAAGTGCTCTGCTGGGCGCATGCGCGGCGAAAATTCTTTGACGCCCAGACTTCCAAACCGGAGGAGGCGCAAGTGGCGTTGGCTTACGTGGGACGATTGTACCGCGTCGAACGCGAGGTGAAACAGCACACCGGACAATTCGACTTCGGCAACCCGGCCGATCGCGAGCGTTGGCACGCCCTGCGATGGAAAAGGCGTCGCGAAAGTTCACTGCCGATCCTCGACCAGTTTCACGCGTGGCTCGAAGGGGCCCGGCATCGCGTGTTGCCGAAGAGTCCCATGGGCCAAGCAATCGGTTACGTGCTGCCGCGTTGGGAAGGCCTCAAGCGGTACTGCGAAGAGGGCGAACTGTCGATCGACAACAATCTGGCCGAACGAACGTTGCGAGCATGCGCGATCGGGCGGAAGAATTGGACCTTCCTGGGCAACGATCACGGCGGCCGGGTCGCGGCGATCCTCTACAGCTTCACGGCAAGCTGCAAAGCCAATCAGGCAGAGCCGTTCGCCTATCTCCGCGACGTCATTCAACGGATGGCCGAGCTGCGCAACACCGAAGGCCATTCCCAGACCACCCTCACCTCGCTACTGCCCGACCTCTGGCTGAAGTCCAACCCCAATGCCTACCGCCCCTGGTCCCGCTGATCCCTCAGCCCCCTAAACCCCGCCGCGAAATCCAATGCGGTTTATGAAGCGGATACATCTTTTGTAGGTTCCGATGCATTTCGTGATGATCCGACCTCGCTGATATTTGGCCTGGAAGAGTACTCCGGAAGCCTGCTTCCATTCTCCGGGGTCTTCTTTTCGATGTGTGACCAGTTTGTTGGACCGCTCCGCGACGCAAGCCGGGACATGTCACAGGGCATCATGCACGACCTTTCCCAGTTCGTACCAATGTTGATCCGTCTGTACGAGCAGGCAGAGGAAGGGAAAGAGACCGAGATTGTAAACCGATGCCTCGATGCTTGGGACGCGATGTTTGAGCAACGAGTCGGCGTAGTCCAGGAACTTGCACGGGCCATTGGGTAATCGGCGTAACCGACAGGCAAGAAAGCTACGATGACAGAAGAGAGGCCCCTCAGACCGTCCGCCGGCAGATCGGGAAAACGGCCCAGCGCTTGAAACTCGTTCGACTCGGGGAGCTACACCCCCACTAGCGAACCAGCTAGTGGGGTTTCTTTTGCGCCTTGCCAGTTGCCCTAACTGGCGACCACAACGCCCTTTGGGGCCACGGGTTACGCTCGCCGACCTCAATTGGCCACTCTGCGGTCTGTTAACCGGCGACGCGGCCCAATCGCCCATTTCGCCCGTACTCTCGCGCTCTCTGGCCCCGGCCGGGCGTTTGGTTAACGAACACGTTCGACTCGGACCCCGAGGGCGACGGGTTCGATACTGGTGGTGGAAAAGCACTAAAAACACGCCAAACGGGTGGGTGCGTGGGCGTTGTGTCTTGCACCCGTGAGGTCGAGCCGTCTTCGCTGCCCAAGTCGTCGCAATTCCGCGGGTCGGCGGATTTTACCGCCGATCCACGCAATGGGCGATCTTACGAATCGGCTTGTGGGGACGATTCGTCGTCAGTGGGCTGCGTATGAGGGGAACCGCCGTCGCCGTTCGCCTCCGGCTTGGGGCCGAAGTTCAGGACGAACGACTCGAACCGTTCGCGGTCCATGCCCGCGTCTTCCCAGCCGTAGGCGTGGGTGCCGAGGTGCCAGAGGCGGATCGTCGTGTCGGCCATAATCTGGTAGCCGCATTGCCGGGCGCGCTCGCAAAAGGCGTAGTCCTCGGCCAGGTACCAGTGGCCGTCTTCGCACGTGTGCAGCATGGGGTGGAAGAACGGGATCATCGGGCTGCGGAAACGCTCGTTGCACATCGGCAGGCGAAGTCGCTGCTGAATCGTCAGATACACCTCGCGCCGCACGTGCAGAAAACCGGCGCCGGCGTAGAGGATTTCGGTTAGTTCGCCGTCGCGGCCGAAGGTCATCTCGGGCACGCCCGGCATCGTGTGGCTGGCCAATGCCCGGCGGCCCTTTTGGGGGTAAAGACCGCAGACGATCGGCAGCCGGTGCGAGCGCAAGCGGTCGACCGCGTCGGGGTGGAAGTCGATGTCGGCGTCGATCCACATCGTCTCTTCGTAGCCGTCCAGCAGGGCGTCGGTGACCATCTGGTTGCGGCCCTGGTCGATGGCGGCGTACCCGCCCACGCGTCGCACGTGGTAGCCGCGGCGCTCCAACTCGACCAATGCCCGTTCGCAGGGCGGCGTAATGTAGCTGGCAAACGGCACCAGGATCGCGCAGCGTCGCGGGTCCATCGGGTTGTCGGACAGCGGCCGTGGCCCTCGCTTGGGCGTGCTCTCCACTCGCGTGCCGACGGCCAATACCTGCCGCTCGGGCGGAATCCCCACGAAGCTCAGCAGTTCGCTCAGCCCCTTCTCGGTGTTCAGTGCCTCGTAGGTGTTGAACAGCCGGAGGTGCTCGGGATAGCGCTCGGCGAGTTCGTCGACGCGCGCGTAGTACTCGTCCCAGTAGCGGCCGATGCCTTCTTCGCGGTCGGGCGTGTCGTACTTAGGGAAGTTGCGGCTCCGCAGCGGGTCGTGGTGCCAGCCGTCGGCCGGCTCTTGGGCCCAGTGGTTGGTCGGCAGCGGCATGCTGCGGTCGAGCCAGCGGCCGAAGCTGGCGACCACCTCTTCCCGCGGGCGTTTCAGGCACACGATGCTGATGTCGGGCTCGGCGGCGATGGCCTCTTCGAGGTAGGGCAGGTAGAACGAGGCGGCGTCGCCCAGCCGCGGTGCCGTGCCGTGCCGGCGAAACCGGGCGAACCGCTGTCGGATGATCCGCCCCGGCCCGCGTTGGCCATCGCCGTCGACGCCCGCCGGGCAATCCGTCGCCGGTTCCCCGCTCAACGTCCACGGCAACAGCGGCGGCTCATCGTACGAACACTGGGCATCGGGCTGCTGATTCAGAACCCGCGCCAACGACGCCAGCCCACAACGGCCTGCGCCGATGGCGAGGATGATGGATTGGTGCATAGGGGTGATGTTTCTTGTGCCTTCAGCACTCCGATGGCAGAGCTATCCGCCTTGCTGTGATTTCTTGTTGGCATCATTCTGCCGAAATATCAAGGACAGCGACATGATGACACAGAAGATGCCAAGGCCATTGAAAGCCAATATTGGTGGGTAATAGAGAGCGATACACACATGGCTGTCCCAAGTCAAAATGAGGTACACGTAGTATGCCATGCAGAGTAAAGCCAAGACTGCCATCAGGCGGATCGTGTAGACGTAAAGACTGGGAGCATTGACTATTCGGTATTTCAAGTACAGGGCTCCAGATAGGATCACCAAAACAAAGAATATATCCAGCAGGAGACAATACACGTTGAACTTCAAGACCCGGGGATTGCTTGTCAAAAATACGCCAGTTCGTGCAGGATACTCGTGTGGACGAGCGATTACGGGCACTAGTAACCTAGTGGTCCAATGCGAGTCAGTCTCGTCCCTCAATACAGGGACAGCGGGTGACGACGGACGCTTAAGACCATCGCAGACCGAGAACGTCCATGGAAAGCCATAGGTCCATTTGAACTCCCACATGTGGCCGATTATGTAAGGCTTGCCAAGCAACTGCGGGATGCATGCACCAAGCCCGACGAGGATGACTAAGCTCCATCCAATGATCTTGCGTTGCGTAGTGCTATTGTTCATAAGTTGTACTACGGTATGGATTTTTTCACCACATCGAAAAACTTCAGATTTCCTTGGACTGTGGGTTCACCGTCACCAGCACCCGATACGGTGAGTGTGTAGGTGGAATACAACATGCCAGCGTGTGAATTGAGACTCCATTTTATATATGCTAACGGGACATCGTTTCCATTCGGATCTTTGTATACAACCAGGGTGATGAATGAACCGCTGTAGGCGGCCCCACCCGGCTGGTCCAGCATCCACGCTGTCTTGCCGTTGTTTTGCACCCCAGTTGCAGGGAAGTTCTTTATATACTTACCATTGACAAACCATTCCATGCTGAATTGATTGGCCTTCCAATACGGTGTAGTAATCTTCTGGCCGTATATGTCATCCGCTGCGCCATCCAATTCCCAGCCCTGGGTGCTAATGCTATTGACGATCTGAATCATGCGGACGTCTGCCGCTGAAATCCTAGTCTGAGGGTCTGGCGTAAATTGTATACTGATATCCACGTAGTTGCTTGAACCAGACAAGACACCCCTAACCCGAAAAGTCCCTGATTGGACTTTGATCGTTTTAACTTCGTAGATCTTCTCCTTCCACTTCAGTCGTACACTCAAAGGGTTCTGAGATGATCCGGGACGGGGTATTGGCCCGTACGGAACTCCTGTCCCGGGGTAGGGTGAGTTATATTGCAGACCACTCGGATCGACCGATGTCGTTGTCGCGTTGCCAACATACCGACACAGGTTCGCATCCCTTCCCTCAAACCCAATCGGATCCTCACTAATCCACTGCCCGACTTTTGCATCGTACCACCGGTTCCAGTTGTTCTGCAAGCCGGTGGCCGGGTCGAGGGCTCGGCCGGTGAAGGCGAAGAGGGAGTCGACGGCGGCGTTGGTTTCCGAGGTGACCCGGCCGTAGGCGTCGTAGACGATGTGGTTGGCCACGGCGGTCGTGCCGGTTTCGGCGTCGTAGGCGGCCAGGTCGCGGACGGTGCCGAGCTGGTCGGTCAGCGGCCAGAGGACCTGGCCGGGGGTGGATTGGTCGTAGGCGGTGGAGTCGTCCATGGTGGGATCGCCCTCACCCCCGACCCCTCTCCCGCTTGCGGGAGAGGGGAGAAGCTGTTCGTCGGCCAGGAGTTGGTCGACGGCGTTGGCTTGCCAGAGGTAACGGTGGGAAAGGTCCTCACCAGTTACGGCACCCTCGCCTTCCGTTTCGAACTGCAGGACGATTTGGGTGCCGTCGTAGACGAAGCGGAGTTGGCGGTCGACGAGGCCGTCGCCATCGAAGTCGATGTTTTCACCGATCCATCGGTTCTCGACGTCGTAGAGGTAGTCGACCACCTGCGTCGGATCGCCGCCGAAGGTCTCGCGCTGGACGACTTCCACCAGCCGGCCGCGGTTGTCCCAGGCGTATTGGGTGACGTCGGTATCGCCGGCGTTGAGCAGGCCGTCGCCGTTGACGTCGACGAACCGGGTCGTGCGGTTGCCCTCGGCGTCGTAGGTATACCAATAAGTGCCATCGGAGAGCAACTGGTTGTTGGCACCGGTGACGTAGGTGTCGCCGTTGGCGGTAATGCGGTTACCGTTGGCGTCGTAGGAATACGCCTCGTCGTCTTGTTGGCCGGTGTAGTCGACACCGACGAGTTGGCCGGTCGGGTCGTAACTGTACGTGGCCGTGCCGTCGATCGACGTGCAGGAGGTCAACAGGTCGACGGCCGCGTAGCTGCCTTCCAGCAGCGCGGTGGTAATGTCGGCCGTGTCGTGGAGCGGCATCAGGCCGCCGGTGGGGAACCACGTGGTGGCGTCGTCTGCCCTCACCCCCTGCCCCTCTCCCGCAAGCGGGAGAGGGGAGCCTGAATCGCTGTACGTCCAGGCGTAGGACGCCAGGATCGTCGCGCCTTGGTGGTAGACCAATTCGATGAGCCGTCCGGCCGTGTCGTAGCTGTAGTCGGCTTCGACGGCGAGTTGGCCGTCGAGGTAGCGGTCGACCGAGACGAGTTGGCCGGCGTCGTTGTAGGCCAAGTCGATCTGCTTCTCGGCCACGGCGTTGCCAGCGTCGACATCTTGTTGATCGACGCCGTGCTGGACGATCGAGACCAGGTTGCCGTCGGCATCGTACGTGTACTCGTCGACGTAGTCGGCCACGCCGTCGATCGTGGCCGAGGTGGCGGTCCGCAGCCCGGCGTCGTTGTACTGGTAGGCGAGCACGACGGTCGGGCCGTCGAGGCTCGATTCGGTCACGCTGGCCAGCCGGCCGTCGTCGGTGTAGACGTAGGTGGTCGACGAGAAGTCGTCGGCCTCGGACGTGATCCGGCCTTCGGTGTCGTAGGTGTAGAGGATGGTGTTTTCGGCATTTTCGCCCGCGTCGGCGTCGGCCGTGTTGGCGTACCAGATTTCGGCGACGACGCGGTGCTCGCCGTCGTACTGGTAGACGCAGACCTCGCCGTTGCGGTCGGTGTAGCGGACCAGGTCGCCGGCATCGTTGTAGGCGTAGTACTGGCTGTTGCCGAGCGGGTCGACCTGCTCGGTCACCCGATCCTGCTCGTCGTAAACCCACTGGGTGGTGTTTTCGACCGGGTCGGTGAGACTGGCCAGGTTGCCGGCCGTGTCGTAACCGAACCGGGTGACGCCGGCGGTGCGGTCGGTGAGGCTGGTCAGCCGACCGGCGGCGTCGAACGCGGCATTGCTCGGCGTTGCCGCCACGGAACCGAACGACGGCCCGCCGGTGCGGACCGGCAGGGAGAAGAGGGCCGACGCGGTGAGCGAGCCGAACGAGGTGGTTGCTGCGGGCATCGCCAGGCTAAGCGGGCTGGCGTCGAGGGAGAGCGTCGCAGTGGACAACTCGCCGAGCGTGCTTTCGGCGGCCATGGTCATCGCCATGGCCATTGACGAGAAGCTGTGGCTGGGGGCGCTGGGATAGCCGGAGATGGGTGGGGAGCCGATACTGCGATAGCGGCAATACAAAGGGTTGGTCGGATGGGTATAGAAGCCAGGGGAAGTGAGCGTCATTTGCTCGCTTTCACCGTACGCGCCAGCCAAATGCCTCTCGAAATCCGGATTGTCGCTGGGGACGTCGTGATCGTAGGTGTAATGGCCATGGACGATATTGTCGGCGCCGACTTCCATCGACCAAGCATCAAGCTTGTCATCTACATCCGTCGCGGTACCCGTGTAATATGAATTTGTGTGTCGATGCAGTGTCGCCGTACCGCTGCCGCTCACTTCGTCCCAAGTGGTTAGGCCGCTGGCGTCGTAACTGCTGCCAGATCGCTTAAGCGTATGGGACGTGTAATGGTCATGCTCGGTACTATCGCCTGATTCAGGGGCTTCAAGCCGGCCAGACCATTCCTCCGTTTCATCGGCTGTGTAGTCATAGGTGGCCTCGCTAACGCGGCTGATGAAGTCGGACGTACTGCCGGACGTCCACCCGCCTCCCGCGGCCGACGAGTAGGTCACATGGTGTTCCGAGTAGTCGCCGCTGCCTTCTTCTTCCGCGTAGCTTTCGAATTCCTTATCATAGGTCGCGCCGCCCGTGTACGTTTCGTGGACCGAATCCGAGAAACTGCCACTGCCGGAATACGAATAATAGGAATTTTTATCGCTCTCTTCGTAGCCCCTACCTCCCGTTGGCGACCAGTTTCCAGTTGTTCCCCGCTCGCTGGTCATCTGATACTCGCTACAATAGTCGTCATGACCGCCTTCTTCGATGGTGCCATCGATGACGTAGCGAGGTTTTCCAAGATAATCATTACTACTGCCTGCCGTGTTGCTTCGCGAATATTCGCCCTCGCCCGTGTACGACCAGTGGTCTTCGTTGTTGTCCGTGACGGTTTTGGTTTCTGTCGGGTCTTTCCAGGTGCCGTCGGCATTGATTTCTGATCGTGTGGTGTAGGTGATGTCGAAGGTGCTCTGGCCGCCTTCCTGGATCGTACCCTCGATGGTTCTTCCGGTGACGTAACCCTCGAAGTTGCCCGAATAGCTGCCCGAGTAGGACGTATTGTCCGACGTACCGTGCGACCGCGTGGTGTAGCTTTCGTCTTCGTCGTATACCCAAGTGCTGCCTTCCGTTCGATCGGCGAGGATGAGGTAATCGTAGGACGTATGGTTGCCTCCACCCTCGCAGCGGGTGCCGTTGGTGATGTAGCCCGAGGTGTAGTCCTCGCTGATCGAGTAGGACCAGTCGGTGAAGCCGTTGCCGGAGGACTTTTTGTGGCGGGCGGTGACGTCCCAGGTGCCGTCGCTGGCGTCGAGTTCGTAGTCGGTGGTGTAGCCGGTGTAGGCCTCGTCGCGGCCGCTTGCTTTGGCCGTTCCGGTGTCGGTCCCATCCGTGTAGTCGCCGCTGCCGGCATAGGAGTAGGTGGAGTTGGTGCTGGAGGTGATCCAGCCGGTGCCGCTGTAGCTCCAGTCGTCGCCGCTGACAGTGCCGGAGCCGGAGTACTCGTACGACGTCCCGCTACCCTGGGTTTGTTTCGAGGTGCCCGTGACCGACCAAACCCCCGTTTCGCTGGCCGAGTAGGGACTGTCGACGGTCCGCGACCACGACTCGTTGCCGTTGCCATTGGCCTCCGCACCGGTCGTCTTCCAGAGACCGGTCGTGGTGTTCAGGCCGTAGTATATTTTGTAATGCTCGAAGCCGTTTTCCTGACTAGTGTCGGTCGTGGTGGTGTCGCCCGATTGGGCGCTGGTGGTGTAGCCCCAGTGGCCGGAGCGGTCTTCGTTGTACTCGGCCGTGCCACTGGCCAATTGCCAGGAGCCGCCATCGAACACATAGTCGACCGTGGAACTGTAAGAGGTGTTTTCGTAACCATTTTCGTCCTGGGAGCCGAGCCCGATCTCGTTGGAGTAGCTGCCGCTGCCGTTGTACGAGTAGTGGCTGTTGCCGACGTCGATGACGTGGCCCGAGCCGGACTCGGTCCAGTGGCCGTCCTGGTAGGTGGCCGTCGTCTCGTACTCGTACGTGGTGCTGTCGTAGCCGGTGTTGGTGAAGGTGCCGGCCATGGCGTCGTCGGCATCGGCGGGCCAGTAGTTGCCGTCGCCGTTGTAATTCCAGGTCCATGTCCCGTCGCCCGAGGAGCTGCCGCTGCCGCCGGTGATTTGCCACGTGCCGCCGGAGAGCGAGTAGTCGGTGGTGTAGGAGTAGGACCAGAAATCGCTGCTCGTTAAGCTGGTCGTCTCCGAGTAGCTCCAGCCGACGCCCGAGTCGGAGTAGTCGTCGGTGTAGGAGTCCGACGTGCTGCCGCTGTCGCTCTTGGTGGTCGACGCGGTGCCCGTCACAATCCAGGTTTCGGTAGTCGGGTCCCAGGTGTAGGCGAGGTCGTAGTCGAAGGTCTGGTCGTCGCCGTCGCCGTAGCTGTAGCCGTCCATGCTGACGCCGGGATACAAGACCGCGGTGCCGCCAATGGCCGAATGGGTACCAATGGGAACGGTGCCGGTGGAATTGTTGGAAATAACCTCGCCGGTTTCGTCGTCGTCGCCGTCGACCGGGGTCTCGATCGTGTAGATGTTTTGGCTCCAGGCGCCGTCGTCTGCGGTGCCGACGACCGGGGCATCATTGGCGTCGACGGTGAACGTGTAGCTGGAACCCGCCGCGTCGCCCGAGGCCTCAAAGGTGTAGATGTAGGAGCCGTCCTCGACGCTGGAAAACGCCTCGCCGTCGACCGTGGTGTCGATGCCGTAGCTTAAGGTGAATGTCTCGATGTAGGTCCATTCGTCAGTTGTTTCGTCGAACGTCTCTTTGAAATACAGCGTCGACGAAATGGTTTCGACGGACGCGTACTCGACACCGTCAACCTGCCACTGATGATTCGTAGTCGAGGAGATGATTGTGCTTGTGTTTTCGGCGTCCACGAGAATGGTCGGTGTGAACGTGGCCGTCGGGTCGACGACGAAGCCACCGCTGAGTGTATCCGTGCTGAGCGTATGGGTGCCAGTGGCCCGGGCGAGGCGGTCCTGCCGCGTGTCAGGCGAACCCATCGACTCTTCCCACCACGCTTGCATCCAACTGTCGCCGGTTCGGGCGGAGGTGGTGGGTGAGCTATTGAAGAGCGCTACGGAAACACTGTCGCTGACGCCGTCGGCTGACGCAACGACCGTGGCCGGGATACAGGCGCCCGGCGCGGTGTACAACCCGTCGTCGTCGATCGAGCCGGCGGTGGTGCTCCAACTGAACGTCGGCTGCGTGACCATCGCGTTGCCGAACTGATCGAGGCCCACGGCCGTAAATTGTTGAGTGGAACCGATGTCCATACTCACCGACGACGGAGTGACGTCGATCGTGGTCAGCGTCGACACGATGGTGATCGCAACCGTGTCGGTGACCGACAGGCCGCCGCCATCGGTAATGGTGACCTGGAACTCGTAGTCGCCCAGGCTGGTGAAGGTGGCCACGGCCTGCTTGGCGGCATTGGTGCCGTTTTCGCTGCCGTCGACGGTGAAGGTGGGATCGTCGGCCCCGCTGGGTTTGGAAAGGACCGCCCAGGTGTACGTCAAGTGCGATTCGTCGGCGTCGTCGGCCCCGAGCACCGAAAGCGCAGCCGTGGCGCTGGCCGACACCTGCGTGGCCGCTGCGGCGGTCGACACCGTGGGAGCGTGGTTGGTGACCGCCACCGTGCTATTGAGAACCAGACTGCCGCAGGTGACGGTGACCGTGTCGCTGCCCGTGGCGTCGGGCGCGGTATACAGTCCGCCCTCGTCGATCGTGCCCGAGGTGGCGGACCAGGTGTACATCGAGGCGGACACCGGGTCGCCGAACTGATCCGTGATGCCGGCAACAGTGAACTGCTGCGTGGCACCGGCGTCGAGGCTGACGGTGTTGGGCGTAAGCGACATGCCGACCTGCGTGTCTTCCTCCGGAATCTGATCCACCGTGACGGCCACGCTACTGGTGGTCGAGAGGTTGTCTCCATCGGTGATGGTCACGGTGAACCAATACGTGCCGGCCGTATCAACCGTGACCGTGGTGCTTTTCGCCGCATTCGTGCCGTTGGCACTGTAGGAGATCGTCTCGGCACCCGGGGCCAGCATCGTGGCCGCCCAGGTGTACGTCAAATACTCCTCGCCATCGTCATCGTCACCCAAGACCGACAGCGCGGCGGTTACTCCCGCGGTATCCACTTCCGCCGCCGCTGCCGTGGCCACGGTCGGCGGAACGTCGACATTGTTGGTTGTCGCCGTGACCGTGTTCGAGGTCGAGTTGCCGAGATGGTTGAAGGCCGTGACGTAGAAGGAATACTCCGCGCCGGGCTCCAGGTCGGTCAGGGTCCAACTCGTGCAGTTGGGCTGCGTAGTAGCAACCTCCGCATACGCTCCCCCCGCGGTGGACTGCCAGATCTTGAAACCGGCCTCGTTGTCGGAATTGTCACCCCAGGCCAACGCCATCTGCACGGTGCCAGAAACGGGCGTTGCGGTGAGGTTCGTGGGAGCGGCCGGGGCGGCCAGGGCGGCCGGCGTCGTTGCGTTGGCGGCGGTCGAATACTCCGAAGTCCCCGCGCTGTTGTAGGCCTGAACTCGGAAGTAATACGGGGTATTCGGGGCGAGGTTGCCGACGACGAACGCGGTTCCCCAGGCCGTGGCTACCTCGGTGAACTCCACTCCGTCGGTCGATTGCTCGACGCGGAACCCGTTGTGATCTGCGGAGCCGGCCGTCCACGTCAGATTGACCTGACTGGTCGATGCGGCCGTGGCGGCCAGGCCGGTCGGCGTTGCGGGCGGGGCCGCCGTGGTCTCCACTTCCACCGCCCCGGTCGTACCCGAGTCGCCCATACCGTTGTAGGCCCGAACCCGGAACCAGTAGGTGGTACTCGGCAGCAGATCGGTCACCGTCGCGCCGGTGCCATCGCTTCCCACGGTCGTTGCTACCTCCGTGAAGTTCGTTCCGTCGGTCGACTGTTCTACGACGAAGCCGTCCTGCTGGGAGGAAGGATCCACGGTCCACGACAACTCGACTTGGCTGCTGGCGACGGCATCGACCGTCAGGGTCGTCGGCGCCAACGGGAGATCGTCTGTCGTGGTGGCGGTGACCGCCGCCGAAGGGGCCGTGCCGATGTCGTTGTACGCGGCAACCCGGAGCCAATACTGGGTGTCCGGATCCAATCCCGTGACCGAACAGCTCGTGGCATCCGCATCGGCCCAGCCGGCGAAGGCGAAGGTCGTGCCATCGGTGGACTTCTCGATCACGAAGCCCAGTTCGCTGGCGGCGTTGTCCGTCCAGGCCAGGTCCACCTGGGTATTGGAGACAACCTCGGTTACGGAAAGGCCCGTTGCCGCGTAGGGGATTCCATTGTGGATCACGAAGCTCTGCACGTCGCTGCCGCCGTCGTCGTCGCTTATCGTCACCACGACCGTGTAGATGCCCGGCTCGGCATAGGTGTGGCTGCCGTCGAACGAGCCCTCGGTCAGCACGCCGGCTTCGCCCGTGACATCGATGGTGGGGCTGCCGGTCGTCAACGCAGAATCGTCGCCCCAGTCGATGCTATAGGAAAAGGTCTCCACGGTTGCCGGACTGCCCGTCGCGTGGTCGAAACCCGGGTCGGTGAATACGGCCAGGTCCGTCAGGCTGAAGCTCTGTCCCTCGTAGACCACCTGGTCGTCGACGACGGTCAACGTCGGGGCGACGTTCTCCACGACAACGGGCCGCCCGGCACCGGCGCGGTAACACGCCAGCACCACGTTCGACGCTCCGTTGCTGCCGGCGACGAGAATCCGGCCGTCCGGCAGAATGGCCAGGGCGTTGGCGCGTTCGGAGGTGCTGCCGAAATCGGTGGTCAGCTTGCCACTGGTGCCGAACGTCGTGTCCAGCGTGCCGTTTTCTTCGTAACGCGACAGGGCGAAGTTGTCGCCGCCGGTGGCTTCGTTCGTGTACCCGGCGACGACGATCTTGCCGTCCGCCTGAATCGCCAGCGCGTAGGCGTAGTTTTCGTTGCCGCCGAAGTCCGTGGTAAGCATGCCGTCGGCGTCGAACGTCGTATCCAGCGTGCCGTTCTCCTCGTAACGTGCCAGGGCGAAGTCTACTCCACCCAGACCATCTTCCGCACGCCCGGCAACGACGATCTTGCCATCCTGCTGGATTGCCACGGCATAGGCCCGGTCACCGGAGCCGGCGAAGTCGGTGGTCAGCATCCCGTCGGCATCGAACGTCCCGTCGAGGGCGCCGTCTTTTTCGTAGCGAACCAGCGCGAAGTTGTCGCCGCCGGCCGTCTCGTTGGCATAGCCGGCCACGACGATCTTGTCGTCCGGCTGGATCGCCAGGGCGTAGGCGCGATCCGCCCCCGCGGCGAAGTCGGTGATCCGCGTGCCGTCGGTGCCGAAGTCCGTGTCCAACTCGCCATACGCGTCGAAGCGTGCCAGGGCGAAGTTGGATTGTCCCGCGGTGGGAACGGCATAACCGGCGACGACGATCTTGCCGTCCGACTGCAGGGCCACCGACCAGGCGCCGTCGTCCTCGCCGTCGAAGTCGAGGATAAGCTTGCCTTCGGTACCGAAGTCCGTATCGAGGCTGCCGTACCAGTCGTAGCGTGCCAAGGCGAAGTCGGATTGGCCTGCGCTGTCGTAGGCGTAGCCGGCCACGAGAATCTTGCCGTCCGGCTGGACGATCACGGCGTTGATCACGTCGTTGCCGCCCGCGAAATCGAGAACGACCGTGCCGGTACCGCCAAACGTCGTGTCCACACTGCCGTCCGCTTCGTAGCGGGTCAGCGCGAAGTCATAGCCATTCGCCCCGGTCTGGTAGCCGCCGACAAGAAACTTCCCGTCCGCCTGCACGGCCAGGGCGTTGGCTTCTCCCAGCGCCGTGGCGAGTATCCCCTCGTCGCCGAAACTCGTGTCCAATTCGCCCGGCCGTCCGCCGGTGGGCAAAAAGGCGTCGTAGCTTCGCGTCCCGTCACTGGCGGTGGCCGCAATCAGGTACGAGGCGTCGCCGTCGGCGTAGGTGTGCTCGGCCGAGGAGGGATCACCCGTGAGAGTGTCCGTGGTGCCGTCACCCCAGTCGATCGTCCACTCGGTGATCGTCAGACTGCCCGAATCGAGCATGAGTTCATAGGGAGAACCTTCCACGATGCTCGCCGGGCCGTCGATCGTCACGCCCAATAGTACTTCTACCGATAAGGGAGCAAGTGGATGGGTGCCGTCCTCGTCGATCAACGTAACCGAGATCGTGTACGTGCCGAGCACTTCATACATATGGGTGTAGTTGCCTTGAGGAAGGCCGTCGGTTGGGACGTCATACGTCGCTACCGCCGTCCCATCACCCCAGTCAATCGTGTAGCTAGCAAGCGTGTCGGCCCCCGGATCCAACAGGGCCCCCAGCGTGAGCGAGTACTGCTCGTCGATGACAACGGCCGCCGCCCCACTCACGGTGAGCGTTGGCACCACGTTGCCGACGACGAGCGCGAAGGTGACCTCGGTGTAAGCCGAGTCGCTGTCGGTGGCGGTGATGGTAACCGTCTGGGAAGCGTCGGGGCCGTCGCTAGGCGTGTAGGTCCAACTCCAGGTGCCGTCGCCGTTGTCGGTGACCGTGCCGACGGAGGCGGTGAGCGTGACGGTAGCACTGTCCATGTCGCCGAAGGCTCCTGTGTTCGTCACTTCCGTGCCTTCGTCCGTCGTCACCGTAGCGTTCGTCACCGTCAGCGACGGCGGATCGTTGACCGGCGTGATAGCGACATCCCGCGTCACGATATTGGAATCGAGCTCGCCATCGTTGACCGTGAAACTAACCGTCCGGGTGCTCGGGTCGGGGTCGTCCGAGGTGTTTTCGTAGGTCACGCTCCGCAGCGCGGCTTGGTATTCGGCCACGGTTGCCGAGCCGCTGAGCGAAAGGGTGCCCGTGGTCGAATTCCAACTGCCGGTGATCGTGGCCGTATCGGTAAAGGCCAACACATCCTCGCCGCTCTGATAGTTGCCGGTGATCTGTATCGTGGCCGACTCTAGATGCGTGTCGTCTTCGTCCTCCACCGTCAACTGCCCGGTCAGCGCCAAGGGACTTTGGTTTTCCGTGTAGGACAGCGCCGCAGTCTCGATGGCATCCAGTACGGGCTCTTCGTGGATGTCGATGACCGTAATCATCACGGTAGCCGAATCGTTCTGCACGGGCGAGCCGTTGTCGGTGACCCGGACGGTGAGCAAATACGACGAAGTGGCCTCGTAATCCAAAGCGTCTTGGTCGGCGACGGTGATTTGACCGGTGGACGGATTGATGGCGAAGGCGCGATCTTCATTGCCGGCGGTGATTTCGTAAGTCAGCGTTTGCGCCGGAATGTCCTCATCCGTTGCGGTGATCTGGCCGACGAGGGTGCCCACCGCGGAGTTCTCGGCGATCGAAAAGCTGTAGGGTTCGTTCTGGAAGACGGGTGGGTCCGGCTGAGCCGTGACCGTAATCGTCGCCGTGTCGGCGACCGAACTGAAGGCCGTGGTGCCGCCGGTCGATGTCGTGTTGGCCGTCTGCCCCGCCGTGCCGGTCGTCTGGTCCCATGCCCTAAACGTAAAGTTGGCCGATCCGTTGAAATTGGCGTCGGGGACGAAGCGAACCTTGTCGTTGGCGTTCAACAGCCGTGAGGCGGCCGTGGTAGCGGTAAACGTGGTCCACGTACTTGTTCCCGACAACTGGTACTGCCAGTCGCCATTGGCGTTGTCCACCGACGTAATCGCGATCGCCTCGGGGGCCGGGGTGACGTCGGGGTCGGTGATCGAGCCGTTGACCACGATCGAGGCCACCGTGTTGCCCGCCGGGCTAGTGGTGTCCTCGTCGATCGTTGTCAACACGGGCGAATAGGATGCATTCAGCACGGGTGCATCGTTCACGGCCGTGACCGTAATCGTCGCCGTATCAGCGACCGAACTGAAGGCCGTGGTGCCGCCGGTCGACGCCGTGCTGGCGGTTTGGCCGTGCGTGCCGGTCGTCTGGTCCCATGCCCTAAACGTGAAGTTGGCCGAGCCGTTGTAGTTGGCGTCGGGGACGAAGCGGATTTTGTCCGCGGCGCTCAACAACCGCGAGGCGGCCGTGGTAGCGGTAAACGTGGTCCACGTGCTCGTGCCCGACAATTGGTACTGCCAATCGCCATTGGCGTTGTCCACCGACGTAATCGCGATCGCTTCCGGGGCCGTCGCCACATCGGGATCGGTGATCGAACCGTTGACCACGATCTCGGCTACCGTGTTGCCTGCCGACGTGGTAACGTCCTCGTTGATCGCCGTCAACACGGGCGAGTACGCCGTATTCAAGACGGGCGCGTCGTTCACGGCATTGACGGTAATACTGGCTGTGTCGGAGGCCAAACTAAACGCTGTGGTGCCGCCGGTGGACGCCGTGCTGACGGCTTGGCCGTGCGTGCCGGTAGTCTGATCCCACGCGCGGAATGTGAAACTCGCCGAGCCGTTGTAGTTGGCGTCGGGTACGAAACGGATCTTGTCCGTGACGCTCAACAACCGCGAGGCGGCCGTGGTAGCGGTAAACGTGGTCCACGTGCTCGTGCCCGACAATTGGTACTGCCAATCGCCATTGGCGTTGTCCACCGCGGTGATCGCGATCGCCTCGGGGGCCGGGGTGACGTCGGGGTCGGTGATCGAGCCGTTGACCACGATCGAGGCCACCGTGTTGCCCGCCGACGTGGTGTCGTCCTCGTCGATCGCCGTCAACACGGGCGAATAGGATGCATTCAGCACGGGTGCATCGTTCACGGCCGTGACCGTAATCGTCGCCGTGTCAGCGACCGAACTGAAAGCCGTGGTGCCGCCGGTCGACGTCGTGTTGGCCGTCTGCCCCGCCGTGCCGGTGGTTTGGTCCCATGCCCTAAACGTGAAGTTGGCCGAGCCGTTGAAATTGGCGTCGGGGACGAAGCGAACCTTGTCCGTGACGCTCAACAACCGCGAGGCGGCCGTGGTAGCGGTAAACGTGGTCCACGTGCTCGTGCCCGACAATTGGTACTGCCAATCGCCATTGGCGTTGTCCACCGCGGTAATCGCGATCGCCTCGGGGGCCGGGGTGACGTCGGGGTCGGTGATCGAGCCGTTGACCACGATCGAGGCCACCGTGTTGCCCGCCGACGTGGTGTCGTCCTCGTCGATCGCCGTCAACACGGGCGAATAGGATGCATTCAGCACGGGTGCATCGTTCACGGCCGTGACCGTAATCGTCGCCGTATCAGCGACCGAACTGAAGGCCGTGGTGCCGCCGGTCGACGCCGTGCTGGCGGTTTGGCCGTGCGTGCCGGTGGTTTGGTCCCACGCTCGGAAGGTGAAACTGGCCGAGCCGTTGTAGTTGGCGTCGGGGACGAAGCGAACCTTGTCGTTGGCGCTCAACAGCCGTGAGGCGGCCGTGGTAGCGGTAAACGTGGTCCACGTACTTGTTCCCGACAACTGGTACTGCCAGTCGCCATTGGCGTTGTCCACCGACGTAATCGCGATCGCCTCGGGGGCCGGGGTGACGTCGGGGTCGGTGATCGAGCCATCGACGACGATCGAAGCCACCGTGTTGCCCGCCGACGTGGTGACGTCTTCGTCGATCGCCGTCAACACGGGCGAGTACGCCGCGTTCAAGACGGGTGCGTCGTTCACCGCATTGACAGTGATATATGCCGAATCGTAAGTCGCGCTGAAGGCCGTCGTGCCGCCGGTCGACGTCGTGTTGGCGGTTTGACCGTGTGTACCAGTGGTTTGGTCCCACGCCCGGAAGGTGAAACGGGTGGAACCGTTGTAGTCGGGATCGGGTACGAAGCGGACCCTGTCGGTGGCATTCAACAGCCGCGAGTACCTCGTGGAGGCGGTGAACGTTGTCCAGGTGCTCGTGCCGGCCAATTGGTATTGCCAGTCACCGTAGGTGCTTGCCACCCAAGTGATGGCGATCGCTTCCGGGACCGTCGTCACATCGACGTCGGTGATCGAGCCGTTGGCCACGATCTCGGCCACCGTGTTGCCCGCTGGGCTGGTGATGTCTTCGTTGATCGACGTCAACACGGGCGAGTACGCCGCGTTCAAGACGGGCGCATCGTTGACCGCCGCCACCGAGACACCAAAACTTCGATAGACGCGGTCGCTGCCTTGCACGCCGCGGACGGCGATGGTGGCGTTGCCGTATTGGTTGTTTTGGTAGTCGAGCGTCACCTGGGCGCCGCTGTAGCTGGGGGCGACCAGCGTCGGGTTGCTGTTGTAGGCCGTTTGGAAGGTGGGGCTCGTGAAGGTGCCCGTGAGGTTGAAGACGTCGTTGGCGTCGTCTTCGTTGGCCGTCACATTGGCGATCGCATTCAGCGCCATCGTGCCCACGCCCGCCTTGCTTGCCTGGACGTAGTCGAAGTCGTTGGCCACGAAGCTGCGTGTGGTGTTTTGCCACTCGACCCAGTTGTCGCCGCCCGACCAACCGTCGGTGATGCTGGCCGTGGCGTCGTTGCCCCAGAGTTGCGCCGTGTCGGTGCCGCCGGTGGCGTAAGCGATTACCTGCTCGAACGCCTTGGCGCGGTTGTAGTAGCCCGTGCCCGTGAGGGCACCATCGTCGAGGTTGCTGCTGCCGTCGTTGTAGAGTCGAGCGACGAACGTGTCGTTGCCCGTCGTGTCGTACAGCAGGGCCACGTCCTCGCCGCCACTGGTTGCCGTGGCGTAGGCGTGAACGGCGTCGAAGCCCTGGGCCTTGACATCCCACGGTTCCGTGCCCGAGGACATCGCGACGACGCTGGACAACTGCACCTCTTGCGCGGCGAGTGCCGAATCGCTGCCGGTCGTTCGCGTGAGTTGATCGGTGGGCGATTCGTTCTCAGCTTCGCTCTCGGATTGTTTTGCCGCCGCGATTTCCTTCGGGCTCTTCTCGAAGAAGTCCTGCGGATCGAGCGTGCGGCCTTTAAACTTCGTCTCCAACGACTTCAGGTAGTCCTGCCAGTGTTCGAAACCGATCTTCCAGAGCCGTTCTTCGTCGTTCAGCTTCTTCTGGCTGGCGGAAGTGTTCTCCTTCGTGGTGGCCGTCGCCGTCAACGCGGTTTCGGTCGCCGTGAGTTCAACGCTGCCGACGGCCGAAGTCTCCGCCGCCACGGCCATCAGCGCGCCCACCGAGGCGTCGAACTCGATGGTGGCGTAGGTGCTGTAACCCTCGAAGAGGTCGACGTCGGTCGAATCGTAGAACTCCGCCGTATCGGTGCCCGTGCTGGCGTCGAGCGTGACCGTCTCGAAGTTTTTGGCGCGATTGTAGTAACTCGTCCCGTAGAGCGATGCTTCGCTGGGCGAGGCGTAGCCCGTGTCGTTGCCCGTGGAGTCATACAAGAAGGCCGTGTCGCTGCCACCGTAGTTGGCGTAGGCGTGCGTGGCCTCGAAATCATTGGCCGTGTAGTTCTGTTCGTTGCTCAGACCATCCCGTAGCGAAAGGGTGGCCGTGGTGGGTTCGGCCGTATACGTGTCGTCGCCCGAGGAATCGTAGAGCTTGGCGACGTCCAAGCCGCCGTTGTCGGCGTGGGCGACAATCGTATCGAATCCTTCGGCACGGTTCGAGAAGGCCTTGCTCGACGTGGCACTGTCCTCCAAAAGGGCCCAGCCGTCCTGGGTGGTAAAATTGTCGTCCGTCGTGCCGTCGTAGAGATTGCCCGTGTCGGTGCCGCCGGCGGTAGCGTAGGACGTCACGCTCTCGAACGATTTGGCGCGGTTGTAGTAACCCGAGCCATAGAGGGCCGTTTCCGTGGCCGATCCGTAGAGCGTGTCGTTGCCCGTCGAATCGGAGAGATACGCCGTGTCGGTGCCGCCGGCCGTGGCGTAGGAGTGGATTGCCTCGAAGTTTTCGACCGAAATCGTCGTGCCGCTCGCGTAGTCGATTTGTCCCTCGCCGGGCGAGGCGGTGAATGTGTCGTTGCCAGCGGAGTCGTAGAGCTTGGCCGTGTCGCTTCCGCCGGCGCCGTCGACGGTGATTGTCTCGGCGTTTCGTACTTCGACCGAATAGCTGCTGTCCCAAATCGTTCCGCTGGCTGATCCGGTGGACCACGTTTCGTTGGTGTTGAGACCAGTGATTGTGACCGTGTCGTTGCCCGTGCCACAATCAATGATGACATAAGGACTTATGGAAGTATTGGTTTCCCACTGACTGCTCCCCGACCTCAGAATTCGCACCTCATGTGCGCCCGAGCCATCTACCGTGATCTCAAAAAAATCATCACCCGTAGTTCCAGAGAACGTCTGCGCCAGCATCTCCCGCGGCTCCAGCGCCTCGCAGGTCATCCGCCGCGACGTGAGCGGCTTGCTCCGCGACGCCTTCTTCACACGACGAAATCCCAGACGTTGCAGCGTGTTGTCCCAGCTCCAAAATGGCTTTCGCATGGCGGTCCTGCCTTACGTTGAATGGCCCACGGGTTTTCTGAAAGCGCGCAGCAATCCACGGGCAAGGGAGCAGCGCACACCCTCCCCGCCACGCCTAAAGCGCACGTTTCAGATAGATTTTAAGGAATGAGAGAGATTTATCGGAAACACCGATAAGTGTCAACACCCCAGCGCAAGGGGTTTTTCTCCCGACGCAGCGCAAGTAATCTTCCGAGAAAACCATCCAGGGGGTGACAACTGGTTGTCACGACACGACGAAGATGTGCCTGCATACTGGCCGCAAGGGCGAGACGATCAAAGAACCGCAAGTCGTTGATTGGCTGCGGTTTACCATACCAACCAGGTGGCATTTACGCACGATGTTGCAGCAAGCGAAGCCAATGCGTCGTTTCGGCCAAATCCCGACCACCACAGCACCATACCCCGCTACAGAAATTTTCCATTGGTTTTGGGTAAGAAAAAAATTCTTGGCTGACAGACGCGCGCCGGAGCTTCGCGTAGCCATCATCCGGGCACGTTCACACTAGGCGCCCACCACGGCCCCTCTTCCACCGCTCCGTCTTTTCTTTCGCATTCCTACTTGCAAGCTGCTGGCGGCATCGCGTAACTGTCGTGTTGCGGACGGCGCGAGGGGGGGCCTCGCGCGTGGCACATCGCTTAGGGAGAGAACGATGAAGCATTGGTGGGAAGTGGCCAACGCCGGCCAGGACGGCGTACCGGCCAAGGTACGGGCGGTGGCCTACTATCGTCATTCGGCCCAGGATCGCCAGGAGAACTCGATCCCCATCCAGCGCGATCAGGTGCGCGAGTGGGCCGAGCGCAACGGCGTAGAAATCATCCAGGAGTTTGCCGACGCCGGCAAGTCGGGGTTGACCGCCGAGGGCCGGCCCGCGTTCACCGAGATGATGCAGGAGTGGGTGACGCAGAAGGACGAGTTCGACTACGTCCTCTGCCTCGACGTCAGCCGCTGGGGGCGGTTCCAGGACATCGACCTCTCGGCCCAGTACAGCGCCGAGTGCAAGCGGCACGGCAAGCAGGTGATTTACACCACCATCGGAAAGCCCCGCGAGGACGACCCGCTCTACCCGGTCTATGTCCAGTTCGAGCGGTTCCGGGCTGCGCAGTACAGCAAGGAACTCAGCGACAAGGTGTGGCGGGGCTGCGCGAAGATTTCCGAGCAGGGCTATTGGGCGGGCGGCCCGCCACCGTACGGGATGCAGCGGTTGCTGTTGGACGAGCGGCGCGAACCGTTGCACACCTTGGCGCGGGGCCAGCGAAAGGGGATCCAGAATCAACGGGTGACGCTCGTCGGCGGAGACGCCCACGAGGCGCGTATCGTCCAACGGATCTTCCACGAGTTCGTCGAGTTGGGCTACTCGGAATTCCGCATCGCCGAGCGACTCAATGCCGAGGGGATCCGCTCGCCCGGCGCCGGCCGCTGGGGTGCCGGTTCGGTGTTGGCCCGCTTGAAGAACGAGACCTACGTGGGGACCTTGCTCTACAACCGCACGAGCCAGAAACTGAAGACCCCGCGAAGGGCCAATCCACCCGACAAGTGGGTTCGCACGCCCGAGGCGTTCGAGGGAATCATCAGCCCCGAGCAGTTTCTTCAGGCCCAGGAGATCCTCGAGCGGCGGCGCCGCAAGTACGACCCGGAGCGGATGCTGGGGCAGCTCGACGCTCTGTATAGCAAGTATGGCGTGTTTCGCTCGTCGCTCTTGAAGCTGCAGGAGGATGCGCCGGCAGCGGCGACCTTCGCCCGACGCTTCGGCGGTCTCGATCTGGCGTTTCAACAGATGTACTGCGAACCGCGGGATCGGGCGCGGCAGGTGGTCCACGAACGGATCCGCGAGCATGTTCCCGAAGTACTCCCCTACGGCGACTTCCTCGTGCTCGACCAGAAACTGGCGCTGTCCATCCAGCCGGCGGTACCCATTCCCCGCGGCTACTCCGCCTACTGGCCGTTTTGCCCGGACAAGCGCCACGTGATCGACATCACCTTGGGAGTTCTGCTCTCCGAGCCCGACGAGTTCGAGATCCTCGGCTACGTGGCCCTGCCGCGCTGGTTGGCCGGCTCCCACACGATGCGGATTGCTTCCACCTCGTCGCGGACCGATCTGTTCGGCCGCGCGGACCTCGCCTTTTTACAACAATTGCTTTGATGGAGGAACCCCATGGAAACCGTTCTCGACATCTTGCCCTTCCGGCAGCGCCGTTACGAGGAAGTCCCGATCGACAAGATCAAGGCGATCAACTCCCGCAACTGGGACCAAGAGCAGTTCGAGATGAACGTGGAGAGCATCGACCAGGTCGGCCTGCTGAAGCCGATCCGCGTCAACGATAAGTTTGTCGAACGGACTGGCATGTACGAACTGATCTGCGGCGAAGGCCGCTTGCTGGCCCATCGGAAGCTGGGACGCGACAAGATCAAGGCCGAAGTGGTCACCTGTACCCGCAAGGAGGCCTACTTGCAGTCGCTCATCGAGAACATCGCCCGCACGAAGCCCGGCAGCATGGATTTCGCCCGGGAGCTGAAGCGGCTGCACGACGAGGGTTGGGACTTCAAGCAGATCGCCCGCATCGCCTGCAAGAAAGAGCACTACATCCGCGATTACATCCGCCTGGTGGACCAGGGGGAGGAGCGGTTGATCCACGGCGTGGAACAGGGCGTCTTTCCCATCAAGTTCGCCACCCAGGTGGCGGCCATCAACGCCGAGAAGCAGTTCGAGAAGGGCAAGCGGCAGAACCACCTCAAGCCTGAGCACATTCAGAAGATCATCGATACCTACCAGAAACGGCCGAAGAAAATCAAGCGGTATGCCCGGCGAGTGGAGATGGACGAGATCGGGAGCAACGACTTCAACCTCAACATCTCGCGATACGTCAGCACGGCAGAACCCGAGCCGGAGATCGACCTGGCTGGCGTGCATGAAGACCTGGTGAACGTCGAGAAGGAGATTCGTGCGGCAACCCGGAAACACAACAAGTACCTCGCCGAACTGGGTCTTCCACTCCTGCCGGAATCGGATGCTCGAAAGTAAGGAGCTTGTGCTGCCCGGCATGCAGCGTCCGTTCGTTTGGGAGGAGGAACGTTCGGCTAATGGACGGTCTCCTGCGACGTTTTCCGCTGGGCACAATCCTCGTTTGGGCGACAACTGAGACTCAACGATTCCGGGCTTTCCGCGCCCATTCACAGACGGGCGAGCAACCGGTATTCACTTTCGAGAACGCCTCGCCAAATGCCCGCAAACTCTATGTTCTCGACGGGCAACAACGACTGACCACACTGTTCTTGGCGTTGAAGGGCACGCTCCGCTATTTTCCGACAGATCGGAGTGTAACGTTCAGTGGTGTTTGGCAGAAATCCAGAGTTCCCTTACCGCGTCATTCTCCTGAACTCACC
Source organism: Thermoguttaceae bacterium (assembly GCA_963677085.2). Taxonomy (GTDB): domain Bacteria; phylum Planctomycetota; class Planctomycetia; order Pirellulales; family Thermoguttaceae. The sequence continues at coordinate 605,696 of CAXXFH010000003.1, forward strand.
TCTTCGTACCCCTTGCCGGTCTTCTGGCAAATTAGTTGCTCGGCGTGGGCGCTGGCGGCGGCGGGCGATGCGAACTCCTTGACCCGGGTTTGGCCCTTGGCGCCGATCCGGCCGAAACGGACTGTGACCTCCTTGCCGTCGACGCCTACCTCCCAGAATTTGCTCGACTTTTCGTCGGCCAGTTCGAAATAGCGTTTGACAGCCCCCTCGACCACGGCTCGCTTGGACGGGCGTTTCTTGGCCTTCTTGTCGGGCGCAATCTTCCCAAGCACCTGGATCTGCTCCAGGATGTTCGGGTCGTGGATCTCTTGGTCGCGGGCCAACAACAACACCTTCGACAGAACCTCGGCCGTCTTGGGATCGTCGTCAGCGAAGGGCAGGAAGATCCGACCGCGGTGTTGCGCGTGGACGGGCACGATCAGCATCGCCCCGCCGGGCATTTTATGCACCACGCCGCTGCCGAGGTGGACGCTGTATTGCCCGAACTCGCCGCGGATCAGGGCGTGGTCTTTCTTGAACTCGACGTTCTCGATTGAGAGAACGGATAGCGCCTCGCGCAGCAGGTTTGTCCGCATCTCGACAGTCGACGCACTGGCCTCCGGATCGACGCCGCCCCGGTGCGCAACGCTCACCACCAAGTCGAGATCGCGCATCACCTCGCTGAACAACCGCGGGGGCATGTCCTGCAAGGCGAGCGGCTTCGGCTCGCGCGTCTTCGTGAAGCACACCGTTTCGAGCGTCAGACCCTCGATTTCCGCAGGTGTGTAGAAACCCTCCAAGAACCCGAGCCAGGCCGAAATGCCTTCGTCGTGAAACGTCCGGCGAACGCCCTCCTCGGGCACGGTCACCCATCCGCGGGTACCCAGAAGCGCCAGTGCCTGACGCGGGTTGACCTGGTGCCCCGCGTAGCGCCGCGAGAGCACTTTGTCCTTCAGTTCGGCCTTGGTTACCGGGTACAGCTCGCGGAATACCTGCTTGAACGGCTGGATCCGCTCCCGGGCGAAGCAGTCGCGCTGCCATTCTTGCCAGCGACCACTTTCGTAGAAGTCCATGGGGTGGGCAATCCGCAACGTGTCCGTTCGCTTGACGGCCGTCACATGGCCGTCACAGTCCTCCAGGGCCTTGCCCCCGCGGACGGGATAGCCCATGTTGCCCTGGCCGACGAGAGCCAGCCTGGAAAGCATCGGTCCGATGATCGCGTGGCCCAGCAACTCGACGAGTTCCATGCCGGAAAGCGTTGTCCCGCGACACATCATCTGTTCCAGCGTTGGCCGCGTTCGTGCCACCTGGCGTTTCAGTTCGGTGCGGCGCTCCCGGAGTTCCTTGAACTGCTTGTTCGTCTTGAGCACGGCAGGCATCGACTTGAGGACTTTGCCGGCCCGCTCGATGGTGAAGTCGACGCCACCGGTCTCCTCAATGGCCAGCGAGACGGTCACATCGTCGACATTCAGGGTCAACGGTCCGTCGCCCAGATCGGCCACGGCGTGGGCTTCCATGGCCCACTGGAGCCGGATCGGATCGGCGTACCCGGCGGTCCGCGCCAGGTTCTGTTGCCCGATCGTGGCTGCCCGCTTCTCACTGGCTTGGCGTTGCGAGCCGAACTGCCGGCTGGTTCGCACGAATTCCTGCATCAGCTTGTAGCGGTCCAGCAGGTCCTGCTCACGCGACTTGCCGCCCGCCAAGGGCAACAGCCCCAGCGCCCGCACGGTATCCTGGTTGCGCTTGTCCTTGATCTTCTTCACCAGATCGGCCTTCTTCTCGCGGCCCAGCAGCGCGGAGGCGAACAACTCGGCTCGCTTGTGCCCGCCACCACCGGCGGCGTACTTCGCCGACTTCAGCAGTGCATCCCAACGCTTCTTCTTCAAGGTGTCGTAGACCCGGTGGAACCACTCGACATCCACGCCGCCGTCTACCAAGTCCTGGCTGGAAAGCGGCGTTCGCTCTGCCACCGAAGCCTCCCACCCCTCGCGGATCTCGTGGTCGATCGACCAGCCAGAGTCCTTCGTGTGTGCGTGAATCCACCAGATGGCGTCTTCCAGACCGTCCCAACCCAGGGCCAACTCGACGAACTGCGCCCATTGCGGCGAATAGACGGCCAAATCGAGCAGTCGTTCACCCTCGATCCCTGCGGAGGCCGCCTTGGCCTTGAACTGTTTGGCCGTATCCGACGCGTCGGGCAGGCAGACGCGAAGCAAGTTGCTGAAGACGGTGTTCTTGTTCTGGCCACCGCCGTAGCTGTACCCACGGACCAATGTACCCTTGCCCAGTGCGGTGAGAATTCGCAGGACATTGCCCACACCCCAGACCGCGCGCAGGGAGGAAGCCGCCGCCGAGGCGGCCGTTGGGGTCTCGCCTCGGGCAAGTTCGACCTCCAACACACGGTCTCGGCACCGATCCACCAACGGCCAGAGCCACTTCTCACCGGCGTACTTCTTTTGTCGCTTTTTGCTGGTCAACGCGCGCAGCGCGTCGAACGAGCCCCAACAATGGTTTTCGTCATCCTCCCGGAGGCCGAGCAAGTGGTCGATCACGTCGGCCTCGGTGGCGGCGCCGGCCTTGAACGCTCGCACGACGGTCAAGAAGTTGGGCCGGTCACGAGGGATGGTCAGCTCCTTCTTCGCCTTGCTACCCAGCGTGACTTGCTTCACCTGAGGTTCATCGACCCAGCGACTGAGCCGCCAGAGCCGGACCGAATGGTCGTTGGTCCAGCCGTCCGGGCAGATGAATTGGTAATGCTCGACCATGCCCAGCCACTGAGTGTAGGGGGAGTCATAATGGCGCCAAGCGAGGCTGTATCCCGATGAGTATTGTTCCCGCGTTAATCGGCCCAACTCGTCCTCCGGCACCATGGCCAGAGTGGTTTCGGCGGCGTCGAGGAGGTAATCGTGCGCCACCGGCATCGGGTCCAGCCGCATGAGCCAACGGACGAGGTCGCCGACGATCCCTGCGTACCTCAACTTGTTCGGGTTCAGGTTGCCGAAGAACGTCGCGTGTTTCGGGTGCAGCTTGCCGTAGCCGCGATTCGCGCCGAGAACCGCTCTGGCTCGGACAAGCTCCAGTCCGTCCTTGTCGCGAAGATCTTTCGGCCGCTCCTCGTACCACTTCTTCCACACGTCTGCCAGTGGCAGCCGGGCGATGTCTTTCTCGATCGGCGTGTCGTTGTCGGGAGAGGGGAAGCCCCAACCGACGTTGCCCAACAGTTCGGTGTTTCGGCCGTCTTCGTCGCCGCACTCGATCGGCGTTTCTCGGTACGCGTGGACCAGGTCGTCCAACGAGCGGATGCACGTTTCGGCGGCCTTGGTGGCGAACACCACCTTGTGGCGCTTTGGCGGCACGGGCTTGGTCCGGGCCGCGTTGTCGCACAGCCCCAACGCGTCGTCGAGCGTGGCCACGTTTTGGCCCTGCGACAGGATGGCATCAAGGAGCGTGGTCTCGTCAGCCGACGGTTTCTTCTGTTTCTGGCGATAGGCTTCAGCCAGCTCGCGACAACGGTCGACCGAGCGGTCTGCCTCGACCATTAGCCGCAACAGTTCGAGCCCTGCGGTCCGCTGCATCTGCTGCCCCTCGGTCAACCGCTCGGCCGAGGCGAGGGTCTGCGCGTCGGCACGCTTGGCCAGCAACGCGAGGATGCCCCGGCGCAGGTCGGCCGATTTGCGCGTTAGAAGCTTTTCGAGTCCGAGGACTTCATCTTCAGTAGCCTTGCACTTGGCAATTCCCTTCAGCGCGGCCTCGCGCACGTCGCTGCTGGCGTCTCCCACCATCGCGAACAGAGTATCGCGCGTCGCGGTATCCCACTTCTTCGTAGCGGCCATCTGCCCAATCGCGCGCGCGCGGTTCCAAGTGTCCAGGTCGCGCAAATAGGGGACCAGCCGGATGGGTGGTCGCTCTCGGAGGTTTTGCAGCAGCGCGTCGGCCACCTCCTTCCGCTCGGCGGTCAAGTTCCACCACGGCCAAACCAGCGAATCGAGCTTCTGCTTCTTCTTCGGGAACCGGTCGATCACCGCCTCCAACCGCTCGAACAGATCTTCCGGCCGTCGCGTCTGGCCCTCCTCAAGGTCCACGTCACAATAATCTTCGGGTCCGGCCGCAGCACACACAGTGATCATCACGAGCCGCAGATCGTCGTCCTCCAGCATTTGCATTGCCGCGCCGATCGAGTCGAGAAGGTCCAACTCGATCAGCAGGAGCAGCGCCACGAAACGATGCTCAACTTTCTTGTGGCGCAAGAGGCGCTTCGCCAGGGAGATCGCCTCGTAGGCATCGTGGAAGGCGACTGTCCAAAGGGCGTAGAAGGCGGCCTCAGCGTCGTCGCCCGCCAGAGCCGCCTTACGCTGCTTGTCGTCTTCGAGAAAAACGATGAGTTGCTCGATGGTCTTTTTCACGACCCCGGTGCTAACCGAATCCCATTGTAGCGACAACCAGACATCGACCGCCCGAACCGTCGCGCTGAACCGCACCAGATTCTCGTCGAGGATCAGCTTGAGAATGCGCAGGAAGGCTTCCGGGTGGGCCTCGTCGATGGTCTCGAGGATCGTCTGCCGTAGCCCTTCCTGACGCTGGGCAGCCAGCAACAGCTTTTCGGTGAACTCCCACGCCTCACGCTTCGAGCAACTCAGCAGCGCGCGGGTGACGTGCCGGCCCATCCCGCCGATCTCGTGTACCCCGGAGGCCGAATCGCAAAGGACCTCGTAGACGGCGTCGCCGTCAGGCCCGCCACTGTCGATGACCGCGGCGAACAGGACCCCCAGTTCGTCGAGCGGCGGCCAGTAGCCGCCCAGATACGGCGCCCAGGCGGCCAGCCAAACGACGTCTTCCTCGTACCCTTCAGTCGTGATCAGAACCGACGTCAGCCAGAGGAGCCGTCGTCTTCGCGTGGCAGCCGGGTTGCCCGGCGCTCGAAACGGCTTCCTTCCCCATCCGGATTGATACGGCAGGCCCTTCAGCAACTCCCATCCTGCCTGCACATGCCGGGCAATGGTCGGTACGACAGCCTGTAGAACCTTGCGCTGATCGGCGGCCGAGATCTCGTCGAACCGCTCCGCCGCCTTGTCTATCTTCTTCGCCGCAGCTTGTTCGCGTAGAGCCGGTTTCCCCTTCTCGTCGTGCCCCGCCAGGCCGTACCCGATCGGACGAAGCTTGGCCGGCAACTTGGCGGCTCGCTCGCAGCGCAGTTTCTTCCCGTCTTTTTTGTGGAACTCCTTGAGCCTTTCCGCCGCGACTTCTGCACTAAGCATCGCTACCCTCCTGCCAGCATGATTAGCCTGAGAAACGTAATTCGGCTCTCCGGTTGCAGGAATACTTGGGCATCCAGATCGCGGTATTCCCGGCCATCGATGATCACTACGTAGAGCCCGTCTTCGAAGGCCTCCAAGGCCACGCGGACGGCTTCCTCCTCATCCACCTTCTGGTCCCAGTCGCGGCCGCCCGAGTCGACCTTTCCCCGGGCGGCGCCGGCCTCGATCTCCCGAGCTGAAAGCACCTGGACCATCCGCTTCCGCTTCTGCCGGTCTTTGAACTGCCGCACCTCCTGGCGAACGATCCTCGCAATCAGATCGCGAAGCGTCTGAGGCTCCCCCCCTTCCGAAAACTCGGGGGGCAGCGGAATCGACCAGTCGTCCAACAGCCGCTTGCGCTGGCCCAATGCGCGTGTCGAGATCGTGACTTCGGAAGACATGCTCAAGTCCATGTTTACCCTCTGTACCCGATGGCACCAAACAAACCGAACAGCAGAGGTAGGAGCGTTGCACGACTGAAGTTTGACTTGTCCCTACGTACCATCCCGTTGTCCAACCCTAAGAGGCTGGTGCGAGAACTGAAGCCAGCAACCATGCTACGGGAGATCGCAGAACGGTCATCCAAGGCTCCTTGTGATTAGCATTCCTCACTCAACGACATGGCTGACCAGACGAAATGGGTCGGAGATTAGAGGTTAGGTGCAGTTACCAATGTGTCCCCAAATCCAACGTAAAACGCCCCACTTTGCCCCCACGCCAACAGCCCGGAAGAACCGCGCCCTGCCAGGGTTTTACCACGCCTTGCTTACGATGGTCAACCACCCGAAGGAATGGATGCTTTTTCCTAAAGGACGAAAACACCACAGGCGCAAAAAAGAAGCCCAGGGGTAAACCTGGGCATGGAGAGAGCTAGCGATGTTTCGGCTCAAGCTTCGGGTCGCCATTCAGTGGGTTGGCCCATTAGCCGTATACAGGCCGGTTGCCGCCAAGGTGTTCGCGCCGGTCGGCTCAAGGTCTTCGAGCTTGCCCGTGTGTTTGGCCGTCATTTGCCACCGCGAGCAGACGTAATCTCTTTCGGCTACATGCAAAGACCTCCATCTTCACGTCGGAGAAACCCTTGTGAACGTCGGCGATCAGGGCCTTCCATTCTGCGAGCGACTTGGCCGAAGTGCCGCCTGTGGCGTCAGGCATCTGATGATTGACATTTTCCTCGCCATGTAATAAGCCGCTTTATGCACGGCATTGACCGTCGCGTATCGGGTGCTTGGGGCTTGGTCGGTCGGGTGAGTCGTGGGGAAAAGAACCTTTTTGAGGCAGCGGGCGGCTTTTCCTCGTTTACACCGGAAGCTCTGTTGGGAAATCTGCTCGCCCTGCGCGGATACTTCGCAGCGAAGCAGTCGGCGCTCTCTGTCTCAGGAGAAATGCAAAGTCACCTGGGCGGGTTGAATCCGAGGCGGGAGAGGGTGGAGCGGGGCCGCCATTGGATTCGTTCGGCGGTTGCCCGAAGGGGTTCGCCTGGAGGGTGGATCAGGCGGAGGACGGCCAGAGCGGCGTTGGTCAGCGACGCGAACGCCTCGGCCAGGCCGGGCCGCTTGGTGTAGTGGCGATCTTCGTCCCACCAGCGGTCCTTGACGAAATGAAGGCAGTTTTCCACCTGCCAGTGGTCACGAATGGTGGCCTGGAGTTCACGCGGCGTGACCGAATCGGGCTCCAGACTGGTGATGAAGTACCGGCTTTCGCAGGAAAGGAGCGTGCCCTCCGCCGAGCGCACTAAGCGATCAACCCGAATGCCGATCCGGCAGCCGGGAACGTTCAGATGCTCGCGGATATGCTCGGCGTCGTCGAGGTTGATCCAAAGCCTACGCGTTTCCCGATTCAGCCCCTTTTTTCGATGACTTCATGGGCCGGCTCGGCGGGCGTCTCCTGGAAAAAGCAGGTTTCCAAGGCGTCCAGCATGTCGGGCTGGTTCGCCTTGACTTGGAACAGGTAGTCGCAGCCGTAATCTTGGAGAAGTTCGAGCAACGGCCGCTGGGCGTAGATCGCATCGCCGGTGAGCAGTTGCAGGGCAGGATAGGCCTCGAGCAACTCAGCCAGATGCACTTTGAGACTCCCAGGCTCGTTGGTTTTGTCGCCGCCGATCGACCATTGGTCCAGCGTCAACTTGACCCGTTGCAGGAAAACATTGAGCATCTGCACGGGCGAGCCATCGGCGCCAAGTCCTTGGCGACACATCTTGCCGTCGACCGCCGCAGCCCAACGGCCCTCCTGATCGGCCAGGGCCGTGTTCAGCCATAGGGCGAACGCCTCGCGAAACTCGTCCAGACTGAGCCCGGCCAAGGCCCTGGAAATGGTCGAGCCGCACGGGGATTTGTCGCGTGTAAATCCCCGTGGTTCCTTGAGTTCCTCCCAATTCGCATTCGCCCAACGTACCACCACGGCCATCTCGGTAATCCGCCCCAACAAGCCGAGAAACACCAAGGAAACGATGCCGGAGAACGGATGCCTCACCCCCCTGGGGTCGCGTGGATCCGAAACCTTTGAGAATACCGCCTCCAACTGACTCAACGACGATGCGACCACGATACGGCCCTCCTTGAAACGTAGGAAACTCCCGCCGCAACTCCGCCACGGCCTTCCGTTTCTACGACCCAGCCCGCCCCTTGGTTGGCAAAATAGACTTTGCATTTCTCCTGACGGGGCAACGGGACCTGTGGACAACATTCGTGAGTTCATGGAAGATGACGGAAAGGCGTTCGTCTACCAACGATTCATCGCACCGACCAGCGGGAGTGTCCGATTCGCCAAAGCACGGGATCGTTCGGTCACCGGCTCGATCAATGAACTCGTCAAGTCTGCCAAGTTTTGGCTGGAGCAGGACGAATTGTCGCCATACGACATTGGATTCAGGCTCGACGATATGCGGCTTTCTGCACTTGCTTCGAACAAAAAAGGCTCCTGCGGGAAGCCGGAAAAAGCATTCAAGGCGCTGGCCGATGGCGTCCCTTCGACAAACCTATACAACCGAAACGCACAGGAACCCTGGAATCAGCCATGAGTGCGACCGACTTGGAAACATTGCAGGCCATCGAAAAGAATGGCGTTGCCCATACGGTCTACTGGTGCCATTGGCCGAAGATGAAATTGGCGGAAAGCCCATATGCCGTGGTGACCGAAAGCGAACTGCCGTGCCCGTTCTTCAATAACGTGTTCTCGGCGAATGCTCCGACCGCCGAAGCGGAAACCGTGATCGACGATCTTATTGGTCGCTTCCGCTCACAGAATCTTCCATGCTTCTGGTGGTCGGGACCGGTCAATCACGACGAGCAGACCACGAGAATTCTGGAAACACGAGGATTCTCGAAAGCCTTCGAGGCAGCGGCCATGGCACTGAACCTCAAAGACCTCCTCGCATCGAATCCCAGTCCGGCAGAAACGCTCGAAGTTACCTCTCGAAGTCAATTGGCCGATTGGACTCGCACATGCACAGCGGCATTTGAGTTCGACAACAACCTTTCGCTCTGGTGGCACGATCTCTTCACCAGCATCCCCCACGGCGGCTCGTCCCCGCTGAGGCACTATCTTGCCTGGGTCGATGGCGAGCCTGTCGCCACGGCGTCGGCATTCGTCGAAGGGGGCGTGGTTGGGCTGGCAAGCGTCGGGGTGCGGCCAGAGTATCGCCGTCGAGGAATTGGTTCAGCAATCACGCTGGCGGCTTTGAATAACGCACGAAAGCTGGGGTGCCGACTGGGTGTCCTATTCTCGTCGACCATGGCCGAGTCGATGTATAAGGGATTGGGATTTCGCCAATACGGGACCGGCCATTGCTACTCGTGGTCGCCGGAAGAAACGGGCCAGCAGGCGTAGTCCCTACTCGTCGTCTTCGAGCAGCTACTTCCTCGGCAACCTCTCGACAAACTCGACCACCCGTTCGATCCACGCCCTCAACTGCTCGTCCGTTTCCATGCCTTCGGCTTCCACCACGGCCCAACCCTTCATCGGACGGCCCGTGATGTCGAATTCGACAACATGGGGTTCCTTCAATGCCGCTTCGGCTTGTTCTGGTCCAAGGCGAACGATCAGCGAGGTCTGCCAGACGCCCACGCACATGTTGCCGTGCAGCATGAACCCCACGCCGCCAAACATCCTTTTCTCGGTGATCCCACGGCGACCAGCGAACGCATCACGAATACAGCAGGTGAGGGATTCGCTGTAGGCCATGTCAGTTATCTTCTCACCAACGCCTTCTTCAACGGGCACTCTTCCCCGACCGCCTTCCCTCGACGATACCTGTCCAGCAATTCCTGGGATCGCTGGGCCAGCATCCGTCGCACTTCCCTCCGTTTGCCGTTGATCCTTGGGATCACCATCGACTCGTAGGCGGTGGTCTGGTGCCGCATCCAAGCAATGACCGCTGCTTCGGCACGCTTCTCGACCGGGATTCGCTTTGTTCGGGCAACCGTGCCGCTGCCGACTGGGGTGGCATGTTCGGCCACGACACGGGCAAGTCGGCCGGCGATTTCAGCATGGTGGGCATGGAAGGCCAGAAACGTTGTCACTGCTTCGTAGAAGTCTTCGACGTATTCGGCCTGGGCCTTCTCCCGCCGCCGGGCATCGGCCTCCCTACGCTTGGCATACTGCTCGGTCGAACGCTTGGCCGCCAGTTCAGCGCGAATTCGCTCAATGGTCGCTGCCGCTGCCCAGACGCCGCGAGAAAAAGTCTTTCGGCCCCTCTTCTCTTGGACGACCCAATGCAAGCCCGCCGCCTTGACCCGACGAGTCAAGGCCGCATCGCCGGGCGGAAGCAGCGTCCAGCCCTCTGGTACTGCCAGCACCTTTCCATCGGCAGAGCAAACGGAATTCGCAGTGGGGCCAGGGGAAAAGGTGTTGCTGTTCATCGTGTTTTTCGGTTCCCCTATATTTATATTCACAGGCACAAGCGACTTTTTCCAGGCCCGATATCCTTCGGTTCCGTAGCCTGATTCTCTGTTTCTCTATCTTTCGACGTACCCAAGAGATACGGAGCGAGCAGAAAACGGGGTGCCGAAATGCGTGCCCGCGTAATGTCCGCGATCTGCATCGGAAGCAGGTTTCTTCGAGTTGGCCTGATGTTTTTTAGTGGGGGTACAGTCCCACGTCATCCGTTGTTTTACAACCGCCTGGGAGGATTGTACCAAGGTGAAGTGGCTCAGGCACCCGTTGTTGGTTCTGATCGCCAACGCGACGGAATCGGCTGTCTCGCGTTTTTTCCTGCGGCCCACTGTTTCCGAACTCATCTTTGGTTGATTTTTCGCTACCGGTCCGCATGTGACGGCGAAATAGACGATCTGAGCGGAATTCTTCACCTCTTTCGAGGCATTGTCGCGGCCAGCAACTGATTTGACGCATGGCCATGCGACTGACATCATTGCCGGATGGAGTTTTTATTGATGTTTGCATATTCATTGAACGGTCGGCTAGGGCCAAAAGCCTTGAAGCCGGCCTCCCGATGGTCGCCTTCCGCTCATGGGCTATGCAAGCGAAAATAAAAACTCAAACTAAAAACAACGGTTCGAGTTTTACCCACAGGGGCGAGAGACGAGGGGTTAGCGACGAGCGTTGTCGGTGCCGGTTCGTATTTTCTCGTCCCTCGTCTCTAATCCCTTGGTGTACCTTTAGTTAACGCGGTATGCTTTGTCAGCTCTTTTCGGTTTGATTGAAAAGAATTCCCCGAAGAAACCGGCTAGCGTAAAGAAATCCCGTCCAAACTGAACTCGTGGATGGCAATCGTTCGACAAGGCCAGGAGACAAGATAATAATAGCATGATAATAAAAAATAGAACAGGAACTCAGGAATAAACGATACGCCTTGGCATACCGCCTCGACGAAAGCGGGCCACGGGGTGTGTACTGCGATGCGGAGATGTCGCAGTGTACTTTTGGGCGGGTGATCCACGGCCGACCCACGAGTTAGGCGATGGCAAAGGAAAACGGGCTGGAGCTGGTCTTGCCCACCCCATCCCAGGCAACCATGAGCCGTCACTTGCGGTCCGCAGCCATTGGGCGATTGCTCGATGACATGTATGTGACGTTCGTGTTAATTTTCGTTCTGGCAAAACGTTGGGGGAAAAATCCGTTGCCGGTAGGCAGTCGCAGCAAGGCCACCGAAACCCGTTGGGGGCATGGCGGCCGCAACAATTACGTTCTCAGGAACGGAAAGTGGTTTGGTGAAGCCCGAGTTTCTCAACAATCTGCAAATACGAGTCACCTTGGTTTTTTTGCTCGTGTCGTTGGTCCCGTTGGTCACGGTGAGCGTATTCTCCGTGCGGACGGCCAACAAGGCTATCCAAGACATCGTGCAAAACCAGTTAGAGAATGTCGCTGCCGAGAAGCAGAACCTTCTCGAACGGTGGATTGTGGAGCGAAAGGCCGACCTGGAAGTCCTGGCGGGATCGACCGTCGTGCAAAACGTCGATACAGACGAGCTTGCTCCCTATTTCGCGCTAGTGCGGGCGGAGTATGGGGTTTATCGGCGTTTCATCATCGCGGGGTTGAAGGGGGAAGTCCTTTACGACAGTTTGAAACTTTCCGATACCTCGTGCCAGGACGAGGTATGGTATCAACTCGCGCTCGGCGGGAAACCGTACATGTCCGAGGTTGAGTTGGCGGCCAACGGAAAAGAATCCGTGTTTCGACTTGCGACTCCCATTCGGGACACGCGTGGCCAGCCGCGGGGTGTGTTATGCGCCACGGTAAGCACCCAAGCCATTTTGGAACGGGTCCTCCGCGTGCAATTAGGTGAAACGGGAGAGTGCTACTTAGTCGACAAGACAGGTACGTTTCTTGCTCATAAGAATCCGCGGCGAATTCTCAACGAGAGCATTGCCCAGTCGGACAGTTTTACCCACATTTTCGGCAGCATCGACAAACAACCGATTTACGAGGACTATCGGGGAGTCCTCGTGTTGGGAGCCTCGAATTCTTTGGAAGAGCTTGGCTGGTACGTTGTTGTGGAGCAAGACCGAGACGAGGCCTTTTCCGACTCGGATCATTTGCGCCGCAACATCTATATCGTGGTGGCGTTGACTGTGGTGGGGGCCATTTGTCTTTCGGCTTTGCTCGCGTGGTACGTGGCATCGCCGATTCGCATGCTGAGCGAGGCGGCTCGTGCTCTGGCCGGTGGAAATTTTGACCATGCGATTCTTCCTGCACGAACCGCGCGCCGCGACGAGATTGGGGCTTTGTATGCCGCCTTTGGGCACATGGCGGATCAACTGAAGGATCGCCAGGCCTTGCTGGAAACCCGCGTGGGGCTGACCGAGGCGGACCTGCAAAGGGTTACGGCGGAATTGAAGGAGACTCTGGAGGTGGCCGCGCGGTCCGAGCGACTTGCCGCCCTGGGGCACTTGGCCTCCGGCGTAGCGCACGAGATCCGCACGCCTCTGACTTCCTTGAAATTGTTTTTGCAATTCCTTCAGGAGGAACTCGTTTTTTCGCCCGACGCTTGCGAGGATCACCAGCTTGCGCTGCGTCAGGTTGTCCGTATCGAAAAAACGATTAACCGCTTTCTCGACTTCGCGCGTCCCCAAGACCCCATTATCGCGGAATTCGATTTCGTGCAGTTGGTTGAGGAAATACTCGACGTGATCCGGCCGCGCGCCAACCAGCAGGAGGTTGAGATTCAGGAGTGCATTGCAAAGGATCCACTCTGGGTGGAGGGCGATTCCCATCAATTGGGCGAAGTGTTGATCAATCTGCTGGTCAACGCGTTGGACGTGATGCCGGACGGCGGCCGATTGACCATTTCCGTTGCCGCCAAGGCGGCCGAATCGAACTCGGCAGTTCCCCTCGGGGTCCTGGTCCAGGTATCCGACACGGGGCCGGGAATCAGACAAGAGGATCTTGATCGCTTGTTTGAACCGTTTTTCACCACAAAGGCGACGGGCTCCGGCCTTGGATTGGCGATACTCAAAAGTACCGTTGAGTCCCACGGTGGCTCCGTGTGCGTCGCCACGAAACGCGGCGGTGGTACCACGTTTTCTGTCTGCTTGCCAACATCAACTCCAGAAATGATCGCAGAAAATGGAAAAGATCCTAATTGTGGATAACGACAAGGGCCTAGTCCACTTCCTTACGCGGCTGTTTGTCAAGCAAGGCCATGAGGTGGTGTCCTGCCTCGATGGGATTTCCGGCCTGAGCCACGCCAAGGCGGGGACCTTCGATCTGATTTTGCTGGATTACAAGATCCCTGGGCTGAACGGGTTCGCGACGCTTGCGGAGATCAAGCGTGCCCAAATCAAAACCCCCGTGATCGTGATGACGGCTTATGGTACGACGGAAACGGCGATCGAAGCCATGAAACTCGGAGCTTATGACTATCTGCTAAAGCCGTTTGACAGCGAAGGGTTGAAGAGGCTGGCCGCCGACGCCTTACAAGTCAATCGTCTCATGAAGGAGATTGTCGACTTACCCAATTCGGTCACCGAGGTCGTTTCCCCCAAGGATGGCCCTGTAAGAATTGTCGGGGTCAGCCGCCAAATGCAGGAGGTGTTCAAGCTGATCGGCCAAGTGGCCGAGCAAGACGTTGGTGTATTGATCACGGGGGAAAGTGGCACGGGAAAGGAATTGGTTGCTCGGGCGATCTATCACCACAGCCACCGAAAGAACAAACCGTTCATGGCCGTCAATTGTGCCGCCGTCCCGGACACCCTCTTCGAGAGTGAACTTTTCGGTTACGAACGAGGAGCCTTCACCGGCGCTTACCGCTCGTACGTCGGTAAGTTTGAACGCTGCGATGCCGGCACACTTTTCTTCGACGAAATCGGCGACATGTCCTTGACCACACAGGCCAAGATGTTGCGCGTGCTTCAGGGAGGAGAATTCGAACGATTAGGCGGCGCGGAAACCCTCAAGGTCAACGTCCGTATTCTGGCGGCAACGAACAAGGACCTGGAGAAAGAAATCCAGGAAGGGCGATTTCGGGAGGACCTTTATTATCGCCTGAAAGTCATCCGGATCAAGATGCCGCCGCTTCGCGAGCGACCGGATGATATTCCGCCTCTGGTAAACTATTTCGTCGGTCGCTTCGCAAAAGAGTACGACAAATCGGTCCACTATGTTGCCGACCAAACGATTCACAAACTGCAAGCCCATCCGTGGCCTGGAAATGTGCGAGAATTAGAAAACCGTCTTCGACGTGCCGTTTTGATGTGCAAAGGAGGAGACGTGCTCCTCGCGGACCACTTGCATTTCGAGACGGAACAGGAAAACGGGGCCCACGCGGAAAAGCCCAACGAGGCCGCCCTCAGCTTGCAGCAACGCGTTGAAGAACTTGTGTCAGAGCTTCTTCGACTGGCCGACGACCAGCAGGTCCATGCCAATGTCATCGACCTGATTGAGAAGACGCTCATTGCGCGAACACTGCAAGAATGTGCGTACAACCAAGTTCATACGGCACGTCTGTTGGGTATCAGTCGCAACACCTTACGTCACCGGATCAAGAAGTACGATCTCGAACCACCCACCGATTGATTCTTCGCCCTGCTGCCTAGGCACCATCGGTGCTCAAGATTTGCACAGCCCTTTAAGTCGTGGTTCAGGCAAAGGTTAACCACTACAGTTCGTCCCTCCCCTCGCAATCTCTTGGTTTCTTGGCAACACCAAGTGCCTCGTCGGGGGGCTCCTGCGAAACGCTACCGTAATTGCCGTATCTTCTTTTCTGGCAATTGGTTGCGACCCGCCCTGCCGTACGTGTTTCTTTTGGCACGGCTCTTGCTAGTCACTGCGGAAGTAATTGCTCCGTAACCGACCGGTTTCTCGCTCACACAGGCACCGCGTCCCTCGGGGTTCGGTGAGATGCGGGCCATCTGCTGCGGCAGCAGTAGTTTCAAGAGCGGATAGCACGACGAATCCGCTGGCCGCGTGTGGATTGCGCCAATGCAGGAATGACTTGCTCGGGATTCGTAACGACGTGCGGAAACGGTTCGCCCTTTTGAACAACGGAGGAGACAAAATGCGCAGTGTATCTCCATTGCCTGACGATGCCCGCTTGAAGGAAGTGTTCAGCACCACGGATCACTCCGTCGAAAGCGTGATGAAAAATTTCCGCTACGTTGTCGCCTCGGTAAACGGCGATGCTCAGAAAGTTTGGGCGGAGATGTGGAATGAACTTCGTGGGGGCGTTACTTCTAGTGGAATGGTGCTCCCGGAAATGAGCCAGGGATTTACGCCTCCCTGCGGTTGGTCGGAGTTCCTGGAAAAGATGTGGCTACTAAAGCACTACCTCGACTACATTCAGCGCTTTTGCGATGCATCGGCCACGGCTTAAGGCTGTGGGGCCGCAATCGAAAGGGGATACCTATCGCGCAGTTGGCGCGCACGATACACGCGGTCGTTCTGGTTCGGGATATTTTCGTAAACAGAAGTCAACAACAGGAAAAGAAAAAGAAAGTGATGTACGAAGCAACGAAACAGGCTGACATTTCGAACGCTACGGACAAGTTCATGGCCACCATCGTAGCCAAGAACCCGGGCGAATTGGAATTCCACCAGGCAGCTCGCGAGGTTCTCGATTCGATCATGCCCGTGGTGGAATCAGAGCCGAAGTATCAGGAAGCAAGAATCCTGGAGCGGTTAGTGGAGCCCGAACGGGTGTTGATGTTCCGCGTACCCTGGGTGGACGATCTGGGGGAAGTGCAGATCAACCGCGGTTATCGGATCGAGATGAACAGCGCCATCGGCCCCTACAAAGGTGGACTTCGGTTTCATCCCACGGTCAATCTCGGCGTGTTGAAGTTTCTTGCCTTCGAGCAAGTCTTCAAGAACGCTTTGACGACTTTACCGATGGGCGGCGGCAAGGGCGGCTCGGATTTCGACCCCAAGGGGAAAAGCGATCTTGAAGTCATGCGATTCTGCCAGTCGTTCATGAGCGAGCTGTTTCGCCATATCGGGCCTGACACGGACATACCGGCTGGCGATATCGGCGTGGGGGGACGCGAAATCGGCTTTTTGTTCGGACAATACAAGAAGCTCGCGAATCGTTTCTGCGGCGTGTTGACCGGCAAGGGACTCGCCTATGGTGGTTCGTTGATCCGGCCCGAAGCCACCGGGTATGGTTCCGTCTATTTCGCCGAAGACATGCTTGCTACGCGTAACGAAACCTTCAAGGGTAAGGTGGCCACCGTGTCCGGGTCGGGAAACGTTGCCCAATACACGGTCGAAAAGTTGATTCAGCTTGGAGCTAAAGTCGTGACCTTGTCGGACTCCGGCGGAACAATCTTCGACAAAAACGGTATCGACGAGGAGAAGCTGGCCTGGGTGATGGGGCTGAAGAATGTCCGGCGTGGCCGAATCCGCGAGTACGCAGAGCACTTCGAGGGCGCGGAATTCTACGCAAACCAGAGGCCCTGGAACGTCAAATGCGACTTGGCCTTCCCGAGCGCCACGCAAAACGAGCTCGACGAGGACGACGCCAACACTTTGGTCAAGAACGGCTGTTTTTGTGTGTCGGAAGGTGCCAACATGCCCTCTACTCCGGAGGCCGTGGAGGTCTTCCTTGATGCCCAGATCCTCTATGGGCCGGGGAAAGCCGCCAATGCCGGGGGGGTCGCCGTCTCCGGCTTGGAAATGACCCAAAACAGTGGTTGCATGCGTCGTTCACGCAACGATGTCGACGAGCAACTCCGACGCATCATGCGCTCGATCCACGAAAACTGCGTCCGCTATGGCAAGAACGGGGATGCAACCAACTATGTTCAGGGGGCAAACATCGCCGGGTTTGTGAAAGTGGCCGACGCCATGCTGCAACAGGGGGTCGTCTAGGCACGCGGGGAAACCGGCCACCACTTTTCGGAATAGCGCAAGGCGGATGGGTGCCAGGGAGCTTCCCGGCACCATCTGTCCTCGGCGTTGTGGTTCGGTTGCCTAGCGCGATGTTCGTTCAACTCCTACCGCCTGGCCTCCCGGTCGCCGACTTTCCATGTATCGTCGGCGCGGACTCTTTCACGCAACTACCCGCAAACTTCGCAATCTCGTGTTAAGACAGCCTGAAGTTACCACCGCGATGTCGATAGCGACGCGTCGAGTGACACAAGAGTCCTTGCGCAAGCTCCGAAAGCAGCTTATAGTCCAACGTGACGCCTACCCCCAACAGGTTGTCGTCGCGGCCGGAACGTGTGGCGAGGCCCGTGGGGCCCTCGCCGTGGTCAAGGCGCTGCGCGAGGAACTCGCCCGTCGGAAGTTGACGGATAAGGTCCTGTTGCGTGTGACAGGATGCCATGGTTTCTGCGAGCAGGAGCCGATAGTCATTATCCAACCGGGAGACATCTTCTACGGTCATGTCTGTCCGCACGGTGTCGGCGAGATCGTCACTCAGACCATCGTCCACGACACGATAATCGACCGCTTGTTGTACACCGAGCCTTATTCAGGCGAAAAATTGCGCAGCGAGACCGCGATTCCGTTCTATGCCGTCCAAACTCGGCTACTGTTGGGCCAAAACAAATGGCTCGACCCAAAGTCGATTGACGATGCGATTGCCAATGGCGGCTACACCGCGCTAGGCCAGGTGCTTGCTGCCACGAATCCCGGACACGTAATCGACGAGATCAAGCGTTCCGGATTGCGAGGCGGGGTGGGCAAGGGCCTTCAGGTCGGGCAGATATGGGAAAGTCTCCGAATTGCCGAGGATCAGCGGAAAAAGTGTGTCATCTGCAGTGTCGACGACGTAGACCCTGCTGCCCATATCGACCGCAATCTCCTCGAAAGCAATCCTCATGCCGTGCTGGAGGGTATGCTCATCGGCGCCTATGCTATTGGTGCGCATGCCGGTCAACTCCGCCTGCGCAATGAGCACCGTCTCGCACTGCGGCATGCGCGGCTCGCAGTAAAGAATGCCCGCCAGTACGGTTTGCTCGGCGCCAACATACTCGACTCCGACTTCTCGTTTGACGTTGACGTGGTCCAGGAAACGTACGGGCCTGCGGACATCGACGAGAGGCTTCAAGAAAATCCTTCCTGTCGCGATAGTGCCGAGAGCTGGGCTAATATTCCTGGTATCATCAACCACGGGGCTGCTTGGTTTGCGGAGCGGGGATTTGGAGGGGGGACGGGCACGAAGATCTTGTCGCTATCCGGCCCGATCAAGAATCCCGGATTCGTCGAGGTACCCCTGGGAATGTCATTACGGACTATTGTGCTCGATATCGGCGGTGGCATGCGCAATGGGAGCAAGCTCAAGGCCGTCCAAACAGGCGGCCCCGCGGGAGGGTGCCTGCCCATGCGCAAGTTCAACCTGAATGTCAATTTCGATTCGCTTGCCAGGGCCGGATCGATGGTCGGCTCCGGCGGAATCGTTGCCATAGGGCGCGAGACATGCATGGTCGACGTTACCAAAAGGTCTCTTGAGTTCCTTCAGGGAAAATCGTGCGGCAAGTGCGCGTTCTGCCGTGACACCCTGGGGCGTATGCTTGATATCGTTACCGATATTGTGGAAGGGCGCGGACATCCCGAACAACTCGACTTGCTTGAAACACTTGCCCGATCCGAAAGCGATGCCTCCGCGTGTACCTTGGGCAAGACGGCGTCGAATCCCGTTCTCTCGACGTTGAAATACTTCCGCAACGAGTACGATGCCCACATTCATGACGGTCGGTGCCCGGCGGGTGTCTGTCGCGCTCTGGTCCGCTATGCGATCCAAGAAGAAAAGTGTGCCGGCTGCGGCCGATGTCGAGAGGCGTGTCCGCATGATGCTATCACCGGTGAAAAGAACGAGCCTCATAGAATTCATCCGAATGCGTGTACGCAATGCGGCATTTGTTACGATACGTGCAAGTTCGACGCCATTACCGTGACATGATGCAAAACGACATGCTGCCGCGAAGAACCATCTCGTCGGACGGTAAGAATCGACGCGGCGGCGGAGGAAACCGGACTCGATGCGATGTTTGTGAATGATAAACTTTTGTGCCCCAAAACAATGATCCGAATTCGAGTGGAAGTATAGCTGTTTCAATGTCTAGAATACTGAAAAAAACCGAACTGGTTCCGAAAATCTGGCAGATGGAAGTGGAAGCCCCGCAGATCGCGCAAAAGGCGCTGCCTGGCCACTTCGTCGTCGTAATGGCCGACGAGTTGGGAGAACGCATTCCACTGACGATCGCTGATTTTGATCGCTCGACCGGAACAATTACCCTCGTGTTGATGGTCGTGGGAGTCAGTTCCCAGAAACTCTCTCGCCTCGATGAGGGTGACGAGCTTCACGCCCTGATCGGTCCCTTGGGAAACGCGTCGGAAATTGGACACTTCGACCAAGTCATTATGGTGGCGGGCGGAGTCGGCGCAGCGCCAGTCTTTCCCATCGCCCGAGCGTTTCACGAACAAGGAACTCGTGTTGTGACGATCCAAGGAACTCGCTCTGCGGACCTCTTGTTTTGGACGGATCGCTTGGCCTCGGTTAGCGAAAAGCATGTGATCACCACCGACGATGGAACGGCAGGACACAAGGGCCTGGTAACGGAGCCTCTCGCGGAACTGCTCGCCGGTGATTCCTCGAAGGAAATCGGCTGCGTCTACGCCATCGGGCCTCCCCCCATGATGAAATTCTGTGCAAAAACCACCGAACCATTTGGCACCCCCACTGTTGTCAGCTTGAATTCGATCATGGTTGACGGCACGGGAATGTGTGGAGGGTGTCGCGTGACCGTGGGCGGCAAAACCTTTTTCACGTGCGTCGACGGTCCGGAATTCGACGGGCATCAAGTCGACTGGGATTTGCTGCTGTCACGTCAAAAGACGTACCACGCCCACGAAAAATGCTCGTACAAGCAAATGGTCGAGAAATCTACGACTCCCTAATCGAATCCCTGTCTTCCAGCAAAATGAAGAAATCCAAAAACAACGGTCGAGTGGCCATGCCCGAGCAGCCACCCGAAGAGCGAATCCACAATTTCAACGAAGTCCCCTTGGGTTACAACGACGAGCAAGCCAAGACCGAGGCATCACGCTGTATTCAATGCAAAAAGCCGAGTTGCCGTGTAGGATGTCCCGTGCAGGTCGATATCCCGGCATTTATTCGGCTGATCGCCGAGGGTCGGATATTGGAAGCAGCGGCCAAGATCAAGGAAACCAATTGTCTACCGGCCGTTTGTGGGCGCGTGTGCCCCCAGGAGTCACAGTGCGAAGGGCTCTGTATCCTGGGGAAAAAGGGTACGCCGGTAGCCATCGGCAACCTGGAACGATACGCTGCCCAATACGCCAACAAATACGCCGCCCAGCATGGCTTCGTCCAGATAGCGACGCCAGCGCCACCGACAGGCAAGAAGGTGGCGGTTGTCGGTTCCGGTCCCGCTGGGTTGACGGTCGCCGGCGATTTGATCCTCCTGGGACACGACGTGACCGTCTTCGAGGCTTTGCACAAAGCGGGCGGCGTCTTGGTCTATGGAATTCCCGAGTTCCGCCTCGCCAAGCAGGTCGTGCAAAAGGAAGTCGAGTATCTGAGCAAACTCGGTGTGCGGTTTGAACTGAATCAGGTGATCGGCAAGTCGACCTCCGTGCACGAGCTGCTCGATAAACAGGGGTTCGACGCCGTCTTCCTTGGTGTCGGAGCCGGATTGCCGACCGTCATGGGTATTCCCGGCGAAAACCTCGGCGGAATCTACTTGGCGAACGAATATCTCACGCGTGTCAATCTAATGCGTGCCTACGAGTTTCCTCGGTACGATACGCCAGTGCTCCTGGGCCGACAAGTATGCGTGGTTGGCGGTGGGAATGTCGCCATGGACGCGGCCCGCACGGCTCGGCGACTCGGCGCAGAACGGGTGTCGATCGTGTATCGCCGTTCCATGGCGGAATTACCCGCCCGAGCCGAGGAGATCCACCACGCTCAAGAAGAAGGGGTCGAGTTCAAAACGCTCTTCTCGCCACTGGAGTACCTCGGGGACGAGCAGGGAAAGGTTAAACAGACCCGGTGTCAGATTATGGAACTGGGCGAACCCGACGCCTCGGGACGCCGTCGCCCCATGCCAGTCGATGGAAAAGAAGCCACGATCGACTCCGATTTGGTCATCATCGCGATCGGCGCGAACGCCAATCCGATCGTCACGCGACAAACCAAAGGACTCGCTTTGAATAGGTGGGGGTATATCGAGGTCGACGAAAACGGTGCGACAAGTTGTCCCGGCATTTGGGCCGGCGGCGACATCGTTACCGGCAGCGCCACGGTGATCTTGGCCATGGGAGCCGGTCGGGTGGCAGCACAGAATATCCATCAGCATCTGTGCCCACTGGAATAAAACAGCCGTAACCATCCAGCCACCTGAAGGGCCTTGTCGAACAATTATACCGCGGGTGTCTTGCGTGATCCGGCGGTCGATCACCACGAAGCGGATCGCGTGTTCCGCCAGATTATCGGTTGGCTTGATGCCCGGCGTGGTGATGAATTGGAAGTACACCTCGCCGTTCTCGTGGAAACGCTTAGCTAGGTTTTGGGCGTGTTTGCCCTGCGACACTCGGGTGGCGTCAGGCGAATCACTTCGGTGCGACCCGCTTCGAGTTTTCTCGCGAATCCGACCTCGCTAAGCTTTTTGCGTCGATGGATCACGGCGAACAGTTTTCGCAACGCCTCGCAAACCCGCTGGCCGTAGACCTTCCGTTTTTGGCCGGACTGAATGACGGGGTAGCCGCCGACGGACAGGAACGCCTCGTGCGTGAGGCCTCAGGTCCGTAAAAGAGGCAGTTGGTTCGCGCGCACGTCAGGTGGGTGCGGCGGTCGATTCAGACCTCCTCAGGCAGCGACCAGGGACCGCCCTACTCGAAGAGGCAGGCAATCGCCTCCAGATGGCCGGGCAGGTAGATATCGTCGTCGCCCCAGACGGCGTAGGCGTCGACGTCGGCGGAGGCCAAGGCGGCCGAGGCGTTGCGCTTCTCGCCGAGCGTGCAGAAGCGCTTCGTCGTGGTGACCACCCATCCGCAATCCAGCCGTCCCCCAACGACTTACTCTTGGAAACAGTCGTTAAACAGCGTGGCAACGATCGCACCACGACGCGCCGCCTGTCGCGCAAAGAGTCTCATTGGAAAGCCGCCCATTCTCAAGGATTCTCGCGCCGCATCGGTGTATTGTGGAAATACCTCTGGTATGGCAGGAACCAGACGCACAGGCATCATGCGAAGGCAAGTGCGTGACCGCGAACATGCGGCCTGCCGGTAGGGTTCGGGCCCGGATGTGCTCGGAGAAGGTGGACAACGCCCGTGCAGCGCACGTAAGAAGAGCAGAGGGTATGCAAAGACCGCAGAGGCTGAGCAACGCGGAGAGCGCAAGGACCCCGACGAATTCGAGAGGAATGCACACTCATGAAGAACACACTTACCTGTACGGCGCTGGCTGGCGCGATTGCATTATGTGGGGTTTTAACTTCACTTGCCGTCACCGCCGAGGCAGCCGGTTCCACGACTCCAGTCGCAGGGCAGGCGGACGAAAAGCCGACATTCGGGCAGGGGAACGCGGTCGCATTCTTCTCGGACGGGCCGTGGGAAGTGTTCTTTTACCCGCAGGATTCCGCGATCCGCTGCAACTACGGCAACGGATGCATCGAAGTGGTGGGGCGTCTCTCGTTCTGCTCTGAGAAAGAGCGGGAAGGCAGTGAGTGGAAGGTCGTCGAGTCGCGAGACGGGATTCCCCGCCGACTGGCAATCATCGACAAGAGGGACAACGTGCAGGCGTATGTTGTCTTCTACCGTGAGGGCAACGCGCTGGTGATGCGGGCAGCGCACCGGCCACCGCACCACTACTCGGGCACGCTCCGGTTCTCAGGGCAAGTATGCCTGGAGAACAAGGCTACAGGAACCAGCGAAGGCCCGTTTGCCTGCCGAACGCGCCCGACGCAGAGGCCGGTGAGCGTGGTCCAAATGGCAACCGGGATGGCCGACTCGCGATTGAACGACTCGATCTTCGATCCGAAGGCGGACCGTGTGTTCCGTTTGTCGGGCAATTCCGTCCGCCTAGGTACGATTCCCGCGGGGACTTCTGGAAATATCCCCGCAGGCTGCTTTGCGATGGAGCTTTCCGCCCAGATCGATGAGCCGTCGGCGGCTGAGATCCGGCTCGAACCGGTCGAGCACTACTATCATGATCGGTTTGTGCCGCGCTATCGTCCGATCGACAAGCAGCGTTGTGCATCGCCGCCAACCGGGTGGATGTCGTGGAACACGTACTTCGACAAGGCGACCGAAGAGGACAACTTAGCGGAAGCTCGCATCGGTGCCGAAAAACTGAAGCCGTTCGGGATGGAGATCTGGCATATCGAGTCGTGGCAGGACAACTCCGACAAGCTTCCGGTATCGAGATTTCACTGCTTGACGCTCCGCCCGAATCCTCGTCAGTTTCCGCACGGGATGAAGTGGTTGGCCGACGAGATCCGCAAACTCGGCTTCAAGCCGGGTATTTGGACCGTTCCGTTTGGAACTGGTGACGAGCAGTTTTACCGCGCACATAAGGACTGGTTCCTTCACAATCCGGACGGTAGTCCGATGCGGAACTGGTGTGGTTTGTACCTGCTCGACCCGTCGCAAGACGAGGTCGTGCAGCACATGGAAGAGACGCATCGCAAGATGTCCGAGCAATGGGGATACGAATACTTCAAGATCGACGGGATGTCGGGCAGAAGCCATGGTTACTCGGCACATTTCTTCGAACGACCGGAGGTGCAAGCCGCCTTCCGGCAACCGTGCAAGGAACCGTTTCGGCGTTGCCTGGAAGCCTTGCGACGGGGGATCGGCAACGATGCAATTTGGCTTGCTTGTCAGGGGCACTACTCGGGTAACGAGATTGGTCTGGCCGATGCTGGCCGGCTTGGGGCGGACATCGTGCATGCCAACCAGCCGCCCCACTGGCAAAACTATTACGGTCAAGCCGAAGTGACCCTAAACCAACTCTTTGTCAACAACATCGTTTGGTACACCGACCCGGACACTCTGTTGGTGGGAACCTACTCGCCACTCGATACGGCCCGACTGGCGACAACCGTCGTCGCACTGCCGGGCCAGATGATGTTCAGCGGGGACAAGCTCGCGGAGCTGCCCGACAATCGGATGCGGCTTCTACAGCAGGCCTTGCCCGTCTGCGACGTCCGGCCGCTGGACCTGTTCCCGATCTTCGACATGGCACCTATCTGGGATTTGAAGGTGCAACGAGCCTTTCCTTCTGGCGAAGCCACGTGGGATGTGGTCGGCCTGTTCAATTGGACGGATATGGCGGCTGAAGAAACCGTCCGGTTTGAGGATCTGGGCCTGAAGTCGATGGAAGGAGACTCCGAGAGCTGGCTCGTTTACGACTTCTGGAACGCGAAGCTGCTGGGACGGTTCGAGAATGCATTTACGCAAACGATTCCCGCGCACGGCTCGGGTCTTTACGCCATCCACCGCGACACGGGCCATCCGCAGTTCCTCTCAACTGACCGGCACGTGACGCAAGGGGCCACGTCGCTTTTGGATCTTCGCTGGAACGACGGGACACTCACGTTTTCCGGAAAGACTCGCTTGGTGGCCAAGCATGCCACGACGCTTTCCTTCCACGTCCCGCCTGGCTATCGCCTGACTGGACAAGAGGCATCCGGTGCGAAGCTGTCCGTCCTTCCGGGCGAGACACAAGACGGCCTGCTCCGGATACGGCTCGAGTCTGGACAGGCAAGCGATGTCTCATGGACGCTTCGGTTTGCCCAGTAAGATATTGTGAAACTCAGTTTCCGAGCGGCCATCCCAGATTTCTCACAACTGAAAAAATCACGGAGGCACGGAAGGCACTGAGAACAGTTATTGATGTCTGCATTGAAAATGATCGTTTTGGATAGCCAAATACCTGGACATCAGGCTCCCGTTGATGGCCTTCCGGTCATTGGCTATGCAGGCCTAAACGATTCCTCACACAACGTTAGCCATTTGCCTGACAAGGAACTGCCTACAATCGTCGCGAGAAACTGTTCCCTGCAAACGACTCCGTGTCCTCCGTGCCTCCGTGGTGAAAAATGTGGTCTAGCGCCGGCGGCGTCCTCTTCGAACCTTTCGTAAAAGGCCGACTCACGCGATGCGCAAGGGAATCGTATTCGACATTCGGGAATTCGCGATCCACGATGGGCCAGGCTTACGGACCACCGTCTGCATGAAGGGATGCCCGCTGCGTTGTTCCTGGTGCCATAATCCCGAGGGGATCTCGCCGGAGCCGCAGGTTGTGAGAAGCCCGGCCGGGGCTAGAACGGTCGGGCAGAGTTATGGGTCGACCGAGTTGGCACGGCTTTTGAATAAGCAGGCCGATATCCTGCGCAACAACGCAGGCGGGGTGACGTTTTCCGGCGGCGAGCCGCTGCTGCAAGCGGCCTTTGTGGCCGAAGTGATCGAGCAACTCGATCGCACTCACACCGCGTTGGATACCTCCGGCTTTGGCGCGGAAAACGATTTTCGCATGCTGGCCGCTCGGGTAGATCTTGTTTTGTTTGACTTGAAGCTGTTGGCCCCGGATGCCCACCACCACTACACGGGTTGCGCAAACACCGCGATCCTGCGAAACTTCGACGTACTGACGACGTTATCTGTACCCTACATTGTACGCGTGCCTTTGATTCCCGGCGTAACTGACACTGAGGCGAATCTTACGGCGATTGCTCACTATGTGCGCGAACGTCCCGGTCTTTTACACGTCGAGCTATTGCCCTACAACCGTGCTGGCGGCGGGAAATACGCCCCTTTGGGCATGACGTATCAACCCATGTTCGACGAGGCACTTCCCGTAAAACCCGAGATCGCCGTATTCGAAGCGTGTGGGGTGAAGGTTATTATCTCGTAAAACCACGGCCTCTGGCCGTGGACCCAAAGAGGTTCGGACCGATCCGTGGTGAAGGGGGTTTATTATGGTGTAGACTCTCCCTTCTGGGGAAATCCCGTTGGGGCAAGGAGAGAGAGTCATGCAAGACTGGAGAAGTTTGTCGCACGTCAGGTGGGAGTGCAAGTACCACGTGGTGATCATTCCAAAATACCGCAAGAAGGTGTTCTTCGGAAGGATGCGTGGCAAGATTGGTGAAATCCTCCGTGAGCTTTGCCGTCAGCGGGGAATCAACCTGCTGGAGGGCCACGCGATGCCGGATCATATCCACATGGTGTTGAGTATTCCGCCTAAATACAGCGTTTCCAACACGATCGGGTTTCTCAAGGGGAAGAGTGCGGTGCGTGTTCATCGAGAATTGCTCCGACATCGCCGAATGACAGGCCTGCACTTTTGGGCAGACGGCTATTGTGTGAGTACCATCGGGCTGGACGAGGAACAGATCCGCCGTTATGTGCGCGAGCAAGAGCAGCGCGATCGTAACCTGGACCAGCGCGAGTTCGATTTCGAGTAACAATTAACCCTAGCGGCCCCAGCGGAGCCTTCCCTACGCTCTCGGCCCCTTCGGAGGGGCCTTCCTAAAACCACGGCCTCTGGCCGTGGTCGTTTATTAAGAACTGAAGGCGTGTCTTGCGATGATGTGGTCCTGATAGGCATCTTCCAACTCGCAAAAGTACCCGCTCCAGCCCCAGACGCGTACAATGAGATTGCTATGCCGTTCGGGATGTTGTTTGGCGTCCTTGAGCGTTTCGACGTTGATCGTGTTCAATTGCAGTTGTTGGCAGCCGAGTTGTGCGAAGGTCCGCACCAGCATGGCGATTTTGCCGACCGAATCGTGGCCCTGAAACACGGAATCGGAAAGTTCCATGGTGATGGGGCCACCGTTGCAGATGCGCCGGTAATCGAGCTTGCTGAAGCTTTGTAAAACGCTCAGAGGACCTCGCACTTTCACGCTGGGCGAGGGAGCCAAGTTGGCGCTGAAATACTCACCTTGTCGTCGTCCGTCGGCCGTCGCGCCGACGGACGGCTCGCGCATCCCTTCGTGACCTTCCGCCAGCCACACGTAGTACATGGCCGATCCCGTTCCGGGGCGGATAATTCCCCCACGGCCGTTATCACCGATGGCTTCGCACGCGTCAGCCAACATCGCAAACAGCGCGGTCAACATGCGGTCGGCGTTGTCGTCGTGATTGCCGACCTTGGGACCCTCGTCGAAGAGTTTGCGGCGCAACGGCTCATCGTCGCGATAGTCGGTGATCAGCGCGTTGACCAAATCACCGCGCTGCACGCTGTTTTCGCGAAAAACGAACTTCTCCACGGCGGCCAAAGCGTCGGCCGCGCTGGCGGACCCAGCACCGTGGATACCGAAATTGTTGTATTTCAGCCCTTCCGACAGATCGTGGCCATCTTCCAGGCAACCGTGCATAAGCACGGAATACCACGGTGACGGCGGCAGAAGCAACGACCGGTACGAATCGACAAGCCGATTGACTTGTTGGTCTATGTCGGTGCCGACGCGCTGAAGAACGCCGTCTAGATCGTCGCCGGCAGCCAGACCTTCGCGGATACCTCGATCCACAGCCGCCGGCATCGAAACCGCGCCGACGTTGACGATCTCCATGCCCTTGCCGGGGATGATGAACTCCCAGCACGCAGCCACCGTATAGTCGCGGGCGTCTTCAATGTCGTAACCGTGGGCCACCAGCGCTGGAATCACCACGTCGTCGTTCGAGTATTGTGGAAAACCGAGTCCCAGGCGGGTCAATTCGGTGGCCAAGGTGAGCAACTCAAGATCGGTGTCTTGCGTAACTCGCAGATTGAGTTTCGGGTCGATCATGCAGACATCGCGAGCCACGCGCAGTGCCATGCGTGTCAATTCGTTGACCGCGTCGGAACCGTCGCGTTTGACCCCACCGAGCATGAGCGACTGACCGTTGTCGCCTTGCTGAACGCCCGGATAGAGATCCGAGTCCTTGTTCAGCGTGATGAAGAATTCGGCCAGCAACTCTTCCGCTTCGGCGATGTTCAGGCGTTCGGCTGCGAGATCGGCTTCCAGGTAGGGCCACATATATTGGTCGAAACGTCCCAAGCCGATGTGGTAATGGCCGCAAAGCCACGTCACGCTGTGGCAAATGCGCAGCGATTGAAGCGCTTCGTAAAAGGTTCGCGGCGGCGCGTCTGGCACTCGCCGAAGGATTTCCGCGAGGTTGGGCCGTCCGGCGCGCTCGGCGGCGTCCGCGTAACGGTTCGCCAACATCAGCACGGCGTCGATCGTCTCGACGGCCGCATCGAGAAACTCGACTGCTTTAGGATCGTCGCGCAATCGCTCTCGCGTGGCCATGGCAACTTCACGGCGAGCCAAGAGACCCTGCGAAAGTACCATTCCCCAGTCGGCACAGATGTTGCTTATTGGGCCCAGTTCGTGAAGCGTGCGACCGGCGGTCAACCGCCGCAAGTCTTCGTCGCTGTAGATCGGGGGAACCGCGGGCAGGGTGCGCGTGAATGCGATCCGCTCGTCCGCGCCGATTACCGGCGTCTCCGCTTCGCACATCCGGCGTAGAAGCCTGGCGGCGCGGCGTGTCCAAGTGTATTGGTGTTGTTCGCAATCCGCAAGCACGTCCGGGGCCGAAGCCTGTCGGCAAGCCGCATGTTCGCGGTCACGTACTCGCCTACGCATTTCGGTGAGTCTGGTGTTCATCATGCCGCAAGTATACGGAGACACCGGCCAAAAATCCTTGAGAAATGGCGGATTCTTGCTGAGAATCTTTTCGCGGCAAGCTACGCGTCTTGATCCGCGCGTTGCACGTTGTGCCGAAACTCGCCGGGCGTCTGCCCCGTAATCCGTTTGAACACGACGCTCATATATTCCGGATGCACATATCCCGCCAGAGTGGCGATGCGTTCCAGGGTAAGATCGGTTTCCTCCAGGAGTTGTTTCACCCGCTTGACCTGCACCAATCGGATTTCCTCCTGGGGTGAATGTCCGATGTGCTTGCGAAACCGCCTCTCCAGCAGGCTCCGCGAGACGGACAAATGCTCAACAATATCGGGCACCGTGATTCCGCCGCACGCGTTTTCGCGGATGTATCGGGCGGCGGCGGCGATTTCCGGGTCGTCGATTCCCAGGATGTCACTCGATTGGCGCACGGCCACTTGGATCGGTTCGATGAGCCGCTCGCCGATGCAGACGTCCTCACCATCCATCCAGTGGTCGAGCAGTTCGGCCGCTTCATAGCCGATGCGTCCCGGATTCGGAACTACGCTCGATAGCGGAGGATCGCATAACTGGCACAGCACCTTCTCATTGTCCACGCCGACCACGGCCACCTCCTCTGGCACGGCCATGCCGGCCGAGCGGCAGGCATTGAGCACCTGCTGGCCGCGCACGTCGTTGCAGGCCATCAACCCTAGCGGTTTCGGGAGCCCGCGGACCCAACGGCAAATGTTCTTTTGGTCGGCCGTCCATTCGGGCACGTCGCGGCCGTGCCAGGGCGATTGATAGGTGGCGCACGAGTAGCCCGACTCGCGCACGGCCTCGGCAAACCCTTCGAGCCGCAAGCCGGACCAGGTTTCCTTGCGGAATCCACAGAAAGCGAAATGTTTCAGCCCTCGCTCCAGGAGGTGTTGAGCGCCTACGCGCCCAATAGCGCGATGATCCGACCATATTCGCGGCAGGCCCAACTCGCCGTAGATGTCATTCAGGTCGACGGTCGGTATCTTGCGTCGCAACAGGGCGCGGGCCAGTCGCCGGTCGGTCGATCGGCACAGGATACCGTCCCATTGGGTGCGCAGCAGCCAGGGAGGCGTCGGCGCCCGCAACTCGCGTTGCTCCAGGAACACCGACCACGGGCGATGGGAACGCACGTAACGAGTGACGCCGTCGAGAAGCTGTCGTCCGTAGATCCCCGACATTTCGATGATCAAGGCCACCTTGGGTCGCTCGATCATGATAAGCTCCTGAAGGCCGCGGAAAGAGTGTGGGGCACCAACTTTTGGTGAAGTCAAACCTCGTATCCAGCCTATCCTAGCCGCACGGCCATAAGGCATCAAGCATCTCGTCCCCGTGGGGTAAAGAATCTCATTCTCAGGGCACTCGCACGGCAGTATTCTCGGCGTATTTGTGCCTCGATTGCCAGCAAAGCGGGTTGTGGTGGCAAGAAGCGGGCCCGCGCAATGGGTCTCAAGATAATGACAAGCAAGCTCATGGACGACACCTTCAGCATACCATAGCATCGACGACTATGGACGGTCAGTTTGTGGCCTGGGAGGGGGGGAGTTCTTCTTCCTGCGAAGTTCCTAGAAGGTGAAGAATGGAAATTCATAAAGAATCGTTTGGGACGACTCCCGAGGGCGTCGAGGTTGATCGGTACACGCTCGTTAACAACAGAGGGGCGCGCGTCGCAATCATAACCTACGGGGCAACGATCACGTCGGTCGAAATCCCCGATCGACGCGGCAATGTCGAAAACGTGGTCCTCTCACTCGAGTCTCTCCAGGACTATCTTGACGGCCACCCATACTTCGGTTCGACCATCGGACGCTTTGCCAATCGCATCGCCAAGGGAAGGTTCAGTATCCAAAGCAAGGAATACTGCCTGGCAACGAACAACGGGCCCAATCACTTGCATGGCGGCACCAAAGGTTTCGACAAAGTGGTGTGGAGCGCCGAAAGTGTCGAAACCGCGGATGCCGTTGGAGTGGTCTTCAGCCACCATAGTCCAGACGGCCATGAGGGGTACCCGGGCAATCTCAATGTCAAAGCGACGTATACCTTAACCAGCGACAACGAATTGCGCATGGAGTATGCCGCCGAGACCGATCGACCGACCATCGTCAATTTGACAAACCACGCCTATTGGAATCTGGCCGCCGCATCGACGGACGTGCTGGGCCATCAGCTTATGCTGAACGCCGATCTGTATCTGCCGATCGACAGCGGCCTGATCCCCTTGGGGGAACTCAAGGCGGTCAGGGGCACGCCCATGGATTTCAATGCACCGCAGACCCTCGGATCGCGGATCGCGGAGGTCGAAGGCGGTTACGATCACTGCTATGTGCTGAACAGAAGCGAGCAGGACGAGGGTCCGACACTGGCCGCTCGCGTGGTCGATCCACAAAGCGGCCGTGCCATGGAAGTTTACACGACGCAGCCGGGCATCCAATTGTATTCAGGCAACGTCCTCGACGGCGCGCTCCGCCGCAGTGAAACAGCGTTTCAGAAACACTTCGCATTGTGTTTGGAAACCCAACACTTTCCCGATTCACCCAACCAGCCGGAATTTCCTTCGACGCTGCTCGAACCCGGCGAAGAGTATCGGCACACAACGGTGCACAGGTTCGATATCGCATAAATCAGCCAGATTTCGCAAGTCGTTCGCGACGCAACAGCGGACCACTCGCAACATCAAAGACGAATGGGAGTATTGGCACCGTGAAGATCAATCGCTATCTGCTGCAAAGCGCTCTGGTGGCTGCCGTGGCCGGCTTCTTGTTTGGCTTCGATACCATTGTCATTTCGGGCACTATCGAAATGCTGACCGCGCGTTTCGGTCTATCGTCACTGGATCTAGGCACCACCGTGGCGAGCGCGCTGTTGGGCACGATCCTCGGCTCCCTGGTCACGGCCAAGCCGTCGGAATGGCTTGGCCGCAAACCCGTGTTGATGTTGCTCTCAATGCTGTACTTGGTTTCCGGGCTGGGTTGTGGATTGGCGTGGAGTTGGCACTCGCTCTTGGGCTTCCGTTTCGTGGGCGGACTCGCGATTGGTGGCGCCTCGGTGGTCTCTCCCATGTACATTGCCGAGATCGCTCCGCCGCACGCGCGCGGGCGACTGGTGGCAACCAGCCAACTCAACATCGTCATCGGGCTGGTAGCCGCCTACATCTCCAACTTCATTATCGCCATGCTGATGCCTGGCGATCCGTCGGCCTGGCGTTGGATGTTGGGCATCGTCGCGCTTCCTTCGGTGATCTTCTTCTTCCTCTTGCTGCCAATTCCGGAAAGCCCGCGTTGGCTCGCCAAGAGGCATCGTTGGGACGATGCGCTCGCAGTATTGCGGCGACTGGGCAACGACGATCCGGAAGGACTGCTTCGCGAAATCGCAGAATCACTGCACGAAGAGACGGTAAGCGTGAACGAACCGTTTTTTCAACGCAAATACCTCAAGCCAATCCTCTTGGCCTTCATGGTGGCGTCGTTCAACCAGTTGGCTGGGATCAATGCGGTGCTGTACTATAGCGGGCATATCTTCAGCATGGCGGGCGCCGAACAGACCAGCCAACTGATGCAGTCAATCATCATCGGTATGACGAACCTGATTTTCACCTTCGTCGGCCTCGCCGTGATCGACCGCTTCGGCCGACGCAAGCTTATGATCGTCGGCGCCGTCGGTTTGGCCATTTGCCTGTCCGCGACCGGGTTCTCTTTCTGGATGAGCGACCGCATCGCCGAAGGGACGATGTCGCAGTCCTATTTGAGGCTGGTCGGTCCGCTGGTGCTCACAAGTCTGATCGGCTTTATTGCCTGCTTCGCGTTTTCTAATGGGGCCGTCATTTGGGTATATATCAGCGAGATATTTCCCAACCGCGTCCGCGCGCGGGGCCAGGCCCTGGGCAGTTTCACTCATTGGTTCTGGTGTGCGCTGATCAACTTTAGTTTTCCGGTGATCGTAGCGAATGTCTCCACGAGCGCGCCTTTTGCATTCTTTGCGGCGATGATGATCCTGCAATTGGTACTCGTATGGAAATTCCTCCCGGAAACCAAAGGCGTATCACTCGAGGAAATGCAGCGACACTTGGGAATTGAGTAGAGCGAGAAGCGGTGGAACACAATGGGTCTTGCGCCAAACCCAGCCACACGATCCGCCGGGCCAAGTCGTTCCTGGGGGGCCTTAATCACGTAGCCACTCCTTCGAGGTAGCTTGGCCTTCCCGTTCGTGAAGTTCACGAAGGCAGCCTCGACTTGGTAGTTCCCGCTGTTGTCTGTCCAAACCCGCAGGCCGGCAGTGCCTTTGGCGGCGGCAGAGTATGGAAAAGCCTTTCAACAGAGCAGAAAGAGCAGGTCCAGACGCCTTCGGTTCCATAGCCTGATGCTCTGTTTCTCTATCTTTCGGCATCTCCAAGAGACACGGCGCGAGCAGAAAAGGGGGTGCTGGCAGTGGTCTTGCAATACCACCACGGCTCCCGGCCGTATCTATCACTGGGTCAAAACTCGCCGACGCCCCGTAAGGTCGAGCCACTTTCGTTGGGCGAAGTCGTCTCCATTCCGCAGGTCGTCGGATTGACCATAGGACACGCGCGCTGCGTAATCTTACGAATCGGGTTGACCGGTTCGTCACTGCCGATCCACATGGGGGGGGTACTACTCATCTGAACCGTCTTCTCGGCCAGCAGCCGATTCGACGCGTGGCCAAACGACCGCCTTTGTTGATATTCGCAAAAGTAGTGAATTGGCCACGCAGCGGATTTTACCGGAAATGCCGGGCTCCCGTTGGTCGCACTCGTGTGACTACTTATGCGACGCTCAATATTGCCGGATGGAGTTTTTAGAAGGGACAGGCCGAGAGCGCTTGACTGCCGCCGTAGCGTCTGTATGATATTCTATAGAACATCTGAGTGAACACTCCCTTCGAGACCGTTGCGATGTGTGCACGAAAAAAGTCCCTGCGTGAAACAGTCCGCGAAACGCTCCTGGAGCGGATCGGCAGTGGCGAATTGAGTCCCGGCGAGCGGGTTATGGAAGCTACGCTGGCTAAGGAGTTGGGAATCAGTGCCATTCCCGTGCGCGAAGCGATTCGCGAACTGGTAGCCATGGGAATGCTCGATTATGAGCGGAACCGGGGCGCCTGGGTTCGGAAAGTGAGTTTCCGAGAGACGCTGGATGCCCTGAAGGTGCGTGCCGCGTTCGAGGCCTTGGCCGCGCAAACAGCCGTCGGCCACTTGCAGGGGCGATGCGCCGCGCTGCGGCAGGTGGGCCGTGCGATCGTCGCCGCGGCACGCAAGCGAGATTTCGTCGCCTTCCAGCAGCATAACCAGCAGTTCCACCGAATGATCGTTGAAGCATCGGGTAACGGCGTTCTACTGCGGCTATGGGATTCGTTGGCCTTTGAGGTGCGAACACGCTTCGTGCTGGAGCACGTCACCTCGGTCGATCCGCTTACGCTTGCCAAGGAACATGAGACTATCACCGAAGCGATTGAGCAAGGAGAGGTGAAAAGAGCCGCGTCGCTTTTGAAGTCGCATTCGCGCCACTTGGTGCGTTATTTGAAACAACAAGCCCGGGCCGAGCAAACGCGAAAGATTCGTGCGCCACATGCCCGGCATCACATCAAGTCCACACCGGGACACTCGCAGCGCCGTGATTTCGAAAACGTGTAAGAGACCGTTCTTCGAAGAAACTGCGGTAACCCGATGCGTTCTTGCGGCAACACGTCTCCCTCCAAAAACTCCGATACCACGCAAGCTGTGCGATTCGTCAATCCGGTTTTCGCTTAATCGAACGGTTTTGTGATTCACGATTCCCAATCGATTAGGCTCGCGATAACGTTTACACCCCTGCCCACCGGGCGTCTGTCGTTCCCACCTCCACCGCCCCCTTGGATACCGATGCAATGTGCCTTTACACCCGCTCCGTCTCCCGTTTCCGGCCACGTCTGGTTGGAATTTGCGTTTGTCTAATCGCGATTCTTCCTGCGGTCATATCTCGGGCCCAGTCCCCACCAGAGGACAACCTTCCGTTGACGGCGGCTATTCAAGCCTTAGTCAAACTCGAACTTGGACAGGACCTTGGCGCGTTCCACCCGATCCGCCAAGCCGTGGTGGCTTCGCGGACCGATGAGAAGGTGCGTGCCGATCTCGAGAACCGGTTGATCGCGGTTCTCCAAGGCAATGCGACCGATCTGGCGAAGGACTACGCCTGCCGCCAACTCGTGATCGTTGGCTCCGACGCATCCGTTGCGTCATTGGCTGCGTTGCTTCCTAACGAACGCATGGCGTACATGGCTCGTTACGCCCTGGAGGGCATCGGCAGCCCGGTTGCGAAGAAAACGCTCCGCGAAATGCTTGGAAAAACGAACGGCCGGCAGAAGCTGGGCATCGTTATCTCGCTCGGAAGGCTTGCCGACACGGAGGCTGTGCCGGCGATTACAGCCTTGCTGGAAGAGGAGAACGAGGAACTTCGGAAAGTGTGCCTCGTTGCGTTGGGACGAATCGGCAATCCCTCTGCGGCCAAGGCGATTCAGGCGTTCGCCGGCAAAGCTCCCGTGGCCTTGCTGGAGGTTGTCGCCGACGCGCAATTCGATGCCGTCGAGTCGCTCTGCCAGCAAGGAGAGCACCAGACGGCTGCCGCAATCTGCGAACCGCTTTTGTCTGCCGAGTCCGAACGCGTTCGGGCAGCCGCGTTTCGGGGCCTGCTGGCCGCAAAGCCCGCGGAATCGCTGACGATGGTGATCGACGCGTTGAAAGACGATGAACCCTGGAAACGCGTGGTGGCGGCCGATTGGGTTGTCGACCTCGACAAGCCCGAGGAGATCGGCCGGATCGCGTCGGCCATAACCGATATGCCCGGGGCCGGCAAAATCGCGACCTTCATGAATCTCAAACATCACCGCCACGAGGCGATCCGTGCGGCGGCCTTGAAGTCGCTTGAGGAGTCAGATGGGGAAGTACGCACTGCCGCCCTGACGGCACTGACCCAATCGGGTACGCCCGACGACGTGCCGATGCTGGTGGGGCTTGTGAAAAGCACCGGCGATGCGGCCTATGAGACGCTGCGCCTCATGCCGGCCGAAGGTGTGAACCAGGTGCTGATCGCGTGGATGGGTCAAGCAGAGAAACTGCCGGTCGTCGTTGTGCAATGCGCTCTGGCTCGACGTTCGCCCGAGTTCGTGCCGGCTTTCCTCAAGGCGGCGGAGTCTTCGAACGAGGCGACGCGGTTGGAGGCATTCAAGGCGTTGGAGATCATGGCATCGGAGACAGAGGCCGAGGCACTCGTTGCCCTGCTCGCCAAAACCGTGGCGGGAGAAGAACGCGAAGCGGCAGGCCGGGCAGTGTGGATGAGTTGCCAGAAGATCGCCGATCCGGCCAGACGTTCAGCATCGTTGTTGGCAGCCATGGAGGCGGGCGACGGCAACGCCAAGTGCGCCATCCTCCCCACGCTCGCACGCATTGGCGGCCCAGAAGCCCTACCGGCAGTTCAAAAGGCGATGCAAAGCGACGATCAGGCCGTTCGCGATGCGGGCCATCGAGCGCTGGCCAATTGGCCCGACGCCTCGGTCGCCGACGAGTTGCTTGCGATCGCCAAGACGAGCGACGTGGAGTCGTACCGCATCTGGTCGCTGAGGGCTTATGCACGTGTGGTCGCTTTGCCCAGCGAACGAGCGCCACAGAAGACGTTCGAGATGCTTCGCGACGCGATGAATCTGGCAACGCGTCAGGAAGACAAAGAGCTGTTTGTCTCGCGGCTGGCGGCCGTTCGAGTGCCGGACGCTCTGGATCTGCTGCTCCCCATGGTCGACAACGTCGATCTAAAGGCGGCGGCCGTCCCTGCCGTGTTTACGCTGGCCAAGGGGCTCAGCCAATCACATCCCGACCAGGCGGCGGCCGCGTTGACGAAGATCCAGTCGCTGACGCAAGACGCTGCGATTCAGCAGCAGATTCCGAAGGTACTCCGCGACATCGACGCTCGAACAAAACAGAAGTAGAAACCGTTTCAAAACAGCAACAGGGTTATTCGTTCGGCGGATTCACGAAGCCACAGCCGGGTTTGGAAATCGCCTATAGGAGATATTGGTCATCATGACACGTTCACGACACATTGACCTCACGCGGCGCGAAATACTCAAGCGAACGGCCGCCCTGGCCGGATCACTGGCCGCTCCGCTCACGCTCCGCTCCACTGCCCTCGGCCTTGACGGTTCCACGGCCCCGAGCAACCGGATCACGGTCGGCGCCATCGGCGTCGGCTGCATGGGAGGCGGACACTTTCACATCATGGCCAATTACCCGGACGTTCAACTCCTCGCGCTTAGCGACGTCGATAGTTGGCGGCGAGACCACTCGACCAAGGTACTTCAGGAAGTCTACGGAGCCCGGCAGCCGAGCGGCCAATTCAATGGCTTCAAGGCCTACGACGACTTTCGCGAACTGCTCGACCGCGACGACATCGATGCGGTGAGCATCGTGACGGGCGAACGCTGGCACCCGGCCATCACCGTTCGAGCTGCCAAGGCGGGCAAAGATATCTACTGCGAGAAGCCCATCTCGCTGACGATCCGGCAAGCCCGCACCATGGTCGAGACGGTGCGAAGGCACAACGTCGTTTTTCAAACCGGACTACAGCAACGGAACTCGGCCGAGTTTCTCAAGGCGTTCGAGATGATTCACGCTGGCAGGATCGGCAAGGTCAAACTGGCCTACGTGTCGGCAAGTAGCGTGAGCGACTATCTGAACCTGCCGGCCGAACCACTGCCGAAGGGCATCGATTGGGACATGTGGCTGGGACCCTGTCCGTGGTACCCTTACAACTACCGCTATCACCAGGCCGGCCCACCGAAACGTGTTGTCCCCTGGATCTGCAATCGCGCCTTCGGGGCAGGCGAGATGACGTCCGGATTGGTGCACAACCTGGATTCGGCCCACGCGGGGCTGGGCAAGGACGGCCATGGACCTACAGAGATCATCCCGCCGGGCATCAACGGGGCGTCATCGCTTACATTCAATTATGCGGACGGAACGCAAATCATCAGTACGACACACCTTGTTCCTGGGAAACACGATATTCCCGAGGGCTGGGATCCCAAGACGCCCATCAGAAACTTCGGCGTGCTTTTCGTGGGCGACGAAGGCTGGATCCACGTCGAACGCCAAGGGCTGTTGCGATGCTGTCCCGAGTATCTCCTGGACGTGGAGGTTCCCAAGACCCATTCCGTCGTGCAAAACCACCGCGACTGGATCGACTGCATCCGCAGCAGGCGTCGTCCTCGGGCCGACGTCGAAATCGGCGCGGGCGCGACAATCCTTGCCCATCTCGGATGCATCGCCTATTGGACCGGTCGAGCGCTGAAGTGGGACCCCGTCAAGGAAGAGTTCCTCGACGACCACGAAGCTAATGCCCTACGCGCCCGTGCAAGTCGAGAACCGTGGAATGTCTAGCCGCTGCAATACACCAGTCCGAAGCACAAGTTTTGAAGCTGCGCTCAGGAGCACCCCAATGAAACCGATCGTTCCTGTCTTCCTGGTGGCAGCGCTGTTATCCGCTTCCGGCACCTCGGCCGCCGAGCAAAGACCTCGCCGTGAACTCTCAGACGCAGAAAAAACAAAAGTCGAAGCCGCGCTCCCCGCAAAGGCACCAGCCACGGTCGACAGCACTCGCAGGTTGCTGATCTACGACGGCAACGTGGGCTATCCCGGTCACGGCTCAATCGAAACCGCCAACTTCGCCTTCACACGGATGGGCGAAAAGACGGGAACGTTCACTACCGTGATCTCCCGTGACCCGGCCGTCTTTGAAAAAGAGAACCTCAAACAGTTCGACGCCGTCTGCCTCAACAACACCGTCGGCAACCTGTTCGACGATCCGACGCTTCGGCAGAATCTCCTCGAATTCGTCCTTGCCGGCGGTGGGCTGTTGGGTATCCACGGAACGACAGTCGCGTTCACCGACTTCAAAAAAGGTGCAAAAGAAACCTGGCCTGAGTTCGGACAAATGATCGGCGGGCGCGGAGCGTCCCACTTGGCCCCGGACGAACGGGTCGTGATCAAACTCGACTCGCCCGACCATCCGCTCAACCGGCCCTTCGGCGGCAATGGCTTCGAGCATGTGAGCGAGTTCTTCCGCGTTCACGGTCCCTATTCTCGCGACCGCGTTCGCGTGCTGTTCAGCATCGACACCGACAAGACCGAGCTGCCGCCCAAGGGGACCCATCCGGGCCTCGAACGAGCAGACGACGACTATGCCCTCGCTTGGACACGCAACTACGGTCGCGGACGCGTCGTCTATTGCACGATCGGACACAGTCCCGCCGACTTCATGACACCCAAGATCCTCGAGTTCTACCTGGGCGCCATCCAGTTCGTCATGGGCGATATCGACGGATCCACCACGCCCACCAACCGGCTGACACCCGCTGTTATCGCACAAGAGAAACTCGGCTGGCGCATCGGCGTTACAGCCTGGGGACTGCACAAGTTCACGCTATGCGAAACCATCGACAAAACCCGCGAACTCGGCTTGAACTACGTCGGCGGCCTGAGCTTTCAGAAGGTCAGCAAGGACATTCCCAAGAACTTCGACGCCAATCTAACCGACAAAGAACTCGAACAGATCCGGCTGAAGATGGACGCGGCCGGTGTGCGGATGCCGACGTGCTTCTATGCAAAGATCCCCGGCGACGAAGAAGGTTGCCGCAAGGTTTTCGAATTCGGCCGCAAGATGGGCGTGGAAACCTTCATTTCCGAACCGGTCCCCGAATCGCTGGATGTGATCGAACGGTTCTGCGACGACTACGACATCAACCTCGCCATCCACAACCATGGCCCCGACCAGTCGCCCGTTTACTGGAAGCCGGAAAACGTGCTCGAAGTCTGCAAAGGACGAAGCAAGCGGATTGGTGCCTGCCCCGACACGGGCTACTGGATCCGCGCCGGTGTCGATCCGATCCAGGGCATCCGAATCCTGGGCGACCGGCTGATCACGATCCAGCCGCACGACCTGAATGAACTAACACCCGAAGGGCGCGACGTGCCGTGGGGCACGGGCAAGGCGAAGTTCGAGAAGATGCTCCGAGAACTGCGGCGATTGGGCATCAAACCGACACTGATCGGGCTAGAGTATTCCTACGACTTCCTCGACAACATGCCCGAAATGGCAGAGTGCGTCGAGTTCTTCAATCAGGTGACAGTCGAGATGGCAGGGAAGTGATCATCGATTGGACCAAGCGACTACCAAAACTGCCGGATGGAGTTTTTGGGAGGGACAGGGTGCATGAGCCACTTCACTTTGATACAATCCTCACACTCGGTCCGAAAACAACGGATGACATCGGACCGATTCGCAGAGAAATCTGCGTCTGCGGCGAATTGACAAAGCCAGCGTTTTATTGGTTCCGTGGTTGATTGTGGAACACTTCCTTGCGTCCTGTCCCGGGAAACCGAGTTCCCATTGGTCGCCCTCGTTCTACAAGCAATGCAGGGTCCAATAAACGGCCATTATTGACGCTTGCATAGCTAATGAGCGGAAGGCGACCAACGGGAGCCTGAGTTTCCAGGCGTTCGGCTTTCTGAAGCGGATCATTTCCAATGCGAGCATCATTAAGATGCCACATCACAATTGGAATATCTTGCCAAGTTCCTCACCTTTGGCAAGCGACATCTCGACTTTCTACTGGTCGAATTCACGGCCTACTGCAACGAACAGCGCGGGCAAAAGCATACGCCAACGCAATTGTCTCATCAATCCGGGCCAGCCTGGATCATCCATGAACGTAGCCCGCGTTGTGTCATTCTGAGCGCGAAGAATCTGGCCCATGCGGACGGCCCTGGATATCCTTCGTTACACTCAGGATGACTTAGCGTGACTCAGGATGACATATATCATCAATAGTCCGTTTCAGCGGTCCGGCAGCGCCACGCGATATTCGTCCTTGTAGAGTCCAATCTCGCCAAGCGGGATCGGCTTGAATGAGGGGAGTTTCGTCCGGACCCACGTCTGCCAACGCGTGATGAACTCCCGGGCCGCTGTGC
Organism: Thermoguttaceae bacterium; assembly: GCA_963677085.2. Classification (GTDB taxonomy): domain Bacteria; phylum Planctomycetota; class Planctomycetia; order Pirellulales; family Thermoguttaceae. The sequence continues at coordinate 646,510 of CAXXFH010000003.1, forward strand.
CGTCGGCGTCGAAAGTCGTCGGCAGGTCGGATGCAGGGGCAAGCTTGGTGAAGCCCTTCTCCGGGACTCCCTTCGGTTCGCCGCTGGCGTTGCTCGGCGCGACAGCCACGTTGTCGGCGATCTCGAACTTGTCGAGCAGCTTCTTGACGTTTCCGTCGAAGCTGCACACTTGTTTGCCGCAACCGACGAACACGTTGTCGCGAACCGTGTTGCCGAGCGGCTCGCGCGGGTTCTCCGACATGATGGCCGCCAGACGTGGGTACTTGGTACTCCAAGGCGGCTGGGTGTGGTTGAACTGTTGCGCCTTCGCATCCAGCGACCAACCGGCGTACGACGGGTTGTTCCAATGTTTCCACGTCATGCCGCGGGAGTCGATGTGCAGGCCGATTGGGCAGTCGATCACCAAGTTGTTCAACACCGGATTATCGCGGCCACCGCCGATCATCATTGCCCGGCCGGCGCGGTAAAAGACATTCCCTACGAGCGTGTCGCCGCAGTCGCAGTCGTCCAGGTAGATTCCCATGGTATTCACGTGGTCCGCGTTGCCGGAGCCGAGGTCGTGGATGTAGTTGTTCCGCAGGATATTGCCTTGGCTCGTCCAGTCGCGACCGGTGTAGAACGCGCCGGCGTCGCCCGTCTCCATGACCACGCGATAGACCTCGTTCCGCTCGAACAGGTGCTCGTTGCCGCCGTACAACACCGCGTTGTGCGGGGCGTCGTGGATGCAGTTATTCCGGACGATCTGGCCGCAGCCGTTCGCACCAATCCCCGGCGCATAGGTGCGCTGGAAGATACCGAAGTGGTGGATATGATTGTTCTCTGCGAGGTTGCGGGCGGGGGTGAGCAACTTGCGGTCGCCGCCTCGCAACGAAATGCCGCCTCGGCCGATGTTGAACACGTCGCACGAGCGAACTACGCAGTCGGAACCGTCGAGGGAAATGCCGCTCCCGGCCATGTTAGCTACCACGCAGCCGACGATCTGAAGATGTTCCGCGTTGCGGACGATGATCCCGTCGGTGTGGCCGTGTTCGAACACCAGCCCTTCGAGCTTCACATGCTTTGCCCCGTCCACCTTAACCAGCGGCTGGGTGAGCGTGGCCAGGACGATTTCCGCGGAGTTCAGATCTCCTTCCGGGTAGAAGTAGAGCAGTTTGTGGGACCGATCCAAGTACCATTCGCCCGGTGTATCCAATTCTTCAAGGAGGTTCATGGCGTAAAACCGGCGCTGCGCCGCTCCCCAGGTACCCGCGTTGATGCCATAGGAATGCGGGGCCGCCAGGGCGATGACCTTTGCGTCCTTGTCGTACGAGGCAACGCGGATCACTTCGTCGCACCAATCGTGGGTCCAGTACCCGAGCAGCCAGACGCCGCTCGACAGGTCCCAACGGTCCGGTCGTGGATCGTCGAAGCGGAAGGAGCCCGGATGTCGTTGGCGCAAGGCAGGGTCCGCAGCATCGGGCTGGGGTAGGCCTGTATCGACGGCCTTGGAGAAGCTCGCCCATCCCGTGTCCGTGGTGGTGACGTTGGGCCAACGGGCGAGCGTCATGGGCTGATGATTCATATACAGCCAGGGGGCCACCGGCGCGCCGTGGAAAGCGGTCTTGAAGTCGGAAAACGCTTTCGGCAGTTTCGTCGACAGGTCGCACACGTACACCTTTTCCCGAACCGCCGGGTCCAGACGCGCTAACACGGTCGAGTCGGTCACGAGTTTGAAGGCGGAAGGCTCCACGACAATCCCACCTTGAAAACGGGCCTTGCCGTTTTCTCGGGCCTTGTAGACCACCGGTGCTTCGGCTGTGCCGCCGTCGTTGGCATTCAACTCGAACGATCGCTCTAAGCGATAGACGCCTGGTTCCACATACACCGTCACGGCCTCGCTACGCTGCAATGTTCCTGCGTCGCGAAGGGCACGAACCGCATCACGCACCTGCGACAGCGATTGATAGGGTTTGTCGCTACTACCATCGCCGCCAGGGGCCGCATTTGCGGAAACAAACACCGTCAACTCGGCCTGCGCGCAGGATACCATTGCTAAAACAAGCCAGAACGTAAGACACCTTATCATCGGTTACCTCTTGAGATTGGTGCTTTGTCAACTCTAGAGCTGGGGGCTCGGGTGCCATGCCCACGCTTGCGTGAACATGCTAAAAACCCCGGCGAACATGGCCACGCAAGCGTGGCCATGGCACCCATAATCTAAAGGTTGACAAAGCATTAGTTGATGGTTCAAGACTCAAGTTCAGTCGTTAATCGAGACGGATTGCAGCCATTCGGGGTGTTCGCGAACGCCTTCGGCCTCTTGGAGGGGCCAAGTGGCGCGGGCGTCGTTTTCATAGGGGCCAATCTTGTCGAGCGGAATCGGTTCGAAACCCTGCTTCAACGCGGGCGATTCCGGCTTCAGGCGGAAGTCGCCGTGTCCCGCGTCGACGAACAGCGGATCCGCGACGATTGAATGGACGTCGCCGCCCGCCTGCTGCCAAGCTTCCCACTGCGACGCCGGCACGACTTCCTCCAAGGCCAATTCGCTGATTTCCGCCGTGCCGGTCTCAGAACGGAATTCGAATTGGATATTCAGCTTGCCGAGCCGCTGGTCGTAGTCCTTTTCTCCCTCAGCCGGATAGTGGAAGGTGATCTGGCATTCGGTCCGCTTGCCGTCTTGCGGCTGGAAAACTTGTAAGCCAAACGCACGCCACAGCCCGTTCACTTCGTTGACCAAGCGGGCGGTCGTCTTTCCGGAAGCGCCTTTCGTGAGCAGCTTGAACGCGAGGCGGTAGTCTTTGCCCGGCTCGAAGGCGAACGACTCGGACCGGACGCAAGCGTATTTGATGTACTTCTTCTCCGGATTATGCGCGGCCGCAATACGCAACGCACTTTTGCCTTCGTCGTTGGTAACGACTTCCGATTTCACGTCGGGAAACTGTTTTTGGTACCAGTACCAGCCCTCAGCCGCCGTCTGGTTGGCGTCTTGCTTGAGCAGTTCGTCCGAAGCGGCAGGAAATTCTCGATTTGGGATACGATCAGTCAAATCGGCCTTAGCGGCCTTGTAGCCCTTCCGGCCGGTAAGGATCGGTTCCTGACCACCGTTCCAAATCGTATTGTAGTCGAAAACGTTCGCTTCGAGGTTGCAGTTGGAAATGCGGATGTAGCGCGACTTCGGCTGCCCTGGATAATAGAAAATGTTCCGCTCCACGCGGTTGCCGCGCATGACGGTTCCGTCCGCCAAGATGGTTTCCTTCGGTGGGACCGCCATGCCACGCATCTTCTTCCACTCGGGATTCTCGACCAGCCGGTTGTAGTCTTTCACCATCCTCGGCTCGCGTTTTTTGAGAAACGTCCCGTTCGGATCGTCGTTCCAGCCCTGTAGCGAAATCTGGTGCGTCGTGCCGAACCGCTCCGGATTTGGATCGGAGCAGCCGTTTTCCGCGAAGATGTTGTTGTAGATGTGGTTTTCGCGCGCGTTGTGCAGGTGCATTGCGCCGATCTGGCAGCGTTCGACGATGTTGCCATAAACATCGTACCCGCAGCCGGACTCGTCCAGGTAGATGCCCCAGGCAAAGGCGAAGAACTTTCCGTGGTTATTGAACCCTATGCTGTCCGTACAATGATTGTAGCGGATCGTGCTCCATCCGCCGGTCCACCCGCCGCCGTAGGTGCAGCCGGTATCCTCCATTTCAAGGTTGCAGTGGCGAATCCGGTTGTACTCGATCGTATTCAACACACCGCCATAGAAAACGCCGCAGCGGGGCATGTCGTGAATCAGGTTGTGGGAAAGAGTCACACCGCAACTGCCGAGCATGAGGCCGATCCCGTGCCGGTTGAACTGGCCGACGTGGTGGATGTAGCAGTTGTCCACGACGTGGTCGCACTTCTCCATTTTGACCTTGTCGCCGGCATACACCTCCACGCCATGTCCACCGAGATCCCAAAGGTCGCAGCCGCGAACTATGCACTCATGACCGCCGTGGATCGAGATGCCCGCCCCGGAAAAATAGCCCAGATCGTGAACGAGCGACTTTTCGATGACGATCTTTTCGCAGTTCGCTAACCGAACGGCCCGAGCCTCCGCGCAGGTGAACTCCAGACCGCGAACGACGACGTTCGATCCGTTCTTGAAACTCAAGATGGTGTCGACGGTCGGAACGGCAACCACCGCGCCCTCCAGCGTTCCGGGCGGCAGGAAGTAGAGTTTCTGCCCTTCGACATCCTGATACCATTCGCCCGGGGCATCGAGTTCTTCCCTCATGCCGAACACGGCGTAACGGTCTTCGGGCCGGGCGGCGTACGGCATCTGCTTCTCCAGCGTGATCGTACGAGTCGTCGGATCGAACTGTTGGATCTTTTCGATGCGGTTCCACCAGTTGTAGCGGGGGAAGATGCATACCTCGCCGTCGGTCGGACGCGACCAGTTGCGTTGATCCTTTTCACGAATGACGACCGTATCGGTCCGTTCGCCTTCAACATCTGTGTACATCGGAATGCGTTTGCCGTCGACGTACGCCCAACCGCCGGAATACGGAAGGGCCGGATCGTAGTTCGGGTAACGAGCCCAAATCTGACGCATGCCGTTGAGATAAATCTGTCGAAACTTGCCGTCGATCCCCAGCGGCTTCAAGTCGGCTTCGTAAACGTCTCCGCCGGCGGATGCAAGTGCCGCATTGCTGAAGTCGGACTTCTTCCACTCCGACACGACAACTCCGCCGACAAGTTTCGGCCAGTCGTTCGGGCTTTTGGGATCTTTCCAGGCTTTGATCGTTAGCGGAGCAGATTCGGTCCCGGAATCGTCTTTGGTGAACTCCACGGTTTTGCGAACCATGTAGATGCCCGGGTGAAGAAGAATCTGGATCGGCTCCTCGGGCGTCGCCTTTCTCGCCGCCCGAGCCAGATCGCGCGCCTTCTCTAGCGACTTGACCGGAGCGGTGGCGGTAGCCGGATTATCGTCCGAACCGTCCGGCGAGACATGGAATTCTGCGGCCGACGCATACGTGACGGACATAAAACAAATGGCGAACCAAGACACGCGTTTCATGACGGCTCCAGACGCTGGTGTGTTCAAAGGGGTGGGTAGTCGGGGCGGGGCAAGTGGACGGTAATGTCGAGGAAGTTTCGGTTGCGTTCGCAGGCCCTCTTCCGTCTCGCAAACTGAAATCAGCCAGGCGCGACGTGTGCAGATCGACCAAAGACCTTTCCGACATCGAGTGATAGAAAATCAGATTTCCCACAGAGATGAGTTTAAGCGGCAGAAGGGGAGGAGTCAACTTTCGGGAAAATCAGTTCGGCAACGTCCACGATCTGGCCGCCTGTGACGACGGAGGTGCCCTAGTGATGATGGACACGGGGCGTTGGGGTGAGCAAAAACACCTCGACGCGTTCTTGCTGCATACGCCGTAGAATGTTGTCGTTTCCTTCCGGCGAAGCCTCGGCCTTGGTAGCGCCGTATCTTCAGAACCGCAGTCTGAGTAAGGCGGCCAGTAGCGAGGCAGTATCGATCGGCGAAAAGATCGTCTCCGAAGAGCCGCTGGCCGTTTTCGATGCCATACTATTGACGCTTGCATAGCTAATGAGCGGAAGCCGACCAACGGGGTCCTTCGGTTTCTCGCAATCTACCTGCCCGTTGGGTCGCGAACATCGACTTTGCAGTTCTCCTGCCGAATTCCGCCGGGCGATACAAACGGCTGAGGATTTCAAGTATAATTGAGTGTGGAGCGGTAGTTGAAATCGCTCTCAGTCAGCACCGACTGGATGCTCCGTTGCAGGCAACCTGGCAGGCTCACTCCGGGCAACCCGAGGCCTGCCTGCAAGTACTCTTACTCGTTTTTTTTCCAGAAGGATTTTAGCAAATGCCAGCATCTTACCAGACATCGCGTCGTCAGTTTCTTCAAGGCATCGCCGTCGCGGGAACCGCAAGCATTCTACTCCCGTCGGCCAACCGGGCCTTCGGCTATGAGTCGCCGAATGACCGCCCGGTCTTTGCGACTATTGGCCTTCGAAATCAAGGCTGGGCCATCACCAGCAAGTCGTTTGGCTTTGCCGACTTCGCCGCCCTGGCCGATATCGACTCGAACGTGCTCGGGGCAAACGTTGAAAAGGTGGAGAAGAGGCAGGGCAAGAAACCTGATGCCTACAAGGACTATCGAAAGGTCCTCGATCGAAAAGATATCGACGCGGTTATGATCGCCACGCCGGACCATTGGCATACGAAGATCGCGGTCGAAGCAATGCTCGCCGGCAAGGACGTCTACTGCGAAAAACCGCTCACGCTGACCATCGACGAAGGTAAGCTCATCGAGAAGATCGTCAAAGAGACGGGCCGAGTCTTTCAGGTCGGCACGATGCAGCGAAGCGAGTGCGGCCAACGTTTCCTGCAGGCCATCGCTCTGGTCAAACATGGCCGCATCGGCACGGTGAAAAAAGTGACATGTGGCATCGGCGGCATGGCAGCTTCACCGATCATTCCGGTAGCCCCTGTTCCCGAGGAGCTTGATTGGGACTTCTGGCTCGGACCGGCGCCCAAGGTTCCGTATCGGGCGTTGCCGGAAATACGAAAAGGTTACGGCGGTGGTGTACCGCTTTACAGCAATTGCCACTACTCGTTCCGCAACTGGCATGAGTACTCCGGCGGGAAACTGACCGACTGGGGAGCCCATCACGTTGACATTGCCTGTTGGGCACTCGGCGCCAGCGACACGGGGCCAAGCAAAGTCACGCCCGTCGAATACACGTTGCCGGTCGAGTACAAGGACGGCTTCCCCGTGGTCGACGATCGTTACAACACGGCGACCCAATTCAACCTCCGCGTCGACATGCCGAACGACGTCGAAATGATTATCACCAGCGGAGGTGACAACGGCATTCTCTTCGAGGGCACGGAAGGCCGGTTCTTCGTCAACCGCGGCAAGATCACCGGAAAGCCCGTTGAGGACTTGAAAGACATGCCGCTGCCGGATGGAGCCATTGAAGAAGTCTACGGTGGAAAGATCAGCCAGAACCACACCGCCAACTTCATCGAGGGCATAAAGTCTCGCAACCAGCCGATCTCCGACGTCTGGTCGCATGACCGAATGCTCGAGATCTGTCACCTCTCGAACATCGCGATGCGTCTGGGACGGGAGCTCAAGTGGGATCCGGTCAAGCGGGAAATCGTCGGCGACGCCCAGGCGAACTCGTTCCTCACGCGAGAGAACCGCAAGGGGTTCGAAATCAATATGTAGTGTCACCCGTTTCGATCGAGTTGTTTCCTACCACGCGTTTTCGGAGCAACTGGCTTTCGATGACGTAGGCGTAGAACATCAACCGTGCGACTCGATTGCGGTTGAGGCGACGAAATGCGCAGACAAGGGCCGCTGGATTCACTTCCAGCAGCCCTTGTCGAAAAAGCTCCCCGTTCAATACGCTCTTCGCAACTAACGAGCTTGCTGGCCAAGGAACTGCAAACCAACGGCGCACGTATGCGACGCATCGATCCGCACCGTCGACCGCAGCATCTGCCGGTCGAGCCGATGGACAGGTCTTCTACGAAGCGAACGTCGGGGCTACGCCGCACGACCGCAACGGAGCCTTCGAGGCGCAACGAGTGTCGAAGAATCAGCAGCGCGAGTGCTCACGACTCAAGTCGCCAGCCCCATGGGGCTGGCTCTATTTTGGCATGGGCAACACAATCATGGCGTTCTCGTTCAGCGAGATTTCTCCGTCCTTGCTGTTGACCCGATACTGGATCTTCAGTTGCTTTGCGGTTCCCGGTGCCGGATCGCCGCCAAGACTTTCATTGTAGTTGGCACCGGGCAGGAAAAGGATGCGATAGTTCTTGGCGTATTTTCGGAGAATCGCGGTGACGTCCTTAGTTTTCGCCCCAGCACCGTACTCGGCCTTGACGATTTCCAGTTTCACCGGCGTGTGACCAGCTTGTGCTAGGGCTTTGCCAAGTTCGGCCCGGTTGATGCCTTTGCTGGCCATGCCCATCACCACCATGAGCGCCTGTTCTTTCAAGGCAGGCACTTCGGCCGCCTTTTGGGCGATCGCTTGCATCTCTTCGCTGGGATAGCGAAGGAGGACTTCCAATACGAGCCGCTTGTCCGCTTCACGATCCGCAATCTCCAAGGCCGTACGACACATGGCGGCGCGGCGTTCGGCGGGCATGTCGAATTGCCGGGCAATGCGAATGTACGCCCGGACCGCGCGAATCTTGAGCCGGTCGTCGTCGACCGCCTTGTGAAGTTCGAGTAGCAGAGGCGCGGCGTCGGCCGATTTCCACTGCCCCAACACGCGGAAGGCCGCATCACGAAATTCCTGGTCGCTGGATTGGGCAGCTGCAGCAACCGCCTCGATCGAGGTTGTGCCGCCAACGACGTTGAGCGTATCCAGAATCCTGGCCTTCACCGATCCGTTTACCGTGGGCAACACGGCAACCAATTGTGCGGCGGCCGCTTCCCGATCCACTGAATGCAGGCAGACGTCGCGCAAGGCTTTGTCCAAGGCAGCCGCCTCTTGACCGTCCTTAGTCGTAGCGAGTCGTGCGACCAGTTTCGGCAAGTCAGTCGTATTAAGCACGGCACCAAGACTGGTCAACGCCGCGGCGCGGACCGCGGGATCCGCGTCGTCGGCAGCCTTCCAAAGCGCAGTGGCGGCGGCAGCCGTACGCCGTCGTCCGGCCAACTCGATTAGCACAAGCCGCATTTTCCCCTGGGCTTCCGGCAGTCGCGCCGCGAGCTGATCGTCGACCGACTTGTCTTGCAGGCTTTCGAGCGATTCCATGGCGGCTTGCGACACGTCGTCCCCGCCTTCGGCTGCCGCATCAAGCAGTGCCGGCACACACGAGGCATCGCCTACACGCTTTAAGGCACGAAATGCGAGAATACGAAGCTGCCCGTCGCTGCTGTGCGCTGCCTGGAGTACCGCCGGCAAGACTCGGGAATCGCCGCGATCGGCCAGCGTCAAGATCAGCAAGCCTTGCCGTTCGGCCGGCACCTTGGGTAATTCGGCCAACAGGGCGTCGGCGATTTCCGGGGCGGGCGATTCCATGGCGGCACGTACGGCTGCGGTGGCCAAGCCGTAGTCCGACCCTTTGATCGCCTCGACCAGAAGCGGCACGCCGTTCTTGCCTCGCACGAGGATTGCGCCCCGAATCGCCGCGGCACGGACTTGTTGCGGTGCGTCCGCCAGCCCCCGCACACGATCGTAGATGGCCTGCGACGCAGCACTGTCGCCCTCGGCGGCCAACACTTCGGCGCATCGGAATAGGCCTTCGCAGACGGCGAGTTGGTTACGGCCCGAGGCATTCGGTAGAGCATCCCCTAGACATTTGGCGGCCGCCGGTGTACCAATGTTTCCGAGCGCACGGGCGGCGGCCTCGGCGGTTTCCGACTCCTTCAGCAGCGCGGCCAAGGCGTCTACCGCTTGGGCATCGCGCCGCGCGCCGAGACTGCCGATTACGCCCAACCGCGGCATCCCCTGGACCGTGTTCAGGGCATCTCGCAAGGCCTTGTCGGCCGATGGGTCGCGGATCGTCTCCATGGCATAACGCGCCATGTGCGAGAGCTTTTCATCGCCCAGCAGCGCGGCCAGCGTGGGCACCGCTTCCTTGGTGGCGATGCGGGCCAGTTGTCGGCATGCAGCAGACTTTTCCTGCACCGTCGCATCCGAGCGAAGCACCGCGAGTAGTTCGGCTTCCTGGGCGTATGAGTTAGCAGCCGTGTTGGCCAGTAGGACCGCGACGAGGACCAGATAGTATTTGTGATTTTTCCACATGGTGGCAGATTCCCGTTGATGTTAAGGAAGGAAGCAGGGATAGGACCATTCAGCGCGTGCGACCTGACGACTAGAAACCATTTCAAAACTAGTGTCACGGTCATTCGTTGTGGACATGCGAACCCGACGCCAGGTTTCGAAACCGCCTCTAATAAACGTACGGTTCCCGCATAGCTCGCGAGCAAAGGCTGTTGGCCTCGTCATCGCCCACGAACTCTTCCTTAACGGGATCGAACTTGAGGCTCCGCTTGAGCCACATACAGATGTTGGCGGCGTGGACGGTGGTCATGGAATGATGCATGACCTCGGGGTTGGCAACCGTCCGTTCGCGGCTCCTGACGCAATCGAGGAAGTTCTGCATGTGGTCGAGCGATCGGCCGGTGCGGGCAACATATTGGCTGATAACGCGACTGAACTCCCCGAGCAGCGCCGGCGAGGACACATCGGGTTTGGCATAGCCATCGGCGGCCGCGGCCCAACCCTCAGTGCCGTCAAACCGCTCGCCGCAGGAACCGTGCCAGTACTTGTTCCCGCGAGAGAGAATCATCCGCACGCCATTGGGGAAATGCGTGACCATGCCGTCGCCGCTGTCATTGGCCACATATTCGTACCCGACGGGCGACGATTCGCTGCACCCCAAGCCGGCTTGCGCCTGGGCAAACGTGTGTGCCCCCCACTCGCCGATACAACTGGTGTGGAAGTCGTAGAAACCTCGCCACCCACCGGCGACGTAGCGGGGATTGTAGGGTCGCCAGGGACACGCCCCCAGCCAAGCGTTCCAGTCCACCTCGTCCTTGGGCGGCTGGTCGACGGCCGGCAGCCAGTCGTGGCGCATCTCGGCCGCGTCCCAGGGAGCGATGTGAGCATAGGCCGTGTGGATCTCGCCGAGACGACCGGTTCGAGCCATCTCAATGCAGAACACGTGGTTGGGCTCGCTCAGTCGCTGCGTGCCGGTCTGATAGACGCGGCCGTAGCGACGCGCCGTTTCAACCACGGCTCGCCCCTCCGCAATCGTCATGCACGAGGGCTTTTCGGAATAAACATCCTTCCCCGCCCGCATCGCCAGGATCGAGGCCATCGCGTGCCAGTGATCGCCCGTTGCGATCAGCACGGCATCGATATCCGGCCGCGCCGCCAGGAACTCGTTGATCTCGGGATACATGGCACAGTCTTTCGTGCCGTAGTGATTGTTGACGAAGTCCTTGATCGCCAATCGCTGCTTCTTCTGCAGGTCGCAGATGGCAACGAATTGCACTTCCTCGTGCCGCATGATCCAGCGGAGGTCGTGCATGCCGCGATGCTGAATACCAATCCCGCCGACAACGATCCTCTCACTGGGCGCTACCGCACCACCCTTGCCCAATGCGGAACTTGGAACGAAACACGGCGCGGCTGCCAAGGTACTGGCTCCGGCCGCCGTCTTGAGGAATCGGCGACGCGAGAGAGGCGACTTGTCTGGCATGGTAGTTCTCCTTCATGAAGAATGGCGGGCAAGGAATGAATCAGCAGAAGGTTTGGGGAGGTTTCGGCTCTGAACCAATTTGCCGCAAAGCGGCATGATTGCCATTCTCGGTCAAGCCGATTACGTTGTCAAATTGGCACCCAGGACGAGGCCTTCACGTCACGTCGCTGGGATTTCGCCCCGCAACGGCCCACGGGCCGCAAACGGGATGATTGTTTCGGGCCCGAACGGGATTTCCGGTTCATCCGACTTAAGCGTAGGTTGTTCGGTGGATGGCGAGGATTTTGAGACGGAGGAATTCGGGGTCTCGGAAGCCGTAGGCTTGGCGTTTCATGGTTTTGATTTTGTTGTTGGTGCCTTCCAGCGGGCCGGTTGAAATCGGATAGTCGTACCATGCGAGGATGCCGAAGGCGTGGAAGCGAAGCGTTCTGGCGAACTTCTGCAACATGCGGATGCCGCTCGACTCGGCGTACGCGATCCAGTCCAGCAGCAGGGCTTGCGCCGTTTCCTGGTCGTCTTGCTCCCAGATCTCGCGGAGTTGGTCCTTCAGGTGGTAAGCGATGGCCAGCGGTTCGTTCAGCCGCAGGGCTTCAGCAAGCCGCTCGGGCTCCCGTCGCGTGGGATCGAGGTTTTCCGGCCGTTTCAGAAGCAGCCAGCGGACGCCTTTCAGGACTTTCTTTTGCATCGTGTCGGCCAAGTGTCGGTGCAACTCGCGACGCAGTTAGGAAAGCTTGTCGGTGTAGAGTTTGATAACTAGACTTTTGCAGACCTAGGTCAATCGCAACAGAGTCATCACATGGTGGTGGGTTTGCGAACATTCGGTAATTTGTTCGATTGCCCAATCGAGCGTTGAGCGCATGGTTTCTCGCGTTACTGCGCGGCAGGCTTCGCCGATGGGCATCAGCTTGCAGTGAGCCCATTGCTTCGCACGGTTCTGCTTGAGTTGGGCCATGAGCAGAGGGTACGCCAGCATGACCAAGTACAGGTGCCGTGTTTGGCCCTGGCCGTTGCGCAGCTGACAAGCTCCCATGCCAAGCTCTTGCTTGCCGTCCCGATGACAGGTCTCCGTGCCTGTCCAGCGATTGCGATAGACGAGCAGGATTCGAGTGACTTCCCAGCCCGTGCGGTTGGTGACCAGGATCTTGCAGGGAGCACGATCGCGTTTTCGATTCCAGATGATGACAATTCGTACTTTGTGGTGGACGTTGGGAATACGGAGCGTTGCCGTGAAGTACCATTGTTGCTTGCGGCCACGCTGGAACGATTTGCGGCTTTCCGGTTCGATCTCGGCAGCCATCTCTTTGGCTTTCAACTCGTAACCCTTCCACCAGATCTTCCGATTGAATTTCAAGTCGCCCACATAACCTCGCGGGCGGTCGAAACGATCTTTCTTTTCGTGGATGTGGTTGAGGCACTCGGCGTTGGTGAAGTAGCTATCGAAAGTGAAGTCGCCGGGTATCTCCCGCGCGCACGCCCAGTCGATCAGTTGGCAGAAGAGCTTCGTGTGGTTGAAGAACTCTTCGCCCGTTTCCTCGCATTGCGTCTTTTTTCGGAAGCGACGGAACTCCAGCGGATAATGCTTTCCGCCGCTGCAAACGTAATTCGCAATCAGGTAGTCATGGGCCAGTTTGTTTCGCTGCTCGGCGTGATCCCAAAGCCAGCCGACGTCTTCGATCAGCTTGCCGTCGTGGTCGATCAGCACGTTGTCGAGCGCGATGACGCCGCGGTCCGTGTATTGCGTGCTCGAATCCCTCTGAAGCCACTCGAGTCGCTGCTCGTTCAGTTTCTCTTCGTCCCAGTCGACTGCCGTGAGAAACCGGTTGAAGCAGGACTGATCGCTGGTCATGGCGAACTCGCTGTTCATGCCACGCACGGTTTTTCGCGCGGCAACCATCAGGCCCGTGAGGTACTCGGCGAAATGCCGCCGCTCGGGCTCACAGATGAAAAGGTCACCGAACTGCTCGACGGCCGCCGTAACGACGGTTGGAAACGAAGTGATCCCTGGCATGACTCGTACCACCCCAAAATGCCATGGCCACCTCAAACACACTCAATTTATCGCTAAACCTCCTGCTTTTTCAAGACGACACTGCTGTCTGCAAAAGTCTAGTACGTCATCCAGCAAGTTTCTTCCGGTATAGTTCCGGGAACACTCGGCGGGCGTCGTTGTTATTGAAGGTCCAGTCGATTATGGCTTTGCGGCGATTTCGGTCGCGGGCCCAAGTCGCCGCATGACGTTGAACTTCTTCGATTGTAGGAATCCGTCGCCCGAGGCATTGCTTGGTCAACACGGAGATTTCAATTTCTGCCATGTTCAGCCAACTGGCGTGCTTGGGTGTGTAGTGCCATACGATGCGTCGCAGAGATTGCTTCGCTTTCGTGGCGTCAAACGTTTCGATGAGGGACTTTTCGTTGTGCGTGTTGAGGTTGTCGAGAACCAAATGAATCCGACGAGCCTTGGGATAACGCTGAAGCAGATCACGCACGAATCGTGCGAAATCGGCCCGTTTGCGATGACGCCGAGCCTGGACGAAGCGTTTGCCACCTTTCGGCTCAACGGCGACAAAGATACTGCACGTGCCGCAACGACGATACTCGTAGTCCTGCTTAGCCGCCTTGCCTGGTACGGCAGGCTTGAAGGGACACGTATCGTCCAGGAGTTGATACGGCTGCTCGTCCATGCAAATCAACGGTTCTCTCGGGTTGAACGCCTTTTCATACTGGTCGAGGACGTCCTCCATTCTGTCGCGAAACTCTTCGGTGAGTCTCGGAATGCACCATGTTTTTTTCGCCATGGCTTCATGTCGTGCTCTTTCAGCCACAACGCAACCTCGCTCTTGCTGATCGAATCGACGAAGCCTCGTTTCACGGCGTGCACGCAGAGTAGTTCCAGCGTCCAGCGGACGCGGCCCTCCGGCGGATCGCTGCAAGCCAACGCCACGACTTGCTGCTTCTGCCGTGGCGTAAACGTGGGCGGAGCACCGGATCGAGGGGCGTCGTACAACGCTTCCTCTAAACTCCCGGTACAGAACCGTTTACGCATACTGCGAACAGTTCGATCCGTGCAACCAACGTGTTCGGCAATCTCCTCATCCGTGAATCCTTCATCTGATTTCAGCAGAATCAAGGCACGCCGAACCACACGCACGGATCGCGTGCCGGTATGCACCAACTCCTGCAAATGCTGTCGGGCCTCGTCCTTGAGGCGTACAATGTGTTCCTTCATGCCGGTGCTTATACCACCGGAAACAATTTCATGGAAGGCGTACTAGGGTATCCGAGCGACGATTCCCTTCAAATCACCGCTTCGCCACGATCTGGGCTCCTTTGCGTTGATCAGTGTACAAGAAAACTGCCCATCAGCAAGATGCCGCACACGGCGTTGCGTACGTTCGATCCTGTCTTTCCCGTATCACCCAGGTCAAAGGTACCACCAATGAAAAGTCGGGGACAGCGCCGATAGACCCTGTACGGACTTGATTACCTGGCAAAGAGCCCAAAGCCCGAAGTGGGAGACAACGCAGATGAACGTGATGCGAGAGCCGTTTGTGGGTGACTACACCCCCGCTGAGGTCGCCAGAGAGACTGGCGTCAGTGTTGCCACCGTCCACCGCTGGATTTCCACCGGACGTTTGCCCGCAACAAATATCTCCACCACGGGAGGGCACCGGCGGTATCGACTCCGACGCTCCGATATAGAAGCGTTTTTGAAAACGCTCCGAGCCGAAGCTGGTTGACATCGTAAATGAGTGATCTCGGTCGCTAGTCATGAGATCGGTTACGTGACAACACACGACTCCCATTAAGACTCCCTTCAGTAGCTCAACAATACCAAAGGACAAACCATGGCAATCGACGTTCGGTTGACCTCGCATGGTTGGCGGCAAGTGGCGGCAAAGGTCCGCCGTGGTTGGCTTCCACCTGCGCCAGTTCGCGATTGGTTGATGTCGATGGCCCAGCGGACCTTACCCGGTCGGAATCCTCAGACACCCGCACAGACTGAAACGTTCTTGGAAGCCACGAATTTTTTTCTTACCTGCCAAGAAGCCAACCATCGGCTACACATTCAGACACCAATAGAGGCAAAGGATTGACAAGCCATGCCACACGGAAAGGCGGAAGTTCAACTTACCGGCAACGACCAGAAGCTACAGGAAGCCTGCAAGCGTGGTGGTGAAAGGGTTGAGGGTTTTGCCGCTAAAACCCGGGCGAGACTGAATAATAAACGACCACGGCCAGAGGCCGTGGTTTTAGGAAGGCCCCTCCGAAGGGGCCGAGAGCGTAGGGAGCCCTACTCGCTGTCGAAGGTTTGCGGGTAGGCGAGGCGCGTGACAGGCCACCGATCCGGCCCGTTGACGAGGCCCATGTTGATGCGATCAAAGACCACGTGACGCCCCCGGTGTGGGCAATGATCCAACTTCAGCTTTGGACGGGTGCGCGTCCAGGGGAAGCTTGCAACGTGCGGACGTGCGACATCAGCAGCGATGCCCCGGGGATGCCCGAAGGGATCTGGATCTACCGTCCCCACTCGCACAAGACGCAACATCACGGCAAGGACCGCCGCGTCCTACTTGGCCCACACGCCCAAGCCATCGTCAAGCCCTGGCTCCGTTCCGACGATCCTGAGGCGTTTCTTTTCTCACCTGCCGCCGGCCGGGCGTTATTCAACGCCAAGAGACGGGCCAACGCGAAAGTGTGCCGGAAGAAGCTGAAGGGACCCCAAAAGGGGGCAAAGCGACGGCCTGGAAGGAAGTATTCCACCAGCGCCTACAACGTCGCGATTCGCAAAGCCTGCTTGGCAGCCGAGGTTCCCCATTGGCACCCCAACCAGTTGCGGCACAACGCCGCGACTCGGATACGTGCCGCCTACGGCATTGAGGTTGCCCGGATCATCCTGGGGCACGCGCATCTGAACACCACCGAAATCTACGCCGAAGCCGATCTACTGGCCGCCGCCCAGGCGGTTGCGAAATCGGGATGATCCTCCCCACACACGTAGCGCTAGGCGTAGCGCCGAACGTAGCGCCGGGCCGGCCGACAAACTGACTGGCCCGGTTTTTTGTGATTGAATTTCTCCGTAGCGCAGGCGTAGCGCGGCAGGAAACAGGTCATTGCAGCCCACAGAAAAAGCCCGCCGTAACTTGTTGTTACAGCGGGCTTTACGATGTCGGGGCGAAAGGATTTGAACCTTCGACCTTCTGACCCCCAGTCAGACGCGCTATCCAGGCTGCGCCACGCCCCGTGTGTCTTTTACGCCCGATGTGGCCGGGCCACATCGTCGGGTGGGTGGTTGATTTGCCCACTCAAGCTCGTAGTATCGCATATTGCGTTCAAACGTGCAACGGAGGGCATCGGCTGTTTGCCCCCCCTCGTTTCGAACGGGTGAAACGGTAAGAATGAATCGGCATTTTCGCTGGCGAAGTTTACCCGGGTCCTGGCGGAAAGTGTGGCCTTGCAGTACGTATCCAACTAGGTTGCGGCCACGGCTACCGTTTCGGCCAACGGCCTGCACATCGACATAACCCACTACAAGAGAAGGCCTTGCGATGTCCAGTTCCATTCCATTTTGCGATCAACTCCAAGCGGCCGTCGTGCAGCGGGGAAATCCTGTGCTGGTGGGACTCGACCCGCGTGCGGCATCGCTTCCCAAGGGCCTGCGGCCGGAGGACGAAAACGCTGACCCTCGGCAAATCGCCGTAGCCTACGAGCAGTTCTGCCGTGGGATTATCGATACCGTGGCGCCGCTCGTTCCGGCCGTGAAACCGCAGGCGGCGTTTTTCGAGCAGTTGGGACCGGCGGGCATGGCTGCCCTGAAGGCGGTGATCGACTACGCCCAACAAAAAGATCTTCTGGTGGTGCTCGATGCCAAGCGGAACGACATCGGTTCGACCGCCACGGCGTATGCCCAAGGTATGCTTGGCCGTGGCGACCAAAGCCCTTGGGGAGCCGACGCCCTGACGGTGAGCCCTTACCTGGGCGACGACAGCCTGCGGCCGTTTGTCGACGTGGCGATCGAGCGCAGTGCGGGCGTGTTCGTTTTGGTGAAGACCTCGAATCCAGGCGGCCGTATGCTTCAGGATTTGGTAGCCGACGGTCGCTCGGTCTATCAACACGTAGCCGAATATGTTGAGGGACTGGCCAAGGAAACGGCGGGGGCCAGCGGCTATGGCGCAGTGGGTGCTGTGGTGGGTGCTACCTATCCAGAACAACTTGCCGAGCTTCGCGAGGCGATGCCACACACGTGGTTTCTGGTGCCCGGCTTCGGCAGCCAGGGTGGGACCGCTCGGGATGTCGCCGGCGCTTTCGACGCGACGGGAGTCGGGGCGATTGTGAACAATTCGCGGGGAATCATCTTCGCCTACCAGCGAGAACCGTATCGCGAACGCTTTGGCGAAGACCGGTGGCAGGATGCCGTGGAAGCCGCCACGCGAGACATGATTGAGCAGCTTCAGGCTGAGACGCCGACCGGTCGATTGCCGACTGCATAGAAACAAGTGTCTCTGAATGTTTTATTGGTTCCGTGGTTGATTGTGGAACACTTCCTTGCGTCCTGTCCCGGGAAACCGGGCTCCCGTTGGTCGCCCTCGTTCCACAAGCAATGCAGGGCCCAATAGAGCAGAGTTCAGGGTATCCGTTCCACAAACCGCATCTTGGCGCGTGTGATAATCTGAAGTCGGGCATGATTACCGAACTTCAGGAGACTTGTCATGAGTGCGAGGAAGGATCGCAGGGACCTGCGAAAGGAGACGATGTGGAGGGAGTTGGTGCGTCAACAGGGGCGAAGCGGAGAGACGGTTCGGGAGTTTTGTCGGCAAAAACGGCTTAGCGAGGCGTCGTTCTACGCCTGGCGGCGCGAATTGAAACTCCGTCGCCAAGAGAGCGAACCGCGCCGGGCTGCAGAGCCCTTGCCCCGTCCGACGTTCGTGCCGGTGGCGCTCGCCGATCCGCCCGCGACCGCCGCCATCGAACTCGTCTTGCCAAGCGGTGTCGTGTTGCGTCTGCCGGCGACAACCGACCTGCCCCGGGTTGCCGCGTTGGTGGCCGATCTGGAACGACGCGCATGTTGAGTCTCTCCTTGCCGTTGGACGTGTACCTCTGCGTGCCGTCGGCCGATATGCGGCGAAGCTTCGACGGCCTGATTCGCATGGCCGAAGAACATCTCGGGCGCGATCCGCTGCGCGGCGGGCTGTACGTGTTTCTCAACAAGCGACGCGACCGCGTCAAACTGCTCTACTTCGACACCGACGGACCGGCCATCTGGTACAAGCGGCTCGAAGAGGGAACCTATCAATTGCCGGCCGTCGACGCAGCAACGCAACAGGTCAGGCTTTCGCCCACCGATCTGGCGTTGCTGCTGGGAGGCATCGATCTGGCCAGTGTCAGGCGCCGAAGACGCTATCGAGGCGTGGCTGAGCCATGATTGGCACGTGGTGGTTTTCACGATCCCCTTGCGGAAAAATCCCTCCCTTGCGGCAGAATCCCGGGGAACCATTTTGCGAGTCGCTACGTCTAGAGAAACATGAGCACGGATGTCCCTTCTCTTCCGAACGACGTGGCGACCTTGAAGGAGCTTGCCTCGCAGCAACACGCCACGATCATCGAGCTGCGGCGCGAGCTCGAACAACTAAGGCACTATACGGCCCAGTTGCTGCGAAGCCGCTACGGGCCGCGTGGCGAGAAGTGCGCCCCGAACCAGTTGGAGCTGTTCGACGGCGGCGACCTCGGGCAAGAAGTGCCCGAGCAAAGCGAGGCATGCGAAACGCCCGCCAGGGGACACGTGCGTCGGCGCGGCAAGCGGAAGCCATTGCCTGCGGATCTGCCGCGTGAACAAGTCGAACACGATCTGGCGGAAGACGAAAAGCCCTGTCCCTGCTGCGGGGAAGTTCGGCAGCGAATCGGCAGCGAAACGAGCGAGCAATGGGAGTTCGTGCCGGCGTCGCTGAAGGTGATCGAGCACATCCGCTACAAATACGCCTGCTGTCACTGCCAGGAGCACGTGTCAATCGCTCCGCCGCCGGCCAAGCCGATCCCCAAGAGCGCCGCCGGGCCCGGGCTGCTCAGTGCCTTGGTGGTGGGCAAGTGGTCCGATCACCTCTCGCTGTATCGGCTGGAGGACGTGTTTTTTCGGCACGGCGCGGAAATCTCCCGGGGCACGCTCTGCCGCTGGGCGGCCGCCACCGCCGAGTTGCTTTCGCCCCTGTATGACCTGATGGTCGAACGGGTGCGATCCTCGCACGTGATTTGGACCGACGACACGCCGGTGAAGGTTCTCGATCCGGCATTGCCCCACTGTCGCACGGGCCGGTTCTGGGTCTATTGCGGCGACGGGTGCAATCCGTACTCGATCTACGAGTACACGGCCAGCCGAAAACGCGACGGCCCGGTCAGGTTTCTGGAAAGCTATCGCGGTTATCTTCAGGCAGATGCGTTTTCCGGCTACGACGGGATCTATGCCGACGGCCAGGTACGGCAAGTGCTCTGCTGGGCGCATGCGCGGCGAAAATTCTTTGACGCCCAGACTTCCAAACCGGAGGAGGCGCAAGTGGCGTTGGCTTACGTGGGACGATTGTACCGCGTCGAACGCGAGGTGAAACAGCACACCGGACAATTCGACTTCGGCAACCCGGCCGATCGCGAGCGTTGGCACGCCCTGCGATGGAAAAGGCGTCGCGAAAGTTCACTGCCGATCCTCGACCAGTTTCACGCGTGGCTCGAAGGGGCCCGGCATCGCGTGTTGCCGAAGAGTCCCATGGGCCAAGCAATCGGTTACGTGCTGCCGCGTTGGGAAGGCCTCAAGCGGTACTGCGAAGAGGGCGAACTGTCGATCGACAACAATCTGGCCGAACGAACGTTGCGAGCATGCGCGATCGGGCGGAAGAATTGGACCTTCCTGGGCAACGATCACGGCGGCCGGGTCGCGGCGATCCTCTACAGCTTCACGGCAAGCTGCAAAGCCAATCAGGCAGAGCCGTTCGCCTATCTCCGCGACGTCATTCAACGGATGGCCGAGCTGCGCAACACCGAAGGCCATTCCCAGACCACCCTCACCTCGCTACTGCCCGACCTCTGGCTGAAGTCCAACCCCAATGCCTACCGCCCCTGGTCCCGCTGATCCCTCAGCCCCCTAAACCCCGCCGCGAAATCCAATGCGGTTTATGAAGCGGATACAGTTCAGGGCCTACTGCCGCCAATCACCACCAGGCATGATAGCCACTGGGTATGGTCCCGGGATAATACGGATAGGGCAGGGGGTAGTTAGGATAATCCCAGGGATACGGATCGAGGACGTGATAGGGGTAGGTGCCGTCGAGGTCGCGATCGAAGCCGAGGTACATGCCGTAGGGTTGCGGCCCGTTGGGCGAAAAGTATTGGTCGTAGGGAATTCGGTCGTCGGGTTTCTTCTTGGCGTATTGGTCGACGCGCTGCCCTGTCTTCGGGCTTTGGCTGTACGGCCCGGCATCAAAAATCCAGTCTTTCTGGTCGCCCTGCTTCTGGACGCCCTGATTTTGTTCGTCGGGCTTCTGATCGCCCTGCTTCTGATCGTCGGCCCGCACCGGGCCTGTAGTGACAAAGCACCCAACGACAATTGCTGTCAACAAGCCGTAGCGGAACATGCCTAACTCTCCCCATCTCAGTTGAACCAAACCGGTACAATCGACACTACGGGAAGTATAGGTCATGATTTACGGGGGTGCGGGAACAATTCCCCAACGGCCGAACGCCCAATCCTCTTGTCTGCTCACGCCTTACGTCAGCCGTGGAAAAGCATCCCGCAATACCACAGGGCGACATGACCACGCTTGTGTGGCCATGCCGCCTGCTACACTTGCTAGAAATTCGCGCAATCTAGAAGCTGTCGACTTCGACATAGGCTTCGATCAACGCCTTTTCGCCTTCGACTCCCGGCTGGGAGTTGCCGTGTTCCATACCGACGATTCCCTGGTAGCCGCGGTCAAAAATATGCTTGAAGACGTTTTTGAAGTTAATCTCGCCGGTGGTGGGCTCCTTGCGACCGGGATTGTCGCCCACCTGGAAATAGGCGATTTCGCTCCAAGCCTTATCCATGTTGGGAATCAGGTTGCCTTCCTGGATCTGCTGGTGGTAGAGGTCGTCGAGGATCTTACACGACGGGCTGCCCACGGCTTTGCAGATCAGGTATGCCTGCGGAATCTTGTGCAGGAATAGTTCGGGGTGATTGGCAAAGTGGTTCAGTGGTTCGAGTACCATCACCAAGCCCGAGGGCTCGCAGATTTCGGCGCAACGCTTCAAACCCTCAACGACGTTTTGCGTTTGGTAGGCGAGTTCGAGGCGATGGTCGAAGATGCCCGGCACCACGGTACACCATTTGGCATTGACGCGTTTGGCCACCTCGACCGAGTCACGAATGTCTTGTAGGGCTTTATCCAGAAGGTCTTTGTTGCCGGAGGCGAACGTTGCTTTGCCAAAGTCGCCCGTGGCAACGAACACCCCCATTTCCATACCCAAATCAGACATCGTCTTGGCGATTTTTTCTTGCAGCTCGACGGGTCGACCCTTCATGCCGTTGTCTTCCCAAGCCCGAAATCCCACGTCGGCAGCAAATTTCAGTTGGTCGATCGGATCGTTGCCGGCGCTATGCCGAAACATACCGAAATGCGGGGCATATTTGAGCTTGAACTTATGCTTCGGCTCTTCAGCAGCATAGCTTGTTCGGGCGACGGTCGCGGCACCAGCAGCCAGCGAACCTGCAAGGAATGATCGTCGGTCCATAGCAGTCCTACTCCTGCGATCAAGGAAACATACGCAACCAAAAACAAAACCGCGGGGATGATCCCCCTCTTTCTACTGGCGAAAGTCTACGCCGCTTCGCCAGGGAAGACAACCCACCGCAGACGGCCTGCGGTCGGAGGAGCCGCTGACGGGAAAGATTTCGGCGGGTTGAGCGGGATGGAAATGGCCTGTAGGGCGAGGGGCCAATAGTCCTATACGAAACGGATATCGCGGAGCGAAACGAACGCAAGGAGAAATTCTATCGAGCCTCAGCTTGATTGCGGGACGGGTTGTTTTTCCCGTCCCAGGGGGTACAACCCCTGGGCTTTGCGTCGTTACATGATCAACCGAAGAGTCAATCATGAGTGAAACATGAACGCCGAGGGCACACGTCCTTTCCACTACCCATTCATTTCGAGCGTGCCGCCCACCGTTGCCGCCCGTAGCGTACGGCCTCGACCAGCAGGGTAATCACCGTAAGCGGAATGACGATTCCCACCATGATGACCTTGAAGGTGCGCATTCCTTCGTAGTGAATGGCGGTGAAGATCAGGTAGAGATTGTAGGCTACATAATAGCCGAGAAAGAGGGCCCCTTCCCAACGTGCAATGAGGTGGCCGGTGAAGAAGATCGGCAGACAGGCGACTGCCACGGCAATCATCACGGGAATGTCGAACTGCAGGGCCGTCTGCGAAACGGTAACCCCCTCGGACGACACCAGACCGCTGAATCCCAGCACACAGAGAATGTTCATGATGTTGCTGCCCACGACATTGCCCACGGCGATGTCGCGTTCGCCTCGGGCGCTGGCCAACACCGAGGTGGCCACCTCGGGCAACGAGGTTCCCAAGGCGACGATTGTCAGCCCGATCATCAACTCGCCAACTCCCAACAGTCGGGCAATGGTAACCGCCCCGTTCACCAGCCAATGCGCGCCAAGCGTGAGCAGCACCAGGCCAGCTACAACCAAACCAACCTGTATCCACACCGTCGCAATCGAAACGGCCGGGACCTTGGGAGCCTGCTTTTCATACTCTTCGATCACTTCGCGGCTCTCGCGACGGCCCTGCTGGATCGACCACACGGTGTAGATCGCCAGGGCAAGTACTAGCAACAGACCGTCGACCCGGCCGATGTGACCGTTCCAGCCCATCACCAGCACGGCGACCGAGGAGGCCACCATGATCGGCACATCGAGCCAAACCATGCGGGAAGCAACGACTAACGGTGCCACGAGAGCGGAAACGCCGAGCACCAACAATACGTTGCATATACAGCTCCCCACGACATTGCCCACGGCCAGGTCAGACTCGCCGGCGGCGGTTGCCTGAACGGTAACCGCCAGTTCCGGGGCACTGGTTCCAAAGGCGACCACCGTTAGACCAATGACCAACGGCGAGATTTTCAGAACGGCCGCCAGGGCAGACGCTCCACGCACCAAGAACTCCCCACCGCCAAGCAGGGTGACCAGACCAACGACCAAAAGCAGGCTGGGAACGAGAAACTCAGTCAAGGGGAAACAGTCCGGGGCAGGGGGAGGTTTCTCTCGTTCCCAAGCTCCGGCTTGAGAACCCGTGTTGACCAAATGGATGAACGGATAGCATTTCTACCGCCCAGCGTAACGCGGCGAGCAGAAAACGCAAGGGCATCGAAGGCCCTTGCGGCAGCGGAACCGATCTACTACGGCAGAAGAATGCCGTCGAGCAACTCCGGATCGCGGCCGAATCGCTGGCGGAACTCGTCGCGAGTAGGGGCCAGACGGGTTTGCAGTTTGGTCGCGTGATGCAGGGCGATGTCGGCCAGACGATGATCCAGAAACGGGTTGCGGAAACGCTCCAGCACGTCGCGAGCAAAGGCCTCCGGCCGGTCTACCCGACCCTCCAGCGTCGGCGCAATCTCGTCGAACAGCAGCCGCTCAAGCCACGGGCCGACGACCGAATCGAGCACGGCATCGCGCACCAAGGCTAAGCCGCGCGGCATCGCCTTGGCGACCAGCGCCGTGTGGGCTCCGTTGAGAATCCGCACCTTGCGGAGACTGTACGCTGCAACGTCGTCGACCAACTGCACGGCCGGATGCTCGGCAAGCCCAGGCAAGTCGGGCGCTGCTTCGATCGCCCAAAAGGCGTAGGGCTCGGCCACCGCATAGAGCGGATCGCGGGCGGCCATCGGATCGTCGATCGGCGCCGCGGCCACGATTCGATCGACCAATGTGTTGTGCCAACGACACTCCGCTTGGAACCATTGCCGTCGGTCGTCGTCGAGCTCCCAACGCCGGGCTTGTTCGACAACCAACTCGCGCAGCCGCGTGGCGTTGTTGTCAAGCAATTCGCATGGCAGGATGGCTAAGCCCCCCAGCCCCGCTTCGTACCGTGCCATCAACACCTGCAACAGCTTGGCCGGAAACGACCGCGGCGGTGAGTCTGTCGGCCGATCGTTGTCTTCCAGAACGAAACCAGCTTCCGTGGTATTGGAAACGACCGCCCGAAGCGAGGGCGTTCGGGCGAACTGCAATACCGATGTCCACTGGCTACTGGCCGCCAGCGATTCGGAAACCGAGGACACCTCGTGTTGTTCGTCCACTCGGCGGCCACCGCGCAATCCCCGCACGGCCACATGGAAACGGCCCTGCTGGGCGGAAAACCACGCTGCTCGGTCGCTTCCCGTCGACTGTACAACCACAATGCGCCCAACCGGCCGGTCAGCGCGATTACACTGGTCGACAAACAGATCGACGAAGCACCGCAGGAACTTGCCGGTGCCGAATTGCAGGATGGTCTCGGGAAGGGAAGACGTCATGTGCGCTGGCAGAGTTCAGTCGGCCAGTTTTTTCAGCAGCCAAGCCATATTGCCGGCCAGGTTGCGGATGGTTTGCATCCCTTCCTCGTCGCTGGTGACTTCTCCCTTTTCACGTCCGAAAGCCACGTTCCAGTAGGTCGCCCCGGGCACGATCATTTCGCTGAGCAGAAAGAAATAGTTCAACTGGGCGAAGGTGAAGTTCTGTCCGGCCCGGCGTGCCACGGTAATGGCAGCTCCCACCTTGTGACGCAGAAAATTTCCGTTCCGTCGGGAGATGTAACCTACGCGATCCAACATGGCCATCGTCTCTGGCGTGGCCGAGCCGAAATAGACGGGCGAGCCCACCAAAATGCCGTCGGCTTCGATGAATTTTTCAACAATTCCCTCGAACGCGGGATCGTCGATCACACAGCGAGGCCCGTCGGTCTTGCCACAGCCACCACACCCGGTACACGGCTTGACTGGCCGCCCGGCCAGCGAAAGAAATTCCGTCTCGATTCCTTGCTCGGCCAGCACATCCAGGGCCGTGCGTATTGCGATTTCCGTGTTTCCCTGCGGGCGAGGACTGCCTGAGATGCCAAGTACCTTCATGATGCGATTCCTTCCAGCTTGTGCCATGTGGGTTGTTATCTGGCCGCGACGACTGTTTCGTAACAGGCACAACTATAATGGCATATCGTGAGAACGACCTCAAGCACCGGGAGGGCGTGGGTGGCTTGCCCACCCTTGCCGAATCGGGGGTAGATGAGCTGCCCTGCCGCCCAAAAAGTCGAAGTAGTCAAGCCACTAAACCAGCGATTGGCGCACCGCCCAAACGGCCGCTTGCGTACGGTCGTCGACCCCGACTTTTCGGAGGATATGCTGCACGTGTTCCTTGACCGTCTCGTAGCTGATTCCCAACCGTTCGGCAATCCGGCGGTTGGTGAGCCCCTCGGTCATCCCGGCCAGGACTTCGAGTTCGCGGGGGGTTAAGGGAGCCTCGGCATCGGCAATCACATTTGGCACCGTCGTTGCTCCGATCACACGCCGCAACTGAGTCCGGTTCCAGAGGAGCTCGCCGTTGACGACCGATTGGATGGCCTCAACAAGCCCCACGCGATCAATCGCTTTGACCACCAGCCCAGCGGCTCCTTCGGCGTGTGCCCGAGCGTGGTGAGCCGCATTATCCTGGTTGGCCAAGATGATTACTGGTAAGGTGGGAAACTTCAAACGAATCTGCCGCAGCACGACAACGCCATCTTCGCTGGGCCAGTCGACCGTCAGCAAAACGACATCGGGCGATACCGTCTCAAGCAGCTCGCAAGTTTGGGTACCACTACACGCTTCAGCAACAACCTCAATCTGGGTACCAGAAAGAAAACATTTCAAACCCGCACGTGCGATCTCTTGGTTGTCCGCAATCAACAGTCGAATACTCATCTAGGACTCCTAGGTTATCTTCAATCGGGGGGTAGCCGATAAAAATAGCACGTGGCCGCCTGGAGGTCAAGGAACCCATCCTTTGGGTACGAAAAATAAACCCCTGAGGACTGAACGACTGGCCCCGTTGAACAGATTGAATTAGACTAACGGTTTGTGGTTACAACACTTACATCTACGAGACCAACCACCACCTCCAAGGAGGCAATTTCTATGTACCGGTTCCTTCGAGGCGACATCACCCCGCTGCTTGAGGGCATGCTGTTTGCGCGAGAGAGGTCGAAGGATTCGATGCCTGGAGGAAATCACGAAAATCGAGACAACGCCAACGGTACCGAGCCCGATGCCGAAACCGATGCCGCGGCCGACGCCTGGGACGATCCACCGTCGGACGCGTCCGATAAGGAAACGCTCTCGCTGCAGCCAGAGCAGGGACAACGTTCGTCTCTTGGGCGACTTACCAAAGCCCTCGTGGCGCTCGTTGTCTTCCTGGTCGCACTGATCCTGGTGACAGAAGTGGCACATGTCCTTCGGGAAATGGGCTTGGCCGACAATCTCCGCGAAGCCTTTTTCGGAAAGCCCACGCCTACCGCTCCCGAAACGCTTGAAGATTGGATCGAGCAAGCAGAGAACGGCGACACAGCAGCCAAACGCGAGGAGGCTGCCAAGGAAATTCTGCGACGCGGGCTTGAAGCCGTCGTCGCAACCCTGGATGCCACGACCGAGTTGTCGGACGACGCCATGCTCCACAGTGAACCGGTCGCCTGTGCATTGGCCGCTCAGGGGCCCGACGTTGTTGCCGCACTGACCACGGCCCTCAACTCCAAAAAGGAAAATGTACGTGTCGCCGCGACAATCGTTTTGGGAAAGCTGGGCCCCGACGCCCTCGAGGCTGTACCGTCGCTGACGAAGGCCGTGTCAGACGAAAACCGCTGGATACGATGGTACACGGCCGATACCTTGGGAAGCATCGGCCCCGGCGCGGCTCCGGCGGTTGCCGAACTGATACCTTTGATTGAGCACAACGATCGTTTTACGCGACGGCGGGTCATCGCCGCACTGGCACGTATTGGGCCAGCCGCCAAAGATGCTGCTGCACCACTGAAACGTGTGATCGAGAACGACCCAGACCGAGAGGTACGCAAGGCCGCGACCACGGCGTTGTACCAAGTGAATCTCGAAGAGATCGTTGCTGAAGCCGAGAAACAAGCAGACGAAGAACTTCGTCAATTGATGCGCCAGGTTCGCGAGGGCGACGAATACGAGAGCGTGACGGCCACCGGAACGCTCGACAAGATGGGCCCGGTTTCCGTCACCGCCATTCCCACCATGGCCATGGCCCTGCGGCGCGACAACAAGTGGATTCGCGTGGCCGCCATCGAATTTCTGGGTAACAAAGGAAACCAATCGCGCGAGGTAGTGCCCGCCCTGGAACAGCTAACCCAAGACAAGGCCCCCGAGGTTCGCGAAGCGGCCAAAAAGGCATTGCAGCAGATTCTCGGCAAGTGGTCCGACTGAATTTCATGTTGGTGGCGGGAAAGCCTTTGCCGAGACAAGCCCCTCACCGCGGATCCTCTTTCCGGAGGAGAGGGAGAGGAGAGAAGGTTTTTGGTAACCCTTCACGTCAATTCGTTCTTTTTTTTTACGGGATAACAGGATCGACAAGATAGAAAGAGAGGACCTGCTGCGGCCGATCTGGTCAATCCGCAGGACACCGCGTTATTTCCGCAACTTTTTCACCACTGAGGTCACGGAAATGCTTGCACGGAACAACTGGTAGAGACTGTTCCTCGGCATTTCTTCTCAGTGTTCTCCGTGACTCCGTGGTTAACTTGGTTGTGACAAATTCATAACGGAAAAGGATCGACAGGCGATTCAACGTACTGCTAATCCAGTCCATCCTGTTATCCAGTCAAAAAACAACGACGTGAACGGTTACGATTTTTGGAAGGCGCTCTACGGAATGAGCATTCCTGCAACGGCGGCCGTCATGAAGGCCGCCAGGCTGCCGCCGATAAGCGATCGGAATCCCAAACGTGCGAAATCTTCGCGGCGCGACGGTACCAGGCCACCGATTCCCCCGATCATGACGGCAATCGAACCGAAGTTGGCGAACCCGCACAAGGCGTAGGTGGCAATCGTGAAAGATCGCGGCGAGATCGCGTCGCGAACCTCGGCGGACGTCAAATGCTGGTAGGCCACGAACTCGTTGAAGATCGTTTTCTCGCCCAGCAGCATTCCCACGGTCGGAGCATCCTTCCAAGG
This sequence comes from Thermoguttaceae bacterium, assembly GCA_963677085.2. Classification (GTDB taxonomy): domain Bacteria; phylum Planctomycetota; class Planctomycetia; order Pirellulales; family Thermoguttaceae. The sequence goes on from CAXXFH010000003.1 coordinate 674,942, forward strand.
CACCCCCATCAGCCACGCCAGCGGTGAGCCGATCCACCCGAGAATGCGTTGAAGCGTAATCGGAGTGTTCAGCCAATCGGACACGGGCGTTAGCATCCAGTTGAGTAAATGCACCAGGGCGATGAAGGCGATCAGCATGGCCGCAATGTTAAGTGCCAGCTTGAGACCTTCGGCCGCACCGCGACAGGCGGCGTCGAGCATGTTAAGGTCTTGTCGCGGTACGTCGATTTCCACGACTCCCAGCGTGGGCGAATGTTCGGTCTCGGGAACCATGATTTTGGCCACCACCAGTGACGCAGGCGCCGACATCAGCGACGCTACCATCAGATGCCCCGCATCGGCCCCCATGCCCGCATACGCCGCCATCGTACCGCCGGCCACCGTGGCCATGCCGCTGACCATCATGGCCATGATTTCCGAGCGAGTCATCGTTTCCAGGTACGGTCGAATCGTCAACGGGGCCGTCGTCATGCCGATAAAAACGTTGGCCGCAGCACAAAGCGACTCCGAGCCCGAGGTGTCCATCACCCAAACCATCACCCGGGCCATCAGCCGCACGAGAAACTGGAGAATCCCCAGGTGGAACAATACGGCGGTCAACGTGGAGAAGAAAATCACCGTTGGCAACACCGAGATGGCAAAGGGCACGTAAGGAAAAACTGCTTTATCCCAGAACACCTCACCAAAGACGAATTGTGCTCCCGCGTCGGAACACTGGATCACCCGGGTGATTACCGTTCGGGCGAAAATAAACACTTGCCGACCTGGACCGCTCCACAGCAACACGACGCCCAACGTGAACTGCAACGCAATCCCGCTAAAAATCAGTCGCCAATTCATTCGTCGCCGGTTTTTGGAACACAACCAGGCAAAGAACACCATCGCGGCCAAGCCAAGCAGACTAATCAATCGGTGTGTCATGGGCAACTGAATACGCGAATTACTTCAAGGATAGGTAATCCCAAATTTTTTCATCTTTCGCCAAAGCGTGGTCTTGTCGATACCCAGTTCGTCGGCCGTACGGCGGCGATGCCCCTTGTGGCGATGCAAAGTCTCGCGAATGGTTGCAGCTTCAGCCTCGTTCAGCGGATTGGACGGTATCAGTGTGTCAGGTTCCGAACGTCGCCCAACGTCCGAAATCAACTCGGCCGGCAGACATTCGGTTTCAATTCGATGCGTACGACAGAGGACCACAGCCCGCTCGATGATGTTCTCTAACTCGCGCACATTGCCCGGGAAATCGTAGGCCAAGAGAATCCCCAACGCCTCTTCCGAGATGCCGTCGACCTGTTTACCCTTTTCGGCGTTGAACTTAGCGATGAAACGCTCGACCAACAAGGGAATGTCTTCGCGACGACGCGACAAGGCGGGAAGCCTGATTCGCAACACGTTCAGCCGGTAGAAGAGGTCCTCGCGAAAGCTTCCGCGGGCAACCATCTCGGCCAGCGGACGGTTCGTCGCGGCGATGATTCGCACGTCGGTCTTCACCGGGGCGGTTGCGCCCAGCGGCTCATACTCCCGCTCCTGCAACACCCGTAGTAGTTTCACCTGAAGCGCGGTCGAGATATCGCCGATCTCGTCGAGCATCAGGGTTCCGCCCTCGGCCAGCGCAAAGCGCCCCGGCTTATCCTTTTTGGCGTCAGTAAAGGCGCCCTTGCAATAGCCGAACAACTCTGACTCGAGCAACGTGTCGGGCAGGGCACCGCAATTTACGGCAACGTACTTCTTGTTCGTGCGTTTGCTCAAACTGTGAATCGCCTTGGCAAACAGCTCCTTACCCGAGCCCGTTGGCCCCTCGATGAGCACCGTACTATCGCTAACCGCAACGTCGGGCAGAATGCCGAGGATGCGGCAAATCTCGTGATTTTTGCTGACGATATCACGAAATGTGTAGCGATCGGCGATTTGCTGCCGCAGCATTTCAATGGCCGACAGATCGCGAAAAGTCTCGACCCCACCTACCACTTGGCCATTTTCGTCGTACAAAACGGCCGTGCTGATGCTCACTGGAACCTTTTCGCCGCGACTATCGACGATGTCAATCCGTTGGTCGATCAACTCCCGGCCCGTCTCGATGGTAGAGTGCAAAGCGCAGGCACTCTGGCAGATGTTCGAGTGGAAGACGTCGAAACACTTCTGCCCGACGGCCTGCTCTCGGGCGATTCCCGTGATTCTCTCGGCGGCCCGATTAAACGAGGTGATCCGCCAGTCGAGATCGACGGTAAACACCCCATCGGCGATGGAGTCGAGGATTGTTGCCACGCGTTGTGGCGAGAGTTCACCAGTGTTATCGGACATTCTTCCCCGAAGTCAACTTCCTACGTCTTCCTATTGACGCTTGCATAGCTAATGAGGGGAAGGCGACCAACGTGAGCCTGGGTTTCCAGGCGTTCGGCTTTCCGAAGCGGATCATTTTCAATGCAAGCATCAATAATTGTCTGTCAAACCAGAACACATGGGTGCCATTTTCGCACGGCCCACCCCATTGGGTCAAGCCGTGTTATGGCCCACATCGGGAGACTACCTACCGGACATCACGGCCGGAAGGCGGACGTATTTGGCGACGGCGGCCAGGAGGATGTCGCGTTTTACCGGTTTGGAGAGATAGCCGTTGCAGCCGGCGTCCAGGCACTTTTCTGCATCTTCAGCCATCGCATTGGCGGTAAGTGCGACAATCGGCCCCGAATACCCGCGCTGGCGCAGCGTGCGTGTGGCCTCATAACCGTCGACCACGGGCATCTGCATGTCCATTAGAATCAAATCGAATCCAACCCCATGTGAGTTGTCCGTGCAAGAGCCGAACGCCTTTTCCACCGCCACCTGCCCATTTTCCGCAATGATTACCTCGGCACCCGCCTTCTGGAGAATAACACTGAGCAAACGCTGATTGTCGGGAGCATCTTCCGCCAGCAAGATTCGTTGGTGGCAAATGTCGCCGAGTGTCGATTTTTTCTCATCAACGGTTTGTGTTCGATTCACGGAGTCTTCCTCGGGGTGACTCAACCGCGGCACATCGTCGAGAGGTCCCGTGGCCGTAGTGAACCAGAACCGGCTTCCCCGATTGGGCTCGCTGTCGACCCCGATCTCGCCTCCGAGTGAGTGTGTCAGCCGCATACAGATGGCCAACCCCAGGCCGGTGCCGCCGAACCGGCGCGAGGTGGAATTGTCGGCCTGCGAGAACGGCTGAAATAACTTGGCAACTTGGTCGTCGGTCATCCCGATGCCCGTGTCGATGACCTCGAATCGCAAGCGAGGCGAGTCGTCGCCCTCATCCTCCTCAAGCGACACGCAAAGCCGCACGCTACCTTGGTCGGTAAACTTGATGGCATTGCTCACCAGGTTCAGCAATATCTGCCGCAGGCGCGTGGGATCACTCTCGATTGTGATGGGCAGTGACGTCGCGTAGTCGATTATCAGCGTCAGTTTCTTTTCTTCGGCGCGAAGGCTCATCAGCGCGGCCACGTCTTGGATCACTTGTGCCGGTGAACAGGCAATACGTTCCACCTGAAGCTTACCGGCTTCGATCTTGGAAAGATCGAGGATATCGTTGATGATTTCCAACAGGTGTTCGCCGTTGCGTTGGATTGTCTCTACGGCCGACACGCGTTCTGTCCGATTGCTACCGGGAGCGAGCAGTGTTTCGGCGAAGCCGAGAATAGCGGTCAACGGGGTACGAATCTCGTGACTCATATTTGCCAGGAATTCGCTCTTGGTGCGAGCAGTCGCTTCGGCCGCCAGGTAGAACTCCTCGACAGCGCGATTGGTGTTTTCCAGCGAACAGGTGTACGCACGAAGCTCTCGTTCGACCAGGGCGCGATGAGTTACGTCGCGAAGATGTTTCACAACGCAGGTTACCACTCCCTCATCGTTGACAATCGGAGACGCAACGATCTCGTATACAGCTCCGGTCGCCGGATCTTCGTTCTCTTGCCGCGTCGTCGTTGCATTGGCAAACACCTCTTCAAGAAGGCAATTCGGACAAGGAGTTTTTCTTTGCCGAAACCGTTCGTAACACGGCACATCGCGGCTACGTTCTTCGGCCGACAAGTGTTCATATCCCATCCAGTTGCTCGTTATCACCTTGTGACTGCGATCGACGACAATCAACAGCTCGGGCACGGCGTTCAACACGCTCTGCAACAGGTTTTGTGATTCTCGAAGCGCCTCGTCCGCGCGAATCCGTTCTGAGATATCGATTCCCACCCACAGCAGCAACCCCTCCCGTTCGTTGCGGTCCAGCGCGGTCACCCCCCACGCAACATCGCGTTGCCTGCCCGCTTTGCTCTGCAGTGGCGATTCAAAACGAATCGGATTGTGCGACGCTCGCAACAACTCCTGCAGTTGGTCTCCAGCCGAGTCCTCGGAACTTCGCAGGAACCCGTCGTGGAAGTTTTTGCCGGCCACTTCTTCCAGGGTACACCCCACTGCACGAAGCATCGTCGGGTTCATCGTGCGTACCACACCATCAAGGGTCGTCACACAAATGTAGGCTGCCGAGGCCTCGATCAGCCGGTTACTGAAGTCGCGATGTTGACGTATCCTTTGCGAATGCTCGTCGGTGTTTTGTGTCTGACGATCAGCCAGAAGTCTTGCACTTCGTGCGCATTCCCATTTCTGCGCAAGCACCCGGGTGAATTGGCTGGCCTCGACCCAAGTAACCGAACGCCTTAGCATGGCAACCGGACAGGTTCGTGTTGTACCTTCGCTAAGCTGCTGCCACGCAAAATCATTCTCGTCACCAACAACCACGAGTTCTACCTGGCTATCCGCCTCCCTGAGAGTGTCTAACGCCGTTGGATCATCGGCTCCTTCGGCCGAACCATCAAGAAAAACGACGGCATAAGGCCGCTCTCCAATACGCGCATGCGCCAACAGTTCTACTGCTTCAACAACATTCTCAGCCGTGTCGATTGAAAATGGTTCGATTGAAGATGTGCCGAAGACGGCAGCACCGTCGTCTCGTTTCTTCAGCGCGTCCGTATTTTGACGTTCTGCGGCGCTCGGTGCTCGTCCATCCAATCCTTGCCGCAGTAGAGTGCCAAACGTCGGATCAGGCTGGACAACCAGGATTCTCCAGGATGTGTTATTTGGGTCTGTCATTACTGTTGCACCATTGACACGGAACATGGTCGACACTGAACACTGCGAATGTGACAATGAAGATTACGAACCGTGTCTGATGGCCTTTAAAAATTGGGGAAGGTTGGGACGGCAGGGCTCGCACCTTTGTGGGATCGACCAACAAATAACGTGCCGTTTTACGGGCCGTGCTTTGCACCGGCCCTCGGGTTCCGCCGTCGAAAACGGCAAGTTGTCTTTCGAGCCGTCCTTCGGTCTAAAACCAAGGTCCGCGATACATTGAGACCGTAGCCAGCCAGAGCAACTGCGCGACTTCGTTGGCAACTACGACCCGTGAACCGGTCGAAAACCTGCATCGCCCCGCGCAATGTCCAAACCGTGCGCAAGAACGCCGCTACATGACGCAAGGCACGTTGTCCTTGCGTTCAACTCAAGCACCACGAAGCTCAAACGATTAACACAGCTTCCTCAGCGCCACCATGAAGCGACAATGCACTCGGCCGATCGGCCCGCCCCATTTCTGCTTTTCCCCGCACTACGGCGGGGCATGCAGACATCCCGACGACAACTGCTATCCGGTGTCACAGGCCAGTTCCGGCGAGTTTACGCAAACATAGCTTCCGCAATTACGGAAACTCGCATTTTTTCCCTCTTCGGCTACGCCCTCTCGCATCAACCACCCCGATAATCATGCACCTTATTCGGAATATTCTGCTTAGTGCTACGCGCCGGACTGAAAACCCCTCCGCCAAATTGAGTACCCGCGACGATATGCCAGGCACCGAACCGGCAGACCGCGGTCAGCCGAATGGCCGTTACAAACCTGTTACCCACCTTGGGGGAAACGACCAGTAGAATGCATTCACCGTTGCTGTAGTCGACCACGAACAACACACAACAAGTCGTACATACAGGGTGGCATGGCCGCCAACCAAACCGATGCTATCGCATCCAAGCAAGAAACCGCTTCCGCTAGTCGCTTATTGATATTCGCAAAAGTAGTGAATTGGCCACGCAGCCGATTTTCCCTCAATTGCAGGGCTCCCGCTGGTCGCCCTCGCCTCACTACTTATGCGACGCTCAATAACTTTCTGAAAGAGTCAACGATCTCTGAAGTTGTAATACAGGAGGAACCATCGTGTCTGCTTTCCACACATCGCATCTTGTTAACCGATCGAATCCTGGCACCCGTGCCACGCAGGCGGCCCCTCGGCCTGCCAGCCGCTTCACCGTCTTCCTTTCCCACTTGCGTACAGCGGTGATAGTGGTCATTGCGGTGGGGTACATTGGGGCAACAACGACCGCAACCGCAAACACCGAATCTTCGCCGCCAGAGGAATCGAACCCGCATGTCTGGAAACCGCGCACCCGGGCGGTAGCCGTGTTCAAAAACGGGCTGGGATTCTTCATGCGAGAAGGCAAGGTGGCCCTGCGCGACGGCTGGTGTGCCGCCGAGACGATTCCCCCGGCGGCTTTCGGCACCTTGGCCGTGTTCGCGCAAGAAGAAAACGAAGTGGTTGACCTCGTCGGCGCCGGGCCGGGCGAGGTCGTCGAATTCGACGATCGCGACGCCCCAAACAACAATGAAGAAAAACGCCGGCGTCTGACCGCCTGTGACCAACTGAAGATCCAACTCGACTACAAACACAAAGGAGCCAAACTCACAGCCGCCGGCAAGCTGGTCTCGGTGGGGCCGACCTTCGCAGTGCTGGAAAGCGAACAAAATAGTCTGGCCGTGCCCGTGGCTGGCGTAACACGGCTTCAGATCCTCGACTTGCCGCTTCGGGTTCACGTATCGAACGACGACAAGACACCGCTGGAGCAAACACGGCTTGGGATGGCCTATCTGCGCAAAGGTATCACTTGGATTCCCGACTACACACTCAAGGTGCTCGACGAAAACACGGCCGAACTCACGCTGCGCGGCACACTGGTCAATGAAGCTGAAGACCTGATCCATACCGACGTCCACCTCGTGGTCGGCGTGCCACACTTCGTCCACACGGAGTTTCTGGCTCCCATCGCCGTCGGACAAGTGATTCGTACGATCGGCACGGGACTTTCCTCGTCATCGGTTCCCCAGGCCGTCATGTCGCAGCAGATGATGAATCGAGCCGCCATCGTGTCGAATATCCACTCGGCTCCGCAGTTCGACCATTCTTCGACGGTCGTCCAACGGCCCGTTAACACGGGCGAAGGCGACCTCGGAAAGGCCTTAGGAAATTTGCCCCAATTGGGCTCCGCAGCCGCTACCGACTACACCGTTTACACCCGCAAAGATCTCACCCTGCGACGAGGTGAAAAAGCGATCATTACGCTACTGAAGCGGAAAATCACCTACTCGCACGTCTACCGCTGGTCGCCGCCCGAACGGATGCAGCACTCGCTAGTCCTGCACAACCGTACCGACACGGCATGGACCACCGGCCCCTGTCTGGCCGTCAGTGGTGATCGCCCGTTGACTGAAGACCTCATCAAATACACGCCGGTCCAGGGCAATGTCGAGCTGCCCGTGACAACAGCCATCAACATTGCCCACGACAAGATCGAACAAGAGACCGAACGCAAGCTGAAGGCGTATCACGTGAGCGGTTCGGCCTATTTCGATCTGGTCACCCTGGAGGGAAAGCTTCAGTTGAAGAATTTCGAGCAGCGCTCGGTCCATCTGGTCATCACCAACCCCGTGCCCGGCAAACCAATAACCGCCAACGCCGACGGCAAGATGACACTCGACCCGACAAAACTTAAACTGGATGAGCGGCAGGGCGTCGTCCATTGGGATTTGACGCTCAAGCCGGGCGAAGAGCTGACCCTGCGGTACGAATACGAGCGTTACGTACGGTCGTATTGACACAAGAAGTCAGCGGCCGGGCGCCATAGCGAAAGACATGCGCAGGGTGCCACTGGCTGCTTGTCAGCCAGTGCTAAACACGTGGGTGGCACCGATGGTTTTGCGGAGTGCATGCCTGCTCTTGGGTTGGCGTGGCCCGCAAAATCGTCGGTGTTGCCATCGGCAGCAGAAGAAATTCACGTGGCGGCATGGTTGGCAGTTAAACCGGTGCTATCTCACCCAGGCAAGAAACCGCTCCCATTGGATGCTGAACTTTGCAAAAAAGTCGACGATCTCTAAAGTCAGTGTTACCGCGTTCGCTAAGTCTCGGATTGACTGCGGGCGGTTGTTCTTTTCGACTCAGGGGTTGCAACCCCTGGGGTTGGAGTCGTTGCCAATTCGCTCAATGCCCCCCACACCACTTCTTCTCACAAAACCCAGAACCGTACCCCCTTGATCCCTACTCCCTGTCCCCTAACTCCTGTCCCCTCCCATATGTTCAAATCCCGCGTGTCGGATTAGACTAATGTTAGAGGGAAATTAATGGCCATCACTCAACTGCGCATCCTGACGATCGAAGACGATCCGGCCATCCGGCGAGGTATCGTCGACGCCTTGCGGTTTACCGGCTACAAGCCGCTAGAAGCCGGCGACGGTCCGCCTGGACTGGAGTTGGCGTTGCACGCCCAGATCGATCTTCTACTGCTTGATCTGGTGTTGCCCCAGGGCGACGGTTTCGCCATCCTCGCCGAGGTCCGCCGCGTGCGCCCGACGTTGCCGATCATCATCCTTACCGCCCGGGGCGAGGAGGCCGATCGGGTGCGAGGATTGCGCGAAGGGGCCGACGACTACGTAGTCAAGCCATTTAGCGTTAAGGAACTGCTGGCCCGGGTGGAGGCCGTGTTGCGGCGCAGCGCCGAACGTCCTTCAGATGTCGTCGAAGTGGCCATCCCCGGCGGACGCATCGACTTTCAGCGCCGCGAAGTGCGTTTCGACGACGGCCGGCATTGCGAACTGTCGGAACGAGAGATCGACTTGCTGCGTTATCTGGCGATCAACGCCGGGCGGGCCATTTCCCGCGACGAGCTTCTGACCAACGTCTGGCAGATCAGTCCTCGCGGTGTGACGACGCGCACAATCGACATGCAAATTGCCCGACTTCGCGAGAAACTCGAAGTCGAGGCCGCTCCTCAAAGCGTCATCGCCACGGTGCGAGGCAAGGGCTACATGCTTGCCCAAACGCCAGAGACATCAAGTACTCGGCCCTCAAACGATAATTGACCGTCGCTCGGAATTCCTATGGGACGTACCCGATACATCTGGTTTGGATTTGCTGTCTGCCTGGCGGTGCTGATGGCCGCCATGGGATGGATCAGCGTGGTGGTGCTGCGTCTGGACCGTGCCGAGGCCCGCGCCCGTCAGCAAGCAACGTTGGAGGAAGACGTTCAGTTGGCCCTTTGGCGTCTCGACACGGCACTGGCTCCTCTTATCGCGCAGGAGAGTGCGCGTCCGTACTTTGAATACCATCCGCTAGTGCCTGTCGACCGCCAGTACGCCGGCATGTTCCACCGGATGTATCCGGCCGGGCGTTTGGCGCCTTCTCCGCTGTTGGAAGAGTCGGTGGCCAACGTCATTCTTCATTTTCAATTCGAACCCGACGATCGGCTGACATCGCCCGAGGTCCCCACGGGCGACAATCGCAAATTGGCCGTGCCGGAATACGTATCAGATCAGACCGTTGCGGCAGCTACCGAGCGTCTTAACGAATTGGCAGACATTGTGCAGCGCGACACACTCTTGGCCCAACTCCCGCAACCAACACCCTCCACGGCAGCCGTGGTTCTCGCGCCCCCGATGCAATCCCCCACGGAACGCATGGCCCAGCGCCGTCGGCGTGTGGAGCTAAACCAATTGGGCCAGGAAGCGGTGGAGTTCGACGTGCGCAACCAGGCCATTCAGCAGCAAACCACGGCCATGCTGCAGAATATCAATGTCGCCCAATCACCCTTGCCTGCAAGTGCACCAGAAGTGTCGGCTACGCTGATGACGCCGCTTTGGGTCGATGGCCAGTTGCTGCTCGTCCGACGTGTGCTCGTCGCTGGAGAAGAATACGTCCAGGGTTGCCAGTTGAATTGGCCCGTGATTAAGGCCTCGTTGCTCGAAACGATCGAGGATCTCCTGCCTCGGGCCGACATTGAGCCTGTCACCGAGTCCCGTGACCAACCCAGCGGTCAGCGGCTTTTGGCAGCGATTCCCGCCCGGCTCGTCCCCGGTGAACTGCCCGGCGGCAAGGCACCACGTTTCTCGCCGTTGACCATGTCGCTTTGGATAGCCTGGGTGTGCGTCGTGTTGGCGGCCGCGGCGGTGGCCGGTCTGTTGGCTGGCGTCATTCGCTTGGGGCAACGCCGGGCGACGTTTGTGTCGGCCGTTACCCACGAGCTACGAACCCCCTTGACCACGTTCCAGATGTATGCCGAGATGCTAGCCGAAGACATGGTCCCCGCTGGACAACGTCAACAATACCTCAATACATTGCGGACGGAGGCGGCGCGTTTGACCCATCTGGTCGAAAACGTGCTGGCATACGCCCGCTTGGAGCGAGGGCGGAACCATGGTCGCCTGGAACGCGTCGGCCTGGGAAAGCTGGTCGACGATGTGGCCCGACGCCTGAGCGAACATGCCGCCAAGGCCGACATGGAAGTCGTCGTCGACATTACCCCAACAGCCCGGCTGGCCACCGTTCGTACGAACAGTGCGGCCGTCGAACAAATCCTTTTCAACTTAGTCGACAATTCCTGCAAATACGCTGCCGGACGCGACCGCCGAGAAATACATCTCTCGGTACATACGTCGAAGGAAAGTGCCGAACTGAGTGTCCAGGACCACGGCCCGGGCATCTCGGCAGCCGTGCGTCGGACGTTGTTCAACGACTTCTCAAAGTCTTCCGAAGAAGCGGCCCAAACGGCCCCAGGCGTGGGCCTTGGCCTAGCGCTCAGTCGTCGGCTTGCCCGCGATCTGGGCGGCGACCTGTGCTACGACGACCGCCCGACCGACGGCACCCGCTTCGTATTAACGTTGCCGGGCGTGATCGAAGCGTAGACGCCCCCGATTCGCACGGACAACGGTCGCGGCTTTTTGCGGGACCTTGTTGCCCTGCTGTCGGGGTTGCCCTGCCATCGGGGTGCCGCAACAATTCGGTTACCGTCCCGCCCGAGTGGATTCCAGTAAGAAAATTCCGCAGGGCCCGTAGCGCAAGGAAATCACGTAATGCCCACTGAACAAGCAATGTTCGCCGCTGGTTGTTTCTGGGGAGTGGAAGCCGCTTTTCGCTTGGTGCCGGGCGTGGCTACAACGGCCGTCGGCTATGCGGGAGGCCACGCCGAAGACCCAACCTACGAAGAAGTCTGTTCCGGCCGCACCCATCACGCAGAGGTGGTCCACCTAGAATACGACCCGAAGCAGGTGAGTTACAGCGCACTGCTCGATGTCTTCTGGACGATTCACGATCCCACGCAAGTCAACCGCCAGGGCCCCGACGTAGGATCGCAATATCGCTCGGCAATTTTCTTTTACACGCCCGAACAGGAAAAGGCCGCTCGCGAGTCGAAGCAGGAGCTGGAAACATCTCATAAACTGGCTCGACCGATCGCCACCGAAATAACCTCGGCTCCCACGTTCTGGCGAGCTGAGGAGTATCACCAGCGTTATTTCGAAAAACACGGCACTCACGGTTGCCACACTATCTGACACGACAAGGTCAGCGCGCCGAGCCGATCACCTTGCGCAACGTCTCGGGCGACAGTTCGTTGAGCGTATCGACAACCAGCTCGGCGGCGGCCAGTTCGTCGCGTGTACGACCCGTGCTGGCCAAGCCCACGCAAACCATCTCGGCCGCATGGGCGGCAGCGATTCCAGCCGGGGCGTCCTCGATCACCACGCACCGCCGCGGTGAAATGTCCACCCGCTCTGCCGCCGTCAGAAACACCTGTGGGTCGGGTTTGCCTCGGGCCACATCGCTGCCGGTGACCACGCCATCGAACAACGCCGCAATCCCCAACCGATCCAATACCAGTTCAATGTTCTCACGTGGCCCCGAAGACCCCACCGCCAGCTTGAAACCATCCGCGTGCAGGGCCTTCAGCAGTCCGGTCACCCCCGGCATGGCAGGAAAATCTTGGGCGATGATTTCCCGGAAGGCGATTTCCTTCAGTTCGTCGAGCTTTGCTACTCGCGCGTCGTCGAACTGGTGTTCGTCGCCCCAGACCGAAAAAATGGTCTCACGACTGGTGCGGCCGAAGGTCGACGCGAAATCGGCCTCCGTGAAGAGGAGCCCTTCCGGCTCGGCCATTCTCACCCAACTGAGATAATGGGCTTCGTAGGTGTCGACCAGCACACCGTCCATATCGAAAATCGCCGCGTAGCGATGGTTCATTAGGCTCTCTTTGTCTGCTAAAAGGAGAAGGAACAGAAATCGCCCAGTTTAATGCCGAATCGCTGCCTCCACTAGCCGCCTCCAGCCGGTCGAGGGGGCCGTTAGGGTCGTCGACAGGTCCTAACGGATTCGTTACGATGCACCTTCGGCCGGCCGTCGCCACAACCGCCATTTTTGCGGCACGAGAGACAAAACGCTTGTGTGCCACTGGCTTTGCCAGTGCTAATAACCACAAACATCTCCGCACTGGCAGGGCCAGTGGCACACGGGCACATACGGAATGACGCCCATGGATCGATACTCGGAAGACAGAATGAGTCGACCTTCCGCCATCGACGACATCCTCGCCAAGCTCAACCCGCAGCAGCGCGAGGCCGCCACCCATTGCGACAAGCCGCTGCTGATCGTGGCGGGGGCAGGCACTGGCAAGACGGCTACGCTCGTGCATCGCGTGGCGTGGCTGATCGCCCGAGGCGTCGACCCGGCGCGGATTCTGTTGCTCACGTTCACCCGCCGGGCATCGGCCGAAATGCTCCGCCGGGTCGACGGTATCCTTCGGCAACTCGTTAGCGCACAAGGTGCCTCATCCTCCGAGGCCGCCCGGTTACAGAGCAGTCGGGTGTGGGGTGGCACGTTTCACGCCATCGCCACACGGCTCTTGCGACGCTACGGCAAGACCATCGGGTTGCCCAACGATTTCACGATCCACGATCGCAGCGACAGCGAAGACCTGTTGAACGTCGTTCGCACTGAACTCAGCTTGGCCAAAACCGACAAGCGGTTTCCTCGTAAGGGCACCTGCATGGCCATCTACAGCCGGTGCGTCAACGCCCGAGAGAAGCTCGACCCGGTGCTCAAGAAACACTTCCCCTGGTGCCAAGAGTTCAGCGACGAACTGAAGCGGTTGTTCAACGGCTATGTCGACCGCAAGGAGGCCGCCGGGATACTCGATTACGACGACCTGCTGGTCTACTGGCAAGCCCTGCTGGCCGACGAAAAGGCGGCCGAAACCATCCGCCGCCGTTTCGACTGCGTGCTGGTCGACGAATACCAGGACACCAACGTACTGCAGGCTGAAATTCTCTACGGGCTGAGCCCTAACGGAAAAGGGGTGACCGTGGTGGGCGACGACGCCCAGTCGATTTACTCCTTCCGCGCGGCCACGGTGCGCAACATCTTCGACCTCCCCAAGCACTACCCAGACACAACCGTCATTACGTTGGAGCAGAACTACCGCAGCACGGAACCGATCTTGGAAGCCACCAACGGCGTGATCGCGCTGGCCACGGAACGCTACACGAAGAACCTTTGGTCGCAGCGCACCCAAGGCGAACGCCCTTGGCTGGTCACCTGCGAAGACGAAGACGACCAGACGGAATTCGTCGTCAGCAAGATTCTCGAACACCGCGAGTCGGGCATCGACCTGCATCGCCAGGCAGTGCTGTTTCGGGCGTCGCACCACAGCATGATGCTCGAGGCGGAACTCTCCCGACGCAATATCCCCTTTCACAAATACGGCGGGTTGAAGTTCGTCGAGACGGCCCACGTAAAAGACCTGATGGCCTTTCTGCGTCTGGCGGAGAATCCTCGCGACGTAGTTTCGGCAGGCCGGCTGCTGCCGCTGTTGCCCGGCATTGGCCCCGGCAAGGCACGGCAGTTGACCGACCAATTGGTCGAAGCCGGCGGCGATTTCGGCGTGTGGCGCGACTGGAAACCGCCGAAGGGAAGTGAGGAACTTTGGCCTCAGTTGGTCGCGCTATTGGAAGGCCTCACGCGGCCCAGTGACGATTTACCCTCGCAAGTGCATCGCGTCCGAAAATTCTACGCCCCGTTGCTGGAGAAACAATACGACAACCCTCAGCCGCGGCTACGCGACCTGGAGCAGTTGGAGCTGATTGCCTCGCGGTATCGTTCACGTCGGGTAATGCTCACGGAAATCACGCTCGACCCGCCCTCGTCGACCCAAGACCTGGCCGGCCCACCGCACTTGGACGACGACTACCTTGTGCTCAGTACGATCCATTCGGCCAAGGGCCTGGAGTGGGACGCGGTCTACGTGCTGCACGCCGCCGACGGCAACATTCCGTCGGACATGGCTACGAAGATGCCCGAGGAAATTGAGGAAGAGCGACGGTTGTTCTACGTAGCGTTAACGCGAGCGAAAGACTGGCTCTACGTCTGCTGCCCACTTCGCTACTATTACCGCCCTGGGTTCAGCGACGGTCACGGCTACGCCCAGCGTACTCGTTTTTTGCCCGAGCCGGTGGCCGTTCGTTTCCAGCAGCATGTAACCGCCGGACTGGGTACGGTGGACGAAGAGGATGACATAGACCTCGACACCCGGTTGAACAGCCGCGCCGTTCGGCGACGGACGAAGGGGCTTTGGTCGTAGGCCAGAATTGACAACCCGCGTGAATCGCTGGTTCCAAGCTCCAGCTTGGAACCAAGGGGATGATTGCTATGGATCAGCCGCACGATGCCGATCGCTTGTCTGTTTTGGGTAGATTATCGGAGTTGCTGCGACGACTCGTCACGGCTGTGCCGCTGACGGCACCGGGCACGGCGATTCCGAAGATCTCCATGCCCCAACCGCCGGGAGCGTCGGCGGGAATCGAGATGAAAGAACTGGCCCACCGGCCGAGCAGCGACGAGCCGGTTCGCATCACCTGCATCGACTACTCCCCGGAAAACGTCCAGGCTTTGGACGTCGACGACCTCGACGAATTTCTCACAGGTCATCGCCCTCTCTGGTCCCGAGTTCGCTGGATCAATATCAATGGCCTTACCCGAATGGAAGTCATTCGGGCAATGGCAGAAAAATACCAGCTTCACCCTCTGGCCATCGAAGACGTACTGCACACCGTCCAACGCCCGAAGGCCGAAGACTACGCCGGCTCGGCCGACCAACCCGGCCGGTTGTTTGTGGTCGCCCGATTGAGCGAACGGCACGACGACCGGCTACACAGCCACCAGATCAGCCTGTTTCTCGGTCGCTCGACGTTGATCACCTTTCAGGAGGCCAATGCCGACATCTTCGACGGCATCCGCCAACGGCTCCACAGCCGCGGGTCGCGACTGCGAGAAAACGACGTCAGCTTCCTGCTCTACGCCATGATGGACGCCATCGTCGACAACTACTTCCCGTTGCTCGAACAATACTCGGAACGACTGGAAGAAATCGAAGAAGAAATTCTCGCCGATCCCGAGCGGGAGACTCTCCAGGAAGTCCACGCTATCAAACGCGAGTTGTTGTTTCTGCAACGGGCTGCCTGGCCGATGCGCGAGTTAATCTCCCAACTACAGCGAGACAAACACGAGTGCCTTTCGGACACGGCCCAGACCTACTTCCGCGACGTCTACGACCATTGCATTCAAGTCATCGATCTGGTCGAGACATACCGGGAAATCACCGGCGCGTTGACCGAAACCTATATCTCGGCCGTGTCCAACCGCACCAACGAAGTGATGAAGGTGCTGACGCTGATGGGCACGATCTTCATCCCGCTGACGTTCCTCGCCGGCGTCTACGGCATGAACATGCCAATACCCGAAGCACGCTGGGAAGGCAGCTATGTCGTGTTTTGGATCGTCTGCGCCGTGATTGCCGGTAGCATGGTCGTGTGGTTCAAACGCCGCGGTTGGCTGTGAGAACCTGCTTGAAAAGGAATGCCATGCCCACGTAAGCGTGGACACGACATTCGGCACCCGGCCCCAAGAAATCGATCGCCGCGGCGCTCATTCGTCGCTCGCCCGAATCCACGGCTCGATCGTGGGTTCATAGGGGCAAATCTCATCGTCGGAGAAGAAAATCGCCAGTTCGCGTTGGGCCGATTCAGGACCATCGGAGGCGTGGACCAGGTTCATTTGCCGGCTGCAACTGAAGTCGCCACGGATGGTTCCCGGCTCGGCGTTGCGCCCGTTCGTAGCGCCCGCCATCTTGCGGACCACGGCAATCGCGTCGGGGCCCTCGACGATCATCGCCACCAACGGCCCACCGGTGATGAACTCTTCCAGGCCGGGATAGAACGGTTTCTCGACATGCTCTTCGTAGTGGCGGCGGGCCAATGCGGGCGTCACCCGCATGAGCTTCATCGCCACGATGTTCAGGCTCTTGTCTTCAAATCGGGCGATAAGACTACCGACCAGGCGCCGCTGGACGGCGTCGGGTTTCAACAATACCAGGGTGCGCTGCATGACAAGACTCCTGTTTTTTCCCGTTATCCATACTTAACCGTTCGATCTCGAACCCGCGCGAAAGTGCGTTGAACGGGCTTCAGACCTTCCGGTGTATCAAATCCCAAATACGAATACCGAAATCCGAGACATCGCTCCAGACCCCAAGAGGGCGGATTGTAAAGGATTCCCCCGACCGACTCAACGGCACCCGGTCACCACAGAACCCACCGATAG
This sequence comes from Thermoguttaceae bacterium, assembly GCA_963677085.2. GTDB lineage: Bacteria > Planctomycetota > Planctomycetia > Pirellulales > Thermoguttaceae. Next base: position 691,693 of record CAXXFH010000003.1, read on the forward strand.
AAACCGCCCAATTTACCACGGCGTTTCAAAATGGGAGAACCACGCAGAGCAATCGGGACGCCTTATTCCGATGAGCGAAACCCTGACGCCGGTGCCGATAAATCATATTACAGAAGGGTTTACGAACGGAGTTCTCGTCGTGCCGCCGGCCGTTCCGGGACCACGACGACACGTGTTACACCGCCCGAGCGACGTCGACACACCTTCGGCCACTCCGCCCCGAACCTCCCTGACCACCACCATCGGCACCGTGGTAACGAATGCAGAGACGCGAAGGCTCACCTGCATTCGTGGGCAACTGGTGGCCGGCTAGAGTTACCGCCATCTGTTAGAGAATACGTCGGCAAAGAGAATGATCCTCTGCCCCTTGGCTGGGCAGACGCCGAGAGGCTCGCGACTTCCTCCCGAGGGTAGCCCCCTACTGAACATCACGCATCCCGCTATTGCCCCCGCATCGCCTGAAAACGAATCGCCACGATGAACATACTGCAACCACCGCCTGCCTGGCGAAAATGGCTGACGTGTTGTGTCGCCTGGACGACCGCCGCGATGGCCTCCGTCGAAGCCAATGGACAGTACAACACCACGCGACTGCCGCAGCCGGAATACGAAAGACCCCTGGCCTGGGCCGAATCGATTGGTCTGTTCCAGGAGTCTGGTGCGCCGGTCGCAAACTCGCAGTTGCTCACCGACACTCGCCAAACCAGCTACATCGCACCCGTGCAAAGCAGCTTTGATAGCATCTTCACCGGCTCGGAGGGTTTCACAACGAGCCGCACGTGTCCCAGCGATGAGCCCTACAGTTGGCAGATTCTACCGCCGGGTCTGATCTACCATGCCTATTTGGCTGGCGTGAAAGAATCGCGTATGGCCTCGCAATGGGTTTACGAAACACGCGAGAAACGCTGGCTCTGGGATATTGCCCTGGGTGGGCGAGCCGCCGTGCTTCGCTACGGCACGACCGATCCGCTGCAGCCGGAGGGTTGGGAAATCGACATCGAGGGTGCCGGTCTGCCGCGGCTCGATCCCGAAGAAGACCGCGATCTGGTCTCGTGCGATTATCGTTTTGGTATCCCGCTGACCTACGGTCGTGGCGCAAACCAATACAAGCTGGCCTACTACCACCTGAGTTCGCACCTGGGCGACGAATTCATGCTCAAAAACCCGAGCGTGACGCGAATCAACTACTCGCGCGATGTCATTGTCTTTGGCTACTCCCATTATTGTAGCGAAGACCTCAGACTCTACGGCGAGGCCGGCTGGGCATTCTATACCAGCGGCGGTAGCGAGCCGTGGGAGTTTCAGGTGGGCGTCGAATACAGCCCTGCCGTACCCACTACGGGCTTCTGGCCGAAACCGTTTTTCGCCGTCAACGGCCAATTCCGCGAGGAACTCGACTACGGTGGCAACCTCGTCGTGCAATGGGGTGTGCAATGGCGAGGTCCTACCGGTCACCTCTTCCGCATGGGACTGCAATACTTCACCGGCAAGAGCGAACAGTTCGAGTTCTACACTCAAACGGAAAACAAGATCGGCTTCGGCATCTGGTACGATTTCTGAACCGCATGGCATACCTTCGGGCGGATTGCCATACACTAACTTCCGTTGGTGATCCAAGCCTAGTGCTTTGTCAACTTTCGAAATAGGGATTCGGGTGCCATGCCCACGCTTGCGTGGGCATGCTGAAACTTCGGCGAACATGGCCATGCTAGCGTGGCCATGGCACCCCTATTCTAAAGATTGACAAAGCACTAGTGACCTAAGCCGGCATTACCAGACGGGATCGCAATTCTCGCTCCCGGTTTGATCTATAACAGTATTGCGGGTTGCGCCCCTTGCACCCACAATACCTCACCACTGACGCACCATCCCACCCGGCCAATAGTGGCAGACTCTGCGACCCGAACTCCGCAAACTTTTTGCTCGTAACCTATTCTTCAACAACGCCAGGGGGCGCTGATGCATTGGCGTCCCCGCGCGAGAGTACCCCCACTCGCTTTTCACGGCGTGCAACAGCCCCATGCCTGCGAAACACGCGTCCTCGCAAGTCGGCCACGCCGCGAGTTGGCACCCCAATTAGTACACCGTACTGTTTTCCAGAGTTCACGAGGACAAACGAATGGCACGCCGCATTACCTCCGTGCTTCTCGTAGGACTCTGTTTCTGCGCCTTGTTTGCAGTCATTGGTATCGGTTACCGGACCTATCATCTGGTGATGCGCCAGTTCACCTATGAAGCCTATCTCGACGCCTCGATTGGTGCCGAGATCGTCCAACGACATCTTGAGACCGACCTGGCGACAAAGAAAACGGCAAACAACACCCAAGCATCACTCAACGCTTCGACATCACCTGCCGATGGGGCAATGTCGCGGCTGAACATCGCCTCGGTAAACTTACGCCCCCGTGAGCTACGCCAACTCGACGTCGTGCTGCGCACCGGCTTGGTCGACTGCGCCTACGTAGTTCGAAACGACGGCGTCGTTACCCTACACGCCAATGTGAACCTCACGGGCAAACATTGGGAACGTACCGGAGAACGCGGCGAGCGTCTTCCGCCGTTCGCCGATGCCGTACCTCAATATGTCACGGGACCAGACGGGCAGGAACACTACGAGATTGCGGCGCCGATTATGGTGGGCAGCCAATACTGGGGAGACTTTCGCGCGGGCATACCCGTCGACTTGGTACACGCCGAAGTGAAAAAGCAAATCGCCTATTCAGTAAGCTTGGCCTTGCTCGGCATGGCCTTGCTGGCCATCTTGCTCTACACGGTAATCCAGCGCAACCTCAAACCCTTGCAGGAACTATCTTGGGCAACAAGTTGCATGGCCGCCGGCGATCTCTCGGTGCGGTGCCAATACAATCGCATGGACGAATTGGGAGATCTGACACGTTCGTTCAACGAAATGGCCGACGCACTGCAAAGTCGGGCAAGCCTGCTTTCGGAACGCACGGCTTCGTTGGAAAACGAAGTTCTCGCCCGCCAACATGCCGAAGACGAGTTGAAGCTTCATCGCGACCACCTGGCCGATTTGGTCGACGAACAAACTCGCGACTTGCGATTGATCAACGAGAAACTCACCAGCGAAATCCTTGAACGAAAGCAGGCCGACGAAGCCTTGCGTCATAGCGAGCAGAAGTATCGCAATCTGGTAGAGCGATCGAATGACGGGATCGTCATCCTTCAAGACGAGGTCATCAAATACGCCAATCCGGCCATGGCCCGACTACTGAACACTCCTCTCGATGGACTGCTGGGAACGCCGTTTGTAGACTTCCTTCACCCGAGTGTGTGCAGTTCGCTTTTCGAGCGATATCGACAGCGAATTTCTGGTGCCCCGCAGCCCAAGACCTACGAGACCATCCTCATCGACGAGTCCGGTCGGTGCATCGACGTGGAAACCAGTGCCGACCTGATCCAATACCTCGGCAAGCCGGCCGATCTGGTGATCTTCCACGACATCACCCAATGGAAGGCACTCGAAACGGAGCTTCGTGCTGCGAAAGATGCCGCCGAGATCGCCAACCGAACCAAAAGCGATTTCCTGGCCAACATGAGCCACGAAATCCGCACGCCGATGACGGCAATCCTCGGCTACATCGATATTCTCAGCGAAAGCTGTCCGGCGATGTGCAGCTACGGCGCCACCCAGTGTCATGAGCATCTGGAAACCATCACGCGCAACACGAAGCACCTGCTTCACATCATTAACGACATTCTCGATCTCTCGAAGATCGAGACGGGCAAGGTCGACTTGGAACGCATTCCCTTTTCCCCGTTTGCCATCCTGCAAGATGTGGAAGTGCTCATGGGTATTCGAGCACAAACCAAGGGGCTGCGTTTCATCGTCACCCACGAGGGGCCGCTGCCCGTGACCATCGCCACCGATCCCACGCGTCTGCGGCAGGTCCTTTTCAACCTGGTAAGCAACGCCATCAAATTCACGGAACAGGGTGAAGTGCGCGTCGTCGCCCGGCTGCTCTCGATTCTCGATGCTCCTAAGAACGCCGCCAACCATTTGCTCGAACTCGTAGTGAGCGACACGGGCATTGGCATGGATCGCCAACAAATCGACCGCCTATTCAAGCCGTTTACTCAGGCCGATTCTTCGACGACGCGTCGTTTTGGCGGAACCGGTTTGGGGCTGGTCATCAGCAAACGCCTAGTGGAAATTTTCGGCGGCAATATCACCATCGACAGTGAACCCGGCCGCGGAAGCATCTTTCGGATCCGTCTGCCGGTCTCCTCCAAAGAAGCCGCGAATCTGGCTGGCGAACCACATCTGCCCGGCAGACCCAAGCCCTTGCTCGCCGCCAAGTCGACGGTAAGCCTCCCTTTGGCGCACCGCATTCTTTTGGCGGAAGATGGTCCCGACACGCAACGCCTGCTGCAAACCGTTTTGCGCAAAGCCGGCGCCGTGGTAACCGTCGCCGACAACGGCCAGATCGCTGTCGAGAAGGCCGCAGAAGCAAAACAAAAAGACATGCCCTTCGACCTGATCCTCATGGACATGCAGATGCCGGTCATGGATGGCTACCAAGCAGTCTGCGAATTGCGCCGGCTGGGCCACCAGGAGCCAATCGTGGCACTGACGGCTCACGCCATGAGTGGCGACCGCCAGAAGTGCCTCGATGCGGGCTGCAACGACTACCTTACCAAACCGATCGAACGGCACGTGCTGCTCGAATGCGTTGTCAAGCACGTCACCGAAGCGTCGGTCGATGTAAGCAACGGCTGAGTGTCTTCTTTCTCAATGCTGAACGAGGTTCTTGGCCTTGCAACCTATATAGCATAGGCCGGAGTATTGAGATGACCCTAGCCGCACGAAGCCTGCTGTTATACGTCATCTATTGGATCCTGCATTGCTTGTGGAACGAGGGCGACCAACGGGAGCCCGGATTGCGGGGGCAGAACGCAACGAAGTGTTCCACAACCAACCTCGGAATCAATAAAACCCCAGCCAATGCACTTGTGTATTCGGCAACGACCGTTTCAAACGCCACCCGCCCATTAAGGTAACCTTGGTGTTTTGAAGGGTCAGTTCCTTGAGTGCGGTCATCTTCTGGAAGTCTGGGATTGCCGCATCGCCAATAGCAGTGCCGTTCAGGTTCAACTCACGGAGCGTATGGAGTTCGCAGAGAACGGCGATGGTGCCGTTGGTGATTGATGTACCGCCTAGATTAAGTCGGCTCAGATTAGGAAACGTGCGGAAGTGCTGGGCCCCCTGGTCGGTTACTCTGGTTTCCACAAGCGAAAGCATTTCCAAGCAATCAAGCCTTCCGAGTACAGCAAGATCAGCGTCATCGATGCACGTGCGAGAAAGGTCAAGCTGACGCAATGTTTTCATTTCGGAAAGCGATTTCACGCCAGCATTTGTTATCCCTGTTCCGGATATATCGAGCCTGCGCAGGCTGCCAAGATTTCGTAGTTGTCTTAGGCCGGCATCGGTGATGCCGGTATCGGCAAGTGCAAGTCCCTCCAACTTCGGCAGTTGTAAAAGGTGTTTCATTCCGACATCGGTAATCCGCGTACCGGTGAGATCCAGAACGTTGAGCTTTGAAAAAACCTTTAGGTTTTTAAGCCCCGCATCGGTGATGCGGGTGTTATTCAGCCCCAACTTTTCAAGCTCCTCCAGCGGTTGCAGCTGAGCCAACCCGCGATCAGAAATTGCGGGTGGCAGCAAGAGAGTCCGCAAAGTGCTTAGTTCGCTCAACAAAAACAACCCATTATCATCGATCGCACTGTAGCCGAGGTGAAGTCCCTGAACCTCGGGGAGACGGTAAAGCAAGGGCAATTCCTCGTTTACGATACCCCGCAATCCGCGTGGACCGACAATCGTTGGCAACGCGACAAGAATCTTTTGCCCATACGTATCCTCGTGCCATCGCAGCCCAAGGGACACTTTTTCGCCATTCTCTGTTTCGATCAGAACCCGTTGTGCAACAGCATTCGTGTTCCACAGCAAAAGGGCTCCAAGAAGAACGCCCGGTATTCTGAACGGATACGCGGCTCCCATTGTTTGTACCTCCATTTCGCCCCGCCGCCTGAGTCCTCTCCACATCCCAAGATAGCCGAAAACTGCGAATTCCACATATCCCCGGCGAAAACACCGCGACGCGACAGCCAATACACGGTTTGTCGACGAATCCGTGGAGTTAGCTTCGCGACAATGTGCCACCCTTTCAAGAAATGCCAGAAGCCGTAGCGCAAAACTACGGCTTCTGGTGTCGATGTCGTCAAATGCCGCGGAAGCAGCTTCTTGGCCAGTTTCGGCAGCCGGTCTAGTACCGCTCCCGTACTACTCCGCTTTCGGCAGCTTCAAACACACAATCGTGTTGGGCGTTTCAAACTTCGTGTTCACGCCGCCCGGCGTGGGCATGTCGAAATTGGAGATCAGCATTTCGTCGCCGCGGATCAACACTTCGCAGGGTTGATCGAGCCGGCCGTTCAGCCCGTCGCTCTCCTCGGGATCGACCACGAGAGTCTCAACCGTTCCGTCGGGCGAGATCACTTGCACCGCGTTAGCCAACGAATCGGCCACGTAGATCTTGTCGGTCGCCAAGTCGCAGAACACTCCGTCGGCGCTCTTCATGAACGGCGCTTTGCCGAATATTTCCGGCTTGCTGGGGTTGCCCTGTTCGTCGAACGACACCTTGTGGACCGTCCCGTCGGCGAAGTTCCCGATGTAGAGATTGCCCTTGCTGTCCATCGTCAGGCCGTCGGCCCCGAAACCGACATCCGGGTTGTGGGTTTCGATCACGGCAATCGTGTGCGGATCTTTTTCCAACGGCTGGGTCAACGTTACCGGATTCTCTTTGATTTCATCCAGTTTGAAACGATACACGCCGGTCAATAGCGGCTTGCTGTCAGGCACCATCGTGGTATCGCTGACGTACATATACCCGTCGCGCACCAACACGGCATTGGCCACGACCATGCCCTGGGCGATCGATTTCGCCTCGCCCGGCTTGCCGTCCTTCACCGGAATCCAAAGGATTCGCGAGTTATGGTCGGGGTTTTCGGTGTCGGCGAACCATTGCAGGTCAGTCAGGTAGATGTCGCCCTTCTCATCGCAGCAAACTCCAAACGGAAACGCCTTGCCGGTTTTCGGATGCGGTTGGCATTCGTAGAACACTTCCCACGTGTTATCCGGCTTGATTTTCAGCAATACGGGATCGCTGCCGTTTTCCTGATCGTTGACATTAGGGATCGAAACGATCACATTCCCGTCGGGTAATAGGCACATTCCGTCGGGCGTGTTGTACTTCTCTGGCAGTTCAATCAGCAACTCGGTTTTCACCGACGCCTCGCCGTTGTCCGACTCGTCCCCGGCTGGCGTCGTCGCAGTTTGCGACGGGCAACCCACAAACGCGGTCAACGCAAACAGGACCAGCAACATGTTTGCTACTCGCACGAGGGAAAAAGATCGTGTCATCTCATTTCTCCTTTGAAAGACCCTGAAGATGCACTCAATGTGAGCAACCACCCAACATTTGCGACTTCCGCTCCCGTCCCAACGCGTCGGCGGCGATCATCGCATCGACCACGCTGTCAGCGGTCACCGGGAAGCAGTGACTCTCGCAAAGCGATCCTTCCGAAGCGCAGATATCGCCGATCATCTTCAACCGCTCGCGAGTGATGCCCGACAGATTCAGGTCTTCGAACGTCACCGGCAAACCGATGGCAATCTCGAAGTCGATGATCTCGTAAGCTTCGTGAACGTCCATATCGTCGTCGAGACACAATTGGCTGATGATCCCGAAGCCAACCTTTTCGCCGTGCATAAAGCCTTTGCACTCGGGGAAGGAGGGCAGGGCGTTGGCGATCATGTGGGCTGTGGCCAATCCGCCGCTTTCGAACCCCAATCCGGAATGCAACGTGTTGGCCTCGATCACTTTTTCCACGGCCGGTGTGACTACGTTGTTTTCCACCGCCCGCTTTGCCTCCACGCCGTATTCCAGCAGTGTGTCGAACCCGATCCGTGCGATAGCCATGGCAGTCAACGTCGACACTCCTCCGGCCAGGCTGGTCGCCCGTGACTTGTAGGCCGCTTCGGCCTCGACCCACGTGGCCAGGGCATCGCCCATACCGGCCACGAAGCTCCGCACCGGTCCGCCGGCCACCACGCGGCTGTCGACAATCACCATGTCGGGATTGAAGGGCCAGATATCGTAGCCCGTGCAATTCCCCTCGGTGTCATACCACATACTGGCCGCACTGGTGGGCGAATCATTCGAAGCAATCGTCGGCACGGTCACCATTTTGATGCCCGCATAGTTGCCTGCGGCTTTGGCCGTATCGAGAACCTTACCACCGCCGACACCGACCGCGACGTCGGCGCCCTGGTCGTTGGCCAATTGGGCAACCCGCTGGGCTTCTTCCTTGGTCGACTCGCCCTCGAAAACCACCTCGACCACGTCCAGACCGGCGTCCTTGATGCTGGCCAATACGGTTTCCCCAACGATCTCCTTTACACAGGCATCCCACAGCACCAGGGGTTTGTTACCCAGCATCTTCAGGTAACCGCCAATCTCCTTCAGCACGCCGGGTCCTTGGATGTACTTACGCGGAGCAATGAATACCTTTTTCATAGTTGTATCTCTCCCTAGTGTAGCGAGTCGTTATTGAGGGATCGTATCTTCGGCTGGTTTTGTGTGCCACTGGCTCTGCCAGTGCCTTTTTTTCGTTCGCACGCGAAGCGTAGGAACGAGCGGAAAAAGCGGTTCAGTTCGGGGCCGCTCGCAAGTTCGGTTCAACGCCATTGACCAAGGGCAACCGCCCCTCGCCCGAAAGCAGCCGCCGCAGGTGGCCGGCCATGAGCTTGGGGCTATTGCGGAAAGCGTCGATCGTGCTACCGGCAATGTGCGGTGTAATGGTCACGTTGTCGAGTGCGACCAACGGATGATCCGCCGGCAAGGGCTCGGTGTCGAACACGTCGAGCGCCGCGCCCATGATTCGTCGCTCTTGAAGCGCCCGAGTCAGGGCTTCTTCGTCGACCAGGCCGCTGCGCGCCGTGTTCACGAGCACCGCGTTGGGTTTCATCACGGCCAATTGTTTTTCGCCGATCAGATGGTACGTGTCTTCGGTAAGTCGGGCATGCACCGAAATCACGTCGGACTGCTTCACCAGGGTCTCCAGGTCGACCAGCTTGGCCGGCGCCGGGTCGCCCTGGAAAAACGGGTCGTAAGCGATCACGTTGCTCCCGAAAGCCGCGAGGTAGCCGCCCACCAGTTGGCCCACGGCACCGTACCCCACCAGCCCAACGGTTTTCTCGTACAACTCGGGAATGGCGTCGCTATTGGGATAGTCGCGCTGCCAGGCACCGTTCTTCAGGCGTTCGTGCGATCGGGCGATATTGCGCACTTCGGCCAAAATCATGCCCATGGCACACTCGGCCACCGCTCGAGCGTTGCGACCCGGAGTGTTCAACACGGAGACACCACGATTGGTAGCGAACTGAACGTCGACATTCTCCGTGCCGCCTCGGAGCACCTCGATGATCTGGAGCTTCTCGGCCGCCTCGATGAATTGGCGGCTGATGGGTGTGAACTGAACAACGACAATCCGGAAGTCGGCCAAATCGTCGGTAATCTCGGCCGGCAACGTTACCGCTTCCGGCCCTCCGTTTTCGATGGCCAGATTGGCTTCCTGAAGCTCGACCAACGTCTCGTGCTCCCAACGGCGCACTTCCACTTCCACGCCCAAATCGGCCAACGAGGCCAACCCTTGTTGCATGAAATCACTCGGGATGTAATTATCGCTGATGGCCAACAACTTCATGCCACGTTTCTCCGTCGATTAACCGGTTGATAACCGTCCTTACACTGCGTTTTTCGCAAACAACAACTCAATCTTCTCCGCCACCGCTGCACTGACTTCGTCTTTGATCGGGCTAAAGATGTGCTCGGGCAACGGATCTTCGCGAGTCTGCGAGCCGCAGGCCTTTTGCAGCCCACGCCCCATGGCACACCGCAAGTCGGCGTAGATGTTCAACTTGCTGATACCATTGCGTACCGCGTTTTGAATCTGGTCGTCCGGCGTACCAGAACCGCCGTGCAACACCAGCGGCACGGGACTGACTTCGTTGAGTTGCTTGAGCCGCTCGATATCGAGATTCGGCAGCGACTTGTAAACACCGTGGGACGTGCCAATCGAAACGGCCAACGCATCGACGTCGGTCTGCTCGACGAACTTGACCACCTCGTCCGGCTCGGTAAGCACGTTTTCGGTATGCTGGGTTTCCAGCAAATCAGCCCCGCCCACCAGACCAAGTTCCGCTTCGCAGCTAACGCCCTTCGCGTGGGCAATCTCGACAGCCGCCCGCGTAATCGCGACGTTTTCGTCGAACGGCAAACTGGAGCCATCGATCATGACGGACGAAAACCCGCAGTCGACCGCCATCTGGATGTCTTCCAACTTCGTGGCGTGATCGAGGTGCAACGCGACGGGAATCTGGTGGTGATCGGCCACGGCCTTGATCAGCCCGGGCAGATAGGCCCAGCCGTTGCCCTGAAGATCGGCCAACAGGCACATCAAGATTACCGGCGAACGATTGGCTTCGGCCGTTTCGAGAATGGCACGCACGAGAACATCCGACACACAATCGAACGCCGGGGCGGCATAGTGGTTTGCACGTGCGTGGGTCAGAATTTCCTTGGTAGTAACGAGCATAAAGCCTCTACATCGGGATAAGTGGAATATCTTTTCAAAAAATGGGAACCATGAAGAGCATGAAGTTCATGAAGGAAGGAAAAACCTGTATCAGGCGTAACATGATTTGCAGTACCGGGTTGGCCTTCCACTGTCTCCTTCATGCACTTCATGGCCTTCATGGTTTATTGGTAGTCGAGGAGGGAAGACTACCGCATCAACATGCCGCCGGTGGCGTCGACCGTGGCGCCAGTCATGTAGCTGGCTCGCGCCGATGCCAGGAACACGACGACATCGGCCACTTCGGAGGGATCGGCAATGCGCCGCAGGGGAATCCGCTCGATGTATTTCTGTTCGTTTTGGGAGATGGCGTCGCGTGCCATTACGGTATTCATCATCCCGGGGGCCACGGCGTTGACTTGAATGCCGTGGGGAGCAACCTCGCGGGCCAACGAGATGGTAAACGCCACCAGCCCGGCCTTCGACGCCGCGTAATGGGAGTGGCCGGTGGTCGAGCCATGGAAGGCCGCCTGCGAGGTGATGTTGACGATACGCCCGGTTCGTTTGGCGTCGAGCCAGCGACGAATCGCCTCGCGGCAGGCCAAAAACGGCCCGGTAAGGTTCACTTGTTGTACGGTGTTCCACTGGTCTTCGGTAATGTCGCGCACCGCGCCGGTGGGCCAGATGCCCGCGTTGTTAACCAACACGTCGAGCGGCCCGAAGGCGGTTTCCGTGAGCTTGAACATCTGCTCGATGTCGGCGGCCACGCCCATATCGCCCGGCACGGGCAAGGCCTCGACGCCGTAGCGCGTCTTGATCTCCTTGGCCAACGCCGTGGCTTCGTCGACCAGATCCACCCCGCGTTTCAGGTCGCGGTAGTAGTTGATCGCCACCTTAGTCCCTTCGGCAGCCAAACCCAGGCTGATCGCCCGACCTAGCCCGCGCGAACCCCCGGTAACAATTGCCACTTTGCCTTGCAGTTCGAGATCCATGGAGCCTGCCTATGTTGACCAATGGAACACCAATCGCTCTATGAAACGACATCCGCCCTCGCGTAGGTATAGCGAAATCGAGGTCCGTTTCCAAGCCACCCACCCCAATGGGCTAGTTGCTAATGGCCGTAGGTGCAGCACCTCGCGAGCAGTGCAATATGCATTCTAGCAACGAATTCACGCCCAGTCGCCCCATACCGGCTCCAAAGCGGCGAGAACTTTTTCATAGCGCGCATATTTCTGGGCGTAGAGGTCGGCCATGGCCGGGTTGGGTTCATGTACGCGCGATGTTTCGACCATGGCGGTAATCGCCTCGGCGTAATTCGGATAGATCCCAGCCGCCACACTGCCGCAGATCGCACAGCCCAGGGCACCCAGTTCCGTGCCCGAGGGAATGGCCACCGGCATCTGGAATACGTCGGCAAAGATTTGTCCCCACACCTCACTGCGTGCGGCCCCGCCCACCAAGCGAATCGTCTCGGCCGGCTCGCGAAACTTCATCAGCCGGTCGGTATGCGCCTTATGGCCAAAAGCCACGCCCTCGTAGATAGCCCGAAGGGCGTGTCCACGATTGTGCCATCCGTTGAGGCCCACGAGCGAAGCCTTTGCGTTGGGCGTAGCGTTCGAGCCGAACAGGAAGGGCAGGAAAACGATGTTCGACTCCTCGGGCTTGGCTTCCGCAACCCAACGATTGCAGAGTTCATAAATCGAGCCGTCCTTTTGCGTGTCGGATTGATGCTGGCCCTCGAAAAACTGGCTGACGAACCACTCCAGGTTGCTGGCCGAGGTGGCGCTGGCTTCCATCATCAGGTAGTAATCGGGAATGCAGTAGCGACAGCACATGAAGATATCGCGACTAACGACCGGCTCGGTCGCGATGTATTGGTTCACGCTCCACGTGCCGGCCACCAGACAGAGTTGACTTGAGTCGACCAACCCGGCCGCCAGACAGCAGGCGTCGACGTCGAAAAGCCCACCGGCCACAGGCGTTCCTTCGGCCAAACCCGTTTCGGCAGCCGCTTCGGCGGTAACCGTGCCACAAATTTCCTCGCTACGGACCACCGGTGGCAACAAATCTCGCATTTCGGCCAGACCGAAGGCTTCCAGCACTTCGTCGTCGTACTGGCCCGTGCCGACGTTTGTCAAGCTGGTGCCGGAGGCGTCCGTCAATTCACTTTGGATCTTCCCGCAAAGCCGAAATCGCGTATAGTCTTTCACCATCAGCACCCAGCCGGCCCGTTGCATCACGTCCGGCTCGTGATCGCGAATCCACGCCAGCAGGGCGTTGGGCTGCGCCGCCCAAAGCGATTGCATAGTCAGCGGCAGCACCTTTTCGTCGACGCCGTCGCGGATCCACTTGGCAACGTACTCTTGCGCCCGAGTGTCGGTGGAAATAATCCCGTTGCGAACCGGTTTTCCCTGTTTGTCGACCAGGTAGAGCCCGTTGCCATGTCCGGCCGTTGCCACACAGGCAATGTCCTTCGGGTCGACACCGGCCGTGGCAAGAACCGAACGAATGGCCTCGGCAGTGGCTGTCCAGAGAGCCTCGGTATCGCGTTCGGTATGGCCAGGGACAGGCAGGATCATCTCGGTTTTTCGGCTGGCCACGGCCACTTCGCAGCCATCGGGAGTAAACAGAGCCGCCTTGGCCATCGTGCCACCGTTGTCGATTCCCAGCAGATAAGTCGGCATCGTCGGTTTCTCTCCTCGACTGCGAAAAATGGTCCGATGAACAACTGAAGCTCGCGTCTCCCGTGTCGCGATCAATAACACAACCAGCCGTAAGGATCAAGTAGGCAGCCTTCATGGAAACGATTTCCAGGCCCGGCTTCAAACGCGCAGTCTACTGAACAAACGACTTTCTTGTCGTTTGTTTTTGGACGTCATGTCAGGAAAACGCAAAACAATGTGCTTTTACGAGATAATTGACGCTTCCCGTTACCCTTGGTACGGTGAACGGAACTTGATACGCGTATTCCTCGTTAGCCTGGGAGTCTTGCCTTGAAACGTACAGCCGTTTTCCTTTCATTCTCGATGACGTTGATCTTGTTCGGTTGTACGGGCCAATCGGGCGATAGCTCGACTTCGCCCGATGCCGTGAAAAAAACTCCCACCGAACCTGCCGAAACAACGACTGATGCCCCCCCGGCAACCGGCACGTCGCAAGCCACGTCGGCCAACGCCGCGATCACCACGCCCGACGAGTTGAAAGCCGCACTGCGGAAGAAAAATCCTAAGCTGACCAGCGAAATCGGTGTAGGGGCCGACGAACAGGCCATCCGCGCTGTGCAGATCAACGACCCAAACCTTGAAGACATCTCGCCATTGAAGGGTCTGCCGTTGATGCTGCTCGACCTTCGCGGCAGTCGGATCGAAGACCTCAGCCCGTTGCAGGGCATGCCACTGCGGGAACTCTACCTGGAAGATACGCCGGTCGACGACGTCTCCGCACTAAAAGGCATGCCACTGGCCAAGCTATACCTAAGCAATACGAAGGTCGAAGATCTCGGCCCACTTCAAGGTGCCCAAACGCTAAGCGAAGTAAATCTGGTGGGCACCAAGGTAGCAGACCTCGGCCCCTTGGCCAAGTCGCCGGTACGCATGCTGTGGATGACGGGCTGCCCAATCTCCGATATCAGCCCGCTGAAAACCATGCCGCTGGTAAGCGTTACGCTGGCCGACACGAAGGTATCCGACCTCACGCCGCTGGAGCGTCACCCGACAATCGAACGCCTGCACATCGCACGAACGAACGTCACCGACCTCGAACCACTCAAATGGCTGCGGCTCACGCGGCTGATCTTCACGCCCAATCGGATCAAGCAGGGGATCGATGTCGTCCGCGTAATGGACAGCCTCCAAGAGATCGACACGGCGTTTCCCCACCCCGAACACGAACGCCCACTACCGCCCGCCGCTTTTTGGCAGATGTACGACGCGGGCGCGTTGAAGTGACGTGCCATCGTAGGACTCTGCACTCTGGCAATCGTCGAGCGAGAGGTCGGGTGTCTTGGGCAGCTTGCCTGTCCTTTCCTCAGCAGTGTCAAACAGGCCGCCACTGGCACCCATCAATCCAAGACTGGCAGGGCAATAAAATTTACTCAAACCGAAAACAATGGTCCGAGCCTGCGTTCTAAAGGGTCGAGAGACGAGGGGTTAGGGACGAGCATGGTCCGTTTTTGACCTGCATTTTCTCGTCCCTCGTCTCTAATCTCTTGGCATGGCTTTGTTTAATCGCCAGACGCTTTCAGTTTGAGTATTTAGGTAACGCCTCGACATTCACCCTACACGTCCTCAGCCGGTAGCGTGTAGATTGTAAGCCCGTCAATATCTTTCCTCTGGGGTGTCACGCAACTGGCGAGCCAGGCAACACTGGCGCAGGTGACGATGCCGATGGCCGCGTACAGGAAAAAGTGTACGGCGCCGGATGCTCGAATGAAGTAGATCACCACGCCGCTTATGAAGAAGCCTAAGACGGCACCCACGCCGTTTGCCCGGCGCGTGAAGATACCCACTACGAACAGCCCGGCCACGCCGCCGCCAAATAGGCCGACGATTCGCAAATACTGATCCCAGAGCGAGCGGTTTTGGATGACCGCCATGTAAAGGGCCAAACCGGTGCCGATGGCTCCCAGTGCCACGGTGAACCAGCGGGCAAGCCGCAGACAATGCCGATCGGTCACCTCGGGTCGAAACCGGCGATACCAGTCGGTGGTAAGCGCCGTAGCGATCGAGTTCATGCTGCTGTCGAGACTCGACATGGCTGCAGCGAACAGGGCCGCTATCACCAGACCCGAGATTCCCATGGGCAACTGCTGCGCGACGAACCACGGCAGGATACGGTCGGTTTCGTCCAACGGCACGAGCAAGTTGGGATGCAATTTATAAAACGCCCAAAGGGCTGTCCCCAAAGAAAAAAACAAAACGCCCGAGGGGATTATCAGCAAAGCATTCGTCCAGATAGATCGGGCGGCCTGCTTCTCGTCGCGCGTGGTCAGGTAGCGCTGTACCACGGTTTGATCGGCCGTGAAGGGGACCAACCCTTCGAGCATCTTGCCAACCAACACTACCCAAATCGCCGTGGTGGCGATATCCCAGGTAGGATTGATCATACGAAACTTGCCGGCATCGCTGCCCATGGAAACGATCTGCGCGACCCCGCCCTCGACACCCCAAACGATCACTCCTAAACTGAGCACCGCGCCGCCCAGCAGGACGGCTACTTGAATTACGTCGGTCCACACCACGGCCTCGATCCCACCCAGCACCGTGTAAAGCGTGGCCAGCACGCCCATCAGTACGATGCAAAGGTAAACGTCAACCCCGGTCACCGCTGACAAGGCCATCGACGGCAGATAGAGCACCACGCCCATCCGACCAAGCTGCAACAGAATAAACGCCGCACTGCCCAACAGTCGGGCCACCACATTGAAGCGTTTCTCCAAGTACTCGTAGGCCGTGGTTACATTCAGTCGTCGATAAAACGGCAGATAGGCCCAAATCAACAGCGGCGTCACGGCCACCACGGCCACGTGGCCCATCAGATAAACCCAATCCGTGGCAAACGCCTTGGCCGGAATGGCCATAAAGGTAATGGCGCTAAGCTGCGTGCCGAAAATGCTCAGCCCGGCCGCCCACCAGGGAATCCGCCGGCCGCCGAGGAAGAAGTCGTTGGTCGTGTTTTCGCGCCGCGAGAAATAGAACCCCATCGCCACCAGCATGGCCAGATAAACCGCGACGGTCAGGTAGTCGAGCCAACCGAAAACGGCCTGAACTTGTCGGCGCTGGGCCAGCAACATCTGCGGCGTTCGCACGCCGGGACGTATCTCACCGCAAGGAAGAATGAAGCCCTCGCCATACGGCACGGCCACGGTCGTCACCGGCGGTAGCGTTCCCTTTTGGCCAGGCACTTGTCCCATCGCCGCCCACGTGTCGGTCATCGTTTCGTAGGTGAGCACGTCGCGCCGAAAACCAGGGTGTTGGTTGCGCAGGCTGGTGCCCTGCCCGGCGTGCGAACCGTCGTCGCCACCGATAACGGCCAAATGCGTTTGCCCTAACTGCGGTGCGGGCGACGGCGCCGCGACAACAGGGTAGGGGACATCGGCCGTGCGACACCAACCTCTTTTCGGCATGTAACAGTAGCCGTCGCACAAATACTCACGCTCCGTAGTTCCATCAGCGACGGCCACCAAATTGACTCCGCTGAACAAATAGAACGAGCCACCCTGCGTACCAGCGACGGCGAGCATTCGCGGACAGCCCGGCCACGGCTCCAATTCGCGCCACTGCCGCTTGTCGACCGGTTCGTCCAGATCCATCGCCCAAAAGGTTTTCAACGCTCCCGGCGCGTCGGGCGACTCGCGTCCTCCCGCTACGTAGACCGTGTTGCCCACCAGGGCGCCGCACCCAAAGGCCATCGGCTGCGGGGTGGGCGGCAACTCGATGCGCTGCACTTCTCCGTCGTGCACTTGGAGAAGGAAAACGTCGCGATAGTGTTTCTTATGGTCGCCGCCCCCGATGCACAACAGTCCCTCGGGCGTAGTCAGCGAAACGCCGTAGGCCAAGGGGCGAGGCAGACGTTGTGAAGCCTCCCGCCAAGTTACTCCCGAAAAGGAAAACGTTTCGTCGCGCTTTCCTAACGCCTTCAAATCCAAAACATAAACGCGGTCGTGCCAGACCTTAGGGTTTCCTTTCCAGGGTGGCCCCTCCGGAAAGTTGGCACCGCCGGCTACGATTAACACGTCATCGCTGACTCCAGCAAACGGTCCGGCCACGCCAAGCGAGTCGGGAAGGGGCGGCAACGTCGACCAATCCAACACGGCCTTGCCCTGCGGTACCGTCTCGCCGGGCGACACGGCCGCAACGCCCGACGAACCCGCGACCGACAAAATCAACCCGACCAGTAACCCGACACCATATTTCATGTTATCCACCACAAAAGATTGTTCCTCGGTATGCCGCCTACAAGCAATAGCACAGGGCGGCAGGGCCGCCAACCAAACGGTGCTACCGCACCCAGTCGAGAACCCGCTCCCGTTAGTCGCTAATCTTTGTCGAAAAGTTAACGATCTTTGATATTAGCAGTACAGCGCGCAGCGTGTGCGGGATGCCTCGGAAACCACATTAGTGCGTTCCCACCTACACCCTGCCCATGCGAAGTATTTACCAAAGGCTGTCGCTGCTCTTGCCGTCGTGTTTTTTGCCAAGTTTTTATATTCTCATCAACTCCCCATTGCGTTGTGTTAGTTTTGGTATAAATTGAAAACGTGCTTAGCACACGATCATCGACTGTTGCTCACACCAACATCGTAATACGTGATATTAACCCTAGCATATTTGACTTAGACACATTCAACCTCGTTTACCTTCACATAGGTTAATGAACGAACATTGCAGGAATTCATTACCTCAAACAAGAGAGCCACACAACGATGAAAACCCAGATGCGCCCCAGCCGAGTATTGCGGAAGTTTCACAGGGGTGAAGTTGCCAGTTGCATGAAACTGAACTTCTCCGACGCCCGCGTTGCCGAGATGGCCGCCAGCTACAACTTCGATTGCCTCTGGCTTTGCATGGAACACGTGGCCAATACGCTCGAACAGATGGAGAACCAGGTTCGAGCGGCCAAGATTTTCGACGTTGACACCCTGATCCGCGTCCCGCGCGGCAGCTACAGCAACATGATCCGGCCGCTCGAAATGGACGCCGCGGGCATTATCGTTCCTCATGTCAAAAGCGCCGAGGAAGCCGACGAGATTGTTCAGATGACGCGTTTTCATCCCATCGGTCGCCGGCCGATCGATGGCGGCAACGCCGACGCCTGCTACTGCGGCGTGCCGATCCCCGAGTACTGCGAGCAGGCCAATCGCGAGCGGATTATCTGCGTTCAGATCGAAGACCCCGAAGCGGTCGACGACATCGAGAACATCGCTGAGGTCGAGGGGATCACCATGTTTTACTTCGGCCCTCAGGATTTCAGTCACGCGATCGGCCTGCCTGGCCAAACGCAGCACCCCGAGGTGCAGGAGGTCCGTCGCCGGGTAGCGGCAATTGCCCGAAAGCACGGCAAATTCGCTGGCACCTCGCGAGCCGGCTTGCCGCTGGCTGAGTTGGCCGAGATGGGCTACCAACTGATCACCCCCGGTTCTGATGTCCTGGGTCTGAAGTCTTACTGGGAACGCCTTGTCGAGGAACTTGACGCCAGCACCGTGTTCACCCCGAAGGTGTAGCACGGCATCGAAAGCGGTTTGCGCCTTCGGCCCGGAACCAACTGGCGTTGCCCGGGAGCAGGCAATCCACCCAAGCCCCCCCTCTGCAGAGTACATCGCTCACACCTCTCTAGCGAATTCGTTCCAAAAAATCTTCTTTTGTCGGTTGCAGAAATGTTGACACGGTTGTCGGTATCTTTATGATATACCGGTATGATACCAATGAAATTCCAGAGGAGCAAGGGCCCTTGAACGTCAGCCTGCGACAACGTGCCTACGAGCACATCCGGCACAAACTCATGACCGGCCAACTACGCCCCGGCGTGCGGCTTTCGAACCGCGAACTGGCCAAGGAAATCGAAGTGAGCACCATCCCAATCCGGGAAGCGCTCACCCAACTGACCACCGAAGGATTCCTCGAACATAAACCGGGCGTCGGTATGTTTGTGATCGACCTGACGAACCAGGAACTCGAAGACCTTTGCGATGTCCGCGAGGCGCTGGAATGCCACGCCATTCGCAAGGCCATCGCCAAGATCTCCGACAACGAAATCGAAGAACTGCGACAGTGCTGCGATGCGATGGCCACCGTGGTGCAAAGGGTCGAAGCCGAGGGCGGCGACTACTGGGACCCCAAATACGTCGAGCCCTGGACACTCGCCGACGCACGGTTCCACATCACCCTGCTGCGAGTGGCGGGCAACCGCCGGGCGTTGAAAATCGTCAGCGACCTGAGGGTGATGACCTACACGTTCGGCTACCAGGACAATCGACGCACGTTGGCGCAATTGAAACGGGCATTAAGCGAACACCAACGGATTCTCCAGGCCACCTGCGACCACGACGCCGATCTGGCGTCGGAGATCATGGCCGAACACCTGGGACGCAAACGCGACTCGATCCTGCAAATCTACAACCGCAGTCGGATGGAGCAGGAAACGACCAGCATGCCTAGCATCACCTTTCCCGACATGCTGCGCAATCAGTTGCACGAGATCGAAGCCGACGACGAGCTTTCCGAAACCCCATCGCCCGATCGTCATTCAAACAACTCTCAAGCCGACCAGACGGCACATCGACGCGTTGACCCCGGCAGTTGAAAAACTCGCTTTTCCATATTGGAAGGCATCAGCAAGAAAGAAAGGGACCAGACATGAGAACTTACGGCCTTACGCTTTCGCGAATGACTCTGCTTCTCGGCGTTGTCGCTGGACTACTTGGTTCGACCGTTCCCGCTGCCTCCGCAGGAATCCTCGACGGTTTGGCTCTCTACTCCTCGATGGACAACTCCGACGTCAACCGCGCCGGCACCAACCCGCCTCCAGCGCTGACCACCAACGATGGCGCCTGGACGGTCGAGAACACCCAAGACCCAACACGCAACGGAACCGCTAGCGAGGCCTCCGGTACGACAGGCTACGTGCAATCGAGTGCCACGGGACAAATTAATGAAGCCACCGATTTCGTCCGGGCTGGTGACAACAATGGCAACACGCTGGTCGATTATGGCGACAATTTCAATCATCAAGCAAACCAAGGCTACACGGTTTCGTTCTGGTTCCGTCCGGATCTCGTCACGATTAACGTCCTTGAGATGGTCGTCTGCAAAGGCAACACCGGTTCAGCCGACGCCGGTTGGTCGGTCTTTTTTAAAAAGTACGACAACGGCAAGGAAGGTACACTCTTCCTCCGCGGTAATGCCGAAGGCGACTTGGCTGGCCTCCAGCGTGCTGACACAATCGTGTCGGGTAACTGGTACCACGTAGCCCTGGTCATCGACGATACGGTCGACTCAGTAGTAGGGTACGTCAACGGACTTGGCTCGGGCACGTCGGGAACGGGTAACGGCTGGGCCGTGGGTGGTGGCGGCCCCTCGGACAACACCTTTACGGACGGCAATACCTTCGCAAGTTCCGATCCCTTTAGGCTTGGCGCGAGCGCAAGCGGGAACGCGGAATACGACGGCATGATCGACGATCTCGCGATCTGGAACCGTGCCTTGTCGGCAGATGAAATCCTGACGATCTACGCCGACGGCCTCGAAGGAATCGGGGTCGTACCCGAGCCGTCGACACTGGTGCTGTTGTTCTCGCTGGGCCTTGCCGGGCTGTTTGTCCGGCGGCGGCACGTAAACTATCGCTAGCAAAACGCGTCCGGAAGGCTGGCGAACCGGAAGCCACCGATGAACACGGATACACATCGAGGAGATCCATGTCGTACCAACGCACGTATCCCGCCGGTGTGACAAATGCCGCTCTCCATCCAAAACCTCGCGGCTTTACCTTGGTGGAACTCCTCGTTGTAATTGCAATCATCGGGATACTGATTGCGTTGCTCTTGCCGGCAGTGCAGTCGGCCCGCGAGGCGGCTCGGCGTATGCAATGCACGAACAACCTCAAGCAACTTAGCCTGGCAATGCACAACTACCACCAGACTCACGGTGCCTTTCCGCCCGGCGGGTTATCGTCGAACTGCCAAAGTTGGAACTCGCTGATTCTACCGTACATCGAGATGCAGCCGCTTTACGAACAGTTCGAAAAATACGGCACGTTCGACGCCGGTAATTTCACCAACGGGACGAACAAGGAAGGGACCCACAAGTCCAATCTTTTAGGGCTAACACCCGTTGCCGCCTTCTTCTGCCCCAGCAGCACCGAAGACGATCGGATGGCCATTCATCCCTCATCGCAACTTTCGGACGGCCGGCAGACCTATACGTCGCACTACTATGGCGTAGCCGGTCCGCAGGGCACCAATCCAGCGACCAACACCGACTACGCCTGGACCGACAATGGCGATGGCGGCCTGGGTGCCGACGGCATCATGTATGTCGATCGTGTCACGAAGATCCGCGACATTCGCGACGGCACGAGCAACACCCTGCTGCTCGGAGAGATCGGCACCGGCGACCGCAGCAATTGGCCGCGCGGTACGTGCAATAACGGCACCTCACTGGCCGCCTGCAAGAACGTGGTGTTCTCGATCAATACCGAGTATATCTCCGGCGTCACCGGCTTCAACAATCGGGCGTTTTTCAGTTACCATCCAGGCGGGGCACTGTTCGCCCGAGCCGACGGAAGCACCACGTTCCTCTCCGAAAACATCGACATTCACACCTATCGAGCAGCCGCCAGCCGTGCCGGAGGTGAGATCGTCTCGTTCGATTGACCCCAAAAGGAGAACACCATGATTCGCTCGCTTCGAAGCTTCTTTGTCGCGTTTGGACTGATCGTCTTCGCGTCACACGCGGCGCTGGCCAATGATCCGGCGGCATTTGAGCCACCGGCGACCGATCCGCCCAAGGAAATCATCGACGTTTATCAAAGCGGCATGGGCGGCTATCGCGGCTTTCGTATTCCCTCGGCGCTCGTAACGCAGAAAGGCACGCTGTTGGCCTTTGCCGAAGGACGGCCCAAGAGTCTGGCCGACGCGGGCGGAAACGACCTGGTGCTCCGCCGCAGCACCAATGGCGGACGGACTTGGTCCGACATGCAAGTGATCGCCGAAGACGGGCCACATAGCCTCAATACGCCGTGTGCCGTGCAGGTTCGCGAAACAGGTCGGATTATTCTTTTCTACCATCGTTATCCGGAAGGCACCAACGAGAGGAGCGTTGAGCCAGGACTTGAAGGAGAGCGTATCTGCCGCGCCTTGATGATCACCAGCGACGACGATGGGCTGACGTGGTCCGAACCTCGCGACATCACCCAACAGGTCAAACGCCCCACGGTCGCTACCAGTTTTTCGACGGGCCCGGGCATCGGAATCCAACTCCGCCGCGGCCCGCACAAGGGACGCATCGTGATGCTCACCAACCAGCAGGGCCCTCGGCGTCAGTGGAACCTTTTCGCCATTTACAGCAACGACGGTGGCGACACCTGGAACTATGGCGACTTGGCTCCCAACCCGAGCAAAGGCTGGGGTAACGAAGTGCAAGCAGTCGAACTGGCCGACGGCACCGTAATGCTCAACGCCCGAGTGCAAAGCGGCAACAAATGCCGCAAAGTGGCAACGAGTTCCGATGGCGGCAAAACGTGGACACCGCTGAAGGAAGATACCACGCTCATCGAGCCGACCTGCCAAGGTAGCCTTTTCCGCCTGAGTGATCCGTTGGACGGTCGCCGTAGCCGCATTCTGTTTTCCAACCCAGCCTGCCAAAAAAGTCGCACAAACGGAACCGTTCGCCTGAGCTACGATGAAGGCAAGACGTGGCCCGTTTCTCGGATAATCTGCCTCGGTGAGTTCGCGTATTCGTCGCTCACGGCCCTGCCCGACGGCACAATCGGATGTCTTTACGAGTGCAACCGATATAAAAAAATCTGCTTCGCCCGTTTCACACTCGCATGGCTGACCGAAGGGCAAGACCGCTGGGAAACGAAAGCTAAGTAACGAACTTCAGTCGACAGAATCGCAAGGCCATCGGTACACCACCGTTGTGGTGCAAATAGTAACCCGCGTTGCTTCTCCTCATCCGAAACAACGCGGGTTTGTTCTGCGCAAACGTTCTCGAACGCCAAAATGGGCCCTGGCAATACAAACTGAACGGCACCCATGGGTGCCCAGTTCACTACCCTGAGCGTCACACCGCCCTAGGCCTCTTCGGCTCGGACAACGGCCGGCTTTGCGGAGGGCCCCAATGCCCAGGCAAAGATTTGCACGTTCTTTTGAAGCGAAGAATCGCTTACCCGAATCGTGAACGGCGTACCCGGCGAGCACGTAAGTCCCAGCGAGTTGCTCTTCGACTCGATGGAAGTACCGCCCGCATCCTGATAACACACCGACGCCGTGGCCACTTTCAACTCGTCCGAAGAATTGGGCGACAGGAAAGCGTGAATCTCTCCCTTTTCGCCTTGGTTCTTGGCCTCGATGTACGCGGTAATCGAGCACAGACAGGTGGTGGAGTAATTTACCCCCGGCTTGAGCTCCTGCACCTCGCTGCGGCTGTACTTCATCCTTTCCCGAAATTCCTCCCTCTTCTGCTGCATCTCTTCCCGCTTCTGCTGCATCCCTTCCTGAAGCTGCTGACGTTTCTGCTGGACCCTCTCGCGCAACAACTGCCCTGGTTGCTCTTCCTGAGCCTGGGCAATAATTCCGGGTGCCAACATGGCCCCCGCTGCGAGACCGGCCCCGGCCAACAGGTTCCGACGACTAACGTGATCTTTCATGACTCCTCCCTTTACACTCCGTTTGGAGAAACAGAAACCAACGTACCGTCATCGTTTGCACGGCCCTACGTAGGGTCAATGGTCGCCTGTGGGACTCCACAGCAATTGGAGACAAACACGGGCCACTAAGACTATCACTCCAAGCGGTGCTATCGTCGTTCGCTAACGGAGAGCTGGCATTTTCACACCATCAACACGCCAGCCATCCCATGCAAAAGCCCATCGATCTTGCCAACAAATATGCCAAAGCTTTCTGATGCATGAACTCGGTATCACAGGTCATCAATTCACACGTTTCGCGGTTGCGCATTGCGAGACGACGGGCGCGTTGGTAACCACGGAAACAGGGGCCACAAGAAACAAGGCAAGTCACAAAAACACCGACTTATTGGGCGTATACCCAAAACACCAGGTTTTTGTGCCCTTTTGCACTACTATTGCGTCCTGCATTGCCTGTGGAACGAGGGCGACCATCGGGAGCAGGTTCTTGCCTGGGTGCGGTAGCACCGTTTGGTTGGCGGCCCTAATGAGCGGAAGGCGACCAACGGGAGCCTGGGTTTCCAGGCGTTCGGCTTTCCGAAGCGGATCATTTTCAATGCAAGCATCAATAAGACTTCATCCTTGCGTCGGCTCCGACCAACCCAAGTTGTGCCGCCAGGGCGGTTAGCTCGTTGCCGGAGGCGGGCAGGCATCCCAGCAAACGCTCGGCACGTTTGGCAACCCAGGGATCTGTCGCTTCGGAAGTCGCCAGCCCTCCTTCGACCGCGAGCAATTGCTTCCACTCGGCAAGTCGGGTGCGGTTGTACTCACTAAGGCGAGTCGTTGAATGCCCCTCGCGTAGGATTCCAGCCAGGATATCGGCCAGTTGCTCGCCTTCGAGAAATCCCACGTTCATACTCTGCATTCCTACCGGCCCGGTGATATGGCCCGCGTCACCGGCGAGCCACATCTGATCGCGGCCAAAGCATTCGGCCAACCGGCGTTCGAAACGCACGACAATCCGCCAGCTAACCTCGCCGATACTTCCACGAAACCAGGGCGCTCGTTCGGCAATCAAAGCCTGCAAGTGTTCTTCGCTGAGCACGGGAAACTGGGCCCCGCCAAGTTGCACGGCCACGCGGTCTTTTGCCCGACTTGTGGCTGGCGCCTCCTGATCGAGCAATTGAAAACTCCACCGGCAGGCCCCGCCGGGCAGCGGCCATAACACGTTGGTCGTTTTCTCATCCAACACCACCCGCATCTCGTGGTCCAAATCGGCATCGGTACGAAACTCAAAGACGGCAAAATGTTGTGCTGGGCCGACCTCGGGAAAATCGATATCCAGGGACCGTCGCACCCGGGAACGATGCCCATCGGCCCCCACCACAAACGGCACATTCCAGTAGTAGGTCTTCGCGGCCACCCATTCGTGATGGGCCACGGCATAGCCGACCGACTCGCGAACCATTTTATTGACGGTGGCCGTTACCGTGTGCTCGCTGGGCGTAAGTCGGGCGACCTCGTGATTCCAGAGAACCTTTATTCCCGATTCGGCCAGCGCCTGTTCGAGCACATGTTCCAAAACGTCCTGGCGCAAGACGACCAGTTCAGTTGCGTTATCCTGATCGGCCAGTTTCAGCTCGGCCCGACGTTGGTCACCTTCGTAGAAACCGACCTTCTGCACACGATAGGCCCCTTCAAGCACCTGTTCGGCCAGCCCTAATTCGCCCAGCAGCGCGAGGGACCTTCCGTGCAGGGCCAAGGCGTAGCTATGGGCCCCCGTTCGCCAGTCCCGATCGGCAATCTGCACGCGAATCCCGCGTCTTGCAAGGCTTATCGCGGTGAACAAGCCAACGGGGCCTGCGCCAACAACCAACACCTCGGGATGCGGTTTTGCGAACATGATGGTCCCCAATCTGGTTTGAACCTTCGACCATGTGTCCCAATCACACCAATTCTAGCCTGGAATTCTCACAACCAAACTAACCACGGAGACACGGAAGACACTGAGCCATATCGGTCTGCTGCAAGGTGGTAGCCACCTAGCTGACGACACACTGTTGGCTACGGTCTTCGTAAGTTGTTCTGTACAAACGACTCCGTACTACAAATCTACAGAAGTTTGTTCTTCGAACAAGAATTTCAGCGACTAACGGGAGCGAGTTCCTGCCTCGGTGCGGTAGCACCGGTTTGGTTGGCGGCCCTGCTGCTCCGTGACCTCCGTGCCTCCGTGGTGAAAAATTCGGGCTATTGGCGCGACTCCACAGAAGTATACCGCTACTTCGAAGAATTGGACACTACTTTGCCCCCCAGATTATCGTCTTATGGGCGTCCGACGAAATGGCCGGCTCAATGCATGTTTGCGAAACCGGCAAGCGGTTTTTCGGCCGCGTCACGATCGACGGCCCCCGATGCAAACCGTTCGGCACGGTCCCAGCCGCTTTTTGACAAAACCTAGAATCCTTGTTAATGTTGGCCAGTGATTCTTTTTTTCCGACGGAAGGCCAAACAAATGAACATTCTTCGTGCAAACCGGATTGCGGCCATCGGGTTCTCGCTGCTCGTCGTTAATGCCCTGCACGGCTCGACCGCCAGGGCCCAACAGCCACCACAGCCAAATATCCTTTGGCTCACCTGCGAAGATATCGGCCCCCACTTGGGTTGCTACGGCGACGCCTACGCCGACACGCCGAATCTCGACCGTCTGGCGGCCAAAGGCACCATCTACCTGCACGCTTGGTCGAACGCCCCGGTCTGTGCTCCAGCACGGACCACGATCATCTCGGGCGTCTACCCGCCGTCGACCGGGTCGCAGCACATGCGGAGCTTCACGCAAATGCCGCCGGACATGAAGATGTATCCGCAACTGCTTCGCGAGGCTGGCTACTACTGTACGAACAACGCCAAGGAAGACTACAACTTGGCCAAGCCAGAAGGCGTGTGGGATGAGTCTTCGCGCAAGGCCCATTGGGAACACCGCCAAAAGGGCCAACCGTTTTTCGCGATCTTCAATTTCCTGAAAACCCACGAAAGCCAAATTCGTCGGCGACCGCACACACTGGTGCACGACCCGGCGAAGGCACGGCTGCCGGTCTACCACCCCGATACGCCCGAGGTCCGCCACGACTGGGCCCAATACTACGACAACATTACCACGATGGACACCCAAGCCGGTCAACGGCTTCGCGAACTCGAAGAGGCCGGATTGGCCGACGACACTATCGTCTTTTTCTACGGCGACCACGGCTCGGGCATGCCTCGCAGCAAACGATGTGCGTACGACTCGGGCCTGAGGGTGCCGTTGATCGTTTACATTCCGGAAAAGTACCGCCATCTTGCCTCGAAAGACTACAGCGCCGGCGGGAAGTCGCCGCGGTTGGTCGCTTTCGTCGACTTGGCGCCCACGTTGCTGAGCCTTATCGGCGTTGAACCTCCTGAATACATGCAAGGCCACGCCTTCCTTGGCAACCACGAAGCGCCGCCGCAGTCGTACCTCTACGGTTTTCGT
Source organism: Thermoguttaceae bacterium (assembly GCA_963677085.2). Classification (GTDB taxonomy): domain Bacteria; phylum Planctomycetota; class Planctomycetia; order Pirellulales; family Thermoguttaceae. The sequence continues at coordinate 719,198 of CAXXFH010000003.1, forward strand.
GGACGGATGGACGAGCGTTACGATTTCGTCCGCTCGGTGAGCGATGGCCGCTATGTGTACGTGCGCAACTACCTGCCCTATTTCCCGGCGGGGCAGTACCTCACCTACATGTTCGCCACGCCGACCACTCGCCTTTGGAAAGAACTCTTCGACCAAGGCCAACTTACGCCCGAGCAAGCCTTGTTCTGGCAGCGGCGTCTGGCCGAAGAGCTCTACGACCTGACGAACGATCCCGACGAAGTTCACAACCTGGCACAATCGACCGACCACCAGGACATTCTCCGGCGTTTGCGCAAGGTCCAACGCGATTGGGTCCTGGACATTCGTGACTTGGGCTTCCTGCCCGAGGCCGAAATTCATCGCCGAGCAGGGCAGTGTAGAACAGGGGAGGGGGGGACGCCGTACTCGGTGGGCCACGATCCTCAGCGCTATCCGCTCGAACGAATCCTGGCCACCGCTGAATTAGCCACCTGTAGCAAGCCAGAAGCCGTGCCGGCTTTGCAGGAGGCGTTGGCAGACGACGACAGTGCCGTGCGTTTTTGGGCCGCCCTCGGCTTGTTGATGCAAGGCGAAACGGCCGTCGCCACGTCCCGACCGCAGCTTCGCGCGGCGATGGCCGACGACGTCCCGACGGCTGCCATCGCCGCGGCGTGGGCGTTGGGCAAATACGGCAATGACGACGACCTTCAAGCATCTCTGCCCGTACTGCTGCGTTACGCCTCATGCGAGGACAACGGCGTCTATGTAGCGCTCCACGCGCTGACTGCGCTCGACGACCTCGACCAACGTGCGGCCAGCGTTATCGACCAAATCAAGGTGATTCCTACCACAGTGCAAGGTACCAACGGTCGACTGAAGTCGTACATCCCTCGCTTGCACGAAAAGATTCTGCACGACCTCACGTCGGCAACCGATAAGTAGCCTTTATGTCGAAGAGCACACCCATTGCTGCAAGCTGGTACGACTATCCTCAGTACTACGACATCGCCTTTCGCGGCGAGACCCGGCTCGAGGCCGACTTCCTCGAAGCGGCCGGCCGCAAGTATTGTCCGTTCCCCGTGCGCCGGCTGTTGGAGCCGGCCTGTGGCACCGGTCGGTTGCTTACCGAAATGGCAGCCCGAGGTTTTGACACCTCGGGTTTCGACTTGAGCGAGCCCTCGCTGGCCTACCTGCACCGACGCCTCGCCCGCCGCAAGCTTCAGGCCAACGTCTTCTTGGGCGACATGGCCGACTTCCATTTGCCAAAGCCTGTCGATCTGGCCTATAACACGTTCGACAGCTTCCGCCACCTGTTGACCGAGAAAGCCGCACAACGCCACTTGGAATGTGTTGCCGAGAACCTTCGGCCCGGGGGACTCTACCTCCTCGGCTTCCACCTCTTGCCGCTCGATGCCTCGGAAGAATGCACCGAGCGTTGGACGGAACGCCACGGCTCGACCCAAGTGACCGTAACCCTTCGCGTGCTCGAAACCAACCGGCGACGTCGCCTGGAGAAGATACGGATTAGTCTCCTCGCGCGGACCAAGACACGAACGATCCGGCTCCGCGACGAGTTTCTGTTTCGCATGTACACGGCCACCCAATTCCGCCGTCTGTTGGGCAAGGTTCCCGCGCTGGAACTGTGCGACGTCTACGATTTCTGGTACGAAATCGACCATCCGCTGCAACTGAACGACGACATCTCCGACACGGTCTTCGTTCTCCGCCGGAAACGCTGAACGAAGCGGCCGTCCACCGTAACGATGGTCATTTCTCGGGCAGAGCCATTTTGCCCACCGGGCACGACCAAAAAGTCCATCGTTCGCGCCCATTGGTTTCATCACGCGACCGTTATTGCGACAACTTCGCGAAAAACGCGGTTCTTCCGTCGACTTTTCTGTTGCTCGCGCGCATTCTTCGTGTTAGAAGACATGGCAGGACAGCGGGGTGGCCACTTCTCATCTTCCCACGCTTCACGAGGGTGTCCGATGACCAATACCGGCTGCAACGTGCATTCGCACAAATGCCGTTCCGTGCGAAAATGTTATCGACGTACTCCAAAGGGTTTTACCCTAGTCGAACTCCTAGTGGTGATCGCCATTATTGGGATTCTCATTGCCTTGCTGCTGCCCGCCGTACAAACGGCCCGAGAAGCCGCCCGAAGAATGCAATGCACCAATAACCTCAGGCAATTAGGCCTGGCACTGCACAACTATCACACGGTCCATCGTTGTTTTCCGGGCATTCCCGACCGCACCAGCAACGGTTTCTGGCTCGGCTGGGAAGCCGACATGCTTCCCTACGTCGAGCAGAAGACTCTCTACGACCAACTGGACCTTGAGGCAGAAGCCGACGACACGCAAAACCTCGATGTGGCGTTGGGCTGCATTCCGCCCGGCTTGCAGTGTCCGAGTTCCGATTACTACGTCAACTGGACCGGAATCGGTTCGAACTACGCGGCCGTCATGGGACCTGGTGCTTTTCGTGGCACGAGTTTTCAGGATCGGCCCGACGGCTGGTGCGGCGACTGTTCGACCGACGGCTTTCTCTACCCGGGCGTCGCTCGACGGATCAGCGACATTCGCGACGGTACATCGCATAGCCTCGCATGTGGCGAGCGACTGTATATGCGGGGCGGCTGGTTGGGATGCGTCATCGAAAGCGGCAATAGCGCCTGCGTGCTGCACGCCAAGAATCTTCGCTGGCCAATCAACTCCCGCGTCGAAGAGGTTGGTTGTTACTTCAAGGCGACCGATTGCCCGGCCGGATGTTCGCTGTCGGTGGAGTACAACGACACTTGGTTTGGCAGCAATCACCCGGGCGGGGCCAATTTCCTGCTGGCCGACGGCAGTGTCCATTTCCTTAACGAAACCATCGACTTTACCCTCTACGGCGACCTGGGCACAATTGCCGGAGGAGAAGTCGTCGACTGGATGCCGTAAACCATGCGAATCCTCTGTTCGAATCTTGCTAACCGAATGGCCCTAACGTTGCTTGTGGCGGCAATCCTCGGCTGCGGCCATGACGGCCCACCGGTCTACCTAGTGAAAGGCAAGATCACACACCGAGGCCAAGCGGTAACCACAGGTACCGTGTCGTTCATACCGTCGCAAGGTCCGATGACCGTGGCAAATATCGACAATACTGGACAGTACGCACTGCGTACCCGACAGGGAAGCTACCGGATAGCCATTGTGGCCGTGCCCGCCGTGCCCGGCGATCCCCTAAAGATGCCCGGCGGCTATGTCGCTCCCACGCCGCTGGTACCGCCGAAATACGGTCGCATCGCTACGTCGGGATTGACGGCCGACGTACAACCGCTCGATGCCAACGCGATTGACTTTGAATTACCCTAATGCAGATTTTCATGGCCGCTGAAGCGGCCACGCCTCGGGAGCGTTGAACCACCTGGGATTTTGACCCCGTTTTCCGTTTTCCGTTTTCCGTTTTCCGTTTTCCGAGAAACTACTTCGTCTCGCCACGCCATTGCGAGGGCGACATCCCGGTCTTCTTTTTGAAAATCCTCGAGAAATGATACGTATCGTCGAATTGCAGCCGGGCAGCTATCTCTTTGACGCTCATTCGCGTGCCGTTGAGCAGTTCCTTCGCTCGATTGATCCGCAATTGCAGATGATACTGATATGGCGCCATGCCCGTGTGCTGTTTGAAAACGTGCCGGAAACGATCGTAGCTTATATGCAGCGAGCAGGCGAGTTGCTTCATGTCGATAAGCTCCTCGACTCGTTGCTGAAGAAGAAGGGTAGCCTGCCGGGCCAGGGCGTTGAGACGCTCAGGCTGCGGTTGCCCACGCGACGCGGCCATCGCCACGCCAAGGATCTCCATCACGTTGGCCGCCATCAACTGCTGGTAGCCAGGCGGCTCCGATCGGGCGCGGTCGAGCATCGCCACATAGCTTTGCAGCAGAAGTTCGCTCACTCCCGTCCTCAGCACAGGACTGCGCGGCGAGAAAAAACCACGCTGCATAAGCCGCTCGGGATAACCGCCGGCGAAGTGAACCCAGTAGTACGTCCAGTGAGTGTTGGGCAAAGGACGATAGCGATGCCATACGCCGGGAAACGTTAGGACCACCGTGCCCGCAGTAATTGTTCGACTTCCCGTGAATTTCGAATCGAATTCGCCTTCGCCCTGGGTAACGTAGAGTGCTCCGAAATAAGGTAGTTCTCGGCCGTTTTCCCAAACGTAGTAGTATGGCGAAGGATGGCCCGGATCGGGAGTGCCTGGCATGGCATGCACTATTCGCCCGGCCCCAGTCACGTACAAATCCCAACCACGGTCGCGCGGGCTGACCGGCAGGTAGCGAAAGTATTCTTCTCGGGCAACACGGCGCACGACACCCTCATGCAAAAATTCGACCTTATCCGCTTCGGGCAACGGCAAACATTGCCCTCCATCGGACACCGAGCGCAGTCGGAGATAGCTCTCATTGTCTCTTGGCATCCCAAATCCAGTCAAGTGCCAAATGTCGCTCAAGATTCCACTGCGAAAAGGCCGTCCTGGTCGCCCGAAATCTTATTGCCACTCGGCCCTGTGTTTTTGCCAGCCCACTTTGGCACAAAACCAACATCGACCAATCGCGCGGCGTCCCCAAACTCCGTTCCAAAAACGGCATCGACAACGACCATTTGGACCATCGACCGAACGGAAATCCTGACTACCTTGAAGCTTGGAGCAAAACAAGTCCTGAGAAGAGGCGCATCGGTTGTACGTCGGACAATTGGTCAATCTCTCTCGCAGTCAAGGCTTGGCCGCTTCGGCAGCTATGAATTCACCTTACGTCGTCTCGTCTCATCCAGGTAGAAGTTTCTCCAAACCACTCTTTTGGGAGGATGAACATGAAGTACTTACCAGCAATCGCCGCGATGGTGGTTTTCGTCTTGTTGCTCGGTAGTGTCACCGCTGCACAAGCCGAAACCGTCAGCTACTTCGAAGACTTCGAAAGTGCCCAGGCGGCCCTCGATTTCACTGGCATTGTCGACGACGGCAGTGGTAGCAACAAGGTTCTTCGCGCCAGTGGTGGCACAAACCAGGATATCCCGGGTGTAAATGCCAGCGAGGGTGTAATTCAGGTCTCCGTCGATCTTGTGTCACATGGCATGGACAATAGTGAATACAGGTACGTTTATTTCGGAGACACAAGAGGCTTTGCAGAAGCAAACGCTTACTTCGGACTGCGAATGAGTGGAGGCGCCGTAAAACTCACGTGGAAAGATGGCAGCGGGACTGGAGGAACCACCGAGGATTACTACAGCAGCGTCGGTGCTGCCAACGACACATGGTACACGTTCGTTGCCGATGTGTATCTCACTGGCGCCAAAGCCAACACGTGGGACGTCAAAATTTACGATGAGTTGGGAACTCTCTTGGCCTCGGCCAACGAGCTAGGTTTTCGTACCGATGGATCCGCCATCGACCGCCTCGGCTTTTCATACAGTGGCGGCACGGGCGACTACATGCAGATCGACAACCTGAGCATCCAGAGCGTTCCTGAACCGGCCGCTTTCGCCATGCTGGCCTGCGGCGGTTTGTTCCTTGCAATGGTAACGTACCGCCGTCGCCGACGCGGCTAATGATATGAACGGGTAGCCCCGATAGCTCTGCTATCGGGGTGCCGAAGGCACAAGAGGTGTTAGCCTGCTCTCCACGCTTCTTGCGGCTACGCCGCCCCGACAGCAGAGCTATCGGGGCTACCCGCTAGTGACGAACATGAGCATACAAGCTGCCTGTGCCGCCCGGTGACTGCGCAATCCGGTCGTCTTCCCTCCCCGTTCATCCCACCCCGATTACTCCAGCCGCAAAGGATGTCTCATGACTCATCACGTCACGAGGATGACTATCGCGAACACGACGAACCGATCCTTCCCGCGTCCAACAATCGGCCTGCTACTGGTATTGCTAACGTCGACTGTCCTGTGCGTTCGGATTCCACTGTGTAGCCAAGCACCCAATCAAGCCTTCGGTGCCGACGACTCTTCGACCGCCAAGCCCTGCAACACGGAGACCTGTGGCCCCACGCGGGCGTTGGGCCTGTTGAAGCCGAGCGATCCGGTACCGCTCGACGAAGGCTTTCGCGACCCACCGCCGATCTGCCGCGTGCAGTGTTGGTGGCAGTGCCATGGCAGTGCGTTCACCAAGGAAGAAATCACCCGGGAGTTGGAAGAGTTCAAGGCCCAAGGCTTCGGCGGCGTGGCGGTCAAAGACACCACGAACATGCCGCGCGACGCACAAACCCAACACATTGCCGACATCGACTACATGAGCCCCAAGTGGGTCGACATGTTCGCCCATATTGTTAACGAATGCAAACGCTTGGGACTCATCTGTCGTACGCGTTTGGGCAGTGGCTGGAACGCGGGCGGGCCGTGGGTAAAGCCCGAGATGGCCTCGCAGGTGATGGCCTTTGCCCAATCGAAGCCGATCGTCGGACCAACCACCTTTAGCGGCGCAATCCCCTTGGCCGAAGACGGTTCGCCGATATTACCCGCGTTGCGCAACGACAACGCCTACGTGCTGGCAATCCGGCAACCGGACAAACGAGTCGTTAACCTAACCGACCAAGTGACCGACGAACGCAAACTCAACTGGGATGTGCCGGAGGGCTCCTGGACGCTGGTAAGTTTTTACAGCAAGCCGGACGCCCACAACGTGGCCTCGTGCAGCACATCGGGCCGCGGCCACCACCACGACCATTGCAGCAACGCCGGCACCGACCTGATGATCGAAAACGTCGCCGAGCCAATCCTTGCCAAACTGGGATCGTTCGAGAATACGGCGTTCGACGGCTTTAACCTCGACAGTTGGGAACTGGGCAAACCCACCTGGACTCCCCGCTTCCGCCAGGAGTTCACCAAGCGACACGGCTACGACCCCGTGCCGCATCTTCCCGTGTTGATGCACGTCAACGACGACCGCTATAGCTCGGCCAAGACCAACTCCGCATTGGGTGAACAGGATCAACGGTTCCTCTTCGACCTGCGAACCACGATCGGCGAGTTGGTCGTAGAAACGCATTACGCGCGGATTAGCCGCTGGTGTCGGCAACACGGAGTCGTACTCGAAGCCGAAGCGGGCGGGCCACACACCATTCCCAACGAACCGCTTGAGTCGCAGGGTTGTGTCGACATTCCCATGGGCGAGTTCTGGGTCGGCTCGTGGACGTTCGTTCGGCCTACGGCCTCCGCTGCCCATACTTATGGCCGTCGCTTGGTGTCGCTGGAATCGTTCACTGATACGAGCAAGCACTTTCGAGTTCGCCCGAGCGAGCTTAAACCCCGCGTCGACGAAGCCTTCCTACTCGGCGGCAACTACCTGAACATCGCCGTGACTGATTACTCGCCCCAAGAAGCGGGACTGCCGGGCTGGGTCCATGCGGCCGGGCCTCATCTGAACCACTGCGAAACCTGGTGGTCCATGTCGCGGCCGTTTTTCGACTACCTTGCCCGATGCTGCTTCCTGCTACAATCGGGTCGCAACGTAGCCCAGGTGGCCTACTACCAACCGTTGCGCACTCCGACCGGGCTGTGGCGGTTTCCCGACAATCGCGACCACCTCGACAAAGATCCCAAACAATTCGCCTACGACCTGATCAACGACGATCTGATCCAAAACCAAATGCGAGTGGAAGACGGCCAGGTAGTACTCCGTAGCGGCGCAAGCTACCCGGTACTCTATATCCAGTCGCCCGAGTCGGGCATAATGCCACTGGCCACGGTGAGCAAAATCCGCAACCTGCTTGCCGACGGCGCTACGGTCGTTTGGTCCGGCCCTAAACCGACGAAGTGCCCTACACTGACCGACTACCCACGATGCGACGCACAACTGAAGTCCGTGGTCGGCGAACTCTTCGCCAACCCGCGTTTGATCACCTTCGAGAAACACGATTTGGCCAGCCTCGTGCCGATCGTCGAGAAGAGCACCGCCCCACCGGCGTGGAAAACCATCGGCGACGCGCCGATTCGCTTCGTCCATCGCCGCACACCCGACGCCGACATCTTCTTTCTTGTCAACCGCGCACCGAACGACGTCAATGCGACGATCACCTTCCGCGTCGACGAACGGACGCCCGAGCTCTGGGACCCGTCGACTGGCAAGATCCTCCCGGTGTCGTACCAGGAGACGGCCGAGGACGTTGAGGTACGCATGCAGATGCCCGAGTTGAACTCGGCCTTTATTGTCTTCCGCAAGGGGGGAATTGCCGGTTCGTCTACAACCGCTAAAACGCCGCGGACGGAAACCACCGCCACGGAAGAACTCACGATCGCCGGGCCGTGGCAACTCGATTTTCCCGAAGGGAAGGGTGCCCCACCCAAGGCCACCTTCGAGCAGTTGAAGTCGTGGACCGACGCCGACGAGCAGGGCATTCGCGACTTCAGCGGCACGGCCATCTACCGCACCACCTTCGCTTGCCCGGCGACTCTCGTCAAGCAAGGCACACGCGTCGCACTCGACCTGGGGCAAGTGGCCGAGGTGTGCGAGGTGTGGCTCAACGGCCAACGGCTGGGCGTCGGATGGCATGGGCCGTATCGATTCGACGCCACCGATGCCCTGAAGCCCGGCGAAAACGAACTCGAAATCCGCGTGGCCAACCTGTGGTTGAACCGCGTTCGGGCCGACGCCCAGTTGCCACCCGAGCAACGCATCACCCGAATCGTACCGACCAGTTGGTACGATCGCTGCCGCAAAAGCAAACCGCTGAAGTCTGGCCTGCTGGGTCCAGTGAAGCTTCAGCTTGCTACAGCACCTTAGTGTTCTAACACCTGTTCCAAATTTACGGGTGCAAGAGGGTGCCATGCCCACACTTGTGTGGGCATGCTGGAGAAAACTCAACAAACATACCCACGCTTACGTGGGCATGGCACCCGATTCGTCATTCTGGATTGGACTCAGCACGAGAGCTAGCGACCGTTTGCATTTCGCCCGTTTGCGTAGAATCGAAGCCTGGCAACTCGGCAAGCAATTGGCGATACGACACCGAGCTTACCAGTTGGCAGAGCCTGATCAGTCGGGGATCGCCCTGGCTGTCTGTCGAGAAGCAGAGGTCGTATTCTTCGGAATCTAGGGAAAGGAAATTCAGGCCGGCTTCTTCGCTGGCAAGACGGTGGCAAACTCCGGCGTCGGCCCAGCCGCAACGGATCGCGTCCGCCACACCACGGTGATCCCGAGCGATGCGGCGCGGCGGCCGGGGGTTGTCGGTCAACTCGTCGAGCCACTTTCGCGCGGCCGAACCGGGCTCTCGACCGACCCAGCGGATCTTGGCCTTAGCGACCGCATCGATCGAAGGCATCCCCAATTTGGGCGCAACGGCTACGCCCTCTTGCCAATTGGCAATGCGCAACATGGACACGGGGCGCGACACCTCGTTTTGTACGAGTTGCGTGTTACCGCCCGACTGGCCCACCCGTGCTAAGTGGACTCCCGCCGCGTGAACCAGTCCTTGCTGTAGCAGCCGAAGGCCCTCGCGGCTGGAGCGATGAAGCACGATCATACGAAATCCCGTCGCCCGTTGAAACTCTTCAATCAACAGTCCAGCGGCCGGATCGCAACAGGCCAGCACAAGGGTCTCCGGGGGTTTCGACTGTTGCGCATCGTGGACGACGCCGTCGCGGAATACTCCATCGTGGCGCACGACAGCCGAGTAGGGTGCCTCAACCGGGTATAGAAGTTCGCGCCCGTCGACTTCGGCACGCCAGAAGCGGCAGGTTTCATGAGGCGACGTCCAGGCCCATTCGACCGTGGATTGTGTGTCGAACGCAAAAAGGTCTTCAACGCGACATCCCAGCGCATCGGCCAAAGCCAGCGCATTGGTGGTCGAGGGAACGAGCCGCCCGGTTTCGATCGCACTAATCTCCGCGCGCGACAACCCGGCGTGCGTGGCGAGCTCCGCTTGAGACCATTCGCGCAACAAGCGATGAGCGCGGACGCGATTGATGAGTTGGCGATCTCGCATAAAGATTGCTCCAACGGTTCGGACCCAGTTGTCTCGTATCGCACACCATCTGCCATCAGCGGTGGTCTGCCAAGGGCAGATTGTCTGCCGCTGCCGACCCAATGCCGGGCACACGCCCGACCGGCCCCAGCAATCAAACGGCTCTTGGGCCTGCCAGGATTCGAGAATTCAATGCGATTTTCGTGCCGTTATCCTGGTTTCGCCAAACGGCCGAATGGGAAAATCGCTTCCGCAGGCAGGTTAACGACACAAAACCCTGGAAAACACGCCGAAAACTCGCTAGACGACGCAGACAGGTTATGTGCTATGCATGGCGCAATGCGCCAGGAAGCTGGCGCATTGGCATCTTTCCACCCGAAGGAGTTGGCGAAATGTGTAAGCCACTCGTCATCGCCTGACATTTTTGTCGCGAACCGAAACCTCCTGCCACGACACAACTTGAAGCATTTCTGCCGCAACGACAAGGCCACGACGATTTGGGCGCGACATTCTTGTCTTCCCGCCGGGGCTGGCACTCTACTCCACCTTCAATTGCAGACGCCGGCAAACGGCATCGGGCCAACGCGGTTTGCAGTCTTTCAAATGCGGGATTTGAATCGTCGTCGGGTGTCGAGCGGGCCGCGCAATCTACAACAGCGAGGGCTTTGGCACACCGATTGCGTTGCCACTTGCCGCATACCGTTGCAACGGCGCCAACTACCATCCACCATCCATTCCCAAGAGGTTTACACCAACGATGAAAAGTTATAACTACCGAACGAACGTGGCAGCGGTTGCCGTTGTCTGGCTGTCGACCATCGGAATTCACACCACACAAGCCGAAACGATTGATCTACGGCCGACCAGCGACACGTTTGTCGTGGACCCAGGCGACGATCATCCCCACGCGAAATGCTTGAACGAGGCCGACTGCGACTTTGGCGGTGCCGGATCGCGTGCCGTGGCAGCGGCCGCCGCCTATGCAGAAGACGCGACCGCGCCGAACAACGCGCCCCACGGTTACTTCCGCAGCCTGTTACGCTTCGACGCCTCGGAACTGGCCGGAGTGTCAATCGCCTCGACGACGCTCAGTCTCTACACGACTCCGGAGATGACCGGCGGCAAGGACATCTTCAATCCCAAGTCCACCTCGGGCGATTTCAAGATTTCTTTGTTGATCCTCCCCGAAGAGCTTGAGTGGACCCAAGGCTACGGAACACCGGGAACGCTCGACACACTGGTCACGGATCCAACAACCGGCCTGACTCATAATCTACTGGAAGATTTGCTGGCGGATCCAGACGCGTCGCTGGTCGACGTGGCCACCTTGCACTTCGATGCCGATCTGCTCGACCCAGATGAGGTACAAACCTGGATGAGCTACGACTTCAACAGCGCGACGCTCAACGAAGCCCTCGCGTCGGGCGAAACATTCAGCCTGTTGCTTTCGGCGGCCGACGATTCCGTTTCGTTCAACTTCAGTTGCCGTAACCAAAACAACCATCCGGGCGATCCTCCAACCCTCTGGGATAACGGGCCGATCCTTGCGGTCCACACGGTCCCCGAGCCGGCATCGTGTGTTCTTCTCGCAATCGCGTTGACCGTCGGCATCGCCCGAACGTATCGCCGGCGCCGACGCCCTGGCGCCGAGTTACCTCATTAGCCAACGTGCTGCAATTGCAAAACAACTCTTCCGTTGTTGCCAGAAACCATTTCATTTGGATCGTGTAGCACCACAAGACAGACACCCGATGATTCGTACCGGACAAGATCGCATTTCATGGTGGGCCGTCATCCTAATGGGATTACCGGCCGGCGTGGCCATGTTCGTGGAACTGTGCAGCTACAACGCACTGACTTTCACGATGCGTAAATTCATCGCCGATCCGGCCTTGATCGTTTTTCTGGGCAGTACCAACTTGGCGTTCAACTTCCTCGTCGCACCGTGGGCAGCCTGGAAGAGCGATCGCATCTGGACGCCCTGGGGACGGCGGGTTCCAATGATCGCCGTCGGCTGGACGATCCTTGCCGTGGCGATGGTAGCCACCCCGTTTGCCCCGAACATTTGGGTGCTGACCGTCGTGATTCTTGCCTATCAGTTCGGAATGGACCTGGGATACACAGGCCCATGGAACCCGTTGTTTTACGAAACGGTTCCCCCGGCTCAGCGCGGTCGGGCGTTGGCCATCCAACGGCTCATCAAAATGACTGGCCGTGGGTTCTTCTTCCTCGTACTGCTGGGACAGTTCGATACGGCCTGTGGCGTGAAGCTTCAGCGAGGGCTTCATGGCGCCGGTGGCTTCTCGCTCAGCGGCGAGAAACTGGTTTATTTCACGGCGGCCGCGATGGTCGCGCTGTGCGTGGTAGGTTTGTTGTTCGGAGTGCGGGAAATACCGCCGGCCGACGAATTCAACGCCAAACCACAAGACAAACCTCGTGGCGATCGTTCCATACGCCGTCGTTGGCGCGAGTTGTACCGTGAGTTTTTCACCGGCAAGCACTGGCGCAGCGTGGCCATTCTGTCGTTTTGTCTGGTGGCGGTCATGACCGATCTCGGACAACTTCGCCCCTTGTTGATCACCGAGCAGTTCGGATACACCAAGAAAGTGATGGGCCAAATGCTCACCTGGGTGATGCTGCCCGAGATGTTCGTCATTCTTCCGTTGCTGATGTTGTTGATCGACCGCGTCGACCGCTTAAAGCTGCTTTGCATCGGATTGGCAATTTGCACCATGCAGCCGCTGGCCTACTGGTGTTTCGTCAAATACATAGCGGTCGGCCAGGTGCCTACGCCTTTCCAGCTTGTGGCGTTCACCGTGTTTGGGCATCTGGGACGCATGACGGCCGTGCTTTCGGTCGAGCCGCTTCTATTCGACCGTGTTTCTCGCAACCGCATGGGAACACTCAACATGGGCATCCTTTTGATACGCGGCACATTGACCCTGTTGCTGGTCAACGGAATGGGACTCTGGGTTAAGTGGTTTTCGGCCGCAAGCGGCACCGCACCCGGTTTCGAGACGCCCGGCTTCGACTACATGAGCGGCTACCTCTACGCGAGCGTCGTGTGTGGGCTGGCCAGCGTAGCCGGATTGTGGTTGGCGTTTCAATCGCGTCGCGAAGAGGCAGCGTCGTGGGGCGCGCCGTGTGCGACCAATTGCCCGTCGTTGGCCGTTGCACCGGCCGGCGTATGGAAGCAATCGCGGCGCGGTTTCACCCTCGTCGAGTTGCTCGTTGTTGTAGCGATCACTGGCATCTTGCTAGGATTGTTGATGCCGGCAGTTCAGGCGGCCCGGGAATCGGCACGCCGCACGCAGTGTGCCAACAATCTCAAACAGCTCGCGCTGGCCACTCACGGCCATCACACGGCCCAACGCGAGTTTCCCCCAGGCGTCGACTGCGACCGGCCGGGCAGCATCTCGCTGTTCGTATTTTTGTTGCCCCACATGGAGCAACAAACCTTGTCTAATCATTGGAACATGACCAACCTGTCGAAAAATGCCCAGGGCGGTTCGCAAGCACTTACCGCACGGGTACTGCCCGGTTTGTTATGTCCTTCCGATCTGGTCCCGCAAAATCCGGTAGAAGTAAAGTGCGGCCAAGCCTGGTATGGTTTGACCAGCTACGGTGGCAACGGCGGCACCAAATCCTATCCACCTAGCTCCTCCGACTTGCGTACCGACGGCATCTTCTTCGCCACAGGAAAATACTCGTGTCCCAAGCAGCATCAAACGCCCGTGCGAATTTCCCAGGTGAAAGACGGCCTGAGTAACACGATGTTGATCGGCGAACGCAGCCACCACGACCCGGAATTCGATCGGCGTGCTGCGCAGGAAGCGGAACGCAGCTTGGGAGAATTCGGCCAGTGGTCGGGTGCAATCAACAACGTCTCGCTGGGCGACGTTACCTTGAGCACAGCGGCGCCGCTGAACTACCGGGTTCCCGCGGCCGATGACGACACGCAAAACAACAGCGCAACCGACTATCTAACCACCCGTGACCTTCGGATAAGTGCGTTCGGCAGCAATCATCCGGGCGGGGCGAACTTCGCCTTTGCCGACGGATCGGTCCACTTCCTCAACGACACCCTGCCGACGACCGTTTTCGAGGCCTTTAGCACCCGGGCTGGTGGGGAGATCGCTTCGCCACCATGACATCCAACGAGCAAGGAACAAACGATATGAGTACGACACTTTCGACACGCATGTCTTTGGCGGAGGCCGCCAGCGCAGAATCGGTTCGCGCAGCTCTGATTGCGCAAGGCTTGGAGGTGGCGCTAAAAGAACCGTTTTTGGGCAAACTCGGCCCGATGCTCCCGTTAGACGTGTTCTTAAACGCGCGCGGTCTCAATCCCGAGGCGTTCCTGCAAGCCGCACTGGAGAACACGCCGGACACAGTCGTATCCCAAGCCGCGGCCAGTTCATTGCTCGACACACCCACCGGCAAGGGGCTTCACGTGCTCGGGCTGTTGCCCTGTCCACTTCGCCAACCGCTGGTCTCGGCCTTTGAAACGTTTCTTGCAGAAAACTCGTGCCAGGCGCCGCTGAAGTATTGTCTGGAGGGAAACGCCAATCAGCAGTTGTCCTACTACGGGTTCGTACCACACTTCGAACGATTCGACGATCTGCCCGACCTGCTAATCAGCCCAGGCGTCAACTCGTTCTTCGGCTCGGCGTTTCGCGAACGCTTCCTCGACAAGGGCCATTTCACCGACGCAAGCGACGACGAAGCCTGGGCCGACGAGGCGTATCGACCGCTTCGCGACCCGTTGCGCCAGTTCACCGTGTTGTGTTGGAACGTGTTGGTCATGGTCGTGGACCACACGCAATGGCAGGGCGATACCTTGCCGCAATATTGGGCCGACCTGCTTGCGCCAGAATACCGCAACCGCGTCGCAATTCGCGGCCAAGAGGATTTCTTCTGCGAAACGGTGCTCTTGAATTTCTACCGCGAATTTGGAATGCAGGGCATCGAACGTTTCGCCCAATCGGTGCTCGAAGGCGTTCATCCGGCCGAAATGGTCAAGTGGGCGGGCGTCGGACGAGAGGGCAAACCGGCCGTAATGATCATGCCTTACTTCTTCGCCCGGCTCATCAAACGCAAGGACCGCGTAACCATCGTGTGGCCCAACGACGGCGCGATTGCCAGCCCCGTGTCGATGCTCGTCAAACGCAATGCGGGCGACGATCTTCAGAAAATCGCCAAATTCTTCGCCAGCGCCGACGTTGCCCGACTGTGTGCCAAGGCCTTTTTCCCGTCGCATCATCCGGCCGCACGGGCCGACTTACCCGAGCCGGCTACGTTGAAATGGCTCGGCTGGGACTTCATCCGCAACGAAGACATGGACGCTTGTCTGGAGCATGTAATGGAACACTTCCTGCCCATCTATCGCGATAGCCTACCGGAAGAATAGCCATGAAAATGATAACCTGTTGCGGCCCGCCCTCGGTCGGCAAGACCTCGGTGCTTGTGAAGACGATTGCGTCGCTCACCGCGACCGGCGTTCGCGTGGGCGTGGCCAAGTTCGATTGCCTGGCGACCAACGACGACGAACGTTATCGGGCCGTCGACGTACCGGTGCGCAAGGCCCTATCCGGCCCGCTTTGTCCAGACCATTACTTCGTCAGCAATCTGGATGAGGTGCTCGATTGGGCCGAGTCAGCCCGGCTCGACTGGCTGATTACCGAAAGTGCCGGGTTGTGTAACCGATGTTCGCCGTATTTGAAGGGTGTACTTGCGGTGTGTGTCATCGATCACCTCAGCGGGGTGAACGCGCCGTTGAAGATCGGGCCAATGTTGAAGCTGGCCGACATCGTGGTGCTGACCAAGGGCGACGTCGTGTCGCAAGCCGAACGCGAGGTGTTCCGCCTGCAAGCCACTCGAGTGAATCCGTCGGCCGAAATCCTCAACGTAAGTGGGCTCACCGGACAAGGCGCAACCGAACTGGCCGATCTGCTTCGACGGCGAGTCGGAGACGATATCGATCTAACGAATGCCGCCTTGCGTTTCTCGATGCCCGCGGCCCTTTGCTCATACTGTCTCGGCGAGATGCGAGTGGGTGAAAACTATCAGATCGGCAATGTCCGAAAACTGTAAATGGACGAGCGAATGACAAACCACACGAAGTCGAACGGTACGGCTCGAGCAAGCTGGTCGGACGAAGCGTTGCGGTCGTTGCCCGTTGCCGCGTTGGTAAGCCAACGGCCGTACGTGGCCCATTTCCTGGAAGACCGAGGTATTGCAGCCGATGCCCAGATTACGCTGGCTGAATGGGTTGTGTCGCACAACGAACGGGCCGACCCGGACGAACAATTCGACTACCAAGAGTTGGTCCACGAATTGAGTGAGTTCGTCGAACGGCTCGAAGTCGTTCTCTCGGCCGGCCCGATGCAAATCTCGGAATTGACCATCCTGCCCGGCAACGACAAGCAAGGCAACCCCGAAACGTTCGAGCCGTTTACGGTGCGTCGAGGGCAGACGGTCTGCATCGTCGGGCCGACCGGTTCCGGTAAATCGCGGTTGCTGGCCGACATCGAGTGGATGGCCAACGGCGACACGCCTACCGGTCGACGTATTCTGCTTGACGGTGCCGTGCCGACGGCCTCTTGGCGCAGCAACCCGGCTTGCCGACTGGTAGCACAACTCTCGCAAAACATGAACTTCGTCATCGACATGACCGTGCGTAATTTTCTGGAAATGCACGCCGAATCGCGAATGATTGCCGGCGCAGCCGCGCTCGCCGACCGCATTATGAAAGCGGCCAACGAACTTGCCGGCGAAGAGTTTTCGCCCGACAGCGCGGTCACAAGCCTCAGCGGCGGGCAGTCGCGGGCGCTGATGATCGCCGACACAGCCATTCTCAGCCCATCGCCCATCGTGCTGATCGACGAGATCGAAAACGCCGGCGTCGATCGTAAGCGATGCTTGGAACTGTTGTTGTCTGAAGAGAAGATCGTGTTGATGGCTACACACGACCCGATTCTCGCCCTATTAGGCGACTATCGGCTCGTGATCGCCAACGGCGCAATTCGACAGGTTTTGCCTTCGTGTCCCTCCGAGCGGCGTCTGCTACGAGACCTGGAACGGCTCGACCGCAAGCTACTCACAATGCGGTCAATCATCCGCTCCGGCGGCCGGCTAGAAGCGATCCCCGACGTCTGATACATATATACTATCGGTCATTCCAAAGACGCCCACGGCTTGCCCGAGGGCGTTTTTTCGTGAGCGCAAAGCGTTAAGGGCAGAAGCATCGCCAATGTGGCAAATCCAAACGATTCCTGCACGAGGACATGAACCGTGGCCGACGTGGCGCTCGTCGAGGTCAACGAGCAGACCTCCTCGACCTTCGACGCCAACGACCGGCTCTTGACCGAAACGAAGGACGCCGACGGCACCGCCGACGACCGCTTCACGGTCTACGCCTACGGCCCGGGCAACGCCGGCACGCAGCAGACCGCCAAAACAGTCCACGAGGGCTTGGACGACTCGGGCGACCTGGTCGAGTCAACGACTTACTCGTACAACCGCCAAGGCCGCATGAGCCAAACCAGCGTCGACGAGGACGGCGAGCGAGACACGAAGTACACTCTCACTCCGAATGTCTGCCAAGCGTAGGGTACCTCACGTGCAGTATTATCGCGGCTCCCGACTTCACTTATCACTGGAGCGCGACTTGCCGCCGCCACTCAGAGGCTATCCGGGAAGATTCCCCGGGAAATTGAGGCTTTTCACGCGGCACGGTAATGGAACTCAGGAACGGGATGGGGCTTGGTCAGACGTCGGAGTATCAAGTGAATCGTGCTGATGCGGATCATCGACTCGCTCGAATCCGTTCGCCGCTCCAGGTCTTTGTTGTGCCGACGATACCGTCCGTTCCACGCATAGGTGCGTTCCACCACCCAGCGTTTGGGCTGCAACTCGAACCGGCCAGGCGTCTCCCGTCGCGGGACGACTTCCAGCTTCCAGGGTTGGTGGGATTGTGCCATCCAGGCTTCCAAGTCATGGTTGTGGTACTTCTGGTCCGCAAAGATCGTGCGCAATCGCGGATAGTCACGCCGACGCATCTGTCCCAACACCGACGGGACCGCCCAGGCATCATCCCAGGCCGCGCTGGTCACCACGACAACCAGCAGCAAGCCCAGCGTATCCACGAGAAAATGGCGTTTTCGGCCGGTGGTCTTCTTGCCGGGGTCGTATCCGCGTTCCCCGCCAGCCTCCGTGGTCTTGACCGTCTGGCTGTCGATCACTGCGGCACTGGGCGTCGGCTCTCGGCCGACCGCCGTCCGGACCCGGGCTCGCAGGGCATCCATCATCCGTTGCCACGTGCCGTCATCGCGCCAGCGGGCAAAATAGTCGTACACCGTGCTTTTGGGCAACAAGTCATGGGGCAGCATGTCCCATTGGCAGCCCGTGCGATTGAGGTACAGGATCGTGTTGATCACCTCCCGCAGGTTCACCGTGCGGTGTCGTCCTCCCCGCTTCGCGGGTGGAATCAGCGGCTCCAGGATTGCCCATTGTTCATCGGTCAAATCGGTCGTATATCGCTTTCGCGTAATCGTCTGCATAGCAATTACCTTTCCTTGAATTTGGAGGTGTAATTCTATGCAGCCTCACTACTTACAACAAACACCCCTTTCCGGATAGCCTCTAAGATTCAGCACGACCGGCTCGTTGGTTCCTAAACGCACTTCCACGGTCAGACCGCTCGTTTCGAAGGATGTGTACTTCTCGGGAATCAACGATTTGCCGAGCACGGCCGGTTCGTCGAGGCTGGGCTCTTTTACAGGATTTTGCCCTTCATAGCACGCAATACGAATGCGACTCGTTCCTGCGGCCGTTCCGTCGCCTTCGCGCGGGTGGCCATCGCAAACGTACCGTCAGGTTGAATCACAGCTGAAGCCGGTTGTCCATACTTGTGTTCGATCATAACAGTTCCGAACTGCAGAGGCTCACCGTTGTAGATCACCTTGCCGGTCAAAGGCGCCAGCTCGCGTTGTTTCTGACTGCAACCCACCGAACTCGTTGTGGCCGCCAACAACAATGCCAGCAGAGCAGACACAATCGAACTGCATCGGTCGCAGCATCGCGACCCCGCAAAGACACTTGATGCTTGCATGACTCGGACGCTCCGGAAGGTTGTGTTCCCCGGTATTCTGACTCGCCATCGCGCAGACACGCTTACAGAGAGGCAACCTGACACGTAAACGCCGATTCCAAACTCACGGTACGCTCGCTACCTCGCCGCCGTTGACGGTCGCTAGCTGCCGGTACAGTTCCAGATCGATGCTCTCGGATAGGAACGTGACACTACCGTCGGCCAAAAGGCCATTCATACCGCCCGGATGAAAACTACCAAGCGGCAGCCAGTGGCCCAGGATTCCTTCACCGAAGCGATCCACGTCGGCATTGATCGGGTATTCTATAACCATTCCCCCGTACATTCCCATGGCGAAACTCGACCCGAGTATCCAAGGTCGAACGTTCCCCGGCGGCGACGCGTAGGAACCAGTACGGTCCATCTGCACGAACTCACCCATGGCGAGGGTGTTGCTGAGCCCGTCCTTCACCTCCGCGATGCGGCGAGCCCAATTCATGCCGAACATCCCGTTGTGCGGGCAGTTTCCATCCTGCAACGTCGTGTAGGGTTTTACAGTTGGGTAGGCACCGCAGTTGCTTTCCACGCCGGCCAAAATCAAGTTCCACAAAATGGCCGCCGATTGTGGGTTTTCCAGCGTGGAACAGATGCGTCTGGCTTTCAAACGCGTAACCGGCATGACGCCGATCGAATACCGCCAAACCGAACGAGCCAAGAGAACCTAGTACGTCATCCAGCAAGTTTCTTCCGGTATAGTTCCGGGAACACTCGGCGGGCGTCGTTGTTATTGAAGGTCCAGTCGATTATGGCTTTGCGGCGATTTCGGTCGCGGGCCCAAGTCGCCGCATGACGTTGAACTTCTTCGATTGTAGGAATCCGTCGCCCGAGGCATTGCTTGGTCAACACGGAGATTTCAATTTCTGCCATGTTCAGCCAACTGGCGTGCTTGGGTGTGTAGTGCCATACGATGCGTCGCAGAGATTGCTTCGCTTTCGTGGCGTCAAACGTTTCGATGAGGGACTTTTCGTTGTGCGTGTTGAGGTTGTCGAGAACCAAATGAATCCGACGAGCCTTGGGATAACGCTGAAGCAGATCACGCACGAATCGTGCGAAATCGGCCCGTTTGCGATGACGCCGAGCCTGGACGAAGCGTTTGCCACCATTCGGCTCAACGGCGACAAAGATACTGCACGTGCCGCAACGACGATACTCGTAGTCCTGCTTAGCCGCCTTGCCTGGTACGGCAGGCTTGAAGGGACACGTATCGTCCAGGAGTTGATACGGCTGCTCGTCCATGCAAATCAACGGTTCTCTCGGGTTGAACGCCTTTTCATACTGGTCGAGGACGTCCTCCATTCTGTCGCGAAACTCTTCGGTGAGTCTCGGAATGCACCATGTTTTTTTCGCCATGGCTTCATGTCGTGCTCTTTCAGCCACAACGCAACCTCGCTCTTGCTGATCGAATCGACGAAGCCTCGTTTCACGGCGTGCACGCAGAGTAGTTCCAGCGTCCAGCGGACGCGGCCCTCCGGCGGATCGCTGCAAGCCAACGCCACGACTTGCTGCTTCTGCCGTGGCGTAAACGTGGGCGGAGCACCGGATCGAGGGGCGTCGTACAACGCTTCCTCTAAACTCCCGGTACAGAACCGTTTACGCATACTGCGAACAGTTCGATCCGTGCAACCAACGTGTTCGGCAATCTCCTCATCCGTGAATCCTTCATCTGATTTCAGCAGAATCAAGGCACGCCGAACCACACGCACGGATCGCGTGCCGGTATGCACCAACTCCTGCAAATGCTGTCGGGCCTCGTCCTTGAGGCGTACAATGTGTTCCTTCATGCCGGTGCTTATACCACCGGAAACAATTTCATGGAAGGCGTACTAGAAATGGGGGTCCGACGTGCATCCCTGGCCCGCCGCTGAAGGGCGTTCAGTTGGTGATTTCGGACAAGTGCCTGGGACTCATCGAGGCGCTCGGCGAGTTTTTTCCCCAGACCCAATGGCAGCGTTGCGTGGTGCACTGGTACCGCAACGTGTTCACGGCGGTGCCTCGGGGGCGGCGGAAGGAGGTGGCGGCGATGCTCAAGGCGATCCACGGCCAGAAGGATCGCCCGGCGGCCCATGAGAAGGCGGCCACGGTGGTCGCGAAGCTTACGTCGATGAAGCTCGCGCAAGCGGCCGCAATCGTACGGGAGGGCGTAGACGAGACGCTCTCTTACATGGAGTTCCCGCGGGAGCACTGGACGCGGATCCGCACGAACAACATGCTGGAGCGGATCATGCGAGAGATCCGCCGGCGAACGCGCGTCGTGGGAAGCTTCCCGGACGGCCGCTCGGCCTTGATGCTGGTGGCCGCCCGCCTGCGTTACCTTGCCGGGACACGTTGGGGTACGCGCCGTTACATGGACATGGAACGATTGCGAGAACAGGTCCAGGAGCGACAAACGGAGCGAACCGCATAACCGCCACAACCGGGCTCCCCCTATCAGCCTGTTTAAAAAGTCCTTCAAGGCGGCCTTCCCCCATCGGGTGGATGGCGCTACATTAGGGCAACGGTGCAGCGGAGCGACGGGCTTCGTGCCGGGGACGAGTCGACGGGAGAGTTGAGCATGGCACTGGGACGCCACAAGAAGGAGCGGCAGCGGGATTTCTGGGTCGCGACGGCCCAGCTGCCGCGGTCCGAGGGGCACGTCTTTTACCGCAAGCTGAACGAGTTGTTACGCGACGCCGGCTTCGACCCTTTCGTCGAGACCCTTTGCGAGCCGTACTATCACGCCACGCAGGGGCGGCCGGGCATTCCGCCGGGCGTCTACTTTCGCATGCTGGTGGTCGGTTACTTCGAGGGCATCGGCTCGCAGCGAGGTATCGCTTGGCGGTGTGCCGACAGCCTGTCGCTGCGCGAATTTCTAGGCCTATCGCTCACCGAAGATACGCCCGACCATTCCAGCCTGACGCAGGTCCGGGACCGTCTGCCGCTGGAAGTGCACGCAGCCGTTTTCCAGTTCGTGCTTCAAGTGGCCGAAGCGAAGGGCCTGTTGAAGCAAGGCAAGACGATAGCCGTCGATGCGACCACGCTCGAAGCCAACGCGGCGATGAAGAGCATCGTTCGCCGCGACACGGGCGAGGACTGGAAGGCGTACATCAAACGATTGATGCAAGAGGCGGGCGAGATCGAGCAGAGCGAGGAACCGACGGGCGAGATCGAGCAGGGCGAGGAACCGACGGGCGAGGAAATCGCTCGATTCGATCGGAAGCGCAAAGACAAGAAGGTCTCGAATCGAGAATGGCGGAGCGAAACGGATCCCGACAGTCGCATCACGAAGATGAAGGATGGCCGTACGCACCTGGCCTACAAGGCGGAACACGCGGTCGATTTGGAGTCGGAACTGATCTTGGCCGCACCCATTTATCATGCGAACGAGGCGGACAGCGACACGATCGGTCCGACGATTAGCGAGGCCCAAGACCATCTGATCGCGGCCGACAGCAAAGCAGACATTAAGGAAGCAGTGGCCGACAAGGGTTACTACAAGAATGAAACGCTTGGTGAATTGGAATTCACCGACGAAGTGCGAACGTACGTTGCCGAGCCGAAACAGAACCATCGTCGCAACTGGCGAGACAAGCCGGAAGAACATCGTCAGGCCGTTGCAAACAATCGCCGTCGAATTCGTGGCAAACGAGGCCGAGCCTTGCAGCGACAACGTAGCGAAAAAGTGGAACGGAGTTTCGCCCATGTATGCGAAACGGGCGGAAGCCGTCGCACGTGGTTATCGGGAATCGAGAAGGTGCGAAAACGTTATCTGATGTCGGCGATGGCCCACAACCTGGGCACCATCATGCGCCATCTGTTTGGAATGGGCACGGCAAGGAGCCAACAGGCGGAAGGCGACCTTCCCATCGCTCCGTACCTTACCCTACTTAATGTTGTGGGCTTGCTACCACGAACACGAACCCTGAGAAACCGATTTTCGCGAGTCCTGTTCCAGGAACCAACGGCGACCCCAGTGCTCGCCCTGACGATGTGAAGCCACCAAAATCGACTTCTTCAACGGGCTGCTAGGCAGCGATTTTCGAGGGGCTATTTCTTGGACCTTGTGATTTGTCGGGCAATGGGCGTCAGCGGAAGCGGAAGTCGAGCTTGAAGTTGTACAGCCAGGGGATGCGAGGATCGATCTTCTCACTCGCCAGTTTGGCGGGGAGGCCCTCATAATGCTGGCGGAGTCGCTCGACATTGGGGGCGTTGTAATAGGTGACGACGATCGTGTCGTCGGCAACCCGGATGTCTCCGTCCAGGCCAGCCAGGAGCGACTTGGCCAAATGGGTCGCGTCCCATTGTGAAAACGGTTCGCCCAGTCGAGCGCGCAACTGGCTCGTGACCGCTTGTGCGATCAGGGCCATCGTCATCTGGCCGTAACGGATGTTGAGGTTCATGGTTCCGCCCCGGTCCCAGCCGAGGGCCTGATAGGCATTGAAGAACTCCTCCACGTGCCAGCGTTTTGGGAAGTCGAGGGTCAACGCATCGACCTCGTCCCGCTCCGAAGTCGAAAGATAGGCGTGGAAGCGGTAATCTTTCGACGTTTCGCCAAGTCGTTGAACGAATTGGTGGAGGTCGGCTCGACTGCGGACCATCTTGTAGGGCAGCGTCGTGGTGGCATAACCGGCCCAGCGCCGGACAAACTGATCGGCGGGGATCGCCCGCAACTTTTTTTGCAGTGAACGTTGATTCTTCATAGGCACCAGCAGATCGAAGTTCGTCTCCTGCTGTACATTCTCGATCAGTTCGGCCGAGAAGTGTTCCATATCGGCCAGCACTAAGGTTTCTCCCGGCGACGGGGCCAAGATGTCGCCTGACAGTTGGAGGAGTTCCTTGGTGGCCTGCGTAGCCGTGCGCGCCGACGTTGCGAGGGTGAAACAAACCGGTTGATGCGTGTCGGGATCCAGCGCAAAGAACGTTTGCACCACCTTCAGTGGTGTCGACTTTTCGTCATCCCGATAGCGACGCATTTGTCGCTTGCTGTAGCTGCGGATGCGATGCGGATCGATTGCCAGCAGTTTGCCCAGATAATCGCCCGAGGCCCGGCGAATGCGTCCCAACGCCACCTGCAATCCTTGGGCCTCGGCCACCGTGTGCACCCCCAGCAGGTTGTGGATGGCCATGTCGCTGGCGACAAAGGGCAGCCCGCATGCCAACTCGAATCCCCTCTGGCTCAGCGCGTGTTGGTGCCGCACGCCCGTGCTGCACAAGGCCGCTTCGTGAACCAATTGTAGGGCCAAACGCGGTTCGACCCGCTCCGCCACGTGGCCACTCCAGCCACCGAGTAGGTCCCAGATCCCCAAACGCAGATGTTCAGGCACCAGGAGCCAAAGGCCGACCAGGTTGCCGGAGATCTTGTCGGCCAGAAGTTGCCGAACCCCGCGCTCGATACTGGCCGGATCGCACGGCTCGCTGCGCGTACGCTTCTTGGTGCGCTGAACCTCGATCTGCAATTCACCCTTCGGCCGACAACGGTAGAGTTTTTTTTTGAAGGCCGAACTCTTCGATCACCCGCTGCACGCTGCGTGTGCTGATCTGCCACCCGCTTTGGCGAAGCTTCTGGGCGATCACTTCGGGCGACGCATCGACATCGAGAAATCGGTGCCGGATCACCTGGCGAACCACCTCGGCGGTACGCCGGTAATGCGTTTTCGGGCCGCGTTTCTGGCTCTGCAGCGCCGAGGCACCTTGCTCGACAAATGCCGCGCGCAACTGGAAGTAGCGTTGCTTGCTGAAGCCGAACTTCTTGGCAGCTTGCAGGGGGCCCAGTCCTTCGCACTCGCCCTCGATCAGCATCGACAACTTGCGTGTGATTTCGTCATCGACGCGCACGGACAGGAGACCGCCTGTCCCGACCAGGGCCTGCTTTTCCGGGTCGAATTGTGCCATGACTGCTTCCTCCCTAATCGCAGCGGGACCGGGGTCGCAACGTCGCGAGCCCTCAGGAGCGAGGATAGCAGAAATGGCCAGGAAAGTCTAATTAAATATGGCAATCATTCTCCTGAGCACGACCGCACATGTGCCGTATTTCAACACGAAATAGTGGAACCGGCATTTCAACAACGCCATATTTTAATAGACACAAAGAGGGGCGGTGTGGCGAGAGGAACCGACAAAACGGGCAGCCACCCAAGAGATGGGCAAATCAACATGCCCCTGAAAATCGCTGCCCTAGGGGGAGCAGCAAACAAAAGAATACACCAACTCTAGAGCCTCCTGCAATCCAATGTGCGCATCTTGACAGACACTACCCTTAACCGGCGCAGTCCTGAATCGTCTCACGCATCATTGTCATATCTTGGAAGCGACCGGCGAGAGCTATCGTCTAAAAGACGCCAGAAAGCGGGCGGGCAATCGAAGCAGTCGACCGAAGCAACCGAATCCCGGCAAGTAGATCAATCGCCACAACCGGCCCTCCCCATGGGGAGGGAGCAGTCTCTTCCTTCGACACACAAGGCAGACTATACTACGAAACAATAACCCCCGAGCGCTGCACTTTTAGACCGATCATCGCTGCACAATTACACCGGTGTTTACAATCCTCACGCCGCCTCATCCAACGCAACCTGCTGCATGTCGAGCAGGCGTTGGCAACATAAGTTTTCATGGTTTTTACGCACATTCGCGACCGGAGACGCTTGACACTAGGCTCTGTCTCACAACTCCTATTGGACGTCATATTGCACCACGCAAAAGCGAGTGGTATCGGACTAAACCTCCCGCAACTTCCTCAGTTCCGCGACGGCTCGGTCGTGCCAGTCGGAATCGTCCTGAAGATGGCCGCGGGAACAGCTTGCGGCCTTCGCGAAGTATTCCCGAGCCTGTGCATTCTTTCCCAAACACTTGTGGCAGAGCCCCAGCTTATAGTGCTCGCGCACGTAGTTGGGATTGTGGGGCCTTCCAGTTCCCAGGTTCTCGGGATATTCCGTTGCTTGCCGGAGATCCTCCATAGCTTCGTCGTACTCGCCGTGTTTCATGTGCTTGTCGGCCCGCAGATGCAAGACTCGATTGTAGAGTTTCCACACCTTGGTCCAACCTTCCCAGGGGTGAAACGTGTTGTGCCGCAAAATCTGTAACGCCTCGTCAACTCTGCCCACGTCGGCGTAGTAGCCGGCTTGAGCGAAAAGGACGCGGAAGTCTTTTGCGACAGTGGGCGGGGCCTCTGCAAACAGTCTCTCTCTTTTTTCGTTGCCCCCCACCTCGCGGTACAGACAATCCAGCGCTACATAGTAGCTGAAATCGCCGGGATCGCATTCGAGCGCCTTTTCGTAAGCGGCCTGTGCGTTTTCCAGGTCGTTAAGCTTCTTCCAGTAGATCTCGCCCACATTGCGATACAACACTGAACACTTGGGGGAAGCTGCTTGGGCCAAGAGAAGATGGTCCAACCCTTCCTTCCAGCGAAAGTGTGCCGTAAGAAGCGTTCCGAGATAGTAATGCAACTTCCAATTGCCGGGCATGTAGCGCAAACCGGTGTTGAGAACGGCCAGGCTCTCCGTGCGGAAGGGGAAGACGTAGTCTACGGGGAGGCTTGTGCCCAAACCGTAATAGGTTCTGGCTAGATTGTCGTCGTTCGACTCGTCCGCCAGATAGCCCAGGAAGAAACACACGAAAGGATGCTTTGCCGCGCCGGGACGTCCTTCGTAGAGCTTCAGGGCAGCGGCTGCATCCTCTTGAAGGTTCATTTGGGCGTAATCCCAGGCCGCTTCGAGGTAATACTGAGGATCGTCCTTCAGTAGGGCAAGCTCGCCTTCTCCGCCCAGCAGGACCTGCTCGACGATACCCAGGCAGTTGATGGGGTCTTCGGCCAGAACGCCATGGACCTGCTCCAGGGCCTCTTCAGGGCGACCATGTCGCCGCAACACCGAAGCCAGCATTGCCCGCGCCTTCAGGTCTTTGGGATTGTGGTGGATCGCCTGTCGCAACAGCTCCTCAGCCCGGGAGAAATCGTTCCTTGTCACGGCCAGCGAAGCCAGTACGTAAGGTGCCACGTGCCGGAAATCTACCCTCCGGCCGACCAGGATGAGGTCTTCCTCCGTTCGCTCCTCGATTCCCAGTTTGATCTTGCTCAGTGCCCGGTAGTAGCGGGCCGCATGATCATCGTCATTGCGGTGGAGAGCTCGCGTACAGAGCTCATAGGCTTCATTGAACCGACCGGTCTTGTAGCAGATGATCGCCAACCCTCGCAAAGCTGGGGTGAATCCCGGGTCCTTCTTCAGCGCGTCCTCAAAACGCTTGATTGCCCTTATGGGGCTCCAGTGCTTGAGTGCGTAGTAGCCATCCAGATAGGTTTCCTCGGCCGAGGCCATTTCGCCGGAGGGAAGTTCGGGTTCGACTTCCGGGGGCGGGAGGTCCTTTTCCTCTTCCTCCGGACAGTACGTGATGATCTCTCGGCCATTGTGGTCCTGGAAGATGAGCCGGCAGGTTTTTGCATTGCTGGGCGTGGCGATTTGCCTTTGCCAGAATTCTCCCGGCCCAATGGTCACCGTCTCGGAAAACACCTCGTTCGAGCCAACGAGAAGCCTCAGCGTTGCATCGCGGAACTCCGTTGTCGTGTTCAAGGCGAGCAAGAGCTTTCCATCGTGGAGCGAAAAGTTTATTGCCGCCTCGCAGTTCAGCTTCACCAATCCTTTCATCTCCTTGAGTGGATACCAATATCCCTCCCAGCTTTCCTGCCAATGGGGTTCAAATATCCAGGAATCGCCTTGCGTCAGAAGGCGGCCGGACTGGAGTTCGAGAAACTCGCCGTCCGTGTCGGTCAGGATGTCTTCCCAAATGGTGCCGTCCCGGGCCGTTCCAAACGTCCAGAACTTCTTTCCGGGACTCTCCTGCTCAGCCGCGAAGTGAGCGGTGCCGCAGTCGCGCTCATGATGGTACGCGCCGATATACCCTCCTGGAACGCCGCAGAAATAGTCACAGTGGTGCTGCGTGTTCTTGGCCCAGGAAACGTCCAATCCGCCGTTGACGGGCCACGGCTCCGGGTTTCGTCGCATGCCAGCGTAGGTGTAATGTGTAGGCGGAAGGGTCACCCGCGTATCCGGCCAAGCATGAACCGCGCTGTTGGTCCAGAAATAGGCGTTGTTGTGGGTTAACGTCTGGTTGGACAAGAGAATTCTGCTGCGAAAGTAGGAACGGTCTGGATACACCGTGGTGGCAACAAGCCACCTCATGCGTTGGACCCACTCGGTCGTCCCGACGACACACGTTACACTTCCATTCTCACTCTGTATGATCTTGTACTGCACCGGCGAGATGGTGTTGGTAGTGTGGCCGCGCGTGGGAAAGTTCCACTCGACTCCGCCCGAAAGCCACGCGCCGCGCAGCGCGATGAGCCCCGGCTTAACAGCGTGATTGCGGTAGATGAAATCGGCGTTGTCGTTTGTCTTGTCGTGGGCCGCATAGATCTTCCCGCCCATGTCGGGCAGAATGATGACCTGGATGTAGTCGTTCTCGAGAATGACCGCACGATAGGTCTTGACAACCTTGTCCTCGGTGAGGTTTGTCTGCCTGGTGTACGGGTAGACGTTGGAATCGAACAGGGATGGATATTCACTGTCTGCCCGAAGCGCATCGGGATTGTAGAGGGGTGGGTTCCTGTCCTCCTGCCCAAGCACGTAGGTGGGAATCTCCAGGGTGGTTTCCCGAACGAACGCCCCTCCAACTCGGGCCGGGAGCGGATCTGCACGGCGATAGCCCTCGCCGCTCGGAGTGGTCAATTGTTCTACAGAATCTCGCATGGCAAGGTTTTCTCCTCCTTTTTGCCGTTCTTCCGACTTATTGCGTCTTGTAGTGCTTATGGAACGAGAGCGACCAGCGGGAACCCGGTTTTCCGGGCAAAAACGAATGGAGTGTTCCACAATCAACGCAGGCACCAATAAACCTGTCTGGGTGATTTCTCCATGTCATTTGTCACGGTTCCGGATCACCGCGATTGTCGTCGGCGATCTTGCTCAGGTTGTGCATCATTTCGACGATCTCGCGTCCACCCTTGACACCGACGTAAAGAAGCAGCGAGGCGTACCATACGATCGACAGGAACACCATCGCCGTCCAGAACCGGATGAACAGAATCTCCATCAGTCCACCTCCTCGGTGAAATCGGCCGACCCGGTGGGCCCTGCGTGGCCGTGTCCCAAAGCGCTGCCGAGCAGCGAGCCGAAGAGCATCCCGGCGAATGCCAGGCCGAACGAGGAAAGCCCGGCCAACTCGGGCGCGATCTTGCGCGACTCCTCTTCGACAACGGCATTGACAATCAGAAATGCTATCGGCCCTACCGCGCCCAGAATCAGCGAGGCAATCGCTCCCCAGCTATTCGCTCCTCGCCAATAGAGGGCACCGATCAGGAGAGCGAATATGCTGGCCATATAGATACTGCCGGTGACTGCAAGATAGTCCCACGCCCGCCCCGGCAACTCATACCACAGTCCGTAGAACATCACGAACAACCCGATGAGCACCACAAGCGATCGGACGACCGCCAGCTTGGCCCCAGACGAGAGTGGCCGCCGGAGACAAGGCATTACCAAGTCGTTGTAGATCACGGTGGCCCAGGTCAGTAAGTAGCTGCTTTCGGTCGACATTTCCGCAGCCAGCATGGCGGCAACCATAATACCGATAATGCCGACAGGCAGCACCATGTTCAGGTACGCCGGCATGGCTTGAAGGTTGTCGATCGCTTCGGGTAGCCCACCGTGGGTCGAGAAATAAACGAACGCCGCGGCCCCCCACAGCCCCGGCAGCACGAACCTTCCCACGTGATAGAAAGCTGTCCGGCAATAGACGCGTTTGGCGGTCTGCGTGTTCTTGGCGCTGAGCACGCGGGCAATGGTTGTCTGCCAGGTCGTCATCACGCTCAGGGCCAGCATCGCTTGCCACAAGACCCAGGCGGTGCCGACACCATCGGCGCCGAAAGGGTCGAAGGGATTGGCCATGGCGAGCTTCCCGCCGGGCTGGCCGGCCGCGGCGGCAGCCACAGTGGCCTCGTGACCCTGCCACAGGCCGTCGAGCAGATTGTTCCAACCGACATTATGAATCACCAACGCCGACGTGACCACGATGCCCAAACCCATGACGAGGAACTGAATGAAGTCGGTCACCAGCACCGAGACCATGCCGCCCAGCACAGTGTAGAGCAGGACGATGACCAGCAGTGCGGTCATCGTCCACTCGAGCATGTCGGGATTCAGGCCCGTGGCGTACACCAGGAATTCGCCTCCCAGGCGGAGGAAGATGCCCATGTTCAATACGCCGCCGACTACAACGACCAGTCCTGCCAGCCAGCGGACACGTTTCCCGAAACGCTCTTCGAACAACTCCGGGATGGTGATGACACGGGCTTTGCGTAAAGGTACGATCACGAAACCCGATAGACCGACCAGGAGCATCGCCAGCGCCCTGAGCACCCCCGGCACGGTGCCGGCGAATCCGCTCTTGAAGCCCATCTCGGCAGTGTACATCACCGTGGCGAGGCCTAACTCGGTTGCCGCCAGCGAGGCAAGGCCGAGATTGGTGTCCATCTCGCGGCCTGCCACGGTGAAGTCGTCCACGCCACGGACGTAGCGCTTCATCCACACGCCGACGACGGCGCAGCCAACCACGTAGACCAGGATGATCGCCCAGTCAATCGGCGATAGTAGCATGATGTGCAACTCCAATTGCAGTGCCGCCGTGTATCGTCGTCACCACTGTTTCTCCTCGCCGGAAACGGAAATCACTGCCGTGCCCGCGGGGGCCAGTTCGATCTGGAAACTAATGCTCCCGTTTGACTCGTCCGGCCTTGCCGCTATGGCGGAATCGGAAACGATCTCTCTGACCACCGCCCTTGCCGGGTCCTCGCGACCGGCGCCCAAAGCGGCAAGCTGAACCACGACAACGCAGCGTTCTTCCTCTTCCATTCGGTTGCGCAAAGTGAAATGAAGGTCTCCCTCGCTCCAAGCCCCAAACCGCTCGACCATCACGCTGTCATCGGACGTCTTCGCGTATGTGACCGGCTCCCATCCTGCCTTGTTGATACGCCTGATGACAGGGATGTACTTTTGGAACAAGTCGCGGTCGCGTTCGAACTGCTCGGGACTACGGAAGTATCGCTTCCACCCATGGTAACCCGGCTTGTCCTCTCCACCAGCGGTCGAGATCCCGGGATAGAAACCGTAAAACGTCTGGTGGTTCAGGTACTGCTCGACCTGCTGCCGGGTGAGCGGAGGTCTGGGAGTCCGGAAGTCTCCCTCCTGGAGAAGGTTTGCCGTCGGCTTCTGATAAGCGTAGGTACGTCGCAGGCTGCAGATGGCGTCGCTTTCGACCTGGTCGAGCTGCCGTCTGCCCCCCCAACTCCCAACCTCGGAGCCCAATACATCGCCGAGGTGAGCGTAGAACCGGTACGCAGTCGGAAAGATGTTCGTGTGAACCAGCTTCCCCTGAGAATGGAGGCGATCAGCAATCCATGCGATGAAGTCGTATTGCGACATCACGCCGAGCAGGCACGGCCTGCCATTCACGCCGAACGTCAGCGGCAAGTCGGCACAGGCAATGTGCTGTTTGCGATAATTCTCGTACGTGCCGAGCCACACGGTCACACTGTCGAGATAAACTCCGTCCGCGTTGGGCAGCCGGGGCTCTATCTTGCCTTTCCTGCAGACATCAGCGCGATTGGGCTTGGGCAAATCGGGATCGGGGTTGGTACGCCACCAGTGCGTAGAGTTGTTGTAGATGCTTATGCTGAACGGCGAGCGGCCATCTGCGTCCTTCGGCAGCGAATTCAGGACCGCTTGGGCGGTTTCCCGGCGTGAGCCGTCCGCCCATTTCGCATCGGAGCTGCAATCGTCGCCCCATGCCTGGAGCGTAGCCAATACCTCTTCGTACGTCGGCACGTCGCCACGCCCTTCCATGCTCGGCAACGGCTGACGCAACCCCCACGGCTCCGTATACGGGAAGATGTAGATGCCGTGCCGCCGGGCGCATGCCCTCTCGTCCGGCTTGTTTGAATAACCTTCCCAGAACGTGAAACCGAAGTCTTCAGGATGCGGAATCTCGCTCGGATAGACCGGAAACAGCCAGCAGCCCTCGCGCTGGGCTCGTTTTACGAAGAAGCTCGGAAAGATATCGTAGTACCTCGCGGCAGCGCTGCGGAAGCCCCAGTTCGCGTCGGTTTTGTAGATCACAAAGGCGAACGTCGCCTTGCCTGGACCGATCTTCTTCGTCAGCGGCGAAATGCCGAGGTCGAAGGAGGTCTGGTATCCACTCTCTAGACTATACTGGCGCCGCTCGATCCGGGGCCAATCCATCGGCACGCCCAGGGCCACGCCCACCCTGCCGTCATGGATCGAGGAAAATGGGTAGAGTGATACGGCATGACCGACGCAAGCGAAGCTGTTCTGGTAAACGTTCGATCCTTCGATCTTTCGGCTGGTGCGAATGTCATCATCCCACTGCCAGCCCTCGGCCCCGATTGGGAGCGTGTAGCGAACCTGCAATACGCGGTCCCGTGGCGGATCGTGTGTGTCGCGGACCTCGGCCTCGACCCGGATATGATTCGGCCCGGGCAGATACTTGAGCGTAAGATCGAGGTTCTCCTCACGCAGGGACAGGCGCTGATAGCACGTCTTCCCGTCAACTTCGGCGGTTAGTGGACCCGTTGGGCTCTTCTTGTCCAACCACCCCCCTCGACCGACCTCGGCAATCTGAAGAGAGTCGGCATCCACGTAGTCGCCACGCCACAGACAAAGCGCGACTTGGAGGTAGGCCACGCCCTTAGGCACCATGTAGTCTCGACTGAGTCTTTCCCACGCGTTTGCCTTTTCGACTTCGATCGCGTACTGATAGTGCGTCCTGCTCCAAAGTGAATAGTCCCACCCGCGCGGAGCAGTGATCTGCTCGGTGACATCCTGGCCGGTTTCGTCAAAAAGGCGCAGGTAGAGGATGTAGGTGGCCGAGCTTGACGGCACACGGGCGGACCAGGATATCTCGCAGACGCCACCCGGCCGTACCGGCACGCGTTGTTCGAGTCGCACGCCTTGCCCGTATCGCTGATTCTCGCCCAGCCGCACGTAGCTCGGGGAGCCATCGGCACCACCGTCGGTTCGCCGCACAGTAGCGGCATTCTTGATCCAGCCTTCCGTGCCCTCGTCGAAGTCGAGGTGTGCCAGGGCGTTCGGCTCGTGCCTCTCGATCGGCTTGATCTCCTGGTAAGACAACCCTCTCGGCACGTCTTCGAGCCGCGGCAGCGTTTGTCCGTCGACCAGGATCGCTTGTATCGTTCCCGTCGCGTCGTCGAGGCGGAGCGTCAGCCCGTCATCCGTTGAAATATCGGCTGCTCGAACAGCCGGCGGCCCCACGCCAAAAACCAGAACAACGGCAGCGGGCGCGAAGACCATCGCGGTCGAGCGCAATATTGTCGCGAAGCTAGGCATGGTATCGCTCCTTTCTTCTGGTTGGGACAGGTCGGTCCGTCATTCGGGCAATTCTCCCAGCGGCAGACCGTCGTTGCGGATGGCCGTGGCCCGATAGGCCGCCAAATCGATTGTTTCGCTAACAAAGCGGACCGATCCGTCGCACATCGTAAAGTTGCACCCACCCACATGAAAGCTGCCGAAGAGCTTTGACATCTGGGGGAACAGGTCGTCGGCCAGGGAAGGCCTGGCTTCTCCGCCCGTGTTCGCTATCGCGTTGATCTGCAACACAGCAGCCGCCAGTGTGTTGGGGTTCGGGCCGTGCGGGTCCATTTTCGGTCCCGAGGCCCAGCCGACGTAACAGCCTCCGTTGCCGAAATACGTGCTCGCATCGCCACCACGATGGGCGGCGCCGGGAATATACTTGGTCTCGCCTAACAGGAACACTTTTGATGCCCCATCACGGATGTCGGCAAAACGGGTATGCGAATTGTGGTACGACACGCCGTTCGTAAAAAACACCCTGCCTCCACCACTGCACGCCGCGTCGCCGTAGTCGCCACCGCCCTGCACGCCCACGTAGTTCAAACTGTTTGATTCCGAAATCGAGGCGTAAGGATCGGAAGGACACTTGTAGCCATCAAACGGCGTCTTCCAGGCTCGGTGATTGCCGCTGTTGAAGTCGCCTTCCGCCGGACTGTACGACACATTGGTGAACTGCTTCGTGAAATCGAACCGCGCGTAAAGCGCCGTCTGTTCCAGATACGGCAGAATCAAAACGGTCCATGGAGCGCCAAACAGCATGTTCGGTGGATTGTCGCGACACCAATTCGAACCAGTCGCCGTCTTGTTGGCGATGTAGCCCGAGGCAAGGCAACCATGCGCACTACTGTAGTTGTGCATGGCCAGGGCAAGCTGCTTCATTTTGTTCGTACACTGCAAACGCCGAGCGGCTTCGCGGGCCGACTGAACGGCGGGCAGCAATAGAGCGATCAAGATCCCAATGATCGCAATCACCACCAGCAGTTCGGCAAGCGTAAACCCCCTACGCCTTGAGTACACGCGATTCCCCTTTCCTGACAACATCGTCGCTCTTCCATTTTGGCCCCAATCGCCAGCTTGGGATCGGAGAAAAGCCCTAGGCCACACGATCAACCGCCGGCCTACGACTAGGCAAAACGACGGCGCAGAGCAGGCCACACCAGTACGGAGACCAAGCCGGTGAGCCCCAGGGCAATGCTCCCGGGCTCTGGAACCGCGCCCACTTCAAAGTCGTCGACGCCGTGTACGCCATTCGACGTGTTGTCGCCATAGAGGCCGAAGGCCGTGATTTGGCCGTCGGGCAGCGTTGCCGCGGTGCCCAGTGCGAGCGACGGGGTGCTGGGGTCGAAGTCTAACGCGAGCCAGCTCGCTGTGTCGAAATCGAGTTCCTTCTGCTCCCACGTCGAAGCTACGTCGTTCGAGAGCGTCTGTTCGGAAACGTACCAGCCGCTATCGACACCGTCGTCAACCCGGAGGGCCACGCGAAAGACGTCGGTTGTGTTGGGTCTGGTCTGACGCCAGCGGAACCTTTCTGCGTCGTCGGTGGAAACCTGATACTCTTCGGTGTAGTGCAGCAAATCGACGCCCGAAATCCCGAGGAAGACGAGGTATCCCCTAGGATTTCCGCTCTCGTAGTAGCTGGGGTCGGGATTCGAGTCGACCGGCTCGGCGGAGGAACCGCTCGAGTACTGACTGATATACACATAACCACCACCTATTCCTCCATCTGCCGAAACGCCGTTATCCTTGTAGGAATACCAATCAGCCGTACTCAATGCAATGTTGTCGATGCCAACACGATCCTTGTTGGGAAAGACCTCGCGATAGGTCGTCATCACCTCGGCGTTCGCCGCCGGCGCGGTAAGGCTCATGCCGACAGACGTCAGCACTGCGAACACAAGCCCGATCGAAAGTGTGTGACACTTTCCAAGCATGACAACTCTCCTCGTGATTCGGGTAACGCAACCCTCAAAGACGTTCATTGTCTTGCCTCCCAGGAAAAGAGTAGTGGTTTGACTCAACAAGGCCAATTCGTAACCGTTCGTGGCTTGCGTGCTCACTCCACCCAAATCAAACGCATGTGCATGGGTTTCAACGGAACACGGAATCGGCCTGCCTCCAGTGAAATCGGTTCGCTCGATAGGGCATCTCGGGCCTTGGTCGCGGCGCCGAGTCCCATGCTTCCGACATCCCGCAGGTGTACGTCGGCGGTAACCGCATCCGTGTTCGAGAGATTCGAGACGACCACCAGCAGCCGGCCGGGTTGGGTTTCCTGGCTCTTGTGTAGGTAGAGGCTCGCTTTCACCGCGTCCGGCTTCACGCCGATCAGGCCCCCGTTCTTCCAGTAGGGATACCATTGCGCCTCGGACGTGCCGAATCGAGCCATCACGTCCCAGATCAATGCCATACGGTCCAGAATCGCTCCGGTGCCATGCGGGCGTACTCGCACATCGTGCAACATGCTCAAGGCCAATGCGTGGTCGACCGTCCATTGCGGCGGACGCTCGTAGGCCAGAAACTCGCAGGGGACACCGAAATTGCGCCCCATGAATTCGGCGCGAAAGGCGTCTAGCGATAGCCGTCCCGCAGCTCCCTTCGGCGCCGCGCTGGTGGCAAACTGCTCGCCGTCCCAATAGCTGTGAGCGAATGCCAGCGTGGGCGTCATGCAGCAGGTGCTCTGGTGGGCGTTGATTATTCCGCCCGTTGGTTGAAACAACTCGTACAGGCCCCGCATTAATTGCCGGACGGCGAAGATGGGATACGTGGGACGAAGCTTGCCGTCCGCCGCACGGTATCCGCAGCCATGACGCTCGTTACAACAACCGGTGGGAACAATCGTGCCATCGAGATACACGCCGTCGAAGCCCATCCGTTCGCGAAAACGGCCAATGCCTTCGAGCAAGACGTCTTTCCAGCGACTCTGATAGCAAACGCCAAAATCTCGCTGCTCGGGCAACCGATGCCAACCAGGCATAGCTACATCTTTCGTATTTTTCCTCAAAACCTCATCGGACATCTCCGACCATTCGGGCGCTAACGGCGACAATTCGTAACCAAAGTAGAGCAAGACCTTCATGTCTCGCGCGTGGCACGCGTCGATCGTGTGTTTCAGGATCGTTTCCTCCGATGTAGCCGGATAGTTTTGGATCGGCGCCCAATCCTCATGAAACACAACCGTTTTGACGCCCGCCTTGGCAGCCCGATCGAGGGCCGACTCAAACTGGCCGTCGGGAAACGCTCGGTGGTTGGTCTTCCAGCCGTTCGGGAAAACCTCGTGAGCCGGCCGATGCAGCGTTGTGCCGAGTTCTGGCGCGTGCCAGATCCGCCACTGGTGGAAATCGGCTGGCATCGGCTTGACCGGCGTGGCTTGCAGGCCAAACGTCCACGTTACCGGCAACCGATCCGGCGCGCTGTCCAGCAGACGTAAACGCAATATGGTCGTCTGATCTTCTTGCACGACCTCAATCGCATGATCAGCCGTCTTGGGACGCCAAAACTGGTCCGATTCGGCAAACCAACTCAGCCCACCGTCCTCCCAACCGAGCCAAACCAGCGCCTTGAACGGTGACGTAAAGCCCTTCTCGGGCACGGCTCCGCTGTTGGCCGCGCTGCCCCAGCGACCGGGCCAGCAATGAAACAGCCGGGCCAGGGATCGCTTCAAGGGAATTTCCAGCCAAAGCTGGTCCAGCGGTTTCTTCGGTGCGTGCCGCTGGGGTAGCAGCACCATGTCGAAGCGCATCATCCCATCGAATTCCAGGCGGACGGTGGTGTTGACAATTACCTCTTCATTGGCCTGCCAGCCGGAAAGCGTTGCTTGCGCATCATTGTGCGCAAGGACGAAATGCCCACTGCGTTGCCAGGCCAACGGCTCGCCGTTTCGGCCTGCCACCAGACGGATTGGGCCGGCCAGGATTTCCTCGCCGACCGTGGTAATACTGCTCGGCCATGGGCCGGCGTCGAAACGGTACTCGCGTCCCCAGATTCCCAATTCCGTGGTGTCGCCGGTGCCGGTCCTCGTCAGCGGCGTCCACGGTGACGGCACGCGGTCGCTCGACTTGGCCGCTTCGGCTACGCCACCTAGTCCGGTCGCAAAAAGGCTCAGTAGCAAGATAAATCTCATCACGATCGTGGTCCTTTTGTTGTTGGTTTGTGGAAGAAATAGCGGGCTAAGCGACTGACCGGTGCTACATAATTCCATTACCGATGGAAGTTCGCTAAAATTGGCTGCGCAGGAGGCAACTTCCTGCCAAATCCCAGTTCGTCGGCAGATGGCCAAGACGTGGCCTTGCGCAGGAAAATGTAGTATACACACCCGGCAAACGTGTGCGTCGCTGGGCGGATCATTTGCGGCGCACTTCCAGTCGCAATTCACTTCAACTGAGTCGCAAATTCTGCCATGAGAGATCCAGCACTCGATTCGGTTCCGCTCGAGACCGGTCTGATTGAGAGCGTTGTGCTCGTGGACAAGCTTACTCGCACGAATCTCGGCCGCTACGTCGGCACGACCCTACCCGGCCACCTGTTACACGTGGTCGTCGAAGGCGAGGTGTTGCAGGAGATAAGCGGTCGACAGTACCGCCTGGGGCCCGGCTCGGCCGTCTGGTATCACGAGGATGAAACCGTATTCGGTCAGATCGTCGCTGTGCCCTGGACTTTCTACACGACCAGTTTTCATGCCCGGTGTTTGGCCCCGCCACCCTACGAACTGCGTGTGTGGTCCGTGGCAGCCACGGCTGCTCGACGGTTCCAGGAATTACTCGACGCGTGGCGTGACCAGGAAGCCTCGCCCACCAGCCGCCAACTCAGGGTGTTGGCTCGGATGGCCGACCTGCTGCTTGAGTTATTGCCTGCCGAGTGCTGCGTCAACCGAACCGATTCGAGCACGCAGCTCTGGTGGAATATCGAAACTCGCCTGCGCGAGGACCTTAGCCGTACGATCGACATGCGTCTGCTAGAAAGACTTAGCGGCCGGAGCCACCGGTCGATCGTCCGCACGTGTCATTTGGCCGTTGGCACCTCGCCAATGAAACGTGTCAAGAAGATACGGCTCAGTTACGCCCGAGGGCTGGTTCTCTATTCGCAACTGTCGTTGACGGAGATTGCATTCCGCGTGGGCTATCCGCGCGTGCAGGAGCTTTCGCGCGACTATCGTCAACAGTTCGATACGACGCCGACCGAAGATCGCCAGAGGGGCCCTGACTACCGAGACTATCCGCCCAAAGCTGCCTATTGCTGCAGAATGGCACACGGCGGCAAGGCCGTCCACTGAAGGCGCCCACCGACTTTCGCCATGAACGCATTTATACCAAATCCGCACGCCAGAGGCATCGAGCGTGAGGTTCTGTCATTTGGCAAGCTGCTATAATGGTCGCTTTGCCATCAACCGCCATCGAGCGACACTATGGGCGACGAACTCTGCGAACACGATCTTGGGACCTTGCCATAGCCGAAGGGCTGTGCCCAAAACGTCCGCCACGCCGTGTCGAACATCATCGGCATCGTGCGGGTTGCCATGCTCGCCGGCCGCGAGTTTCTCGTCGAGAAAGGCCACATCCTTCAGGCGAGAATCCACTGGCTGGAAACGGAAATTGCCGTGCTGCGTGAGGAATTGCGGATCAGTGGCGCCCGAATGCGACGGATTGACCCACACCGTCGGCCGCAGTTTCTGCCGGTCGAGCTCTTGAACTCCGCACGATGTGCGGCTGGACCAAGGCCGAAACGGCTCGGCGGTTCTTTGTCTCCGATACCACGATCCGGGCATGGCTTCGACGCGCCGATGACGACTCGCTGCTTCGGACGAACGTGCCGGTGAATCGGTTTCCCGACTTGGTTCGATATGCGATCCACCGGATCAAGCTGTTTTGTCCGATGCTGGGTAAGATGAAGATCGCCCACACGTTGGCCAGGGCCGGCATCCATCTCGGCCCATCGACTGTGCGTCGGATTCTTGAAGAGAAACCCGCTATGAGGCCGGATCCGACGGAAAATGAATCGGGCAAGCGGCGACGCATCGTAGCCAAATACGCGGGCCACACGTGGCACGCCGACTTGACGGCCGTGCCGATCAGCGGCGGCTTTTGGACCTGTTGGGTTCCACACGCAATCTGGCAACGCTGGCCCGTTTGCTGGTGGCTGTTGAACGTCGTCGACCACTATTCCCGCCGTTCGATGGGCTTCGCGGTCTTCAAGTCAAAACCCTCGTCGGAAGAAGTGACCGCGGCCTTCGACCGCATCCTTCGCAAAGAAGGAACCAAACCAAAACACTTGATCGTCGACCAGGGCTCTCAATTCAAGTGCGAACACTTCGAGCATTGGTGCAAGACGGCAAACATCCTGCCGCGGTTCGGGGCCGTCGGCCGGCACGGCAGCATTGCCGTCGTCGAACGTTTTCATCGGACCGCAAAAGGATTTCTTGCGATGATCACGGTGCCGGAGGACCAGACGCAGTTCGAGCGGGAGGTCGAACTGATTACCGATTGGTACAATGAACACCGGCCCCACGACACGCTCAACGGCCGCACGCCCAACGAGGTCTTCTTCTCACGTCCGGCGGCCAACGAGCAACCGCGTATCGAGCCACGCCCAGGCTGGCCGCGCAGCTCGCCTTGTGCAGCGCCACGCGTCGACATCGAAGGCGAACCAGGCGATCCGTTCGTCCTCACGATCGATCACCTTGCCGGCCGGCGCCATCTGCCCATTCTTCGCGTTTGCCGAGCAGCGTAAGCGCTGAATCCCATCAGGCACGTGCGCTACCGGTCTGCGCGAAGGGTACTCTTCGCGTCGCTTTCGTTCACGTTTCCAATGATCAGGCCGCAAATCGCGACGTGTCAAGGCCGCCCGATGGCCGTTTGGCCTGCGACTTCGGTGTAAATGCATTCACGGCGAAAGTCGGTGGACCATTTCAGCGAGCGTTGGGGATTGTCGCCACGCGTTGCGGCGTTACTTTGCGTTCTACAACCACGAACGTCGTCACCAGGGCCTCGGCCGACGGACGCCGTGGGACGTGTATCAATCGGGCGTGTAGGGGGGAGCCGTGAGATGCGCGAAAGGGGGGCGTTTGTTCCGCTCCGTTCGCTCCGCTCACTCCGCTCCACAAACGCCCCCCTTTCAGAAACCAGATTCCACCTTAAACAACCCAATCCAGCGCCTTGACAACCCAGACCACTTCACACTACTGTGGAGTGCGCTGCCTTCGCGGGCGGAAAATCGGTCGCTGTGGGCCGGCACGATCGGACGCCGGGAGGAAGAGGCAAACAACTGCAACGGGATTCGAGAGCAGTCCGGCCGCTCACTCAGTCGATTCTGTAGATCCTCCGTAACTCCGTCAGTACGCTGTTGCGCG
This sequence comes from Thermoguttaceae bacterium, assembly GCA_963677085.2. Taxonomy (GTDB): domain Bacteria; phylum Planctomycetota; class Planctomycetia; order Pirellulales; family Thermoguttaceae. The sequence continues at coordinate 760,015 of CAXXFH010000003.1, forward strand.
TCTCGCCATGCAGGCCAAGGTTTTCCAGGGAGACGTCCTCCGTTTCCATACGATCAAAGAAGGCAGCCAGATCGCCCATGATCGACGGAGGAATCTCGGCTGAGAACTCTGGGTCGATGATTGCGAATAATCGGAACACGTCATTCTTGTGTTTCTTGATGTCCTTGGAGTCGACGTGGTCGCCATCGGCTTTCCGTCGAATCAGATCCAGCCACGCTTTGGCTTTGAGGGGAATCAGGTGTTCCGGCCCGACGATTGGAACGCCACTCACCATGCGTCTGCCTGCCAGAAGGAACTCGTAGTAGTCTCCTTCCAGCAATATCGCCGACAAGCTGGTGACGGCAGCTTCAATCGGAATCGGCGTCAGGTGGCTTTCGTCTCTCAACGTAAGCGAGTCAGGAACTCTTGAAAACAGTTCCAACATGAATGGGTAACCGTCGTTGGCCGGCTCTTTGAAGCGGTAAAACTTCTTGTCGCCAGTCGCCTTTTCCTGCGTTTTATATTCGCCGTTACGAACAAACTCCCAGAACGATTCTGCAAATGCCGCGTCCAAGGCTTCCACGCATAGAACGATGTCGAGATCCTTCGTGGCGCGGAACGGTTGTCCCAGTGCATCCATCGCCAAAGTACAGGCAGCACCGCCAATCAAGACATACTGGTCGACATGGCCGGCAAAGTGCTTTCCGAAGCGATCAAGCCCTTCTACCACGACACGGCCTCCATCATCTCTTCCATGGCGGCCTCGACACGTTCATCCGTGGTGTCCCTAAGCGACAAAAAGAGCGACAGTCGATCAACGATCGCCCCATCGGAAAGAAGTTCTGGAGCGTAGCTCCAGAGTTCGACCTCTTGCGACTCGGGGTCGTCAGCCGCTGCTTTCGCGAAGTCATCGCCCTGCTGAAGCACCTTCCATCGTTCCAGGGAAGTCGCGACGGTCAAGGTCGCGGGTGCAGCCAGCATCGAGTATCTCGCGAGAGCCGACAGACCGGCGATGGGACCAATGTGCTGGGCCGTCAAACGGACGTACTGGCGTTGTTTCACGGGACTACGCAGCAATGGCAACGCCTTTTGCCACAAGTCTTGGCTAGCGCCCTTGAACGTTAGGCATCGCTGCCGGCCTCGCATGGAAATCTCGGCCAACTCCTCGGCTTCCAGTTCGTTGAAGGCGCGGGTCATCGTCATCTTCGTGTACCCAAGTTGCTCCGCCAGTTCGGCAGGAGTGTGGACACGGTGGTCGCCCCGAAGCAGCGCATGGAGCACGACCACCTGGGTTGCAGGGCTTAGTGTCGGAGACGTCTGACGCAACCGGCGGAAGTGCTCGCGCAGGTCGATACCCAGCATCGGTAAGTACAGTTGGTTGCCTGGAATGATGAACGGTACTTTCTGCTCGATCAGACGCTTGCGCTGATAAGCGGCGACCTGACCACGTACGTAAATAACCTCGCCGTCCCACTTGGACCGGACGTGGTCCATGTGCTTTCGGATGGTGGCTGCCGACGGACTTTCCTTTCCGCGGTCGGCCATCAACAGGCAGGGGAGTTCCAGGATCTTTGCTTCGTGGAACGAGTATCCGTTCCGCAGAAACAGCGGTAGACGCCCTTCCGCCGGCCATCGGGCCGGCGAAACCGTAACTCCAAGGGTTTCTTGGAGATACCGTCGAATACTGTCGGATTCTGGGAGCATGGGACGCCTCGCGTAACATTGTTTCCGCACGATAACATACCGTATGTTATCGTGCGAATCAAGCGTTACTTACCGTTCAGGCCGCTTCCTGTTCCTCGTCCCACCGCGGTCCCGACACCGCCGGTGCTGTCATCGTCGATGTTGACGGCGACGACGGTGAGGCCGATGCTAATGACGGTTACGATCGTGGTGGTGGTGGTGGTGATGATGATGGTGGTGGTGATCATCACTCGGCGGTCGGGCGAAGTCGTCCATGGTTCACTCGTCCTTGTGAACCAGACGATGGAAGATCGCCCCGATCCAGGCCGGAGCGTGACGCGTGAGAAAAGCCCCGGGACGCACGACGACGCTGCCGGTACATCCCGTGCCTGGCTGGCACGAGCCTCGGGCGACGAGGAAGCGACCGTCCGGAAGTCCGACGATTCCCAGGGAGCAATTGAATTCGTACTTGCCAAGAAACCTGAGCGATTTGTCGGCCTTGAGCATTACCGTCGGGTTGCCATAACAACCGAACCACCAATGTCCGTCTGCAAACGTCGCAGTCTGAATCCCAAGGTGCGTGTGGCCACTCTCAATCACGTGTTTCTTTACAAACCTGAACTCACTGTCGTACTCGTAGACGTAGTTTTCCTCCACGTCATTTGGCAGGCCGCCGACGATGAAGTATCGGCCATCACAGAAACCGATTCCGCCCGCGCCGTAGACTACTTGCGGCGTTGGGTACTTTCGCACGAATGAGAGGTCGGCGGCGTTGTAGACGTAGACCCATGAGTCGGCGTTCCCCTGCGGATCGTTGAATCGTCCCAGGTTCACTGCAACGTAGATTTTGCCGTCATGGTAGCACAAGTCGCCGTGATGGTTGGCGACGGGTATCTTCTTGAGAACGTGCCCTTGCCGATCAGTCTTTATCAACCTCGTCGTGAAGGACCAGTAGATGGAGTCCCGGTCGTTGGTACAAATTCCCTGCAAATGGTGAGGGTAGATGCCCTCGCAGTCTGTGGCGGAGAAGGACGGTTGTCCAGCTTTGTCCAGTTCGTACACCCGCACGTAATCCACCGCAAATTGATCCGGCAGCTTCGCTTTCGTAATGTCGCCAGCCCAGGGGCCGATCTCGTCGCTCAACAGGATGTATTGTGGGACTTGGCAGACGCCGCCCTCCTTGGTGCGCCACGTCTCTTTGCCGTCGACGTAGAAGATGTACTGGTCGGGCAGCCAGAGGAGGCCGAACGTGTGCCAACCTTCCATGATACCCGGTGCGGTTGTCCTCGTGCCCGCATGCTTATGATGCTCGCCGTACCCGTCCCAGTGGAGGTTGTGTGTCACCCGGTCGTCGAGCCACGGCTTCTCCATGATATCGATTTCCGTTCCATCCCGACCGCCGTCGCCGACCTTCCCAACTCCCGGCCCCGTGATCCAAAACGCCGACCAATGGCCGGGTTCTTTCTGGAACTTTACACGGGCCACGTAGTAGCCGAAGGCATGCTCGAACTTGCCCTGGGTGGTGATGCAGCCGTCCGTGGGTTTGTCGCCATCCATGAACGTGCTGATGACGAGGTGGCCGTTGCCATCAAGGCTGACCGCCTTCCGGCTCCACCAGCCGCCCTTTCGCTTGCCATCGGGCCGGTAGGTCCACTTCGTCTCGTCCAGTTTGTCGCCCTCGAACTCGTCGTGCCAGACGAGCTTCCAAGTTTTGCCATTTGGGGCTTGCGGAAGTTGCTCTTCGGGTTCGGCGGAATGTGCTGGAACAATCAGCAGTCCCAACAGCAGAATCGATGGCAGGGTTTTCATGAGTGCGTTTTCCTGTGGCGTGGGGGACGAATTGCCGCTCATTCTACCATCCGGCTTTGCTGGGTGGTAAAATCAAGGGAAAAAGGAGCGCCCCGATGATTCGTGACATACTGCTAACTTCCCTGATTTTGTCGATTGCTCACCATGTATTGGCCGCCGAAGGCGACACGGTTTCCGCCGCCGACACTCGCCCCACTAAGGTTTGGAACCGAACCGGTCCCCTCGGCGAGACACCCGAACACGTTACCGATGCCGTTCCCTTGTCCGATCAAGGGAACAAACGTCGTTGGGTGAAGTTCGAGCCCCTTTCGGACGAATTCGACGGCGAGGACTTGGATCTGAAGAAATGGACTCGAAACCTCGGGTGGTGGAAGGGCCGTCAACCGGCCCTTTTCAGCGAGAAGAACGTGACTGTCTCGGATGGCAAGCTCCATCTGACGATGAGGAAGGAGAAGCTGTCCGAAGAGTTCGAGAAGCTCGGCTACAAGGACTACACGTCAGCCTGCCTGTACTCCAAGATTCGTGCCCACTACGGCTACTACGAGGTCAAGGCCAAGCCGATGAATTCGGGCGGTTCAAGCTCGTTCTGGTTTCAGGTGGAGGATGTCCCTGGCTGGCTCACGGAGATCGACGTGTTCGAGATCGGCGGCAAAGCCAAGGGATTCGAGCAGAAGTACAACATGAACCTCCACGTTTTTCGGACGCCGAAGGAGAAGAAGCACTGGAGTGCCGGCGGTGTTTGGATGGCCCCATGGCGGTTGGCCGACGATTACCACGTCTACGGACTTCAGTGGATGCCCGACGAGATCAGGTACTACGTGGATGGCGTGGTGGTGCGGACGGTCGAAAACACCCACTGGCATCAGCCACTCTACATGATCTTCGACAGCGAGACGATGCCCAACTGGTTCGGAATGCCCAACGACGAGGATCTTCCTTCGACGTTCAATGTCGAGTACGTGCGGGCGTGGAAGAGACAACACGATCCAGGCTGGGCCAGCATTTTCAACGGCAAGAACCTCGACGGCTGGGCCGTCAAGTGTCTTCCCCAAGACAATGACAAACGGGGCTATTGGAAAGTCGTAAATGGCACGATCACTGCGGAAACGCCGCCCGACAGCAAGCACAACTACATCTGGCTGCTGACCGAGAAGCAGTACGGCGACTTCGAGCTTCGGATGAAGGTCCAAACCTATGCTTCGTCGACTGGCAACAGCGGTATCCAAGTGCGCAGTCGGTATGACGAGGAGAACGGTTGGTTGAACGGCCCGCAGGTAGACATCAATCCGCCCGGGCCGTGGCGATGCGGATTCCTCTACGACGAGACAAAGCAGGTGCAAGCGTGGCTCTGGCCCGACGTGGGAAGACCGGCCAACGCAAAGCCCGAACATGCCCCCAAGGGCTGGAAATGGTTCCATGCCGACGACAAGGATGCTTGGAACGATGTCCACATCCTCTGCAAGGGAACACGGATTACGACGACGGTCAACGGTATCGTTGTTGCCGACTACGATGGAACGGGACGGCTCGATGACGAAGCCCATCGGGCACACGACGTCGGGACGCAAGGGCACATTGCCCTTCAAATCCACCCCGGCAAACAGTTGCTCGTTCGGTTCAAGGACATCGAGGTGAAGGAACTGGACTGACTGGCGGGAATGTGGCGGCCCAGGACTGGCGGATTCCTGGCGGGGGCGGGATAATGATTCCCCGCACAGGAGTTTGCGATGGAAAAAATGAAGAGTTCCTTGGGTCGGCAACAAGCGGTTCACCCCTGTCGGCGACGGTTTTTGGATGATTTCAAACGCGAGGCGGTGCGGCTGGTCGTCGAAGAGAAATACACCTTCGCGGCGGCCGCCCGGGCGGTTGGCGTCAGCACGAGGAGCCTTCGCGATTGGCACAAGAAGTATGCCCCGGAGCCGACGCCCTGCGGCGAGAACGCCACGCTCGATGAGTTGCGCGAGGAAAACAGACGTTTGCGGCGGCAGCTCAAGCGGGCCGAGTTGGAGCGTGAAATCCTAAAAAAAGCGACGGCGTATTTTGCGAAGGAGTCGCTGTGAAGTACGCCTGGATCAGCCAACATCGCGACTCGTTTCCGGTGCGCGTGATGTGCGACGTGCTCGGCGTATCGCCCTCGGGCTACTACGATTCGATCGAGCGACCGCCGAGCGAGCGTGCGAAGCGTCACGAGCGAATCCAGCAGGCCGTCGAGCAGATCCACGCCGAATCGCACGGCATTTACGGCAGCACGAAAGTGGCTGAAGTGTTGCAACAGCGCGACGAGCTGGAGTCGGCCTGTCGAAACACCGTGGCGGTTGCGATGCGTGAAATGGGCCTGAAAAGCCGCGTTGCAAAGCATTTCACGCCGACCACGACGCAGGCCGATCCGACGAAGCAACCGGCCGCGAACAAGCTCGACCGCGACTTCACGGCCGACACGCCGAATCGCAAGTGGGTGACGGATATTACCTACTTGGCGACGGCGGCCGGTTGGGTGTATCTGGCGGCGGTGGTCGATTTGTTCAGCCGCAAGGTGGTGGGCTGGTCGATCGGCACGTCGCTGGCCACCGAACTGGTCAGTGATGCGTTGCGCAACGCGATCGAACGTCGCCGACCAGACTGCAAGCGGTTGCTGCATCATTCCGATCGCGGCTGCCAGTACACCAGCGACGCCTATCAACGGACGTTAAAACTCTTGGGCATCACCTGTTCGATGAGTCGTCGCGGCTGCTGCTGTTACGACAACGCGGTGATGGAACGATTCTTCTGGTCGTTGAAGCACGAATGGACGAATCACGAGTGCTACGCTAATCTGGAGGAAGCGCGGTTGAGCGTCTTCAGGTACATCGAGACCTTCTACAATCCCGTCCGATTACACGAGACGTTGCACTATCTTTCCCCCGACACCTTTGAAGCCGAAAACGCCCCGGCAGTAGCGGCGTAAAACATGCCCCGCCAGGAATCCGCCAGTCCTGGGCCGCCGCAGTCGAGCCTCGTGGCCCAAGACACCTGCCCACCCAGCTAGAATAGAAACCCGCAACCCCGATCGCTGCACTTTCAGACCGGCGTTTACACGAATCGAGGGGAGAAGCGTTTCGATTTCAAGAAGGCCGCAGATACCTGTTCTCTGGCCAAATCGATGCAAACCATACCTATATGCAGCAAACTTGCGGGCACCTGGACTCTGCGTTATTACACTATCTCTTGAAGTGGCTAACAGATACGAAAACCCTCACCCAGCCTTCAAAACTGGAGGATTCGGCTGTTCGACGGTCAGACCCTCACGGTCCGCCTTACGTCGCCAATATGAGGCCAATACCGAAGCTGCCACAGCACTCCACGGACCAAATACAGCTGCCCCCAATGCGGCCACTTCGCTTTTTAGGGTGTTTAGTGCCAGGGCCGTAGCCATGCCTCCATTTTGGATACCTACTTCGATGGCTACTGTACGGGCGTCGCGTTTGTTCATGCCTAGTCCGCGCGCGGTACTGTAGCCCAGTAAAAAACCAGCCGCATTGTGACACGCCGCCGCACCAAACAAGGCCAGTCCTACGACAAGCAGTTTGTCTCGGGCCATGGCAATCGTCAATGCGATGATAATGCAAATTCCGAGCATCGAAATGGCCGGCAATACCCGCAGTAAGACTTGCACAGCCTTGTGTACAAACTGATTGGCCAACAATCCGACCACGACGGGCACGAGAATCAGTTTGAAGATCGACAGCGCCATCGGCCAGAAGGCAATCGGTACAATGGTTCCCGCGATAAGCTTCATGGCCAACGGTGTCATTAGCGGCGCAAGCAATGTGGAACAGGCGGTCATGGTTACCGAAAGTGCTACGTTCGCTCGAGCGATGTAAACCATCACGTTTGAGGCTACGCCGCCCGGACACGATCCGACGAGGATTAGCCCTACGGCTACCTCAGGTTCTAAACCAAAGGCCTTCGCAAAGGTCCAGCCCATGACCGGCATTACGGTATACTGCAAAATCACGCCGAGCAGCACGGCCTTGGGCATTTTGGCAACTCGGGCGAAATCCTTGAACGTCAAAGTCATACCCATCCCAAACATGATCACCTGAATCAACGGCACGATTACGTAAGGGCCGATAACGGTCTTGGGGTCAGTACCCGCCCACGTGGTCAATGCGTGGGGATAGGCCACTGCCAATGCTGCTGAAGCAAAAACCCACAGCGTGAATGCCAAGCTGCGGAACTTCCGGGAGATACCGGCCGACAAGGCCAACAAGGCAAAACCCCAAATGACAGTTGGTCCCAAAAGATGATGCCAACCAAACGTATAGACAGCGACCGCAGCGATTAGGCTGGCAATTGCCGGCCCCAACAGCAGCATGGCAATGGGCGAAGATGGAAGGGTATCATGGCTGGTGTCGAGCATGGGGCTTCCGAGATGCGTAATCCTACTTTGTCGTTCCCAAGCTCCGGTTTCCTTTGGCAGCGACCATGCCGCCTATGCTAAGGACGGCTCGGAAAATAACTTGTCGTTTTCCAAGGCGAGACGCGAGGGCCGTCGCGAAGCACGGCCCCGTGAATCGGCAAGTTATTTTTTGTCGATCCTAAAGCATAGCCTACGTCGTTTTCACTTGTCCACTTGCAGCGAGGAAACAGGAATGACAGCCAATTCAGCATGGTTGCGATTGCCGCCGATGCCTGAGGAATAAACGATGTAGAGTTTGCCGTCGAGCTCAATCGCGTGGGGATAACTCAGGGCCATATTTTGGGTATCACCGGCCTCGGAACGGATCGCGTCGCGGATTCGCCACATTCGGCAAAGCGTCTTTTCGTCGGGGCGACCCACGGCAATCGTCAACGGCCAGCGTCGACCGTTATGGTCTCGAACCGTGTTGCAGATCAAATACCGCTGGTTCGTGCTCAGAGTTCCACAATACGGCTTCGATGTGGTCATGGGTAGGTTGCTTTCGACGGGCTGCGACCAGCTGCGGCCATAGTCGTTGCTTACGGAAACCGCCGCACAATTGAAAGCTGGATCGATCGGCGAATGATTTCTCATGACGAGGATAATCTCGCGCCCGTCGATCCAGAAGTTGGCTTCGGTGTATATGCGGTCATCCACCGGGATTTTGACCGTATCCCACTTAGTCAGATCATCGCCATGGCTGATGGCTACCGACGCTCGCCAGTTTTCGTCACAACCGGAAACAAACCAGTTGCCATTGTTCATCCTCACCGGTTCGCGCAGCGGCCATATTCCTTGTGCCACGACACCTTGCGACTGCCAACAGTCGTTTTCCTCGTCCAAAAGAAAAGCTTCCATCGCGAGCCCGGCAAAATGGCCTTTACCTCGACCGAAGCGAGCCAGAAAGGCCCAAAGACGATTGTTCTGTTTTAGAAACACGCCGTGACTATGGGCTTCAACCATTTTTCCATTTTCCTTCACGCCGGGGCCGAGCATTTCGACAGGGCCCCACGTTTGGGTGTCGTCCGAACTGCGGCGGCCACGGACGATCTCGCCCACGGTGTTTTCTCGTCCCGGATTGTTGCCCCAGCAGGTGAACAGTGTACCTTTGTGCCGGACGATCGATACGCCGTGTAACCAATCGTAGCCGTCCTTCTCAGGCTCGCGTTGCTTGATGACACTGAACCGCACGCCTTTCAACAACGGGATTTCACTGGCCTTCGGCAATGGTCCACCCGACCACAGCTCGAAACGTTGTGGTTCGGCAGTAACCTCGTATGTGGCGGTGATGCAAGACATCACTACGAGAGCTGGCATAAGGTAACGTTGAGTCATGGGGTGACCTCCGCAGAAACTCGAGAAGGTGGCAGGAAGCGTTAAGGTAGGACGGCAAAGGTCACCACCGGGCGGCAATTCCGGCGGCGACAAGGGGAAAAATGCAAGTTCATACGACAGCTGTCGCCTCATCGAAGCTTAAAGCTTCGACAATCTTAGCCAGCCGTGCGTCGACGTGTTCAGTCAATGGAAGCATCGGCTGGCGAACCGTGCCCACCTGACGCCCTCGCAATTCCAGCCCGCGCTTAATTACCGCAATCCAGTCCGCCCGTTCTCCTTTTTCACCGACGGTGGCGATTTCTACAAATGGCAGGATTTCGTACCACTGTTGTCGGGCAAGCACGAAGTCGGCGTCGTCGATGCACGCGTGAACAAACTTCGACCATTTTTCCGGGCAGAAATTGGCCGTTCCCGACACCCAACCCGTGGCCCCAAATGCAAATGCACCTAGGGCATTGTTGTCGTGGCCGTAGAAGATGTTCAACTTGTCACCACAACGCATCTTCAGCCGAGCCAAATTGTACGGATCGCTGTCGGCATCCTTAATGTATTGTATGATATCTTCTTTCGCTAACCGTTCGACTAACTCTACGCTGAGCTGAATGCCAGTGACTGGTGGGTTGTTGTAGATCATAATGGGGATCGACACTGCGTTGCGCAACGCTTTGAAATGGGCATAAATCTCCCGCTGCGTATGTACCTGGTACCAGGGGCTAATGACTAGCAAGCCGTCGTAGCCGAGTTTCTCTGCGTAGCGGCTGCGTTCGATGGTTTCGGCCGTCGACATACCCGCACCACCGGCCAGCAACGGCACGCGCCCCGCAGCCGCTTCTTTGGTTACGCCGAGAACGATTTCCCATTCTTCGCGGGTAAGATTCATGAACTCACCGGTACTGCTGCCGCCGCACAGCCCATCGCTACCGCCGGTAATCATAAAATCGACATGGTCGCGCAACGCCTGCTCGTCAACATTGCCATCGGCATCAAACGGAGTGATTAGGGGAGGAAACAATCCACGAAAAACAACCATCGGTTATCTCCAAGAAGAAAGCTCTAATGAGTAAATACAGGAAATGAAATAAAGCGAGTGTTGTATCGGGCTACCGGTATCGGCGCCAGGCAAGAAGGCAGATACCGCACAAGCCTAATAGTGTTAGAACACCTGTCGTCGGTTCCGGTACTGCCTCAAGAACAACGGCATTTAGGAATGGATTGTTGTAGTTTCCACCCGTTACGGTAACCATGATATTACCGCCACCGTCGGTCGCCACGTCTTCGTACACCGTACCGCCAAGTTCGAGCGTGGCCGCATCCCAACGGTCGCCACGTACCAGGGTGCCGCCGACAGTTCCCGTCCCATTGGTGATCGAGAAGACCTCGGTTCTTGCCCGTGCATCTACACGACCATATAGTGAGTAAACGCGGACGTTGTAACTCAGCGAATCGTCCAGACCCGCAAATGTCAGCATCAGTGTCGCTCCATCATCCACGGCGTACACGATGTCGTCCGCCGCTGCGACATAGAAGGGGTCGGCAACTGTGCCTGACCAGTTGCTCGAAGCACTGTCATCGACGAAACCGTTGCCCCCGGAAAACGCAAGTGACACGCCATCAACGACAGTACCGTCGCCAAACCGAATGACGCTTCCGGCCGCAATTGTCGTGTTTGAGTTGATGATGTTATAGCCCGATGCCGAACCGCCTGCCGAAGCGAAGTCGACCGCGATGGCATCACCAGCGGTAATGATCGATGCAAACGCATTCGGTGCCATGCAGATCGCTGCGGCCGAGATCACTACGAACATGGTGTTTTTGAGTAGGGTGCTCATAAAACCGCTCCTCTCATGATAAAGGATGGTGTTGCCGATCCCACTATTATTGATATTCGCAAAAGTAATGAATTGGCCACGCAACGGATTTTCCCGCGATCGCCGGTTTCCCGTTGGTCGCCCTCGCGTCACTACCTATGCGATGCTCAATAACTGACGTGATTCTTTTTCGCCTACTAGCTCAAAATGTCGGTTTACTGTGGAAAAGGCGAGTAAACAAGTGTCGTCTTTCACACGCTCTACGGCGCATTGTAGCGAGCGAATGTGCTTGATTGCAGTGAAACGGCCCTATTTGTTTTCATTCGCTTCGCGCAGCGCGCGATTCAGACTAGTCTTACTCCGCATGACAATCTCTCGTGGAAATTCCAGGCGACGGGGACCGAGATTGAGTATATATTGTAGTAAGGCGTTTTTTTCGCCTGCAACGCAATTTGGGTTCCGTGTCGTCATTCACCTACCGCAGCGCGCGGATTCACATATAGCGGGTATCTCATGCCTGTCGAAACAGCAAACCTTTCGCCCATGCGGGCCGTTACCGAAATGCGAGCTGTGATTGAAGGTTTTGCTGCGCGGTATGCCGCAATGCGTGTGGCAAGTGGAACGAAGCCTACGGAACTGCTGGCTACTTTTTCGGCTATGCAAAAGACGGCACAAGCGGCCGACTATGATGAGTTCATGCAAATTGACCGCCGGCTTCACCTGGCCATTGTCAAACTGGCCGAGGTCCCGGGGCTTTCAGAAGTCTGGCTACACATTGCCCAACGCCAACGACGATTTCATGTGGAGTCGATCCGTGCCTGTTGGCCCGACCTAAACGTGTTGTTCGAGGCCCATCGAGCGTTGGTCGACGCCGTATGTTCTGCGAATGAAGTGGCAGCCGAAGATGCTTCCCGGGCGCATCTCGATGCCGTTTGGTACCGGTTGGCCGAACTCACGGGCGACCCATCACTACCCAACGATCCATTGGCCCGAGCATGCACCTACCTGATGTTTCATTTGCAGGAGCCAGTACGACTCGAGTTTCTGGCCGAGTACGTAGCTAAGACTAGCCCTGGCCATCTTTCTCGGCTTTTTCGCCAAGAACACGGAATGAACTTCACAGAATACCTCCGCGACTTGAGAATGCGCAAAGCTGTAGCACTGCTATTGCGATCCCACCAACCGATCAAGCGAATTGCAGAGCAAGTGGGTTACCTGGATGGCTCTCGTTTTGCCCGGCACTTCGCTCAACATTTCGGCCTCACGCCGTTGGCCTATCGCAAACAATTCGGCCAAGCAAGTGACATTGAGCACCAAAGAATGGGCGAATGATTGTCAGGTTTGGCGGATATTGCTTTCGTTCCATCAGCAAAGGGAGCAACGAGCATTACAAAGCGCCTTGGCCGCTGGGATGCCAAACCTTACGCTGTGAGGTACTCTCGATGCGACGGATTATTGGGGCCTGCATTGCTTGCGGAACGAGGGCGACCAACGGGAGCCCGGTTCGCGGGGACAAAACGTAACGAAATGTTCCACAATTAACCTCGGAATCAATAGAACTCGGAGCAGATGATTTCGCCACCGTTGATCGTAGCCATGCCCTGGTACGTGTCCCAAGCGATTGCCTCCGAGACGAAGTGGACACTGCCATCGGCAAATGCCATGTTACAGCCGCCGGAGTGAAAACAGTTGACCTTCCAGGGGTCAAGGTCGATCTGCGAGTTGATCGGCTGGTCGAAAGCCACGAAACAACCAAGATTCATACCGCGGCTCAACAGGGGATCCCCGTCGAGCGGCGATCGTGCGAATGTTTCGGCCAACATGGCCGTATTCGAAGTCCCATCGCGGATTTGCGTCGTTTTGATTGCAGAATCGTTGTAAAACATGCCGTCGCCGCGGTGACAATGGTGGCTAGCGCCCGTTGTGCCGTCGGGATGGATCGCGTTACCATTTTCCGATGTTCCCAACACGGCAAAGTAGTTGGAGATTCGCGACTTATTCTCCGGAATGCTGTTTTCCCCACTAGGTCCCCAACCGTTAGTCAACTCGTGAAAGTTGTCCGTCGGACAGAAAAACAGTGGAAATTGCATCTGCATCACCTGCTGATTGTTTTCCGACGAGTATTGTGGTCGGGCTTCGAAGTCGAGTATGTCGTAGGCCGCCTGCTGGTCGATAAACGGAAAGACAAGGTTCATCCAACACCCAATCTGACCTTCCCACTGACAATGCTCCGCGCCCGACGAATAGCCGCTATAATTGGTGTTCCAGCTACCGCCATGGATTTCGGCTGGCGGATACGATCCCATCGCCTGTTCATAGGTCAACAACCCCAGGCCTAATTGCTTGAGGTTGTTTGTGCACTGCATTCGGCGGGCGGCTTCTCGCGCCGATTGTACTGCTGGCAACAACAGCCCGACTAACACCCCAATGATGGCAATTACAACCAAGAGCTCTACTAACGTAAAACCTTTAGACCGTGTACGAAAACAACATTGATGCCGCACATGAAGGCTGTCGATTCGTTTTCGGCCCACGGCAACAGCGGTCATTACGTTGCGACAGTCGACCGTTTTGACGCTATGTGAGGCTTGTAGTCGCCACATCGTGGTAATCCTGTATTACGGCTGCGAACTCAATTGTAGGTCGATCGTATTGGAACGATTGCCTTTAACTTCGGCAGTCAATCCAGAACGATGTGCTAAGTTGTATTTGTTCGGGATGATCGACTGCGGGTCGGGACGCTCGGATGTTGGCACCTCGGTGGAAATGACACGAATACGGTGGTGTCCGACGATTGCCCCGCGAACGCCAAGCGTGGAAATTGTGAATTGGCCATTGCCCTCGATCTCGCCCGTACTTATTGGGCCTTCTGTTCCCTTGGAACCATCGGGAATCAGTTGCACTACACCGCGGGGTAGCGGCCGCCCATCAAGCGTTACAGTGCCCGAAGCATCGGCTAGCGGTGGCAACTCGGGCTGGTTTTTACAGCCCACGGCTCCCACGGCCAACATAGCTATTAACAGATTCTGTCCAAGGAATTGATTGGATGTTCGCATTGACGTATCCACGGATTCGCAGACAGGATTTAGGATAAGATCTGTGTGGCCGCAGGAATTGCTTCTCTGTTCGGTGCAGAAACATGTGAAGGCCAACGATTCCTGCCGCACATCGCTATCTTATGCTGTCGCTTACGGCAGCTCAACAAAACTTGCCAGCGCAGACCGGAAGCACGTATTGCCGCGCGCGATACGACATATTGCCTGCGTTTCTCCCAAACTCCAACCAGCAATAATGTCAGTCGTTTGCCTGCGCATCGAATCAAATGGCAGACGAGAAAACGCTCCTTAATTGGATTCTGCACGGCAAATGAGCCAGGCCAACCAACGGGAGGCCGGTGATGACAGTATATCCGTTTGCACCAAGGCTCATTTTTGATGCAAAGATCAATAAGAGGCTTGGCATGCCGCGCAAATCAATCTGTTTCGTTGTCGCGTGCGGCCCCAGCATCGGTAAACCAAACCACGCAAGCCGAAGCACGCTTGGCACAGGCGAATTGATGATGTCGGCCGCCGGCCTAAGGAATGGAAGCGACCTCCAGCGGTGACGGCCTTGGCTCTCGGACTTGTACCACTTTCGGTGACTTGGCCGCGCTGGTTCTGTGACATCGATCCTTTTTGGCGACCAGTCCCGAAGGATGCGTGGCCTGACCTTCAGGTACTCGCCATACTTGGCCAATCCCAATTCCGTCGCGTTGGCAATGAGAACCAACAACGGGTGCATGAGTCACTTCACCTTGATGCAATCCTCACAGTCGGCCGCGAAAACAACGGGTGACGTTGAACTGTACCCCACCCAAAACGTCGGACCGTTTCGAGGAAACCTGTTTATCACTCCAATTGATCCACTACGATCTTTTTTTTAATAGCACGATCGCACTTCCGTTCAGCAAACGGCGACGGAATCGCCAGTTCTCATAGGCGGTCCACGATAGTCACCGTATCCGAACGTTGCGTTTCGGGGCACCGTGTGGCGCCTCGTGACCAAGCGAGCCTTCCCTCTGGCGGGCGGAAAGGTGCGACGACCGGTTTGGGGCTTTGTCGGCACCCGCTCTTCTGCTCGCGTCGCATTTTGGGGCACGTCGAAAGACACGAAACATGCAGATTAGGCTTTGGAACTGAAGGGCTGGAGAAGGCGATCGACGATGTGTTACAGTCCGGTGGTCGCCGTTGGGCCACAGCAGAGTCTCTTTCGGTTTTACCTCTTGCTGTTACCAGCAACGAGGCGTATCACTTTGGACACCAGAATTATCGCCCAACGCAGCCGGCTTCCAGCCTGGGTGCAGAAACGCCAGTCCGGACGGCGGTCTTAACGCCACGGCCGTTCGAAGAGGGCGAACTGGTGTTTTATCCGACGCAGGTGGAACTGTGCGGCGTGAAGATCTGCGACGACGAGGCCTGTGGCGTGATTCGGCCCTACTTGAGCAGGCCCGCGCCCGGCGACGTGCCTACAGCGGCGAGGAACTGGCCGAGGTGGTCGGTGACGAGGGCGGGGCCACGGCCATCGCCGGGGCGATCCGCAATTTCCGCAACCGGGCAAAACGGGCCCTACTCGTCGAAGCGAGTATTTCGATCGATCCGAGCACCGACCTGATCCTCATAGCTATCGGTTTTCGGAAAAGACCGTCGTGGTGAATCGTCCGGCGCTGGTTGGGGTGGACGAGCAGGGAGGCAGTGACGAGGAAGTTGTTCTGCGGCGAAGGAATCCGTTGGAGTTCGATGAAACCGATAATGACGTGGCCAGCGAAGATCCCCGCGGGCGTTGGATCCTTGCCGAACTGAAGAAGCACGGCTGGCTTCGTAAGTGCCAGGGGACGCACCGGCTGGAGCGATGCCACGGTACGCCGCGTGCTGGCAAGACTTCGCGACGAAGGGCGGATTGTGTTTGAGGGGAGTGCGCGGAGCGGGTATTGGCGGTTGGTGTAGGACGAAAGTGCCACGCTTTCTGCTCGCGCCGTATCCCTTGGACGCGTCGAAAGATAGGAAATGTGCGAATCGGGTTTCGGGACGGAGGCGGGCCCTCCAGCGTTGGATGGCAGCGATGTGTTCGTTGTCAAGCGGAAGAAATGTTGTGCTCGACGTACGTTTGTAAGTGCAATGGTTGATGCTTGGGGTTCGGTTGAAGGTTCTGACCCTTCTGACCTTGGGCGTGGACGGTTGTAGTTTGGCGCCCACCAGTGGGGATTAACATTTGCCGACCACGAGGCTGGCGGTCGAGGCGATGAGGATTTGCGTTGCCAGCCCCAGGGGCATTCCCCAGAGGAAACTGATGCCGGGTGTGCCAGTGATATCTTGCCAGAAGTTGATGGCGACCAGTACCGCGAGGCCGGCAAACGCACCGAGGATGGTTCCCGCGGTGGTGGCCCAGCGGACGAACATCGCCATGAAGAACAGGCCGAACAGCGGCACTGTCAACAGGTTGATGACCTTATAGCTGACCTCAAAGAGGTTACCTTGGACTACCCCCACCCCGCAACTGAAGCCGACGACAATCACTCCCACCGCAACCGACACGTACTTCGCCAGTCGGATGTGATCGACTTCGGTCTGTGCGGTTGTGGCTTGCCCGAGCGGGCGTCGACGGAAACGGTCGATGAAGTCGGCGATTAGCACGGAGCAGGAGGAGTTGATGCCGGAGGACAGGCTCGACATGGCCGCCGCCAGCAATCCGGCTACCACCAGTCCACTGACGCCGGGCGGCAGGGCCAGGGCGATGAAACGAGGGAACAGACTGTCGGCGTTGGCCAACATGGACTGGCCGTCGGCGATCATGTGGGGATTCAAACGGAAGTAGGCCAGCAGGGCGAAGCCAACGCCGACGAGCATCAGTTGCACCAGCGTGTTGGCCACAAGCGAGGTGGCCAGGACACGTCGGGCAGCACGAGCGTCTCGCGTGGCCAAGTAACGTTGAATGGCCATCTGATCGGAACCGGCCGTGCAGATCCACCAGGTCAACGTCGCCACCAGCGCCAGCAGGAACGTCATCCGGGTGGAGGTGCCCGAGCCGAAACCGAACTCCGGCGTGGGCCAATGCGCCGGCCAACTGGAAGGCCACCAACCACTGATGCCGCCAGTCTTGATACTGACCAGCACAATCGTTATCAGCGCGGCGCCGAAGAGCACCACTGTTTGGACCACGTCGGTCAGCACGACGGCTCGTAGACCGCCCATCGAGGTGTACACAAGCGTGATGGCGCCCAACGCCATGCACAGATAGGGTGTTGCGGAGTGCTGCCAACCCAACAGTGGCACCAAGACGGTATCGCTCGTAGCGTAAACAATCACGGCCATCCAGGCCAGTCGCATCGTGAGAAAGAAGCTCGAACCCAGCATGCGCACAGAAAGCCCCAGCCGCGTCTCTAGCAGTTCGTAGGCACTAGTGATTGGCAAACGCATGATGAAGGGGATCAACAGCCAGCCTGCGATCACGTAGACCAATGGAAAGGCGGCGAGCATGCCGAGGACCATGGGCCCGAATCGGATTACCTCGCCCGGCAAGGAAAGATAGGTGACGGTGCTGAGCAACGTTGCGAACAGCGAAAGTCCCAATGTCACCGGGTTCATGTTTCGCCCGCCGAGCAGGTAATCGTCCGTAGTGGTCGTACGGCGTGCGTAGTACCATCCGACGGCGATCATTCCCAGCATGTAGCCGCCGATGACGAGCCAATCGAGCATGACGAGCGAGTGTGTCCGACGCCGTTCGAGTCGCAAGATAGCGTAGGCCGCGGCCGAACGGACGTCGGCGTCGCTGCTGTCCAACGCCCGAACCAGCAATCGCAGGTCGGCGTCCGTGGCGCAATCGCCGAGTACCTCAAGGGCTTGGTACTGCGCGGCGAAGCCGCCGGATTGAGCGAGGTCGATCAACAGGTTCTTCATTGCGGCGCTGCCCTTTTCGGGACAATGCACCGCGCTGGCGGCGACGAGATGAACACGCGCCGGAGAGTCTGTCGGTTCATCGCGAAATGCCGCGCGGAGCTTTTCACATGTGGCAGCCGACACGTGAGGCAGCTTCCGCAAGGCGTAGGCTGCGCACACCCGGGTGCGCTGGTTGTCCGAGGCAAGCAAGTCGGCAAGCCGATGTTCGGCGTTTTTGTCGCCCGAGTTGACCAACACGGCCAGCGCGAAGGACGCCAGGGGGCCGTTTTCCGATCGTGCGGCTTTTTCAAACGCCGCTTTCTCTTGCTTGGCAGCCTTATAGCCGAGTTTCGCCAACGTTTCGGCAGCATGGACTCGATCAGGGGAATTGGGATCGAGAAAGACGGCGACGATCTTCTGACGCCACTTCGAACGCCTGTCGTCGTGGGTTGAACGCGTTAAGACGCGCCAGATGCCGATTCGGTACTCCGCCTCCTCGGAGAACTGCTCCAATTGTTGGGCAAAAACGTTGGCCACGTCCTGCGGATAGTCCAGGGCAAGAAGATATTCTGCGGCGTGAACCTTCTGCCAGCGTGATTGTTGCTTCAGAGCATTGCGTAAAACGTCCACCGCCTGTTGACGCAGCTCCGCCGACATGACCGCGACATGCTCATCCTTCGCCCACGCGCATCGTTGGCC
Organism: Thermoguttaceae bacterium; assembly: GCA_963677085.2. Lineage (GTDB taxonomy): Bacteria > Planctomycetota > Planctomycetia > Pirellulales > Thermoguttaceae. Next base: position 778,677 of record CAXXFH010000003.1, read on the forward strand.
GACGTGAAGCAGTGACCAGGCAGCGATGGCGAGCAGGCAAATCATCAGGCTGCGATTGTCGTGCATGGATTCACTTCCTTAAACGGCAAACGGTTCTCGCGTGCGAACCAGATCCACGACGGTGTGTTTGTCGTGTGATTCGAGTGCCGCGGTGAATAGCCGATGGCTCAGGGCAACTTCTTCGGGAGTCGCACAACCCGCGAAGGTGCTTCGAGTTCGGCAATGTTCGAGTTCGTCGAAAAAGGCCGCCCACATTTGCAGTATGGCGTCGGAGAAGCCAAGATCGAAAATACTGCCGGTGATACTTTTGAAGGCTGTTTCGTGTCCCATGTCGATTTGTCCCCACACCTGTTCATGCCCATCGTACACCAACCGCTCCAACCGCTTGGGGTTTTTCGTCGAGAACCTCGCGGCGGCTTGGGTACCCACGACTTTAAGATACCAGGAATTCTTTTCGCCAGGGGAGATCCTTTGGGTTTTCAACGTCATGGGAAAGGACTTGCCAGTAGACGGGGCGACCGTTTCGCAGAGTAGCGTGGCATTGTCCCAGGTGGAACAAGGGGCCATGTCTCCGTTCGCGTCGGGGCGGCTGGCGACGATGTTTGAGAGCACCGCGCGAACGTTGTGCGGAATCCAGTCGGCACGAAGAGGAACATGGCAGACGTGCATGCCCAGGTCGCCCAGGCAGCCGTAGTTGCCGTTGTATTCGACCATCCGCTTCCAGTTGATCGGTTTACGCGGATCGAGGTCGCTTGAATGGAGAAAACCGGCTTCGACTTCAATGATGCATCCAAAGGCCCGACGCTCGATCATCCGGCCGATTTGCTGCACGGCCGGGTAAAAGGGAAACTCTGACGAGCACCGCACGAACGTGCCTGGGTGCTCCGCGATACATTCCATAATGCGGCGATTGGCCGGCAAATCGATCCCGAACGGTTTTTCTCCCATCAGGTGTTTTCCGGCCGCGATGGCCGCGCAATAGATCTCCTGGTGGAGGTGGTGGGGTACGGCGCAGTAAACGACTTCGACTTTCTTGTTATCCAACAGTGCGCGGTAGTCCTTGGTTGCTTGGCCGACCGAGGGTAGGTTGTCGACATACCACGCGTGCAGCGTGGGATTGCGGTCGCAGACGGCGACGATCTCGGGGCGAACGTCCACGTCGGTCAGGTGAGCCCAACGCATGGCCGCGCTGGCGAATTCCCTTCCCATCAAGCCGCAGCCGATGATTCCGCAACGGATGGTTTTCATGGCGAGTCTCTGCTGGGTTGGCTTTAATTCATTGCGCCCAACTGCTGGGCCGTCTCTCCGATGGCTTCGTCGATAATGTCGAGCCCTCGCAACAGCGCGGCCTCATCCATCACGATCGGCGGACTCATCCGCAGAATGTGACCCGCGGGAATCCAAGCAAGGCCTTTGGTAAACGCTTTTTGGTAGACCAATCGTCCGGCCTCGTCGAACGGTTCCTTGGTGGTCTTGTCCTTGACCAGTTCGATTCCCATCAGGCAACCTTTGGCTCGCACGTCGCCGACGATCGCGTGTTCGGCCTTCATTTGTTGCATGCGTTTCAGCGCGATTTCGCCGAGTCGAGCGGCGTGGGGCAATAGATCTTCCTCCTCGATTACTTCGGTCGAAGCCAATGCCGCAGCGCAGGCCATGGGATTGCCTCCGTAACTGCTTGAAGCGGAAATCTTCTCGAAACTCTCCTTGTGTTCCTCGCGTACGGCCACGCAGGTGACCGGGAATCCGTTGCCGAATCCCTTGCCGATCGAAACGATGTCGGGCACCACGTCCCAGTGTTCCAAGCAGAGCCATTTGCCGGTGCGGCCCCAACTGGTCAACACCTCGTCGGCCATCAGTAGAATGCTGCGGTCGTTGCAGAATTGCCGCAGTTTGGGGAAAAAGTCGTCGGGCGGCATCACCGAACCGCCCCAGCCCTGGATCGGTTCGAGTACGAACCCGGCCACGTCGCCCACGGTGGCCTTGTCGAGGTACTCGTCGTAAAAGGCGAGGTAGGCGTCAGTATCGATTACGCCGTTGTTGTCGGTCCAAATCGGGCGATAGACGTCGGGCCGGGGGACCATGTGGGAACCGGGCGCCCGGACGCGCCCGTAGACCTGCGACCGAATGTGGGCTAGCGACACGCTGCCGTAGGTCTTACCGTGGAAATCGTAGAAACAACTGACCATTTCGTTGCGGCCTGTGGCCGCCCGAAGCACACGCATACCGGCTTCGACCGCCGCCGTACCGCAATCGTAGAACTGGAAGCCGTTGAGATCTCCTGGCAGGATCTCAGCCAGTTTTTCGACCAGGGCCGTTTTGATGGGCGTGGTGAAGTCGTGGGCGTTCATCAGTTGGCCGGCATACTTGGCCACCGCCTCGCTGATCTTCGGATGGCAATGTCCCAGCGTGGTTACGTAGATGCCCGACGAAAAATCGAGAAACTCGTTGCCGTCCACGTCGGTGAGAACGCAGCCCTGGCCTCGTTCGAAGGTCACGGGAAACAACTTCACCTGGCCGCTTAATCCCTTGAAGTACTTCGTGCAGCGGTTATGGTATTCGACCGACTGTGGTCCGGGCGGAGCGGAAATAATGCGCGGATACCGTGCCAAGTCGACGTGTGCCCAGTCGCGTGACGAGAAATCGGTGTCAATCATGTTCGAGTGCTCCCCAAAGTGCCCTAGAGGATGTCTTTGCCTGAGATGCCTTCCGACGCGACGACGGGTCTCGCTCGCCTGCCCCAACGCCGACCTGTCGCGTGCGTTAGGTTATCGTTTGTGTTCAAGTGTGTGCAATATAAACATCTGCGGGCAGTGTGTCAATTGCTGCGTGTCCGGGTTTTCGGTGCGTTGAAGGGGAACCATCGGAAGCCGGCCAGTCATCTTGGGAAAAAGGCCGTCTATCAGCGGTCGGGTGCGAAGACTGTCCGGGACTGGCTCGATTGTTCGGCCAGCTCCCTCAGACGCTGGGCGTTCCCGTGACAAAGCCCGAGGATGGCGGCTCCCAGGCTGGTCGGCTCTTCGCAGGCCAGGTTGGACACGGGTAGGCTCAGGGTGTTTGCCTTGATTTGTTGCCAGAGGCCGCTTCGGGCGGCGCCACCGAGTGAGCGGATTCCGTCGGGCACAACGTTGGCCGTGAGTACCTGGACCTGATCACGCAACGCCTCGGCCACTGCTTCCAGTACGGCGCGTACGGCATGGCCACGCGTATGATTGGCCGACTGGTTGCTAAAGACGACGCTTCTCGACATAGGGTCCAGACCAACAGCGAGAAGCTCGTTGCAGCCCGGCGGGACATTGGCCGCTTCGGCCATGAGTTGTTCGTAGGTTGGGTTGTCGTCTTGCTGAAGACGCAGGGCTTCGATCAGGTTGGCCGCCGTGTTGCCAAACACCATGCGGTAGTAGCAGTCGGGAGCAAAGCTTGGACCCTGAAAAACACCCCGATCGACCAGCGACGGATCAAAGCGGTGGGCACAGCAGACGGTGGCCAGGACGGTGCCCGTGGTTTCCGAAACGATTCCCGGTACGACATTTCCCGCTGCAATCGCCCCGGCATACTGGTCGAGGCACCCGACCACCAAGCGGCACCCCGCGGCGAGCCCCAGTTGCTCGGCTCGTTGACCAACGATGGCGCCCAAGTCGGTGCCTGCGCGGACAATACGTGGCAGTAGCGAACGTGACAGGCCGATTCGCCGCAAGGCGGTCTCGCGCCATCGCAACCTGTGGATATCGATCAAACCGGTCAGGCCAGCAACGCCCGCTTCGGTAACATGCTGGCCGGTCAAGTAGAGCGTGAGATAGTCGCTGATCAGGCACAGTCGGGTTGCCTGTCGCCACGTTGGGAGCTCGTTTTCGCGGAGCCACAACAGCTTGGCGATCATGAATTCGTGCGTAAGGTCAACGACGCCGGTCTCCGCGTAATCGTTGACCTCGGGCAGACTAATGTCGACGGCGCGGGCGTCGGGCCAAAGGATGATCGGCGTCAGGGGGCGACCTTCGGTGTCGAGCAGAATGAAGCTGTTCGTCTGCGAGGCGAAGCTCAGCGTGGCCGCGCCTTCCACGGCGCGCGCGTCCTGAACTCGTAGCTCCCTGATCAATCGGCCGACGACCGCCAAAAAGGCTTCGGGAGCAACCTCCACGCGACGCGCCCCAGGGTGATCGATGGGTGTTTCTCGGCTCGCCAATGCGAGCATCGAGCCGTGTTCATCGAACACGGCTGCCTTGAAGTAGGTCGTGCCGAGATCGAGGGTCAGGACGTTCGGCATGGCGGGATAACGCGGGAAGAAGCCGCGTTTTGATCGAGTAATTTGATGGTTGTCTCGACGAGTCGTTGACCAGATTCCGGGCTTCGCAGCAGCGAGTTGCCGGCCTCGTAGGCACCCCGATCGATCGCCTCCTGCGTCACGAGATAGCCCTGTAGCTCGCCATTGGCCAGCGAGATGATGAACGTGTTTTCATACCGTTGCATCACCTCCAAAGCAAATTCGACGAAGATCTCGCACGGCCACCCGACGAAACGGCAGTTGCCCAGGCAGATCACTTGCACTTCGGCGGGCAGGAAGGTCTCGGCGATCTGACGTACGCGTCCTTGCTGAGCCGCGTTGGTCAATGCCAGCGTTTCTTCGGCACCAAACCAGTCGACTTCGGCGGTGCGCACGTCGGTACGCGATGCGCTGCTGTCACGCAGCGTGTTCAGTCGATGAAGCGCCGCTCTTGCCTGGGACGCGGCGGTCTTCGTGTCGGGAAAGTCGCGCAGTGGAAGATCGATCAACGCATGGCGGCACGTCACCGCGGCGGTGTCGATCGCTCGGGCACTCCTGGCAGCCGTGACAATCGACTCCGCCAGTAGTTTGCCGAGCCGCGCGGCTTCCTCGAACGTGTTGGCCCTGGCGACATGGCGTGGGCTCTGGTTGCCGGCGGCGCCCATGTGGTAAATGAACGGGCAGGTATCGCCGAGGAAATGCTGCTTCAGATGACGTCGAGCCAGCCCGGGAAGGTCGCCGCTGATCTGCGTCGAGTCCTCGTGTAAAACCGTGGGATGCATGGAGCAAACCGCCATGACGCCGAGAAATTGTCCGGTTTGCGCGTCGCGTGCAACCAGGACCGGCACTCGGGGTATCGCCGGACCGCGAAGGTCGTGGCGGTTGGTGCCGACCGCCGAGCCGTCGGCGACCGCGAAGCCGAGCGACGCAGGTCGGGCGGAACGGACAGCAACCGTTGCCGCTTCGACAATGCCGTCTTCCAGTTGTCGGAGATACTCTGGGTCGGGATCCGGTACGACCGAATCAGACTCGTTGCTGAGCATTCGAGTAATCACCGGGCCCGAGTGCGTGTGTGTCGCCGTGACCATGATACGATCGGCGGCGACGGATGTTCGTTCGGCGATGCGACGCCGGGCGGAGATTACAGTAGCCTTGGGTACCCAAATGACGTCGTTGGCAACGAAGAGGATGTCCGATTGCCCGCCACTGAGGTATAAGGCCGACGCGAGCAATGGATCGTGTACTCCCGTACTGCAACGAGCGACGTGGGGGTAGCCGTATAGGAATGTAGGTCGCCGGGGCGTGATGTCGACCTCCGCCGCGCCGGCCAGCCAGGATGTGGTTGGAGAGGTCTGTGTCATTTCGTCGCATCGTTTAGGGTTGGAACGCACGGCCCATTCCGTCTGCACGAGGGAGTCGGCGGGCGGCCCGTGTCCTCTGATGCCTCCGGCGTTGCGATTCGGCGGCTGACGCCTGGGGATGAGGATTGACAGACGTACGTGTGTTAGCTATAAACACATAAACACATTAGTTAACGCATGATACATGAGCGAAGGAATGCCTGCAAGCCTGAGTCCCGAAATGCGGCGTACGCAAATTCTCGAATTGCTCGACCGCCAGGGCGAGTGTGGAATCGACGAACTGGCCGAGCGATTTGGCGTCAGCGGGATGACCATTCGCCGCGATCTCCAGGAGTTGGCCGACGAAGGACGCGTCATTCGCACCCATGGTGGGGCAACTCCCACGGCACGAATCACATTCGAGTTCAAGTTTCTCGCTCGAACCCAAGAACAAAACGCCGAAAAGGAGCAGATCGCCGAAGTTGCCGCCGGCCTTGTGCAGCCGGGTGAGTCGGTGCTGCTCGATTCCAGTACTACGACCCTGGCCATCGCCCGCCGGCTTCGCGCGATCCCGGATCTGACCGTCATTACGACCTCGTTGCCAATCGCCTCGGAGTTGTTTGGTTGCGAAAGTATTGATGTTCTGATCTTGGGCGGCAAACTTCGCAAGGACTCGCCCGACTTGTTTGGCGCCTTGACCGACATCCATCTCGATGCCTTGCGTGTCAACGTGGCCTTCATCGGTGCGGATGCCGTCGACCGCTCGGGTTATATCTATAATCAATCGGCGGAGATCGGTCGCATGCTTCACCGCATGAGCAAGGCGGCGGCACGGGTTTACGCCGTGGCCGACCACTCGAAGATCGGTCGCCAGGAGCTCATGCACTTTGCCAACGTGGCCGATTGGTCGGGTCTGATTACCGACGACAAGTTGAATGTCACGATGCAGCAGACGCTGATCCGCGCCGGCGTATCGGTGATCCGCCCGTCTTCTTCCCCTTCGACAAATCCGACCGATGACTGATCTGCTCCTCCACAACGTGCGTGCGATGCAGCCGGGCGAGGGGATTGTGGCGTCGTCACTGCTGTTGCGCGGCGGCTGGATCGAAGCGTTGGATCCGAATCTTGGCAAGGCAGATTCGGTGCGGAAAATCAACGGCGGCGGCCGACTGCTGACTCCCGGCCTGATTGATATCCACGCCCATGGGATTCGGCAGTTTCTCTACGAAAACTCGGCCGAAGACCTTTGGGCGGGGCTCGCCTCCGTGGGGCGATATGGGGTAACATGCGTGCTGCCTACGCTCTATCGGGCGACGCGCCCCGACCAACTGCCCACCTTGGAGCGGCTAGCCGACGCGTTGGACTGCCGCCCGGGACTACCGATCCCGGGCTTTCATCTCGAAGGGCCCTTTCTGGCATTGCCGGGGGCGGGCGCGGCAACTTGCCGCGGCGACGTTGCCCAACTCGAAGAAATCCTGGCAGCGGCCAAATACCGCGTCACCGCCATGTCGATCAGCCCCGATACGCCGGGAATTCTCCCGGTGATCGAATGTCTCATGGAACACGGCATCGCGGCATTCATGACGCACACCCAAGCTTCGGTCGAGCAGACGCAGGCGGCCATTGATGCCGGGGCTCGCCACGCGACGCACTTCCTCGACGTGTTTCCGATGCCCCAAGAAACCGAGCCCGGGGTTCGTCCCGTGGGTGCGGTCGAAGCGATCCTGGCCGATCCGCGAGTGACCGTCGATTTCATTGCCGACGGGGTACACGTACATCCGACGGCCATCCGTGCCACACTGGCCGCCAAGGGCTATGACAAGATTGTCCTGATTACCGACTCGAACGTCGGCGCCGGTTTGCCGGGCGGCACGTACGACACGCCCTGGGGATTTGCGGTCGATGTCAGACCGGGCGATGCCGCACGCATGGTGGATCCCAGCGACCCCAGCAAGCGACTCCTCGCCGGAAGCGCGCTGACCGCCGACGTCGGCATGGCGAACCTGCGTCGCTGGCTCGACCTGCCGGACTACCAGGTCTGGGCGATGGGTACACGCAATGCGGCTGCCCTGTTCGGCTGGGCCAACAAGGGTGTGATCCGGCAAGGAGCCGACGCCGACCTCGTGTTGTGGAATGAGGCCGATGGCCGTTTGCAGGCCGTTCAAACTTGGGTCGGCGGGCGTTGCGTGTTCGATGTGACTGTCGACGGAGAAAACTGGGAGCTTACGACGTGAATCCGTTTCATTATCAGCCAGCAACATGTGTGCCGTTTCGAGACATGGACGCGATCGAGCGATGCCGAGATATCCGGCGCACGGACATCGAAAAACACCCTAATCCTGACTTTCGGATCCGTGTGGTTGCCGACGACGACATGATTCACCTCTGGCTTGCCGACATGTTTTCACGGATCAAGCTGGCTGCCGACGAAGGGCGGCGCTGTGTGATGATGATGCCCAACCCTTGGCCCGGCTATCGTTATTTGGCACATCTGCTCAACCGCGCCCGGGTGGACTGCAAACACGTCTGGTGGTTTGCCCTCGACGAATATGCCGACCAGGACGGTCGGATCGCACCGCCAGATTGGTCACGTGGCTTCGTTCACTCGTTGCTAACATTCCTCTGGGAGGAGATCGACGAAGATCTGCGACCGCCGCGCACGCAGGTCATCGGTCCGACCAACGACAACATCGACCATTACTACGACTTGATGCAGGAGGCCGGCGGCGTGGACATCAGCTATACGGGTCCCGGCTGGACTGGCCACTTGGCCTTTGTCGAACCCGACGCGCCAGAGTTCCAGGGGGCGCTCGACGAATTCAGGCAGATGGGTGCTCGGGTTTGCACACTCAGTCCCTTTACGATTGCGCAGAATTCGTTACACGGTTCGATGGGCCACAGTGGCGACCTGTCGGCTGTGCCGCCCAAGGCGGCCACCGTGGGGCCGAGAGAGGTAATCGCCGCGAAACACCGATGGGAGACTGCCGGCATTGGTGTGGGCGGAACCTCGATAAGCTGGCAACGCATGATCGCCCGGCTGTGCTATCACGGCCCGGTCACGCCCTTGTTGCCGAGTTCCATCCACCAGGAGCTACGCACCGATTGTTACCTCAGTGAAACGGTCGCTGCCGATATCGAAGATACTTGGAACATCGGGTATTGAAACGTCGGCAGCGGAATAATCGAGTTTTCGCATTCCAGTTCTTCGTTCTGACACAGCGCGAAGGCAACATCGGCAGAACGGCTGCACTATTCCTCGTTGGTCGATTCAATGACCGAATCTCGTGTGACCGTGCTTACGCATCGTGCTTCGTGGCATTGCGACCTGTCGATCGTGAATCGATAGCCAAGCCGGTCGAGTACGCGGCGGTAAAGGACCTCGCAATGCCGGCAGTAGTCGTGATACGGCTCGACCTGGTCCAGTTCGATCAGCCGGCCCATCGACGGGCAGCGATGCATGGTAATGCGAAACCAGCCTTCTTCATCGTCTATTTCCATCGTGAAATCGGCCGCTTCTTCGTTGAGGCTGCCGGACCAGTACATCCAACAGCCGCGAAGCCCGTGTTGCGCAACCGTGCTTTCGAGATTGCCCAGGAATCGATCGGCAAGATACTCCCAGAAGCATTCGACGGCTTCGCGACCACCCCGGGCGTCTAGGAATTTGAACAATTCGTTGTAGGCCGGAATAAACTCGGTGCAGGATATCATGTGCCCCTCCGACAAAACCGTTGGACGCAACGTCCGGTTTCTTCGTCGTAATCCAGCAGTTCAGCGGCAAATGGCGTGTCGTGACAAATCGCTCGGTTCACCGTGTCTGTTGTTTCGTGGAAGCGTCGGGCGACCGGATAGCCGTTACGGCGCATGTGCCTCACAGCCGGGCAGGCGTCGACCGCGATCCGCAATTCGTTCGACGACGAAGAAAAATGAACTTCGCCCTCCTCCAATTCATAAATTCGCCGGAAGTGTTCTTCCAGGGCAATTAAACCACGTTTGGTGAGATCCGCAGATAATGGCCCATAAAACGATCGGGCGAACTGCCAGAGATAGTCTCGCACCGCCGCTTCGCCATAACGATCATGCAAGTACGTGATGCCGCAACTCAGCGCACCATGGAAGTCGCGGTGCAGATAGCTGTTGTCGTCTGGAGTACGGTGCATCACCTGCTTGGGCACGGTAGGCGTCCTTGTTCTTGGTCAACATTCATCGATTTTCAGAGGAGCAATGCCGCACATGGTTGAGCGGTTCGGTTGAAATAGCGGATTCTCGATGATCGCTCGTGTAGTGTGGCCTTTCTGAGATGGTCACCCAGGCTTTCTCGCGAACTGAAGCCAGCACGCCCAGGTTTACGCGAAGAGTTTGAAGCCCTTGTTGAAGCGTGCATGGCGGCTCGGTGCCGTCCAGACTATCGAGCAGGCTGTGCGCTTGACGTACAAACACCGCATCGCGCTGCAACGGTTCAAATTGTTCGTCGTGCCACGTTTCGCCTGGCTGTTTCGTCCAACACCACCGGCATCGGTGGTGTTGGAAGCGGCACGTACCTTCTTCGCAAATCACGGTAATTGTCAATTCCTCGGGCGCCTGGTGCTGATTTAGGCTGTAAGAACCCAAGACGCCGTCTTGGCGAGTAAGGACGGCGACCGTGTCTTCCACCTCGACGCCATCGAGAACCTGATGCGCCGCATCGGCCACCAAATGATCTACCGGACCGACGAGCCACTCGCCCGCGTTGATCAGATGGGTCAGCGCATCTTGAACGGCTCCACCACCGGTTGCGTGGTTTTTATAGTAAGTCTCGCGGTACGCAGGCCGAGCGGTGGGAAAATGGTGGCCGGACTGGGCGATCAATTGGACCGGGCGGCCGAAGCGTCCCGCAGCAATCTCGCGTTGCATCTTTGCCAAAACAGGGTGCGCGCGATGGATATAGGCCACGGCAGCCACTAAGTGCTGCCGCCGAATGATTTCTTCGAGCAAGTCAATTCCATCGAGGTTTGTGCTCAGCGGCTTTTCTATGAATAGATGAACACCGGCCGCGGCCAACTTTTGGGCAAGGGAGACGTGCAGGTGCGCGGGCGTGGCGACCACGGCGGCATCATGGGCGTCAGCCAGCGCCGAATCGAGATTGCCATAGGTTCGGTCGATTCCATACTTCACGGCAATCCGACTTCGAAGCTCCGGCTGGACTTCGCACAACGCCAGTTGCACCCGGCCTGTAGCCTGAAAACATCGCAAATGACGTTCGCCGATCGACCCGACACCAACGATCAAAACACGAGTTTTTGAAGTCATGGTGGGCTTTCGCGTGGTTAACGCCGGTCTGGATTATTGATACCTGCATTAATAATGATCGCTTCGGAGAGCCGAAGGCCTGGAAATCCAGGCTCCCGTTGGTCGCCCTCCGCTCATTGGCTATGCAGGCCCCAATAAACTCGCAATATCGAATGTTTGGCAGATTCGACGACTATCCGTAGTAGATGCCTACCACGGCACGGCATTGCCGATTCACTCCGGAGTATATGCCGCCGAACTGCTTTTGACGATTTATTGGCTGCCTTCTGATCATTTTGCCACGTAGCCCCCGTCCACCGGGATGTTGGCCCCCGTGATGTAGGCCGAGGCGTCGGATGCCAGAAAGACGATTACTCCCTTGAGGTCGGTCCCGTTGGCCATTCGCCCAAGAAACGTTCGGCGACAATACCGTTCGACGAACACCTCTTCTTGGCCATTGAGAAACCCACCGGGGCTAATCGCGTTGCATCGCACGCCTTTTGGTCCGAGTTTGGCGGCTACATACCGGGTAAGCTGAAGTAAACCGCCTTTGTGAAAGAAATAATCGGGAGGTGCGCTCCAGTCGAGCCCTTCGTAGAGTCCGAAGTCGGGGCCTACGGTACTCTGAATCGAGCCGACATTAATAATACTTCCGTGCCCACGTTCGGCCATGTAGTTTCCGAAGCTGCGGCTGATCGCAAACAGGCCTGTGGCATTTACTCGCATACTCTCGGCCCAACTTTCGATCGAGTCGGCCCAGTCGGCCATCGGTCGAGCCACGGCGTTGTTCACCAGAATGTCCACATGCCCGACGGTTACATCGACCTGTTGAAGCAGGTATTGGATCGATGCTTCATCTCGCAAGTCGCAGGACATCGCTAATACGTCGAGCCCGTCTTTCCGAAGACGAAGGGCCTGTTGCTCCAACTTCTCAAGATTGCGGCTGGCAACAAACACCTTGGCACCGGCCTCGGCCAATGCTTCGGCAATTTGTCGTCCGTAGAGTCCCGCTCCGCCGGTTACCACGGCGACTTTGTTCGAGAGGCAAAAACTATCTAGTACCTTCATACTACGTGGTCTCTAAAGCGAATGACGTGTAGGCAAGGACTAACGGCAACTGTACCATTTACCGGATGTTCGTCATGCGAAGTCGCTGATTGTCGATGGCTGCACGTTGGCTTCGTCTCTGGCTTCCGTCGAGTTCAACAAATGCCGCACCACCGGCTCGTTCAATAGGGCAGCAAGCTGCGGTTCGCTCAACGGTCGATAGGGACGCGGAGCGTAATTGCCCGGGATACCCCGGGCATTCAACAGCGCGGTGTACACAGCCAGGCCCCCACCGCACACCAATCGCAACAGCTCCGAGATTTGCCGCTGCCACTTGGCTGCCTGGGGCCAGTCGCCAGCGTCGGCCGCCCTACCAATCGCCACGGTCCAGGCCGGCGCCACCGTGAAAATCCCGTCCAGATGTTCGGCGATGCCCTGGCGTACCAGCGTGTCGATGTCAAACGGTTGAGCCACGATCACACGAAACTGATCGCCGATCCGTTCGAGCAATGTCTTGGCAAACTCCAGATCAACCGAACACTTGATGCCTGCGATGTTCGGGTGCTTGGCAACCCGTTCGACAGTGGCGATGTCCAACTGCGATCGGGTGAGCGACGGCAGGTTGTAGAGATACACGGGGTGCTTGGCCACGTCGGCGAGGGCCCAATAGTAATCGACGAGTTCATTCTGAGAGAACGCGAATAGAAAGGGCGTGAGCACCACGACGGCGTCGACCGCATGGCGGTCTACCCACTCGATGCGGTCGCGCGTGCGGGCAAAGCTGGCATCGCCCACGCCGACCATCACTTCACCGCGGCCGACGGAAAACTCAATCGACCGTTCGACAAGCTGCTGATAGGTGCGGTCGGCCAGCAATTGCATCTGTCCCATGGTGCCGGCCACCAACAGGCCGTCGATACCGGCATTCCACTGATCGGCCAGATGTGCTTCCAGCCCAACAACGTGCAGCGATTCGTCGTCGGCAAGCGGCGTACCCACTGCCGAAATAAAGCGACACCGTTTGGCGGGAATGTGGGGTGGGTGAGGTATTGTGTTGGGTGAATGATGCATTAGGGGTGTTTTCTTTTGGATAGCTTTGGGGCGGCGAATCTCTTGGGGATAGCAGTAAGGCGTTGATGTGAAGGTTCTTGAACAAGCGTTATTGGCCGGTCAATTCGAAATTTTTGGTCACCGCCTTGCTGCCCGGTTCGATTGTGATTTCCAATTGTGTGGCACGGTTGTATTTTGCGGGAATGTATTGTTCGCGTGGTGGAGTGCTCTCGACGCTTAACGCCTCTTCCGGACTGCTTGAGACGTGTTCGGTACCGACGCGGCTAGCCTCGATGCGGACTTTATAAGTGCCAATGGGAACGCCTCCCTGCGAATCCACCCGGTATGTTCCCTTGCGGATGAAGGCCCCGGAGGTTGGCGCCTTGGTGTTGGCGGTCGGCTGAAAACGGATTTGGCCCTCTTCGAGAGGTTTGCCCTGGTAAGTCACGGTACCGCTGACGACCACTCGTTCTAGCCCATCATGGTCACAACCAGCAACGAATCCCGCAAGCAGTACAGCGCAAGCGACTGCGTTGATTGCGTGAAGGTACCTGTTTTTCTGGGGGGCGGTCAGTGACATTACGGCTACCTATCTTCCATCGGTTGTGCCTTTGAGGACATGTTTCTTTGCATGCTCGAATGCAGTTGTCGTGATGTGACGGGATACTGTGACACTATTGGCGTTTGCATGGCTAATGAGCCAAAGGCGGCCAACGGGAGCCTGGATTTCCAGGTACTCGGTTTCCTGAAGCGAGCATTTTCAATGCAAACATCAATAACCGCGAAGATCGTTAAGTTTTTGACAAAGATTAGCGACTAACGGAAGCGGTTTTTCGACAGGGTACAGTAGCACCGTTTGGCTGACGACCCTGCTGCCCTGTGTGGCATTACTCATTATTCTTTCAGAAAGTATTGGCACTGAGTTCTCCACCGGCGCGGCTGGTCAAGGCGGCAAGTGTCGTCGAGTCAATATTTTCCGACAGGAATTGAACGCTTCCGTCGGCCAATAGGAAATGACATCCGCCGGGATGGTAGCTGGAGAACCCCGTGTCGCGCATTCCGAAACTCGATGTAGGCCACTCACCGCCGATTACGGTGAACGGTCCGTTGATACCGTCGAATGTGTCGAGAAGATTCCAGGCGATCCAGAAATGGCCATCGTTACTACTCGGGCCGGCGCCCGTGACTTCACCGACCATTAAGGTGTTGCTCGTTCCATCGCGGATTTGGGAGATACGACAACCTACCCCGCTCGCAAAAACTCCGTTGGCGTCAGCAAGCGTCAGGGGCGTGACGCCGTTGGACGTCCAGTCCTCGCTGTCGGCGACGCCAGCCATGTTCGATTGGCGAACGTCTTCATCGGCGTTTGTTCCGTTGCTGCCAGCACTGCAGCAGCGCACCAGTTCGCCACCCTGTACGTCGCTGGGGCAAAGGAAGGTGCCGACACGCATTCCACTTGCGGTTCGTGTGCCATCGTCGACGAAGTAATTCTCAGCGCAAAAGTTGATTTTTTCGTGCAAGGTTCCCATTTCGAGATAAGGCAGAATAAACGCTCCCCAGGCGAAGTAACCTCCCGCCTGAACGGTGCCCGAAGGCAAACGTCTCTGAGTGATCATTCCCGAGGGAAAACAGTCGTTGGCCGTGTGGTAGTTGTGCATCGCCAAACCGACTTGTTTGAAGTTGTTGGCACACTGCAAGCGACGGGCGGCCTCTCGGGCCGACTGCACTGCCGGAAGCAGCAAGGCGATCAGGATGCCGATGATCGCAATCACGACCAGCAACTCCACCAACGTAAAGGCTCGCTTGTCAATTTGCCGGTTCGTTTGAACTCGCATCGAATGGCCACGTGTTCCACTGCGATAGCGTCTGAGTAATGCAACGTCCCATCTTCTCTCGCCGAATCGTCTCCTGTCGTCGTTCATTTGTTGACCTCCGAAGACTACCGATTGCAACACAAAACAATCCTACTAACCGTTTTCGGTTTTGTGCTTCCGAGCGTTCGAAGGGCCGGTGACATTCAGCCCCGCGACGTGGAGTTCCATGGGAAAAACGATCTGTCGTTCCTCGGAGAAAATGCCATCGAGCATCCGCTGTAACAGGCGGCCCAGGGTTGCGGCAATTTCCGAAAAGGACATGGTGGAAGACACGTGCGTATATTGCGACAGGTCGACTTTCATAGAGGTCTGGCCGACGTTGTCGCAGACGATTTCAATGTCCTGCGGTACGCGCATCCCCATTTCCGACAGAATTGAAATTGCCGTATTGATGAAGAGAGGGGTCCGGGTGATAAGCGCGCTTGGTCGGTTGGGCATCGCCAGGAGGCCTCGTACCATGGCTTTCACAGTCTCCAGGTCGTGATTGACCAGGCGAAGAGTCAAAGTACCGTGAGGCATTTGAGCTTCGGCCAACACCTCGTCGATTCCCTCAAAAAAATCGTTTGCACCTGGTTGCCCAAGGGTAGGTAGTAGAAGAGCTATCCGTCGATGACCTCGCTCAATCAAGTATTGGGCGAGGAGCCGCCCGCTGTGGCGATTGTCCACATCAGCCGACACCAGTCCAAGCTCACGGTCGAAAAGCGAGCCTAGTACAACCGTCGGTAGATGCCGGTCGGCCAGGTAGCGATAGACCTCGGGCGGACAGGAAATCGCTACGATACCGGCAAAGTGCCCCGTGGCTTGTGCGGCATCGATCAATTCCTGCACATTGGCCACACTGTCCGCCTTGGGAATGAAATTGAACTGCACGTTCACATCTTTCATTTCATTCCGAATACCTTTGACAAACGGATCGAAGGCCCAGGAACGCGCCACCAAGCTGTCCTCCCGAAGGAAAACCAGAACCGTACGAATCCGGGACTGAGTTTTGGGAGGAAGGCCAGGGCCGATCAAGGTGCCACTCCGTTGTTTGCGAACCAATACTTTGTGCTCGGCCAAGTAACGCAAGGTCTTGTTGGCCGCGGCCTTGCGGATTCCGAGCATTTGGGCGACCTCCTCCGTGGTCAGGTAACGATCGCCTTGCGTCAGGTTTCGTGAGTGGATGTCGGAAACCACCTTCGATGCCAGACTTTTGACTTGCGGCGGGTGTGATTCGTGTTTGAGCATGTGTCACTAGTACCTATTGGAAGGCCTACTAGTTCGCCGTGGAGTTTCTTTTCCTCAAAATCGATGTCTGTTTGGACGGCCAACTCGGAACGGCCGGCAATCTGGCGGCGTTGAGTTGGGTGCATCAAATTCGGCACACGAACGGCGGCCCGCGCTTCGAGTAGAGGGTGCCGTCAGCCATCGGGCGACCTTCAATGTAGACAAAAAAGTTCCCAATGGCAAGTATGCAGCATAAAAACAGGCGGATTTTTCTTCTCGCACCACATTCCCGGGGCAAGTCACGTGGAAGGTTATGTATGCAAAATATTGTACCACAGTAGGTTACGGTATTCGCGTGGTGTTTTGGTGGGACGATGGCCGCCAGAATTTCATTTGCGTGGTGTTTTTTTGGGAACCAAATGCTTGCCTTGGGAACTGTTTTTTGGTATGATCGAACCCGTCCACAGTCGCATAATCGCCATAATCGGAGGTTCTTGTATGCGGTCCAGCCTCCGGCGATGGCGTAGACAGCGGATACTTCGCTTTCACCCTAGGCAAAAGGAGATCAAGAATGAGAGGTAGCGCAACGGTATTTGGAACCCCGAGGATACTTTCGGTTGTCGCGCTCGTTGCCGGAACGCTGGCCGCCGCGAATGATCCCGCGAGGTTTGTTTTGGCCGAGACGATCACCGCGATGAAGGACTCGGCTGATTTCAATTACCTGTATACAGGTGAAGACCTCACGGACACGGCAGATTGGACGCCGCCGTCCAGCGGGGATCGCGGCACCGTGGTTTCCGGTACAACAATCCTGGACTACACCTGCTACAGCAACTGGTACACATGGAACCATGCGGCGAATTTCGACGTTGCAAAGGGCTGGACTGTCGAACTCAGTGTCAAGGTGATGTCGCCTACCAACGGCAGCGCGGCATTCGGCGTGATTGCAGGTGATGGCAGCAGTCCCAATTATTACTTTTTGGCGTTCCATTCGGACGCAATACGAACCACCATCAATTCAAGGCAGGTCGTCGTAATGACCGATGATTTTACCGACGTTTTCCACACGGTTCGGATTGCACAACCGACGTCTGGAGAAGCCTCGATTTGGGTCGACAACGTCTATGCAGGAAGTTACGCCGGAATGGACTTCACCTATCGACGATTGCTTTTTGGGCGGGTTGGCGGGGATATTGTGGAGGGTGGGCGTACGCAAATCGAATACATCCGTGCTGATACCACCGGTGCGTTCGCGCCAGTGCCCGAGCCGTCGGTGTTCACCCTCTTGGCCGTCGGAATTTTCGGTCTTCTTTGGACTCGGTTTCGTTTTGCATGAGGTCTTGGCATGAGACGTGTGGGGTTTCTTCTGCTCGTGATTGTCTTCGCATCAGTCCGGCCCGCGGGTGCGATGACCATTGTCGCCTTCGGCGATTCGACGACAGCACCTCGTTCTGGTGCAAGCGAGGTTTATGCCGATATCCTTCGAAACGAACTGCCCGACTATGGCATTGCAGCCGATGTGATCAACGCAGGAGTCAGCGGCAACACCACGAACCACGCCATCGCTCGTATGTCGGCTGACGTTCGCGAGCAAGACCCCGACTTGGTCATCATCCAGTTCGGAATCAACGACTCCATGGTTGACGCTTGGAGCGGGGCAACCACGTCGCGCGTTTCGTTGTCGACCTATCGAGATAATCTGATCTCGATGGTAAGGACGTTACAGGCCGACGGCGCAGAAATCATCTTGATGACGGCTAACGCCATGGCTTGGACGGACACATTGCGGGAGTACTATGGAGGGCCACCTTACAATGAAGCGTCTCCCTACGACACCGATGATCCGATAGGACTAAACGTCACCTTGGTCGATTACGTTCAGGCCACACGCGAGATCGCCGCGCAGGAGCAGACCGGGTTGGTCGATGTCTATCAGATGTATCTTGACTACGAAGCGGTTCCCGGGCAGAGTCTCGCCGACCTGCTGCTTGACGGGATGCATCCGAACGACCGGGGGCACCGCTTAGTTGGCGATGCTTTGTTGTCGGCTATCGTCCCAGTACCCGAACCGGCCGCACCAGGTCTATTGCTGTCCGGATTGGTCCTCGCTGCCTTGCTGAAAATGGCGGCCAGCAGTCGAGTTTCTTATTGATTGTATGTTGCGTTCGTCTGTTTAACACCTTTCCTGCTCCTCTAGGATAACACACCATGTATCTAACGAAACAACAGTGCCCGTCTTTGGTCATTGCCACGGGAGTACTTCTGTTAGCAGCAGCTGTTGGTGTTGCCGATCCCATCGAATTGCACCCGAAAGGTGCGGCCTTATCCTTCGCCCATCAAGGCCCCTTCGTTACTACCAGCGACGGCGGCATACTCGCTGCCGGAGAATCCGATGCGCTGATCAGTAACGATGACGGCAAAACTTGGACGAGTTATCCCTTGTTCAGCGACAACAAGAAATACCTCGCACGCGGTGAAAGGGCGATCTTGAAACTGCACGATGGCACTGTCGTTCTGGCATGGATGAACGAACGCGAGCGACACGCCGGAGGGCCGTGGGGGAAGGGTGGAACGCTGGAAGCATCCCAGTGGGTGCTTCCGGTTTACGTCAGCCGCAGCCGCGACGATGGCCGCACTTGGTCGGAGCCGATCAAGCTCCAGGACAGCTGGTGTGGTGCTATTCGTTCGATGATCGAGACGAAAAGTGGGCGTATTGTGTTGGTCAGCCAGAAGGTGATTCCCTGGCGTCACGTTACGTTGACATATGTCTCCGACGACCAGGGAAAAACCTGGAAGGCCAGTAAGTTAATCGACATTGATGGCGAGAACGGTGGCGACCACAGCGGCACAATGGAGGCAACAGTAGCCGAGTTGGCCGATGGGCGTGTCTACATGCTAATTCGGACCACCAAGGGATGGTTCTGGGAGGCATTCTCTTCCGACGGTGGCTTGACTTGGCAGGGATTGACGAAGTCGCAGATCCGATCGAGTACTTGCTGTGGAACCCTGGCCCGTTTGGCCAGCGGCCGGCTCGTTCTACTTTGGAATCGGCCCACCGTGGACGATCCTGGCAACATCCACAGCCGAGAGGAGCTTTCGTGTGCCTTTTCGGAAGACGACGCGAAGACCTGGTCCACGCCCGTGGTCCTTTCACGCCGACAATTACAGTCGGGAGAGAAGTACTATATGGCACGGCAATCGTATCCTTATCTTTACGAACACCGGCCGGGTGAGCTCTGGATTACGACAATGCAAGGGAACCTTCGCATGAAGATATCCGAGGCCGATCTCGTGAAACAAACGGCAGCGCTCGCCCAAGAAAACCGTCTGTGTATCGTAGCGTTTGGTACTTCGGGGACCGCTCGCCGAGTCGGTGTTAGGAACGTTTACGCAGATCTTCTTCGCGCGGAATTGCCCCAATGCGGCGTGCCCGTCCGGGTTATCAACCAAGGCATCCCGGGCAACAACACGAACGACGCCCTAAAACGGTTTGATACCGACGTTATGGTCCATCACGCCGACGTCGTGATTATTCTTTTCGGCATCAACGATTCGATGGTCGACGTTTGGAAAGGAGCCACCGAACCGCGGGTAGCGTTGGATACCTATCGCAGGAATCTAACGACCATGGTCCGGCGGCTCAAGGACGCCAAGACCATGCCCATCCTGGTAACGCCGGCGGCAATGCAATGGACGGAGCGGCTGAAGGAATACTACGCCGGACCACCCTATCACATGGACTCGCCTTACGATGCGGCTGATCCGATGGGCCTTAACGCCACCCTGGCTGACTACGTTCAGGCAATGCGCGACGTGGCCCAACAACAGCAGATCACATTGGCCGACCAGTACCAGCAATTCCTGGCGTACGACGCTGTAGACGGCCAAGACTTGGCGGATTTACTACTCGATGGAATGCACCCTAACGACAAGGGGCATCGCGTGCTTGCAGATGCACTGTTGCCAATCATTCGGACGGCGGTGAATACTCCGAAGAAATAGGTCACACTGCCTGCCTCAGGCGTTAACGTCGAATCATCCTCGGCCATCTATGGCGCGTTGGTACCGCACTTGTTGGCATGCATTGACTTTCGTCGGCAGCGATTTGTGTGGGCAGCCAGCGAGTGTCAATCCAGGCGGCACGTCGACGATGGACAAACACCCCAAATGGGAGGATTATTATGCAACGCCAGGCGCGGTGCTTTCGAGGACTTGTCGTGTCTCTTCTGGGCATTGTATCGTGGACTGTCGGCCATGGTTTGGTTCATGCACAAACGAATATCAAATTGGAGCCGAGGGTCGAAAACCATACTGCGTGGTACAATGTTGAGCAATGGGGTGTCGAGGGACGCGGCTGGAACGATACGAAGCGTTACTTCGATCGGTTGCCGGCTAAGGCCGAGGGCAAAGTCCGCGGTCCGGTCTGGAAGCTGAGTCATCACAGTACGGGCATGTCCGTGTTGTTCAGGACCGATGCCACCCAGTTGTGGGTTCGTTACCGTTTACTTTCCCAAGCGTTAGACATGCCACACATGCCGGCCTCGGGAGTCAGTGGTCTGGATCTGTACGCCCGCGACGAACAAAATCGCTGGCGTTGGGTGGCGGTTAATGGTCCGACCAATTCCGAGGACACGGTCCAACTGGTAAGCGGCCTGCCGTCTGAATTGCGCGAATACCGGATCTACTTGCCGTTGTACAACGGTGTCGAATTCCTGGAGATAGGCGTACCTGAGGCCTCCCATTTCATACCGGTCCCTCCCCGCACAACAAAACCTCTCGTTTTCTACGGAACGTCGATCTGCCACGGTGGATGCGCTTCCCGACCGGGGATGGCCTGGGTGAACATCGCGAGCCGAAAGCTTGATCGGCCCGGGATCAACCTGGGTTTTGGCGGTAATGGGACCATGGACGGTTCGGTTGGCGGACTGCTGGTTGAGCTCGACGCGGCCGCCTATGTGATCGACTGCCTTCCGAACATGGATGCTCGGATGGTTGCAGAACGGGCTGTCCCGTTGGTGCATCAGATTCGAGCGGTTCGACCCGAAACGCCAATTCTCCTAGTCGAAGACCGTTTCTACACCGACGGATGGATTCGGTCTGGCCGCCGCAGACACAACGAAGCCAACCACGCCGAGTTGCACAAAGCTTACGAGCAATTGATCGCTGACGGCGTAAAGCGACTTTTTTATGTTTCGGCAAACGATCTGTTGGGCGACGACAATGACGCCACTGTCGATGGATCACATCCCACGGACCTAGGGATGATGCGTCAGGCCGAAACGATTGTGGCTGTATTGAGACAGGCACTTGACGATTCGGGGCGTACTTCCAGTAGCAAGTGACCTGCTCTTTTTTGTCCGGCCGCGCAGATCTGTCTATTTTATCGTCACTCGCGAACCAATAGCGGCGCCTCCCCTGCCAAGCCAGTGCCAACAGTCGCGCATCACGCGTGTACCAATATTTCACCGACGAACGGAACGGAGATTCGCCCCCCACGCTACCTTCCGTGCATACCACCTCAACACCCCACCAAGCGTTTGTTTAGTCAGGGTTTCAGGGAATGACGAAGTGTGAGACTTCTTTCGAGGTAGGGTTGATTTCTTAACGACGAAAGGAGCAAGCGGTATGGGTGAGCGATCGGAATTATCGATTTCTCAGCGCCGAGAGGTTGTCCTAATGTCGTTGCGTCGGGAGGAGCCGGCGGCGAAGTCGATGACGAAGCAGCCGGTGACGATCCCCGTCGACGTTGGATTCTCACCGAACTCTAGAAGCATGGTCGGCTTCGCACTTGTGCCTACTTCATTGCGCATCCAATTCGTGAAGGAGTGCCTCGATCTGGTTGCGCTGTTCGCCAGACAGAGGACAGAATGGCTCGGCCATGCGATCCTGGCAAATTCCGCGGAGTGCCAGGGCGCACTTGATGCCTTGCAGCGAGGCTGTAGAACCGCTGCCGACTGTATAAATCCGTCGCTGGATGCTCATCGTTTGTTCGAGTTGCTCAATGCGCTGTTGGTCGTCCACCGTGGCCGCTTCGTACAGATCTACCAGTAGCTGGGGCGAAAGGTTCGCGCCGGCCAATACGCCGCCGTCGCCACCGGCCCGGATCGTGTCGACCAGCAGGTGCTCGAACCCGACCAACAGCGACCAGTCGGAACGTTGCCGTGTGACTTGCCGGACGGCCACGAAATAGTCCAACTGCCGCGAACTATCCTTCAGGCCAACAATTCGAGTTTCGTCGAGCAATTCGCGTACGGTTTCCGGCTCGAAGCTCACCTTGGTCATCGCGGGCATGTTATACAGAACCAGCGGCAACGGAAGCTCCGCAGCCAAGCTACGCACGTAGTGAATCAGCTCCGGTTGACTCAACGGAAAATAATACGGCGGGGCCGTGACTACGGCCGTAGCTCCGGCCTCGGCGGCGCATCGGGCCAGAGCGAGCGTTTCCACGATCGACGTATCCGATACGCCTGCCAAGACGGGAAGCCGGCCGGCAACCTGCGTGCAAACCCGTTTGATCACTTCGCGGCGGAGGCGGTAGCTAAGACTGGGCGCCTCGCCGCTGGTGCCGAGAATGAATAGCCCGTGAACGCCTCCGCCGATGAGATGTTCAACCAGCCGCCCCAGTCCTTCGACATCGAGCGTATCGCGGTCCTTCAACGGAGTAATCATCGGCGGCACAATGCCGCGTAGCAGTGTCGATAACGAAAATCTACTCATCGGCGGTATTCACTTTGACATCAGGAGTTATGTCGGGCTTGGCGTCATGGGCCACGCTGGCCCGCCATCGGGTACGTCGCGTCTTGGCCGCGCTGTTCGCCGCCGCCAACGCTTCTCCTGCATAGAAAACCACAACGGTGTAACATTCGATGCGGGGGACGACTACCGTAGCCCAACCATTAGAAACCTCGACGGATAACGGCTTGGCTTGACTCGGTTCGGACGCATCGTCGGGGGTGATTGCGACGACCCGGTCCACGGAAAGGCCGGCCGGCAATCGCACCCGCCAACGACTTCCCTCGACCGGTCGGAATTGGTCGGCTTCCACGTCGATGTTCCCGTTGACCAAGTGCAGCGCGAGCACTTGTCGGGTGTCGTCCAGCCATAGGTTGGTCCAAACGTCGGCCGGCGCATCGGTCTCTAGCATTCGATCTTCGGCCATTACACGAGCCAACGTGTCCTGCAGATCGTTGCTGGTCGTTTGCGCATCGGTTGTGATTTCCGTCGGGGATTGTTCACCGGTTTGTGCATAACGGGTCAAAAGATCCGGTGCAATTTCAATGGTTCGTTCGCCCCGTGTCACCAGTGTTTGACCGGCAGGACGTGGCACGGCGTCGGCATCGTACAAGGTTGGGCAAGCCACGCTGATGACTCGCCCACCACGTGCCTGGAACGCCCGCACGGCTTCCCGCTGCGCATCGGTAAAACAGTCGACACCGGGCAACACCAACACTTGGTATCGTGCAAGCCGCTCCAGCGATACGCGATCATCGCCCAGCAACGGATGCCACCAACAGTTGACCTCGTAAGGGACATGAGCCTCTTCTAGAAGTCGAGCGCAGGCAACGAACCATTTCTGGTATTGACTGGACGAGAGTCCGAACGCTGGGAACTGGCGCCAAGCGTGGGTTGGTAAGGAATAGACCAGGCCGACGTTGGCCACGCGATCGCGCCGCGCGAACAAGGCGCGATTTTGTTGGACGAAACGGCACAGCCGGGCTTCGGTATCGTAGAACCAACCACTTGCTCCGGGGGCAGTGGCCCACGGCATTGGCACACCGCCGTCAGCCCAGGCTTGCGAGTCAACCGCGCGGAGCCGACAACGAGCGGCCTGGGAAGCGTGGAACAACGACGACAGACAAAGTAGCACGGGCCGCTGGTACTCGCCGGCAGCCAAGCCGAGCTTTGTCGTTAGGACTGTGCCAGCTCGTTTTTGCGGGGTCAGGCATCCTGCTTCCGCTTCGGTGAAAGTCATATCGCTGACCTGCGAAAGCGCAACGGAATAGGGCCTCGACCCTCCGGCCCCCCATTGATTTCCGCAAACGGCAAGCGGATGCTTTGCCACTTGTTTCGCCGTCGCCACTGCGTCGCGCCAACGATCGATTTGCGAAGCGTAGCTGAACTGAATGTACGCCCGAAGCACCGGATCGGCCAGCACAGCGTCGCGTCCCTTGGCAATTGTCGCTTGGACGCTCTTAACATACTCGCCAATGTCCAGCAAAGCCGGATCGTCGACACCGGCCGCGTGGAACTGGTCGGCCGTCCAATGCCGCTGCAGCCACTCGCGAAAGCCGTCTCGACAATCCGGGCAGAAGCAGCCCTTTCCCGGGCAAAGGAACGAAGGAGTACAGATGTTGTCTTGGGAGAGCATCTGTACTTCCGGGGCGATTCGCGTCAGTCGCTGTTTGTAGTAAGAATGCCAAACTGGCGCGTTGTGGCACATGTTGTAGCCTGGCCAAAGACGATTGGCATAACCACGAATAATCTCGCCGTCCAGATTTTTTGCCATGCCCTCGTCGCGGAATCGCTCTACCATGGCATCGTCGGCCGCCAGATGATTGTATTCTTGTTCCCAGTGTCCGCCGCCTACGGCGATGCCGTGTCGTGTGAAGAATCCGTCCCAGTTCAGGTAGACGCCATTGTGACCGCCAACCACGTCGGGATCGAGCGTTTTGACGAGCAACGGCCGCTCGTCACCGAGACGCACGGCCGTGCGCGATGCGTTGAAGAGGTTTTGCGGATTCCACCAAGCGTAATCCTTGCGGGTCAAACGGAAGCCTTCGACAAAATAGAGACATGGCAGCCGCTTGGGCGATTTGGCACGAACGATGCACCGCACCTCGCGCACGGCATCGCTTGCAAACGACACTTGGCCGGGTGCCCAGTCGCCCGAAATCAACTGCACCGGCGCCTCGGCGAGAACGCGGTCGTTGACGTCCAACACCGTGGCCACGATCTGCAAGTCCGTGTCCTGAGGCGTGCCAAAGCCTCCGCCTTTGCCAGGCAAATGGACCAAGACTTCAAACATGTACTCGGCATGGGGGTCCACGATAGCTGAGAGGCCGGCGCCGCCCTCCGAGCCTTCCTGCCGCACGAGCACCGCCCCATTGCCCCGGACACTTCGACTGGTAAGCCAGCGAATGATCGCTTGACGCCAAGGTTGCACTCCGTTTTCCGCCGCCGTGTAGACACCAGCCTGACAACCGCCGACCGAGGCTGCCGGCATCGCGACCACCAGGGCCTCGTTGATCCAGTCGAGCGACGAATGAGTGTCGAGGGTTTCTTTTTCCACCGCCCAGCATGGATTCGCAAGCAGTCCCATTGCCAGTAACAACGGCGGAACGACTTGCCAACAATAGAAACGCCGGAAAACATGGCGAAACCGTGAAACAAGCCCCGGTCTATGCCAACGGCCCCGAGACTGTTTACCGTGTTCGTTTGCCATTTCCGGCATGGTCTTTCTGTTGTCGTGCATTATTGCTCCTCGTCGTATTCGTACCGGGTGGTCCAAGTTAAGCCGGTCAGCGAGGCGACATTCTGGGGTGGCCAGAAGAGGCTGGCGATCCAGCCGAACACGAAGGCCGAAGTCGCTCCGAGGATCGGGTACCACAAGAAGGAGGTTTGCGTGAACGCGGCCACGGGCAACGTGATCAGTGCGCCGGCAAGCCAGCCGACGACCGCCCCTGGGGCATTCGCACGGCGCGAAAGCATACCCAACAGGAACAGGCCCAGCAGCGGGCCGCCGATCAGGCCGAAAAGTTTTACCGGCGCTTCGATCAGAGACCCGAAGCGGCCCGCGGCAAAGGCCAACGACACGATCAACAACCCGTAACCGAGCGTCAGCCAGCGAGCCAGCCGGAGTTGTTCGACTTCGCCGACCTGGGGCTTCCACAGGCGTTTGTAGAAGTCCACCAAAGTCACCGTCGTAAGCGAATTGATCCCAGACGAGATGGTCGACATGGTAGCCGCAAAGATTCCGGCGATCAACAGGCCCGGCAGTCCACGGGGAAGCTCGTTGACAACAAAATAGGGTAGGATCTGGTCGGCCTTGTCGATCTGGCCAGCGGCCAAAGGGTCGGTGCCGCTGTAGCGATAGAAAGCGAAAAGGACTAACCCCGTGAGATAAAACAGCGACAAAGCCGGCAGCGAGATCACCAACTTCACCCACATCGAGCGGCGCGCGGTTTTCAAGCTGGTGGCGGTCATGTAGCGCTGGACCGAAACCTGATCGGTTCCCAGGAGCACCAGGTTATGACACGTGCCGCCCAGCAAAATCGACCACACGGTGATCCGCACGGTCGGATCGAAGCTGAAGTTGAAGTCCAGCCGGCCAGCCTCCCGGGCGATGTCGAAAGCACCCTCCAGCCCGCCGGGGATACCCCACAGCGCCACGGCCACGACCAGGAGCTGTCCGCCGAAGAGGACGCCGAACTGCATCACATCGCTCCAGATCACCGCCTTCATGCCGCCCAACGTGGTGTACAGCGTCGTGATGCCGCCGGTGACCAGGATCGAGAGCCACATGGGCATTCCGGTGACGTGCTCCAGGGCCAGGGCCGGGGCGTAGGTGACCACCGAAAGCCAGAGTACCACGCGGCTGATGAACAGCACCGAAGCCAGCGTGCGCAGGCCGACCGAAAAACGGGCTTCCATGTATTGATAAACACTGTAGTACTTCGCGCGGTAAAAGAAGGGCATGAAGATGATGTTCAACACCGGCGTGGTGACGAACCCGCTGAGGACGATCAACCAGTAGCCGATCCCGTGGACGTAGACCTCGCTGGGCGTGCCGAGATAGCTGATGCCGGAGAAGAGACTGGCGAGTACGGTGATCGCAACCACCAGGGGACCCATAGAGCGGCCGGCCAGGAAATAGTCCTTGATCGTACGCTGCCCTCGCGAAAAAAACACGCCGATGCCCAGCGAGGCCACCAGGTAGGCTGCGAACATCGCGTAGTCTAACCAACTGAAACGGCCCATGGATGTCCTGTTCTTTTTACTGGCGTGTTCACGGTTTCCGCGTGTGTGCCACTGCGTTTATCCCCAGGCACTTCCTCACTGGCCGCGCCAGTGGCACATGAATCCAGCCCAAGGTACGATCCCCCAATTATGCCCCGCTACACTACCGAGAGAACCACTCCTCGGCATCGGCCGGGCGGATCGCCGTGAGGTCGCCCCGATAATGGCGCAACCGGTGCGGCCTAGGCGGATGCTTGGCCAACTCGTCCTCGTTCAGTTCAATGCCTAAGCCCGGGCGTGTGGGGATCAGCATGTGCCCGTCCTCCACGCGGATTTCTTCGTCGCTGATTTCTTTGCGCCAAGGCACGTCGTTGGCCATGGTTTCGAGCAAAAAGAAATTAGGCGTACACGCAGCGATGTGCAACGTCGCAATGTTGGTAATGGGGCCCATCGGATTGTGTGGACAAAAACCCACCCCGGCCGCGTCGGCCCAACCGGCCATCAAGCAAATCTCTCGGATGCCGACGCGACTGATATCGGGTTGGATGAAGTCGCCACACTCTCGGTCCAGGTAGTCGCGGGCCTGGTAACGATTGTAAATCCGTTCGCCGGCCGCGATCGGCACCGACACGCGGCGACGCAGACCGGCCAACCCTTCGAACAGTTCAGGGAAAAGCGGTTCCTCGAACCAGAGGACTCCGAACGGCTTCAGGGCTTCCGCAATCCGCACCGCGCTTTCCACGTTGAACCGTCCGTGGCCTTCGATCATCAGATCGATCGATTCGCCGACGGCTTCGCGTACGGCCGCCACGCAACGAATCGATTCGACCAACTCGCTACGGGTGATGTCGCGATAGAGGCTACCGAAGGGGTCCCATTTGAGCCCCATCCAGCCGCGGGCGACGGCTTCGCGGGCTTTCGCGGCAAATTCCTCAGGCGTTTTGGCCGGCACAAACCAAGCGTTGGCGTAGCACAGCACCCGATCGCGGCACTGTCCGCCCAGCAGTTGCCAGACGGGTTGGCCCAGCATCTTGCCCTTGATGTCCCAGCAGGCCATCTCCAGGCCGGCCAGGGCGCTGGTCAGCACGGGGCCAATGCGCCAGTAGGAGTCGCGGTAAAGGTCATGGCACAGCGACTCGATGTCTAACGGGTTGCGCCCCAACAACGAGGGCGTGAGGTCTTCGATCATGCCCATGATGGCATTTTCGTGCAGCCCGATGGTCGCTTCGCCGTAGCCGTACAGGCCTTCGTCGGTTTCGATTTTAACGAAGGCCAGATTGGTCCGGTACATATCGCAGAGCCATTTCTTAATGGCGGTGATCTTCATGGTCAGATTTTTCTCCTGGTAGTGGTTCAGTGCGGTAGCACGAAACGGCCGCCGTTGACGAAAATGGTTTCGCCCGTAATGAAATCGGATTGCACGAGAAATAACACGGCGTCGGCGACATCCTCGGGGCGGCCGGCGCGGCCGATGGGAACGTTAGCGGCATAGTTGTCCATAGCGGGACGCCCCCAGCGAGCCAACATGGCCTCGGTTTCAATGTAGTCTGGTGCTACCGCGTTGGCCGTAATACCTTGCCGCATCCCGCGTTGGGCCAATGAACGAGTTAGGCCCAGCATTCCCGCTTTGGCGCAACTGTAGGCGATCCATTCGTCCTCTCCTTTACCGGCAACGGCTTGCACCGAGGATATGTTGATCACCCGTCCGTATTGCTGACGTTGCATGGACTCCCACGCGGCCATCGCACAGAGGTACGCGCCCTTGAGGTCCACTGCCAGCACGCGATCCCACCATTGTTCGTCGGAAAGGGTTTCGGGGCGTGGCGGTTCCACTCGGGCGCTGTTCACAAGAATGTCCAAACGTCCGAACGGTTCGACGATGCCGGCCACCATGGCATGAACCTCGTCGCAGGACGAAACGTCGGCCACGGTGGCGAGCGCTGTGCCGCCGGCGGCGACGATTTCCGTCACGACCCGTTCGGCCCGTTCGCGATTCACATCGTTCACGGCGACACATGCTCCCTGGGCGGCCAACGCGCGGGCGATTGCTCGGCCGATCCCTTGCCCGGCCCCGGTTACCAGGGCGACTCTTTTTTCGAAGGCTTCGTTCATTCTTTTGTCCGCGGCGCGCCGACTTCACTTCAGGGGGCTAATCACGATGTTTTTTTCCATAATCAGTGCCGGAGCGTCATAGACCGGAATGTCCTTCAGGATCGTTTTGCCGCCCTCAGCGATGACCCGTTCCACAGGCAACTCGTAAATTGCACCCGTCACCATATCAACCCATACCGGCTTCTCGAAGGTAATCCCCGTCAACGTAAATCGCGCCAGCGTTGTTTCGTTCGTGTTATCAGGGTGTGCCGAGCGATCCCAAAACGCAAGCAGCTTCTGGCCGCTGGTTTTTTCGTTGAACAGGTAGACGGCCGTCTCTTTCTCGCATTCGACATCACAGGCGAACCCGATGACCGGCTCCAGCGAACTATCGAACACCGAGGCGATATTCTGCACGGTATAGTAGGCCGGCTTGACCTTCAGCACCTCGCCATCCTCGTTGCACTTGATCAGTCCCATTCGTTTCATGAAGCGGTCTTCCCGGGTGCGGATCCAGATGGGGTCCACGAATTTGGTGTAGCGTTCGGGCTGGTCGTACGCGGGATCGTAGAAGGTGAACACCAGCGACTCGATGTCGTGGCCCAGATCGCCGATCATCCGTCGGGCATTCCACTTGCACTGCGTCAGCTCGCTGTTCCACGGTGCCGACGAAATCGCTGTTGAATAGTGGGGATTGGACGTCGCGCCCGCCTCGCCCTGCCAGACCTTCATGCTAGGCGCATATTGGTGAATCATTTTTGTGAATTTGTCGACGGCAGGAAAAATCGTGTCGGGATTGGTTGAATAATTGTGATAGATCATCCACTCAAAAAGCCCGGTTTTGCCGTTTTCGGCGAGGACTTTCATATAGGGCTCGGCAAAGCGAACGTTGGGCCAGCTAATTACCAGGCCGGCAATTCGCGCGTCGGGGATGTGTCGTTTGATGATCTCAGCGGTCCGAATGTTGTTTTCTGCCACCGCTTCTGGTGTGTTGCCTTTGCAGTTGCTCGGTTCATTCCAAGTGGACCAATCCATTACTCGGTCTTTGTAGTGCGAGGCAAGTGCGTTGACCCAGGCATCCCACGCGGCAAGGCCCACCTCGCCATGAGGGAGCCCGTCGCTTAAAGCGGCCCCACCTCCGCCCGGATAGATCGGGTTGCCATAGGACGTTTCCATGAGGACGTCCATCCCCTGCTCACACAGATAATCCACCTGTCGATCCAGCCAGGCGAAGTCGTACACGCCTTTGACCTTCTCCGTCTTCGCCCAACCGGCTTGCAGCCGGATGCGTTTGATTCCGAGCGGTTCGATATAGGCCTTGAACTGCTCGAAGTCTCCGTAATCGCGATCGAGCATCTCGCAACCGATCGTCAGATTCGACCGCCCAACCTCGCGTGCCCCGCGCGGCTTGATCGTTCCGATCCGTTTAAGCCCAGGATCAAGAGTAGTTTGAACACGGTCGTGGGTGTAGTCGATCATCGGGTCGGTGGTTTCGTTCGCGAAGAGCGAAGGAACGGTCCCCAGGAAGACTAGCAGTGCGACAAGCGAAATGGCGGTTTTCATGGTGGTATCTCCTTTTGTACTCTCAGCGTGCTTTGAAGTGAAAAATGCGGCTGTCGTAATCACCGGAGAGGTCGACGAGTACGCCGCTTTCCATAAGGGCGCGCCCGCTGACGGCACGATAAGTCGGCGGCTTGGCAAGATAACGGCTTTTTGATAGCGGAGGTGCC
The DNA here is from genome assembly GCA_963677085.2 of Thermoguttaceae bacterium. GTDB lineage: Bacteria > Planctomycetota > Planctomycetia > Pirellulales > Thermoguttaceae. The sequence continues at coordinate 809,494 of CAXXFH010000003.1, forward strand.
CCATGGACTTCGACGTCGTAAATCTTGTCAGGATCGAACGATTCCATAAGGAGATTGGGGATCCTTTCGTTGAACCGCAAGCCGTGCCCGAAGACAAACAAAAGTGCTTCACTTGCGTCCGGCAAAACGAATTCGAACGCGGCGTAGGGGTGTTCGCGCATCGAGGCGAGGCGGTGTATTTCGCCGCGGCATGTAACGTGGCGGATCTTCTTGAACAGCTCGCAAAACCGTTTGACCTCCGCGAGTTGTTCAGGACGCTTTTCCTGGAGCGGCTGGCTCATCGCAGGCCAGCCCATCATGCCGATAAAGGCGGAAAACTGGAACGGCACCCTACCGCCGGGCCCGCCCATGTTCGACGCGCCGCCGGCCATATACGCGGGATGAAGATAGGTGAAACCCTCCTGGAGAAACAGACTGTCGAACGGCACTTGAATGTCGCTGCGGTTGATTCGCGCGAAATAGTCGTCCATTTTTAAATCAGAGCGTCCGGAGCCGCTGGCGCAGTTTTCGAAAAATACGTGTGGAAATTCTTTCTGGAGACGGCCAAACAACTCGTAGAAATTCTGAACGTATTTCGTGCGCATCGTACGGCGGTCCGGAACGTCGGGAATTCCAAAATATCGGTTGAAATCGAGTTTGAGATAGTCGATCTCGTTCTCGCGCAGCAGTTTCGCCATTTCCTGGTAAACGTATTCCAACACGTCGCGCCGCGAAAGATTGAGCATGGCCGAACCGCCGCTTTTTGCGAAAAGCCACTCCTCCTTTTCCGTGAAAAGTCTCGCCTTGCTCGTAATCCGTTCTGGTTCGACCCAGAGCCCGAACTTCATGCCGTTGCGATGTACCTCGTCGCTGATGGGCTTGAGTCCTCGCGGGAAGTTCGCCGGATGGACGGTCCAGTCTCCAATGGCAGTCTGCCACCCGGCGTCGATGATGAACGTCTCGAAGCCGGCCTGGGCCACAGGTGCGATCAACGCCATGACGCTCTTTTCCGTAACACCGCCTTCCCTCCAGTTGGGAAGAGCGCAGTAGGTGTTGAACACGAGGGGAACTTCCACGTCGCGCATGTTTTTCGGGTAGAGGTATTTCCGTTGATAACGATGCAGCATGCGCGAGGCCTCCCCGAAGCCGTCCCGTGTGAAGCCAGCTGTGAAGACAGGCGTGGCGTGGCTTTCGTTCGGCGCAAGCTCCAAGGCGAAGTCGAAGTCGTTGTATCCGCCGCTGACACGAACCTGACTGTTGGGAGCTTGCTCAATGTTCATTTTCCAGCTTCCGCTCCACTGCAACGTGTCGAACCAGACGGTTCCACTTTTTTCCGTAGCGAGCCCGTCTTGATCGAGTGCAAAAAACGGAACGTGGTGATGCCCGCTGATTCCCGTCCGGCTTTCCAAAACCTTTTCGCCCTGTTCAAGCAACTCGCGGCGCACCTGCCATTCCTCGCCCCAGTTTCCCGCGATGTGGGTAAGACGGTATTTGTGCGTATGCGGGACATACCAAACTGCCGACTGAATATTTTCGATGACGACTTTTTCCGATCCTTTGTTTTCGACTTCGACCCAGCGGTCGATGAGGTCGAACTCAGGATAGACCCGATAATGCAGGACGACGTGAAACGGATAGTTTTTCGCTTTGAGTACAATTTTCAGATGGTCGCCCTGAATCTCGTGCGAATCAAACGCCAGCTTGAGATCAACAAGTTGGCCGGGCTTGTCGAGCTTAAGGCAAGGCTCAAGAAAATAGCTTCCAGTATTTGCCGGATACTCGAAACGGCTATAGCGCATGTGGGTAAAGCCGTGCGGTTGATGAAAGTAATGCGTCTCCCACGGTTCGGGTACATCGTCGATGCTCGTTAATCTACCGCCCCAAAAGAGATTGACGAAAAGACCGTTTGTGCCAAGTCCAAACGCATAGCTTGATTCGTCTGTTTGAAGCAGAAAAGCTTTCCGCTCGCCGTCGAACGTTATGGAGGGTTTGCTATTACTTTTTTCTTTTTCGCATTTATCGGCCGCCTTGGCCTCTACGACGACACATACGCTGCACAGCAAAAAAAACGACAATACCGTTCTCAACATTTCGCACTCCTCGGTTGTTGATCGCACTCCCAATAGCGTCGGCAATGGCTTGCATCCCTCTATTAACCGGATGTGTGCCAACGCCGCTATGCAACATTCTTTCTTCGTAGCCGTTCACGAGGATTGGCGCAGGCCGTTTTCTCCGCTGTAGGCTAAGGCGACAGTCCCATTTTCTCGGCATATCGGACGACTTTTGGGGCCTAGTGACGCTGTGCCGCGAACATTCGGACAGTCCCCCGTGAACGGTTACCTTCCTTCCAATTGTCGTTTGCGCCAGACACAGGCGATCAGTCCCAGCAGGCCGGTGACCACCAATGCCAATGCGGACGGCTCCGGAACGACGGTCACCGACACATTATCAATTAGATGCTCCGCGTAGGTGCTCGTCCAAGAGAAAGCACATCGCTTTAAGGTATTTGGAACCGCACCTTCCCCGGGGGCGGCAAACTAGAAATAATCCAGCCCCGACACGGTGACGTCGTTCAGTGTAACGTCGTAAGTCGCTCCCGTAGGCGCATCCCAGTCGCAGACTATTTCCAGATGATTGGGCAATGGGGTCTCACCATCCCATTCTCTGAGAGTTCCCTCGTCCGGCGTTGGTATAGGATGGAAATCAGTGAGAGTGTACCAATTCGAAATATTCCTATCATACGCCTGAAACAAAGCCGTTTCCCCGTCGCCACCGTCGACTATTCTGAAGGAGGCCTTGCTGTCACCACTACCTCCGGTATTCAACATGACCACCAACGATTGCCTGCTCGCCCCATCACCAGTGAGCACGGAAAAATCGCAGGAAAACGTGAAGTTGGAAACGGAAGTACTAACGTCCTGTTGCATACCACTACCGGTCGAGGCGCCGCGAGGCGCCAAGGCCGTATAAGTTCCCGAGATAACCGGCGACGTCGAGACGACGACCGGTAGACCACCGGACACGTAGTCGTCACCCGTGAGCCAAGAATCGAACTTGCCCTCAGTGACACTTTCGAAGTCGCCGTTATTGAGCAGGTTTACCGTCTCCGCGTGGATTGGTAAGGTCGCAAAGAAGGCAAGACTAGCGACACCAGCGATGAGATACCGATTCATCATAGAACCTCCCCGAGTTAGACCCATGTGTTCAACAACCTCGGATACGTACGCCGCACCCTCGGAGCAAAGCGACGGAAACAGCACCTCCTGGGCTGCCATTCAAATGGAGGCCGACGTCAAGTCGGTCCCATTCATTTGCCAATGCCAATATCGATTCTCAATCGGGGCAGGTGTTGCGTCAATGTAACATCTCGCAAATAATGTAACCTAATTGGCCAATCGATCAGGCGCCTCTCAAAATGCCCACTAAAAGAGAGATCCCCATGTCCTTGCCGAAGCACCCGCAAGTTGCGTTGTTGATCGATACGGCGACCGATTGGGGACGGCGTATGATTCGTGGCATTGGCCGTTATGCCCGACAGCAAGGCGGCTGGGATTTGTGGCTCGAACAACGATGCCAGTACGCACCGGGTCGATTGCCGCCAGGTTGGCGAGGCGACGGAATCATCGCCCGGGTAGCCGATCGAACGATGGCGCGACATTTGGCTCGTGCCCACGGCCACGTCGTCAACGTCTCTACAGCGCGCGTGCCCGGGGCGAAATTTCCTACAGTGACATCCGATTTGCAGGCCGCCGCGAAACTGGCGATCGCACACTTATTGGACCAGGGCTTCCGGAATTTCGCCTACTATGCGCCGATGAACCTTTCGTTCGTGGAAGACCACCATCATAGCTTCGTCCAATTGCTCGAAGAACTGGGCTACTCCTGTTCGTTGTTACACGCCCCTGGTGGCAAGCGACCTGGCAAGGAGTGGCGGAAAAACCAAAAGAAACTCGAACGCTGGATTCGAGATCTTCCCAAGCCGGTAGCGGTGCTTACGTGGACCGGTCGACGTGGGCGCGAGGTAATTTATGCGTGCCGCGCGTTAGGGCTTTCGGTGCCCGAGCAAGTGGCCGTTCTCGGGGCCGACGACGACACGTTGCTGTGCGAAACGTGTAACCCGCCGCTGTCAGGCGTGGCGTTAACGTCGGAGCAAATCGGCTTTGAAGCTGCTTCGCTGTTGGATCGCATGTTGCACGGTGCCAAACCACCGGCGAAGCCACGATTGATCCCTCCCTCGCGAATCATTGTGCGTCAATCGACCGATACGCTGGCGATCGACGACGAGGACTTAGCCCGAGCGATTGCCTTCATCCGCACGAACGCTTCATCACCGATTCAGGTTGGCGATATTCTGCGTGTCGTACCTGTCTCACGAAGGTCACTGGACCGTCGCTTCCAACAAGTGTTGGGGCGAACTCCGGCAGAGGAGATTCGCCGAGTGCATTTGGAGCGGGCCAAGCAACTTTTGGCCGACACCGATATGCCTGTCCCGAACGTGGCCGCCGCCTCGGGGTTTGGCTCTCGCGAGTACCTGGCTCGAGCCTTCAAACTAGAGACAGGCCTCAGCCCACGCCAGTATCGAAACCGAATCCAAGGTCGGGCTTGAGCGAGAATCTATCCGCAACAACAAAGCAGCCATCATGATTTTGATAGGGAACCGGCGATGTTATTGACCTTCGCGGAAGTGGTGACATCGTTATTGATGCTTGCATTGAAAATGATCCGTTTCGGAAAGCCGAACGCCTGGAACCCCAGACGCCCGTTGGTCGCCTTCCGCTCATTAGCTATGCAAGCGTCAATAGACGTGGAGTTTCGTGTGTTTGACGAAAGCGGGCAGGAGGCTTTGGTTGCGGTGGCCCGGGGCCGGCGGACGGGCGGTCCGAGCATGAAGCCCGATTCGTCCAAAAACGCTATCGGCTGACCCCAACAAGCCGCCCTTTTGGGATTTGCGGCCACTCGACATTGCGCCAATGTTCCAGGCCCGCAAAAAGATGAGACCCAGTGGCAGGGGCGAACACACTTGCGTCGACGTCCATCGACGTAAGTCGAGCGCCACTCGACTTGCGTCAAAGGCATTTTTCGTAAGTGTCACGCGCCCCGCCCGCCACCACCGCGGTGGACATTGCCGCTGGCCGTCACTCGGGGAAAAATGCACCGCCTGTGCGGCAGCCCGAAACAACCCACCCTGCCGCTCGCTCCACCCACGCCCAGCATACACCACCAAAAATCGAAAGAAAACCATCCAAAGATGTGCGAAAAGTAGGTCAGACCAACGGCGTGCTACGTGATTTAATGAATCGGCTTGCCTGGCCGGTTCGTCGCTACTGGTCCGCGCGTGGCGACAAAAAAGGTTGATTTGCGAGGGCTTTTGTGACCATTCCTGGGCGTTTTTTTCGGCCAGCATTCCATGCGACGTGGATTCAGGCGGCTGACAGTATTATTGCCCGATGGCGTTTTTGGGCGAGACAGCCTGTTTCTTGCAAAACGACTGGAAATCGGTTACTGTTTATGTCAGTGATTCCGAGAACGTTTTAAGCGAGTTCCTCCTGCCGAGATCTATTTACCCTGCCTAGATCTGTCCGTCCTGCCGAGATTTGATTTGAGGGGTCTGCCTCGCAAGTCGCTCCGTGAGCGAAGGGGCTCGGGATTTTCCAGACGAGCCCTGCTGCTGGCGGCGCGACCTGGTACGAGCCACGTGGCCAACGTGTGGGCCACGTCGAATGTGTTGGCCTTGAACGAATCAGGCGGTTTCCCCGGCGAGCTGGCAGGCTTCCGTCGAACTCAGCCCAAGTTTGAGGTGACACGTGATGAAAACAAAAGCGATTTCACTTCTCGTGCTCCTGCTGGGAGTCTCAGGCTCGTTTTTGGCCGGAGCGGAGGCCACGGCGAACACCGACTACGAGAAGGCGGCCAAGGAGGCGGAAGCGGCGGTCGCCTCCGCAAAGACCGCCGCTCAACAGGCTGCCGTCGCACAAACCAGCGCCGAGCAAGCTGCCGCAGCGAAGCGTCAGCAGGCCGTCGATGCCAAGAAGAAGGTCGATGATCTGGTCGCCGGCCAGCAGAAGCCGGCCGAGGCCAATCTGGCCGCCGCCGTCAAGGCCGCGACGGACGCCGCTGGCACCAAAGCCTCCTCCGACAAGACCTTGGCAGAAGCCATCGCTGCCGTCGCCGCGGCACAACAGGCAAAGGATGCGGCCGAGAAGGCAGCCCAGGAGGCGGAAGCCAAGACCAAGGCCGTTTCCGAGGATGCTGCCAAGAGCGAGGAGGAGAAGAAACTAGCTGCCGACGACGCGACGGGCAAACGTAAGGCCGCCGACGCGGCCAGTGCCGCCGTGACCCAGGCGCAACAGAAGGTCACACAGGCGCAGGCCGCTGCCACCGCCGCCGCCACGAAAACGGCTGAAGCCGAAACGCAGAAGAAGTCGGCCGAAGAGGCATTGACGAATATCAAGAACCAAGTCGCTGCCGCCACCCAAGTGCAGCAGGCGGCCGAACAAGCAGCCAAAGACGCGGAAACCGCGGCCACGACGGCGAAGACGGGAGCGGACAAAGCTCGGGCAGCGCAAGCGGCTGCCGAAAAGGCCGCCATCGACAAGCGTGCCCTGGCCAACCAGGCCAAGGTCGAGGCAAGCCCGGAGGCTAAGGCGAAGGCCGACTACGATGCGGCCGAGAAGGCAGCCAAGGAGGCGGAAGCTGCGGTCGGCCCTATACAGGTCGCCATGAAAGAGGCCGACGTGGCCTACGCCAATGCGAGGAAAACAGCCAACGCCAAGCGCCAGCAGGCTACGAATGCGAAGAATTTGGCGGGCGAGCCGGGCGTAAAAGAGTTGGAGCGGGCTGAGGCCAATGTGCCTGTGGCCATCAAAGCCCTGACCGACGCGACCAACGCCAAGCCCCCCTTGGATAAGGCGTTGGCCGATGCCAAGGCTGCCGCGCTCCCACTGCAGCAAGCTTACGATGCGGCCGAGAAGGCGGCAAAAGAGGCAGAGGTCGTGGCGAAGGCTGCCTCCGTCGCGGCCAGCCAGCTCGACGACGAAGCCAAGAAAGCCACGGCCCAAGCGGCCGGCAAGCGCAGAGCGGCTGACATTGCCAAGGCCGCCTTGGACAAAGCACGGCAGAGCGAGCAGAAATTGCAGAACCAAGCCAACGAGGCGCCGCAGCTGTTGGCCGAAGTCGAGCTGCAGAAGAAGGCAGCCGACGAGGCTTTGGCTAACGCCAAGAACCAGGTTGCCGCGGCCACGGCTGCTCACCAGGCAGCCGAGCAGGCTGCGTTGGCTGCGGAGGCCAACGCCAAGGTGGTTCCCGAGGAACAGAAGCAGCAGGCCACAGCCGACGCGGCCGCCAAACGCAAGGCGGCCGACGAGGCCAAGGCCGCCCTGGCTCAAGCGCAGCAGCGCGAGAAAGCGGCACAAGCTCCGGCCACGGCCGCTGCAAAAACGCTGGCCCGGGCGACGGCGCAGAAGAGAGTGACCGAAGCTGGCTTGACGAACATCAAGAAGCAGGTGGCCGCCGCCACTACGGCTTTGGCGGCAGCCGAGAAGGATGCTCAGGATTTCGCGAAGGTCGCCGAGGAGAAGAATCTGGCGGCAGCGCAAGCCGCTGCCAAACGCAAAGCGGCGGCAGATGCCGCCGCTGCGCTGGCTCAGACGCAGCAGGGCGAGCAGCAAGCCCAGGCCCAGGCCACGGCCGCCGCGCAGAAGATGACCGAAGCGCAGGCACAGAAGAAATCGGCCGACGAGGCTCTCGCGAACGTCAAAAACCAAGTGGCCGCGGCTGCCACGGCTTCTCAAACCGCCGATCAGGCCGCCCAGGCTGCCGAAGCCAACGCCAAGCAAGTCGCCGCGGATGCCGCCAAGCCGGACGCGGAGAAGAAGCAGGCCGCCGACGAAGCCGCTGCCAAGCGCAAGGTGGCCGACGAGGCCAAGGCCGCCTTGGCCCAGGCACAGCAAGCCGAGGAAGTAGCGCAGCTCCAGGCCTCCGCCGCTGCGCAGAAGCTGGCCGAAGCTGTGGCGCAGAAGAAGCCGGTTGACGATGCCTTGGCGACCGCCAAGACCAAGGTAGCTGCCGCCTCTACGGCAAACCAGGCGGCCCAGGAAGCGGCCAAGGAACTCATCCAACTCGGCACGGCAAAGCAGCAGACCGCAGCGGAAGCTGCCGCCAAGCGCAAAGTGGCCAATGAGGCCAAAGCTGCTCTGGCCCCAAAAGCGAAGACGCTGGAACAAGCACTAGTTAAGGCCAACGCCGCCAAACAGGCGTTGGACCGAGCCCAGAAGCGGAAGCAGTCGACCGAAGATGCCTTGGCGAGCCTCAAGAAGCGGATCGCCTCGGCCAAGGAGACACACGTGGCGGACGAAGAAGCGGCCAAGGCAGCGGAAGCCGTGGCCGCTCCGTTGCAGGTGGAAGCAGAAAAAACTCGGGCGGCGTATTTGGCTGCCATGAACGTCGCCAACGACAAGCGAACCCTGGCCGAGAAGGCTAAGGCCGTGCTATACCAGCTGTTCGCTGCCAGGCAGGTGGCAGACCTTTTGGAGAGTTCTGAGCCGGCGAAGCCGGCGAACCGGATCGATGAGATTGTCTTTGCGAAGTTGAAGGCGTTGGGTGTCGAACCGGCCCTCTGCTCCGACGCCGTGTTTATCCGTCGTGCCTTTTTGGACCTGACGGGCAAACTACCCACCGCGGAACAGGCCAAAGCATTCATTCAAGATTCGGATCCGAACAAGCGCGTCGCCTTGATCGACCGTCTCCTGAACCAGACCGCGCATTTCGATTACTGGGCCATGAAATGGAGTGATGTCCTGAGAGTCAAGGCGGAGTTCCCCGTCAAGGTTTGGCCCAACGCGGCGCAGGCCTACCACCGCTGGATATGGGAATCCGTTGCCCAGAATAAGCCGTACGACCAGTTCGCCCGGGAACTGCTCACCTCCAGTGGCAGCAATTTTCGCGTTGGGCCGGTCAACTTCTACCGCGCCATCCAGGACAAGACGACCGAGGGCATCGCCTCGTCCGTGGGATTGGCCTTGATGGGCACGCGGATCCACTCCTGGCCCGAAGACCGTCGCGCCGGCATGGCGGCGTTCTTCTCGCAGGTCGGCTACAAGCCCACCAGCGAGTGGAAAGAGGAGATCGTCTTTTGGGATCCCCTCAAATCGACCGCCGTGCCCGGCAGCATCGCGCCGGGAATCGACGCCGTTGCCAAGTCGGTGGTCGCCACCAATCAAATTCCGCAGGTGCTGGCCGCACCTTTGAGCGAAAACGGGCCGTTGGCGGCCGTCTTTCCCGACGGTACCAAGACAACGATTCCGCCCAACCGCGATCCGCGAGAGGTGTTTGCCGATTGGCTGATTCGGCCGGAAAATCCCTGCCTCGCCAAAGCCATCGTCAACCGTACCTGGGCGTGGGCGATGGGACGGGGCATTATCCATGAGCCGGACGACATTCGAGAGGACAACCCACCTAGCAACCCCGAACTCTTGGCCTACTTGGAAAAGGAACTGGTATCAAGCGGCTACGATGTGAAGCATCTGAAGCGGCTGATCTTCACTTCGACCGTGTACCAGTTCTCTTCAATACCGAGGTCGAAAGGTCCGGAAGCGCGAGCCAACTTCGCCAGCTACCAGTTGAGGCGAGTGGAGGCTGAAGTGTTGATCGATGCGCTGAACGAAATCACTGGCAGTTCGGACCTGTACACCAGTGCTGTCCCGGAGCCTTTTACCTATATTCCCCATGACATGTCTGCCGTGGCGCTGGCCGACGGCAGCGTGACCAGTTCATTCCTGCAGTTGTTCGGACGTTCCGCGCGGGCTACGGGGATGGAAAACGAGCGTATCAACGAGCTTGCCTCGTCCCAGTGGCTGCACATGCTGAATTCGGCCACAATTCAGGACAAGCTTCAGCGCGGACCGAAGCTCGCGGCGATGGTTTCCTCCGGTGGCAGTGCGAATGAAATCGCCGAGATGCTTTACCTGACAATCCTCTCGCGGTTTCCGACGGATGCCGACGTCAAGGCCGTGGAGGAACACGCCAAAACTGGAGTGGCGAAAGGACGCGACGTCTGGATCGATCTCGCCTGGGCGTTAATCAATAGTCCCGAGTTTCTTCTGCGGCATTGATCGCTGCCAAAGCGGTGGCCATAACGCGAAACGGTCGGTTTCCTGGCACGAAAATCAAGGGATGAGTGAAGGAGAACGGAAATCATGAGTACCAACCACAATCGAGACAACCGAGAGCATGTGTCCCGGCGCGAGGCCATGCGACGCGGCGTTTTGAGCGCGGCGGGTATGGTCGCGGCCAGCGGTTTGAGTTCCCCCGTCTTTGCGGCCGAGGCCGCAAAGACGCCCGAGCAGATAGCCGCCGAACAGAAGGCTGCCCGAGACGCGGCGGCCCAAGCCAAGGCCAAAAGCAAGGGCAAGATCAAGTCGGTCATTCAAATCTTTTTGTGGGGCGGCATGTCGCACAACGATACTTGGGACCCGAAGCCGGGTACGGGTTACGACTACTTGGGTGAGTTCGACAAATTCATCCCCACCAACGTGGAAGGAATCCAACTCGGCTCGCTGTTCCCCCACTTGGCCAAGCAGGCCGACAAGTACTCCTTGATCCGCAGCATGACCCATGGCATCAACGGCCACGAGACGGCGGCCTACCTGATGCAAACCGGCCACAAGCCCGGCGGGCGGCTGGCTTACCCCAGTGTGGGCGCTATATTCGCCTTCTCCAAGAAGGATGAGTATGAAGGGTTGCTTCCGCCTTACGTCGTGATGACACGGGCAGCCGGACGGTTTTCCGAGGAGGGCTTCCTGGGGCCCGGGTACAAACCTTTCGCTACGGGCGGTGATCCGAACGCGGAACGCTTTGAAGTGCAGGGGATCGTCAATAGGGGAATCAATGACGCCCGGCAAAAGGCCCGCCGTGAATTGGTCGACAAGATGAATACCATGGGCTACGGCCTTGCGGACGTCCCGGAGATGGCTGCCGCCGAGGAGGCCAAGCAGAAAGCCTACGGATTGATCTTGGGCAAAGGGAAGGAAGTATTCAATCTCGGAAACGAACCTACGGAGCTCAGAGATCGCTACGGCCGGCACACGTTCGGTCAGGAATGCCTGGCGGCGCGGCGGATGGTCGAGGCGGGGGTGCCCTACATCACCATCAGCTTCCCTGGTGGCTGGGATACGCACGGAAACCACTTCCCGACGATGAAGCGACAGTGTCCCTGGTTGGACCAAGGACTGGCAGCGCTGCTTGGGGATCTGAGCGATAAGGGCTTGCTGGATAGCACCTTGGTTTGGTGCACCGGCGAGTTTGGCAGAACGCCGAAGGTGTCTTGGGAGCCGCCTTGGAACGGCGGTCGCCATCACTTCGGGCCGGTCTTCACTGTGTTGGTCGCCGGTGGCGGATTCAAGGGCGGTCGCGTCGTTGGTTCGTCCGATGAAAAAGGAGAGAAGGTCCAGGAAAGGCCCGTCTACCCGGCGGACCTGCTCGGCAGCTTCTATCTGTTGGCCGGCATCGACGCCACCGCCAAGTTGCCCCATCCCTTGGGGTTCGATGCCCACGTCTTGGACACCGAAAAGGAAGGCATGAAGTCGGCCGGACTTTTGGAAGAGATCATGTAACCGTCGATGGTGTGTGGCCATCGGGAACGCGGGGGGCGGCTGCCAGGCAGTATCCCCCGCGCGCGACCGCAGCATTCCCGTGTGTTTTCGCCGATGCCGAGGTGGCAGACGATGGAGGAACTCGTGAGCAAACTAAGAACCTATCCAGAAACCACAAAAAATGTCTCCCATGGGCGGGGATTGATTGCATCTCCGAGAGTTCTCGAATCGGTTCCAAAAAGGCTTCCAATCTTGGGGCTGGCCATACTCTTGGCCGCAGCATCCTCGGCCTGGGCGCAGAATCAGTACATCGGTTACGTCTATCCCGCCGGCGGCCAGCAGGGCGACACCTTCGCGATCCGGTTGGGTGGACAAGGGCTCGTCGATGTCTCCGGTGTGGTTGTGAGCGGGGAAGGGGTTTCCGTTCGGCTGGTCGATTACTACAGGGTCTGGAACAATCAGGAGATGGGGCTGCTCAGGCAGCAACTGAACGAGTTGAAGAAGAAGGAAACGACGGTGGGCGACGTGATGGCCGCCAAGATGGCCTTCTTTGAGTTCCCCGCGCGTGTTGAACCACCCAAGGTCGAAGGGCTGGTATGCTCAGTATGCGGTACGGTCAACCCCATTGACGCTACCGTCTGCAGCCAGTGCAATGCGAATTTGGAGAAACCGAAGGCCGCGACACAGGACAAGACGGACGCGAAAGAGAATGCCGAACTGTCCGAAAAAGAAGTGGCAAAGCAGAACCTGATCGAACGGATTCAAAGGGTTTTCGCGGAAGACGAGCGTAACCCGGCCGTTCGTGCCCACTGCGAGCTCGTCTTTGCCGAGGTCACGGTGGCCTCCGACGCAAAACCGGGCCGGCGAGAGATCAGGGTGATCACCAAGCGGGGGATTTCTAACGCGATGTCCTTCTACGTGGGCCAAGTGCCCGAAATCGCCCGCAAGCCGATGAAAACCTGCAATAAGCCGGTGCTCGGCAAGGAGTATCTGGCCCAACGCAAGAGGCCGAAGGAAGAAGAGGAAGTGCGCATCGAAGTGCCGTGCGCGATGAACGGCCAAGTCGCGGCGGGCGAGGTGAACCGGTACCGTTTCGAGGCGAGTGAAGGACAGCGTTTGGTCATCAGTGTCAAAGCTCGGCACTTGGTCCCCTACGTCGCCGACGGTGTTCCCGGTTGGTTCCAAGCCGTGCTGAAGCTCTACGACGCCGACGGTAAGGAAGTAGCGTACAACGACGATTTTCGATTCGATCCCGACCCGGTCCTCTACTATGAGGTCCCCGCCGACGGTGAATATCTGCTCACCATCAACGAGGCACTCTTTCGCGGCCGCGAGAGTTTTGTGTATCGGATTACCATCGGTGAGTTGCCATTTGTGACGAGCATCTTCCCCTTGGGGGGCCGTGTAGGCGAGCCGGTTAAGATCGAGATGAACGGCTGGAATCTGGAGAAGTGTACGCTGTCGCCGCCTCCCAAGGACACAGCAGCCGGGACTCACCTGATCGCCGCTACGAACGGAATATACGCCTCCAACTACGTTCCGTTCGCTCTGGACACGCTGCCCGAGTGCCTGGACAACGACGCCAACGACGATCCGTCCAAGGCGCAGAAGGTGACGCTTCCCATAATCGTCAATGGGCGAGCGGATCGCCCGGGTGACTGGGATGTCTTCGAGGTGGAAGGGAAAGCTGGCGAGACAATCGTCGCGGAAGTGCACGCGCGCCGGCTCGGCTCCCCCTTCGATTCCTTCGTTAAAGTCACCAGCGCGGATGGCAAGATCATCGCGCTGAACGACGATCATTACGACGCGGGATCGGGGTTGAACACCGACCACGCTGATTCCTACCTCATGGTCAAGTTGCCCGCCGACGGAAAATACTACATTCACCTCGGCGATACCAGGCGACATGCAGGAAAGGCGTATGCCTACCGGCTCCGGATCAGCCAACCGCGACCCGATTTTGTATTGCGGGTGATCCCTTCCCGAATCGTTGTCCGCAGCAAGTCGGCTGCCAACGTGACCGTGTTCGCCATCCGCAAGGACGGATACAACGGGCCGATCAAGCTGAGTTTCAAGGATCTGCCCGAGGGGCTCGAATCGCCTGGCGCCACGCTGGCGGCCAATAAAGAGGCCGTGGGGATGACATTGAAAACGAGCCTTACCGAGATGGAAAAGCCCGTCTACCTCACCGTCGTGGGCAGTGCGATGATCGGGGACCAGGAAGTTGTTCACGACGCCGTGCCGGCCGAAGACAGAATGCAGGCCTTCCTGTGGCGCCATCTGTTGCCTGCGGAAGACCTGCCGGCCCTGGTCTACAATGCGTCCTACCAGCCACCAGCCGATCGCGTTCGCCCGCCCATTCGCGATGAGGATCGACCGAAGGATGCGAAACGCACGTTGAGAAAGGCGTCGGTCGACTTGTATTTGAGACAGATCGAAATCCTCTATCAGAATTGGTTCCTCACTGACGAGTTCGCCAACAAACAGATCGCGGGCGTAGAAGCCCGTCTCATTCAATAATAGCCACCGAAGAAATGAAGGGCCTGCCGGAAGACGCCTTGTGGACGAAGAGAGGCTCGCTTGGAGTACGCTCTTTGCTCATTCGCATCCGCCAGGTTTCGGGGTGACCTTCGCCCAACGGATCGTGCTGGCGGCGACGATTGAACCATTGCTTGCGTTTGCTTCTCGCCAGCGCCTCGATCGGCAACACGTCGGCTTCTTCACTTAGTGGTGGATCGACAACCCGCTTGCGCAGGCGTGCCAGAAGGTTCCAGGCCAGGCGTTGCCGTTGATTTGCAGTTCCTTGGCCAGCAAGCTCGTTAGTTGCGAAGAGCGTATTGAACGGGGAGCTTTTTCGACAAGGGCTGCTGGAAGTGAATCCAGCGGCCCTTGTCTGCGCATTTCGTCGCCTCAACCGCAATCGAGTCGCACGGTTGATGTTCTACGCCTACGTCATCGAAAGCCAGTTGCTCCGAAAACGCGTGGTAGGAAACAACTCGATCGAAACGGGTGACACTACATATTGATTTCGAACCCCTTGCGGTTCTCTCGCGTGAGGAACGAGTTCGCCTGGGCGTCGCCGACGATTTCCCGCTTGACCGGATCCCACTTGAGCTCCCGTCCCAGACGCATCGCGATGTTCGAGAGGTGACAGATCTCGAGCATTCGGTCATGCGACCAGACGTCGGAGATCGGCTGGTTGCGAGACTTTATGCCCTCGATGAAGTTGGCGGTGTGGTTCTGGCTGATCTTTCCACCGTAGACTTCTTCAATGGCTCCATCCGGCAACGGCTTGTCTTTCAGGTCCTCAACGGGCTTTCCGGTGATCTTGCCGCGGTTGACGAAGAACCGGCCTTCCGTGCCCTCGAAGAGAATGCCGTTATCGCCTCCGCTGGTGATAATCATTTCGACGTCGTTCGGCATGTCGACGCGGAGGTTGAATTGGGTCGCCGTGTTGTAACGATCGTCGACCACGGGGAAGCCGTCCTTGTACTCGACCGGCAACGTGTATTCGACGGGCGTGACTTTGCTTGGCCCCGTGTCGCTGGCGCCGAGTGCCCAACAGGCAATGTCAACGTGATGGGCTCCCCAGTCGGTCAGTTTCCCGCCGGAGTACTCATGCCAGTTGCGGAACGAGTAGTGGCAATTGCTGTAAAGCGGTACACCACCGCCGTAACCTTTTCGTATTTCCGGCAACGCCCGATACGGAACCTTGGGTGCCGGTCCGAGCCAGAAGTCCCAATCAAGCTCCTCAGGAACAGGGGCTACCGGAATGACCGGTGAAGCTGCCATGCCGCCGATGCCACATGTCACTTTCTTCACCGTGCCGATGCGGCCATGTTTGACCAGAGCGATGGCCTGCAGGAAACGTTGGCCGCACTCGCTTCGCTGCATCGTGCCGACCTGAAAGACTCGGCCCGTCTCTTTGACGATCTTCTCGATGAGCTTACCTTCGTCGATGGTCAGCGTGAGCGGCTTTTCGCAGTAGACGTCCTTGCCGGCGAGCATTGCTTCGACCGCGATCTTCGTATGCCAATGGTCCGGCGTGGCGATCATAACCGCGTCGATATCTTTTCGATCGAGGACCTTTCGATAGTCCTTGTAGGCATCAGGTTTCTTGCCCTGCCTCTTCTCCACCTTTTCAACGTTTGCCCCGAGCACGTTCGAGTCGATATCGGCCAGGGCGGCAAAATCGGCAAAGCCAAGCGACTTGCTGGTGATGGCCCAGCCTTGATTTCGAAGGCCAATAGTCGCAAAGACCGGGCGGTCATTCGGCGACTCATAGCCGAAGGCCCGGTTGGCCGACGGGAGTAGAATGCTTGCGGTTCCCGCGGCGGCGATGCCTTGAAGAAACTGACGACGCGATGTCTGGTAAGATGCTGGCATTTGCTAAAATCCTTCTGGAAAAAAACGAGTAAGAGTACTTGCAGGCAGGCCTCGGGTTGCCCGGAGTGAGCCTGCCAGGTTGCCTGCAACGGAGCATCCAGTCGGTGCTGACTGACGAGCGATTTCAATTACCGCTCCACGCTCAATTATACTTGAAATCCTCAGCCGTTTGTATCGCCCCGGCCGAATTCGCAGCGATGGGCCGTGGGCGGATTTGGAAAGCCCTGGCACACAGAGCGTGCTGCGAAAGAACTTAAACGAGGATCATGCTCCTTGGAAACCGAGGGTTGGCGTCGAGTCGCGACGATGGGCGGCAGCCGTCCGTTTCATTCGCGAACACGCCTGCCGCAGTATCGGCGTAGAGAACGTGGCGACAAAGTCGCCTTTTGGTCGGGTACCGTGAAACGGCGTTTTCGCCGCCTTTTGAATGGCTCGGTCCACGACGAAATCATGCGTGTCCGCATGGAACGGGTGTGTGAGCTACTGACCGAAACCGAAATGCCAATGGCGTAAGTCGCGTGGACCATCGGCCTCCGCGACCAAGAGTGTCTTGGCGTGGTTTAAGCCGCAAAGGGGCATGCCCCTGAGGCCATTTTGCGAGGAGAACGCACAAAAGTGCTGGTGGCAAATGTAAGCAAGACTTTGTTTGTTCAAAAAACTGCAACGACCGCGAAATCGTGGCAAGGAATCAGGGTCGTGCATCTGGAGTCATAAGGAGTCGGTCGACATTCAGGCACTTCGGATTGAAACCGATTCCCCGTCTGTGCGCGTCGCACGAGACGTTGCTCGAACGAAAGTGGTGTTGGCTTTCCTATTCGACATCTCGTCGTTGGTAGCACCTGACCATCGGTAATCAACCGTCTTACAGGCCATCGACCGGCGATCTAAGTGTTTTTAGCTCGTTCAGTCCGGCGATATTCGAGGGGCGTCATGCCGGTAACGCGTCGAAAAACCAGACGCATCCGCTCGGCGTTAGAAAACCCGCAGGCCATGGCCAGTTTGTGGAGTTTGATTTTACCGGGGGCGACAAGCAACTTCTTAACCCGCTCAACCCGCTTGCGATTGAGATAGTCGTGTGGAGTGCAGCCAAGCACGCGACGGAAACACATCTCCAGTTGCCTGCGCGAAATCGACGTGGCATGTACGACCTGGTCGATTCCCAAAGGTTCATCCAAGTGATCGTGGATAAAGTGCAAGGCGTCTGTTAAGTGGGGATCTTCCACGGCGATGGTATCGGTCGATTGTCGGGCGACGACGCCGATTGGCGGGATTGTCTGGTCCATTGGCGTCGGCTGGCCATTCATCAGGCGATCTAGCGCCTTCGCGGTTTCATAGCCCAGCAGCCAGGAGTTTCTCGCAACGCTGCTCAATGTCGGTGGGCGAAATTCACAGAGTGTAGGATCGTCTTCCATACCTACCACGGCTACGTCGTGCGGAATGTGCAGTCCCAGTCGGTCGCATTCTTCGATCACCGCGCGGGCGCGGTAGTCCTGTACAGCCAGTAGTCCGACCGGAGGACGAAGCTGTTTCAACCAATCGGACAACAGGTCGGTTCTCTTCTGTAAACTGGTCCAACGTCCTGATATCCGGGGCGCTTGGAACACGTCGCACGTCGCGCCCGCTTGCTTGGCACAATCGACGAAGCCCTGGCAGCGGAGTTCGGAGAACCAGAACCCTTTCAGCCCGTAATAGGCCAATCGTCGCAGCCCACGCTCCAAAAGATGCTCGGCCGCCAGATGCCCCATGGCATAGTGGTCGGGTCTAACGCGTGGGATTCCCGTTTCGCGTAGCGTCGATGCCCCGTTCACCACTGGGATTCCCAGTTGTTGGGCCATGAGAATATCCGCCTGATTGAGAATCGCGGCGAACACTCCGTCGCCCGACCAACCTCGAAGGTGGTTGAGCGTAAGCGGCGACTCGCCAGCTCCCATAAGTGATGGAGGACTAGTTGTTATCGCCCAGTCGCCATGTTTTTGGGCGTAGTCCAGAAAACCACGGAGGAGGATCGTCATGTGAGGCACTGCCAACGGATAGGCTATGGCGACCTGACGTCGTTTTCTGGTGGGGCTTTGGGAACACATCTTCATGCTTTCCAATCAACAAGTGTGACTGCGGGTCAGAAAACAACGGTCCCTATGCACAATATAAACCGCACATCGCAGGAAGGTGCGCAAAACACTTGTGGATTGCGCAAAAAAAATCTGGTTTCGCGCCACTCCCGAGACTATGTTAACTCAAAGACCGTCATGTGGGCAAGCAAAAACTTGCCAGTGTATTGGACGACGTCTTTTGTCGTTGCATAGGGCTTGACACTATGACAAAAATCGATCGGACATTCCCTGGTTGACTACAGGATTGCCTGTTTCTGGCGTCCTGAAGACAACGGGAGGAGGAAGGTATGAATATGAAGTGGAATAGAGTGGTTTCCGTTCCTTCGACATGTCTCATCTTGGTTGCAGTCGGTCTGGTCGGCATCACCTTGGCGGCAGAGGCGGACAAACCTCAGTCAACGCCGCTCTCGCCTCCGCGTGAACCAGATCTCGTGGAGAAGGCCCTAACGCTAATGGGCGGCGCGGAGGAGATCGTTTTCGTCGAGCGCGATCTATACAAAGACGGCCACTACTACCGCAACTTCGGCGGCGACTCGGTGAATCCCAATAACTGGTACCACGCGCCGGACGGCTCACGCCTTTGTAAAATCAACCTGCGCACCAAGCAGGTTACCGTCATCTTCGAGGTAGAGAAGGGCGACATCCGCGATCCTCGCGTTCATTACGACGGCAAGAAGTTCCTGATCGCTTACCGCAAGGGTGGCACGCACAACTATAACCTTTACGAACTGAACATCGACGGTACCGGCCTGAAACAACTGACCTTCGGCGAAAAGTGGGACGACTTTGGCCCGGAGTATCTGCCCGACGGCGGTATCATCTTCGTCTCCAGCCGGGGCAAACGATTCATCCCCTGCAATCATTCTCCAGGCGCGCAACTCTTCCGAATGGACGGGGACGGAAGCAACATTCTCTGCCTTTCAGCAAATAATGTGCGTGACGATCGTCCCACCGTGATGCCCAACGGGCAGATTCTTTACGATCGGTGGGAATACGTAGACGCCGCCATTGGTAGCTATCACGACATTTGGACAATGAATCCCGACGGTACGAACCAGATGATCATCTTTGGTGGCGGTGTTAAGCAAGAGAACAAGCACAATGTGTTGACGTATTCCAAATGCGATCCGATGCCCGTCCCGGGGACAGACGGAAAGATCGCCTGTGTTTTTTCGCCCCCTTCGGGACTCCGAGAGAACGCGGGAAACGTCATGATCGTCGATCTTAAGGCTGGTCCGGAGGAAGTCTCGGCCGCAAAGCAGATCAGTCCTGAGCGAAACTTGGGTTACCATTACAGCCTTTCCCAAAACACGACGTGGTTCGGACAAGGACGAACCGGTTTCCGCGATCCCTACCCGCTTTCCGAGAACTGTTTTCTTGCTGCCGAGAACACGAACCTCTTCGTTCTCGACGGCGAAGGCAACGCGCAGGTCTTCTATCAGGGCCCAAAGATGGTCCATGATCCTCGCGTCCTCGCGCCGCGTCCGCGCGAGACGGTAATCCGTTCCCGCATCAACCTCGATAAGAGCACCGGAACTCTCGTTCTTACAGATGTTTATCGCGGCCGCCCGAAGGAAATGGAAGGCATCAAGCGAGGCACCATCAAGAAGCTTCTAATCCTAGAAGACCTGCCCAAACCGGTTAGCTACTATTCCCTGCCCGGCCTCATTAGCATGGATGGTACCCACACACTGCGCCGCGTGTTGGGTACTGTCCCAATCGAAGAGGATGGCTCGGCCGCGTTCGAGGTACCAGTCCTGCGGGCCCTCTATTTCGTAGCGCTCGACGAAAAGGGCATCGCCGTGAAACGCATGCAGAGCTACACGATGGTGATGCCTGGTGAAACTCAAGGGTGCGTGGGCTGCCATGAATCGCGTACGACGACCATCGGGGCGGTAGGTGGTAGTGGTACCTTGCTGGCACTGAAACGTTCCCCCAGCCGGATCGCACTGGTACCGGGTGTACCCGAGGTATTCGATTACCCACGTGATATCCAACCCATCTGGGACCGGCACTGCGTCTCCTGTCACAATCCGGACACGCTTTCCGGCCGTGTGAACATGACGGGCGACCGCGCCGAGTGGTTCTCTCAAAGCTACTATGCGTTGTTCGCCAACAACCAGATCAGCGACATGATGGGGCGTTACCTTACCGAGTTTCGCGAACACAAGCCTTACGGTTTCGGCACCGGCGCAAGCCCGCTGATGAATAAGATCGACGGCAGCCATTACGATGTCACCCTGACCGAACAAGAACGGGACAAAGTTCGACTTTGGATCGAGGCCAGCGCCACCTTCACGGGTACCTATGCGGTCTACAATACTGCGGCGACGGCCGTTGCCGGTGCCCTGATCAACAACGCCCATGTGCAAATCGGCTCGCCCCTGGACAGAATTGTTTACAACCGCTGCCTTTGGTGTCACGACTCCGAGGCGAACATGGGACGCCGCGTCCACAAGGCACGCATGAACTCTCCTAAACATTGTTGGAATCTCTACGACCTTTCTAATCCCGAGAAATCCATGATTCTCTTGGCCCCGCTCGACAAGGAATCGGGTGGCTATGGATGGTGCAAGGACAACTATGGCCAAAGCATCGTTTTTAGGACCAAAAATGATCCCGATTACAAGGCTATCCTGACAGCTATTCAGGCAGCCAAGGAACGGCAGGAGCGAGAAAAAACTTGTCGTCCCGACATGCCGGACTTTCGCCCCAACCCGAACTATGTTCGCTGGATGAAACGGTGGGAGATCTTGCCCGAGAGCTTCGATCCGGCCAAGGATCCCATCGACCCGTACGAGACGGACCGGGCCTACTGGCGTTCGTTGTGGCACCAGCCGCCCGCTGCCGGAACCGCCGCAGTCGACAAACAGGGAACCGAACTGAAAGGAGGGCATTAATCCAGATCGTTTAGAAAATGAATGTGTACTAGTGACAATGGCTGGTAGGCCTCGTTTCGCAAAACAATCGTTTGTGTCGCATGGTAGCCAGCAGGGGCGTGAGGGAGGCAGAAGTGAGAGTGGAACAATAGTCCAAAATACAAGCACCTCTTCTGGAGAATACGATCATGTCAAAACGAGTCTTCTGTACGGGTTTGGCGATTGCCTGCTTCGCGGTGATCACGGGGCTGCCAGTGATGGCCGAATCCATTAGCATTACCAACGGCGATTTCGAATCCATCGACTCGGAAACGGGAAGATTCAGTGGATGGACCTACTCAAACACGAGCGGAACGGCCACCGTGTCAACATCCCCGACAGTTATCGGTGGGACCAACAGTGCGCGATTGCTGTACGGCACGAGCAACGGTGGGGCATTGTCTCAGACGGTCAGCCCAGAAGGTGTCGCGGACTTCACGATTGAGTTCGACTTCGCTGTACTGGACATTGATTCCACATCATACAGGACGCTCGGCGTATCAAGCAACGACGATTGCGCTAATGTGTGTGTGTATTACACCTCGAATGGCGCAGAGATCCGGTTCTACAACGGTTCAGCGTTTCTTCAAACCGGCTTGTTCGCCAGCACGACTGATGACTTCGGGACGGCGAAGTCATTTGGAGACAATGAGGTGCCCGAAGGCAACCACCTCAAGCTGCAAGGAGAGAACTTTGGCACCTCGAATGCAACCCTTACTGTTACCCTTTCCGGCGGCGAGACAAACGGGGTATACACGGGCACCTCGTCGGGCGCTCAAAGCAACGAGTTCACAACACTTAAATTTTTCGCGTATTATCGCGATGCCGATTTCTTGGTTGACAACGTCACCGTCGTTCCGGAGCCTTCTTCGGTAGCATTGCTCGCCGCAGCGGTTCTTGGCCTGGCGGTTTGTGCCTGGCGGAAGAGGAAGTAGAACACCGTGGAAGGTGCTCCGCAGCACTTCTGTCCGGGAGGCGTTCCACCGTTCGTCATATCGACCTTACATTGCCGTTCAGTGCTGAGATTCCATTCGGAATCATCAGGAGGTGAGTTGTGTGCGCAAATCCACCATCCCTTTTCCATCGTTCAAAATCCGCCTTTACGTTGGTGGAGCTTTTGGTAGTCATCGCGATCATCGGCATTCTGATCGCCCTGTTGCTGCCGGCCGTGCAATCCGCGCGCGAGGCGGCACGGCGCATGCAGTGCAGCAACAACCTGAAGCAGATGGGGCTGGCCCTGCACAACTACGCCTGCGTTTGGAGAGAGACTTTCCCGGCGGGTTCTAATGGTCACTGTAAACACGCCTTGTTCTCGCACCTCTTGCCTTACCTGGAGATGCAGCCACTGTATGACCAACTCGATTTTAAGGGCTCGACGCTCACCAGTTCCGTCAATAGCAAGCTGAAGTATACAGCAGTCCCTGCCTACGTTTGCCCCTCCTGGTCTAACAAGGCCGTCTATACCAGTGAAGAGATTGCCGCGACAGTTCAGGCCGGGGCCGCTTCCGGCGCGCTGACGCTTTATCAAGGTGTTGGGGGGGCTTTCCCGACCGAGGAACCGTACGGCTCGTCTCCTACGGTTGGCGATTGGCCGAAAAACGGTATGTTTACTCCCTACGCATGGCGCCGTATGGCCGAGGTACGCGATGGGCTGAGCAATACGCTTGCCATGGGCGAGTTCGCGCATCTCGACACCAAGGGGGGACGGTTTGCCAATCCGCCAGGCCTTGTTCGCGCCTGGATTACGGGAGGCTACACGTTCAACAATGATGACGATATTGCCCTAATGGCGTCGAAGGTGGTGGCGAATCCGATAAATGCCAAAGTAGACGCCATCACCGATGGCATCCCCTTCAATCATCTCCCCTTCAGTAGTTGCCACCTCGGTGGAG
Source organism: Thermoguttaceae bacterium (assembly GCA_963677085.2). GTDB lineage: Bacteria > Planctomycetota > Planctomycetia > Pirellulales > Thermoguttaceae. Next base: position 832,368 of record CAXXFH010000003.1, read on the forward strand.
CACATTTTCTGATGGGTGATGGCAGCATTGCGTTCTTGTCTGAGAACATGGAGTACCTTTTGCTTCAGCAATTGGCAACCGTTGCTCGCGGCGAGGTGGTTACCTTGCCGTAGCCGTTCGATCGATTCAGCCGCAACCCGAATTACTATGCCGATCGTGCCATTAGGGCAATGCGTACTCCGGCCGTCTCAAGTTACCAACGGCGGTAGTGCGGATTTCCCCGAAATAAACGCTAGTACGTCATCCAGCAAGTTTCTTCCGGTATAGTTCCGGGAACACTCGGCGGGCGTCGTTGTTATTGAAGGTCCAGTCGATTATGGCTTTGCGGCGATTTCGGTCGCGGGCCCAAGTCGCCGCATGACGTTGAACTTCTTCGATTGTAGGAATCCGTCGCCCGAGGCATTGCTTGGTCAACACGGAGATTTCAATTTCTGCCATGTTCAGCCAACTGGCGTGCTTGGGTGTGTAGTGCCATACGATGCGTCGCAGAGATTGCTTCGCTTTCGTGGCGTCAAACGTTTCGATGAGGGACTTTTCGTTGTGCGTGTTGAGGTTGTCGAGAACCAAATGAATCCGACGAGCCTTGGGATAACGCTGAAGCAGATCACGCACGAATCGTGCGAAATCGGCCCGTTTGCGATGACGCCGAGCCTGGACGAAGCGTTTGCCACCATTCGGCTCAACGGCGACAAAGATACTGCACGTGCCGCAACGACGATACTCGTAGTCCTGCTTAGCCGCCTTGCCTGGTACGGCAGGCTTGAAGGGACACGTATCGTCCAGGAGTTGATACGGCTGCTCGTCCATGCAAATCAACGGTTCTCTCGGGTTGAACGCCTTTTCATACTGGTCGAGGACGTCCTCCATTCTGTCGCGAAACTCTTCGGTGAGTCTCGGAATGCACCATGTTTTTTTCGCCATGGCTTCATGTCGTGCTCTTTCAGCCACAACGCAACCTCGCTCTTGCTGATCGAATCGACGAAGCCTCGTTTCACGGCGTGCACGCAGAGTAGTTCCAGCGTCCAGCGGACGCGGCCCTCCGGCGGATCGCTGCAAGCCAACGCCACGACTTGCTGCTTCTGCCGTGGCGTAAACGTGGGCGGAGCACCGGATCGAGGGGCGTCGTACAACGCTTCCTCTAAACTCCCGGTACAGAACCGTTTACGCATACTGCGAACAGTTCGATCCGTGCAACCAACGTGTTCGGCAATCTCCTCATCCGTGAATCCTTCATCTGATTTCAGCAGAATCAAGGCACGCCGAAGGTCTCGATGCGTCTGGAAGTCAGTCAAGATCTGCGAAACGTGTTCAATGCGCCGGACCGCCACGAGGCGGATCGGCTGCTGGCGCAACTGGTGAAGAAATACGCGGACCGTGCGCCCGATCTTTCGGCTTGGATGGAAACCAACGTGCCCGAAGGGCTTGTGGTTTTCGAGTTGCCCGCGACCCATCAGCGCCGCCTGCGCACCACCAACGCCCTCGAACGGCTCAATCAAGAAATCAAACGTCGGACTCGTGTGGCGACGCTGTTCCCCAACGAAGCGTCGTTGCTGCGTCTGGTCAGCGTCATCCTCAGCGAAACCAGCGACGACTGGGAGACGGGCAAAGTCTACCTGACGATGGCAACCAACGCGTCAGCCAGCGGAACACAGAGAGGCTAGCGGGGTTCCAAGGGGGCGGCAATGAGCCCCCTTGGTCTGCGTGAACGCCAATAAAAATCGCGGCAAAGCCGCTCTACCTTCTTCCCAACCACAGAAAAGAAGGGCAACAGAATTTACAGAACAAGGGTTGCTCGACCCTTCTCAAGCTGTGGGAAGCAGTTGTACGGTGCCGAAAACGACCATCGACCGCTGCAACGACATAGGCCAGGAATCCATTCAGGATTGATCTGAGTGTTATACATATCATCACCAGAGCCTGTTGACTCCGTTGCAACCAACGGAAGGCGTCCCAACTTTCTTAGGCCGTGGGGTCAGGCTCCCGGTGGTCACCATTCTGCCTTCAGCAATGCGGGAGTCTATACGATCAGGGGGCGATCCGTTTCACGGTAGTGTAATAGGCGCCGCGAGACTGGCCCTTGTCTTCGACAAACCATGTCTCGAGTCGCGTCGAACCTTCGCGGAGCGAAACCCGGAATCTGACGGCGGACGCCTCCGGTTCGACGGGCTGGGTTTTCTCCGTGTCGCCGATCCTGATACGGGCCGTACGGGCGGTGATCGCCTTGCCGCCGGCGATTGCCGAATTGATCGGTTGGTCGATTTCCGGCGGCCAGCGACGCAGGGCAATCTCGTAGTCCCCCGCCGTCGCAACGTCGAGAGCCCAGAAGCCGTTGTCCTGGAAGCCGCGGAGGATCTGGCCCTGCCACCATCGACGCGAGCTGTGCCAGTCAAAACAGGTCAGTTGCACCGGATTCTGCCGCGGGTCTCCCACGACGATCCGGGCATATTTGTCGAAATCGTCATCCAGCTCGTCCCACCACTGCTCGTACGCCGACCGCAGGCGCTTTACGATATCCGCGTGCTGATTCGCGATGTCGGTCTTCTGGCTGGGGTCGGCCGAAAGATCGAACAGTTCGAACGTCGGCGCCTCGCGATCGTCGTTGCGGATCACCAGCCGCCAGCTGCCTTCCATGACGCAGCCGAAACGGTACTTCTCCGGATAAGGCAATTCCTGGTGCTGGACGAACAGGGTACGTTTCGGAAACGCATCTCCCGGACGGAGCAGTAGCGGCGCGAGACTGCACCCGTCGAACCGGACGCTTTTCGGCGACTTCAGATCGCACAGTTCGATTAGCGTGGGCAGCAGGTCCAAGTGGGCCGTCAGGCAATCAACGTCCCGGCCGCCGACCAGGCCGCCGGCCGGCCAGTGGAGAAAACAGGGCACGCGATGGCCGCCTTCATAGGGCGATCCTTTGCGGCCTCGCCGTCCCGCGTTGTAGCCGCTTTTCAACCGGCCTTCGTTGCCCCGGTAGTCGGTAAACGTGGCTCCGCGCGACGTACCGTTGTCGGTCATAAAGATCAGCAACGTGTTCTCGGCGAGATCAAGTTGTTCGAGCCGTTGCCTCAGGCGGCCGACGTTTTCGTCGATATTGGCGATCATGCCGTAGAAATTCGCCAGCCCCGCGTCGCCGTCCACGCGGTTGGCATACATCCGACGGTATTGCTCCGGCACGTAGAACGGGCCGTGTGGCGCGTTGGTCGGCAGGTAGACGAAGAACGGGCCGTCGCGATGGGCTTCAATAAACCGAATCGCCTCGCGGAAGAAGACGTCGGTGCAGTACCCGGTGAAGGCTTTCGGCCGGTCGTTGAGGAAGAATGTGTCGTCGAAGTAGTCGTTGCCCCAGTAGTCGGGAATCTGACCCACGCCCCCCCCGCCATGGATCAAGACGTGCTGGAAGCCACGATCCTGCGGGCGGAAGGGAAATTCATCCCCCAGGTGCCACTTGCCAAAAATGGCCGTCTGGTAACCGCTCCGGGCGAAGACGTCGGCCATCGTTACCTCGCCGCGTCGCGGCATGTTGCGCCCCATCACGGTATGCCAGACGCCGGTTCGTGTCGAATAGCGCCCGGTCATCAAGGCCGATCGCGTCGGCGAGCACGTCGGATCAACATGGAAATCGGTCAGGCGGACGCTCTCGCCGTGCAACTGGTCGAGACAAGGTGTCCGAAGCACCGGATTCCCATGGCAGCCCAGATCGGCGTAGCCCTGGTCGTCCGTCATGATAAGGACCACGTTCGGCCGCCGCGCCCCTCGGCTTTCGCTTGCCACGAACCCCGAGAGCAGCGGTACGAACAATAAGAGGGAAATCGCTCGCATTCCGGATATCCTCCATATTTCGTGTGGGAATTCGTCGTGAACGGCAGGCCACACTTTTCCCGCAGTGTCGTTGTCAGTAGGCTTTGGTGACGCCGGGCACGGCGCAGGGGTAAACGCCGTCGGCGTCGGGCATTACAGGCGAGGTAGCGTCGAAGGAGTAACGGTCGGGCTTGAGTTCCAGGTTGGAGTTGAACCCCTCGTCCCAGGTGACGTTTTTTCCGGAGTAGGTGGCCATCCGGCCGAGAATGGCGGTCATGGTGCTCATCGCGCCGTATTCGGTCTCGTTGTGCGGCTTGTTGTTGCGAATGGCATCAAAGAGGACGTCGTGTTCCACCTGGTAAGGGTTGCCGCGGTGCCGCCGGCCAGACTTCCAGGAGAGGCCGGTGGCCTCGATCGCGGCCTTCGTGTGGCCGATGTCGGCGGTGCCCTTGGCGCCCTGGACGAATTCGCCGATGAGGTTCCAGCAGCCGGGGATCTGGCGGCACTGGCTGTACATCTTCGCGCCGTCAGGATAGGTGTACTCGACGAAATGGTGGTCGAAGATCTCCCCGTGCTCGCGGCCGTTTCGGAACTGGCGCCGCCCATGCCGTTGGCTTCGATGGGATGGGCCTGCATGACCCAATTGCAGATGTCGATGTTGTGGACGTGCTGCTCGACGTTGTGGTCACCCGAGAGCCAGGTGAAGAGGAGCCAGTTGTTAAGTTGGAATTCCATCTCGGACAAGCCGTCGCGGGGACCCAGGGCCCAGGCGGCACCGCAGTTGAAATAGCATCCCAAGAACTGTATCTCTCCCAGAGCGCCGTCGTGAACGCGAGGGATCACCTCCTGGTAGACTTTGTTATGGTGGCGCTGCAGGCCCACGCCGACCTTGAGATTCTTCTGTCGGGCGATCTGGTCTGCGGCTAGGATGCGGCGGATGCCCGGAGCGTCGATGGCCACGGGCTTCTCCTGAAAGACGTGGACTCCGCGGCGGACCGCGTACTCGTACTGCTCGGGGCGGAAGTGAGGGAAGGCAGTGAGGATGGCCACATCGACACCGCTGTCGATGGCCCTCTTGAATGCGCCGAAACCGACGAAGCGGCGCTCCGGCGGGACCTGGATCCGCTCGCCGAAGCCAGCTTGCTTCTCGCGATCATAGCGTCCTTCGAGGCCCTTTTCAAGCGAAGCCAGGCTGCGTTCGAGGCTGTTCTCAAACAGGTCGGCGGCGGCCCAGAGCACGACCGGGCCCTCGGTGTTGAGCGCCTGGGCCGCAGCGCCCGTGCCACGCCCCCCACAGCCGATCAGCGCTACCTTGAGGGTCTCGTCCGACGAGGCGTGCACGCGAGGCACAACCATCGACGCGGCAACAGCGCCGGCTCCCACGCCGGCGGCCCGCCCCAGGAACTGGCGGCGAGAGGGGTACTTGGATGAAGGGACTATCGCAGGTTGCTTCGTTTCTGGCATGGTGTCCTCAGTTCATCATGGCGGGCAAGGAGCAGACGGAACGGCGGGATCGCAGGAGACGATTTGCAGCAGTCGTGGAGCCGAGTAGGTCAGGCAAGGACCGTATAGATTGTATTCTAACCTGGGCCACACGCGTCGGCCTTGCGATTGTGCCCACAATATCCTGCGATTTTCCACAACCGCCGGGGAGCTGCTCGCAGTCCTCACACCCGTTGCTGGGCTCCAGCTTGTGCCGTTTGAGTTGCCCCCCCCGGCATCGAGAACGCTCGTACCGGCGGCGGAAAACGAATGTCCCCTTGACATCGCTTTCCCCGCTGACGAGCTCACGCCTTCTTCTGCCGGCGGAACTCGCTGGGCGAGAGACCGGTCTCGCGCCGGAAGGCGGAGCTAAAATACTCCGGCCGTTCATAACCGCACCGCACGGCAACCTGCGAGACAGACAGCGTCGTCGTGGCGAGAAGCTGTTGGGCATGAAGCAGGCGGACCCGCGTGATCTCGGCGTGCGGCGTCCGGCCGAGAAGCTCCCGGAAGCCGTTCTCCAACGCGGTCCGAGAGATGGGAATGTCCCGCAGCACGTCCTCAACGTTGATCCCTTTCGTGGCACGGTCATGGATGAAGCGCACGGCCAGACGGATCAACGGCTGTCCGGTCACAGCGGCGTCCGTCGACCGCCGCGTCTCAATCCCGATCGGATCGACCTTGATCGTAGTTGGTTCCGCGGGCCGGCCGGCCAAGAGTCGGTCCAACACCGAGGCGGCCGTGTGGCCGATCTTCTCCGTATTCGGAATCACGCTCGATAAGGACGGATCGCTCAACTCGCACACCAACTCGTCGTTGTCCACGCCCATGACCGCCACCTCGTCCGGGACCGACAGCCGAACCTCCTCGCAGGCCTCGATCACAACGCGGCCGCATACGTCGTTGCAGGCCATCAGCGCGACCGGCTTGGGCAGCGAGACCAGCCACTCCAGCAGACGGTTCCGTTTGTGGGGATCGTTGACGTCGCCAAGATAGTTCAGCGAGAATGAATCGAGCGACAGGCCGCCTGAGACGAGCCGTTCCGAAAGCAGTTGTTCGCGCGCCTGGGACCAAGGAAACGCTTTCACGCCGCAAAATGCGAAATGCTGAAAGCCTCGGCTGCAGAAGTACTCGACGACCAGGTTGGAGGCCTCCGTATTGTCCACGTCCACCCAGGGAATGGAAGCATTCCACGGCGTTCCACTGACGTTGACCACCGGCAGGCCGGCGGCGGAGACCACGTCAACGATCCGCTGCGTTTCCAAGCGTGCGATGATGCCATCGAAGGCCGCGGGGTCCCAGCGAGTGTGGCCCAGCGCCTCCACCCCACCTTCACGCAGCCGGAGGACCCAGCGGCCGTGTTCGTGGCAGTAGGCCGCCACGCCACGAATCAGACGCCGCGCAAAAGCGCTGGACGTTTCGATCAGTAAAAGGATCTGGGGCGTAGCCATGAACGCGTGGAGAATTGCAGGGAATTGCGGGGGAAATTACATGGCTCGTGAGGCGCGAATCAATTCTGTTGATGTCTGCATCATGAATGATACCGCCCGACCAACCGGAAGCCGGATACGGCCGGGCTCCCGTTGGTCGCCCTGGTACATTTGCTGCGCAGGCGTCGATAGTTGAGTGGATTAGGATTAGGTGGATTAGTAGGACAGCGAATACTGGGAGCGATTCAGGGCGACGTCTCCGGCAAAGCGATGATGAATTATGGCGCTGTCACCCAGCAGCTGCAAACGTTCGCGAAACGATGCCGCTACCGCTATCATAGCATATAGCCCTGATTGCCCGGTTCAAGTGTCACACCTTTTGGAGGGGGGGCGGTCGAAAATGGACTCGCCCTCCGAGCCCGAAAGTGGCAGCGGGAAAACCCGAGGGGCCTGAAGACCCGTGAACCACCATGGTGTAACCGGCGTTCCGCTATGTGGCCGGTTGGAATTCAAGTCGTTGTAGTAGTTGGCGTTGTGGATAGAAGCGTCGGGTTTCTGTATGAATTCGATGGGCTTCAAATGCGGGCCATTGGTCGTTGATACGCGTACTGCGAAGGTCCAGCACTGCCTGAGCGCCGTCGATCGTCCAGCGCATCCCGGCCCGTTCCATGCGATCCTTTACCAAATGGCGACAAGCGCCTTCAATCACGCCGCTGGCGATCGGATAGCCAGCGGCCAGGTACTCGTTGTAACGCGTCCGGTCCCGAAGGCGCTCGAAGTAGTCGCAGACCTTCGTCAGAGTCTTTTGCTTCGCCGCGGACAGTTTGCCCTTGGAGCCCTTGCGCTTCGTGGCTATCTGACGCAGGCCGCCGATCACGTAGCCCACCTCGGCGCGGAGGATACACAACAGGCGATCGCGCACGAAGCCCGACGCCTGATCGCTTCCTTCCGCATGGAACAGGTAGGCGGCGTCCCACAAATAGCAGGTCACGTGCAGCAGGTCCACGATTTCCACCCGGTCACGCGGCAGATGTTTCGCGCAGCCCTCGGTCGGGACTGTTGGCCGACCGCGTGTGATTTCCGGGAATGGCGCACGCCCCGACCGTATCCAGCGTCGACAGGCCGGGGTAGCCGAGTTCCGGCCATGGTAGGTGTCCGCAGCACGGCGACCGGCCATCATCCGAAGGCCTTGAGAAACGCGATCAAGGCAGCCCGCTCCTGCGGGGCCATCTCGACCAGGAGGCGAATGGCTTCCAGCAGAGCACTTCCTGGCTTCGCCACGTCCCCCGAGTCCTTCGGCTTCGTGGTGTCCAGAGTTGTCAGCATACGGCAGCATTTGGTGCAAACCCTGGTGCAAACTGAAACGGCCGTGTCGTTTCGCCCTTGTTTTTCAGGGGTTTCGACGAGGCGCCGCACGCGACGGGCCGATCCGTCGAACAACTAACGACGTGTTTCCAACGCGGCGCGATATACGCGGTGGTTAGAAACCAAACGCGCCGCGGCAAACCGCCCGCCGCGCGATGTACCGCTTGGTCGTCGCCCGGCAGTTTTTGTTTTTTTGAAAACGCTGTCTGCAATCCCAAAGGATGATGCCCTATGAGTACAGTTCTCGATGACCCGTCTGCTCGGACCGAAACGCTTACCGCGACCGCCGCCGAGCGGCTTCGCGCGACGATGGCCGCCGTGCGGCTGTCGCTCTCCTGGCTGGGCGTTCGCAAAACACTCTCCGCCGAGCAGAAGGCCCAGGCGGCCGATGCGTTTGGGGCCGAGGGCAAATTCCTCTCGGCCGGCAAGAAGCTCCTCGACACCTCGCACCCCGCCTTCCGCAGGGTGACCGCCGTGAAAAACCGTGTCGTCTGTTATTGGAAAGGCGTGACACTGCCGTTTCCCGAGCCGGGCCTGCGGCTGATCCGGCAGGATCGGATCGACGCATTCGATACGCGGATGCAGGAGTTCGGCCAAGAGTTAAGCGATGCCGTTTTGGCGTTGGATCGCCACTACGATGCGTTGCGCAGCGCTGCGCGACAACGCCTCGGCTCGCTCTACAACGCGGCCGACTACCCGGCCATCTTGGTCGGGCTGTTCGCCATCGAGCACGATTTTCCCTCGGTCGAGCCGCCGAATTACCTGCAGCAGCTCAAACCCGAGCTGTACGAGCAGCAGTGCCGCGGGGTGCAGCAGCGGTTCGACGAGGCGGTGCGGCTGGCCGAGCAGGCGTTCACTGAGGAGTTGGCCCGGCTGGTGTCGCACCTCACCGAACGCCTCTCGGGCAGCGACGACGGCAAACCCAAAATCTTCCGCGATTCGGCCGTGGAAAACCTGCGAGAATTCTTTGAGCGGTTTCGCCGGCTGAACATCGGCAGCAACGAGCAACTCGACCGGCTGGTGATCGACGCCCAGCGGATCGTCCGGGGCGTCCACCCCCAGAATCTGCGTGACGACCGCGGCCTGCGGCAACACGTCGCCACGGAGATGGCCCGGGTGGAAAGCGGCACAACGATTCCAAGAAGAGATCCGGTTGGCCGAGCTGCGCAACACCGAAGGCCATTCCCAGACCACCCTCACCTCGCTACTGCCCGACCTCTGGCTGAAGTCCAACCCCAATGCCTACCGCCCCTGGTCCCGCTGATCCCTCAGCCCCCTCAACCCCGCCGCGAAATCCAATGCGGTTTATGAAGCGGATACGGTATACTGATCGCGAACGGCGCTGGCGGCGTAGTCGTACCACTGCTGGTCGACGACGCGGCCGAAGCGGTCGACGCCGGAATAGCTGCCGCTGGTACCGCCGAAGTAGTCGAGCTTCACGTCGGGTTCGACGAAGTCCTCGACGACCATCCGGCCCAGGCCCAGCCAGATGTAGGCGGCCAGCGTGCTGGCGTCGTCGTCCTTGATCGCGTCGAGCCGGTTGAGGGCCCCGCCGGCCGTCGTGCCGTAGTCGTACCGCGTGCGACGGCCGTTGGGGTATTTTACTGAAGCGAGCCGCAGGGCCGTGGCGGCAGGTGCGTACTCGTACTCGACCGCAAGCGTGTTGGCGTCCTTGGCGCCTTCATGCTCCTGATAATCCTTCACCAGCCGGCCGAGGTCGTCGTGTTCGAAGACGATCTGGTTGAGCACGTTGCCTTCGCCCGGGTCGGGGTCGTCGTAGCTGGTGATCGACGCGACCATGCCGCGGACCTCGTAGGTTCGCTGGATGCGGAGGACATTGTCGTCGACGCCCGTGCCGACGGTGGTCACCCGGTCTTGGGTTTGGCGTCCGAGGGCGTCGAAGGCGTACTGGTGGACGGTGCCGTTCTGGTCTTTCACGGCGATCCGTTCACCGAGTCGATTGTAGGCGTACTCCACCCGGTCGTAAACCCCGCCGGTGCCGTTGCCCAAGGCGGTGGTGTCGTCGCTGTCGGGATAGATCTCCGCCCGCAGTGTTCAGCGGAGATTCAATCGTCTAATGGGTACGACTCCACCGGTAGTCCATGAATCACCGGCAGTGGAGAATCATCCGGAGCATTCGCCGGCGTATAGCACTTTGACCCCATCATGCCTCATTATCCTACACCCACCCAGCACCGCTAGACAAGCCAGCAGCGGCACCCGGCGAGAACCGTGAAGCTCGAACTCCACGAGTGCCTGAAAGCCGACGAATCGCACCGCACCACCAGCAAACAAAGTCGCCACTACCCGCGAAAGAAACAACCCAAGATCTGCGGCCCACCCAAAATCCAACTCGCCACGAAACGGCAAATCATCGCCGCCAAAGGCTATAGATAAAATCGTTACCAGCGTTGAGTGGCACCCGGCGTGTGTTCCACCGAACGCTTACTGTTCAAGAGACTCGGCAAACGGGCCAACATCGCCAAACGCTGCCATGCCCACGGCCTGCGCCACTCGTTCGCGTCGAACCTCGCCGACGAAAAGGTGGACATCAGGATTATCCAGAGGGCATTGGGCCATTCCAGTTTAGCGACAAGCGCCCGCTATATTGACCATATCCAACCCCGCGCCGTCATCGACGCGCTACGATCCAGAACGTGGTAGCGTGCATCCTGGTTGATTCTGAGGGCTTCTACGGGCTTCTCTACCCTATCCCTGCCCTTGATCGGCTGATTCTTTGCCGATCCCGTGTCCATGCTCTTCCCGCCTTGATCGGCCACTACCCCATGCCCTTTGCAGTCTTTGATTGATCCGGCTTGAACCGCAGACCGGGAGGGGGTGGGGTCAGATTCCCGATTGTGTCAAAGCCCTTCCCCCGCTTCTACCGAATCCTCTATCGAGCGTATTGACCATCTCGAAATTTGGCTGACGCAGTAAACGGCATTCGGCGCTGATCCGGCGCAAACACGGCGCGCCGTGCCCCACATCGTTTCCCAACGCCCTATTGCACCACCGCCGACACGACGATTGTCCGGCGCTCGCCAATGACGGTTGGGGACAAGTTGCATAGTTGAGCATCAGTTCTGCCGCAGGTGTGTGCCTGGCCGTGCTGCGTATGTGAAAAGTTATCGTGAACGAGTGGTTGGCGCTGTGCTGTTGGGAGCAACGGTCGGCGGTGTTGTTGACGGCGGCAACAGCAACACCAACGACTCAGGCTTGAACATCTTTGAGAACAATGGCTCGACCTGCTGGCCCTGTTTCACGAGGATTACAGGTGTGGGCTTTGCAAGTTCATCCATGAGAACCTTGGCGGAGACCGTCCGACCATCAATGCGCCGTGCCACCACTTTCGTGGCATCAACTCGCGCAATCTGTGTCTCAATGACAGGAACCACTTCGGTGCTCGATGTTGGTCCTATAGACCCTTCCTTCGCTTCGATCTTGACGCCCGGTGGAAGGCTGGACGTAGTTGTCCTCGTGACCATCCGCTCTACAAATCGGCGAATCTCAAGGGTATGGCCATCAACAACAACGGCAACGCCCAACTCCGGTGGTCCTCCCGCAGTATTGGTTTCCGTTTCGACACCTGCGCCAGCCGGGACCGAACCGACCAATGCACACAACAAAGCAGCAATGCGTCTAATCCACATTAGTATGTAACCTTTCATATACCTGACATGTTGCCGCACAACGAAGTGGGCTTAACGAACGTTGGTACAATTTCCCAAGAGGCAAGTGTCAAAGCTCTTGTTGAAACCAACCCCAGTTCCAGAGCCGTAAAACCGTATCCCGCCGGTTCCAGGACCAGTAATCTCTGCGTAGGCACCTGAAATAGTGCCAGTGCCCACATCCACGGATGCACAGAAGTGCGCCGGGTAAGTCACTGCTCCCGCGATTGTTGCAGACAACGAGTAGCCGGGAACGTTTGCCCACCCTGTAACACGCCCCCCTACCGTCAGTGAGAACGAATTGCCGCACGCCTTGACCGTACCTCCAAAAGTAGCCGGTGGGCAGTATGTAAGCGTGCCGGCGAAATTGAGATCGCCTTGACCGCGTGCATATATCTCGCCGGTCACTCCGGCATTCAGCACTCCCAGGCCAAGCAAGCCATTCCACTGCCATGACACGCCTATTGACCCGGTGACATCCACATGCGCTGAGTAATTAAAAGTCACCGACTTACCCGTCGCACCGTTTGCACAACAAGTATCGCACACCGTATAACTGCCTGCACTCTGTGTGATGGTGTAGGTGAGTCCCATCACGAACGAACCAAAATGTCCGGTGTTACTACTCGACCATGTACGTGAGGGGTAGTTTTGTGTGGTGCAGGCCAAACCGCTCGGGTCCACGTAGATGGTTGGATTGTCGTAGCAGTAACGGTAGAGATTGAAGTCCGCTTGCACTGGGTCTCTCCCCACAAACCTCCCCAACTCCGCCGAGTAGTACCGTGCCCGATAGAAGTAGAGGCCGGTTTCTCCGTCCAGTCGTCGGCCGGTGTAGAGGACTTGGTTGTCGTAGCTGGACGTGTTGCGGGTGTTCGTCCAGGTGGCGTCGTGGATGGTGACCTTGCCGTAGGGCGAATATGTGTAACGCTCCACGGCGTCGCCGTTCGCGTCGACCAGCGCGGTGACGTTGAAGTTGGCATCAGTCAGGTAGTAGAGCCGCTCGTCGTCGCAAAGGCCGTCCGCGTCGGTGTTCTTGTCGCGCAACACGAGCGCGTCGATGTACCGATTGGACCAGACATATTGATAGATCGGCTGAAGGTTTTCCGGTTGATCGTTCTCCGTGGTGGTATCGCGGGTCTCGACGCACTGGATACCGACGTAGTAGAAATGTTCGTACTTATCGATCCCGTCAGGGTCGGCCGGGCTTTGGCTGTCGACGTGCTTTTTGATGCGGTGACCGTTGCCGTCGTACTCGTAGCGGGCGACCACCACGGAGGCCGAGGCGTCCTCGACCGCGACTAGCCGATTCCAGGCGTCGTAGGTGCAGGCGAGGCCGTTGACTAGGCTCGACGGCTTGGGAACGGTGGTCATGTTGCCGGCGCGGTCGTGCACCGGGGTGAGCCAGGCGGTGCCTTGGGTCTCGGCGATGTCGGTGATTTCGTTGACCGGGTTGTGCGTCCGCGATTGGCTCAGGTCGGTCGTGCCGGAGGTGGCCTCGACGAAGCCGGCCCAGTTGCCCGTGGGGTCGAGCGTCCAGTCCTGCTCCAGCGTGGGCGTGCCGCTGACGGCCGTCTTTGTGGCGTTGAGCGTGCCGCGGTCGAAGTTCACTAGGCGATGGATTTCGTCGTAGGTGTAGAATTCGTCCTTGGCCGACGCCGTGGCGTTTTCGCGCCAGAGGCGGTTGCCGGCGCGGTCGTAGCCGTAGGTATACTGGTCGCGAACGGCGCTGGCAGCGTAGTCGTACCACTTCTGGTCGACGACGCGGCCGAAGCGGTCGACGCCGGCATACGTGCCCGAGGTGCCGCCGAAGTAGTCGAGCTTCACGTCGGGCTCGACGAAGTCCTCGACGACCATCCGGCCCAGGCCCAGCCAGGTGTAGGCGGCCAGCGTGCTGGCGTCGTCGTCCTTGATCGCGTCGAGCCGGTTGAGGGCCCCGCCGGCCGTCGTGCCGTAGTCGTACCGCGTGCGGCGCCCGTTGGGGTATTTTACTGAAGCGAGCCGCAGGGCCGTAGCCGCCGGTGCGTACTCGTACTCGACGTAAAGCGTGTTGGCGTCCTTGGCGCCTTCATGCTCCTGAAAATCCTTCACCAGCCGGCCGAGGTCGTCGTGTTCGAAGACGACCTGATTGAGGACGTTGCCCTCGCCCGGGTCGGGGTCGTCGTAGCTGGTGATCGACGCGACCATGCCGCGGACCTCGTAGGTTCGCTGGATGCGGAGGACGTTGTCGTCGACGCCCGTGCCGACGGTCGTCACCCGGTCTTGGGTTTGGCGGCCGAGGGCGTCGAAGGCGTACTGGTGGACGGTGCCATTTTGATCTTTCACGGCGATCCGTTCACCGAGTCGATTGTAGGCGTACTCCACCCGGTCGTAAACCCCGTCGGTGCCGTTGCCCAGGGCGGTGGTGTCGTCGCTGTCGGGATAGATCTCCGCCCGCATGAGGTCGTTGCGGTAGACGGCCGGCGAAAGGCCGCCGGCGGCCGTGCCGTAGACGTACCGGGTGACTTGATCGCCGGTGGTGCTGTTTTTGGCGGTCAACGTCAGCAGGTTGCCGTCGGCGTTGTAGGTCCGCTCGACGGTGACATCCACGTCGGCGGCCGGCCCGGGCGTGCCGTCGACGTAGTTCTGCACGCTCCGCACGACCCGGCCGGCGTCGTCGGTCTCGCTGCGGGTCTCGCTACCGGCCGGGTCGATCGTCTTGTAGGCCTCGCCGCGGGCGTTGTACTCGACCGAGCTTACCAACACCGTGTCGCTGGAGGAGGGTGCCGAAACGGGCCGAGTGGGGGCCGTGGCCAAGGCGCCGTAGGCGGCCGAGGCCGTTTGGCGACCGACGCCGTCGTACCAACTGGCCGCGTAGGAGACGCGGGCCTGCGGCTGGCTGCCGCCGGGCGTGGTCAATGCCCCAGTGCCCGTGGCGTCGTGCAGCCGCTGCCGGCTGACGGTGGCGATAGCGTTGCCGGCGGCGTCGAAGGTAGTCTCCGTCTGCTCGAAGATCGTGTCCCCCTCGACGTCGTCGACCTCGGCGTAGCTCGACTCGTCGGCGTCGTAGCCGACGTACTGCGCGACGGGCCGGTTGAGGCTGTCGTAGATCGCCTTGGTAAAGGCCTGGCTGCCGGCCTGGGTCCGCTTAATGGCGTGGCCGACGGCGTCGTACCAGGTGTTCGAGGCAAGGGCCGTGCCCACGCTGCCGTCGGCGGGATCGACCGGGTAGCGCTGCGTGCAGTAGACGCGGCCCCGCTCGTCGTACTTCGTCTCCTCGCGGGCGATCAGGTTGCCGCCGGCCGTCGTGTCGTAGCGCTCGGTCTTGACCACCCGATTGAGATTGTCGTAGTAGGATTTCTGGTAGAGGTCCAACTCGCCGTCGGTCGCCGTTTGGCGGTTTCGCCAGTCGTAGGCGTGGTTGGTGGTGCGGGTGGTGGAGGCGTCGACGTGGGTGACGGTTTGCGTAAGGTTGCCGTCGTTGCCGCCGTCGTAGGTGTGTTGGGCCAGCAGGACCAGGTTGTTGGTGCCGCCGGCCGTGGGATCGGTGGCCGTGGCGCCCGCGTCGTCGGTGCCGACGTAGACGGCCAGCGGCAGCCCGCGGGGGTCGAGCAGGGTGCGGGTGATCGTGCCGCCCGGCGAACGGGTCATGATCCGCCGGCCGAAGACGTCGTAGTCGAACGTGGTCTCGTCGTAGTTGGTCCCCGCGGCACCGTCGCCGGAGCCGGGAATCGTGTGGTAGGTCGTATCCGCTTCATAAACCGCATTGGATTTCGCGGCGGGGTTGAGGGGGCTGAGGGATCAGCGGGACCAGGGGCGGTAGGCATTGGGGTTGGACTTCAGCCAGAGGTCGGGCAGTAGCGAGGTGAGGGTGGTCTGGGAATGGCCTTCGGTGTTGCGCAGCTCGGCCATCCGTTGAATGACGTCGCGGAGATAGGCGAACGGCTCTGCCTGATTGGCTTTGCAGCTTGCCGTGAAGCTGTAGAGGATCGCCGCGACCCGGCCGCCGTGATCGTTGCCCAGGAAGGTCCAATTCTTCCGCCCGATCGCGCATGCTCGCAACGTTCGTTCGGCCAGATTGTTGTCGATCGACAGTTCGCCCTCTTCGCAGTACCGCTTGAGGCCTTCCCAACGCGGCAGCACGTAACCGATTGCTTGGCCCATGGGACTCTTCGGCAACACGCGATGCCGGGCCCCTTCGAGCCACGCGTGAAACTGGTCGAGGATCGGCAGTGAACTTTCGCGACGCCTTTTCCATCGCAGGGCGTGCCAACGCTCGCGATCGGCCGGGTTGCCGAAGTCGAATTGTCCGGCGTGCTGTTTCACCTCGCGTTCGACGCGGTACAATCGTCCCACGTAAGCCAACGCCACTTGCGCCTCCTCCGGTTTGGAAGTCTGGGCGTCAAAGAATTTTCGCCGCGCATGCGCCCAGCAGAGCACTTGCCGTACCTGGCCGTCGGCATAGATCCCGTCGTAGCCGGAAAACGCATCTGCCTGAAGATAACCGCGATAGCTTTCCAGAAACCTGACCGGGCCGTCGCGTTTTCGGCTGGCCGTGTACTCGTAGATCGAGTACGGATTGCACCCGTCGCCGCAATAGACCCAGAACCGGCCCGTGCGACAGTGGGGCAATGCCGGATCGAGAACCTTCACCGGCGTGTCGTCGGTCCAAATCACGTGCGAGGATCGCACCCGTTCGACCATCAGGTCATACAGGGGCGAAAGCAACTCGGCGGTGGCGGCCGCCCAGCGGCAGAGCGTGCCCCGGGAGATTTCCGCGCCGTGCCGAAAAAACACGTCCTCCAGCCGATACAGCGAGAGGTGATCGGACCACTTGCCCACCACCAAGGCACTGAGCAGCCCGGGCCCGGCGGCGCTCTTGGGGATCGGCTTGGCCGGCGGCGGAGCGATTGACACGTGCTCCTGGCAGTGACAGCAGGCGTATTTGTAGCGGATGTGCTCGATCACCTTCAGCGACGCCGGCACGAACTCCCATTGCTCGCTCGTTTCGCTGCCGATTCGCTGCCGAACTTCCCCGCAGCAGGGACAGGGCTTTTCGTCTTCCGCCAGATCGTGTTCGACTTGTTCACGCGGCAGATCCGCAGGCAATGGCTTCCGCTTGCCGCGCCGACGCACGTGTCCCCTGGCGGGCGTTTCGCATGCCTCGCTTTGCTCGGGCACTTCTTGCCCGAGGTCGCCGCCGTCGAACAGCTCCAACTGGTTCGGGGCGCACTTCTCGCCACGCGGCCCGTAGCGGCTTCGCAGCAACTGGGCCGTATAGTGCCTTAGTTGTTCGAGCTCGCGCCGCAGCTCGATGATCGTGGCGTGTTGCTGCGAGGCAAGCTCCTTCAAGGTCGCCACGTCGTTCGGAAGAGAAGGGACATCCGTGCTCATGTTTCTCTAGACGTAGCGACTCGCAAAATGGTTCCCCGGGATTCTGCCGCAAGGGAGGGATTTTTCCGCAAGGGGATCGTGAAAACCACCACGTGCCAATCATGGCTCAGCCACGCCTCGATAGCGTCTTCGGCGCCTGACACTGGCCAGATCGATGCCTCCCAGCAGCAACGCCAGATCGGTGGGCGAAAGCCTGACCTGTTGCGTTGCTGCGTCGACGGCCGGCAATTGATAGGTTCCCTCTTCGAGCCGCTTGTACCAGATGGCCGGTCCGTCGGTGTCGAAGTAGAGCAGTTTGACGCGGTCGCGTCGCTTGTTGAGAAACACGTACAGCCCGCCGCGCAGCGGATCGCGCCCGAGATGTTCTTCGGCCATGCGAATCAGGCCGTCGAAGCTTCGCCGCATATCGGCCGACGGCACGCAGAGGTACACGTCCAACGGCAAGGAGAGACTCAACATGCGCGTCGTTCCAGATCGGCCACCAACGCGGCAACCCGGGGCAGGTCGGTTGTCGCCGGCAGACGCAACACGACACCGCTTGGCAAGACGAGTTCGATGGCGGCGGTCGCGGGCGGATCGGCGAGCGCCACCGGCACGAACGTCGGACGGGGCAAGGGCTCTGCAGCCCGGCGCGGTTCGCTCTCTTGGCGACGGAGTTTCAATTCGCGCCGCCAGGCGTAGAACGACGCCTCGCTAAGCCGTTTTTGCCGACAAAACTCCCGAACCGTCTCTCCGCTTCGCCCCTGTTGACGCACCAACTCCCTCCACATCGTCTCCTTTCGCAGGTCCCTGCGATCCTTCCTCGCACTCATGACAAGTCTCCTGAAGTTCGGTAATCATGCCCGACTTCAGATTATCACACGCGCCAAGATGCGGTTTGTGGAACGGATACGTAGGTCCGCACGTAGACGGGCTGCCCGGCGGCGTCCTTGATGGTGCTCGTCCAGCGGCACCAGGTCGACTGCGTCAGGCCGGACAGATCGGTCAGCCGGTCGTTGGTCGTCGGGCAGACGGCCTCGACCTGCTCCTCGCGGTCGCTGCACGTGCCGCACTGGGTGCGCAGCGAGACGGGGTTGACGAGCGTGTAGCTGTAGCTGCCCGCGGCGCCGGTGGCGTAGCCCCGGGCGGTGGCCACCGTGTTATGGACGTCGTCGTAGACGGTCCAACTGGCCGTGCGCGTGGCCGTGCCGTCGACGTCGTGGACCGGGCCGAGGACTTGGGTAACGCGGCCGTCGGCGTCGTGTTCGTTAAACGTCGGTCCGAGCGTGCTTTAGTACCTGCCGTAAATCCGCATGACGAGGGCTAATGTGACCGCAATCGCAGCTCCTACCCCGATGAGGATATGAAGCGGTTGCCAGGAACGCAATTCTGTAGTTGCGCGCGGCTGACTGACCGAAGACATCGGCTGTGCCGTCGAAGGACTGATCTGGCTTGGCGAACTTGTCGGTTTGATCTCGCCGTTAGGCAGTGGCTCAGTAACGCGTTTCGGCGTCGTGTCAAGCGGCGAGGCTAAGAACTCGCGTGCGTTCGTAATGATTTTTTGCATCTTGGGATCCGGGTTGGCCGCTTGTAAACGAATCAAAAAAGGTGTAATAACCTTATCGGCCAACGCTTTGGAGCGTTGGTCATCGAGAATGACCCGATCAGGTACCAGTGGCTTCCGCTTTTCCCTCATCATTCCCAAGGCGAACACGGCCCCATATTGAAACGCAGAGTCATCGCTTGTTTTTACTCGCGTGATGATGTCTTTTACGAGCTGTTCATTCCGCATCATACACAGGTTCTTGATGGCCGCTTCCTGAACGGTTGGATTCTCGTGTCCAAGGCTGTCAATCAAGCTGGGAGCGGCGAGCCGCCA
This sequence comes from Thermoguttaceae bacterium, assembly GCA_963677085.2. Classification (GTDB taxonomy): domain Bacteria; phylum Planctomycetota; class Planctomycetia; order Pirellulales; family Thermoguttaceae. The sequence goes on from CAXXFH010000003.1 coordinate 851,336, forward strand.
CAATCGCTGAATTTGACTCACCGCTTCTTCTCGGCCCTCGCCTTGGGTACTGGCCGTCAAGGCAATCTGCGAGTGGATGTACTCTCGCAGCGTCTCTTGCTCTGCGTCTTCGAGACGGAGGGTTCCCTTAATTGCCCGATCGCCTAGCACCTTGGCCGCCTTGCGCTGTTCGACCGTGTCTTCCGAGGTGCTCAACCGCCGAACGATTTCTTTGGTTTCGAGTTTGGACAGGTCTTCACCGCGATCCTCTGGACGAGAAAACGCTGACTCGTGACGGTCAGGTTTGGGAACATCCGCCGCAGACTCCCGAAGTGCTTGCGTCTGATTTCCGGGCGAGGCACCTTCCGATGGCATTGCATTAGTCTTCTGTCTGTTAGTGCTCTCGTCAGATTGTGCGAGCAATGTCAAGGCGAAAAAAAGTGCGGCAACCAGAATGAATATGCTTACTGCGATAACAGATCTATTTGTCATTTGGATACCCCTCTGTCGTCTCCGGAAACTCCGTCAACGGTCTGCTCCAAAACTGGTTTACTTCTCTTCCTGCACTCCACGATGATCTCGACAAGGTTGTCAAGAATATGTTTTTTTACGTCGGTCAGTGACTGGTCCTTGATACGCTCCCACCGCTTGTCGAGGACTGTCTCCAGCAAGTTGCGGAGCGTGATTTCATCTAGGGAAGAAAATGCCTTTTCTACATAGAGCGATCGCCACGAACTACCAACTGCAATTCCAATATCGACCCTGGGAGTTTTCTTGTACTGATCTAACAGATAAGTGAAGCTTTCGGGCACACCAATCTCACCTAGGGCCCTAGCAACCGCCGGCGACACTGGCACATTGGTTTGAGACTTGATTAAGAGTAACGCAGCTTCCTTGCCTGCAGCTACAACAGCCTCCCGGTGAGGATTGGCCGCATTGGGCGAATGCGGAGGCGGTTGCCATTTAACATAATCATCTACAATTTGAGATACATGTTGAACATACAACTTGCTCACCGGCGCCCATCCCGCCAACTCACGTCGCACTTCCAGTGACAGATCACCATACTTCTTTCCGTCAAAATACCGTGCGAAGGCAGACGGGCCGTGTTTTCTTAGGTACACCAATGCCCCCGCAACCCTTGTCTGGTGCTGATCATCCTCGATCAGGTGTTTTGCGTGAGCAACGATTTTCTCGCTCCTTGGAGACCGAGAAAGAATTTCGCACCCTTGCCCCACAAAATCCGGGTCTTCGTCAGCCGATATTATCGCCAGGTACAACTCATACAATAGCTTCTGTGAAGTAATCCGTTTTCTATGCTGCAGCTTACTCAGTTCGACACCTGCCTTTCTCCGTACAGCCTGATCGCTCGAAGCCAACTTTTCTGGCAAGCTTGTGGGTGAAGCTTCTTCAGCGGCAGATCGTGACGATACCACATTAGGTTCAACAGCATTTGTGTCCGTCTTTCCCACAAAGATCAGATACAAAAGGGCAGTGCCCATAAGCACCCCGAAGACCAAAAAACTGATGCGTTTCACCATTGTTTACCTCCGTAACTCCAATCCTTTGCTGCAACGCCGGCTTGACCGTAGGCATCAAGTATAACTCGGTACTCCCCATCACCATATCCAGCATATACACCATTCTTTAGGACGGCCAAATTGAATGTATCAGGATTGCCAACGCTCGCACCAAACCCCGGTTCGCGAGAATCCGCTACAATATCGCCAATCGGATCGGTCGAGCCGTCAGGCATTATTCCTGCGGACGGATCTGTGTCTGCTGCACCATCATAGATTTCCGCAGCATAGAAATTATGTCTCGTCTCATGCACCACAACTTCACGACAGCAGTCAATGCCAGTTGCACCACCATACTGAACGCCAGCAATAAGCAGCCCCCCTGGATAATGAGTTCCAGAATCAGTATATCCCTGTGTCGGGCCAGCTAGAGGGCCAACTTCTCTGAGATCCCACCAATATGGATGCATTTGGGATCTTCCGTAGATGGCCCGATCTTGATTGTAGGTGAAGGTGTCCAAGTCAGGAACCGCCCCATCTTGCCAGAACACGAACCAGGCCGGTGGCATGGCGTTCGATGGACCTCCGCCTTCAACATTGGTTTCCGGATCGAAAAATACTTCCGCCTTATTTGATGGAGACATTGCGGTCGAATAGAAAGTGTGATTGTTGCCGTCACCGTCTTCACAGAAGACAGATACCGTTCCGTACGTGTCTCCAAACCACGAGTTCGATGCTTGAGCCTTGTCAGAATTAGGAATGTACATATCATGTCCCGACTTGGAGTGACCACCCTCTGGATTCCATGCATCGGTTACGCCATCCGGCATGTCCCAATCCCAACTTTGACAAGGATTGGCCGCAATAGCTCCATAAGCGATCCACTTGAAAACGCATACTTTCCAAGCCTTGCCGACCGGCGGCGTTCCGGCCCCGGAATCATAGTGGCCGAAATAGTCGATCCATAGCTCGTAAACATCGATGCTTACCGTGTTGGAAGTTGCTTCGGTACCGTCATTCGCCGCCGTTACGTAAATCGGCATCGTGAATTTATGATCGGCATCGCCATCGGGCACCTGATCGGCTACCATCGTATTGTCCTCGACACGGTCGGTGGACCAATCTGTTTCTGACCAATTGGTTCCGTCGGCCTTTTGGTAGTTGAACGTAAAGGACATTGGGTTGCCCACTCCACATGGAAAGTTGGCCGATGCCGTAGCAGTGTACGTCACCCTCCTGCCTTCCATGCATTCGGTGAGCGCTGCATTCGGGGTGGGCGCGTCACCTCTCGCAGCCTCTGCCTCGACCGTTACATTGACTACTGTTACCGTGATGGTGTGTGTGATTTCTGATGTTTCCAGCGATCCCGAAGCGTCCCTATCGAAACCGATGCCAACATCAAACGATCGGTTGTCGGCGGTTGTTGGTGAAAGCGTTATGACCGGCACCGTTGCTCCGCCGAACGCTCCGCTGCTCGGAGCGGCGGTGTTGCCATCCGCCCTCCAAAGGACACGCGATTTAGCATCAGAATCGCTGGCCGGATCGCAAAACATAATAACACGAACTTCCGCACTGCCGCAGGCATTTTGTTCGCCAACATACATCTCCGTATCGGAGGGATTCGTCGCGTTGTTGCCGGGGACACCATTGTCTTCGACGAGAAGTTGGGTCACGCGTACAAGTTTCACGACAACCGTTCGACTGACCTCTCCGGCTTCGAGGGTGTCGTTGTCATTGATGTCACACCCTACTTCCAACGTAAATGTACGATTGCCGCCAGATGGCGTAAGCGTAATTCTTGTATTAGTCAAGTCGCCAGTGGCTGGATTTGCATTGCTGCCTGTTACTTTCCAGTGAATTCGTTCTTCTGTCGCTGAAATGTCAGCCGGAAAGGTTGACACATAGAAGTCAATTTCCGCGTTGCCTGCGTCGGTTTCCCAAACATATAACGTCGCCGGAGTAGGGGAGCTTACCGAGGCGGCGTTAAGGTCATAGATATAATCATACGCGTGTAGCGATTCTAAGTCGATAATCGTTGTCTTCCGTTTCACCCATTCGCCGTTTCCACTACATTGCGCCTTGATTACGACATCGTTTTCGACTACTGAGACAAAGCTATTATCTTGATTCCAAGTGACAGTGGTTCCCGTAGCTTGTTGTCCACCGCCGCTAAATGTTCCCCCCGCCGAACATTCCCACTGGATTTCCGTGTTCGCATCGAATCCCGGAGGCATAGATGGCTTGATCGCGGCGGTCAAATAATAGCTTTTGGCTTGGCCCTTGCAAAGAATATCCAGACTCTGGGGAAGAACATCTAGATAATAGATGGTGAGTGTGACTTCGTCGGAAATGCCGCAACAGCTCAAGGTTAAGGTTGTCGTGTCGCTGGTGGACGTACTTTCGGTCACACCCTCGACGTACAAGGTCTTCGGAAGAGCAGCGGCATCGAACTTGTTGTCAACCCCGTCAAAAGCTAAGGAAGCCCCGCCGGTTGCGGCTGTGAATACATCGACTTTTACGTCAGACCGCGTCAAGATCGCGTAACCTGACGCTCCACTTGCCTGAAGAACGATGGCTTTTCGTGGCGCAGTGTGAGGGACACACCTTCGGATCACGAATCCGCCGGGAGAGTCTTCTTCGGTTTCAGAGAGTCCCGTGATGTCAAGATCCACCTCCATCGGTACCAACCGCACGTAGTCGCGGGCGACGATACGGGAGCCGCTGGCGACGATACGGGAGCCGCTGGCGACGGCGAGGCCGTGGCTGTCCGGATTGGTTTTCCAGGTGAATGTCGCCGTGATGCCGGCCGAGGTGGTGAACAAATCATTGGTGAGGATCCGGTATTGTTCTTGCACGCCACTGAGCGGCACGTCGATCGCTCCGGTGACACGTTGGCCCTGGGAATCATAAAGTGCGATGCCCAACCCGGAGATGCTGAAAGCCAACGTGCCGGCGCTAGTCAGACAGGGGTCGTCGCGTTGCAAGCCGCCTTGGTATTTTGTTCGAATCTGGACGTTGAGGATTTTGTAGTTGTCGTCGCAAGTAGAGGGAAAGTCCTCGCCCTCATACAGTGACGTAGGCAGAAATAACCCGCCGGTTTCCGTGGACTCCGATTGGTCCTCCGCTTGGCCGCGGTCGGTCGACTCTTCGGCGTAGGGCGGCCAGTGGTCGGCCTCGTGGCGCGGCGGTTGGGAGCTGTCGACGTCGATATCGATATCGGCCACCGATGCCAGAAATTCGGGCGTCTCGCCGCCGCTGCCCGACTTGTACAACTCGCCCCAGAAGCGAACGGACGCGCCCGAGTTGATGATCGTATTGGTAATATCCGCCTGGCCGGACTCCGTCTGAAAACCGTAGCCTCGCCAGTAATGCGCAACGGACGTGGCGGTAATCCGCTTCCAAATCGTGGTGCCGGACGGATCGACAACCTTCGAGGACTCGTCGCTGACGACGATCGACCACTCGTCGGGGGCCATCAGCGTCACCGACACTTCGTCGGTACCCTCCGGCATCAGGCCGAATGCTACGCCGATGTTTCGTTCCACATCGAGATACGCCTCGATGTCTTGATCGGCGGAAGCACACCGCAAGGTGCCATCCCATGTACTGCCGACGGCAACGATCGCGGCAACGATCATGAAGGTTGTCTGTGTTGAGCGTCTGTGACACATCGTCTAGCCTCACTGTTCGTGTTGTCGAGGTTCCTTCGCTTCGAAAAGTTTCCCGGTTTTACGGGAGGTTACCTGGTGAATTGCGGTGCAAGATTTTGTTCGATTGTCTTGGAGGTGGCGTTCCCCCTGTTCGACACCGGTGCATTCGTTTTCTGAAGTTTTGCCAAGAGTTTCTTTGCACCGCCTACAAAACGGGAATCCGGACGACCCTCCACGAATTCCGTTAATGTTTGCACCGCCTCCTCGGGACGGTCGCTCCATTGATAAGCGATGCCGATGTAGTACGCGCTTCGCCCTGCTTCGGGGCTGTTGGGGTAGAGGCGGATGAGGTCGCGCCAGCGGGCCACGGCGCGGTCGGCGTCGTGGCGGTGGTTCCATTCGATGTTGGCGGCCAAAAACAGCGCCTTGTCGGCCCAAGGGGCTTGCGGCGTGAGCTTGACGGCGGCCAGGTAGTCGACTAGCGCGGCGTCGACGTCCTGCGCCGCGCCGTCGAAGCTGTAGGCGTTTCGTCCGCGTCGGAACAGGGCCCAGGCTTTTTGTTCTTTGGTGGCGTGGGCCGTATCGTTGAGGATGCGGGTGCAGAGGTCCCACGATTGTTCGTATTGGCCGACCTCGTGGTAGATGTCGGCCAGCATGAGGATCAGCTTGGCGGTCGGGTCGCCGTCGAGCACCACCTGCGGCGTGAGCGTCTTGCCTAGTTTCTCACCTTGCAGGATGGAACCAATGATGCTAGCGATCTCGTCGTCGGCGAGCCGATCCCGCATGGCCGTGAAAGCCTCGGTGCGGGTTTTTCCGAGGTCCATATCCACGAGCACCCGGCCAAACTCCTCGGAGAGCGGGTGTCCTGCAAATTCGGACACCGCCTGGCGCATCGCGCCCAGGAAGGTCGAGCCTGCTTCCATCAGAAGCGTGAGTAAGTCCAACAGAAACGGCATGCGTCGCTTGATCTCCTGAAGCCGGCGGGCGGCTTGCGTGGCCAAGCGACGCCGCAATATCCAGACCGTAATCAACATGGCTACCACGGCTACGAGCGGGCCGGCCGAACCAAGCCACTTCATGAACACCAATAGATAAAACGGCGAAAACAGAAGCGTGATTACTTCGGCTCGGGCAAGGTACTCTTCAGCGAGCCAGAACCGTGGAAGGCCAGCCGCCAGAATGTGGCGCTGGATCTCCGGTAGATTCTCGCGAAACACGGTGCGGTTGAATCGGGCCAGCAATTGGATTACCGGAAAGAACAGGCGATAGATCAGGTCGAGTCGTCGCAGTTCGTTGATGCGGGTGACATCGTAGCGCCACTGGTTGCCCTGCTGGAGATCTTCGCTGCGTAATGCCCTCAACACCCACCAAACGACTACGGCAAGCGATACGCCGATCAGGGCGCTGGCGGTTCCTTGGAAACTCGGTTCGGTGGGTATCGTTGCAGTAATCATTTGAGGATTCGTCCCGGAATCATTTGGTAATTTCGCGCGGCGAACTTCGCAACTTCCCTGCCGTATCGCAATGAATTACGAAAGTCGTTTCTTTGACGTCCTTAGATGTTGGGATTCAAGATGACGCGGCCCCAAAGATAGGCCACGATATTGAGCACCAACGCCGTGGCGAGCAGGATCTGCCCGATGGTGGTAGTAAACAACAACGTCGTGTTGATCGGATCGATGAAGTAATAGATACCGGATCAGGTTCAAGAACATGGTAGACGCGCTCCACAGTTTTTCCGTTTCGGCGGGTATTCATTTCGCTCCTGGCAGCGAGCCGATAGCCGCACGGAGGCGCACCACCGGGCCATCGTTTCATCATCACCGCGTCGATCTTGCCGCGAAGGACGTCGTGAGCCTTTTGGTTGCCAGCGGCGGACGCCCGCATGGCCTCCGCAACTCCATAAATCCGACCAACTGTGCTGGTAGGATCGGCGAAGCCCGTGTCCGACGTAAGGACTAGTACGTCATCCAGCAAGTTTCTTCCGGTATAGTTCCGGGAACACTCGGCGGGCGTCGTTGTTATTGAAGGTCCAGTCGATTATGGCTTTGCGGCGATTTCGGTCGCGGGCCCAAGTCGCCGCATGACGTTGAACTTCTTCGATTGTAGGAATCCGTCGCCCGAGGCATTGCTTGGTCAACACGGAGATTTCAATTTCTGCCATGTTCAGCCAACTGGCGTGCTTGGGTGTGTAGTGCCATACGATGCGTCGCAGAGATTGCTTCGCTTTCGTGGCGTCAAACGTTTCGATGAGGGACTTTTCGTTGTGCGTGTTGAGGTTGTCGAGAACCAAATGAATCCGACGAGCCTTGGGATAACGCTGAAGCAGATCACGCACGAATCGTGCGAAATCGGCCCGTTTGCGATGACGCCGAGCCTGGACGAAGCGTTTGCCACCTTTCGGCTCAACGGCGACAAAGATACTGCACGTGCCGCAACGACGATACTCGTAGTCCTGCTTAGCCGCCTTGCCTGGTACGGCAGGCTTGAAGGGACACGTATCGTCCAGGAGTTGATACGGCTGCTCGTCCATGCAAATCAACGGTTCTCTCGGGTTGAACGCCTTTTCATACTGGTCGAGGACGTCCTCCATTCTGTCGCGAAACTCTTCGGTGAGTCTCGGAATGCACCATGTTTTTTTCGCCATGGCTTCATGTCGTGCTCTTTCAGCCACAACGCAACCTCGCTCTTGCTGATCGAATCGACGAAGCCTCGTTTCACGGCGTGCACGCAGAGTAGTTCCAGCGTCCAGCGGACGCGGCCCTCCGGCGGATCGCTGCAAGCCAACGCCACGACTTGCTGCTTCTCGCGAACCGCTCGATAGTGTCGACGAGAATCGCGTCGACTTTTACCATCCCGGTACGAATCTCGTCGAGCATTTGCCGGAACCCAGGACGCTTGCGTTTATAGCGGCCGGAGATGCCATCGTCGCGATATTTTTTGACGTAGATCCAGTTGTCCCGACGTTGTCTCTTCTTGGTTCGATCGATGTCGTCAAACTGCTGCTCCGGCGAACGTGGGTTCTGTTCCTCGCTGGACATCCGTCCATACGTCACATAGCGCAAAGGCAGATCAGGGTTGAAGTTAGTAGTAATCATTCTCCAGCCTCCGTTGCCCTATTTCTCGCCTCATTCGCGACGTCTGCGGCAATGCAAGAGGCGATGAACTTGACCAGCCTCGCTCGTCGATAGTCGGCCGCGTTGTAGAGCGAGCCGAGGCGTTGTCGCGCATACACCTGAGGGAAAGTATTGGAAGAACGACAACATCAGAAACGCCTACGAGCGTCTGCAGAAAAAGACCGGTATCGGAAAACCGCTGAAGTCGTTGAAAAAGACGTCGGCATCGTTGATTCGCGGCAACGGCGAGTTCACTGGTCTGGAAAGCCTCTTTCTCGGCCACGCCCCGCAAAGCCGTCACCGTTAATCTGACCCTTACCGGAAACACGCAGATAAGGTACGGCCTGGATGGTGTCGGAGGTGGTGCGAATCATTTTGGTTCTCCTGTTGGGCTTAGGGGTATCAGCAGAGTCCCAGGAACGTGAACTCTGTCAAGGGGACAACAAGAACTGCGGCTACAGTGCCGAAGAGTCCGGTGTCTTTTCAGTGACATCTTGCGAAGAAGATGTTCTCGAAAACACCGCTTGAAAGGTACCTGCCGTGCGTCCGGCTGTGCTGCTGTTTCGATGGTACATTCAGGCTTCATCAGATCCCTCCTTGTGAACTGAAGGAAGGATCTGCGCAGCGATCATCTGGGCGACGATCTGCGCGATCTCTTGGCGGTCGCTCGTCGGCAACCGTTCCCAAAGCTGATTCAACGCAACCTGAAGCGCGCCCCCTTTTTGCCTGCGGACCGTCCGTTGTCGTCAGACATGGCTCTCCTCCATGAGATTCAAGGCGTTGCTCGCACCAACGTGCTAGCTCAAGCAAGGCAGCGATGGCAATCTTAGGCACCGATGCCGTCGTTGGAAAGACCGATTCTTCAGGTGCATTGTGTTCGCCCGTTCGAGCAATGGACCGAGGTGCTCGGCAGCCAGCGACTCACCGGCGCCGTCCTGGACCGGCTAACGCACCACTGCCACATCCTGGAGGCGACCGGCGAAAGCTACCGGCTGAAAGACGCGAGAAAGCGTTCCTCCAAAAGAAAGAATCCGTCTGACAAAGGTAAGTCAGGAAGCTAGAGCAACCGTTGCAACCGGCCCTCCCCCATGGGGGAGGGAAGAACGTTCTTTCAAGCAACTTCCCACCCAGTTAGAATGGAAACCCTAAACCCCGAGCGCTGCACTTTCTAACCGATCAGCGCTGCACTTTCAGACCGGCGTTTAGACTCATGCCTCAATGCCGTCGGTAAGGTACGGCCACACGTTCACGTGATTTCGTCGGGCACTTCATTCCGGAGCGTGGAACATCGCCATTGCCAGGGCGCTGGACCTCCAACTTCCCAAATGCCCGTCGCCTCGCCGCCTCGTTGTGCGAGGAAACGACCTCGCCACGCCCTGCGCCTGCCTGCGACTATGACTGCCTGGACACAGAATTAGGTGGAAGACTTTCCTGTGGGCCGCGGCTCCACCTTTCATGCAGTGATATAGATGGGATATCCCAGAGTTTGCCAAGTGCTATACTGCCTGATGTGAAAGAGTGTTGATATCTGTCGCGGGCCTCCGATCCGTTTTGCTCCGACGCCCTCAAGAATTGACACAGGGTCAATCCCGCATATCTCCGGGTCGCTGCAAAGTGACATAATGTCTTCCCTCAAACTGCCCATTGATCTACTCTGAGTTTCCACGAGGTCGTGTGCATGTTGGTTAGCGGCTAGGAACTCTGAGGACATTGCGGCCAGGAGTCCTGCGAAAGCGGAGTAAGTTGAAAGACGCGCACTTAGGGGTGCGCGGTCATCGCGCGGAAAATCTTCGACTAGGCAGACCCCTCTCCACAGGGAGTGATTAGAAATGAGTCCCGGGTCCTGATCTGGTGCCGCAGCGCCCCAGACGATTATGGAGCGGGCATCGGTGTCTTCCTCGACATTACCGTCGAGTCGCAACCGTTGGGCAACCATCTCCCCGCGAACAAAGCGTGTCGATTCTCCCGAAAACATCGGGTAGTAGTAAGTGCTGTCGAGTTGGCACAAGAGAGGAGGCTTGGCCGCTGTCAGGGAGTTTTCGACCAACTGTATCTTCTCATGAATCGTCATGTCTCGGGGCACACTCTTCTGCGTGCCGGACGCCTTGACGCCCGCGATACTGACCTCGGCAGTCCACTCTGGAGCCTTGTCAATTACTTTGCCGGGGTGCAACTGTTCAGCGTACGAGTTGACGCGCCGTTCATCGATGTAAATGTATTCACGTAGTTGCACGGTATTCCCCTCTCGTATCTTATCGAGCCAACGTTGCGGCTGAGCTTCGGCGCGGACATGGGGTACGTGTTGCCTCACTCGTCAGTTGCTCAACAAGGTGCTCAAGAGCCTTTTCCAACTGCACGTCGTGTCCGGCGCAATACCGAACATCAAACGGAACTTCAATGTCAGGAGGTACACCAACCCCTTCAAGATTTACCCCATCAATCCGGGAACTCTGCACGGCAAGAAAAAGCGCATCATCGTTCGACAGGGGAAAAAGACGCCCTCCAAGAACATGTCCCGCTGTCCGTTCTCCGATGACAGTGGCCAAATGATACTTTCGGGCACCGAATGCCAGTAATTCCTTTCCACTTCGACTAAAGGCATTCACTAAGTAGACGGCCGGTTTTCTCCATTGGGAATCGACAATGGTTTCCGTGCCATCTCTATCGCGCATCGCAAAAACCGGAATGTCTCGGTTGAAGATATTGAGATAATACGGCCATGCGCCACCCAGGCCATACCGAAGGTCGATAATCAAAGCATCGGCCTCTTTTAACGTGCCCCACGCAATGGCATTGAGTAGTTCTTTGTGGAATTCCTCGCCTGCGTAGGAATAGAGATGCATATAGCCGATACGCCTTCCCGCTCGTTCAATTATCCGGGCACTGGATTTCTGCGCCTCCAACAGTTCGTGTTTCGGATTGACCAGGACCGGTTGCATCACAATCGTGAGTGGCTCGGCCTGTTTCCGTCGCCTGATCTTAAAGACCACATCCCTTCCGACAGATGATCGGAGCGAGGCGATTGGCGTATAGGGTTTGCCATCGGCCGAAAGAATTTCGTCACCTTTTTTTAATCCTGCCTTCTCGGCCACGCCTCCGGCAAGGACAGAGACAACGTAAGTCCGCTCTTCAATAACTTGAGTTAGAATACCGACGGTAGGATATCGAACTTCCTTTCCTTGAAACAGAGAGGCGATCTTCGGAATCTTGGAAAACAAATCACCTAGCTGATAATACTCATAATCGTCGGGCGTCAAATAGTAGGTATGGGAGGCATTCAACTCACGAAGCATCGTATTCACAAGTTTGGAAAACGCTTTCGAGGTAGAAACATGCGCCAGTTGTTCGCGATAGGCGGCTTGGATGGCCGGAAAATCATGGAGGATCTGGTCGGGATTGTAGAAATGATCTTCGACGATGGTAACGATTTCTTCAAACAAATCTGGATAAGAGCATGAAGTCACCTCTGCCGCCGTAGGCGAGACTCCTATTAGTGATAGACAGATACTGATTGTCAGCAGAAGACAGCGGTTTTTCATCCTTTTTTATCCCTTCCCTTCGTTCATCGACAACCTTTTTAGCGATGGCGAACGCTCTTGTTCACCGAGCCGCTGATGAAGATTTTTCATTTGACATCGCGCGATTGGCGGCCCCATGGGCAGCGTTTGATTCTGTCACCTCATCAATGCGTCGAGAATGCCGCGACAGGAATTGCCACATGCTTGGATTATGGCGAGTTGACCATTCATGTGCCAGCCTTGGGACGCAAAGATATTTCACGGCGTGCCCAGCAGAACGGTATTCGTCAGCGTCGGATTCCATGATCGTTGAAACTGAGTCGTCGGTGCCAACCACGAGCATGATGGGCAGTGGTTTGGGGAAATCGCCGAGACCTTTCGGTTTTGATCCAGAATGTGCGACAATGGCAGCAATATCATTAGTTGCACGAACGAAGCCCCGTTCGACATACCCATCAAATAGACGCGATCCCGGTCGATACCGTAGACGGTGATCAAATGGGCAAGAAGTCGATCGAAGAAACGGACATCGGGATTTTCTTCGAGATTCGATAAGTCAATATTGACCGTTGACCACATTGAACTGTGAGCAGCGGGATACACCAGAATGAAACCATTGTTTGCAGCTATCCGGTCAAGGCGGGAGTACTTCGCCATCGAGTCGATCGAGTCTCCATTCCCGTGAAACGCAAAAAACAACCGGTGTCGAACGTGAGATTTCGTGAGGGATTACGATTCGGTACTTGCGTTTCGTATCCGCAATGCGGAATTCGCGCGTACCAACATCGGCGACAGGCGGACGTTCCCGGAAGGCCAGGAACGACACGCAAGCCGCGAAAGCAACAATCAGTGTCGTAACGAGAGTTCGATTCACGGGTATTGAGAGTGTCCTCCGTGGCAGAACGACAGCAATCAGCAGACGTTTTGGGCGTCCAGGCACGAATTGTTCTGCTGGATTGCCTGGTTAAGTGGTCCTCTTCCGTTCTATGTGGGATTCTATCGCGACAAGAGCTTCCCTTGCCTCTTTCCGAACCCAATTGTTGCTGCTCCTCTTCGTAGCTTTGAGGTGGGGAATGGCTGCTTCCGCTGCGTCGCCCATGGAAGCAAGTGTCCGTGCAACTCGACCGCCCAATTTGGTTTCACGGTTGCGGTCCAATAACCCAGCGAGCTGGGGCACAACTCGGGCGGCCTTCGGTCCGAGCTTGCTGATGCAGTGAAGGGCGACCGAGGCGACGTGCGGCGACGCCCCGCAGGCGAGCTGAACGAACCAGTCGAGTTCGTCCAACTTCGGTCCCCGCTTCGCTATAGCTGCCATTTTATCTGCTGTGGAATGTTCTTCCGCGTCTGGCATTCTGGTCACTTAGAGGCTATCCGGAAAGGGGTGTTTGTTGTAAGTAGTGAGGCTGCATAGAATTACACCTCCAAATTCAAGGAAAGGTAATTGCTATGCAGACGATTACGCGAAAGCGATATACGACCGATTTGACCGATGAACAATGGGCAATCCTGGAGCCGCTGATTCCACCCGCGAAGCGGGGAGGACGACACCGCACGGTGAACCTGCGGGAGGTGATCAACACGATCCTGTACCTCAATCGCACGGGCTGCCAATGGGACATGCTGCCCCATGACTTGTTGCCCAAAAGCACGGTGTACGACTATTTTGCCCGCTGGCGCGATGACGGCACGTGGCAACGGATGATGGATGCCCTGCGAGCCCGGGTCCGGACGGCGGTCGGCCGAGAGCCGACGCCCAGTGCCGCAGTGATCGACAGCCAGACGGTCAAGACCACGGAGGCTGGCGGGGAACGCGGATACGACCCCGGCAAGAAGACCACCGGCCGAAAACGCCATTTTCTCGTGGATACGCTGGGCTTGCTGCTGGTTGTCGTGGTGACCAGCGCGGCCTGGGATGATGCCTGGGCGGTCCCGTCGGTGTTGGGACAGATGCGTCGGCGTGACTATCCGCGATTGCGCACGATCTTTGCGGACCAGAAGTACCACAACCATGACTTGGAAGCCTGGATGGCACAATCCCACCAACCCTGGAAGCTGGAAGTCGTCCCGCGACGGGAGACGCCTGGCCGGTTCGAGTTGCAGCCCAAACGCTGGGTGGTGGAACGCACCTATGCGTGGAACGGACGGTATCGTCGGCACAACAAAGACCTGGAGCGGCGAACGGATTCGAGCGAGTCGATGATCCGCATCAGCACGATTCACTTGATACTCCGACGTCTGACCAAGCCCCATCCCGTTCCTGAGTTCCATTACCGTGCCGCGTGAAAAGCCTCAATTTCCCGGGGAATCTTCCCGGATAGCCTCTTAGAACTCGTAAGAGTTTTATTTCCTGAAATCCGGTTTTGCGGTATAAGGGATCCTTCGTTTTTCAATGGATTGAGGTGGAGGACAAGTTATGCAGGATGTGGATCGTTGGGAAGAGCAGGCGCGTTTGGTGTTTACGCGGTTGAACGAGCAGCAGCGACGATGGGTCGCTGGGCTATTGTCCAAGGCGGCGGGATGGGGTGGCGATACCGAGATCGCGCAGGTCACCGGCTTGGATCCCAAGACGATCAAGCGAGGTCGTGACGAACTGGATGATGGTTTGGAGGATTGTCCGAGGGACCGCATCCGTCGCGAAGGCGCGGGGCGGCCTCCTGTCGAAAAAAAGTTCCTGGCATCGAAGACCGCCTGAAAGCATTGGTCCGCGAGCATGTCGGTGGCGACCCAACGGGAAGACGGAAATACGTGCGTTGTAGTTTGCGCTCGCTGGCAACCCGGGTGAAAACCCTCTCGCATACGACGATCGGCCGGTTGTTGCGAAAACTCGGCTATTCGCTTCGTGCCAACGTGAAACGACTGTCGGGGCCTCCGCACCCCGATCGTGACAAGCAGTTTCGATATATCCAACGGCAGAAGCGGCGCTTCTCGAGAGAAGGCTTGGCGGCAATCAGTGTCGACACCAAAAACACCGAATTGATCGGCAATTTCAAGAACGAAGGAAGACTGTGGCGGCGGCTGCCGGACGAAGTCTCCATGTACGACTTTCCGGGCGATGCCGAATGCCGAGCAATTCCGTACGGCATTTACGACCTGACTCGCAAGCAAGGACACGTCTGCGTTGGGACGTCGGCCGACACGTCGCAATTCGCCGTGCGTTCCATTCGAAGCTGGTGGAAGCGATCGGGACGAAAACAGTACCCCGACGCAACCGAACTGTTGATCACGGCCGACAGTGGAGGAAGCAACGGGCATCGTCCGCGACTCTGGAAACGGGAACTGCAACGATGGGCCGACGAAGAGGGCCTCACGATAACGGTTTGTCATTACCCTCGCGGAGCTTCCAAATGGAATGATATTGAACATCGGCTCTTCGGCCCCATTTCCAACAACTGGGCAGGGCAACCGCTCAGAAGCCTTAACCTGATGCTCGGCGCGATCCGCGGGACAACGAACGACGGTGGCCTCCGTGTTACCGCAGAATTCGATCATCGTCAGTATCCGAAGAAACTCAAAGTAAAGGACCGAGAGATGAAAACGCTAAGCCTACACCGACATACAACTTGCCCCGATTGGAACTACTCGATCAAGCCACGCCCAGATTTCCGGAAGTAATTTCGTTACGAGTTCTTAGTGCGGTTCCACAGGCGGTCTAGCGCCCTCTGGGGGGGGGCAATCTAGGGAGCAACTCAAGGAGGTGTTCCCGATGAAGGCATACGATGCTGGTTTCCGCGAGGAGGTACTCGCTGCGTGCGATGCGCATGAAGGCACTCGAGCCGTCGCGTTACGTTTCAAGGTCTCCGAATCATGGGTGCGACGGATTAAGCAGCAACGTCGCGAGACGGGACAAGTCGCACCCAAAAAGGCGGCCCCACGCAAGCCCAAGTGGCATGCGTGGGCGGATTGGTTACTGGCAAAGCTTGCCGCCCAACCCGACATTTATCTCCGTGAGTTGCAGGTCCAACTGAAGGAAGAACGAGGGGAAGACGCTTGCCTGATGACGATCTGTATCGCCTGTCGCGAGTTGGGGCAGTCTCGAAAAAAAAGACGCTGATCGCCAGTGAGCAGGACCGCCCCGACGTTTCCCAGCAACGAGCCGAGTGGCGGGCTTCGCAGAAACAAATCGACCCTGACAAGGTTGTTTTCCTCGACGAAACGTGGGCGAAAACCAATATGACACGTCGCTACGGCCGTGCTCCGGTCGGCACGCGATTGGAGGAGAAGACCCCTTGCGGCCGCTGGGAGACAACGACTTTTCTCGGAGCGCTGCGTGCCGAAGGATTCATTGCTCCGTTGACCGTCGACGGGGCAATCAACGGCTCCCTGTTTCTCGCCTGGGTAAAACAACATTTGGCTCCCGTCCTCCAACCGGGCGACGTCGTCGTGATGGATAATCTCTCCAGTCACAAAGTTGCCGGCGTCCGCGAAGCGATCGAGGCGGCCGGTGCCGAACTACGCTACTTGCCACCGTATTCGCCGGACCTCAACCCCATCGAGTTGGCGTTCGCCAAACTGAAGAAACTACTTCGCGATGGCGCAGAACGGACCGTCGACAAACTCTGGGAACTCTGCGGACGCATCCTCGACACCTTCACGGAAACCGAGTGCCGCAACTACTTCAAATACTGCGGATACCGCCACACCTGAAATGGAACCGCACTAGTACGTCATCCAGCAAGTTTCTTCCGGTATAGTTCCGGGAACACTCGGCGGGCGTCGTTGTTATTGAAGGTCCAGTCGATTATGGCTTTGCGGCGATTTCGGTCGCGGGCCCAAGTCGCCGCATGACGTTGAACTTCTTCGATTGTAGGAATCCGTCGCCCGAGGCATTGCTTGGTCAACACGGAGATTTCAATTTCTGCCATGTTCAGCCAACTGGCGTGCTTGGGTGTGTAGTGCCATACGATGCGTCGCAGAGATTGCTTCGCTTTCGTGGCGTCAAACGTTTCGATGAGGGACTTTTCGTTGTGCGTGTTGAGGTTGTCGAGAACCAAATGAATCCGACGAGCCTTGGGATAACGCTGAAGCAGATCACGCACGAATCGTGCGAAATCGGCCCGTTTGCGATGACGCCGAGCCTGGACGAAGCGTTTGCCACCTTTCGGCTCAACGGCGACAAAGATACTGCACGTGCCGCAACGACGATACTCGTAGTCCTGCTTAGCCGCCTTGCCTGGTACGGCAGGCTTGAAGGGACACGTATCGTCCAGGAGTTGATACGGCTGCTCGTCCATGCAAATCAACGGTTCTCTCGGGTTGAACGCCTTTTCATACTGGTCGAGGACGTCCTCCATTCTGTCGCGAAACTCTTCGGTGAGTCTCGGAATGCACCATGTTTTTTTCGCCATGGCTTCATGTCGTGCTCTTTCAGCCACAACGCAACCTCGCTCTTGCTGATCGAATCGACGAAGCCTCGTTTCACGGCGTGCACGCAGAGTAGTTCCAGCGTCCAGCGGACGCGGCCCTCCGGCGGATCGCTGCAAGCCAACGCCACGACTTGCTGCTTCTGCCGTGGCGTAAACGTGGGCGGAGCACCGGATCGAGGGGCGTCGTACAACGCTTCCTCTAAACTCCCGGTACAGAACCGTTTACGCATACTGCGAACAGTTCGATCCGTGCAACCAACGTGTTCGGCAATCTCCTCATCCGTGAATCCTTCATCTGATTTCAGCAGAATCAAGGCACGCCGAACCACACGCACGGATCGCGTGCCGGTATGCACCAACTCCTGCAAATGCTGTCGGGCCTCGTCCTTGAGGCGTACAATGTGTTCCTTCATGCCGGTGCTTATACCACCGGAAACAATTTCATGGAAGGCGTACTAGTCACTTTCGATTGCCAGTTTATTGGCCGTGATATTCCTGATCAAAATGAACTAATTGAGAATTGCGGCCGGATTGAGGGCCCTCCGCCGACGATGCGGCGCGAATGCATTGATCCAGCACGCGATCGCGTTTACGAGACCTGTATAATGCTCGATTCACAGTACATGTATGCAGACTCGTCGTTCGTCCAGTTTTCCGAGGATGGTATTTGGAGTGGCATTGCCCGCTTGACCAAGTTCCGCCAGGCAGTCGGGTCGCATGATGGACGCATGTTGCGAGACCAAATTATCTTGACGCCGATATGCATCGGTACTCCTGCCAAATCCGTGCGCATATCGACTGTTCAAAGCGGCAAAGTCGATCCTGAGCAGCACTATTTGCAGCTTCTCAGAGACCGGCAAATTGCGATCGAGTAATCCTCTGTATCCTAAGTGTGGAGGGCAACTGTCGTTCGTACAGGCGGCAAAGCGATCGCCGAGATAATCTGCTGGCCAAAGCCGTGCCGTTTGCCAATACCGGATAGCGTGTCGCTGATGCCCTCGCTACCTCAGCCACATCGACCGACTGCAATTCGCCGAGAGTCAAACTAAAGGAGGTGGACACACCGACGCAAATTGGAGGTTGCGCATCGGCGTCGAGGAAGGCGTGCCCTGAACGATGCCCCCCTAGGACGGTTGGTCATTGGGCCATACGCGAGACCATGCGTCATTCGCCGGGCGACGGATGTCCAGTTATTCGGTGCGGCAGCAGGTGGGGAAGATGTTATTGCGCAGTTGGCGCCCCGACAATGCACTTCGGCGGAGGCGGTCATGGCCACCCAAGGGACTGGTGCTCCGCGACTTATGTGCTACAATCGCCGTCAAGGCAGGGAACGTTATTGCGCAAGGCGCGCCCGATAACAGGTTTGGGGCGTGCATGATAAACAGTAGTACGCCTCATGAGATAGAAAATGGGTGGCCTCACGATAGTCGTACTCATCGTGTGTGGCGTAATCACGATCCCGCTTTTCTGGTGGGTTCATTGCGGTCTTGAGTCATGGTACGTTCGTCTCGGCCGCAGCTTCTGCACCAGGCGTGGCCTCACCCCGTCGCGCTGGAGATGCGGGCCGCAGTTCGACGATGCTGGTGTCAAGACCGAGTACTCGGTTGTGGAGATCGACTGCGACCGCCCAGAAGAAGGCAGACAGCTCGTGCGCCTTCTCGTCTGGATCTTCGGTGTTCGCAAGGTGATGAGCATCGGACCATTCCCAGAGGAAGAAGAAGGCCAACAAGAAAGTGGACACGTACGCAAGTAAGCCGCGCCGCTTCGCTCTGCGGCTCACTTTCGGCATTATCCAGTAAGAAGGTCCGCATGCCTGCCGAAGTCCAAATGCCAAGCGATTGGGACGACCACGCCGGATGGGAAGCGTACTTCGCTTCGTTGCCGTCGGACGAATTCTGGTACAACGATGCAACAACATGCCCCGGTAGCTTTTCCTTCGACCGGCTCGGTCCGCTGATTGACGACTTCATCAGCCGCGATTGGACAACTGTGTGGTTTCCGGGGTGCGGCTTCTCGCCATTGCCCCGCGTGTTCGCATCGTTTGGGTTTACCGTTCATGCAACCGACATCGCACCATCCGCAATTGAATATCAAAACACAAATGAATCAATCGTCCAACCACTCATCGCTGGCGTAACCGTCGAAAACGGCCGCAACAAGCCCGGATACCTCACATCATGGATTCACGATTTCCGCACATCATTCGGGAAGCATAAGGTTGATGCAATCTTCAACATCAAATCAATCCAAGGATTGTCTCAATCAAGTATGGCATCGGCGAGCCGTTCGCATTTCGCGGCTCTGCGTCCGGGCGGCGTTGCGTTCTTCGACACAATGAACGTGCAAGGGGAACGTCGCGACCAACTTGAGGATGCCTTGGTCGATGTGGGCTTCTACGTTCCAATTCATGCGCTCAGCAAGTGGTATCGCAACGCATTGACTGATACTGGCATCCCACACATGTTCGTCCTCGGTGCGCCGATGATTCCCCAACGCGACGACTACCCATATCCACATGAACGTGGGTCACCTGAGTACGAACGCGACATTGGAATCTTGCGTGACCTCACAGCCGAATACAGATCGCGAATGGAGGCCGAATACGAACGGGAGCAAGAGTCCGTTGATGAGACGACGAAACATGCTCAAGTGATTTACTCGACTGGTTGACCGAAAAGGCTGGATAACTGGGCGTTCCGCATGGGCGGGCGGGAACGCGGCTTCCGAGAATCACAGTTTGGTGTGCCCGTCGCGTGAACGCAACCGTTAGGTGCCAAATTAGGGGCTAGGGATCAAGGGCAAAGGAGGCGTTATGTTGTCACGTAATCTTGGGCAATCAGGGATTTCAGTATCGGCCATTGGACTTGGATGTATGGGACTTTCCGAGTTTTACGGGAAACCCACGGAAGAGTCGGAGGCCATCAATCTACTCCATCGGGCCGTAGATCTGGGTATCACTCATTTTGATACCGCGGAAATCTACGGCCAAGGCCGCAATGAGCAATTGCTGGGTAAGGCGTTTGCCGGACGTTGGGAGCAAATCGTGCTGGCTACCAAGTTTGGGCCCAAAAGGGATCCGGCTACGGGCGCCTTTGTAGGGGTGGACGGCTCTCCGGCAAATGTCCGGTGCTCTTGCGAAAAGAGTCTTCAGCGGCTGGGTACGGACAAGATCGATCTGTACTATCTCCACCGCGTGGATCCATCTACTCCGATCGAAGAAACGGCAGGAGAGATGGCGAGGCTGGTCGAAGAAGGCAAAATCGGGGCTGTTGGATTGTCGGAGGCTTCGGCTGAAACGATTAAACGGGCGAACGCCGTTTGTCCCATTACCGCCCTTCAGACCGAGTATTCGATTTTTAGTCGGGATATCGAGCGGGACATCCTCCCCACGTGCGTGGAGCTAAACATCAGCTTGGTAGCCTACTCGCCTCTAGGCCGGGGAATGTTGACGGGCCGCTATAACTCGGCCAGCGAACGGCCTACCAGCGAGACGGATTTCCGGGCCCAGATGCAGCCTCGATTTCAGCCGGGCAATATCGAGGCCAACCTCAAACTGGTGGAGACGATCAAGGAGATTGCTGCCCAAAAAGGATGCGTGGCAGCGCAGGTTGCTTTGGCCTGGGTGTTGGACCAAGAGGATCATGTTGTCGCCATTCCAGGCACGACCAAGCTCGCCAATCTCCAGGCCAACCTGGGAGCACTTGATTGTCACCTCACCGAGGAGAATCGAGCTACGCTCAATGAATTGGCGGATCTGGTAATCGGAGATCGATACTCGCCAGAAGGGATGGCGGCGGTCAACCAATAACAGTCGCGGGCCCTGACTCCCAGCCAGGGGGCAACAGCTTTCCACTTAACGAATCGCTGAAGCGGACACATATCGCAGCACGTCATATCCCAGCGTCTCTAAACCCGCTGTCTCGCGTGACTGGTTTCCACCTGCCAGTGGCCGCGGATGGTGGCCAGGAGTTCCGCCGGAGTGACCGTGTCGGGATCGAGACTGGTGACGAAGTAGCGGCTCTCGGCCTGGAGGATTTCGTCCTCGGGCGAGTGCAATTCACGGTCGACGCGGAGGGCGATTCGGCAATTCGCGAAGTTCAGGCGGTTGCGGATATAGACGGCGTCGTCCAGGTTGACCCGAAGTCGGCGGACTTCGCGCAGTCGCCCCTTTTTTCGGCGACCTCCGCGACAGGCCGACCCAGCGAGGCTTCGGCGAAACAGGCCTTCAAGGCGTCGAGCACGTCGGGCTGGTTCGCCTTGACTTGAAACAGGTGGTCGCGATCGTGAGCTTTCAGCAGTTCCAACAGCGGCCGCTGGGCATAGATCGCATCGCCGGTGAGCAACTGCAAGGCCGGATAGGCCTCCAGCAACTCGGCCAGATGGGTTTTCAGGCTGCCCGGCTCGTTCGTCTTGTCGCCGCTGACCGACCATTGATCGAGCGTCAGCTTGACGTCATGCAGAAACACGTTGAGCATTTGCACGGGCGTGCCCTCGGCATCGAGTCCCTGGCAGCACGTTTTGCCGTCGACGGCCGCCGTCCAATGCGACGCCCGATCGGCCAACGCGGCCGCAAGCCAGCGGGAAAACGCTTGGCGAAACTCGTTCAGCGAGAGCCCGGCCAAGGCTCGGGAAATGGTCGTGTCGCAAGGCGGCCGCTTGCGTGTAAACCCCAGTGGTTCCTTCAGTTGCCCCCAATGCGCGGTCGCCCAACGCTCCAGCACGGCCATCTCGGTGATCCGCGATAAGAGGCCGAGAAAAACCAACGCCACGATCCCATCGAACGGATGCCGCCGCCCTCGCGGCTGACGGGGATCCGTTAACTCCGAAAAAACACCACACAACTGGGCAAGAACGGAACGAACCATGACCAATCTCCTCCGTGAAACCGAAAATCCAACCAACCGCTCGACGTGGTCTCTCGGTTTCTACGCAACTCACCCGCCCGATGGATCGCGGAAATCGACTTTGCAGTTCTCCTGCGGTTCGCCCCGGAAACAAATTTCGGCCACGTATCCAGTTGGGACAATCGCAGGGCTGGCTTTTTGCCGTCGCGTTAACCCTTGATAATATCTCCTTCATAGGCTTCTACACATCAAAAGCGACGTTATATTCACATTCTCCAATTCGTCGTGATACCACAGCCACCTGCAGGCTGCCGAACAAGTGATCGGGGGCACATCCTATTCACCGGCTCCACTTCCGCACCGCTGTGGCGAGAACATAGTGCTCCACCGTTGCACCTCTAACCGCAGCGTGCTAAACTCATTTGTCATGAAGTGGAAAAATGCTGCGCAGCGTTGCCTCGCATTCATGATCCAGCACTTGGTTTGTGGCATTTCTCAAATGACGAGGTGATGGTCAATCATCCTCTTGCCCCCATTGCTGTTTCTTGTCCTTACCATTGTGCTTTGGCAACGCCGAACACAATCATGAGCCTTCTGCTGCGGTTGGCTGGGCAAGTGGCGAAGCGTGCAAGACCCAGCTCTACATGGTCTTCTAACCACCGCTGGAGTCAGCTTAGAGGCGACTTCGGTCCGCAGTCGTTTTCCTTGTTAGCTTGTCACAGTTCCATGTTCCTGTCGTCAAAAATCTCAGCGTCATTTAGGGGCTGGAAGACACGGTGCTTGTGTTGAGGCCCAAGCCCGAGGTAAAAAAACATGCACGACGACTTTCCCGGATATGACCCAGGGGACTTCGATGACCTGGGTGTCTACGGCGGAAACACCTACCTGCCTTTTGCGGGGATCGCACGCCAGGAAGTGCTTGGCTGGGCAGTTCGGTCTGTCGGCAAGAGACCAGAAGACTGGTTGGCTCGCGACTTGCTGCACGGCTCGTTGGCCCGTGACAAGCGGGTCTGGCAGTACCACCGGATGCGAAAAGGAGGAACCCGACCTTCTTGGACCATGCAAGACACCGATCAGTACTCCGACAGCGAGCGGAAAACCATCGCGAATTGCCGAATCCTCCATTTCTCACACTTGCGCTATCTTCACGTTTTGCGGGAACATCTCGCCGAAACAGCCCAAGTAATCGCACGACTCTGGCACTGCTGGCCAACCGGATTTGAGTGCGAGTGGCATGGCGAAGGTACTCGTACCGCCCGCGATGTGTGCGACATGATGCGACTATGCCCGTTTTGCCTTACACGAGGTGTTGTTCGCCTCTATCGGCGAATTTTGTCTGGACCTCTGGCAACATCGACAGAAAAGCTCCTTTTGTCCGGGCGACTGGTATGCACAGATGCCCTGTTGGGTAACTCAGATCTGTGCTTACCGCTCCGCGCACGGATAACGCGATTGCGCGAGCAACTTGGCGGCTTTTTGCGGCGGGAAGCGGTTTGTTTTGGTGCTTCAGGCGGAATTCTCGTATTCCAGATGGGACCGCAGAAAGATGTACTGTCACGCTGGGAAAACGGCGAAACGGTTGCCGAGAGTATCACAAGGTTCAGTTATCGAATAAGCATTCTTGCCGAAGTGACCAATCCGACGATCAGACTTCTCGATGCGACCAACGGCCAGCTTCGTTCGGTGGATGCGTTCCATCTCAACGGCAACGTTTTGACACCTCATTGGCACTTGAGCACGGCCGACAAACATGGTCTGCGCCGCTTGTTAGTCGGCAACTCATTCACCTATCGGGGGAAGCAGAACCCGGCTGGCGATCATGGCGTCTTTGAGCTTTCACCATGGTTCATCTCCTCCCCTGCGCAGTGGAATAAGCATTTCGACGCCACTCGCAACTTGCGTCTCTTCAACTGCTGGGGCAATTGGGTCAGTGCCCTGCCGGCGCGGAAGCCGGCGCCACGATTGAGCAACGCTCCGACGCGGCGCGGACGCTACCGCAGAACCGTGGCCTTTCGCGAAAAAAATGGCGAGCGTCGTCAGGAAGCGGAAGCCCGTCGACAAGCGATCTTTGTGAACAACGAAGACATTTTGCTCAGTCTGATGGAAGAGAACGGTGGGGTGCCAGGCCGCATCTGTATCAATAGGGCGTTTGCGGACGCGGGACGAAACATCTCCGATCGTGACGCGAGATGGATCGTTAAGGAACTAAAGTCACGAACAGCAGGTTGAATATGAGGCAACATCAGAGCGATGATAACGTTGCAGGAAACCGTCGCCAGCTAGACACGTTTTCAACCGGCATTTCTTTCCTTGATGACCTTTTACTCGGCGGGCACCGTCGGGGACACGTCTATGGACTACTCGGTCCGACCGGCGTGGGAAAAACGACGTTGGGGCTTCAGATCGCGGTGGCAGGAGCAATGCTTCGGGAACAATCCGGTGGTGACGGCGTATGGGCGTTCGTTACGCTGGAGCAGCGACCGGCAGAACTGCGAGGAATGATCATTTCCAACGCTGCAAGAATCTCCCGGCCCAAGATGGAAGGTTTGGCCAAATTAGCAGAACTGAATCTTAGCGGCGTCTTTGACGAGTACGAATTGAAGCGAGCCGACGATCTTCCTAACGTCAGTGGACGCATTCTGTCGGAGACTGAACGTATCCAGATTGTCAGATCGGTTTTTGACGATCACTTACGGATTATCGATTTCAGCAAAGGCATACCGACGATGGGATGCACGAGTTGTGTTGCAGCCATCGGACAGAAGATCCATCGACAGCTCCGGTCTGGTGCATCGCTGGCTGGCATCGTCATCGACGATGTCGGGCTCGCGGTAACTCAATGGCTAGGCCGGTTCCCTGACCCGCCGTCGCTGTCGGCTGCGTTACGGCAATTTGTTAAGGAAAGTCGGGATATGCTCGCCTCGCAATTCAATTGTCCGGTGTGGATAACGCACCAGTTGAATGGTGCGGCAAACGAGCTAGCGCCAGGGGCGTATCAACACCATTCTGCCGCAATGGATTGTCGGCGTTTCGGCGAATACCTTACCGGCTGCCTGGTCCTGGGGCAGCAGGATCGGGAGCAGGGTTTGTTCTTGATCCACCGTACGAAACTGCCCGGCGCGTCTTCGTCGCATCCAGGAGTCATCGCCCAGATCGACGACGATTTCGCCGTGGTACGGGAGGCAACTGGATATACGATGGATCCGATCTCACAACGATTTCGCCAGATCGACGTGCCGTCTTTTCTCGTTAATCCAGCAGCTAGACGGCAGCTTCAACGGATGATCGCAAAACGACAATCCACTTCAGATCACCGATCGGGCAAACGCTGATCGCCTCCGGCGATTCACCATTTACTCACAGATTTCGCAGACTCTCACACGTTCCTGGCAACCCAAAGTGGCAGATCGCCGCACGAGTCTGTTTCGTTTCGTCCCGTAGGACTGGTACAGACGTAATTGTTAACGATACGTAGTGCAACATCATGTGAGCAAAATACTTAGCACATTAAGCAATGTTTCGTATAATAATATAATAATAAGTGTAAATCTTTATTCTTTTATGAAGACTATTTTAATGAAAAAAAGTTTTCAGTATGTAATGCGGAACATCCCCCATGACGTAACTGCCAAAACAAAAAGCACTTATTTCATCTGCCGTGCGACACATGGTGTGTACCAACGCTTCGCGAACCAAACTACGTCCAACTGCTGCGAACTGAAATGATCGTCGAAAAAACGCTCCTATCGCAGCAGTCTCGCTGGCGATATTGACGAGCGAGGTTAACTGCACCAGTCCGCCCAAGGCAATCGGGAGTGTGGTGTTAGCGACAGATGGCCAACCTGTAAATCTAGGTAACCGGCCGCTGGGTGAGCGGCGGGACGAAATGGCAATTCCAGAGACGCTATCCTGCTTTTCGACTTTGCCGAGGATGGATTTTTGACAGATCTGCGGCTATCAGGCCTGTTTGAATGCCAGTGGTTTCTAACCACCGCTCGTCCGGCATGTCACGGATCAGGTTGAACCGTCCACGTCGGATCGGGTTATACCAGCCAATCTGAGGAAGGGAGCTTTGCCACCCACCCGAACAGCGCGAAGGAGCGCAGCTTCGGTTCGGGCGAGCAAAGCCGTGGTGATCGACATCCCGACGACCACGAGGCCGAGGTAGACCCAGACCATCGGCCAGTCGAAGCTGCCGAAGGAAAGGAACAACGTCACGGCCAGCAACAAGATGCCGATGCCCAGCCGGATGGTTGATCGGACCAACAGACGGGAGGTAGAAAGCTCCACGATGTTCTTAACCATCCGTTTCCTTCTCAACCCGGCCCTGCCCGATGACGATTTTGATGCCGCCGTTCGGATCGCCCAGGCCGAGTATGATCCGGGCAAGCCCGATATCGTGGTCGGCTCCAACCGAAGCGGGGCCGTGGCAATGAACACGGATGATGGAGGATCATGGGGCCGATCATTATGATTGGGCGGAAGGGCAGAGTAAGCGAACACCTAACTGGACTTTTGCAAACTCAGGTTAATCCCAAATTGGCGACGACATGGTCATAGCTTCGCGATTTCTCGGTAACTTGCTCGATAGCCCAGGCCAGTGTGGTTCGCAGGGTTTCGTTGAGCATGGCCCGACAGGCTTCGCCGATGGTCGTCAGCCGACAGAGAGCCCAATCCTTCGCATGGCCCTGCTTGAGTTGGCTCGTGAGCAGGCTGTACGCCAGCATCACCAGGTACATGTGCCGTGTCTGGCCCTGGCCGTTGCGAAGCTGATAGTCTCCCATGCCGGTGACGGTTTTGTTGTGAGCGATCATCAGCCCGGTGAGATACTCGGCGAAGTGTCGCCGCTGCGGCTCGCAGGAAAACAACTCGCCGAAGTCTCGAACCGCATCTCGCACCACCTTGGGAAACTCGACGATAGCAGGCATGGTCCGACCCTCCCTGGCCACTGTGCGCCATCCGAAATCGCAGAAATTAGACACGATATCGCCTATCTTTCCAATGCCGTTTGAAAGTTTGCAAAAGTCCAAACCTAACCCACCCGGACCTGATCGAGGAACGGTCGCACATCGGGAAAGGAGTGAAACCGTGGGACAAGGTCCTCGCTCGGCTTATGGCACTTGGGACTCTTCTGCCAACGCTCATCATCGCCGGCCTGGACCGTCGTTGGGGCTGGTCGCCTGCAATGCCCGTGTCCGTCGAGATCGGCGGGACGGTGCTGTATGCCTTGGGAGCGTCGTGGATCGCTTGGGCCATGGTTTCGAATCGTTTCTTCGCCCCGGTTGTCCGCATCCAAAACGACCGGGGACACACGGTCGTGACGACGGGGCCGTATCGGATCGTTCGGCACCCGGGATATGTAGGGGTCATACTGTGCGGGATTGCCGTTCCGTTGATGCTCTGGTCTTACTGGGGACTTGTTCCAGCAGTGCTCGGTTGGGTTGTCGCCGTAGTGCGAACCTCTTTGGAAGACCGTACACTGCAAAACGAGCTTGAGGGATACCGAGAATACGCCACCCAAGTCCGATATCGACTGATACCGGGAGTGTGGTAACAAGGAAACTACAGATCAACAGGCTTCGATATGAACAACCAATCTCACGTTTGGCGGCGGCCGGACTTGGCAAAGCTCTTCTTGGAGGACGTGCGGGGCGGAATCCCCTTGGCGTCAGAGCAGATCGACGTGCTGTTGCGGGTCGTCCGTCATTCTACCGCCAACATCGACCGGCTGCTGGATATCGGCTGCGGCGATGGCATTCTCGGGCGGGCGGTCATGGCGGAATACCCGAATGCCATGGGCGTCTTTGTCGATTTTTCCGAGCACATGATCGAAGCCGCCAAGCAGAAAGTCGACAACCACCGGGCTGTTTTCATTGTGCAAGACCTCGCCACCAAAACCTGGACGCAATCCGTCAGCAATTACGCCCCTTTCGATTTTGTCCTATCCGGCTTTGCGATTCATCATCTGCTGAACGAGCGGAAGCGGGAGTTGTACCGGGAAATCTTCGGCCTGTTAAGGCCGGGAGGACTGTTCCTCAATCTGGAACATGTGGCTCCACAGTGTGAGTGGGCCGACCATGCCTTTAACGATCTATTTATAGACTCACTCTGGGCACACGATGGTCGAAATGGCGGCACGAAAACCAGGGAAGACATCGCCAAAGAATGGTATCGTCGTTCCGACAAGGCAGAGAACATTCTTGTCCCAGTGGAACGGCAATGCCAGTGGCTGGGGGAAATCGGCTTCCAGGATGTCGACTGTTTCTTCAAGCTGTTCCAGTTAGCATTGTTCGGTGGAAAGAAACCGGAGTAGCGTCGGACGGTTCCCTCCTGTAATACTTTGTCTTCGAGATTGGTTAGCGGCCCTGCCGCCCTGTGATCTTTGGTCGCCACTGAGGCAATGCAAAGCCCATCACGGTGACTGTCGAAATCCATTTTTCCTACCACACGCCGGGGATCAACCGGTGGCGAACCCGTGTGGCGTACTCTTCGTACCCATCCAGTTCGTCATGGAGCATTCGATCTTCCAATGCCGTTCGGACAAAGAGGACTATTGTTCCAATTGCCGTCGGAACCAAAGCCCAGAGTGACTCCAATGCCAAAGAGATGCCAACAAAGAGGAAGATGCTAAAAAGGTAGAGCGGATGTCGAACAATGGCGTAGGGGCCTGTGTCGATGACCTTGTGTTCTCGTTCCGTTTGGATTCGGACACCCGGTTCCGCAAACTTGTTTACGCCGTAGACCCACGTAGACATGAGATATCCCAACGTAAAGAGAGCGTAGCCGACGACGACCAGCCAACATGGGATCAATGACCACTGATACCGATGGTCGAAACCCGCTACCGGCAAGATGGCCAACAGCGAGCCGAACAAAAGAACGAGAATCGCTTTGTCCCAAGTTCTTGTTCCTGCCTGAATCCTGCTTCGGGCGATGAAGATCTCAGGGTTTCTGAATCGTAGGTAGACGCTGCTCACGATCAACAGGGCGAGCAAGACAAAAACAAACACCCAGCCTTGCCACCACCAGATGTCGCCGGCGGGCAGGAAAAGCAACACGGCGATGGTCAGGATGGAAAAAGCCAACGAACGAAAGGTCCGCAGAAAATTCCCTGTTGCGGACGGGCGTTCGGCGTTTTCTGATTTGGAATCGATGCTCGACATTCACCCCTCCAGCGAAATCTCCTCTTCGCAGTATTTACCGTACGGCCGCAGGGAGTCGTAGTTCCGGCTGAATCGCAGCTTCGGGTGGATTTGCCGAAGGAACTCATTCGTTGGTCGTTCCGTCAAGATCTTACACACGATCCGTGTGTCCAGTCCCAGAATACGGCACGCCTCCAACGTTGGGCAGAAGTTGCGGGAGGCAAACCGAAGATAGCTTGGCCCTCGATCTAAAATGGGAACCTGCTCCGGCGGTATGCCGAGTTTGCGAATCAACAACTGGTAGGCTACGCTGACCGGGTCATTGCCGTCACACGGAATCTCCGATCGATGGGCTTCGACCCAAGCGATTCTCTTCTTGGCGAGGGCATCGGCCATCTGGCGTAACGCCGCTTCGTCGGCGTTACGCAACATCTCGATCTGTTTCCTTACCTCACCGTTGTACAAAACAGAACATTGCTCATGCAGCACGTCTTCGTGAACCACGATGTCTTTCTTCGCTCGGTCGAAAATCTCTCGGCACGGCAAGTCGATTCGGTTTCTGCCTTGGCGGAGCGCTTCCCGGATTGAATACCCGTAGACCACTACCTCGATTCCCGACCAGAGGATGGCCGTTGCACACATCGGACAGGGCTCGTGCGTCGACACGATCTGGCAGCCATCCAAATGCCGTCCCAGAAGGGCTACGGCCTTTTGAATGGCCGAAAGTTCCGCATGCGCCGTGGGATCGCCATCCGTTTTCTCAGTGTCGTGGGACTTGATGACGATTTCACCATTCCTGACCACTACGGCCCCGAATCCACAGTTGCCCTCCCGAAGCGAAAGTTCGGCTTCGTCGATTGCCACGAGCATGAATTCCGAGAAGTCGATCATTGTATGCTCCTGATCTGGACTTGGTCGAACGTTCGGTGTTCTCAGGATTTACTTCAGTCTGCCGAATCGGTCTTCCCAAACACGACGGCATGACACCGTCGCACGTACGGCTGTTCCGATTGCTGAAAACCCACGTCGGTGGCGGTCTTTAGCATCTCCTGAAACGTGCTGGCTTGAACGTGTGGTCGAGGCTCGGCGACGAACAGTCTCCCGTTGGGCTTCAGGCAGGCGAAAAACTGTCGGAAAAGGCGTTCGGCATTCGGGACTTCGTGAACCATGGCAAAGGCCAGAATGAAGTCGGCCTCGATGTCGAGGTTGAGATCGTCGGCTTCGCAACGATGGGTATCGATACGATCAGCCACCCCGGCCCTTTTAACCCGACGTTTCATGACATCGAGCATCTTCTGCTGGAGATCAACGGAAATCACTCGGCCGTGATCGCCGACCAATCTGGCCGCTGCGATGGAAAACAACCCCATGCCGCAGCCCACGTCCATGACGGTCATCCCCAGGGTGACATACGCTACGAGGAGTTTTTCCGGATTGTGGATCAGTCGGCGTAGGGGATTGTCGATCAGGTAGCCCATCCACCACGGACACACATGCTCGGCCATGGTCTTTCCTTCAAAGCGAGGTGGTTCTTGTCTCGGCCAACTGACACCCACAAAATAATCCGCAAACACGACAGGCCATTGTAGTCGTTTGAGCGGCCAGTGCGAATGCCGTCGTGGCGACAAAGTTGACTCGGTGACCGCTCAACGACCTTCCCGCAACCCCCTGACCATGGCCTTTCAAACGTCGTTCGAGACTTGGCATCACCGCCAAGGCGACGATTCCTTTTGACCAACTGGGGTTAGATCTGGTGGATATAATGTATAATCACGAGCGGCGAGACGATGATGCTGGACGGATTGGAGAAAATGATGTATCGATGGAAGGCGAAAACCGTCGGCCTGTTCTTCTTCATTCCTTGGGTGTCGATCCGGCTGGTTTTGAGAAAACAGGAGAGAGGGACCACACCGGGACATCCAAAGAATCGTTGATGGCGTTCTGAGCCGCCCCGCTCGTGGAGAAGTGCCGCCGAATCGCACCGATTCCTGCGATCATCAGTCCACGATAAGTGTCCACGCTGAATGCTGCATGGTTTACTTGCCCTTGAGCTTCTTTGCCTGCACCTTCTGCCTTTGCATCTTCTTTTGGAGGTGGGCAAATTTGGTGGCCGGTTTTCGTGGTGTCTGGCGTTGATTCTTCGACATGGCGGTGGTCCTCCTCTCCCATTCTACGGGCGACTGGCTCGGGCCGGTAGAATGACGTAGCAGGACCACGGCACCGCCCAAGGTGCTGTTCTCCCGAATTCGCCGTGTTTCAACGGCCAGCGAGCGAACGGAGCATACCGTCATGCCAATTGATCCCATTTGCGGAATGCAAGTTGATGAAGGCACCGACCTGACCGCCGAACGAGACGGCCAAACATTCTATTTCTGTAGCGAGCACTGTCGCCACAAATTCTTAGCGACGGCGGAAGTTGACGAGCAGCACGCTTGTTGCCACGAAGATATACCGAGCAGGCACAACGAACATCGCAAAGCCGCCAAATACGTCTGCCCGATGTGTGAAGGTGTGGAGAGCGACCAGCCGGACAATTGTTCCAAATGCGGAATGACACTGGAACCAGCACATCCGCAACGCCGCCAGCAGAAAACCATCTATACCTGCCCGATGCACCCCGAGATAGAGGAAGCTGGGCCAGGAACATGTCCAAAGTGCGGCATGGAGTTGGAGCCAAAATACATCGACGCCGACGAAGAAGACGACGACTCGGAACTCCGCAGCATGACCCTGCGATTCTGGGTTAGTCTGGCGCTAAGTGTGCCTGTGTTCCTTCTTGCCATGCTGCCGATGGTCGGTGTACCGGTCGACATGTGGTTGGGTCACCCGCTCCACGTGTGGCTGCAACTCATGCTCTGTACACCCGTCGTCCTCTGGGCCGGATGGCCTTTCTTTGTGCGAGGTGTCCGATCCATCGTTACCTGGAATCTCAACATGTTCACGCTCATCGCCATCGGCACGGGTGCGGCCTACCTTTTTAGCCTGTTCGCCGTGCTGTTCCCCGGCCTGCTCCCTGACGATCTCAAAGTCAACGGACACGTCGAAGTCTATTTCGAGGCGGCGGCGGTCATCATCACGCTCGTGCTTCTCGGTCAAGTCTTGGAATTGCGTGCCAGACGACGAACGGGTAGCGCCATTCGGGAATTGCTTTCGTTGGCCCCACCAACCGCCCGAGTTGTTCGAGACGGGGACGAACAGGAAGTCTCGCTGGATGAAGTCCAGAGCGGCGACATCTTGCGAGTCCGTCCGGGTGAGAAGATACCGGTGGACGGGAAGTTGGCCGAGGGCAAGAGTTCCGTCGATGAATCCATGATTACGGGCGAACCGGTGCCGGTGCAGAAGCATACCGGGGATCAAGTCATCGGCGGCACGGTCAATCAAACTGGATCATTCCTGATGGAGGCCGAAAAGGTCGGTGAAGACACAGTACTCTCGCAGATCGTCAACATGGTCGCAGATGCGCAGCGAAGTCGTGCGCCGATCCAGAAAGTTGCCGATGTGGTAGCGGGGTACTTCGTTCCTGCCGTTGTTTTGGCCGCCATCGTCACGTTCATAGTCTGGGCGGTGCTGCGCCCGAAGGAACCGGCCCTCGCCTGGGCATTCGTCAATGCCGTTGCCGTCCTCATCATCGCCTGCCCATGCGCTCTCGGGCTTGCCACGCCCATGGCGATCATGGTCGGAGTTGGCCGGGGAGCGAAGGAGGGCGTGCCAGTACGCCTTCCATGAAATTGTTTCCGGTGGTATAAGCACCGGCATGAAGGAACACATTGTACGCCTCAAGGACGAGGCCCGACAGCATTTGCAGGAGTTGGTGCATACCGGCACGCGATCCGTGCGTGTGGTTCGGCGTGCCTTGATTCTGCTGAAATCAGATGAAGGATTCACGGATGAGGAGATTGCCGAACACGTTGGTTGCACGGATCGAACTGTTCGCAGTATGCGTAAACGGTTCTGTACCGGGAGTTTAGAGGAAGCGTTGTACGACGCCCCTCGATCCGGTGCTCCGCCCACGTTTACGCCACGGCAGAAGCAGCAAGTCGTGGCGTTGGCTTGCAGCGATCCGCCGGAGGGCCGCGTCCGCTGGACGCTGGAACTACTCTGCGTGCACGCCGTGAAACGAGGCTTCGTCGATTCGATCAGCAAGAGCGAGGTTGCGTTGTGGCTGAAAGAGCACGACATGAAGCCATGGCGAAAAAAACATGGTGCATTCCGAGACTCACCGAAGAGTTTCGCGACAGAATGGAGGACGTCCTCGACCAGTATGAAAAGGCGTTCAACCCGAGAGAACCGTTGATTTGCATGGACGAGCAGCCGTATCAACTCCTGGACGATACGTGTCCCTTCAAGCCTGCCGTACCAGGCAAGGCGGCTAAGCAGGACTACGAGTATCGTCGTTGCGGCACGTGCAGTATCTTTGTCGCCGTTGAGCCGAAAGATGGCAAACGCTTCGTCCAGGCTCGGCGTCATCGCAAACGGGCCGATTTCGCACGATTCGTGCGTGATCTGCTTCAGCGTTATCCCAAGGCTCGTCGGATTCATTTGGTTCTCGACAACCTCAACACGCACAACGAAAAGTCCCTCATCGAAACGTTTGACGCCACGAAAGCGAAGCAATCTCTGCGACGCATCGTATGGCACTACACACCCAAGCACGCCAGTTGGCTGAACATGGCAGAAATTGAAATCTCCGTGTTGACCAAGCAATGCCTCGGGCGACGGATTCCTACAATCGAAGAAGTTCAACGTCATGCGGCGACTTGGGCCCGCGACCGAAATCGCCGCAAAGCCATAATCGACTGGACCTTCAATAACAACGACGCCCGCCGAGTGTTCCCGGAACTATACCGGAAGAAACTTGCTGGATGACGTACTAGTCGCTAGAGCCAACGTGCTCGGGCCGTAATTCGTCTAGGTGCGGTGACCGTGTAACCGCGGCATGATGGTCCAAGCGATGTGCGATTGGCCCGCACGCGGCTCAGTTCAATCATTGGCTCAGGAAAACACAGCGCAACATGATCAAAGACGTTCTATTCTGGACATTCTGGGCGATTTTCGTGACGACAGCCATCGTCACGATTCTCGCGATGATTGGAAAGTTGAAGATCAAGCCCGAGTTTCTCAAGAAGCTCTTTTACGTCCTCATCGTCGAGGTAATTGGTGCCATCGTGATACTATTTAACTGTAGTAGCCACTATTTGACCTGACAGTAATTGCCTATTTTACGACGCTGTCTGTAAGATCGAATCGAGCATTTTCTCTTCGGCCATATGCTTGGAGTCGTTGAAGGTTTGCAGTGGCGTTTTGCCGTAGCAGTACCTTCCGCTATGTGGCCTCTCTTGATTGTAGTAGGCGAGCCATTCATCCAGATCGGCCTGCAACTCTTCGAGCGTTTGGTAAATCTTCTTTCGGAAAGCGATCTGGTAAAACTCTTGGAGAATCGTCTTGTGGAAACGCTCGCAGATTCCGTTGGTTTGCGGGCTCTTGGCTTTCGTCTTCGTGTGATCGATATTCTCGATCGCCAAGAATAGCTGGTATTCGTGGTGCTCTCGATTCCCGCAATACTCGGTACCACGGTCAGTGAGGATTCGCAGTAGCGGAATCTCCTGCTCGTCGAAGAACGGCACCACTCGATCGTTGAGCATGTCGGCGGCCACCAAAGCGTTCTTACGGTCGTAGAGCTTGGCGAAGGCCACTCGGGTGTAGGTGTCGATGAAGGTCTGCTGATAGATGCGTCCCACGCCCTTCAACGTGCCGACATAGAAGGTGTCCTGGGCTCCAAGATAACCAGGATGCTCCGTTTCGATCTGTCCGTGGGCTTCCTTCTCTTGCTTGGCACGTTCCAGGGCGGCGAGTTGGTCTTCGGTCAACACAATGCCTTCCTGGGCGACCTTGGCCTCCAGCGCCTTGAGACGCTTTTTGAAGACCTCCAGGTCGTGCCGGAGCCAGACGCTTCGCACTCCGCCAGGCGAGATGAACATGCTTCGCTTGCGAAGCTCGTTGCTCACTCGGACCTGGCCCCAGGCGGGCTGGTCGATGGCGAGTTGGACAACGGCCTCCTCGATCTGGGGCTCTACCCGGTTCTTGACGATCGGCTTCTTCTTCGAGATGTCTGCCAGGGCAGCCTCGCCGCCCGTTTCGTGAAGCTCCTTGTAGCGATAGAAACTGTCCCGGCTGTATCCGAGGATCTTGCAGGCTTGCGAGACGTTACCAAGTTGCTTGGCCAGTTCGAGCAATCCGAGACGGTTCTTGATGATCTTCTGATCCTTGGTCATCGCTGACACTCCTTGTCGTTCGATGGACTCTCTTTTGGGGCAAGCTCCGTTACGGCTCGCTGCGCTCGCCTTCACTCCGCTTGCCCCAAAAGAGTATAGCCACTATCCTTTGCTGAGTGTCAGATCAAATCGTAACTCTTACAATTTAACCAAACCTGGCTTAATTTCGATGACAAGCCATGGGAAACGCTTCCATCATTCGCGGTCGTCAATGGCTTCTATTCAAACATCCAGAATAATAAACGACCACGGCCAGAGGCCGTGGTTTTAGGAAGGCCCCTCCGAAGGGGCCGAGAGCGTAGGGAAGGCCCCGCTGGGGCCGCTAGGGTTAATTGTTACTCGAAATCGAACTCGCGCTGGTCCAGGTTACGATCGCGCTGCTCTTGCTCGCGCACATAACGGCGGATCTGTTCCTCGTCCAGCCCGATGGTACTCACACAATAGCCGTCTGCCCAAAAGTGCAGGCCTGTCATTCGGCGATGTCGGAGCAATTCTCGATGAACACGCACCGCACTCTTCCCCTTGAGAAACCCGATCGTGTTGGAAACGCTGTATTTAGGCGGAATACTCAACACCATGTGGATATGATCCGGCATCGCGTGGCCCTCCAGCAGGTTGATTCCCCGCTGACGGCAAAGCTCACGGAGGATTTCACCAATCTTGCCACGCATCCTTCCGAAGAACACCTTCTTGCGGTATTTTGGAATGATCACCACGTGGTACTTGCACTCCCACCTGACGTGCGACAAACTTCTCCAGTCTTGCATGACTCTCTCTCCTTGCCCCAGCTTCAGCGCCCGTTCGCTACGCTCCCCTCGCTCAGCGATTTTCGAGAGGCTATTTCTTGGACCTTGTGATTTGTCGGGCAATGGGCGTCAGCGGAAGCGGAAGTCGAGCTTGAAGTTGTACAGCCAGGGGATGCGAGGATCGATCTTCTCACTCGCCAGTTTGGCGGGGAGGCCCTCATAATGCTGGCGGAGTCGCTCGACATTGGGGGCGTTGTAATAGGTGACGACGATCGTG
Source organism: Thermoguttaceae bacterium (assembly GCA_963677085.2). Classification (GTDB taxonomy): domain Bacteria; phylum Planctomycetota; class Planctomycetia; order Pirellulales; family Thermoguttaceae. Next base: position 887,763 of record CAXXFH010000003.1, read on the forward strand.
TCGTCGGCAATCGGCCGACCGTCGAGCGAGGTGAGATAGATGGCCGAGAACTCGTTGTCGACGTTGGCCGTCATGTTCGACGTTTTTTCGCCGTCGTCGCGGGTGAATCCCACCAACGCCTGGGTGTGCGCCGTGTCGATTCTGACGCGTCCTTTACCGACGTCGGCACCGTACCAACCGAGTTGGCCCATGTCGTCCTCGATTTGACCCAGGGCAGGATACGGCGACGGTGCGCTCCCATTGAGCGAGTCGAGCGCGTCTGCAATACTGACTCGCTGCAACCCATTCACGAAGGCTCACCTTATCTGGGACATCCAGAATAACGCAAGTGGCGATAATGCTGGGTGCTCGCCGTTCATTTCTGATCAGCCTGGTCGGTCTACGACAGTCATCCCGTAAATTTCTGCCGAATTTCGAAGTCTTGTCTCTCGGGATAGTAACACGACTCGTGCCTCTTGTGCATCGTGCGAATGCACGATGTGCCGCCACTGGGTATTTTGAATTCGGTGGGAACAATATAGGGAATCGTCTGTTGCCAATCTGTGAAGCGATACAGTCCGGTTGATTCGGCGCGTTCTGTATCGTGCTCCGTCAACCCGTACCGCGCTGCAATCTTTTCAAACGTCAGCGGATTAAGGAGAATGGTCAGTTCGGTATCTTCGTAGAGCCACACGCGCCCATTCTTAGCGGCGAATGCGGCGACCGCGCACGCCGTTTCCTCTCGAAGATGCGAGCTGACCGGAATGATCAAATCCCGCTTGGTTTTGAGATATCCGTCGGCAATCATAAAGCTATCACAGACGTCGTAGTCGGTTAGGCGACGAAAATCCGCGCAGCGGCGTAGCAGCAATTTCCACGAAAAGCCATCTATGGAGAGCAACTCGTCCTCAACCGGATAAAACACCGCTACGGACGTGTCGGGCGGATCAACCAGCAGCTTGGGGCGGAGACGCTCGTGAACCGCCAGGGCGCGAAACATATTTTGTGGATCGTCGTGGACAAGCGACGCGCCATTGGCCTGGGACTCGTAGAGGGCATTTGCGGCATTATCGGCGTTGATCGTCAAAGCCGCTTCCGTCCCAAAAGGGGCTCCGTAGAAATGGGCAGACGAGGCAATCCGACGTGCCGGGAGATGACTTCGATCGAATGACTGCAAGTGGGCACAGCCGGTCCAGCGGGCCGTCACGCCGTGCTTGGCTGCCAGCTTGGCCGCGAGGCTCTTAATCTGCCCTGTTTCAATTCTCTCGCCTACGAAGCCAAGGGGGAGGGCGCCATCAATACCCGGAAAATGTTTCTTGTACAGCCCACAAGCTCGATCGGCGAAGTCGAGCATCGAGCCGGTCGCCCACTGCATGCAGTCATCGCGTTGTTGTAGCGAGTTACGTGAAAACGGCAGCTTCGGAATCAGGTCATCATCGAAGGACTTCATCTTGGTGCCCCATGCGGCATTCAAGGCCTCGACGGATCCATACTTGCGCTGCAACGTTCCGGCAAATGATGCCTTGGCGCATCGGTCGCCTAAGAGATAACCACCGGTGGGCGAAGAGAATTGATAGTGGCAAGCACTGACGCCATAGTGGAACTCGCCGTAGTTGCCCGAGATGGCATGCACAATGAAGCTCAGGCGACCTTTCAACGCATCGGCAGCAACTCCCATGAGCCGATCGAACACGTCGATCGTCTTGGGATCCCATAGCGAGAGAACGTTGGATTCGGCATCTCGGTCTACGGCACGGAGCCGCGCGTGCAATCGATGGTCGGGATCGTACCATTTCGGCGGGTAGTGAAACCAGGCAAACATACCAACCTTCAAACCCGCGTTGAGCACGGCATCCATGTCGCGGAGCGTACGGCTCCAATCGAAACGCCCCGACTCTGGCTCGAACTCCCACCACACAACGCGCATCTCGACAAGTTCGACTCCAAGATCGCGGATTCGTTTGAGTACGTCGGGCTTGATGGTGTCGCACAACCCGTTGCGCACAACCGCTTTCCCCATCTGCGTTTCTAAATTCAGGTGTTCGATGGGAATGTGCCGCGAATGGAACGTCGGCCGAGTCGCATGTGCCGCCGTATTGTCTGGCGACGCGACCGCGCCATCTCCAGCCAGCAACGGAGCGGCCGAAGCGGCTGCCAGGCCAAGGGTTGACTCTTTCAGAAACGCGCGTCTGTTCAATGACATTGTAGAACCTTTCCTGACTTCTGCATGCGAATCAACGCTGCCTTGCGATCGTAACGGCCGCTGGTAGCTGCTCACGGGTTTCCAGAGCGCTGGGGGCCTTCTTGAAAAAACTTCCCCCAACCCGATTAACGCTCATCCAACTTCTTGATACTTACCAAGAGCCTCCTCCGTAGCCGGTCGTGGAGCGTCCGCTGCATGGATGAATCCCGTAGTGCTCATGAGTGCATTCGTCGACGCGCGATATCGTGGGAGTCACCTCAGACAAAACCGCGTAGCTGTTGGCGTCGTAGCTTGCGAGAAAGAGGCCGAAGCCAGCCAGTGCGATCATAACCTGTGTTGGCGTCACGCTCGTCTCCAGCAGCCAGAGGAAACCGCCGTCTTTTTTTTGTCGGAGGAGGCACCAGTTGCTGAGAGGAATAGCATCGCGGGTATTGGGTCTGCCGAGTTCAGGCTCATTTTTTGGCCTAGGTGGCGCGAGGTTTACTCGTACAGCAGCGTATTGTATACATTATGATTCGCGCGTTTTCAACCATTACAGCCGGTGAACAGCTAAATTTCTGGAACACAGTGCTTGTGCAAGGCAAAAAATTATATACAATTAGGGTGTTACACATCCAATGGTGCTTCCGATGACAGACCAACTTTCACCCCACCGATCCAGAAACACACCCAGCTCCACGGAGGGGGTCGCGTCCGCAACAACCCAGGTGCCGGCATATGCCTGGGTCTGCCAACAGTTGCGTCAGGACATTTTGGCGGGAACGTTTGCCTGGGGTGCAAGGCTAAAGATCGCTCAGTTGGTGCAACGCTATGGTGTAAGCCAGATGCCCATTCGCGAAGCATTGCAGCGGTTGCAGGGCGAAGGGCTGATCACCATTCAGCCGAACTGTGGAGCCTGTGTGCGTCGGGTTGACGACAAGTTCGTCGCCGATATCTACGACCTCCGTGGCGCGCTGGGCGAGTTGCTCATCAGCCGGGCGATTCCTCGTATCACCTCCGATGATTTAAGGGCCCTGGAGATTATCATCGATACCCACCAGCAGGCCGAACGTCGCGGTGAGTTATCGGCGAGCCTGGAATACAACAAGCAGTTTCACCGGGTTATCTATCGCGTGGCCGACAATCCGGACGCCACAGAAATCCTAGAACGCTATTGGGAACTGATCGACGCCTTGCGTCGGCAATTCGGATTTGCGCCCGGCTTTCTGGCCGAAATTATCAGCGGGCATCGCCGTTTGCTAGCAGCCATTAGCCAAGGCGACATTGACGCAGCTCTACGTCTAGCGAGAGAAAACTGCCAACAGTCGATGCATGACCTGATCGCGCAAATGCACCGCCAGCGGTTGCCGGACGGCACCGTGCCCCTGGGCGAGAATGACCAACATTGAAATCCCCCGTTGCCCCGGTCACCTATGGACTCCATGCAATTCACCACCGGACCGCGGAAGCCGTGGTTTTCATATCGGTGGGAAGCGTTGGCCTTGCTTTGGTTGGCCTTTTTTTTCAATCAGGCCGACCGGCAAGTGTTCTCCGTTGTGCTCATGTCGATTCGGGCGGAATTGGGGTTAAGCGACGCGGACTTGGGGCTCATCGCAACCGTGCTATTCTGGACCCTCGGACTGTTGTTTCCCATTGCCGGTTATTTCGGCGACCGCTGGAGCAAAAAGTGGATCATCACTGCCGCATTGATGTTTTGGAGCCTAGCCACGTTGTGTACGGGTTTCAGTCGCAACGCGTTACACCTGATTGTCTTTCGGAGCTTGGCGACCGGTGGCGGCGAGGCCTTTTATGCACCAGCGGCTTTCGCGCTGATCGCTCAACTCCATCGCCGCACACGAGCTTTGGCCATGTCGATCCACCAGACCGCCCTTTATGCTGGATTCGTGCTTAGCGGCGCCCTGGGAGGATACTTGAGTCAAACCTACGGTTGGCGTTCGGCCTTCTACGTGTTTGGTTCAGCCGGTGTGGTTCTGGGTATCGTATTTGTCTTTCGGCTGAGAGACCCCGAAGTGGCACGGGATGAGGTATGGCCGGATTCGAAGCCTCGGGCCGTGCGACTTCGCGAATCGTTAAGCACCTTTTTCGGCACACCTACCGCGCTGCTGTTGACCATAGCCTACGCAAGCATGATTTTCATGCACCTGGCTTACCTGACCTGGAGCCCCACCTTCTTCGTCGAAAAATTCGGTTTGACGGAGGCAGCCGCCGGATTCACCTCGATGTTTTATTTTCAGGTATTTGCATTGGTGGGTGTGTTGGCAGGTGGCGTGGTCTCCGATCACTGGGCACGTCGCCGCCCCACAGCGCGGATTGAAATGCTCGCTTTCGGCATGGCCGCCAGCACGCCGTGGATTTGCCTAATGGGATTGGCGCCAACGCCGGTCATGGCTGCTGCTGGGTTGGCTGGATTCGGGCTGTTTCGCGGTTTCTACGATGCCAACAGCTATGCGGCCCTGTTCGACGTGATCAGGCCGCGATATCGAGCCTCGGCCAACGCCCTGATGAGTACCGCTGGATTTTTGATCGGTGGTACCTCACCGTACGTATTGGGCACGATTAAACCGTGTTTGGGTTTGTCATGGGCGTTTGCGTTCTTGTCGTTGACACACCTGGTAGCGGCTGGTGCCATCCTGGTGGCTCGCGTTTGCTTCTTTCACCACGATTTCTGCGAAACGGAGGACCATGGCTTATGAGCAGTGGAAAAGGTCTCAGCGACCAAGTCGCAATTGTGACCGGCGCTTCTCGTGGAGTGGGACGCGGCATCGCGCTGGTACTTGCCGATCACGGAGCCCAGGTGGCTGCAAACTATGTCTCGGCCCGAGAAAAAGCCGAAGAAGTCGTAGCTCAGATCGTCCAGCGTGGTGGTCAAGCCGTGGCCGTCCAGGCTGATGTTGGCACGCCTGAGGGGACGGGAAGACTCTTTCAAACCACATTGGCCAAATTCGGGCGACTCGACATCCTCGTGAACAACGCCGGTACTTCACAGCCAAAAGACGTATTCGCTACCACTCCAGAAGATTGGGATCGGATGCTGCGAGTCAATCTGACGAGCTGCTTTCTTTGCAGCCAAGCGGCCATGCAGATCATGGCTCCACGGCGACAGGGACGAATCGTGAATATCAGTTCCGTCGTCGCGCACCAAGGCGCTCTTTTCGGTCATCTGCATTACGCGGCCAGCAAGAGTGGGCAATTGGGTTTGACAAAAACTCTGGCTCGAACCGCCGCCCCGTTGGGAATCACTGTCAACGCAGTGGCTCCCGGGTGCATCGAGACCGAACTCCTGCACGAAACACTCAGCGAAAAAGTCGAAGAAATGCGTCGCGCAATCCCCTTGGGCCTAGGCACGGTCCGGGACGTAGGTTTGGCCGTGGCCTTTTTGTGTGGCGAAGGCGGACGCTACATTACAGGTGCCACAATCGATGTCAACGGCGGGATTTATCTGCGATGAAACTGGCCCTGGGACTACACCGCAATCGGATCACGCGTGACCACTTCCGCTTCGCGCGGCAGGCCGGCTGCACGCACTTGGCTTTGCATCTGGTGGAACGATTGCCCAACCCGCCGGCGCCGCCGGCTGACCGTTTTTGCTTTGGCCAAACACGTGCTGAAGGGCGCGTATGGACCTTTGACGAACTCCAGGCCATTCAGCGCATGGCGCATGAAGAAGGCTTGCGAATCGCGGCTCTGGAGAATATCGATCCGTCGTTCTGGTGCGATGTGCTCTTGGACGGCCCCCGCAAGCAGCAGCAGATTGAAGGACTCAAGAGACTACTTCACGACATGGGACGGCTGGGCATTCCCATCTTGGGTTACAACTTCAGCTTGGCGGGCGTGTGGGGTCGATTGAACGGTCCGTTTGCCCGGGCTAGTGCGATCGTCCCCGCCTTTTTCCAGGACGAACTAACCGACACGCCGTTACCGCGAGGCGTACTGAACAACATCGTCTACGATCCCGATGTGCCGACCGAATCCGTACCGCCGGTGGAACGTGACGAGTTGTGGCAGCGGCTAGCGTTCTTCCTGCGGGAGTTGGTGCCGGTGGCAGAGGCAGAAGGCGTACGTTTGGCCGCTCATCCCGATGATCCACCAGTAGCCAATTTGCGCGGTACGCCCCGTTTGTTGTACACTCCCGAGAGCTTCCAACGTCTTTTGGACTTGGTTCCCAGCCACGCAAATGCCTTGGAGTTCTGTATTGGTACAACGCAAGAGATGCCCGGAGTCGACGCTTGCACGGTCCTGGATCACTACAGCCGATTGCAGACCGTAGCCTATGTCCACTGCCGCAATGTGATTGGGCAAGTTCCCCGCTATGTGGAATCGTTTATCGACGAAGGAGACGTGGATATGCTTCGCGCACTGCGGATCCTCCGCGACAACCACTTCGACGGAGTGCTGATTCCCGATCACGCGCCGCAAATGACCTGCGATGCACCTTGGCACGCGGGCATGGCCCACGCCTTGGGTTACTTGCGGGCCGCCTTGACGGCTCTGGGTTGTCTAGAGTGTTGAAGGAATCAGCACGAATCGCAGCTTTTCACCGAACCGTGCCCGACCGGCGGCCATCATGTGCAATTCGACGGGTGTCTCCTCGGAAACGCCTTCACTGAGCAAGAAGCCATTTCCAAACTCCGCGTCTTCCTGCCAGGCGGTATCCTCGACGATCGGCCGTTTCACTTCCAGTGTGGATGCGGCGGTCGATACCAGGTACACGGCGCCCGGCTTGTCGGCAGCACTTGCCGGAGTGAGCCAGATGGCTTCCTGCAAGTTTCCGACGGAAGCTGCTGCCGTGATTGGCGTATCTTTCGGCACGCATAGTTTTTCGCCGTTGCGAACGTCAACCCAGGGACCATCGCCGATCTTGATCTTGAACCAGTTGAATTCCGCGTCGAGGTATTTCGGCGGATTCTTCCCATTGTACTGCGTGTTGCCGACGGCCAGCAAAGGCGTGTCAGCCGAGGTAGTACCGGTGCCGGACGTGCGGACACCGAGTTTCTTGCCTGCTGCAATGGCCTTCTTATAGGCCTCCGCCCCTTCGTTAAAAGTAATGTACCAATGACTGCCCGCGTGGCTGTCGCGATCCATCGTGAACCACGTTTGCGGCGCGGGATACGCACGTGGCGTTTGAAACAAGATGGCATACTTCCGCAATACCTCGGTGGATGGCCGCGCCGTGCCGTCGGGGTTGATCAGTCCGTAGTCGCTCTGTTCGCTAATGCGATAGCCGCCGGGCCACCACCACGGAGCAATGCCGTTGGCGCCGTTGGCGAATGCCTCGCGATGAATCATCTCGATGGTCTTGGCCTGCGCAGCCATCTGTTTCTCGCCCGGTTTCATCGCGGCCCGATCCCAAGCGCTGCTGCCGTATTCGACCCAAATGATCGGCTTTTTCTTTGTGAGGAAGTGGAGATAGCGGGTCGTGAAACCCGCTGCGGCGGCACCCGACTCGTTCGCTTTGAAGCTGTAGCCTTCCATGCTGAAGAAGTCGACGTACTTGGGTGTGGCCGTGAGCGTGAAGTCCATGGCTCCCAAGTTACCTTGCCGAAAGCTAACCAGGTGATTTGGGTCGAGACGACGTAGTCGTTGAACGGCGTCGTTCCAAAAACGGCTCATCAGGTCGTCCATGAATCGACGATAGGCTGCCACCATCACGCGCCACGGACCATCGTTGCTGAACTGTTGATACGAAGGAGACGTTACTCGGTCGCCGATACGTGGGGCTGGCACTCCCCAATCCGTCTCGGCGTTGGCCACGCTGCCGTAGCGGTCAACGATCCATGTGTGCCAGTAGGAATCCCATCGTTGGCGGTAGGGTGTCGGGTCTGGCCAGTTGAACATGCCGACACGCCCCGCGAACACCCAGCCCGATGGTTCCCAGATCAGATCGTAGCCCATGATCGTCGGGTTGTCGGCCAGCCGCGTCTCGCGAAGAAACGTCGCCACGACGTCTTCCTGAAAATGGAACGGCATCATGACGCCCTGGAAGTAGTGTGGCTCGTCGGTGATGACGTGCGAATACAGGAACAGCATCACGTAGATGTCGTGATTCTTACAGCGTCGGAGAAAATCGAGCAGATTCCGGCCTTCGTGTTGGGTGCCGGCACGAACGAGCAGAAAATTCGCGCCCAACGACTTCAACCGTCGCAGGTCGCGTTCGACTTCCTCGGGATTGTAGAAGCCGGGTGCAAGCCAGTGATACGTGTAATCGTCTGGTTCGAGACCGATCGCGTATTGCGGCCAGTAATTCGCGCCGACCGGATACCATTTCTTCCCGCGGAGCCGGAAATTGTCGCCTTCGACGCGGACGAAGTCGTCGCGCGAGGGCTCTTCCGTCGACAGCACCCCGAGTTCGTGTTCAATCACGTCGATCGGCACTCCGTCGCGCAGCAGTTCCGTGGTCACGATGTAGCGGTCAGCATCGAACCGCGTCGGCGTCCACCCGAATGTTTGTTTTCGGTACTGGCCGGCATCGAGTTCAATTGCAGTTTCTTTCTGAAATACGGGAGTTTGGCTCATACCGGGGCAAACGCGAATCCGCACGCGGACTTCAGCCCGTTGCGAACCGTGATTGATCGCGACCGCGCCGAGTTTCACCTTTTCACCGGGCCAACAGGAGAAATGTTGCGAACCGGCGTAGGAGAGGAACAGTCCGTCGCGGATGCGCCGGACCATCGCGTCGAACACGCCGCTTCGGGCCATTTGCTGAAGTGTGGCCGGGTCGGAGACAGAGCAGACCGCGCACACCGAACCTTCCAGTGGCGGCGTCTGATGGAGTCCCTGCCGGTCTCCGCGATTATCTCCACGAAGCCGTCGCGCGGCGTCTTCAAACCCTTCTGGAAGGAACTGCCGGCTTGCCTGGTTCAACGTCAGCCACACGACCGCGCCGCGATCGACCCCGTCGCTGTCGTACGCCCGAATCAGCGGAATCCACCGCCATCGGTAACCGCACTCGAATCCCTTGCCTTCAGGTCGGGCATAACACGCCGAAGCCACCGTGCGGCCGTGTTGCTCGAAATCCTCGCCTGTTGAAAGAATCCCTTGCGATTCGACCACCTTCAACGAGGCGATCTTGGTCAGCGGGTAGAATTTATACCCCGGTGCGACCGTCTCAATCGGCGGTAGATGACTTCTGGGCGCCTTGGCTGAAGCAAGATGACTCGACGGGTCTTTCGCAACGCTTTCGCGAACCAAAACTTCGTCAACCCATTGATCGTTATGTTTCCACGCCGGCTTGTCGAACGGCGTCTCTCCGAGGACCAGCAGGTTACCCTTGGCTTGCAGATAGCCCAGCAGAGCGTTTTCGCCCGCAACGGGATAGCTTCTGAGGTTGGGAACGACGTAGAGAAAGAACCGTTCGGGCGAAAGCTTCGCCGGATCGCAAACCTCGTCGGCCGAAAGCCATGTGATTTCGAACCCCTCGCACCGCAGCGTTTCAGCCACGGCGTCGGCGGTTGCAGAATCTGCACCGGGCAACGCATCCTTGAGAATAGCCACGCCGTTGCGCGGCGCGAGCGTTTCCGCCGCGACAACGGTGGTGCCGATTGGGAATTGGCTGCACACCAAAACGGTCCAGGCGAGAAGTAAGACGGAATGGATGCGTTGGTGAGGTTGTCGGGGCATGGGTGAGGCTCCTGGAAGAAGCGATTGTTGTGAAATGGTGGGCTACATTGGGGGGCCAAAAGAGCAGCATTCTCAAATGAAGGGCGACACACGCTTTGCCGGGGACAGGATGGAGTTTCATTTTGGACGGTCGTTGGTCTCTTTCGGCCGTGTCGCCAACGACGCAACCAGCGGCCGACTGTGACGAAGCGCCACAGGCAAGGCTTTCAATTTCCGTGTGGCGTTTGAAAGTTTGGAAATCGCTACGGCACGGTGGCCACCTCGTGTCCGTTGACGGTTCCCAACCTCCGATATAAATCCAACGGGATGTTTTCGGTCAAAAAGGTAACGCTTCCATCGGCCAAAAGGAAGTTGGCACCGCTGGGGTGAAAGCTCCCCAGCGGCAGATAGTTATAATAGATCTGGTCGACGGCACGGTTCACCTTGGCGTTAATCACGAAATCCTGCAAGACTTTGCTCGAGTAGAGGGCAACACTCGTGTTGGCGCCGAGAATCCACGCACGAACGTTACCCGGCGGCATGGTGTAGTCGGTGCTCCCCGCCTGAGATTGCTCGTCGATTTGGACAAATTCGCCCATGGCCAGCGTGTTGCTTAGCCCGTCGTTGACCTCGGCCATTCTACGGGCAAAGGCATATCCGAAGACGCCGTTTTTGGGAATGTCGCCTGCAAGTGGCGATTCCGTAATGCTCGCCGATGGAAAAGCTCCGGCGACGCCCTGGTACGTGGTCACAGCTCCATTCATCTGCTGAACATCCATATCACGGTAGACGATCGGAAAGGGCCAGGAGGGACACGTGTAACACGAAATCGACGTATAGCGGTGCGGCTCGTTAAGAGTTGGCGTACTCCCCGTCAGGTCGAGTTGGTTGTACACAGCTTGTTGCTCCAGATAGGGCAGCATGAATGAGAACAAGCCGTGTTCGTTGGGGCCCGAACTGCCGGGCGGAAAGTACTCGCTGAATACCACAGCGTAGTTATGCATTGCGAGCCCCATCTGTTTCAGATGATTGGCACACTGCATCCGCCTCGCTGCTTCCCGGGCCGATTGGACGGCGGGCAGAAGCAAAGCGATCAAGATTCCGATGATGGCAATTACCACCAGAAGTTCAACCAGGGTAAAACCTGAGCGATACCGTTTCACGGCCCTTCTCCTCAACTGCCACGAGATGAGATACGGCTAGCCGCCGGAAACCAGTAGGGTCCGTTTCACTGGGCGGGTTGTATTATCCGAAACGGCGGGTTTGGCGAGACGCGACTATCGAAGCGCAACGTTATTGGGCGCCACTATCGAAGCACGGCTTTCTGGCGGCATCGCAGGAGCAGCCCGAATATTGCGGCGGCGCAAATCGCCGCGAGTGCCGAAGGTTCGGGAACCTCTGCCGTCAGGGCGAAATTGTCAACGGTCATCCCGTCGGCGGCCGTCGGGAACCCGGCCAGAAACACGCCCGCAATTTCCAGATCGGACGTCCAGGAATAAGTATGGAATGGTACGTCGGGATTGCTCGACACGCTGTCGTTGTACCACTCCACGGTCCAAGGCATGGCCTCCGACGCGGCCCCCTGGGTCGTGTCGAGAACAATCTTCAAGTGACTCGAGGCGTCGGTCGTGGCAACTTCTTTTGTAACCCCCGCTTGATCGACACCCGGAAAGGCCTTCGTCATGTTGCTCGGGCGTTGAAGCATCCAGAAGTAAGACTCTCCACCGCCAGCCGGGTTATAGTCAATGCTGCCGTCATCGACCATAAACCCGATAGCGGCCCAGTGATCACCGCCCACCACGACATCCGCCTCTAGAGCATATACATACCCCGTCTCGAACTTGAAAGGCATCAAAGCGACACTATCGGACCCTACACCTAAGACCACGTTCCCATCGGTCGAATGCTTAGTGGAGCCGCCGTTGTCCCACGTCGGCGCGGTGCTGAACCAGTCCGGGTCGTAGGTGGTCGGGACGCTTCCATCGAGGGTTCCAGTGCGATCGAACTGGTCCTCGAAGATCGTCTCGGCGGGGCTGGTCTCCATGGCCAACAGGTTGAGGCCCATCGCCACCAGGGCGATTTGCACCCAACGGTTCTCCTCGATAAGACAACGGAGCATGACGATACCTTTTTCGAACATGAGAAGGCTCCCATAGTGATAGTAAAGGTACTCGAGTTCCCATTCCAAACACACACGCTCCAAGGATGCTCGTCTTTGGTGGCCGGACAAGCACGTTTGGAGACAAGCCGCTTGGTCATTCCAAATCCAAGCACGCATTTCATCATAAATCAGGGTCGCATGACGGCAAGAGTCAATTGACGCAAAAAAACTGGAGAATTCCGCAATCGGCGGCATCTAGCGGATGTCTTCGAATGTCCCTCTTCCTCCGGCCGGATGAGGGTTTCGCGGCTCTCGGCAACAAGAAACCAAACTCGCCACGTAGGACGCCCTCACCCCGACTCTCTCCCAAAGGGAGAGGAGAACACCACCGGCGCCCGGCTCGCTGGGCTCATCCCCGGCCCTGCGCGTAAACGCGGTACTTCAGCGGCGTCAGGCCGAACTCGGCCTTGAAGACGCGGCTCATGTATTCCGGCGAGCCGAAACCGGCCTTGTCGGCGACCTTGGCGATGGGTAATTCGGTCTTCACCAGCAGCATTTTGGCCCGCTCGATGTGGGCTTGGCGGATCTCGGCCGCGATCGTGCGGCCCAGGAGATTGTGGAAGCGGTACTCGAGCGATCGCCGCGATACCGCCACGGCTTCGACGACGTCTTCCACTTGAATAGCATCGGCGCAACGCTCACGGATGAACCGTAGGGCCTCGAGCAGATCCGGGTCGTCGATGGCCAGGACGTCGGTCGACTGCCGTGTGACGATCCCGGTCGGTTCGATGAGGATCGGTTCTTTCGGCGGTCGTTTTCCGTTCATCAGCTGCGCCAGCAGTGCGGCCGCTTCGTGCCCGATCCGGCCGGCGGGAAACGGCATGCCCGAAAGCGGTGGACGACTGGTTTCACAGGTCAAATCATCGTCGTCACCGGCCAACACGGCCACTTTGCCGGGAACGTCGAACCCAGCCGAACATGCGGCGTCGATCACGGCTCGGGCCGCCATGATGTCCCAGGTGAATACACCCAACGGCTTGGGTAATCGTTCGATCCAACGTGCCAAATGCTCTTGCCGAAGTTGCCGGTCGCGGAGCATCGCGCGCCGCACCTGGTATACGTTACATTCGTGACCAGCCGTGGCCAAGGTTTTCAGGAACGATTCGCGGTGGTTCTCGACGTAATAACTCCTCGGAAAGGCACAGTAGGCGAAATGTCGGAATCCCCGTTCCACGAAATGCGCCGTGGCCAATTGGGCAGCCGCCGTGAGATCCTTGCTTACATTCGGCAGGTTCACATTCCGCAATCGCGCCGACGAGATATTGACCACCGGAACTCCAACACCGCAAAGATATCGAGCCAGCCCAGGGGTAGCAATCTGCGCTATCACGCCATTGCCAAGCCGGCTGGGCCGTTGTTGTTGTAGTTCAGCCTCGCCACATTCTTCGAACCAGAGGTTCCAGGAGCCATGTACACTGGCGTAGTCGTGGATGCCACGTACGAGTTGGCGCCCCCAGTTGTAAGAAGTGGGCACCAAAACGGTAATCTGCGGAGTTCGTCGCATGGCCCTAAAATGCCTGAAGGATCTGCCGGTGTTGGCTTGACGTGGGTGAGCAGCTGGTAGCTGAGAATCCTGCGGTAGCGTGCATCTCAGTGCCCTGTAAGGGGCGATGCAGTATACAGCAGTGTCCTCAATCATAGAATCGTAACAGATGTTTATGCAATTGTCCCTCGCAAAAAGGTCCTGAACTTTACGCGGTCTGCAACATACGCTACCGAACAAATGGTCACGAGAAGTCATCCTCCGGGCTGACGACAATAGGATGCCTGGGGCAACTTCCGCCGAGCCAGAGTCGCTCGGTCAGTCTTGGCGAACAGGGTTGCCGTCGTTACGAACAACACGAGGCCAACGCCGAGAAAGAACGCCACCGCGACGCGCATCGCGATGTTCCACAGAGTCGTCTGTCGAAAGGCCGTGTCTCCAAGACCGTCGATATGGAGAACGATTGCCGGGGACAATACTACCATGAACGGCGGGAGGATCACCGCTTTGACGTGCTACCAGTCATCGTGAAATCCGTCGCACGTCCAGAAATGGCCCTTGAAGATCGCGACGGGCTTCGACCACGTCGCTCCCCCGTCGGTGCTCGAGGCGAGATTTACGTCGTCATTTCGGTAGGTCGTGCCCATGGAGAAAAGGAACATGTAGAGCGTGCCGTTGTGGAGGAATGGCGCGGCCGAGTAAAACGGCCACTGACTGACGGTCGTCCACGTCTTACCAGCATCGTCGCTGCGCACGAAATTGATTTCGGTTGGGCCCTTCTTGGGAACACGGCCACGTGGCACAACGGGCACGACCGCGAGAATCGCACCGTCTGGCAACATGATCATCCCGCAACCTTCAACATACGTATTCGGATCAACAAATACCTCGCCGCGTGTGAGAGGCGCGAGCCCCAGGCCAACCACGCTCGCTGAAGGCGACAACCCCACGTTCCCATAGAATAATGCCCACGCTGACGTCCTTACTGGCGTGTCCTACCTCCATAGCGAGGTAAGCATGGCGATGATTCAAGACGGAACTTCGAATACCTACATGCTCGGCGAGAAATATATGGAGCCAGAAAACTATCTGTCGGGCTTAAACGCCGGCGACGATCAGTCTTGGTATGGATCAAACAGCACCGACAACAGCCGATCGACCAGCCTGTCGATCGGACCACCACGCCAAGACCGCAACGGTTACAGCTTCCACCAAGGTTTTGGCAGCGCACATCCCGGCGGATGTAACTTCGCGTTTTGCGACGGATCGGTGAGGACAATCAGCTATTCAATTACCGCGGAAATCCACCGGCGCCTTGGCAACCGTTGCGACAAACAACCGGTCGACGCCGGCGACTTCTAACCAACACGGTCGCCTATAGGCACTTTCTAAAAACCAGCCTTCGGAGGTCAAGAATCTCTGAGGATTTCCGCCACAGATTCCTGCCTTTTCCAAACACCGCAGGGAATTCCTGCGTTTCTGCCGAGTCGCGAGAGCGGGTTTCGTGATTGATGAAGCGGAACTCCTCGCCGCAGCACGCCATGGACCGTCGCAAAGCGGCAGCAAGTCGTCGCAATGTGTACCCGAAAACGCCTGATTCCGCCGTGGTGCTCAGGTGAAATGGTGTCCATGCCGGATGCGACCTCGTTCGCCCGCCACGCGGCACGGCGAATAATGCAGGCTATTCTTCGTTCCTCGGCGCCCGCGCGGATGAACCACGTGCAGACACGCTATGAACGGTACGTCAGCCGTCGGAAGGAAACGGGAAACAACGGCAGGAGTTCTGCGACGGTACGGAAAGTCGCCGCGAGGGACTGCCCCGCTTCGCCCGCAGCCGCGGACGAGGTTCGCGTCGCATCGGGCGGGTAGTCCCTTATTCCTCGGAATTTTCAGCCTGCTGGCGTTGCCGGCTTTTCAGTGTGCGTTAGGTGCAGCTACGGTCTCGCGGCCGTTTCGGGTGGCGAGCGACTGCAATAACTTGATCGAGAGGTTTTGGCTGATGAACCGAACAGTTCCATCGGCCAAGGCAAAATTGGCGCCGCCCGCGTGATCGCTACCGAAAAACAGGTCATTGAAAAGACACGTCCGTCCGTTAGGGCAATCGTTAAAACACAGGGCTTGGGGATCGGAGTTGATAGGCCAGACGACGTTTTTCGCCGAGGCGACGCAGGCGGCCGACGCCGTTCGACTGGTGCCCCGGCTCCAGACCCGCAGTTCGTGGGTCCGCTCGCCGAAGGCCAAGGTGTTCGAGGTGCCGTCGCGAATATCGGCGATTCGGGTGCGGCTCAACGGGTAGAAGACGCCGTCGGTGCAGATGTCGCCGCACTGTGTCTTTTCCCGTGAGATGCGATCGTTATCGTTGATTCCCGGCCCCATAATCCCGACGTAGTTCGTTACCCAGTAGCCCTCGTCCGAGTGCAAGCCATCCTCCGATTCGGCAGCACTAGGGCAAGCGAACATTGCGATCCGAAGCTTGCCCAGGGCCGCGTTGGGCGAGGTATAGACGCTCTTGGCCGCGTCGAAGCGTTCGGCGATGGCCGTCTGTTCCAGGTAGGGCAAAAGGAAGACGTGAAACCCGATAGCGTCTCCCGAGGAGACGGTCATTGCCCCGGGCGGAAAGCATCCGATGGCCGTATGATACGAGTGCAGGGCAAGGCTCATCTGTCTCAGATTGTTGCTGCACTGCATCCGCCGTGCTGCTTCGCGAGCCGATTGCACGGCCGGCAACAGCAAAGCAATCAGGATTCCGATGATGGCGATGACCACGAGCAGTTCCACCAGCGTAAAACCAGATGGATAGTGTCTGCAATGTCGCATCAACGAACCTTGCTTGCTCGAACTCATTGCGTCGTGCCTGAATGGGCTGTGGGCCATGACCGCGAACCGTGGGTGG
Organism: Thermoguttaceae bacterium; assembly: GCA_963677085.2. GTDB lineage: Bacteria > Planctomycetota > Planctomycetia > Pirellulales > Thermoguttaceae. Next base: position 904,078 of record CAXXFH010000003.1, read on the forward strand.
CAATGATGAGAACATCGCACACCACAACCGCATACGAAAAGGTTTCTTCACGACTTCTTTTTCCGCGTCCAACTCAAGCGTTGTCCCAACTCCTTTAGTCGCTGTTGGAGTCGGGCGACGTCGATGTCTTGTACGTCCTGTTGTGCTTTCAGTGCCTGGCACGCAGCGACGCCGGCCGATTCGCCGAGAATCATGAAAACCGGTTCCATGCGGGCCGAAGCGTAGGCGATATAGCTGGCCGAGAAACAGACGGGCACGAGCAGGTTCGTGCATTCGTCGTTCTTGGGTGTGATGGCGCGATACGGGACTGGATAGGGAATGCCCGTACCCCGGCCGCCGCCGAGGAACATGTTGCCTTCGGAGGCGACGCCCCACGTGTTGGTTTTGGGCAATTTTACGGCGACTCGACGGACCGGGTAGGTGTCGACGCCGTAAAGGGCGAGTCCCACGGAATCGGGAACCGACGTCTTGTTGAGCACGTCCTCATGAGTCAACATGTAACGCCCGAGCATGCGACGCGCCACGCGTACGTACAACTGGTGGGGGCAGCCGTGCGTGTCGGGATGATGGCGGCCGTCCCATCCGAGTTTGGCGATACGCTCGCGGAAATCGGCGGGCACGCGTGGATCGGTCGATAGAAAACGCTGCAATCCGCAAAGATAATCGATGTGTTGTTTCCAGATCCGTGCTCGCGTTGCGTAGTCGCCGTCCTGGTAGTGGCGGCTGATACCTAGTGGGGCGATGGAAATTAGGTTCCCGCGTTGGTAGTTGTACTCGCCTGAGTTCATCCAGCCCGGGAAGATCCCGCTGAGCTGCGACTGACGACCCTGTTTGACAAGGTATTCCACGTAGCGGCCCACCAACTCATACTGAGCCGGGTCGTAATCGTCGGGTACCTGAAAGGCGATACGATACTTGGGATCAGAGGCGACGTAGTAGCGGAAGTTGTACGCCTGGGTGTAATCGTCACCCGCTCCCATCGGTTTGCCGTGGTCGCGCTCGACGAGCGGCAACAACCCGCTTTCCGGGTTTCCCGGCTCGACAAAGGGATCGATCGGAGTGGGGTTGGTCGGAGGGCCGACGCCGGCCGGCTTTTCCTGGTACGTGTCTCGCGATTCGCGTCCCACGGCATACTTCACGCCAGCCCGGGCCAGCAGGTCGCCTTCATAGCTGGCGTCGATGAACACCTTGGCTTCAACCGTGTACCGTGGCCCCTGCGGTGCTTCGGCCACGGGACGGCCGAATTCGTCGGGCGGCGCCTTTTCGAACAATACACGAACGATTCGACTGCCGTCTTTCTCCACCGATGCCACCCGATGCTCGTAAACCACGGGAATGTCGTTTTCTTTGAGCATAGCGAAAAACTCTTTGCGGATCGGGGCCGGCGCGTTTCCGAGCCGACCGAACGCCGCTCGCGTGAGTCCGCCAACCATTTCCACTTCGGGACAATCTTGGCGCGGCTTGATGCCGGCGCCCAAGATACCTCCCACCCAACGACTGGGTTCCACGAGAATTACGCGGGCACCCTCGCGTTTTGCGGCAATAGCGGCGTTGATCCCACTAGGAGTTGCCGCATAGACGCACACGTCAACCTGCGTAACGTCGGCCCGGGCGGCCGGCGGCCATTGGGACGACAATCCAACGACAACGAGCGAGAAGAATAGGCAATACGCCAAGAGACGTTTTTGGACGAGACACGTTAAAGACGCTGGGTAAGTGCTGGGCATCGGTAGGATCCTGTCGAAAGGTGTCGAGTCGGTTGAATGGAACAAGGTGCGATTCAGGTGGGAGAGAAGACAATGCTTCAAGCCGACCAGGTCTGTCTACGCTGTCGGCGGATCGCAGTGGCCATCGCCACGACGCTGCCAACGGTCAAGAACAGTAGAGTACTTGGCTCAGGCACGGTCGTGCCTTCGATCGTTATGTCATCGACAAAGAGACGCTCTTGCGGCGGGGTGAAGCTGTTGCTCGCTTCGATCGTTAAGGTTGCCGTGGTTGCTTCGTTGGGAATCGACGTGTTGGCGGCGACGTAGACGAAACCGTTGGCGTTCAGGTCGGGAATTCCCGTTTCCTCACCCCTTAGGTCAAGAAACGTCAGGGGACTCTCCGGGGTGTCGAAGGCGACGGTTGCCCGAAGAAAGTCTTCCACCTCCCAGCCGTCAGAAGCCTTCCAATAGAACCGAACAAATACGTCGGCGAAACCACTGATGTCGACCAGATCGAATGTGATTGCGTACGTGGTAAGGCCATTTGGACTGAGCAGAAGCGACTGCGAACCGGTGTGGGCGTTTCCGGCAACCACGCTTCCGCTGCCGTTGCCCGTGGTGGTGACCGTGAAACCGAGTTCGCCGCCGGAGCCGTCATGCGAGGTGCTGCCAGCGATGGGCACCTCGAAGCTTGTACCCGCGATGATCTCGGCTCGGGTTTCCGCTGTACCGAATGGAGGTATGCCGAGAATAGTCGCCGCCCAGCTAGCGATGAGCGAGAGCAGTAAAGGTCGCATTGTGCCTACTCCTTGTTAGGTTGACGGTGGAATCGTTGTCGAAGATCTATAGAGACGATAACATGACCGGGCTTCAGGTTCGTCGATCCGCTGAACGAACCATCTCGGTATCGGTTTTGATACGGATTCTTAGAGTCAAGGTGGTTTCAAGTAGGTTGGATCGTCGATTCGAACAATGAGTTTTACGCGTGCCAGCCATTATTGGGCCCGCATTGCTCGCGAAACGAGGGCGACCAAAGGGAGCCCGGCTTGCGGCGACGGTACGTAACGCAGTGTTCTCAAATCAACCGCCGCATCATTAATCCGGCAAGGCAGGCGAGTTCTCGGGCGTTTGATGTGTTGGTAATACCTGGTCGTCTTTCATACCGAGGACGACATTGTCGAGTCCGACGGTCTCCCGTTCGTAATAGAACTCGCCAGGGATCAGCACGCGTCGTAGATCGCTCAAGACGGCCTTCAACTCATCTTCTTTTGCTGGCCGAGGTTGAGCGATATCGTATCGAACCCATCCCGAGTCTGCGCGAAGTGGCACCTTGCAGTTCACCCAGGTGTTGTTGTTCGGTGGAGGATCAACCGGACAACGCAACATCATTTCCGCGCCCTGGAGTTCGCAATATCGAGTAGCCTGTATATGCGTTCCGCCCGAGATGCGCAGATCAAACGAAAGGGTTTTGCCATAGGCATTGATGTGGTTGCCGCAGAATGCCGACGGCGCGATGAACGAGAAATACACGATCGAAGAGCGGTTTCTCGGCATGCGTTTCGCATCGTCGTACGTCTCCACGTAACCGCCATGGGAGCCATCGTTGGTCTTGTGGGCAAGCGGCAAATGGGCGTCCGGCGTTGCCGTCCAACCATTCCGACCTTCCTCAAACCGACTTTCCGCGTAACCACCGCCGGGCCCCATCGGCATGTGGCGGCGGAAGGCCACCGGTCGGGCATCGCCGTTGACGACGATAACGTCGGTTCCCCGGCGAAGTAGTTGCACCGCTTGGCCCGCGGCAACTGTCGTCGCCGCGGGGCCTTCGATCATCGGTTCCACTCGTACCATCCCCTTGAATACGTGAATCGCCAGGGGCCCCGTCTCGTCGACCTCGACGCCGAACTCCGTGCCCAGGTCAATCACATTGGCCCAGGGTGTGCGGACGGTGAAGCCTTTCGCACTGGTGGGAACCTCGGCTGCCAGCCGGCCCCGCTCAAGGTGGATCACGTCGGCCGAAACGACGCGGAACACTATCGGGCCCTCCAACAAACACCGCGTTTGGCGGCCGAAAACCAGCTTCACCAGACCATCGGCCAGTTCGTAGCGTTTTCCGACTGGGGCACCGTCGCCGGGCTCTAAAACAGGACTTCTCTCGGCCCATTGGCAATTGGACGTGTCAGTTACCAATGCCACAATCTCTTGCATGGGCCGTTGCCGTTTCTGTCGATCGCGCTCGGTGATTTGTCCCGATCGCCAACCCTCGCCGACCAGGAAATGCAGACCGCCGAGAAAGAAGGCCATGAGAAGGCTAACCGCGATCCAAAAACCGGGACGGTGCAACAACCTGCCTGAAAACTCTGCCTTGTGCCGAGTTGCCTTGGCCTGCAGCGACGATTGACCTTGCGCGGTCTCCAGTATTTCGGCCTTGGCACGCATGTTCCACGCAACCTGGGCCTGAAGTTCCATGTAGAGCACAAACCTCGGGAGCACGTCCGGATTGGCCCGCAAACGTGCGTCCAGATCGCGAATCTCCCGTTGGTCGAGCGTGCCGTCGGTATACCGCTCGATCAGATCCCACAGATCTTCGTCGCGAACGGAGCGGACGACCATCAGCCGACCTCCGGCGTGGGGGGTTGGCTAATACAGTCCATTAATCGGCGGCGAATGCGGTGCAACCGTTGATACAGGGCGTTCTCTTGGATCTTGAGCTCGGCTGCGATTTGCGAACTATCCTGACGATCCCCGTAAAAGGCCGTCAAGAGCCTTCGTTGGCCGTCGCTAAGCCGATGGAGGCATACCGTGAGACGGGCCAACTGCTCATCGAGCCAACTGGACCGCGTTTGGCGAACCTCCAAGATCTGTTCCAGCAACTCCTCGCTGAATATGTGGCGGTCCCGGGCATGCTCCACCCGGCGATTGCGGATCACGTTGGTCGCGATCCCGCAGGCCCAACGGACGAAGTCGCGACTGGGATTGAACTCGCTGGCTTTCCTCCAGAGAATCAAACTGGTTTCCTGGAAGACCTCGTCCGCCTCGATGTGATCGGGCACCACGGTAAGGATAAAACCGTAGATCCGCCGCTGAGAATGTACGAACAGCTCAGTGAAGTTCTCATGAAACCGGGAAGAGTCCATAGGCATTGGTCTTGGATCACTTGTATCACCAATCTCAAACATCGTGAAGTGTTTCACGAAGACTAACGACCAGCGGTTGCGCGTTCATGGTGTGGTAGTACCATGTCATTTGGTAGCGTTGCCGCCTGACGAGGAGGCCGCCGACAACCGTAACATTTTCCTCGCCGGCAAAACGCCCCGGTCTACTAAAGTATTGTGCGCCGCCCCCTTTTTCTTACGGTCATTCTTGGATTTTCGCGACGGTATGCGGAAATTGGGTGAAACTATGCGAGAGGGCGCCTCCGGGTTACATGGCTCATCACAGAAATGAGTCCCTGAGGGTTTGCAGAAAGGGGAACATGCCGCTTGCAGGGAAGCAACTTATCACCAAACAAGGACTTCCATGAAGGAGCGAGCATGTCCACGACGTTATTGTATCATGCGTTCAACATCCGAGGATACCGGTACCACAGTATGAAACCCGTCGTTAGGGGAGTCGAAGTGACGATCGAGCAGCCGCGGGAGCGGTGTTGTTGGAGAACTCAAATACGAGCGAAAAAAGGCCAAGGTCCACGCCGCCCTCGACGGATTCTCCGACGAGGAGGTTTTCGCGGAGATCAAGGTCCGCCGTGGGCAGTCACTTCAACAGTCAAAGTCGATCAAACAGGCTGAAATGGAAACGCTTAGTGCGGCCAAGGCGGAACTTGGAGATGACCGGCCTGACGGCAGGCAACTTCTACGCACGCCACTTCCCAAAGATGCCTGGGACGCCCCCTGGATGAAAAACATTGAGCGAGTCGTCCTCGTTCATCGACTCGGGGAAGTGATCGCCCAAGTCGGCTTCACGCGGTTCGAGGCGGTCTCCCTGGACATCGACGGCGAACTGGAAATGGGGGTCCGACGTGCATTCCTGGCCCGCCGCTGAAGGGCGTTCAGTTGGTGATTTCGGACAAGTGCCTGGGACCCATCGAGGCGCTCGGCGAGTTTTATCCCGAGGTCCAATGGCAGCATTGCGTGGTGCACTGGTACCGCAACGTGTTCACGGTGGTGCCTCGGGGGCGGCGGAAGGAGGTGGCGGCGATGCTCAAGGTGATCCACGGCCAGGAGGATCGCCCGGCGGCCCATGAGAAGGCGGCCACGGTGGTCGCGAAGCTTACGTCGATGAAGCTCGCGCAAGCGGCCGCAATCGTACGGGAGGGCGTAGACGAGACGCTCTCTTACATGGAGTTCCCGCGGGAGCACTGGACGCGGATCCGCACGAACAACAATGCTGGAGCGGATCATGCGAGAGATCCGCCGGCGAACGCGCGTCGTGGGAAGCTTCTCGGACGGCCGCTCGGCCTTGATGCTGGTGGCCGCCCGCCTGCGTTACCTTGCCGGGACACGTTGGGGTACGCGCCGTTACATGGACATGGAACGATTGCGAGAACAGGCCCAGGAGCGACAAACGGAGCGAACCGCATAACCGCCACAACCGGGCTCCCCATGGGGAGGGAGCAGTCTCTTCCTTCGACACACAAGGCAGACTATACTACGAAACAATAACCCCCGAGCGCTGCACTTTTAGACCGATCATCGCTGCACAATTACACCGGTGTTTACAATCCTCACGCCGCCTCATCCAACGCAACCTGCTGCATGTCGAGCAGGCGTTGGCAACATAAGTTTTCATGGTTTTTACGCACATTCGCGACCGGAGACGCTTGACACTAGGCTCTGTCTCACAACTCCTATTGGACGTCATATTGCACCACGCAAAAGCGAGTGGTATCGGACTAAACCTCCCGCAACTTCCTCAGTTCCGCGACGGCTCGGTCGTGCCAGTCGGAATCGTCCTGAAGATGGCCGCGGGAACAGCTTGCGGCCTTCGCGAAGTATTCCCGAGCCTGTGCATTCTTTCCCAAACACTTGTGGCAGAGCCCCAGCTTATAGTGCTCGCGCACGTAGTTGGGATTGTGGGGCCTTCCAGTTCCCAGGTTCTCGGGATATTCCGTTGCTTGCCGGAGATCCTCCATAGCTTCGTCGTACTCGCCGTGTTTCATGTGCTTGTCGGCCCGCAGATGCAAGACTCGATTGTAGAGTTTCCACACCTTGGTCCAACCTTCCCAGGGGTGAAACGTGTTGTGCCGCAAAATCTGTAACGCCTCGTCAACTCTGCCCACGTCGGCGTAGTAGCCGGCTTGAGCGAAAAGGACGCGGAAGTCTTTTGCGACAGTGGGCGGGGCCTCTGCAAACAGTCTCTCTCTTTTTTCGTTGCCCCCCACCTCGCGGTACAGACAATCCAGCGCTACATAGTAGCTGAAATCGCCGGGATCGCATTCGAGCGCCTTTTCGTAAGCGGCCTGTGCGTTTTCCAGGTCGTTAAGCTTCTTCCAGTAGATCTCGCCCACATTGCGATACAACACTGAACACTTGGGGGAAGCTGCTTGGGCCAAGAGAAGATGGTCCAACCCTTCCTTCCAGCGAAAGTGTGCCGTAAGAAGCGTTCCGAGATAGTAATGCAACTTCCAATTGCCGGGCATGTAGCGCAAACCGGTGTTGAGAACGGCCAGGCTCTCCGTGCGGAAGGGGAAGACGTAGTCTACGGGGAGGCTTGTGCCCAAACCGTAATAGGTTCTGGCTAGATTGTCGTCGTTCGACTCGTCCGCCAGATAGCCCAGGAAGAAACACACGAAAGGATGCTTTGCCGCGCCGGGACGTCCTTCGTAGAGCTTCAGGGCAGCGGCTGCATCCTCTTGAAGGTTCATTTGGGCGTAATCCCAGGCCGCTTCGAGGTAATACTGAGGATCGTCCTTCAGTAGGGCAAGCTCGCCTTCTCCGCCCAGCAGGACCTGCTCGACGATACCCAGGCAGTTGATGGGGTCTTCGGCCAGAACGCCATGGACCTGCTCCAGGGCCTCTTCAGGGCGACCATGTCGCCGCAACACCGAAGCCAGCATTGCCCGCGCCTTCAGGTCTTTGGGATTGTGGTGGATCGCCTGTCGCAACAGCTCCTCAGCCCGGGAGAAATCGTTCCTTGTCACGGCCAGCGAAGCCAGTACGTAAGGTGCCACGTGCCGGAAATCTACCCTCCGGCCGACCAGGATGAGGTCTTCCTCCGTTCGCTCCTCGATTCCCAGTTTGATCTTGCTCAGTGCCCGGTAGTAGCGGGCCGCATGATCATCGTCATTGCGGTGGAGAGCTCGCGTACAGAGCTCATAGGCTTCATTGAACCGACCGGTCTTGTAGCAGATGATCGCCAACCCTCGCAAAGCTGGGGTGAATCCCGGGTCCTTCTTCAGCGCGTCCTCAAAACGCTTGATTGCCCTTATGGGGCTCCAGTGCTTGAGTGCGTAGTAGCCATCCAGATAGGTTTCCTCGGCCGAGGCCATTTCGCCGGAGGGAAGTTCGGGTTCGACTTCCGGGGGCGGGAGGTCCTTTTCCTCTTCCTCCGGACAGTACGTGATGATCTCTCGGCCATTGTGGTCCTGGAAGATGAGCCGGCAGGTTTTTGCATTGCTGGGCGTGGCGATTTGCCTTTGCCAGAATTCTCCCGGCCCAATGGTCACCGTCTCGGAAAACACCTCGTTCGAGCCAACGAGAAGCCTCAGCGTTGCATCGCGGAACTCCGTTGTCGTGTTCAAGGCGAGCAAGAGCTTTCCATCGTGGAGCGAAAAGTTTATTGCCGCCTCGCAGTTCAGCTTCACCAATCCTTTCATCTCCTTGAGTGGATACCAATATCCCTCCCAGCTTTCCTGCCAATGGGGTTCAAATATCCAGGAATCGCCTTGCGTCAGAAGGCGGCCGGACTGGAGTTCGAGAAACTCGCCGTCCGTGTCGGTCAGGATGTCTTCCCAAATGGTGCCGTCCCGGGCCGTTCCAAACGTCCAGAACTTCTTTCCGGGACTCTCCTGCTCAGCCGCGAAGTGAGCGGTGCCGCAGTCGCGCTCATGATGGTACGCGCCGATATACCCTCCTGGAACGCCGCAGAAATAGTCACAGTGGTGCTGCGTGTTCTTGGCCCAGGAAACGTCCAATCCGCCGTTGACGGGCCACGGCTCCGGGTTTCGTCGCATGCCAGCGTAGGTGTAATGTGTAGGCGGAAGGGTCACCCGCGTATCCGGCCAAGCATGAACCGCGCTGTTGGTCCAGAAATAGGCGTTGTTGTGGGTTAACGTCTGGTTGGACAAGAGAATTCTGCTGCGAAAGTAGGAACGGTCTGGATACACCGTGGTGGCAACAAGCCACCTCATGCGTTGGACCCACTCGGTCGTCCCGACGACACACGTTACACTTCCATTCTCACTCTGTATGATCTTGTACTGCACCGGCGAGATGGTGTTGGTAGTGTGGCCGCGCGTGGGAAAGTTCCACTCGACTCCGCCCGAAAGCCACGCGCCGCGCAGCGCGATGAGCCCCGGCTTAACAGCGTGATTGCGGTAGATGAAATCGGCGTTGTCGTTTGTCTTGTCGTGGGCCGCATAGATCTTCCCGCCCATGTCGGGCAGAATGATGACCTGGATGTAGTCGTTCTCGAGAATGACCGCACGATAGGTCTTGACAACCTTGTCCTCGGTGAGGTTTGTCTGCCTGGTGTACGGGTAGACGTTGGAATCGAACAGGGATGGATATTCACTGTCTGCCCGAAGCGCATCGGGATTGTAGAGGGGTGGGTTCCTGTCCTCCTGCCCAAGCACGTAGGTGGGAATCTCCAGGGTGGTTTCCCGAACGAACGCCCCTCCAACTCGGGCCGGGAGCGGATCTGCACGGCGATAGCCCTCGCCGCTCGGAGTGGTCAATTGTTCTACAGAATCTCGCATGGCAAGGTTTTCTCCTCCTTTTTGCCGTTCTTCCGACTTATTGCGTCTTGTAGTGCTTATGGAACGAGAGCGACCAGCGGGAACCCGGTTTTCCGGGCAAAAACGAATGGAGTGTTCCACAATCAACGCAGGCACCAATAAACCTGTCTGGGTGATTTCTCCATGTCATTTGTCACGGTTCCGGATCACCGCGATTGTCGTCGGCGATCTTGCTCAGGTTGTGCATCATTTCGACGATCTCGCGTCCACCCTTGACACCGACGTAAAGAAGCAGCGAGGCGTACCATACGATCGACAGGAACACCATCGCCGTCCAGAACCGGATGAACAGAATCTCCATCAGTCCACCTCCTCGGTGAAATCGGCCGACCCGGTGGGCCCTGCGTGGCCGTGTCCCAAAGCGCTGCCGAGCAGCGAGCCGAAGAGCATCCCGGCGAATGCCAGGCCGAACGAGGAAAGCCCGGCCAACTCGGGCGCGATCTTGCGCGACTCCTCTTCGACAACGGCATTGACAATCAGAAATGCTATCGGCCCTACCGCGCCCAGAATCAGCGAGGCAATCGCTCCCCAGCTATTCGCTCCTCGCCAATAGAGGGCACCGATCAGGAGAGCGAATATGCTGGCCATATAGATACTGCCGGTGACTGCAAGATAGTCCCACGCCCGCCCCGGCAACTCATACCACAGTCCGTAGAACATCACGAACAACCCGATGAGCACCACAAGCGATCGGACGACCGCCAGCTTGGCCCCAGACGAGAGTGGCCGCCGGAGACAAGGCATTACCAAGTCGTTGTAGATCACGGTGGCCCAGGTCAGTAAGTAGCTGCTTTCGGTCGACATTTCCGCAGCCAGCATGGCGGCAACCATAATACCGATAATGCCGACAGGCAGCACCATGTTCAGGTACGCCGGCATGGCTTGAAGGTTGTCGATCGCTTCGGGTAGCCCACCGTGGGTCGAGAAATAAACGAACGCCGCGGCCCCCCACAGCCCCGGCAGCACGAACCTTCCCACGTGATAGAAAGCTGTCCGGCAATAGACGCGTTTGGCGGTCTGCGTGTTCTTGGCGCTGAGCACGCGGGCAATGGTTGTCTGCCAGGTCGTCATCACGCTCAGGGCCAGCATCGCTTGCCACAAGACCCAGGCGGTGCCGACACCATCGGCGCCGAAAGGGTCGAAGGGATTGGCCATGGCGAGCTTCCCGCCGGGCTGGCCGGCCGCGGCGGCAGCCACAGTGGCCTCGTGACCCTGCCACAGGCCGTCGAGCAGATTGTTCCAACCGACATTATGAATCACCAACGCCGACGTGACCACGATGCCCAAACCCATGACGAGGAACTGAATGAAGTCGGTCACCAGCACCGAGACCATGCCGCCCAGCACAGTGTAGAGCAGGACGATGACCAGCAGTGCGGTCATCGTCCACTCGAGCATGTCGGGATTCAGGCCCGTGGCGTACACCAGGAATTCGCCTCCCAGGCGGAGGAAGATGCCCATGTTCAATACGCCGCCGACTACAACGACCAGTCCTGCCAGCCAGCGGACACGTTTCCCGAAACGCTCTTCGAACAACTCCGGGATGGTGATGACACGGGCTTTGCGTAAAGGTACGATCACGAAACCCGATAGACCGACCAGGAGCATCGCCAGCGCCCTGAGCACCCCCGGCACGGTGCCGGCGAATCCGCTCTTGAAGCCCATCTCGGCAGTGTACATCACCGTGGCGAGGCCTAACTCGGTTGCCGCCAGCGAGGCAAGGCCGAGATTGGTGTCCATCTCGCGGCCTGCCACGGTGAAGTCGTCCACGCCACGGACGTAGCGCTTCATCCACACGCCGACGACGGCGCAGCCAACCACGTAGACCAGGATGATCGCCCAGTCAATCGGCGATAGTAGCATGATGTGCAACTCCAATTGCAGTGCCGCCGTGTATCGTCGTCACCACTGTTTCTCCTCGCCGGAAACGGAAATCACTGCCGTGCCCGCGGGGGCCAGTTCGATCTGGAAACTAATGCTCCCGTTTGACTCGTCCGGCCTTGCCGCTATGGCGGAATCGGAAACGATCTCTCTGACCACCGCCCTTGCCGGGTCCTCGCGACCGGCGCCCAAAGCGGCAAGCTGAACCACGACAACGCAGCGTTCTTCCTCTTCCATTCGGTTGCGCAAAGTGAAATGAAGGTCTCCCTCGCTCCAAGCCCCAAACCGCTCGACCATCACGCTGTCATCGGACGTCTTCGCGTATGTGACCGGCTCCCATCCTGCCTTGTTGATACGCCTGATGACAGGGATGTACTTTTGGAACAAGTCGCGGTCGCGTTCGAACTGCTCGGGACTACGGAAGTATCGCTTCCACCCATGGTAACCCGGCTTGTCCTCTCCACCAGCGGTCGAGATCCCGGGATAGAAACCGTAAAACGTCTGGTGGTTCAGGTACTGCTCGACCTGCTGCCGGGTGAGCGGAGGTCTGGGAGTCCGGAAGTCTCCCTCCTGGAGAAGGTTTGCCGTCGGCTTCTGATAAGCGTAGGTACGTCGCAGGCTGCAGATGGCGTCGCTTTCGACCTGGTCGAGCTGCCGTCTGCCCCCCCAACTCCCAACCTCGGAGCCCAATACATCGCCGAGGTGAGCGTAGAACCGGTACGCAGTCGGAAAGATGTTCGTGTGAACCAGCTTCCCCTGAGAATGGAGGCGATCAGCAATCCATGCGATGAAGTCGTATTGCGACATCACGCCGAGCAGGCACGGCCTGCCATTCACGCCGAACGTCAGCGGCAAGTCGGCACAGGCAATGTGCTGTTTGCGATAATTCTCGTACGTGCCGAGCCACACGGTCACACTGTCGAGATAAACTCCGTCCGCGTTGGGCAGCCGGGGCTCTATCTTGCCTTTCCTGCAGACATCAGCGCGATTGGGCTTGGGCAAATCGGGATCGGGGTTGGTACGCCACCAGTGCGTAGAGTTGTTGTAGATGCTTATGCTGAACGGCGAGCGGCCATCTGCGTCCTTCGGCAGCGAATTCAGGACCGCTTGGGCGGTTTCCCGGCGTGAGCCGTCCGCCCATTTCGCATCGGAGCTGCAATCGTCGCCCCATGCCTGGAGCGTAGCCAATACCTCTTCGTACGTCGGCACGTCGCCACGCCCTTCCATGCTCGGCAACGGCTGACGCAACCCCCACGGCTCCGTATACGGGAAGATGTAGATGCCGTGCCGCCGGGCGCATGCCCTCTCGTCCGGCTTGTTTGAATAACCTTCCCAGAACGTGAAACCGAAGTCTTCAGGATGCGGAATCTCGCTCGGATAGACCGGAAACAGCCAGCAGCCCTCGCGCTGGGCTCGTTTTACGAAGAAGCTCGGAAAGATATCGTAGTACCTCGCGGCAGCGCTGCGGAAGCCCCAGTTCGCGTCGGTTTTGTAGATCACAAAGGCGAACGTCGCCTTGCCTGGACCGATCTTCTTCGTCAGCGGCGAAATGCCGAGGTCGAAGGAGGTCTGGTATCCACTCTCTAGACTATACTGGCGCCGCTCGATCCGGGGCCAATCCATCGGCACGCCCAGGGCCACGCCCACCCTGCCGTCATGGATCGAGGAAAATGGGTAGAGTGATACGGCATGACCGACGCAAGCGAAGCTGTTCTGGTAAACGTTCGATCCTTCGATCTTTCGGCTGGTGCGAATGTCATCATCCCACTGCCAGCCCTCGGCCCCGATTGGGAGCGTGTAGCGAACCTGCAATACGCGGTCCCGTGGCGGATCGTGTGTGTCGCGGACCTCGGCCTCGACCCGGATATGATTCGGCCCGGGCAGATACTTGAGCGTAAGATCGAGGTTCTCCTCACGCAGGGACAGGCGCTGATAGCACGTCTTCCCGTCAACTTCGGCGGTTAGTGGACCCGTTGGGCTCTTCTTGTCCAACCACCCCCCTCGACCGACCTCGGCAATCTGAAGAGAGTCGGCATCCACGTAGTCGCCACGCCACAGACAAAGCGCGACTTGGAGGTAGGCCACGCCCTTAGGCACCATGTAGTCTCGACTGAGTCTTTCCCACGCGTTTGCCTTTTCGACTTCGATCGCGTACTGATAGTGCGTCCTGCTCCAAAGTGAATAGTCCCACCCGCGCGGAGCAGTGATCTGCTCGGTGACATCCTGGCCGGTTTCGTCAAAAAGGCGCAGGTAGAGGATGTAGGTGGCCGAGCTTGACGGCACACGGGCGGACCAGGATATCTCGCAGACGCCACCCGGCCGTACCGGCACGCGTTGTTCGAGTCGCACGCCTTGCCCGTATCGCTGATTCTCGCCCAGCCGCACGTAGCTCGGGGAGCCATCGGCACCACCGTCGGTTCGCCGCACAGTAGCGGCATTCTTGATCCAGCCTTCCGTGCCCTCGTCGAAGTCGAGGTGTGCCAGGGCGTTCGGCTCGTGCCTCTCGATCGGCTTGATCTCCTGGTAAGACAACCCTCTCGGCACGTCTTCGAGCCGCGGCAGCGTTTGTCCGTCGACCAGGATCGCTTGTATCGTTCCCGTCGCGTCGTCGAGGCGGAGCGTCAGCCCGTCATCCGTTGAAATATCGGCTGCTCGAACAGCCGGCGGCCCCACGCCAAAAACCAGAACAACGGCAGCGGGCGCGAAGACCATCGCGGTCGAGCGCAATATTGTCGCGAAGCTAGGCATGGTATCGCTCCTTTCTTCTGGTTGGGACAGGTCGGTCCGTCATTCGGGCAATTCTCCCAGCGGCAGACCGTCGTTGCGGATGGCCGTGGCCCGATAGGCCGCCAAATCGATTGTTTCGCTAACAAAGCGGACCGATCCGTCGCACATCGTAAAGTTGCACCCACCCACATGAAAGCTGCCGAAGAGCTTTGACATCTGGGGGAACAGGTCGTCGGCCAGGGAAGGCCTGGCTTCTCCGCCCGTGTTCGCTATCGCGTTGATCTGCAACACAGCAGCCGCCAGTGTGTTGGGGTTCGGGCCGTGCGGGTCCATTTTCGGTCCCGAGGCCCAGCCGACGTAACAGCCTCCGTTGCCGAAATACGTGCTCGCATCGCCACCACGATGGGCGGCGCCGGGAATATACTTGGTCTCGCCTAACAGGAACACTTTTGATGCCCCATCACGGATGTCGGCAAAACGGGTATGCGAATTGTGGTACGACACGCCGTTCGTAAAAAACACCCTGCCTCCACCACTGCACGCCGCGTCGCCGTAGTCGCCACCGCCCTGCACGCCCACGTAGTTCAAACTGTTTGATTCCGAAATCGAGGCGTAAGGATCGGAAGGACACTTGTAGCCATCAAACGGCGTCTTCCAGGCTCGGTGATTGCCGCTGTTGAAGTCGCCTTCCGCCGGACTGTACGACACATTGGTGAACTGCTTCGTGAAATCGAACCGCGCGTAAAGCGCCGTCTGTTCCAGATACGGCAGAATCAAAACGGTCCATGGAGCGCCAAACAGCATGTTCGGTGGATTGTCGCGACACCAATTCGAACCAGTCGCCGTCTTGTTGGCGATGTAGCCCGAGGCAAGGCAACCATGCGCACTACTGTAGTTGTGCATGGCCAGGGCAAGCTGCTTCATTTTGTTCGTACACTGCAAACGCCGAGCGGCTTCGCGGGCCGACTGAACGGCGGGCAGCAATAGAGCGATCAAGATCCCAATGATCGCAATCACCACCAGCAGTTCGGCAAGCGTAAACCCCCTACGCCTTGAGTACACGCGATTCCCCTTTCCTGACAACATCGTCGCTCTTCCATTTTGGCCCCAATCGCCAGCTTGGGATCGGAGAAAAGCCCTAGGCCACACGATCAACCGCCGGCCTACGACTAGGCAAAACGACGGCGCAGAGCAGGCCACACCAGTACGGAGACCAAGCCGGTGAGCCCCAGGGCAATGCTCCCGGGCTCTGGAACCGCGCCCACTTCAAAGTCGTCGACGCCGTGTACGCCATTCGACGTGTTGTCGCCATAGAGGCCGAAGGCCGTGATTTGGCCGTCGGGCAGCGTTGCCGCGGTGCCCAGTGCGAGCGACGGGGTGCTGGGGTCGAAGTCTAACGCGAGCCAGCTCGCTGTGTCGAAATCGAGTTCCTTCTGCTCCCACGTCGAAGCTACGTCGTTCGAGAGCGTCTGTTCGGAAACGTACCAGCCGCTATCGACACCGTCGTCAACCCGGAGGGCCACGCGAAAGACGTCGGTTGTGTTGGGTCTGGTCTGACGCCAGCGGAACCTTTCTGCGTCGTCGGTGGAAACCTGATACTCTTCGGTGTAGTGCAGCAAATCGACGCCCGAAATCCCGAGGAAGACGAGGTATCCCCTAGGATTTCCGCTCTCGTAGTAGCTGGGGTCGGGATTCGAGTCGACCGGCTCGGCGGAGGAACCGCTCGAGTACTGACTGATATACACATAACCACCACCTATTCCTCCATCTGCCGAAACGCCGTTATCCTTGTAGGAATACCAATCAGCCGTACTCAATGCAATGTTGTCGATGCCAACACGATCCTTGTTGGGAAAGACCTCGCGATAGGTCGTCATCACCTCGGCGTTCGCCGCCGGCGCGGTAAGGCTCATGCCGACAGACGTCAGCACTGCGAACACAAGCCCGATCGAAAGTGTGTGACACTTTCCAAGCATGACAACTCTCCTCGTGATTCGGGTAACGCAACCCTCAAAGACGTTCATTGTCTTGCCTCCCAGGAAAAGAGTAGTGGTTTGACTCAACAAGGCCAATTCGTAACCGTTCGTGGCTTGCGTGCTCACTCCACCCAAATCAAACGCATGTGCATGGGTTTCAACGGAACACGGAATCGGCCTGCCTCCAGTGAAATCGGTTCGCTCGATAGGGCATCTCGGGCCTTGGTCGCGGCGCCGAGTCCCATGCTTCCGACATCCCGCAGGTGTACGTCGGCGGTAACCGCATCCGTGTTCGAGAGATTCGAGACGACCACCAGCAGCCGGCCGGGTTGGGTTTCCTGGCTCTTGTGTAGGTAGAGGCTCGCTTTCACCGCGTCCGGCTTCACGCCGATCAGGCCCCCGTTCTTCCAGTAGGGATACCATTGCGCCTCGGACGTGCCGAATCGAGCCATCACGTCCCAGATCAATGCCATACGGTCCAGAATCGCTCCGGTGCCATGCGGGCGTACTCGCACATCGTGCAACATGCTCAAGGCCAATGCGTGGTCGACCGTCCATTGCGGCGGACGCTCGTAGGCCAGAAACTCGCAGGGGACACCGAAATTGCGCCCCATGAATTCGGCGCGAAAGGCGTCTAGCGATAGCCGTCCCGCAGCTCCCTTCGGCGCCGCGCTGGTGGCAAACTGCTCGCCGTCCCAATAGCTGTGAGCGAATGCCAGCGTGGGCGTCATGCAGCAGGTGCTCTGGTGGGCGTTGATTATTCCGCCCGTTGGTTGAAACAACTCGTACAGGCCCCGCATTAATTGCCGGACGGCGAAGATGGGATACGTGGGACGAAGCTTGCCGTCCGCCGCACGGTATCCGCAGCCATGACGCTCGTTACAACAACCGGTGGGAACAATCGTGCCATCGAGATACACGCCGTCGAAGCCCATCCGTTCGCGAAAACGGCCAATGCCTTCGAGCAAGACGTCTTTCCAGCGACTCTGATAGCAAACGCCAAAATCTCGCTGCTCGGGCAACCGATGCCAACCAGGCATAGCTACATCTTTCGTATTTTTCCTCAAAACCTCATCGGACATCTCCGACCATTCGGGCGCTAACGGCGACAATTCGTAACCAAAGTAGAGCAAGACCTTCATGTCTCGCGCGTGGCACGCGTCGATCGTGTGTTTCAGGATCGTTTCCTCCGATGTAGCCGGATAGTTTTGGATCGGCGCCCAATCCTCATGAAACACAACCGTTTTGACGCCCGCCTTGGCAGCCCGATCGAGGGCCGACTCAAACTGGCCGTCGGGAAACGCTCGGTGGTTGGTCTTCCAGCCGTTCGGGAAAACCTCGTGAGCCGGCCGATGCAGCGTTGTGCCGAGTTCTGGCGCGTGCCAGATCCGCCACTGGTGGAAATCGGCTGGCATCGGCTTGACCGGCGTGGCTTGCAGGCCAAACGTCCACGTTACCGGCAACCGATCCGGCGCGCTGTCCAGCAGACGTAAACGCAATATGGTCGTCTGATCTTCTTGCACGACCTCAATCGCATGATCAGCCGTCTTGGGACGCCAAAACTGGTCCGATTCGGCAAACCAACTCAGCCCACCGTCCTCCCAACCGAGCCAAACCAGCGCCTTGAACGGTGACGTAAAGCCCTTCTCGGGCACGGCTCCGCTGTTGGCCGCGCTGCCCCAGCGACCGGGCCAGCAATGAAACAGCCGGGCCAGGGATCGCTTCAAGGGAATTTCCAGCCAAAGCTGGTCCAGCGGTTTCTTCGGTGCGTGCCGCTGGGGTAGCAGCACCATGTCGAAGCGCATCATCCCATCGAATTCCAGGCGGACGGTGGTGTTGACAATTACCTCTTCATTGGCCTGCCAGCCGGAAAGCGTTGCTTGCGCATCATTGTGCGCAAGGACGAAATGCCCACTGCGTTGCCAGGCCAACGGCT
>CAXXFH010000005.1:0-467731 GCA_963677085.2 Thermoguttaceae bacterium
CACTAAAAACCCGCGTTGCCACTTTTGGCACGTTCGACACGCCCGGCTCAACGATCCGCCAACTGAACGCTCCAGCGCATGTGGCCGTGCAAGGCAAGCGCGTGGTCGTTTATGATCGTGGCAATCAGCGTCTCGTGCGGCTGGAATTAACCGATGGCGCAGTGGCGGCCGGGCACCAAGCGAAACGCTGGTCGGGGCAGGTTGCCGCGCCGCCAGTGCAATTCGCCGACGCCGATTTCCAGGAACTCGGCCGCCCTGGCGGAATTGCCTTTGCTGTGGCCGTCGACGAATCGCAACAAGGTCTTTCGATCTCAGAGGCTATCCGGGAAGATTCCCCGGGAAATTGAGGCTTTTCACGCGGCACGGTAATGGAACTCAGGAACGGGATGGGGCTTGGTCAGACGTCGGAGTATCAAGTGAATCGTGCTGATGCGGATCATCGACTCGCTCGAATCCGTTCGCCGCTCCAGGTCTTTGTTGTGCCGACGATACCGTCCGTTCCACGCATAGGTGCGTTCCACCACCCAGCGTTTGGGCTGCAACTCGAACCGGCCAGGCGTCTCCCGTCGCGGGACGACTTCCAGCTTCCAGGGTTGGTGGGATTGTGCCATCCAGGCTTCCAAGTCATGGTTGTGGTACTTCTGGTCCGCAAAGATCGTGCGCAATCGCGGATAGTCACGCCGACGCATCTGTCCCAACACCGACGGGACCGCCCAGGCATCATCCCAGGCCGCGCTGGTCACCACGACAACCAGCAGCAAGCCCAGCGTATCCACGAGAAAATGGCGTTTTCGGCCGGTGGTCTTCTTGCCGGGGTCGTATCCGCGTTCCCCGCCAGCCTCCGTGGTCTTGACCGTCTGGCTGTCGATCACTGCGGCACTGGGCGTCGGCTCTCGGCCGACCGCCGTCCGGACCCGGGCTCGCAGGGCATCCATCATCCGTTGCCACGTGCCGTCATCGCGCCAGCGGGCAAAATAGTCGTACACCGTGCTTTTGGGCAACAAGTCATGGGGCAGCATGTCCCATTGGCAGCCCGTGCGATTGAGGTACAGGATCGTGTTGATCACCTCCCGCAGGTTCACCGTGCGGTGTCGTCCTCCCCGCTTCGCGGGTGGAATCAGCGGCTCCAGGATTGCCCATTGTTCATCGGTCAAATCGGTCGTATATCGCTTTCGCGTAATCGTCTGCATAGCAATTACCTTTCCTTGAATTTGGAGGTGTAATTCTATGCAGCCTCACTACTTACAACAAACACCCCTTTCCGGATAGCCTCTTAGAGAAAGCGAGGCGGAAGCGAGTGTGCCCTACGCCTCGATCTGGTACGGTTTGCGTTGTTCGCGTTTCAGCCAGGTGTTGGCTTCCGGATCGGCAACGAAGAGTTCTTTTGCCGGGTCCCACTGCAGTCGGCGACCGAGCCGCATCGAGATATTGCCGAGATGACAGGTGGTCGCGCTGCGGTGCTGGCTTTCGACATCGGAGGCCGGCGTGTTGCGCGACGCCACGCAGTCGAAGAAGTTGCCCATGTGGTTTACAATGGCATCCAACTTGCCTGCCCGAGGCGGTCGGTCGAAGTTCTCGTTGTCGAGGATGTTACTGTACTTCTGGCGAACCTGCGGATGGAAAGCCACTTGCTCGACCGGCACACCGACTTCAACGGCGAGGTCTTCAATCGGTTTGCCTGCCACGGTGCCGCGGTTGACGAAGATGCGCCCCTCGGTGCCGATGAACATCACGCCATTGCGACCTTCATCGGCGACGGTCATTTCCACGCCGTTGGCATACTTGTAGCGAGCAGAGAAGTCTAAGGCCACATTGTATCCGTTAGGTACCTCGGGAAATGTGGCGTCTGTGTCGATTTCGACGGGATACGAATTGATGCCCCATTGGGCGATGTCCAGATGATGGGCACCCCAGTCGGTCATTTGGCCACCGGAATACTCATACCACCAACGGAACGTGAAGTGGCAGCGTTCTTCGATGTAGGGAACCGAGCGCGTCTGGCCTTGCCACATATCCCAATTGATGTTCTTCGGCGGTTTGCAGGGTTCGAAAGGCCCGCCGCGAAGGTTCTTACCCAGGATGACTTCCACTTTTTGCAGCTTGCCGATGTCTCCTCGGCGAACCATCGCCACGGCCAGCCGGAAGCGACAATCGTTGCGTTGCCAGGAACCGACCTGCACGACGCGTCCCGTTTGCTGGGCAACGTCGCGTATCAGCTTGCCCTCGTCGATCGTCAGCGTCAACGGTTTCTCGATATACACGTCTTTTCCCGCACGGCAGGCGTCGATCGCCATCTTGGCGTGCCAGTGGTCGGGTGTGCCGATGGTTACCACGTCGATGTCTTTGCGGTCGAGCAACTGCCGGTAGTCCTCGTAGGTCTTCGCCGTGCTGCCGAAACTTGCCTTAGCCTGATCGCGCACGTGGCGATCGATGTCGGCGATGGCCACGATGTCGCCGTGTGCCTGAGCTTTCAACGCGATGACCGAGCCTTGGTATCGCATACCGATCGAACCGATGCGCAACCGGTCGTTCTTCGACTTCGGCTTACCGGCCTCTGCCGCATCGGCCGTGAAAACGTACGGTGCAGAAAGGCCCGCAACCACGGCACCTACCGAGGTCTTGAAAAACTGGCGACGAGGCGATCGGGAGTTACTCATGGTGGGTTCCTTGTGTCAGTTGGCCTGAAGAATGCGGGTTAGCGTTTCGAGGCCGTTATGCGGGCGAGTTGCTTGAGGAATACTTTCATAAACGGCGTGTGGTAGTCGTGCCACGTTCGGCAACTGATCAGATTGCCGTCGACCACGCAAGGACAGTCGATATACGTGCCGCCGAACTGGGTGACGTCCAACGCGCACTTGGCGACGGTTGTCATTTCTCTTCCCGAGAGTACACCGGCTGCGGCCACGATTTCGACACCATGGCAAACCACAGCCACCGGCTTGTTGGTTTCAAAGAAATGTCGGGTGATTCGCAATAGATCTTGATCGTAGCGGAGATATTCCGGCGCCCGGCCACCGGAGATGAACATCCCGGCGTACTCTTCGGGCTTAACGTCGCAGAAGGCCACGTCGGCCGTGATGTGGTAGCCGGGACCTTCTTGGGTGATGTCCCAGGGGATGTTTGCCTTGGGTGGGATTTCGTGAGTAACCATGTGGTACATTCGCGACTGCGGCGCGGCGACCACCACCTGGTATCCCTTCTCTCGCAATCGAAAATAGGGATAGAGAGTATCGACCACTTCGGTAGCATCACCCACCGGCATGAGCACCTTGCCGCGCGGCTCGCGTTCTTCGCCGGTGTATCGGTGTCTCGTCGTTTGTTGTTTTCCGTTCGATTGTTCGGCGACGTTGTTCGACGAGGACGGGGCAAACACAGTAGGGTTCGTTGCTGGCATTCGATGAAATCCTTGTTGACGCATCTGGTTTTTCCTCGGCCCAATAGGTCGGGTCGCAGCTATCGAAAGATGTGGCGCCAATTTCTGCGTTTTCTTGTGAAGGTTTAACGAGAACGCCAGAAGAGCGAGATCCCCACAGCGGCCATAAGAAGCATTGCGTAAGTCGACGGTTCCGGAACGACATCTCCGGTGAGTTGAACCGTGTCGAGTCGCATTACATACCGATCCGTCGTATCACCCTCCGTCCAGGTCGTGCCGTAAAGGTAAAGCCGAAATGTGGTCGTGTCGGCGATGTTCTGCAGAAAGGAGGTGCTGCTCAGATCGGTGGACACGGTGGTGAAAGTTGAGCTATTAATGGTGGTGATTGTTCCGCTGGCCAACAGGGTGCTGAAATTGTCGCCGCCGGCGCCGGGGTCTTCATCGGCGAAGAGCGAGTAGCCGTTCGGCGAGTAGTCGAAACGCCGATTGAGATCGAACGTTAATTCACTCAGGTTCAGGGCGGTACCCGTTGCCGGCGTGATGCTGAACGTGACGTAGTCGCCAACGCTGATCGAACCTGCTTCGTCGGCTTGATTCGCTCCATTTACCATTGCACATCGGCCGGGCGTTCCCCACGCGCTGCTGCCAAGGCTATCAACACCAGGTCCTTTACTAAAATCGCTTGCCGTGGAAGTTAGTTCGGCGTCGCTCGATGAATAGTCGGAGGTAGTCGCGCCGGGCGAGGTTTCGCTGAACTGATAGTCCGCCAAGATCTCGGCCCGGGCCGTCACGGTGGCGACTCCCAGAGACAACACGACAAGCAACGCGGTAGCCAGATGCTGAGTCGAACGAGTCATGATTGGGATCCCTTTCTAAGAAGAACCAAGTGACAAGTCTCCAAAACCACGCAGCAAACCTCGGTAATCAGGTGGAAAGTTTGCTGCAAACAGCATAGCAATAAGTTGCGATGAGGACAAGGAATATGCGCGGAAAATCGTGAGACTCGTGGAATTGTCACGTGTCGATCGGCCGCTAGGTGGCGATGGCTGTGGTCGCTGGTTGCACTAAAACGCCAGTGAATCCTTCTGGGTGCCACCTGCTTTGGCTGTAAAGGTAGCGGTTTTTGGCGGGGTGTAGGGTATTCCTGGGTGATGCCCTGGGTAGTGCAAAATTGCGTTATTATGTATGCAAAAAGCCGTCGCAAAACTCTTGACTAAAAAGATCCTTGTGGTAAGATCGCGGTATGGAATCGCTTCAAACGGTTTGCACATCGGTCGCGATTCGACGGGAACGGCACGAAACGGCACAGAAACAGAGGGTTTCGATACACGTCCAACACGTTGGGTTTTTGTGACTTGTCGCGTTTTTGGTGGTCGTCGTTTCCATGGCTTCGTGAGTTTCCATGGTTCCGTGAATGGACAGCGAAGTCGTTGTCCGGCTGCCCCGCAACGCATGGCTCGCACTAGGCCGTGCTGGCGGAAACCTCAGCAAACACCCACGGCCGACAAAGGCCGTGTCGTTATAAACGCTGGAAGTCGACATACCGGAGAAAGATGCCAGCTCGTCGGCCGGCATTCCGGGGCCCTCCCGAGCTAACGAGGTGTTCACATGGTCGCGCGCAAACGGCTCGTCGGTGGATTCACGCTCGTGGAACTGCTGGTTGTGATCGCGATCATCGGCATCTTGATTGCCTTGCTGCTGCCGGCAGTGCAATCCGCGCGGGAAGCGGCGCGGCGACTGCAGTGTCAAAACCACCTCAAACAAATCGGCCTGGCCTTGCATAGCTATGCGACGGCGACGGGCTCCTTGCCACCGGCAAGCATCGCCGGCAACGCGACAAATTTCATCAACGATACCTGGGGTGAGGCCGCGGCCGGCCCGGGCCACCATGGCACGAGTTGGATGCTGCAGATTCTGCCTTACCTGGAAATGGCAACCCTGTACGATCGCTGGAATTTCCAAACCAGTGTCTCGGGGAATGCGGATATAGCCAAAATGGACATCGCCATGTTCTACTGCCCCAGCCGGCGAGCGGGCATTCGTAGTCGCGATGTCGAGTACCAAACCTTCCAGGGTTGGACCTCCGGCGGGACCGACTATGGCGCATGCCTCGGAGCTGGCAACGCTTTTGTGGACGACGTTGACCAGGACCAAAAGCACCCCTGTCCGCACAATTACAGTAGTTTTGATTATATGAGCACCAATAAGGTCGCCGGTGCTTGCCTACTCGGGCTCTTTACACCGTTTAACGCGATCAAGATCGACCATATCAAAGACGGCACCTCAAGTACGCTGATGACAGGGGAATTGCAGCGGCTCAACGGTACCGAATCGGGCCGCTACACCGAATGCCAGCGAACAACGCACGACGGCTGGGCCCTGGGTGGGGTAAGTACGTTGTTCGATGTACAGATGGGCGCGATTAACAACATTCATTACGAGCATCCCGGCAGCGAGCATCCCGGCGGGGCGCATTTCGGCATGGCCGACGGGTCGGTGTGTTTTGTCAGCGAAAACGTCGATTCGAATACCATAAAATACCTGTCTACCTACGCATGCGGTGAAGTGATCAATGGGGGTTATTGACCGAACATCACAGTTTCGGAGGCTAAGGTGAAGGCCAAGCTGTTGACGGCGAGTTCTGTGGTCACCTTATGGCTGGTGCTGATCGTTTCGGCCGGTTGTTCCGACGGTAACCGGCCTCCTTTGGCTCCAGTTGAAGGTCGGATTACCCTCGACGGGCAGCCGCTGGCCGGTGCCACGGTGGTTTTCCAACCAACTCGGGGAAAGTCGTCTAGTGCTCAAACCGGCCCTGACGGTCGTTACGAGTTGATTTACATTCGCGACATTCGCGGGGCGATTCCCGGTCAACACACGGTGTCGATCACTACGGCCTCCGAGTCGCAGCCACAAGAACGTTTGCCCTCGCGTTATCACAGCAAGACTGAACTGACGGCCGCCGTTAAGCTGGAAGGAGGTGAGGTGAATTTTGATCTGAAATCGTCGCCCTAGCACTCTATCGTACTGAGTTCAGCAACCAACCTCCCTACCCACCCCGATTGCACGCCCGCCGTTTTGGCGACCACCCCACCATTTGTTTTGTTCCTTGTTCCGAACCGTCGAAAAAGGCAATTTCGCGGCCCGTTGGCCCCGCGAGGTTTATCTCTTCGTCGAACGATAGCAGGGAAATAAACCCCGGGAGAACGCGAAGATGCTTGTCAAAGTCATGTCCATGCTTTTCTTGAGTGCCCTGGCATCCGTTGCCACGGCCGCGGAGTTCTTCGTCAGCCCAAGCGGTGACGACGGCAATCCGGGAACGGTGCAGCAGCCCTTTCAGACGATTGCACGAGCCCAGCAAGCCGTGCGAGAGGTCGACCGTACAGGCAAGGGAGATGTGGTTGTCAATCTGGCGGCCGGTGTCTATCGTCTCGCGAAGCCGTGGCTGCTTACGGAAGAAGATTCAGGAGGTGACACGTGTCAAGTCGTTTACCGCAGCCAGGACGGACCGGGCAAGGCACGACTTCTCGGCAGCGTGCCGCTGGTGGGCTGGCAGAAACACACCGACGACATCTGGAAGATCGATCTTCCCGAGGGAACCCTTTTCCACACGCTCTACGAGAACGGGCGCCGGGCACACAAGGCACGTTTTCCCGACCGTGAATACGTTCCCGAGATGCCCGTGGCGGCCGGTCGATACCTGGTCACGGTGGATGGAACTTCGAAACAGCCTGACGTAATGGACCACGTTTCCCGCAAAGGGCAAGGTTGGCTGGCTTATCGGCCTGAAGACGCGCCGCCAGTTACCAGGGTGACGAAGATGCGCATCCATATCTTCGGTGGCGGGACCTTCGACTGGATACGGGAAATTAGAACCGTTGTCTCGATCGACCCGGAAACGCGGCGGATAACCATGGCCACCGCACCCAGTTTTGGAGTGGGCGTGGGGTGCCGCTTTTTCCTGGAAGATGAACTGGGACTGCTGAACGCGGCTGGCGAGTTTTTCGTTGATGAACCAACGCACACGCTTTACTACATGCCGATGGGAAAAGGGCACCCGGACACACTTGGAATCTCTTATCCTGCTGTCAGTCGGATGATTCAACTGCGGGGCAAGTCGCGCGACCAGTGCATTGAGAACATTGTGTTGGACGGACTGGCGTTGGAAGAAACCGACGATTCGCCGCCGCTTCCTCTTTGGGCGTACGCGGGCCACCGCGACGGGGCGCTGGTCTGGATGAACAACGCCGCCCGAATCGAAATCCGTAATTGCCACCTGAAAAACAGTGGCCGTAGCGGGATCATGATGATTGGGCACAATGTCGAAAATCGGGTCGCCGGCTGTTGGATCGAGCACATGGGACTGAATGGTGTAAGCCTCTGTAACAGGTTTCTGGCTCCGAACAAGAAGGATCCCACCGAGGACCGTTGCGAAAACAACCGAATCCACAACACCCTGATCAGTCACGTGGGCGAGCTTCACACTTACGCCGAATGCGTGACGGTGTTCAATGCCAGCAACAACGAGGTGGACCGCTGCCAACTCGACAATTCCGCGCGCTATGCCATCACGGTGCGCGGCAACACGGGCAAGCTGTATGGGCCTCCGTCGTCGACGAACTACCCGCCCGCCAAGGGAAATCACTTCCATCATCTTCGTGTTTTCCGTTGCGGGCAGGACGGCGGCGATATGGGAGCCCTGCATTGCGCGAACCTGAACAATCCTGGCGGCAGATGCGTCAATACGTTCGATCAGATCACGGTGACCGACACGGCGGCCATTCCCTCAATGAAGGATCGTGCCCCCAACGGCATTTTCCTCGACTGGCCAAAGATGGCGATGGACCAGGTGTTCCACAACATCCAGATCATTCGTTCTCAAGGCGTGCCGGCGCGCAGCAACAGGCCTGACAACCTGGATTCGATGCAGACGGAAAACGTCAGTTGGAAGCCCGGCTTCCGCGAAGAAGCGATGGACGACGACCACATCGGCTTGACGACGAAATTTTCCGCCGCGTACGGCGGAAAACGTTCGCAGCCATGATCGAATACCGCTACCTTTTTCGAATTCCGCACCACGAACCACGAGAAGTATCGCCATGCTCAACAGCACAGCCTTCCTCATGTTTGTCGCCAGCCTGGCTGCCGCAGTGCCGGGCGCGACAGGTCCGTACCACAAGACTTCCGGCACGGTGGACTACAAGTGCATTTTCAACCATGAGCTGCTGATTGTCTGTGGCAAGAAGGACAACAGCCGGGAGTACATCGCATCGTTTATCGAGAAGCTCAAGGATACGGATGTCGACGTCGTGATGTGCTGCCCGACCGCGTGGCGCACAAACCTTTACCCTTCGCAGATCGACCAACAGTGGAAGAAATACACGCCCGAGCAGGATTCGCCCAAGTTTCGGCCGTTCGACTATATCATGAAGTACATCCACTCGGGCGGCGATCCGGTGCAGGAGACGCTTGATGCCTGTCGCAAGTGCGGAAAGGACTTTTTCATTTCGTACCGAATGAACGACCACCACTACATCACCGACCTTACCTGGCCTACACACAATTTCTTCTGGCGCGAGCATCCCGAGTATTGGCTGGGCAATACCGACACGTCGCCCTATCGGCGAAGCAAAGACAACGTTCGGCTGTTCAACTACATGATTCCCGAGGTGAGGGACTATTACTACTCGATTCTCGAAGAGCTTTGCACCAACCACGATGTAGACGGCGTGGAGTTGGACTTTCAACGTTTTCCACGGTTTTTTTACAACGATAAGATCGAGGAAGGCACGCAGGTGATGACGGCTTTTGTGAAACGCATCAGGACGATGCTGGACACGATTGGTGACGAGCGCAAGAAGTCACTGAAGCTCTGTGTACGAGTGCCCGAGACGATTGCCAAATGCGAACAAGCTGGTCTCGACGTAGTCGGCTGGGATGCCCAGGGACTGGTCGACATGATCAATGTGTCGTCTTTCTACATCCACACCATCGAACTGGGTGTCGAGGAGTTCCAGGCAAAAACAAAGCGAGCAAAAATCTACGGCGAGATGAATTACGTTACCTACCAAAACAGCAAAGTCAGCCAGTTTGCCCGACGATATACGACAATCCCGACGTACCACGCCTCGGCCTTGAATCTTCTACACCGCGGCGCGGATGGGCTGAGTATATTCAACTACGACTATGTTTCGGCCAAACAACGGCTAGCAATGGCCGAAGGGCTGAAGCGGATCACCGATGTCGAGTATCTCAAGACGGTGCCGAAGAACTACGTTGTCTCGCGTGGCTTCGGCAGTCTCCCGGCGACGAATCAGACCGCGATTGACTTGGTGGTTCCCGACAATACGGACGTGGTCGCTTTCAAACGGGCCGTGCTTCGTATCGAGACGGAGAAGCCTTGCGTGGACTTGCAGATTGCCGTATGGCTCAACGGCAAGCAACTTCAGGCGTGTGAACACGACCACAGCGAGTTGTTCCCGCCACTGGCGCAAAACGCCGGCTACGCTTCACGAGATAACCTGAAATTCTACGCCGTTCCGCTCGAACTGCTTGTTTCGGGCAACAATACGGTGGAAATCAAGAATTTGGACACGGCTACGGCATCGTGTAAGCTTGTTTCCATGGAATTGGGGCTTTTTCTACCTGACAGTCCTTGACGAGGTGGACCATGGAACCTGTGGCGACGCGTAGCTCGTTGTACGTCTTCCTTCCGTTGGTAATGGTTGTTTTTACCGTTGTTTTTACGAGCGTGCCGGCGGATGAAACGCAAGCTGCGGATAAAACTCTCCACCCAAACATTGTCTTCATTCTTGCCGACGATCTTGGCTATGGCGACATTGGTTGCTACGGTGCGGCAAAGGTGCGTACGCCGAATATCGACCGACTCGCACGCGAGGGGCGGCGATTCATAGACGCGCATACGCCGGCGTCAGTGTGTACTCCCAGCCGGTACAATCTTTTAACAGGGCGCTACAGTTGGCGTACCTGGGCAAAAACCAGTTGTGTGTGGTCGAGCGATCCGCTGCTGATCGACGACGGTCGCCTGACAGTGCCAGCGTTGCTGAAACGTCACCGCTACACGACCGCCTGTATTGGCAAATGGCATTTGGGCTTCGGTCGGCCCGGCGAAGAGGGCTGGGACGACGTGTATGGCCCCGATTACAATCGTCCGCTGAAACCAGGGCCGCTTGAGGTCGGATTCGACTACTTCTTTGGAATTCCCCACGTGGGTCAGTTTCCTCACGTATTCATCCGGAATCACGAGATCATTGGTCGCGGGGCGGAGGATCGAATCAAACTCGTCCTTGACCCAAAGAAGGAGGGATACCATTTGCCCTACCTCGAACGGCCGCGTGAGGGGAGTACTCCCGGGCACACCTTCGAGGGCACCGACGCGTTTTGCTATGAACACGAGGATCTGGCCATCCGTCTAACCAAGGAGGCGGTCGCTTGGATCGATCAGCGTGCTGGAAAGCAAGAACCGTTTTTCCTCTACTTCGCTCATCGGAACGTCCACGGCCCCATTAAACCGAATCCACGATTTCTCGGTACGAGTGAAATCGGTATTTACGGCGACTTCATTCACGAGTTGGATTGGTCGATCGGACAGGTTCTCGATGCTTTGAATCGCCAAGGCTTGGCCGATAACACCATCGTGTGTTTCTCCAGCGATAACGGGGCCGTGGAGAAAGGCTATAAGCCAACCGATTCGGTGAACTACGGTGGTCATCGTGCCAATGGGCCTTGGCGGGGGCAGAAAACGGAAGTCTATGAGGGCGGCCATCGTGTGCCGTTGATCGTCCGATGGCCGAACCACATTCAGCCCGGCAGCGAAAGCAGTCAACTGGTAGCGTTGACCGATGTACTGGCAACGGTTGCCGAGTTGATGGACGATAAGTTGCCGACGGATGCCGGGGAAGACAGTTTCAGCTTTTTGCCTGCGTTGCTCGATCGGAAGCCGGCGCGGCCGGTCCGTACTGCTATCGTAAACGACAGCGACACGGGCGAAATGTCGATCCGCAAAGGCCCCTGGAAACTGATTCTTGCCCAACACGGCGGCGGCATCAGTGGCGGTTGGGGGAAGAAAGAGTACGATCCGAGCCTACCGCCGGGTCAACTCTACCGGCTCGACCAAGATCCCATGGAGTCAACCAATTTGTATGTTTCGCATCCCGAGAAGGTTGCAGAGTTGAAGCAGTTGTTCGAGCGGATCCGTCAGTCCGGTCGAAGCAGATAGATGCCGCATGCTTTGCCCTTTCCTTCGGGTTTGCCATTTGCAGGCGGCAACTGTAGGCGAAGACGACTACAGAACGACCTGAATCAAAGGGAGGGCCAATCATGTCGTACAAATTCACTCGCCGACGTTTTGTCCAAACCGCTGGTGTTGTCGGCGGTGCTTCGCTGCTTGACTCGGGGGTGCTGGCTGACGATCTTCTCGGGAAAGGTCCGCCTACGAAGCCCAGCAAGGCTGAGCCGAAGAAGACATTGGATCTCGCTCCTGCCAAGTGGCTTTGGTACCCGGGCGATCGCACGTTGCCGAACACGTTCGTGCTGTTTCGCCGCGTGTTAACGCTTTCCGAAAAGCCGCGATCGGCTCGTGGGTGGATCTTCGGCGATAGCCGTTACTTGTTGGAAGCCAACGGACGACGGATTCAGTGGGGACCGGCGCCCTTTGACCCGCGCTGGCCCGAGGTTGATCCGCTGGACCTGACCGATACGTTAGTGGCGGGCGAAAACGCCATCGGGGCCACGGTGCTGTTTTATGGCCACGGCGATGGTACCTGGCCGTTGGGCCGCCCCGGTTTCATCTTTCGTATGGAAGTCGAATGGGCCGACGGCCGCCGCGAACTCGTAGTTTCCGACAATGCATGGCGTTGTCACCTCTCGCAGGCATGGAAACCGGGGCACCACGCAAGGTGGTTTCTGGGTGCGTTACAGGAAGAGTTCGACGCGCGGCTTCATCCACAGGGATGGACTGAAGCGGGTTTCACCGAGAATGCCGATTGGCTCAAGCCCAACGTGCTGCAATGCCCGGCAAATCAGCCGACGCTGTGCAATCAGGTGAGCGACCGGATGTACGACATCCACGCACCGCAGAAGAATCCGTATTATGGCGCGGCCGCCCTGTCGGACTTGGAACTCTGCCCGCGCAGCATTCCGATGATGCGCGAGATGTGGATTGCGGCCTCGCAACTCACTGAGCAGCACCGTATCCGTTGGCTGCGTCCAATTGGCGAGTATTTCGCCATGCGACCTCCCAAGGCCTACGAGGCCGAGCCCGCGCAAGTGTCCCAGCCTGCTGGCGACGGCGTCTGGCGCGTCGAGCTCGATCCGGAGCGCGGCACGACGCTTACCTTCGAGTTGGCCGAGCAAGTGGTGGGATGGCCGGGAGTCACTCTCGAAGCTCCCGCCGGCACGACCTGTGAACTGATGACCCAGGAAGGCCACGCCGTGGGAGGCCCGGCGTTGCTGAACACGACCATTCACAAATGGGCGCGGTTCACTTGCCGCGAGGGCATCAATCGCTTTCAGTGGTTCGATTACGATAGCCTGCGCTGGTTGCAGATCCATTTGCATCCGGGCCGAGGCAGTGTGGTGGTTTCGCGAGTGGGAGTGTTGCGACGCACGTACCCTTGGCCGCATGAGCCACGGGTGGTGACGTCCGAGACGCCACTGCAAAAACTCTTCGACGCGGCGACCAACACGCTGCGCAACAGCGCCATCGAGACGTTCGTTGACGGCAACGGCCGGGAGCGACAGCAATACGGTTCCGATTGCGCTTACCAGCAGCATGCGGTTCATCTGTTGTGTGGCGATAGCCGGCAGGTGGCCCGATTCTTGAAGACCTACAGCCAGGGTCTCACGCCCGAGGGCTATTTCTTCGACTGCTGGCCCGCGGCCGACAGGCTCATTCGCTGGGGCCAGCGACAAGTGGAAGCTACACATTGCGGAGCCCTGCTCGACGCCGGCGTGCAGTTTGCCTTCGACTGTTGGCAACACTATGGTTATACGGGTGACTTGGCTCCGCTGGCCGAGCCGTATCCTCGGCTGTTGCGTTTCGCGCGTTACCTGCGCGAGCGGATCGAACCCGACGGTCTACTGCCGGCCGAAGGCTATGGGTTTCCATTGGTCTACATCGACTTCAAGCCGTGTTACCCGAAGCAGCGGAATCGGCAATGCCCCTTCAACCTAAAGACGGCCGCCATGTTCAGCCAATCGCTCGCACCCATGTGCCGGGCGTTTGGCGATGAGCAACTTGCTGCCGAGCTCGATCGAATTGGTCGCCGGATTCTCAAGGCGACCGTCTCGCGGTTTTGGAGCGTCGAGCATGGCACGTTCGTCGACAACCTTCCTTGGGCACACGAAGAGGGCGGGGTCCACTATAGCGACATCACGCTGGGTATGGCCGTGATGTTCGACCAGTGTCCCGACAATGCCATCGAGCAAAGCGTCGAGCTGCTGGCCGCGAAACCAAAGAACCTGGGCCTTGGCTATCCGACAAACGCTTGCTGGCGATGGTGGGCCTTGGGCAAGGGTGGACGCTCCGACGCGATATTGAAGGAGTTTCGTGAGGTGTGGGCCACTATCGACTCGGTGCGGCTAAACAATACGATCGGGGAGCATCTTCGACACTCTGCCGATAGCCAATCGCAGTGGAGTCATGCGGCGTGCGGACCGATCTATGTTGCCGCGATGAGCCTAGCCGGCATCCGTCCTTTGGCCCCTGGTTTTGCTCGCTACGAGGTCCGCCCGCAACTGGCCGACTTACCCGACTTGGCGTTGGACGTGCAGACGCCCTGCGGCCCGATTGGTTTTTCCGGCAAGGGCGTCCCCGGCGACCGTACGATTCGCCTGGCCACGCCGCCCGGCACTGCTGGAGAACTGGTTGTGCATCCCGACGAGCAGCTTGCGCTAAAGCCGCTGGGGAAGGGACGATTTCGCCTGCCTGCCAATCAGAAGGTGACGCTTTTGCTGAAATACAGTTGAGGTTGCCGAATTTCCACTGTTTGTCTCTCGCGTGAACAAAAAAAGGAACCATGCCATGCGTAATGCTTGCTGCCGTCAGGGTGTGATGCTATTGACCGTCCTTGTTGGCTTGGCGGTCGGCGACTTATTGTACGGGGCGACGTTCGTCGTGGCGCCGAGCGGCAAGGACGATAATCCGGGAACAAAAGAACAGCCGTTGGCCACACTTGCTGCGGCACGTGACGCCGCCCGGAAAGCCGGCGCGGAGCCACACAACATTACGGTGATGCCTGGGGATTATTTTCTTGCGAAAACTCTGGAACTCGATGCAAACGACAACGGTCTGACGATCGAAGCGGGCGAAGGTGGCACGGTCACGCTCTACGGCGGTACTCTGGTGACCGGATGGCAACCGGACGGCGAGAAATTTTGGTGCGCTGATCTGCCGGGCGTGAAAGAGGGCACATGGGATTTTCGGGCGCTGGTAGTCAACGGCCGGTTGGCCGATCGGGCGCGTCTTCCGGAGGAAGGCACGTTCACGCACAAGACCGAATGGAAGGGCGCACGCTACATCTCGGGCGCGTGGGATCCCCAGCCCACACGCGAGCAGCGGACCACTATTCTCTACGATCCGAAGGATATTCCGCCGACGCTCGACATCAAAAACGCCGAGATTCGCGTCTATCACATGTGGAATGAGGCGCTATACGGCATCGAGCAAAACGACCAGCAGCGTCAGGCCTTGATCCTGTCGTCGCCGGCCGTACATCCGCCCGGTGCATTTGGCGTGAAGAAGTACGTTCTTTTCAACACGCGAGAAGGTATGACCCGGCCGGGCCAATGGTATCTGGACCGAACGGTCGGACGACTTGTTTATTGGCCGCTGCCGAACGAGGACATGGCCAAGGCTCACGTTGTTGCACCGCGGCTGCGGCGGATTATCCAAATCGTCGGCACCGACAAGCAGCCCGTGGAGAAGATCACGCTGCGCGGACTTAGGCTTCAGGCCACGACCACGTTGATTGGTGCCTACCGTTACACCTTCGGCGCGAATGGGTACGACGGCGCCGTCCATCTGGAGCGAAGCCGCCATTGTCTGCTGGAAAAACTTGAGATTACCAACGTCGGCGGCGAGGGTATCGTATTTCGATCTCGCAATGAGGTCGGCCGGATTCTCGACTGCCACGTGCATCACATAGGTGCTTGCGGTATAGAAATCGCCTGTGGCGGCGCGGGTACGATGATCTCACGGAACCACGTCCATCATGTCGGCCTGCAATATCCGTGTGCCGTCAGCATGCTCGCAAGCGGCGACAACTTGCACATCTATCGTAACGAAATTCACGACATCCCTTACAGTGGCATTGTGTGTAACGGTCGAGAACATTGTCTTGAAGAGAACCTGATCTACCGCGTTATGCAGCAAATGCACGACGGTGCCGCCATCTATGGCCACATGG
The DNA here is from genome assembly GCA_963677085.2 of Thermoguttaceae bacterium. Classification (GTDB taxonomy): domain Bacteria; phylum Planctomycetota; class Planctomycetia; order Pirellulales; family Thermoguttaceae. The sequence continues at coordinate 15,799 of CAXXFH010000005.1, forward strand.
TCGGAAGCGTCCTGCGCGGCAATTTGGTACGCGACGTGGTAAAGCAGGGCAAGGGCTACGGTGCGTCGGCCTACTACCTCGACGAGCAGGCCCGCGATTGCATTGTAGAACGAAACGTGGCCGTCGGTGTGCCGATGCCGACTCACAATCACATTGCCCGCAACCTCGTCTTCCGCGACAACGTGTTCATCGTCGAGAAGGACATGATGGTGTCGTTTTCGAGGTCGGCAGACTGCACCTTCGAACGCAACATGCTTTTCGCGCCGGGAAAGATTACGATCCGTGCTCCGAACGCGATTACCACGTGGAAAGACAACGTCGTCTTCCACGGTGGTCTGGACAAGGACGGCGCCGCGCAGCCGTTCACGATCGACGACGCGATGCCGCCGGTGCCACAGCCGGGACGCCGGGGTGCGGCCGCCGTGGTTCGGGCCACGCAGCCTCCGACTTTGGATGGCGAAATCGGCTCGGAGGAATGGCCTGGCCCGGCATTGAGATTAGATCGCGATCCCTCACGCTGGGGTTCGAGCGGTGTGCCCATCTCCAGCGAGATGTCCTACGACGACCGTTTCCTATACGTGGCGGTGAGTGCGGGCATCTACGATATCAAGAAGCTGCGTGAAGGAACGATCTGGGGCAAGGACGACGGCGCCGAAATCGCCATCGCCGGAAAAACACCTGAGGGCCAGCCGGCGACCTTCGTCATCCGCGGTTATCCGAACGGGACGATACAGAGCGTCACGGATGCCGGCGCACCGGCCGCGTCGGCGGAGCGGCTCGGCAAGGCAATCCGGTTCGCCACCACAACTTGGCGTCACGGGTGGCGCGGCGAATGGTCGATTCCACTGGATGCGCTCGGGCTAAAGCCCACGCCGGGCCTGAAAGTCCCCTTCAATCTGGTCGTATATCGGGCGGAAGACGAAGTCTGGCGCTGTTGGGAAGGAACGCTTGCCGAGACTTGGCGACTCGATCAGGCCGGTACGTTACAGTTTAAGTGAAGCGCAAATAGTGGGCGTACGCATATCCATCGAACGGTTGCCCAAAGCCAAACGTCTTGAAGCGGGAATCGCGTTGGTTCCGTTCATGTCATCGGCACGGCGACAATGATAGGGCATGGCAAGAAACCTGCCGCGGCCAAGGAGCAACTCCCTGGCCGCGGCCTGCCCCCAAAGCTCTCGTTTGCCCGTTGAGAGTCTTGGATTCAATCGGGCCAAGAAACCGTAGCAAAACCCGTGTCGAGGTCATTCGTTCAGCGGATGCATGCGTTTGGCTTCCCGAAGCGATTACGATTAATCAGGTATCAATAAGGATCACCACGCGATTTCCGGCTTGGCGAAGTCGCCGTCCATTTTCACGGGCAAACGCCACACGTGGTCGCCGTTGCGATTGGTGAAGTAGATGCGGCTGTCCGACGGTTGCCGGGCGTGACCGTCGGCCCAAATGGCATAGAAGTCGGGATGGGCGTTGATCGGTCGCCGCGCGTACGTGTGGTTGTACTTGCTGTCGTGGGTCAGTTGTTTGACCATCTTCCAGCTATGCCCTTGGTCTTTGCTCAACCACATGGCGATTTCACCGCCCGGGTTGTAGGGCTGGGGGCCGGTTTCGCTGGGGCCGATTAACCGCCAGGTGCCGTCGTCTTCCACGTAGAGCGAGCCGGTGTCGTAGTTGTTGTCCGATTGGATTGAACCCTGGATGTCCCACTCGGTTCCGGTCCATCGGGCCGTTTGCCAGATGCGAGGGTCGTTCTTCGGGCCGGCTTCCCAACCGCCGCTCGTTACGTAGAGGATGATCGGATTGCCCTGTTTATCGAACGTAAGATCCTTCATGTAGGCGTTGCGGTTCTTGCTCTCGTATTCGGCGACGAGAGCCGGGTTTTGGACTTCGGTGAGTGGCAACGACAGAGTTTCACCCTTCACATTCTTCCAGGTGTGGCCGAAGTCGTCGGTTTCCATGTAATAGAGATTCGTGCGCCAGTTGAGCCCCTTGCCCTTGGGATGGTAGTTGTAGGCGCTTCCGACCTTCTGATTGTTGAACGGTTCGCACACCTGGTAATGTCCTTGGGCAATCAGCGATACCAGTTGCGGTTCGCTCCAGTTGCGCCCGTCGGGACTACTCGTCTGGTAAATGGCCCGACCGCCTGCATAAACCGTATGCGGGAAGAAGAAGCCTTTGCCCTTGAGATAAAACGGCTGGGTGTACGAGAAGTTGGTCGTCAGCACGCGTTCAAACGAATCGACGCTGTAGGGTTCTGTGCTCACGGAAATATACGACGGGCGTGCCGTGCCGTGTGAACTGGAGAAGATCCAGATGTAGCCCTTCGCGTCGATCGAGATTACCGGGTTATCGTGGGCGTCGTTGGTGTGTTTGTCCAGCAGGATCGTGGGCCGCGGAACCATGCCTGTCTTGTGGTCGTAGTACGATACCATGTGTAAAAGCGTTTTCTGATCCTTGTCGGTACCGCCGTAGCAGAAGAATGTTTTGTCGACTTCCGGGGCGTAAATGGCCAACGGCCGATGTTTGGCACAATAGGTCCCTAGGCCGCCGCTGTATTTGTACACATACTCGCCGCCCTGGTTTTGATTGGCGTACCAGATACCGTGATAGCCGTCGGCCTTCGACTGCGTGAACTTCGGGTTCGCGAAGTAGGCTGCCGCGATAGCCGGCACTGCTTGGCTTTGCCAGGTCTCGCCGGAAAGCGAGGCGGCGGTCCAGCGGGCGGCCAAGTCGTCGGCTAACGCTCCCGCGGCGTTGCTTTCGGCCACTTGGGCCACTTCCTCGGCGGTCAAGACACGACGCCAGATACGAGCGTCTTCCAGCACTCCATCGAGCGTGCGCACTCCCGGGGCGGCAGCGCCCAGATAGAGTTCCGCCGAGCTTTTTGCCAATTGGCCTTCGGCCGCGGTGGTTGCCTTCAGTTGACCGTCAACGTAGAGCTTTATTTTGTGGCCGTCGTACGTACCGGTGTAGTGTACCCAGGTGTTTTCCGGAGGTGCGGCGACGTTCGCATGCAAGTAGGTCTCGGGCGTGTGGCGCACCAGCATCCGGATGCGACCGTCGAAGAGATAAAGCGTGAACAGTTCGTTGGCGGCTCCACGATTCAACAAGATCTGAGCGTCGCCCGTGTGATTGAATTTGACCCAGGTGGAAACCGTGAGCTGATCGGCATTGAATGCCTGCCCATCTTCGGCCACCGCATAACTCGTACGTCCGTTGAATGGGACGCCGTCGGCCGGCGGCGACGCGGCCCAGACGTTCGGCGTTGACAGCAGTGAACCAATCAAGCCGAGAGCGAACAGCGTTGGCGTTGTCTTAGTCGCCAGTCTCGTAGTTGTCAGGCTCATGGTGCAGATCCTTTCGTGATGGGGTGGGAGAGGGTAGAGGGAGGGAGGAAACGTTGGATGTTGAAAAACGTGTGCTATTCACCGCCGGCGAATGTCTCGACGAACGGGTGGCCGCCTGCCCAGGTAAGTTCGATCACAAGGGAATCAGTGGCGTCGTTGACCGTGGCCTTAAGGCCCGATGTTTTGGCGTCCGCGTATTTCTTCGGAGCATACCAGCGCTGGGAAGTGGGACCAAGTTGTTCGACACCGGTGACAGTTACCGTATGGGTGCCCAGCGTTGAACCATCCTGGCCGGCGAAGCAAGTCAGTTCGAAACGGCCCCCGGCCCCGAGTTCTCCGGTGGCTGGCCGTGCGTTGTCGGCGATGAGGCGAACAAAACCGTGTTCTACAGGTTCGCCGTCGATCAACACCTGCCCGGCGACGGGGACACGATCCGGCCGATCGCTTCCACAGCCGACCGCGGCCACGCAGATTGTTGCGCCGGCCAGCAACCAAGTGAATCGTCTTGTGCGAGGAAAATGCTTCATGTGTGGATCTTGCCCCATTTCCAGCACTGGCTGACAAGCAGCCAGTGGCACCCTACGCCGTCGCAATCAATACGACACAGAATTCACCTCTGCCCCTGTGTCATTGCATGACTCGATCGTCAATCGCTTCGCCGCCGTCTCGGGTGGAAAGTGCCTGGTAGGTCAGCAGATCGATGTTTTCGCTTAAAAAGGACACGTGGCCATCGCCAAACGCGAAGTTCGCCCCACCCGGGTGGCGGCTGGCAAAGGCGGCGTTGGCGCGGAAACCGTAAGCTTCGTAATAGGTCGGGTCGCCCGGCAGGGTGTTCATCGGGTTTCCCGTAGAACGCTGGCAATCCATCAACCGCACAGCCCGCGACCAGATATTCGAAGATGCCGACGTGTGTGTTTCGATGACCTCGCCGACAAACATCGTTTTCGATAAGCCATCGGTCACGTCGCGGACGCGGAACGCCTTAAGGTAAAAGAACACGCCATCGTTGTTGTATTTCGCATTCGTCGATGCGCCTTCATCCAAGGAAAGTGAACCGGTCGAAAACGCGTAGTTTCCCGTGGCGGCCGGCGCGTCGCCAATGTCGTAAAGGGAGCCGATCGCGGGCGAATCGGAGTAGGGCTTCGACGTGTCGCTCGGACAGAGAAACGCAGGCACACTTTGGCCAATGGCCTCCGCGTTTTCCGTTACCCATGTGGTAGTGTATCCCCAGGGACCGTCGTTGAAGTCGAACTGGTCGTAAAGCGATTGGAGTTCCATTTGCGGCAGCAGCATGACGAACCCACTGGTGCCCACGCGTTGGGCCACTTGAGGACAACGCGCGGGATCTCCGTCGCAGCCAACACGTCCTGGCGGGAAACACCCGAAGGCAACCTCGTAGTTGGCCATCGCCAGGGCAACCTGTTTGAGGTTGTTCGTACACTGCATTCGTCGGGCGGCCTCCCGGGCCGATTGCACGGCAGGTAGCAACAGTGCAATGAGAATACCGATGATGGCGATTACCACCAGCAACTCAACCAGCGTAAATGCTTTGTGGGTCTTGTGCATTGCCTTTTGGGCTCCGTGCGTCGAGTGCCTGACGAAGATGTCTCCGCGAATGTGATACCGCGAAATCGCCTGCTTCTCGTTCCACTCCAAGCTCGCACTGAGAACGTGACTCGGACAACTTCTCCCCTCTCGCCATTGGGGAGAGGGGCCGGGGTGAGGGGGCATTGCGATGGGAATTACCCAGAAAACTGCGTCCTCACCGCTATCCGCCCCTGGCACCTAGCCTGTAATCTTCAAGGGTCCACTAGACTCGTATTTGACGCCGCCGAATGATGCCCAAGCAAGTTGTCGCTGCCATAACAACCATAGCCCAAGTCGATGGCTCGGGCACTTGGCTTAACGATACATTGTCGATCAGGTAGTCGCCGCCGCTCAAATGCGTACTGAATTGTATGCCGTTGACTCCGCTCGCCGTCCCGCTGGTTCCTGGAGCGTTGTCTCGCCAGACTTGTGTACCCAAAGCCGAATGTGTGGTGCTGTTCGAGTCGGTCAGGATCACGTCGTACGAAGGAGTCGCCTGGTCGTAATGGCCAACGATCTGCAAGTGATGCACGGCCGGTGCCGCGTCGACATCGCTGAATTGGACTACTTCGGACAGTACGGAATACCAGGTATTGGTAGTGTTGGTCGAAGCGTAGTCGCGACCGTAAACATCAATGTCGCCGTCGCCGTTGACGCGAAGCATGAGATACGAACCACCGAACGAAGTACCATGTGTCAGGTATATGTGCAGACTGCGGTTGTCTGCAGCGCCGGGATCGTTACTGGCAAAATCGACGTCGAAATTCCAGTAGCCGTTGGAGGTCGCACCGAACATTTGCTCCATCCGACGGTCGGTCGTCGTCGGTTCGTAGGCCATATAGGCCGACGTACCGCTTCCACCGATGGCCGTTGCTCCCGACTGTTGCCCGGCGGGATTCGCGACCGTATATGTCCACCCGGCCGGTGCGTCCGGTGTGTTGACGGCCCCCCAGCCGGTCGTGTCTTCGAAGTCGCCGTTTTCAACGAGGTTCACTAGCAGCTCGGCATGCACGGTCGCCGGAGCGGTTAAACCGATGAGAGCTGCAAAAAGGGCAGCCGGCAGCAGTGCACGTGACGTCAGCAGCGACGCAGCCCGAGCCCGGGCCGTCGGGTTGATGCCAAGGCAAACCACCAGACCTATTAGAACCATAGCCCAGGTGGACGGCTCGGGCACGACTTCGTCGAAAGTGGTACTTAGTCGGAGGTCGTCGAAGTAGGCCGGTTGTCCAGCCATCCCCGATGCGATCAGTTCCACAGCAGATAGCTTGCCGCCGCCGTTGTTCAACAAGTTGAGGTTCGTCGAACTGAGGACGGAGGAGTCTGTTTCGCTTGTGGGGTTGACCCATAACGTGACTCGCTCGGCATTTGCGACGGTTCCATTGTTGTATTCCACCTTGACGACCAGCAACTGACGCTCTGCGGTGACCGTGCCACCGTAAAGGCTTGTTGCGGAATCTCCTGCTCGCTCGTAGAAGTATTGGCCGCCAGCGATACCAAAGTTAATCCCTCGTCCATCGGTGTCGTCGGTCACCTTGGCGAAATTCAGTCGCACGCTCATTACGCCGGTTACGTCGGCCGGTTCGAGGATGTAACTGGCGTAAAACGTATCACCTGTTGCGTTGTAGACCGTCTGTAAGCCGCCGCTGCGAACGGTCGAGCTTTTGGTGGCTTCCGCATTGGGACGGTCGTAGGCAACTTGATTACCGATCGGCGTGCCGTTTTCGTCCTGGCCCACGTAAATGTTGCCACCGGTCGTGGTCCAGTCGCCCGTCAGGCCGAGCGTTGCGGGAGCCGTATTGGCGTCGATCAGCCCGGCCGTGTAGCCGCCGCTACCGACGGAAAACGTTTCGTAAACCAACAACTCCGCCTGGGCGTTGGCGGCCGCCAGGCCCAGCAATACAGCCATGCCTCCACAAAGGATTTGTCGTCGAACGGACATGAGTTGTTCTCCTCTCATGTTGTCGTTTACACGATGTACAAGAAGCATGCAGGTCGTGATATTGGAATTCATCCCAGGACACGTTTGACGCGACGAAACCACGGCCACAACAGTGCCAAGCCGATCAACAACACTGCCGTACCCGGCTCGGGCACGGCGACTGTTTCGGACCACACGTGGATATCGTCGACAAAGACGTGATCCGTCGTCGCATGGCCACCGTTGGTGCGAATGAAGAAGTTCTGCAGATCGTTATCGCCTGCTCCGTGGCGGAAGGCGAACTCCGTGTCGCTACCAGAGTTCAACAGGGTTTTGTCGGTGAACACACCGCCTTCGAGAAATGCCTGAAACGAATCGGCCGTGGTGTCGGCATCCAGCGTAAGGGTGTACCAGGTGTCCTGCTCAAAGGTGTCGAGGGTTTTCCAAGTGCCGTTGTCGTAGGCCTGAAGCGAACTTCCCACGATCCGAAACACGCTGCTGCCATCGGCGCCGCTGGCCGGAGCGGCGACGTCGCTCAGCGAAATGCTGATGTCGGGCGCATTGGCGGGATCGGGGTCGTCGTTGGTCGGCACAAGGAATCGCATGAGCAACGTGGCGACGTCGCCTTCAGGAGCCGATATGGCGTGATAGATGTTGCAGTTGTCACCACTGACGTCCAGTACGAGGTTTTCGCTGTTGGTTGGATCAGCAGCGATGAACTGACTGGCCGTGGTCGTCCAGCCGGGCTGACTGCCAAGATCGGTACCCACAATGTACGCCTGAAAGTCGTCGATTTTGCCCGGTAGTACCGGGGTGCCTGCGATAAGCAACGGGTCGATACCGCCGGTGCTGCTGGTGTCGGTGAAATCGAGACTGGCAACCGTTTGTCCTTGGGCATATCCGAAATCGCTCAGATCGATACCCACCGCACCGACCGATGCGCTGGAACCGCCCGAGTCCGAGAACGTCGTGGCAGCGCTTTCCAGTAAGGCCAAGGTGTTAGCGGTGCCCGACGACTGGAACAACTCGGCATTTCTGCTGGCAGCCAGGTTTACGAAACTGCTAGCCGCGTAATTCTTCGTTGCGCTGTTGGGCGCCGTTACCTGGAAGGCATCGGTAGCCGAACCGCTACCCCAATCGAAAAGAAAAAGGTCAGGACCGTAGGAATTGACGACGGGCGTGGCGAAGCTCACGCTCCAGCTCGCCGCGTTGACGAAACCCGTTTCGAAATTGAAATCTTCGATAACCGACGCACGGCTGCCCGCAGCCGGAGCGGCGGTAGTGCCCTCGGGAAGAAAAAGTCTCGCTTTGGTATCGGTGGTTTGGCCGCCATAGGCAGTTACCGTGTTGGAGAGCAGTTCTCCGCTGGTATACGTGAAGGCTTGGCCGCCACGGACGAGCGTGATGGTATCAAGGACGTTGCCGGTGTACGTCATGCTGTCGATATCATCGGCGGCTAGTACAACACCGGTCGTGCTGAAGGTCGTCAGGACCACGAGTGGCAAAATCCAGCGACAGGCATTCATATTGCAGCTCCTTTCTTTCGAGGCGAAATCCTCGGTTGCCTTCTATTCCTCTGGTTTTCCTGGCAAAGCGTGGTACTCCATCTGATCGACGACCAAGTAAGACGTACTTGGCGTACCGCTGAACAATCCGAAACCGGTTCGAGCGAAATCGTCGTCGGCGATTTCCAATTCCGAATACGGCACGGGTGGATCGAACTGGGGTATGTCATCGACCAGGACTTGGATTTTCATTTCTCCGTCGCGGTCGAGAAATTTGCGGACGCGATATTCGTGGAATTCATCGTCGGCGAAATCCCTCGTGCTCACAGTGACGCACCGTTTAGCACCCTTGCCAACAAGAGCCAGGCCGGGGTCATCGGCCACGTTATCGCTGTTGAGGTCGTGGAACCACCCTAAGGCGACGATTTTTCCCCATCCGCCCTCATCGCGGAACCCGAACACTTGGTAGGCCCAGTGGTGCCCCGGCACAGGTTGCGTTTTCTTGCCGATTTTGAAACGTCCGGCGTATTCATACTCCACCATGTCCGGTTGGCGTCCCCAGTCTTTCAGGGTGTGTACCCGGAACATGCGAAGGCATGCACCCGTCGATGTATCGAGAAAATCGGCCACGCCGGGAGTGGGAGTGCCGCCGTCCATGTTGGGCACGATCTTCAAGCCCTTGCCGCGATATACCTGCCAACGTCGCGGATCGGTAGTCGGCAGATGGCGATCGGGGTTGTAGGTGCCATCGTACGAGCCACGCACGCACTGGGCCGCCATGTTTTCTGGAGAAACGTCGAGCATCTGCTGGACGAAACGTTCTGCTTTGAACGGAATTTGAACAGGTCGGCCACCCTCGGCCGGATCGACACTTGCTGCATTGCCGCCGAAAAGAATCGTCCGGCCGCTCTCGTTGGAAACGAGGGTCGATTCTAACTGGACCATTCCTTTGAATACATGAACTTCGACGCCCCCGTTTTCCTTAACCCAGGCGCCAAACTCCGTGCCAAGATCGATTACCTTTGTGGAGGGGGTGTGCAGCGTGAAACCAACGGCCTCGGGTGGGATTTGCGCAGCCAACTTCCCCACATTCAGGCTGCCATCGTTCTCCGAACCCAACGCAAAGCGGCACGGTCCTTCCAGAATAACTCGGGTACCGCTATCGAAGAGCACCTCGGCCAAACCGTCTTGCAGTTCGATTTTTCGACCCGGCGTTAAGTAGGTGCCGGAAGCAATGGCATCGTCTTCGTTGGTCCAGACACAATTGATGGTTTCTGTCAGCCGGGCGACGTACGTTTGGGATGCTGGTGCGGCTGCCTGCTCGGCAAGGTTAATTCCGCGAAATCGAGGAGCCGCCCAAACGGCTAGCACGGCCAGCAAGGCCCCGACAACAACACCGGCTACGACCAGAGACAACGGGGCAAAGGGCAGCGAGCCGTCGGGCCTTCGCATTCGCCAACGCGGCCGGCTGGCCGGCGACGCCTCCTGGTCGGTCGAGACCGCCGGGACCGGTAGGTTGGAGAGTCGGGCCAAGTCGAGGCATGCTTCCGATGTATCATTGCCGTCGTGTGTGTCGCTGAGCAACGATTCTCCCTCGCTGGCTCCTTCCCAGTGCAGCGCGCCAATCAGATCGATGTATTTCAGGTAAGTCCAACAAGCCTGCTCGTCGGCGCGAACCAACTCCTCCAGCCGCACCGTCTCGTCGGCGGTGAGGCGCTCTTCCGAAAGCTTCGCCAATAGGTCGCGAAACTCATCGTGTTGGTCGTCGAGAAAGCTCATTGGGCTTGTTCGCGGGAAAGGGTCCGGTCAATACACTCAAACAGGGTTTCGTGAATGCGGCGGAGCGATTTGTAGACCGCGTCGACCGATCGGCCTACTCTGTCGGCCACATTGCGGGCGGTTGCTCCAGGGTTGTAGCGATATCGCACCAAGTCGCGGTCCTTTTGGCGAAGTTTCTCCAAACAGGTGGCCAAGGCCTGCTGTCGAACGTCCAGTTCTTCTCCCCGATCGAGCGACATGGCCGCCACGGCGTCGAGGAATTCTTCGCTGAACTGAAGCGAATCGCGGCCCCGGCGTTGCCGAAACTTGAGGATCTCGTAGTGCGCAATCCGACACGCCCAAGCCCGAAAGTCGCTTCCAGGCCGGAACTGATCGAACTTGTTCCACAGCACCACGTTCGTCTCTTGCAGGACGTCGTCGGCATCCGCACGATGCGGAAGTTGTGCCAAGACATACAGATAGATACGACGCTGGTGCCGCGTCAAAAGGCGTACAAACTCTTCGGTGCGCGACGGATCCGTCTCGGGCATGAGATCTCACTCGATGGGCTTTGGTCGACTGCGTACCAGCCGTGGCCGCAAGCGCCTCTGCTCTGCTGCCTATATCGCCCCTCACTCTATTACCCAATGCCATTTGGAAAATTGGAAGGGAAAAACCTCGATTGGCCGAATTTGGCCATTTGGGTGTCGCTCTTGCCAAACGTCATACTGCCCGTGCTTTTCGGTGAGGGCTCGGCATCGCCCCCTGTCGGAGTGGTGATTGACGCACGAATTGTACTGCCTACGAACCGGTGCATTGGTTACCCGGTGACGTTGAACGAACAGTGCAGCCAACGAATCGCTTCGACGATTAACGGCCCGTTTCGTTGAAAGCCAACGTTGAAATGCGACTGCTGATACGGGGGGATTGAGGCGTGAGGACGGCGATTCCGGGCTGGGTATTTGCGGCCAACCGCAGACCACCCTTTCTCCGGGAGGCCGCGGAATGTCCTAGGCTTTGGTAGTCGACGCACGGCAGGTGCGGTTGCGCTGTTGCGCATTGGCTTATCACCACGAGGCGAGGAAACGTCTCGCGGGGCAGGTTCTTTTTGGTGAAACATATCCCGGGGCAAAACTCTCTCAGCGACTCGAATCAGTTATTACTCTGCTTCGCACGACTACGCATCTCAACTCGTCGCGCACGCTCCTAGGGCGTGCGCGGAAGGAACTGACGAAGACTTCTCGATGCGTGCGAGTCGAGGAGGGCGTCTGCGCGTATGAGGTGAACCATGACACGTTTTCAGGCGTCAGCCAAACCCAAAGGTTCGGCACTCGATACCTTCGTTCGGCGGATCGATGAGATATCGACGCTTCCTCAGATCGCTTTGCGAGTGATGGAAGTCGCCGACGATCCGGCGTCGGCAGCCGCCGATTTGAAGGCCGTAATGGAAAGCGACGCCTCGCTGAGCGCGCGCGTGCTGCGGTGTGTCAATTCCTCGGCTTATGCAGTACGTACGAAAATTACCAATCTCCAGCAAGCGATTGCCTACGTGGGGCTGAAGCAGGTCCGCAACTTGGCACTGACGGCAAGTGTCAGTGAACTTTTCAAAAAGAACGAAACCATTGGTTGCTATCGTCGCATGGAGTTGTGGCGGCATCTCGTGGCCGTCGGGCTGTGTGCCCGACTGATCGCCATGCGTCGAGAAGTCAGCAATTTTGAAGATGCTTTTCTGGCCGGGCTTTTGCACGACATTGGCATTATTCTTTTGGATCAACACGCCCACACCGGCTTTGAACGTGTCATCCGTTCGCTTGGCTCAGCGGAATCGTTGTGCAAAGCCGAGCGGAGTGAATTCGATTTCGACCATACGGCGGCTGGCGCGGCCGTGGCCGACATGTGGGGCTTCCCCGAGGTCGTTCGATCGGCCATTCGATTTCACCACAGTTCGGCCGGCTGTCGCACGCCGGCCCTACCCGTCGTTCAGTGTGTCGAAATGGCGAACCTGATTTGCACGATCAAGGGCATGTCGTCGGTGGGTGCGAAGCTGGTGAAATTCAATCCTTCGGTTCTCGAAGGGTTGGCCCTTTCGAGCGAGGATATCACCGTGCTGGCAGAAGATCTGGACAAGGAAATCGAACGCAATGACAGTCTTTTTCAGTTGTAAGGGCGTGGTAAGGACGCAGTGATGGCCGGTCCCGTTAAAGACATTTCGCACTTGTTGGCGCTCGTTGGCACGGAAGATGTTGCGCCAGAAGCGGCCCGCGGCAATGCGCCCGACGGTAGTGGTGAACCGGACGCCATTGTACTGGCGCTGGCAGGAAACAACTGTCGTGTCGAGTACCAGCACCCTCAATTGGAACGAGAATGGCTTAAAGATCTGGCTTTGCTCGCGGCGCGGGAGTCGTCGGCGACTGGCGCGTCGTGTCGTGAGGTGACTACGCCGATTGGTCAGCGGCATGTCGTTGCGGTGTCTCTGTTGGGAGCGGCAATGCCGACAACCATCGTGTGTCTGGCTAAGCTCTCAGACGATCTCGTGCGTTGCAGAGACTCGCGCAAACTGGAACATTGGCTGTTGGGGTGCTTGATTTGCGGACTTCAACGCGATCGCGGCAAAAGCACGATCCTACGAACGCGAGTGGAACACCTGCTGCGCGAACACGACGCTTTGCGCGATTCTCATACCCAAGCCCTAAGCGACGCAATTCAGGAGCGTGAACAACGGTTAAGCGAACAACACGAACACATGCGGCAGTTGCAGGCCGTCCATCTTCAGAACCAGATGATTCTCAACACGGCGGGGGAAGGTATCTGTGGTATTGACCGCGATGGGCGGCTGATGTTTGTCAATCCGGCGGCCGCCCGAATGTTGGGGTGGTCCGTCGAGGAAATGATTGGCAAAACTCATTGCGAGGCTTTCCATTGCATATGTGTGCCGAATCGCCAGAGCGAGGACGAAGCATCGTTTGTCCACTTGGTTCTTAATGACCACACGCGCCGTATTTCTGGTAGCACCGACTTCCATCGTCAACATGGCGACGTGCTGCCGGTGGACTACACCTGCGTGGCCATTGTAGAAAACGAAAGAGCTGTGGGAGCGGTGCTCACGTTTCGCGATGTCACCGAACAACGCATGTTGGAAGCCCAACTCCGCCAGGCTCAGAAGCTGGAGTCGATCGGCCAGCTTGCCGCGGGAATTGCGCACGAAATCAATACCCCCACACAATACCTCGGAGACAATACGCGTTTCCTGGCGGATATCTTTGAAGACTTGAGCGAGCTGCTTGCGATTTGCGAAACCGTGAGCAGAAAGGTGGCCGACGACGCCGAGGTGGGGGCCGAACTGCTCCGCTTGGCCGAGGTGGTCGAAGAGGCCGATATCGCCTATGCCTTGGAGGAAGTACCCAAGGCCATTAGCCAGTCGATGGAAGGTGTTCAGCAAGTTGCTCGGATTGTTCGTTCCATGAAGGAGTTTTCCCATCCCGGTTCCGACGAACCACAGGCGATCGACCTGAACCGCTCGATTGAAAGCACGCTCACCGTGTCACGTAACGAGTGGAAATACGTGGCCGATGTGGTCGCCGATCTCGATCCAAACTTGCCCATGGTTCTTTGCATGCCGGGCGACATCAATCAGGTGTTGCTCAACCTGATCGTCAACGCGGCCCATGCGATATCTGACCGTAAGGATCGTTCCTCGGGCACGAAAGGGACGATCCGCATTGCCACTCGCCAGTTCGCCGGCTACGTCGAGGTTTGCGTCGGCGATACGGGAACGGGGATTCCCGAACACGTTCAGCCGCGTATTTTCGATCCATTTTTCACGACCAAGGAAGTCGGACGTGGCACCGGCCAAGGCTTGGCCATCGCCCATTCGATCGTGACCGACAAACACGGTGGACAACTTTCCTTCGAGACCGAAACTGGTGTGGGAACCACCTTCTATGTGCGACTTCCACTCGACAATTCACAGGGCAGCAGGGCCGCTGGCCAAACTGGTACTACCGCAGCCAGGCAAGACTCCGGCTCGGTGGTCGCTGAACTAGGGTAAAAACTAAACGACCTTTGACGTTAGTAGTACAGACTTGCGGGGGGATCAGCCGGTGAAACAAACCATTCTTCTAGTCGACGACGAACGCAACGCATTGGCCGCAATGAAACGCTCGCTACGGCGAAAGGCCCGCGAGTGGGACGTGTTGTGCGCGGAACATGCGGAAGAAGCATGGCGAATGATCTATGACCCGGGATGCGACGCCATTGTGACCGACGTGTGCATGCCCGGCTTGAGTGGACTCGAGCTACTCGAACGCATCAAAACCACCGACTCTACCCGTGACCTGCCGGTAGCGGTGGTTACGGGCCTCAACGATCAAGAGTTAAAGGCCAAAGCACTTGAGCGAGGCGCCACGGATCTGCTGAACAAGCCGGTAGATGCCGACCAGCTCATTGTCCGGCTGAACAACATGCTACGGGACAAGGCCGCCCTGGACGAGTTGCGGGCATCCAATGCGGTGTTGCATCAGCGGCTCCATCTGCAAATGGCCGCCCTGAATCAATCGCGAATGGCTGCTATCTGCAGGCTTGCGATGGCGGCGGAGTTTCGCGATCAGTGTACGGGAATGCACGTCGAGCGGGTGGCCCACTATGCCAAAGCGGTGGCCAACTTTCTGGGCATGCCACACGAATTCCAAGAGCAACTCTTGCTGGCTGCGCCGCTGCACGATATCGGAAAAATTGCCATTCCCGACCGAATCCTATTCAAGCCGGGCCCTCTGACCGAGGGCGAACGTGCCGTAATGCAACGCCATTGCAAGTATGGTGAGATGATTCTCAGGCAACCTACCGAGTTAGTGGAAACGTTAGACGCCGGCAGTTGCGACGCTCGCGATCTGCTTGACGATCCGGTCGTTGGACTGGCAGCCACGATCGCTTTGACCCATCACGAAAAGTTCGACGGCAGCGGATATCCCCTGAAGCTTGCCGGGTTGGAAATCCCGTTGCCATCCCGGATAGTCGCCGTTTGCGATGTTTATGATGCATTGACTTCGGCACGCCCCTATCGCGCCGCTCTGCCACAAGACGATGCGTTAGCGATCATGGCACGAACGGCCGTTCGCGACTTTGATCCTCACGTGTACCAAGCCTTCTTAGAGATACTGCCGGCACTCGAAGCCCGCGTTAAGCGCATCGACGATAAAGCGTCTGCGCGCCTTCCGAAGGGGGAGGACCTTGTATGAAACGTATTCTGTTTGTTGACGACGAACCGAAAGTGCTCGACGGCTTACGCCGGATGTTACGTTCCATGCGCCGAACGTGGGCGATGGAGTTCGCCGAAGGCGGGGTGGCCGCGCTCGACGTTCTCAGCAAAACCCATGTGGATGTGGTGGTCACTGACATGCGAATGCCGGGCATGGACGGTTCCGAGCTTCTACAGCAGGTCATGTGCAATTATCCGGGAACCGTTCGAATTATTCTCTCCGGACAATGCGATCGTGCCACCGTGTTGAAAACGGTTTGCCTTGCCCATCAGTTCTTAACGAAGCCCACGGATTCGGAGGCATTGAAGGCAATGGTTGGCCGGGCATGCCGGTTGCAGGATCAACTGGCCGACAACTGGCACCGAGAAATGGTGTCGTGTGTCAAAGCGGTTCCAAGCCAACCGTCGCTGTATGAGGAACTCCTTGACGAGTTGAATTCCACCGAGGCGTCTGTGCCGCGGATTGCTCAGCGGATGGCAAACGACGTGGGAATGAGTGCCAAGATCCTTCAGTTGGTGGGTAGTGGATTCTTTGGATCGCCGCAACGCATCTACGATCCACAGCGGGCGGTCAGCCTGTTCGACTTGGAGACACTCCGCGCATTATTCCGTACTACCGAGGCGTTTGCGCCATTTACTTCCCGTGGCCAGCGGTTTTTCGAACTTGATACCCTGACCGAACACGCGCGGAGGGTGGCTCAAGCGGCAGCCGAAATAACACGGGTCGAAACCGGATGCCCAGCACTCGTCGAAAAGGCCTATCTGGGTGGGTTTTTCCACGATGTCGGCATGTTTCTTTTGGCCGAACATGTTCCCGACCAGCACGAGCAGGCCCTGGTGGTCGCGGCTGAAAGGAAAGAGGCCTTCTGGGAGGTGGAACATTCGACATTCGGTGCGACCCATGCCGACATGGGGGCGTATTTGCTTGCGATTTGGGGAATGGACGATGAAATTATCCAAACCGTGGCTCATCACCATGCGCCAAGTCGCTCGTCGGATGAAAAATTCACTCCCCTGACCGCGGTTCACGTAGCCGACGCCCTTTGCGACGGTCCATTCAGCCAGGCAATGAGACACCAAGTGTGGCTAGACGAGGTCTACCTGGATCGTCTTCAGCTCGGGCATCGCGTGCCCGTCTGGGAAGAGACCTGTCAAAGCTTTGTAAGCGAAGGAGAAACCAGATGACTGAACGCATACTTTGTGTCGATGACGAGCCGAACATTTTGCAGGCATACCAACGCCAGCTTCGCAAAAGGTTTTCGATCGAGATCGCCCTTGGTGGCGAAGAGGCGCTCGATGCCGTAAAGAACAACGGGCCGTTCGCCGTAATTGTGTCCGATATGCGGATGCCGGTGATCAATGGCGTCGACTTGCTCAAGCGGGTCAAGACCATCGCGCCCGAAACGGTGCGCATGATGCTTACCGGGAACTCCGATCAGCAAACGGCATTGGAAGCGGTCAACGACGGCCACGTGTTTCGTTTCATGACGAAGCCGTGTCCGCCCGACGTGTTTGCCAAGGCGCTTGAAGCCGGGCTTGAACAACACCAGTTGATCGTAGCCGAGCACGAATTGCTCTCCAAGACGCTTAGCGGCAGTATTCAAGTGCTTACCGATGTGTTGACGTTGGTTAATCCGACGGCGTTTGGGCGTGCCAGTCGCGTGCAACGTCTTGCTCGCGATATCTGTGGTGTCTTGGGAAGCGAAGAAGGGTGGCTGGTGAACCTAGCGGCAATGCTTTCGCAGATTGGTTGCGTGGCGGTGCCGGAAGACATTTTGGAAAAAGCGGCCCACGGCACGGAGCTTTCGAAGTCGGAAACCAACGTGTTTCAGACTCATCCCGCCGTTGCTCGTGATCTGTTGCGCCATATTCCACGTCTGGAACGCGTTGCCGAGGTGGTTTACTACCAGGAAAAACGCTTCGACGGAGGCGGGGTGCCCGAAGACGAGGACATCTCCGGAGATGATATTCCTTTCGGAGCGCGCGTACTCAAAGTGGCCCTGGACTTCGATACACTCCTGGCGTCGGGATGCAGTGCAGAGATGTCCCTGGCCGAAATGAACGACTGGGAAGGATGTTACGACCCCGATGTCTTGGCTGCCCTTCGGAATGTCATGAATGTTGCCGACATCAAAATGCTTCAACGCACGAATGTGTCGAGCTTGGCCGACGGTATGATTCTGGCCGCCGATGTCAAGTCGATCAACGGCACGTTGCTTTGCACGCGGGGGCAGGAGGTGACGGCTTCGCTGCGGGCGCGTTTGCGAAACTACGTGGCCAACGTTGGCATTCAAACACCGATCAAAGTGTTCATCCCCAATGACGAACACGAATACTGTGAAGCGATCAGGGACGCGGAAACACTCTGAGGAACCCTACGAATGATGTTTGCGTATTCATCGAACAGTTGGGCGTAGTGGGTTCCGATAATTCGAGAAATGCTGTGTTTTCAGGGGCAAGGGGCAATAGGATGTTCAACACAAGCGTACGGGGTACTCCGACAGTGTTAGCCACGCGTCGATGTATTTTCGGCATGCTCTTCGCGGTGTATTTGGCAGCGTTTTCAGGATGCCAGGAACCGTTGCCAGACAAAACGTCGTCGTCCTACGAAGAACCACATTCGCTACGGCTTGATCTCGGTTCGCCCGCGGGAAGGCGAGTATTGGTGGTACACAGCTATCATGCCGCTTACCCGTGGACCGCAGCCATCGATCGCGGAATCCACGAGATATTGGATGGAACCGGCGTCGAGCAGAAGACCTTTTATATGGACACCAAACGGCATACGGAAGAAGCATGGAAGAAACAAGCGGGCGAGGCTGCCATGGCCGAGGTGAAAGCTTGGCAGCCCGACGTCGTAATCGCCACCGACGACAACGCGCAAGCCTACTTCGGCCGCAACCTCGTCGATGGTCCGATCCCTCTTGTCTTTTGCGGCGTAAACGCCGACCCGGCCAAATATGGGTACCCGGCATTCAATGTCACGGGCATCATCGAGCGACCAATGCTCGACAAGAATGTCCGTTATGCAAAACGTTTTGTGCCGGTCGAGCGGCTGGTGATCCTTAGCAGCAACGATCCCACGTCTCTCGGGGCGATCAACTTCATGCGGGAACAACACGTCGATTGCAAACACGTCGATTTCCGGCTGGTCGAGACACTTCAGCAATGGCGAGAGCAAGTGAGACTAGCCAACCAGGACGCCAGTGTGTTGGCGATCTATATGTATCACACGCTCACGATGCCTGGCGAGGCCGAAAGCGTTGATCCTGGCCGGGTAATGTCTTGGACGGCGGAAAACACGACCGTTCCAACCATCGCCTTTTTCGAATTTGGTGTAACCGACGGATGCCTGCTCGGCATTGTCGCCTCGGGAGAAGAGCACGGCCGTGAGGCGGCCCATTACGCTTTCGATATTCTTCAAGGGACGCCTGTCGGCAACCTTCCAGTAATTCACGATAGCGGTGGTAAGACGTTACTCAATCGGACAACCGCCCGACGACTGGGGATTCCCCTCGACTCGTTAGACTTGACCGGCATCGACGTGGTCGAAGGAGAATAAACCATGGCACGCCGAATCACGATCATTCTGCTGCTTGGCCTTGGAATCGCGTCGGTTGGCGTTACCGCACTGAACGCGGTGCAACGCTACAATTTGATTTGTACTCAATTCTTCGACGATGGCCAACAGGACGCTTCGATCGGTGCCCGTCTGAGTCAGCATGTTATCGAGAAGGCCCTGGTCAACGGGAACTTCGATGTCGATACGCTTTTCGGCGAACGCTACGAGAGCATCCCCGATAGTCAACCCGCACGTTTCATCACTCGCTATTCTCGCTATCTGGAACGTCATCTTCGAGACCAACTCAATGCGTTCACCGAAGCCGATGTTGTCTACTATGCCTATCTTGCTAGGTGCGACGGTTTCGTGGTAATGCACACCGACCGCGCACTTGATGGGACGTTCATAACACCTCCGCAGACCCGTAGCTCGGACCGTACCTCCGCGATTACTACGCCGCATGAGATTGTTCGCGGCCCACAGGGCTTCGAGTATTATCAGTTCAGTGTCCCGGTGATCGTACGTCACCAGCACTGGGGCGACTTCCATGTCGGCATTCCGCTCGCGTTGATCCGCAACGAAACCAGAGGCCAAGTCGCGACCTTGCTGACCACCATGCTCGTGTGTTCTTTTCTTCTGGCGTCATTGGTATACGTTGTCGTGCGACGGCAATTGCGTCCTTTAAGCGACCTCGCTACAGCAACTCACCGAATGGCCAGCGGCGACCTTTCCGTCCGGTGTTCGATAGCTGGCTACGACGAGGTGGGTATCTCGATGCGTGCGTTTAACGAAATGGCCGATGCCATCGAAGAACGGGAATCGGAGTTGACGCAGCAGAATCGGGTGTTGGAGCAGGAAGTGGCCGGACGGCTGCAAGCCGAGGATGAACTCAGCAAACATCGCGATCATCTCTCCGAACTGGTGGAGGCGCGCACCGCAGCACTCAGCGTCGCCAATGAAGAACTCGAACAAACAAATTCCGAGTTGGAGAATCAGGTAGCCGAGCGGTTGCGAGCCGAGGCTGCGTTGCAGCTCACACAATTTGCCATCGACCAAGCCCCCGACGCGGCTTTCTGGATCGACGTGCAGGGAAGGATTTCCTACGTAAACAACTCGGTTTGCCGGATGCTTGGCTACTCGCGTGAGGAACTTCTCGGCAAAGATATCCGCGCTACCGAGTTAGCCTTCCCAGGGCTCGTGATGCCGGAAGCGTGGGGAGAACTCCCGGAAGATGCGCAACGGTTCGAGACAAACATCCGACAGCGCCACGGTCGCGAGCTTCCTGTAGAGGTTACGGTCAACCTGCTTGAGTATAGCAGGGAGCGTTATGTTTGTGTCTTCATGCACGACATCACGCAGCGCGTGCGTCAAAATGAAGAGTTGGCTAAGTTTCAACGTTTTGCGCAAACCTCTGGTCAGGGGTTTGGAATGGTCGATTTCGATAAAAAGGTGCTTTTTGCCAACTGCACCTTGGCGCGGCTTCTTGGTGAGGATGGCGTCGCCACTGGCGAGGATGCCGAACAATACTACACCAGCGAATCACAGCGCATCCTTCGCGATGAGATGTTGCCCGCTCTCGAACAAGGGCAGCAATGGACGGGGCAGCTGGAACTCTGCGGCCGTGACGAGGTGATTACGCCCACAATCCAAAACTGGTTTACCATAGCCGATGACCACGGCAGCCCAAGTTGCATGGCCGTGGTCGTGACCGACATTACGGAAAGCAAACGTAGCGAAGAGGCGTTGCGTTTGTCCGAAAGCAAGTTCCGCAGCTTGGTCGATAACATCGGCGTGGGAATCGTGGAAATTAGCCCCGATTATCGGATGGTTTTCCGGAACCGTCAGATGCGGGAGTGGTTCCCCAGTGAGGGGCAAGATGACGAACCATGCTACGTGCGGCTCCGCGGCAAGCGATGTCAAACAGGACCGTGTTCCCACTGCCCGGTCAAACGAACGTTTGAAGACGGTCAGGTACATGAGGCCATCAACGAAGATCTTGTCGACGGTCAGATGAAACACCTCCGTTTGGTGTCCTCGCCCATTCGAGACAACGACGGCAACATTATCAGCGTGATCGAAATCGTCGATGATATCACTCAACAGCAGACGGCCGAAGAACAGCTTCGCAGGCAAGCGGAGGAACTGGCTGAACGTATCAAAAAGCTCAAATGCGTTCATGGGGTATCGGCACTGCTCGAGCAACCCGGCATCTCCGTGGACGACATTCTCAACCAAACCGTCGAACTGATTCGCCCGGCGTGGCAGTACCCGGAAATCACCAGCGCTAGAATTCTGCTGCAGGGAAAGACGTACGCGACAGCCAACTTCCAGGAAGCCCTTTGGAAAATGTCCCACCCGATCCTGGTTGATGGAGCCTTGGTGGGGGCTATCGAGGTGTGCTATCTCGAAGAACGTCCGGAACGGGACGCGGGTCCGTTCTTGCGCGAAGAACGCCTTTTGCTGGAAGACATTGCCGAACGCCTGGGACGCATCGTCGAAAAGAATATGGCCGAAGCACAGGTCAAGGCACTGAAGCATCAAATTGAATTCATCCTTGGCGCCACAAAGACCGGGCTCGATATTGTCGACAGCCACGGCATGCTTTGCTATGTCGACCCGGAAACGGCTCGAACCCGAGGAGAGTGGCAAGGACGCAGTTACAACGACTATTTCAGTGATCGCATTGCCTCGCAAGATGAGCGGGGTCTGGAGAAGGCGCTTCGGACGAATCGCGTTGTCGTCACAGAAGTTACAACTCCGGATGCGCCCGACTGCTTGTCTCAGGTTACGAGTATGCCGTTTGTCAGCGAAAACGGACAAACTCACGTCGCTCAAGTTACCGTTGATATCAGTGAACGCATCCGCATGGAAGTGGAATTGGCCCAGGCGCAGAAAATGGAGTCGATCGGACAACTGGCAGCAGGGATTGCGCACGAAATTAACACTCCCACTCAGTACATCGGCGACAATGTCCGCTTCCTGGAAGATGCCTTTCAGGATATTGACGAAGTGCTCGGCGCATATCATCGTTTGCTCGATGCCGCAAAGCACGATTCGGTCGATAAAACGTTGCTCGACGCGGTCGACAAGGCCTTGGAAGAAGCCGACCTGAAATACCTTGCTGAAGAAGCACCAAACGCTATCAAGCAGTCGCTCGACGGTATTGATCGCGTGGCCAGCATTGTTCGGGCGATGAAGGAGTTCTCCCATCCAGGCGCCGAAGAACGACAGGCCCTCGATTTGAACCATTCGCTGGAAACTACGTTGACCATCAGTCGAAATGAATGGAAATACGTGGCCGATGTGCAAACCGAGTTCGACCCGGAGGTTCCGCCGGTGCTCTGCTATCCTGGCGATCTGAATCAGGCATTCCTAAACGTTATCGTGAATGCGGCACACGCCGTCGGCGAATCGATTCCGCCAGGAGCCCAGGAAAAGGGGATGATTACCATCCGTACGCGGCGCGACGGCGACTGGGCACAAGTGGAAATCGAAGACACGGGCGGCGGTATTCCCGATGAAATCGCCTCACGCATCTTCGACCCCTTTTTCACCACGAAGGACGTCGGACAAGGTACGGGTCAAGGTTTGGCAATCGTTCATGCTGTGATTGTCGAAAAGCACCGCGGCACAGTCTCCTTCCACGGTCGGGAGGGTGGCGGAACGTGCTTCGTGATCCGGCTACCGTTGTGACACGATGGGCGGAAAAAATGACCGGCCAATGGTAGCTTTTTACTACGGATGCCCACAACACAAACCTCGCCTTGGAGACAAGGACCATGAAATCGGCTGTTCTTCTGGTAGACGACGATCAGAACCTGCTTCATGGGTTGGCTCGCGCGCTTCGGGCGCAACCCTATAACCTTTTCACCGCGCGGAGTGGTGACGAAGCCCTGCATGTGCTGAAAAGCCATGCGATTCATGTCCTCGTGACCGATGAGCAGATGCCCGGAATGTCGGGCGGAGACCTCCTGGCCTGGGCAGCGGAAAACCGGCCGGAAGTGGTCCGCATGATGATCACGGGTAATGCGAGCGCAATGTCGGCAATACGAGCGATCAACGAGGGACGGGTTTTTCATTTTTTCACCAAGCCGTGTGACGCAATGCAACTCGCAATCATGATTCGCAAGGCCCTCGAACATCAGGAATTGGTCGAGGACAATCGCCACCTGCTGCGTAAATGTCGGTCTGCACCGCAGCAGCCTGAGCGACTCCTGCAACAATTGGACGTTTTGTCGAAGATTGTCGCCGAACAACTACGCGGCCCACTGGAAGCGGCACACAGCGACCAGCACGGTCCCTCGGTTTCCGTGGAATCAACTCTTCGCCAACCCTCACTCGACGTGCTTCGCCAAGCGCTCGCCGCCACCGACGTAGTCCAACAGCTAATCGACGGTCTGAAGGGCCATTTTCCAGCGTCGGAGAATGAACCACAACGCGTGTAGGGTTCGTCGTAACGTTCTTTTGGCCAGAAAACGGTCTTCAACGCGGATTTCTGAGAAGTGTAGTGGGTGCCATCGCCACGTTTGTGTGGCCATGCCGCACACGCCTGAGCCACCACACAACCGTACGGCGCGTTCTAGCCACTGGGGTGACCTCGAACCTGCCTCGTTCGGCGGCTGCGAACCGTCTGTATTGATGCCTGCGTCGACAAGGATTGCCAATGGCGCCGCCCGTCGGCGAATCCAAAAGCTCCGATGAGTTGCCTTTCGGGCATTGGCGATGCAGGCATCACTAGCACACGAGGATACCCCTTGCGGTTGGATTTCGACGAAGGAAAGTAACTCCCCGGAGTTAGGCGACCCGGGATACCCGAAGTGCTCTGGAAAAAACGCAAATCCAATTGTTGACGCATAGGTTTCGTTCTGTTAAAGGGAAGTTGGTAGTAGAGTTGCGCAGCGGGACTATTGACGGCTGCATAGCTAATGAGCGGAAGGCGACCAGCGGGAGCCTAGATTTTCGGGCTTTCGGTTTGCTGGAACGAACACTTTCAATGCAGACGTCAATAAGCACGCGGTCACAACGCCCCAGCCGTGCCAGAGTTGAGCCACACACTCGCGTGGGCTTGCAATCGTCGCTTCCTAGGATTGACCGTAAATAGCTTGCCGATTCGTCGGGTCGTACGTCGTGACGGCCGTCGGGTTGCGCGTGGGAAAACGGTAAGTTGTTTTTCGGGCCGTTCTTACGGTAACCACCCAGAGAGTGGTAGCCAACACCGAGTTGCGGCAGGCGGATGAAAGGGGGCCTGAGATGAGTGGCCTGCAAAGGGCTCTTTCCACAGACGCTCCCGTCGCGGAGTTTCTCGACGATCTCTTTCGGCTTCCCGATGGCGAGTCGATTCTCTCGTGCATGCAATGCGGCACGTGTAGTGGCAGTTGTCCGTTGGGCGATGCCATGGAGTATCCGCCGCGAAGCATCATCCTGCAGGCCCGGCTGGGACGAATTGAGCAGGTGCTCAAGAGTCCGTCGGTCTGGATGTGTGTGGGTTGCTACACGTGTACTTCACGCTGCCCACGCGAAATCGACCTGACCGACACCCTTTGGCCGGCCGTGCGCGACACGGCACTTCGAGCGGGCGTACAACCACCGGTCGAACTTCAGGTGGCCTTTCAAAACATCTACATGTACGGCAACATGTTGGGTTTGTCGCCACGCAAGCGGCTCGATTGGGCGAAGGATCTCGATGTGCCCGTGCTCGACCTTTCGAAGCATCCGCAGCCGGTCGATGTGCTTTGGCTGGTTGGCTGTTACCCTTCGTATTATCCACGGAACCAACGCGTGACGCGCGACTTTGCTCACATTCTCACCGCGCTGGGCGTGAAATGGGGAGTTCTCGGTGCGAAGGAACGTTCGCTGGGCGACTGCGATCGGTTGTTTGGAGAAGAAGGGCTTTTCGAGACGTTGGTCGAAAGCAACCGTGAGTTGTTGTCGCAGCACACGTTCGATAAGGTCGTGATGCTCGACCCCCACGGTTTTCGGGCGATGGAGAAATTCTACCCTCGCTATGGCGTATCCTTTCCGGCACAACACTACACGATGTTTCTGGCCGATCAGCTCGACCAGCTTCGCGAGGTTCTGGTTCATCCGATCGAGGCCACGGTAACCTATCACGACAATTGTTGTGTGGGGCGGCGTTGCTCGTGTTTCGAACCACCTCGCGAGTTGTTAAAGGCCATACCGGGTGTGGAATTAGTGGAGATGCGCCGCAACCGTGAGAACGCCCTTTGCTGTGGAGGTGGCGGCGGCGGGATGTGGCTCGATGGCCACATCACCGAACACGGAGGGCGTCGGCTTTCCGATGATCGGGTCCGCCAAGCAGCCGCTACGGGAGCCGACGTGCTTGCTGTCTCCTGTCCTTTCGAACTATCTCGGTTCGAGGATTCCGTCAAAGTAACCGGCACACAAGACCAACTCCGAGTTTGCGACATCATCGAGCTTCTGGCCGAGTCGATGGGTTTCGGTCAACGGCAGCAGAGTGGTCCATCAAACGGCGCTACCCTACCCAGGGAGGACCATGTTTCCGGCGATCGCTAGACTTTGCCTGCGACTTGACGACGCGTAGACTCCCTAGCGAAAAGGAGCCGTTATGAACATTGTCGTTGTGATGCGTCAGGTTCCCGATCTGATCGAACCGCTGGAAATCGCCGACAGCGGCGATATGCTGGATCTCGACGGGGCAGCGTTCTTGGTCAACGAGACCGACGACCACGCGTTGGAGCAGGCCCTGCTGCTGAAAGAGGATGCCGATTCGCTCACCGTGGTCGCACTGGACTATGGCGACATCGACAACACCCTTTACGCCGCCGTGGCGAAGGGTGTCGACCGGGTCGTCAAAATCCCTTACGACGAGTTTCTGCCGCCGGTGCCTCGCGTGGCCGCGACGCTGTATGCCGAGGTGATCGCTAAGCTCGACGCCGATCTGGTGCTGACAGGCGTAACGGCGTACGACGAATTGGAGGGTTCCCTGGCACCACTGTTGGCGGAAAAATTGAAACGGCCCTATGTGGGCGTGATTCGCGGCGTCAGACGCAGCGACGCTTCGTCAACGTTGACGGTGTTTAAGGAGTTTCCGGCCGCCGTGCTAGCGCAAATGGCCGTTGATGTGCCGGCCGTGCTGGGCATTTTGGCTGCCGACCAACCGCCGCGCTATGTGGCCGTTAATCGGATTCGCTCGGCGATGAAGTCGGCGCAGTTCGAAGAATGTTCGGCAACGACCGTCGCGCCGGCATCCGGTGTTACCATCCAGCGTCTCTATGCGCCGGCCGTAAGCCAACGAGCAAGAATGATTGCGGGAACCGAAGAAGAAGTCGCAACCGAACTGGTCGACGTATTGGCCGAGAAAGGAATCGTGAGATGAGTGCCCAAGACATACTTGTTCTCGCCGAGATCCATGGGGACAAACTGGCCGATATCTCGCAGGAACTGTTGGACGCTGGCAGGAAGTTGGCCGATTCGACCGCGGGCGATGTTGTCGCTGTGGTATTGGGGCAAGCGGGTGACGCGGTGGTTGAAAACCTCGCGGCGGCCGATCGCATACTGGTCGTCGAAGATGCGGCACTGGCTGGCTACACGCCTGCAGCGTACGTCGACATTTTGGAGCATGTTGTTCACTCGGAAACACCGCGCGCCGTGTTGATCGGCAATACCACGATTGGCTACGATGTGGCACCGGCGCTCGGCGCCCGACTCGACATGCCGGTAATCAACGGATGCCGACGCATTGACCTGACGGACGGGCGACTACTGGTAACTGCTAGCTATTTTGCCGGCAAGTTGCTGGCCGATTTGGAGGTCGCCGAAGGCCCCGCAATCCTAACCGTGTTGCCTGGAGCGTTTCATGCAACGCCCCAAGTCGGTCGCGGCGAAGTGGAACGACGAGCCAGTCCGGTGCCTTTGGAACCCGGGCCGGTTCGGTTTGAGCAGATGATCTTGCCCGAGCCGGGCGACGTCGACATTACGCAAAACGAGATATTGGTTGCCGTGGGACGCGGCATCGAACGCGAGGAAAACCTGGAGATTGCCGAAGAGTTGGCCCGTGTGCTTGGCGGCGAGTTGGCGGCCTCGCGACCGATTGTCGACCAGGGTTGGTTGCCGGCCACGCGTCAGGTCGGCAAGTCGGGAATGACGGTCAAGCCGAAGCTCTACTTGACATTGGGGGTCAGCGGCGCGCCCGAACATCTCGAAGGAATGCACGCCGCCGAGACGATCGTTGCAGTGAATTCTGATGCGGCAGCACCTATTTTCGACGCAGCCCACTTCGGCATCGAAATGGATCTGTTCGATTTCGTGCCAACGTTGATCGAGACCTTGAAGACGCGGCAAGAGGCGACCCAAAAGAAGGAGACACCCCAGACGTAATTCCGGCACGAATTTGGTTATTGGTTCCGTGGTTGATTGTGGAACACTTCGTGGCGTCCTGTCCCGGGAAACCGGGTTCCCGCTGGTCGCCTTCGTTCCATAGCAATGCAGGGCCCAATCGGTGGACACTTCGGTGACTGCCGCTGGTGAGGAGTCGGTTCGGTGGAATTTGCACGCCCGATCCTCTGGAATGTGCCTCATTGGGCAGAGCTTACGCTGTATGCTCTGGCCGCGCTGACGGTGCTGAGTTTTCTTTTCGGCTGTGTTCGTCGGATCGGTCGGTGGCGGTTTGGTCAGCCGGAACCGGGACACCAAGCGATTCTCTCTCGAACCGGCCGTTTCATTCGCTACGGTTTGTTGCAGTGGCGGCTGGCGTCCGATTCGTTTGCGGTCGTGATGCATCTGGCCATCTTTTGGGCGATGGTCGTGTTGTTCATTGGCACGGCGTTGGCTACCGTCGATCAGGACGTTACCCATCTGTTTTTCGATTACCAGTTTCTCGCGGGCAACGTTTATCGCGTCTATGAACTGGCCCTCGATGTGTTTGGCGTGGTGCTGCTTGTTGGATTGGGGTTGGCTGCCTATCGGCGCTACGTGAAGCGACCGCCCCATCAGCAGATCGCCGCCGCTATCGGGGCAAATATCGATGCCTTCTACTTGTTGGCCGTGCTCGCTTTGATCGCCGTGACGGGCTTTCTGGCCGAAGGGCTCCGAATCGCCCAGGGCATGCAGTTGGCCCGAGTTGATCCGACAGCCGAAAACATCGCGTGGATGCAGGCCGCCCCTTGGGCCCCGGTTGGTTATCTGCTGGGCAGCGTGTTTGCCACATCAACGCCGACTGCGATTTCTTCGGCCCATCAGGTCGTGTGGTGGCTTCATGCGGTGCTGGCGCTGGGGTTCATTGTCAGCATACCGTTCACCAAAGCGTTTCATTTGATCGCGTCGCCGCTGAACACGTTTTTCCGCAACACGGCCGACGAGGACAGCTTGGTGCCCGTCGTTGAAACAGGGGCCGCGAGGCTAACCGACTTCACTTGGCGCCAGTTGTTGCAGGTCGATGCCTGCACGCTTTGCGGCAAGTGCCAGGAAGTCTGTCCGTTGCACATTGCCGGCTCCAAACTCTCGCCGGCCGAGGTGATCCAGAAGCTGGAGCACCAGCTGTGGATCGCCAAGGCCGGCAACGGTGAAAGTCTATTCGCTAACCGTCTCGGCGGCGACGGCTTGGCCCTCGCGCCCGCGGAACTTTGGGCCTGTTGCACGTGCCGGGCGTGCGAAGAGCGTTGTCCGGTGATGGTGGAACACCCACGAATGATCGTCGACATGCGTCGCGCTCTGGTCAACGAGGGCAACGTTGACGAGGGCCTTCAGGACGCACTGCAAAACCTTACCCGATACGGCAACTCGTTCGGTCAATCGCCCCGTAAACGGACGCAATGGGCCAAGGACCTCCCGTTGGCGTTGGTTGATGCACGACGGGAGCCGGTCGATTGGTTATGGTTCGTGGGCGACTACGCGTCGTACCACCCCAGTTCGGCTCGTGTAAGCCGGCTGGTGGCGTTGTTGCTTCAAGACGCGGGAATCGACTTTGGCGTTCTTCAGCACGACGAACGTTCAGCCGGTAACGACGTGCGTCGCGTGGGCGAGGAGGGACTTTTCGAAATGCTTGCCGAGAAAAATGCGGCGGCACTGGCCAAGGCCCAATTCCGCCGTATCTTTACGACCGATCCCCACACGTTGCACGCACTGAAACACGAGTATCGTCGTTTTGGGCTGCAAGAGCTTGTCCAGCACTACTCGCAATTGTTTGACGACTTGATCGCCAACGGCACGTTTATCATTCGGCATCCCCTTAAAGGGCGTGCGGTGTACCACGACCCGTGCTATCTGGGACGTTACAACGGCGTCTTCGATCCGCCTCGGCGCGTTGTTGAAGCCACCGGAATGCAGCTAATGGAGCTTCCCCGCAATCGAGAAAACAGTTTTTGTTGCGGCGCCGGGGGAGGCAAGATCTGGATGGACGACGAGCCCGGTCTTACGGAACGCCCAGCCGTCTTACGAATTCGCGAGGCGCTCGACGTGGCCGGCGTTACGCATTTCGTCGTGGCGTGTCCCAAAGATTTGGGGATGTTCGAGGACGCCGTGAAGACTGTCGGGGCGGAAGACCGGCTGAAAGTGGTCGACTTGGCGGAACTGGTTTTCGATGCGGTTCGGCCGAATGCACAATCGCAAGCGGATGAGGTGAACGAAACAAAACCAGCGGAAAAGGCGAGACGATGATCACTTCCGGCGAGAAACCTCGAATTGGCGTGTATGTGTGCCATTGTGGCAGCAATATTGCGGGCATGGTCGATGTCGAACAGTTGACCCAGTTCGCCGAGTCGCTTCCCCACGTGATTCTTGCACGCGACTACAAGTACATGTGTTCCGACCCGGGCCAGGAACTGATCCGCCGCGACATCGCACAACACAGTCTCAATCGTATCGTAGTGTCGGCCTGTTCGCCTTTGTTGCATGAAAAAACATTTCGCCGGGCGGCAGAGGCGGCCGGGCTGAATCCGTTTTTGGTGCAGATTGCCAATATCCGCGAACACGTGGCATGGGTGACCGACGATCATGCACACGCCACGGCCAAAGCCAAAGCTCACCTTGCCGCGGCCGTGCGCCGTGTGGCGGGACATGAGAGACTGGATCGCCACGCAGTGACAATTCTGCCGCGTGTGCTGGTCGTAGGCGCGGGCATCGCCGGTATCCAAACGGCACTCACGCTGGCACATGCCGGAAAGCACGTGATTCTCGTCGAGCGGGAGCCCACGATTGGCGGTCATATGGCCATGTTCGACAAAACCTTTCCCACATTGGACTGCGCCGCCTGTATCCTTACACCCAAGATGACGGCCGTAAAGGATGATCCAAACATCACACTTTTGACGTACTCCGATGTCGAGTCGATCCACGGTTCGGTAGGCAACTACCACGTAACCGTTCGGCGCCGGCCTCGTTACATCCAGGAAGACCTTTGCGTCGGCTGCTTGCAGTGTATCGAAGCCTGTGTTTTCGAGTACGGGAAGTTCGCCAACACGTTCGATCAGGGCCTCTCGAAACACAAACCGGTTTATGTGCCTTTTCCGCAAGCGGTGCCGCTGGTGCCGGTGATCGATCCGGAAGCGTGTATCGAGCTGAAGACGGGCCGCTGCAAGAAAGCATGTGCCGAAGCCTGCGCCGAACGGGCGGCCATCGACTTTCATCAGGAAGAGTGGACCGAAGAGTACGATGTGGGCACGATCATCGTAACGACCGGCTACCGGCCCTTCGACCCGTCGGTTATCCGCCACTACGGCTACGGGCAATACGATAACGTGTATACGGGTTTAGAGGTGGAGCGTCTGCTCAACGCGGCCGGTCCTACCGGCGGCAAGGTTACAATGCGCGACGGTCGAACGCCCAAACACGTGGGCATCGTCCACTGTGTGGGCGGCCGCGACCACCATTTCCACAGCTATTGCTCGCGTGTCTGTTGCATGTTCGCCCTAAAGTTGGCGCTTCTCGTTCGCGAGAAGACCGGCGCCGAGGTGACGGATTTCTACATCGACATGCGAGCACCTGGAAAGGGGTTTGAAGAGTTCTACGAGCGCGTGCAGCTTGCGGGTGTCAACTTTGTACGGGGAAAGGTCGGCGATGTCAGCCCGGCGCTTGAGGACGAAAAAGAGTCGTCGCCCGAGTTGATCGTTCAGGTCGACGACACGCTGCTGGGTGCCGTTCGCGAGGTGCCCGTCGATATGCTCATCCTCGCAAATGCCCTGGAACCGGCCGACGGGGCCGACGACGTGCGCCGGTTGTTCGGCATCTCGTGTTCCACCGAAGGGTTTTTCCTCGAAAAGCATCCCAAGCTGGCGCCCGTCAACACGGCCAACGACGGCGTGTTCTTGGCCGGAGCATGCCAGGGGCCGAAAGATATTCCCGACACGGTGGCCCAGGCCGATGCGGCTGCCGCCCAGGCCTTGGCGCTGATCGATTGTGGCCAGATCGACCTGGAGCCGAACACGGCTTGGATCGACGACGCGATCTGCTCGGGCTGCAAAACATGCATTCCGCTATGCCCCTACAACGCCATCCGCCGCGATGAAGAGAAACTGGTTGCTGTAATCGACGAGGCGCTGTGCAAGGGGTGCGGTGTGTGTGTGGCGGCCTGCCCTAGCGGGGCCGCTCAGCAACACCTCTTTACCGATTCCCAAGTGTACGACGAAATCGAAGGGATCCTCACCTATGTTTGAGCCCATCGTTGACATTGACGAAGCGCAGGATGAGCAAATGCCGCGCTACGAACCGCGGATTGTGGCCTTCTTCTGCAATTGGTGTACGTATACGGCGTCGGATCTGGCCGGCACGGCCCGGATGCGCTACGCACCAAACCTCCGCGTGATTCGGATGATGTGCTCAGGGCGGTTGGATCCGCAGTTCGTGGTTACCGCGCTGCGTCAAGGCGCCGACGGCGTGCTCATCGGCGGCTGTCATCCTGGAGATTGCCACTACCAAGAAGGCAACTACAAGTGTCTGCGCCGCTATGTGTTGCTGAAGCAAATGCTGCGACAAATGGGCATCGAACCGCAGCGAGTCCGTTTGGAATGGATCTCTGCTTCGGAAGGCGATCGGGTTCGCGACGTCTGCAACGAGATGGTCGCCGAATTGAGCAAGCTTGGCCCCTTACAGCTTCGACCGATCCCCAAACCGGCCGAACAGACGTCTCGTGAACGACCAATGGTCGAAGCCGAACTCCCGGCCGAAGGAGTTCCGTCATGAAGAAACCCCGAATCGGTTTCTACTGGTGTGCCTCGTGTGGAGGATGTGAAGAAGCCGTTGTCGACTTGGCCGAAGAACTCCTGACGGTGGTCGAGCACGTCGACATCGTCTTTTGGCCCTGTGCGATGGATTTCAAACGCGACGATCTCGAGGCCATGCCCGACGGCCACATGGCGGCCTGCCTGGTCAACGGCGCCATCCGCAATAGCGAACAGCGCGAGATGGCCGAACTCTGCCGGCGAAAGTCGCAGGCGTTGATTGCGTTTGGAAGTTGCTCGCACACCGGAGGTATTCCTGGGCTGGCCAACTTGTATTCGCGAGAAACGGTTCTTGAGACTAACTACGCCGACGGCCGATTCTCTACGGTAAACCCCGAGCAGATCCGACCGCAGGCCCACGTGGCGTGTCCCGAGGGAAGTCTGGAACTGCCGACACTCGACGCTGAAGCGAAAACGCTGGATCAGGTCGTACCGGTCGACTATCACTTGCCCGGCTGTCCGCCGCCCGTGAAGCTGATTTTGGAGGCCATTACAGCGTTGGTCGAAGGAAATTTGCCCCCGCCGGGTTCGGTGCTGGCGCCGGACAAAGCGCTTTGCGATGGCTGCCCACGCATCGAAAGCAAGCCCGAAGAGCCGTATCTGACGGAGTTTCGTCGCCCGCACCTGACGGAGATCGACCCGGAGAAATGCTTTTTGGCCCAGGGTCTGCTTTGCATGGGGCCCACGACTCGTTGCGGATGCGATCACGCGTGCATCCAGGGCAACATGCCGTGTACCGGTTGTCTGGGGCCTACTAGTCGCACGAAGGACTTCGGCGCTGCTGCCCTGTCGGCTACGGCCACGTTGGCTAACAGCAACGACGCCGAGCAGATCGAAGCCATCATGCAGCAAATCCCCGATCCGGTCGGTACGTTTTACCGCTACAGCTTGCCCAGTTCGATGCTCTTTCATCATGTTGGACCCGAGGAGCAAGGAAAACGAATATGACAACCCACGTAACCATCGACCCGATCACACGCCTGGAGGGCCATGGCAAGATCGACATCCTTTTGGACGAGCGAGGCGAGGTGGATCGGGCGTATTTCCAAGTGCCGGAGCTTCGTGGGTTCGAAACGTTCGCCCGGGGGCGACCGGCCGAGGATATGCCACAAATCACCTCACGGATCTGCGGGGTTTGCCCTACGGCCCATCACATGGCCGCAGCCAAAGCATTGGACGATCTCTATAAGGTGGAACCACCCCCGGCGGCCAAAGCGATTCGCGAGTTGGTTTACAACACGTTCGTGTTCGAAGACCACGCGTTGCACTTCTATTTCCTCGGCGGACCTGACTTCGTTGTTGGCCCCACGGCCCCTAAGTCGCAGCGGAACATCCTGGGAGTGATCGGCAAGGTGGGCGCCGAGGTAGGCCGACGCGTGATCGCCATGCGCCGCCTTGCCAGGGAGTTGATCGCCAGAGCGGGCGGCAAGGTAATTCACCCGGTGCTCGGGTTGCCGGGAGGAGTAGCCAAACGCCTCAGCCCAGACGACCAGAAATTCGCAGTAGAGGTAGCTGGCAAGGCAGTCGAATTTGCACGGTTCACGCTAAAGGTATTCGACGACACCGTGCTCGCCCGTCCGGACTACGTCGAACTCGTCACCAGCGACGCCTACACGCATCGGACTTACTACATGGGCTTGGTCGACGAAAGCAACAAGGTGAACTTCTACGACGGCATGCTTCGCGTCGTCGATCCCAACGGCGACGAGTACCTGAAATTCCCTGCTCGCGACTATCTGAAGCACATCGCAGAACACGTGGAACCGTGGAGTTACATCAAGTTTTGCTATTTGAAGGACATCGGCTGGCAGGGATTTACCGAGGGGCGCCGAAGTGGGATTTTCGCCGTAGCACCGCTGGCCCGACTGAACGCATCAGACGGCATGCCGACGCCGCTAGCTCAGCAATCCTACGAGCGCTTCTATGATATCCTGGGTGGGAAGCCCGTTCACTATACGTTGGCCACCCATTGGGCGCGGGTGATCGAAATGCTGGCGGCTGCCGAGATGATGCGGGAGTTGGCCGAGGACTCCGACTTGATGAACTCCAGTTTGCGAACCATTCCGACGGCCACGCCCGAGGAGGGAATCGGCGTGGTCGAGGCACCGCGGGGAACGCTGCTGCACCATTATCAAACCGACGCCCGGGGAATATTGACCGATGCCAATTTAATCGTGGCCACGCAAAACAACGCGGCACGGATTGCCATGTCGGTCGACAAGGCCGCGCGGCAACGAATTCACGAGGGTCGTGTGGACGAGGGCATCCTCAACGAAGTGGAGATGGCGTTTCGCGCCTACGACCCGTGCCACGGCTGTGCCACGCACGCGCTGCCGGGCCGTTTCGCGCTGTGGGTACGAATGTACGATGCCCAACATCGGTTGTTGTGTCAATTCGACAATCGGAGTTGACTTGGACTTTTCACGATACTATTTAACCGCGAAGATCGTTAAGCTTTTGACAAAGACAGCGACCGACGGGAGCGGGTTCCTAACTGGGTGCGGTAGCACCGCTTGGTTGGCGGCCCTGCCGCCCGGTGAGCCTAACCACGGAGGCAAGTGCGATGATTTCTCCGGAAATGTTGCGACGGTATCCTTATTTCGCCCCGATTCAGGAGGACACCCTTCACCAGATCGCGATGATCGCCGAGGAACGTTTTGTCGAGGCCGACTACGAAATGTTCCCGCTGGGAACTCCTGCTGACCATCTTTTCGTGATCATCGATGGCGAGGTCGACATTCAGTACGTGCTTCCCAATGGGGAACATCGAACGGTCGATACGTTGATCGATGGCGACTTGCTGGTGTGGTCGGCTTTGGTCGCGCCGTACTTGACCACGGGTATTGGCACAACAACAAAACCAACCCACCTGATCGCCATCGAAGCCGCGCCGCTTCGGGCTATCTGCGAAGAAGACCCACAGCTCGGCTACCGGCTGATGACCGAAGTGTCGAAGTTGTTATCGCATCGTTTGGAGGGAGCACGCGTGCAGTTGGCCGTGGCCGACTGGCAGCGGCCGCCTGAAGAGGATATCTGGCATCGTCGCCCGGTTTTCTCGGCCGCCAACACGAATCAGCCCCGGTAGTGTCGTCGGTATCTGCTTCCCAACATTCTCGTTCGGGACAACGGCACCGCTTTGTGCCGAAGATGCGCCTATTTGCGGAACGCAAGCAGTACGGTTAGAATTCGAACCGTGCTCAGGCCGTGACAGTTTCGCAGAGTTGGCCGAAGACGTACTCCCCTCTCCCTTTGGGGAGAGGGGCCGGGGGTGAGGGGAACGTACAACAAGGAACTCTGTACTACTCGGTTTAAAGATCGTTAAGTATTTCACGATGATCAGCGACCAACGGGTGCGGGTTCCTGGCTGGGTGCGGCAGCACCGTTTGGTTGGCGGCCCTGCCGCCCTGGGACGATCAGGCGTCTTCCGAATGATGAAGATCGCGTTCTCACTGTTGCAAACCGCCCTCACCCGGCGGCTACGCCGCCACCCTCTCCCGCCGAGCGGCAGAGGGTACGCTGTTCCGCAAACACGTTCTTTCACACGGGGCATTTCCAATGACACGAAGACTCCTCCTATCGATGTTGGCCGCTTCGGTCCTTTCCACATCGGCCTTCTCCCAGGAACCGATTGCGCTGCTCGACCCGGCGAAACCGGCCGGAGGCTGGGCGTTTGACAACGGCCCCGAATTTCCCGGTGCACGGGGCAATCTCGAATTGGCGGCAGAACGCTTCCGCGATCAGCCCGTGTTGAGCTTGCACGGTGACTTCGCCGAAGGGGGTAACTACGTGCAGGCGTCGATCGTGTTGCCGAAGAATAAGCTGAAGACGTTGTCGTTTTGGGTGAACGTTCCGGCCGGTTCCGAGCGATTACCAATCCGGCTAATGGATTCTGAGCAACAGGTTCACCAAATCAATCTCAAGATCAGCGAGAAGGGCGGCTGGCAACATATCGTTTTTCCGGTGGCCGAGTTCTTCAAGAGGATGGGAACAACCTCATCGCTCGATATGGTCGTGCGCTACGAGAAATGGGACGGCGCGAAAGATCGCGAAAAGCACCAGAAACAGGTAGTGTCGGTTCCCAACTTGGCCATTCTTGCGTCGCGTGCGATGGGGACCACGAAGGGGACGATCCTGATAAGCAACGTCTTGTTCCATCCGAGTACCGAGAAGACGGCCTCGGTTTCGAAGACCATCGAATTGGACGAAATGCTTCAGGAAGGTGAGATCGATTGGGGATTCAATCTGGGGCAGGAGTTTGCCGGGGCCAAGGGCGGCCTCGAATTGGTTCGCGACCAACCGGTGGCCGGACGAAATGCCATGCGGCTTCACGCCGACTTCAAGGGCGGTGGCGCCTACGTGGGCGTTCGCAAGTCGTTCTCACAACTCGACGTTGCGGCAATGAAGGCGATCCACCTGAAGATGCGTTCGGAGACGACGGGCTCGTTTGCGCTTCGGCTGGTCGACGGGACTGGGCAATGTCATCAGCGAAAGGATCTGTCATTTACTGCCGACGGCAAATGGCACGATGTGGTGCTTGTTCCAACCGAAATCGCGGGCGGGGAGCATTGGGGTGGCGCCAACGACGGCGAATGGCACGACCCGGTCCGGCTCATCGAGCTGATGCTTAATACTCGTTCTCACGAAGGGAAAACGCCCGACTTGTATATCACCGACATCCAGGCAGACGTGGTCGTTGAGGCCAGCGTCAAGGCGTCGACGTTCGCCGAACACTTTAAGTCGGACGAAATGTTGAAAAGCGAATGGAAGACTGCGGGCAATGTGCGTGTAGAAGGTCCGGGACACGGCGAAACCAATAATGCACTGGTCCTCCAGCGTCCGCTCGACTCGCTTCAGACCGAAACCTGGACAACCAGCCAGTCGTTCGGCGTGGCGCCTGGCATGTGGCAGGTTCAGTACGCCTGGAAGTCGAAACTGCATTCGCCCGACAATTCGTATCATGCCAGCATCGCCCTGGAGGTGTTCGACGATGCAGGGCAACCGTTGGAGACGATTCCCGTGGGAATCGGCTACGGCCAAAACGATTGGCAATCGGTCGCCAAATCCATAGAGTTGCCGCGTGGCTCGTCGAAGGCCCGATTTCGTGTTCAGCTTCAGAAGACATACGGCACATTCTGGCTCGACGAACTGTCGGCCGCGCGGCTGAGCACGCAACCCATCGAGCGGCGGATAGAACGCGTTTTGGTGGCCACCGAAGCGTTGGGCAACCTCTTCGTGCCTGGCGAAGACGTTGCGGTGCAGGTGACGGTTGAAGCCGTGAAGCCGTTGCCCGAGTCGCAGCAGATTGTTCGATACGATGTGCGGGATTATTGGGGCGCCGACCAATTCATGCCGCGCGAAACGTCTCTTGAAAAGGCGCCACGCAAGAACAACCGTTTCGTCTACACGGCTCAAATTGCTATTCCGAACGACCTGCTCGAAGTTGGGAAATACTACGAATTCCATGCAGCCATCCCGCAGAAGACGGGCGAACCGGTTCGCGAGTATACGGGCGTTGCCATTTTGCCCACGGCCGTCGCGAAGAAGTACTCGCCGGAGCAGGTTCCGTTCACCATTCGCAACTGGGACAGTCGGATACCGATCTATTTCCGACTGGCCGATCGCCTTGGGCTGCGGCTGATGGGTGTCTGGGGCGGTTGGTCGTCGAAGCCGCCCTACAAGCCGCATTGTCCGGGCATCGATCTTTGTCGGGAGTTGGACGCCAAATGGATTACCGGCACTCCGGCAGCCCAGATTGAGCGAAAGGGTTTCGCCGACTACAGCGAAGAGTCGCTTCGGCAGGGCATGAAGAATTTCCTCGACAAATACGCCGGCAGTGGCATGGCGATGATCGCGATGGGCAACGAGCCCCACGGCACGGGCGACAAGGTGCTCGAAAATGTTCGGGCGTATAAGGCCATTTACGAGACCGTCAAGGCGTTTGACCCGAACATCCACGTCATTGGTACCTCGGTCGAGCCGAACGAGGAATACTTCAAGGCCGGCTATCAGAACTACCTCGACTCGTACGATTTCCACATCTACAAACACTACACGAACGTTCGCCGCACGATCCATGAATACCGGGCGCTGATGGAGAAATACAGTGCGGTCAAGCCGATCCACTCGACCGAATTGGGACTGAACAGCCAAGGGCAAACGCGGCATGCCGTGGCCCTGGAAATGATCAAGAAGTGTACGGTATTCTTCGCCGAGGGCGGGGAGACTGTCAGTTGGTTCACCATTCAATACCCCGATCCCAAAGGCAAAGCCCGAGGGCAGGCCGGCGATGCACATTGTGTGTTCGACTGCAAATACAATCTCTACAATCCGCGGTTAGATGCCATCACCTACTACAACATGGTTAACGGAATCTGCGACAAGAAGTTTGTCGAAGAGAAACACTACGCCAACGGTGCCCAAGCCTACCTGTTCCGCAATCGACAAGGCGATTGTCTTCAGGTGTTGTGGTTAGACGACACACGTGCCGATGTCTTCGTACCGTTGCCTGCCAGGCGAGACGTTGAACTCATCCGTATCGACGGCTCTCACGCCAAGCTACAAAGCATTAACGGCGGGATAACTCTTGACCTGTCGAACGAACCGGTGTTACTGCTTTACGAGGACGAACGCCAGACGTTGGCTTCGGAGTTGGGCGAGGCGGCGTTTGCGCTGGCGACACCTCCGGCCGTTGTTGACGTTGGCGGGACAACGACGTTCACGCTGGTCGGAAAGAATCTGACAGCTCCGGCACTGCGGTTGGCATGTCCGCCGCTGTGGAACACATCGTTGCAGCAGGCGGGCGACGACTGTGTGGAGGTTGCGGTTCGGCCCCCCGCGGCAACGACCGCCCGGGAGGCACGCATCTACGCGCAACTTCTCGCGGCCGGCAAAGTGATTGGAGAGCTTACCATACCCGTGCGGGTTTCCGTCATGGGGCCTGTCGGTTCAGAGCAGGACACCGGCGAATAACGCCCCATATTGAATTAACCCGTAAAGGGCTCAAGCAAGAAAGCAAACGGTTTCTAGCGAACGCCACACTTCACGGCATCGCTACCGCACTCCACGCTCTCCTGGCGAATCGGAGCCGGTCGCGGACGTTGTCGTCCTGCGCTGCCAACCTCAAAGATCGTTGAGTTTCTGACAAAAACTAGCGACCGACGGGAGCGGGTTCCTGACGGGGTGCGGTAGCGCCGATTTGGTTGGCGCCTCTGTCGCCCTGCGCCACTTCTCATGTCTCATGACTGGTGCAAAGCAGGCTGACTCATCCGGGGGGTCGCGACACCCATCTCTGCTGATGTCGCTCGATGAAATGGCATCCATTCTGTTGCCATAACCCGTTTGTGTGCAAATTCTTCCGGCGATTTCCTGGCGGAAATCGTGGTTTTTCTGAATAAGATTTTTCTGAAAGGCTGGGATATGTAATTGTTGAAATGTGACGCCGATCAACTCGTTTTGAACGTAGCTGACAGCGGCACCAACGGCGTACTCAACTGCACTGGATTCTCCTCGACCGATGTTCACCTCCTCTGCGAAAGTCGAGCAATTCGTTCGCTTGGTGACGCGCCATCAGCGCGGCCTCTATATGTACGTTTGCGCGTTGGTTCCCACCGAGGACGCCGAGGACATTCTCCAGGAGACCTACGTGGTTCTCTGGAAGAAGTTTGGCGAGTTTGACCCCGACCGCGACTTCTTCGCCTGGGCGCGAGGGATCGCCCGATTCGAGGTGCTCAAGTATCGCCAACGTTTGGGCCGGGAGGTGAAGGGGCTCGATCCGGAGGTCATCGAGGCGCTGGGTGCTGAGTCGGAGCAGAAACAGAAGTTTCTGGAGGCACGCCAAGCGGCCTTGAACGATTGCCTGAAAAAGCTCCGTCAGAAAGATCGCCGTCTGATTCAGCAGCGTTACGCCCCGGGGGTACGAGCCAAACAACTGGCGGATAAGCTCGGGCGTTCGGTCAATTCACTTAACACCTCGTTGCACCGCATTCGCCGAACGCTTTGGGAGTGTGTCAATCGGACCGTGCCCACGCAGGCTGCGGGAGGTGAGACATGACCGACCGCGGCCCGTTGATGACAGAACTACACGAACTGGTCGATGCGCTCACCGTATCGAGCCTCAGCCACGAGCAATGGCACCGTCTCAACGAGTTATTGAAGCTCGGGCCGGAGTATCGATGGCTCTACCTCACCGTGATGGGCGTTCATCACAACTTGATGTGGCAAGGTTCTGCCGCGAAACTCCCTTGTCCGGAAATCGCGACGCTCGACGACCAGCAGGAAGTGGGTGGCACCGACGTATTGCTCGATGATGCATTGGATGCCATCCTGTCGCACGTCTCGTCGCCGCCGTCAGCTCAGCGACCGACAGAGCTCCTGTGTGCGGAAC
Source organism: Thermoguttaceae bacterium (assembly GCA_963677085.2). Lineage (GTDB taxonomy): Bacteria > Planctomycetota > Planctomycetia > Pirellulales > Thermoguttaceae. The sequence goes on from CAXXFH010000005.1 coordinate 56,300, forward strand.
GAGACGGAACCGTTTCCGAGTCGGCCGAGACCTCAGTCCCGCGAGTGGAGCCGCGCCTGGGTAGTGCTGTCGGCATGTTATTTCCCGGGAGGCACCCGTTGCGATTCCTGCTGCTTTCGACCTCGTTAACACTCGCCTTTTGTGCCGCTTTGATCCTGTTGATTTGGTCAACCATGATGGGCGATCGGTCGGAAGTGGCCGGCGATGCACCTGTACCGGCCGTAAGTTCCGTCGCCAAGGTCACGGGCATGGCCGATTGCATCTTCTCGGCCAATAGCTGGCAACCCCACGTGGGCGACTCGTTACCGAAACAACAAGAGATTTGTTTGGAGTCTGGCCTGATCGAGATCAAGTATCACTGCGGCACGCGTATACTTTTGGAGGGGCCGGTCCATTTTACCGCCGCGGGTGATTCCGAAGCGCAACTACAACAAGGACGTCTGACGGCCCTGGTACCACCGCGAGCCGTGGGCTTTTGCGTAAAAACACCCTACTCAACGGTGACCGACCTGGGAACCGAGTTCGGGCTGGCGGTGGACGCCGACGGGCAGGTCGACGTTCATGTTTTCGAGGGTATGGTGTCGGTCGAATTAAACCCGGCCGTCGGCGGTCAGGGCGGTCGACCGGAGCAGCGAATTGTGATGGCCAGCGAAACGGTCCGCATCGACCCCGGCAGCGGAATACTTCAAGTGGCACCGAAAAGCATCGCCCGACCGTTCATCCGCGCGATGCCAGAGAAAGCCAAGCAGGGAGTTACTCATCCGCTGGTGCTGAAGAACCCGAGCTTCGAGCAGCCCGACATCCGCCGGCATCCGAAGTTTGAAGTCGAACACCGGCAATTGGACATCCCAGTGATCGGTTGGTGCACGTCCGATTTTCCAGGCGTGAGAGCATTCGACAACGTCGGCTGCCAGGGCCAATACGCCCGTTCTGACAACGGCGCGAGACCGACTACCCCTCCGGCAACCGATGGCAACCAACTCATGTGGCTGAGCCTGGATAAGAACCACCCGGAGTGTCATGACGGCTGGGTCTACCAGTCGCTGGGCGTCGTCGACCGACAGGATGTCGGGCGGCGGTTGCGTCTTGCGGCCGACGTGTCGGCCAAGAGCTACTACCTTGGGCTACCCAACGAACGGCGTGACGGGGCAGCGGTCAGCGTGGCGTTTGCCACGGGTGTCGCGGCGATGCAGCCCGGCCAAGTCGTTGGCACGCCCGGCACGTGGCCGGAGATGCTCGTCGAACACGGTTGGAAGACCCTCACGGCTACCTTGACCGTCAAGCCGGAAATGATCGGCCAGGAATTATTCATACGGCTGATGGCCTCCGATCCCGACCCAAAAACGTATCGAGATCCTTACCAATGGGACAACGTGCGTTGCGTTGTCGAACCGTCCACCCGTTCAGCACTCAAGACTGAGTGATTAACGCCATGCCGCGACTGCACTATCAACAACATGCCGCTTCGCGAGAAATCGACTCGGAATGACCCCGAGGCCCGTGAACGGTTACTACAGGAGAAACGGAGATATCGACATGAGTTTCACCAGAAGAAGCCTGATGGGATCGTCCCTGTTGCTGTTCTTCTTGGGGGGCAGCCTCGCGGTCGACGGTGTAGCGGCGGACATCCGTGTGGACTTCAATAGCGTAGCGGCTACGCCTAACGGCTGGTACTGCGTCGGTGACCAAACGGACGCTGATACCGTGCATAAGCTGACCGATTACTACACCGGACTAGAAACCGGTGTCACGCTCCAACTGGTCGACGCCTTTAAAGGGAGCGGCACCAACCAGGACGTCACTTGGGCCAATTCGGCTGCCCCATGGGTCGATCTCTTGGCGATGCGAGACTACGCGGCGTTGGGCATCGATGACTTTTCGGCGCGGATCGTCATCAGCGGGCTCGATGAAGTGTCGACTTGTACGATCGAACTGCTCTCCTACCGAGATAACGACACGACCGACACCAGCTATCTGGTCAACAGCGCCGCCGGCGTAATCATCGATGGGGGCGGCAGCACGGCGACCTGGAATGCCAAGGACGATGGCTTTACGAACCAGGACTTCATGCAATGGTCGGCTGTCACGCCTGACATCAACGGTCAGGTCGTTATCGATGTGAGCACGGTGGGGAATTACGCGTTTCTCAACGGGATGCGCCTTGCTTATGTCCCAGAACCATCATCGGCGATTTTGCTTTTGTCGATGGCCGCGGGCGTGGGCTGGCTGACTGGCACGCGCCGCCATCGAAAACGCCGATGAACGCCGGTAATCGCACGCATGACGCGCCCACTCGGCTCTTCTTCAGGCCGAATCTCAATAGGTTTCTTGTCTCAACCGGATAAAAAGTACCGCGACTGGAGGGTGATATGTTCCGCTATCGCGGACTGTCACGGGCTTTCACCTTAGTGGAGTTGCTCGTCGTTATTGCGATTATCGGCATCTTGATCGGGTTGTTGCTTCCCGCCGTGCAGTCGGCGCGGGAGGCAGCGCGGTGCATGCAATGCGCCAATAACCTGAGGCAGATGGGCTTGGCGATGCACGGCTATGCCGACGTTTGGATGGAACGCTTGCCAACAGGCGCCGCCGGCCATGAAAAACATGCGTTGTTTTCGCACCTGTTGCCTTACTTGGAGATGCAAACGCTGTACAGCCAACTCGACCTGGCAGGCGCTACCATCAGTAGTCCTGTCAATAAGCAGATGAAGTACACGAGCGTTCCCACCTATATCTGCCCATCCTGGCCGTACCAAACCGTCTACAGCGAGGCGGAAAACGCTGTACAAGCAGGGGCTGCGCCCGGTGCCCTGACGCTTTATCAAGGCGTTGCGGGCGCGTTTATTACCGAAGAGCCCTACGGCGTGTCCAACAATGCCGGCAACTGGCCGAAAAACGGGATGTTCACTGCCTATTTGTGGCGACGCTTGGCCGACGTAAGGGACGGGTTGAGCAACACACTTGCCATCGGCGAGTTCTCGCAGGTTGACACGGGAGGCCTGTATTCCAACCCGCCCGGTCACTGCCGCACGTGGATCGTCGGGAGCTGGAAGCCTTCCAGCGCCCCTGACGATATTGCATTGATGTCGTCGAAGGTGATCGACCTCCCTCTAAACACCCCGGTCAATCAGTCGGTCGACGGCGTCTTTTTCAATCATCTTCCGTTCACCAGTTTTCACCCGGGCGGCGTGAATTTCGTTTTAGGCGACGGCAGCGTCACGTTTCTGAGCGACAACATGGACTTCCTCTTACTTCAGCAACTGGCAACCGTTGCTCGTGGTGAAGTGGTGGCATTGCCGTAGCCGCGCGGTGTGGTTGGTGCCTGTTTTGAGGCCCACTTGCCCTTCTGAATGGCCGAACTCCGTCGGCAAAACCACCTTGACGACGCAGCAATCCCCTCTGTGGCGTGGAGTTTTCGGTCCAGGACTGGACTTCCCGTGGTCGGTGTGGAACACTACCAATATGGGAGTCGATTGGTCGTAATCTGAAACTCCCACAATGAAACTAACCACAGAGGACACTGAGCAGCGTAGATCTGCTCCGACCGGTGGCCACCTAGGCAAATGACAGACTGTCGGAAAACGGTTTACGCAAGCTATTCCGTGCCGATGACTTGGTGACCTTCGTCGTGTCTCTGTGGTGAGAAATCTGCGTTAGCGTTGAAGCCGTTCAGCGAATGAACAAACCAGAAACTGAGTTTTGAAATCGACTCGAAGAATTGCCGGAGAAACCGCTCATGAAGACGATGTTTGCACAATACAAGACTTTTCTGTCCACCGCACTGTTGGCTGCCGTGTTGGTTACCGGCGGTTGGCTTAGTACCATAGCCTCGGCTCAAGAAGGCAACGGTGAAGTGCCATCGCCAAGCCCGAGCAATCATGTCGTTCCAGCGGAGACGCCGGTGCCCGAGACTTCCACGCCAGAGGCATCGGTGTCCAAATCTCCCGTGGCTGCGGCTCCCGCGGTTATTTGCCGACCGGCAGCCGTACGTTGTTGCCGTCCTTGCTGTCGACCCTGTCGGCAGCGTTGTCCGATTCGCTCGCGGCTGTTCCGTCGCTTGTGTGAGTGCCGCAACGGAAATCTCAGCACCCAGACGGCTGCTCCCGAGGTCGCTACGGAAGCGAAACCCGATCCGTACGCTTGGAAACCGTTGTTCAACGGTAAAGACCTCAAAGGTTGGAAAATTCCCGAGTTTGGCGGCGAGGGAGAAGTCGACGTCGACGACGGTGCCATCGTGTTGTCGATGGGCGACATGATGACGGGCATTACCTACACGGGCGAAGTACCACGCGACAACTACGAAATCGAGCTAGAGGGCAAACGTGTCGACGGCGTCGATTTCTTCGCCACCACCACCTTTCCGGTAGGCAAGGATTCATGCACATTTGTTGTCGGCGGTTGGGGTGGTACTGTCGTGGGGCTGTCTAATGTCGACTACTACGACGCCTCGGACAACTTCACCACCACCTTCAAAGACTTCAAGAAGGGACAATGGTATAAGATCCGTATCCGCGTTACGCCCGAGCGAATCCAGGCATGGATCGATGACGAGAAGACGGTCGATCAAGAGCGAGAGGGCCACAAGTTCAGCATTCGCTTCGAGGTGGACCTTTGCCAGCCGCTGGGCATTTCTTCCTGGTGTACTACCGGTGCTGTGCGCAATATCCGCTTGCGGAACTTGCCGCCTGCAGAAGCTGGCACCGCGACGGCGGAACCGGAAACGGCGAAGACCGCTTCGTAATCGCGACGGGTGTTGCGTTCATCGGTGGAGCAATGTCGAGAACCGCTGTCGTTACACGGGACACGATCGCTCGGCCAGCCATTTGGTGACATCCGGCCATAGCTCTTTTTGGGCCTTTGTGCCCATTGCCAAACCGATATGGCCGGCTGGGAGCTTCATGGTCTTGCGGTCTTGGGAGCCGACCAGATCGTTGAATGGTTCGCTCTGCTCGCAGGGCACAAGATCGTCTTTGGTGGCCATCAGGTTGAGGATTGGGCAAGTAATTTGCCTCAGATTGACGATGTGTCTGCCCACGGGCATTTGGTTCTTCACTAAGAGGTTCTGCTGGTAGAGATATTTGACGAACTCACGGAAAATCTCACCAGGCACGGCGATATTGTCGTTGAGCCATGTTTCCATGGTGAAGTATTCGTCGACAAATCGCTCGTCGTCGGCACGTTCCATCAGTGCCAAGGGCTTTTGGATCAGGTTGCCAACCGGTTTGAGCAACATAAAGGCTCCTTGGAGAAACTCCGCCGGGCAGTTTCCGTAGGCATCGACAAAGGTGTCGACGTCGAAGTATTCGGAGTCGGTCCAAAGGTTGAGCAGCCCCTCTCGTGTGCTGAAGTCGATTCCCGCGGCCAACAAGATCAGGTTCATCACCCGTTCGGGGTGCAGCGCCGTGAACATGGCCGACATCGTCCCGCCCATGCAATAGCCGAGGATATTCACTTTCGACGAGCCGGTCCGCTCGGAAACGTAGTCGACGACATTGTGGATGTAGCCGTTGATGTACGTTTCCAGCGTTTGGTGACGATCGGCGTGGCCGGGGGTTCCCCAATCGATCAGATAGGTGTCGAAACCCGCCCGAATGAATTGTCCTACCACACTCTTGTTCGGTAGGATGTCGAGAATATAGGGGCGGTTCACCAATGCGAACACGAACACGACCGGGGTTCGGAATCGCGGTGGTTTATCACTTAGATAATGGAGCAAATTCAGGCGATCTTCCTCGTAGACGATCTCCGAGGAGGTCGCTCCCTTCTTCACACGTTGTGCCTGTTGCCACAACAGGGGCAATCTCATTGCCCGGCGCACTTGAGCGAACGACTCGTCGACGAGAGCCTTTTGTGCCTCGAACCACGGGGCAGTCGAGTTAATGTTGGTACTCATCGCTTCGTCCCTCCCTTCGCGTTCGCTTTATCCTTCATTGGTATTGTCCCCTTCCTGGCCGGCGTCTTGCTTGCCGGCCGGCGTTTGCTCCAGCTGTTCCAGGCGGTGGCGAATTTCTTCCATCTGCCCGGAAATCCGTTCCACCGCGTCGACAAGGCGGTGTTCAAGGTGCCGGATCGAAAGCATGAGTTGATCTACGTCTTGCCGGCTAGTGCCCTGAAACTCGTGTTGCACCTGGCCGAGAAAATCATTGAACTGCTTGCGTGCCTGCATCGCCGTGCTGAGCGATTGCCGCAGCATGTCGAGGAATTCCGGCGAACGCATGAACTCGTCGCAGTACTCAGCCCAGGCATTGAGCATGGCGGAACGTGTTTGTCGTGCCGCCTCGGGGGGCATCGCCTCCGGTGAAAATGCCATGCCGGCACCCATCACTTTGGTGGCAAAATCCAACCACATACGAGTGAACGTGTCGGCATGCGGAAACGTGGTAGTGTGTTGATCGTTGTCCATTGCCAACCTCCGATTTTCCCGATGCGCAGCAGCCGTTGAGCATCGCATAAGTAGTGACACGAGGGCGACCCACGGGAGCCCGGCAATTGCGGGAAAATCCGCTACGTGGCCAATTCACTAATTCTGCGAATATCAATAACGCTCGCGGCATCGGCTTAAGGCACAACCGCGAAATCCGAACCCACGGTGCCAAGCTCCTTTGCCGTGGAGCCCTTATTGATGCTTGCGCTGCAAATGATCCGCTTCCGAAAGCCGAGCGTCTGGAACCCCAGGCTCCCGTTGGTCGCCTTCCGCTCATTAGCTATGCAAACGTCAAAAGGGACAACCCGAAAGACAACTTGCCGTTTTCAGTTCCGAATTCCAGGACCGTGGCGAAGCACGGCTCTGGCGAATCGGCAAGTTGTTTTCGGTCTGTCCTAAATAACTACCGAGGTCTCCCGGTCGCGTGTCAGCATCGCTGCACCGCCATGGCCACGGCTTCACCGCCACCGATACACAGTGCCGCGATTCCCGTCTTCTGGTTTCGGTGTTTCAACGCATTGAGAAGCGTGACAAGGATTCGCGCCCCGCTGGCCCCGATCGGATGCCCCAAAGCGACGGCCCCGCCATGTACATTGAGTTTCTCGTGCGGAATCCCCAGTTCTTGCATGGCTGCCATGGGAACAACGGAAAACGCTTCGTTGATTTCGAAAAGATCCACTTGGTCGACAGTCCAACTGAGCTGTTCCATCAGTTTGCGAATCGCACCGACGGGCGCCAAGGTGAACCACTCCGGTTCCTGCGAGTGCGAGGCATAGCCCAAGATCTTGGCTTCCGGCTGCACGCCCAACTGTTGGACGCGTTCGCCGGAAAGCACGACCACGGCCGCAGCGGCATCGTCGACACTCGACGCATTTCCCGCAGTAACCGTTCCCTCCTTGCCAAACGCCGGCCGAAGCTGGCGCAGTTTCTCTTCGTTGAATCGGGCCGGTTCTTCATCTTGATCGACGGTAACGGTGCCCTTGCGGCCGACGATCTCCACGGGCGTGATTTCGTCGTGCAGGACACCATTTTGCTGGGCGGCAATCGCACGCTGGTAGCTCGCCACGGCATAGTCGTCTTGCTGTTCGCGGTTGAACTGATATCGCTCGGCACACCGGTCGCCATAGACGCCCATGTGCAAGTCGCCGTACACATCCCAGAGGCCGTCGGTGATCATCGAATCGACCAGTTCGCCTGGACCCATGCGATATCCCTGGCGAGCTTTCGGCAGCATATAGGGTGCCTGCGACATGTTTTCCATGCCGCCGCTCACCACAACACTTGTATCCCCACACTGGATGCCTTGTGCCGCGAGAATAACGGCCTTCAGGCCTGAACCGCAAACCTTATTCACGGTGGTCGCCCCTACACTGGGCGCCAGACCGGCCGCGATCATCGCTTGTCGTGCAACATTCTGCCCTAACCCGGCGGCCAATACGTTGCCAAAAATCACTTCGTCAACGTGTTCGGCCGCGACCGCACTTCGTTCAAGCGATACCTTGATCGCCACCGCAGCGAGCTGCGGTGCCCGCACTTCGGCCAAACTTCCACAGAATCCACCGATCGGTGTTCGAATCGGTCCTGCCAGAAAGACGTCCGCGTGCATGCATTTGTCCTCGCATCAGGTAATTGCTGTTTGAGTTCCTTTCCGCTTGGGGACGCGAGTCCCCAAAGCGGAAAGCCGGTCCACGAAACCATGACGTTTGAAGTTTTTCCGTGGCATGCGTGCATCCAGCACGCATGGGAGTGATCCGTAGGAACGGGCCGTCTATCGGCCAGCGTTCCCTATTCGGTTGTGGTCGTACCGCCTTCGGGCGATGACGAACTGACTTCCGCCGCATCACCTCGCATGATTTTTGCGATCTCTTTCCATGATTCCAGGACACGGTTATTTGCCTGCACCATCACCTCGGTGTTTCGGCGCAGGGATCCCATGGCAGTTTCCCAGAGTTCGCGGGTTTTGGTTTCCGCGTCACCTCCCGATTCCCCAGGGCGGTTCTCAAACGCCTCCTGGAGCAAGTCCAGGCTCGTCTTGGCGTTTTCGGTCATTACACGCATGGTTTCGTCAAGGTTTTGCTGCGCCGTGCTCAACGTTTGCTCCACGGCGGCTTGCGTGCGTTGCTGCCATGTCTCCGGTGATCCGAGCTGGCTCATCATTCGGGAGAACGACTTGGTCGTTTGCTCCTGCAATTTGATGCCGGCCTCCATGGCGTTTTCAAACAGGGCGGCAGCCTGTTGAAACATCTTGCTAACGTCTGCTCTCGTATCTGTCTGACTCATAACATGACCCCTTCAAGTGGATGGTGTGTATACAGCCCGGTCGTATTCTACGGAGGCGGCAAGAGAAGGCAAGTGCCTAAGTAGTGCACCTGCACAACACCATCGCGGAATACTACCTCAAGGCAATCATTCCTAGCGAGAACAAGGGGCGTTTCTGGAAGACGCAGGCAGATTTCTTTAAACGCGAACGCACAAAATAGGTGTTTCGTCCCCTAACTGTGGGGTTCCGGCGGACGGTTTTGAAGTTCCTGTCGGACAGCCTCCACCTGCTGCTGCAATTGCGAAACAAGCTTTCGGAGTTCAGCGTCGCTGGCCTGAGGGCCGTCTTCTGTTGCTGGTGTTGGCGGTGAGCTGCCGGATCGGGGTGCAGCGGGCACGCGAGGTACTAGCGGCGGCGCAAACGGCCCCATCATTACCTGTGCCCAACCCGCACCATTCGGTAGCGCGCCCGAAAGTCCCAGGGTGTCGCGAAGGTAGCGGTCGAATTGACGCTGCGACTCAAGAAACGTCAAAAATGCCTGGCTGAAATACTTCTCGATGAACTCACGGATGAGTGGCTGGTTGGCGCGGATCACCTCGTGGAGTAGTGCCACGGGAAATGCCCCGATCTTCGGGGGATCGTGTTCGAGAATGATCTGCGCAAGGACCTTGGCTGTAATATCCTCGCCCGTCTTTGAGTCGGTCACCTGGACATCGTACCCTCCGCAAACCAGGCGATGGATCTCCTCGAGGGTCGCGTGTCGACTTCGGGTGATGTCGTAATAGCGGCGGTTTGGGTACTTTCGAAGCTGAATCGTTGTCTTCGTCGGCGGTCGTTTGTCGTTCATCGTGTTGTGCCTCTGCAATAAACCACACCTGCTCTACTCACCTATATGCTCTCGGAGCGAGGAAGTCAAGGAAAATGAATCGCTGCAAGTGCTTGCATAGTTGAAGCATACGCGAAACAGGCACCGCCGGCCTCCGCAAATAGCGCAAATGCACAAAATTGATTGGTCGTTTGCATTATGACCTCTATAATTTTAAAGGAAGGATGGGCACGTCAGCCCTGGTAATAGACGTTCGTCCAGGAGAAAAGCTATGGAAATCCAAGACAAGGTAGCGGTCGTCACTGGTGCGGGAAGTGGCATCGGCCAGGCGGTGTCGCTGGAATTGGCGCGGCGCGGAGTGACCGGGATCGGACTTGTTGACCGGTGTGACGGCGTCAACCAGTTGGCCACGTCTATTGCCGAATTCACCGGCCAGCACGTTCGCACCGCGCCGTTTGTAGGCGATGTGACCGACGAGGGATTCCGTCGCCATGTGTTTGATTGCATGGCACGCGACTTCGGCCTGCCGCGAATTTGCGTTCCGGCCGCGGGCATTACCCGTGATGCTCTGGCGGCCCGCGTGGACAAGGAAACCGGAAGCGTCGAGATGTACTCGATCGACGACTTCCGCCTGATTGTCGAAGTCAACTTGCTCGCGCCCGTCTACTGGGCCCTGGAGATGGTAGCGCGAATCGCGGAAGACCGGCATGCCCGCGGACTGACGCGCTGGAATCCCGATGAACGTGTTCAAGGCACGATTGTATTCATCGGCTCGGTTTCGTCGCAGGGTAACAAGGGGCAACTCGCGTATGCCTCGACCAAGGCCGGCCTGGAGGGAGCCGCGTCAACCCTCACAAAAGAAGCGATCTTCTATGGTGTCCGTTGCGGTGTGATCCACCCAGGATTTACCGACACGGCGATGGTGCATGCGCTCGGTGACGACTTCATCCAGAAACGCATTTTGCCTTTCACGCAACTGCGACGACTCATTCGCCCCGAAGAAATCGCCGACGCAATTTGCTTCATGATTGGCAACTCGGCCGTCAGTGGAGAACTTTGGGCTGATGCTGGTTGGCATCCCTCGGCCTGAGCGTTTCCCTCAATCGTATCTCCCGTAACAGTGTCTCCCGTAAGACAATTCACCGTCGGGATTGCGGTGTAGGTGAAAACGCTTCATTCGTTGTTGACGCGTTCATGCCAGCTTCTCCAACGTCCCTGCTCGTTTCCGGGACTCTTGGCCGAGGCGTCTGCCGTGCCGTGTCATTCGTCTTCGGGAGTGTGGCAACTCCCGCATGGCAGCTTTCGTAAAGATAGCGACCAACGGAAGCGGTTTCTTGTTGGGGTGCGGTAGCAACGGCTGCGTCCCTGCCGCGTTACGCTGCAATTGCACGTAACAATGACGCATTTGGCACACACCAAGCGTGGTTTATTAGAGGCGGTTTCAAAACCCGGTTTCGGCTTTATAAACCCGCCGAACGAATGTCCCTATCGGTAGTTTTGAAACGGCTTCTAGCAATCTGTATGCATGCAACGCGTCCAAGCACAGGCCGAGCAACCCAGGAAAATGAGCCCCAGAGTGTCCAATATTGGCTCGTGGGAAACCGAAGCGGGGATATCCACGTGGGCTTAGTTTATTCTCTTGGGGCGTGTGGATGGCAAGCCCCGCACGATTGACGCTCGACGTATTTGGGCATCGGCAGAACACGTGGCCGTTGGCCCACGGTATCCGCTTCTTTGCCGCTTGTTTTTGCGGCCGTTCACCCAAAGAATGCTGTACTACTAACGCGGAGATTGTTGAGTTTTTAGCAAGGATGGGCGACTAACGGGAGCGGCGTCTTGCCTGGGTACGGTAGCACCGGTTTGGTTGGCGGTCCTGCCGCTTTGGGCAACACGTTCCTGACAATTCCGCTCGGGTATCCAAGAAATGCCTGAGCGTAGTGTGCGCGGCTTGGTTGATTTTTCCCACCCGAAGGAGCACGTAAATGTCGGTAGCCAATACCATTCCCACACGGCCAGTTCCCCACATGGAAGTCATCTCCTTTGAGATGCTGAAGGAGAAAACGGCTTTGATCACCGGCGCATCGCGCGGCATTGGTCGCGCGGTTGCTATCGCCTTGGCCGAGGCGGGCGCAGATGTGGCGGTCAACTACAACCATTCGGCCACTGCCGCCAATGATGTCTGCGGTGAAGCACGCAGCCTGGGAGTCCGCGCCAGGTTGTATCAAGCCGACGTAGCTCAGCCAAGCGATTGCGAACGCATGATCGAGAAAGTCATCAAGGATTTTGGCCACATCGATATCCTGGTGAACAATGCGGGCATCAATCGCGACAAATCCTTCCTGAAGATGACCAAGCAGATGTGGGACGAGGTGCTCGATGTTAACCTCAAGGGTCCCGTGGGTCTCCTTCGGGTGGTGCTACCCCGCATGGTGGAGAACGATTGGGGACGCATCATCAATATCTCGTCGATTGTCGGGCAGATGGGCAACTTCGGGCAGGCGAACTACGCCGTGACCAAAGCGGGCCTCATTGCGCTGACCAAGACTTTGGCCCGCGAACTCGCCCGAAGAAACATCACGGCAAACGCCGTGGCTCCCGGGTTCATCGAAACCGACATGACGAAGAACCTGCCGGACGAGGCGCTTAGCGTGGTCCGATCGTCGACTCCCATGGGACGTCTGGGCCGGCCGGAAGAGGTTGCCGCGGCCGTCGTTTTCCTGGCAAGCCCGATGGCCAGTTTTATCACGGGGCAGGTCATTGCCGTCAATGGCGGGATGTACATGTAGGGCATGACTTCCGTTGGCCAGAAGAGGCACGCAACCGAGGTGGCTTTCGGAGCCAAGGGCCACCTCGGCGGTTGCGGAAGGATACCCGTGCATTCGCGTTACCGACGGCGACGTAACCAAACCGCCAGCAGGGCTCCGGCGGTCAGCAACAGCACGAGAGTCGTCGGCTCGGGGATCGGAGCAAAAATACGGATCTCGTTCAGCCCGGCCTGAGCACCATAGTAGCTTAGGGCCTCGAACTTCACGTAGCGCGCTGACACGGGATCGAACTCGAACGACTCGATGGGAATGTAGTGCGCCGCATCCCAACCATCGGCAAGCGTGTCTTCGAGAACCGTTGTCCACTGGTTCTGATCGAGCGACACGCTGATGCGGAAATCCTGCGTGCCATGGAACCCGGCCTCGGAAAACCGGGTGTTTTGCAGATCGATGCGCCCGATTTCGTTTACCGTGTCGAGGTCGACGACAAAACCTGCTTCGGTTCGTCCTCCGGGGGCCAGCCAAAACGATGAGCCATCGCCTGCACCGGGTTCCTGGTCGTCCAGTTCACCATCGGTCACGTTCGAGATTGAAAATCCCTCTTCCACGTCGAATGCCAAGGCCACGGGGGTAACCACTTTGTCGAGGGCCAAGTTTTCGTTCACACTAAGATAGGGATCGGCATACACAATAGCATCGCCGCCGCCTCCGGAGTTTCGGTACCAACTAATTAGAGTCAAAAAGCGTTGGCTGCGAGAAATCGGAATACTTCGCGACACACCCTGCGTGGCGGTGCTGAGGTTGCCGCTTGCTTTGAAGTCACCGTCGATATAGACGCGGTAGGCGGCGCCCGTGGTCGTGAAGGTTCCTAGGATTGAACTGAAATCATCGATTTCCCGGTTGGGGTTGGCGGCGCGGATAGCGTCGAGGTCGAAAGTGATGCCTTTATTGGAGTACATTCCAAGGGTGGAATGAGCAGGGTTTACCCCGGGCGGATCGTAGTTGACCGGAGTGGCCGAGCCGACCTTCAGATACACGTTATACGCCCAGGCGCCATTTCCTCCGTTGAAAATCGTATACTCCGACTGGCCGTTGCCCGACAGGCTGATCGAGTCGCCCGTGCTGCTTACCTTGGTGAGGCCGCCCGTTGTGCTCGTGTCGGAGAGTACGAAAACTCCGTCGACCAGCGGCAGCGCCGAAACGGCGTGATACCGGTCGTCGAACCCGGTAGCCGTTTCCGTGAATACACCTCCGTCTGTGGTGACCTGGGCACCGGTCACGGGGTTGATGCCGTAGCGGTTCCCCGTGTTCCAGCCGTCGCCCCCACCTACAACATCTGCCAAGTTAAGATTGGCTGTCGAGGTAGTCGGTGCGACTGCGTAACTGAAACTGGATACCGTAGTGCCGACCAACAGGAATGCGAGAAAGACCTCGATGGGGCGGAGAATTTCACACCGCATCAGTTTCCTCCCGAAGCATAAATGGCTTCGTGTTAGATGACGGATGACAACGAATTACAATACGTGTCCATCGCCGCTTTGCAGGAGAAACGTCCATATTTCATACGGTTTTTTCTATACCAGCATTTCAGTGAAAGCAATCACCATATAGAGGGGGCTGCAGGTGCTGTTTGGTCACGGAAGGACACGAATCGCGACCACCATCCTTCCTTCGATGACGGGGGCTGACACGACCGACGACCTGACTCCCAGTATCTCTACGGTCTATTGGGAATAATCGAGCTGGACAGTCAGTTTTTCGTTTTCGACTTCCACCTCAAACGGCTGGATAGACTGCTGAGCCGAACCCGAGAGACGGTTGCCTTGGTAGTCGAACACCGATTTGCCCACGCTGCAGCATTGAACCACATTTTCGCCGGGCACCGGATCGAGCCGGCGGTGGCCAATGTGCGAACAGCGGTTCGGTAGGGCGTACCACTGGCCATCGGTGCCGTGGACGATCAACACCCGTTGCGGCAGCCGCGAACCTTCCAGCCGGATAGCCCCGCCGGGGTCGTTCAACTCGGTGGCCCGGGCGAGATCGACAACCAGCCGACCGTCGTCATACGACCAACAGTCCGGGTCGGCAGGCGGCTTAGTGCTGCAGATGCCGAAGATGCGTTTGAAGATTCCCATTGGTTCACTCCTATAGAACGGCAGGGCCGCTAACGGTCCGGTTTGAGGCGAGTGATGCGCCAGGTTTAAGGCGAGTTAGGTGCCATTGGCTGCGTGCCACCCAGTGTTGAATCTAGCCAGACCAACTGTCGGTGATACCGGTCACCCACAGACGATGTAACGTTCTCGCGACAAAAGACTCTACCGCAACCGGTGTGGCCGTGAGCGGCGCGATGCTTGCGTTCGACGCGATGCCGACTTGGCGTATTTCGCTTTGGGGCCGAAAAGCAACCCCATCAAATCGTGAGTTCCCCAGGCCGTGGGACTGCTCAGCACTTCGCCGGCTACGAACCCGGCGGCCATTCCTTGCTGGATCGCAAAGGCGCGGATACGTTCCAATACGCCCGACCGTTCCGGCGGAAATTGGGTTTTATAGGCCGCGATGGCCTCTATCTTTCGGTCAAGTGTCGAGCGAATGTCGACAACCATGGCGTTTTCGGTCGTCGGTGCCAGGTTGCGAAAGCCGAGGTGAAATTCCAAGTGACGTTCGATGTGGTGAACACGCAAGCGGTCGAAATGGGCATCCCACTTGGTCAATCGGGCATAAAACACGGCCGCCTCGATAATCAGACCTGCCTGATAGTGGTCTGGCGAGGCCATTGGTGTATGTCCCCCCAGGCCCACGACGAGCCGAGGCCGGTAGCGGCGAAACTCCTTGGCCAGCGCCACCCGGGCGTCGAAGTCGTCGAACAGCCGGCGATTGGGAAGTGCCAGCGTGATTCGCTTGCAGGCACCGAGGATTTCGGCCGCCCGACGGGCCTCGGCCAGACGCACTTCCGGACCCGGCGAACGCGGCGTAGGTTCGCCGTCGGTCAGGTCGATGATTCCTACCCGAAAACCCTGTTCGGCCAGTCGGGCAACCGTTCCGCCGCAGCCGATCTCCACGTCATCCGGGTGTGCGCCGACGGCAATTACGTCAAGTTGTTCTTTTGTCATTTTGCCACGGTTCTCAGGGTTGAGGCAATTTCCTCAAAATTCGCGCCCAACGGGAGCGGCTTCTTACCTGGGTGTGGTAGCGCCAATTGGCTGCGGTGTGGGCCGCTATTGCGACTTCACCGCACCGATCAGGAACGTGGGATTCAACGATTCAAAACGCAGCCGGTCCATTTGGTAACGTCCCCGAGCGAGATTGACCATCCACACGTTGACTTCCGGGCTACAGGATTGGAGCATTTGGTGGGTTTCGGCGATGTTGTCGAGGCTTCCCATCGTGGTCACCAAACGTCCGCCAGGACGAAGCCGCTGGAAGGCAGCTTCGACCAGTCGACTGATCTGTCGGCCACTTCCCCCAACGAAAACAGCGTCGGGCTGAGGTAAATCTTCCCAGGCCTCCGGAGCGCGCCCCAACACGGCGACAAGATTCTTTACGCCGAAGTGTTCCGCATTCTGGGAAATCAGGGCGTGATCCTCGACCGCTTGTTCGATGGCGTAGACCATTCCTTCGCGGGCGATTTGAGCTGCTTCGATGGCTACCGAACCGCTTCCCGCGCCCACGTCCCACACTACGCTGGCTGGCCCGAGGTCCATCTCGGCTAGCGCCATTACACGGATTTCAGCCGGCGTAACCAGCGCCCGCTTGGGTTGGGTTTGCAGGAAGGTGTCGTCCGCGTTGCCGAAGAGCCGCCGGCCCACGGTGTCGGCCGGTCGGTCGGCCGCGCCCGGCTTGCGGACCAGAATCAATACGTTCATTGGGGAAAACTGCTGGTCGACCACCTCGGAAAGTTCGCCCTGAGTCACCCGTTCGTCGGGCGAGTTGAGGTTTTCGCACACGTAGGCGGTGAAGTAGTCGATACCGCGTTCGAGCAAGGCCTTTGCCACGGCCGAAGGCGGTGTTGTATCGGTCGTGAACAGCCCAACCTTTTCGGCCGTCCGGGTTTGCTCGACGACGCGAGCCAGATCGCGGTTGGCCAGGTTCGTCAGCAGGGCGTCTTCCCAGCTTTCCTTTACGCGAGCGAAGGCCAACTGCATGCTGCTGACATGCGGGACAACCTCGAACCGCTCTTTCCCCAGCTTGTCGCAAAGAAATCGGGCGACGCCGTAAAAAAGCGGATCGCCCTCGGCCAGCACGACGACTCGCTGTCCGGCTGCCGCTTGCATCCTCTCGACGACCTGATCTAACCCGTCGACAACAAACCGCTCGGCGTCGCCTTCCGGCACCCGGGCGAGGATCTCGCGGTCGCCGATCAATAGCTCGGCGTTTTCGATCAACTGCCGGGCGGCCGCCGTAAGGCCGTTGAGCCCTTCATCGCCAACGCCCACGATATGTACTCGGTCTACGTCTGACAATGGACGCTCCCTGCTGCTAGACTACCGCGTTTTGAGCCAACCGCCCACTAGATGAAAGATTCTACCGGGACATCCGGTCGACGCAAGCGAGGGTGACCGTTCCGTCGCGAAAAGTAGTCTGGGGCAGGCCGTACAAACGTAGTGTTGGCCTAAGGTTTCCTCTCGTTTCCAGCTTATTATTGGTTCCGTGGTTAATTGTGGAACACTTCATTGCGTTCTGGCCCGGAAAACCGGGCTCCCGTTGGTCGCCCTCGTTCCACAAGCAATGCAGGGCCCGATAGTACGGGAGGTGGATAACGACGCGAAGCGTCGAGGACACGCGTTTCGAAGCGAGAAAAAGGAGGCGAGAATGCGGCAGATGTGCGTCGGATTTCCCACAGACGAACACCCCTGCTATAGTGGTGTGTGGGCAAGGTCTCTGGCGACACACATACAATGAACGGGAGAGTACCAAGTGCGGCCCTTTTTTATATTTTCGGCAGCGTTGTTAGTAGCTTCTCTGGCGGCAGCCGCTGAGCCGACTCAGCAGTCGGCGAGTGTGTCAACGCCAACGTATTACCTGTTTTCCTACTTCAAAGGCAACGGCGAGGACGGGCTGCATCTGGCCTATAGCCGAGATGGTCTGAAGTGGACGGCCTTGCGCAATGACCGTTCTTTCCTGAAGCCCGAGGTTGGGAAACGGCTGATGCGAGACCCGTCGATCTGTCGTGGCCCTGACGGTACCTTTCATATGGTCTGGACAACCGGTTGGGGGGACCAGGGAATTGGGATGGCTCATTCAAAGGACCTAATCCACTGGTCGAAGCAAGAGTGGTTGCCGGTAATGAAACATGAGCCGAAAGCGCTCAACTGTTGGGCGCCCGAGATCTTCTACGACGCTTCAACCCAGCAGTATTTGATCTTTTGGGCCACAACCATTCCGGGCCGTTTTCCGGAAACCGACAACACGGGCGATAGTGGCTCAGGCGGTCGATGTAACCATCGGATATATGTCACGACCACGAAGGACTTCCAACAGTATTCGAAGACCAAGTTGTTTTACGACGATGGCTTCAATGTGATCGACGCAGCGATTGCCAAAGAGGGCGACCAGTACCTGATGTTTCTCAAGGACGAGACAAAACTGCCGGAAGCGAAGAAACACATCTGCGTTGCTCGGAGCAATCGGGCGGAAGGTCCGTATGGCCACGCGTCGAAACCGATTTCGCCCAATTGGGTAGAAGGCCCCACGGCGCTGCGCGTCGGTTCGGCCTGGATCGTCTACTTCGATCAGTACACACGCGGATGTTATGGTGCCGTGCGGTCGACTGATTTGGAGAATTGGGAAGACGTGTCGGAGCAGTTGACCATGCCCACGGGCATCCGCCACGGCACGGCGTTCGTCGCACCGGAGAATATAGTGCGTGGCCTGCTGGCAGACGACGGTTCGCCGTAGCAGGCCGGCGGATAGCCTTTTTGCGTTCCTACGCTTCGTGGGTGAACGCACGTGCAGACGCTTTTCGGCGCCAGAGCCAAAAACTCACCGGCCATAAAATCCAATGCTGGCAAAGCTTACGCACGAACTGCCGTCGGACTCCGTGGCCTGGGCGTACTTCAGTAAGTCGGCGTGGTCGAACTCCAACGCTTCGAGCATCGTGTACGTAGGCGAAAGGCCGCAGATACGGTTGCAGTCGTTCTGCCGTGCAACATGGCGAAAGAACGCTCCGGCGTCGCCCTGGCAGGCGTGTTCGAGTAGTCGCCGGTCGTCGACGGCTTGGGCTGTCAGCCGGGTGTCGTCGAGTATTTGCTCGTCGCCAAATCGCGGGCCAATATGAGCGAAATCTGAGGCACTTATAAAGCAAACCTCGCCCGGATACGCGTCACTCGCCGCACGCAATGCAGCCACAAAGGCTTGGACCTCGGGCACCTCGTCGGGCGCGATGGCTTCGTCGATGAACTCGTAAAACGACCCCACCAGGATTGGAACGATCTGGAAATCGCGCCGCTTACCCAACGTGTATTGCAGAAACAGCGTTTGAAACTCGATCGAGTGCTCAAATCGATGGGCCAAGTCGTCGGCAAACGGATCGATCAGTTGCCCGGCGACACTACTGTGAAGATGTCCGACAAGTCTATCGATAAACACCCCGTCGGTCTTCACTGTGCCCAACGGTGTCGCAAAATCCTTTCGGGTAACCGTGAACAATTCCTGCATGGGATTGTGGGCGGTACCTAAGATGACAAACAGGCTGGCCGGGCTGTGTTCGGCAATCTGCTTGTACGACCAGGCGTAGACCGATCCGCCTCGGGTGATGTCGATATGGGGACTAAGCACCCCGCGTAGACGCTGGCCATCGATGCCATCGGTCGTGTCCAGCCGCCCGGGGCCGTCGTCACAAGTGAAGCAGTCGTCGAGCTGCTGCCGAAGCTCCTCGGGATCGTCGCTATACGATTCGCCTGCGTGCGCCGCCTGGCGAACAGAGCTGTTCAGATAATGGTCGTTTTGGTCACGTCGATAAGAGGCGAAGCGTTCGCTTTCGAGCAGATAGGCTTCGTCCAGCCGGCGAACGACTTCGGCGATCTCCGCCTCGCTTGCTTTGGTGCCCGTTTGAACGAAGAATTCCTGCCGCAATTCGGAAAACGTGCTTCGCCCGTCCATAAGTGCCGCGAGCAGGGCGGCACCGAGCGGCAGAAGCACGGTTTCGCCGTAGCCCTCTGGATCGCGGAACACGATTTGGCTCTCGTGGCCAACCCCAAGAGGGAAAAGCTCCACGGGCCGCAGTTTCGGGCGAGGAGTGTCGGACATGATAGCTTTGTCTTCCGGTCGGCAAGTACCGAAGTCCCAGCGAGTACCGATTGACTCGCAGCGACGATAAGCCCAGGGACGCAGCCCTTGGGCTGGGGAACAACCTATCACGCAATCAAGCAAGGATTTTATCATAGCAGAACGCGGCGGCGCGAGCGATCCCTCGACGCGACTACTGTTCTGCGGTGGCTGTTGCCTTGGCCGCCAGACTTCGAATCCGAAGGTTGCGCAGTGCGGCTTTGGTTTCGTAGCTGGCGATACCCAACGGCAGAACGGTTTCTTGCTCGAACCAGATCGAGAACTTATGACCCTTGGTCGCCAGGTCGATGACCTGTTTGTCGTCGAGCCAGACCTCGATCTTGGCCTTAGTCACCCTTAGGCGGATGCGGTACCAACGGTTTTTGGCGAACTCGATGTGTGCGGTGGTTTCGTTTTCGGAGGCCGGTTGGCCGTCGACGTTGGAAAGCCCCACGATTGGGCCGTTCCAGCCGCCGACGATCAACGTGCAGGGTTGCTCGCCGACGGGAAACGTCAGGCCGCAAAAGAAATCTTCGCCGTCGACCTTCATGGCTTCGAGTTCGATTTCATAATCGATGCGAGGGAGGTTGCCCGTGTAGCGGATTCCGGTGAGCGGCTCGCCTTTGCCCAGCAGGAGTTGGCCGTTGGCCACCTCGACCTTGCCATGGTTGATGAAGTCGAACCGATTGGCGACTTTCCAAGTCCCCAGCTTTTTTCCGTCGAAAAGACTCTGCCAAGGCGCCGCCTCTGCGGAAACCAGAGGCACCGCCCAGAATGTCATCCCGACTAGAAATGAAAGGCAATGAGAAGCATGTGGTCGATAATGCATGGAATCCTGCTCCAAGGGATACGACGCCATCCGAGGGCCAGGAGGTTACTGTACCACGGGCGGTTTGATGCCGCAAATCGCCCTTCGTCAGCCGCTGGTGCAGACCCGCTTCATCTGGTCGGCGGTGCGGACCTTGCGTCCGGGATTCCAGTTAGCGAAAAGGCCGTATCTCTAGGTCAAAACTGGCGTTGTGTTTGCGGCCGGTGCGTTGGAGCGTTTTTGGTAGAGAACCGTTTCGCCGTAGCGAACGGTCTCGAATGCGTCGGTCAGGCCGTAGGTGTTTTCTGTGGTTCCGACAAAGAGGAAACCATCGTTGCTGAGCATTCGCGTCATTTGCGAGAGCACTTTGATCTTGGTTTCCATGTCGAAATAGATGATCACGTTGCGACAAAAGATGACGTCAAATGTTCCCAGGCCGACAAAGGATCCGGCCAGGTTTGCCTGCCTAAACTCGATCAGGGGGCGCAGACGTTCGTTAATATGCCATTGTGTCCCCTCTTTGCGGAAGAATTTTGCCAAGCGTTGGGGAGACACGCCTCGCTGTACTTCCATGTCGGTATATTTTCCTGCAACGGCATAGGCAAGGACATCCTTCGAAATATCGGTCGCCAGAATACGAAAATCGTTAGCCGCAATCCCTTTGTGTGGATGCTCGTCGAGGTACTCGCCTATCAGCATGGCGATGCTGTACGGTTCCTGACCGGTTGAAGAAGCTGCCGACCAAATGTTCAGCGGACCGCTGCAACAAAACGCGGGGTTTGCTTTGCGATGGCAAATCACGTCGGCAAGGCGAGGGAGAACGAATTCTTTGAATGTTCGGTAAGGATGCTCGTCGCGGAAGAACGATGTTTCGTTGGTTGTGATCGCGTGGATGATCTCCTCTCGCACGTGGGCAGGACAATTGTGTTTTACGTGATGGTAGAAATCCTCGAAGCTGCCGCAGCCTGTCGATTCCACAAGCGGCTGCAACCGTTGCCGCACGAGATATTGCTTATCGTCGCCGATGGCCAGTCCACAGATATCGTGAACAAAGGCCCGAAGCAGGTCGAACGCGGTTCGTGATAGTTCCATTACCCATTTTCTCCTGTCCGTTTTCCGCGAATGACTGCGGCTACGGCATCGGGAATTTTGTTAAGCGGAAGGACGTCGTCCACATTACCGGAGGCCACCGCACTACCCGGCATCCCCCAGACAACGCTGGTTTCTTTGTCCTGAACAACAACGTGTGCCCCCGCTCGTTTTAGCGAGGCAAGGCCTTTGGTGCCGTCGGAACCCATGCCTGTGAGGACGATGGCAATGGCATTGCCTCCGTAGACGGGCATGGCGGAACGAAATAGTATGTCGACGCATGGGCGACACCCGTTTTCCGGTGGCTGGTCGCTTAAGACTGTCATTACATCGGCCCCGCGCCGAGCGACCAACATATGCTTGCCGCCAGGGGCGATGTAAACCGTACGCGGTTTCACGATCTCTTCATGGCGGCCCTCCACAACCGTATGCGAGCATCTCGCATCGAGGCTTGTAGCCAGGCTATCGGTGAATGTGGGCGGCATGTGTTGAACGACGAAGATGGGTTGCTCGATCGTATCGCAAAGTGAGGGCAACATTTGCGTAAGCGCTTTGGGCCCTCCCGTGGATGTGCCAATGAGCACGGCCTGAATATTCGATGTTGCCGCTCTGCCGCTTTCTCTTTGTTTCACGGGTGGCGCTGTTTCTTGAGGGGGGGCGGAGCCGATACGTTGCGACGCGAAATAGCGGACCTTGACGACCAGTTGTCGGCGGATCATCTCGATGCTTTCCGCGACATCCGGGTTTTCCGGTTTCGCAATGACATCGCACGCGCCCAGATCGAACGCCCTGGTAGAGGTCTCGCTGCCTTTGCTCACGGAAGCGCTAAGCATCAGGACACCGATTGGGTTTTCTTCGGGCCGCGAACGGTTGATATCCTCAATTGCCTTGAGCGTGGCGAAACCGTCCATGTCGGGCATCTCGACGTCAAGTACAACCAGGTCGGGACGATGCGACTCGATGAATTCCAGAGCTTTGATGCCGTTGCGAACCGACCCGCAAACGTTGATATCGTCCTCGCCGGCCAGACACGCTTCCAGGGCGCTCCGGAAAATCCGGGAGTCGTCGACAATGAGCACATTCGTTTGCTTCACCATCGATTAGCTCTCCTCCCGAGGTATGGCCGTTGTTGATGCCTGCATTGAAATGATCGTCTCCGCAAACCGAAAGCCTGGAAATCCAGGCTCACGCTGTTCGCCTTCCGTTCGTTGGCCATGCAGGCGTCGATAGCGGGAAGGAGGTTGGACGCAAGGAAGCAGCATACCTGGCAGCGGGATTGCCATCGTAAGGCTCTTCCGCTACCAGGTATTACTGCTTTTCAGCTAACCTTTTGAGTCGTGGGTTGGTTGTGGAACAGGGCGACTAACGGAAGCCCGGGAAATCGTGGATTATTGATACGTGTATTAATAATGATCGCTTCGGCAAACCGAAAGCCTGGAAATCCAGGCTCCCGTTGGTCGCCTTCCGCTCATTGGCTATGCAGGCCCCAATCGATAAAACACGACCGTTCCACTTTCTACACAGACATCAATACACGATAAAGCGTGTCCGTTCCGTTCAGACGGCGGATCGCAGGGTGAACTTATCGACCATTTCCTGAAGTTCGGCAGCCATGCGGGAAAGTGCTTCGGCCGAAGCGTTCACCTGCTGCGCCCCGGCAGCAGAGTCGGTGGCCGCCTTGTTGACTCCCTGGATATTGCTCGACACATCGTTGGCGCCTTTGGCTGCCTCGCCGGCGTTCATCGACACGTCGTTCGCACCCTTGGCAACTTCGGCAATCGAGGAGGCAATGTCCCTTGCTCCGGCGTTGGCCTGCTGAACGTTGCTGGAGATATTGTTGGCGGCTTGCGTCTGTTGGTCGACAGTTTGCGCGACCATCAGGGCCGACTCGTTGATTTTCTCGATTATTCCCGCCACCGAATCGATGACCGTGACGGCTTCGTCGGTATTGCCCTGAACGCCTTGGATGCGTTTCGCAATATCTTCAGCAGCCTGAGCACTTTGGTTGGCGAGTTCCTTAATCTCGTTGGCCACCACGGCAAAACCTTTTCCGGCGTCGCCGGCCGAGGCTGCTTCGATCGTGGCGTTTAGTGCCAGAAGATTGGTTTGCTCGGCGATCCGTTTGATGACCTCGGTGACCTGGCCGATTTCTTTGGAGGCCTCGCCCAGCGCGCTCATGCGCTGTGTGGCCGAACTGGCCATTTTTCGCGCCTCGTCAGAAACCTTCGACACGCCTTGGGTGTTTTCGGCGATGTCGTTGATCGCAACCGACATCTCTTCGATCGCCGAAGCGACCGAATTCATGTTTTGAGACATTTGCTCGGCTCCGGACGATACATTTTGCGCGTTCGCGCTCATTTCTTCGGAAGCCGCGGCCATGGTGCTGATGTTCGACGACACCTGCGAGGTGGCGCCGGCGACATTACCGGCCTGGTTGGTCATCTCCTCGGAATTCGACGCCATTTGTGTTGAGGTTGCCAGCAATTCTTCCGACGAACTGGCCAGGGTCTCGGCGTTGGTCTTAATGTTTCCGAGAATCTCGCCAAGATTTGCCAGCGTCCGATTCAACGAGGTGGCGACGCCGGAAAACGCGCTTCGGACACCTTCCGTATCCTGATCGCCTTGGGCAACCGAGTACGGCGCGGTGAGGTCGCCGGCGGACATCTTTTCCAAAACCTCGGAGAGTTTCTCGACCTCGGCATCCTGATACGCGGCGACCTTTGCCGCTTTGTCACGAGCCGTTTTGATCTCGGTGATATCGACCACGTACTCCAAGGCACCGATGACATGTCCCTGGGCATCCTTGATCGGGGCTCCAGTGTACATGATGGGTAAGTTCAAGCCGTTGGGATCCGCAACCGTTTCAGTCGTGATCCGTTCGCCAGCCATCATCGCTTGGTGACACGCGCACTGCTCCGTTCGGCAGTGGGGGGTTTTGAACAATTCGTGACATTTTCGGCCAACGCATTCTTCGGGGCGAAGTCCCACCACGTCGGCGCCGGCCGGGTTCATAAAGGTCACATTGTAGTCCTTATCAATCGTCATCACGGGCGTCGGAAGATTGTTGAGATTGTCGACCGACTTTTTGGCTTCTTCAATGGCAGTTTTCGTTTCGCTGATATCGAGCACGAATTCCATTGCTCCGGCGACTCGCCCGTCGGCGTCCTTAATGGGCGCGGCCGTATACTGGATGGGCAGATTGAGTCCATGGGGGTCGGCTACCGTTTCGCCGACGAACACCCCATCCTTTTGCATCGCCTGTTTGCAGCGACACTCGTCGGTTTGGCAGTGCGGCGTACGGAACAATTCATAGCACTTCTTGCCCTGGCATTGCTCTGGCGTCGAACCGAGCACCTTGGCGCCCGCACGGTTGATGAAGGTAACGTTGAAGTCCGTATCGATAGTTACAAACGGCGTAGGCAGGCTATTGAGATGCCCGGCCGATGTCTTGGCTTCATCGAGTGCCTTTCTAATCTCTTGGGCCGATTGGCGATCCTTTTCCTCGCGTTCCGCCTGAGCCTGTTTCTCCCGCTCGGCAGCGTTTTGGATGTCGGCGAATGCCTGTTGGGTGTTTTGAATGGATTGGTTGATGGCCTCGGCCATTTGACCTATCTCGTCTTCGCTGTCGACATGGGCTTTCTTGCTGAAGTCCTGGTTCGACAGGGCCGTGACACTGGCCATGCATTCACGAACCGGGCCTACGATCCCTCGGGTGATCCCCCAAGACACCAGAAAGCCAATCACGATGACACTGATCGTCAGCCCCAGTGTCAAATGGTTCGCATTGGCAACCGTTTGTCGTGCCTCGCTCGTCTGCGCATCACGGAGGGCACTAGCTTGGCGCTCGATTTCTCGGCCGGCTGCGACCATCTTCTCGGCTTCCTGCTGCTGTGCTCGCACGCCGGTCACATAGTCGGTAAAGGCTTTGCGATAGTCGTCAACCGCGGCGATGATACTGTCGATTTGGATGATGTTGGCTTCGTCTTTGAAGCGCGACTTGAGGTTTTCCGCAAGGGAAAGAAGTTTATCGATGTCTTTCGCGTGAGCCGTCAGGTATTTGTCGTCATGCCGGAGGATATAGTTTTTCTCCTGGCGACGAGCGTCTTGCATGTACTTGACCAACCGGTTGGCGTCATCGGCATTGGCAAGGCGTTGCTCAATGACCGCCTTCTCTTTGCCGGTAGCCAGTTCGTTTTGTAGTTTTTGCTTCTGATCAGTCCGCATCTTGGCGCATTCGTCAATCGCCGCATTGGCCGACTCGACCATTGTTTTGTCGTTTGCCTCTTTCTGGTCCTCCAGGCTAGCAAAAGCTTCAACCGCAGCCAGCCACGCGGTGAACTGCGCTGCTATAGCGTCGACCGCTTCGCGGTCTTTGGCCTCGCGGAGGTTGACTTTCATTTCCTCCGCTGCCTTGTGTCGCTCGGTAACCAATTGGCGAGCGTGTTCCAGGGCCTGCTTGTCTTTGTGCAATATGAAGTTCTTTTCGGTCAAGCGGGCTTCGTAACCCTTTTCCAACATCTGGTTGGCATCGCCGGTGGTCTTGTTCTTGTGCTCGACGGTGAGCAAGCTGGACCATCCCATGTAGCCCAAAAGGCCCGCGATACATACAAGACATCCAAAGCCGATAGCCAGTTTCTGGCCGAGCTTGAACTTTCTCCACACAGTCGGAGTTGCGAATTTCGGTGACATGTTTAAAGTTCCTTTCTCTTCTCCATGGGGGGCGGCGAGTGTGCCGCTCGTTTACAAAACACTGTACAATACGAGCTCAGGAACATGTGTTCCGCCGGCTCGTTACATTTCAATAACGTTCAAAAATCTCGTAGCATTGAGGACAACGAGAAGTTCTCCCTTGAGCCAACACACACCCTCGATGAGCGCAACATGCAAGCTAACCTGCTCGGAGTCGCCTTGGGTAAGTTGCGCTGCATCCGGACGATCTTCAATCTGGTCGACGTCAACTTCAACGACGTCACCGATGCTGTCGACGAGTACGCCGAAAGACTCTCCCACCTCCGATTTGAAAAGGACCACACGACTTGCCTCGTTGGCTTCGGTGCTTTCGAAACCCAACAGCAGACGTAAGTCGAGAATCAAATGAACTTGACCACGGATGTTCACATACCCTCGCACCTCTGGCGGGGCGTGAAATACCGGTGTGAACTCGGTTTGGGAGTTGATCTCCTTGACATGCAGGATATCGACCCCGTAGAGTCTTCCAGCAACCCCAAACGTGCAGAACTGCTGCTTCGTGTCGGTTGCCGTCGTTTTGGCAAGAGCGGTTTGCACTTTGTTTATTCCTTTCTATTTGCCCGTGGGGAGTGTGTGTTCAGGTCTTGAAGAAACCTTTCCACGTTCTAATCAATGAATACGATTTGCGGGTTCTGGCAATCAGACTAGGCTTAGTGTTTCGAGCAATTCAGAAACGCGCGCCAACACGGCTTCGCGATTCAAGGTGCTATCGCCCTGGCGACGCGGGGCAGCGGTAATCGTGTGTTTTGGTGAGGGAATGGTGCGGCTGCCGAGAAGGTCGGCGACCTCTCGCAACAATTCCTCGCGATCGATTTTCACCCGATACCTGTCGTAACCCGATTCGCGTGCCAACGCCATGTCGGCCTCGGAACTCAGGGCTGTCAGTGCGATGGCGGGCTGGTGTTCATATTTGGGATTCCGGCGAAGGGCCTTGATAAACTCGAAGCCGTTCATCACCGGCATCTCAATGTCGGAGATTACGAGGTCGAAGTCGTTTTGTTCAAGGATTTCGAGAGCCTCTTTTCCATGCTCCGCCGTGGTTACGCGGTAGTTGTCGGCTTCGAGATACCCCTTGACCAACCGGCGGAAGAATAGGGTGTCTTCCACGAGAAGAATACGTATGTTCTCTTGGGGCGGGGGACTACTTTTGCGGCGTTGGGCGAACCAGTCGGGCTCGGCGAGTTCAATCAGTCGGTAAATGTCGAGGAAGAGCGTCATCTGATTGGCGACGATCGCCGTTCCCAGGACGCCCGCCTCGTCGTAACTGTCGATGTTCAGTTGCGTGGTGGCTTCGGCGATGTCGACGACATTGGACATCACGATTCCAAAGGGCCGTTCTACGTGCTTCGGCAGCAACAGCGAAATCTCTTCCTGCTCGATACAGGGCGACACGTTGAGCACGTTTTCCAAATGCAGCAATAAGGTCGACGCGCCATCGATCGTGACATACTGTTTGTCGCCGATGCGTTCGATTCGATCGACCGTGATACGTTCGATCCGGCGAATCATGGGCAGGGATACGGCGAACTGTTCCGAGGGACCACTCTTGAAGAGAAGGACCGTTTGGGCGTCGGAAACACAGAGTTCGTCCGTGGCTTGTTGTTCGGTATCGTCCTGCCGCGCCTTAAGTTGCACGCCAGCATGGTGCGCGATGCCCTCGATGTCGAGAATCAACGCCACTTGGCCGTCGCCCATTACCGTCGCACCGGAATAGATACCCAACGTTTTCAGCGACGGGTGCATCGGCTTAACCACGATTTCTTCGGTACCGATCACCCGATCGACCATCAGCCCAAAACGCTGAGTTCCCACCTTAACCACGGCGAACGTGAGCGAGCGGTGCGAAGTCTTGGCGTCCTTGCCGAGGGCGTCTTGCTGCTTGCGATAGGTTTCCGTGATTTCTCCTTGCGCAAGATCGGTAAACGGTTCGGATCTGTCGAGTACCTCGTTCAGCCGGACCATGGGCAGCAGGTGGTTGCGCAAACGATAAACTTCCTGATTGCCGGCACATTCGATTTTGGTGCGCAAATCTTCGTCGTAAAGACATACCAATTCTTCGAGGTTGACTTGGGGAATGGCGTAGCGATATGCCCCTACGGTCACGACCAGGCAGGGAATGATGGCCAATGTTAGCGGCAAACGAAGTGTAATGGACGTGCCCTTGTTGAGTGTCGAGTCCAGATCCAAAGAACCGCCCAACTGTTCGATCGCCGTTTTGACAACATCCATTCCCACGCCGCGTCCGGAGACGTCGGTGGTCTTCTTGGCGGTGGAGAAGCCGGGCAATGTGATGAGGGAGAGAATCTCTTTTTCGGTCATGGCGGCCAACTGGGCTTCGGTACGGAAACCAGCGTCCTCGGCCTTACGCCGCACGGCCTCGACGTCGATCCCTCGCCCGTCGTCGGTGACTTTGATATTGATTTGCCCCCCTTCGTGATACGCACGTACCGAAATCCGACCTGCGGCGGCCTTGCCAAGTCTTTCTCGGGCGGCCGGCGTCTCGATGCCGTGGTCGCACGAGTTGCGGATGATGTGCATCAATGGATCGGCAAGCGATTCGAGAATCGTCTTGTCGAGTTCTACCTCGTTACCCGTGGTGGTAATCTCGATTCCCTTTTTGAGTTTCTTGGAGAGATCGCGACCAATCCGAGGAAGTTTACTGAAGACATTGCCGATCGGCTGCATGCGTGTTCGCATGATCGTCTCTTGCAACTCGGAGGTGACAATGTCGAGCCGCTGCGAGATGCCGCGTGTTACCGGATCAGACCGGTTGGCCGATAGCATGTGTTGATTCCGTACAAGAACTAACTCGCCCGCAAGTGTCATCAATTGATCGAGGATATCAACATGAATTCGCACGGTCTCCGCGTGATCGCGACTTGCTTTGGTTGTGCGTGACACATCGTCTGTCTCCTTCGCGTTGTTAGGCATTTCCGGCGATGCTCCTGTTTCTGTTGTGTGTTCGTTTGTGGGAGTTTCAGAACACGGCGCACAACTTCTGTCTTCCTCTTGTTCATCCGGTTCGGCGGCGAGTAACTCGGGAACTACTTCGGTGATCTTCTCTGTTGTAAGGTTCGTTGCCTCGGCTGCCCCAGGCAAATCGAGATCAGTGGAGAAGAGCACGCGGTAAATCAATGGCTGGCTGGTGAGATCGTCCGAGAGGTTCTTTGCCTCGCATTCCAGTTTTCCGTCGATAATCAAACCGGCGTCCAACAGCTTGTGAATCAGTGCGGCCGGCGAGAGTCCGCCTTCCTCCTGAAACGCCCGGAGGTCGTATTCCAAAACATAAAGATGCGAATGATTGGCCGGCCTGCTGCTCAAGGAGAACTCGTTGATCTCAAATCCGTAGTCCTGGCCTTTTTCGCAGGCAAGCCGAACTGGTGTGGCCAATTCCTTTCGCGCCCTCGGCGAAGTGGCCTTTGCCAATACGCTGGAAATGCGATCGTGTACTTTCTGAATATCGACGGTGCTGCTGTTCTCGACATCGTCAACAAGTACGGCGAGCAGGTCGGCGCCCTGTAGCAGAGCGTCGATGATTTGCGACTCAGGCTTGGTTTCACCCGCTCGGATCGTCTGTAGCAGTGTTTCCATCACGTGGGCCAGATCGCCGATCTTCTCCAAGCCCAGGAATCCGGCGGCACCTTTTATCGAATGAATTCCGCGGAAGATATTGTCGACCAGTCCCATGTCGGGTTGCGTGGCCTGTTTCTCCAACGCGAGAAACTGATCCTCGATCGTCGAGAGATGTTCTTTCGCTTCGGCGACGAACTCATTCGTCAAGTCTTGATAGCAGTCCATTTGAGAGGTGTCCCTATTTCGTGTTCACACGGTAGCATCGATCCAACCGTGTCATCTGAAAGAGCATTGTCAACGACGGATTCGCATTAACGATCTCTAGCTGAGCGTCGCGCCCCGCGTCGGCGAGTGTTTTCGCCAGCACGAAGAAAACGCTCAACGAAACCGAATCGATATCTTCCACGTCTGTCAGATCGAAGCAGAACTGGTTACACGCTTGGTCGACAAGGTCAAGCAATAGCAGGCGAAAATCATTGGCCACCGCGGCAGTAATGCGCCCAGACGGCCGGATCATATGCCCTCGGTCGTTAACCTGGACGTCGAACGTCGTCGCGGGAGCGACCCGCAAAACTACAGTCACGCGGCTCCCGTTGTTGTCAAACAAAATCTCATCCGCGAAGTTGTTTACCAAGGCGAGTCCACGTCGGCGAATCTGCTGGGGATCGTCCGGGAGTAGCATGGTTTCCGACTCGAAATCGAAACCATCTCCCTCATCCTCGACGACAATTTTCCCGGCGTGTGTATTCAGCAGGTCGATCGTACATGCCACGGTCAAAGCGGGGTCACTGTGGTTGCCGTGTTCGATGGCGTTTAACAGAAGTTCGCGAAGGACAAGCTTCAAACCGCCACAACAGACGGCCCCCGAACGTTCCACGAAGTTACAGGCATGTGGTACAACTCGGTCGACCAATCGCACATCCGACGAAATGCGATAAGCAACCGACGTATTTTCTTCTGCCACCTCAAAAACCAACTCGCCGACAGTCTTTTCGATAGTAGTCATCAAAGATGTGCCCCTTTGAAAGTGTCTATGCAAACGAGGTAGTGTTCGGACAAGTGAAAGCAAAAAGAGTCTCGTGGCCGGCAAACGCGCAAAAGCACTTGGCTAACGGTGCTTTGGGCGAAAACGCGCCGGAGGATGCCTCGGAACCGAATCGCGTTACGTAGGCGAGGAGAAAACCATCGCCCTTGCGCGTATCACGACAAACGCAGGAGTTTCCAGCCAGGGGAAATGCCCGACGGCTGAGACACAAGATGGCAACGTGGCGTTTCGCAAGGCCGGAGGTTAACCGGCGTTGGTACTGGCCCGTTGCTGAGTCAGATGTCGCCTGGAAATGCGCAATAGAGTTTCGCCTGGCTGCGATCTTTAGATCGTGGTCTTGGCGCGCATTTCTGTCGGCGTTTTTAGATTGTAGGTGCGCTTCTGCCCCGCGCATAGTTCTGCCATCCCGTCGCAACTCCTGCCCCAGCCCCTACGAAGAATCCTTCGCAAGGGCATGTTGATCGCCAGAATGGAAAACGGCAATCATTCACAATCAACACAGACGCAAAGTGCTCCCGAACTTTGTGCCTGGTATCACCGTTACGCCTGACTTGCGCGAGTCGGCAGCCAAGTGGACTTCGTCACTTTGCCTCCGACGAATCGGAATGTGACGAATTCTGCCTGTCCGGATGGTTCGCTCGCGTTGTCAGGTGAAGTGGCGGGGTGTTTTCCCTGGTAAGTAATGGTAAAAGCACCCCAGGGCACTTCGGACCCTAGAGAAACATAGAGTGGTTTTACGCCAATAGCAAATCAAAGCGGCATTCATTCTTGGTTTTTTGCAAGTCATTTATCGCAAGGACTTTGGGAACACTTCCCCACCTTTTACGCGTTGGAATTATCGATGGAAACCGTTTATTGCATCCCGGCAGTCAATGAACCTGGACCTGGCCTGGATTTCTTACAACCGAATTAATCGCGGAGTCACGAAGGACACTGAGAAGGGAAGGTTTGCTGCGGACCGGTACCTGCGCGAAGCGGAGTTTCCGTAACCTCTTCAACAGGTTGGCAGGGCCGCCAAGCAAGCCGGTGTTGCCGCACCGAGCCCAAAAACCGCTCTCGTTGGGCGCTATTCTTTGTGAAACGGCTAACGATTTCTGAGGTTCGTAGTACAGACGAACCTTGGCTGGCTATGCGCTCCGGTCGGGGGGGCGACTCGCTGCTTTCTTTGTGCTATCCGCATGGATGCCAAATCGTGCGTGACACTTGCTGGGCGTTTTCTGCCCTTATAAGTAGGGCCCGAATTGTAGGGGTAGCCATCAATCGGCAATAGCACCAAGAGCGTCGCCTTCGGCAGAGAGCCAATTCATGAGAATCCTGAAGCGTCCCCCCCGAGTTCGTAGATCGAATCACAACGTCAACCGGTCACGTCACTTCCAAATCGAGCCATTGGAACACCGGCTGGTTCTCTCGGGCGCGCCCCTTGGCGATCCCCTCATGCTGGGGTCCGTGGCCGAGGAAGTGCCCGTGTCGATTGCCCCCATCGCGAGCACCGCAGCGGCCGACGAGTCGGCCCCGGAGCTAACATTGGCCTCTTCGCCCGCCGACGCCCTAGTCTACGCGTCCCAAACGGCGGCCGAATTCCAGACCGCGCAGACGTCGGCAGCCGTAGTCAGCGACCCATTTGCAGCGGTTGAAGCCATCAATCAGTTTGCCTATGACCTTTACCAGCATTTCATGCAAGAGGAAGGAAACCTCTTCCTCTCTCCGGTGAGTATCTCTACGGCGTTGGCGATGGCCTATGCCGGGGCCGCGGGAAACACGGCTGCACAAATGGCCGACGTACTGCATTTTGACCCCGCAGACGACGGCTTACACGAATCGTTCGGCTCGTTGATGGAATCGCTCAACACTTCGGGCGAGACCAACGCATTTGACCTCAGCGTGGCCAACTCGCTTTGGCTTCAACAGGGGTGTTCCTTCAAGGACACTTACCTTCAACTCATGCAGTCGGCCTACAGCGGTGGCCTCAACGAAGTCGATTTCCAGACCGATCCCGAGGCTGCCCGAGAGATGATCAACACCTGGATCGAGCAGCAGACCAACGGCATGATCCAGGACATGCTCGGGCAAGGCGCTATCAGCGAGGCTACCCGCTCTGTTTTGGCCAACGCCATCTATTTCAACGCGCAATGGGCACATCCGTTCAAGGCGACGAACACCCACGACCGGGTGTTCACGCTGGAGTCGGGCGAGCAGATCGACGTGCCCACGATGTACCTTCGCGAACAACTTCGCTACACGCAGCAAGACGGGTTTCAGGTGTTGGAACTGCCCTACGAGGGCGAAAAACTCTCGATGGTGCTTCTGTTACCGCAGGAAGATACAAGCTTGAACGACCTCGGCGGCGACACCTTGACCGAAGTCAACAATTGGCTGGCGCAGGGTGCCGAGAAGCAAGATGTCATCGTACGGTTGCCGAAGTTCAAGACAGAGGTCTCCAGTTCGTTGACAGAATTGCTCAAGGGCATGGGCATGAGCGACGCCTTCTCTCCGCGGGCGGCCGATTTTTCGGGCATGAGCGACGGGGGCGACCTTCGCATTAGCGACGTGCTCCACAACGCCATCGTTGAAGTTGATGAAGAAGGAGCGGAAGCTGTTGCGGCCACGGCGGTCATAAGTGTTGGCTGTGCGCCAGGCACTTCTTCTCAGTCGATAGAATTCACTGCCGATCATCCTTTCCACTTTTACATCCGCGACAATGAAACCGGCGCGATGTTGTTCATGGGGCGGATGAACGACCCGCTGCAAGCGTCGAATGATCTGGCGCCCACGGTGGTCGCGATCGAAGACTCGGGCGACGTGGAGAATGAGGATTCATCGCCAACGTCGCCTGAAGTGCCCGGCACCCCTCCGGTTGACCTGCCGTCGCAGACAACCCCGCAGAATACGCCGGTCAACACGGCCCCAAGTGACACGCCCTCGACGAGCACGCCAACCGACGATGACTACCCGGCACGGTCGGAAGAGGACGAGACACCCAGTGATGTGCTCGCGGAGGAGCTAACAACGGGCTTCGAACGATTCGCCTCGCAGGAGGAATTCAAGGAGTACGTCATTGCCGATGCCCTTCAGCGCTATGAGTATCTGTTTGGCCGCGAGTACTCTTACATCGCATTTTCTATTGTGGGAGCCTCGGCGCTCTATCAATCGGAAACCAACACCCAGGTTATTGGCGTTGATGAATCCGACCTGATGGAAACCGACGGCGACTACCTGTATATGCTCTCCGATGGAGAATTGGTGATCGTCGATCTTGGTTCGCCGGACGACCCTTCGGTTGCCGCTCGAGTGGAATTCGACCAGGCGATTGAATCGATGTGCCTGGCGGGCGACCGCCTGACATTGATCTCGAAGGGTTTTGAGGGAAAATTCAGCGTCACGGTCCTCGACGTTGCCAACCGCAACGCGCCGATGCTTGTTCAACAAACGACGTTCGACGGCTACTTGTATGACTCGCGAGTTATTGCCGATAAGGTGTATCTGGTGATCAGAGACTACTCCTGCTGCCTACCTCGTCCGGAAACCATACCGATCGAGGAAGACGCCTCGGACGGCGACGCAACTCAACCCCGCTACCGTTACGAGACGAAAGAGGAATATCGGCAGCGCGTGGAGGAGCAATGGGCTGACTACGTCGTGTCCAAGTATACATGCCAAGATGTATCGGGCGAGGTGATCGACGGCGGTTGGATCACCGAGCCGACCGACATCTACAAGCCCAGGGAATCCGAGGGACTAAGTTCGCTAAGCACGATTGCCGTAATCGACATGGCATCGGACGAACCCGGGCCGACCGATTCGATCAGCGTACCCACCGGCAGCATCTCGGCGGTCTATGCGACCACGGAAAGCCTTTACGTGCTGGGAACGGCCATCTACGGTTCGTATGGCGATTGGATTGTGTGGGGAGGGCCAAGCACAGAAACCGTCATCAACAAGATCGACCTGACCGGCGACGATGGCGGGCTGCAATGGGTGGCCTCAGGGAAAGTAGCGGGACAGGTGCTCGATCAGTTTTCCGTCGACGAGCACGGCGGACTGCTACGTGTCGCCACGACCGACCCCCTAGGAGTTGACATACAACAAAGCAATCTGTTTGTCCTCGAGCAAGATGGTTCGGTGCTCGAAGTGATCGGTTCGGTCGAAGGGTTGGCTCCTGGTGAGCAAATTTATTCGGTCCGTTTTTGGGGAGACCAAGCGTATGTGGTGACGTTCCGAAACATCGACCCATTGTTCGCCATCGACCTGAGCAACCCGACCAATCCCGAAGTGAAAGGGGAATTGGAAATCACGGGATTCTCCACCTACCTTCACGCGATCGAAGGTGGTTTTCTCATCGGTCTCGGATGCGATGCGGATGTCGAAACGGGAACCTTCCAGGAGCCGCAAGTTTCGTTGTTCGATGTAAGCGACCTTAGCAATCCGGAACTGGTGGATCGGTTTGCTATCGACACGGCAGTTGTCGGTCGCCGAGATATTTTCAGCGATCACCATGTCGTGGCCTATTATCCGGAGAGTCAGATCCTCACGGTATCGATTGCGGATGTTGCCACAGGTTTGCTCGAAGAAGTCAATGGCGCGTGTGTCAACGATCTGTTTGTGTTTCACGTCGACACAACCGGCGCCACAGCCGGACTCGAGTTGCTCGGGCGAATTGAGCACGACGCCAGCGTGCTGCGCAGCGTGCAAATTGGCGACAGATTGATTTCGATCTCAGGAGAGGCAATCCAGGTGCACAACCTGGGTGATCCGGAGCAGGTCGTCGCCACGCTAGCGATTCGCGAGACTGTTGCGGTACCGCTGTTGCCGAACACGTCCCACCCTGGCGGCGATTCCAATTCAAACACGGAAGAAACGAAGGCCCGATGGACCGATCCGGCGATCGAGACATTTGCTGTCACATCGCTGCCGATAAGTGCCGAGGTCATCACCGCCTTGGCACAGGCGCTTACCGCGAAGAAGGGCGGAAACAACAGCGACACTCAGACACAAGCCCAGGAGGCAGCACACCGGCAATGGCTGTTTGCGACATCGTCGCAACAGGAGAACAACGGCGAATCGCGGCAAAAATCGTTTCAAGCGGCTGAATTTGATGTGCCAGCCCCCACGATACTGGGCGAATGGTGGTAGGGAAGTCTGGTTAGACGCCCAAGTTGCCCTGGTAACCCAGATTTCCCGCAGCGAAGTACCCCCCGGGGAAGCGGTACCCTCGGCTTCCCGCTGGGATCCATCCCCTGCCCATCTACCGGGCGGGGATGGGTCCCGTTCTCGTCGTCGGAGCGTAATGCAATTCTCACAAGCTCTTTTGTTATCTTCTGATGCGTCGGCCACGAGCCACAGACGATGGTGAATGGCATGGTGCGATTCTGTGAACCTGCACGGCCCCAGTAACCTGGCCAAGGGTTGCGGAGTATTTGTGAGTGCCCGAGTTGTGCAGCTCTATTTATTACTGGTGGCGACACCTAAAATAATCACATCTTGGCGCCCAGGGCAATCCGTGGATTGGAGCTCGTATCGGTTGCCCAGCAAGGTTGGGCTATGCGGGCGCTAATCGAATCTGCACATTGGCGAGCCCTCCAATCGGGTTTGAAGAAATCGGTGATGCCGGCTATAGTGGGTTCTGGGGCGATCACTCCCAACCCAAAGGGGTGTGTTTGTCTCGAAAAAAGTGCGTGACATTCTCCAGGGAAACCGGCCTATAGGAATATGCAGGAATCGCCGTTAACATCCGCCGAGTCGCTGCTGCGAGAGGCGAAGGCAGGGACGCCTGACTGCTTGGGAGCCTTATTGCAGTTGTATGGCAACTACCTGAAGGTCCTGGCTGCCGGCCAATTGGATCGTAGGCTTTCTGCGCGCATCGGGCCATCGGACATTGTCCAGGAGACGCTCCTCGAAGCCCATCGCGATTTTGCCGCATTTCGCGGCACGACACGTCAGGAGTTTCTGGCGTGGCTGCGGAAAATCCTGGTGAACAACCTCTCGCGGACCGCGGAACGCCACCTCCATGCCGCCAAACGGGATGTCCGCCGCGAGGTCGCGATTCCCGTGCTTACGGAAGCGCTGAATCGATCGGCCGGCCGGCTAGAAGCCGTGTTGGCCGATTCGGCGACTTCGCCAAGCTCGAATTTCGATCGGCAGGAAAACGCGCTGATCGTGGCCGACCAACTTGCGGAACTTCCGCGTGACTATCGCGAGGTGCTTACGATGCGGCATTTGCAGGGCATGTCGTTCGACGAAATCGCGGAATGTCTCAACCGCAGTCCTGGAGCGGCACGCATGTTGTGGCTCCGTGCCGTCGAGGCGTTGCGCAAAGGCCTTCGGTTGCGGAGGCAGTTGTGAAGAACACCAAGGTTGCATTGAGTTCCCTCGAAGCGGCACCTTGCGAGAGCGATGCTTTGGCGAAAAACGAACTCTCGGGGATCGACGCCCTGTCGGAAACCGACCAGCAGCGACTTGCCGCAGTTGTTGAAAGTTATCTGGTTGAGATGGAACAAGGGTTGGCGCCCGATCCCGAGCAGTTGATCGCGGTGCATCCCGATCTCGCCGGTCCACTGCGAACTCAGCTCGAAGGCCTGAGGATCTTGCACCAGGCCACGCTCGAACTTGCACCGGCTGCCCCAAAGCCTCCACATCGTCCGAGCCTCCGCAAACGTCTCGGCGACTATGAGGTCGTTCGCGAAATCGGCCGCGGTGGTATGGGCGTGGTCTATGAAGCGCAACAGATTTCACTCAACCGCCGCGTAGCGTTAAAACTTCTTCCCTTTGCGGCTGTGCTCGATCAGAAGCAGATCGCGCGATTCAAGAACGAAGCCCTTGCCGCGGCTCAATTGCATCACCCGCATATTGTGCCAGTTTTCTCCGTCGGTTGCGAACGAGGGGTACATTACTACACGATGCAGTTTGTCGAGGGGCAATCCCTCAGCGAAGTTCTTCGCGAGTTGCGGGCTGCCTCGGCCACGCCGCGAGAGCCATCTACCGTAGACGCACATTCCGCGGAGGCAACCCCGGCCGGCAAGCCCTTGCCGAGTACTCTGCAAGCCTTTTCCACCGTCGGCGCACCATGTAATCGTGAATATATCCGCACGATCGTACGCTTGGGCACCCAAGCGGCCGACGCCTTGCAGTATGCGCACGACTGTGGAATTGTTCACCGCGACGTGAAACCTTCCAACCTGTTGCTCGACACGCAGGGAGAGATCTGGGTCGCCGATTTTGGCTTGGCACATGTACGCAACGATGCAAGTTTGACCGTGTCGGGCGACGTACTCGGTACGGTTCGGTATATGAGTCCCGAACAGGCGGCAGGCCACTCTGCTGCGATCGACCAGCGAACCGATATTTATTCGCTGGGTGTTACCTTATACGAACTACTTACGCTTCAGCCGGTTTTTGCTGGCGATGATCCCCGGCAGTTGCTCAGCAAGTTGGCACAAGACGATCCCGTCGCGCCGTGTCGCCACAATCCTTCGATTCCCCCCGACCTGGAAACGGTCCTTTTGAAATCCATTGCCAAGTCGCCCGAGCATCGCTATGCATCGGCCGCCGATCTGGCATCGGATTTGCGTAGTTTTCTGGCCGGCAAACCGATTCGTGCCCGGCGGCCCACCGTGGTCGACCGTACGACCAAATGGGCGCAGCGCCATCGCGCGCTGGTAACATCGGCGATTGCGGTGTTTTTGCTTGCCGTCGTGGGCATGGCGGCCGGGTTGTTTATGATCGCCCGAGAGCATCGTCGCACAAAAACGGCGCTGGCCCATGCCGAACACAACTATCGCCAAGCGCGAGAAGTTGTTGACCGATTGGGAGCCCAATATGCGGAACGGCTCGCCACGCTACCTGGCACAGAATCTTTGCGTCGCCAGTTGTTGGCCGACACGCTTGCCTATTACCAGGGCTTCGTCGAGGAGACGCGTGGCGATGGCCGACTGAAAGCCGATCTGGCCACAACCCATTTCAAAATGGGAAAACTTTCCGAGCAACTTGGCGCCGTTAACGAGGCCAAGGCGGCCTACCGCCAGGCGCTCGAAATGCTTGAGCAACTCGTTCGGAAAAACCCTGGCAACGCGGAATATCGTGCCGATTTGGCGCTCTGCCTGAACAGCATCGCGTTGGGCCTTGCCCGCTCGGGCAAGACGGTCGAAGCAGAAAACGCCTACCGTCGAGCTATCGGATTCCAGAAACAGCTTGTCGAAATCGATTCGGATACACTCAGCTACCAAGCCGATTTGGCCCTTACCTATGGGAACTTGGGGCTCCTTCTCAATGGCCCCGGACGCACCGAAGAGAGTAGAGCGTGCTACGAGAAGGCGATCGAACAACAACGCGCGTTAGTGGAACGGTTTGCAGACAATGCACAGTATCGTCGCCGACTCGCACTCAGCCTGAATAACCTGAGTTTCATCGAAGCCGATAGCGATCTCGAAGCAGCATTACAGGCGTGTGGCGAAGCAATTGCCATTAACCGTCGCTTGACCGAAGACTATCCCGACGACACTTGTCATCTTACGGATCTCGCTCTGAGCCTTAACAACCAGGGCTCGTTGCAGAGCCGGGCTGGAAAGTTGAATCAGGCATGTGCGTTATATCAAGAAGCTATCGCCGTGGGTGAACGCCTGCGGCACAAGTCGCCATCCGTAGTGACCTATCAAAGCGACTTGGCTGTCGCGTATAACAACCTTGGCCAGGCGCAAGCCAAGATTCCACAGTACGAAGAAGCCATTGGCTCGTTTCGTGTCGCCAAAGCACTTTTCGGGCAGTTGATCGAAGGTGCTCCCGACCATCTCGGCTACCGCAGCAGCCTAGGCGGAGTGCTGAACAACGAGGCGATGATCCTCGAGCGGCTCGGGCAAACGGACGAGGCCCTGGCGGTCTATCGAGAAGCGATCGAGCATCAACGCTTTGCCGTGAAGTGCGCGCCACAGGTGCGGACTTTCGGTGAGTTCCTCGTGCGCCAATACGTCAACTATGGGCAATTGCTTCGAAGCGTTGGACGACAAGATGAAGCTGAAGAGATTGACTTGGCTCGCCGCCAAATTCACGAAACGTTTGCCGCAGTCGAAGGTGGGTAGTCGCTATGTTTCAGTACCGTTTCTCCAGAACTAAGCGGCCCTCGCAACGCACGCCGCGCAGACACCTTCGGCTTTGTCCTTGTCGTCGCCTGATGATCGAGTCGATGGAAGAACGGGCAATGCTTTCGGCTGTACCATGGAGTTATGATGGTGAGACCTTAGCCTACTTGGGGGCGCTTTCCTGCAGCGGCACGGGCGACCAATTGAACGTCTACGTGCAAAGCGCAGATTACGATGCAGCATGCAGCGCATTGCAGGCCGTGGGTTACGACCCGGCCGAAAGCAGCGACAATCTGCTGGACGTCGGTCAGGCACTTCACGCTGACGAGGGTGAATCGGAGTTTGAC
This sequence comes from Thermoguttaceae bacterium, assembly GCA_963677085.2. Lineage (GTDB taxonomy): Bacteria > Planctomycetota > Planctomycetia > Pirellulales > Thermoguttaceae. The sequence continues at coordinate 96,514 of CAXXFH010000005.1, forward strand.
GGCAACCTCATAACCTTTGCGAGCGAAATCCTTGCGATCGAATTGGATGTCGACAGTCTGTTCCTTACGTGTAGTAGTGTTTCTCAGGTCACGGTAGTTCATCCTGACGGAACGGTGGTTGAAGGAGGGAGTGGCGGACTTCCTGGCGACACGCCTGGTGACACGTCTGGTGAAATGATCTCCCCGTCACCGAATGACCGAGAGGATGGTGGGATGGTCGATCTGACCGGCTTGGTCAACCTCGGTCGTTCGCTATCCAATGGCCAGTCGGGCATCGCGTGCCGAGCGATTTCTCCCCAGGCCACGTTGACTACCTTGGAGAAGACCGATGGAAACTCGGTACTCCCGCAGCGTGTCCGCGTCGATGCCACCGCAGCAAGAGCACTGTGTTTCGAGTTGGTCGGCACCGCGGTGAGCAGAGCAGCAGCGAGCAATGTCCTGAGCAAGGATTTGTCGCGGTTCGACCGACACAACTGGGCGATCAGCAGTTTCAAGCAGCTCGAAGCATTGCCATCGAACGTCGAGCTCGATCGAGCCGACAGGACCTTCACTCGCTCGACGGAATCGAAAATCCCGGTGTCCTCTGAGGCCGATTCCAACGCACCTTCGAGTAATCCCACACCGTTGTCGGACGCTCCCGATGTTTCAGCCGATCCGCATGCATATGCTCCGGTTCGCCGGGAGTCGCTCGACGTCGCAGGCTGGCAGGCTACAACTCTCTTTGACGATTCCAAGATGGCAGAGTATATCGAAAACGCCACGGATTCTTCCGCCGAGCAGCGTGACGCAGTGCTGGCCGAGTGGCCCAACTCTCGGGCGAACGAACTGGAGGCACTCAGCACGCTTCCGATTGTGAACCATCGCCACATTCGGAGGGCACATCCCGTGGACATCGTCGCCTTGGTTGGTTCGGCATACGCGTATCTCCAATTGTCGCGCAAGCGGACCGAGCCTGATGAATGTTCCGAAAACCCTCTGCCGCAACGTAAGCAGCTACCGTTGCCCGGTCGAGTGTCGGTGGCGTAATGCTGTCTTTCCGAAGCCGGATTCTTGGGGGAGGACCATCTTGTCCCGGCCCGGTGTTGGGTATTTCTTCCGGATGTCAGCCGTCCCATCCCCGCTGGAGAACTGTCTTCGGGCTACGGTAACAGCAGGGGACAGCATCAGTCCAGACCGTGGAGGATAATGGTTCGGTTTGTGGTGTAAGACATTGTTGGTAAACCACTTGCGTTAATCGACGTCGCGTGAAAGCCGCGTGCGCAGCGAGGCATTTCAAACCGCCAGGTGGCCAGATTCGGGCTTCTCGGAAGCAGAAAACGGGCTGAACTGTTCGACCGGCACAACCGATATTTGCGTAGTATGGCAATTGCGATATAATGCAAGTAACGGCAGCCCGCCTGAGTTGGGCGGTCACTGGCTAGCAACGGGCATGAGGGCCTTCGTCCAGGCCAGATTCTCTGTTGCCCACGAACGCACTCTTTGGCACTTCAACGGTCTATTGAGTATTCATTCATGCAAACGTTCGACGAAGCGGAATGCCATTTGTTGGCCGATTTCTTTGCCCTGTTCAGCAACCCGACGCGGTTGAGGATGTTCTGTGCACTTCAAGGCGGCCGAAAGACGGTTTCTGAACTTTCCGAATACGCAGACGTGACGATGCAAAACGCTTCGCAACACCTGCGGCTGATGCGCGACAAGGGCGCGGTGACAACGGAAAAAGAAGGGCAGCATGTGTACTACGCCGTGATCGACCCACGGTTTCTCGATGCTGCGCGTCTCATACGAGCGGCCGTGCTAGAGACCGTGCATCGCAAGGCCAGTGTCGTGGGGGCCGGCCCCAACGGGGCGGCCGCCAGGATGGTTCACGAAAGTGCGCAACAAAACCATCGCGTGGGCTAAGGTGCCCGGCATATACACGGGAGGTCGGTTTATGCGAACCGCCGTCGCGATTGCTGTTTTGGTGGCGTTGGGCTTATTCGGCATGTTTTTCGTGCTGCTCGCCAGCGGTTCGGCGCCTACCGACTCGCCGTGGACTCGCCTGCCTGTTGTGCCGGTTCATGTCGATCACGCTCATCTGATCCAAGGCCCGTTGAAATCGGGCTCGGACGCTACCCGGCAATGTCTCGAGTGCCATCCCGACGCGGCCAAGGAGATGATGAAAACCTCGCACTGGAATTGGGCCGGGCAGAAGGTGAAGTTGCCGGGCCGCGAGGAAATCATCCGGGTGGGAAAACGCAATCTCATCAACAACTTCTGCATCCACGCCGGTCCTAACATGGCACGCTGTTCGTCTTGCCACGTCGGCTACGGCTGGGCCGACGACAGCTTCGACTTCGCCAACGAAACGAACGTCGACTGCATGGTGTGCCACGACCAAACGAATACGTACCAAAAGGATCTTGCCGGCGAACCGCAGGCGGGTGTCGACTTGGTGGCGGTCGCACGAAGCGTCGGCCGGCCGTCACGAACCAACTGTGGGCAATGCCACTTCAAGGGCGGAGGCGGAGATGCGGTAAAACACGGCGATATGGACGGCTCGATGTACTTCCCGCCCGAGCGAATCGACGTTCACATGGGCAAGCTCGACTTTCAATGTGTCGATTGTCATCGCACGCGAGAGCATCAAATTCCCGGCTGTGCGATGTCCGTATGTATCGACCGGCCCAAACGCGTTTACTGCACCGATTGCCATAGCGAAACGCCACACGGCAATGACCGGCTCGATTTCCACACGGCAAGCGTCGCTTGTCAGACGTGCCACATTCCGAAAATGGCCATCGACGCTCCCACAAAGATGTATTGGGACTGGTCCCAGGCGGGCCAGGACGGTCGCAAGGAAGATCCTCACGTGTACCTCAAGAAGAAAGGTAGCTTCCGATACGCGCAAAACGTTCGGCCCGAGTACTACTGGTACAACGGTCGGGCGTTCCGCTATCTGACGGGCGACAAAATCGATCCCGCGGCCGTCGTGCAGATCAACTACCCGTTGGGCAACTCGGCCGATCCGGAGGCCAAAATCTGGCCGTTTAAGGTGCATCGCGGCAAGCAGGTTTACGACACGAAGTACTTGCACCTGCTTACGCCACGCACCTGGGGACCGGGCGGTTATTGGTCGGAGTTCGATTGGGACAAGGCCTGCCGGCTGGGCTGCAAAGCGACGGGTGTTGAGTACAGCGGGCAATACGACTTCGTGGAAACGGCCATGTACTGGCCGCTCTCGCACATGGTGCAGTCGAAGGAGCACGCCCTGCAATGTGTCGACTGCCACAGTCCTGGCGGCGTGATGGATTGGGGGGCCCTAGGCTTCGAAGGCGATCCGGCGTTTCGTGGCAATCGGCGGCGCATGGAATTGTTGCGCGACGAGATGGGAGGGAGCCGATAATGCGAATTCATCGCGGGTGTTCGATTGTCGTTGCCCTGGGCGTGCTGGTCGGTGCCGCCGATGCGAAGACTCTGGAGTTGCATCCGCCCGTGCCGTTGTTGGACGCGGACGGGACGCCGGTGATCACCTCGGGCAGGCCGATCTCGACGATGCGAAGTTGCGCAGGCTGCCATGACACACATTACATCGCCGGCCACAGCTATCATGCAAATGCTGGGCGCAATGAACAGTTTGCCGCGGGCACCCGGCCGGGACAACACGCCTGGGACTACAGCACGGGCGCGTTCGGCGGCTGGAGCCCCTTATTGTATCGCTATCTCACGCCGCCCGGCGATAACCAACTCGACCTCGGCACGGCCGAATGGATCCAAACGTTCGGTTGGCGGCATGTTGGCGGTGGGCCGGCGGTTTTAGGACACGGGAAAACGCGGCTCGAAGGGAATGCCGAAAAACCCGACGCGGCCGCCTCGACCATCAACCCCGACGCTCAGGTGCTCGACGCTGTCACCGGGCAGCCCAAACCGTGGGATTGGCAGGCCTCGGGTGTGGTCGAGATGAACTGCTTTCTCTGCCACACAGCTCATCCCGACAACGCGGCAAGGATCGAATCGCTTCGCGACGGCCATTTCGGTTGGGCCAACACGGCCACGCTTGCCGGTACGAAAGTCGTTGCACGAGCAGACGGTGTTGCGGGTGCAAAAGGCGGCTGGCAATATAACCCCAAATTCTTCCTGCCGGACGGAAGTGTTTCGGCCGAGTCGATCGGCCTACAAGAACCTGAAAGTCGGCATTGTGGCCAGTGCCACGGACAAACACACTATGGCGAGACGCCCCTGGCGCTGGTGCCGAGCATCCTCGCATGGTCGACCGCCACCAAAGGACAAGTCTTTTCTCCGCAAAGAATGTTCGATAGTGCAATCAACCTTTCGGACAAGGAGCATTTGAGTCGACCCTGGGATGTTCACGCGGCTGCGATGCTCGATTGCACGGGCTGTCACTTCTCGCTCAACGATCCGAAGGCCTACGAATCGTCCAAGCGAGGCCGTCCGGCGCATTTGCGTTACGAACCGCGACGTTTGGCGATTGGTGAATTCCTCTGCCGCCCGTCACACCAGTTCGCCAAGGGACACACGACGCAGGGAACGGTTGCTCGGCATCTCGACGGCACGATGCGCCGTTGCGACGATTGTCACAACGCTTCGGCCACGCACGATTGGCTGCCCCACCACGACGTCCACTTCGCTCGCCTCAGTTGCGAAGCGTGCCATATTGCCGAAACCAAGGCTCCCGCTCTTCGCCAGGTCGATTGGACGCTGCTGGGGCCCGACGGGGAACCTCGCGGCGAGTGGCGCGGTATCGACGGCGGGCCGACCGATCCGGCCGCTACCGTGACGGGCTTTCGGCCAGTTTTGTTACCGAAACAGGATCTCGACGGTGCGACACGTCTCGTGCCACACAACTTGGTCACCTCGTGGTACTGGGTTGAAGGCGGCCCGACGCCGAGACCGGTTCGGCTGGTGGACCTGACGCATGCCCTGCTCGAATCTGAAGACTACCATCCGGACATTCGCACGGCACTCGACACCAACGACGACGGTACGGTCGACCCGGAAGAAGCGGTGCTCAACACACCGGAAAAGATCGTTGCCGTGAAAACGCGGCTTGCGGCGGTCGGCGTGAACGATCCCCACATTGCCTCGGAGATTTCAGCGTTCGGATTGCACCACGGCGTCGGCCCGGCGGGAACGGCCACGAAGGACTGCGAGGCATGCCACGCGACCGACTCGCGACTCGCACGGCCTTTTATGCTGGCCTCGTATCAGGTTGGCGATGCATTGCCGCAGTTGATCGACCAACGAGTTACGCAACTGCGGGGACAAATGACAATCGGCGATAACGGAAGGCTCGTTTACCAGCCGAGCACCACGGCGGCCGGCCTTTATGTGCTGGGGCATAACCGTTGGGCGTGGGTCGACTGGTTGGGCGGCGCCACGCTGCTGGGCGTTATGCTGGGAGTCGTTGTCCACACGGGCATGCGTATTCGTGTTCACTGGTCGAGCCAACGCAAGACCGTGCAGGCGAAAGAAGGCATTTCGTCGGACGTGTCCGACAACGCCTCGACGAACGAAACGCCAGGAGACTAAGATCATGCGCGTCGAAGTCTATTCACCGTATGAACGCATTTGGCATTGGTTGCAGGCCGTTGCCATTTTGCTGCTGATGTTTACGGGCGTGAACATCCATTGGTCCGAGCAGTTCGGGCTGATGCCGTTCAGCACGGCGGTGGTCGTTCACAACGTGCTCGGGTTGCTGCTGGTGGCCAACGCGTTGTTGGGTGCGTTTTACTACGTTACCACGGGCACGATCCGGCGCTATCTGCCCGAGCCCCACGACTTCATCGCGCTTTCCGTGCGTCAGGCATTGTATTACCTGCGTGGAATGTTTCGCGGGGAGCCTCATCCGTTGGAAAAAACGCCTCAACGACGACTCAATCCGCTGCAGCAGGTTACGTACCTGATGATCCTCAACGTGTTGCTGCCGCTGCAATTGGTCACGGGGCTGTTGATTCTCAGCGGTCAACGGTGGCCGGCCGCGGTGGGCTTTGTGGGCGGACTGCCCGTGCTGGCAATGATTCATACGCTGGGGGCATGGCTATTCGCCGCGTTTGTGATCGCCCATGTGTATCTCACTACGACGGGCACAACTCCGCTGGCCCACCTGAAAGCCATGGTTTTGGGTTACGAAACGACCAATGCGGACCATCCGCAGGAGATTGGGTAGATGAACGAAATGGAACAAACGCCGCAGACGGAAAAGGCTCTGCGGTATTGGAACCCGTATGCGGCCGGCATAGCACTCGGGTTGGTGCTGTTCTTCTCGATCTTCCTGACCGGTTCCGGCTTGGGAGGCTCGGGCGGTATCGCTCGAATTATGGCCTTCGGTGTCGATCAGGTCGCCCCGCATCGAACCGACACGAACGGCTACCTGGCCAAAATGGCCGGCGGCACGGCAAACCCGCTCGATCATCACATGGTGTGGATGACGTTAGGTTTAGTCGTCGGAGGGTTTACCTCAGGGCTTCTCACGCGGCGACTCAAAGTACAGACATGGAAAGGCCCCCATATCAGCAACCCAACACGCTGGGCTCTGGCCGTGGTGGGTGGTCTTCTGATGGGCTACGGCGCGGGGATGGCTCGCGGTTGCACGTCGGGACAAGCTCTGTCGGGTGGCGCCGTTCTCTCGGCCGGTAGTTGGGCCTTTATGATGATGGTTTTCGCCGGGGCCTATTTGTTGGCCTATCCGCTTCGCAGGCTCTGGAACTAATATTGGTTTTCAGGAAAGCAAGGCCACGTGCCCGAGCGGTTTGCTCGAAAACCGGGCTCCCGCTGGTCGCCCTTGTGCCATGACTTTCCTGAACCGCAATAACGGGAGATTCGTCATGGCTCCGCTTCACTTCGAAGGCACGGCCGGCATCCTTGTTACCCTGGCGATCGGTTTCTGTTTCGGGTTCGTGCTGGAAAGGGCCGGTTTCGGCAACGCTCGAAACCTGGCCGCCCAGTTCTATCTCTACGACATGCGTGTGCTGAAGGTGATGTTCACCGCCATCGTCACGGCCATGCTCCTGGTGTTCGCGTCGTCGGCCCTCGGCTGGCTGGATTTCTCGCATGTTTGGGTGCCGCCAACCTATCTATGGCCCGGGGTGGTCGGGGGTTTTATCTTGGGAATTGGATTCATTATTGGCGGCTACTGCCCTGGCACATCGCTAGTGTCCATGGCCACACTCAAAGTCGACGGTGCATTGTTCGCGCTGGGCGTCTTCGGTGGCCTGTTGGTATTTGCCGGCACGGCGCCCGTCGTATGGGAATTCTGGAACCACGCCGGTTTCTACGGCCGGCTGACGTTGTTCGACCTGTTGGGCGCGGATGCCGGTGTGGTGGTTGTTGGCGTGTTTGCCATGGCGGTCGGGGCCTTTGGGTTTGCCGAATGGATGGAATATGTCTTTCGGCGAGAACCCAATCCTGCGCCCGTGTCGTCGCGAGTCCGCGTATTTCGTCGCGCGGCGGTTGCCGTAGGACTGTTCATCGCGGTAGCGACCCTAGCAATCGGCCAACCAACGGCCCAGCAACTGATCGCGTGGAACGAACCCGAGTTGGAGAAACGCCTCGCGAGCCGCGAAGTGTTCATCGACCCGGCTGAACTTCTCGGTTTGATGCACAACAATCAGATTGCGTTGCTGTTAGTCGACGTTCGCGATGAGGCGGATTTCAACCGGTTCCATCTGCTCGACGCAACTCGGGTGGGTGAAGAACAACTAGAATCGCCATGGCCCGGCACGATCCCGGCCGCCACGGTGGTGGTCGCCATGTCGAACGACGAACGGGCAGCCGTCGAAGCCTGGAAACGTTTGGTTATCCATCGCAACGTCAATGCGTATGTTCTGGCTGGCGGAATCAACCGCTGGTTGGACGTCTACCGCGACCAGATGGCCAATATTCCCGGCCCCGAGGTGGGCACTCAAGGCAATGACACACTGCGTCATCGATTTTCCAATGCCCTGGGCGATCGCGTGACCGTCGCCAGGCCAAATCATGAAGTGATCCGGCAACGGAGCTTCACTCCAAAGGTCAAAGTCCTCGGCCCGGTCCGCGAAGAAGGTGGTGGGTGCGGTTGAAAAGCGGATCTACTGTTTGGGATATATTGCGGACCTGTAGAATTTTTTTTCTGCAAACGTCTTGAGCGATCGACGGTAGTCGGTTTCTGCTTCGGTGCGGTAACACCGGTTTGGTGGGCGGCGATGCCGCCTCGTGTTCATCATCGATAGGGCACCTCAAACCCACTCGCCCGTTGGATCGCGGAAATCGACTTCGCCGTTCTTCTGACGCAACTGTGCGAAAATTTGAAAACCGACCACCCATCGGCCATAATAGACCGGTTGTCGTCGGGTTGAAACGTTCCCTGGCACAGACGCATGCGTCGTTTTCTCTTGGTGGCTCGAGTTCTCAAACTCCGGTTTGGAAACCAGAGTTGAGTTGGAGCTTGCCAGCGAGAGAAATGTCCCTTGTGATGAAAAGGTTCTTTGCGATGAAGATATCTGATTGGCTTAGGATTCGTACACGTGTTGCCATTCTGTTGCTCTCCGCATTGTTTGGTCTCTCTGCAATCCGTGGCTTGCAGCCACGTTGCGCCATCGCCGCGGAGCGCGGCTCGTCCGCGCGGCAGCCCAACGTGATTCTCGTGATCACCGACGACCAGGGCTACGGCGATTTGGCGGCGCATGGCAACACGATGATCCAGACGCCCAACATGGACGCGCTTCATCGGCAGAGCGTGCGGCTGACCGACTTTCATGTCGACCCAACTTGCGCCCCAACTCGCTCGGCCTTGATGACCGGTCGCTACTCCACTCGGGTTGGCGTGTGGCATACGGTGATCGGGCGGTCGCAGCTTCGGGCCGATGAGACGACGATGGCCGAGGTCTTCGCGGCCAACGGTTACGCGACCGGGATGTTTGGCAAGTGGCACCTGGGCGACAACTATCCGTTCCACCCCCATCACCGCGGTTTCCAGGAAGCGTTTTACCACGGCGGCGGTGGTGTCGGCCAGCAGCCCGACTACTGGGGCAACGACTACTTCGACGACACCTACTTCCGCAATGGCAAGCCGGAAAAGTGCGAAGGCTATTGCACCGATGTGTGGTTCGCCAACGCGTTGAACTTCATCCGTAAACACAAAGAACAACCCTTCTTCTGCTACCTGGCCACCAATGCCCCGCATGGTCCGCTGTTTGTCGCCGAGAAGTATTGGAAGCCGTACGCAGCGAAGGGCGTGCCGGAAAACATGGCCCGGTTCTACGGAATGATTACCAACATCGACGAGAACCTGGGCCTGCTGCGCCGCACGTTGGATGATCTGAAGCTGACGGACAACACGGCTTTGGTCTTCATGACCGACAACGGCACGGCCACGGGCGTTAACGCGAAAACCCCGCAACACGGCTACGACGCCAAGGGCCGCTGGCACGGTTTCAACGCGGGCATGCGCGGCCAAAAAGGTTCGCACTACGACGGCGGCCACCGCGTGCCGTGTTTCATCTACTGGCCGGCCGGCGGGTTGAACCGTGCCTGCGATGTCGACGAAATCACGGCCCACATCGACCTGCTGCCTACGTTTATCGAGTTGTTCCACCTCGACAAAAAGCCGGCTGCGATGAAGCCGTTCGACGGGAAGAGTCTGGTGCCGCTTCTGGAAGGGCATGTTTGCGGCCAGAAAGTCGCTTGGCCCGACCGCGACCTTTACGTCGAGCGCAACCGTTTCGAGCAGCCGCCGAAGTGGAAATTAAACGTGGCGATGACCGAACGTTGGCGGTTGATCGAGGATCGCGAGTTGTACGACATTCAGGCCGACCCGGGCCAACAGAACAACGTGATCGCGGAACATCCGGAAGTGGCCAAGCGTCTGCACGACGCCTACGAATCGCGTTGGCCCGAGTTGACGCGTCGTGCGTGCGAATACACCCGCGTGGTGATTGGCTCGCCCGTGGAAAACCCGACGACGCTTTTCGCGCACGACTGGCACCCGACCGAAGGCCCGATTTCGCCGTGGAACCAGGGCGCGGTTAGTCGCATGGTCCCGTGGAACGGCTACTGGGCCCTGAAAGTCGACCGTCCGGGCCGCTACCGCTTCACATTGCGACATCGTCCCGCCGTCGCGGAGTTCCCGCTTCAGGCCGCCACGGCGCGAATGAAGTTGGGAACCACGGTCGACACGTTAGGCACGGTGGCCGACGTCCCAACGGCCGTGCCCGAGGGCGCCACAAGCGTGTCGCTGGAGGCCAACCTCACGCCGGGCCCCGTCTTCCTGCAAACCTGGCTCGATACGGCCGACGGCACCTCGCGCGGGGCGTACTACGTCGACGTCGAACGACTGCCGTGATCGAGACGTTCACCAAGAATTCAGTTTCGCTTCTGTTCCCGGTTCCCACGCTTTGCGTGGGAACCAGAGGAAGCGTTGAAACGTACCAGGAGTCTCCACGCATGAAACAATGGTTGGTCCGAACCGCTCGCTCATATGCCGCCAAGTTCCTTCTGATGTTGGGCGCCGCGCTGTTGGTTACTACCGCTGTCGCGTCAGCCGATGAGCCGGTGCGGCCGCGTGTCACTAAGGCCGAGCGTCTCTCGTGGTTCAAAGAAGCGAAGTTCGGGATGTTCATCCACTGGGGGCCTTACTCGATGATGGCCGGCGAGTGGAACGGGAAAAAGTTGCCAGTGGGCGACAACTGCGAATGGATCATGCAGCGGTTGAAGATTCCCCGCGAGCAATATCGCGAAGCTGCCAAGAGGTTCAATCCGGTGAAGTTCGACGCCGATGCTTGGGCTGAGTTGGCCGCCCGCACGGGCATGAGATACGTGGTGCTTACGGCCAAACACCACGACGGCTTCGCCATGTATCACTCGAAGGTCAGTCCGTACAACATTGTGGATCACACGCCATTCAAACGTGATCCGCTGAAGGAGTTGGCCGAGGCGTGCCACCGCCGTGGCCTGAAATTCTGCATCTACTATTCGCATCGCGAAGACTGGGACGAGCCGTTTGCGTATGGCAACACCTGGGATTTCGACTTCGTGCCGGAAAAGAACCTCGAACAGTTCGAGCGGCGCTACCTGGAAGCAAAGGCCAAACCGCAGCTTCGCGAGTTGATGACCAACTATGGGCCGCTGGGGCTGGTGTGGTTCGATCGTGGTCTGTACACCCAGCAAGAAGGCCGCGAGTTCGCCGACTTGGTTTGGGACGCTCAACCGTATTGCCTGGTGAACGGTCGCGTCGGCAACTACAACAAGGAACTGTTGGGCGACTACCAAAACATGAGCGACAACGGCATGCCCATCGGCGGCATTGAGGAGTATTGGGAAACACCGCAGACGCTCAACGAAACCTGGGGCTACAGCCAGTTCGACCAAAAATGGAAGCAGCCGAACGAAGTCATCAGGCGATTAGTTGAAATCGTCAGCCGCGGGGGTAATTATTTGCTGAACATTGGGCCGACGGGCGAAGGCGTCGTCCCTCAGCCGAGCGTCGATATACTTGAGGCCGTCGGTCGCTGGGTTCGCACCAATGGTGAGAGTGTCTACGATACTACGGCCAGCCCGTTCCACGAACTGCCGTGGGGCTACTGCACGGTCAAGGGTTCGACGCTCTACCTACACGTTTTCCGCTGGCCAGAGGGCGGAGTATTGCAGCTCGACGGGCTGCACAACACGGCGAGATCAGCACGTTTGCTTGCCAAGGCTGATGTGACCCTGCGGGTGGAAAAAGACGGCAAGCGGCTTACCGTTACGTTGCCCGAGACGCCGCTCGACCCGGTCGATACGGTAGTGGTGGTCGAGCTCGACGGTGCTCCGCGGGTTGATCCTCCGGTGGTGCAACAAATGCGCGACGGAAGTATCGCGCTCGACTATCTCCGCGCCATCACCGCCGGAAAGGCTGTGAAACGATTTAATCGCAAGGGCAACTTCCATATTTCTAAGTGGACCGATCCGGCCGACACGATCTCCTGGATTGTCGACGTTGCCCGGCCGGGTACGTACAGCGTGGAAATCACTTACGCCGCTAATCCCGAATGGCAAGGGCAACCGTACCGCGTGCAGCTTGCCGAACAACAGTTGGATGCTGCGGTTGAAGCCACCGGCGATTGGTACCAGTACAAGACATCGGCCATCGGTTCGCTGACGTTCTCCGCACCGGGCCGACATACGCTTGTCGTTGGTCCCGCCAAACCGCTTGACAAGGATTTGATGTATTTCCAAGGTATTGTGCTGAAGCCGAAGGGTGAATGACCCGCTGGTGGGTTCACCGTAACAACGCACCGGCAACATGCCGTGGAACGAACCGTTTTTCAGGAACTCCACCATGATACGTAACCGAATCGCTTTGGGAGTGCTTGCTGCGTTCGCAGTTAATTTCGCTATGTCTTTCACGGTTAACGCCGTAGAACCGGCGAAGAAGAAACTACCGCCCGGCACGTATGTGATGACACCTCACGGCCGCAGTCTCGAACAGGCCGAGGAGATCTACAAAACGATTCCACCGTTGAAGTATACCCCGCCGGCCGATCGTTGGGCTAACCTCCCAAAAACGAAAAAGGCCCTGGAGTCGGGCGGCAAGCTTACCGTGGTGATGCTCGGTGACAGCATCGTCAACGACACGAGCCGTTCCGGTTGGGAGAAGCTGCTGCAACGTGACTTTCCCAACACGAAAATCACCAAAGTTACCTCAGTTCGTGGTTCGACCGGTTGCTGGTGGTACAAGGACGACAACCGCGTTGAACCATGCGTACTTGAGCACGATCCCGACCTGTTGATTATCGGGGGCATCAGCCAGCGTAACGATATCGAGGCGATCCGCGAGGTCATCAAACAGGTTCGCAATCGTAGCGGAGCTGAAGTCTTACTGATGACCGGCGCCTTCGGAACCGTCGACCCGCGCGACCCGAAGCAATGGCAATACGAGATCGACACCACGACGGACAACTACCGTGCAAGCCTTCAGAAACTGGCTAAAGAGATGAACTGCGGTTTTCTCGACATGCGGGCAGCGTGGGGTAAGTACATCTGCGAGTCGGGCAAGGAACTCGATTGGTTCCACCGTGATCCGGTTCACGCGAATGATCGGGGCGAGCAAATCATTGGGCGTATTTTGAAGCGGTTTCTCACGCCCGACGAAAACAAGTCGACACCTGCCTCCTAGTCGACTACCGGACAGAACATCACTGATTCACTCGTTCGCACGCTGCAGCGTGTGAACAGGGCAATTGGCGTAACAATCCGCGTTACTGTCATCCCCCACGGGACGCAACGGCTTCGGCTGGCGGTTGCGTCCATTTTTGTTGACCGCTCGCCCGTGTTGCCCTGGTCTGGAACCCCACCTCCCGAAACAATGTTAACGGTACGGCGCGAAACGTTTGTTGCGTTGTGCCGGTTAACGATCGAGACAACCACTTGGGAGGAACAACCATGCTGGGCGAAGGACACCCCACGGACGGTGGCGCAGCACACCGTTTGGCACGCGAGAAACGTACGGTGGCAGCCATGATCCGACTTTATTGTCGCGATCATCATCGTCCCGACGAGGTACTCTGTGGGCAATGTGAGGAACTTCGCCAATACGCCATTTGTCGACTGGACCGCTGCCCATTTGGCGTAGAAAAGCCAGTCTGTTCAAAGTGTCCGATTCACTGTTACCGCCCGGCGATGCGTGAGCAGATCCGCACGGTCATGGCCTACGCCGGCCCTCGGATGCCGCTGCGACACCCTGTTCTGGCGGTCGGCCATATCTTCGACTCACTTCGGCCGGCGCCGGAGCGTCCTACCCCATCCGGTTCCGACGACGAACACGCATCGGCGAATCAGGATTCTTCGGAAGCTTGATCTGGATCAAGGACGGGGGCCCGAATCTATTCGATAATTGAGTTAGAAGCCAATGCCACGAACCGTTGGCGGCTTGGAACAGGCAAATCAACGTCGGGAGACAAAATCATGCTTCACACAAACCCAGGGCGGCAGGGCCGCCAACCAAACGGTGCTACCGCACCCAGGCAGGAACCCGCTCCCGTTGGTCGCTGATCTTCGTGAAAAACCTAACCATCTTTGAAGTTATTGACGCTTGCATAGCTAATGAGCGGAAGGCGACCAACGGGAGCCTGGGTTTCCAGGCGTTCGCTTTCCGAAGAGGATCATTTTCAATGCAAGCATCAATAGTAGGACAGAGCAGATGCACGAAAACGATCGGATTGCTCTCACGCCGACGAAGCTGACCGATCTGGTCGACTACCAGGACGGTTCGGTGGTCAGTCGGACGATCATCAAGAAACAGACCGGTACCGTTACGCTCTTCGCGTTCGACGCGGGCCAAGCACTCAGTGAACACACGGCGCCATTCGACGCCCTGGTGCAGGTGATCGACGGCCGGGCAGAGTTTACGATTGACGGCATCTCGCACGAAATGACCACAGGGCAGATACTCATAATGCCAGCCAATCGGCCACACGCTGTTCGTGCGCTCGAGCGTTTCAAGATGTTGCTGACGATGATCCGTTCGTAGCAACCTACTGTCCACCTTCCACTACGTACTTCTCGCCGCCCATGAAACGCAAAATCGTACAAATCGACGAATCGAAATGCAACGGCTGTGGAGAATGCGTGCCGTCGTGCCACGAAGGTGCGATCCGGATTGTCGATGGCAAAGCGCGACTCGTTTCCGACGTCTATTGCGACGGCCTGGGCGCGTGCCTGGGGCATTGTCCTTTGGGGGCCATTACAATCGTCGAACGCGAGGCCGACCAATTCGACGAGGTGGCTGCCATGAAGCATGCCGCCGCGTTGTCGGCCTCGCCAGTCGAATCGGGTGCTCCGCGTCAATGTCCCGGCGCGATGGCCCAAAACCTTCAACTCAACGTACTTGGTGGCAATCCGAATGCCGCGTCGACTGGTCAGCCCGCGGGCCGCCCTGCGAGATGTGATTCGCCAGGAAGCGATTTCCCGTCGAGTCGCCTGGTGAACTGGCCGGTTCAGCTACGACTCGTTCCATCCAATGCGCCCTATTTGCAGCAGGCCGATATTCTTCTGGTGGCCGACTGTGTGCCTGTGGTTTGTCCTGACTTTCACCAACGATTTGTCGACGACCGGCCAGTGATTATCGCTTGTCCGAAACTCGACGAGGCGGCGGCGAATCTCGAAAAGCTTACCCAGATAATCAAGATTGCGGGGATTCGCAGTGTCACAGTACTGCATGTCGAGGTCCCTTGTTGCACAGGGTTAGTGCGACTTTGCCAGGCGGCGATCCGGGCTACGGGTAAAAAGGTTGCGTTGGACGACGTGGTTGTTTCGGTCCGGGGAAACGTGCGCTAACTCGTTTACGGATTCGCAGAAAGCTGGTAGAGTAGACGCGATTCTCTTCGCTTGAGCCTTGTTCCTACAATGGCGTCGACACGGCGATCTCGCCGGGGAGTCGATTGAATGATACGTCGGGCAATGACGGTCTGCTATCGTTTGGCCACGCTCCAGTTCCTTCCTTCGGGCTGGCGTTTGGTGTGCTTCATGGGCTTTGGCGTGGTGGTTGGGTTGGGGTTGGCCTTGGGTAAGGTTTCGCGTGCGACCTCGTATCTTAGCGATGCTCCGGAGGGTTGCGTCAACTGTCACGTCATGCGCCCGCAATATGCCTCTTGGCAACATAGCAGCCATGCACGTGTGGCGACGTGCAACGATTGCCATGTCCCCCACGACAACCCTGTCCACACGTATGCATTCAAGGCCCGCGATGGGTTGTATCATTCGGCCATTTTCACGCTGCGATGGGAGCCGCAGGTGATTCGCATGTCGCAGGCGGCGATCCCCGTTGTAGAACAGAACTGCCGTCGCTGCCACGAGGCAACCCTTTCAGAAGTCACGGCTCACGCGGTGGGTGGCGCTGAACGTCGGTGTTGGGATTGTCATCGAGAAGTCCCTCACGGTGTTGCTCGCAGTCTATCGGCCACACCCAACATAATGAGCCCCGATTTGCCTGGGGTTTTGGATCAACGGGGACCGGAAATCGGCGGCCGCACGCCGCGTCGCCTTGACGACGGCAGGGCTACCAACGAAGCCAAATAAACACCCCTGGGTTCGCGAGACAGGAAGAACGCCATGAACGAGCATGCTCAACGTCCAGAAGACACGGCCCCTCGCCAGGAAGATTCTACGCCGGTGAATCCGTCGGTTATTGCGAAACCAACCAAACGGGCGTGGCTCGGCTGGCTGCTGATGGCGGCAACAACCGTGGCCGTGTTCTTTCTGGGGTTGTTGTTTGCGTCGGTCATCGAGCGCCGCGAGGAAGCGAAAATTCAACCGCCACTCAAAAAGATCGACGCCCTGGAAACCGACAGCCGGCAATGGGCTGTGAACTGGCCCCGGGAATATGCGTCGTATCGGAAGACCGCAGACGACACGACCATGACCAAGTACGGTGGTTCCGTGCCTCGCGACTACTTGGCCGAGACACCGGCCAACGTAATTCTGTTTGCCGGCTATGGCTTTGGCAAGGAGTATCGCCAGGCGCGAGGGCATGTGTACGCCGTAGACGATGTGCTTGCAACCAAACGAGTAGGCGCTGCCACGCCGGCCACGTGCTGGACGTGCAAAAGTCCTGACATTCCGCGGAAAATGGTCGAGTTCGGCTTGGCCAAACTAGGGCAAGATGCCGATTTTCGGGATTCGATTCTGGCTGGGGCCGAAGACTTCTACAGCAAGAAGTTCGTCGAACTGAAAGACGACATTACGCATCCTATTGGATGTCTCGATTGCCACGATCCAGAAACCATGCGATTGCGGATTTCGCGCCCCGCGTTGATCGAAGCGTTCGAACGCCAGGGCCGCGATATCGATCAGGTGTCGCATCAGGAAATGCGATCGTTGGTGTGCGCCCAGTGCCACGTGGAATACTACTTCAAAGGGCCCAGCAAATATCTCACCTTCCCCTGGGATGGTGGCACGACGGTTGAAGCGATGGAGGCCTACTACGACAAGGCCGACTTTGCCGACTGGACCCATGCCATCAGCAAGACGCCCATGGTCAAGATGCAGCATCCCGATTACGAGGTGTACTCTACCGGCATCCACGCCTACCGCGACGTTGCCTGTGCCGACTGTCATATGCCCTATCGAACGGAAGGTGGAGTGAAGTACACGAACCACCATATCCAGAGCCCCCTGTTGGACGTCGCCACCAGTTGTGCCGTTTGCCATCGGTGGAGTGAAGACGAGATTCGCGATCGTGTGACGACCATCCAGGACAAGGTCCGCGAAGGCCGAACGCGAGCGGAAACCGCGTTGACGCAGGCGCATTTCGACGTCGCCGCTTGCATGGAAGCCGAGGCCCCTGAGCAGCAGTTGGCCGACGTTCGCCGCCTGTTGCGGCAGGCCCAACTGCGATGGGACTACGTGGCCGCTAACAACGGCATGGGCTTCCATTCGCCCGAGGAGTGCATGCGAATTCTTGCGTCATCGATCGACCTGGCCCAGCAGAGCCGCGTTCAGTGCAGCCGCATTCTCGCCAAACGGGGACACACGGCTCCCGTGCAATACCCGGACTTCTCCAGCAAAGAGAAATCTCAGACGCTGGTAAGCCAGTTTGTCGACGGAAAGTTGCCAAGTCTGTTAGCCACACCCCAAAGTCGGGTCGCCCCGGAACCCGATGGTGCAGCCGCACCATGATGACCGGCACTCTATACTGAACGCCGATTCTGGGTGTCGGGCAAGGGTTCCCTTGGTTCCCATGCTGCTGCGTGGGAACCGAAGCCTCGGACGCTTTGCGTCCTTGAAGTGCGAGCCGACGTTACCTAGGCCATTCGCGACACACAGCGTCGGAACGTGTGTTCCCACGCAAAGCATGGAAACAAGGGGAAAGAACACTCTTTCCAGCGTGGGAATCGACGACAGCAAAACGCGATTTCCGTCGGGAGCCCAGTATAGTATACTGTCGCGATTCGAATACACTGCTCGGCGGCGTGACAGAGATGTGACCTTGTACAAGCATAAGCAGGCAGTTTCACGCGGCGCGCTCTGGGGATTGACGCAAGGAGACAACTGTTGGTTAATATGTTGAAATATGTTCGTGTACCTGTTCTGGGCGAAGCCCGGATCGAGTCGCCCCTCGACCGGACCAGCATACCCGGCGATGGTGCTCCCAAGTTCATCCCCGACAACCGCTACGTCCGTTATGCCGTAGAAGTTACCGACGGCGTTCCCCACAGCGAAGAGTTGTTGTTTGAAAAGGGCGGGGCCCGCGAGAAAATCTTCTTCGACCCAGCCACGACAAAGGCTGCCATCGTCACTTGCGGCGGCCTCTGTCCCGGGCTGAACGACGTGATCCGCTCCGTGTTTCTCGAACTACATATGAACTACGGCGTGCGGGAGATCCTGGGGATTCGTTACGGTTACCAGGGGCTCAACCCCGAGATAGGCGAGCCGCCGATTTCGCTTACCCTGGAGCAAGTCGACGATATTCACGAGGAAGGCGGGACGATGCTCGGCTCGTCCCGTGGTCCGCAAGAGCCGGCCGTTATGGTCGACTATCTTCAGCAATTGGGCGTAAACATCCTCTTTTGCGTTGGCGGCGATGGCACGCAGCGTGGCGCCCAGAAGATTTACGAGGAGATTGCCCGGCGGAACCTGAAAATTGCCATCATCGGCATCCCCAAGACCATCGATAACGACATCGAATATTGCGACACCTCGTTCGGCCTGGTTACGGCAATCGAGGAAGCCCAGAAGGCCATCACGTGTGCCCACGTGGAAGCACGCGGGGCACCCAATGGGATCGGGCTGGTCAAGGTGATGGGGCGCGACGCTGGTTTCATCGCCGCCGGCGCTACGCTGGCCAGCCAGGACGTCAACTTCACGTTGGTGCCCGAATCTCCGTTTGTTCTTCGCGGCAAACGCGGCTTGTTGCCCGTGCTTCGGAAACGGATGGTCGAGCGGCATCACGCCGTGATTGTCGTGGCCGAAGGTGCCGGCCAACATCTCTTTAGCGAGGATGAACTTTGCCGCGACGCCTCGGGCAACGTGAAACACCAGGACATCGGTCTCTACCTGAAAGAGCAAATCGCAGCGTACTTCGCTGAGAACGGGCCGGCGGTCAACATCAAGTACATCGACCCGAGCTACATCATCCGCAGCGTTCCCGCCAATTGCGACGACAGCATCCTGTGCGACCAATTCGCGCGTCGTGCCGTACACGCCGCCATGGTCGGCAAGACCGACGTCATGATAGGCCACTTCAGCGGCACCTTCGTCAACGTTCCCATTCCGATGGCCATTGGCCAGAAACGGCGGATGTCCGTCGAGGATGAGATCTGGAGCAATGTCCTGGCCTGCACCGGCCAACCGCAACGGTTCGAGTAGGCGGCTGTCGAAATTACCGAACAATCGCGATAAGGTTCAGGGGGCTTGCTGACCGATTTCTTTGTGGTACGATTAGACGTCTTGGCAATTTTGGCAGTCTCCCTCTGGAAACGTGGGTATATCGCCACCCCTGTATAGCGGGGGAAATGTATCAAGCCAAGAAAAATGCACAATCCGAGAGAGATGGCATTGGCACTCGAAGCCCTGCCAAACCAGATCGGGCATTGCCACACTAAGTGATTGTGAAACAAACACTTAGTGAATCAGGAGAGGTGGCTGAGTGGTCGAAAGCGCGGGTTTGCTAAACCCGTGAGGGCGCAAGTCCTCCGCAGGTTCGAATCCTGTCCTCTCCGTTCTGTGACAATACGCCCATCGCAAGTTGTTGTATTGCAACACCTTGTGATGGGCGTATTTCGTTTGTCCCAGTCACTGAGACAAACGATGACGAAACTGGCCCTTTCTGGGGGTGTGCTTGCTCCCAGCAAGACTCGCTTAAGTACCGATTTGTCACAGCCTGACTGCGTCACGATTCTCATCCTATCGGCCGCCGACGCTACGGAAGCCGCGGTTTAGGAAACTAAGCGACGTCACTATCACGTTTTTCCTCGTCGTCGCTACCGAGGAAGTTGATCTGTTCCATCCGGCGATGGCTGTCTTCACGGCGCAGATGGCGGTATAGCTTCATGATTTCCGAGTCACGATGACCGAGCCACGCCAGCAACTCGGCGTCCTTGGCGCCATTGCGGTAGCCCTCACTGCAGAAAAAGTGGCGGAGCCCGTGAATCGTCCCGCTGGCGAATCCGATTTTCCCCGCTGGCGTTGGGAAGTCATCCTTGAGCGGCTCGATCACGCGGCGTTGAAGTGCCGCCAAGACCAGACGATCGCTGAGCCGTCCACCTTTCTGCCCGTGAAAGACGAGGCCATCCCGATGGCGAGGCAGAACTGCCAACACCTTGCGGAATGCGGGGTGCATCGGCAGCGCTGCGGATCATCGCGCCGGAGAATGGTGAGGACGTGACCAGGTTCCACGTGGACGGTGCGAAGTTCACCCTGGAAATCGCCGAGATCGTCGGAGCGCGGCGGGCCTATCTCAAGGGCGGAAGCCCTTCCTGCGATCGCGAGGGCGTGACGGGCGAAATGCTGACACGGGCTGGCATCAAGGTGATTCGTGTTGGATAGGCGGTATGATGCACACGACCATGAAGACAAACCGACTCTTGTTCGACGTCGAGGGCCTCGCCGAGCGCGACATCGAAAAAGGGTTGTCTCTCGCCGAGCGAGTTCACTCGAAGTATCGGCGGGTGTTTGAGAGGCTGGGCGAGGCGGATCGGGCAGCCGTGGCGCTTTACTTTCTGCCGCATGGGTCGAAAAAGGATGTGCTGGGGGTGACGCGGCCGAGGGTGGTGAAGTGGTACTGCCCGTTCGCCGATCAGCGGGCGTTTCCGTCAGGGCATCGGTATTCGATTGATGTCTACACGGGCTGTGAACACCGGTGCCGATACTGCTACGTTACCGGCTACAGCGATCGGCGGCCCGACTGCAAGGGGCGTTTCCGGCAGGACCTGTGCAAGGACTTGGAGGCGTTGGAGACTCTTGACGTTCCGCCCGCGCCGGTGCATCTGTCGAATAGCACCGACGCGCTTCAGCCGCTGGAACAAGAGCATCGGCACACGCTTTTCACGCTGGAGAAACTGGCCGAGCATCGCAATCGGTTTACGACGGTCACGCTGTTGACGAAGAACCCGGCGGCGTTGGCGGATGAGCGGTATGTTCAAGCACTTCACTGCCTCAACCAGTTGTCGGCCGACCATCCGAGGCGAAGTTGGTTCGAGGAGAACGGCTTGCCGCCGCTCCGGCTGGAGTTTTCGTTGGCATTTTTCAATGACAAACACCGTCGCCTGCTCGATCCGGCCGCCCCGAGCGTCGGGAGTCGCATGGAGGCAATCCGATTCCTGCGGCAACAAGGGCTGCCTGTCTTCTTGCGGATCGACCCTTTGTTCCCACGCGATCCTTTGGGCGGCGGCAAAACGATGGCTGATTTCGGCCTGCCGGATGTCCAGCCCTTCAGCAATTTGGAGAGCCTAGTACGTCATCCAGCAAGTTTCTTCCGGTATAGTTCCGGGAACACTCGGCGGGCGTCGTTGTTATTGAAGGTCCAGTCGATTATGGCTTTGCGGCGATTTCGGTCGCGGGCCCAAGTCGCCGCATGACGTTGAACTTCTTCGATTGTAGGAATCCGTCGCCCGAGGCATTGCTTGGTCAACACGGAGATTTCAATTTCTGCCATGTTCAGCCAACTGGCGTGCTTGGGTGTGTAGTGCCATACGATGCGTCGCAGAGATTGCTTCGCTTTCGTGGCGTCAAACGTTTCGATGAGGGACTTTTCGTTGTGCGTGTTGAGGTTGTCGAGAACCAAATGAATCCGACGAGCCTTGGGATAACGCTGAAGCAGATCACGCACGAATCGTGCGAAATCGGCCCGTTTGCGATGACGCCGAGCCTGGACGAAGCGTTTGCCATCTTTCGGCTCAACGGCGACAAAGATACTGCACGTGCCGCAACGACGATACTCGTAGTCCTGCTTAGCCGCCTTGCCTGGTACGGCAGGCTTGAAGGGACACGTATCGTCCAGGAGTTGATACGGCTGCTCGTCCATGCAAATCAACGGTTCTCTCGGGTTGAACGCCTTTTCATACTGGTCGAGGACGTCCTCCATTCTGTCGCGAAACTCTTCGGTGAGTCTCGGAATGCACCATGTTTTTTTCGCCATGGCTTCATGTCGTGCTCTTTCAGCCACAACGCAACCTCGCTCTTGCTGATCGAATCGACGAAGCCTCGTTTCACGGCGTGCACGCAGAGTAGTTCCAGCGTCCAGCGGACGCGGCCCTCCGGCGGATCGCTGCAAGCCAACGCCACGACTTGCTGCTTCTGCCGTGGCGTAAACGTGGGCGGAGCACCGGATCGAGGGGCGTCGTACAACGCTTCCTCTAAACTCCCGGTACAGAACCGTTTACGCATACTGCGAACAGTTCGATCCGTGCAACCAACGTGTTCGGCAATCTCCTCATCCGTGAATCCTTCATCTGATTTCAGCAGAATCAAGGCACGCCGAACCACACGCACGGATCGCGTGCCGGTATGCACCAACTCCTGCAAATGCTGTCGGGCCTCGTCCTTGAGGCGTACAATGTGTTCCTTCATGCCGGTGCTTATACCACCGGAAACAATTTCATGGAAGGCGTACTAGTCCAGTTCGCCCGAGAAGTCGGGGTGCAAGGCGTCATCTACTCCGTGGCCAAGATCACTCGCCCCCAGCAAGGTGGCCTGCCGCCGGTGATGGAGCGGATGAAACGGGCGTACCAGCATCTTGCGGACGGCCACCGCCTGACCTTTCGCGGCGGTTCCTGGCGTTTACCGGACCAAGTGGCCCACGAACGGGTAGTCCAACCACTACTGGAACTTTGTAGTCGATGCTCGATGCCCGTCAAAGCCTGCAAGGCGAACCTGATCGGCACGCCGTAGGAGCTGGGCTGGCTCTTCAGAAGTTCGACCAAGGCCACACACCCATCGCACGACCGATCCGCACTCGGTCACAGCACGCAATTGCACTGGCCGACGCTCTCTTCCATATCATCAAGTACGTGAAACATGGAGTGTTCCTCCAAGCACAAGCCGATTTCGAGGTCGGGGGCCGTGTGATGAATCGTTGGGAGGAGATGTCGATAGACTCGTTCGCGGAGGTCTTGTGGAAACCGGGCGCAGCCGTCGGGCGTTTGGCGCGGGCGAGTGTCGCGCATTTGGGAGATGGGGTTCTGAGGGCCAAGCTGCTGTTCCATGAGGCGGATTGCCTGAGGATAGGAGCAGATGGAGCCGAGGGTGAGACGTTGCAGGCGGATGCGAGAGAGTGTTTGCTGGTTTTGCGAGAGTTGTTTCAGCTTCCTTATCGCCAAACGGAATGGCTGGCAAAATCGCTTGTCCAGCTCATGCGGGTGACCATCGACATTCCCGATTACATGTCGCTGGCCAAACGGGCGGGGAAATTGGGCGTGGCGTTGGATGTTCGCCGGCGCCAGGGGCCGGTCGACGTGGTCGTGGACAGCACCGGCTTGAAAGTTTTTGGCGAAGGCGAATGGAAAACGCGCAAACACGGAATCAGCAAGCGTCACACGTGGCGGAAGCTGCGCCTGGCGGTCAACCCGGACACGCACGAGAGAAGCGGAAACGTTGACGGAAAACTGTTGCGACGACGCCGGCCAAGTGGACGCCCTTCTGGAGCAAGTATCGGGCGAGATCACTGGGTTTTATGGCGACGGCGCCTACGACAAATGGAAGGTTTACGAAACGCTGGACCATCGGAAGATCCAAGCCATTATCCCGCCACAGCGAAACGCGAAAATCAAGCGGCACGGCAATTCGAGCGCTCCTCGGTTGGCGCGGGACATCGCAATCCGCGAAATCCGCCGTCGTGGTCGCCGACAATGGAAAACACGCATCGGCTATCATCGCCGCAGCCTTTCGGAAACGGCCATGTATCGCACGAAATGCTGCTTTGGCGGCCATCTGAAAAACCGTCTGATAGAAAACCAACAAACCGAAGCAAGATTGCGAAGTAAAATCCTCAACCATTTCACCCACCTCGGACTTCCTGAGTTCGAGTGGAGTTTGTCAACAAGGCCATCTCAGGACGGCACGTTCGGTGCAGTCGGGCCGTCGCATCAACGTCTTGCAGACTTGGTGCCGTGCTTGCATTCGCCGTTAACCCAGCCGGATGTGAGTTCGAACGCAATTCCCAAGCGCTCTCACGGTTAACAGCCAACGCCCCCTTGACTGCTAGCCCCTCTCGTGTAGGTGTGCTACCGATTCGCATTGTTTTTGGGGTGGTCGAAAGGAACGCAGCTCAGCAAGTCCGTTCCTCGCAAGCACTTCCGGGATTCGTCAAGATGAGAATGGTTACGAAGAGAGTATTGAACGGGGGGAGAGTCCATGCCCTGCCCTAGGAGTTGCCGAGATCATGGAGTAGAATTGGCGGATTCGGAGGTAGCCAAGGCACGTTGTTCGTACGGATGCGAATCGAACACCAGGGACTCGTGCGCAAGGCTCAGGAACCGCTCGGAAGGCAATCGCCGCGAGCAAGGCACCAGCATTTTTGAACCCGTTTCATGAAACATATTCGGAACTTCTGCATCATCGCCCATATTGACCATGGGAAATCGACTTTGGCTGATCGGCTAATCCAGGCCTGCGACGGCGTCGCGCAACGCGAGTTTCGCAGCCAACTGCTCGATTCGATGGATATCGAGCGCGAGCGGGGGATCACGATCAAGAGCAATTCGATCACGCTTTTTTACCGTGCCCCCGACGGGCAGGACTATCAGCTCAACCTGATCGACACCCCGGGGCACGTCGATTTTTCGCACGAGGTGCGGCGCTCGCTCCTGGCGTGCGACGGTGCGTTGATTATCGTGGATGCATCCCAGGGTGTCGAGGCGCAGACGGTCGCCAACCTCTACCTGGCACTGGATTACAACCTGGAATTACTGCCGGTAATCAACAAGATCGATCTGCCCGCCGCCGATGTCGAGCGGGTGCGTGAAGAGATCGATAAGGACCTAGGGCTCGATCCGTTCACGGCGATCCCCGTCTCGGCCAAGACCGGTTTCGGCATTCAAGACGTGCTCGCGGGAATCGTCGAGAAGTTGCCTTGTCCGAAGGGCGACTCGACCGAGCCGTTGAAAGCGCTCGTCTTCGACGCGCAGTTCGATCGTTATCGTGGGGTGATTCTCCAGTGCCGCGTCATGGAGGGCACGGTGAAACCCGGCGACGCCATCCATTTCATGCACTCAGGCTGCGATTTCACGGTGGAGGAAGTGGGGATCAATCGGCTGAAGTCCTATCCCAAAGAGCAGCTCAGCGCCGGCGAGGTGGGCTACATCATCGCTGGAATCAAGAGCGTGCGGGAGATCGAAGTCGGCGATACGATCACCCAACTCGACCGCCCGGCGGCTGAACCGGTTCCTGGCTACCAGAAGGCGAAGCAGGTCGTCTTTTCTTCGATCTATCCAATCAATTCGGACGAGTACCGCGAACTCGCGAAGGCCATGGACAAACTGGCCATCAACGACGCCTCGCTGACGTATGAGAAAGACAGCTCCGCGGCTCTGGGCTTCGGGTTCCGCTGCGGATTTCTCGGTCTGCTGCACTTGGACGTGGTCCAGGAGCGTCTGCAGCGGGAGTTCGACATCGGGTTGGTCGTCTCGGCCCCGACGGTTAGGTACAAGGTGACCTTGAAGGACGGTAACGTGCTTGAGGTCGACAGCCCGGCACACTGGCCCGATCCGCTGAAGATCGCCAGCGTCACGGAGCCGTACATTAGGGCGTCGATTCTCACGCCCGAAGAGGCCGTCGGATCGGTCATGGAACTGTGCCGTGAATATCGCTCGGCGAGCCAGCAAATGAATTACCTGGCCGTGGGCCGGGTCGAAGTGATCAGCGAGATGCCGCTCGGCGAGGTGCTCTTCGATTTCTACGGCAAACTCAAGACGGTCACTCGCGGCTACGGTTCGTTCGATTACGAAACCATCGACTATCGCGAGACCGATGTGGCCAAGGTCGAGATCCTGATTAACCAGGAACCGGTCGACGCGCTTGCCTACCTGGTCCACCGCGACAAGGCGCGAGCACGGGCGCTGCACTACTGCGAGCAACTGGCCGAAGCGATTCCTCGTCACCAGTTCAAGATCCCGATCCAGGGCGCCATCGGTGGCAAGATCATCGCGCGCTCGACGATCCAGGCCTACCGCAAGGACGTGACGGCCAAGTGCTACGGCGGCGACATCACGCGCAAGAAGAAGCTCCTCGAAAAGCAGAAGAAGGGCAAGGCGAAGATGAAGCAAGTCGGCCAGGTCCAGATACCGCAAAAGGCGTTTATTTCGGTGCTGGCGGCGGATAGGAAGTAGGGAAGAGCAGGGAAAGAGGAGAGTGGGAGAACAGGTGAGCGGGTGAGGTATGTGAGGGCCGAAGGCCCGTCGGTTCGCCCAGCGAAGGACGCAGCCCTGGTCGCGAAAGACGCCCGCCCCCTCACCATTTTTCACCCCTCCGTTGTTCGGCCCAACGGGCCAGCCGTTCTCCCGCGGCGAGCCGACTCTAACGGGCGCCGACGAACAGCAAAATCAGTGGCGCCCCATTTTCTCGCCCACTTGACGGGTTATCGCGTCACGGCAAAAATGTTGCTACCTGCCCTGCGGGATATCTGCCGAAATCGCCACCATACTGAAGTACTGCGGCAGCGCGGGAATTTCCAAATTGTCCGGCTAAATGACCAACGAAACATATCACGTACCGTTCTGTCATAACGATCATGGCACACATAACGTTGGCATCACGGTGCGTCAATTGGATGACGGTTATTTGTTGCTTTGCCATTTGCCGATATCCGACGAACTGGTGACTTCACAAGCGTCTGATTGCTTTGCCGCTTTACAGGGAATCAGGCGAAAAGCCGAAGGTCGAGGATGGGCGATCCATTGCCTTGGTTCACGCCGCAATGTGTGGCCCTCTGCAATGTCGCGTGACATGGGTGGCGGCTTTCGCGCGTATGTGTTGACATTGGGGCAACCGGCCACTGAGTTGGTTGTTATATTGGATGCGGACAAATCGCCCGATGGTTCGACTGTAGCCGAACAAGAAGCCTTCGCGAAATCTTGGCTCGAATCGCTTGATTGACGCCGTTGGAAAACCACGGCATGCATTGTAGCGGCGGTTGCCCCCCGCGTACGTCAGCCACTTCGGCCGATGTGAATTCGGTGTGATATGCACGGACCTTTGCCTCAACCAATCGGCCTCTACGTCCACGTCCCCTTCTGCCTAAGCAAGTGCGCCTATTGCGACTTCGCATCGTACGCGGGGCGCGAGGTCGATATCCCGCGCTACGTGGATGCCGTGATCCAAGAGATAGCGCGCCGCGGCGCGGAGACGGGGCATCCGAAGGCGGATACGATCTTCCTGGGCGGGGGTACGCCGTCGCTTCTCGACGGGCGGCAGGTAACACGCATCCTGGAGGCTCTGTTCGAAGCGTTTCCGATCGAAGAGGGTGCCGAGATCACCTGCGAATGTAATCCAGGAACACTCGGGATTCCCAACGGAACCTCCGACGGCCCTCACCCCCGGCCCCTCTCCCAAAGGGAGAGGGGAGCACGGGCGGACACCCTAACAACGCCGTTGGCGGAGGCGCTGCGCAAAGCAGGCGTCAACCGGCTATCGCTGGGTGCGCAAGCCAAGCAGACGCGTCTTTTGCGCCTCCTCGGTCGTATCCATGATTGGGAGAAAGTGATCGCTTCCGTGGAAATGGCGCGCGAAGCGGGATTCGACAATATCAACCTGGACCTGATGTTCGGCCTTCCTTCGCAGACCGTCGCGGATCTGCGGGAAACGCTCGAGGCCGCCCTTGCGCTTCAGCCCACGCATCTATCCTGTTACGGGTTGATCGTTGAGGAAGGAACACCAATTTGTCGCAACATCGCCGCGGGAAAGCTGGTCCTTCCGGATGAGGAAATCGAACGCGAGATGTACGAGCTTGCGCGCCGGACGCTCGCGGAGCACGGCTTTCATCAACACGAAATCAGCAATTTCACACGCGAAGGATACGCCTGTCGGCATAACCTCGGCTGCTGGACACGCGTGCCCTACCTCGGCTTCGGCTGCGCGGCACACAGTTTTTTCGAGCAGTGCCGTACGATGAACCCGTCAGAGCTTGACGCGTACCTGGCAGGTGAACAGCCGAAGACGGAGCAAATATCCAAAGAAGAAGCGCGGTTTGAGAGCATGATGCTGGGGCTGCGCATGACGCGCGGCGTAAAGGATGAGGATTTTACTCGCATGCACAGGATGAGTATCCGCGAGGCGTTCGGTGAAAAGCTGGATAAACCGATCGCCGCCGGGCTGCTTGAGTGGCACGAAGGTGCTTTACGGCTTACTCGCCTCGGTATGGACCTGCAAAACAGCGTGCTTGTTGATCTCATGTGACACGAAAGGAAAAGCCGTGAGATAGGTTAGGGCATGCAGGGCGCGGCTCAAGATGAATTCCTAAATGATCACGGGCAATTGGATAGCTACTACACTTTTGAAGCGCAGAAACGTTGTGATTCTTTGGCTGTGTGACGTCATGCAATTCAATGCGAAATGCTGAAAGCCTTAATGGTACTTGTTCTGTTTTCTCAACAATTCATACCGATTCTCCGATGCACCATCAAATGACCGTTTTCTGGGAATGGGTAAACCCTGGCTAACCTGCGTTGGCCACATCGACGGAATCGCAATGTTCCGGTGCAGCGATCTTGACCGTGAACATCCAACGACTCGAGTGAATGGCACTTCAATCTGTTGGGCCTATGAGGATATTTTGCAGCGAAGCAATCGGTCCTCTTTGTCAGTTAACCGTTGAAAGCCCGGCTCAATCAGACATGATTTGAGAGGAGTTTGAAAGACGTTCGACTCGCGGAGGCCACCCTCAAACGTTTTTCACTGATCTGGCCCCACTCCAACGCCGCATTGTTCGGCTATTGAACCTCGAACCCGTAAACTACGGACACTGACACCACCCCCAACAATTCACAGATAATCATTGGGACATGTACGTACGGAAAGTAGGTTGAAGGGGGAGGCCCCGTTTCCGTCCTTAACCACCTCGGCTTCGCCTGAACGGCGGACTCGTGGTTGTCCTGACCGTTGCGCAGAAGAAGGCCCTCTCGCCCATGGACGCGCTAGCCCATCGGTTCCTCAGGCGATTCGTAGTAGTAGTCGCGGGCGAAGGTGGTGTAGCATGCTACGAGAATACACAGGCCACTAAAAAGGTAAACGCCGCCGAGCGAGGCCATGGCATTGTCCAACCCTAGCGGCGCTTTGGCCGCGCCGAGTACGATGGGCGCAAAAGCTCCGGTGATAAACGCGAAGCAAAGCATCACGCCTACGGCCGACGAACGCAAGCGTGGTTGGATTACGTCGAACAACGCGGCGAAGAGGTTCGAGTCGTATACTCCGCGGAAGAGACCAAAAGCGGCCAGGGCAGCGTAGCATACCCAGAGGTTGTCGGTCGTGCCGATTAGATAGATGAAGGGAGCCCCGAGCAAAAGACCGAGATACTCGAATTCGATGCGGATCGTGCGCCGCCACTTCGCCCAGTAGTCCGACAAACGTCCCCCGGCCAATACGCCGATAAATGCAAAAGCATGGTGGTAGAACAGCGCCGAAAAGCCTGCCTCGGTGACTGACAATCCAAATTTCTCGTGAAGCAACGTGGGCATCCAGGTGAGGTAGCCGATGTTGACGAACACCATGCCGGCGAAGGCAACGCTCAGAAACAACACGGTTGGCTTGCAAAGGATTTGGCGAAGTACGTATGACAGCGGCAGCCCTTCCTCCGGTGCGTCGCCGTTGTCTGCGGACGTTTCGGGCGGCGTGTTTTCTACGCGGAAAATCATGATGAAGGCCATCACGATGCCAAAGCCGCCGAAGAGCAGAAACGCGCTACGCCATCCATATCTTTCGCCCACAAAACCGGCGACGAAGCTGGCCACAATGCCCACGTACAGCGCCGTCTGGTGGATTGCCATGGCCAAGGCACGTGTTTTGTGGTGGAATTGCCCGATAAGCGAGTTGGCCGAGGGGTAGTAGAAGGCTTCACCCCCGCCCGTGGCAATCCCTCGGAAGATGATGAGCGTAATCAAACCGGTACAGAATCCGGTCAGCAACGTGGCTGTGCTCCAAACGAGCAGTGATGTGATGACAATCCATTTGCGCCGCAGCACGTCTCCCACGTAGCCGCTAAGCGGTACGAGGATGCCGTAGATGCATGTGAACACAGAAGCGACGAGGCCGATCTGTACGTCGCTGAGATTCAGGTCTGGCTGAATCAGCGGAATGAGGTTGTTGTAGATCTGGCGATCGGCCTGATTGAGAAAAAAGGCCAACCAGAGCAGGACAATCAGTTCCCATTTGTACGGTATCGGACGTTGCATCGTGCATACTCCGCGTGTGGCGGCCTACTGGCGTCTTCAGCATGAGGGGAAGGCGACCTCGAGAGCCTGTCGACTTCGAGACGTCGGGCGTTCTCCATTCAGGCATCACTAAGGACGAGCCGAAAAACAACTTTCCGTTTTCAAGGCGGAAGGCGAGGGCCGTCGCAAAGCACGGCCCGGTGAATCGGCAAGTTATTTATCGGTTGATCCTAAAGGCCATCGGCAGGTTAGGTGGGAAGGCAACCGTCGCTTCAGCATCGCCACCATAACCCGAGAGCAAGGGAGGCAAACGACAGTATGACATCGTACGTTTTAGAATCGGCCGTGTTTGGCGTAAACCTCGAACGGATCGATCCCTTTAGCCATGTCGTCACGACTTAGCTTTTCCGAGGCGCACCACTCTTCGGCCTGCTGGAGTACCTTGAGCGTGAAGTCCTTGGGCACGATTACCACGCCATCGTTGTCGCCGAAGATGTAATCGCCCGGGTTGACCACCAGTTGGCCGTCGATTCCATTGACGAAGATGGGGATCTGGTAGTCGACGGCCATGAAGCGACCAAAGGCCTCGACCGGGTTGCGGAAGCGGCAGAAGGTTGGGAAACCCATGCCGATCAGGTAGTTGCTATCGCGGGTGCTGCCGTCGATCACTGCGCCCGCACAACCGGCCGCTTTGGCCGCCGTGGCGCTGATTTCGCCGAACTGACCACAACTACGGTTGTTCTGGGCGTCGCGGATTTGGATACATCCGGGCGTCATGCTCTTGAGCATGCCGAGGCGAATGTCGTGTACCTTCTCGTCGCGGCTGGGTGTGGCGATGCAATGCACGGTAAACGCTGGACCGGCCACCTGCATGGTATGAATCAACGGATACATTCCGCTGTCCAATGCTCGTCCACTCATGCCAAGATGCTCACAGGCATCGTAGACCAGGCCCGTATAGAGCTTTTTGTATCGTTCGTTGACTGCCAGCACGTCGTAGTCGAGCGTCAACGACGCGTGCTTATAACCGTTTTTCATCCCGGTATACCCCGTCGATTGTTGAAAATGATTGCAGACTCATGTTTCCTGTTTACCGATGCCACGCGAGTGCTCTCGATGCTTCGTAGCGATGACTTTGACGAACTTCATGGTAGCATCGCGGAATGCCGTCGCGGAGGGCGCAAACCCTATAAGATGCGCCACATTTACTGCACTATCCGACACCCCCGGCCGCTAGCATGGTGGGGATCTTATTGATGTCTGCATTAGAAATGATCGCTTCGGGAAGCCGAACACCTGGAAATCCAGGTTTCCGCTGGTCGCCTTCCGTTCATTAGCTATGCAAGCGTCAATAGGATCGACCGAAAAATCACTTGCCGATTCACCCGGCCGTGCTGCGCGACGGCCCTCGTGTTTCGCCTTGGGCAGCAGCAAGTTGTTTTCTGGGCCGTCCTTACCGCGGTGCCGGGATGTCGCGATACCAGAAGATAATGGCCGCCACCGCATAGGCAGCAAGTCCCAGGCCCACCAGTGTGAGGTTGTACTGCCAGGCCAACGCAGTGCCATCGCTTCCCGAGACCACCAACTTCTGAGGGCGGTAGGCCGCCATGAAGGTGAAATAGCGAAGCCACCAGCCGGCCTTCCACACCGTGGAGATCATTTCCACCAGGAACGAGGCCACAAACACGCCGCCGGCAATGACAATCGTTCGCCAGCGGTCGCGGTTGCAGGCGGAGATCAGCGTGGTGATGCCCGTGAAACAGAAGATCATGGCGCAGAGATTCACGGCTCCCGGCAACAGTTTTGCCATTGAGGCCGGTTGCCCGATGTCGAAACGCTGTAGCCCGATGAACATCCCCACCCAAATCGAGAGCGGCAGAACAATAGCCCCGAAGGTGGCAATCACCGCGGGCACAAAGACCACGGTAACTCGCCACACGGGCAGCGAGAGAATCAGGTCCATGGTGCCCCGGCTGATCTCGCCACTGATCGAATCGGACCCACGTCCCACGGCCCAGCCAACGCACACCAGGAACGTGATTCCGTGTACATAGAGAATGCTAAGCCGGCCCTCGGGCGTGGCCAGTTCGTCGAGCGATACGCCGATCATATTTTCGACGAAACCCGGCAGCAGCCGCAGGAGTGAGGCGAATCGGCCCATTTTGAAGAAGGTCATCCACCAGATGAAGACCCACGCAAGCACGATCAACGCGGTGCTCGACAGCGCCAATTGACGCCACGCGTCGGCGACGGCTTTTCTCCACAGAGCACGATTCATGGCGGCTTACCCAGCGAATTGCCGGTGATCTCCATATTCGCGATGTACTTGGTCGAATTTCCGGAGTTTTTCTGCCTCCGCGACCTTGTCCAGATGGCAGGATATCCCTGGTGCGGCGGCTGAACAACCCCTGATAGGGAGGTGGGGGGCCGGTAAGGTAGGCCACAGCAGTCTTGTGGGAGATTTTCGCTGCCCGCAAATCGGACAAACCGGCGCTCGGAGCCGGAAAACACAGGCTTTACGCGTACCCAACCGGCAGGATACCATGGAACAATACGTACTGTGGTTCGATGCGGCGTGTCGGCCGGCGGAACGCGGACGTGTTTTTTCCACGTTGGGGAACATGTGGCGGCACGCTTTTTCGCGCTTTCAGTGACAGTAAAAAACGGTGGCAGTAAAACGGTGATAGTGAATTCGCGTCTGCGGTAACAGTGAATCTGCGGTAACAGTGAAGATGTTCCGTGGCGACCTATTGGTTTCGGGAGGACAAATCCCATGATCGGTCAATTGACGTGTGTGGCGGCATTGATGTTGGGGATCGATGTCGGATGGCAGCCGTCCTCTGATGGCGGGGTAGAGTACCTGATCCAACTCCAACCGGAAGCCATCGAGGCGTTGAAGGCCGGTCAGCCCCTGGAGAGTTATATCCCAGGACACGTGAAAGACGTGCGCGCCTATCGGATTACCATCGGCACCGCGAAACTCCGGCGGGAATTGCCTTTGGAGATTCCTGAGTCCAAAACATCCCAGCCAACGGAAACCCGGCCATCGACAGCCCTGCCACCAGCAACCCTGCCACCAGCAACCCTGCCACCAGCAACCCTGCCACCAGCAACCCTGCCATCACCGGCCGAACACCCCACGCCAACCGACGAGCCTGCGACGGGCGAGCCTGCGGTAGACGAGGCACCACGGGGAGCCGGCAATCGGGGTTCCGATTTGTTAGGCTCCCGATACCAGACGGGGAATCTGTCGGATCGTTACCGTGAGGACTTCGTGCCAAACAGCGGTACTGGTCGTTATGGTACCGCAAGCGGCGGCTATCCCGGCGCCGCCGACACCCCGTCGGTGTATCCGAAGCGTTCACCAG
This sequence comes from Thermoguttaceae bacterium, assembly GCA_963677085.2. Lineage (GTDB taxonomy): Bacteria > Planctomycetota > Planctomycetia > Pirellulales > Thermoguttaceae. The sequence continues at coordinate 130,187 of CAXXFH010000005.1, forward strand.
CGGCCGAAAGGCCCGAGTTCGACGCTCAGCCACGACATCCCGATCGTTCGGAGGTGGAATCGGCCGTGGAAGCCCCCGGGATGGGTGGGTTGGGCAAGGGTGGGCGTTTGGCGGTCCCCAACCCTTTGGCCGCAGATCCCGCGCGAAAACCACTGGTAGCGGCAGCGGCCACTTTCACCGAGACCACCGACGTGACGGGCGAGGTGTCCACCGCTTCGCCGAGTACGCAACTGCCGGAACCGGAGGTGGCACCAGACGACAACTCCGACCAGGCCCCGCGGCTTATCGCGGCGTTGGGAGTACTCGTGGTGTCGTTGAGCCTGAACGTCTACTTGCTGTGGATCGCCTTCGAAGCCCGACGGCGATGCCGTCAGGTGCTGTCCGCGGGCGCCGCCGCGTAGACCGCGCGTGGCGGCACCTGCAATCGTGAGGTGTCGGAAATCGACGCGTTATATTGGCACCGGAGTCTCGCCCTTTTCGTTGGGTTATCCATTCAACGGATAAGCAGCAAAGGAGCGAGCGATGGTTGAACGTTGGCCCGTCAAGCGGACGTTGCTAGGCAGTCTGATCGGGGCGCTGGTGCTCAGTGCGATGATCGGCATCTATGCCTTTCTTTTCGGTAATTTCGGCGAAACCGAAATGAAACTCCTCGCGACGACCCTGGGGGTATCGTATTTCAGCGTTACCGCCTTGGCCGCGGCTGCCGCTTGGGAGAAACGCCGGGTGTTGCCGCTGGCCGTTGCCGGGGTGATCGCCAGTGGGTTGGGGTTCGTGGGCTTCCTGACGATTGTCTGGGGGGAACCGTGGCGATGGACCGGCTCGGGTGAGTGGCTGATTAAGTCGACCATCATTTTGGCCCTGTTTGCGTTTTCCTTCGCGCAGTGCTCGTTGTTGTCGTTTCCCAGGCTGTCTCGCCGCGCCGGGGGGTTATTTCCCGCGGCCGTTACGGTTGTTGTATCTCTGGCCGCACTGATTTCGACGATGATTGTCTTCGAATGGGACGACGAATGGCTGTTTCGGGCGTGTGGTGTGCTGGGTATTCTCGATGGGCTGCTTTCGTTGACAATTCCCATCGCGGCAAAAATCGCCGGTCGCGGCGAGCAGCCGTTGATTGCTGCCGAAGCCGCTACCGTCGGCGAAGCCGTAACCGTCGAGTTGAAATGCCCTCGCTGCGGCCACACCGGTACCTATGCGACTGGCGTGATCGAGTGCCAGGAATGTGGGCAAGCGATGCGTCTGGAACTCCTGGGCGATCTGGCCGGCATAGCAACGAGCGGCAAACGCCCGCCGGTGCAGTACTCGCTTCGCACGCTGTTGGTCTTGGGAGTTGTAGTGAGCCTGTTCTTTAGCGTGATCGGTGCCCGACGCGTCCAGCTTCGCCAGCAGGAAAAGGTGGTGGTGGAGTTGAAGCAGCGCGGAATTACGAGCTGGGGCAGGCATGGCACCGTTCGGACGGCCACGATCGGCGATCCCGTAGCAGGCGTCTATACCGCGGCCGATTGGGACCTTTTCTTGCAGCTTGAAGATGTGCAGGACGTTCGCATTACCAGCCGGCGTTTCGACGCGGCAGATCTCGGCGTGTTGGCCGAATTACCGGAACTCAGGAGGCTGACACTCCAAAGTCCCCAGTTTGACGACGCTGCCGTACCCTACCTGAAAACGCTCACGCAGCTCGAACTGCTCTGTTTAAATACGACAAAAATCTCAAAAGCCGCCGTGTCGGAGCTTCGTCGAGCACTGCCGACAACAAGTATCGTGGAAGTTCCGTAGGATTTCTACGAAATTGCGTCAGCCGAGCAAAGACGGTATGCTAGCTGGTCGATAACAACCCTATTGGGGTGGTGTTGCTGCATCGCCCGGTTTTCCCAGCACCGTTTCGACACGACGCACTATGCCCAAGAAGACGCCACCGAGTGTTGCCGTATTGGTTGACACCTCCACCGGCTGGGGCCGGCGCCTGATTCGCGGAATCATCAGCTACGCCCGAAAGCATGGGCCGTGGCGGTTGTGGATCGACGACCGGGGGCAGAATGAACCGATGCACCTTCCGCCGGGTTGGGTTGGCGACGGGATCATCGCCCGGGTGTCGTCGCATGCCATTGCCAAACACATCGCGGCGATGGGCGTGCCGGTGGTCAACATCTCGGGCATTGAGCTTCGGGGTGTCGACTTTCCAAGGGTCACGACCGATGTTCACGCGGCCGCCAAATTGGCCGCGAAACATTTCCTCGATCGCGGTTTTCGTCACTTCGGCTATTGCGGTCCGCAGCGGTTATCTTACGTCGATTCGCATCGGCACGCTTTCGTGGAAGCATTGAGAGATGCTGGATACCCATGCGGCGTTTATCGACCCGGTTCGGGGGTTACGGCCCGAGACGGTTGGCCTGTTCTGCAAGAAGATCTCGCACGATGGCTCAAGGAAATCCCGAAACCGGCAGGAGTTTTCACCTGGGGTAACAAACGCGGCCGCGAGGTAATCTATGCCTGCCAGCGGGTGGGCCTGCTTGTGCCCGAACACGTTGCGGTCTTGGGAGGCGACGACGATGACTTGCTGTGCTCGGCTTGCAGTCCGCCTTTGTCGGGCACGATGGTCGCTTCCGAGCAGATCGGCCATGAGGGGGCCGCTATGCTCGATCAGTTGATGGGCGGTGAGAAGCTGCTCAGTGAAGCGATTTATATCGAGCCGACGGGCATCGTCACCCGGCAGTCGACCGACACGCTTTCGATTGACGACTCCGATCTTGCCCTGGCGATTCGCTTTATCCGCGAGCACGCTTCCGAACCGATTCAAGTCGAAGATATCCTGGCCGAAGTGGCCATTTCTCGCCGGCACTTGGAACGACGTTTCCAAGAGCTATTAGGGCGAACGCCTGCGGCGGAGATTCGTCGGGTGCATCTACAGCGGGCAAAAGAACTGCTTTCGCACACTGACCTTTCCATCCCCGACGTGGCCGCCGGCTCGGGATTCGGCTCGCCGGAATACCTGGCCTACGTGTTCAAGCAGGAGACGGGGCTTAGTCCGCTGAAGTATCGCACGCAAATCCGCGGACGGTAGAATTCCTCGTTCCCACGCGAAGCGCGGGAACGAGGGGAATCGTAGCCTACTTGCTTGCGACCTCGCGCGGTGTGCCGGGCAGCGTGAGCGAAATCGTCTGCGGTTCGGTTTGCTCCGGGCCGTGCGTTTCGATTACTAACTCACACGGCTGGTCGATCGGCCACGGGTAAACAGAGAACTCGTACGGTAACTGCTTCTTGACCAACGGTTCGTCACGTCCGGCGATTTTCACGGTCACCGAACCTCCTTCGACGGGACCGGCAGTTAGTGCTACGTAAACCGAGTCGGACCCGAAAGGCGAACGAATGCGGAATGCGTGGGCTTGTCCCCAGACACTTCCGGCGTCGGCCACCACATGGCCCTGCTCAAGTGGAGGTAGCAACGGGAATTCCACCTTCGGTTCGGCGGCCAGGGAGATGGCCACCAGACCCTTCGGCGGTACCGTGACTGCGGCCAAGCGATCGGCCGGCTGCTCGACACCCTGCGGCTTGTCGACTGTGTACGCCACATACGGCGTGTCGGACTTCAGCCCGAGTCGGCCTGCGTCGAGCTTGGGAGCCACGGTCAACGGTTGATCCGATTGGCTCATCAAGATCAACCAGAAGCGGTCGTCGCTGCGGGAGGCCAGCCAGTCGATGTTCTTGTCGTCCACCTGCACGGCTTTACCGTCGAGTAACAACCGACCGGCATCTTGGCCGAAAATCTCACCGCCCGGCATGCCATAGACGCGATTGGTGAACCAGGCATAGCCCTGCTGCATAACCCAAGGGAAGCTGATCTTCCCCTGCGAACGCGCCCCGGCTTGCGCGACAAGGAAGTCGACCGTAAACGCCAGATGCGGCGGAATGTGATGATAGTAGATGCCCGAGACATCGGGACCGCGATACGGGTAGTTGGGGTCCTGTGTTAGATCGCTGTAGCCGACGACATAGTAACCCGGGTAGTTGGCGAAGCGGCCGATGATGGAGTTGCGGGCGTAGGTTTCGCAGATTGGCCGGTCCGTGTGCTGCGCTACGCGGAGTAGGTGGGGCGCCCAAACCGACATCAAAATGTTCCGCATAAATCCGCGATAGCTGAAGTAGGTTGAGGGTTGTTCGAGTCCCAAGCCGACTCGGGCAACCGTCCAGGCCGGCACTTCGTGGGCTGGCGTATCGCCCGGCTCACGCGGATCGCCTAAGCGATACTTGACGTCGTCTTTCCACCAGTTGGGATTAAGGCCGTGGAATTCGCCGTCGGGATGGACGGTCGTCGAGCCGTTGGGCACCATCGGGTGCGACCATTGTCCGGCCATTGTGTGGAATGCACCCTCTTCGGCCGCCTTCAGATAACGTTTTTCCCCGGTTATTTCATAAAGGCTAATCAGATCCCACCAATAAGGATAGAAGTGGATGTTATAGAAAGGTTGGTAGCCGATGGGCCGCTCATGGCGTCCGTGGAGGGCCGTGGCAATGAATTCGTCGGCCTGCTTGCAGATCTCTTTCAGCAACGCCTCGTCGGGCTTCCAACGATATTTGGCCAAAAGATCCGACCACTCGGGCGAGGCGTTGTATGCCTGCGAATGGTAGATATCGCCTTGGGGTAAAGCGAACTCTTTGAGCCACGGGTTCAAGTCTCCCAGCAGAGCGTGTAGGCCCTGCCAGTAGGGTGTGCCGTAGAACTGTATTGGCACTTTCAAACGAACCGGTTCGGTCGAAGGGCGGCGCCAGTGGGCGCTGGGACGTGTCAATGTAAATTCAATCGTCGGCAGTGCGCGCTCGGCGTAAAGCTTTTCATCGCGGCTCAGCAGCGAAGCGGCCACGATCGTCAACGGCGATGCTTGCGTAACCGTCGACTCCATCTCGATATTCCAGAACCCTTTCAGTTCAGAACTCCATCCGGCGGCGTCGGCGTTGCGCATCAAGTCGATCATGTTCACGGCCGCCTGGCTCAACGAAGCCTGGGTTGGCTTGCGGTAGTCGCGCACCTGCATGATATCGTCCGAAACGTATTCGAGCGCGTCCATCCAATCGCCCGGGAAGGCCAATACTCGCCAGGCCACCGTATGCTTCTCACCGGGCTCCCAACGCGACGCCTCGAACCCCAGCACGGGGCAGAAGACCGATGGCTGCACCCGGTTTTCGGCGTTGAGCAACGCGAAACCGTAGGCCGGGTTTTCCGTGGTCGGCCAACGTAGAGGAAGGTCCTTGGGTTCGGCTGTGACCACCAAACAGACGGATTGCGGCGCCGTGGCAGTGTCGTTGGTGTCATTTCCCGACGTGGTGTCTTTCCACTCGGTTTGAACGAGTGCCATGGCGTGCGGCGTGGCCGTTTCCGTGAGCATTCGAGGCCTATCGGGCAACCGTTGGAACTGATAACGCGGTGGCAGTTGAACGAATTGTGTCTGCGATCGGGTAATGTCGCCGAAGGCCGAAAATCCCACGCTATAGTAACCCACTTTGGGAACGTCGAAGCTCAACTCGACCTTCACATCCGCTTCGCCCGGGGCGATGCTCCAGCGACCCACGGCGGTTTGGCCGTCGATAGTTTCGTAGGTGACTTCCACAGTCCGTTCGTCGATCTGCTTTGCGGCGCGGCCGATCAACAGCGACATCTTTCCCGCGGCAAAGGGGCTGCTCGCTCCCTGGCTGACGGTGTAGGTTTTGTCGGCCACTTGAACCTCGAGTTCAGACGCGCTGTTGTTCCACAGCGGCTCGCCTTCGCAATACGAGGCGGTGGCTTTCTCGTCGTAGAGCACGAACAATCGTTCGCCTTGTGGTTTGCAGGGCAACGCGCGCCATTGGTCGGCCACGTTCAGCGAAGTGGCGCGCACCACTTGGAGCGCGCCGGTTTCGTCGGCCTGACCCGAGAACGTTACCCGCAACTTCTCGTTGGTGAGCGACGCGAGTGTTTTCGTTGGCGCGTCGGCATTCAACTTGGGAAGACGGGGACTGTCGAGCGACGCTTCCGCCTGTAGTGTCTTTGGCAACACGCGACGGCGTGCCAGGGCGCTGCGCGACGTGCTGTTCGGATCGAGCTCGGTTGTGGTCAGCAGCACGGCATCGCATCGGGCGAAGGGACTTGTGAGAAGACGCAGACCGAGCATGTGATCGCCGGCCGTAAGGTCAACGGTGCCTACCTGTTGCCAGGCCCAACCTTCGTTGCCGTGGCATCCGGCTTCGCCCTCAATCACGGCGCCGTCGATGGCGATTTTGTACCGCCGCGTCTTGGGTTGCTGCGTGGCGAAATCGCGGCCACGCACCCAAACGTGGTACTGGTTGTCGACGGGCAGCGTTACAGCCGTCATGGCATCGATCACCGGCCTCGATTCGAGCGAAGGGCGCAGAAACCGTCGCTGAAAAGCGTCCTTGTCGGTCGAGGGAATCCAACCCCCGAAGAACTGGAAGTCCTCGGCCTCGATAAGCATCGTGACATCGGCGTTGGCCGGGTGTAATGGGAAGGCGAATACACAAGCAGCAGCGACCAGACCAAATACCAACAACCAACCGGGTTCGATGCTTCGGTTCTTCACGAGTCTACCTCAAGAGGGCTGATTTTTCGGATCGACCGAAAAACAACTTGCCGATCCACCGGGCCGTGCTTCGCGACGGCCCTCGCGTTTCGCCTTGAAAAACGGCAAGTCATTTTTCTGGCCGTCCTTACGGACTTCCAGGTTCATTATAAACGCGAATCTCGCAGACGCCCATTTCCGGCGCTGCGTCGGTGATTACTAGGCGGAGTTTCGTCGTTTGCGTGGGGGCGAATCGCAAAACGCGACGGCGCTCACGATTGTCCTTCACGTCGACGAGCGTTTGCCACTCGGTGCCGTCGAACACTTCGAGACGAAATGCGTTTGCCCGCATCGTGCCCGATTGGAACGAAATGTGGACCGTGTCGCAGGCAATCGGTTTTCCGAAATCGAGTTCGATCCAATGCGGCGCCGAGGCCTCGGGCGCGGGGCGCCAGGAATTCGGCCAGCCGCGAATCGCTCGGGCGAAGCCGTTGGTTACGTTTTTCGGGGCGAACAGTTCGTCCTTACGGCGTTCTGCCTTAATGTCTCCGTTGGCTGCCGAGGGTGGATCGAGCCGGAAGGTGTAACACTCGGGCATTTGTTGCCAGCCGGCGGCCGTACGGTAAGCACGCGTTGCTTCGCGCGGGGCGAAACCGGTCAGAGACCAACTGATGCCTTCGGTCTTCGGCAACCAGACAAAATAATAGCCCGGTTCCACTTGGGCATTCAGTGCGAACGAAACCCATCCGCGGCTGCGCCGTGGGACGTCGGCCGCGGCGGTGGCCAACACCTTGTTTTGGCTGAAGTCGCCAGTATTCTTGGCAGGGCAGAGCGTTAGCGTCAGCGGCGTCGCGTTTCGATTCTTCGATATCAGGTGAAGCGAGATCGTGTTGATGCGGCTTTCGTTTACCTTGAACAAGACGGCCCGATCGCAACCCAGTGGATGCGCCGTGAGCGAGCCTTCCAGGTCGAGACTTTCGGGCGGGGCTGCGCTCGAGGCGCGAACCGTGGCCGCCCTAGCCAGATCGTGAGGATCGGCGTTGGGCAGATCGATCAGGTAGCAGCCGTCGTGCAATAGTCGCTGTTGCAGATCGGGGATGTACTGCTGCGAAATACCGCGTGGTGTGGTGCCGTGGGCCTTGCACACCCCGGCGGCGGTTCCCACGGCTTGTCCTTGCATTCCACACGTAATCATTACGCGCGTAGCGCCCAGCGCCGCGTGGCTAACCGAGATGCAGCGCCCGGCCATCATCAAGTTGTCGATGTCTTTGGTGTAAAGGCTACGAAACGGCACGGAAAACTTGCGTTTATGCGAAAATGTGGCTGGCGGTTCCTTCGCGTAGAAACCTCCGGGCGGATGCAGATCGATACCCCAGCCGCCGTAGGAAACGCGGTCCGGAAAGAGCGTTTGACTGGCCACGTCGTGTTCGGTCATTACATAGTCGCCGATCAGTCGGCGCGACTCGCGTTTGCCTACCACGTGGCTCACCCAGGCCAGACGGTAGTTCGTGGCTTCCTTAGCCAAGCGTGGGCTGTAGTTCTTCACGTAGTCCCACATTCCCCAGATGATCCGCAACAACTCGTCGCGAATCGGTTCGGCGTCGTCGTAGGTGTTGAGCATTCCGCCGTATTCGATCACCCATTGCCAACCGCCGAAATGGATCTGCGGATAGCGGTGGATGCCGAAGTCCTCGGGCTTACGGAATTGGCGTGCCCAGGCCGGCGCGGTGAACTCGACCGGACCGGGCGTCAACTCGCTGGCGTAGCGGAGTGTTCCGCCCATCGTGTGGCCGTCGGGCGCTTCGGGGGCTCGGGTTTCATTGTACATCGACTGCGGTTCGCGACCGTGGCGATATTCGGCGCCCGCCCAAACACCGATAGCACCGTCACCCGTGCAATCGATGAAGATTCGGCCGGGGAAGAGCAACCGCTGGCCTGTGGTTACGTTCAATGCCTTGACGGCGACGATCTGTCGGGCGTCGCGCATTTCCACGCCCGTGGCGTGCGTGTTCAGATGCAAGTCGAGCAGCTTCTCGCCTTCGACGACACGAAGCATGCGCGGCGAATAGCCGTCGTACGAACCGCGGAACTCCTCGATGATGCCGCCTTCGCCCGGGTCGAGCGGTTCGCGCGTGGTATCGCCCTCGGGATTGACGAGGACCTCGCTGCTTCCGTTACCGCCCAGCACCGGCCGGTTCTGGATGAGCGCCGTACGGCAACCCATGCGAGCCGAAGCCACCGCGGCCATCGTTCCGGCTAGGCCGCCGCCGACCACCACGGTGTCGTACGGCTGTAGTTTCTTGACTTCGCGACGGATCCCGCCGTGCTTCTCGCGAGCGGCGGCTAGTTGGTCGAGTTGTGCGGGCGGGGTGAATTCGAGATCGTCGGTCAGTACGACCACGTCGCAACGTCCGTAGTGGCCCGTCAGGTCGTGTAGCCCGACGTTCAGCGTACCTTTTTGCAGATTGTGGACGCCACCGTCTTCCCAGACCCAACTCTTTTGTTTGGATTGACCGAAGACATATGTAACGGGCTTGCCGTCGAGCGTGACCTGAAAACGGCCCGGGCTGAATTCGGGTACCCAATCGTGACATCGGACCCAAAGGCGGTATTTGCCGTCGGTGGGTACCACAACCTTGGTAACGGCGTCGCGAACCGGTGCATCGAGGCCGATCGCCAAGAGAAACGGCGAGCCCATTTGATCGACGAATTGAGCGTCGTTCGTCCATCCGCCGAGGTCATCGAACTTCTCGGTTTCGAGCCATAAGACGGAGGCTCCATGGGACCAAACGGGCGTCAACAAAAGCGCCACCCAACCGGCCACTGCTACACAAATCTTTCTCATCACGACGACTCCCACCCAACTAGGGCATTTGTGTGTTGGAAAAGCGTGTTTCAACGGGTTGGGTAAGTCTATGCAGCGACGACTGGCACGGCAACGAAACGGCTTGCGCGATGCCGACGTGTTCGACGACGACAACCTCTGAAAATGGGTGCCGTACCGATGCTTGTGTGGGCGTGTTCTTCGTCCATGGTGGTCCTCACTGGCTGACAAGCAGCCAGTGGTACCCGGCACACTTCGTTTCGGCCGTTTCATGCCCAATTAGACTCTACCCGCCGATTGCCCGGACGGAAACTTGCGATTGCGCAAAATTTCTAAGAATCTGCGGAAACTGGGAGGGAAACTTCGTTAGAATGCCAAACGAAAAGTCGCGACCGTTGGTCGCGCCGGCACGGAAAACGGCCTTTTTGTCGGCGGCATCGCATTTTTGACGTTCCCACGCCGCAGCGTGGGAACGAGTAGGAAAGGAAACGCGAAGACGCGAAAGAGCGAAGCTACGAAAAACACGAACGGACTACGATCGCCCTTCTTTCGCGATTTCGCACCTTCGCGATTATTGGGTCCTGCATTGCTTGTGGAACGAGGGCGACCAACGGGAGCCCGGTTTCCCGGGGCAGGACGCAAGGAAGTGTTCCACAATCAACCCCGGAACCAATAAAGCCGCATTTTTCAACTGCCGAGCGCAACCGCTTGGTCGGTGATCAGCAACGGGTAGTCGAGCAACGGTAGATCGGCCAGTGCGAGTTGTCCGTCCGTGCCCTTCTCGGTGGTCAACGAGTAGACGCGGCTCGAAAGCGGATCGACCATCACCGGCTGTTTGATACCGGCCGTAGCGGGCAACGAGACATTGACCTTCGTCGGCGTCCACCTTTTCTGTAGATTGGCGGGTACCCAGTACGCACAGATGCCGTGTCCGTTGCGTACGAAACCGGCTGTCTCGATGCTCTTTGGCAATTCGCCGGAGAGTTTTGGTGCCATCGCAGACTTGTGTTGGGGCTGGCTGTCGAACAACGCCGCCAGGCACTGATAGGCAAAGAAAGAAGGTTTGGGGCTGTAGTCCGTACCGCGCAGCAAACCTTTGAAGTTCGTGATGCCACGATAGCCTACCAGATCGACCAAGTGGAAATAGCTCGTTAGCTCAACTTCCAGACGAAGGTCGGTTAGGATGCGACGCGTGAGCCATTTGGCTTGCCGGGTTTCGTTCCAATTGAGTTTCGACAGCGCCCCGGCGCTTCCCTTGCCCCCTTTCGAAGGACAACCGTTCTCGCCTTGCCAGAACCGAAGTTTGTCGTTGTGTTTGGCAAGCGTTTTACGCCATTCGGCGAGAGTCGACGCGTAACCGCTTTCAGGCACTGGTCGATAGGGGTGATACGACACGCGGTCCACGTAATCGCCCATGCCTTCGGCCATGCACTGTTCGAAATACTTCGTCGGCATACCGGCGTAGGCGCCGCCGATGATTACCGCGTCGGACACGCGTTTGCGGATTTCCGGTGCAGTGATCTTCACCAAATCGACGTAGTCGGTCGCGTTCGGTTTTTCAGGTTTCCAGAACCCGCTGATGTTTGGCTCATTCCATATTTCCCAGCATTTCACGCGATCGGCGAAGTGTTCGGCGATCGCACGGGTGAAGTTGAGCCAGGCTTTTTTGTATTGTTCATCGAAAACGGGTGCCCATCCGACCGCGTGCTTGTCGGCCTTCGGTGCGTACAGTTGATTGCCGTAGCCCAGGTTGAACCAAGGCTGTACGCCGATCGCCAAGAGCGAATCGACCACTTCGTCGAGCCACGCGAAGGTATATTGCCCGGGCGTTGTCTCGCAACGACACCAGCCGGTTTGGCAGCGTGCCCATTTTACGCCAAGCTTGGCCAAGTGTGGGTAGGTCTTCTTGGGGTCGAAATGCTCGCGGTCGAGCGTTTCGAAGCCGACTGACAGGGGTGAGGCTTTGATGTTATCTGCCGGCACGGGCTGGACTCGACCAAGCGCCGGGCGTGCGAAGTCGTATACCTCGGAGACGCTGTCGGCCGACTCTTTCGATGCCTCGTCGGCCCCTGCAACCTTTGAAACGATGGACGACGCGGCCAGGGTAGAAAGGCTCCATTGCGTGAACGATCGGCGGGTGAGGCGACTCATGACGGTGCTCCAGAGGTGGGTGGGGCGAGGTTTCTGCGTTTGCGATGGTAAGCAAGTGCGGCAGCCAGGGCGACGGCCGCCAGGATGGTCCACGTGCTAGGTTCCGGTGTTACGGTGAGTTCGAGCAAATCCTCGTGGCCGAGACCCGTGTAACGGTACGTATCACCTGCGATAAAAGAATCGATCGCCGTGCCATTGAGGGTAATCTGGACGTGCTTCCCGGCCATGTCGGTCGTGTCAACGTCGAGTGTTCCGGTCACCGTCTTGTCGTTGCTGGCGATGTCCAAATCGAAGATCTTGCTGGTTTCCGACAAACTGTACGCGAGATCCCCGGCGGCGTTTTGGCCATCGCCTAGCCAGAGCTGGAAAGGATTGGTTTTGACGTAGCCGGCCACAAACAGTTCGTCGCTGGTGTTGAGTTCGGGCGCAGAGATGGAACCGTCGAGCAGGCGATCGAGGAACCATGCCTCGGCTGCGTTCTGCTGATCGGCCGAGGGGGCCGTGTGCGGCCAGTTCTGCTGCTCCTCAGGATCGTTGAGGCCGTCGTTGTCGAAGTCTTCGTAGGTATTGCCCGAGTGATCGCCGATGTGGACCGTAATGTTGTCGAACTCGCCCGCGTAGGAGGCGGCCGCGGCGGCATTGTCGCGGTAGGACGTGCTGTGGTTGACTGGACAGGTCGGTTCGTCGTCGTTGACGAACAGATGGATTTCGGTGTAGGGATTGTTCTTTGACGCGAGGTTCGATGCTCGGGCTTGGTAGCGGTCTGCTACGGCGGCATCACCAAGCGTGGGATCGCCGATATCCGATTGCATGATACTCTGATGGCTGCTGCTGGCCCCGTTGTTGTACCATCCGGTCGTGTTGTTGTAGCCATAGTCCGACATGCCGAAGAAGGCCGACGCGGCGGTGAAACAGTCGGGCATTTTCGTGATGGCCGACATGACGTTACCACCGCCGCCCGAGTAACCGGTGAGATAAACGGCATCGGAATCGATCAACGACGAGTAGTTGGCGTTGGCCTTGACCGCTTCGACGGCGTCGTAGATGTCGTGAATTTCGACGCCCCCAGAATCGCGGACCCCGTCGGAACCCTCCCGGCCTCGCATGGCGACGGTAAGCACGAAGAAACCGGCGTTGCGCAATTGCTGGGCATTCGCGCGGTATCGGTCGAAGATGCCCGTGGTGCTGGAGTAGCCGTGCATGACGACGGCAATCGGGGCTCCGCTGACGGCATCGTCGAAGTTCAGTTCGACGTTCAAGTCGAGCGCACCGTTGGCGTCGGTCGATACGGTCGACTGATACTGGTAGACGCTCGTCACGGGGCCGGCTACAACGACAGTCGGCACGAGGGTGATGAACACTAGGGCGATGATTCGTAAAAATACGTCAGTGTGTTGCATGGGTAGATACGTCAGTGTGTTGCATGGGTAGATTCGTCCTGAACCGTTTCAGCCTTGAAACCAAGGTTCCTGCTGTTTGGGTGAGAGGAAGCGTTCGAGTGGATGGTGGCGGCGGTGTTTTCGAGGACTTGTGCCGCGAAGACCCCTCACCCCCGGCCCCTCTCCCCGGCGGGGAGAGGGGAGTTTTGTTTAGTTGCCTTCGTTGCGAAGTGTTTCGGCCAGCCTGCGAGTCAGGGCTTCGGCGGCCGGTAAATTCATTTTTTTGTCGCCGCGATACCAGTTTTCCCATTTGTCGCCTCGCGAGGCCAGGGCTTTGGCGTCGCGTACACGTTGCATCCCGTCCAGGGCTTTGTCAAGATGTTGTATGCCCTGTTTGCGGTCGCCGTCGTTCAGTGCCAAACCGGCCCGATAGCTGTTTTCCAGCCATTCTAGAATTCCGAGGAGGATTTGCTGCTGGGCAACAAAGTTGTTCTCGAAGAAGACGCGATCCTGGCCTTGAAGTTGGCCGAGAACGTTGTCGGCTTCCTTGCCGGCCTGTTCCACCGCCTCGCGTTGTGCCTGGGTTCGGGCCAACTCGCGGCGAATGGCCTTCGGATCGCTAATACGCAGTGTTTCTTGGCCTTTCGCTTGTTTAGCAAGCGACTCGAGGAAACGAGTGCCGGCGTGGCGCGTCTCGCCGTCGAGCCGTCGACGACGATTGGTTTGAGGGTCGACGTAACTGGCGAACAACTTCCGGTAGCAACGTTCGGCCGGCTTGGCTGCAGGGCCGAAACGCTGTTGGCACCAATCGCTGAAATACGCGTCGGGATCGAAGGCGTTGAAGTCACGTAGCATTCGGGCGCCGGCGTCCACGCCCAGGGCGAATTCGCGGACATTGCCCACGTTCATGATGGCGTAGTAGTTGGATCCCCGGTCGACGGCCAGTTTGAAAATGCTGTGGATTTTTTGCGGCGACAGGGCTTGGGTTAGATGAGGCCCGGTACCCCAAAGCTGCTGGTGGTAATAGACGCCGTAGTTGCGCTTCGGCTCACGCTCGACATTGTAGAAATCGTCCTGCAACTTCCAGCCGGGGCTGTTGTCGGAGAAGATCACGGCAACGCCCGGCGGAAACTTCAAGTGGCCCGCATTGTGTAGCGAAGCCCCTTCCATCCAAAGCGTGGTGGTCGCCGGCGGATTGGGACGTGGGTCGACATTTCGAACGATTTCCCATTGCAGGGCCATGGCATCGGAAATCAACTTTCCGCGGCCTTCGTCGGTCTTGGGCGCCTTCGGGTCGGAAACCCAAACCGGCCGGTCGGCGATTCCGCGAAGCCCAAGTTGCCAGATCACGCGATCGCCGTACTTCGCCCAACGGGCGGCGTAGTCGCGCCAAATGGCCTCGAACTTCTCGGGGTGCCGCGTAAACGAAAAGGGCACGTTTTCACCCCGATCGCGATAGTAGTTGAGAAACCCGAAACCGCTAACACCCAGGGGCTCGATGTGATGCATCGTGACGAACAGTCCTCGCCGCGTGGCCTCCTCGATAAGCCGCTCTTCGTTGGGGTTGCGAATATCGACAAACGACGCAGGAATCACCAGGTTGTATTGCAGCCGCAACAGGGCCTCGAACACGTGGGGCGACGCCTTGGGGGAGGTGACCAGATGGTAATATGCGTAGTCGATATCGCGCCGACCGCCGTCAAGGTGCCATTCGGTGAGCAGGTCTTCGTCGTTAAGAAACCAGCCGCGATAGCGGAACGTGGGCGGCTTGCCGACGATGTCGACCTTCGACCAGCTAAGAGTATCGCGCCGGGCCGGCTGCCGATCCGTCCAGAAATACATCGGGTCGACGCCCAGGTATTGCTCGATGAAGGCGTAGATGGCGAACATTGTCCCACGCTCGTCGCTGCCTGCGATCAAGAGGCAGTTTTTGACGGGCCCAGGCCCAACTTCCGAACTCGCCGTGGTGACGCGATACGCTTCCCACTTGCCTTGAAGCTCATCGACCGACGAGTCAAAACGTTTTAGGGCGGCAAGCGATCCGGGCTGCATCACCGAACCCACGACGACACAATCGGCCGATGCCTCTTCGAGCGATGGGACGATGGCCAACTGTTTGCTAGTGATCTTTTGCACATCGCTAAGCAAATCGTCAACGGCCAGTCGCACGCATTCTGGTTCGTCCGGGCAAATAAAGACCGTAGCCTGGTGGTCAGTGCCTACCAGGTCGAACGCGAACGTGGGAGCGCCAACGAACAACGTCAGGCAAAAAAGCGGCACGGCTCGGAGCATCTTCATCGATCGGCAATCTCCTGTTGAAACACCACCTGATTAGCGATAGTGGCAAGGTTTACGGCGAGCGGTTTTCCCTTATAGGTCAGTTTGGGATATCTGTTAGGCAATGCAATGGACAGAAACGCCGGTTCTTGTACGAATCGCCCGTTTTTGTACAGTTCGGCTACCCTTTGGACAGCCCGACCGCGATTCTGCCGTGGGTGGCATGGATTTTGTTGCCGGCGGTGCTGCGGTGCGGTACGCTCAGGACGTCAACGGTTTGCCGAGTGAAAGACGTCACTTGCTTCAGCGTGCGTTTGGAAAACATACTCCCCTCTCCCTTTTGGGAGAGGGGCCGGGGGTGAGGGGATTTTCAGCGAGAGTTTTCCCGATCACAACACCTTCTCCGCTGCAAACCACCCTCACCCGGCGGCTTTGCCGCCACCCTCTCCCGCACGGCGGGAGAGGGAACGCTTCCGTGAAACCACATCTCGAAAAGGAGACGGCCATGAAACGCTCTTCCCGTCGTTCGTTTCTGCAACGAAGCTTACTGACGACTGCTGCCGTAACGACCGGGCCTGCATTGCTTCACGGTGAAGAGAAGCCCAAGGTTGCCGTGGCGGTGAAGCCGGACGAGACGTATTCGTTCAAGTATCCGGTAGTTGGCAGCGTAAAACCACGACGTTCGAGTGAGATTGCCGCATCACCGTTGTCGGTAGGGTTCGAGACACTCGACCGGAGAATGTTTACTCCAGAAAAGACGTACGAGCATTTGGCCAAGTTGGGTGTGAAGTGGGCTCGGGTGCAGACCGGTTGGGCGCGTACCGAAACGACGAAGGGAGTTTACGACTTTGCGTGGCTCGATGACGTGGTCGACAACCTGCGGAAGATCGGCATCCAACCATGGTTCAACTACACCTACGGGAATCGTCTTTATACGCCCGACGCGCCCGATGAATCGGCCGTCGGTTGGGCACCCGTTTTCAGCGAAGAAGCACGGCAAGGGTGGTTGCGTTACACTCGGGCGATCGCAGAACACTTCGCCGATCGTGTTACCCATTGGGAAATGTGGAACGAATCGAACATCAGCGTTTTCTGGAAACCGAAGAAAGCCAATCCGCTTGACTACACGGAGTTGGTCAAGATTACGGCCCCGGAAATCCGCAAGCGAGTACGCAATGCGGTGATCATCGGCGGAGCGTTCGCCGGCGTGCCGACGAAGTTCATGGCCGATTGCATGAAGGCCGGCATGGGTGATTACGTCGACCGCGTGTCGTTCCATCCGTATCAGGCCGTGCCGGAGAAGAACCTTGCCAAGAACGTTCAGCAATGGCGCGAGATTATAGCCCAACACAATCCGAAGATCCGACTGTGGCAAGGAGAAAACGGTTGTCCGTCGAAGGGCGGCAAGGGTAGCACGGGCGCGCTTTCGAAACTCGATTGGACGGAAATACGTCAGGCCAAGTGGGTTACACGACGTATCTTGTCCGACTTGAGCTTAGGCCTGGAGCTGACCAGCTACTTCCACACGGTGGACCTCTGCAATTACAACTGGGGTCGTGGTGCCAGCGACCAGACGAACTACAAGGGGCTGCTGCGAGGTACCGACTACACGCCCAAACCGGCGTATTTCGCGTATCAAACGGTGTGCGCGTTGTTCGACGCCGAGACGTCGACCTGCGACGAGTCGCCTAAGGTGGTCGCGAAGGATCTCGATGAGTCCAAGGCGGCAGTTGTCGAAACGGCCGGCTTCATGCGTGATGGCAAACCAATGTTCGCCTATTGGGCGGCGGCCGATATGCAGAAGGGTTGGACGGCCGTGGCGGCGGATGTTGCGCTACCTTCGGCAACTGGGCAGATGAAGCAACCGGTGCTTGTCGACCTGATCAGTGGTAAGGTGTTCGAACTGCCGCCAGTCACGGCGCAGGGCAAGGCACTGGTGTTTGAGAACGTGCCGTTGCTCGATTATCCGTTGTTGGTTGCCGACCGCTCGGTGGTGTTCGGTGGATAGGGCGTACCCTCGCCCGCTTTTTCGGGAGAGGGTGGCGGCGAAGCCGCCGGGTGAGGGCGGTTTGCAGCGGGGAAGGTGTTGTGATTGGGAAAACTTTCGCTGAAAAACCCCTACCCCCGGCCCCTCTCCCCAAAGGGGTGAGGGGAGAAGATGGCTATTGCCACTCGACTGCATCGGCCGTGGCGCCGTCTTTGAGTTCGTAGCAGCGGCCGTCTTCGCGCGGGGCGACGTTTGTCGCGCGGATGTCCTTCGTGTTACGGCCGTGTAATTCGAGAAACACGGAGGCGGTTGCCGGCCAGTTCATCGTGGTGATTCGCAGGCCGGTTGAATCGAATAGTCGGAAGACCGGGGACTCGTCGACGTGAAGCGTTGCCCGATTGATCGAGAGGTGTCGGGCATTCTCACAGTAGACGCCGCGTTTGGCGTTGATCGCGATATCGTCGAACGTGATGTCTTCGATCACGCTTTCGGGTAGGCCGCGAATCTCGATCGCGTATTTTGCCGACTCGCACTTGATTTGTTCCATGTGGAAGCCGCGGAACGTCGGCATGGCATCCGTCGATTCGCGTCCGCCACCATATTTCAGAGTGAGTTGAATGGCGGCGCCGCGGACTTTGGCCATCGTGATGTTGCGCACCCAGACGTTTTCCACGATGCCGCCGCGTCCCGGCTTCGACTTGATGCGAATCCCTCGATCGACGCCGTGAAATTCGCAGTCGTGGACGAATACGTTGCGCACGTCGGCCGACATCTCGCTGCCGACGCCCACACCGCAGTGCCCGCCCTCCATCCGGCAGTGGCGCACGACGACGTTTTCACACGGGATACCTACAGTCCAGGCATCTTCATTACGGCCGGCCTTGAGGATGATGCAATCGTCACCCGTCTTGAGGTAGCAGTGCTCGATGAGCATGTTCTTGCACGAGTCGGGATCGATGCCGTCGCCGTTGGGAACCCCGTGTGTCAGAATGCGTAGCTTGCGGCAGACGACGTTTTCGCAATAGACCGGGTGGATGGTCCAAGAGGGGCCGTCTTTGATCGTGAAGCCCTCGAACAACACGTTTTTGCAGCGGTAGGTTTGGATAAATGGCGGACGCACGCCGGCTTCGACCGTGCCGTACACCCGTTTTTCGACCTGAATCGCCTTGGCTGGGGCTTCGAAGAGATGCGTCATGCCCGGCTGCTTATGCTTCCAAGGCCACCACCGTTGCCCTTGGCCGTTGAGTGTGCCGCCGCCCGTGACGGCGATGTTCGTGCAGTCGATGGCGTAGACCAACGGCGAGTAGTTGTAGCAACGCACGCCACCGCGTTGGATGAGCACCACGGGCAAATAATCTTCGAAACGTTGACTGAAGAGAATCTCGGCCTTGTCATCGAGGTGCAAGCGGATATTGCTCTTCAGGTGGATCGGGCCGGTGAGCCAAGTGCCAGCCGGCACGAGCACTGTTCCTCCGCCTGCCTTGGCGCAAGCGGCAACGGCGGTGGCAAAGGCCTTGGTGTTCATCGTCTTGCCGTCGGCCACGGCGCCGTGGTCGCGGATGTTGACCGTGTGGTCGGCGAACGTCGGCCGGCACAGTCTGGGCATTGCAAACGGTGCGTTCAGCGGGGCAAGGGGCTGTCGGTCGTCGGCGGCGTAAACGTTTGCCGGGATTGTGCCGAAGAACAACAGCATCGCAAGACACGCCCGGTGGTGTACGACATAATTCTTCAACCAACCGGTGGTTTGACGGTGGGGAAACACGTTGGGCATGGTCGGCACCTCGCGTTGAGAACTCATCGACTTCAGACAGCCGATCGATTGCAGTATGACGTGGCCGTTTTGAGATACCATGGACAGAATGTTGACGATTTAGACACGGCGAAGGGAAGGGGGGAACTGGGGCTGGGAATAATGCTGTCTGACGCTATCCCGTTAGGCCTCGACCGCTGGTCGCGTCCGACGTTACCAACCGCGTTACCAACGGCCGAGACGTCGCCCCGCATTGAATTGGTTGGCAGTAGAAACAGCCAGAACTCGCTAAGTGCCCTAACTTTTCGGGGTGAGTGTCACATCGCTGGTCAGTATTAGATCTCTGTATCCCCCCGTTGGTACCGGCTGCGTTTTCACTGGCGAGCGAAACGGGTAGGATAGAGCTGTTATGAAAGATCCATCGGCAGCAATTCTGGTTCCGGCAGGCGTTGCACTTCTGGGTGTGGCGGCGCTCGCGGTATGGATGTATAGCCCACCGGTTGTTGCCATCGAAATGCGCGTGCCGGGCTTGGACCGGCCGGCTACCGGCGGTGCGGCTGTCACGGCTCGTCCACTGAAAGCAACCGAAACGACTTTCCAGGGCAAACCGGCTGATCTGCCTGGCATGTGGCAACAATTCCGCGGGCCGTCGCTCGACGGAATCTGTCACGACACGGTTCCGCTAGCTCGTCAATGGCCGCCCGAGGGGCCGCCGGCACTTTGGGAGCTTCAGCTCGGTGAAGGTCATGCGGGTGCGGCCGTGCGCGATGGGTGCGTATTCGTCATGGACTACGATCGCGAGAAAGAGGCCGACGCCCTGCGGTGCTTTTCGTTGGCCGACGGAGCCGAGATTTGGCGAGTGACTTATCCGGTGGTTGTCAAACGTAACCACGGCATGTCGCGCACCGTGCCCGTGGTAACCGAGAAGTATTGCGTGGCGATCGGCCCGAAATGCCACGTGACGTGTTGCGACCCGGCCTCTGGAAAAGTGTTTTGGCTGATCGACATGGTTCGGCAGTTCGGTGCCACGGTGCCGCCTTGGTACGCAGGGCAATGTCCACTGGTCGACGAAGAAAACGGTTGGGTGATATTGGCTCCCGGCGGCGACGACGCATTGCTGGTGGCTTTAGACTGCAAGTCGGGCGAAGTGGTGTGGAAGAGTCCCAATCCGCGCGGTTGGGCGATGACGCACGTTTCCGTTGTGCCCATGGAATTCGCTGGGCGGAAGACCTACGTCTACTGTGGCAAGGGCGGCGTGGCCGGCATCGCGGCCGACGACGGTTCGTACCTTTGGGATACGACCGACTGGAAGATCAGCATCGCCACGGTGCCTTCGCCAGTCGTTTTGCCGGAAGCACGCATCTTCTGCTCGGGAGGGTACAACTCCGGGGCCGTCATGCTACAGCTTCATGGCAACGACGCCCAGATAACGGCCGATACGTTGTTTCGTCTGAAGCCCCGCGTTTTCGGCTCCACGCAACAGACACCGATTCTGTTTGACGAACATTTGTACGGCGTTCGTGAAAAAGACAAGCAGTTGGTTTGCCTCGACCTGGAGGGGCACGAGGTTTGGGCCAGCGGCTCGCAACATAAGTTTGGCATCGGTCCCTACCTTATTGCCGATGGAGTAATTTTTGTGCTGAGCGACTCGGGCAAGCTAACCTTGGCGGAAGCCACTGCGGAAGGTTACCACCAGTTGGCCGAGGCCCAAGTGCTCGACGGCCACGACTGCTGGGGTCCGATGGCTTTGGTCGGCGGTCGATTGATTCTCCGCGATTTGACCACCATGGTGTGTTTAGATGTGGCTGAATGAGAAACACCCTAGCAGCCAGATGGTGGCCGTTTGGGTTCATGGCCGCTGAAGTGGCCACGCCTTTTATGCAATAGTAGTTGTATGCGAGCGAAAGCTTCCATCCCCGTAATCAACTTGATCATTGCCGTCGTGATCGTCGCGGCGACGATCACGGCTGTCGTGGCCGTGGTGTCGATCGATCCCTGGGCCCAACGGGGAAGCGGGCTGGCCGAGCGGTTCGACTACGACCTGGACGCTTACCATGAAATCGATCCGCAGTGGATCAAGTACCGCGAGGCGGCGTTGTTTTCCAGCAGCTTGCACGAGCCGCGCGCGATTGCCGTGGGACCTAACGACACAATTTACCTGGCGGGCGATCGCGCGATCGAAATTCTCGACTCCGACGGCTCGCACCGCCGTAACATTTCGCTTTCGTTCGCGCCCGCGTGTTTGGTGGTCGTTGGCAGCAAGTCAGGCGAGAAAACAGACGCGACATGGCGGATGTACGTCGGCGACCGGCAACGCGTTTACGTCGTCTCGGGCGATGGCACTGTAGAGGCCACCTGGGATTCGCCGGGCGAACGCGCCTTGTTCACCTCGATCGCCGTCGACGAAGACCAACGCAACGTGTTCGTGGCCGACGCAGGTTACAAGATTGTTTGGCACTACGACAACTCCGGCAAGCTGTTGGGACTTATTGGGCAACGCGACGAAGCACGTAACATCCAGGGTTTTGTCGTTCCAAGCCCCTACTTCGATGTGGCCGTCGCACCCGACGGATTGCTTCGGGCGGTCAACCCGGGCGGGCACCGTATTGAGGCTTACACGTTTGACGGCCACCTGGAACTGGCCTGGGGGAAGCCGACCATGGGGCTGGAAGGCTTCTGCGGATGCTGCAACCCGGCGCACATCGCCGTGTTAAGCGACGGGCGAATCGTGACGGCCGAAAAAGGGATTCCTCGCGTCAAGGTTTACTCGAACACGGGCGAGTTCGACGGCGTGGTGGCAGGCCCCAAGTCGTTTGTCCGCGATGCATCAGTTACCGAAGAAACGCGAAGCGCTCATCGGCCAACGCCATTGGTGGTGGCAACCGACTCGCGTCTGCGAATTCTCGTACTCGATCCCGCGGCCCGGCAGATACGCGTTTTTGAACGTAATAATCCAAGAACAGATACGAATCGATGACCTCCGATAATAATCGTCACACGGACCGTCGCCAGTGGTTGCGAACTTGCGTGCGCAATGTGCTACTGGGTGGCCTGGCCTTGGGGGCCGCGTGGCTTCACGATCGAGCGAGCCGGCACAGTGGCCGCGCATCGGCCGGGCGAAGTGGCACAAAGGGCGCCGGTTGCGCGACATATCCAATTTGCACGCAATGCGGTTTGTTGCCGGGCTGTGGTTTGCCGGAGGCGGTCGCGGCGCGCCGGCAGCAGAAGGAGACGCCGAATGACTGACGGGCAGCAGAATGTTGATCGGCGGCACTTCCTGGCCAACCTGATTCGCGGTGCCGGTGTTGTGGGTCTTGCCGGCGCAGGCGTTGCGCTGGCCGCCAACAAGGGCAGGGCAGGGGGGACCGTCTGGCAAATCGATCCTGGCAAGTGCGTGGCCTGCGGCAACTGCGCCACGTACTGCGTGCTCGACGAGTCGGCCGTGAAGTGTGTCCACAACTTCGATATGTGCGGCTACTGTGATCTTTGCACGGGATACTTCAAGCCCGACCCTTCGGCGTTGACTTCCGGAGCGGAAAACCAGCTTTGCCCAACGGGGGCCATTATCCGCAAATTCATCGAAGACCCGTACTTCGAGTATCACATTGACCTGCCCAAGTGCATTGGTTGCGCTAAGTGTGTGAAGGGCTGCAACGCTTTCGGCAACGGATCGCTCTACATGCAAGTGATGCACGACCGCTGCCAGAACTGCAACGAATGTGCCATCGCAGCGGCATGTCCTTCCGAAGCATTTCGGCGGGTGCCAGCCAGTCGCCCTTACCTCTTGAAGCATCAGGAGGGCGAGGGATGACGCGATGGGGATTCTGGATATCGGCCGCGGTCCTTCTGTTAGGACTAGTTACGGCCAACGGTGCGTTGGGCGAAGAGCGTTTCCCGCCGCCGGATTTCACCGATCATCAGCTTCCACCGACGGTTGTGCCGGGGCTGGATCGTCCGGAAGTGATGCAGTATGTCGATTTGGGCATGCTCGTGTTCACCTTGTCCGTGGCGTCGTACCTGGCCTTGCGGCGGCGGTCGCGGCGTGGGTTGGCCGGCTTAGCCGTGTTTTCGCTGCTCTACTTCGGTTTCCTGCGCGGCGGTTGTGTCTGTTCGATCGGTGCGATTCAAAACGTCACGTTGGCCGTGTTTGATTCGACGTACGCGATACCGCTGGTCGTCGTCGGGTTCTTCGTGGTGCCGTTGGTGTTCACGTTGTTTTTTGGACGCACGTTCTGCGCGGCGGTGTGCCCTTTGGGTGCCGTGCAGGAGATGGTTACGCTTCGACCTGTGAAACTGCCTGCGTGGCTTCAACACACCCTGGGCCTGTTGGCCTACGTCTACCTGGGGTTGGCTGTGATGTTTGCCGCGACCGGCGCGGGCTTTGTGATATGTCGCTACGACCCGTTTGTGGGTTTCTTTCGGCTCGGCGGCAGCATCAACATGCTGATCGTCGGCGGTTGCTTTCTGATCGCGGGCGCGTTTGTGGCACGGCCGTATTGTCGTTTTCTTTGTCCGTATGGCGTTGTGTTGGGGTGGTTGTCGAAGTTCTCGAAGTGGCACGTGTCGATCACGCCGACCGACTGCATCCAATGCCGGCTTTGCGAGGATGCTTGTCCTTACGGGGCCATTCAAACGCCCACGGTCGATCAGGCGCCGGACGAGCGTCGTCGTGGGCGGCGGCGGTTGGCCACTTTGCTGCTGGTGCTGCCCGTGCTGGTGGCGGTTGGTGCCGTCTTGGGCGTGCAGTTGAAGGTGCCGTTGTCGAAGATGCACCCCACCGTGCGGCTGGCCGACCGCATTGCATCGGAAGAGGCACGCGAAGTCGAGGACACCACCGATGCAAGCGATGCGTTTCGCAATACGGGCCAGACGATCGAGTTGCTTTACGAACAGGCGGCGGCGAAGGTCGATCAATTCGCCCTAGCCGGCGGATGGTTTGGTGCTTGGATGGGGCTGGTCGTCGGGCTGAAAATGATCCACTTGAGCTTGCGACGTCGTCGGGTCGACTATTTGGCCGACCGGGCCGACTGTGTCTCGTGCGGCCGATGCTTCTGGTATTGTCCGCAGGAGCACGTACGTTTGGGATTGATCGACGATCCCGAAGAAATGATTTCCCAAACCACGACGCGTATTGCACAATGAAAGTCCACGAATTAATCGAGACGCTGCGCCAGTTCGATCCCGATGCCCCGGTGCGCGTGGGCGTGTCGTGGCCCGATCGAGTGACGGAAATCCACGAACGCATTTGGGTGGGCGACTACGGCGGCGCTCCGCAGATTAACGCGGCCATGGACCTGCGAGGAATTAGCGTTTACGTGGGCTGTTCGTTGCAGCGGAGCGTAGAAAACAAGACCACGCGAACGATTCGGCTGGGACACTACACCACAGCCGAAGAGGCGGCCAAGGTTCGCGACTTTTATGTGTATCACCAGAAGATCGACGAGCCGCTGAACTATCCCGACTTCGATTACGAGAATTGGATTCCACCGCGAATGACCTCAGGCGAGTACAACGAGCACATCGCGATGATTTTGCGCGAGAAACTGTTGAAAGACTGACCTTCATGCCCTCCGAAACCTCCCCACCGCCCTACAATTCCGATTCTGTTTCGCAACCGACGAGCAGCATAGCTCATGCGATGGCCTCGCGTACGGCCATGGTAGCCGCCGTATTTTGTCTGGTGGTTTGCTCGTTGCTGATCTACGATTTCACGCGTCGTTGGGCCGACGACCCGATCGATTCGCCGGTCTATTTGGCGTTGGAAGCGGCGCTGAAGCAGCAGCCGAAGAACGAACAACTCAAAGAACAGATTCGCGTGCTGGACACCCAATTGCGGGCCGAGTATTTCCGCCAGCGAAACTTCACGGCGGTTGGCGCGATTTTGTTGTTAGGCGGTGTCGGTGTGTTCTTGGTGGCTGCCAAAACGGCCCAGTCGCTTACGCCTCGATTGCCGGAGCCAGGATTGGCCGCACCGGCGAAGGATTTGGAAACGCAATGGACTCGGGTGGCACGTTGGGGAGTGGGCGTGCTGGCACTAGCGATGGCCGGAGGGGCGGTGGCGTTGATTGTTACGTTGCCACGCAATCTGCCTTATGCCACGGCACGAGGCGGCGACAATTCGTCAGGTGACGAATCCGGCGGTGCGGCTTCGGCGGGCGGCAACATTGCGACCTATCCGGCACCGTCGGCCGAGGAGATCGCCAAGAATTGGCCACAGTTTCGCGGCCCGGGCGGATCGGGGGTCTCGGCGTATACGAACGTGGCGGATAAGTGGGACGGGGCCTCGGGCGAAGGGATTTTGTGGAAAGTGGCGGTGCCGTTGCCGGGCAACAATTCGCCGGTCGTCTGGGGACCACACGTCTTTCTGTCCGGAGCGAGCGAGGAGAAACGCGAGGTTTATTGTTTCGACGCCAACTCGGGTGAACTCCTCTGGCAACGCGAAGCCCCCAGCACTCCGCAGAGCACGGCCAAGGTGCCCAAGGTGTTGAAAGAGACGGGCTACGCCGCGCCCTCGCTGGTGACCGACGGGCGACAGGTGTTTGCCATCTTTGCCAATGGTGATCTGGCCGCGATGAGTGTCGACGGTGAGTTGAAGTGGTCTCGCAGCCTTGGGATTCCCGAAAACAGCTACGGCCACGCGGCCTCGCTAGCCATGCACGATGGCCTAGTGTTTGTGCAGCTCGACCAGGGCTCACAAGGTAAGGATGAAAAATCGCGTTTGTATGCCTTTAGGGCACACGACGGCGAAATCGCCTGGCAGGTCCGTCGTGCGGTGCCCAACTCCTGGGGCTCACCGATTGTGATCCAGCACGACGGTCGATGGCAGGTCATCGCGTGCAGCGATCCTTGGGTAATTTCCTATAGCCCGACCGACGGCAAGGAACTGTGGCGGGCGAAGTGCCTGTCGGGCGACTGCGGCGTTTCGCCGGTCTACGCCGGTGGGTTGTTGCAGGTGGGCAACGAGTATTGCCAGTGGTCGGCCATTCGACCCGATGGGTCCGGTGACGTGACCGACACGCATATCGCTTGGTCGGCCGAAGACGGCTTGCCCGACACGTGTAGCCCGTTGGCCACCGAACAGTACGTGTGGCTGATGCCGTCGGCCAGTTACTTCACCTGCTTGGACGCCAAGACGGGCGAAATGCTTTGGGACCACGCATTCGACGACGATATGTTTACCTCGTCGCCAAGTATGGTGGGCGATCGAGTTTACCTGTTTAGCAACGACGGAGACACCTTCATCCTGAAACCCGGCCGCGAGGGCTGCGAGCAAGTCGGCCAAGGCAGCTTGGGAGAACCGTGTGTGACCAGCCCGGCGTTCGCGGATAAGCGGATTTATATCCGGGGTAAAGAGCATTTGTATTGTATTGGAATGAAGTGAACGATCTCGATCTCAGTTTCGTCGATCAAACCGTCCAGCGGCTGGGACGCGGCCGCGAGGTGGTAATTCCCATACTGCAAGCCTTGCAGGGGCATTACCGCTATCTGCCGCAGCCGGCACTGCGGCGGGTGTGCGCGCTGACGGACATTTCGCCTGCCGATATTACAGGCGTATCGACGTTTTACACACAGTTTCGCCACCGGCCCGTGGGGCGTCATATCATCAGCGTGTGCCATGGAACCGCGTGTCATGTGAAGGGGGCCGTACCGGTTCACGAGGCCTTTGAGCGCCAACTGGGCATTACCAATGGCGACGACACGGACCGTGACGGCCTGTTTACCATCGAAGAAGTCGCCTGCCTGGGCTGCTGTACGCTGGCTCCGGTGGTGCAGATCGATGGTGTGACCTACGGTCATCTTACGCCCGGCATGGTCGGCGATGTCTTGAACGACTTTCTTACTCGCCGGCAAAATTGCCAAGCGGCGCAGCAGCCAGTCACCGCACATACTCAAGCGGCTCAGGGCGAGATACGCATTGGTCTGGGATCTTGCTGCGTGGCTCAGGGAAGCGGTGCGGTGCACGAAGCGATTGAGCGTACGTTGGCCGAAAGCGGCGCGCCGGCCGTGGTTAAGCGTGTAGGTTGTGTGGGTATGTGCCACCAAACGCCGTTGGTCGAGTTGGTTCCCAACGATGGTCCGACGAAACTCTTCGCCCAGGTTACGCCCGAAGGTGCCCCGGCCGTGGTGCTTGAACACTTTCGGCCGCGCGGACTTTGGCGGCGAATTGGCTATCGCGCATCGCGGTGGCTAAATCATTTGTTGACCGACGAGACGGGCGACCCGATCGCGCGCCACGCGATCGACACCCGCGATGGCCCGGTCTGCGCTTTCCTCGGACCGCAAAAACACTTGGCCACGGAGTATTGCGGTCACATCGATCCGACCGATTTGGACGAGTATCTCCGGCACGGTGGATTCGATGCCCTGAAGCGTTGTATCGAAGAACTTTCGCCGCAGCAGATTATCGATCAGTGCAAAGCCAGCGGGTTGCGGGGGCGTGGCGGCGCAGGGTTTCCGACCGGTCAGAAATGGCAACGCGTGCGCGAGGCGGTCGGGCCGTTGAAGTACATCATCTGCAACGGCGACGAGGGCGACCCGGGCGCGTTTATGGACCGTATGTTGTTGGAGTCGTTTCCGTTTCGGATTATCGAGGGCATGGCGATCGCCACCCGGGCAGTGGGGGCCGAAGAGGGTTATTTCTACATCCGGGCGGAATATCCGTTGGCGGTCAAGCGTGTCCGCGAAGCACTGGAGGTTTGCCGGCAACGCGGGTTGATCGGCGATCGGGTGATGGGCAGCGACCAGCGGCTGCATCTCGATATCAAGGAAGGCGCCGGCGCTTTTGTGTGTGGCGAAGAGACGGCTCTGCTTGCTTCGATCGAGGGCCGTCGCGGAATGCCCCGGCTTCGTCCACCCTATCCGGCCCAGGCCGGGTTGTGGGGAAAGCCCACGTCGGTCAACAATGTTGAAACCTACGCCCTGCTGCCGTGGATCTTTCGCCAGGGGGCGGAAGCCTTCGCCCAACTGGGGACCGAAAAAAGCAAGGGCACGAAGGTCTTCGCGTTGGCCGGTAAGGTTCGGCGCGGAGGGTTGATCGAAGTGCCCATGGGCGCGACGGTTCGCCAGATCGTCGACGACATCGGTGGTGGAATCGCCGGTGGCAAGGCGTTCAAGGCCGTACAAATTGGCGGACCGTCCGGCGGGTGTGTACCGGCGCGGTTGGCCGACACGGCGATCGACTACGAAGCGTTGGCCCAAGTTGGGGCCATCATGGGCTCGGGCGGGTTGGTGGTGCTCGACGAGTCGGACTGCATGGTCGACATTGCCCGATATTTTTTGCGGTTCACTCAGGATCAGTCGTGCGGCAAGTGTACGTTTTGTCGCGTGGGGACGCGGCGAATGCTCGAAATTCTCGACCGGCTTTGCGAAGGGCAGGGGATGGCTGCCGATTTGGTCGAATTGGAAGAGCTTGCCCATCGAGTCAAGGCTGGTAGTCTTTGTGGCCTGGGCGGCACGGCTCCCAACCCGGTGCTTTCCACGCTGAAGTATTTCCGCGACGAATACGAAGCCCATCTCGAAGGGCGTTGTCCGGCGGGCAAGTGCAAGGCACTGATCGAATATCGCATTACCAACGACTGCGTGGGCTGCACGTTGTGTGCCCAGCACTGCCCGGCCGACGCCATCGCCATCACACCCTATCAACGCCACGCGATCGACTCAAACAAATGTACCCGTTGCGACGCCTGCCGTGACCTTTGCCCGGCGGGGGCCGTGGTGGTCGAGTAGACAGTCTGCGAGACCAATTCAAACATCAAGCTCCACCCCTTTGCCGCATGCCCGGGTTACTTATTACTGAACTAACCACGGAGGCACGGAGGACACGGAGTTGGAAGTTGAAAACGATAGAAGGATGAATTCTATTGGTGCTTACATGGCTAATGAGCCGAAGGCGACCAACGGGAGCCTGGATTTCCAGGTGTTCGGTTTCCTGAAGCGATCATTTTCAATGCAAACATCAATTAAGGATGAAGTATAAAGGCCGAATTTATACTTCATCCTTTCAAAAAAATTCCGTGTCTCCGTGGTGGTAAAAAACGTACCAGTCATCGACTAGAATGGCGAAACTTCATGTTGCGAATCACCATCGATGGTCAAGAAGTCGACGTTTCGGAAGGCGCCACGCTATTGGCCGCCGCTCGGACGTTGGGGATCGAGATTCCCACGCTCTGCTATCGCGATGACGTTGCGCCGTCGACCTCCTGCCTGGTGTGCTTGGTGAAGGTGGCCGATTCCGGGCGTTTCGTGCCGGCGTGCGGCACCCCGGTGCGCGACGGCATGGTCGTCGAGAGCGAGACCGAAGAAGTTCACCAAATGCGGCGTTCGGCGCTTGAACTGTTGTTGAGTGAGCATTTGGGCGATTGTTTGGCGCCGTGTTACTTCGCGTGTCCTGCGCGGATGGACATTCCGAAGATGCTTCGAGCGATTGTGGCCGGTCGGCTGGCCGATGCGATCGCCACGGTGAAGGCCGACATTGCCCTGCCTGCTGTGCTGGGACGTATCTGTCCGGCACCGTGCGAGAAGGTTTGTCGCCGACGCGGGGCCGACGGGGCGGTGGCGATTTGCCGGCTTAAGCAGTTCGTGGCCGACGCGGATCTTGCCGGTGCAACGCCGTATCAACCCGAGTGCGAACCGGCCAGCGGCCGTCGGGTGGCCATCGTGGGCGCGGGACCCGCGGGCCTTAGTGCTGCGTATTATCTTGCTCGCCAGGGCCACGCCTGTACGGTTTTCGAACAAAACGGGCAGGCCGGTGGCCGTTTGCGCAGCGAAACGACCGACGAAGAACTCCCCAGGGAAGTGCTCGATCGAGAGATCGGCACCGTGCTGCAACTCGGCATCGAACTTAGGACGAACACCCGAGTGGGTGACGATGTAGTGTTCGAGTCGCTTCGCGAGGAGTTCGATGCCGTGCTTTTGGCTTCCGGAGCGGAGGCCGCCGCCGAAGCACCTGACTGGGGACTTGCGATGGTCAAACGCGGCGTAGACGTCGAAAAAAAGACCTATCGTACGAATCTCACGGGTGTGTTTGCCGCGGGCAACGCTACCCGTGGGCGTGGGTTGATTATTCGTAGCGTGGCCGATGGGAAGGAGGCTGCCGTTGCGATCGGGCAGTATCTTGGCGGGCAGGAAGTCCTCGGGGCCGAGGAGCCTTTCAACACACGCATCGGTCCGTTGGAACCGGACGAACTTGCCACGGTGGTTGGCCACTATGGACATGCTCCGCGGCGCGAACCGACCGATGAACGAAACGCCGGGTACACGCCTGAGGAGGCTGTCGAACAGGCTGCCCGATGTCTGCATTGCGACTGCCGAGCAGTCCGCTCGTGCAAACTCCGGCAATTTGCCGAACAGTATGGTGCGAATCCACGCCGGTTCCAGGCATCGCGGCGACGGCTCGAGCACGATGTCGAACACGATCAAATAATCTTCGAGCCGGGCAAGTGCATTAACTGCGGGTTGTGTATTGCCATTGCCAGCAAGGCAAGCGAACCGCTGGGGCTGACATTCGTAGGGCGGGGATTCGATGTGCGAGTGGGGGTACCGCTGAGCGGGTCCATGCGCGAGGCGCTGCAACGCGTGGCCGCGGAATGTGTCGAGGCTTGTCCCACGGCCGCCTTGGCATGGGCCATTGACCGCTTGCCAGGTTGAGAAAGCCCCTTAGAGCAAGCCATTCTGAAGCGACATAGCGCATACCTCGACTGTCGCAGCGCTGTCGACGCTACGTATCGCGGAGTTCGCGCGGTGCCGTACCCGCAATAGCATCGCGCGAAAGATGGATCGTTCAGGATCCCAACGTGTCGCAATCCTGGTAGTGTTTCAACTCGACGACCACACGAACAAGCTCGGCCAGTGAGCGTGCATCGAGCTTTTTCATGATATTGGCTCGTCGCAGTTCCACGGTCCGCAAGCCCATTTCCAATTGTGAGGCAATGACCTTGTTTGGCGTACCGTCGACAAGTTTTTCCATCACGATCTTCTCGTGAGGAGTGAGTCGTGCCATCCGCTCTTCGAGTTCGGCACGGCGTGTTTCGATTGCGCGTCGCTTGCGGTGCCACTCGATCGCCCGGGCGATATTCTGCCACAGTTCCTGCTCAGAAAACGGTTTCTGGAGGAAGCCACTGGCACCAGCCAGCAAGGTGGAGACGGCAGTCGGGACATCGGCCTCGTCGGAAACCACAATCACCGGAAGACTGACTTCCTCGCGTTTGAGCACATGCGGCAAATCCATGCCTTGCGTTCCGTTGGCCGCGGTATCGGCAACGACGCAACCGTACCGGGAACGATCAAAGTGTTCGAGAAAGTCGATCGCCGATGAAAAGGATTCAACGGCCATGTTTTTCGAGCGTACCAGGGCCTCGACGCAATTGCGCGCGACCGTGTCACCGTCGACAACGTAGACGACCGGTTCATTCATTCAGGTAATTTCCTCCTGCCCAAAGGTAACGCATTGGAGACCATAGTGCCTCCTTAGCGCGCATCGTTTAGCAAGATGCCACGGCAAACACATGCCCGTGAACCGCTCGTGGTCTCCCGGAAAACGACAACGCTAACATCTCACAAATACCACCGATGGCGTTCCGCATGGATTCACGTTTTGCGACAACGCGCGTTGGTAGCTTTTTTGGCCTCGTCCTGGGTGTGCCGCCATTCGAGGCTGAGGTGGTAGCAATGCGCGATGTTGACACCGATGCCCTAAGCATACCGACCCGACTGCCGTGTCCGTACCCAAAGGAATGAGCGATCGGATCGAGGTGGTTGCGTTTGCGCTGCAACCATCGAGATGGATGTCTTCGGTTGGTCTCAACGTCTCTTTGCGGGCTACTACCATGCCCTAATCGAATAGAGTTCTATGCTGCCCCGATTCTATTCGTTCGTTAACGTCTTCACGCTATCGCAGAAAAGACAAGTGGTTAGCGTTGGGTCAACGGAACACGCTTGATTATTCCCGGCGGGTGGATTCAAGTCAACCGCGCCACGGCTGACTCACCTACTGGGGTTATGATCGGTCGTGGATTTCCACATTTGTCTAAGTGTAAACTGTGAGAAAGGCCACGTTCTAATTCATTGTACGCGCGTTTTGTTTTAATGTGGGCGAAACTGCAAAGATTTACCACATGGTAGAATAGCCCTAGAATACACTTTGTCCGGTATGGCGTGATTCCCCCCGTGTGGCTGGCAAGTAGACTTCGGCAAGATCGTTGTCTTGGGTGGTGTGTTTGTTGTGACCTGCTATTCGCTTGCCGCGGCATTGCCACCGTAGAGTAGCCAATAGACCACCGGAATCACTAAGAGTGTGAAGAGTGTTGAAGTCAAGATGCCAAAAATGATTGCCCAGGCAAGGCCGGAGAAGATCGGATCGAGGGTAATCACCCAGTTGCCGAGTAGGGTTGTGCCGGCAGTAAGCAAAATAGGGCGAGTTCTTACGGCAACACTCTGGATTACGGCTTCCCGCAAGGAAAGGCCTTCGGCTTGGCCGTGGTGAATGAAGTCGATTAACACTACCGAGTTACGAACGACGATGCCGGCCAAGGCAATCATACCAATCATTGCCGTTGCAGTAAGGAATACGGGGTTAGGGTATTCACTGGCGCCTACCGGGCGGTTCACAATGACATTGAGCAACCAGAAGCCCGGTAGAATCCCGATTAAGGTGAGCGGAATAGCAAGCATAATCACGATCGGTAACATTCGTGAGCCGGTCTGAAACATCAGGATCACAAAAATACCAAGCAAGGCAGCTCCGAAGGCCAGGCCCAGATCGCGGAAGACGTCGAGCGTGATCTTCCACTCTCCTTCACCGGCCCATTGGACCGTATAACCCGCAGGCATCGACCACGGATCGTTGCCGCCAGGGCTGAGCCAGGTTCGTTCGCCGACGGGCCGAGGCGGCGCGGCCGGTTGCGGCGACATGCCATCGGCTTGGCGATCCATTTGGATGTCAATGATCGCATCGGCCGGCGGACGACCGGCCACTTCGCCGTAGACATAAACCACTTGCTGCAAATTCTTGTGGTAAATGGTCTTGTCTTCTACCAGGGGTTGGCCGTCTTCGCTCTTTCGGAAGCGGCCGAGGGCGCCGATCTGCACCAACTGACCCTCCTGGCCGATGACGTACATTTCGGCCAGATCGTCAGTGGCCGATCGTTTGGAGCGAGGTAGCCGCAGCTCCACCCAGAGCGGGTCCACTTCGCCCGGCTCCTGCAACACAGTTGCGGGCAAGCCGTCGAGAGCCAGTTGAAGTGTTTTGGCGATGTTCTCGGTCGACACGCCCGAAAGGGCAGCTTTCGGTTTGTCGGTTTCGAAAAGCAGCCGCGGCTGGTTGTCTTCGGCGCTGGTGTCGACATCGACCAGGAATGGCTCGCGTGCCATTCTCGCTTCGACGCGTCGTGCGGCGGCGATCAATTCAATATAGGATCCCTGGGGTGGGCCGTAGACCTCCGCGGTAATCGTAGCAATTACGGGTGGCCCCGGCGGCACCTCGACGAGCTTGAGGCGGGCGCCAAACTGGTCGGCGATTCCGGTCAGGGCGTCGCGAATTCTCAACAGGATGACATGGGACTGCTGTGCCCGTTCGTCTTTCGACGCAAGGTTAACGCGGATATCGGCCAAGTTAGGTTGGCTGCGGAGGAAGTAATGGCGCACCATGCCGTTGAAGTCCATCGGCGAGGCCAAACCCACGTAGAGTTGGAAGTCGCGGACTTCGGGGACCGTGGTCAAGTAGCGAGCCAACTCACGTGTTACTGCGTCGGTGCGCTGAAGCGTGGCGTCTTCCGGCATATCGACGAGAATCTGGAACTCGTTTTTGTTGTCGTAGGGAAGCATTTTCAAAGGTACCACGCGCAAAGCCATTAGCGACATGGCACCACCAAGCAACACGACTACCATTGCCAGCGTGGCTACAGCCATCCACCGATGATTCAGCAGCGGTGTGAACATCGCGCGGCTGATTTTGTAGATGGGGCGCTTGGTTAGATCGTATTCTTCTTCGCCTGCCTTCTCGGTGAGCTGCCGCAAAGAGACCATCGCCAGCCATGGAGTGATCACAAAGGCCACGATAGTCGAGATGACGACCGTTAGCGGGACGTTCAACGCCATGGGAGCCATGTAGGGCCCCATCATGCCCGTGATGAACATCAGGGGGAGAAAGCTGGCGATAATGGCCAGGGTCGAGAGAATCAGGGCGGGCCGCACTTCCTGAATCGCCTTGAGTACCGATTCCCGCGGCGGTAACACGCGCATCGCGAAATAGCGGGCGATGTTTTCCACGTCGGTGATCGGGTCGTCGACCAGAAGGCCGAGTGCCAGGATCAACGCAAACAGTGTCACACGGTTGATCGTGTATCCAGCCATCAGGTTAACGAACAACGTGAGGCTGTAGCAGACCGGGATGGCCAGCGCCACGACCAATGCCGCCCGCCAACCGATCACCAGGCCGATCAGCCCAATGACGGTGATCACCGCGATCACGAGGCCTTCGACCAATTCGTTGACCTTGTCGTTTGCCGTTTCGCCGTAATCTCGCGTGATGCGGAAATACACGCCCTCGGGCAGGTGCGACTTCGACAATTCGCGCATGCGCTGCTCGACGTCTTCTGCCACCCAGACGGCGTTGCTCCCCTTCTGCTTGGCCACGGCGATATGCACGGCTGGAAAGAGAGAACCGTCGGGCGAGTGCGGTTGAGTCGAGGCGGGCAACTCTTGGGGATTTACCAGAGTTTCTTCGGCGGGCCCAAATCCGATCCAACTGTAACTATCGGTTTCGGCGGGGCCGTCGCGCACCGTGGCGACGTCGCGCAGGTAAACGGGACGATTGCCCGAGAGATTGACGACGAGGTTTTCCAGGTCGTAGGCGTCGCGGATGAATGTTCCCGCATCGACGACAAAGCGTTCGTCCTGTTGATCGAATTGCCCGGCGCGGACGTTGACATTGCTGACCTTCAGCGCCTCGGCCACCTGCAATGCCGAGGTTTGTCTTGCCGCCAAACGCACGGGGTCGATTTCGACGCGAATTCGTCGCGGCCGTCCACCGATAACCCACACGCGGTTCGTGTTGCGAATGGCCTGCAGTTCATACTGTACCTGTTCAGCAATGCGACGCAGACGGTGGTCGTCGTAGCGGTCGGACCAGAGCGTTAGGTTGACGATGGGAACGTCGTCGACCTCGACCGGCTTGACCACCCACCCCTGTACCCCCGATGGAATGGAATCGACGTTGGACTGCAACTTATTGTAGAGCTTCACCAGGGAGTCTTCGCGGTCTTCGCCCACGTAGAATCGCACGGTGATGATGCACTGCTCGGGTCGCGACATGGAATAGACGTATTCGACGCCGTCGATTTGCGTCAGCATCTTTTCCACGCGTGAGGTGATCTTCTGTTCCACCAACGCGGCCGATAGGCCGGGGGCGTCGACGAAGACGTCGGCCATGGGCACGACGATTTGCGGCTCCTCTTCCCGCGGCGTGAGCATCAAAGCCACGAGCCCAAGTACGAGGGAGACGAGCGTTATCAGAATCGCTACGTCGCCTCGAAGAAAAGCCTCAACCAGGCGCGTCAGAGCGGGTGTCGATTGGGTCGATTGGGAGTTGCTGTCGTTGACCATGGGCGGTTGCTTTCTTGCATCGCTTCCAAGGAATCCTTCCAGGCGTTACGGGCGAATCGCATCAGGGTGCGTTCTGCATCACCACGTGTTCTCCGGCACGCAGGCCACTGAGCACTTCCAAATGTTGGGGATCGCCGTAGCGGCCGGTAGTGATCAGGCGGCGCTGTTTGGTACCGTTGTCTTCGATGACTTCAACGAACTGCAATTGGCCGACCCGCTCGATTGTGCCCGTGTGAAGACAAAGATGACGTCGCTCGCCGGTGGGAATGAGCAGGCGGCCGAACATTCCCTCGAAAAGGTCTTTCGAACGCGGCAACCGTACTTTCACCAGGAACGAACGGCTAGCCGCTTCGGCTTGCGGTACGATTTCGTCGACGACGGCCGGTACCGTTCGATCGCGGGCGTCGATGTAAACCTTCAGCTCGTCGCCTTCATGAAGGTTGACGGCCAGATGTTCGACAACCGGGACCTCAAGCCGCAGCGAGGTGGGGTCGTAGAGAATCAGCAGCGGTTCGCCGGGCCGGGCCATGTCGCCTTTTTCCGCCAAACGGTCGACGATCATCCCATCTTTCGGCGCGGTAATCGTTGTATATGACAGCAGCACTTCCGCTTCGGCGCGGGCTTCCCGGGCGTGCTTCAGCTTGGCGCGTGCGACCTTGACCGTTTCGATGGCCTGATCGAAGGCCTCTTGGCTGATGGCTTTCTGTTGATACAGTTTGCCAGCTCGTTCGTAGTCGCTATGGGCACGTTTTTCGGCGGCTTCGGCGGCGACCAGCGAGGCCTCTGCCTGGCTGAGTTGGGTTTCCAGTGCGCGGCGATCGAGCCGGATCAATTCGTCGCCTGCCCGCACGTTGCTCCCGGCACGCACCTTGACTTCTTCGATTGCTCCGAGAACCCGCGAGGAGATTTCCGTGCGGCTGGCGGCCTTCAGTGTTCCGACCGCCTCTTCGATCACCTGCTTGCTGATTTCTCGTACGGTGTAGGCGGTCGAGAGTTCCTCGGGCGAGGCCTTTTCGACGGTGAGTTCGACTTCGGCCGGTTGGATCTTCTCCTCGAACACGCCGGCCATCCAGGCAATGATGCCGATTAAAACCACAAGGAAGACAACGGCGGAGCCCAACGAAAAAGCCATCTTGGCAATCGCCGCTAGTTTTATTCGAGCACGCATCGGACTTACTCCTTCGAGCCGTTCAACTTGCCATTTGTTGTGCGCTACTCCCTACCAGCGACGTGCTGGCTAGATCAATACGCGGCTATGGCGATTCCACCCTAGAAAAAACGACCTGGGCGACCATCCATCCGATAACGCCCAACCCGGCCACGAATACTGCCAGGAAGAGAAGCAGCGGACTCCACTTAACATCGACCGGCTGAGCCATTACGTCGAGCGCGGGGCGGAGCTCCAGCAGTTGCACTATCTGGCGACTGGTGGCGTTAATCGCTAGCACTACAAATTGCAGCAATCCGATCAAGGTGGCGGTGATCCGCGATGGCATTGCATTGCGAGTTGCCAGGATCACCAGCCACGGCAGCCCGATTATCGCGCCGGTTGTGAAGGTTAACGCGGCGAGGTTACCACCAAGCATCGTCTCGCGTACGCGTTCCGACCAAGTGCCAAACACGTACCACGATCCCATCAGGGCGAACCACACGAGGCCCGTGGTGTAGACTTTTACGGCAAAGCCGGGTACCCAGCGCCGGTATTCTTCAGACTCATGTCGGGCAAACCACGCGGCGTCGACCAGGCTCCAGGCGGCCGTGGTGGTCAGCGCCAGGCCAAACATCATCAGCCAGCGTGGCCAGAGCGAGGGGTCGGCCACGTTCAGGGCGAAGCCCAACGGTGCGCCGCCCACGCTCGTGGCGCGCCACAGATGGCCCCACGCCTCGACATTGGCCATAAGGCTAAACCCGTTGGCGAAAAGAAATCCGATGGCGATAAAGCATACGGCCGAGCACCAGCCGATCAGGCGGCGAGTGCCCGACAATGGTGGGCCCTCGTCTCGCAACCCCATCGCATAGATGTAAACGCCGTAGTAGGCGGGTATCAGTAGGGCGACGATCGCCATCCAGAACCAGGCCATGAGGATCGTGGCCGGATAAAACACTTTGAAGTAAGCCAGTTGGACAAACAGCAGCGGAACGATGCCAAAATTCACTCCAAAGGCGATGATCACCGGCATCTGTCGCATCAGGCGGGTAGCGAACCGCCGCCCGTGTGGATTGTTGCGGCCATAGAAAATCATTGCCAGGATCACGCCGGCGTACCAAAGGTTCATGGGTACGCTGTGCAGCGTGAACCCTAGGACCTTGAAGAATTGAATGAACCAGTGTGGGGCCGGGATTCCCGCAGCGGAGGCCTGATCGACGAACATTTGCGGATCCATCATTTCACCTCCGTTGTCACTTCGTTGGCCGCGCGGCTTTCATTTTTTCCAAGGAGCATTCCTCCTGGCCTGGGCGGGGCAATGTCCATCAGGTAGTCGGTCATCAACTCGGCTTCTTCCGGTGTGCCGGCCCATGGTGGCATGAAGAAATGAGCCGTGTCCAAATGAAGGATCAGCGGCAGAATCATCTCTCGCGGTCGGCCACGCAACAGGGGGCCCACGGCAGACAAACCCTGGTTTACGGCATGGCAGTCGTTGCAGTGGTACTGGAAGAGCACATGCCCTAGGGCGATGCGGTCTTGAGGGGGTAGTGTCAAGAGCCGTTTGGAGTCGATCTTGCCATCGACGATTGTGTCGGAGTAGTTCGTTGCCACGTAGGCCTTGGTCCACACGCCGCCTTCGAGATAGCCGTCTTTGCGAAGTGTTGAGATTTCGGCCGGGAATATCTGATTTCCAAGCACGACGTTGTAGACCACGTAGGGCTTTCTTACGGCCTCGCGGACGAATTCTCCGGTGGAGAACGCCGCTAAGCCAAACAGAAACAGGGCGACGGCGAACCCTGGCGACAGCCAGCCCGGGTTCCGGTAGGGACCCAGGTAGAGCAGGAAGAAGACGATCGCGGTTAGAGCGAAAATTAACATAGTCAGAATGTTTAGCACACCCGCGCTCTGCAACACGGCCGAGGCCGAGGGAGGCAGAAATATGTACCACCCGATCCCACCGATTGTAATCAGCATCGCCCCCAGCAGTGCCGGCCGCGTGGAACGTTGTTCAATCCGATCGCGCAGCCATGGTTCTTTGACGACCAGCGACGCATGGAGGTACACATAGAGTGAACTGAGCAACAAAGCGCCGCCCGTGCGTGCGATCGTTTGCGGCAAAAACTGGGGATTAAAAAACGCCGTCCAGAAGTTCGGTTGTTGCAGCCAATAGCCTGGGTGGAGCATGAAGCCGGTGATACCGGTAATCAACACCAGGCTGATCCACGCGGCCGTGGCGTAGATGGCTCCAAAGGCCACGTGCGTTTTTTCTGGGATTTTTCCCCAGAAGTAATAAAAGAGGAAGCCGGCCGTGAGTTCCAAAAGAAAGAACACCCACTCGATGGCCCAGCCGAAGACGAACGTTCGGATCAGCACCTCGGTGGCCAAAGGCGACGCCAGTCCGATTGTCCACCAAATACCCACGCCCGTGATTGCTCCCAGGACCACGGTCAGAAGAATGAAGAATCGGGCGTGGCGCTTTAGGTAAGCCAGGTACTCACGGTCGCGGCGGTCGTAGGCATGCGCCGTCTCGACGGCCAAAAACATGCCACCGCCCACAGCGTAGTGCGACACCAATACGTGCAGCACGGAAATGGCTGCAATCAGCATCGGTGAAGTCAGGATAGGGACGTACCACCAAGGATAGTGCATTGCGGGCTGTCTCCCATAGGTTCACATTGCCGCGACATGCCGGGCTAAGGCTGAATGGAGAACCGATCATGGCTGTGGCTCCAGACGCCATACCAACAGAGTTCTGCCCTCGGCCATACGGGACTCAATAAGAACCGGCGATGTCGCATGGTGTCGACAAGTTAACGGTGTCGACGAGTTAACATGGTGCCGA
Source organism: Thermoguttaceae bacterium (assembly GCA_963677085.2). Lineage (GTDB taxonomy): Bacteria > Planctomycetota > Planctomycetia > Pirellulales > Thermoguttaceae. Next base: position 169,685 of record CAXXFH010000005.1, read on the forward strand.
TGAGTTACTTCGGGCGATGCATGGCTGCAATCCCGCCCGTTCCAATAACCATACCATCGGACACCAGTTTGTAAATGCCGACTGAAATAGGTTCAGCCCGGCAAATACGGTGAGAAACAGCCACCCGGAATGATGGAAAGTAGCGAGCAAAGCGCTGGTGGTCACAACGATACCGGCGATCAGTCGAAGTCCTCGTTCAACGGTCATGGCAGATTTCCTTTCTGCTTGGGTAATCACCCTAGGGGTGCGTGTTACGTTTTGTGGTGGCGTCGTACGGGAAGTAATACGATGTGTTTGCTAGAGATTGGCGTGGGGCAAGGACGTTTTCTTTTGCCGTGGTCTACGCTGAGTGGAAAGCGGGCGGCGGCACGGGACGTCTCACCTGGAACTCGCCGTGGCTAACAGTCTCACGGGGCTTGCTGTTGCGAGCCGCCGTGCTGCGGTGGCGTCGTGATCGGTTTGATTTCGCCCTCGCTCGTAAGGAGCGGTTCGGAGGGCATCAGCGTGTCGGTTGGCCGCTCGACCGGCGGCGGAGGCAGTGCGCACCCGCCCGACATGCACGTCCGCACGCCAAACCAAGGCAGCAGCCAGCGGTTGAGCACTATCCATGCCACGAAGAACGCTGCGAAGAAGGCCAATTCTTTGCCAGTCATATTTCACCTCTTTGGGATTTTCTTGTCCCAGGGGTTGCGACCCCTGGGCTTGGGGGCGTTGGGTGATTGAATGGGGGTGAAAAACGTCTTTTGGTCCGGTTGGCGCGCAGTTCGAGCGCAGTTCAGCCGTGTGTGATTTGGAAACTCCGAGAAACGTATGACCCTACTCAGGAACCATCCTGCGACGCGAACACCTTCTTCCAACGATCTCTCAGCACTTGGTGAAGTTGACGCTGGAATTCCGGCGGCATCTCATAGGGTTTCCCGGCCTTATACAGCGTGATCGTCTTCCGGATGTTATCGACCACGATTTCACAGGGATTGCAGCCTGCCAGATGCGACTCGAAGGACTCGCAAAACGACGGGTCGAGTTCGCCATCGACGTAGTCGTTCAATGCGGCCATCATCTCTTCGCATTTCATAATGAACACCTATTGGTTTCGAGGTAGACCATCACAAGCTCGATAGCCTCTGACGCCCGCGGATACCGGTTCCTGCTGCGAGCCTCCTGCCATTAGCTAACTAGCCCTCAATAGTCCAAGATCCAATGCTGTCGCAGTGGCCGCGTTTGGAAAACAAGTACGCTTACCCCGAAGGCCTGGCGGCAGTTGTGCGATTGGGCGAGTTGGTTGTCCGAACCCCAATCTAAGGATTCAGATGCGCGAACTGTGCGGGGGGTTACAGCCGTTTATGGGCGAAACCCGCGCAAACCGACGTTGCGATTCGGCAACATGGCCGGGGAGTATTCTCGTCATATTATGGTCAGCGAGGGGGGGATTCTGTCAAGACGCTTGGTGCGGTGGTCGCAAGTCGTTTTTGTTTAAGGGGTTGTGGCTCGTGGGGTGAATCGTCTTGTAGTCTTTCTAGCTTGGCACGGCGGTTGCATTCTCTCGGGGGTAACTTGGAGGTCTCTTGCGTATCCTTCGCTTCCCGTTTGAGGTCAACACCATGGCTTGCTCCGCCGCCGCTACCGCACCCGTTGAATCCGTCGCCACTAGCGTGGGGGGTGAGTTCAGTGCTCCATCGCAAGCCTCCTTGGCGAACCGCAAGGTGTTAATGGTGGTGAACGGCGAGGTTTACGGCGGGGCGGAGCGGGCGTTAGACCACTTGGCCTTGCGACTCGGCGAACACGGCTTCGAAGTAGCTTTCGCGTGCCTGAAGCCGGGCCGGTTTCCTGAGGTTCGTCAGGCCCAGGATACCCCGCTGTTCGAGGTGCCCATGAGAAACCGGTTCGATTTGAGGCCCGTCCGCAAGCTGGTCAAGCTGGTTCGCCGGGAGCAATTCGAGGTGATTTATGCTCATACGGCCCGAACTGCCATGATCGCCTCGATCGTGTCGCGAATAACGGGCATCCCGTTCGTTTACCATGTCCAGAGTCCGACTGCCCGGGACACGGCCAATCGGTGGAAGAACTTCGTCAATGCCGCAATCGAACGGATCAGCCTCACACGGGCGTCGGCCTTGGTTCCCGTTTCACAGAGCCTGGGCGAATATGTACGAAGTCAGGGCTTTTCGGCGCAAATGGTGTCGGTGGTTCCCAATGGCTCGCCTTGCCGAGCGGCCGCTGAGTGGCGCAATTGGTCGCAGGGCAATCCCGACCAGACCGAGTGGACGATTGGCATGACGGCCCTGATTCGGCCACGCAAAGGCATTGAAGTATTGCTTCGGGCGGTGGCTCAACTGAAGAAAGAGGGGCTGCCGGTCCGACTGCGTGTGGTAGGGCCTTTCGAGACCGAAGCCTATGGGCAAAAGGTCAAGACGCTTGTCGACGAGTTGGACGTGGCCGACCGGATCGATTGGGTTGGCTACACCCGCGACACCAACGGGGAACTCGACAAGATGGACGTCTTCGTGTTGCCCAGTCTGTTTGGCGAAGGGACGCCTCTGGTCTTGTTAGAGGCGATGGCCGCCGGGCTTCCGATCGTGACCACCCGGGTTGAGGGAAATCCCGAACTGATTCGCGACGGCCGCGATGGTCTGATTGTTGAGCCCAACGATCCACAGGCCCTTGCCGAGGCCCTGCGGAGTATGATTCACGGTGAGGTCGATCTGGACTCCTTCCGCCGCAGTGCCCGCGAGCACCATGCCGTGAAGTTTTCCGACCGGGCGATGGCGGTTGGGATGGCCTCGGTTCTTCGACGCGCGCTAGGCGACGCCGCGGCGTAGTGCCTGTCGCGTTTTTTCGGCCTCGTAGTCGGCGATATCTCATCTGGCCATGTCTGCCCTTGTCGGGGAAAATCGAGCAAACGAAGGAATCGGTTCGTGATTTTGGGGGCATGTTGCAGGAACTTGTCGTCGACGATGGCACGGGCGGATAGTGGCCGGATGAAAGGCTCTTAGAGCCATTTTTTTAGCCGTTTCAGGCGGGCCAGTGTCAACCCCTTGTCAGCCCCAAACGGCGGGGGTAGACTTACCGAGGTACAGGGGCCTTTTGTGGGAATTATCACAGCGGTGTGGTAAATCGCAGGTGATGGGAATTTAAACCGCTGGAAAGGGCGCCCGTTCGGTCGTCCGATGCGTTGGTGGTAGAACGTGTCGGGTGCGAATAAAGGTGTGCGTTTTACAGGCCATGCGATTCCCATTTACGTTGAGGGAACCAATGGCTGAACTGTCGCTTGGCCGTGTTGGCTGAAGGGACCGCAATGCTTGATCCTAAGAGGATAACTCCCGATTTTCTGCGCGATTGTGGGGCGTGTTACCGAATTGTTGCGGAACTGATATCGGACTATGCCTACGCCTATGCTGTGGAGGCTGACGGTCATTTGGTTTGCCGTTGGAGTACCGACTCGCTCGAACAAGTAACGGGTTACACGGAAGACGATTTGCAGCGACGCGGTGGCTGGAAGTCGTTAATTGTTGCCGATGATCGCCGGAGGTTCGCGACGTGGCACGACAACCTGCTGGCGGGACGTTGCGAAATACTCGACTATCGGATCACCACGGCAAAGGGAGAACGGCGTTGGCTTCGTGACAATGCCTATCCGGTATTCGACGAATCGGAGAAGCGGGTAACGCATCTCTTCGGAGCGGTGGTCAATATTACCGAATGCAAGAAGGATGAAGAAGCTCTACGCCAGGAACGGGATTTTGCGGAAGCCCTGATCGAAACCGCACAAACGGTTGTTTTGGTGCTCGACAAAGAGGGGCGCGTCGTGCGCTATAACCCCTATATGGAGCAATTGTGTGGTCGACCGCTCAAGGAGGTGCAAGGGCAGGGTTGGATCGACACTTTTCTACCCGAAGACCATCGCGAGGCGTGTCGCCGTGTGCTTCGCGACGCTGTCAATCAGATTCCCACCAGTGGCCACCTCAGTACGATTCTGGCGAAGGACGGACGCCGCGTGCTGATCGAGTGGCGAACCACGGCACTTGTCGATACCCAGGGGCAGGCCAATGGTGTGCTGGCTGTAGGCCAAGACATCTCGGAATATAAACGAGCTGAAGAGGATCTCCGTATGGCCCGAGACGAACTGGAAATTCGCGTGGAGCAACGCACGCTACAACTAATTACGGCAAACGCTAGCCTCAAGAAAGAAATTGGCGAGCGTAAGCGGGCGGAAGAAGAACTCAAAAAAGAACAAGATCTGCTGCGCAAGTCGCTGGAACTTCACGAACGGGAACGTCAACTCGTGGCCTACGAAATCCACGACGGCTTCGCCCAACATCTTACCGGCGCCTTGCTGCAACTCCAGGTGGTCGAGCAGCTATCGGAAAACAACCCGCTGGAGGCCCGCAGGGCGCTGGGGATTGGCATGCAGTCGTTGCAGGAAAGCATTCGCGAAGCCCGGCGTTTGATGAATGGTTTGCGCCCTCCGATCCTCGACGAGTCGGGCATTGTAGCGGCCATCCACTACTTGATTTGCGAGAGCCAACAGCGAGGTAAACCCGGTGTGGAGTTCGGCCAAAATGTGGAATCCCGGCGATATGCACCGCCTCTGGAGACCGCCATTTTCCGAATCGTTCAGGAAAGCTTGACCAACGCCCAACGCTACAGCGAAAGCGACACGCTGCGTATCGACCTGGTGCGATCATCCGATCGACTTCGTCTGGAGGTGGAAGACTGGGGAGTCGGTTTTGACCCGGACGGGGTTGGCGAAAGCTGTTTTGGCTTGGAGGGGATTCGAGAACGTGCCCGGCTGCTCGGTGGTAAGGCGGTTATCGAGAGCGCTTCCGGCAAAGGTACTCGGATTACCGTGGACTTACCCTTGGTCGAAAACGCGGTGACCGAGACGGCCTAAGGACGGCCCGGAAAGCAACTTGCCCTTTCCCAAGCAGGAAGCCGAGGGGCGTTGCGAAGCACTGCCGGCAAATCGGCAAGTGATCTGTTGGTCTGGCCTAAGTGGGATCGCCACGGTTTGGCCCGTTCGAACCGGCCAGACGCAGTCATCGTTGTTCAACCGACAATTGCTGAAGGTTGTTCGCGATTGGCTTCAGAAACCGATTGGCACGCGGTTCACGATCTTCGCAAGCTTTCAGGTTGTCGAGGCGGCCGTTTCCTGTTCCTGCGAATCCTTGTGGCCGTCAGCCTGCTGAACGATTTGAGTCGAATCGTTCGATCCGTTCTGAACTCGGCGCAGAACCGCGTTGAATTCGTCGGCGAAATCCTGCCAGAAGTCCCCGTCGCGGAATTCGATCGGGTCCACGTGTTCGCCGCGCGCCAATTGACGCATCGAGCGACGCACGCGAAGCATAGGCCCAGCAAAACGATTGCTGATTCGGATGATGTCGACTACGACCAACGGCAGAAGAATGAACGACGCAACCAACGCGGGGCCGTAGTAGAACCACATCTCGTCGAGATGGGTGTAGAACATACGGGCAGGCCCGGTGACAATCCGCCAGCAAAGCAGCATGAGTGTCATCGTAATGAGACACACACTCCAATAGAGCACGACTCTACCGACCAGTGCTCCTTGCACTTTGGGGTCGATGAACAGGTGCTTCCGCATGGCCTTCTGACTGTTTCGATTCGTCATCGGTTGACCTCTCGCATTGTGCTTTGGCTAAACCCGGGGCCACACCTCGCTGTGCTACCAATTTCACGGATCGTTAACTTATTGACAAAGATTAGCGACCGTCGGGAGCGATTTTTTGCCTGGGTGCGGCACCACCGGTTTGGTTAGCGGCCCTGTCGCCCTGCGTTTGCAGCCGTTGGCGACTGGGATGACCTACTATTGGGAAGATAGCTTATGTTGCGCGATTGTCAGATGCCGGAGGCCCGTGCCGACGGTGATTGTGTGAGTTCTCGCCGCGCAGACCGAGGCTAATGGGCAGAGTATATGCAATGTGCGGGTTGTGTGGCCCACGCAATTAGGGTTGCCTCGGGCTCCGGCCCCAATTCATGGGGCGAATAGTATTGGGCAATACGAGTTTATCGTTCCTAGTTCCCAGCCCCTAACCCCTTTGAATGGAGACCGACCGTGCTGATCTTTTCTCGGCGAGCAACTTGGTCTCAGGATGTCGACCTGTTTCGGGCGGGGGCGGCCGATGCGGACCAACTCGAAGCCCTCATGGCAGCCATTGCAATTCAATCGCAGAGCCTTTGGGTGGGTGAATACGACCAACAACCCGTGGCGTTTATCTGGGTCGTTCTCGACGACCTCCAGCTTCACCTGGCCCGGCTTTTCGTTCTGCCGGAGTATGCCCAATGTGGTGTGCTTGCGTCGCTTCTCGCTCGCCTATACGAGCATTTCGGCGACCGGGCCGAGAAAATCCTGGCCAAAGCGGACGACATCAAGGGCGTCGACGACGATGCACTGCGGGCCGCAGGCTTCGAGAAGACCGGAGCCAATTGCTGGGAACTGCCGTTGGCTCTCGATGATGAGACGCCGTGACGCGGGCGGCCTCGCAGTAAGCACGCTTTACCACGACGGAAAAAGTCGAAAGTGTTCCGAGAAGTGTACGCTTTCTACTATTAGCGTTTGCATGGCTAATGAGCCGAAGGCGACCAACGGGAGCGGGTTCCTGACTGGGTGCGGTAGCACCGGTTTGGTTGGCGGTCCTGCCGCCCTTTGCTTACTTCAGCGCGATCGTCCGGGCCAAGGGTTGCAGGACGTTTTCGACAACGTGGTTTTCAATCACGTCGTGACATACCTCGTGGAGCTGATCAAGCGTGTCGAGAAACGTGCAATCAGGTCGCAGGCTGCCGTATTGCCGTGCCGTCACGTAGACGCTCAGTTGTTCGTCGGGGAACTCACCGGTGCGAACCTGATAGGCGTTTGTCCGCGTTTCTACGCTCACGCGGAATTGAAGTCGGCACTCGTCGTCCAGGGCCACCGTCAACGAGGGCTCGTTGTTGATTACCGTAGAGCCGGGCAGCTCGGTCATGCGTTCCAACGCAGGGCTCAAGCCCAGAGCTTCGGTCACGATTTGGTTGTGATTGCCGCGGTAGGTGAAGTCGAAGCCGAACAGCAGATCGAGGGCTTCGCAGTCCAAAGGGCTCACCGACAGCATGTAGGGAGCAATCTCCAAAATCAGCCGGTGCTGCTCGATTGCCGCCTCGACCGAATCGGGATTCACGTAGCCGGAGCACACCCGGCGCGGTTCGATCGTACACCAGCGATAGCAACCACGGTCTTTGTCTTCTTCAAGGACGAAATCCCCCCGTTCGCGGCAGTAGAAATTCCTCATCGAGGGGTAGGTTTTCTGGACGCGGTCGAAAAAATGTAACACGGTCTCCCGGTTGGCCGGAAGTTCCATTTCCGTGCCGAGATTCATGTTGACGTAGCAGTCGTCGCACAAAGTGCTATAGCGATTCATGCAAGAAATCCTTGCGTTGGAATCCGTTGCTGCGGTATCCGGTGACCAGCAGAATTAGCAAACGGAAGAGCAGTTAGGTCAGTCCGCGACGATTGGTGGAAAATACCGTTTTTTCGGAGGGTCGCTTTCCTCTGGCGCCTTCCGAAACGGCGCTCCGCAGGTTGCCCGGTTTCGTGCTGCCCTCGCCGTGGATTGAATCTGAAACCGCGACCTGGTAAAAGCGAGAAACTATGCCACCGGTTGCATTTAGGCCTTTCTCAGTATATGACTTCATACGGCGAACTGTCAAAGCCCCTCGCCCACCCGCGACGGGTTTCCTGTGGATTCTTAGAACCAACTGACAAAATGACTTGCCGATTTGCCGGGCCGTGCTTTGCCACGTTCCTCCGGTTCCGCCTCGATTAAGAGTAAGTTGTTTTTTGGCCTGTGCTTAGGGTCTTACTCTGCAACACGCGTACAACCGGAGTGGCTGTTAACGACCGGCAGGGGCGGGGCCGTTAATGGACGCTTGTCTATTCATGGAATGGTCGGCTTGGGCCAAACGCCTTGGAACCATAGTTATGACGAACGAATCCCCCCCCGATGTTCTGGTCGCCTTCGAAACCCAGCTTGGATGGATGGCTTTGGTGGGGCGTGGCAGCGTGGTGCGGCAACTTACGTTCGGCCATAGCAGCCGCGAGGCGGCGGTCGATGCACTCGATGTCGAATTGGCCGCCAACGCCCAAGAGGGCGTATGGAATCTGCCACTGTGCCAACGGCTGGCCGACTATGCGCAAGGTCGCGAGGTCGATTTTGCCGATGTACCGATTGACGAGGCGGGGCTCTCGCCATTCGTCCGGCGCGTGTTGTCTAGCTGCCGCGCTATTGCCTATGGCCAAACCCGGTCGTATGGACAACTTGCCGCTGCCGCAGGTTCGCCAGCAGCGGCACGAGCCGTGGGCAACTGCATGGCTGCCAATCGGTTTCCTCTGATTGTGCCGTGTCATCGGGTGGTAGGAGCCGATGGACGTTTGGGGGCCTTTTCGGCCCCGGGGGGGATCGTGATGAAAAAGCGGCTACTGAGCATGGAACGTGCCTCTGCCGGTTGTGTTGCCCGATGAGCAACGTTCGTTTGACCTTTGGTGCCTGGGCGAGATGTCTTCGGCGTGTCGGTGTCAGGAATGTCCGATGTGATCCCACCCTTGAGAGGTAGGGAACGGCCGAGGCTGCGAGGCGGTGGAATAATCGGGACAGACATACTCGCGGGAGAGATATTCGTCGGGTTATTTTGGCAACTGGCCGGGAGTTGCCGTTGTGTCCTCGAGTGCTACGAAGAAAACGCGATTCGATGGGAATTTCGAGCCTCGCCGGTGCTTATTGATACCTGCATTAATAACGATCGCTTCGGAAAGCCGAACGCCTGGAAATCCAGGCTCCCGTTGGTCGCCTTCCGCTCTTTGGCTATGCAGACCTCAATAGTACCCGTGCATCACAGGCTGAATTGGGCTAGAATTCAACTGGCAGTTCGACCAAAATAGCATCGAAATCAGTAACACGGCCGGGCGGGGTTCTCCCTTCCCAATGGGGTTTTACTCCAGGGCGACGAGGAGTCTAGTCTGTGGAAACCGACTCGTGGGATATCGAGCGCCGCAGTGACGGAGCAGTGTTGGTGCGCGTTCATTCTTGCGACCGTACTGGTCGTCAGCTACCTGATGCCGTGTTCACGTTTCGGGCAGGCGATCCCCAATACAGCTACTGGGAACAGAAGCTCAAAGAGCGAACGAGCCAGCAGCAACAGTAGTGCTGCGGCTAACGTGGCTATTCTCGCACCGATTCTTTTGTGGCACCGCTTGCCACGGTAGCGCGCTTCGCGAGTCGCTTCCGTTCGGCAGGGAACGTTGGACATTTGCTATTGAGTGCCCTACAATCGCGGCTGCGTGATCGCAAGTTGTCATGCCTCGCCTAACGTCCCTCCGTCTTTCTTCCCGCAGTTATTGACCCGTGCATATTGAATGAACGGAGGGCGACCATCGGAAGCCCGGTTTCACGGTGTTTGGTCTTGGCCAACCGTTCAATGAATAGGCAAACATCAATAGTTCCTCTCGGTTTGGAGTTTCCACGATGAAGGTGTCTTCTGGTTTGTTAAGGTTTGTGCTCCTTTCTTCGACAAGCCTTTTCGCTTTGGCTTTTCTGGGAGTTGACGTATGGCCTACGAGTACACGCAGCACGGCCCAGGCCGAAGACGCTAAACAACCTGTTCGGCTCTATGTGGCAACCGACGGAAACGACACTTGGTCGGGAATGCTGCCGGAATCAAACGCGGAAAAGACCGATGGGCCGTTTGCCACGTTTAACCGTGCACGTGATGAAGTACGACAGCGCAAAGCCTCGTCGATGCCCGAGGGTGGTTTCGTCGTGTCGGTTCGCGGTGGGATGTACTACTTGCCCGAGACGTTCCAACTCGATAAGCAAGACAGCGGTACGAACGAAGCTCCCGTTGTCTACCAGGCTTATGAGAAAGAGAAGCCGGTGTTGATCGGTGGACGGCCGGTTCGAGACTTCAAGCCGTATAAGGGCAAGATTCTCCAGGCAGATCTGGCCTCGCAAGGGTTGAAGGATCTACCGTTTACCAAGCAGTTGTTCTGCGAGGGCAAACGCCAAATCCTCGCCCGCTATCCCAACTTCGATCCGTCGAACCCGTACGCCGGCGGTTGGGCTTACGCCGACGGTGATCCGATCCCGATGTATAAAAACATTCCGGACGAGAGCAAGCAGTTGATGACCATCAAGGCCGAGGACCTGCACGATTGGTCGCGCCCGACCGATGGCTGGGTCTTCGTTTTCCCTCGCTACAACTGGTGGAACAACTGGTTGCCGATCGAGTCGTTGAATCGCGAGACTCGGGAAGTCCATCTCTCCAAGCCGGGCTCATATCCCATTCGGCCCGGCGACAGATACTATGTCTACAACCTGTTCGAGGAACTCGATGCGCCAGGCGAGTGGTACATCGACCGCGAAAAACACATCCTCTACTTCTGGCCGCCGGAAAAAGGTTTTCAGGGCGAGGTCGTGGTGCCGACGCTGGCGAAAATCGTGCAATGTACGCAACTCGAACACGTAGCACTACGCGGACTTACGACTGAATGCTGTGAGAGCGATGCCGTGCAGTTGCGAGATTGTACCGATTGTCGAGTGCTTGCTTGCACGATTCGCAACTCGCAAGGCTCGGGGGTGGGCATTTTCGGCGGAGCACGATGCGGTGCCGCGGGATGTGATATCTACGAAGTCGGCAGCAATGGTGTTTCTTTGCACGGAGGCCAACGCGATAGCCTCACGCCTGCCCAACACTTTGCCGAGAACTGCTACATTCACCACACGGGCGTGTACTACAAGCAGGGCGTAGGTGTCGTTTTGGGAGGCGTTGGCAATCGGGCGTCGCGCAACTACATCCACGACTGCCCTCGGTTTGCGGTTATGTATGGAGGTAACGACCAAATTGTCGAACTGAACCACATGCGGCACTTGAACTTGGAAACTTGCGATACAGGCGCTACGTATAGCGGCGGCCGCGATTGGATTTCGCCACGCGGTTCGGTGCTTCGTTATAACTATATCCACGACGTGTTCGGTTTCGGCAAACAGCATCACCATACGGGGCCCTGGATCACGCCGCATTACTGTTGGGGTATCTACCTCGACGACAATTCGGCCGAGGTGAAGGTCTACGGCAATATCGTGGTCCGAGCGCTGCGCGGTTTGCTTCACTTCCATTGTGCTCGCGATAATCAGGTGGAAAACAACATCTTCGTCGACGGCATGCTTCAGCAGATCGAGATGAATGGCTGGAACGACTATTCGAAGTGGATCGACCGCATGGGGCCCAACTACGAAAAATACTCGAAGTTGCCTGCTTGGCAGAAGTACGAGGGTTTGATGCGAGGCGGACATCCCCAAGAAGCCATTCCGATGGGTGGCAACCGAATTCATCGCAACATCATCTATTACTCGTCGCCCGAGGCTAAACTGTACAGATATCGAAGCGGGGCCACGAAGTTTCTCAAGGACTTCGAGTGCGACGATAATGTCATTTGGCACAAAGATGCTCCGCTGTTGATCGAAGGTCTGAAAGACGTGCCACCGGAGAAGCAGTGGGAGACGTGGCGTGAAATGGGTTTCGACCGCAACTCGCTAGTGGCCGATCCGCTGTTTGTCGACCCGGCCAACGACGACTACCGCCTGCGGCCCGAGTCGCCTGCGTTCAAACTGGGATTCAAGCCGATTCCTGTCGAGAAGATTGGCCCCTACGAGTCGCCCGATCGGGCAAGCTGGCCCATCGTCGACGCCCCTGGGGCCCGCGAGGCAGGATTCCGCCGAGCAACCGTTGAACTGCACGCGCGGCAGATCGATCCCGAGTGATTCTTGTGAGCGAATTGCCGCAAGAAACACAAAAACGCACGAAAAGATATATACGTTGAGCAACGCTCAGCAGGTCGTGTTTTGTAACACTTCAGCCAGATGGCCGATAGTCCACCCACGGTTTTCGGCTTTTTTTGATCGCGAAAGGGCGAAAACGCGAAGGAAGAGCGAAGTAATCGTAGTTTCACCTTTTTTCGCGATTTCGCCCTTTCGTATCTTCGCGACTCTTTTTGAAGTCGTTGTAGTTCCTTTCTTTCCGCACACTCTTCATTTGGCTGAAGTGTCACCGTGTTTTTATGTGGCCGTGTGTACAGGAGTCGTCGACTTCCAAAACGAAATCCAACAAGCTGTCTTTCGGCCAGTCACAAGAGTGAGCCACCGATCTCAACACGCCGGACATGCGGGCCGCACTCTTCGATTGCCACGCGGATATCGAGAAACCGTTGTAGCACCTCGATGTGTGTCAGCGCGTGTTGCGATAGCGGAAGGGTGTGGAAAACACTCCGTTTTCCTTGGCATGCGGCCAGTCCTAGCGGCAAGAGGAGTTGGTCGGCGAGATGCTCGCCAACCGGTACCTCGGCGTGGAGGTATTGTTGGACTTCGCGCAAAACGTTGGCGGCCACGGTCTCGGCTTTCACTCCCTTCTGGCCGAATCCGGTGAAGACTTCGGTGAGTCGCTCCGATTCGACTTCAATCATCACAACATTGCCCGGGCCGGCCGAGTCGCGGATTTCTTCGACGGCGAACGACACGTCGCCGTGGTCCAATTTTTCGGCGATGGTGCGGCACTCGCGCTCGGCAATGTGGCGTGGCAGATTGGCAACCAGCGCACGCACTCGAATGGTGCGGATCCTTCCACGTTCGGACGACTCCAAAGGTCCGAGATCTGCCGCGGGAGAAACGCGGACGGTGATCTGTCCACCGCCGGCCGGATAGAAACCGGGCCGGTCGAGCGTGGTGTTGACTATCGGCCCGAGTTCGGCCAGCAGCGGAAGATAGGTTTTTGCGAGAAAATCGAACGGAGGAGCCAGCGGATTATGGGTTCCGCCGCGAAGCACTAGCAGCGATGTGTCTTCGGCGGTGAGCAGCGCTGGCAACACCGTTTGCAGCACCAAGCTTGTGCTGCCGGCCGTGCCTACGTCGAACCGATACTCGCCGGGTTGTATCTGGTTTGGTCGAAATGTGAGCGACCGGGACCCCAACGCGGCGCCTTCGACCTGGGCGGCGCCCACGGCAGCGGCAGCTTTGACGGCCGTGAGATGTTGTTGCCGTAAACCGGGTTTCTTGCGCCCGGCGCGAATGTTGTCGAGCACTACCGGCTTGCCCGTCACGAGCGAAAGGGCAAGCGACGAACGTACAATCTGGCCGCCGCCCTCGCCGAAGGAACCATCGAGATGAACGTCGTTTGCCATGGTTTTTTGAGCGTAGCCGGTTAGAGATTGCCTGCATCTTCGTTGAAGACGGTGAGACGGTCAAGCAGGTTCGCGCGAGAAGGCAAACTGTCTTGACAAGGGTGTCGCCAGGCACGACGCTATTGGTTGCGGTAAACGACGGGGCGTTTGTACTGTTCGGCCAGTGTTGACGGCCGTACTTGGACCTTTGTCGGCACTACTACCTTCTTGCGGGAAACACGAATGTCAGGACTTTCGGCACGCTATCGCCTACCACTGGCGCTGTTGACGGATTTATACCAACTCACCATGGCCCATGGCTATTGGAAGAGCGGAATGCCGGATCGGGAGGCCGTGTTTCATTTGTTCTTCCGAAATCATCCGTTTCAGGGTGGCTACACGATTGCCGCAGGTTTGGGGGCCGTTGTCGAGTACCTGCGCGAGTTTCGTTTTGACGAGGCAGATCTCGCGTATCTGGCTGAACTGAGAGGAAACGATGGGCAACCACTTTTTGCCACCGGATTTGTCGATTCTCTGGCAGAATTGAAGTTGTGCTGCGACATCGACGCCGTGCCCGAGGGCACGGTGGTGTTTCCCTACGAACCGTTGGTGCGTGTGCGGGGACCGCTAATTCAAGCCCAGATTCTTGAAACGGCCCTGCTGAACCTGATCAATTTTCCGACGCTCGTGGCCACCAAGGCTGCCCGCGTTGTTGGTGCCGCGTGTGGCGACCCGGTGTTGGAGTTTGGCCTGCGGCGAGCGCAAGGCATCGACGGGGCGCTGACTGCCAGCCGCGCGGCCTACCTGGGCGGTTGTGCGGCCACGTCCAATGTTTTGGCCGGTCGGCTTTTCGGGATTCCTGTAAAAGGAACACACGCTCACAGTTGGGTGATGTGTTTCGACGACGAGTTGGAGGCCTTTCGGACCTACGCCGAAGTGATGCCCAACAATTGTGTCTTTCTGGTAGATACCTACGACACGCTCGAAGGTGTGCGCCAAGCGATCGAGGTAGGCCGTTGGCTACGGCAACAGGGGCACGAGATGGTGGGGATCCGGCTCGACTCGGGCGATTTGGCCTATTTGAGCATCGAAGCACGAAAACTCCTCGACACGGCAGGCTTCAGCGGCGTCGCCATTGTGGCTTCCAACGATCTCGACGAGCACCTGATTACGGCGCTTAAGGACCAGGGAGCGACGATCGGTGTGTGGGGTGTGGGAACGAAGTTGGTTACGGCCTACGACCAGCCGGCCTTGGGTGGCGTATACAAGCTTTCGGCGATTCGCGATCCCGACGGTGTCTGGCAGAATCGGGTGAAGTTGTCGGAACAAGTGGGCAAGATTTCAAACCCTGGAATCCTGCAAGTGCGCCGTTATTACGACGATCACCAAGCCCGGGGTGATATGATTGTCGACGAGCAATGCGCACCGAAGGGTGAATGCGCGATGGTGGATCCGTTCGACTCTACGCGGCAGAAGAAGTTTGCGGCCGACACACGGTACAGCGAATTGCTGGTCCCTGTTTTTCGTCAAGGAGAATGCATTTACCGGGTGCCGTCGCTTGAGGAATCTCGCCAGCGCACACAAGAACAATTGGCCATGTTTCACGGCGGCGTAAAACGCCTCGTCAACCCCCACGCCTATCCCGTTGGTTTGGAGGAACAACTTTTCGAACAAAAAACAGAACTGCTCCGTAGGGCCCGGACGGGTATTGGCTGAGGTGTGTTTTCGTTGTGTAAACGTCTGACGCGTGGAAAGGTAAGAGACAGGAGTAGGTTGCAATAGAAAGGTAGATTTTACTTTATCGCAAGAGTTTGCCCTCTGGCGTAGAGAATGTTGGCCGAATCGGTTACAATAGACGATTCTCGTCGCGTTTGTGCGTCACACCAGTGGGCACGCATGGCGAGCCGATGTTTCGCTAGGAGAGACCAACATGAGTAGTAATAATAGCCCGAAAGTCCTTGGTGAGGGGCAGTACCTACGGTTGGTCGCAGCTGATGGCTGGGAGTGGGCGGAACGCCACAATTGCACCAATGCAGTGATCGTGGTTCCGATTACCCGAGCAGGCGAACTGGTGCTCATCGAACAGTATCGTATTCCGCTTGGGCGCGACGTTCTCGGGTTACCCGCCGGGTTGGTGGGCGACGAAGACGATGGCGACGAAGCCCCGTTGATGGCCGCACGCCGTGAATTGCACGAGGAGACGGGCTTCGAGGCAACGCAGTGGCGCCGCGTGCTCGCCGGGCCGAGTTCGCCCGGGCTAACTGACGAATCGTTCGAGCTCTACGTGGCCACCGGTGCGCAAAAGACGGGACCTGGTGGAGGCGACGAAAGCGAACAAATCCGCGTTCACGTGATTCCGCTTGGGGAGGTCGAACCTTGGCTCGCCAGCATTCAGCGGCGTGGCATAGTCATCGACCCGAAGGTCTATCTGGCCCTGTACTTTGCCGAACGCCATTTGGCGGGACAGCGATAGCGTGGGGTTATCTTACCACAGCTGAAGCAAGGGCGCAGGCAAGCTGCCCTTGGCACCGTCAATCCAGCGAATGCCCATCAATCTAGCCAGTGGCAGAGCAGGAAGTGGCCTGCCGCGCCGAGCGTCGCGTGGAAGGTTGTGGCGTTGACTTGGACCTTACGTAGCCAATGCCACGAGTACCACGGCGACCATGACGGCGCCGAGCAGTGCTTTGGCGAGTGTGCCCAACAGACGTCCCCAGAAGGCGGCCTTTCCGATCTCCCAACTTGCGCCGAGTTCCCGGCCCTTCCATTTTTCGCCCAGGATAGCGCCGATTAGGGCTCCCAATCCGCCAAAGAGAACGGCGGCGATAAGGGAACCCACGATCGGCACGGGGATTCCCACGAAGACTCCCGCGAGCCCGCCCAGGATCGACCCGAGCAAAGCAAGTACAGCGCCGCGTTTGCTACCCCCTTGCCGGGCCGCTCCCGCTGCGCTTGCTATGGTCTCAGTCACTTCGCCCAACGCGGCGAGGACGAGCAGGACTACGACCACCGACCATCCGAACGACGTCGGAGCGTCTTTGGGAATCAGCCACACGTAGATTCCCGTAGCGGCGACCATCAGCCAATTGCCCGGCATACCGATCAACGTCAGCAGCCAGGCGGCCAGAACGCCGACGGCCAATAAGATTGCCCAGAAAAGCGTCACAGGAACCTCCGGGTAACCCAAGGATGGGTACTCTGTTGCAAACGTGCAGACGGCAATAATGTGTGCCGCCAATGCGGTTGTGCGTCTTCTACCGCGCGAAGATCGGTTTGTCCAGCCGGGGGGGCGAATGGGGATAGTCGCATAGGGTTAATAACCCTAGTTGTGTGATAACGCAGGCATCGTCCCCCTGTATTCTTCGGGGAAAGCGCAAACGTAATGTGGCAAGGCACATGCCGCGGGGCCGGAGGCACTTGATAAATATCAGAGAAATTCCACCTCGCCCCGTTGCGGCGCGGGAAGCATCGCCGTATCTTGGTGGCCTGGTTACTTACTGTTAGGGTGAAGTTCATCACCGAAAAGACGTAGGTGTCAGGCGATGTTGAGAAAACACTCTCTGTGTGTCTGTGTCGCAATGCGTTGGCTTCTCGGTTCTCGAACGCGTACGGGCCGGGCGGTTGGCCATTTCCCTCCGTTCGGGCGGCCGGAGGAGGGCGTCAAGGGATTCACGCTGGTCGAACTCCTCGTGGTCATTGCCATCATCGGCGTTCTTATCGGCCTATTGCTACCAGCCGTGCAGGCAGCCCGTGAAGCGGCGCGGCGGATGCAGTGTACGAACAACTTGAAGCAACTCGGCTTGGCGTTGCACGGCTATGCCACTTGTGTCGGGGTGTTTCCGCCCGGTTGTGTCATGGTTGCCGGTGTCGATCCTGGCGGGGATCCGTGGTTGGAGGCCGCCGAGACGGGATGTGGGACCGGCAAGCATGGCACAAGCTGGGTGTTGATGATCCTGCCGTACCTGGAGCAGCAGGCGCTCTACTCGCAGTGGGATTTCGGCAAGAACGTAATCGGTAACGCGGACCTGGCGCAATGTGACATTGCTGGTATGTATTGTCCGACACGTCGCAACGGTCTTCGTGCCGGCGACGAGCAATTTCTCCTGGTTGGCGACTGGACGGGCGGCGGCAACGACTACGGCGGCTGCCTGGGGGCGGGCAACGGCTTCAAAAACACCCGCGAAAGCGGCTCGCGGGGTCATCGCTTCTCGAACGAAACGATCGACAAGTTCAAGTGGTATAACCCTTGCCGCATCGGGATGTTCGTTCCCAACCGAAGCACGCACTTCGGCAGAATACGCGACGGCACGTCGAACACGATCATGACCGGAGAACTTCAGCGACTGCAAGGTGAGAGGGACCAACAGCGAAGCGAGGACGGTTGGGCGGTCGGCGGCGCGTCGACGCTTTTCACCACGGCCATGGCGGAAAATGGCAACGCCGTCTACCAGACGGGTGGAATCAACAACGGATTCTTCGAGGCAGCCGGCAGCGATCATCCGGGCGGCGTCAACTTCGGCATGGCCGACGGTTCCGTGCGTTTCATTAGCGAGAACATCCGTTCGGAAACTATCTATTACCTGGGCAGTATCGCAGACGGGGAGGTTGTTGAAATCCCGTAATGTTTCGGTCAAGTGATTCGTATCCAAGTGATGCGGGGAGGCAGCAATGTACGCAAACCGACGTTGGTTGATCTTGGGGGCTACGCTCGTTGGGTTGGGCGTCGTTGGTTGTGGTGGCGATCGACCGACGTTAGGGCGTGTTGCGGGGCGGGTGACCCTCGACGGCAAGGCGTTGCCCGAGGCCCGCATAACGTTTTCCCCGGTCGAAGTCGAACGGGGGCGGGAGTCGGTGGGGGTGACCGACACCGACGGCAATTACGAGGTGATCTACATCCGCGACATCAAAGGAGCGAGCGTTGGGCAACACGTGGTTCGGATTTCTCGCTACGAGCACGACAGAGAGATGGTTCCCGCTCGGTACAACTCGCGCTCGACATTGACTCGTGATGTGACGTCGGGCTCGCAACAGATCGACTTCGAACTCCTTTCGGATTGACATTGCGCGTAAAATATGTCTGCCGCTGGGTTGTGTTTCAGAGCGGCCATGACCCCGAAAACCTGCCAACGTCGCGGATCTCTTCCGTTGCGGCAAAAATGTTCCAACAATGTCTGGTTGGATACGGAACTTCTCGCCGTGGTGTGCGCAAGCCGCAGCTTCGCAGTGGTAATTGACCGCCGAAGCCCTGGCGGTATAATCGGCGCGATTGCTTCGTGGTGTCGGTAGCGCGTCATGACTCTTGTTTCTGGCACCCAACCCATAATCCTAAGATTGACAAAGCACTAGCCGATTTCTAGGAAGTGTTTGCGAAATTAACACTCAAATCATTGCGAAAAAGGTTGTCCCATGCAGCGAGATCTCTCGAAGAGGCGCCAAAGCGACGAGGAAGCCGTTAAGGCACAGGGGTTGGTGCTCGACTACGACGAAATGGCTCGAAAGGGTTCGATGTCGCGGGAAGAGAAATCGATCTCGAAGTGGTACGGCATTTACGCCTCGCGGCAGCCGGGTGACCACATGGCCCGGGTCGTCGTGCCGGGAGGGCAGCTTACGTCGGTCGAAGCCCGGGCGTTGGCCGACATCTCGAAGAAGTTTTGCTCGCACCAAAAGATCTCGGTGACCACGCGGCAGAGCGTTCAGTTGCACAAGCTGCAACTGAAGGACCTGGGCCCGTTTTTGCGCGAGGTCAAGGCCTCGGGCCTGACGACTTTCCACGGCTGTGGCGACGTGAACCGCAACGTGGCGGCCTGTCCTTGGGCGTCGATCTGCCCGCACCGTCTTCTCGACGTATTGCCGTATGCTAAGGAAACGGCGCACGCGCTGGCCGAATGCCGCGACCTAGACAACCTGCCCCGCAAATTCAAGGTTACTTATTCCGGCTGTGGTGGCGACTGCGGTCAACCCTACATGAACTGCGTTGGCGCGATCGCCGTACGACGCACCGGCAACGATGGCACGGAAGAAACCGGTTTTCGGGTGCTCATCGGCGGCGGTCACGGTTGGCGAGCCTTTGTCGGGCAGGAACTCTACTCGTTCGTCCTGCCGGAAAAGATCACCAAGGTTTGCCGCGCCATCGCACTGCTGTTCCGTGACCACGGCGATCGCTACATCCGCATGTATGCACGGCTGAAATTTGTCGTCCACCGCTACGGCATCGACCAGTGTCGCGAGTTGGTCGACGAATATCTCGACCAGGAGGGAGTCGACCGAAGCGACATTCTCGCGGGCCCAATTGAATATAGCCATCCGGCAGTGCCCGAGCGACCGTTATGTGCCGACAATCCGCAGGGCAGCAACGGCTTGGCGATTCAGCGAATCAAGGTTCCTAAAGGTGAGTTGGACGCCGAGCAGTTCGCGCGAATCGCCGACTTGGCCGAAATGTACGGCGACAAGCACGTCTATACGACCAATCGCCAGAACCTTGAGCTGCACGGCGTTAAAACCCAGCGATTGGCTGCGCTGAAAAGCGACATCGAGAAGTTGGGATTTGAGACCGAAGAATTTTTCGGCCTTCGCGACGTGGTAACCTGCGTGGGCACAACCTATTGCCCGTTGGCTGTTACCCATACGCACACGATGTTCGACATGCTGCAGCAGCTCGTTCGGCGGCCGAAATACGACGCCATCCGGAACCGCGTATTGGTGAACATCACGGGCTGCCCCAACTCGTGTTCGCCGGTACGGATTGTTGACATCGGTTTGCGGGGAATGCGAATTCGCGAGCAGCAGGGGGCTGTCGAGGGCTACTGCATTACGATTGGTGGCACCGAGAAAAATCACGGCCAAGTGTTCGGTGAGTTCAAGCAGGAAGACTGCGTGCCGGTCGTGGAGAAGATTCTCGACACATACGTCGCGCTGGCTGGCAATCCCGAGACGTTGGCCGAGCACGTAGCACGCGTTGGCGTGGTGCCGTATCGCGAGGCCGTTGACACGTTGGGCGTCGTTTACGACAAGGCCGTCAATCCGTTGGAGCTTTCGGTGGTGACGGGGCAGGGCACTTCGGCCGGGGATTTCAAGGCCCTTGCCCGCGATGTTCCCTGCCGCACGGCCTGCCCGGCACGGACGAACATTCCCGAGTATATTCGCCACATCGCCCACGGCCGGCCCGAGGTCGCTCATGAAATCAACCAGGAAGACAACGTATTGCCTGGTGTGTTGGGCCGGATTTGCACGCGGCCGTGCGAAAACCGTTGTCGTTACCAGTGGACGAACATCAACGGACCGGTACGGATTTGCCACCTGAAACGATGTGCGTCGGACAGCAAGCCGGGCGTCAGCAAGCCGTTGCCCGCGTACTTTCCGGCGACCGGAAAACGCGTGGTTGTGATCGGAGGAGGGCCAGCCGGTTTGGCCGCTTCGCGCGAGTTAAAACGGTTTGGGCATGAGGTCGAACTGTTCGAACGCGAGGCCTATCTCGGCGGGCAGATTCGTATTGGTGTGCCACAATTTCGCTTGCCGCGAGAGATTCTCGAAGCCGACATTCGGGCGATCACCGATAGCGGGGTCGACGTGCGACTAAACGAATCGTTCGATGCCGACCGGCTGGTGGAGGTTGCGTCGCAATACGACGCCGTGTTGTTGGCGGCCGGAGCGAACGTTCCGCGTTCGCTGAAGCTTGAGGGCTTGCCCGAGGGCGTGGCCATCGAAGGTCTTCACTTCATGAAACGGTTCAACGAAGACAACCCGGTGAAGATCGAGGGCGACGTTGTGGTGATCGGCGGCGGGTTTACCGCGGTCGACTGTGCCCGATCCTCGCGACGGTTTTTGGGGCCGCGCAACGACGTGAGCATCATGTATCGGCGCGGCGAGGCCCAAATGGCGGCTACCCCGGATGAACTGCACGAAATGCGGTTGGAAGACGTACGGATCGAGACGCTTGTTACGCCGGTCGCGGCAAAGGCGGTCGGTGGCAAGCTCCGGGCGGTCACCTTCGTTCGCAACATCCTGGGCGAGGCTCGCCCGGACCAGAAACCGGAGTTCAAACCTGTGGTCGGCTCCGAGTTCGAGGTGCCGTGCGATACGCTGATCTTTGCCATTGGGCAGACGCCCGACCGATCACTGCTGCCGGCGACGCTTCAGATTGTCAGCGAACACCGCACCAGTATTGAAAACCTGTTCGTGGCGGGCGATTACGCTTCAAAAAATGCGGCCGACGTGATCAACGCCGTGGCCGACGGCAAAATGGCAGCCGACGAAATGGATACCTGGCTGATGGGCGAGAGGCGTCGCAAGGCCCATGTGCGGGTGGAAATGGCCGACTTGACCGGCCGTTTGCGGGATCACGACCTGATCGATCCGCCTGAGATGCCCGTGTTGCCGCTTGACGAACGAGGACTGACCGACGAAGTCGAGTTGGGCTTCAACGCCGACGATACCCAGGACCATGCTTGGCGGTGCTATTTGTGCAACTACAAATTCGAGATCGACCAGGATAAGTGCATCCACTGCGATTGGTGTATTCGTGTGTCACCGCGGGAATGTATCTTACGGCTTGGCGACCTGGAACTCGACAGCGACGGTGCGCCGGTCAGTTGGACCGAGGTTCCCGCATCAGAGCCTGAACGGGCGACCTACATCTGGATTAACAGCGACAACTGCATCCGTTGCGGCAACTGCATCAACATTTGCCCGGTCGACGCGATTTCGGTGCGTAAGTGCGATCAGGTGGTCTCGAATTGCTCGCTTCAGAAGTGAACCGATTGTCGGATAAGACCGGCTGGCTGGTCGTTGCCCACGGTAGTCGTCGGCTACCGGCAGACGACGTGGCCGAGAGAGTAGGGCGCTGCGTTGCGGATCTTCGGCCTGGGCAACTCGTTGAAGCGGCTTATCTGCAATTCCAACGGCCGACGATTGCCGAGGGGGTCGCTCGGTTAGAAGGGCAGGGGGCCGGACAAGTGGTCGTGGTGCCTCTGTTGTTCACGGCTGGCGCCCATGTGACGCGAGATCTTCCGACGGTCCTGGCCGAAATTGGGCGGCAGTATTCGGGCGTTCGCCTGCGGCAGGTAGAGCACATTGGCGCTCATCCTAATCTGGTGGCCTTGGCGGCAAAACGATTTCGCGCAGCGGTTGAACCTTTGCCCAGCGTGCCGGCCAGCGAAACGGCTCTGTTGCTGGTGGCTCACGGTAGCCGAGAGACGGCAGCAAACGAAGAAACACGCCGTTTTCTGAACGCACTTCATCGGATGACGGCTGTAGCGGATGCCAAGCTTTGTTTCCTGACATTTGGCGAGCCATCGTTGGACGAGGCCATCGAGGACCTAAACGCACGCGGCGACCTGCGCCGCGTCGTGGTTCAGCCGTACTTCTTCTCGGCCGGGTACCCGCAAGAGCCGATTCGTGCTAATCTGGATCGCGCCGTAGCACGGCGGACGCGGTGCGAATGGCTTGCTGCCGCGCCGCTGGGTGTTGATCGATTGTTGGTCGAGGCGGTTGTTGAGAGGCTAGAGGCTAGGGGCGACGGAGACTTCCCGTCGATCCTTTTCCGTCAGTCGACGAACGATGATTTGTAGCTGTTCGATAAAGCCATCCGCGATCCTCGCCACTGAAATATGCAAGGAGTTCCAACATGTATGTCGTGTGTGTTCATGTCCACGTCAAAGAAGAGTTCTGTGAGCAGTTCATCGAGGCGTCCTTGGAAAATGCGCGTAACACGGTGCAAGAGTCAGGCAATCTCCGGTTCGATGTGATTCGCCAAAAAGACGACTCCACGCGATTCATGCTGTACGAGGTCTATCGGGACGAGGCCGGGATGGCGGCACACAAAGAAACGGCGCATTATGCCACGTGGCGCGATGCGATAGCCGACTGGATGGCCGAACCGCGTCAAGGTGTGAAGCACGAGGCGCTATTCCCCAGTGAGCCGGAAAAATGGGCGGTCGGGGGCTAACGCCTCAGGCGGTGTTTTGAAACCTTCTCCCCTCTCCCGCCGAGCGGGAGGGGTAAGCTGTCTTCCTTACGTCAGTTTCCGCCGTCCATGGTTCACGTCCCAAACCAGGCCCGTCCGTTCGAGCGTGCGGATGGCTAGGTAGGTCATGTCGAATTCCCACCAGTGGTGGCCGTGTCGGGCGCGGCCGGGATAGGCGTGGTGATTGTTGTGCCATCCTTCACCGTAGGCGAGCAACCCAACCCACCAGAGGTTGCGACTGTTGTCGCTTGTCTCGTAGTTGCGGTACCCCCACATGTGCGATGCCGAGTTGACCAGCCAAGTTACGTGCAGCACATACACCAGACGGACGAACATCCCGTAGGCGACGAACGATATGCCTGTATAAAGATCCCAGCCGAGCCAGCCAACGGCAAACAGCATGAGACCCAAGAGGAAGTGCCACACGATAAACGACCGATCGAGCAAACGCATGAAGGGATCTTTCTGAAGGTCCTTACCGTATCGGTCGAGCATCTGGCGCCATCGGGTGTCGTAGGGGCGGGGGAAAAGCCAGATGATGTGGCTCCACCAGCCGCCGTCGTGGGGCGAATGGGGGTCGTCGGGTTGGTCGCTGTAGCGATGGTGTTTTCGATGGACGGCCACCCAGTGGACCGGAGGGCCTTCACCTGCCAGCGTGCCAAACAAGGCCAGCAACCAACGAATCGGCCGATAGGTTTTGAAGCTGGCGTGGGTTAACAGCCGGTGATAGCCGAGGCAAATGCCCAGGCCACCGGTGACCCAACCCAGGAAGATCGCCAGCAGAAGCCCCTTCCAGGTGAAGTAGAACGGTGCGGCCAAACAGCCTACGTGAAGCAGGCCAAACCAGAGTGCTACGGGCCAGTCGAGCCCGTTCGACCAGCGGTAAGCGCTGCGCGGTCGTTCGGGACGATCGGATCGTCGGCCGCGTTTGCGTGTAGGTGGGCTGGCGACAGTCTGGTTTTTCAGGCTGGGTAGGGTGGTGGTGTCGGTGGTCCGCTCGGAGGGTGCTGGCGTCGACGTGGGCTCGACGGTGGTCGCAAAATCGTCCATGGGCGTTTCGTGTCTCGGTGAAAGTGTGAGGAAACTATGGCAACGGGCGGTTTTTTTGGTTCGTGATCCAAGCGAGCCGTTGCCTACTCGGGAATTTGTCTTGGGAACAGACAATGCCGGTGTTGTTTCCAACGGCGTGTGATCCCTTTGGGCAGAATTCTTGCCCGGCCGGTATTGTGGTCAAGCACGCCGGCGATGGGGAACCAATGTCGGGGAGAGAACACGAGGGGATAGCGGTTGGCCGCCGTACCGAAAAAGCGAGAATCCGTCGAGCAGAAAGCGATTTCTGGCGAGGGCCGTGGGTGTGTAAAAGTTGGGTAAAACGCGCCCAAGCGGCACTCTTCCCAGGGCGGCGGTTAGGCAACACGTGACAGAATTGAAGCTGCGGGGTCCGTGCGCGTAGTGCTTTTGGGAAGTTTTCGGTTGACGGGTGTTACCGGCTGCTTGCCAGCGAGTGCCGAACACGGGCATACGATCTGTCCGTGGCCCCCAATCCTTCCTTCGGAGTTTTCCGCGGCAGTAGTCATTCGAGGTCGCATGTCGCGGACGCCGTCTCGCCGACCACGATGATAGCCGGTGCGCGGAGGTTTTTGGCGGCAACGGTCTCGGCGAGCGTACCCAGCGTACAGCGTACGATCTTCTGATCCGGCCAGCTACAACGTCGTACGATTGCCACGGCAGTGGCGTGCGAACGCCCGTTGGCGATCAACTCCTGGCTCCAACGACAGGCCGCCCGAACTCCCATGTAAACGACGAGTGTCCCGGGAAACGTGGTCAAGGCGCTGTAGTCTAACAGGTCATCGTGTTTGTCGTCTCTTTGGCGTCCAGTTACCAGACCGATGGCGCCGCACGATGTGGTGTTCGCCAAGGGAATGCCTGCGTAGGCCGGCAATGCCAGAGCCGTGGTGATGCCGGGAACAATTTCGTAGGCTATTCCTGCATTGCGAAGAGCGGCAACCTCGTCGGCCGTTCGGGCGAACACGGCCGGGTCGCCGCCCTTGAGCCGAACGACCGTTCGGCCGCGTTGAGCTTCGGCTACCATTCGGGCGTTGATTGCTTCCTGCGACATCGCACGGCCCGTGCTGTGATGGCCAAGGCAAACGCGTTCGGCGTGGGCGGGAGCGTGGTCGAGGATCGTTGGGTTGACCAAATAGTCGTAGAGCACGACATCGGCCTGCCCCAGACGCTCTACGGCCCTTCGGGTGACAAGCTTGGCGTCGCCCGGTCCGGCACCCACCAAAAACACTCGGGGATTGTCGCGGGGTGAGGTAGAGACTTGCATCAGCACGCGGGCCTCGGACTTCCTTGGGCGGATGGTGGTCTGGATTGATGATCAACTCGCAGCACCGGCACAGACCGCGAATTGTCGGATTTCAGTCAATGTCAATGATTCGTGTTGGTCGGCGGCTGAGAAGGAGCATAGCAGGCGAAGTCGTGGCTGATAACACCTGAAGAAGGCGATCTTGTGGCGAAAAATGAGCAGTTGATCGGTGAACTTTAAGTCTCAAATCGTCCCCTGCCAAAGTGTCTTCTGTCCTGGCGACCGGTCGAAGGCCGGCGAACGCTGGATACGACGTTCGTTCATTCCAGAGTGGTCTTTTTCGCGGGGAACCATGGTACTGGCCGCTGCGACTTTTTCCAATGGCGTCAATGCAATGTGTTTGTAACAAGTGTGTTACGCCGTTTTCGCACCTGGCGGTGGGTGGCCTTCAATTCAGGGGCGACCTCATCCGAGAAACGCTTGAGAACGGCAGATTATTGTACCGATGAGAATGTTGGGGAGTTAAACATTACTTTGTTGATTGAACAATAAACTTTATTTTGTGTAGCAACAATTGTATATTTCCTCGCTTCCCGGCAGAAGGGAGCAGTCGCGGCGGTGACTCGCCCGACGTGTTTGCCGTACGCCGACCGACGACGTGGTGGCGGCAACGAACGAATCCCCCCTTTCAAGGACTGATTCCGTATGAGTTCGGTTATGGCCCTACAATCATCGACTTGCGGACTCTCCTGCCATGGCACGACGAAGGTGGCTCGGCGATCGACCGACACACCATCATCGGCCGAACAGTCTGCGGTGCCTCACCTGCCCACGGCGGAAGAGCTCGAGCAGCTTCAACGCGACAGCCTGGCTTTGGAAAATGCCAGCCCGGAAGAGATTATCGCCTGGGCGGTGGAACGGTTCTTTCCACGGCTCACCATGGCCACGGCCTTTGGCCCAGAGGGCTGTGTCATCCTTTCGCTCTTGGCAAAGGTTGAACCTCGGGTGCGCGTTTTCAACCTGGACACGGGCTACCAGTTTCGCGAGACGCTGGAGCTGCGCGATCGCATTGTCGAACAACTTGGTATCGAGGTTCAGCTCGCGCAGCCGGAGCAGACTGTCGAGCAATGGGAGGCCGCCAACGGTGGGCCGGTGTACGAGACCGATCCCGATCGGTGTTGCTTTAACCGAAAGATCGTCGTGCTGCGGCGAGAGTTGGTTGGCTACCACGCCTGGATGAGTGGGATTCGACGCGATCAAAGCCCCTACCGTGCGAATGCGCCGATTGTGGGTTGGGACAAAAAATTCGCCCTGGTAAAGGTTAGTCCTTTGGCCAATTGGACCAAGCAGCAGGTCTGGCGGCGGATTGTGGAGGAAAAGATCCCCTATAACCCCTTGCACGATCAGGGCTATCCGAGCGTCGGTTGCCAGCCATGCACGCGGCCAGTCGACAGTGGTGAAGACGAACGGGCCGGTCGTTGGAGTGGTCGGTCGAAGACCGAGTGTGGGTTGCATACCCAGGACGATTGAGATCGCGGGTGAGTTGCGAGTGCTTTTTTGTCCCAGGGGATACAACCTCTGGGCTTGGTGGTGGATGTGAGAGGGGGCGACTTAATGGACCTTTTCAACGGTGTTTGCCTTTGATGAGCAGTAGGCATTTTCTGCCAACGTCATGATGCGCAGGGCGTTTTGGGCATTGTTGATCTTGGGAGCTTGGCGACTGAGGATGCAGTCTGCGAAGTACTGGCACTCGGCCGTGTAAGGGTTTACTTTGCGGAAGGAAAGGGCGGAGAACTTTGGGGCGACATCTTTGTCCTGTGCGGCGTCATAGTCGGCATCGCCGAGGCCGAAGATTGCTTCCATCTTGCCGCCCGGGCTTTGGCCAATTGTCCCCTCGGTGAGAATTGACCCCTGCGAGCCGTAGATTTCCAGCCGTGTGCGCGAAGCGGCATCGGGGATGCAAAAGAAACAATCGACCGTAGCCTGCGTGCCGCTCTTGAATTCCAGCAGCGTGGTCGAGGCGTCGTCCGACTTGTAGTTCTGTACCAACGTGGCGGTTCGGGCGGTGATCTTACGGATGGGACCTGCAAAATATTCGAGCAGGTCGTACAGGTGGGTGGCCATGTCCATCAGCGCTCCTCCGCCGCCGGTGCGCGGGTCTTGACGCCAGGCACCGTCGATCCGCGGATACCAGCAAGAGAGTTGTGCCCGGAGGTAGACAATTTTCCCCAGGGCGCCAGCGTCGATGAGTTCCTTGATCTTGGCGTGGGCACCGTGAAACTTCATCATGTAGCCTTCCTGCAAAAACACCTTGTTGGCCTTGCAGGCGGCCACGGCTTTTTCGGCCTGTTTCACGTTGAGCGTGAGCGGTTTCTCACACAAGATGTGCTTGCCCGCGTCGGCGGCCATCTTGATTTGCCTGGCGTGGCAGTGGACGGGCGACGCAATGTAAACGGCGTCGACCGCCGGGTCTTCGAGAAGTTGTTTTTCGGTGGTGTAGATGCCGGATACTTTGAACTCGGCCGCGATATCGTCCACGTTCACTGGGTCCATCACGGCCACGAGCCTACAGTTTTTGGCCTTCAGCATTCCGGGGATCGTCTTGCGCCGCGCAATGCCACCGGCACCGAGAACGCCGAAATTAACTTTGGCGGTTGTAGGCATGGACGAATCTCCTGCTTGTTGGGCACGCATTTGTTGATGCCTGCATTGAAAATGGTCCGCTTCGGAAAGCCGAGCGTCTGGAAACCCAGGCTCCCGTTGGTCGCCTTCCGCTCATTAGTTATGCAAGCGTCAATAGTCCTGGTTCCCAAACTGGAGTTTGGGAACGAATGTGGCAAGTCGAACAACAAAGGCATGCCCACGCAGGCGTGGGCATGGCACCCTTGTCGTTGTGTCTATCGAAGCGACGGTATTCAGACGAACTTCGTAATCCCGGGCAGCGGCGCGGCGTAGGTGCCGTCGGGGCCCGGCTTGACCGGGGGCGTGGTTTCCCAGGTGTACTCGGGCAGGCTGAAGTCGAGTGTCGAGGACATCGCCTGGTCCCAGGTAATCTCCTTGCCCGTGTAGCAAACCATTTGCGCAAGAATGGCCAACATGCTGCTGGTGAACATATAGTTGCCGTTGTTGAGCGGTTTGCCATTGCGGACCGAAGCGATAAGGGCCGCTTGCTCGTTGTCGTACATGCTTCGCTTGGGCCCCTTGTAACGCCACTCGGTTTCGCCTTCAATGCGGCAACGGCTTGGCAGCAGGGCGCGGCCCTTGGTGCCGAGAATGACATCGGTCGTCGAGTTGTAACACCCGGGAATGTCGCGGCAGAAACCAAACACGCGTACGCCGCTGGCGTACTCGAACACCACGCCGTGGTGATCGAATTGGTCGCCGTAATTCGGGTCGACGCACGTTTGCCGTCCCCCGATTCCCCAGGCCTTCACGGGCGGAACATCGCCCAGGGCCCACGAGGCTTTGTCGATGCTGTGGATCAACTGCTGGGCCGTCTGATCGCCGGAGAGCCAGTTGAAGTGATACCAGTTCTGCATCTGGAACGTCAGCTCACTCCATTCGGGCTGGCGGCGCCGCATGACGTAGGGCGACGACAGATAGTTTTCCTGGATGGCCACGATGTCGCCGATCGCCCCGTCTTGGATGCGCTGCATGGCCTCGCGAAGACCGTCGTCGTAGCGCCAACAAAGCCCGGAGACCACGCTGAGGTTTTTCTTCTTGGCCTCTTCGTTAGCAGCCATGGCTGCTTTCAGGCCGGGCACGTCGATGCCGTGGGGCTTTTCGCAGAAAATGTGCTTGCCGGCAGCGACAGCTTCCTTAAACATCATCGGGTGGAAGTGCGAAGTGGCGGCGATCAGCACCACGTCGGCGTCGCTATTGATCACATCGCGGTAGCCGTAGAAGCCGGAGAAGACGTGAGCATCGTCGACTTGGACCTGATCCGGTTTGATCTTCTTGATGCGTTCGAGTGAACCCTTGGCCCGATCTTCGAACAAATCGGCCATGGCCACCAAGCGAACGTCAGGGCCGGCATTCATCGCATTGACCGCAGCGCCCGAACCGCGGCCGCCACAGCCGATCAGGCCGATTTTGATGACATCGCTTCCGGCAGCGTGAGCACTACGGGAAAGGCCTAGTTGTCCGATCGTGGCCAAGCCGGCGACGGTGGCCGATTTTCCGAGGAATTCGCGACGGGAAGAAGTGGGGCGTTGTTGTGAGGTGGGGTGTGTCGACATGGTTGGCCTCGTGGTTGCGAATGGTGGGGCGATGCGAACGATTCAGACATTGGTGTCGAAGGCGGCAGGGCAGGGGAGCGAATGCCGCGGACGGCAAGGGTATTTTCGTCGATCAAAGTGTTGAATGCAAGGAAATCGCTTGGGATTTCCCCTGGTTCCCACGCGAAGCGTTGGAACGAGTAAATCATGGTTGTCGTTCTTCTTCAGTTCAGGAGTACGCTCGGATTACTTTTACCAAGGCATTGCCGATCTGTCGCATGTCGTCTTCGGTGAAGGTGGGAAACGCGAAGCAGGTGAACGTATGCGATTCGTGCCACACGGCGTTGGGGACTTCGACCGCCGCGTAGTCGATTGCCGCCGGGTCGGTATATTCTTTCGATTCAAAAGGAAAGCCCGAGTTGCCGAACCCGTTATGCTGCCGGAACGCCTTTTCCGCGTGACATTGGGGCCAGAAGACTTTCCAACAGGGGGCGCCTTCAGCGCCGGCAGCGGCCACAAACTGGCTGATATCGCAATTCATGTTGTCGATGTCGAGTGTGAAGGCGCACACAAACCAGCCGTTGCGGCGCTCGTCGGTATCGATCGGCATGTAGAGTACCTGGTCCAGTTCGCCGAGCATGTCCATGAGAATATGGGCGTTGCGGCGTCGTGTGGGCAGGTTCCAGTTGTCGAGACGTTCTAGTTCGGCCAGCCCAATGGCCGACTGAATACCCGACATCCGGTAGTTCCAGCCCACGCGATTGTGTACGTAAGACAGCTTCTGCTCCAGTTCAAGCAGGTTAAGGCGCTCTTGGACGTCGTAGCCGTGGTCGCGGAAGCTTCGGGCTTGCCAGGCCAGTTCTTCGTCGTCGGTGGTGACCATGCCGCCTTCGCCGCCGGTGGTAAAGGTTTTGTTTTGGCAGAAACTACAGGCAGCCATATGTCCTAGCGTGCCGGTCTTGCGACCCTTGTACTGTCCGCCGTAGGCCTCGGCGTTGTCTTCGATGATCGCCAAGTCGTGGCGTTTGGCTAACTCGTAGAGCGGGGCCATGTCGCAGACGTTGCCGTAGAGATGCACCGGCATGATGGCCTTGGTTCGGGACGTGATCAGCTTTTCGGCCGACTCGACGCTGATGCAATGGTCCTCGCGGTTCACGTCGGCAAAGCGAGGAATGGCGCCCGCTTGAACAACGGAAAAGCTCGAAGCGATGAACGTGTAGCTGGGGACGATCACTTCGTCGCCAGGGCCGATCCCCAACGCGGCCAGAGCCACGTGCAGCGCCGAGGTGCCCGAGTTCGTGCTGATGGCAAACTTGCTACCCTGCCAATCGGCGAATCGCTTTTCAAATTCCATGCCCTCGCTACCGGTCCAATAGTTGACCTTGCCGGAGCGAAGAACTCGGGTGACGGCGTCGATGGCCGCCTCGTCGAATTGTGGCCAGCCGGTAAGCTTATTGCTAACGGCCTTGGGGCCGCCGTCGATGGCGAGCTTTTCGGTCGTGGTGACAGTGTGGCTCATGTTCGCAACCTTGGGAGTGTTGGGGGGGTAACCGCGTGTCGATGGATTGGTGGGGTGATCGTTTCAGGATGTTTGTTCAACTCGTCCAAGCCCGGGAGCTGCATCTTCCGGGACGAGACGCCAAACCACTCCGTATTTCAAACCCGTAAAAGTCTGTTTTTCTAACAAGAATGTCAGCGACCAACGGGAGCGGGTTCCTGCCTGGGTGCGGCAGCACTGGTTTGGTTGGCGTCCCTGCGGCCCTGCGATCAATCGTTTCATCGAAGTCCCAATTATCGTAGGAGGTTCCGCCGCAACCCGCTACCAATTAGGTGACGAAAACTGATACTTTTCTGATCTTTCGGTTGAGTGGTGTCAGGCCGTTGTCTCGGCGTCAAGATCGGGTTACGATAACCGGCACGCTGGAGGCGATCTTACGCAGCCAATCGAGGACAGTTCGATGTCGGGACCCGAAAACGTCGATGTCTTGCGCGACAAACAGCGGCAACAGGCCGAAAAGGCCGGCGTGAGGGCGACGCGACGGCATATTTTTCTTTGTTGCGACCAAACGAAGCCCAACTGTTCCACACGCGAGCAGTCGCTGGTGGCCTGGGACTACTTGAAGTCGCGGCTGAAGGAACTGGGGCTCAGTGAGAAGGGCGGTGTGTACCGCACGAAGGCCAACTGTTTGCGGATCTGTTGTGGGGGGCCGATTGCGGTCGTCTATCCCGAGGGCGCATGGTACGCCCATTGCGACCCGCCCGTGCTGGAGCGGATCATCCAAGAACATCTCATCGGTGGTCGGGTGGTTGAAGAGTATTTGATTAGTCGGCAACCACTTCAGCCCGAGGGGGGCTGACCGTTCGAGTCCCGCGGGCGGCGTTCCAGATCAAGATGGCCCGCGTGCCGTGCCCTTCCCTAGTTTGCGTTTGCCCCCACGAGAGGGGTGGAAAACTTGCATTTCCACGCTGCGGCGGGTAAAGTCGCCATATATTGCCCGTTTCCTTTTCGTATTTATCTACAAAGGCTTACACACATGAAAACAGATGATACGCAGCGTAGCTCCCGAGGATTGACCCGCCGACAGATGTTGGGACGTACCGCAGGTGCGGTGGCCGCGACGGGATGGGCCGCATCGGCCTTGGCTGCCGACACATGTTGCAGCAGTGAGCGCGTTGCAAAGAATGGCCGGATTAATCATTCGGTTTGCCAATGGTGCTTTTGCAGCGACTGTTCGGTGAAGCCCATGACGTTCGACGAGCTTTGTCGCCACGCGAAGGCCATGGGCATCAAGTCGGTCGAGTTGGTCGATCCGAAAGATTGGCCCACGCTGAAGAAACACGGCCTGATTTGTGCGATGACCAGCAGCCACGGTTTCGTCAAAGGGTTCAATGACAAGGCCAACTGGCCGATGTGTATCGAGAAAACCAAGGCTTCGATCGACGCGACCTCTGCGGCGGGCTTTCCCAACGTGATCGTATTTCCCGGCTTCCGCAACAACATCCCCGACGACGTCGGCCTGGAAAACATGATCGCCGGAATCAAAAAGATCATCGGCTACGCGGAAAAGAAGAACGTCACGCTCTGCGTTGAGATTCTCAACAGCCGCGTGAATGTGGAGATGAAAGGCCATCCCGACTACATGGGCGACACGGCCGAATGGTGTGGCGAATTGTGCAAGCGGATTGCGTCGCCGCGGATGAAGATGCTTTTCGACATTTACCACGTGCAGATCATGCAGGGCGATGTCATCACCCGGATCCGCGAGTGGAAAGACTACATCGGCCACTACCACACGGCTGGCGTACCGGGCCGTAACGAGTTGGACGACAATCAAGAGGTCAACTATCCGGCCATTATGAAAACCATCGTCGAGACGGGCTACACGGCCTACGTGGGCCATGAATTCATTCCTACCCGCGATCCCTTGAAAGGGCTTCGCGAGGCCGTAGCACTTTGCGACGTTTGAGCTAACTTAACGTGATTTTCGGGTGCCATGTCCACGCACGTGTGGGCATGGTACCCAGCTTCTCCCCTCGCCCCTCCGGGGAGAGGGGCCGGGGGTGAGGGGAGGCCCCGTCACTGGCTGACAAGCAGCCAGTGGCACCCAACCTGTTAATCGAAGTCCGACGCAGCACGCGAGATTGCACTCCACCACACTGCACGTGCCG
The DNA here is from genome assembly GCA_963677085.2 of Thermoguttaceae bacterium. Taxonomy (GTDB): domain Bacteria; phylum Planctomycetota; class Planctomycetia; order Pirellulales; family Thermoguttaceae. The sequence continues at coordinate 203,038 of CAXXFH010000005.1, forward strand.
GTACCCCAAATAACGCCGGCGCGTGTCACGCCGTCTGTTTTTCACGCCGATTTGTCCGCAAGCCACCGTTCTCTCGGGAGATTCTTCATGCGCAAAACCATCTGTCTACTTGCCGTTGTATGTATTGTAGTGCTGCCGGCTTGGGCTCAGGCCAAGGACGTTTACGTTTCAACGACTGGAAACGACTCGAACGCCGGCACACAGGAGGCACCGCTTGCTACGATTGAAAAGGCGGTCGAAACCATGCAAGGGGCCGGGCCGGGAACCATTTGGATCGGACCGGGTGAATACTATCTGTCGAAAGGCGTCGTTTTCGATGCAAAACACGGCGGTACGGCCGAACAGCCGTTGGTAATTCGCGGGACAGAACCAGGCAAGACGAGATTGTCTGGTTCGCGCGTGGTTAAGGACTTTCGACCGATTTCGGCCGACGAGGCGAAGTCATTGATTTCGGATGAGGCCAAGCAAAAAGTCCTCGTGGCCGACTTAACGGCCCAAGAGTTTGCGCCGCTGGAAAAGATGCCCGAGCAGTTTCGCGCTCACGGTCGCGAGGAAGTGGTGTTCCAGGACGAACCGATGCAGTCGGCCCGTTGGCCCAACGACGACTTCGCCGTGTTTACCGAGGTGGTCGACGCCGGCGCCTCGAAGGTGACGCATTGGGTACAGCGCGATGTCTATCGGCCCGGCTCGTTTAGGTTTCCCGGCGAACGTGCGAAGCTGTGGAACTTCGAGCGAGGCGTATGGCTTCACGGCTTCTGGTGTTGGGACTGGTGCGACGAAGTGCTGAAGGCCGCCACCTTCGACCCGGCCACGGGCGAGTTGCGGCTGGCGGTGAAGCATCACTATGGGATTGGCTTGCCCTGGGCCGACAAGGTGGGACGCCGCTTTTACGCCCTGCATGTTTTCGAGGAGCTAGACAGGCCGGGCGAATACTATCTCGATCGGCAGAACAACCGGCTCTACTTCTGGCCACCCGCCGACGTGACGAAAACGCCCGTGCGGCTCACACTGTGCTCGAAACCGCTGATTCAGGCAAACGGGGTTTCGCATTTCGTCATCCGCGATTTGACCATTGAAAACGGCCGTGGGCTCGGCGTGCAAATGAAAGGCTGCGAGCACAGCCGTGTCGAAGACTGCTTGGTGCGGAACCTGGGTGGATCGGGCGTGTCGCTTAGTGGTTCTGACGTGGGCGCCGTTCGTTGTGAAGTGGCACAGACGGCCGGCAGTGCAATCAGCATTTACGGCGGCGATCGCAAGACGCTGACGCCGGGCGAGTGTTTTGTGGTTGGTTGTCACACGCATCACATGGGACGACTCGACTGGGGTGGTGGCCGCGGTATCATCGTTAACGGCTGTGGGAATCGTGCGGCCAACAACCTGATCCACGATGGCCCGACCGGTGGTGTCTCCTACGGCGGAAACGAACACCTGCTGGAGCTGAACGAGGTCCACGACGTATGTATCCACTATTCCGACGTGGGTGTATTCTATACGGGGCGCGATTGGTCGAGCCGCGGAAACACTGTGCGGTGGAACTATATTCACAACATTACGAATCATCACGGCGTCGGTTCGGCGGGAATTTACCTCGACGACTGCGATAGCGGCGACACGGTGATCGGGAACATCGTTTTCGACGGGATTGGCCGCGGGATATTACTGGGCGGGGGTCGCGATAATACGATTCGCGGGAACATCTTCATTGGGCTACCGATCGGCATCCATGTCGACGCCCGAGGGCCTAGAGGAATTACCCTCGATAAGCCGGGATCTTGGAACTTGCTCGCGAAATGTGAGAAGGTGGACTACCTTTCGCCACTTTGGCGCCAGCGCTACCCGCGACTTGCCAAGGTGATGGAAAACGACCCCTTGTTGCCGATGGGTAATGTGATTCGCGACAACATCCTGATTGGCTGCGAGCGGCCATTTAGGTTGTCCAAGGATGTCGACCCGAAGTGGCTGGACTGCGAGAACAACGCCGAGTGGCCTGCGGACGACTTCCCGTCGCTTCCGGTGGGCGGAGACGGTGCGAAACTCGATCTCGGACAGCTTCCGGCGATCTGGCAGAAGTTGCCCGGTTTCCAACCGATTCCGATCGAAAAGATCGGACTCAAAGGGCTGCCTGCGTCGGGTTCGTAAATCGGCGGGTGAACGAAGTCACGTTACTGGGTGTACTGCGGAATTTTCATCCACTCGCCGTCTTTCAGGGCCGATTGGTGGGCGACGATGCCGGCGACCGTCATGTTCAGCGCTTGGCAGATGTCGACCAGGGGGCGTCGGTCCTGAATGATGGCGGTAAGGAACTCATTGCACAGATAGCCGTGCGAACCACCGTGGCCGCCCGACTCGACTTCTGACGGCAACGGCGGCCGCCGCAATTCGGGTAATTGTTTCGCTCTACGCCCAACATACTGCGTGCCAAACATTCCGCCGTATTGACCGCGCACACGGCCAACCTCGCCGGCGGTACCCCACGAATCCCAACTGACTGCCATGCGGGCCATGCCACCGTCGCTGGTGCGCATCTGGGCGATTTCCGTTCCGAACGGATTTTTATACCGGTTGTTGTCTGGGTGCAGACGCGGTTGAATGCTTGGCATTCCCAGGCATGATACTTCGGTGAAACTGCCGTTGGTGACACAGACGTAGTAGGCGTTGGAGTGAGTCGGATACCATTGCGGCGGTAGCCCGTCGCGCCATCCCTTGTAGGAGCCGCGGTTTCGATCGCCGAAGTGATAGTATTCTCCCTCGGCGTACATAAGCTTGCCGAAGGCGCCGGCCCGATAGGCCTGACGCATGGCATAACAGTCGGGCCGATAGGCGCTGGTTTCAAACATCATGTACTTCAAGCCCGTGGCGGCGTTGACCGCTTCGAAGAGCTTTTCGGCGTCGTCCAACGAGCCCCAAACTGCCGGCACGGCCACCGCAACGTGTTTGCCGTGCTTGAGCACTTCCATCGCGTGCCGGGCGTGACTCGGTGCATCGGTCGCGCAGAAAATGGCCTCGATCGTATCGTCCTTGACCATTTCCTCCAGCGAGGGATAGGTCTTTTCGCAACGGCACGCCTTTGCCAAGCCACGGCAACGTTCGGGGATCAGATCGCTGACCGCTATCACTTCAACGTTGGGATGATTCTGGAAGGAAAACTGGGCACCGAATTGGCACTGCCCAAAACCAACGATTCCCACGCGAATCTTGCGGTCGGAGAAGGGTTGCCATTTTCGCTCGGTTTGTGCGCTGGTGTTGACTTCGTCGAATCCCTGGATCGTTTCCGCCGCCCTGGTCGAACCAACACCGAAACCCAATGCGGCCGCGCCGAGACCGGCGTTTTTGAGGAAAGTACGTCGCGAGGAAGACTGTGGCATGGTAGTTTCTCCGTACAGCGTCTTGTCAAGGAAAGGTACTTGCCAGTTACGTTACACCTTGAAAATTGGGCTCCCGGGGAGCGTCCTCCGTTCTTTCGATACGCGAAAGTCAATTACTCAAACTGAAAAGAATTCTGACCTTGGAGCCGCAGAAAGACGCAAATAAACGCAGATAGCAGGGGCGCCAGCATCGAACGGACTATCTGGCATGAGAGACTATTGAGAAGCATCGTCTTCACAGCATGATCCATCCGAACAATCCACGTTTTCAAGTCGTTTTCGTCATCTGCGTGTATCTGTATTTATCTGCGGCTTCCTTCTGTCTTTCTGTTTGAGTCAATTAAATTCACGCTTCAACACTTTCACCGAATTGCCTTCGATCATGTGACAAGGTAAAGCAGTTGCTGCGGCAACCGAACGTCCTTCAGCCAGTGATCGGGCCATGGCGGCGACGGTGCGACCAATCTCGTGCAGGGGCAACTCGATTGTTGTTACCCGAACGCCGCCCATGCGAGCCTCGTTTCGAGGGTCTGGGTCGAAAGCAATCACCGAAAGGTCATCTGGCACGCGAATTTTCCGCGAAGTGGTCAGCCACTGCATATTAGCGGCGGATTGTCCACCGCCAAAAATCAAGGCCGTCGGATGTTTGTCGGCAATAAACGCTTCAAGCATGCGTGCCGACTCCTCGTTTGGTTCGTTCGACAACCATAAGGTAAGGCCCGTGTCATAAGTCATCCCACATTCGATCGTTCCACGGCGATAGCCTTCTTGTCGGTCAAAAACCCACCACCCGTGGTTTGTCACCGCGGCCTGTACAAAACCGATTCGGCGGTGGCCTTTTTCGAAAAGGTATCGAACGGCTCTGGCGGCTGCTTCGATACTGTCCTCGTAGACATTGGGAATTTCCAGCTCTGGCACGCGTACCGAGGCCGCGATGCACGGAATCCGTTCTCGCTGTGCTTGGCCGATGACCGTTGCATGGGCCAGCGGAGGGCCAAAACAGACGAGCACGTCGGGCCGGTGGCGACGCAATCGTTCGGACAGTTCGTCGGAGCGAATCATGTGGCTGCCCAACAGCTCCAACGAAAGATGCTCTTCGATAGCTGCCGAGTCGATGCCATGTAAGAACGGCGCTACGAACCAGTTCGCCAGGGGCATCGATCCAACGCTTCCTACCACGGCGGCCAAGCGAAGCAATTGCCGTTCATTGCGGTGGTCGGGCGACGTGGTTGCATCGAAGGAAGCTACCTTGTCGGCGTTCGGATTGGACGGTGCATTCTGGCGTTGTTGTTTTGCCATGACCAGTCGCGGCCCGACAAAGGTGCCGACGCCGCCGCGGCGCTCGATCCAACCTTCCTGCTGTAGCAGCGATAGCGCCCGGCGAATTGTCTCGCGACTTCGGCCCGTCGCTTCCATGACCTCGCGGTCAGAGAGGAAGCGGTCGCCGATCGAAAAATTGCCGTTGAGCAAGAACTCGATTAGGTGTGGCCGCAATGCTTCGGCCACGCGATATTTCGGAAGATCGGCAGGCACGGAAAACAAGGGCATGTCTAAGTTATTCTCTCGGAAGTTAGACAACATTTATTGCGTGCAGCACGTGTGTCATCGGAATGTGGGTGCAATTATGGCATATAGCGAGTGTTGCTGCAACACTTCGGTTGGTTTTTTGGCGATCGCGAGTAGTACATGTCTAAGTTATGCGCTGGCAGTTAGTGCGTCGCGCTGTGAAACTTAGCGGTGGGGGATAGCGGTGGCTCGTTTGCCACTGACGAAGCAAGAGCAGGCAAACTGCACGGCACCCATAGACCCGCCGGCGGCGAGATGATGGCGTGCTGTTCCTGGTACATCGAGGGCGCGGGTGCTGTCTTACCGCACTCGTTTGAAAAGAGCGCGATCGCGTTACGTGCGAACGCGGCATGCATCGCAACGTGACGCGTGTGCGTTTTCCGCCGGCTTACGGCTGGAAGTTTTTGCGGAACTGGTAGTGCTCGTTGCGGTGATCGAAATCCAAATCAGTCAGGCCGACATTGGTCTGCACGTTGAGGTAGGTATATTCTTCGATGAGTTGTGGGGGACCGCCCTGCTGCTTGGGCCAGTCGTAAGAGGCAAAACGGACTGGAAGTTGGACTTCGTCGTCGATGAAAATTCGCGCCACATGGTACCGATATTGGCTCCGCTGGAGAGGATGTCGGACCTCAATGACCGTGCATTGCCGGTTGTCGATCTTGGCACCGCGATAGTAGTTGACTTCACATTCTCGGCCGTCGTACTGCAACTCTTCCTGGCCCACATCGAGCAGACGCGTGATAAGATTTTTCATGCCTACGTCGGTGATCGGGTAATGGCTCTCGCGTAGCGCGATATCGGCCGTGGGTTCCAATGCGGCCGTTACATAAGCAAAACGGTCTCCTCCGCGTCGCACGATCATTTTCCCGTTGTTGCGGCCTCGGACGTAGACCACCTCGCGCCCTTTGACGTCGTTGGGGGCGAGAAACCGCAGGTAGACGGAAAAGGGCGTTACGACGTGTCCCCCACGCACCGTTTCCTGGCGCAGCTTGACGTCGATGTACTCGTGGTCGGACAAAACACCATTGATGCGTTCGCGTTTAACAAGCGTGCAGGTATAGTCGCGGACTTGGTCGTCGAGAAGCTTTAGGCGTTCCGTGGCGACCTTGACCACCGGCAGCAGGGGATGGTCTCTGCTTAGTTCGGCGGCCGGGGCACGCAGAGTCCCGAGTGCGAGACAAACGAGACCGATGCTACAGATTATGTATTGCCTCATGCTATGGCTTTCCTTAGACGGCAACTGTATCGCATTGGAAGTGGCGGTGAAGTGGTTTGGTTTCAGCCGTGCGGCCGCCCCGATGATCAACCGGGATTGGTTAGTTCGCTCGGCTAGCGAAGGCCGCACCAAACGATGAGTAGCCGAGGAGATTGTCCTTGGATCCGGTTCATCCTTCGGTCAGCCAAACACTTCCCTCTTTCCCGTTTCCCGCCAACAGGCCCCTTCGTGGCCTCTGTCTATAGCGCGGGGGTACGGAACCCCGCAGGTCAGACTCCCTCGTCGAACCTACGCAATTATTCCACCCATATTACGGGGCATCCAGTCTTCCGGCCTAAGCGAACCGTGATTTCCCGGTGCGGCGTCCCTACGTTCCGCAGGGTCGGCGTATCTGTTGTCGCCGGTATTTTCCCGAAGACGTTGGCAGAATGCCCTATTCGGCGGGGAAAAAGCGGATTGGCGCCGCCGTAGACTGCCCTGCTGCGGTCGTTTCGTTTGAGATGCTGGTGTCGGGAAATCTCGTTACACGACGTCAAAAATGTCTTCGGTAGCGCGATGCAGACACTTCCGTTCCCGCGTCAAATGCCGGCCGATCGTGGGGCGCATGGTTTCAGGACGGGGTCTATTCGTCGTAGGCCCTGATTTCAAACACCCGCGCCGAGGGGCTGCCGTTGGTGGCCAACACGGTCAGGCGGAGTTGCGATGCGGTAACCGGCGCGAAGCGATGTATACGGCGGCGCTGGAAATTTGCCGCAACGGAAACAAGCTTTTGCCATCGAGTACGGTCGTGGTACGAAAGTTCGTAGTCGCGAACGCATTGAGGAACCAACGCCGCGGTGTGGTGAGAGGCATTCATGTCGGTGTCAAACGTGAGGTACACGGTGTTGAGTTGCACGGGCTCGGGAAAGCGCAACGCGACCCATTGGGGCATCGATTGCTTTGGATCGGATGCCCAGAGGTTGGTCTTGTTGCCAACACCGCGTGTAGTTCCGTTGGTGATGTTTTGAACGTGGTAGTCGACTTCGATTGCCAGCGAGGGCTTGGTGGCGAAGGCATATTGTTGGCCGTTGTGTACTTGCCACACGCGGCCCTTGCCGCCGCCGTAGGCTCGGCAGGAGCCAATCGGCGCGGCGCTCATCAATCGCCACGAGATACCGGCGGTCTTCGGCAGCCAGACCCAAGCGAAATGTTTGTCAAGGGTGCAGGCCGTCTTGAATTCCACCCAGGTCTCGCGCTGGGCAGGCACAAGTGCTTCGACTGCAATAACATCGTCTTCGGCCGAGAAATCTCCCGAGGCGTCGGCCTCTCGCACATGCAACGTTATGGGCGTTGCCTCGGTTCGGTCCGACGACAGCAGCAGAGAAACCGACTCCAATCGTTCGTTAACCCCTCGCGGAAACATGACTGCGCGGGAGAGGTTCAACGGATGGAGTTTTTCGCGGCGGACGTTTTTGCGGTCGAAAAACAGGTGATGTCCCGTACTCGACGCGGTGAGCCTGGCGCTACGCGCTAAGTCACGTGGGTCCTCGTTGCGAATCTCGGGGATATATTGGTCGTGTTTCAGCAGGATTTGTTGGAATTCGGCAATGCGTTGACGTTGCAAATCGCGCGGCGTCGCTTTGTCGTGTGCACAAAGGGCCGCGGCGGTTCCGGCCGCTTGTCCCAGGGCAGCCAATGTACCTTGGACACGGACTGTTCCTAACGCGATATGCGTGACACTCACATTGCGTCCGGCGAAGAGAAGATTGTCGATATTCACCGAATACAAGCAGCGGAACGGAATGGTGTATAGCGGTACGCGGGGATCGCAATGGAACGGGCCCTCCTTGCCAGAATATATTCCTCGCGCGTGATGTACGTCGAGCGGCCATCCTCCGTACGAAATCCGGTCGGCAAATATTTTCCCTTCTTGTACGTCGTTTTGCGTAAGGAGGTAATCACCGACCAAACGTCGCGATTCACGTTTGGCGTCGGTAATTGGTACGTAGGTCAGGGCATAATTGATCGCAGAATGGCGATGGAGCGAATAGTTTTTGATGTAGTCCCAGTACCCGTAGGTGATGCGGAGAAGCTCGTCGCGGGCCTTTTCGGGATGGGTCAGATCGTTGAGTTCACCTTGATGCTCCAGCCACCACTGTCCGCCTGCGAATCCGCGTGGGCTACGGCCGAACTCGTCGGGCGGAGGAAGCTCGGCGGCCCAGGCCGGCGGCCGATAGGAGATAGGCTTGCCGAGGTTTGTTGCCCGATACGACAACGCCCGAATTCCCATCAGGCAGCCGCTCATCGTGATGTCGTCGGCCGTTGCGGGGGCTAGGTCTTCGGCAAATTCCTCACGCGACTCGCGTCCAAACCGGTATTGGGCTCCTGCAAAATACCCCAGCCAACCGTCGCCGGTGCAGTCGACGAATTGTTTGCCCCGATAGGTGGTGATTTGGCCGGTGAGGGTGTCGACGGCTTTTACACCGCCGATTTGCCGGTCGGAATTCATGTCGGCCGAAAAGACATGGCGGTTGAGAAAGACAGTCAGATTCTTTTCCTTCTCGGCCAGGAGTCGAAAGGGTTCGCTCATCTTGGGATAATCGAAGCGCGCCTTGATGCGGCCTGCTTCTTCGATGATTCCGCTTTCTCGGGCGTTCGACTGCCCGCTCCCTGCACCGCAGATAGGAACCCCAAGCTCCACGCTGGCGTTGCCACCCAATACGGGACGGTTTTGGATGAGCGCGGTCGTAGCGCCCATTCGTGCCGAAGCAATGGCTGCACAGCAACCGGCAGCACCGGCGCCGACGACGACCACATCGTATTCACCTTCTGGCGTCGGTTCAAGTGAAAGTCCGGTGAGGCGTGCCCGTTCTTTGCACAACGCGTCACGTTCATTGGGTGGTGTGTAGCGAAGGTTGGTCGTTAAAATCAATGCATCGCATCGGCCGTAATAGCCGGTCAGATCGTGAATCGCGAGCGAGGTGTTACCCTGCGGCAATTCAAACACTCCACCGCGCTGCCAAAGCCACGCTTCACTCTCCGCGGCACCGAAAACGTGTGACGATTCGGTGTCGCCGATTCGCACGGTAAACTTTCCAGGGCTGTAGTCCTTCAGCCAGTTTTTGGAACGCACCCAAAGCTGGTAACGGCCGGCCTTCGGGATGTCGAGCCGCAAGGTGGCATCGTCCACTGGGTTACCAACGCTGGCGGCGATCAGGTAGGATGAACCCATCCGATGCACGAACTGACTGTCGAGGGTCCAACCGCCGTAGTTGTCGAAATCTTCGGCGTCGATCCACAGAAACCCCTCCTCAATCATGCAAATCTCGCGTGTGGGTTTCTTCAAGGGCAATCTGTGGTTGTCCTGCGCGGAGGTGTCCTGCCTAGGGCGTTGCGCGGTTTCGTCGAAAGCAGATGCGGTCACTGCATCGGTAGGCGTCTGCGTCTCACTTGGTGGAGTTGCATGGCTGGGGATTACCGCGCCAACGATCAAGAAGGTTGCCCATAGTATTTCGTTATTGCTGAAAACGCGACAGTAGTTGTTCGACATCGGTAAGTAGCCCCAAAGTGAACCGTTATTGGTGTGCAATACAGGGAAGCAGGCGACAAATGCGCATTACGCAATGTAAACGTTCGACGCCGGCCTGTCCAGAAAACGACGCAAGAGAATTGCGAAGTCGGAGGCGGGGCAAGTTTCCCCCCTGATTCTCGCGCTGCAGCGTGGAAACCCAAGGGTCGGACGCTTTGCGTCGTTGAAGTGTGAGCCGACGCTTCTCTTGGCCAGTCGCGACGCAAAGCGTCGGTGAATCAAAGGCTATCGAAAGGGGCCGGTTCCTACGTCATCTGACAAAGACGATTCCAATTGAACCAATAGGTGGCTACGTCCTGCATCAGGCGTTTCAACTCAGGGAAGGCCGTCGGTTTGATGAGGTAGCTATTGGCATGCGCCTTGTAGGCGGCGGTGAGATCCGTTGGGGACTCGGAGGACGTGAGGACGATCGTTGGAATCGACGCGAGCTGTTCGGAATGCTTAATGTTCTGCAAAAGTTCCAGGCCATCGATTTTGGGAACACGAAGATCGAGCAAGATGAAATGCGGTCGAGGGGTTTCCGTCAGGTTGGAAAAATCACCGCGCCGGAAAAGATAGTCAAGCGCTTGTTCTCCGTCGCCTACGTGGCGTACTTGGCAGAAGGGCGCGACCTCTTGTAGCGTTCGGGCGATCAGCATGGCTTGCGGCGCATCATCTTCGACGAGCAGCACCTGAGATGGGGTGTTGGTGTCTTGTGGCATGATGCCTTCTCGCCTACTCGTTTTGCTTGGCAATCGTGAAAAAGAACGTGGAACCGTGTCCCGCTCCTTCCGACTCTACCCAGATCTTCCCGCCATGTACCTCCACAATTCGTTTAGCCAGCGCCAGACCTACCCCCGAACCCTCACTGGCTTTGTCCAGTTGGTCAAACAGGCCGAACACCTTATCCTGGTATCGGCGGTCGATCCCGATGCCATTATCCCGAACGAAAAATACCGTGGTGTCTTCATTCTGGCGGCTGCCGATCTCAATACAGGGCTCGGGCTGGTCCCCCATATATTTAATCGCGTTTTCCAGAAGATTCTGCAAGACTTCTCGTAGGCGAACTCGGTCGCCAAAAACGCAGGGCATGTCTGGGGCTACCGTTGCGTGGATTCCCCGTTGGGCGGTGTGGTTGGCCACGGCGTCCAGGACCTCGTTCGCCAAGTCCCCCATTGAAATGCTTTCGGAGGGATTCACGACACGCCCGACACGAGAGAGTTCGAGCACATCGGCCAGCAACTCCCCCATCGTGTCGGCTGCTCTGGAAATTCGGCGGATGTCGTCCTGGGCTTTCGATGTTGTGTCTTCGGGCAGGTCCTCTTCGAGCATTCCGAGAAGCCACTTGATACTGATCAGCGGCGTGCGCAGATCGTGCGATACGGTGTAGGCAAAGCGTTCCAGCTCAGCGTTTTGGGTTGCCAGATTTTCAATGAGCCTCTCGCGTTGTTCCTCGGCAGCTTTCCGCAGGGTAATATTGCGCAAGAAGGTGCAGAAATACTCTTCGCCACCGAAATTGACGAGGCTAGCCGTTATTTCGACGGGAAGGTGGCGACCGTCTCTGGTGCGATTCGTCGTTTCGAAGGTGATCGTGCCATGTGTTTTCAGGCGTTTCCACAAGGCTTGTTTCTGCTCGTCGGACACTTCGGGCAGGATGTCGTCGAAATTCATATCGACAAGCTCTTCGCGACGATACCCAAGTAGTTGGCTGGCCGCGTGGTTGGCATAGAGGATTTGTCGATCATGTCTTGCCCAAAAGGCGACTTCGCCGGCGTTGTCCACGGCATATTGGGTGAAACGAAGCCACTTTTCGGCACGCTCTCGTTCTGCCACTTCTTCACGCAGTCGGCGGTTGACGGCAGCCAACTCGGCCCGCTTTTTGTCGACCTCCTCGTACAGCATGGCATTTTGCAGGCCAATGGCAATTTCGTCGGCAAGGGCTTCCAGGAAAGTGGATTGCAGTTGGAATTCGCGTGGTGTTGCTGTTGCCAACCCGAGCACGCCGAAAGTGCCGGACTGGCCGTTTAGCGGAATCGCCGCAAACGAGCACAATCCGGCGTCTTTGCATTCGTGCCATGTACACCGTGGGTCGGTCGAAATATCCACGGTGTAAATCGGTTGGCCCGACTTCACCGCCAGCCCGCACAGGCATTGCCCAACCTTGTGAATCGGTATCCGGTCGTGATCGTACTGGGGATTCGTTGCCAGAAGGCCTTCCAAGGTAAGGTCGTCGCCGTTGCGGACAAACAGCAAGGCCATGTCGGGTTCCACTGCGTCGGCGATGCCCTTGATTGCTGCGCTCGCAACTTGGGTTACGGAAAGGCTTGAACTGACTTGGCGGCTAACCGTTCCCAAAGCGGTGATTTCTCGAATGCGTTGCCGCAACTGCGTGGCATCTTCGCGCCGAGCGATGATGCTGCTTTCGATACGTTCTTGCATGGCGTTCCACGACGCCACGACTTGGGCCAATTCGTCGGACGACGAAGACTTGGCTGCACGGTTCAGCGTCAGGCGATTGCCAAGGTGTTGGCCATTCACGTGTTCGGCATGATGCGCCATGGCCATCAGGTGGCGGGTAATGGTAAAATGGAAAATCATCAGGATTATCGTTGCCGCGATCAACGTTTTCAGAGCATTGGTTGCGAGAATGACCAACGCTTTGCTCCACGTTCGCTGGTACACACCGGCAAGACTCGCGGCAAGACGCATGGTTCCACAGTCAACAATCCGACCGGACGGATGGCGATAGGTCAATGAGTATTCGCGCTGGATGTCGGCTTCGGGATCCAAATGTCCCACGGAAACCGAAAAAGGATGGGTTCCACGTTTCTCGGTTACCTCGGCATAGGTGATGTCGGGTACGAGAATAATGCCCTCTAATTGCAGACGAACTTCCTCGTCGTCTACGCTGTAAACATTCGTGGCAATCGCCGGCGCATAACTCGCCTCGACAAACTGGAGAGCCTCTTCAATCGTGTGCACATCCGAGCGATAGTAGTAATAGAGTTGGATTGCGGTAGCTAGCAATGTGAACACGGTACTACACAACAGCACATAGGCCAGAAGCCGCCGTGACAGGCGGCTTTGCCGCAAATATTTCAGGAGTTGGGAAAACACATTCATCGTATATTGTTGTCCGTATGCTGTAATGCATCATCCAGACACCGCTGTAAACGCCCCTCTTCTTGCATCGCTCGGAACACTTCTTCGATGCGTGGTTGAATCGCACGATGTTTCTTGTGCAAGTAGAGGTAATACGGCGGCGAATCGAGTGTGCCCGCACAACGGATTGTTGTCCCGGTGGATTCTTCCACTTGCTTGACGAGGGCTGGAATTGCCGAGTTGACGTGCAGATCGACGCGCCCTGCGGTCAGAAGAAGCAGGCCTCGATCGCGGGAACCACTGACCGGCACCATCATGTTGCGGTTGCAGTACTTGGGAAGCAACGTTTCTACGTCTTTGTCACCAACCATGTACGCGATTCGGTATCCCTTGCCGCGAAGGCTTTCCCAACCGTCGACGTGAATCGTGGGTTTTATGGCATACGCCACATTGTCGCGATGCATCAACGGCACATTGACCAACACGAGGTTGGGATACGCTTTGCTTGTGCTGACGTTGATTGGGCGAAGCGCCTCGCCATCGGCCGCTCCGCTGTTTGCAACGAGCAAGGCTCGTTCCAAGGGGTACGACACCACTTGCACCTTGTAACCAAGGCGTTTGAATGCCTCGCGGTGGATGCATTCCGCTGCGATGAACGTGGCGGAGTTTTCGGGAAAGCCTGTGGCCAGGACTATTGTTTTGGCCTGAGTGTGAGACGCCGTGTCCGAAATCGCAGCCGAACCGGATGAGACATCTTGCGAAGAGGTCGTCGTCGGTGACATTTCGCTGGAGGGCGTCTGCCCGGAGCAGCCCAGCAACGCGCCCAGCGCAACGGCAAATCCCAGGAATAACGTGGCGGGTACTGGACTTTCTCGCCGTAGACCTTGTGTTCCCAGGCGAGAAGGAGGCGCTATTTCTCGAAGGGTAGGGAGGTGGCGAAACGCAGTGTGCTGCTCGGCGTGGTCGGTGGCGAGCAGGGATCTCTCTACGGTTTGGCGGAGAATTAGCCGTTGCCTGTACATGACATCTGCCCCATTCATTCCAGGAAACTTGGACAATGAGCTGTCTTGGACGTGGTACTCCCGATTTGGCAAGACACGTTGGTGTTCGGTGCGGCAAGTTCGTACGAGCCGCTTGACTGCCTGTCTTGCGCAGTTTCTGGAGGATCGACGGATTAATAACTTGCCGATTTGTCGGGCCGTGCTTCGCACCGTCCGTCAGTTTCCGCGTTGACAAAGGGTATGTTAATACTTTTCACACAACCTTTTGAGGACAACCTAGGCAGTCGCGTTTTCCGTTGTAGCTGCCTGCCTGCGGAATCGGTTGTCGTCCGCATCTAGGGGTTGCAAAGCCCGGGAACTCATGTCGTTGTTCGAGCAACTGGAGGCGTAGTAGCCATCATATAACATTTCCGTCACAGCGTCATGCTGGGGGGTGGGTAATTATATTGCTGTGAGGGGGGGGCGAGTCCGCGAGACACACGGTCTCTGCGGTAACTACGGTGTGCCCTGGACTGCTAACTCAACTGCAAACGAGCAGGAGAAGTCCACGGATAGCGGTGTGACTTTCGAGAGTCGGGTTCCAAGGCATTCGGGGCCTTGGCCAACCATGGCGTGAATACGCGAACGTCAATGCGAGGCGGCAAAGGTCCGTACCGCGACGGCCGTTCCTTGCTGATCGGCCGACACGTAGGCGCTGTAGATTGTCGAGATCGTGTTGGCCGCCAGTTGGCTGTCGCTTTGCACCGGCTCGCCGTAGGCAACGGTTCGGTAGAATGCCTCGATTTCTTGCGGATAGCCGGTGAACCAGTCTTCGTCGGGCGATGTGCAGGCCCAACCTTGTTTCGTGCCGATCTTTTCAACGACGTAAATGTCGTTGAAATTGCGTTCCACCGGATTATACGTCTGCATCGACGTATTGGGATTGATGTTGCAGAGTGCCCGATGGTTGTTAGCACACACTTCCAACCAGTTGTGAATCCCACCCAGGACGATGTCCGAGGCGACGATGTCGGCGATCGTGCCGTCGTCGAATTCGACGTGCATGAGGGAGAAGTCCTCGATGTCGTAATAGTCGCAACGGATGTGGCCCTCGTCGCGGAAGGTTTCCAGTCGGGTAATGGCGTGGGTTCGTGCCGAGACGGTTCGCGGAAGGATGGGTTGCCCGTTGCGCACGCGTCCTTCAACTTGCTTCAAGTAAAGCGCTGCCGTTAGGGGGTGGCACCCTTTGCCGATCAGTACGCCGCCGCCACAACGTGCTGCGTAAGCGTAGTCGACCGAATGGGAGCCGCTATGGGCCTCTTCGCCGTGCATCCAGATAATCTGGCCGCCGGTCTTCTCCAGAATTTCGCGTTCTTTCTGGACCGCCGGCGCATAGACCCAGTTTTCGGCGTACATTAGCCGTCCGTTGCTTTGGGCCTCGGCTGCGAGCATGCGTTCGACACTTTTCAAGGCGGCATCGAGGGCCGTTTGTTTGTTGGCTTTCGCCCAGTGGAAGTCGGCCGAACCGTCGCCAAAATAGCCCGTCAGCGGCTTCTCGCAGATAACGAATTTGTCGCGAGCCAACGCGGCAACCGCCACCGGCTCATGCGCCACTGGCGGTACGCACACGTGGACTACATCGACCGCGTCCAGCAGGGCGTCGAGCGTTGGGAAGTAACCGATACCGCGACTCTCGGCATACGGACGCCCGCTTTCGGGATCGAGTGTATGAACGCCCACGATTTCGACATCAGTTCCATAGACCTTTTGCAACGCCTCGAAATGAAACGATGCCGAAAAACCTGCGCCGACAATGCCCGAACGAACGGTCTTCTTATCCGTCATGGTTGTTCCTTACGATTAGCGAGATACGGCCGCTTGGTTGCGTGCTGCGTCGTACAGTGCTTCAATATTTTCGGTCGACACATTCGGCGGAGTTCCACCCCCGCACGACAGAATAATCCGTTGCCGGTTAGTCAGCGGCGCCAGCACTTCGGCCACGCTATGGCGAACATCGTCGGGCGTGCCGGCTGCCAATACGTCTCGCGGCGGGACGTTTCCCAGTAACGAGACTTCGTCGCCCGCGAGTGCCCGAATTTCGTTCAAAGAATGCTGATGCGAGAAATTGAATAGGTTGACTTCCATGGCCGACAAGTGCTTCGCTGTGATCAGCCCGGGCGCGTCGTTGTGAAGGGCCTTGACCGAGACGTTAAGCGACCGATAAACGTCCGTCAAGTAGGGCAAGGCGAACTCGCAGAAATCATCCTCGCGGAGGAAACCAATCAGATCGTCGAGCAGCAAGATGCCGTCGATCGAGTCAAACGTGTCGGCTTGTAGTGTGACCCAGTCGATGAGAAAGTCGGTGATCGTGCGAAGCAGGCGATGGATCTCCTCCGCGTTGGTTTTTACTCCGATAAGAAACTCCGTGTGCCCCAGCAGGTAGGACGCAATGTTTAGCGGCCCCCGGGCAACAGCGAAACGAATCCGATGGCCCGTGTCTTCGATCGCCTTGCGACAGTGCTGCAAACGCTTGATCACAAACGGCGCCAATCCATCGGTGCGGCAATTGGGTTTCTTCAGGCGGCCGATGTCTTGGTAATCGTACAACGTGCGTTCGACGCTGGGGAAAGAGTTTTCGCCCCAAATACACTTGGTCCCAAAGGCCGAGGGCTCGGTACACATGCCGTATTCGGCCCAGAAGCCGGGCAGAAACCACACCGACGGGAACCGTTCGACAACCTTTTGATTGGCCGCGAGCCACGCCGTTTCATCGGTGAAATAGTCGAGAATCGAAATCCCCGCCCAACCAGGCAGCCAGGGGCTATCGACGATGAGCCCCACCGGCATCGGTTCGACAACCTCGCCCTGAACGACACGCAGAAGGTCTTGCCATTGATTGTCGGTCATTGGTTTAAGTGTTCCTCGCAATGCGGCAACGCCGCTGCCAATGGGTGCTGTACGCTCGCGTTGATCGTACAGCAATGCCCCCAAACCCAAGTGTTGCGACCCCTGGGAAAAAATCCCCATTCCGCATCAATCCGAGTCTCCCTAAACCGTTTCCGGCAAGTCATAGGGTTGTCGTCGCGGTCGGGTTAACAGCGCATTGGCCTCGTCATCACCGATGAACACTTCCTTCTCCGGGTCCCACTTCAGCCGCCGGTTTTCCCAACGTGCGATATTGCCCAAGTGGCACACCGTCGCCGAACGATGACCGATTTCCACGTCGGCTACAGGCTTTTCGCGGCTCTTGATGCAATCGAGCCAGTTGCCCATGTGATCGTCGCTCTTGTACAGGTGGATTTCGGAATCGGCGATCGGTTCTTTGACTAACTCGGCCGGATTCGACGTGACGCGACCGCGGAAAATTTCGATCTTGCCGTGCTCGCCGACAAAGATTCCTCCCCCCGGGTTGCCTTTGCCAAGTTCCAACTCGATCCCGTTGGCATAACGGAAGAACACTTGCGGTATCTGGCAAAGCTCTTCGCCTCGCTTTCGTCCCTCGGGCACAGTGTACGTGGGTGGATCGAAGGGCCGCCCGTCGGTCCAGACCTCGACCGGACCGCTCTCGTCCATTCCCAATGCCCATTGGATTTGGTCCAGCCCATGCGCTCCCCAGCCGGTCATCTCGCCGCCTGAATAGGGGCGGAAGGAGATCCAGCCGGGGTTCGTCCGCGGTGCACACAAATTTTGGTGATACGGCACGAGTTCATTGGGGCCGCACCACATGTCCCAGTCGAGGCCCTCGGGTACCGGCTGCCCAGGATAGTTGCACATCCAAGGGCTGGGGTAGTTGGCGCCAATCACTTTGTGGATCTTGCCAATCCGCCCGTTACGGATCAACTCGCAGCCAAAACGGTTTGCCGCCATCGAACGCTGCTGGCTGCCCGTCTGGAACACGCGTTTGTACTTCCGCACGGCTTGGACCATCAAACGTCCTTCGGCGATGGTCAACGTCATGGGTTTTTCGGCGTATACGTCCTTGCCGGCCTGGCAGGCGTGGACGCATACGAGCGATCGCCAGTGGTCGGGCGTGGCCGTGTAGATGGCGTCGATGTCCTGGCGGTCGAGTACTTTGCGGTAGTCTTGGTACACGTCGACCGACGCGTGACTGCCGCCCTTGATCTTGTCGGCAATCGCACCCCCACGGACAAGATTGACGTCGGCAACCGCAGCAATCCGTGCGATCTTCCCGTGTCGCAGGAGCTGGTCGGTTAGCCCACCACCTTGACGTCCGACGCCGATGCCGGCCACCACAATCCGGTCGTTTGCCCCGGGCCCTGTCGAGTCGGCCATCACGCCGCCGGGAATTAGATAGGGTGCTGCGACGCCCGAGGTTGCCAGCGCGGCCGTGCGGCTGAGAAAACTCCGACGCGAACATTGCGAGTGGTTCGTCATTTTTGCGCTCCTTGTCTGCGAGAAACGATCTGCGGGAGGTGGAGGCAACAACGGCGGGACACGTGACCGACGGTGTTGGCCGGGTAGGGCTTACAGCAAAACGAAACGTGGGGAGGCTGCTCGTTTCACTGTGTGTAAAGCTTCGCACGCGGGCCTGGTTGCCGTCAAGCAAGGAAACGCGCAAAATAACGTTTGATTTGCGCACGCCCCTGTGATAGTGTAGTCCAGAGGAAAGCATCGTCGGCGCTCTTGCGCGACTGTTATTGATATTTGCATTGAAAATGATCCGCTTCGGAAAGCCGAACGCCTGGAAACCCAGGCTCCCGTTGGTCGCCTTCCGCTCATTAGCTATGCAAGCGTCAATAGGACGAGCTGCCGCTTCAGCAAACTTTAACCGACGGGTGCCAGGGTGACTTGTCCGCCACTGCGGAAGCAAGGGCAGACAAACTGCCTATGGTACCCAACCCACAGGCGAGAACTGACAAAGTACGGTCCGCGCAATGTCCAACGCGAAACGTGTTAAACATGTTGCCTTGGCGTTTCCCGTAGCGGTTCCGCACTTGGCGCTGATCATGCAAGGCGTTACCGACTACGCTCGCGAGCATGGCGGCTGGACGTTCAGTGCCAGCCCGGCCGCTAGCGAGGGTTTTCCGGAGACCCTGGCCATGGAGTTGCAGAGTCTACGGGGATGGCGAGTTCACGGTGCGATTGCGGTGATCACGACGACCGCGCAGGCACGGGCCGCCCGGGCGTTGGGGTTCCCGGTCGTCAATCTGGCGGCGACGTTGCGTAGCTGCGGTTTGCCGAGTGTGATGGTCGATCACGAGGCCGTCGGGCGAATGGCTGCCGAGCACCTTCTTGAATGCGGTTTCAGGCGTCTCGCGTTCTACGGTATCCGTAGCGCCTGGTACGGCGAACTGAGACGCCGTGGATTTGTGGCTCGCTGCGAGCAGGCCGGCGCCAAGTGCTTCGTGCTGGAAACCAAACACCGTCGCCGTGCTTCGCAACCGTGGCGTCAGGAACTTGAACGTTTAGACCGGTGGATGAAATCGCTTCCCACGCCCGTGGGATTGCTGGCGGTGAACGACTATCGCGCGCGATTGGTTGTCGACGAGTGTCACCGACTTGGGCTGAGTGTGCCCGACGACGTGGCCGTGCTTGGAGTGGACAACGATCTAACGATCTGCGAGTTTTGTCAACCGCAGCTCAGCAGTGTCTCGCGAAGCGGTTGGCGAGTAGGCTACGAGGCGGCTGCTCTGCTGGACCGTTTGATGTCGGGCAAAAGGCCGCCCGACGGCGACTTGCTTGTCGCGCCCGACGGTGTTGTCACCCGGCGCTCGACCGACGTGATGGCGTTCGACGATCCACGGATGAACACCCTGGTACAGTACATTCGCGACCATCTCGACGAACCGTTTGGGGTCGAACGGTTGCTGCGCGTGGTTGCGATGTCGCGACGTTGGCTCCAGCAGCGTTTTCGCCGCCATCTGCATTGCACGCCGCAGGATTACCTGTGCAAAATGCGCATCGAGCGTGCAGCCCAACTGTTAAGGCGTAATGAAAAGATGAAGATTGCGGAAGTCGCCCAGGCGAGCGGTTTTGAAAGCGATCAGCATTTTCGGCAAGTTTTCCGGCGGCTAATGGGCATAACGCCGCGAGAATACCGCCGGAATCAAGTTGGCGATGCTTCCCATCCTCTGCCGCCGAACGCCCTATGAACAGGCAAGCATCAATCGAGGCTGCCGGAGACGCTTATTCGTCTGGATCGTAGCCCAGGTTTTGCGCCAGCCAGCGTTCTACTTCGCTGATTTTCATACTTTTGCGCCGGGCGTAGTTTTCCACCTGATCGTGAGTAATGCGGTTGATGGCGAAATAGCGTGCTTGAGGGTGCGAAAAATAAAACCCACAGACCGATGCGGCCGGTGTCATCATGTAGCTTTCGGTCAGGTGGATGTCGGCTGCGCGTTCGGCGTCGAGTAGATCGAACAGCGGGCGTTTTTCCGTGTGATCCGGCAACGACGGATAGCCCGGGGCTGGACGAATGCCGCGGTATTGTTCTTCGATCATCTGATCGATCGACAGTCCCTCGTCGCTACCGAAGCCCCAGTCGACTCGGGCCATCTCGTGCATCCGCTCGGCGAAGGCTTCGGCCAGCCGGTCGGCTAACACCTTGACGAGAATCGCGTTGTAGTCGTCGTGCTGTGCTTCGAATCGGGCGACCAAGTCGGCCACACCCAGCCCGGCCGTCACAGCGAACGCACCCAGGTAGTCGGTTTGTGGCGAATCATGGGGAGCTACGAAGTCGGCCAGCGAGTAGTAGCAATCGCGTCCCTCGCGGAGCCATTGCTGGCGGAGGAAATGGAATCGGGCCAACTCCTCGTGTTTCTGAGGATCGCGGTAAACAACGACATCATCGCCATCCGAGGCCGCCGGCCAAATGCCGTACACGCCCCGGGCCTGAAGAACCTTTTCGGTGATGAGTCGCTCAAGCATCTGTCGGGCGTCGGCAAGCAGCTTGCGTGCCTCTTCGCCGCGATCAGGATGCTCCAAAATTCCGGGATACTTGCCGCGAAACTCCCACGCCCAGAAGAATGGCGACCAGTCGATATAACGGGCCAGTTCGTCCAATGGATAGTCGACAAACTCGCGTACTCCGGTAAACGACGGCTGGGGAATCTTGTAAGCGGACCAGTCGGCGACGAAGGGCCGGGCGCATGCCTCGCGATAGCTGGCCAACTTGGTTTGTTGCCGCGATTCGAAGGCTTCGACCAGCTTGGCCTGCTCAGTCCGGTTGTTGGCGTCGAACTGCCTGCGCCGCTCGGCGTCGATCAACTGTTCGGCCACCGGCACGCAGCGCGAAGCGTCTTTTACATGCACAACTTCGTGCTTTCGGGCGGGAGCGATCTTCACGGCCGTATGCTTCGGGCTGGTTGTGGCGCCGCCGATCAAAAGCGGCTGGTTCATGTCGCGACGCTGCATTTCTCGGGCGACGTGGACCATTTCTTCAAGACTGGGTGTAATCAACCCGCTGAGGCCGATCATGTCGGCTTGCTTGTCGATGGCCGTTTGCAGGATGGTTTCGCAGGGGACCATCACGCCCAGGTCGATCACGTCGTAGTTGTTGCACTTCAGCACAATTCCCACGATGTTCTTACCGATATCGTGGACATCGCCCTTGACAGTGGCCATCACAATCGTACCGCGAGCCGAGGGCATACCTCCGTCGGCCGCTTGCTCGGCTTCCATGAAGGGCATCAGGTAGGCCACGGCCCGTTTCATCACCCGGGCGCTTTTGACCACCTGGGGAAGAAACATCTTGCCGTCGCCGAACAGGTCGCCGACAACGCTCATGCCATCCATCAACGGCCCTTCGATGATTTTCAAGCCCGTGGCATATTTCTGCCGCGCTTGCTCCACGTCTTCGTCGATAAAGTCGACAATTCCCTTGATCAACGCGTGTTTCAACCGTTCTTCCACCGGTGCATCACGCCATGCCAACCTGGCCGACTCGTCCTTAGGGCCCTGGTCTTGGACGGTGGCCGCGAAATCGATCAACCGCTCGGTGGCATCCTCGTGGCGATCGAGCAGCACATCTTCGACGTGCTCGCGCAGCGTGGGTTCGATTTCTTCGTACACGTCCAACTGCCCGGCGTTGACGATACCCATGTCCAATCCGGCTTGAATGGCGTGATACAGAAACGCCGCGTTAATAGCCTCACGCACGGTGTTGTTGCCGCGGAACGCGAACGAAACGTTGCTGATGCCGCCGGAAATCTTCACGTCGGGAAAGAGCTCCTTGATTTTTCGCGTGGCTTCGATGAAGTTCACCGCGTAGCGAGCGTGTTCGGCGATGCCGGTGCCGATGGCCAGTACGTTGGGGTCGAAGATAATGTCTTCCGGTGGCATACCCACTTTTTCGGTGAGGAGGTGATACACCCGACGGGCGATTTGCACCTTGTGCTCAACAGTGACCGCCTGACCCTCTTCGTCGAACATCATCACCACCACGGCGGCTCCGTAGCGACGCACGAGCCGGGCGTGGCGCAGAAACTCTTCTTCGCCCTCCTTGAGACTGATCGAATTGACGATACCCTTGCCTTGGATGCACTTCAGCCCAGCCTCGATCACATTCCAGTCGGAACTGTCGATCATCACGGGCACCCGCGCGATGTCGGGTTCGGCGGCGACGAGGTTCAAAAACCGCGGCATCACCACGGGGCCGTCCAGCAGACCGTCGTCCATATTGATGTCGATCGCGTTGGCACCGCCTTCGACCTGGTGCCGAGCAACGGCCAACGCTTCGCTGAACTGTTCTTCGCGAATCAGCCGAGCAAAACGGCGCGAGCCGGAAACGTTCGTCCGCTCGCCGATCATCATGAACGTGCTATCGGGCCGCACGGTGAACGGCTCCAGGCCGCTGTATCGCGAAAGGTGGTCCGAGGGTGTCGGCACGCGGGGTGAATGCTTGGTGACCTCGTCGGCGATTGCGCGGATGTGATCCGGCGTCGTTCCGCAACAGCCGCCCACGATGTTCAACCAACCGTTGGCCGCAAACTCGCCGAGCACCCGGGCCATTTGCTGGGGCGTTTCGTCGTAGCCGCCAAACTCGTTGGGCAACCCGGCGTTGGGGTGGCAACTCGTTGCTCGCGGGCAGATTGCCGAAAGCTCTTCGACGTGGGCACGCATTAGTTCCGGTCCCAATGCGCAGTTGATACCCACGCTGAACAACGGCGCGTGGGCGATCGACGTGTGAAATGCTTCGAGCGTTTGTCCCGACAGCGTCCGCCCGCTGCGATCAGTAATCGTGACCGATGCCATCACCGGCAACCGCACGTTGTGTTGCTCGAAGTATTCTTCGATAGCGAACAGGCACGCCTTGAGATTGAGTGTGTCGAAAGTCGTCTCGGGCAGGAGGATGTCGGCGCCGGACTCCACCAGTACGGCGATTTGCTCGGAGTAGATCTTCACCAGATCGTCGAAGGTAACGGCCCGATAGCCCGGATCGTTTACGTCGGGTGAGATCGAGGCTGTGCGGTTGGTTGGACCCAACGACCCGGCGACGAATCGAGGGCGGGTGCTGCCGGGGCCGTCGACTTCCTCGATGGCCTTTTTCGCACAGGTAACCGCCGCACGGTTGATCGCGCCCACCTGGTCGACCAGATCGTAATCGGCCATCGAAATGGCGTTTGAATTGAAGGTATTTGTGCAGATGATGTCGGCTCCGGCCTCCAGGAACGCTCGATGGATCTCGACGATGGCCTCCGGCTGGGTGATGACCAGCAGGTCGTTGCAGCCGACAAGGTCGCTTGTGTGGTCGGCAAACGCCTCACCGCGAAAGTCCTTCTCGGTAAACCGGTGGGCTTGGATCATCGTGCCCATGGCTCCATCGAGAACCACGATGCGCTGGGCGGCAAGTTCTTCGAGGCGACGGTAGGCGGCGGTACGGTTATCGGGCATGGAAGTTGGGGGTTAGGAGTTGGGAGTAAGGAGATTTACTCGACGAGTGTCATGCCCACGGCAACGTGGGCATGTTC
Source organism: Thermoguttaceae bacterium (assembly GCA_963677085.2). Lineage (GTDB taxonomy): Bacteria > Planctomycetota > Planctomycetia > Pirellulales > Thermoguttaceae. The sequence continues at coordinate 226,743 of CAXXFH010000005.1, forward strand.
GAAGTGCAATACGTATTCACGCCCACATTGCCGTGGGCTTGGCACCCGCACGGCCGACTCGCGTATCGGTGGAAGTCGTCGCGCGTTATGGTTGGAGCTTGTCGTTGTTGCGGTGTCGGGTGGCGTCGCGTTGGGTCTTTTTTTCGAGGTTCTTGTGAAACGCGTCTGTCAGGTCGACGCCCGTCTGGTTGGCAATGCACAGAAGGACGAAAAGCACATCGGCCAACTCGTCGTGCAACTTCAGTTGAAGCTCGGTCTCCTTGCAACTCTGATCGCCGTACGTTCGGGCCATGATTCGCGCCACCTCACCCACCTCTTCAACGAGTTGAGCCAAGTTGGTCAGCTCGGAAAAATAACGCACGCCGATCGTGCGAATCCAATCGTCGACCTGCTGCTGGGCTTCGCGAAGCGTGATGTCGGGCATGGGAGTTGGAAGTTTGGAGTCAGGGGGTTGGGAGCAAGGAGGTAAGCTTCTGGGGGGCCATGCCCACGGCAACGTGGGCATGCTTGAAGTGCAATGCGTATTCATGCCCACATAGCCGTGGGCATGGCACCCGCGCGCCCGGCACGTGGTGTGCGTTTTGTACACTAATCGCTGGAAATCGTGCGGGGGCCACCGCCGGCGGTCTTCTCGTACTTACCGTCGCCGGTACGCTTGTACTGGGTGAACCCATGGCGTTCGAGATTCTTCGGGCTCAAGAGATCGCGCTCGCTACGGATCGTGGCCACCGTGGAAATCGCACGATGGCACGGCTTGCCACACTCGGGGCACTGCGTCAACGGCGCATCGTGCAGACGCTGAAGCACCTCGAAACCTTTCTGGCAATATGGGCACGAGTCGCCATCGGGCTCGTACTTGTGAAGCGGCATTGCGCGACTCCGAAAGTGGGGATAATAGTCCTCTCACTCCGTGCATTTTACGATGGCCGAGCACCAGCCGGAAGTAGGGCGGGCGGCAAATGGGCGGCGGCCGCACTCCGATTGCCTAGGCGATTATCTCGGCATTTCCCCCGATACGCCCTCGGCGTACAGCCAAACCGCCGACGAAAGGCCGTGGCGAAGTACTGGCTTGTCGAAAAGCCACAGGCCAGGGCTACTTGGGTAACGCTCATTTTCGGCTGGGCTACCAGCAGCGCGGCGGCCGCTTCGAGCCGGCAGCCGTTGAGGTACTGTGTGGGCGTCATGTTGGTCAGTTGTTTGCAGTGGCGAATAAACTGCGTCGCGCCGAGGCCGCAGGATCGGGCCATGTCGCTGACGGACCATTCTTCGGCAAGATGGGCGCGATTCGAGCGGAGGTCGGCCAGGAAGAGGTCGACCGTGCGAAGCGTGCCCGAGAGCGACTGGTCGAGCGCTACTCCCTTGTTGCGGAAAAGCTCCAACAGCAACAGGAAGAGTTCGTTGAGCCGAAGGGTCAGCAACGAAAGGGCATTGCCCGCGTGGTTGGTATCCACCGCGGCAGCGATTTGCGAAAAGCATCGCTGTAGGTCGCGTGCTCCGTGCCAGACGGGCTGCTCGTTGTGACGCAGATAATTGGCCAGTTCTTTCTGGTCGGGTTTGCTGAGCACGATCCAAGGGGGCCAGCGCCACGCCTGGTTGGGACGCCGGACGCCAACGTCGAGGATGAGCCAGTGGAGCCGCCCGGCGCCGACGTTGGGGTCGCCCACGCGATGGGCCTGCCAAGGGCGCGTCACCGTGAGGTCGTCGGGCGCCAAAACGTGGGTTTGTTCGCCGACCGCGAACGTTACGCTGCCCGACTCGAGCAGGGTTAGCTCAATGCCTTCATTGCGATGCCAGTCGAGGCCCCAGGTTTGCGTCTGGTCGGCGTCCCAGTAGCCGACCGATTTTACGCCCGGTAGAGCGGTTCGTGGCAGCTTGGCCCCGGGATACTGCCCTCGGGCGAGGGCCTTCATCTCCAATCGCCCAGCGCGCACAGCCTGCCGCACGGGCCGGCACGTATCGGCCTGGTAGGTCTTCCCGTGGGTTTCATAAATTGGCGGCAGGCTGGGCATCGCGGCACGAATGTTCAAAATCTTTCACTAAACGATATTGAACGACAGGCTCCCTGGAGTGTGATACATTTGCCGGAAGAATGCAAGTCCGTGCTCTGTCGGTTTCGGATTGACGGGCAGTATTCTTGAGGCCTGCATTGCTTGTGGAACGGGGCGACCAACGGGAGCCCGGCTTTCGGGGGCAGAACGCAACGAAGGGTTCCACAACCAACCACGGAATCAATAAGCACCGCCGCCAACCATGGGAGGCCAGAACATTGGGAAATATCTACCTTGGCGTTAACATGGAGTTTGTCCGCCACGATGACAAATCATTCGAGTGGGGCGTCGAGAAGGCGGCCGAACTGGGGTACGACTACGTCGAGCCGATGGTCCACTGGGGTCGAGAACTGCTCAGCGAGGCCGGCTACTTCCATAGCGTCTCGATGTTGGACGATCCATTGCGCATCCGTCGCGTCTGCGAGCGTGCCGGTGTGAAGGTCTCGGCACTCTCGGCACACTGTCCGTTGTGCAAGCCGGAAATTAGTGTGGAGTATCTCAAGCAGGCAATTCGTTTCGCGGCCGAGTGCGGGGCGCCGATCATCAACACCGACGAAGGTCCCAAGCCCTCGTGGACGACGGCGGAAGAGGATCACACGCTCATGCGCTACGTGCTGGCCGAAGCGGTTGTGGTTGCCGAACCTCGTGGGATTCTGATTGGGCTGGAGATGCACCAGCAATACAGCAAGACGGTCGCCGGGTTGGACCGGATTTACGAATTGGTCGATTCGCCAACCATTGGGATTAACTTCGACACGGGCAACAGCTACCTTGGCGGTGAAGATCCCATCGTCTGGCTCGAACACGTCAAAGACCGGTTGATCCACTTGCACGCGAAAGACATTACCGTGGACCAGTCCCGACGCCGAACGCGGCAAGGTGACCGGTACGCCCGTCGGCTGTGCCTGTGGCGACGGCGTGATCGATTGGGCGAAGGTAATCGACGTCTGTCGGCGATGCGCTCGGGATATCGTATTCAGTGTCGAGTGTGGAACCGTCGCCCAGGCGGAACGAAGTGTCGAGTATTTGAAATCGTTGTTGGCCGCACCGTGCGACGAAGCCACGCGGCCGCAGCAATCGGAGGTCATGTCGTGAAACAACACAGCAATCGCAACGTATCGTCGTGCCTTCTGGCTGCCGGCCTGTTTGTCACGGGTGGACTGTTTGCCGGAGTACCGCGTCTAGCCACTGCCGCGACTCCCAAAGGGATAGCGGTTGCCCAGGATGGCACGTCTGTCGTCGTGACATTCGACGGCCGCTGCCTGCTGAAGTATCGCTATGGCGATGCGCCGTTTAAGCCGTATGTCAAAGAATTATGCACCCCAGACGGTGTACAAATCCTCCGCGATTCGCCGGCCGATCACGTTCACCACCGCGGTCTGATGTACGGCCTATTTGTCGACGGGATCGACTTCTGGAGCGAACGGGAAGCCTCGGGCAAGCAAGTTGATCGCGGCATGAAGACGACCACCACGATGGCAAACAATACCACGACCCAAGCCGGTTGGAACGAAAAGATCGATTGGCTGGCGCCCGGCAATGACGCACCTCTGTTGACCGAGCAACGCGACATCGCGGTCTGTGTCACTCGAAATGGCGAGGAACCAAACGCCACGTTGCTCACCTGGCACTGCCGGCTACAACCGGGGCCTGGCCACGATACGGTAGAAATCACCGGCACGCACTACGACGGCCTGGGAATGCGGTTTGTCGAGTCGATGGACCAAACCGGGCATTTTTTCTGCGAAGCGAAACAAGTCGGACCGATTGTGCGTGGCACGGAGCGAGTAACACCGAGTGGCTGGGCAGCGTATACTGCTTCAGTCGACGACAAACCCATCACGGTGGCCATCTTTTCGTGTCCGGCGAACCCGCGTTCGCCCGCCGGCATGTTCACGATGCTCAAACCGTTTGCCTACCTCTCGGCGACGCCCAATGTATGGAAAAACCCGCTTGTGGTTCGTCGCAACGAGACTCTGGATTACTGCTATGGCGTGGCCGTTTGCGACGGGGCCGTCGGCGCCGAGCAGGTCGAACAACTCTATCAACGATGGTTGCGTTTATCGCCCAATTCACTGCGACCGAGCAATACGCCCGCTCGGCCGTAGCATTCCCACCAGGAGGTCCACTCATGCGATCTTCCCCCCCACGTCCCACCTTGACCGAGTTTATTGGTGCTTGCATTGAAAATGATCCGCTTCGGAAAGCCGAACGCCTGGGAACCCAGGCTCCCGTTGGTCGCCTTCCCCTCATTAGCTATGCAAGCGTCAATAGGAACACTACGAAGACGACACGCCGTAGTTTTCTGCAAAACGCAGCGGCGCTCGCCGCACCGCTGGTGATTACTTCGAACGCCTTGGGAAACGACGCCAAAGCCCCGGCCAGCGAACGGGTGACGCTTGGACACATCGGTGTCGGAAACCGTGGGCGTACGTTGCTTCGTGGATTCCAGAACTGCAAGGCAGCCGAAAGTGTGGCGGTCGCCGACTGCTACCGCACGCGACGCGACCACTTGGCCAAAGTGATCAAAGGCCAAGCGTATCAAGATTTCCGCGAAATGCTTGCCCGCGACGACATCGACGCGATCGTCATTGCGACACCCGACCACTGGCACGTTCCGGTTGCCGTGATGGCGGCTCGGGCAGGAAAAGACTGTTATGTCGAGAAGCCGCTGGGAATAAGCATCGAACAGGATCTCATTTGTCGGAAGGTATTTCGCGACAAACAGCGGGTGTTCCAATACGGCACCCAACAACGATCGATGCGGCCATGCTGGTTGGGTTGTGAGTTGGTTCGCCGTGGCGTGATCGGACAACTAACGGCGATCGAGGTCGTGGCTCCCAACGGTAGCGGCGGTGGCTCGACGGAACCGGCATCGGTTCCGGACGACCTGGACTACGACATGTGGAACGGTCCTGCGGAGCCGAAACCCTACAGCTTCGGCCGGTGCCAGCCGCCGGGCACCTATTGGGTGTACGACTACTCGATCGGATACCTGGCTGGCTGGGGTGCCCATCCGTTGGACATCATGGTCTGGGGCTCCGATGCCGACGTTTCCGGCATGGTCGAGATCGAAGGGACGGGCGTGGTGTCCGAGAGCGGTTTGTACAATGCAGTGTACAACTGGGACATCACCGGGAAGTTCGGCTCCGTGGCTTTTAAGTTCACTCCGGGCCGCGATTCGACAAAGTTCATCGGCACCGACGGTTGGATCCGCGTGTGGCGCGGCGGTGTCGACGCGAGCAATAAGGAATGGCTAACGACGAACATCGCGGCGGCCGACGCCCAACTGAGTGTTAGTCTGCGACAGGATGAGAATTTCATCGAAGCAATCAAAACACGTCGCGAGGCGGTAAGTCCCATTGGCGATACGGTTCGATCCGATGTCATCAGCCACCTCTGCAATATTGCGGTGCGCACAGGCCGCAAGATTCGCTGGGATCCGGCGAAAGAAGTAATCGTCGACGACGAAGCGGCTGCCAAGATGATGCATCGCCCGATGCGGGCACCGTGGAGCTTGGAAACCGTCTGAGAAACGACACGGAATGTTGTCTCGCCTTAACTTCGGTGAGGTGACAAGTCAGCTTAGTTTCTTCGCACGAAATACCTCTATTTACACAAGGCATAACAACGATGGACCAGCACAAACGATCAAACAAAGAAATCGTAACCACGCGTCGCCGTTTTCTCCAAACAACGGCCGGCGCGACCGCAACCGCGGCTGCGTTTGCCCCGCGGTTCGATATCCTGGCGGACGAAGCGAAGGGAGCCAACGAGCGGATTGGTGTCGGGTTTATCGGGACCGGAGGACGTGCCGGGGCACACATCAATATCGTGAACGACTTCAAGACGCAGGGTATCGCTCAGCCGGTGGCCGTGTGCGACGTTTACCGCCCACGCTTGGAGTTGGCTGCCCAGCGCACGGGCGGAACAAAGATGTACATGGAACACGAAGCGCTGTTGGCCGACCCGAATGTCGACGTGGTCTGCATCGCTTCGCCCGACCGGCACCACGCACCCCAGGCGATCGACGCGCTCAATGCCGGCAAGGATGTCTATTGCGAAAAGCCGCTGACCCATTGGAGCCAGTTCGAATTGGCCAAGAAGGTCGAGGAAGCGTCCAGTCGTAACAAGCGGCTTGTCCAGGTGGGCACGCAACACATGGCCGACGACAATTATCCGACGCTGATTAAGATGATCCGCGAAGGAATCATCGGCAAGCCGGTTCACGTGATGTGCAGTTACTTCCGTCGTGGCGATTGGGGCGAACGGATGCCCATTCCCGACGCCCAAGCCAAGCCCGGGCCGGGATTGAACTGGGAACGTTTTCTCGGCGATGCGCCCAAGGTCGATTTCAACGTCTCGCGATTTTTCCAGTGGCGCATGTATTGGGATTATGCGGGCGGTCCGGCCACCGATCTGCTGGTTCACACCTTCACCCCCATCTTCTGCATGTTGGAACTGGACTATCCTGAACGGGTGATGGGCGGGGGCGGCAACTTCCAGTACGACCGCGAAGTGCCCGACCAGTGCAACATTATTGCCGACTACAAAGACGGGCCATCAGTCGTGATGACCAACTCGTTGTCGAACCACGTGCCGGCCGACACGGTAATTCGCGGCACGGATGGAATCATCTCCTGGAAAATGTTGCAAGGTGGCAAAGGCAAAGGCTTCCGCGTTGTGCCGTTTGCCAAGGGACGTGAGGAAATCTTCGTACCATTCAAAGGCCAGGGCGATACGAGCAAGCTGTGGCGCAACCTGCTCGACTGCGTGAAAACTCGGGAGGAACCGGCCTGTCCGATCCGAATGGCCGTTCGCGTTCAAGCACCGCTTTCGATGGGAATTCTCGCACACCGAGAAAACAAGGTCGCCCGATTCAACACGGAAAAGCAAGAGATCGTGCTAGGGTAGACCAGTACCCTTCTCCCCTCTCCCGCTCGGCGGGAGAGGGTTTTCAACACGGCCTGAGCATTACCACCGCATGGAAAAAACGACGCAGCACTTCGTCGCTGACTGCCGGCGTGCTACATGTTTGCAGCAAGGCATTAGTATCCTGGCCTTCATCGCGCAGTATGGCGTGGCACTCTCGGATGTAGGTGGCCGTGACCTCGGCATCGAATTCCGGATGGAATTGGATACCCCAAACGCAGTCGCCCAAGGCGAACGCGTGGTATGGGTCCCTGCTCGTAGCGGCTAATGGCCGTGCGCCCGCGGGCAACTGCAAGACGGCCTGCGTGTGACACGTGAAAACGTTGGCTTGCGGAACAAACGGCCTGAATAGCTGATCGTCTTCGGCACCGGCGGCAAACCTCGCCGTGACCACGCCAAACTGGCGGCCGTTGGGATTATTGTCTACGCGCCCGCCAAAGGCATGGGCCAACAGTTGGTGGCCATAGCAGATGCCCAGCGTGGGGATGTTATGCTGCAACAGCCCGGGCAACCACTCGGCAGTCCGCTCGCTCCACGGCTGCCGCTCGGTAACCATCGAGTGGGAACCCGTGATGACGACGCCGCTCAACGAGTCGTAGGGCGGCAGCGCGTCGCCCGCGGCGACATCAACCACGGCGGTTGGATGCCCGTTGGATTGTAGCCCCGCAAGAATCCAGTCTTCGAAATCCCCACAACGCGCGGCAAGTGATGCGAACGTTGAGCCAACTTTGATAACCACCAGCGTCTTCACAACTCGATGCCTTCTTCTCGCGTACCCGTTTCTCACGTCCTTAAGTCGCGCGCCCTAGCTGAGGAAACGTGTCTTTGACAGGATGTTATGCCAGTGCGGTGATATCTGCGACCACGGACACGGGCAGAGCCCGTGGCACACGGCGAATAACGTCTGATTTGGGTAACCCAGCACATTGGAGGTGCCTGCTGCCGGGCATCAACTGACTGCGACGAGACCTCGGCCTCTGGATCCGGTTGCGAGGGCAGCGCGGCCAGGGCCTTGGAAAACGTCATATAGGCCACTACGCCCATGAACACCACAAACACCACACGCAGGACGCGGCGCGGCAGGGTGTGTGTCAGGCGTCCTCCAAGATAACTTCCGACCATCGCGGTGGGGATCAGCGTGAGTGCCAGGCAGATTGAGTCCCAGATGGGAATACCGTGTACTGGCAGCGTAAGGTTTTTGTAGGTGGCCCCAAATGCCGAAACGCAGACGATAGTTGCCGCCGAGTTGGCGATGGCTCGCCGTAGCGGGATTTTCAGCAGTACCTGTTGGGCTGGTACACAGAGTGCCCCACCACCGATGCCAAGCAACCCGGCCACAAACCCCATCGGCAGCCCGACAGCGAAAACTCGCCAAGTCGGAAGTTTTTTGTTCGGGTCGAATCCTTTGCTCATGTCCCTGGTGCCGGACAATCGCCAAAGATTGTAGCCGATGACGTACAAAAGAAAAACGACGAGCGCCATGGCCAGGTACGCCCCGTTTTCTTCGGCGAAGTAGGGACTGTTACTGACAAACACTCCCAATAGGATACCCGCCAACGCCGTTGGCACTAACACGACGACCACGATCGGCAAGATGGCCTTTGCCCGATAGTGAGCCAATACGGACGGTGCCGCCACGAACACGTTGCAGATCATGGCGGCCGCCTGTAACAGATGCTGGTCATGGCCGTGGTAGCCGGCCGGCGTGTAGCTGAGATACAATACCAGCCCGGGAATGATGATCAACGACCCGCCAACCCCAAGCAACCCGCCGAGAAAGCCGGCGAACAATCCAATAACGGCTTGGATGACTAGCGGCATACCGGGACCCGGGGCAAATGGCTGCAATTCGTTTACGATGGTCGTAATACCATGTATCATTGCATTCTACCGCCCGGCCCGAAGATCACGAAGGGGGCACCCCGGACGATCCGAAGTTGCAGGCACTGCCCGAGCGAATTCTTGCGAGTAGGCTCTGCGGCAAATATCCTTAGAGTATAGGTAATGATTGACTTTCCCCTCGGCTGCCAGAACAATTGTGTCACACGCCGTTGCGTTTCTTCCTGCCTGGGTGCGGCAGCACCGGTTTGGTTGGCGGTCCTGCCGCCCTGTGTTCCCACCTGCTATTGAGCGTTGCATAAGAGTGACACGAGGGCGACCAGCGGGTGCCCGACAATTGCGGAAATAACCGCTGCGTGGCCAGTTCACTACTTTTGCGAATACCGATAATGCCCTTGCCGCCAACACGGGGTTTTCATGACATCCAAGCCGAATAACACCCGGGTGATATCCCGACGGTCGTTCGTACGCCGTGGCAGCGCGATCGCCGGGGCTTTGCTGGGACCGACCATCGCGGGCGGCGTCGAAACGGAGCCGGCCGCACTCGCCTCGAAAAACGCCCAACCGCTACCGAAACGCGTGCTGGGGCGAACCGGCGTGTCGATCAGCACGTTTACGCTGGGTACCGCGCCGTGTGGGTCTTCCCCCAAAACATCGCCCGAGCAAGTTGCTAAGATCGTCAACACGGCGATCGACCACGGATGTACCTCGATCGATACCGCTCGGGCGTACGGTAATGCCGAAGAAGGAATCGGCCGGGGGCTAGGGCGACGCCGTCACCAAGTGTTTCTTGCCACGAAAGTTCTCCCACGAGATGTGGAAGAGGCCAAAAAGTCGCTCGCCGAGTCGCTCAGGCTTTTAAAGACCGACTATGTCGACCTGCTCTACTATCATCACGTGGGCGGGGCCGACCTGCGGAAGGCCTTCGACGACGACGGGCTTTTCACGTGGCTGGTTCGACAGAAACAGCGGGGAACCTGCCGGTTCATCGGCGTATCGGGACATAACGTGCCGTTGGAGTTTGACGCCTTCCTAAAGACGGGCGAAGTCGATGCCATGCTGCTGGCGATGAATTTCGCCGACCACTACACGTACAACTTCGAAGAAAAAGTGGTGCCGCTCTGCCGGCAATATAACGTGGGCGTGGTTGCCATGAAGGTCTTCGGCGGGGCGCATCGCAAGAAGGGATACTACCAGGATCCCGAGGCGCCACCGCAAATCGATGTCAAACACCTCAACTCGGCCATCCGCTACGCACTGGGGATACCGGGCGTCGTGACCGTGAACATCGGTGCCCACAAGCCGGAGCAGGTGGTGGCCAACATCGAAATGGTGCGCGACTACAAGCCGCTCAGCGAAGACGAAGCCCTGCATCTGGCGTCTGCCGGGCGGCGGCTGGCCGCAGAGTGGGGCACGCATTTTGGCCCCTTGGCGTATGGCGATGTCGCGAAGGCCACGGCGATGCGGGCGTTTAACCCTGCCGCCAATGTCCAACAGTTCAAGGCCGGCAAGGTTCCCGACGGTTGGTCGGGAGCCACAACGGATCCGTTTGCGTCACCGTAACGGCCGAGAAGTCGGGGTGGACAGACCACCAGGGCGTCGTCTGGTATTGCTGCTTACTTAGTCGTATGGCATCGGTCATTCCGACTCCCGACTTCGACCCTCACCGCCGCCGTCGATCGGGATGGACGCCCCATTCTTGCGCTCGTGCCGGCTCATAGTAGGGATTTGCCGCGGGCATTGCCGCGTCGACCGATTTGCGCCACTGCGCCAATTTCTCGCGAAGCTGTTTGGCGCGTTCTGGTTGGGCAGCAGCCAAGTTGTTCGTTTCGCCGATGTCTTCACGCAGATTGTAGAGCTCCAGGCGACCGTCGTCGAAGAACTCGATCAGCTTCCAATCGCCCGAGCGAATCGCGCCGGCCGGAGTCGAATGGTGATAGACCGGGTAATGCCAGTAGATCGCGTCTCGGGCAACTGTGCCGGTTTGCTTCAGTAGTGGGATGATACTTTCGCCGTCGAGCACGGCACCTTTCGGCCGCTTCGCACCAGCGATATCGAGAAAGGTCGGGTAGAAATCGACGCTTGAAACGGGCACGCCACATGTGCTGCCGGGTTTCACAACACCCGGCCACCGCACGATAAACGGTTCGCGAATGCCACCTTCGTAGACAGTACCCTTTTCGGATCGCAACGGCGCGTTGCTGGTGACGACATCGCCCTTACCGTCGAACCGCTGGATGAGTCCACCATTGTCGGAAAAAAAGAAAACGACGGTGTTTTCGGCGAGCCCGAGGTCGTCGAGCTTCGCGAGCACGCGGCCGACGCTTTCGTCGACGTGTTCGACCATGGCCGCGTATACCGGATGATTCACGCCGCCGGCCGGCTTCGGCTTCTGTTCGTATTTGCGGATCTTTTGGGCCACCGCTTGCAGCGGAATATGGACTGCATAGTGTGAAAGATACAAACAAAACGGTCGATCGCGATTCTCGGTCAGGAACTTCTCGGCCTCGGCGGTGAGCACGTCCGAGAGGTACTCCTTCTTGTCTACCTCCAGTCGTGGTGTAAAACCGTTGCCAAAATGTCGTCCACCGCCGCAGACCAACGTCTTGTCGAATCCCTGCTTGTCGGGCAGGTAGTCGCGCCCGCCGAGATGCCATTTGCCAATCATGCCACACGTGTATCCGGCCGGCTTAAGAGCCTCGGCAAAGGTGACTACGTCTAACGGCAAGAACTGCGTGCGATTACTGGGCACTCGCAGCTTCTCAAAAGGCCGCCAATGGCCCGGGATGAAATCGATCACGCCCACATGGGCCGGGTATTGTCCACTGACGATACTCGCCCGCGTTGGCGAGCACACCGGGCAGGCAGCGTAAGCATCGGTGAAACGCATTCCCTCTCGGGCCATGCGATCGATGTTGGGCGTTTCGTGGAACCGGTTGCCGTAAACCCCGAGGTCGGCCCAGCCCAGGTCATCGATGAGGATTAGTACGATATTTGGTGCACGGCCGTTGCTGGAAGTGTCCCCGCAAAAAAGGACGTCTGCTGACAGAAACAAAACAGCAGTGGAGAGAATCAGTGTAGTTGTTCTGTGAAAAAACAATCTCAGTAAACCGGAGGGGTGTGGTCTGCGGCTTTGTGATGAGTGTTGCACCAGAAACACCTCATTGTGCTTGGAAATCTGCAGGCGCGGGAATCGCAAGATCCGTCGGTGGTCTTCAGTATCGGTCAGCGGTAATCACAAGTCAAATCGCCCGGTAATCGGGCAGTGGGCGCGCGAGAAGTAAAATGGCACGATGGGGCGAAAACGCAAGCAGCGGCGGCAGCCGCACCGGTCGGCGTGGCACTGGAAGCAAATCGCCGGGTACGAAGAAGTGGGTTCCGCTGTTTGATAAGGATGGCCAGCGAATCCGCGGAGAGGACTTGCTCGATGAGAACCCGGGCCCTTTCGGCTCGTTTGTCGATGGGGCAGTCATCTCCTTCGGAAATACCCAAGTGGGCATGACGAACGTCGAAGCTCGGATAGAAGACTGAAAACCACCGACAGCCCTTGACAGTCAACAAGCTTTCATAGAAGTCCTCCTGCCTGCACTTGGTAAGTTCTGGCGAGTTGCGACAAGATAGACTATCATGAGCGTCGGATGTGGTACCGTTCGCACCGGCGCCACTGCCGATACCCATCCTACCCGAGAGGACTCCCACCATGCGACTATTTCCCGCCTGCGCCTTGCCTGCTCTGTTCTTGTTGGTATTGTGCTCGACGCTTGTCGTTGCCGAAGAACCGCTGCTTAAGAGTTTGCGACCGCGTCCCCGGTTGCTCTTCACAACGGAGCGGCAGGCAGAAATTGAAGCAATGGCCGAGACCGATCAACTTCTGGCACTGTTGATCGACGCCAACGTTCGGCTGGCCGACGCGGCGCTGAAAGAAAAACCATGCTGGTACGAGATTCCCGACGGGAAGCGTCTCCTGGCGCAAAGCCGTCGCGCAATCTCGCGGGTATGGGCATTCGCTTTCGCCTACCGCATGACCGGCGAGGTGAAGTACAAGGACGCGGCCATCCGCGAGATGCTCACGGTCTGCAAGTTCAAAGACTGGAATCCACGTCACTTCCTGGACACGGCTGAGATGACGGCCGCCGTTGCGGTCGGCTACGACTGGCTCTACGATGAAATCACGCCGGACGACCGCAAGACGATTCGAGAAGCGATCGTCCAGCACGGATTTGAGCCGGGGTTGACTTTCTATGAGCGGCAACGGGGTTGGGTGAAGGGAGACAACAATTGGAATCAGGTCTGTAACGGTGGACTCCTTCTCGGGGCACTGGCGATAGGTGACGAAGATTCGAACATTTCAGAGAAGATCACGAAGCACGCCTTGGCAAGTATTCCTTGCGGCCTAAGTGCCTACCGTCCGGATGGTGCCTATCCCGAGGGGCCCACCTACTGGGCTTACGGCACGATCTATACGGCGCTGACGATCGACGCCCTCGATACGGCGCTCGGTTGCGACTTTGACATCCCCACGTCTCCCGGCCTCGACAAAACGGGCGCATATCGGATCCATACGATTGGCCCGTTCGGCGATTATTTTAACTACGCCGACTGCGGATCGACGGCGCGTCCGACGCCGACGATGTTCTGTCTCGCAAGGGTTTATGACAAGCCGATGCATGCCTGGTGGCACCGTCAATTCTTAGAGGCCTCGGCCTCACGACTCCGCGGACGGCGGCCCTTTCTTTCGCGATTCCAGGCGATGGAAGTGGCGTGGTATGACCCGCGCGGTACGCAGCCAAACGCCACCGAGTTGCCACGCGCTGCAGTGTTTCGTGGTCGTCAAGACATTGCGACGATGCGAACAGCCTGGGGCGATCCGGATGCAGTCTATGTCGGCATCAAGGGAGGCAACAATCGCGTGAACCACTGTCATCTGGATCTCGGCTCGTTCGTTCTCGACGCGGGAGGAGTGCGCTGGGCAATGGACCTCGGGTCGGACAATTATAACATGCCGGGCTACTTCGGCGGCAAGCGTTGGACGTATTACCGAATGACCAATCGGAGCCACAACACGCTCGTCATCGGCGACAAGTTGCAGAACACGGCTGGCGTGGCGCCGATTACGGAGTTTTCGTCGGAGAAAGGGCGCACGAAGGTCGTGATCGACCTGACGCCGGCCTACAAGGATCAGGTGACGAAAGCGACACGAACGGCGACGCTTTACGACGATGGGCGTTTCGTCGTCGAGGACGTGTTGCGCTGCGTCCAAGAACCGGTCCGCTGGGGTATGGTTACGGCGGCAGACGTGAAGCTCGACGGCCGTCGAGCCTTACTGACCCGCAAGGCCAAGACGCTCGAGGCGAAGCTTTCGACCGGGACGGATGGGGCCTGGGAAATCGTCTCGACCAAACCACCGCAGGAGATTGAGAAGCAGAACACCGGCACGCGGATGTTGGCCACCACCGTTGCGCCGGGTAATGGCAACCTCACGATTACCGTCGAACTGAAGCTCGTTGACTCAAACTGAGAACGTTTGCCAGAGTACGAAGCGTTGTCCAAGAGTACCCCAAGAACGTGTTTTATTGATGCTTGCATCTTGCATCGAAAATGCTCCGCTTCGGAAAGCCGAACGCCTGGAACCCCAGGCTCGCTGGTGAACGACCACCCATGAGGTGGAGTGCGCTCGTGAACGCTTGCCTGAAACCTTTGGTGATTTCACAACCTCAGAGCTTCCATTCAGGAAGTTGATTCCCAAACCGGAGCTTGGGAACCAGGATGTCTCTGGCACTGTTGCTAACCAGCCGGTGAAAGCGTGCTGTCGCATGGCGGTTTGTAACAGATTGCGTCGCGCATCCTATCCGATTGCGGCACGGCGCGTGTTTCTTTGTGTTTCGCCCGTTTTAGGCCGCGTTTCGCACTTGGAAGTGGTTTGGCGATCTGCTATCTTGGCCGCTTTCTGAACTGCCCAACCAGCACTTTTGCGAGACCAGGAATCGCATGTCTGAGCAAAGCCACGAAGCCGATTACCAGCGGGTTGTTGAAGCCGGTGCCAATACGCAGATGTTGCGGGGCACATCGATCGAGATCGTTCGCCCGGTGAAGCTCGAACGGCCGCCGGAACACGTCGTCTTCGATTTCGACGGTACGCTGAGTTTGATCCGCGAAGGTTGGCCGGAGGTGATGGTGCCGATGATGGTCGAAATCCTTCAGGCCACCGGCAGTGACGAAACGCCCAAAGAGCTATACGACATGGCGATGGAATTCGTCATGAACCTCACGGGCAAGCAAACGATTTACCAGATGATTCGCCTGGTCGAAGAGATCGAACATCGCGGCGGTGTGGCGGAAGACCCGATGGTTTACAAAGAGATGTACCACGACCGGCTCATGCAACGGATCGTCGGACGCCGCGAAGCGTTGCGCTCTGGCGAAGCGAAGGCCGAAGATATGGTCGTGCCTGGCAGTTTGGATTTGCTCGATGCGATTGTGCAGCGGGGTGCGGCTGTGTACCTGGCTAGCGGAACCGATGAGAAGTACGTCATCGAAGAGGTTGCCCTGTTGGGGCTCGACAAGTATTTCGGCAAGCACGTCTACGGCGCTCAGGACGATTACAAGAGTTTCTCGAAGGCCATGGTCATCGAGCGGATTCTGCGGGAGAACAACGTCGCGGGCGACGTTTTGCTAGGCTTCGGCGATGGCTATGTCGAAATCCAAAACGTGAAGCAGGCCGGTGGCGTGGCCGTCGGGGTGGCTAGCGACGAGACACAACGCAACGGCAAGCCCGACCCCTGGAAACGAGATCGGCTGATGGGTGTCGGGGCCGATGTCATTGTGCCCGACTATCAAGAGTGCCAAACGCTGGTGAGCTACTTGTGGGGCGAGTAGGGAAAAGAGGACAGGGAACTGGGGATAGAGGTTGGAGGTTGATTTAACAACTCAAAGCCCACGGGTTGCACCCCCAGGGACGGCGACGTAATCCGTCCCGCAATCAACCCAGCACTCAACCAAGAACGAATCGCAAACCACCCAATCGCGTTCTTCATCCTTTCGACCACTATCCATTTCACGGCCACGAAAAACGCAAAAGGCACGAAAACACGTGTGTCCAGGTATCTGCCATGCCTTTCGAACAGTTTGACCCAGCGACACTTCACTTGCGACCTCTTGCCGAACGGGCGCACGACATCGACCGTTCGGTGATGATCGCCCCCGATGGGCCGCGCACGCCCTTTGCCCACGAGGCGCTCCCGAAACTGGCCGACGCGATCGTTGCTGCCAAAGCCAACGGTTCGTCGGTGATGTTCGCGTGCGGTGCCCACGTGCTTCGCAAAGGCAACGGCCCGTTGTTGATTGATCTCATGCAGCGTGGGTTGTTGACCCACTTGGCGCTGAACGGCGCGGGCGCGATTCACGACTTCGAACTGGCTATGATCGGACAAACGTGTGAAAGCGTGGCACGCTACGTGTCGGAAGGGCAGTTCGGCTTGTGGAACGAGACGGGACGCCTCAACGAGGCTGTGACCAGTGGTGCAGGCGACGGGCTCGGGTTCGGAGAGTCAGTCGGCCGGATGATCGAAGAAGAACAATTTCCATACCGCGAGACAAGCGTGTTGGCCGCCGGATACCGGCTGGGCGTTCCCGTTACCGTACACGTGGGGTTCGGTCAGGATATCGTTCACGAGCACCCCAACTTCAATGCGGAAGCAACGGGCGCCGCCACGTATGCCGATTTTCTCATCTTCACGCAGAGCGTCACCAAGTTGCAGGGCGGTGTTTTTCTGAACATCGGCACGGCCGTCATGGGACCCGAGGTCTATCTTAAGGCTGTCGCCATGGCGCGGAATGTCGCTCATCAGCACGGCGAGAAGATTACTAAGATCACGACGGCCGTATTCGACATGGCACAGTTGGGCGGGGGACTTAACAAAGAGGCGTCGAAAAACGACCCCCGCTACTACTTCCGCCCCTACAAAACCGTGTTGGTGCGTACGGTGGCCGATGGCGGTACGAGCTTTTTTGTGGAGGGCGATCACGCGTCCACCGTGCCGGCGCTATACGACCAAGTCATCGCGAGGGTCGACGCATGAAGATGTTCGGCGATATGTCGGCCGCTCGATTGCAGGAAATCGTCGAGCGGTTTTCTTCGCTACGGATCGCCGTATTGGGCGACTACTTTCTCGATAAGTATCTCGACGTCGATCCAAGCTTGGCCGAGGTCAGCCTTGAGACGGGCAAAACGGCCCATCAAGTTACCGCCATTCGCCACAGCCCCGGTGCCGCGGGCACGGTGATGTGTAACCTGGCCGCGCTGGAAGCCGGAACGCTCTACGCGGTGGGCTACACGGGCGACGATGGCGAGTCGTACGACTTGCGCAACGACCTTTCGGCGTTAGGGTGTAATACAGATTACCTGCACCTTGCGACCGACCGAATGACGCCCACGTATCTGAAGCCGTGTGATGTCGACAAACCGGGCTTGGCGGGTGAACATTCTCGTTACGACACGAAGAACCGCGAACGCACGCCCGACGTCTTACAGCAGAAGGTGATCGACTCGCTCGATACGCTTCTGCCGAAGGTCGACGCCGTGATTACGATGGATCAGGTCGAGGAAGAGGATTGCGGTGTGGTCACCCGGGCGGTCCGAGGAGCGTTGGCGGCGAGGGCATCTGCAGCCCGCGATACGGTCTTCTGGGCCGACAGCCGCCGCCGAATTCGAGATTTTCGGCAGGTAATCATCAAGCCTAATCAGTTCGAAGCCGTCGAGTGCGACAACCCAGCGCCCAACGATTCGGTGGACTTAGACTGCTTGGCTGCGGCCATGGCACATTTGTGCGCAACAACCGGCGCACCGATCGTCGCTACACGCGGACCGGAAGGGATCGTGGTGAGCGACCCCGAGTTTACCCTTGTGCCCGGAGTGTGCGTAGGAGGTCCGCTCGACACGACAGGTGCGGGCGACAGCACTACGGCCGGGTGCGTTTTGGCCTTGGCGGCCGGGGCTTCGTTGCCTGAGGCGGCCTTGGTCGGAAACTTGGTGGCTTCAATTACCGTGCAGCAGCTGGCCACCACGGGCACAGCCAGCCCCGCGCAACTTCTCCAGCGTCTCGATATGTGGCACGCTCAGCACAAGCATTGCTAATTTCTTGTGCTCTTCTTCTGCCCGAGTTCGGGCTGCTTCTGTTTCCCTTGCCTCTCGTTCCCAAGCTGGAGCTTGCGAACGGGGGAAATGGTTCATCTTCCCGAAATTTGACTTCGCCACACGCAAAGTGCAGGATGTTGTGGACGGGGCGGAGATCACGAGTTCAGCATCGGGAGCCATATGATGAGCGATTTGAGAATGCGGCGAAGTTCAATTGTTCTACTGGCGATAACGCTAGGGTGTCTTGTTGCCGTTGCCTGCCTGACGACAGTGGCGATCGCCGAAGAACCGGCGGATCCGGAAGTCTGTGTCGGTGCGTACTACTTCCATGGCTGGAGCGGTAAAACAGAGAGCTTCCATCTGCCTGAACTTCTGCAGAAGGATTTCGGCCATCGTCGGCCCGTCTGGGGTTGGCGGGTAAACACGGTCGAGGACGTGAGCCATGAAATCGACCTTTGTGCCGACCATGGGCTGAAGTTTTGGTCGTTCTGTTGGTACTATCCGGAACGGCCGGATAAGAATTCCCCGTTGAACGAGGCACTCGAACTCTACCTTAAGGCTCCCAACTGCGAGCGAATGAAATTCTGTCTGTTGGTCGCCAACCACGGCGGCTATCGCATCGGGCCAAAGGATTGGGACTCGTGCTGCGCGACGTGGATTGAATTATTCAAAGGGCCGACCCACCTGACTGTCGATGGCAAACCGCTGATCATCTTTTTTTCACCTGGCGAATTAGGTAAGGCGTTCGGCGGTGCCGACAAGGTGCGCGAAGCGTTGGACCAGCTTCGTACGAAGGCGAAGGCCGCGGGTTTATCGGGGGTTACCGTGGCAGCTTGTAGCGGGCCCGGTAACTTCACATGGCTTCAGCAATGCGGCTACGACGTTGTAACTGCCTACAACTACAGTTTCGCGTGGATGGACGGCAGCGGGGAAAAGCCGTTCGGAGAGTTGGTTGACAAAACCGAGAAGGTTTGGGAGGCTTACGCCGCGAAGTCGCCATTGCCCTATGTGCCGGTGGCGACCATTGGTTGGGACCGCCGTCCCTGGGAGGTGGGCAAGCACCCGGCCGAAAAGATTTCGGGTTGGTATACGGGCCGTACGCCCAGGAGAAATGCAAAGTCTATTTTGCCAACCAAGGGGCGGGCTGGGTCGTAGAAACGGAAGGCCGTGGCGGAGTTGCGGCGGGAGTTTCCTACGTTTCAAGGAGGGCCGTATCGTGGTCGCATCGTCGTTGAGTCAGTTGGAAGCGGTATTCTCAAAGGTTTCGGATCCACGCGACCCCAGGGGGGTGAGGCATCCGTTCTCCGGCATCGTTTCCTTGGTGTTTCTCGGCTTGTTGGGGCGGATTACCGAGATGGCCGTGGTGGTACGTTGGGCGAATGCGAATTGGGAGGAACTCAAGGAACCACGGGGATTTACACGCGACAAATCCCCGTGCGGCTCGACCATTTCCAGGGCCTTGGCCGGGCTCAGTCTGGACGAGTTTCGCGAGGCGTTCGCCCTATGGCTGAACACGGCCCTGGCCGATCAGGAGGGCCGTTGGGTCGCAGCGGTCGACGGCAAGACGTGTCGCCAAGGACTTGGCGCCGATGGCTCGCCCGTGCAGATGCTCAATGTTTTCCTGCAACGGGTCAAGTTGACGCTGGACCAATGGTCGATCGGCGGCGACAAAACCAACGAGCCTGGGAGTCTCAAAGTGCATCTGGCTGAGTTGCTCGAGGCCTATCCTGCCCTGCAACTGCTCACCGGCGATGCGATCTACGCCCAGCGGCCGTTGCTCGAACTTCTCCAAGCCCACGGCTGCGACTACCTGTTCCAAGTCAAGGCGAACCAGCCCGACATGCTGGACGCCTTGGAAACCTGCTTTTTCCAGGAGACGGCCACCGAGCCGGCCCATGAAGTCATCGAAAAAAGGGGCTGAATCGGGAAACGCGTCGGCTTTGGGTCAACCTCGACGACGCCGAGCATATCCGCGAGCATCTGAACGTTCCCGGCTGCCGGATCGGCATTCGGGTTGATCGCTTAGTGCGCTCGGCGGAGGGCACGCTCCTTTCCTGCGAAAGCCGGTACTTCATCACCAGTCTGGAGCCCGATTCGGTCACGCCGCGTGAACTCCAGGCCACCATTCGTGACCACTGGCAGGTGGAAAACTGCCTTCATTTCGTCAAGGACCGCTGGTGGGACAAAGATCGCCACTACACCAAGCGGCCCGGCCTGGCCGAGGCGTTCGCTTCGCTGACCAACGCCGCTCTGGCCGTCCTCCGCCTGATCCACCCTCCAGGCGAACCCCTTCGGGCAACCGCCGAACGAATCCAATGGCGGCCCCGCTCCACCCTCTCCCGCCTCGGATTCAACCCGCCCAGGTGACTTTGCATTTCTCCTGCGGTCCGGGACCGTGGATTTGCAGTTGGTTTGCAGATGTCTATAATCAAATTGGCCGTGGCACTGCATTTTGCTATCGTTTGTTTGGCCGGTCTTCTGTGCTGCTAACTTCAAAGAGCGTCAACTTTTTTGCCAAAGGTTAGTCGCCAACGGAAGCGGCTTTCCGGAAAGGGTACGCCAGCACCGGCTTCGTTGACGACCGGGCCGCCCTATGCTGGACACTTTGTTCTTTGCTACTGATTTCACAGACCGTTGATTTTTTGCAACCACTCGCGACCAAAGCGGAGCGGATTCATGTCTCGGTGCGGCAGCATCGATCTGGTCGGCGGCCCTGCCACGCTACGTTGCGCACCGTAAATCGATGACCATGTTGAAAACCATAATCGGTGTCCCGGAAGCGCGTGTCATGCTTCAAGAAGCCGGCTTGCGACGCACGGCCAGCCGTGTTGCCGTCTTGCGCGAACTGGCAAACGCTGAGCGTCCGCTCTCGCATGCCGAGGTAGCCGAGCGGCTCGACGGCTCGGGTTTTGGTGCCCCGACCATCTTCCGTTGTCTGGTCGACATGGCCACGGCAGGAATCTTCACGCGAATCGACCTGGGCGATCACATTTGGCGTTTCGGGTTTCGCGGGTGCGGTGTCCACCGAGTTGCAGAACATCCGCATTTCGTCTGCATCGATTGCGGCAAGGCAACCTGCTTGCCGGGCGTGAACGTTGACGTGGCACGGCCCGAGAATCTGCGGCACGACTTCGGCGACGTTACCGAGATTGTCCTCAAAGGACGCTGTCCGAGTTGTCGGTAGGTAAAGCCCGGCGCCAACGACCGCGCCGGGCTGTCCACCGTGGCCCGACCTTCGACAACCTTCAATCGATCGGCTCTGGCTCGAAATCCGTCGGACTTACCCAACCGGCCCGAAGCTTTTCGCCGTTGATGAACCGCTCGTAGAAACCGCGTGTCGCGGGATGGGCGTATTCGTACGTGTCGAAGATCTGGCCGTTGCCGAGAATCCGCGGGTCGGCTTGCGACTTGAGTTCGGCAAACAGTTGTTTCTTCAACGTGTTTTTCAGTTCGGCGTATTTCGGTTCTGCGGCCAGATTATTAAGACACTCCGGGTCGGTTTCGACACAGTACAGTTCTTCTTCCGCCCGGCGACCGAAGGCCCCAAGCCAGTACTTCGCCGTGGCCGGATTCTTCCGGGCTTGCAGGCATTCGGTCTTCGTTGGGCTGCCATCGCAATTGAGGTAGCCGGTTTCCGGGTTGCCGGCCGGCCAGCGCTGCGGCTCAAAGTTGTGCAGATACAGGTATCCGTCCTTCACGATACCGCGGATCGGATAACCCCAGTCGTGCGGCCGGCCCACGTCGTGACGTTCTTTGCCAATCAACACATGGTCGCGCCGCGGCTGCTGCAAAGTGTCACCCGAAAACAGCCCCACCAAACTCTGGCCAGCACATGGCTGCATTGCCGCTTGCTCGGATGTTGCCCCGGCCAGTTCAAGGAACGTGGGAGCCAAGTCGATGAAGCTAACGTATTCATTCACCGTACGGCCGGGCCTGCTAATGCCTCGCGGCCACATAGCGGCCAACGGCAGGTGGTTTGAATACTCATACTCCTGGCCCTTGCAACGTGGAAACGGCATCCCGTTGTCAGCCGTCACGATCACCAGGGTGTTGTCCAACTCGCCACGCTCTTTCAACAGCGCGAGCATCTTTTGCAGTTGCTGGTCGAAATACTCGATCTCGAAGGCGTAGTCCAACATGTCGGTCCGCACGGTCGTGTTGTCGGGCCAGAAATCGGGCACCTTCGAGACGTTGCCGACCGCTTTCTTTCCCTGGCTAATACCCGAGCCATACTCATAGGCCCGATGCGGTTCGTAGCCACCGTACCAGAAGCAGAACGGCGTGTCGGCAGGGCGTGCTGCGAGGAAGTCTTCGAAGTTGGCCGCATAGTCGCATGCCGAGATTCCGCTGGTTGGCGGTTTCGTCTTTCGCTTTTGAAAGGGAGTTCCTGCCAGTTGACGCGGCTTGCCATCAATTTTGCCAGGGTCGCCGGGCGCCCATCCCTTGCCGGTTTGCCCGACGAAGTAACCCTGCTTGGCCAAAGCTTCGGCATAGGTGACGAACTTTGCCGGAAAATGGCACACGTGGTTTCCGGCCGCTTCCAATTGCCACGAGTTGCGGCCCGTGAGAATGCACGCCCGCGACGGCGAGCATTTTGCGTTCGGGGTATACGCTCGGGTAAACAGGATTCCTTCTCGCGCAACGCGGTCGAAGGCGGGCGTTTTAATCCAGTCGCAACCGTACGCGCCCATGTGGGGATACGAAGCGTCGTCGGCGATGCAGAAAAGGATATTGGGGCGAGAGCCACGCAACGTTTGTGCGACCGATTGGTGCGTACTTGCATCCGCGCCCGATTGTTCTTGGCCCCGTACTGTTGCCGTAACGATTGTCGTCGCAGACATGATTACGGCAATTGCCAATACCCAGGCGGGTGCGAGTCGTGCAAACACTATGTTGTCCTCCAGTTTGCTGATCAACAGCGACTGATTCTTCCAAGTCATTCAACGGAAGCCGACGGCTTCAACGTAAAACCGTACTCATATTCGCTTTCGTTCAGCCGATACTGTGGCAATGCCATTGAATGGGAACTCCAGCTGTCGTCGCCCCCGACGCCCATCTGCCGATAGTCAAGATTCACGGTCAGACGGTCAGCCTTCTTCAGGTCGGTCGTGTGCTGGGCCTCGCCGAGGTTTTCGAGCGTGTAGGGCCAAACGCTGAAGTCGATAGCGGGAAGCCCCGTTACGCGTAGCGTTCGACCGTCGTTCGCACGCAACTCGACCCAGCGGCAGTCGCTGCGATTGCCGTTTTCCTGCGGACGCACATAACCGTACGGCAACCGATCGACGGTTGTCGTGTAACGGCCCAGGGCGGCGCCCGTCTTGCGGTCCCAGTAGTTTTCGTGCGGTCCACGGCCGTAGTAGGTCGCTTGAGCAAAATCAGCTGGAATTCCAAGTTGCACACCGAAGCGTGGCAACACCGGATCAGTTTTTTCGCGTTTCAGGCGAGCGTTCACTTGAAGCTGCCCGGTAGCGTCAAACGTATATCGCATCGTCAATGTCGCGTCGACGCCCGCCAAGCGGTAGTCGGCCTCGACCTGTACGGTTTGTTGCGAGGTTTGTTTAGCGGCGAAGGTGGTCAATGTAGCGTCGCGGAAGGCGTCGCGCCAGGGCGTTTGCGGGGGAACGCGAAGCGAGCCGCCACGAATGTCGTTGTCGGTCAGTGCCCGCCAGAAATTCGGCACCAGCGGCGTGCTCAACAGCGGTTTACCATCGAGCGTCCAAGAGACAAGGGTTCCGCGTTTTTTGTCAAACACGGCCGTCATGCCCGAACCCTTGATGGTGGCGTTGTCCGCGGTTTGGGCCAGTTCCAACGAGCCCGAACCATCGGCATTCGCCGGGGCCGCTTCCTTCGTCTTCCATGGCAACACGAATTCGTTGAATGCCACACCGTGTCCGGCGTCGGCCCAATTGGCTGCGTCACGCAGATGGAAATGCACTCGCAGCACATACTCTTTGCCCGGCTGAACGTCTGGCCGTGCGATATCCAGCGAAAACGATTCGCGGTTGCCCGGCGCTGTTTTCAGCGCTGGAAGCGAACCGGACACCACCGGCTCGCCGTCGGCCAAAAGGGTCCACTGACCCACGTAGTGCGAAAGTTCGACGACGCTGTTTCGGTTGGTAACCGTGAATTTCAGCGAGGCTAGATCATCGGCCGTTACGTCGATGGGCTGGAACACCTTCTTGCACTCCCACAATCCCGGCTTAACTGTCCGGTCGGGATCGATCAGGCCGTTGATGCAGAAGTTGCCGTCGTTGGGTTGATCGCCGTAGTCGCCGCCGTACGCCCAGAACTCGCGACCGTCGTCGGTCTTTTTGACGACGCCCTGGTCGATCCAGTCCCAAACGAATCCACCGATGAGCCGTGGGTGGCGGTGAATTACGTCCCAATACTCCTGCAGATTGCCCACCGAGTTGCCCATGGCATGGGCGTACTCGCACATCATGATCGGTCGGCCGCTCGGGTCCGACTGCGCGAGCTTGTCGAGCTGCGTGGCAGGTGGATACATGCGACTGAGGACGTCGACATACGCCGGATCGGTAGGCCAGTCTTGCGCACCTTCGTAGTGGACCAACCGCGTGGGATCGCGGTCCTTGATCCAACCGGCCATGGCCGCGTGGTTGGGCCCCATGCCCGACTCGTTACCTAACGACCACATGATGATCGACGGATGGTTACGATCGCGCTGAACCATTCGCGTTGCTCGTTCGAGAAAACTCGTCGCCCAGGCCGGGTCGTTCGCAAGCTTTCCGCCCAGTTCGTGCGTTTCCAGGTTGGCCTCGTCGATCACGTAAA
Organism: Thermoguttaceae bacterium; assembly: GCA_963677085.2. Lineage (GTDB taxonomy): Bacteria > Planctomycetota > Planctomycetia > Pirellulales > Thermoguttaceae. Next base: position 251,487 of record CAXXFH010000005.1, read on the forward strand.
GGCCGTACTGGTCGCACAGATCGAGCCAGTGAGGATCGTTGGGATAGTGCGACGTGCGAACGGCATTGATGTTGAAGCGTTTCATCAACAGAACGTCTTGCAGCATGTCGTCGCGAGACACGGTCTTGCCGTTATACTGGTTGTGGTCGTGGCGATTGACGCCACAGAGTTTGACCGGCCGTCCGTTGATCAACAGTTGTCCGTCTTTCACGCGAACCGAGCGAAAGCCCACGCAACAGCGAGTGGCCTCGGCCGTTTCTCCTTGAGCATCGCGCAGTGTGACGACTAACGTGTAAAGATACGGCGTTTCGGCCGACCAGAGTTTTACGCCGGCAAGCGTCGCCTTCATCAGACCGAAATCGACGTTATCGCGCTGCGGATATCGTTCGCCGAACACCTTTTTGCAATCGGTGCTGACTGCGCCGCCTACGACAGGTTGCCCTTCGGCGTCGTAAAGCTGGGCTGTCAGCTTCCAGCCGTTGGTATCGCGATGATCGAGATTCCGAAGCGCCGGGCGGATTTGAAGTTGCCAGCGGTCGTTCGAATCGTCTTTACCCTCTTCCGCAGGCTGGGTGCGCACGGCCAAATCGGCAATGCCCACGCGCGGGCGTGCCGCCAGCAGCACCTCGCGGTGGATGCCACTCATCCGCCAGTGGTCTTGGTCCTCCAGGTAACTGCCGTCGCACCAGCGGAACACCTGCACAGCCAGGGTGTTTTTGCCGGAACGTACGAAGTCGGTAATGTCGAACTCGGCCGGCAACCGGCTGTCCTGGCTGTAGCCAACTCGTTGGCCATTGACCCAAACATAGTAGGCGGAAGACACTCCGCCGAAATGCAGCACGATTTGCTTGCCCTGCCAGTCGGCCGGCACCTCGAACTCGCGGCGGTACATCCCCACTGGGTTATTGTCCGACGCGATCCGCGGCGGGTCGACAGCAAACGGGTAGCGAATGTTGACGTAGATCGGCGTTCCGTAACCACGCATCTCCCAGTTGCTGGGCACGTCGATTTTTGCCCAATCCGCCACGTCATAATCCGGCTTGTAGAAGCCCTGCAAAACCTTGGCCGGTCGATCGACCCAGTGAAACTTCCAGTCGCCGTTGAGCGATCGCAGCCAGGGCGACGCCTCTCGCGGGGCCGTTCGTGCCGCGTCTTCCTCCGAAAACGAATAGAACGTGGCGTGGACTGGCAACCGGTTAATAGACGTTACCTGGGGGTTTTCCCAATCGGGAAGTTGTGCCTGGGCGATCGCACTCAAAGACAGTAACGAGAGCAGGAAAACAGGGAGTTGTTGGTAGAGTCTCATTGCAGTGACATAGATCCTTTCCAAACGGGATGAGGGCATCCCATCGAGCATGCCACAGAAGTGGCCGAATGTCAATTTTCACCGAGAAAAAGACTGTAATGCGCCGTCGGGGGGCACACGACGCCCGTCTTCCCACGCTGCAGCGTGGGAACGAGGAACATTGAGGAGTGTTCGACTTCGGCTACCTTGCCCTAGTCGCAATGTCCGGCGCCGCACGACTCGCGCACGACGAGTTGGATATCGAGCAAGATGTCGCGTGGGGCCATGTCGCGATGCTCCAGCCGCTGAATCATGGCCGAAACGGCAGCCGCCCCGATCTCGCGACACGGCTGGCGAAGCGTGGTCAACGGCACCGAAAGCAACTGGGCATATTTGACGTCGTCCAGCCCCATTACGCGGATGTCGTGCGGTACTCGTACGCCAAGGCGGATCAGACTCCGCATGAGATTGGCAGCCGTAATGTCATTCGGACAAAGCAAGGCTTCTGGTTTTTTGCTGACTACTTCGCCAATGAACTGCAAATCGTCGGGTTCGCCCCGGTGTACCCATGCGTCGTCGGCCGCAATGCCACAACGTTTCAACGCAAGCTGATAACCGGCAATTCGGGCGTCGACGGTCGGTGCCGACATGGGCCGAGCAAAATAGTCGATCCGACGGCAACCCAACTGCAGCAGATGATCGGCTTGCAGGAAACCTGCCCGAACGTTATCGATTCCCACCAAATCGAATTTGCTTCGACGGGGATACTGCTCGACATCGCGGTCGAGAAGCACGACGACAATGCCGGCCCGATCGAGCGCGTCGGCCACCTTTCGATTGACTTCGTCCATACCGGGTGTTAACTCGACAGGCGCGAAGAACACGCCGGCCACCCGTTGCTCGACGAATCGTTGACAAAGCACTTCCGCCTGTTTTTCCTGTTCGCGTCCTTCGCGAACCGGATGCCCACCCCAGATCAGATTGAAACTGTTCTTCTCGCACAGTCGGGCCAGTTCGCCACAGATCGGCTCGAAAATCTCCGTTTCGCCCAGACCGGGAATCAGCAGACCGATGGAGCTAACAGCCTGGGCGCCAGCCAAGCGGACATACGAGCCCGAGCCGGGGCGACGCTCGACGAGGCCCAACTGCTCCAAATCCCGCATCGCCCGGGCCACGGTGGGCCGCGAAATATCGAACCGCCGCATCAATTGCCCATCGGTCGGCAACCGCTGCCCGGGGCGGTACTCGCCCGAGAGGATCGCCTCGTGGACATGCTCGAAAACACGCCGATGTCTTGGCTTTCGTATCGTTTCGTCGGCCATTGGTTTCCCTTTTTGATTCTCAGCCATTTTTTAGGCAATCGCGAGAAGAACACAAGCCCTCGCTGAACCCGCCCTAATATGTTATTACAGGTTTCCGCTGTGCTGTCAATATATTACTTGCATCAGAATCTGATTGGGTGGTACAATCCGATAACGTTTGACAAATGCCCTATTTCGTCGCACGAGCTGGTGGCCCAACCGCCTCGGTGCAATAGCTGGTGTGCTGAGCGGAAAACCGAGAATGCAATGCCGAAATGTTATCACCTTACACCACAACTAGCCAGTATTTGTAATTACACATGTGACTACGCAGCTAAGTAACGTTTTTCCGTTGTGTTGAGTCGTTCCTTTTTTGAACGTCGCTCAATAGTCGATTTGGCAACCAAAACACTAACGCAGCAGAAAAAAGGAGAAGGTAATGAAGGTAACTCTTAGCATCGCGTTTGCATGCCTCGTGGCATTGCTTGCCTCGGTCGAAATCGCCGAGGCAACAGTCATCTCGGCTCCCACCGAAATCGACGGTAATGTGCTGTGGCTCGATGCCTCGGATACCAGCTCGATTTCTCAAAGCAGCGGATCCGTCGACTCGTGGACCGACAAATCGACCGCCGGTGGTGGAACAGTAACGAACTCGGGTGATAACCGTCCGACGACAGGCACCGCTACGCAAAACGGCTTGAATCTTCTCTCGTTCGACGGAGCCGACGATACTCTGACCGGCAACGCCGTGCTTTCCGCGGGCGACGACACCTACGCGTACTTTGCCGTATGGTTTCCTCAGGCAGAAAAAACTCAAGTCGTATTTCAGCAGACAGGTGCTGGAAGTAATGAACGTGCCGCCCTGTTGGCGGTCGGCACGAAATATGGGTTTTGTGGGCAATACAACGACGCATATAGCATCGTTCCGTACACCCAAAGAACTTCGCGACTGACAGCCATGCAGGTCGACGATACCACCACACCCAATATCCGCATAAGTGACAACGGTATCTGGTACGAAGGCACAACATCGGCCGCTGGAAACCTAAACATCGGCACTGCCAGAACCAATGTGGGGTCGCAGGGGAGCAGGGAATATTTCGACGGCGAGATCGCCGAGATCATCGTTTTCGACCGTCTTCTCAGTGACGGTTCCCTCGATCCAACCGACAACGAACTGAACGACGTGCTTTACTATCTGGATCAGAAGTGGAACCTTGGCAACGGAATCTCGGAAACGGTGCCCGAACCGTCGACCTGGGTGCTGGCCATAATCGGCTTGGTGGCCATCGGCGCGTACCGCCGGCGACGGCAGCGGTAGAAATCCCACTCCACGCCAAGGAGACATCATGTCGAGGTCGCACGTTCCATGCGGGATGCTATTTCCCTTGACATGCTTCCTGCTTGGCGGCGGCTGTAGCAACCCCGGCCCGGACTATCCTCATGCACAACTCGCCGGGACCGTGACCGTCGCGGGCGAGCCACTGCCCAGCGGGCTGATTATCTTCATGCCCCTTGAGTCGAATCGTGGCGGTGGCGTGAAGGCAACGATCACGGATGGCCATTATCTGGCCAACGATGTACCGAAGGGAGCCGTTCAAGTTACGTTTCACGCGATTAAGTTAACCGGGCGCATGGTAAATTCACCCTCCAGCAGTGAGCCATTGCCGGAACAAATCGACCTGATCCCGGACGCTTACCGCGACGGCCTGGAAATTAAAGTAACCGAGGATCGCATCGACCAAGATTTTCAGCTTTGAATACTGAAGAGTTACGTGGACCTCTCATTACCGACCGAAAGGGCGACGCCATGCCGGTTGTCCGAAAGGCATTTACCCTTGTTGAACTGCTGGTAGTGATCGCGATCATCGGTATCCTGATCGCGCTGTTGTTACCCGCGGTACAGAGTGCCAGAGAGGCTGCTCGGCGGTTGCAATGTACCAACAATCTGAAGCAAATCGCGCTGGCCATGCACAGTTACCATACGGCCGTCGGCTCGTTGCCCCAAGGATGCCTGCTGGAACCTGGTGACACCGGGCGTTTGGGTGGTACCTGGTACGATGACTGTACCTGGGTTTATCGCATGGGACCCTACATCGAGCAACAAGGCTGGTTCGACGCGTTCGACTTCACGAAAAGTTGCAGTCATCCAGACAACATATCGGCACGAAAACAACGTATCTCGCTATTCGAGTGTCCTTCGGACGGTGGCATCGAAAATCAATGGGATGATCCGAGGTGGTCGCGGATGCGGTACAATTACGCCGTCAATTGGGGTAATACGAGTACCGCCCAGCAGGCGACCCGCGGCAATCAGACGTTCGGCGGTGCTCCGTTTACGTTCAAGAAACCGAAGAAATTCTCGGATATCCGCGACGGCTTGGCGAACACGCTGATGCTATCGGAAGTCATCACGGCGAAGGGGTCTGGTTGGGACGGCTCGATCGGTGACTGCACTCTTTGCCGCGGCGGCCAAGGTTTCGAGACATGGACCGGTCCTAACTCGACCCTGCCCGACGAAGTCGACGAAACGGCCCCACGGGACAGCGGCAGTTATGGTTTGAACTGCATCGTGGGGCTCGCCCGTCGTCCAACAAACGAAACCCCCTTCCCGCCCGATCTTCATCACGCCGCCCGAAGTCGCCATCCGGGCGGTGTCAACGCAGCGTTGTGCGACGGATCCGTACAGTTCTTCAACGATTCGATCGACCTTTCCATCTGGCGAGCATTGAGCACCACGCAAGGTGGCGAGGTAATCGATATGCTGTAGAGTATTCGCCCGCACGTAGCCCCTCCACGACTACTTCACACCTCGGTCATGTACCCAAGGAGACGACACGCCATGACGAAATCCATTGCCACGTTTCTTTTCTGCTGTTTGTGTCAGGCCACGCTGTTGGCCGGCGAACCCGACATCTTGATCGCCGACTTCGAGGGTTCGAACTACGGCGATTGGACGACCACAGGGGAAGCCTTCGGGCCGGCGCCGGTTTCGGGTACGTTGCCGGGGCAAATGAAGGTTGCCGGGTTTGAAGGCAAGGGACTGGTCAACAGCTATTTTCAAGGCGACGGCACGACCGGAACACTCACCTCGCCGCCGCTGAAGATCGAACGGAAAACGATCAACGTCCTCCTCGGTGGCGGTGGTTATGCTGACGAAACGTGTGTGAATCTGTTGGTCGATGACAAGGTCGTGCGCACCGCCACTGGGCCTAATACACAACCTGGTGGCAGCGAGACTCTCGATTGGTACTCTTGGAACGTGGCCGACCTGTTGGGCAAAACGGCCGTGATCCAGATTGTTGATCAACGTACCGGCGGCTGGGGACACATTAATGTCGACCATATCGTTCAAAGCGACACGTCCTACGTGGTGCCGGCTTCGGCGCGTCAACGGGAGTTGGTCCTCGAAAAGACGTTCCTGAATCTTCCGGTCAAAAATGGGGCTGCCAAAAGGCGGGCGTCGTTGATTGTCGACGGCCAGGTGGTTCGACAGTTCGACATTGAGTTGGCACCCGGCGAACCCGACTGGTGGGCACACATCGACATTTGCTCCTTTCGCGGCAAGAACGCGATGCTGAACGTCGATGCCCTGTCGCGCGGCGATCGTGGGCTGACGCTTGTCGATCAAACCGATGCAATCAAAGATGCCGGCTCTCTCTACGACGAACCGCTACGACCGCAGTTTCATTTCAGCCAGATGCGGGGATGGAACAACGACCCGAATGGCATGGTTTACTACGCCGGCGAATATCATCTCTTCTATCAGCACAACCCCTATGGATGCAGTTGGGGAAACATGCACTGGGGTCATGCCGTGAGCAAGGACTTGGTTCACTGGAAGGAACTGCCGATCGCCCTCTTCCCCTGGACACAGGCCGTAGCCCATTGCTTTTCGGGCAGTGCCGTGGTCGACAAGAACAACACGGCCGGATTCCAGACTGGCGATGAGAAAACGATCGTGGCAATCTTCACGGACACGGGTTGCGGCGAAGCCATTGCGTATAGCAACGATCGCGGACGCACCTTTACCTACTATCAGGGCAATCCCGTCGTAAAACACCGCGGCCGCGACCCAAAGGTCTTCTGGTACGCCCCTGGAAGACATTGGGTAATGGCTGTTTACGACGAGGATGGCTCTCGCGACCGAAAGACTCGCAAGCAGCGAATAGCTTTCTACACCTCGCCGGATCTCAAGCAGTGGACGCGTCAGAGCCAACTCGACGGCTACTACGAATGCCCGGAGATTTTCGAGTTGCCAGTCGACGGCGACGGCAAGAATACGCGTTGGGTATTGTTTGCGGCCGATGCTCGGTATACTGTAGGACAATTCGACGGCAAGCGATTTACGCCCGACCATGAGGGAAAACACCAGGTGCACTGGGGCGCGTTTTACGCATCGCAGACATTCAACAACACGCCGGACGGCCGTCGCATCCAGATCGGCTGGGGGCGAATCCCGATGCCCGGGATGCCCTTTAACCAGATGATGACCTTTCCCTGTCGACTCACGCTGCGGACGACCGACGAGGGCATTCGGATGTTCGCTAATCCGGTCAAAGAAATTGAGCTATTGCACGGCGATGATAGTACCGTGTGCAATACGATGGTGACGCCCGAGACGCCCGTCGCTGTCGCAACGCGAGGGCGGTTGTTCGACATTCGGGCAGAGTTCGAAGTGGACAGCGCGAAGGCCTTCGGCCTGCGTATTGGTAATACGGAAATCGTCTACGACGTAGACAAAGCCATGTTGATGGACATGCCGCTGAAGCCGGTCGATGGAAAGATTCGCCTCCAGGTGCTTGTCGACCGGTCGTCCGTGGAGGTGTGCGGCAACGATGGGCGTGTGTACAAGACACAACCGTTTCGAAGCGATAGCGAGATCGACGCCATTCACGTGTTTTCGCAAGGCGGGTCTACAGCGATTCGCTCGTTAACTGTTCACCAATTGCATTCCGCCTGGCAACAATAACACCGAGATATTTCTTCTCTACGTTCCCGGGAGCGTTTGATGCAACGAAAGTCGTACCTGTTGGGCAGCGCGCTGGTCGCCGCACTGGGAGGGTTGCTGTTCGGATTCGACACGGCGGTCATTTCTGGCACGACAGATTCGCTGGCGACCGTTTTCCACTTGGATCTGCCATGGCTTCACGTGCCATGGTTTTCCTGGAGCGACGCTGCCTGGGTTTGGTACGAACTGCCGGGGTCGTTTTGGCTCGGCTTCACTGTGGCGATTGCCCTGATTGGAACCGTCATCGGATCGCTGGTCGTCGGCAAACCGGCCGACCGAATCGGGCGGCGCAACGTGCTGCTCGTGATCGGCGTGCTCTACTTCGTCTCCGCCCTGGGCAGCGCGCTGGCCTGGGACTGGTGTTCGTTCTTGTTTTTTCGCTTCCTCGGCGGAATCGGCGTGGGCGGAGCATCGGTGGTATCGCCGATGTATATTTCAGAGATTTCACCAGCCCGATTGCGAGGGCGGTTGGTCGCTCTTACTCAATTCAACATCGTCTTTGGGATTCTGTTGGCGTTCTTCTCCAACTATTTGATCGCACAATTGCTGCTTGGCGAGATCGAATGGCGGTGGATGTTCGGCGTGGAGGCCTTTCCCGCGGCAGGTTTCTTCTTCCTGTTGTTTTTCACTCCCTACAGTCCTCGCTGGTTGATAGCCCAGCGCCGCGTGGACGAGGCGCGTACCGTGTTGAACAAGCTCGGTACCGACGCCGATAGCGTGGAAACCGAAATTGCCGACATCCAGGCCTCTCTCGATCTGACACACCACAGCCTGAACGAACCATTCTTCCGCAAGGCCTATCTGCGTCCAATTATGCTGGCCGTGGCGATTGCCGCGTTCAATCAGCTCTCGGGCATCAATGCGCTGATGTACTACGCACCGCACATTTTCAAGATGGCGGGTGCCGGCGAGGATTCTGCATTGCTGCAAAGTGTAGCCGTGGGCGGAACCAACCTGTTGTTCACGATGGCCGCGCTGTTGATCATCGACCATTTTGGCCGCCGCCGGCTCATGCTCGTCGGTTCGGTTGGTTATATCCTCAGTCTCGGCTCCACCGCCTGGGCGTTTTATACCTACGGCACCGAGTTTACCACTGCGGGAAGCGTGGTGGTGCTGGTGAGTCTGCTAGTGTTCATTGCTTCACATGCTTTTGGCCAAGGTGTGGTGATTTGGGTGTTCATCAGCGAGATCTTTCCCAACCGTGTCCGTGCGCGGGGACAGGCGCTGGGGAGCTTCACCCACTGGGTCATGGCCGCATTGATTTCGTGGACTTTTCCGATGATCGCCGCCAAGTCGGGTGGACACACCTTCGCGTTCTACGCCGCCATGATGGTACTCCAATTGCTTTGGGTGTTACTGATCATGCCGGAAACCAAGGGCATCCCGCTGGAAGAAATTCAGAAGAAACTGGGCATCGAGTGATCGCAAAACGGCCGAGCATCACGGCTTGCGGACTGCCCGAAGGCCATCGTCGGTTTGCTCGACGAAAAGCACGACGCGACCACCGCGAAAGCTGGGACGCAGATGCTTTCCCACGTCAACGCGACCGTGGTGATGCACGGAGCCGGTAGCCTCGCAGCGAACTTCATCGACGCCGCGCCGATGAAGGACGGCAATTTCCTGCCAATCGGCCAGATCATCCGGCGCACCCGCGATACTCACCACGCGACCATCGTTGCCGCCGGCCGCTAGCCCGACGGCCGCCAGGGCGCCAATCACGCCGTCGTTGGTTCCGCCAAGACCATCAAGGAGAATTTCCCACTTCGCAGCCAACGCGCGGGCGTCGCGTTGGTGGACTACCTCTTGTTGGCAACGAACTCCAAACGCGGTAATCTCGGACGGAACGTGCCGCGTGAGGCACAATCCCGGGTCGCTCCCCTCAATGAACCACTCCTGCATCAAGCGGCGAAGTTCTTCGGCCAAGACGTCGAGCGAACCGGCGCCGCCGTCTTCGAAAAGCAGCGACGCCGAACTGTTCTTGCTCGTAAACGGTACACGCGGATCGAAGAGCAGTTGATGTCGTATGGCCAACAACGAACGGTAACGCGGTGCGAGACGGTCGATGAGCCATCGAGCCAGCTTGTTCGTGCCCGGCGAGCCGAGGACGTCGGTATCGTCGATGCCGACGTAGATCACCGCGTTGCTCCCTCAGTATCGGCTGTGGCACGAGAAGCGGAGACACGAAACCAGACGGCCGCGCTAATTAGTCCGGCCAGAATTCCACAAATCACATAGCTTGGCAAGGCCGAAGGCCACCAGACGGCCAGCGGCTTGCCCGTGGGCACACCACCAGCAAACCACTTCGTTCCCGCGCGAACCAGAAACGCAATTAGGTTGGCTGCCAATCCGGCCAGTGCGAGCCGCAGGTAGATACTCCACCCTGCCCGAGCACCCAGTAAGGCGGCGTCGATCAGTATCCCGGTCAACAGCAGGCTGGTGACGGCTCCAGTTCCCAGCGGCTTGGCGACAGAAAACGTCAGCAGAAGGGCGGTAGCCAATGCGCTGACGCCCATCACCGATCCCGCGCCGCGGCGCGGCACCAAGGCCAACCCCAGACTCATGGGAAAGACCACTCGGATGATGTTGTGGCCGGGTACCCCAAGGTTTCGGCTCACCAGCACCGACGCCACGGCCGCGACAACGCCCATCGACACAAGCACGAACCCCTGCAGGGCCGAAAGCCGTTGGCCCGGGCGAGCCAGCGCTGGTAGACGGCCGCTGTAACACAAGCTGTCGTGAACCGTTAAACCAATCGACGCCATAAGGAAACGCCCTTTTGCAGTACCGGAATGGAACGCTTTGCCGCACTTCGCCCATCGGCAGCAAAAACGACTGGATTTCCCCCAAGCGGCCGTTCAGCTGTTACCCCCCTCTCCCGCTCGCGGGAGAAGGGCCGGGGATGAGGGCCGTTTGGATAGCTGCTAAACCACGGGATTGGGGTCGGGGCAATCGTACAGAATCTCCGTTGGACTAGCGTCCGGACCTCCTCCACGACGAGGAAGATTATGCCAAAATCACACGACGATGGCCAGGGATTGCACACGAAAGATCCCTCGCAGCCAAGATCTCACGTCCGTTAGCGAAGAACTCACGGACACGAGGGCAACGCGCCGTTGAGTGTCGGGTGCCCCAAAAACCGATTGCGCGTTGTGTTTCAACCGTCCCCCGCACACGGGCGGTGTGGCACCTTGCAAATCGACAGCATTCTGGGAAAATCAACCCTAACGGTCGTCACCCCTCGTCATGCTGTGAACGTACTCGCCGGGACAGTACGTGTGCCGGTTGCGACCGTCCGAGCGGAGGCGCACTCACCATGCCAAGCCCTTTACTTCCCCAATACTCCCTAAGGTGGCTACTTTTGGTGACCACCGCCTGCGCTGTTTTGTTTTCGGTGTTTGGCTTCGCGGTGCAGGGCAATAAGGCGGCAATCGGCATTTCTGTCGCGGTTCTGTCGCTGGGATTGTTGTTGCTGATTTTTGGGTTGCTGTTTCTGTTGCTCTGGATCGTGTCGCTGTTTTGGGGCCGAGTACGCCGGCGGCGCAAGGGAAACAGCCCCTTTGCCGCCACTGCCGAATCGTCGCTGCCGGAAGTCACGGACTCTGCCACGACCGCGATCGACGACCGTTATATTGACGACAAAGACATCCCCGGCGCGCCGATGCTGCTCGAATAACCTATTGATGTTTGAATTGAAAATGATCGCTTCAGGAAACCAAATACCTGGAAATTCAGGCTCCCGTTGGTCGCCTTCGGCTCTTTAGCCATGCAAACGCCAATAGGACCTACGTACCGCGTCTGGCCGACGTTTTTACTTCTCCACGAACGGATAATCGTCATGCAGCTGTGCCGTTGCCGATTTTTCGCCCTGCTGGTCGCTCTGGTGGCCGTTTGCACGTTGTTTGGCCGGACGACGTCGTTGATGGCGCAAACTGCACCAAACGGTGTAACGTTCACCCGCGCCACCAATGGGCTCAAGATCGATTACGACACGCGGTGGGTACAAGGTTTCGGCTATCGGCCTCTGCGGATCATCGTCACGCCCACGGCACCAGTCGTTGCCGATCGCAGTCTGTCCTTCGAGTTTAACTTGGAACGTGGCTGGAACGAGGAGTACGACTTGCGAGTGGAAACTGACCTGGAATTGCCTGCCGGCACCAATGGCCCTGTCGCCACCACGGTTTCCATTCCCGAATTCCTGGGCTGGGGAGAATTTTCCTGCAGCGTGTTCGATGACGGTGTTTTGAATGAAAAGCTTTCGATTCCTTGGAGCGGCACAGGTTTTGTTTGGAAGGAAGCAGTCGAGGCCCTTCCCAAGATGCTGTATGTTGGCGCCACTACACCCGACACAACCCAAATGGCGATGGTGTTGCCTGTTCAATACAGTGCCCGATATCAGGTCGCTAGTTACCAGCCCGGCAAATCTCCCCTTCCCACGGCGTTCTCCCGACAGGCCGATGAGTTGCCGCTTTGTTGGCTCGAATATACGAGTTGCGACATCGTCTGCTTGTCGCTCGGCGATCTCCGATCGTTACGAGATCGGGAACCTGAACGTTTCGAGGCTCTTCTACATTGGGTCAACGCCGGTGGCAACCTGTGGGTATACGGCATGGGGCCCGACGAGGCACGCCGCAACGAGTTGGCCGAACTACTCCGTCTGCCATCGCAACCGGACGGGGAAAACGACTCGGACGGCGACGGTTGGCAAAAACCCAGTGGCCGTTTTCAAGGGCAACCGCTTCGCGGAGTCATTCCCAACAACGACTATTCGAACAACGACGAAGCTTCCGTCGAGATGTTACAGCCGGGCTTACCGCCGTTGCCCAAGGAACTGACCGACAGCGCCAAACACCCATCGCCAGGTAGTCGTACGACTGCCAATCTGCCGTCGTTGTGGCTGCGCGACTGCCGGGCCGGTTTGATCGTAGCCTTGGAGCCCGATGATCCGTTTCCCGGGTCGGCCGACTATTGGGGTTGGGTATTCAATGCCATGGGCAGCCAACGTTGTCTCTGGTATCAGCGGCATGGCGTGTCGATGGTCCGTCCTAATCCGGATTTTTGGAACTTCCTGATCCCCGAGGTCGGTTTGCCCCCGGTGGTTGCCTATTGTGTACTAATCACGCTCTTCGTGATAACCATCGGGCCGATCAACTACTGGCTACTGTTCCGCGCGCGTCGCATATATCTTCTCGTGGTCACCATTCCGCTGGGTGCCGCGGCGATCACCCTGGCCCTGTTCCTCTACGCGATGTTTTCCGACGGACTGGGCACGAAAGTCCGCGCACGGACCGTTACCTGGCTCGATCAGCCTGGGAAACAGGTCGCCTGTTGGTCACGATTGTCCTACTACGCCGGGTTGTCACCGTCCGGTGGGTTAACGTTTCCCGGCGACACGGCAATCTACCCCTTTGCTGCCACCCCAACCGACAACCTACAACGGCTGCAATCACGTCAGATGGTGTGGGACGACCACTTGCATCTAACCTCCGGCTGGCTGAACTCCCGAACGCCGACGCAATATCTGACCGTTCGTTCGCGCAACAGCAAAGCCCGGCTCGATATTCGTTGCGCCGACGGCGACTCACCAGCGGCAACGGTCCGAAACGAGCTTGGCACGAACGTGCGGCAGCTCGTCGTTTGCGTGGCGGCTGACAACTACCTGCGGGCCGATGAGGTTGCCGACGGCGCCACCGCCGCGCTGAAGCCTGTCTCGCAACAAACGGCGTTGAGTGAACTGCGTCGCTTGCGAGCCGATCATAGCCCAACACTTCCGCCGGGATTTGACAACGACCGTTACGGTGGGTTTTTTGGCTTTCGCAATCGTGCGTATTGGCGGTTTTACGGCGGCGGCAATGCCGAAATCACGGAGCCGCACACTGCCAGCGGTCGTCTCGAAACGGGTCTGGCTGCCCTGACGCAGCCGCTGAAGCCGGGTACTTACGTGGCCATTGTCGACCGTTCGCCCGAGGTCGCCTACGGCATGCCCTCGGTCGAAGAAACCGGTGGTTTTCACGTGATCCTTGGACGTTGGAAGTAGCACCATGACCGACAACCACCCGATGATTACCTTGCGGCATCTTCACCGCTTTTTCGGCACCACCCGGGCGGTCGACGATGTTTCGTTCAACGTCTACCGCGGCCAGGTATTTGGCTACATTGGCCCCAACGGCGCGGGCAAGACCACAAGTATGCGGATTCTGGCCACGCTCGATTTGCCCACGGCGGGCGATGCCTTTGTCGACGGCTTCTCGGTGCTCAACGACCCCGACCGCGTGCGGCGGCGTTTAGGGTTCATGCCCGACTATTTCGGCACGTATCCCAATGTGAACGTTCGCGAGTATCTCGATTTCTTCGCCCGGGCGTACCAAATGCGACACACACAGCGCGAAGACGCCATCGATCGGGTGATGGACTTCACGGGCCTGGATGTGCTGGCCGACAAGCCAACCGATGGTTTGTCGAAGGGCATGAAACAGCGTCTTTGCCTGGGCCGGGCATTAATCCACGATCCCGCGGTACTGGTGCTCGACGAACCGGCCGCCGGTCTCGACCCCCGGGCACGTATCGAACTGCGGCAAATGATTCGTACGCTGGCCGACGCCGGCAAGACAATCCTCATCAGTTCGCATATCCTCACCGAACTGGCCGAAATCTGCGACGTGGTGGGGATTATCGAGCGGGGACAACTCGTCGTAACTGGCGGAGTAGAAGAAATTCGTCGCCAGGCCCGAAAACCACAAAACGCCGTGGAAGTACGTGTGTTGGAAAACGTTCGGGCGTTAGGCACTTGGCTTGAGCAGCAGGCGGGAGTGAGTCAGCTTCATATGAACGGCGACTCCGTGCGGTTCCTGCACACCGGCACCCCAGAGGCCGAAGCCGAGTTGCTGCGAAACATCATCCAGGCCGAGTTCCGTGTGGTGGCGTTTGGCACACACCGGGAAACCCTGGAAGACGCTTTCATGCACGTGACGCAGGGGCTGGTGCAGTAATACACCTTTTGCTTGCTGAAACCCTCATCCATAAGAACAACCACTGTAGACTTGGCTACCGCCCATGCAAGCGATCGCTCAAAAAATCGAAATCACGGATGCGACGGTGAACCGTGGATTGTCGGCCGTCGACCGGCTGATGACATGGGCTGGCGACCATCTCAACCCGATCCTGGTCAAAGAGACTCGCCAAGCGTTGAAGAGCCGGCAGTTTGTAGTCACGTTTGCGCTGTTACTTATTTGCGGATGGGCCTGGTCGCTTATCGGCCTGGCCATGATCGGCCCCGACGTCTACTACAGCGCCGACGGCGCCGGGATGTTTTTCGGATACTATTTGATCCTGGCGTTTCCGTTGTTTGTGATCGTGCCATTCAGCGCGTTCCGCTCGATTGCTGGAGAACAAGAAGACCGCACCTACGAGTTGATGTCGATTACCACTTTGGGGTCGCGACAGATCGTGCGTGGCAAGTTGGGTAGCGCCGTGCTACAAATGATTGTGTATCTCTCGGCGATTTCGCCCTGCTTGGCGTTTACCTACATGTTGCGCGGGATCGATTTCCCCACGATCCTGTTCTGTATCGGCTACACGGTGTTGGTTTCCCTGGCCTTGTCGCAGATCGCTCTTTTAATAGGCACGCTAACCTCGGAACGCCACTGGCAGGTGATGCTTTCGGTGTTGTTGATCGTGGGCTTGCTGATTGTCCTGTGGATTGTCTGTGCAATCACCGCGTCGATTGTCGGTTATGACCAAATTTCCTTTTCCGACATTGAGTTATGGCAAGTTCTAGCCGCCATGCTCACGGCCTACGCTTCTACCTTTTTGCTCGTGTTTTACGCTTCGGCGGCATTGATTACCTTCCCGACCGAAAACCGTTCGACACGTATTCGCATTACCATGGTCGCGCAACTGGCCCTTTTCGTCGGATGGATGTCCTGGGTGTGGATCGGCCCGGCACGCGGTGAAGAGGAAGTCGTTACGGTGTTCCTGTTCCTGGGAGTCATATATTGGTACGTTGCGGGAACTTTCTTGATTGGCGAGTCGCCCGAGCTTTCGCCGCGTGTGAAGCGTGACCTTCCGCAGAGCTTTTTCGGGCGTGTCTTCCTGACCTGGTTGAACCCTGGCCCCGGCACAGGCTACTTGTTCGCCGTTTGCGGGATGACTTGCATCGCCGCGTTGGCTGCCGTGGCTGTGTTAATCGGTGAACGGTTCGACAGCGCCGGATTGAGGCGTTGGTCGTCGTCCGATGTCGAAGAGATCCTGGTCTTCAGCGCGCTGTCGCTGGCCTACCTCATACTCTATCTGGGTGTTGGACTGCTTCTGCTACGTGTGCTACGAAGATTCTCCAGCGTCGGCATCCTCCTGTCGCTCATCCTGCAGGGACTGTTGTTGACATTCGGGACAATCGTACCCAGCGTGGTCCACGCCATGACACCCGGCCTACGGTCGTCGTCGTATAGCTATCTTCACGTTTTCAATGCTCCCTGGACCCTCATTTACATTGTCGACCGCAGTCTACCGCCCGAAACGCCCGTATTGCTGCTCGTTCTACCGGCGATGGCTCTGTTGGTGCTTGTCCTTAACTTGGGCGTCATATCGCGCGAAGTGAGCCAGGTGCGGATTGCACGGCCGAAACGTGTAGCCGAAGAGGACGCCGAAGTCCAGGCCCAAAAGGCACCACCGCAACCCCGCCAAATCAGCCCCTGGGACAGTTTGCCCGAGGCCTCCTCGCAAGACTCATGATGAAGAAGAACACTCCAACTCCACGTACCATGTTGATCACCGGCGCTTCAACGGGAATCGGGGCCGCTTGCGCCCTGGAATTGGACCGGCGCGGCTACCGCGTGTTTGCCGGAGTGCGCCGCGAGGAAGACGGCGAAGCGTTGCGGCAAAAGGCGTCGTCGCAGTTGGTACCGATCATGCTTGACGTTACCGACGCCGAGCAAATCGCCGCCGCCGTAGAACGAATAGCTGACACCGTAGGCGATGCCGGGTTGGCCGGGTTGGTGAACAACGCTGGCATCGTCGTAACCGGGCCTCTGGAACTGGTGCCCATGGATGCACTGCGTCGTCAGTTCGAGGTAAACCTGTTCGGTGCGGTGGCCGCCGCTCAGGCGTGCCTTCCTTTGTTGCGTCGAGGGCAAGGGCGGATCGTCAATATAAGCTCGGTTAACGGCCGGATATCGCCACCCTACCTGGGCCCATATTCTGCGTCGAAATTCGCTTTGGAAGCAATAAGCGACGCGATGCGCGGCGAGCTGCGCAACAGCGGCGTAAAAGTGGCCCTGGTGGAACCCGGCCCGATTGCCACGCCCATCTGGCGCAAGTCGCGAAATGCGGTCGACGAACTGACCGCTGCCGCGGTGAGCAACCTTTTCTCTTTTTACGCCGACGACTTCGACGCCGTGCGTCGAACAACCGAGCAGGCTGCGGCACGAGCTCTACCTGTCCAGCGGGCTGTCGCAACGGTGATGCGTGCCTTGACCGCCCGACGCCCCAAAGCCCGCTACACGGTCGGCCTGCAATCTCGAATTCTCATCGGTTTGATCAAGTTTCTTCCCGACCGGCTGCGCGACCGGCTTGTGGCCGCCAGCATGGGGCTGCGGTAAGGGCCAGAACCAAACCGCTTCGGCCGCAGCCTGCGTGGTACGGTGCTGGGTGCCATGCCCACGGAAACGTGGGCATGAATACGCGTCGCACATCAAGCATGTCCACGTTGCCGTGGGCATGGCACTCGTCCGACCATGTCAGAACACGTATGAACTACTTCGTCGAAACCACCAAAGGCGCTGCCGCCTTGCCCTCCGCGTCGGTCTGCTGCACGCGGATCTTGCCATCGCCGACCGGAAGTTCGATTACCGCGTCGCCATCGATCAATCGGGCGGACAACACGTATCCGTCGTTCGTCCGCTTAAGCGACGCCTCCTCTGGCACGGCACCACCCTTGCGGTGTGGACGGTAAAGCGTGACGAACTCGACATTCTTCACCTTCTCGGGCGCACTGGCCGTAAGGTGGAATTCCCGTAGCTTCACCCGCGGCCGCGGGTTGGGATCGCATTGGTCGGTCTGCTCGAACTTCAACTCTTCGGGCGCAAGGAAACTGATCTTGCAGCCGACTTTGTTCACCGTTAGTCGCACGTCGCGTTGTTGCTGCACATCGAACGGTTCGTTGGCGTGCAGGGCATAGGTAAACATCGAAGGCTGCGGAACCGCGAGCTGGTCGTAGACGACGATCAGCTCTGGTTTCACGAAGATCACGGCCCGAGTGAAGCGGTCTAACAGATGCCGTTCGTTTTTACCCTCTTTCACGCGATAGGCGTCGGCCGCTTCGCCCACCACCACATCGACCTTGGGTGTGGTCCGAAAGGCCACGATCCGGCCCTGCGACGCCGCCGAGTGCGGTACTTGTCCTTGGCTGTCGACCGTGATGTTGTTGACACTCCGCGTGCTCCACATCCAGTTCTTGTGGTGGTCGCTCCCGTAAATATCGCGACGCCCGCTGCGGATCAATAGGTTTTCGCCGTAAGCCCAAAGCAAAAACGAGTTATTGGCCTCATAACCGTGCGACTGTGTGCCGAAGGGGCTCGACTTGAACACCAGTTGAACGTCGTTTGCGGCGTCTTTTAGCGTGGTGTTGAGATAGGCCTGCCCCGTGCCGGCAAACAGGCGCGATGTGGGCAACTCATCGATCGACTTCGCTTTGACCTTCGGCAACGCGCCACGCAGGAAGCCGATGTAGCCTCCTTCTCCCTTCGGCCCTCCCATTTGTTCGACGTACCACTGCCAATGCCCATTGCCCGACTGGGCGGCCAATTGGCTAACCAGTGGGACTAACCGACTGGAACGAGCACCACCGTTGCAGTCGCCAAATCCACCGCCCAACTTATTCGGCGGCATCAGGTACATCGGATAATAGCCTACCTGAGAGAAATACGGCTTGCAAAAAGCATCGATTCCCAAAGCACTGCGCATCACGTCGGCCCACCAAGTGAACCGGCCGATGTAGCTGCTCCAGTAGAGCGTACCTTCGTGCCAGCCACCGTCGTCGTCGCACCACACAGGGTACACGTTCTGGAACACGTTGACGGCAAACCATAGCCAGTTGTCGGCCTCCGGGATTTCGCCGTGGAAGGCGATTCCCAATTCGCCCAGGTAATGCCACGCCCGATTGCTGTGGCTGGCGTACGGATTCCAAAGATGCCGAGGGCAAAGGTGTTTGAACATCTCCTCGCCGCGTATGCGCATCACCTCGCGGCACTTCTGCCGTTCTTCTTCCGAAAGCAAGTCATAGAGATAGGTGTACGTTCGTGAAAAGTAATAAGCATAGGGCATGCCCGCTTCGTCGTTGTACCGATAGCCGGTGGCTCCCTTGGGGTCCCATTCGGCGCACTGCATGAGAATTTTCCGCGCAAGTCGGCCGTAGTCGTCGTTTCCGTCGAGCAGTCGGGTGAAGGCCAACGTGGCGGCGCCGTTGAGGGCTTTGATCGTGTACACGCGGTTTCCCCACCATATTTCGCGCCACTTCTCGCCCTTCCGCTCGATGTCGCCATACGTGGGCGGTTCCTCCGTGGGCGGCGGATTTTTTAACAGACGATCGCACGTCTTTTTAAGTTGCTCATACTGCGGTTTCAAATCAGCTTGCGCCAATTTGCGCAAACGGGGCAAATCCTCGGGCCGCAGAAACAGCCGTGGGTGAGATGCCGGGATCCGAGCGAGTAGTTCCTCTCGCCCGGGCAACGGCATTTCGAGGCATTCGGCCGGCACCGAAAAAGCCCGCACTTGGCTCCAGGGGGTTTTAACGCCCTTGGCATCGACACCGCGGTATCGCCAGACGTAGTCGCCCGCTGGAAACGTTTTCGACGGACAGTGGACGTTCCACGCGATGTCGTCGGCGCGGTAGGTCACTTTGGCCAACTCGCGGTCGTTGGCGACCTCGAGTTGCCAGGCCGCGATTTTTCGCTGCGGCCGCCACACGAAACCGGGTGGATTGACCGCCACCGTCGTGCCATCGGTCGGCCGATATCCCCATTCGCCGGGCCTCGTGGGCCTTTCGTCGAGTTCCGCAGCAAAGCCTGGAAGTGAAACCGCCAGAACAACAAACCAAGTGCTCGCGGTGAATGGCCGGCTGGACATGGGCTGATTCCTTTCGCACCTAAAAGGCGGGAGTGATGGAGGAAGGAAGGGTGGGAGCTGGGCTTCAGTAGCGTCAACACCTGAGACAACTGGCAACAGCACCGATTGCCGCGGCTACGCCGCGCTGAACTATTGGTTCCTGGTTTGATTGTGGAACACTTCATTGCGTTCCGGCCCGGAAAACCGGGCTCCCGCTGGTCGCCCTCGTTCCACAAGCAATGCCGGACGCAATAGAAGCCGTTTTAAAACTGGTATCGAGGTCGTTCGTTCGGCGGATATACGAACCCGAAGCCGGGTTTGGAAGCCGCCGCCACTAACCTCATAGATCGTTGAGCTTTCCGCAAAGATTGGCGACCAATGGGGAGCGGGTGTCCGACTGGGCGTGGCAGCACCCTTTTGGTTGGCGTCCCTGCCGCCGTGCGGGAAGACGAAACGGGGTACGTATTGTCACGGTATTGTGACAGTTCTGTCACGAGTTGGCAAATTTTACGGATCCCCCACTACACGGGGAAACGTGCTCCGCCCGGTTGTCACCGACGCAAAAGTCGCTATATTAGGCGATTCGTCTGATTGATTCCGTTGCCCGCCGGCTTTGGCGTGGGCGGAGGTTTGCGCCGCTGAGGCATTCCCCAAATTAGGAAACCCCAGATGACCATCTTCGAAATCCTTCGCAAGTATCTCGACGCCGACGACGTATCCGACAAAACCATTCAGGCGTGCGCCGACATTAGCGAGATCCGCAGCTATAATGCCAGCGATGTCGTCTTCCGCGAATCGCAGCGATCCGACCACCTGCATATCGTCCTTGCCGGGCAGGTTGATGTCCAATACTTGCTGCCTAGCGGTAAGCGTCAAACGGTCGACACCTGCAACCCTGGCGACTTCCTCGTCTGGTCGGCCGTAGTGAAACCCTACGAAACGAACTCGATCGGTGTCTGCCGCTCGAAGACCGAGGTGCTGGCGATCGACGCCAAGGATCTTCGCGCGTTATGCGAAGAGGATCCGCATTTCGGTTATCACCTGATGGGGCAAATGGCCCGAGTTATCCGCCGGCGTCTGAAAGCAGCGCGGTTGCAGATTGCGGACATTGACTAGAAGCCATTTCAAAGCTAGTACGCCTTCCATGAAATTGTTTCCGGTGGTATAAGCACCGGCATGAAGGAACACATTGTACGCCTCAAGGACGAGGCCCGACAGCATTTGCAGGAGTTGGTGCATACCGGCACGCGATCCGTGCGTGTGGTTCGGCGTGCCTTGATTCTGCTGAAATCAGATGAAGGATTCACGGATGAGGAGATTGCCGAACACGTTGGTTGCACGGATCGAACTGTTCGCAGTATGCGTAAACGGTTCTGTACCGGGAGTTTAGAGGAAGCGTTGTACGACGCCCCTCGATCCGGTGCTCCGCCCACGTTTACGCCACGGCAGAAGCAGCAAGTCGTGGCGTTGGCTTGCAGCGATCCGCCGGAGGGCCGCGTCCGCTGGACGCTGGAACTACTCTGCGTGCACGCCGTGAAACGAGGCTTCGTCGATTCGATCAGCAAGAGCGAGGTTGCGTTGTGGCTGAAAGAGCACGACATGAAGCCATGGCGAAAAAAACATGGTGCATTCCGAGACTCACCGAAGAGTTTCGCGACAGAATGGAGGACGTCCTCGACCAGTATGAAAAGGCGTTCAACCCGAGAGAACCGTTGATTTGCATGGACGAGCAGCCGTATCAACTCCTGGACGATACGTGTCCCTTCAAGCCTGCCGTACCAGGCAAGGCGGCTAAGCAGGAC
The DNA here is from genome assembly GCA_963677085.2 of Thermoguttaceae bacterium. GTDB lineage: Bacteria > Planctomycetota > Planctomycetia > Pirellulales > Thermoguttaceae. The sequence goes on from CAXXFH010000005.1 coordinate 272,982, forward strand.
TACGAGTATCGTCGTTGCGGCACGTGCAGTATCTTTGTCGCCGTTGAGCCGAAAGGTGGCAAACGCTTCGTCCAGGCTCGGCGTCATCGCAAACGGGCCGATTTCGCACGATTCGTGCGTGATCTGCTTCAGCGTTATCCCAAGGCTCGTCGGATTCATTTGGTTCTCGACAACCTCAACACGCACAACGAAAAGTCCCTCATCGAAACGTTTGACGCCACGAAAGCGAAGCAATCTCTGCGACGCATCGTATGGCACTACACACCCAAGCACGCCAGTTGGCTGAACATGGCAGAAATTGAAATCTCCGTGTTGACCAAGCAATGCCTCGGGCGACGGATTCCTACAATCGAAGAAGTTCAACGTCATGCGGCGACTTGGGCCCGCGACCGAAATCGCCGCAAAGCCATAATCGACTGGACCTTCAATAACAACGACGCCCGCCGAGTGTTCCCGGAACTATACCGGAAGAAACTTGCTGGATGACGTACTAGTGCTTTGTAAGATCTAAGAATTGGGGTTTCATTCCCACGCTTGCGTGGGGATGTTCCTCGGGATTTCGGCATGTCCACGCAAGCGTGGACATGGCACCCATAACCCCAGATTTAACAGTTGGCAAAGCACTGGAAGCTTATGCCGAGGTCGTTCGTTCAGCGGATGTACGAACCCGAAGCCGGGTTTTGAAACCGCCTCTAGTCAGTCATTCTTGTGCTCGCAATCACCATGGGTAAAAACACGATCCGGCCGCGCGGCGTGACCACGATAGTCGTGGTCAATAGCATTGCCGCGCTTCTCACCGTCGCATTCTGGGGTTTGGTATGTGTTCGGCTCTTTGCCCAACAGACGCCTCCGGCCGAGCTCGATCGTGGCTCGCTGGCCACGGCGTTCGGGTTTATGATCGGCGACCTGATTTGGGCCACGTTGCTGCTGCTGTTGAGCGTGGTAGGCCTGTGGCGTTTGCGCAGTTGGGGATGGCTTGCTGCGCAGATGGCGAACATTCTCTGGATCTACTCGATGACTGTCGTCTGGTCCCGCGACTTCTACGCCACCACCATGAGCCCGGGCGGAATTCTCTTTCTGCCTTTCGTGCCCTTTTCAGTTTGGGCAACCTTCTACCTCTGGAATTGTCGCGAGCTTTTCTTCCAAGCTACGGCAAACGGGCGCTGAGGATCAGGCCAAGGGCGTCACGACTTGGTCGTAATGTGTCTGCCGCTGCCACATCGGACAGTCGCTCAGCCTAGATCAACGCGCGTGCTGGCCTACGGACTTGGCAAAAAAAACAGGCGGCAACCGCGAAAAACGGGCGAGCGCACAACGGTGGCGCGTTTCATGCGTGCACCATATTGGCAAATAACTTGACCAATATTGTCATTGCGATCGGCTCGCGTGTGGCTATCCTGAGTTGTATGGCGTCGACGATGGACTGCAAAGCTTTATTTGGCTAAATGGAATCAACCAACCGGAAGCCATCGTCCGCCGTAAACAGTTCTTACCCATATCTCTACAAACTTTGACAAATAATGTCGTTGCAGCCAGTTCGACGGGGGCTACCCTAAGAACATGCGTTGGACGACAGCCTATCAAGCGTTCCCTGCCTTAGGAGATCGACCATGAAACGGACAACATATTTTCGCACGGCATTCATCGCGATTCCGTGCCTGGTTGTCGTAGTAGCTGCTTCCCATGCGTTCGAAAGCGAACCGTCGGAACGTATGCTGGTCGACGTCGCCAAACCTCTCGACGAGAAGGCGGCAACCACCTGTGACGCCCACATCGAACGCCTCGGTTCGGTTCTCCGGGTTCACACCGGCCACACCGAAGAACGGCCTGGCGTTACCTTCATTCCTCCCAACGGACGTTGGGATGTGACCGGCTTCGGCTATGTCGAAACAACCGTGAAGAACGTCGGAAAACGTACGCTCAGCGTCCATGGCGCCGTCGACAACCCGAAAGCCGAACGTTCTACCAGAACGAACTGCTGTATCGAGTCGTTGACTCTTCGGCCCGGCGAAGAGCAGGCTTTACGAATCCCCATTCGTGCTCGGGTACCGACGGCGCTTCGGACGAAACTCTCGGGTATGAGGGGAACCCCAGGCGGCTTCCAAAACCGTAGCCGCAAAACGATCGATTCGTCCAACGTAATCGGTATCTCAATCTATGTATATCGCCCTTCGGCCGACCAGGCATTCGAGGTTTCAAACCTCCACGCCGAAGTGGGTGAAGGCCCGGCGTTTCCGTTGCCGAAAAACATCGACGACCTCTTCCCGATGATCGACCGGTTCGGACAGTATCAACACAAGGACTGGCCAGGCAAGACCCATTTGGACGACGACTTAGGCGCCCAGCGTGAGCGCGAGGCAACCGATCTGGCCGCACATCGAGGCCCCGAAGCTTGGAACCAATACGGCGGTTGGCTCGCCGGCCCACGGCTGGAAGCTACCGGACGCTTTCGCGTGGCCAAATGGCGCGGCAAGTGGTGGTTCGTCGACCCCGAAGGGTGTCTGTTCTGGTCGCATGGGCTGGTGCGCGTCACTTGGTCGTGTGGTTACACGCCGGTCACCGGCCGCGAACACTTGTTTGTCGACTTGCCCGAACCCGACTCATTGTTCGGCGCGTTCTACGGTAAGAGCACCTGGGCGATCGCCGGAAACTATCAGCGGGGTACAGAGACTTACAACTTCTCGGGCGCCAACCTGTTGAGGAAATACGGTCCCAACTGGCCGGAGGATTACGCCAATCTGACGCATCGCAGGTTCCGCAGTTGGGGACTGAACACTTTGGCCAACTGCTCGCAGCCGGCCATTTACCTTCAGCACAAGACGCCCTACACGGCAACCGTCTACAGTATCGATTCTCCGCCGCAGGATACGCCCGGCGGGACTGGCTACGTGGCCACGATCCACGACGATAGCCGAGTGATCGAGGGTACCAGCGGCGGCTGGGGAAAGTTTCCTGATGTGTTCGACCCCAGTTTCAAGGCTACGTTACTGAAGGAAGTGGCCCTGCACCGAGGCAAGGCGGTGGGCGATCCCTGGTGCCTGGGCTACTTCCCGGGCAACGAGCTTAGTTGGGGGCGAGATGAATCGTCACTAGCCCGAGACGTGCTTGCCTCGCCCGCCGACCAACCGGCCAAGCAGGTGTTAGTCGACGATCTGAAGAAAAAATACGGAGAGATCGAAAAACTCAACACTGCCTGGAATGCCGGCTATGCCAGTTGGGACGCCATGCTTCGGTCGACCACTCGACCCGATGAAAAGCAGGGACACGAGGATCTGGCCGCCTTCCTGGACCGAATCGCCGAGGCCTATTTCCGCCAGTGTCGTGAAGCGGTCAAGGAAGTTGATCCCCAAGGACTCTACCTCGGTTGCCGTTTCGCAGGGTGGGGCCACGCGACGGTCTTCCGTATTGCGGCCAAATACAGCGACGTTGTTAGCGTAAACCGCTACACCCATAGCTTGGCCGACCTCCGTCTACCCGAGGGCATCGACAAACCGGTGTTGATCGGCGAATTCCACTTCGGGGCCCTCGACCGTGGTAAATTTCACCCCAGCTTAATCGCAGTGCACGACCAACAAGCGAGAGGCGAAGCCTACGAAACCTACGTCCGCAGCGCGCTGCAAAACCCGCTGATCGTCGGCACCCATTGGCATCAGTTCGGCGACCAGGCGACCACGGGCCGCGACGACGGCGAGAATTTCCAAAACGGTTTTGTCGACGTCTGCGACACGCCCTACTCGGAAACGGTCGAAGCATGCCGCCGGATCGGCTATCGCATGTACGAACTCCGCGCCGAGCAAGACACGACCGAACAGGGCGATCGTTAGCAGGAAACGTAACGCAAGGGTAAACGACATCAGTCTCGGTCCCAAGCCAGAGCTTGGGAACCAGGATGTTGGCAACATTCCCTGCCGCGCGATTCTACGAATGCGTGTGCGGCTCGACCTGGGTGGTTTCGTCGCCGTAGAATCGGGTGAGCTTTTCGCGGAGCATTAGCCGCGCGCGTAAGAGGCGGACCTTGACGTTCGACGTGCTTATATCCAAGGTTTCGGCCGTCTCGGCGGTTGATAGGCCCTCGACGTCGCGAAGTAGAAACACTAGGCGGTATTTCTCGTCGAGTTCCTCCAGAGCCTTGTCGAGGATTTCCCGAATCTCATGCCGACTGGCAATGTCTTCGGGTGTTTCCTGCCACTGGGCAATGTACTCGGGACGCGGAACGTCGTCGTAGCTCTCGTTGCTACGGTCTTCGGCCAGGGGAACCGTTTGACGCCGTGCCCGTTTTCGCAACAGGGCCAAGGCGTGATTCGTAGCCACCCGGGTAAGCCAGGTCGAGAACCGAGCGTCTTCACGAAAGCCCTTGAGCTTCTCGATCACACTGACGAACGTCTGCTGGACCACCTCCTCGGCATCGGCTGCCTGTCCCACGATGCGCATCGCCAACGTGAAGATTCGACCCTCGTAACGCTGTACCAGCGCGTCGAAGGCTTCGAAGTCTCCCCCCTTAGCTCGGCGGACCAGAGAAATATCGCCGTCGATTCCGTCGATCATGGATCTTTCCTATTGCCGAAGCCTGCCCTTTGCCATGATTGGTGTTGGTCTGTACTACTAGCCTCAAAGATCGTTAAGTTTTTGACAAAGACTAGCGACCAGCGGGAGCGGCTTCTTGCCCGGGTGCGGTAGCACCGGTTGGTTGGCGGCCCTGCCGCCCTGCGGTTAACTCAAGCCGAAAATTCCTGGCACTTTAACGTCCTACACAACCGGACGCCAGGATACCACTATGGAGGGCTTACTGCCAGCGGGCGTTTTCGCTTCTCACACCTCAAACCGAAAACAATCTTGACGGTGGAGCCGCAAATGAACGCGGACAGGAAGTTTCTGGCATCGAAACGGCTATCTGGTGTGCCAGGCTTTTCAGAGCATTTTTTTTCACGGCGTGGTCCGTCAGATGTCCCAGGTTCTCCAGGCGTTTTTTTTCATCTGCGCGAATCTGTGTCCATTTGCGGCTTCCATCTGTTTTCCGTCTGAATTGCCCGAAACGCCACCTCACAGAGGCTGGTGGTCGCTTCGCAGCACGATACGGCCTCGAACCGCTCGAAACAACACTGTATTACGTGGTTGCGGTTCACGAACCTGTCCAACGAATCCCCACATTCCTAACCTGCTGTGCAATCGCACTACGCGGCACGCTCCGGAGAAATCCCCTAAACGCGCTCAATTCCGTGGCCCTCAATGCTTTCGCTGCCTGCGTCGACATACTATACTGACGGACTCTATCGGTTACTTTCAATGGGGGGGTAGTGTTCTCGATGAGACCAAACCCAGGCTGCAGCGTCATTTGCCCGTGCCAACACTGTTTGCCTGAGCTAGCACTGCATGCCGAGTCGATCCTTCCCCCGATTGTTGACCATACAGCGATTTTCGCCTAAAACCCCAAACGCGACTCTCCTGCCCCTGCCAAGGAGCCCACTGTGAGCATTCAGAATCTCGACAAGATTTTTGAGCCCCATCGCGTTGCCGTGATCGGAGCGAGCGATACGCCGACAAGCGTAGGTTACACGGTCCTGAGAAACCTAATTGGTTCGGGATTCCGGGGAGTCGTTTATCCGATCAATCCGAAGCGTGAATCTGTCCAGGGAGTCCAGGCTTACAAAGACATTCCCAGTTTGCCTCACGCGCCCGACTTAGCAGTCATTTGCACCCCAGCCACCACGGTACCCGCGATTGTCCGCGAGTGCGGCGAGGCCGGCACTCGGGGCATCGTCATCATTTCGGCCGGATTCCGTGAAATCGGCGAAGAAGGCCGCGAACTCGAACGGCTGGTCCTAGCCGAACAGGAAAAATACGAAGGCATGCGAATCCTGGGACCCAACTGCCTGGGAATCATCGTGCCAGGTATCAACCTCAACGCCAGTTTCGCCGCCGCCACGCCTGCCAAGGGACACGTGGGATTCATCTCCCAATCGGGCGCGCTTTGTACTTCCGTGCTCGATTGGGCCATCGACGAAGGCATCGGCTTCTCCTACTTCGTCTCCGTGGGGAACATGCTCGATGTGGACATGGCCGACCTGATCGATTACTTCGGTTCGGCTACCGACACGCAGTCGTTGATCCTCTACATCGAATCGATCTCCGAAGCCCGCGAATTCGTTTCGGCAGCTCGAGCGTTTTCCCGAACCAAGCCCATCGTGGCCTACAAGGCCGGCCGATTCGCCGAATCGGCTGCCGCAGCAGCTTCCCACACGGGTGCCATGGCCGGAGTCGACGCCGTCTACGAGGCTGCGTTCCAACGGGCCGGCATCGAGCGGATCTTCCAGGTCGAAGACATGTTCGACTGTGCCGAACTGCTCGCCCGTCACGAACCACCCAAGGGCGACCGCCTGGCGATTATCACCAATGCCGGTGGCCCGGGCGTGATGACGACCGATGCCCTGATCGCCCGCGACGGTAAGTTGGCCTCCATCGCCGATGAAACGATGGAGAAGCTCAACGAGATTCTTCCCCCTTGCTGGTCGCACGGTAACCCAATCGACGTGCTCGGCGATGCCCCACCCGACCGTTTTGCCAAGGCCGTCGAAGTGGTGGTCAAGGACAAGAACGTCGATGCGATCCTCGTAATTCTGACGCCCCAAGCCATGACCGACCCCACGGCCACTGCACACGCGGTGGCCAAGGTCTCGGCAAAGGCCAACAAACCGGTAATCGCGGCTTGGATGGGAGGCCGAGTGGTGAGCGAGGGAGTGCAAGTACTTAGTGAAGCGGGCATTCCCACGTACACCACACCGGAACAAGCCGTTCGGGCGTTTATGCACTTAGTCTCCTACGCTCGCAACCTGCAAATCCTTCACGAAACGCCGCGCGATATGCCGGTCGATTTTAGCCTGGATCGCCAACGGCTACGCGGCGTGTTCGACACGCTACTGACCGAGGGTGGGGATATCCTCTCCGAGAACGTATCGAAAGCCTTCCTGGAAGCCTACGAGATTCCAGTAACCAAACCCCAGGCAGCCCGCACTCCGGATGAAGCCGTGGAGATTGCACGCCGGGCAGGATACCCCGTGGTACTGAAAATCCACTCGCCGCAGATTACCCACAAGACCGATGTCGGCGGTGTCGCGTTGAATATATCGGACGAGGCGGCCGTGCGTGCGACCTTCGAAAAGATGACCACCAAGGCGAAAAACCTTCGCCCCGACGCCGACATCGTGGGCGTTACCGTTCAGAAAATGGTGAGCTACCCCAATAGCATCGAACTGATCATGGGGGCAAAGAAGGACCCGATCTTTGGCTCCGTAATCATGATTGGTGCGGGCGGAACCGCGGCCGAGGTCTTCAAGGATCGCGCGTTGGGCTTGCCGCCGTTGAACGAATCGTTGGCCCGGCGGATGTTAGAGTCGCTGAAGTCGTGGCCCTTGCTGCGAGGCTATCGCGGTAAGCCTGGCGCAAACATCGACCGGCTAATCGAAATCATCATGCGGTTCTCCTACCTCGTGGCCGACTACCCCGAGATCAAGGAGTTTGACATCAACCCGTTGCTGGTCACGCCCGAAGACGTCATTGCTCTGGACGCCCGAGTGGTTGTCGACCGCGAAGTGATGGCCCATTCGGTGCGGCCCTATGCCCACTTAGCGATCCGACCCTACCCGGAGGAGTTTGTTGCCCACCGGCAACTCAAAGACGGAACGCCCGTCATCCTTCGACCGATCAAGCCGGAAGACGAACCTATGTGGCACGACCTGCTGGGCAGTTGCTCGACGCAGTCGCTTTGGTTCCGCTTCAGCTACCTGTTCAAACAAACCACACACGAGATGGCTACCCGATACTGCTTTGTCGACTACGACCGCGAGTTGGGTATCGTGGCCGAGGTCGAGGAAGAGGGCGAACGGAAGCTGATCGGCGTGGGCCGCTTGGTGGCCGACATGAATCGTGAGACGGCCGAGTACGCGGTGATCGTCGTCGATCGCTGGCACGGCCACGGCCTGGGTGGCACGCTAACCGACTACTGCCTCGAAGTGGCTCCGAAATGGGGTGTCAGAAAGGTCGTCGCGGAAACGTCCAAAGAAAACACCCGCATGTTGGCTACGTTCCGCAGCCGCGGCTTCGAGATGGATGAACACTCGACCGAAGACGTGGTGTTGGTCCGCAAGGATGTGGACTAACGGTAGCGAGTCCACCCAACCACAACAAAAACACAACATGCCCACGCAGACGCCTGTGTGGGCATGTTCGTTTCTCAGACCGATAACTAACAATGATCCGAGTTTTCGCTCTGAAGGGGCGTGAGACGAGGGGTTAGCGACGAGCATGGTCAGTTTTGACCTGCGTTTTCTCGTCCCTCGTCTCTATTGGATCCTGCATTGCTTGTGGAACGAGGGCGACCAACGGGAGCCCGGATTGCGGGAGCAGAACGCAACGAAGTGTTCCACAATCAACCTCGGAATCAATAATCGCTTGACATGGCTTGGGTTAACGCTGTGCGCTTCGCAAGACGCATTCAGTTTGAGTTCATTATGTTTTTTGGCCAGCGGCGTTTCAATTTGATAAGATGGTTCAAGTCCATATTCCTTTCCGTCGGTGTTACCTCGTGGAGATCAACCGTGAGATACTTGCCTTTCGTTTGTTTGTCGATCTGCGTCTATCTGCTTGTGCCGACGGTCACGTGCGTTGCCGCGGAGCGACCGAACTTCGTTTTCTTCATCACCGACGACATCTCGCCCGACGACCTGGGCTGCTACGGCAGCCAAACGGTGCAAACGCCAAACATCGACCGCATGGCCGCCGAAGGCATGCGATTTACCAACGCCCAGTTGACCATCAGTAGTTGCAGCCCTAGCCGTTGTAGCATCATCACAGGGCGATACCCTCACAACACGGGCGCGCCCGAGCTTCACACCAACCTTCCGGCTGATCAGTTCATGTTTCCCCAGCGGCTGCGCGAGACTGGTTACTACACGGTCCTGTCAGGCAAGAACCACATGGGTCCGGCGGTTTCGGCGGCGTTTACCAGGATTTCCCGTGGGAAAGGGCCGGGTAAAGAGGGCGATTGGGTCGACATCCTCCGCGATCGTCCGAAAGACCAACCCTTCTTCTGTTGGTTTGCGTCGACCGACGCCCATCGACCCTGGCAATTCAATGACGAAGCGCCGCGTTACACGCCAGACGATGCCGAAGTGCCGCCGTTTCTTTACGACGGTCCGCTGACACGAAAAGACTTGGCTGAATACTACCACGAAGTTAGCCGTACGGACTTTTACCTCGGCCAACTTCGTGCCGAACTGAAACGCCAAGGCATCGAAGACAATACGTACATTATCTACATGGCCGACAACGGACGACCGTTTCCACGCTGTAAAACCCGGCTGTACGATAGCGGCATCCATACGCCATTTATCGTCTTCGGACCAACGGTCAAACGGGAAAGTGTATGTAACGCTCTGGTCAGCTCCATCGACATCGCGCCGACAATTCTGCAACTGGCCGGACAACAGAAGGCGCCCAGTATTCAAGGCGTCAGTTTCGCCACGTTGTTGAAAGACCCCAACGCCAAAATTCGCGATTACGCCTTCGCCGAGCACAACTGGCACGTCTTCCAAAGTCACGAGCGGATGGTGCGCTACGGCGACTGGCTCTACATCCGCAACGCCTGGCCAGAGCGTCAGAATTTGTGTGTCGAGTCTGATCCGACCTACCCGTCGGGCAAGGAACTTTGGGATGCCCACGCCAAGGGCCTATTGAAGCCGCATCAAATCGATATCTTCCAGAAACCCCGCCCGGCCGAGGAGTTGTACAACGTTGCCAACGACACAGACCAGTTGCACAACGTGGCCACCGAACCCGCACACCGTGACATGCTTATCAAGCTGCGAGGAATACTCGACCGCTGGAGCAAGGAAACGGGCGACACGATTCCGGACGACCCGACACCGGACAGGCAAAACGCCGACGGCAAACGCAATTCGACGTTCGAGCACCGCACCATGCCGGGCACGGAGACCAACGCCGCACACATCAACCACCCGGGCCCTATCTTCGCCGAGTAATCACACTGCTACTGCCGGAGCACAACGTCTGTTCCGTCGGACGAGCCGGAGAACACGGTTGGCGTTCGGCCCGTTTGTTCGGCGTACTGCCGCGCGATCGCTTCGACGGCCTCGCCCGCATCCCAACGCCCTAGAACGGCGATTGTGCCGCCGCTGCCGCCTCCGGTGATCTTCGCGCCGTAGAGTCCGGCCGCAGTCCCCGCATTGCGGACCAACTCGATCAGCAGATCCGTTTCCTCGCAACCCAACCCACAGGACGAATAACTGGCGTGCGACTGATACATGAGTTCTCCGAGCAGTTCGGCGACGTCTTCGATCGGTTCTCGCGCCAGTAGTTCGGCAAACGCGGCCACGCGGAAGTTTTCGTAAATCGGATGGCCGGTCGCCTGGCGCACACGATATTGCCTTGTCGGGTCGACTTGGGTTACCACGTCGGTCGTTCCGCCATAGTGGTCAAGAAACTGGCGGCCGCCGATCACTTCAGGCAGTCGGCCGGCAAAGTACATTTCGAATTCCGAGGGCGAGATGTTCGCCAAATAGCCGTCCCACCGCAAGTCATCGACCGCGACATGCCCGTCGCCAAGCTCTCGAACTGCAAAAGAAACCATGTCGGCAATCATCCGATATCCCATCGAGGTCGCCACGCGAACCGCCGTGTAATCGGTTCCGGAAACTGTGTGGCGGATGCGGCTGTCGATTCCCCAAAACGAGATCTGCCGTGGAATGTCGCGATAGCCTAACACGTCGGCCGGTTGGCACCGCAGCATGAGCAGACGGTCGGCCCAACCACAGGCGGCCGTCATCTGGTCCATCACGCCGCACGGCGCTCCGACCACCCGGTTTTCGGCCCGTTGGCATAGCAAGGCCAGTTGCGAAGCTTCGAGTTCCACGTCTAACACAGTGGCCGCCGCAGTCATCGTGGCCACCTCGACCGCCGCCGAGGACGACACGCCGACACCTTCCGGCACATGGGAATCAATGGCAATCGACAGTCCGCCGTCGTCAAGCCGCACATTGCACTCTCGCAGGAGCACGGCGAGTACGCCCAATACATACGCCACCCAATGGTCCGGTGTGCCTCGCGGAAAACACAATCGTACGGCGTCGTAACCGTGTTCGACCGCCGCCGTGAATTGGCGAACGTCCGTCTCAAACCAGCGGTTTTCCCCTTGGCCAACGTCGTTAGAGAAACTCGCGATACGAATCGTCGGCCTTGGGCTTCGTTGCACAGCCACGAAGGCGGCACACGCCAGCGGCAATTGCAGTACGAGCGAGCCGCTGTAGTCGGCGATTCCTCCCATTACATCCAGCCGACCCGGTGCCCGGGCGATTGCCAACGGGCCATTCGGATCGATTAGATCGTGCAACGTGGAGAAATCATTTGCCCCAGGGCTGCGCAGTCGCGACAACAAACGTTCGACCTCGGCAGCCGTGTCCATCGTCTATACCGTCTCTTTCGAGGCTGTATGGCGGTAGTGCTCGACCGGCACGCGTCGGAGTTGTTCGGCCGAAACCTCAGGCGAGGTGTCGCTCAGGAAACTTCCGCCGCCGATCTCCGGCCCGGCAAGATACTTCAACAGATGCGGCTTGCGCAGCGGCGGGTGAAGTTCAATGTGAAAGTGAAAACTGCCGTGATCTGCGCCGTCGGTGGGAGCTTGGTGCAGCGTCATCACGTAGGGAAACGACATCTTCCAAAGGTTGTCGAAACGAATGAGCACCTCGCGCAACAGGTCGGCCAGATCGTTCAGCTCCGCGGCGGACAACTCCGCCAGACTGCGGTGCGTTTCCTTCGGAGCCACGTAAGTTTCATAGGCGAATTGTGCAAAATAGGGCACAAAGGCAATCGCCGAATCCCGCTCGCCAAGAATCCGCCGGCCGTCGCGCCGTTCCGAATCGATGATATCGGCAAATAACACGCGGTTTGTTTCGTCCCAGTGACGTTGTGCGGCCGCGGCCTCAATGGCCATATTGTTGAACACGAAGTTCGTCGCGTAAATCTGGCAATGGGGGTGTGGGTTTGACACACCCACCAATTCGCCTTTGTTCTCGAAAATCAACACGTGGTTGACTTCCGGCCGGGCGCCCAACTCGCGATATTGCTCTTGCCAACAGGTCAACAGCGTAACGATCTGCGGCGTACCGAGTTCGGCCAGCGTGAGGTCATGGCGCGGTGTGTAGCAAACCACGCGTGCAACCCCCACCGCCGGCGCACTGCGGTAGATTCCGTGTACCGGTTCCAAGTCTTTCGGCGCGTGTGGAGCGACACACGGGTGATCGTTGTCGAAAACGAAGACGTCGTCGTATTGCGGGTTTCGGGCGCCGCTTACCCGAGCATTGCCTGGGCACAAAGGACACGCGGCATCGTACTCCGCAATGGTTTGCGGCTGCCCGACCACCGTTTGCCCCTCCCACGGCCGATCCTGCCGATGGGCCGCAATCAACACCCACTGCTCGCGCAAGGGATGCCAACGTTGCTCCCAAGTCATTCCGTTCCTTTCTTCCGTGCCGTTTGTCCGAGGGCTTTGCCAACTGCCTCAAGGTACGACGTGCCTTCGCTTACAGTGGGCGTCAGGTAACCGCCTTCGCCGATCTCATTCCAAGCATACAGCAGCAACAGCCGCTCTTTGGTCGCCTTGTCCGGATGGCGCTGGAGCCATTCTACACCACGATGGACGAAGTCCTCAACCTTCTCGGGCGTACGGCCCGTATACCAACCCGAAATCTTTTCGGCCGGGTGCTTGCCCACCTCCCAGGGACGGCGGTCCCAACCAATGGTCGCCACCGGCACATAGGGCAATGGCGACTTCGCGGCGTAAGCCTCCCAAACCTTCTCGGTTTTGTCAACCAACTCTCCGAACGGCTTTTCCCCGCTGCCGTCCATCCACGCGAAACTGTAGTTGTAGGCAGTTACAACGTCGTAGCCGCATTGCTGAAGCCATGTGAAGTTACCGGGCCCGCTACAAGCTGCCACGGTAACCCCCGATAAACCCGTGGCCTTCGCCTTCGTACGAAGCTGGTCCAACGCTTCGCGCACCTTGTCGGCACCGCCGAACGCCTTACCTAATTCGCCAGGTGAAAAAAAGATGATCAGCGGTTTGCCATCGACAGTCAGGTGGGTCGGCCCTTTGAATAATTCAATCCACGTCGCGCAGCACGAGTCCCAATCCTTTGGCCCGATGCGATAGCCGCCGTGGTTGGCGACCAACAGACAGAATTTCATTCGCTCGCAGTTGGGAGCCTTAAGGTAGAGTTCGAGTGCCTCGTTCAACGGGGAATTCTTATCCGGCCGTTCCGGATAGTACCAACAGAACGACCAAAACTTCAGCCCATGGTCGGCACAAAGGTCGATTTCATGGCTCACGTCCTCGACCGTGTTTACCCGCCAACCCCAGACGGGCCGACGATGGCCGAAATCCTTCTGCAGAAGTTCAGGCAGATGGAAGCTCTCTGTTTTACCGCTCCAGCCATGGAAGTAGTACGCACCGACACAGACTTCCGGATCCGCCGGTTCTTCGGCGATCGCCACTGTCGTCAGGCAGGCAACGGCAACAAGACACCCTAGCGTTATCGCCAGTAGAACAATTGAACTTCGCCGCATTCTCAAATCGCTCATCATATGGCTCCCGATGCTAAACTCGTGATCTCCGCCCCGTCCACAACATCCTGCACTTTGCGTGTGGCGAAGTCAAATTTCCAGGAGAAATGCAAAGTCACCTGGGCGGGTTGAATCCGAGGCGGGAGAGGGTGGAGCGGGGCCGCCATTGGATTCGTTCGGCGGTTGCCCGAAGGGGTTCGCCTGGAGGGTGGATCAGGCGGAGGACGGCCAGAGCGGCGTTGGTCAGCGAAGCGAACGCCTCGGCCAGGCCGGGCCGCTTGGTGTAGTGGCGATCTTTGTCCCACCAGCGGTCCTTGACGAAATGAAGGCAGTTTTCCACCTGCCAGTGGTCACGAATGGTGGCCTGGAGTTCACGCGGCGTGACCGAATCGGGCTCCAGACTGGTGATGAAGTACCGGCTTTCGCAGGAAAGGAGCGTGCCCTCCGCCGAGCGCACTAAGAACTCGTAACGAAATTACTTCCGGAAATCTGGGCGTGGCTTGATCGAGTAGTTCCAATCGGGGCAAGTTGTATGTCGGTGTAGGCTTAGCGCTTTCATCTCTCGGTCCTTTACTTTGAGTTTCTTCGGATACTGACGATGATCGAATTCTGCGGTAACACGGAGGCCACCGTCGTTCGTTGTCCCGCGGATCGCGCCGAGCATCAGGTTAAGGCTTCTGAGCGGTTGCCCTGCCCAGTTGTTGGAAATGGGGCCGAAGAGCCGATGTTCAATATCATTCCATTTGGAAGCTCCGCGAGGGTAATGACAAACCGTTATCGTGAGGCCCTCTTCGTCGGCCCATCGTTGCAGTTCCCGCTTCCAAAGTCGCGGACGATGCCCGTTGCTACCTCCACTGTCGGCCGTGATCAACAGTTCGGTTGCGTCGGGATACTGTTTTCGTCCCGATCGCTTCCACCAGCTTCGAATGGAACGCACGGCGAATTGCGACGTGTCGGCCGACGTCCCAACGCAGACGTGTCCTTGCTTGCGAGTCAGGTCGTAAATGCCGTACGGAATTGCTCGGCATTCGGCATCGCCCGGAAAGTCGTACATGGAGACTTCGTCCGGCAGCCGCCGCCACAGTCTTCCTTCGTTCTTGAAATTGCCGATCAATTCGGTGTTTTTGGTGTCGACACTGATTGCCGCCAAGCCTTCTCTCGAGAAGCGCCGCTTCTGCCGTTGGATATATCGAAACTGCTTGTCACGATCGGGGTGCGGAGGCCCCGACAGTCGTTTCACGTTGGCACGAAGCGAATAGCCGAGTTTTCGCAACAACCGGCCGATCGTCGTATGCGAGAGGGTTTTCACCCGGGTTGCCAGCGAGCGCAAACTACAACGCACGTATTTCCGTCTTCCCGTTGGGTCGCCACCGACATGCTCGCGGACCAATGCTTTCAGGCGGTCTTCGATGCCAGGAACTTTTTTTCGACAGGAGGCCGCCCCGCGCCTTCGCGACGGATGCGGTCCCTCGGACAATCCTCCAAACCATCATCCAGTTCGTCACGACCTCGCTTGATCGTCTTGGGATCCAAGCCGGTGACCTGCGCGATCTCGGTATCGCCACCCCATCCCGCCGCCTTGGACAATAGCCCAGCGACCCATCGTCGCTGCTGCTCGTTCAACCGCGTAAACACCAAACGCGCCTGCTCTTCCCAACGATCCACATCCTGCATAACTTGTCCTCCACCTCAATCCATTGAAAAACGAAGGATCCCTTATACCGCAAAACCGGATTTCAGGAAATAAAACTCTTACGAGTTCTAAGCGATCAACCCGAATGCCGATCCGGCAGCCGGGAACGTTCAGATGCTCGCGGATATGCTCGGCGTCGTCGAGGTTGACCCAAAGCCTACGCGTTTCCCGATTCAGCCCCTTTTTTCGGTGACTTCATGGGCCGGCTCGGCGGGCGTCTCCTGGAAAAAGCAGGTTTCCAAGGCGTCCAGCATGTCGGGCTGGTTCGCCTTGACTTGGAACAGGTAGTCGCAGCCGTGGGCTTGGAGAAGTTCGAGCAACGGCCGCTGGGCGTAGATCGCATCGCCGGTGAGCAGTTGCAGGGCAGGATAGGCCTCGAGCAACTCAGCCAGATGCACTTTGAGACTCCCAGGCTCGTTGGTTTTGTCGCCGCCGATCGACCATTGGTCCAGCGTCAACTTGACCCGTTGCAGGAAAACATTGAGCATCTGCACGGGCGAGCCATCGGCGCCAAGTCCTTGGCGACACATCTTGCCGTCGACCGCCGCAGCCCAACGGCCCTCCTGATCGGCCAGGGCCGTGTTCAGCCATAGGGCGAACGCCTCGCGAAACTCGTCCAGACTGAGCCCGGCCAAGGCCCTGGAAATGGTCGAGCCGCACGGGGATTTGTCGCGTGTAAATCCCCGTGGTTCCTTGAGTTCCTCCCAATTCGCATTCGCCCAACGTACCACCACGGCCATCTCGGTAATCCGCCCCAACAAGCCGAGAAACACCAAGGAAACGATGCCGGAGAACGGATGCCTCACCCCCCTGGGGTCGCGTGGATCCGAAACCTTTGAGAATACCGCCTCCAACTGACTCAACGACGATGCGACCACGATACGGCCCTCCTTGAAACGTAGGAAACTCCCGCCGCAACTCCGCCACGGCCTTCCGTTTCTACGACCCAGCCCGCCCCTTGGTTGGCAAAATAGACTTTGCATTTCTCCTGCCGTCAACCCCGGCCGATTTGACTTGCGGCGACGACCAAACGATACTGACGGTCGCCGCACGGCGTAGCCATTTCCACGCCCGTAGACCACCAATCGCAACGAGGTGTTTCGATGCAACTCCCAACGCGAAGCAGCGGGGCCCGCCCCTCTGATTTACTAGGATGTTTACTACACAGAATTGCTACACTAATATTTACCGCCTCCGCCTTAGCGCTGTCAATATCTGCGGTTGTTGCAGGGGAAAATCCATCAAAGCCCAGTGTACCAAATATTGTACTGATACTTGCCGATGACCTCGGTTATGCTGAGTTGGGGTGCTACGGGCAGAAATGGATCAAGACGCCTCATGTCGATGAGCTTGCTGCCGAGGGTATGCGGTTTACGCAGTTCTACTCGGGGAACGCCGTGTGTGCGCCGGCGCGTTGTGTGTTGATGACCGGCAAGCACGGGGGACATGCATCGATTCGGAATAACGGCAACCCGAGAGACCTTCAACATCTCAGCGCCAAATATGATTGGGAGTTTCCTGGGCAGAATCCCCTGCCTGCCGGAGAAGTAACCATCGCTGAAATCCTTAAGGCACGCGGCTACGCGACAGCCGCCATTGGCAAGTGGGGATTGGGACATCACGGTACCAGCGGCGATCCTAACCGCCAGGGGTTCGATCACTTCTTTGGTTACCTCTGCCAACGGCACGCCCATAACCATTATCCTCGGTTCTTGTGGCGCAATAGCAAAAAGGTGCGGCTGGAGGGCAACGACCGAACTCTTTCCGGCAAACACCATTCGCAGGACCTGTTCGTAAAAGAAGCCCTGAAGTTCATCCGCACACATCACGATCGGCCGTTCTTCGTTTACTTGCCGGTTGCCATTCCCCATCTGTCGATCCAGACAACCGACAAATGGCTTAATAAATACCGCGGCAAGATTCCCGAGGCCGAATACAAGCACCGCGGCTACCTGAAGCATCCGTTTCCGCGGGCCGGCTACGCGGGAATGGTTAGCCAGATGGATGACGGAGTGGGCCAAATCATGCGTCTGCTCAGAGAACTTGATTTGGACCAAAACACGATCGTATTGTTCACCTCCGACAATGGGCCTACGTACGACCGACTGGGCGGCTCCGATTCGGAGTTCTTTCGCTCGGCAGGGCCGTTTCGAGGGCTGAAGGGAAGCCTCTACGAGGGCGGAATTCGCGTGCCGCTGGTCGTGCGCTGGCCGGGCCACATTCCGCCGGCAAGCGTTTCCGACCACGTATGCGCGTTTTGGGACATCTTGCCGACGTTATGCGAAATCGCGAACGTTCAGGCTCCTGACGGTGTGGATGGAATCAGTCTGCTGCCCACATTGAATGGAAAAGGTGAGCAGCAAAAACATGAGTTCCTTTACTGGGAGTTTCCCGCCTACGGAGGACAACAGGCGGTGCGGTTCGGCGACTATAAGGCCGTGCGTCAGAATATGCTCCTCAAGGACAATTCCACACCATTGACCATCGAACTATACAACCTGAGCCAGGATCAGGGCGAACAACACGACGTCGCTTCCGATCATCCGCAGATCGTTGCGCGAGCGGAGAAACTCATGGACACGGCGCGAATCCCATCGAACGTGTTTCCCTTTAAGCCGTTGGATCAACGCGTTTTGCCGCAAGAAAAGTAGAAGGTCGGAAACAAACGTCCAGCCGAGCAGATCCGCAACTCGACCGGACGTTTTGTCCACGGGGCAGGCGGACGGTGCATTTGCCGCCCTTCATCGATTTGCCGGGTAGGTATTGAAGCCACTCGTTACGGATTGGCTTTCAGGCCCTCCTCGGCCGCTTTGCGTAGATCTTGATTGTCGTCGGCAAGGAGCATGTCGATGGCCATTTGGGCCACATCGCCACCGATTCGATTGGCACAACGCACCAGGGTCGTACGGACTTCCGGATCTTCTACTGCGAGAGCGGGCGCAAGTACAGGCAGCCCTTCTTGGCCGCGTTGCGAGGCGGCTTCCATGGCAGCGATTTTTTGTTTCGTGTTGCCGTGTTGGCAGGCCGCATAGAGCAACAACACGCCGTCGTCCCCTTCGAACGTGGCAGCCAGTTCGATCAGGCGAAGAATGTCGTCACCGTCGGCGGCGGAGGCCAAGGTGGTTACGAAGGGAACACGATATTTGGTGGCGGCCCCTAGCTTGACGACTTCTTCCTGTACTTTTCCGTCGCTGTATTTCGCCAGCAAGGCCAAGGCAATTAGGTGCAACTCGCTATCCTGTTTTACGAGCGTCTTCGCGAGGAACAGACGATCTTCATCGCCCAGGCGCTCCAAGGCGTAAGCCAACACGGGAAAGCCCGGCTTGCCCATCTCGGCGGCAGCCGCCAACGCTGCTCGACGTACTGCTTGATGATCGGATTGTGCGGCGGTGTAGCCGAGAAGCATCACACCTTCGTCGCCCAACTTCGCAGCACCATCGATCGCGTTCAACTGGCTCTTTTCGTCGCCCTGCATGACCAGGTCAAACCGGCGTTTCGTTTCGTCGCTGAAGGTATTCGGATCGGCGATGCCCTCAAGTCGCTCCACCTCCTCCACGACATCCCGCTGCAGTTCGGCTCCCTTCTGGCGAAGAGCTGTTACCTGGCCAATCAATTCGGAAAGTTGTCGGTCGAGTTGGGCGACTTTGGCCAGCGCCGTGTCTTTTGTGTAGCTCACTTCTTTGGCGACCAGTTGTACACGGACCGCCGCTACGACGAACAGGGCAACGGTCAATACGAGCAGTAACGCTTTTCGCATCATTGGTTCCTCCATATGGGCTGGGTTAAGTAGAAAGCGAACACGAGACACAAGCGGGTGGGAATGTGCGCACTGTCCGACCGCATGTACGGGTTGTTGTCTAAGGGCAAGGCGTTGCAACGCCTGAATGTATTCGAGCCGGCTTGCGGGCGTGTCGGTCGCCGAGCGGTCGCAGGCCCGTTCGGCGCTCTGACGAAATGTGCCCACCGCCCACCAGACCAGCGGATTGAACCAGTTGGGGATCGCCAGCAGCGTGATCAACCACGACTTCCAAAGATCACCCCGGCGGTAATGGGCCATCTCGTGTAGGAGAATCGTGCGGCGTTGTCCTTCGGTGCTGTCACGCCAGAAACGTTCGGGCACAATCACCACATGACCCCGCGGAAGCCAACAAAGCATTGGCCCCAGGGCGTCGCTTACCAGCAGCGGAATCCGTCGGGCAACTCCACAAGACGATAGGATTTCTTCATGTTGACGTTGCCACGCCGCCTCGGCGGGGCGGAGTTTGTGGTTCTGGCAGACGAAGACGACGTAGGTCCCCAGTTGCCGAAGAGTAAGAACCAATACTCCCGCAATCCAAACGCCCAACAACACCCAAGCGAGCCCGCGAGCGACACGGGATATCGTGGTTGCCCACATCGTCGCGGTCGAGGCACTGGGCTGCTGGCTGTTTTCGGAGCGTTGCGCGACGGTCGCCCACGCATCGGCATCGGCCAAGTCCAGCGTGTGCCAAGCGTTGTTAGACATGCCGGAGGCGACATCTTGGTGCAAGGGATCAAACGCCACATCGTACCAGGGCACGTTGAACGTGAACGGAACAAATAGACAGCCCTGCAGCAATACAAGGAAGCAGGCGAAACGGCAGGTCCTCGTGGACGTTAGGCGGTTGCCGCGAAGCAGGTACCAGAGAACGCCCAAAGCGATCAACTGGAGCCCTGACGTTCGGGCGAGTGGTGCAAGGATTTCACCCGGCCATGGTTCCATTGCTAGCGTCCTTAGCTCTGGTTCGGCTTGGCGTTGTCGTTCATTTTGGCCTTGGCTTCAGCTTCGGCGAGCAAGCGTTTCATTTCGCGGAGATCGTGGGCCGTTAGCGAGGGGTCTTCGAGCAAATGCGCCACAAGGGGCACGGGGCCGCTCACGTCGTGCAGCAGCAAGTCGATCAACGGTCGGCTAACTTGATCGGGCGAGACGGCCGCATGGTAGCGAGCCGGCCGGTGTCCCTTCTTGGTCACGATTCCCTTGGCGACCAAACGCTCCAATCGCGTTTGGACCGTCGTATACCCCACCGTTTCGCCTTGCTGTTGCATGGCCTGATGCGCTTCGGAGAGGGTGGCGGCGCCTTGCTCCCAAAGGATCCGCACCATACTCAGCTCACCATTCGTCAGCCGAACAGACCCACGTTTTTTTGCCATCGAACACTCCGCGTTATGACGTTTGTCGTAACGCCAGTTTATGACGTGTGTCGTAATGCGTCAAGCGGTATTTTTGGTGGGGTTTGATATTTCGGAAACCCTTGTTGGGATGGCGTTTCCGATTCGCCGACCGTGAGATGTTCGCAAGACGGTGTTTGGTCGGATGGAGATGTCAACAGACCGTGACAACCGCAGATGGCCTTATTTGGCTTTCTCCGTATTATTCATTGGTCCTGGACTTACGATTCGTCCAAAGCGAGGAAACAATGATGCGAAAACTCACTCTTCTGACTTATGTTGTTCTGGTGATCAGCGGGCTTCTGGCAGGCGAGGCACTCGCCCGGGGCATGGGTGGTGGAGGTGGCGGATCACGTGGCGGTGGCAGTGCGGCGCGTAGCCCTTCGATGAGTCGCAGCAAACCATCGACGCCCTCACGGCCAACGACGAGACCGGCAACCCGACCTTCCCAGCCAAGTGCTCGCCCTGCGCAACCCAGCACGGGTGCCCGTCCTAGCACGCGTCCTGCGCAGCCGAGTACCCGTCCGAGCACTCCTTCCGCACGTACCGGGGAGTCAGCCGGCGCGGCCACACGGCCGAGCACAGGCGCCCGTCCTGAGGCAAAACCCGGTCAACGTCCCGGCGCGGGAACTGCTGCAACAGGCCAACGTCCCGGTGCGGGCGAACGTCCCGATCGAGGTGCCCGGCCTGACGCGGCACGCCCACGACCGGTCCAGTCGCGTGAGGACATCGCCAATCGAAAACAGACGATTGCCAAAACGTTGCCGCAACGCGCCGAACAACGTCAGAAACGTGGCCGTGCGGTACGCGAGTCGGTCGGACACCGTTACGACAATCTCTTTACGCCCGAGTGGCGGGGAAAATTTGACAGGCTGGCGGATGGACGATTCGACTGGAAAAACCCAGATCCACGCCATTGGTGGCGAGCCGCCACCTGGGGTGCTGTCGCCGGATGGTACTTTCGACCGTGGAATTCTCCGATCGTCTACGACTACGGGGGCAATGTCTTTTACCAGGACAATTACGTGTATGTCGACGGCCAAGCCTACTGTACGGAAGAGGAATACGCCCAGCAGGCCGACACGATTGCCAACTCGGTGCCCGCTGATATTCAGGCGGATAAGGTAGAGTGGATGCCGCTCGGCGTGTTCGCCGTTTCGCAGGCAAACGAGAGCGAACCGACCATGTTCCTCCAGTTGGCGGTAAGTAAGGAAGGCATTGTTGCCGGCACGCTCACCAACGTGTTGACGAACACCGCGCAAGAAGTTGAAGGCATGGTTGATCAGAATACACAACGGGCGGCGTGGAAGATTGTTGGTAAAGAACACCCCGTGATGGAGACGGGCATCTACAACCTGACGCAAGAACAAACGCCGATTCTAGTGCATTTCAGCCCGGAACAAACGCAAACCTGGATGCTCGTACGCATGGAGGAGCCGGCGGCAACGGGTGCAGCCACGCCCTAGGGCGCGAGGCTTTCGGCCTGCAAAAAATGGGATTTGTTCCCGCATTCTGTTTATTACTTTTTCCATACGGCAGACGCCACTATGAACGTTGAACTGTCGGCCGTCGGGCAACACCAGCCCGTGACGACCGTTGAGCAGCACATTATGCAGGAACAGCGGAGGTTTCCCGGGGCAACCGGGGAGTTTTCCTGGCTGGTGTCGGGAATTACCTTGGCGACGAAGCTCATCCAGGCGCAGGTTCGCCGCGGAGGGCTGGGCGAGATGCTCGGTGCGTATGGTGAAGTAAACATCCAAGGAGAGATTCAGCAGAAGTTGGATGTGTATGCCAACGAAATCTTGATGCGCTGCTTGAGTGTCCGCGAAAGTATCGGGATATTGGCTTCCGAGGAAAACGAACGCCCGTTGACCGTTCACTATGAATCGCCCAACGCGAAATACGCCGTGGTATTTGATCCGTTGGACGGATCTTCGAATATCGACGTGAACGTGAGCGTGGGTACCACGTTTTCGATCCTTCGGCGTCCGCCAAACGTGTCGCTCGACGATGTCGAGCACTGGGTACTGCAACCGGGCAAGTATCAGGTAGCCGCGGGATACGTCGTTTACGGTTCGTCGACGATCCTCGTGTACAGCGCCGGCAACGGCGTGCACGGTTTCACACTCGACCCCGACATCGGTGACTACGTCTTGAGCCACGAAAACATCCGTATGCCTGAGCATGGCAACTGCTATTCGGTAAACGACGCCAATCGCGACGAATTTCCGGCAGCTTACTGCGAGTATCTCGACCGTTTGCGGGCCGGATCGCTAAACCGCTCGTACACTTCACGATATATCGGTTCGATGGTGGCCGACTTTCACCGCACGTTGTTGCGCGGAGGCGTGTTTCTTTATCCACCGACAACGGCCTATCCGCAAGGCAAGTTGCGCCTGCTCTATGAAGCCAATCCGGTGGCGTTCATTGCCGAGCAGGCTGGAGGAGTCGCCAGCAATGGGCACTCGCCCATTCTCGACGTTCAGCCTAAGAGCATCCACCAACGAACGGCGCTGATCACTGGGAGCCAAGAAGAAATGGAGGAATTTCATCGCTGCGTGGGCTAAGGATTCCAGTCCTGAAACGCTACCGTGATTTGCCGTTGGCGGTGGAGGAAGTGTCTGCATCGGCCTCAATGGAGTCTCCACGGACGGCGTCGTAGATACCACACCCCGCAGACCGGTTTTGTAGCTTTCGAACTCATCTAACGCGACTTTTCACACCAACAGCTTCTCTTACCAACGCCGATTGGAAAAAACCTTCCGGCACACGTTCACTATCGTGCCAGACACCGGAATAATTCACTAAAGCAGATTGCCGTATACCGGCGCGGGGGCGGCTGCAGGATGTGGCTGACAGGTTCGCAACGCAACTGATGTGAACCGATGGTGCGCTTGATCAGGGTGAAGAGTCTTCTTTGGGTAGTCGCCGTGCCCCCCTCAACAGAAGGAATATTAGTTATGGAAACCGGCGCACACCGTTCGCGAGTGTCCGGAATACCCAAGGTATTTTTCGCCAAAAACGGAAATACGCTGCTTATATCCACGCTCAACGACGACCGTTGTCGCCGTCTCCTGCGAATGTACCTCGCGTTCCGTCCGCGGAACAGCTTCCAGGGACTTCCGCCCCTATTGGACGATAGGTGTCGGGCGTGGGTTCAGCAGATGATTAGCACGGGCATCAATCTCGTCGCGTTGGATGCCGACGACGAGGTGGT
Source organism: Thermoguttaceae bacterium (assembly GCA_963677085.2). Taxonomy (GTDB): domain Bacteria; phylum Planctomycetota; class Planctomycetia; order Pirellulales; family Thermoguttaceae. The sequence continues at coordinate 296,708 of CAXXFH010000005.1, forward strand.
CGGACATTGTGCGCTGTTCCCCATCGACAACCGGGTGTGCGAATTGTTCGTAGCGGTAAGCCCTCCGCTACAGAACAGTGGAATCGGTACGGAATTAGTTCGTTGCGCGATTCGTGCCGCTCAGGAACTTGGTTTTGAACGCATTTGGCTGCCCGTCGAGCCATCCAATCTCCAAGCGCGGCGTATCTATCGGAAGATTGGCTTCGAGTATCTTGCCGACGTCCACTGCAACGACATGGAGATGATACTCGACATCAGCAGCGGCTGGCGGCACAAGTACATCGAGCACCTTCAGGCGACTTAGGGGCCAGGTCGACAGGTCCTTCCTCGCGGGCCCTGGTGCGGCGTTCATCCCGCTACGGACTACTGATTTCATCCGGTAGTCATTGACCCCAGAACATGGATTTACCAGCGCAGGGGCTCGCTGATTGGACCGTGGCTGAGTCATTTGGCGATCGACGCCGCCATCTTCCTGGTCGGCTACGACTTGGTGGTTAGTGCTTCGTCAATCTTCGATTGACGTGTGCCACAGTGACCCTAAGACACTCTGCGATGGCCTTATTGACGAACTCCACTCGAACTTAGGAAGTCGGAGGTGGGTGAATTTATTGAGGCGTTTACTTCGTAATCGTGCTTCCCTATCGCCAGCCCTTCCGTTTGGCGATAGGGAAGCCGAAACAACTCTGGCAAAACCAGCAGACACTCGATGGCCGTATCACTGTAAGTGAAAGGAGGTCTACCTTCGGTCGGTCGTTGGTGTGATGCCAACGGTCGATCGCTTCCTCAGTAAACCAGAACGTAATCGAGCCTCGCTACACGAGCGACTCGTTGTATTTGCTCCAATCGGCAACTTACGTCCCTTTACGTTTTCCAGCCATGGCGAGATTCCTTTCAGGCGAGGGCTTCCTTGCAGTACTGAACACACTTGCCCACTTCCGCCACAGAGTCTGAGCCTTGTGGGATCTTATATTCAAGCTCGATGTCGGCCGGGAACGTCCACTTCTCCTGCCTGATCAATTGGAGAACTTCCTTGATCGGCGTTTTTCCCTGGCCCCAAGGCAGGTTACCGCCTTCCGCGGTCCTGTCCTTCAGATGAAGGCTGACGATGCGGTCGTGGTACTTTTCAATCACGGGAATTGGAGACAGTCCCTTGGTTCCGGCAAAATAATGGCCGATATCGAAGTTGAAACCGATGTACTCGCCATAAGACAGGATGGGGTCCGTCTTATCCATCACCGGGTAGTTGTTCGTGTGGTTGTGGAAAGCAACCCAGATCTTGTGCTTATCGGCGAAAGGCGCAAGTTTCTTAGCCATCGACTCGGAACGCTCAAGGGTAACGCCCACGCAACCCAGTGCCTTGGCCACCTGGAAACTGAAGTCAATCTCCTCATCCGACTGGCCGAAGCCCATCTTGTGAATGTGGATGTTAACGCCGGCATCGTTGTACATCTTACGCAGTTCGTGGCACTTCGTCAGTTGTGCCTCGCGCTGGGCGTCGGTGGCCTTACCGCCGATACCAGCATACGATTTGATCGGCCCGCCCATCAGTTCCACTTCGCTGAGCCCGTCCTGAACAAGCGCCTTGAGGGTATCTTCCGCCGTGTTGATGCCGCCGCGGTAGCTGTACGTAATGCATCCGATGCGCACCCCGTTGAAAACGGAGTTGGGCTTGGCTGACACGGCAGCGGCCATCAGCGACGAGTCATTTCCCAGCATGCGTCCCGGCACGATGGCAGCGGCCGCAAGGGCTGCCGTACCGCCGAGAAATGCACGCCTGGTTGTTGCGTCGTTGGTCGTAGTCCGTGTTTTCATAACTGAACTCCTAATTCGTGAAGATCTTAGCTGTGAAGCGAGGTGAAGATGTAGAGCAACTTCCTGCCCTCAACGAGTCTTTTCAACCGTTAACCATCCGCGGCGTGCCTGTCCGTAAGACTCCGCATGAGCCCAACTGCTTCGGACGGCTTCCATCGCGTACCCACGGGCGACGATCACATGCTTTCCGCCCGACGTGGATAACACCTTAGTATCGTTTGTCGCGACCCCAAACACAAATGCCAGCCACCCTGCCCCCTCCCAACGGAGGGCAGGCGCGGCAAAGCGGCCATCACTGCCGGTTTGTGGCGGAACCGATCCAAAAGTAGTCGAATCGGCAGGTCCCGGTAAGCGGTTTGCCGGTCGCCAAGTCCAGCCGCAGTTGCCGTAGCCGACCTTTCCACGCAGGAACGGCGGACAGATCCACAAAGTAGGTTCGGCTTTCGTTGTCGTTGGCCACCACGGTGAATGCCCGGCTCTTGGCGGCATCCCAGGTCGGGTCGGCTTCGGTCGTAAACATCAAACGCATTTCCGTCGCCGGCGTGTGGTTCTGGAGCCCGATGGTGATCGCCTCTTTCCCAGAAAGATCAATACCGAGTTGGTCGGCCGAAAGCAGGTGGGCGTCGCGGCTATCCTCGATCGCCAGCACGTAGTAGCCGCCGGCGACGTGTTTTACGGGATGGGAAGTGGTCGGCCAGTCTTGATTCGGCCATTGCTGAACACGTGTGCCTGGGTTCACCGCAGTCCACCCTTCTTTGTTCAGGTTCGTGTTGAATTCCCAGGCTGCGGCGACCGATGTGCCCGGCGGAAGAATATGCACAACGACCATGTCGCTGAACCAAAGCTCGCCATCGTCGGCTACAAGACGTAGCAGGTAGTCGCCCGGTTTGTCGAAGGTGGCCACCGTTGCGGGAGCATGGACATCGTCCAACGTGACGTTGCCGGGCCCTTCAATCACTTCCCATGTGATCGACAACGGTTTGCCCGCTGGTTTGCCATCGTCCAGGACGTTGCCGGCCAGGGCAACTTTTCGCAGGTCGGTCCGAATGTCGGGCCCGGCATCGACCACCGGCGGACGGTTGTAGGGCATCGCGTGGTCGATTTCTTCGGCGGTCGCATACTGCGTATTGTCGCGCAACGTCCAGGACATCAGTTCGGGAGCCTCATTGACGAAGAACTCGATGCCAGGAAGGAGGACGTAGCCGTTGCCTTCGATGGTCCCCGTGCTGCAACAAACCGACGGGTCGCGGGCTCGCCCCCAGACAAAGATCTCCGACGGTCCCAGTTTGTTCGCGGTGTTGTTCTTGATGAATCGCGAATTGCGGATCTCGATATTCGTGGTTTGGGGCGTCTTCAGTCCCAGAACCTCGATGGCCGCTCCGGCGTTATTTTCGAAGGTGCAGTGATCGATCAGGCAACCGTTACCTCGGCACTCGAAGTCAATGCCGCCTTCGTCGTGGCTGCCCGAATCGGGCTGGTTGCGGAAATAGCAGTTGCGGATGATCAGGCCCTGGGGATCGGCAAGCATGATACCCATCGTGCCGGCGCTGGCGTGCCAGCCCGACGCGTCAAAGATGCTGTTCCGCAGAATCGTGCGGCGAATGTTGACAAGGAACGGATGAGGCGACGTGTTGTGGACAAGATTGTCGTGGCAGTAGACGCGATCGACAACCACGTCGTCCCCACGCACGAAGAAGCCCGAGGAGCATTGAAACATCTCGCAGTCTCGAAGCACCAGGTCTGTGGCTGTTGCCCCGGCGATGGCGATTCCGGGCGAGTTGTGCACTCCGTCGCCCTTCGCCCCCCGACGGTCGCGCCATTCGGGGATCCCATGAGCATTGAACCGATAGAGACCCTCGATGTGATGCGCGATGCAGTCTTCAATCACCAATCCCCGGTGTCCCGACTCCGTGTAGTCGACGATCAGCCCCTTGCCGGCATGGCAGACGACCAGATTGCGGATGCGAAGATAATCTGGATTTTGCACCAGGGCACAGCGGTCGTCGATGTCCCAGTTACGGCGGATGATCGGACGGGCACCAGTACCATACGCCCCGATTTCCGCCCAGTTATCCTCGGTGCCGCGGGCCGAGATATTGAGTTCTTGGTTGAAGACGCTCCCGCGCCGCAATAGAAGCCTCTCTCCAGGACCGAGAACCAACCCGCCCAGATTCGTGAAATCTTTCCAAGGTGTATCTGGCGACGTGCCGCAATGGGCATTGTTCCCTGCGACGCTGTCGATGTAGTAGGTCGTCGCTTTCTTGTTGTCGGCAACGGTCAATGGAAGTCGTTCTGAGGCCGAGGGTGGCGGCCCATCGTCGTTCGGGAAGAACACCAACGGCTGCCGCGACTTCAAAGGTCGAATGCCGACCGCTGTCACTTCGATCTCACCAGTTGCGATGGTCGCTGCATCGGCCTCGACCGTCCACTCGATCGTCTTTTCGGCCCCCGTCGGCATGTCACCCAACTCGTGGATCTCCTCGCCCAGACAGCGTGTCGCCGCCGGCAGATTGAATCGAACAACCACCTGCTCGGCTGCCGTGCCGACGTTGCGGATTGTCTTCGTCAGCTTTTCCGGACGTCCGGCAAGCAAGATCGCATGCTCCTGACTTACGTCGCGCACCTGAAGCGTCGGGAGCCTGGGGTTCTCGATTCTTAGGTTGTCGATCAGTCCACCAAGACCACCGATCAAGAGAGGATTGTCAGTCGGCTTCGCCAGCCCGGACCGCGTCACGCGGCTTCGCTTGCCGTTGACGTCCAGCGTCAGATAAGCGCCGTCCCAGTTGGCCGTCAACCGATACCACTGGCCCGGCATCACGCGTTGCTTGCAGGACACGCGTGGCTCCCAACCGTCGAGATTAACGAAAAAGGCGAAGCATCCTCCTTCCTTCTGCGAATTCAAGCGGAGTTGGTATTCGCCATTCTTAATGACGAGGTAACGACCCTCGGCCGGTAGTTGTTCGAAATATACAGAGCAGTCGATGCGGAATCCCGGGGCAAGTTGCAGGTCGAGATTACTCGCAACCTGCACCGCGTGGGAGCCGGACTTAAGCGCCTGTCCACCCGGAACGGGCACAAAGTCGGCATCCTTTCCCGACAGGTGGTTCCTGTGTTCGGAGGAGTCACGAAGGTTGCCCTCAAAAAGCCACTGCGCGACACCGACGGGTGGGGCATTGGGATTCTCGATGCGCACCTCGTCCAGCACACCTTCGAACAGCCCCAACTCCAACGGTTCACTCGCCGGCAACGGAACACCAGACCGCTTCGCGCTCACCCGGTCGCCGTTGACATCGATCCAGATTTCCTTTCCGTCCCAACCTGCGATCAGGTGATACCACACGCCCGGCTCGGCCGGTACCTTGGAACGAACCCGCGGTTCCCATCCGTCCAGGTTGAGGAAAAAAGAAAACCGTCCACCCTCCTGCGGCGGATCCACCCGCAGTTGATAGGCACGATCCTTGATCAACAGCGGTTGCCAACTCGTACCGATGGCATCGAGTTTGACCCAGCATTCAATCCGCAGTCCGGGTGCCGACCGCAATTCTGGGCTGTCGGGCACGACCGCCGGACCTTGGCCGCATCGAAGGCCTTGGCCGTTATGCCCCGGCACAAAGGAAACCGACGTTGCGAAGGCTTCGTTGCCGCATCCGGACCGGTCTGCCAGACTGCCATCGAAGGTCCAAACGGCCACCGCAGGATGCTCTTCGGCACGGCCTTCAGACAAGCAACTTGCCAGGACGACGAGAAAAAAACACGTGGCGAGGGAATAACGTTCCACCGGATTGCCTTCTTGTCCGAGATTTTCTTTTTGCGGTGAGCCTGAAACTGCGTTCTATTGTGGAGCAGAAAAGAAATGCCACGAGGTGAACAGGTCAGGCATGTGTAATTGCGGTACTGAGAATCGATAGACTCGTTTGGCCATCCATCTTACTTACCACGGCGGCGCCCTGTTCCTACTGATAATCTCGTCCTCGTATGCTGTCAAGGACGTGCGCCATTTGCTATGCAGCCCGCCGGGGAGCTAAAAAAGCCGATTTCCACGGTGGCCACGGACCAGAAGTTGGGCATTTTCAGAGTGATGACCTGCTTCTCCGGGCGATGTTTTTGCCAAGGTACACTTGGCCGGTGAGAACGTCGTCCTGTGACAGCAACTGGCGGATTACACACCGATACACGCGTGTTGCGTGATCGTCAACGATGGCTCGCCTCGCGGACGCACGGCTACCGGTCTACGATTGACGGCGAAGCAGCTTGATTTACACAGCATTCTAGACCTGTACTTACCCATTTTCTCGGTCGTCACCCAATTCGATATGTGCCCATGTGGCGGGCGGAATTGGCGGATGGAATCTTTGGGAAGGGATAGGTTGTCGGCGTCATCTACCGATAATTGGACCGGTGGCGTTTCGCGTGATAACGTAGGGAGTGGCACAGTGGCGTCTTCGGGCGTTTTCAACCCGTATTGACTTTTTTTTCTGAACCAGAAAGACGGGGGATTACTTGTGATCGCACGAATGAGCATTTTGAAGGTCTGTCTTCTTGCCATACTCAGCATGGCCGTCTTGAGTTCTGTTCGAACGTCATTCGCTCGGGAAACACAGACCCCGCCGCCGGGCGTCGTGATCGATAAGAGCCTGGATTTCAAGCACATTCACGTCGGCTCGCCCAGCATGGAGATTCTGCCCGATGGTACGTACGTAGCCTCGCACGACTGGTTCGGCTCCGCGTACCGGAACAGGAAGGTAACGGTTGTCTTCCAGTCGAAAGACAAAGGCACGACGTGGCACAAAATCTCCGAATTCGAAGGCCAGAAAGGAAGCATGATGTTTTCCGTAGGGGATGTGCTGTGGCATATTGGCTGGTGCACGCCAGGCATAAAAGGCAAAAGCACCAACTGTATCGCCATTCGTCGCTCCGACGACGGCGGCAAGACGTGGACCGTTCCGACTGACGAGAAATCTGGCCTGCTGCTCTCCGACAAACACTATTTCGTCGACCCGGCCCCAGTTCTGTTCTACAAGGGGCGAATCTGGAAGGAGGTCGAGGTCGTTGGCCCGAGAGACAAGGGGCCACGCAATTGGGCGACCGGTTTCCAGCCGATGGTTGCAAGCGCCCCGCAGGACGCCGATTTGCTCGACAAAGCGAACTGGACGTTCAGCAACCCCGTTGCGTGGACATCCCGCCCCGGCTTGGGAGGCTGGCTAGAAGGTAACGTGCTTTTTACACCGGAAGGCAATCTGATTATCCAGATGCGCGTCGATGATATTAAACGCGGTGGCAAGGCCGCGCAAATTCAGGTTTCCGACGACGGCAAAACCGCGTCCTACGATTCCGCGTCCGGCTTTGTTTCGATGCCCGGCGGCTGCAAGAAGTTTGTCATCAAGTTCGACGAAGTCACCAAGAAATACTGGTCGCTAGTCGACTGGGTGCATCCCGACGACGTCGATGCGCCCGACAAGGAGCGCGTCCGCAACACGCTGGCGTTGGTTTGCAGCAACGACTTGAAAAACTGGGAAATCCGCACGATCGTCTTTCGACACCCCAGCACGAACATCGGGTTCCAGTACTGCGATTGGCGCGTCGAAGGCGACGACATGGTCTTCGTCTGCCGTCTTGCCTGGCAGGGCGCCCCGAACTGCCACGATGCGAACTATCTGACGTTCCACCGCCTGAAAAACTTCCGAACGTTGACCCGCGACAATGACGCCGTTCCGTTCGAGTGATTGTCCGGGCCAGCAGTAATATTTGAGAATGAGGATGCCATGAACATGAGAAGCCTATTCGTCGTTTGGTGCAGTCTGCGATGGGCAGGGCTCTTGTGGGGAGCGGCCGGTCTCGTTTACGCACAGAAGCCGATGCTGATTATCAACGAAGATAATGATCACTTTTTCAAGAAACCAACTGAGTTGATGACGGAGGCCGATCTTCGGGCGTACATCGACCAGTTTGCCGACACAAAGGTAACCCACTTCTTCATGTGTCCCAACGGCCAGCGGACCAGTTACCGCTCCGCGGTACACGAGGCGATCTGGGATGAGGTGGGTGGCGAGATGCCGCAAAACATTTGGTGTGTGAACGCGAAGACGCTGCACGACAAAGGCATCGACCCTTATCAGGTGTGGATCAAAAGGTGTCGCGAGAAGGGAATCAGTCCCTGGTTTACGATGCGGATGAATGACGTGCATTTCGTGACCACCGCCAACTATTTCCGGAACACCAATTTCTGGCGAAAACGCCCAGATCTTTGGCGGATCCCGAATGCCAAGAGCGGGAGGTGGACGGATTATGCTTTCGACTATTCTCAAAAGGAAGTCCGCGACTATCACTTGGCGCTGGTCCGTGAGTTGTTCGAGCGGTACGACATTGACGGGTTTGAAATGGACTGGATGCGTTTCTGCTACCACCTGACGCCTGGCAAGGAAAGGCAACAGGCGTCCGTCCTGACGGAGTTTACACGCGAGGTCAGAATGATCGCCAAGAGTTGGGAAGCCAAACGCGGCCACGCCATACGGCTCTCGGCGCGGATCCCATGCCACCCGGATGCAGCCGCAGGGTTGGGGATGGACGGCATCGAATGGGCAAAGCAGGGGCTGGTCGACATGCTCGTCGTCTCGCCCTTCTTTTCCAGCAGCGATTTCGACATTCCTATTGAAATATGGAAAGAGCGGCTGGGCGAACGGGCAGCGAAGATCCCTGTCGTCCCCGCGATCGACAACGGTCTCGCCCCTTATCCGGGCGCGCCACGCATTGCCAACGACCTTGCCCTGCTCTATGGCTGGGCGGCCACCTCACGTTACCGGGGAGCAGACTCGTTTTATCTCTTCAACTGGGTCTATTTCCCGCTGGACAAGCCGGCGTTCCGTCCTATCCTCGACAAGGGTTTCGATGTAGAGACGGTTTTGAACGCCACACGCCGTCATCCGGTTTGCTATCGCGACACAGTGCCGCAGGGCTTTCCGGACGGCGCGCAATTGCCGAAAACAACGGACAAGGCCGCGACCTTTGTGATCCCCACGGGGAAGAGACCATCATCCGGGAAAGTGGTCGTCATCATCGGGCTGGCTGACAAAGCGGGGGGCGAGGAAGCGGCGTTTGCTGCCAGATTGAACGGCAATCCATCAGCCGCCTGTTCAGACGTCGCCGGCCAACTGAAGAAGTACGGTGCGAAAACGGTACGGGCACTGCGATTCGAGTTTTCACTGGACGCCGCATGCGACGGCGCAAACACCGTGGCGGTCGACCCGACGACCGGCATGCCGCAGCAAATCATCTGGGCGGAAATCGAATTCACTCCGTGAGGTTGCCTGTATATTACTAACCTCAAAGATCGTTAAGTTTTTGACAAAGATTAGCGACCAGCGGGAGCGGATTCTTGCCTGGGTGCGGTAGCATCGTTTGGTTGGCGGCCCTGCCGCCCTGTGTGGACACTGAGGTACCCTGTTGATTCGCTATTTCCGTTCCATTGGGAAATCAACTTTCACATGCTTCAGAAGTGCCCTGCCTTTTTCGTATTGATCCCAATCGAGCAGATCCTCTTCCGATAGGGAGGAGATGAACGACGAGATTTCCTTTGCGCCAAGGATGCTCTTTTCCATAGGCTTGTATCCTTTCACCTTCGCCCGTAGCCTTTGGAAAAGCCTTGCCTCGACGCGGAGCTTTCCGTCTTTCGCCTTTAGAGACGTTATCGTTTTTCCCGCATCGGTGATTTCAATCTCTGCGTTGAGTGGCGCCTTTGTGTTGGCATCAAACACATGCATCTCGATTTTTGCAGTGGCTGGCGCGGGCGTCTTCCAGTCGCCAAAATAGAAGGGGCTCGAGGCGGCGATGACTCGGCCAGACTTCCCGTCAATTGAGCACATCGCGCTATACCAGGCCTTCTCCTTTTCGATCACCTCGAATTCGAAATAAACCTTACCCGACGGTGGAACAACCGCGGACAATTGCTTGAACGGTCTCCCTTTCCGGGAAACGTTGATTTTCACTTTTTCCTTCGGGTGGTAGTGCAAGACGACGGACGCGTTTCGGGCCTTTGGCCCTGTCGGGAACGTCTCTCCACATGTTCTGCCATCGATCTTGAAAATCAACAAGGCTCCATCCCAGGAGATTGTCGTTCTTCCTTTCTTGAAGGCCGCGACGATGCTTTCTCTGTTCAGGACTCCTCCCTCGGGGTTGATGAAAGTGGCGCCCATTGTGCCTGGGGACCTGCCCACATCGAAGGCGGCATCGCTTGTCGCCGTTCGGCACAGCTTATATCCCCGGTTGAGAAAGGTGGACCATAGTCGTTCGCTACGGGCATTCCACGAGGTGTAGAAGTCGAACCCGCAGATGAGTTCCGGGGCTCCAAGTAGGGTAAAAGGCAATTCCCTGTATCTCATGTGTCCACAAAGCGGATGGACAGGGATTGCCACTCCGCCTTTTGCTATTATGTCGGTCTTGATCGCTTCCATGTTTGAGTAGCTTGGATAGGGCAGCGCCTTCTCGGGAGGGTCTATTCCAACGTTGCCGATATGTCCACGCTTGGTCTTTGGATATTCCGAGTTCAATGCCAGGAAGAGGTCTTCCCCGCCTTCCTGCAAGGCTATTAAGGCATTGTCGACCTTCAAACCGTCATTGTTAAAACGGGAGGAAAGGTAGAACCAGCGGTAGCCTTCCGCACGAAAGATAAACGCGATGAAAGGGATGTTTACTTTGTAGATGTTCTCCCCGTGGAAGCCATGCGCATGGAAGTCTCCCTTGAACCAGCCTTCCGACGATGGTTCGAAAAGCCGACTCATTTCGATTTCGAGGTAGTTCTTTTTCTTTGCCTGAATTTCCATGGTGGCAATTGACGGGACGTAACCATCGACCTTTACGGCAACCTGCAACTTCCCCGGTCTCGCCGAAAAAGCAAAGTCGCCGGAAGTCCAATATCTTCTGTTTTTCTGATGCCAGACGCCGGGCGCCACATCGTCCCTTCCACCATAGGGATTTCCGGTGACGTCGAACCATCGTATCGGGCCGGCGGAGTCGCGCAACTCGAAATATGCGGGGATTTTTGCCCCGGTTGCCTTGTCCTTTACGCATCCCGCGACAAGCCCGCAAGGCGTCTTCGACTTTTCCATGGCAATGCGAACGGAGGCTGTTTCTCCATTGACAATCGAAATCCCTGGCGAGATGGAGTCCTCCATGCCTAGGGCGACAGTCTTGACCGAGTACTTGGCATCGGAGAGCTTATGGAAGGAGAATACCCCATCGGTTCCCGTGTGCGTCAGCATTCCGTTGTCGGTCATTACGAAGGCGTTCGTGAGAGGAACGCCGGAGCCGTCCGTGACTACGCCTCGGATTTGGCCGGATCCCTTTCCGTGGAGTTCCGCTGATAGCTCATTCGGCGCCGCACCCTTGGCAGTTGTTGGCGCGTCCGAAGGCACGGTTTCATCGCCGCGAATGTCCGTCGGCAAGAACGAAAGGACGGCCGTGGCCAGGAGGAGCATCAGCGCCGTCAACTTGTTGTTCATGGTTTCATCTTCCGTTGGTTGTTTCTTGGCGTCTTCATGTCTTGGCGAGAGCTTTCGGCTTGGCCTTTTCGCGTTCACGAGTCCCTTGCGTCAGCCCGCGGAAGCGGAACCGCATCCAGCAATTGTATCCGCCGCCGCAGCGCGCGTCGAATCGGGAAACGACCGCGTGTCAGCCCTCGAAATTTGACGCGCGCTTCGTTGGCGGGTAGGTTTGAAGTGGACTTTCTGGAAGAGGCGACGCCGTTGCTTCCTTTTTTCCATGCTTGAATACGAGGACAATTCCCCATGAAACGACGTGAATTTCTCAAGCTTGCCGCATTGGGAGCGGGAACAATCGTTTCGCCGGGCATGGTACTTGCCGGTGAAGAACAACGAAGTGAAATTGGACGGAAAAAACTTGGGGAAACAGAAAACGGCATTCCCCGGCAAATGAAAGATGCCGAATCGTTTGTCGTGCTACCCGACACGCAGAACTACGCACGTTTGTTTCCCGATCTTTTCGAGTGTCAGACGAAGTGGATCGTCGACAATCGCGAAAAATACAATATCCGTTTCGTCTTGCACGAAGGTGACGTTACAGAAAACAACAACACCCCTCAATGGGACGTTGCCAAGAAGGCGATGTCTCGCCTTGATGGCAAGGTGCCCTATGCGATCTGTTTGGGCAACCACGACATTGGGGAAAATGGCAAGTCAGACACACGTGACTCTCTTTTTGGAGATTTTTTTTCGCTCAACTTTTGGAAAGCACAACCAACTTTCGGCGGCGTTTACGACAAAGAAACGGATCGACCCGACAACAGCTTCCACCTTTTCAAGACGGGCGATATCGAATGGCTTGTCTTGGCCTTGGAATTCGGGCCGCGTGACGATGTGTTGCGTTGGGCAAATGAAGTGGTTGGCGATCATCCCAAACGGGCGGCAATACTTCTTACGCATGCTTATCTTACCTATCAGAGCAGGTACGACACCGATGCTTTTGGCTTGCAGGGAGGGACGCCGCATCGATACCAGTGCGCCAAGAGCGAATTGGGACGCAAGGAAGGCTGCAACGATGGCGGCCAAATGTGGCGGAAGCTCGTATCGAAACACAAGAATTTCCGACTGGTCTTCTCCGGACACACGGAACTCGTCGCAAAACTGGACGACAAAGGTGTCGGAGGAAATACGGTTCACCAATACCTGGCCGATTATCAATTTTGCTCCAATGGCGGCGATACGTGGATGCGACTGGTGCAAGTGAGCGGCGACGGAAAGAAGCTCTGGACGACTGATTTCGCTCCGCAATTGGGGGAAATACACACCGATGAGGCCGCAACGTTCTGTAGTGAGTTTCTTCCGGTCAACGGCCTGTCCGGATTGAGAGGGCGACCATCAAGAGAGCTAGTTCAACAATTGCGGTAGCTCAAGGTGCATTTGGTCTTCCGCATAGTGCGGCAGGGCCGCAGCCAATTGGTACTACCGCACCGAGGCAGGAAGCCACTCCCGTTGGTCGCTAGCTTTGAGGACAATGCCTCAATCTTGGAGACTAATGGTATAGAGAACCGTTGTATGGGCATGGCGCAACAGGAAGCTGGCGGGAAGTTGCGGCGTGACACCGTTGCGATGCATGCGTTCGAGCGGTTCGCTCTGCTCGGGAAAACATGCCAGCAACAGGATTTCACGGGCGGCCAGAATAGTCTGCATACCCATTGTCACCGCGCGGGTGGGCACTTTCGTTCGATCGCCGCCGGCCGTTAGATTGGCATTAGTCGCGATGGTTGTTTCGGCCAGATCAATCAGTCGGCTCGGCAATGCGGCAAACTTATCGCTGGAAATCTCCGACTCTGCCATGGGTTCGTTGAATGCGATGTGACCGTTGAAGCCGATGCCCAGCAACTGAAAGTCCAGGCCACCGAGATCGCGTATCAGATCGTCGAATCCGGTTGGATTCGCGGGATCGGGGAAGTGGACGTGATCGCGATCGAATCGTAGCTTCGGATCGAGTCGGCTGAACAACTGCGTGTCCATGTAGGCACGGTAGCTGAGTGGATGGTCGGCAGGGATCCAGCGTCCGTCGTTGTCGACGTATTCGTCCAGATTGAATGTATGAAGCTGCGACAAGTCCGAACCGCATCGATTGAGCGTCTCGGCCAGCTTCTCGTAGACTCCGATCATGGTGTTGCCGGTAGCCAAGCCCAACAACACCGGCCGACATTCGGCAAGCCCATTGTCGATGGCCGCGACCATGCGTGCCGCCGCGTCGCAACACATCGCTGTGTAGTCGTTCGCGCCAATCCACTGCACGGCCATTTTCCCCCCCTCAAAAACCGAGTACGCGATTCATCCGAGTGGCCACGTCGGCTAAGTACGCGCGGTCGCCACCGCGCACTTCGGCCGTTGCCCAGCCGCTGTAGCGGATATCGACCAGGGCCTGACGAACCGCAGCCCAATCGCAGTCGCCATCGCCGATCTTCACCGAAAAACCTTTTGCCAGGTTGTTGATTTCGGCCTTCTCCAAGGAAAAATCCTTGATATGGATCTTGCCGATTCGAGGGCCGAGGATGCGAATCCATTGCTCCGGCCAGCCGTAACGAAGCACATTGCCGACGTCGAAATAGGATCCCACCCAAGGGCTTTGGCATTCGTCGATAAAACGAGCCATTTCCATCGGGCTAAGCAAGAAGTTGTTCCACACGTTTTCCACGAGAATCTTGATCCGCTGTTTCTCCGCATGTGCTGCGGCAGCGCGAATCTGAGCTTGAGACCGGCGGTAGTTCTCGTCGTAGCTGACGCTTTTGCTCACGGCGCCGGGTACCTTCAGTAGGCCAATGCCCCCGTAGAGTTTCGCCTCGTCGATCACCTCGCATAGGTCGGTGCGGTAGCCGTTGGTAACGCCGTGGATGTAAAGGCCCGTGGCATCGCGTGCCTTGAGCACTTCCTCGGCTTTCGGGCTTTTGACGCCCGAGATTTCCACGCCGTCGAAGCCCAGGTCCTGGATCAGCTTGAACTTGTCGGTCAGCGACATGTTGCCGGCGACCATGTGGAGTTGGATGGCCTTCTTGATTTTCCCGGTAAGCTGGCCGGCCCGGGCGGAGTGGCTGAATTCATCGACCCCGAGCAACAGGGAACCGGCGAAGGCGGCGCCCGCCTTCTTGACGAAATCGCGTCGATCAATCTTTGGGCGTTGGGTACTCATGGTGATGTGTCATCCTTTGAAGAAGATAATGAATGCCAAGGCGCAGGCGGTCAACATGGCGCACGGCACGAGAAAAAGCGGACGCCAGCGAAAGGTGCCGTCCTGGCGAAAACGATCCATAACGACGCCCGTAAACTGCGTTCCGGCGAACAGTCCGAGTCCCAGCGTCACCGTGGTATAGAGTGCCTGGGCGGACCCGCGAATGTCGGTCGGGGCCGCGCGATCCATGTAGAGGAAAGCCGCGTCGAAGAAGAAGGCATAGGCCAAGCCGTGCAAAGCCATCGAGGCGACGACCAGCCGCCGTGGTCGCATTCGGGCGTAAACCAAGTACATCACCAGCCAGAAGCTGGTACCGAGCGCCAGCGTCCACTGGTAACCCAATTGCGGAAAAATGTAAGGAAGGATGACGCCCATCGCCACGACTTGGGCGATCTGCGCAATGCTCATGGCCGCCGGAATCGCCGCGTGCGACGTGCCGATGTCTTCCAGGTAGCGGGCGGTGCCGAGGAAATAGAATTGCAATTGCGTGGTAACAATAAACGAAATTGTCAGAAA
Organism: Thermoguttaceae bacterium; assembly: GCA_963677085.2. Lineage (GTDB taxonomy): Bacteria > Planctomycetota > Planctomycetia > Pirellulales > Thermoguttaceae. The sequence goes on from CAXXFH010000005.1 coordinate 311,747, forward strand.
CACCAGAAAATTCGGGTCGGCGAGCATCGACAACGCCTTGACGAACGGCAATGCGCCGGCGGCCGTGTGGGCAGGCGGAGTATGCGGCAGGAAAAAACAATAGACGCCCATGGCAAGCGAGCATAGCGATGCCAGGGTTAGAGCGTCGGAGCCGCGGACCTGGAATTTCCCCCAGCGGCGCCAGACCGTCAGTGTCCAACCGATCAGCACCCAGGAAACCGCGCCCCATACGCGGACCCAAAAATAGTTGACCTCGGGATTTGGCAAGTGGGTGAACGTCAGCGAGTTAATCAGCGAGAGCGTCGGCGCGAAGCAAAGGGCGAAGCCGCACATCAGGGTCAGCAACGACCCGAATCGTTCCGCCCGGGCGGCAGCTAACAAAAATACGGCGCCCAATAGATGCGAAACGCCCAGGTACCACTGCGTCGGACACCATCGGTCGACAATCTGGCCCGCTGCGAGCGGCGCCAACATACATGCCAACGGCAGGGTGCCATAGATCCAACCGATCTGTTTGCCGCTCATCTTCAGCGGCCCCAAGAGCCGGGAGGCCAGCACGGGTGCCCAGGCGCCCCAGATGGTGAATTCCAGGAACATCATGGCGCTTAGCTTGAGATACAACTGCCAGGTCATCAACGGCCTCCGGATTCAAGGAGACTACCGCTTTTCGCAAGTCGCTCGACGGCTAATTGGATATCGCCTAGTCGGTTGTCACCCGTTTCGCGTTCTATCGCCAATGCACCGGCGAATCCGACATCCTGCAACGTTCTCAAGAATGCCTCGCTTCCGACTTCACCTTCGCCCCATGGCACCTCGGTACCCCAGCAACCCGGTTGCTTGGTTCGAATGGCATCCTTGATGTGAATGTGCTTGATCCACGGTGCGAGGGTTTGCAGAGCCTCGATCGGATTGCCCTTGTCGTAAAGAATCATGTTGGCTGGGTCGAAATTGACGCCGATTGCCGGGTGATTCAACTCCTCCAACAATTCGCGCAAGCACCCGGCCGTCTCCTGACCGGTTTCCAGCAACAGAACGATGCCAAACTGGTCGGCCGCATCCGCCAGACAGAGGAGACGGTCGCGCAGACGTTCGGCTTGCGTGGCATTGTCTGTCTCTATGAATCCGGCGTGCATCGTGAGGTAGCGGACGCCCTGTTGGGCCGTGATCTTCGCCGCACGCTCAACCATCTGCCGATTCTGAGGCCAGAATTCATCGGGAACGATCCCGCCCGTCGCCCGAATGCTTTCCAGCGACGTGTAGTCTTCCTGGAAAAATCCGATCGTCGTGCTGCTGACCTTCCAGCTTTGCCGGCAGACGGCAGCCAGATACTCGTCGCCTCCTTCGCCGAACACCGGTTTGAGGGCCAAGTTCACATGACCGATTCCCAACTGGCGCATTGCGGCTACCACTCCGTCGACGTCGGTGCGTAACGACCAACTGCAAATGGCTAGGGGCCAACCATTACACCGCATAGCAATCCTCCGTGGCATTTCCGATGTCGATCGTTACCGTGTGCCCGGTCTTGGCCGATTCACGTTCGGCGAGAACGATTTTTAGCGAGTTCCATGCGTCTTGCGGCGTTATTACCGGCAGGACGTTTTCGCCTCGGATGCGTTGGACGAAATGGGCAATCTGCCGCGAGTACCCGTCGCCGTCTCCGCAGGGAGGTTCGACGGCCTCGCCCTCGGCAGGGCAAAGCCGAAGCGTGGGCTTGCGTTGATAGTCGAAGGCAATTGTCGCTCTTTCCAGAACAATGTGAAAGCGCATGTCGAATCCGTAGGAGGGCGTCATCCCCCAACCGCCCTCCGCGACAACTAGTTTGTCGTCGTCATAACCGTATCGCGTGACCATGTGGGTAAGTCCTCCGTCCGTCCCTCTGACACCGCTGCTCGACACTGCATGAGGCATTCCCAAAAGATACTGGATGAAATCCGTGTCGTGAATGTGCAGGTCCAACGGCATGCCTCCGCTCGTCGCTTCGTTGAGGAACCAGCTATGCGATTTGCGCATTGCTGTGGCAGCCAATCGTTGGAGCGTAACGGCCAGCACTCGGCCATGCCGGACGCTGTCGACAATCTCCTTGGCCTTGGCGTATTCGGGCCAAAACCGCACGCAGTGCCCGATCTGAAGCGTTTTGCCCTGTCGTTCGGCCGCTTTGATCATCTGGCGACCTTCGTCCAGGGTCAAAGCAATCGGCTTTTCGCAGAGGACGTGAAGCCCAGCATCAAGGGCCGCGACGGTGGAAGAAGCATGTAGATGGGTCGGTACCGTAATCGATACCGCGTCCAATTGCTCATGCCGAAACATCTGTTCGTAACTGTCGTAACATCGAACGCCGGTCAGATCGACGTCTCCCTCGGCTCCCGCGATATTGCCACGATTCTTCGCCACGTTTTCAAGAGCGCCGGGGTTGGAGTCGCAGATAGCCGCGACGGTAACCTCCTTCAACTGCCGCCAGCATCGATAGTGCATGCGTCCCATGAATCCGAAGCCAACGATTCCAACTTTCAGCATCAACTTGCCTCACTTTGGAAAAGGTTAGCGGTACCCGCCGTGTTTCCAACACGACTTGAATGTCCCACGAATTCGTCCGCGATGCAATGTAAATGTGCGTAATTATTGTAAGGGTTTTCGTCACCTCGTGGTGTTTGTCTACTTGGTGCCAAGTCCCCGCTTGGGTGCCAGAAAGCCAATCCGGAAAGCGGATGACCCCAAGTCGGTTCACCGACCGCGATTGTGAAACCGATATTGAAGTGGTGACAGTCCCGACTCTTGTTTGAAAACTTGTGCCAAGTATTCGCGTGATGCAAAACCTGAGGCCGATGCCACGTCGGGAATGGGCATTTCGGTGTCGATAAGCAATTGCTTAGCGCGTTCCAAGTGGACGCGGCGGATTTCGGCGGCCGGTGTGCGTCCCAGGATTGCCTGGAATCGGCGCTCGAATTGTCGTCGGGAGAGTGGAATCTCACGCAATACGTCGGCAACTTGAATCGGCGTCGCCGCATGGTTGCGAATGAAGGCCACGGCTCGAGCAATCTCCTTGTCCGTCATAGCCAACGTTTGCGTTGATTGCCGTTCGATGACCGGACTTGGCTCAAGGATCATCGGGCGTTTAGGGGCACGACCTCCGCACATGAGCCGATCCAACATGGCGGCAGCTTCATAGCCGATGCGCTGCGAAGTGAGCGCGATGCCCGAAAGCGGCGGCTGGCAGGCCTCGCACATCAAGGGGTCGTCGTCCGCGGCCAGTACGGCCATCTCTTCGGGCACCAATAGACCAGCTTGTCGGCATGCCTGAATCACCTCTTGCCCACGGTCATTCGTCCAAGTGAGAATGCCGACAGGAGTTGGCAAAGAAGAAAGCCAATCTCGCAAATTTTGCTGTGGATCGCGCCGACGCGAAGCAGAACGATGCTGCCGCGGAGGTACGTACGTGTGACACGCAAAGCCGTCTTCGGCCAACGCTTCAATGAAGCTTTGGTGATGAAGTGTGACGTACGAATACCCCTGCAGACCATAGTAAGCGAAGTTGCGAAGACCGAGGTCGAGAAAGTGTCTGGCAGCCAAACGAGCCGCCTCTTGGAGGTCAACCGTGACTCGGGGCAAATCGATTCCGGGGAGTTGGCTCGTCGAAACGTTCACCACGGGAACCTTCGCAGCCAGTACGCGTCGGGCTGTGGCCGGACTCGCAACCCGCGCAATGATTCCCTGCCCATGCCAATCTGCCGGAAGTCGCAACGGTGCGGATTGCACGTTCGGACGAACCCAAAGATACCAGGGGCCGTGTTGTTGCGTGTAGTTGACGATTCCTCGAATCAAACGACGGCCCCACTCGGTCGCCGTATCGATTAAGACTGCAACACTTGGTGTCTGTGAGGCCTTCATAGGGTGGTCTTCTCGGGCTCGTTTCTTTTTTCGGGCAGGGGGTGCCGATCACCCGGATCAGCATAACCACAAGCACGAGATGACGCAATATCCTACAATTATTACGCAAACATGCCTTGCCGGTCGACATGCGAATCGCTGAGAATACGACATGATTCAGCGCGGCTGAAATGGCTGCCAAGAAAGTATTTCTTGTGACGGACGCTCAAGTAAGATTTGACGAAGAGAATCGAAATGCATGGAACTCTGTTGATCGGCTACGATGTTGAACGAATTCCAGGCCGTGTGCCAGGTGAGAAATGGGTAGGGCAGCGCGTGCCAGAGAATGCAACCAGCTTGTTCCTTGAGAACGTCCTGAAAATTCACCAAGAAACAGGTGTCCCAGCCACGCTCTTCGTGGTTGGCTGTATTATCGAGCAGCATTTGCCGTTTTTAGAAGCGTGTCTTGCGTCCGGTCTTTTTGAAATCGCTCAACACACGTACGAGCATTTCCCTCTGAAAACGGTTGTTGAAGAGAGCGAGGAAGCCGTCTATTTGCCGGCATTGCCATTTGATCGCCTTGAGGAGCAATTGGCCCGTCCCGTGGAACTGATCCAAAAGCACTTTGGGATTTCCTGCCGGGGGATTACCGCGCCGTATACGTATTATCGTGGACTGGCGGACCGGCCAGATATCCTCGAACTGATCGCGAAGTATCGGATGTCGTACGTGCGGTCTTATGGCAGGAACAGCAAAGACTATTTTCCTCTGGGCTGGGATGTCCAACCGTTCAGCTACAGTAAGCAGGGATTTCCTTCCTTGCTGGAGATTCCGCTACCGGGCTGGATCGACGCTCAATGGCGGCGGGAACACGGATGGCAAAATTGGGCCGCCTATCATGCCCATTTGAAGGAACAAGTCGATCGCGTGGCAGCCAATGGACTATGCTGGTCCCTTTGCCAGCACGATTGGACAAGCATTCTCTACGATGAACATCTGGCTTGGACGCGGAAATTCCTGGAATACGCCAGGCAACGTGTAAGCATCGTAACCCATGAAGCATTTCATCAGCAATGGTTGGCGCAGCACGCGTTTCCCTGTCACTTCTAAAACACTCCATCTGAAAACAGAACCAGCCGCCTGGACCCACGTCGCATGGAATGCTGTCCGGGAAATGCGTAGCGCTTCGTCAACATTACGGGTAGCTGTACACGCCCGAGTGCGGGATTGCCAGGGTCTGGCGACCGGCGAAAGCTACCGCTTGAAAGACGCAAGAACACGTTCTTCCAAAAGGAACAACCCGCCTGACGGCAACAAGCTCGTTGTGCTTGGAAATCTGGGGGCGTGGGAATCGCAATATCCGTCGGTGATCTTTATCGGGTCTGCCCATTGAATGAACGGCAGCGCGACCATCGGGAGCCCGGTCTCAAGGCGTTTGGCCTTGGCCGACCGTTCAAGGAATATGCATGTACCAACAAATTGACGGCACATGCATGACTCTCTCCGGATCTGCTGGATCATCAGCGGAACCGTGCCTACTGTAAATTCCACGAGGGGCCGGCTGCTGCCACAATGGAGTGCGGAAACCGCGCAGGCCTCGTTTCTTTCCTCTGTGGATGAGTAACGGACGGAAACTAGCCGCTGCAAACAGAAAAGGCCGCCGTGAAGGCGACCTTTTCTTTCGGGATACCGGGATTCAAACGATGGAGACACTACTCGATTCCGAACCACCAAAGCATCAGTTCATCGAGAGTGGGATCGACCGGATCGCAACTCTGGTCGCAGTCGCGGTCTCGATCCCGTTGATGTAGTTCACTGCCGTCGGGATCTTGGTTTTGGGTACAATTTGCATCGCGTGCCCGAGTGCGGAGTTCTGTTCTGTCACCCGCCCCGTTGGTCGATGCCCCAAGCGACCTGCAAAAAGCATCGCTTGCCGTGAAGAGCATCAAAACGACCGCACACAAACCGATCAACACCTTGCGCATCATCCACCTCCTGCCTTAGGTAACGCTACCGCGATAACGATAGCGAGTGTCTCAGAAGAAGTCGAATCTCGGGCGGTCAACCCAAAACGAGAACCACTGGGTCCCCGGTCTTGCGGGAATCCTACTACCAGTGGCGGCGTCGTGGACCGCCCTCGACGCGACACGCGACCAGTTGCCCTTGGTCCGGTCGCCTGAGACGCATCTCCGTGGTCAATTTATTGCTCCACAACAGAAAACGCAAGCGATCTGTGCGGTGATTCAGTCGACGTGACAAATCTGGGGGGGCAGCAAGGTCTGGAACTGCCCGACAGCATTGCCGTGGCAACAGTTCTTCCTCGCGAGCCACGGATGCAATACGTTGTCGAGCTTGCCGCACCCGAGTAAAATGGCTCGCTTTGTGGGAGCGTTTGGCGGTAAGAGTGCTGAATCGCGAGGCGGGTATGGAGGAACCGAATTCGGAGCCGATTACGACATCCATGATCCAAGGCGTCGTAGCCCGGTTGGCCGAAAACCGACCGGTGAAACTGGCTCTGCCAGGCGGTGGGTCGTTGAATATCGATCGGCTGCTGCCGTTTCTGTGTGTTTATCGTCGCGATCCCAGGCGGCAGGATGCCGGTACAGGACTGTTCGTCAGTGCTGAAGCGTCCTATTTGAATGCCTCGGGGGAGGCGTTGCGGCGAAAAGGCTTGCGGCGGTTGATTCGTCGTATCGCCGAAACGGCATCGTTGCGTTTGGGGGCGTTCTTGATTCTAGAGATCTGGTCGGGCGACGATCATGAGGTGCCTCCCGCCGTGGATGAACTCACGGGCGAGCCGCTCCTGCCCCAGCCATTCTTTCGGATTCTGACGCGGTTGCCACACCGTCCTGAAGGAACGGTGGCCAAACTGGAGTTGGAGTTGCAGAGAATCAAGATCCACCGTCGCGCGGCCGGCGTGGAAATTAATCTTCGTTCTCGCAACCATCCGCCGCGGATGGCTCAACTCATTTCGGCGGCAGAGGCCGAGCGGCTCAATTGTCACGTACTAGTACGCCTTCCATGAAATTGTTTCCGGTGGTATAAGCACCGGCATGAAGGAACACATTGTACGCCTCAAGGACGAGGCCCGACAGCATTTGCAGGAGTTGGTGCATACCGGCACGCGATCCGTGCGTGTGGTTCGGCGTGCCTTGATTCTGCTGAAATCAGATGAAGGATTCACGGATGAGGAGATTGCCGAACACGTTGGTTGCACGGATCGAACTGTTCGCAGTATGCGTAAACGGTTCTGTACCGGGAGTTTAGAGGAAGCGTTGTACGACGCCCCTCGATCCGGTGCTCCGCCCACGTTTACGCCACGGCAGAAGCAGCAAGTCGTGGCGTTGGCTTGCAGCGATCCGCCGGAGGGCCGCGTCCGCTGGACGCTGGAACTACTCTGCGTGCACGCCGTGAAACGAGGCTTCGTCGATTCGATCAGCAAGAGCGAGGTTGCGTTGTGGCTGAAAGAGCACGACATGAAGCCATGGCGAAAAAAACATGGTGCATTCCGAGACTCACCGAAGAGTTTCGCGACAGAATGGAGGACGTCCTCGACCAGTATGAAAAGGCGTTCAACCCGAGAGAACCGTTGATTTGCATGGACGAGCAGCCGTATCAACTCCTGGACGATACGTGTCCCTTCAAGCCTGCCGTACCAGGCAAGGCGGCTAAGCAGGACTACGAGTATCGTCGTTGCGGCACGTGCAGTATCTTTGTCGCCGTTGAGCCGAAAGGTGGCAAACGCTTCGTCCAGGCTCGGCGTCATCGCAAACGGGCCGATTTCGCACGATTCGTGCGTGATCTGCTTCAGCGTTATCCCAAGGCTCGTCGGATTCATTTGGTTCTCGACAACCTCAACACGCACAACGAAAAGTCCCTCATCGAAACGTTTGACGCCACGAAAGCGAAGCAATCTCTGCGACGCATCGTATGGCACTACACACCCAAGCACGCCAGTTGGCTGAACATGGCAGAAATTGAAATCTCCGTGTTGACCAAGCAATGCCTCGGGCGACGGATTCCTACAATCGAAGAAGTTCAACGTCATGCGGCGACTTGGGCCCGCGACCGAAATCGCCGCAAAGCCATAATCGACTGGACCTTCAATAACAACGACGCCCGCCGAGTGTTCCCGGAACTATACCGGAAGAAACTTGCTGGATGACGTACTAGGTCTGGAAATACGCCCCATTTACCGAAACCCGGACAGCGGCGAGGTTTACCTCGATGTGCTACGAAGGGTTCGCCAACGTGTTACCCGTGCCTTGAAGCAGGCGTTTTTCGCTTTTGCTCTGGATCGCACGAATGTTCGACCGCAGCACTATTTCGTTCTCGGTCGTAAGTCTCTACCGCAACATGTATGGCATGTGGATCGGCAGTTGGCCGACGTAAGCAGCCAGTTCAAATTCTTGCTGTTAGTTACGCCGGTAAACGCCGAGCGATCGTGGCGCACTTTTGCCGAAAGTGGTTACGCGAAAGAACCCCGGTTTGAGTACCGGCCATTGGCCACCGACCCGTTGCTGTTGAAACGCAGACTGCTCGCCATCCGAACTGAGCGAATTGAGGATCCGACGCTAGCACACGTTCTTCGGCAGACACAGGATGAGCTGGACCGGCAGATTACGATGCTGGATGACATCGGCACGCGCCGATTTCTGCCCGGCAGCTTGCAGGTGTATGGGGGCGTGGAAGCGCCGCTGTTGGAACTGGCTCACGAACTGCTCCGCCGGTTGCCGGAATCAGGCGAGGAGCAACGCGACACGGTCACCGCCCGTGTATTCGCTCGACGTGCAAACCGCGAGATCGAGCGTTACCGACGCCAGGTGAAAGGCTTTGCCGCCCGAGCTATTGTGCGCGACGATATCTACGCCGGATTGTTATCGACCGGCGGTAATCTGTACATCGGACGCGAAACTAAAGTGGCGGCGCGCCGAGTCGAAGCGTTGCTTCAGCACGAAGTCGGCACTCACTTGGTGACTTATTACAACGGTGAGGCTCAACCAATGAGATTGCTGAAGGTCGGGCTTGCCGGCTACGACGGGCTGCAGGAGGGGCTTGCGGTACTGGCGGAATACCTCGTTGGCGGTTTAAGTCATGGTCGCATAAGGACGTTGGCTTCTCGTGTGGTAGCAACCGACCTGATGATCCGCGGTACGCCGCTGCCTGAGTTGTTTCGCTTGTTGACAGAACAGTATGGTTTTGACAAACAAGTCGCTTACACCATTGCGCTTCGGGTATACCGAGGAGGCGGGTTGACCAAAGACGCGGTGTATCTGCGCGGACTCGTCGAGATTCTGGAGTACCTTCGCCGAGGTGGTGATGTGGCTCCGCTGTTCGTTGGCAAACTGGCGGCCGACCACATTCCCGTCGCCCGCGAACTGCTCTTTCGCGGTGTGTTGCGTGCTCCGCCCTTGCGGCCGAGGTGGTTGGACGATCCCCAGTGTGCCGAACGCCTTCAGCAGTTGCGCAACGGCATGACAGTTCTCGACTTATTGAACGGGTGAGTCTTTGGTGTAGACAACTTTGCTGTCGCCTTCGCAATAGAAGTCGACCAGAGTCGCCTCGCACACGAAGCCGCTTCGTTCGTAAAACGCGCGGGCGTTACGATACTGATCTCGGCTGGATGTTTCGGCGTAGACTTTTCTGCCACCTTCGGCCTGGATAAGTCGCTCGGTTTCGTCGAGAAGTCTGCTGCCGATGCCGCTATGCTGGCATGTGGGATCAACAACGATCCAATACAAATCGTAGCTACCGGTGGTGGCGGGAATGGGGCCGTAGCAGGTGTAGCCGAGGACCGTGTCGTCCTGCTCGGCCAAAACAAAATAGTAACCGCTGGAAGGGCCCCGGGCGAGTCGTTCTTCGACCAACTCAGCAGCGATATCGATCTCGGAGGCCGAGAACACGCCGGCTCGCTGGACAACGCCTCGAACGGCAGCCACGTCGTCGGGAGTAATTTCGTGGCGGAACGTAACGGGATGGGTGGATTCGGATGCTCGCGCGGATAAGTTCATCGGTTGTCAGCTCCGGAAACGAGCCCTGCAAAGAAATGCCGGGCGTTGATGCCAAGTGTTCGCGTACGGTAGCCCCCCTCTTGGATGACCAAGGTCGGTTTGCCCAACTCGGCAAGCATTCGGCCATTTTCCTCAAAGTCTTTTGCACCGAGAAGCCATGTTCCGGTTGGATCGCCCTTGGCCGTATCGAGTCCTAAAGCCACGATCAGGAAATTGGGGCCGAATTGCGCGACGGCCTTCAGCGCTTTGCGCAGCGCGTCGCGGTATTGTTCGCCACGAACAATCTCGGGAAGCGGCAGGTTGAGATTAAATCCCTCTCCTGCGCCACTCCCTCGATCGTCGGCAAACCCGGTGAAGTAGGGATACGCGAAGTTCGGATGACCGTGGATCGACACAGTCAAGACGTCGCTTCGCTCGTAGAAGATGTCTTCCTGGCCGTTGCCGTGGTGATAGTCGACATCGACGATGGCGACCTTGCCGAAACCGCTCAGGTAGTGGGCGGCGATGGCAACGTTGTTGAAGTAGCAGAACCCACCAAAGGCTCGTCGCTCCGCATGGTGTCCCGGCGGACGAACCAGCGCATACGCCAGACGACGACCGCCAAGAATTTCATCCGCCGTGGTCAACGCGCAGTCTACCGCACGCTTGGCGGCGAGATAAGCATTGGAGTTCAACGGCGTGAACGTGTCGATGCAGTAGTATCCGGCCCGAACCGACAGATCCTTTGGCGGCCGGGCGGCATTGCGAATGGGAAACACGTAGGGATAAACCGATTTTCCCTTCGGTACGTTGGCGCAGGCTCTGCGCAGATACTCGACGAAATCCGCATCGTGGACGGCCTTGATGTGCCGCTCCGGGTAGCGATGCGGCGAAACCGTCTGGAAACGCCCCGTAGGCTTCAACTCGCGTCCGATTGCATTGATACGGACTGGCGATTCGACATACCCCCGTTCGCGGACGTGGTGGATGTCGTGCTTGTCGTTGATCACCAGGGCAATTGCGTCGATGGTGTGGATTTTCGGTGGTTTGATCGGCTTCGGCTGATGTACATACCGCGGGGGACGTTGCGGCAATGGATCTTCCTGAAACGACTCGACGACCACGTCGACGTACTCAGGCGGGCAAATATGGCCGTATTTACGTTCCAAGATCGCGCGAACGATCTGGCGGGCGAACTCCCGATCAAGGGGATGCCCCGTGTCCAGCGCGTCGTACATCAGATAGGGCAGACAGCGGTCGTCGGGCTTGATTGGTCTCTGGTAGTCGGTACCCACAATCGGTCGTACACCGAATCGCTCGTAGAACTTCAGCCGGGCCATGTTCTCTTGAAGCAATGCGGGCTCGTCGCACTCCGCGGGGTCGTCTGGCAGGCACTCGAAGAACAGACCGCGGGCGCCTAGCGACATTGCTTCCTGTCGCACTCGCTGGTACAGCGCCGCACCGACACCGCGACCGGTCATGTCTTTAGCCGAGGCAATGAAGTCGAGATAACAAAAACTCAGCTCCGGCTCCTGCATTAGGAACCCAAAGCCAACCACGCTCCCACGCTGCCTTTCGGCCACGAATAGCACGCTGCGAAACCGCTGCTTGAACGGATTACGTAACTTTTCCACTAAACCCTCGATCTCCTCGGGGTGAACGGCCGTGAAATGCTCACGGAAGATTTCCTGGGCCTGACGGATGGCTTGCTGATTGACCGGAAGCACATCATCGTAGATGCGGCGGATGCTGAACATGATTTTCCTACAAGTTCGCCAAGAGAGGAGACGTTGCCGGAGAATCTATCGCGCCGCAAGGAGCCGTTGAATCCGGCATAAGGCGGCCGTTCATCGACTTTGCGTCGGTAAGAATTCGCTGGATCGCTCGACGAAAGGGTATCGACGCCCGCTCGAGCGCCGCGGCAAAACCGGCGTCGGGCGAAAGACACGGATTGGCGTTTACTTCCAGAATCCACGGTTGCCCCTGGTGGTCGACACGAAAGTCGACCCGCGCATACCCACGCAGCCCGAACAGTCTCCAGCAGGCACCCGCCAGCATTTCCAGTTTCCGCAAGAGCGAACGATCGGCGTCGGCGAAGCAGAATGTACGGGGTGTGTGTCGATACTCGAACGAACATTCGTCCCACTTAGCCTGGTAGCCGACGATCCGCGGTTTTTCAGGAGAAAACACCGAGAAATCGATTTCGGCAGGTGGCAACACCTCTGGCCCGTCGGACGACGCGAGAATCGAGAGGTTGAATTCCCGACCTTCGATGTAACGCTCGGCAAAACAGGCACATCCCAGGCGGTCTGCCTGATCTCGTACACGCTCACGAAGCTCCTCTTCGCTGGCCACTTCCACCACGCAGTCATCCTCTAAGCCGACCGAGGCATGTTCGGTGACTGCCTTGATAATGTAGGGCGAAGTCGGGACGAAACAACACCAGTCGGCACCGTTGGCTTCTTCTCCGCCGTTGAGAGTGGGCAAAGCAAGCCATTCGGGCGTCGGCAAACCTGCCTGCCAGAGTCGCTCTTTGGCCAGCAACTTGTGGTTGGTTTGCAGGATTGCTTCGGTCGGGGCGCCCGTGTAAGGGAGCCGCATCGCGTCGAAAAGTCCGGTTACGGCAAAGGCAAGCCAATCGGAAGCGCCGAGCGACTCAACCAGGTTAAACACGGCCGTGGGGCGAATCGTGGAAAGCCGACGGTGCAGGTCTTGGAGATTCAGCGTGGCCGCAACCGCAATCGGCTCATGAGCTAACCGTTCGAGTACCTGAGAAACGGACGCGACTTGAACCAAGACATCGCGATCGGCCTCCGTGGCGTCGTCGGGCACCAAGTTGTGGACAATGGCAATTTGCATCATCAGCTCCGTATGTTCACTTCAACTAACGCTGCCATGGTAGCCCGGTCGAATCGCTCGGCGGCCGATTGCAGGATCCGGTCGATAAGCTCCGTGTACCCAATTCCCAGTCGGGTGCATAACATGGGCAAATCCGAGTGATACGGATGGAGCCCAGCCAGCGGATTCGCTTCGAGAAAGTGCGGTCGATGGTAGGCATCGGACCGCAGATCGATGCGGCCCGCGTCTCGGCAACCCAGGGCCCGCCAAGCCTGAAGGGCAATCGCTTCCGCTTCGCGTACTTCCTCATCCTCCTCGGGAAGCACTAGCCGGTATTCGACCAGTTCTTCGCAAAACTCCTTGTTTTTGTATGAATAGGCTTCCGGTTCGGCGCCGGGAAGCAAGACAATCTCCAGGGTCCCCAAGACTCGGGCGCAAGAGCCCGTGCCGAGCAAACCGACGGTCAGTTCGCGACCGGGCAGATAGGTCTCGATCAACACCGGCTGCCGATATCGGGTGAGAAGCTGGGTGCAAACCGTTTCCAAGGCGAGGCGGTTGGTCAGTTTCGACGTCGGCCCAATTCCTTTACCGGTTCCTTCGGCAATCGGTTTTGCGAAGAGCGGGAAAGGAAGGCTCAATGCCGCGAGGTCCTCGGGCGACTGCACGACCGCGAAGTCTGGCGTGGGTACGCCAGCCGCGCGTACGACCGTTTTGGCCAGCCCCTTATGTAGGCATAGAGCCATCACCAAGGGATCGGAGAAGGTGTACGGAATTTCATAGGCTTCGAGCATGGCCGGTACCTGCGCTTCCCGCCCGACACCACGGAGTCCTTCGGCAATATTCACGACCAACTCCCAGCGGTCGCCGCAGGCAAGTCGTTTGGTGAGTTGCCGGGCGGTGCCGATGCGATCAGCCTCGTGCCCCAACTCATCGAGGGCCGCGGCAATCGCATTGATTGTGTCGGGACGGTCGAACTCGGCCGTTTCTTCCTCGCTGTAGCCGGCCGCGAGGTATTCGTTGCGGAGATCATATGTCAAACCAACGAGCATTGCGGTTTCCTTTTCATGCGGATTTCGCGATAGAGTTGCTCGTGCCACTGCCGAGCAAGTGGAAGTTTCATGTCCAAGACGGTGAGAAGTTCCTGGCCCGGCGACAATAAATGTATCGGGCATCCCGCGGCCGGTTCATCCTTGATGCCTTGCTCGTTGTAGTCGAAGGGATACAATCGACAGACCAGCGGACGGACTTCGAGCGGCAGGCCGCATCCCCGTGAACCCAGGAAGAGGCAATCTCCGTTGGCCCGACGTTTGAGCACCCGGCGTCTGCCACGCGGCCCCAACACACAGCGAGCCCATGTGGGGTCGTCTTCCTGGTTAAGATAAGACGGATCGGATGGAGGACGATACTCGAAAAAATTCTGGTGGTTGCCGAACGTGTTAATTCGATCTACGTCACCAAGCGTGACGTAGATCTCACGTGTTTGACAGCACGTTCGCATGTGCTGGGCACAACGCTGGCATAGCGATTCGTTCTCGCTCATACGTCATCTTTCCGAACAAGGGTGCCCGACGGACCGGCCGCCTCGATGTCTGCCAGTGAAAGCGGATCCGGATACCGAAACACTTTGCCTTCGAAGTTTTGCAACAGAAGATCGTCGCCCTCGCGGCCATACACGTAACGGGGCTGCAAGGGGATCTTGCCGCCGCCGCCAGGGGCGTCGATAACATAGGTCGGTACCGCGTAGCCGGTCGTGTGACCACGCAGACCTTCGATGATTTCAAGGCCCCTCGCCACCGAGGTGCGAAAGTGCGACGACCCGGAAATTGGATCACACTGGTAGAGGTAATAGGGCCGTACTCGCATGGTCAGCAAACGATGGTAGAGCTGCTTGAGAGTATCCACACTGTCGTTGACTCCCTTCAGCAGTACCGTCTGCGAGCCCAGGGGAATCCCCGCATCGGCCAGACGCGTGCAGGCCTTTGCGGTTTCCGGAGTACACTCATCCGGGTGTGTGAAATGGAGACTCATCCACAGCGGGTGGTATCGGCGGAGCATTCGGCACAGCGGCGGAGTGATCCGTTGGGGTAGCACCGCAGGCACCTTCGTGCCGATGCGGACGAATTCCACATGGGCAATGGATCGCAACTGGCTCAGAATCCACTCCAACCGTTCATCGCTGAGAACCAGCGGATCGCCGCCGGAGAGCAACACGTCGCGCACCGTCGGTGTGTGCCGAATGTAATCCAGTGCCATTTCCAAACGCGACTGCTGGGGCAGGATTTCTCCCTGCCCCACGACACGCGACCGCGTGCAATATCGGCAGTACGTTGCGCAAACGTCGTGTATCAGCAGTAGCACGCGGTCCGGGTAGCGGTGGACCAATCCCGGAACCGGACTGTGGCCGTCTTCGCCGAGCGGATCGTCCGCTTCGCCGGCGGTCTGCACGAACTCGCTCATCGTGGGGACAACGGTCCGACGCAACGGCTGGCTCGGGTCGTCGGGCGAGATCAGGCTCATATAGTAAGGTGTGATGCCCGTGGGAAGCATCGCTCCACACTGCAGTAGGGCTTCCCGCTCCTCGTTCGACAGGACTAGCATCTGGTCCAACTGGGCCAGCGTACGAACCCGATGGCCGGCTTGCCAACGCCAGTCGTTCCACTGCGAATCCGCGACGTCAGGGAAAACAGTCCTGCGAAATCTCCGCGTCGGAGGCGTCGTTTTGCGGCCGCTGGCAGGGCGCCCGACCGAACCATTGCGCCGGCTGTTCGCCGTCGACACGGTTACCCTGAACAGTGAAACCGAGGAGTTGTCGCCATGGGGTGAGTGCAACACGGCGGGCGAGTGCCGCGTGCAGGACGTATCTGGAGGTTCGTCGTCACTCTCCAGCGTAAGGGGAGGAAGAACGAGCATTGAATCGTTCATGGGAATCCTTTCGTCATGTCACGTCAGTACCAAAGGAAAATGCATCCTCGCGTCCGTCTGTGGACGTGATTCGGCCCTGGGAGGATCGTTCCGCAAAAGGGAGATTGCGAACCACGATTCAACGTTTGATCTGCGGCGGCTTGGGCTTCGATGGTCGTACGGCTGTCGCAAGACGGGGTGTCGTCGACTTTGCGGGACACGAGTCCTTCGGGGAGCCGGGCTTCGGGTTTTCGCTCATCATTAGCAGATCCCTTAGGCGGGAAGAACGCGCCGCTCGCGTCCTGTTCGCATTACCATGGAGGGCCGGCGGCTGGACACCACCGGCATACCGTATCTTGCCGGAAAACGCTGGCTGGCGAGGCCGAAGTTGCTCAGCCAAGCGATTCCCCTGAACCGGTTCTGGGCAGCTCATTCGTACCGATACCCTTTACGCGTTCAGGCATATTCCGGCAGCTTCTAACTGGAGCATTTTCCATACCAATCTCCGCGGGAACGAAGAAACGGTCTCTTGTCCCGTCTTGTGCCGCCTCATGGTCGCCAAGCCGCCCAGCTTCACGGATCTTTGCTCTCGACAAACCGTGGAGTCGGAGTACAATTCCGGCTCGGTTCGGAGAGTTTCTCCGATTCAATGGCTCGAAAAGGGAAGTCCACCTGTGTTGTTTCGCGCAATCATCGCTGCCCGCGATGCTGGTTTGGCGGGACGGCTAGCCGAGATCCTGGAACCGTTGGATGTCCGCGTCGAGCAGTGTGACTCGATCGAGGAGATCTGGGCGCAAGTGGCGAAGGAATCGACTGATCTGATCTTTGCTGGCCGTGAGATGTTCAACGGCGACATGATCGAACTTATACGGTCTCTTCGCGGACTACCCGAGGCTCCGGACGTGGTAATCCTCGCCCATCACGAGACTCCTTCCGAGCGGGCGGCGTTTCTCGCGATGGGTTGCCTTGCCGTCATCTACACCCGGTTGCCGAAAAACGCCATGCAGGGCGTGTGCGAGGCCATCATCACCCGACGTCGCAGGACCCTGGCAGCACGAATGTCGGGCCTTTCGACCGATCAGCCGAAGTTGAGCGATTTCGTGTCGCTCAGTCCGGCCATGCAGAGTTTCACCGAGGTGGCTCGACGGGTCGCGACCACCAACACAACCCTCTTGATCCTCGGAGAAACGGGAGTCGGCAAAGAATGGCTGGCGCGAGCTATCCACCACGAGGGGCCGCGAAGCTCCGGGCCGTTTCTGCCTGTCAACTGCGCGGCGATGCCCGAATCGCTGCTGGAAAGCGAATTGTTCGGGCACGAGGAGGGTGCTTTCACGGGGGCCAACCGAGCGCGTCGAGGGTGCTTCGAACTAGCGCACACGGGCACTCTGTTCCTCGACGAAATCGGCGAGATGGCGATTCATATGCAGGTCAGGCTGCTTCGCGTGCTGCAGGACCGCACTGTACGGCGCATTGGCGGAGAAAGTCCGATTCCGGTCGACGTGCGGATCATCGCCGCTACGAATCGGGATATTCGCAAGGACGTGGCCGAGAAGGCGTTTCGCGAGGACCTTTATTACCGGTTAAGCGTCGTCACGCTGACGGTGCCACCGCTACGAGACCGTCATGAAGACATTCCGGAACTCGTGGACAATTACATCAACTACTTCCGAAATCAGTTTCCGCACTGCGCATCGGGAGTTGCCCCGGACGCCCTGGAAGCCATGATCGCCTATCCCTGGCCCGGAAACGTACGGGAACTGATCAACGTGATCGAGCGAGCGATGCTGGTCAGTCCGAACGAGCAAATCGAGCTTGCCGACTTACCCGAGGAAATCCGAAGCCACAGCGTGGATCTGCAAAGTGCCGAAGAAGAAATGTCCGAACACGTTTTGCTGACTTCTCCGGAAACGTGGTTGGCAGAACCCCTACCGAAACTTCTCGCCAGCATCGAACGTCGGTATCTAACCCGGGCATTGGAAATTGCCGGTGGCCGGGTGGGCAAGGCAGCGGAATTGGCCGGCATCGACCCCCGGGTGTTATACGACAAAATGAAACGATACGGCCTCCGCAAGGAGGACTTCTGCGAACAGGCAGCGAGGCCTTCCTGCTAACGTAATGCTTCAGGATTGACGAGGCTTCAAGCAGGGACGTTTTATTGCAGATTCTTCGCCGCCGCTCGGGCTTCGAACTGCCATTTGCCCGGCGGCGCGTGGAATTTCCAATAGTGTTGGTCCTGACCGGCGTAGGTTACCGCGCGCGGGTCGCGTTTGGCGGGGCTGGTCTTCGGGATGGGCTTTCCGTTGACCGCGATCGTGGCATCCACGCCAATGGCCGCTTTTGGAATGCCCACCAGGGCGTCGGTGCCGGAGGGTGATGTGAGGTCGAGTTGGAAAGTTGCCTCGCCACGAGCCATATTCAGATCGATGAGGCCATGCGCCGTAGGCACGACCGTGTGACTCGACTTCAGCGGACCCATTTGCGGCAGCACGCGGTAACCTGCAAA
This sequence comes from Thermoguttaceae bacterium, assembly GCA_963677085.2. Taxonomy (GTDB): domain Bacteria; phylum Planctomycetota; class Planctomycetia; order Pirellulales; family Thermoguttaceae. The sequence continues at coordinate 329,843 of CAXXFH010000005.1, forward strand.
AGCCGGTTTCTCCGGGGCGATGCCCGAGGCGTACTGGCTCAACAGTGTCAATGGACCGCCGCTCCAGGCGTGGTTGTACGTGCCGCCGCCGAAGCCCTCCTTGCCGATACCCCAACCTTCCCAAAGCGTGGTTAATGGGCTGTCAACCATTTTGGTGAACCGTTGCTTCATCCGCGAGAAGGCGTCGTTCTCGTACCGCATCTGGAAGAGGGCTTCGAGGATATACTTTTCCGTGTAAGGGCTCGCGTGACGCTGGGTGGCCAGCACCTTGCGGATGGCCGGGTACATCGACGGTTCGGCCAACCCGGCCACGACGGCCAAGCCGTTGACCCGATCGTCGGTTTCGCCCTTGTAACCGGGCGAGCGGTATTCCGTGCCGGTCCAGAACGTCGCGTTGAAATGGTCTTCGATCGACTTCATCTTGCGATCGATTTCCGGGAGGTCTTCCGTGTGTTTGGTCAACTGGGCCATTTCGCGTTGGCCACGTAGGGCCAGGTAGTACCAGACGTTGAACATGACGGTCATGTCTTTGTTTTCGCCCCAGTCGCCCCAGGTCCAACCGCCTTTGCGTGGGACGACCAGCCCATCGGCGCCCAGTTTCCATACCGCCAGATAATCGCGCACGCGAGGATAGACTTGGTCGATCGTTTCCGCGTCGCCCGAGTAGCGGTAATAGGTCCACAATCCGTAGTAGCCCACGCTGTTGAGCATCTGCATGGGCAACTCCTTGTCCCAATTGCCGGCTGGTACGGGCGAGTAGATGGTTTTGTCCGCACGCTGCCAGTTCATCAACTCAAGGATGCCCTTGCGGGCCAGATGACTCGACTCGGGCGAGAGGGCGTAGAACGCTTCGCCCATTTCGTTCACCGCATCACCCCACCACTGTGCCCGTTCTCGGTCGGGGCAGTCCATGTAGGTATCGCGCATCGTAATATAGAGAGTGCGTCGCGACTTCTCCCAGAGCGTATTGTAAAACGGATCGTCGCACTCGAACTTGCCCGTGAAATCGGCGTTGTAGCCCGTCTCGCGGTATTTTAGAGCCAAAATCTTCACGCCCGCGGGAATCGTGTAGTGCATCTGGTGGCCGTTGATCCAGCCGAGCGACTCATACTCCTGAACACCCTCGCGGGTAACGTACTCGGCACGCAGATTCGGAGGACCGCCACCCAGATAGTCGTCGGTGCGGATATCGATAGTCAAACCGGCCGGGGCGTCGATTTTCAGATACGACGTGAAATGAGCGTTGTACGGCAGTTGGGCAACAATGGTCTTGCCGTCAGAAATCGTCGGCAGTTCGGCGGCATTTACGTAGTCGTGTAGACCAGAATTCTTGAACAAGGGAATCGGGCGTTCGACGAGCTGGTTCCAAGGCGCTGCTGGTGGTTGGCCAAACGCCACGGCCGCCGGCCACGCGCTGTCATCGTATTTGGACGTATTCCAACCGGTCAGGTCCTGCCGGGCGTCGAAGCGGATATTCGACTCGGGCAAACGGTAGTTGGGCAACGGTTCGCCCGTGTTGCCGTAGGCCGGATGGACCTGGGCCTTCCACGAAGAATCGCTGGCGATGGTTTTGTCGTCTACATTGGCCTCGAAAACAAGGCCAGCTCGGCCGCTGCTCTTGTGAGAAAAACCTTCTTTGCCGAAGTGCCAGACGAGCACGGCGATCGTGTTCTTCCCGGCCGAAAGATGCGGCGTGAGGTCGACCGTATCGAAGTACGTGTCGTCGGGCGTTGGACCACGCTTGAGTTGCCCTTCGAACACCACCAGCTTGCCGTTGAGCCAGAGCCAATACTTCGAGTCGACCGCAATCCGGGCCGTTGCCTTCTGCGGCTTGCTGGGGAGGTCGACCACGTTGCGAAAACAGAGCCAACAGTTGGCCGGCGACTTGACCCCAGAGGTTTCAACGCCGATCCATTGGGCCGACCACGGTGCTTCCTCGGCTGTCGCCATCGCGACAAGGCTGCCGAACGCCAATGCGACGGATGTCGTAATCAAAAGGAAACGCATGGTTCGATATCGCATTGTCATGGTGTGTAAATCTCCAAACGGTTGCAACGACCTAGCCCTGCTTCTTCAGCCCCATCCAAAGCGGTGTGGCGATAAACCAGACGACGGTCGAGACGATCATGATTTCCTTGACTTGGCTGAGATCAACCATACCAGTCAAGTAGGCGGCCGAAGGCCCTACAACGCCAGCCAGGGCAATCCAGGAAATGAGTTGCACGACGGTGCGGAATCCGACTCGCTCGTACATCTGGCTTTGGTAAACCGCACTGGCGGCAACGTAGAATATCGCAGCTACAAACCAACCGGGCAGCGAAACAAAATAGATTTCAAAGGGTTTGAAGCCGTTGATTTCGTAGTTGCTGTTAACCAAGGCAACACAGGTTGCCAAAGTAAGGAACCATGTCAGCCCGGCGGCCCAGTTGAATGTTTGCCCGCTCTCTTCCGCATAGTTGCTCTTCAGCCCGAACTTGCGGATCAACCAGAAGTCGACAAACACAACGGCTCCCATCGGCATAAGCAGCATGCCGTAGAGTGCGACGAACCCAAGCAGCTTCATCGCAATTGCAGGGAACAAACCGGCGATCGTCGCAACCGCCCCGGTCATGAGCGTCACGGCGAATCGTGAACGCTTGGGCATAATCGCTTGAAATGCGAGGCCCGCACGATAAATCGTCGGGTTAGCGGTAGTCCACCCGGCGATGATTACGCAGATCAGGCCTGCAAGGCCGGCCGCTTTGAAGGCCATGGGACCGGGATGAACGTCGGTGTTGCTGGGGTCGATGTGCAATTGGTATGCGTAGAGGATCGATGCCGCAATCCAGGCCATGAAATGTCCCACATACATGCCGGCTGCCGACGCAACGCTGTACCACGATTTTCGCGCGTAGCGGAATACTGACAAGTCGGACATGCCGATGTGCATTGCCATGTTGCAGAACCAGGCGAAAAACGTTACGTGCCAGAAGGTGAATTTCACTTGACCCGGCAACGGCTCGCCGCCCTTCCAAATGTGAGTCGACGCCAAGTGCCAAAGATCGTCTAACGAGTGAATGGATACGTCGGTTACGCTAATAAACTCCCGCAGCCCGATGACGCCAAACGCGAGAAACACCAACACCATCCACGGCGCGGCGATATTGGCGAATCGCGACACGGTCTGATAGCCGTAGGCCGCCACCACGGAAATAACCGCCCCCACGGCAAGCACCGCGACAACCCAGCCGACGCTGTTGGGGTAAAGATCGTTCAGGCCCGGCATGGGAAAGTCGAACCACACGCCGACGGCCGTGGCCGACACGGTAATCATGGCTCCGGCCAGGAAGCAGAACATCACGCCGTTAGCCAGGTTGTAAAGCGTAACGAGGTTGCGCCCGCAGATTTTTTCGAGTTGGAAATAAAGTGTCAACCTCGCCCGGGTGGCAATGGGGGCCGTCAGAAACATCCAACTGAGAACGGCGAGCAGGTTGCCGACGAACAGTCCGACGACCAAATCGAACGCGCTGACTCCGGCGGCCACGAACAACGGGCCGATCATCAACTCGGTGCCGGCGCAATGTTCGCCGGCATACATGCCCACGAAGCTCTTGAAACCCAGCAGAGCTCGGCCTGGGACGGGTTCACGTTCGAATTCACTTTTCGCTTGCGATTGTTCTTCGGCCATCAGTAGGAGCCCTGGAAGTTAGGAATGAGATGACGTAAGGATTTTGTGGCCAGCACCAAACCGTGCAAGCTAGTGCAGCGCGTCCTGGTTGAGGGATTGCGTCTTTGGCCGGATATATGTGCCACTTGGCGTTGCCAGTGCCATTGGTCGCAGGCATCTTCGCACCGGCAAAGCCATTGGCACACATTGCATGATGTCCCATCTGAATAACGCACTACACTAGCGTGATCCACGGCGCGACACGGTGTTTATCGCTTCGACAGCACGTTTTGCTCGTATTGCCGGACGACGTCTAACCAGGCGCCACCCACCGGCACGTTGTTTTTAAGGCAATAGTGATCCCAAACCGCGCCGAAGGGCAACGTTTTGAGCTCTTCAAGCATCGCCAAACGACCGGTCAGATCGCCCGAGTCTTCAAGCTGCCGCAATATATCGGTTGGCTCCAGCAGCGCCATCAACAGGGCCTTGATCATACACCGGGTCCCGATCACCCAGGCGGCAATACGATTGATGCTACCGTCGAAGAAATCCAACCCGATGTGAACGCGGTCCAAAAACTCGCCGCGAACCAACTCCTGGGCGATCGCTTGAAGCTCGTCGGAAAGAACCACCACATGGTCGCTGTCCCACCGTACGCCTCGGCTGACGTGTAAAAGCAACTCGGGAAGGAATTGCATGACCGACGAAATCTTGTCGGAGATCACTTCCGTGGGATGGAAGTGGCCGGCGTCCAGGCACAGCAACGTTTGCCGCGAAATGGCGTAGCCCAAATAAAACTCGTGAGACCCTACGACGTAGCTCTCCGAACCAATGCCAAAGAGTTTGCATTCTACCGCATCGAGAACATGCTTCGGATCGAGTGGTTCGGCGAAAATCGCGTCGAGCGAATCGGCCAAACGGTCTCGCGGTGTTTTGCGATCGATGGGCGTGTCTTTGAAGCCGTCGGGAATCCAGTAATTCACCACGCACGGCGTACCCAACGCCGCTCCCATCGCGGCCCCAATATTCCGACAGGCGATGCCATGTTCGATCCAGAAACGGCGAATGCCTTCGTCGGGATGCGCCAGTGTGAAACCGTCGGCCGCCTTCGGGTGCGAGAAGTAGGTGGGGTTGAAGTCCATCCCCATGCCTTGTTCTTTCACCCAATCGATCCACGACTGAAAATGCTCGGGCTCGAGCTCGTTGCGATCGACCGACTTGCCCTCAAGCTCGGCATAGCAGGCGTGGAGGTTCAGGCGATGCTTGCCGGGTATCAACGAAAGTGCTTGGCCGAGGTCCTGCCGCAGTTGATCGGCCGTCTGGGCCTTACCCGGGTAATTTCCCGTGACGGCCAACCCACCGTCGAGTTCTCCGCCGCCGTGCTCGAACCCACCCACATCGTCACCCTGCCAACAGTGCAGCGAGACGGGAATCTGGGCGAGGCGCTCCATCGCCCGATCCGTGTCGACCTGGAGAGTAGCGTACCGCTGTTTTGCGAGGGTATATGCCTGTTGAACGTCAAGCGACTGATCTGCCATCAATGAGGTCTCCGCGAATTCGGCGAGAATACGAAAATGCACATTCGCCGATTATAAAGGTTTTGTCCAGTAATACCTTGACGATCGCGCCGCTAAATAGCACAATATGGCCACACGGCAAACCCCCTCGCATTTGGGACGGCAGATCCGCCTTATGGTCCGCACACTTACCCGGGAAGAATGGTTTCACCCTGACGGATTTCCCGTGGCCGTCGAACGCCGCGACCCGCAGCCTCCATTTGGGTTGCACGCCCACGAGTTTTCCGAAGTGGTGATAATCACCGGCGGTCACGGCCTACACCTGACGGGCAAAGAGAGTTGGCCGCTGGCGGCCGGTGATGTCTTCGTCATCAGCGGCGCCCGGCCCCACGATTACCAGGACATGGACCGCCTGCGGCTGATCAACATTCTGTTCGATCCGCAACAACTCGAGATGCCGTTGGCCGATTTGCCATCGCTGGCCGGCTATCACGCCCTGTTCACTCTGGAGCCTGCCTGGCGCCGGCGGCACCAGTTTCGCAGTCGCCTGCGATTGCCCAGCCGAAACCTGGCCGCCGTGGTGGCCATGGTCGATCGGCTCGACGAGGAGTTGACCACCCGGGCGCCCGGCTTTGGTTTTTTGGCCACGTCGCTGTTCATGCAAATAGTCGGCTACCTGTCTCGCTGTTATAGCGAGGCCGATAACCCCGACTCCCAGGCATTGCTACGCATTGCCCAGGCGATTACCTACCTGGAACGACACTTCGACCAGACCGTCGAACTCGATACGCTGGCCACCATCGCCCAGATGCCCAAGCGAAGCTTCCAGCGGACGTTCCAAAAAGCCTTGGGCGTGTCGCCCATCACGTACTTGATTCAACTCCGCGTGCGCCGCGCCGCCGAACTGCTGCGACGCAACGAACTGACTGTTTCGCAAATCGCCTTTCGGGTGGGTTTCCTAGATAGCAATTACTTCACGCGACAGTTCCGCAAGATTGTGGGCATTTCGCCACGGTCGTACCGACAGCAATACGTCGCGCGGCCGTAAGAATGGCGTGCGAGCGTGTTTGCCACACCCCAGAGATGATCGGCATTTCAGCAACCAACAAGCTTCCCTATTATCCGACTATCTCATGGAACCCTCCGATCAACCATCATCTCGCAATCGAACCCACCCGCTTGTTCGGGCAATCGTTAGGAGGTCTGGCGACAACGGCGAAACCAGCCTGCGCGACGAAACGCCGCCCTTGGGAATTGCTCATTTGATGGGCGGGATGGTCTGCGTGGCTGTGATGTTTGGCGTGTTGCGAGTGTTGGGAAGAGAAGGAGATCTCGTGGGGATTCGGCAAGGAGGCGTTTTGCTCCTGTATGGACTCGGGCAGGCAGCCGCTCTTTGGGGGATAACGCTGAAAATCGTCTGGCGAATACGTGGTCGCGATGTGTGGTATCTGCCGGGCGACTTCCTGCTGCTACTGAAAGGAACCGAAACGGCTTTTTGGCTGATCCTTTCCGGAATCTGGCAGCTTCATAAGCATTCAGAGTACGACAGCGTATTCTTCGCGTTTTTTTTCGGATATTTACTGGTAATGGCGGGCGTTCAGTTGTCGATCTTGATTGCTGCCGCCAGACGAACGGAAGACCGCCGCTGGCAGATTGTCTTCTGGATAGGGTGTGCCAGCGTGGTCCTTGGGCTTCCGTTTTGTCTTGGGGGAGTGCCGCGTTTTGTGCTATTGTGCCTGACAACACAAGCGGCCGCCGTGGCTTTTGCCGTGTGGGGTGATATTGTGTCACGGCGGTTTTACAGTTGGACGCAGTGGCTCGGCGTAGGCGTCTTTGCTTGGACAAATGGGTTGTGGATAGCTCAACTGGTATGGCAGTGGTCTAAGACGTGGTAATCGCCACGCCTTGCGATTGAAGTCGTTTCTGTAGCTCAGCGACGTCCACTTCCCGCGTGTTCAGTCGATCGGCCACGGCCATGGCGGCGGCGTTTCCGGCGGCTTGGCCAAGGGTCATCATCGTGCGGCAAAGACGACACGACGAGGCGGCAATGTGCGAAAAACTAGCCGCTCGACTGGCGATGAGCAGGTTTTGCACGCCGCGAGGCGTAAGGCAGCGATAGGGTACGCCGTAAGCTCCGTTGGGGACTTCATAGAGCCGCCCCTTGCGCCCGTGGAGGTCGACCGCGTGGTCGGTAATCGTGATAATGTCGTCGTGTTTCTGGTTCTTCACGCCGGCTTGGCAATCGTTTTCGTTGAGAACGTAATCGCCCAAGATTCGGCGGGTTTCACGGACGCCGATTCGCGGTGCGATGCCTGCGATACACCAATTGCGGTAGTTTTTCAGGCCAAACCGTCGAACGTAGGAATGCTCTTCGTGAAGGTTTTGTAGCCAATAGAAATGTTCGAGCACGCGGCGTTGGCCTTCGTGCATGAGTTCACTGTATTGCTTTTCGAGCAGGGCATTGCCGTTGAGCATGTTGACCGCGTTGAGCAGCAAATCGCCGTTGGGAAGCTTGACAATGTGGGTGCCCTTGGAGCAAAGCCCCTGGGAAATGCCCTGGGGTAAATACCGCTTCTGTGGCGTGCCCGTGTCGGTAATCCGGTAGCAAAGCGTCAGGCCGTTGAGCCATAGTTCGGCTTGCTCGGGCGCCGAGGGTTCGTGGTAAAGCGACTTGGGGTCTTCTCCCAAGCCAAACTCGCAACCGGCGTCGGCGCAGACATCGCCGTCGGCCGTACAATCGATGAAGATGTCGGCTTCGATAATCAAGTGTTTGCCGGCGAACCAGGCCTCGACGGCCACGATGCGGTCGTTTTCTACCAGGGCCTTGTAGAAGGTAGTGCCGAGCAGCGTGGTACACCTACCGGTCGCATCAAGCATTTCTCGGGCGGCGAAGTTGAACGCGCGAGGTTCAAACGGTAGTCCATGGCCTCCCTGTCGTGGTGCTCCACGGTCATAGTCGGCAAAGGTCACTCCCAGAGGATCCTTTTTCATTTCCTCGTACACGCGACGTGGCAGGCCGTCGGTGCCCACGGTCGGCTCCCAGGTGTGAACCCAGGCGTTGGTTGAAGTTCCGCCCAAGATCGATTCGCTTTCCAACAGCCAGGTTTCGGCCCCCGCCCGGGTGGCAGCCAGTGCGGCGCCCGTACCACCGCTACCACCGCCGATGACACAAACCTGTGTCCGCACACGTTCCTCAGACGCGTGCTTGGCCAATGCGGCGGCGGGCGAAACCCTGGACAGCGCCAGCCCACCGCCGCCTGTCAACAAGGTCATGGCAGCAGTTCGGCGAGTGATTTTCGGCATGACGGACCTCTTTCGATTTCGTGGCCGACGGCCATTTGGCAGAAAACCTTTGACGTCGATCTTATTCCGTGATAACGTAAATGTCAAACATTGATCTACAGGTCAACCGCCAGCATTGTCAGGCCGCAATAACGTGGCATGGGTGGGTTTTTTCGAATACGGCGTCCGTTGAACGCGTCGCCAGAGAATTCGATGCTGCGTGAGAGGTCAAAAAATCTACCCACAAAACGTTTGACATGTAGCCGGTCGTGTGATATAAGAAACGACCGTAAGGGCGGCACGAGAGACCACTAGCCAACAGAGGGGGTCGCAGGCGGGTTGAACGCGTTTCGAGCCAATGAACGCGCCGAAAAACAGTCTGTCTCGACGGTTTACCACTCGATTCGCGTAAGGAAGCACAAAAATGGCGAAAGCTACTGTCCGAGATTCCGCACCGGCCGACACCACGCGGTACCACGTTCCCAACCTGGACCGCGCCTTAATGATCCTCGAGTTCCTGGCCTCCGAGCCTCACGGTTGCGGCGTCAGCGAAATCGCTCGCCGCATGGAGTTGCCTAAGAACAGTGTCTTTCGCATCGTCTCCACGTTGCACGCCCATGGGTATCTCAACCGCCGCGATAGCGATAAGACCTATCGCCTTAGTCGCAAGCTCTTGTCACTTGGCTACGCCGCGATCGACGAGCACAACCTCATCGAGAAATCGATTCAAGTGATGCGCGAACTGCGCGACGCTTGCGACGAAACCACGCTGATCGGCACTCTTATCGACAACCAGGGCGTGGTGCTAGAGCAAGTCCCCAGCAATCAGCCCGTGAAGGTGCTGATCAAGATCGGCCACCACTTCCCGCTGCACACCGCCGCGCCGGGCAAGGCCATGTTGGCATTTCTGCCCGAGGACCAATGCGAAGCGATCCTCGACCAGATGCGTTTTACCAAGTTCACTGATCGAACAATTACCAGCAAGGCCGAATTTCGCAAGGAACTGGCCGAGGTGCGGCGTTTGGGCTACGCACTGGATCGCGGGGAAGAGCTAGAGACCTTGCACTGCGTGGCAGCTCCGATATTGGACCATCGCGGCCACCCAGTCGCCGGCATCTGGATCACCGGCCCCGCCTCTCGTTTGCGGAGCGAAGATTTCGAACGTCTGGGGCAACTCGTCAAAGACCACGCGATGCTTATTTCGGAGCGATTTGGGTATTCGTTGCTTTAATGACCCGAAACTTACACACGAGGTGCCTCATGAAGTGTCAGATCGCATTTGAACGATTGCTTGTTTCCATCGCCGTCGCATTTTGCGCAGTACCCCTGTACGCCGAGGACACGGAAAAGGCACTCTGGATCGAGGCGGAGTCTTTCGACACGCTTGGCGGCTGGCTGATTGATCAGCAGTCGATGGATCAGATGGGATCGCCCTATGTGATGGCACATGGCATGGGCGTGCCAGTAGAAGACGCAGAGACTGTCTGTTCTATCCCGGAGACTGGTGAGTGGTTCGTCTGGGTGCGCACACGCGACTGGACGGCTCCCTGGAAGCGAGGTAAGCCAGGAGGTGTCTTCAAGGTCGTCATTGATGGGCACGCCTTGCCTGATATCTTGGGAACAAACGGCAGTCCGTGGGGATGGCAGAAGGCGGGCGCGATTACTTTGGAAAAAGGTAAGGCAAAAATAGCCCTACACGATTTGACCGGCTTCAACGGTCGTTGCGATGCTTTGTATTTGACACGGGACTCGAACTCCCAGCCTGAAAACGACAAACAGAAACTTGCCGAGTTCCGTAGAAGAATTACGAAAATCGTCTGTAAAGACGACCCTGTCGTGTATGACTTGGCAGTTGCCGGAGGCGGTGTTTCTGGAATTTGCACAGCGATCGCCGCGATTCGGACGGGCTCGAAGGTCGTCCTCATTCAAGACCGCCCTGTCCTTGGTGGAAACAACAGTTCCGAGATCCGCGTTCCCCTGGGCGGCTACATTCATATGCCTCCCTACCCTCAATTGGGCAACGTCGTCGAAGAAATCGCTCCCATTACAGGCCGACCTGGGGTCCTTCCGCCTGAGTTTTACGAGGATACTCGCAAGGAAAATATCTTTCGGACCTGTCCTAGCAACCGATGCCGGCTCGTCTTGAATACGCGCGTCATCGGCGTGGAAAAAGACAAGGACGATCCACAAAAAATCGCTGCCTATATCGCACGAAACGTCCATACTGGCGCCGAAACTCGATTTCGCGCAAAACTCTTCGCCGATTGCACGGGCGACGCGGTTATCGCACGTATGATGGGAGCGGAGGTCATGTACGGCCGCGAATCGCGGGATAAGTACAACGAGTCGCTCGCGCCGTTAGAAGGCGACAAGGAAGTCATGGGCATGTCGGTCATCTGGCGGTCGAAGTCGGCCGACACGTCCACCTCGTTTCCCGACATCGACTGGGGGATCGAGTTCAACGAGGACAACGTCTATTACGTCCGTAGTGGCGACTGGGAATGGGAGACTGGTCAGTATCGCAATCAAGCAGAAGAAACGGAGTACATCCGTGACTATGGACTGATGACCATCTTCGCAAACTGGTCTTACTTAAAAAACCACTCGAAACGCAAGGCAGAATGGGCGCGGGATACGCTTTCTTGGATTTCCCCTCTTGGCGGAAAGCGGGAGAGTTATCGTGTGGTCGGCGATCATGTACTAACCCAAAACGACATTGAAAACGATGTGATTTATCCGGATGCAACGGCTTCGACTACCTGGAGCTTGGACCTACATTTTCCCGATCCGGAACACATCGCAAAGTTTAAAGAACCGTTCCGCTCGTGTGCGTATCATCGCCACCTTATCAAACCATATCCTGTGCCGTATCGCTGTCTGTATGCAAAGGATGTTAAAAATCTCTTTCTGGCGGGACGTCATATTAGCGCGTCACACGTTGCCTTTAGCTCTGTGCGAGTGATGCGCACTCTCGGTTTGCTCGGCGAAGTGGCGGGAATGGCCGCCACGATCTGTGCAAAAGAGGGTATCTATCCACGGGATGTTTACGAATCCCGATTGGACGAGTTGAAGAAGATGATGGAAAAGGGCGTGCCGGCTGCCGGGATTTATCACAATGGCGGCGTCGGTTTCAGAAGCGAATGGTACCACTTCAAAGAGATCGGGCACCTCGGTGTTTACCCCCATCCGGACGGAAGGCTAAACGATCCGAAGGTCAAGGAGAGAGTTGAGGCGTTGGGTGTCCAACACACGAAGTAATCGACCGGTGCATCGCCTGTTTGATCATATTGTTCAGTTGGGTATCTCCTAGCTGAAAGCCCGCAAATGCGTACGGAACGAGAGTGTTTTCGTCGAATCGTTCTCAGGTCCGTAAACGTTTATCTGTTTCTTTCCTGTGTTATGGAGGTTAGTTGCCATGGTCTCGCGATGCTTACCCCCGACTGTCTTAGTTTTTATCTGTAGCGCGATCGGTTCGGTTGTTGCGTTACCGGCACGGGCGGACATCCTTCAGGCTACGCTCGTCGAAGACACCTATGTGAGAAGTGGTGCCAGCGGCACGAACTTCAACGGTGACAGTGACCTGGGGTTCGAGATCTTTGTCCGCAATGCCGGTAGTACCAGTTCGTACAACCGGTTGGGGTTGGTGCAGTTCGTGTTGCCGCAACTTCCGTCTGGGATAGTTGCCAGCGACGTCATTGCGGCGGAGCTTGCGGGAACGATCGCCCACAACAAAACGACAAATCCAGACCTTTACGTTCTTGGCCTGAGTGTCAACCCCGATCTGACAAAGGTCACCTACGACGATTTGCTGGATACTAGCGGCAACGGTGTAATCACCGGCATCGACGGCTCCTCGTATGACTTCATCTATGGCAACAACGCCACGGTGTTTGACGATCTCTGGGAGATCGACGCCAACGTTGACGAGGTTGACAAGAGGGTGACGTACGAAGACGAGTTGGCCAGCGGCGGTTTGCTGAGTTTCATCCGAGATAACATCAGTACTACGGAATCGAAGACGATCACCCTCGCCCTCGGGCCGCACGGAACAACCGACTTCCAGTTCTACTCGCAAGAGACCATGCCCGCGATGTCGCTGAAGCTAACCACTGTGCCGGAACCGAGTTCGATGGTTCTGGCCGCTCTCGGCGTGTTGCTGGGACTGGTTGCCATCTACCGACGGTGGTGGTGAGTTGCACAACTTATTGGAGGCTGCATTGCTTGTGGAACGAGGGCGACCAACGGAAGCCCGGCTCGCGGGGGCGGGGCGTAACGCAGTGTTCCACAATCAACCGCGGAGTCAATAATCCCCGCCTCCGTAAATTTTCGGTCGCGGTGTAGAGAAACTCAGCGAATTTGCGAACTCGTAACGTGATGCTCGATGTGGTGACGGTCTTGGACTTACCATTCACACGACGGACATAAAATCCGGAATTGTAATTCATTTTTCGTGTGGGTCCCAAACACATATGCAACCGTGTGAGGGGTAACATGAATAATCGTGCGTGGCGTGCATTTACCCTTGTCGAATTACTGGTGGTGATCGCTATTATTGGGATTTTGATCGCGCTGCTCTTGCCGGCGGTGCAATCGGCCCGAGAGGCGGCGCGACGGATGCAGTGCAGCAACAACCTTCGGCAGTTGGGCTTGGCGCTGCACAATTACCACACAGCGTTGGGAATATTTCCACCCGGGGGAATTCAAGACAACCAACTGAGTTTTCTAGTGATGCTTTTGCCCTATTTGGAGCAGAAGTCACTGTACGACCAAGTGGATTTCCGCAGCGGCACCTATCTTTCGGCAGGAAAACTGGATATTGCATTGACATCCATTCCCTGTCTGCTTTGTCCGAGTTGTCCCCAAGTGTACTCGAACCTCTATTTATTCAACTACGAGGAGTATTGGCCCAGCAACGACTCGTCCGGCCAAAACACCTACACTACGCACTATGTGGGTGTGATGGGGCCGCGCGGCACGAACATGTTCACAGGTGTGGCCTACGAAACGACCGCCGCAGGATGCGGTGCAATGGCCACGCAGGGCCTACTTTACGCCGACAGTCACGTACGGCTTCGCGATGTTACCGATGGCTCATCGAATACCTTTGCCGTTGGCGAGGTCTCCTGGATCGGCTACGAAAAATACCGCGCCTGGGTTCGCGGGGCAAGCGGATTATGCTTGGGTAGCACAAAAAGTGTACAAGAGCCAATTAACGCAGGAGCGACGTATGGTGAATTCAACAACGGCGAGTTCGGCAGCGAGCACCCAGGTGGCACTCACTTCTTAATGGCCGATGGTTCCGTCCAATTCGTTTCAGAGACAATCGACGATAGCGTCTATCGCGCGACCGCCAGTCGTAACGGTGGTGAGTTAGAGACAGCCAGCGGCGGCTAATCGACTGCCGCCTGACTAGATGAGACGAGTCCGCGAGGGACGTGAGGGCGAACCTGCCGTCCGTGATCGCCGAGAATTACTGTCACCCCCGAGACATCGGGCCTGACAGCCGAGGTCGAGCTTGGCAAAACCAACCACTTCGACTTCCAACTCACCGACCAGCAACCGTAATTCCCACCGGGCAACGCCGCCACGTTGACGATTTCGAAGAGCGTGAGTATATTGCGCTGGTCACGCTTGTCTGTCTGAGTTGGTTCCACGTGCTGATTGCGGGTGACTGCCTTGCCGCTTGGCGGGGCAGTGTGCCGTCTATCGATCAGAGCGTGGTTGGTTCCTGGGGGCATCACGTCAAGAGCTTAGTCAAAGCCTGCGGAGGGAAAAATGTACATGTGCCCGAGCGATTTGCGAGTAGCACGTTGGAACAGAGCAGCGCACACAGGCCCGTTTTCTCGAATGACGGGCTTTTTGCTTTTGGGGGCGATGCTGGCGGCCGGCGGTCTGGGTGGTTGCGGCGGATGCGACCAACTTCCGACCGGGCCGGTCGAAGGCAAAGTTTTCTATAAGGGCGAGCCGCTGAAGTTTGGTAGCGTGCTTTTTCAACCGGAAGCAGGCCCGCCGGGCCGCGGTCAGATTCAGCCCGACGGCAGCTTCGTTATCTCGACCTATGGCAACGGCGACGGCGCTATTCTCGGCCCCAATAAGGTGCGCATTACCTGTTCCGAGACCCAGGACCCGAACTACCAGCAGGTGCCAACGGAGGGCGAAATGGCGGTCGGCAAGTCGCTGATTCCCAAGAAGTACACCCGAGCGGAAACTAGCAAGATCGAAGTGATCGTGAAAGAAAAGAACGATCCACTGACGTTCGAGTTGACGGATTGACCCTGGCGGCACGGTTCTCATTTCGGTGGAAACGATGGATCGCCGATACCTCGCCTTCGATATCGAGATTGCCAAGATTCTTCCTGCGGAGGTAAGCGATCTGAAGGCACACCGACCGCTGGGAATTACCTGCGCTGCCACGCTTGCTGAAGGCGATGCTGAGGCTCGTTTGTGGTTTACAAAGGAGTCAAACAGCTGGCCTGCGCCGACCATGAGTCGCGACGATCTGTCGGAGTTGGTCGACTTTTTGTCGGCTCAGGTCGAGGCGGGTTTCACGATCCTTACATGGAATGGGTTGGGCTTCGACTTCGATATTCTGGCTGAAGAGTCGGGACGCCACGACGACTGCAAACGTTTGGCGTTGGGCCATGTGGACATGATGTTCCATGTTTTCTGCGAAAAGGGGTTTCCGGTGGGCCTCGATGCCGCCGCTCAGGGAATGGGCGTGCGCGGCAAACCGCCGGGAATGAGTGGCGTTTTGGCGCCAGAGCTTTGGGCCGCCGGGAAAACATCCGAAGTCTTGGACTATGTGGCCCATGATTGCGAGATCACGCTCGAAGTGGCCGCCGTCAGCCGACAGCGCAGCGATTTCGCGTGGATAACACGCCGTGGCTCGCGGAGCCGGTTGCCTCTTCGGTCGGGGTGGCTGACGGTCGAACAAGCCTTGCGACTACCCAAGCCCGATACGTCGTGGATGACATCCCCCATGCCGCGGACACACTTTACCGGCTGGTTGCGCTGAAGCCAAAACTTCCAATTAGTGCTGCTCCTTCGCTTTGGCGTCGACCTCGTCGAGCTTGAATCGGGTGCAGACCACCGAGTGTTTCTTCTTGCCTGGCCAATATTTAATGTAAGTGGTGGCCAGCAGAGTGCCGTCGGGCAGCAATTCCAAGCCCGGGTAGCCGCAATCGCCGCCGGCGAAGCTGTGCAGCAGCTTCAAGCGATATTGGCCCTCGCGACCGTTGACGATGTCGTCGTAGGTGCCGACCCAACCGACGAAATGTCCCTTCGTCGGACTCTTGGCCGCCGTGTCGCGGAAGACCACTACCAGTCGGCCGTCAGGCGCATAAACGGCCTGATGCCGGTCGCCGCTCAGGCTGCCGGGCAACTGCTGTGGGGCCGACCAGTTCTTGCCCTCGTCGTCGGAGACCATCCAATGGGCGTTGATCGTGCGATTGTTTTCTCGCATCAGGCAAAGCAGTTGTTTGCCGTTGGGCGAGCGAATAAAGCAGGGTTCACACGGCTTGTAGCCGGGCAGATCGCAGATTACTTCGACCGGCCCCCAAGTGAGTCCGCCGTCGTCGGAAATGCTTTGGACCACGTGGTTCGACCACCGGTCCGGATCGCCAGGGCGCCGCGTGTTAGTGGCGGCAAGCAGCTTCTTGCCATCTTCGATGGGGATGATCGTAGACCAAGGCATCACGCCGCGCACGCCGTGTTCCAAGGGAATACCGGTGCCCTGCATCTCGGTCCAGGTTTGGGCCTCGTCCTCGG
Organism: Thermoguttaceae bacterium; assembly: GCA_963677085.2. Classification (GTDB taxonomy): domain Bacteria; phylum Planctomycetota; class Planctomycetia; order Pirellulales; family Thermoguttaceae. The sequence continues at coordinate 346,055 of CAXXFH010000005.1, forward strand.
AATAGGCCTGAACGAGTTCGCCCGACTTATCCGCCGCCTGGGCAAACACGAACAGACGCGACTTGCCCTGCGGATCGGTCAAACGATAGATGGCCGGACAGTTCCTTGCCTTGCGCCAGCTATCGGGCACGGGCAACAAGTCGCTCCAGCTGCGGCCCCCATCGATGCTCTTTTTCATCGGCCCACAGGCTCCTCCGTGACCGTAGGTCCACACGGCGAAGACGGTCTTGCCGTCGGGCAGCAATTCCGTGGTCGGGTGGCCCTGATAGACCTCTTCCGTACCGGGCTCGATGACCACATGGCGGTCGGTTTCCTGCGACAGGTCGATCAGCGGGACGGAAAACGTGCGTAAGACCGTCGTCGATTGCTCGGGCATGTCGTCGGCTAAAGCAAGGCTTCCGGTGCAACAGGCGGCGAGCAGCAGCGTGCCGATCGAGGATTTCATGGCAGGCACCTCCGGAGACAGGGGGACGGGACAGTATATATACTAGCGTTATAACATTCGCGTTGCCGCTTTGCAAGGGTTGCGGACTTGTCGGAGTGTTTAGGGGCGAGACCGGCTTGCCTCAGATAGTGGGCAGACTGGCCACCACGGCGTCGATCATCTCCAGGTCGTCGTCGGACAACTGCAGATCGCCCGCGGCTGCGTTGCTGGCTACTTGTTCGACGGTGCGCGCCCCACAAAGCACATGGGTTACCCCCGGTTGAGAGAATGTCCACGCAATCACCAACTGCGACACACTCGCATCAAGTCGCTGGGCCAGGGGCTGAAGCTCTTCGAGACATGCCTGAATCCGCTCGCGGTTTTCAACACTAAAACGCGGAGTACTGCGACGCAAGTCGCCTTCGCCGAACTCCCGGTCGGGTGAAAGACTGCCAGTAAGCAGGCCGTTGGCGAGCGGCGAATAGGCGAGTACCGCAATGTTGTTGTCGCGGCAGTGGTTGAGCACGCCGTTGCTGGCGATTTGTCGATCGAGCATGTTGTACAGCTCTTGAGCCGTGTCGATCGGGCCGTAGGCCTTCATTTGATCGAGCGAGGCGTTCGACACCCCGATCGCGCGAATTTTGCCTTCGTCCTTCAATTTAAGCAGTTCTCCCATCGTGTCTTCGATGGGCGTGGTGCGTTCCTGCCAATGGGTCTGGTAGAGATCGATGTAGTCGGTACCGAGTCGTTGCAGGCTCTGTTCGATCTCCCGACGAATAGACTCGGGACCGAGATACCGGTAGATCTTTTTTTCGGAAGGCTGCGACGCCATTCCAAGTGGAGTAGCGTGGAAGAAAAACTCGCCCTGCTCTCGATCCCAGACCAATCCGCATTTAGTCGCCAGGATCACCTCGTCTCGCCGCTTGGCGATTGCCCGACCGACGATCTCCTCGGATCGCCCATAGCCGTACATGGGAGCCGTGTCGACGAGGTTGATTCCGTGATCGAGGGATGACTGGATGGCACGAACCGCTTCATTTTCCTCGGTTCCACCCCACATCCACCCCCCAATTGCCCAGGTTCCAAGGCCAATCACCGACGCATTGATACGAGAATTTCCTAAAAACCGATACTGCATCAAACCACTCCCATCCGAATGCCGTCGCGGCGGCCAGAAAGACCCTGCATCTTCTCAGTCTTTGCGGCCAACGTCAACGGTACCCCTGGCGGATCATACTGCATGCATCGAGCGAGTGGTTTTTCGGCCATGCCCCTAGCCCTCCGTGGTTTCGGGCAGTATGCTGAAGGGATCGCCAATTCAGGGGTAGTGCCGGTGACCATCCAATGTAGCGTGTCGTTGCCTCGGATGGGTGTTTGGCTAAGCTAAAGGGCGACCGAAAAACAATTTGCCATTTTCCAGGGCGAACGTGAGGGCTGTCGCGAAGCACGGCCCGGCGAAGCGGCAAGTTATTTATTGGTCGATCCTAAAAGTCCAGGATTGAGCTATGAGTGAAGAGCTTCTCTCCCATCGCGTTTACGACTGGTTGATGCAGCGACTCCTAAGCAGGGAATTGAAGCCCGGCGACCGGTTGAATCGCCGTCAGGTAGCCGAGCAGGTGGGGGTGAGTGTAGCGCCCGCCCTCGAAGCGATGTTGCAGCTCGAAGGAGAGGGCTTTCTTGAGACCATCCCCCGTCAGGGTACCCGGGTAAGGCAAATCGACCCGGTGGAGGTTCGCGGCCAGCTCTATCTTCGTGAGGCCATCGAGGTTCAGGCCGCACGGCTCTATTGCGGACAGGCTGTTATTGAAAACGAACCGAACCTGTTGAAGTTAGCCGACGTGGTCGACGCCTCGGACCCTTACGTTGAGGAGAACTGGCAGGCGGAGATCAAATTCCATCGTGCTCTGATGGAACTGGCGCAATGTCCCGTGCTGCTCAACGCATTTGACCACGTCATGCGCCACAGCCTGTTCTACTCGGTCAATCAGGTGTTGCCACCGCCTCGGGTGAAGAGCATTCCCGACCGCCACCATCAACTCGTGCGCCATCTGCAGACCGAAGACCCCGACGAAGCCGACCGCGTGATGCGCGAACATCATCGCGCCCGAATCGAGAAGGCCGTCCGTCAGACGGAGCAAGTGGGAGCGTAACGCGTCTGGCGTGGTTATCTCTACTGGCCTGCTGCCACTTCGGTTGCTGGAGCTATGCGTTCATAGCGGAACACGGCGAAACCCGGTTGGTCGACAATCTCGATTGGCAACCCGTGCGAAAGTAGATCTTGCGCCGGATAATCGAACGCCGTTTCCTCGGCGGCCAGTTGTACGAAGCGATAGGTCGCCTTCGGATCGAGGCCGTGCAGCAGGAAATGCTGTGTCGCCATGGGACTTTTCGGGCGGCGGAATATTTGCACCATGCCTTTTCCCTTTTCCGGCAGGTCGAACTGCCAGCCGATCCAGACGTTGTCGTCGAGACTGTGTTCCGTCAACGGCCAGTAATCGCCGTAGTAACAATCGGCCACGCTGCGCCATTGACGCAACAGCCGCGAGGCCGTGGCGTAGTCCAAGTCACGAAGGCGAATATCGAGTCCGATTGCCAAAAACACGGTCGTGTCGCTCCAAAATGCGTAAGGAACAATCGGAAGGTCATTCGCCGTTTTGTTCTGGCTGGTCGAGAAACGCGTGTCGCGCCAGGCTGTGCACGTGCCGTGGGCGGGCAACCACTGTGAGAGGCCGTGGGTCATGCACTGGTTGCCAAGCGAATGAAGCCGATGATCCGACCGCAGAAGAGGAATCGAGCGCCGCATCGTTTCCAAATCATTGCGTCGTCCGCCCGACGCGCACGAATCGATGAGCATCTCGGGATGGCGCCGCCGCAGTTCGTCCCACGTGGCCAGATAGCCGCAGACATGACGGATTTCCGAGATCCCTTGGCGATCCTCGGAGTCGTGGTTTCGCCAATGGGAGAGCGGACTTTGATTGAAATCCTGTCGGTAGAGATCGATGGCATTGTCCACGAGAACCTTATCGATGCGTTCGGTCAGCCACCGCCGGGCTTCGGGAATTCCCAGGTTTACGAGGCTTCCGCCCAAGATCCATTCCGGGCGGTTCTCGGTCAGCCAGGTACTGCCGCAAACGGTCTCTGGCTCGAACCACAGCAAGGTCTTGATCCCTCGGGCGTGCGCATGGTCGCTGACCGGTTTGATCCCACGCGGAAAGCGTTTTGTGTCGACTTGCCAATCGCCGCGGGTGTCGTACCATTGATGTTTCACCGGGTACCAGCCTGCGTCCATCCACCAGTAGTCGGGCGCAACTCCTTCTTCGCAGTAGCGATCGAGCGACATCTTCTGGTTGGCCTCAGTCGCATCGACCATTTCGTTGTATAGACCCGACGTGCCGGCGAGGACGATCGGCTTGGGTAGATTGCCATAAGGGCGTGGGACAGCGTGAGCCATCATCCAACGACGCCATAGGTTTTGCGAACGTTGGTATTCACCATCGTAAAAGAGCAAAACGGTCGACGGCGTACGAATTTCTTCGCCGGGCTGAAGTCGAAGACTGGTCAATTCCTGGCCAGCCGAAACGTCCAGCCGCATAGTCTTGTCGCGTCGAAACTCAGCCACCCATTGCCCTGGCCAACCGACCACTACGATGACGCCCCCCTCGGCCCATTGGACATTGTAATACGGCCATTCGCCGTCCGTTGGACGACCGCCGTTGGGAGCGAAGCGTCGATAAGCATTGGTTCCAAGCACGGTAGTCTGGGGGCAATAACTGACCGGTGAACAGCAGTCGCCCCGATGATGGTGCAGAACAAACTCATCGGTGTCGCTCCGTTGCAGCTCAATGTCGACCGATCGAATACCACTTAGCAGCGGTGTGTCGGTCGGGCCGCGATTGGCGAAGTACACGGTCCATTCGACAACCGGGTAGTCGACGTAAACGATCGCTTCACAACGAACTTCGAGAGACGTCTCGGGATCGGTAAAGATGTGCGTCGTTTGGCTACGGTTTTGGTCGAGCGACTTGGTTTCGCTTTCACACTTCCAACGCCCCAACAACTCGCGAGATGAAGCATTTCCGTAGTGAAAACAGAACGGCACGTCTTTGGGCAGCGACGACTCGGCGAATGGCAAATCGCCGAGCCAAAGGGACTTGCCGTCCTGCTGCACAACTCGTGCTTCAGCCCAGTCGGCCTGATCACAAGAAATGCCGTCGCCACCATCAAGGACTTCGAGCGTCAGATGTCGACAACCGGTAATATCGATATCCACCGGCATGCCGGCCACACCTTCCCGTAACACGGGCGACCGAAAGAGTTCTTTCCCGTCGGCGAGAACAGCAAAAACGACACTGCCGCGACCAGGCATGGTCTGACTATTGCTATCAACGCCCACGACCGCATGAAACGACTTTGCCCGAGGTGGCAACGTGACGATCACCTTACTTGGCGCATGGCAGTAAAGTCCTTGACGATATTGCTGGTCGACAATGGTCAACGGCTTGCCTGCCCGACTGTTCACACACACCGGATCGTGGTTGTAGACCACCGATATGTGTGATGACGGTAACGGTTCGACCGTCGTTCGTGCTTCGAAACGCGTTTCCGCCCAAGCCCTCGCTTTTTGAAGTTCCTCAGCCGTCGGCACTACCGCACTTGTTTGGGCACTCGTGGAAACAAGCAACACAACAGCAAGAAGGCCAATGCGTGACATGAGACGGTCTCCTGGTGGGAAGGGGGAGGTGGAAGCTCTGGCGTAGTCACTTAATGAAGCCGGTTGAGGATTTGTGGGCAGGAGAAGTTTCTCGTCAAGTCCTCCAGTTGTGGGGCGAATCTGGCAAAAAAAGGTCTATTCGGAGGCCTTTTTTTCAATGCGTTGGCGAAACTCTCGCGGAAAGTCGCCGGGCGGTGAGGGTTGGTCGTAGGGTATGTTTTGCTCTAGGGCGTCGAAGCGTCCGAGCAAATTGCGACGGGCACGAGCGTGGTGCTCGATCATAGCCGTTCGGGCGTTCTCGGAACTATGGTTGCGGATTGCCTCGAATATCGCGTCATGCAACTCCCAATTGACCATCATGTATTCGACGAAGTTGGGCCAGGCGTCTGGCGGGTCGGTGCGAAAACCGAATGTCTGCAGCAGAGCCTCCGTGTTGCCGAGTACCTTGATTGTCTCGCTGTTTCCCGCGGCGCGAAGAACCGTCAGGTGAAACGCCAGATCGGCCAATTGCCACGCCTCGGTGGCTTCTTCGTTCGGCATCGCGGCAAACCGTGGCAGTTGGGCCTTCATTTGGCCAACGTGACGTTGCAGGTCATCGAGTTCGGCGTCGGTAATTCGCCGCGCGGCGACCGAGGCGGCGTGGCATTCCAGCACCTCGCGCAGTTCAAGTAGTTCGATAAGCTGCTGCCGTGTTCGCTGTCTGACGAACATGCCGCGGCGTGGAATGTGCTCGACGAAACCCTCGCTTGCCAAGAGGTGAAGGGCTTCGCGGATCGGGCCGATGCTTGTGCCGGTCTGCTGGGCAATCGCGTCGGGCGAAAGACGTTGCCCCGCGGCAAAATCGCCCGCAAGCAACCGGATCCGCAACGAATCGTAGACGGCGACCTTGGTCATGACATAAGCAGACGTGAGGGGGGAGGGAGCGCTGTGGTAGGCGGGGGCCATATAAATTAGGATCTCTCAGGATAATTGATTATATCGATGCCGTCGCTGAATGCAAGACAACCAAGTTGCTTTTTTTCTAGAGAGAAAACATGCACCTGGACACAGCCGGACCCAACGAACCTCCCAGACGGGGGGCTGGCCGTTACGCTCGATTACTGCGACGCAGCGATTGGCCGACTGTGGCCCTGCTCGCGGTATTTTTCGAGCAAGGCGTGGAGGCGGGCGACGACCTCGGGCCGTTCGAGATAGAGATTCTTCTGCTCCGTCGGATCGTCCGCTAAGTTGTAAAGCTGGCCTTGCGGTTCGCCCGCCTTCAGCTTATTGGCCGGAATCCTGGCCGGGTGCGTGAAGCCGCCCGAACCGCAACCCTCGATCAATTTCCAGTCACCTTGGCGGATCGCAAACATGCCATTGCACGAGTGGTGGACGGTCGCCTCGCGGATCGGCTCCTTGGTTTTGCCCAGCCAAGCGGGCAGCATATTGTAGCTGTCTTCGGCCGCGTTGGACGGAAGCTGCTTGCCAACGATAGCTGCGACCGTCGCCAGCAGGTCGGTCTGGCAGGTGGTCTGTTCGCAGACGCTGCCCGGAGCGACCTTGTTCGGCCACCGCACGAAGAACGGCACCCGATGACCGCCTTCCCAGATGTCGGCCTTCTGTCCTCGCAAACCGCCATTGGCATCATGTCCCCATTTTGCGATGTCGCCGTCGGGCCAGTGAGCCCCGTTGTCGCTGGTCAGAACCAGTAGCGTATTTTCGGCTAAACCTTTGCGCTCAAGGACTTTCATCACTTGGCCGACCGTCCAATCGACTTGTACCACGAAATCTCCGTAGTATCCGGCTCCACTGCGGCCGCGGAACTCGTCGGTAGGCATCCACGGTGTGTGCGGAGCAGACAACGGGAAGTAGAGAAAGAACGGATGGCCGTCCTGCTGGCGATCGATAAACTTGACCGCCTTTTCCGTAATCGTGGGCAATACGTCAATGTGCTGAAATTCGGGAGCGATCGGGCCTTTCCGCCAAAAACCACCGCCATCCTGCCGGCGGTGCTTACTGCCTTCGGTGGTTTCGGTTGGCTGCTCGACGGCACGGTCGTTGAGCACATAAACGTACGGTTCCATATCGAGAGAAGCCGGGATGCCGAAGAAGTAATCGAAGCCCACGGTCACCGGCCCCGGCCTTAGCGGCTGTGCGTAGTCAACCGGCGGCTGCGCCTTTTCGTTAGCAGCGTCTGGGTCGGGACTTTGCAGACCGAGGTGCCATTTACCCACCGCGCCGGTCCGGTAACCGGCGTCTTTCAGCAACGAAGCGATGGTCGTACGCTCGGGTTCGATCAACGCCCGGGAAAATCCCCAAAGAACGCCACTTTTCAACCGCGACCGCCAGCTGTAACGCCCGGTCAACAAAGCGTAGCGTGTGGGCGTGCAAACCGACGAGGGCGAATGCGCATCGGTGAACCGCATTCCCTGGGAAGCAAGCCGGTCAATATGAGGAGTAGGAATTTTCGACGCCGGGTTGTAGCAGCCCGGATCGCCGTAGCCCAGGTCATCGGCAAGTATTAGTACGATATTTGGTACACTAGGTTTCTCTGGGTCATCTCCGGCAAATACAGTAGATATTGACAATGCCACGACGGAGACGGTAAGTGTTAGTGTAGCAATTCTGTGTAGCAAATAGCACGGGTGGGGCCCGCCGCTTCGCGCCGTGGGTTGCATAGGAACACCTCGCTGCAATTAGTGATCTGTAGGCGTGGGAATTGCCACGCATCGCGGTGACACCCAGTATCGATTGATAGTGGACGCAAGTCAAATCGCCCGGGGTAACCTATATGGCAGTGCTACACGCGTTAGGCCTGAATATCCATCGCGTGGCCACCTACGGGGAAGCCATTGCCACAAACTGAAGAAGATCGGGGGAGTGCAAGCCGATTCATCACCCGCTGGCCAGTCGGAAGTCCAAATACGCCAATATGATGGTCCATAAGAATCGTTGGTCATTGAGCGTTGAAACCAACGTGACCAACAAACAAAAAGGTGTTCGTGGAAGGCTTTTTGCCGGCCCATCAACTCTTGATAATATCTCTTCAACGCCTCGAAACACCGCTTCGCCAGGACATTATGGATGGTTATGTTCGGTCCGTCTATCTCCGCGTCGGAATTCTATGCCCTGAGTGTTAGTCTTAATCCGGCAAAGGCAGCAGTTGGCCGTAATGTACAACACTGAACCATCTTCGCCAAAGGCGCAGTTAGCAGCGGGCTGTTCGGGATTAATCCGTCCCAGTAGTGTTCCATCCGGCGAAAAGACATTGACGCCGCCTGGCCCTGTGGCGAAGAGATTGCCCAAGCGGTCGATTGCCATTCCGTCGGGGCGGCCTCTCTTGAGCGTTTTGGGCCAATGCGTGGCATCGCAAAAGACGCGACCACGACTGAGAATTCCGTCCTCCTCAACGGGAAATGCCATCCAAAGCATTCTTTTCGGATCGGACTGCGACACGTAGAGCGTCTTTTCGTCGGGCGAGAAGGCGATGCCGTTGGGCAAAGTCATTTCCTTGCTCAAAAGCGCGATTTTGCCATCGGTGGCCGACAACCGAAACACGCCGCAGAAGTCCAACTCCCGAGCAGAATCGGCCAGCCCTTGAAGCAGGCCGTACGTTGGGTCGGTGAAGTAAAGATCGCCGTTCGACTTGAACACTGCGTCGTTGGGGCTATTGAATCGCTTGCTCTCGTAGCGTTCGGCCAGTGTTGTCCACCGTCCATCGGCTTCGCGGCGCACGATTCGCCGGTCGCCATGCTGGCAGAGTACCAATCGGCCGGTCGCGTCAATTGTCAAGCCGTTCGAGCCCAAAAGCCCCCTGCGGGCCATCGTGCCCGTGTAGCCGCTAGGCTTCAGAAACAGGCTGACTCCCTCGCCGTCCTTCCATTTCAGCACGGAATTGTCGGGAATGTCGGAAAACAGTAGAAAGCCGCTGTTTCCCGCCCGCGACGAGTCGCCGTTGCCCGACGGAGCAATCCAAACGGGCCCTTCCGGCCATTTGAAACCTTCGGCCAGTTTCTCAAGCACCGCGCCGCGTGGCACGAGTCGATCGAAGCGCGGATCCAATCGCTCGATCGTTCCGATGGCCGGGTAGTCGCCATTCGCAGTTGGACGATTCGCCCGAGCAGGCACCGTGTCGTCAGCCTCTATTACGGCGCTCGCGACAAACACGACGGAAAACGACGCCAGCAACCCAATCGAGCGTTTTCGGCGCATAAAGACACTTTCTCCGAACATATCACGGCACTTCGACCACCTCGCCGCGGGCAACAGTTGCCAATTGCCGGTACAGTTCCAAGGAGATACTTTCGGAGAGGAACGTCACGCTGGCGTCGCCCAACAGGACGTTCATGCCCCCGGGATGGAAGCTTCCCATGGGTAAGTGATTGTAAGGGATATCGTCTGCAATACGATCGAGCTTCGCGTTGATCGGGTGTTCGATGACTTTCGCCGTATACATCCCCATGTTGTTGGCCCCGGCCCCCAATATCCAAGGACGCACGTTCCCGGGCGGATTGCTGAAGTTCTTCGCCTCGTAATCGACATGGATAAACTCGCCCATGGCAATTGTGTTGCTTAGTCCATCCTTCACGGCCGCCATCCGACGCACGAACCCCATGCCGAACATACCGTTCATGGGAATCGCACCATCGGTCAGATTTCCCGTATTGGGATCTTCGTCGGGAAACGCGCCGGCCGAGCCTTGATACGTTGTAACGGCCCCGTTGGCAACCGCCCCCGGTTGTCCTCCCGCACTACCCATGTTGCGATAAACAGCAGGATACGGCCAAGACGGACACACATAACATGAGATGGCCGTATACTTATGAGCCTCGTCGCCATAGGTGGTGTACGTGTCGGGATTCGCCCGTGCCAAGGCGAGCATCTCATCGTGAAGGGCCCGTTGCTCCAAATATGACAGCAGGCACGTGAACAGGGCGTGTTTATATCCCGTGCCTTCGGCTGGCGCAAACCCACCGTTGCCCGGCGGAAAATACTCGTTCCAGGTACCGGCATAGCCGTGCATCGCCAATCCCATCTGGCGCAAGTTGTTGCTGCACTGCATTCGCCGTGCCGCTTCCCGGGCCGATTGTACGGCCGGCAACAACAGCCCAATCAGAATACCGATTATTGCGATCACCACCAGAAGCTCCACGAGAGTGAAACCACCCAATGGTCGCAGCAGACGGCTTCCAGCCAACCGAGTAGCGCGCATCAGGCATCTCCTAACGCTTCCCCTGAAAAGGTTGCCCTTGTTTGGAGCACAACACGCCTTGGCGGCGGCTGGTACCTCAAACCAGTCATCGCCGCCTGCTGCTTTTCGGTGTTTATTTCCGTTTTCGCCGCGCACAGACCAGCAGTCCCACAATGCCGGTCAGCAAGAGCATCATCGTCGCCGGCTCGGGGACTTCCTGGAGCTGGAAGCCGTTGAAGGCGGCCGTGCCCGAAGTAGCGACGTTCAGCCCCGTGATGGTCAACGTGTCGCCCTCGGCAATCGTAATGTTTCCGAAGACGTCGTAGTTCTGGCCGACGATGTAGGGGTTTGTCTCCAAGTATTCCCGCGACGTGCTATCGAGGACCTTGGTCCCGACGGTCGTGGATCCGTTCGCGACGGTCAGTTGGATTTTCTTCGGATAGTCGGTGCCTGAACCGTTTTGGCAGGTACCGCCATAGACGTGCAGGTCGTAAGTCCCCACAAGACCCGACAAGGTAACCGTGATTTCGCTGGCATTATCGCCACTGGCAATGGCTAGCTGGTCGTTCATCAGGGCATTCCAAAACCGGCTGCCCATGGAGACCAGCGTGGGAGCATCCCATGTCATCGACACTCCGGTTACATCATTCTCGTCGGCATCTTTCAATGAAATGGTGCCGGATGTTGCCGACGACCCGGTGGTGTTCCAGAAATCGCCGTCGGCGCCAATGACGGCAGCCCCTTCATAGGTGCCCCGGGCGGTACTGAAATCGACGTTGATCAGCGTGGCGTACGCCGCTTGGGCGTAGAGGATCGCGAGAACAACGCTCGTCAACACAATAAAACGTTTCATGATTCACATCCTTTCCGATACTGCGAACAACTCGTTGAAATAAAATAAGACATTGGCGAGGTTTGCCGACCTCACCGCCGGGCCTCTTTCGCACCTGGTGAGTTCAACTGCCCTCACCCCCGGCCCCTCTCCCGCACGACGGGAGAGGGGAGATGCGGGTTCCACCTCTTCTTTTCTTTTAACTTTTCCACGGTTTAACCGTTTCTACAAGCTGGCCCAGTGGCCCTCGCGGTAGGTCCGGGCGACCAGGCCGGCAGCATCCGGTGCGTCGACGATTTGTTCGCTCTTCGCGTCGAACGTCAACTGCCGACGGTCGGTCCGGCCCAGGATGTTGGCCAAATGCGACAACGTCGCCGATAGGTGGCCGATTTCAATGTCGGCATTCGGACGTCGGTCGTTGCGGATCGCATCGAGGAAGTCGGCACAGTGCCCCGCCGTGTCGTAAAACCCCTTGCCTTCCTTCCGCAGTTTGTTCCTCGGCCCGTAGAGCTTCCAATTCTGGTGCATGTCCATCGTCAGATAGCCTTCGTCGCCGTAGAACGTACAACCAGTTGGATAGTTTTCTTGGGGATACTGCGCCCAGGTACGCTGTTCGTAGATGAGCAATTGCCGAGGGCGGCCGTCGGTCGCCTGGTATTCGTAGGTAACGTACTGGGTGTCGGGAAACTGCTGGTCGTCGTCGAAATGCAGCTTGTCGCAGAAACCGGAAACCCGCGTCGGATGGGTCTTCACGCCCAACCCCCATACGGCGATGTCCAACTGGTGTACACCACGGTTACCGGCCTCTCCGGTGCCGAAGTGGTACCACCAGTGCCAGAGATACTGGAAACGGTTTTCCTGAAATGGCACCATAGGCACCGGGCCGACCCAAAGGTCGTAGTCGACGCCCGCAGGCGGTTGCGACGGCTTGCAGCGACCGATGTTCGGCCGCAGGTGGCTCACCCACGCCTTGGCCATGAACACCTGGCCTACCGCTCCCTCGTGCACCAAGGCGATGGCCTCTTGAAACGGCTTGGTACTTCGGGTCTGGGTACCGACCTGCATCACACGGTCGCAACGTCGGGCGGCTTCAATCATTCGCCTGCCTTCGGCGATGTTGTGCGAACAGGGTTTTTCCACGTAGACATGCTTGCCGGCTTCACACGCCAGTACGGCCGCCGGGGCATGCCAATAGTCGGGCAACGTGAGCACGATGGCATCGACGGCCGGATCGTCCAGGATTCGGCGCAAGTCGGCCACGGCCTGGGCGGCGCCAAGTTGCTTCTTCCCGTTTTCCGCGCGAGCCTGGTCGGGATCGCAGGCATAGGCGATCTCGACACCCAACTTTTTCAGCTCTCTGCCGACGTAAGGACCTCGTATCCCGCAGCCCGCTAAGCCCACGGCGATACGCTCGTTCGCGCCCCGGGCTTGGATCGCCGGAGCCGCGAAAGCCCCCACGGCCAACGCCGCCGTACCGGCCGTTGTTTGATGCAAAAAACGTCTCCGCGATTGACGCGACATGTTCAACTCCCACAATTCGTCGGATTGCCTCAATGCTTTATCTTGGTTTCAACGTGGAATGCCCGTTAATCCCTGGGTGCCACGGGCTGCTTGCCAGGCCGTGTTTTTTTGAGCACCCCAGGCAAACACTGGCTGACAAGCAACCAGTGGCACCCCACGACATGTTCAACTCCCACGACTAGTTGTCCTTCAGTTCGATCGTCACCGGGTCGTTGATGCCAGGTTTTACCTCCACCGTGATTTCGCTCGTGTCGTAGTCGAGGTATTTCTCGGGAATCAGCGATTTTCCGAACCCGCCTTCATCGCCAGAAGGTGCCGAACGGGAAACGGGGTTTTGACCTTCGTAACAAGTGACACGAACCTTGCACATGCCGACGGCCGCTCCTTCGCCCTCGCCCCGGGTTTCCAGTGCGAAGGTCCCGTCGGGTTGGATGCTGGCGGTGGCCGGTTGCCCACTTGGAGGCTGGAACATGACCGTGCCAAACTTCAGCGGCTCTCCCCGATAGGTCACCTTGCCCGTCACCGGTGCCAGCGGCCGCTCGTTATCGCAACCGTTGAAGCTTGCCGCTATGACGGCAACCACCACGAACCGCACCATCACCACCCGGCAACTTCGGAAAACTCGATCGTCCAGAAACCGCATCTCCATTTCCCGCATACTACGAATATCCTTTGCACTCTGGCCGAGTCACGGCACCTCGGCGATCTCGCCACGGTTGGCGGTGGCCAATCGTTTGTACAAATCGAGATCGATCGTCTCGGGCAAAAACCTCACGCTGGCATCGCCCAGCAGGGCGTTCATTCCTCCGCGATGAAAACTGCCGAACGGCAAGTGATTGAACGGGCAGCCGTCTTGACGATCGATCTGGGCATTGATTGGATCGACCACCACTTTGCACCCTTGCATAGCCGTCGAATGGCTCCCCAGCATCCAGGGTCGCACATTGCCCGGCGGCGCGGCGTAGATCGAGGTCGGATCGTGGTCCATCTGCACAAACTCGGCCATGGTCAACGTATTGCTCAGTCCGTCGGTTACCGACGCCATGCGGCGACACCATCCGAAACCGAACATCCCGTTCTTGGGAATGTTGCCCCAGTGGGCATTGATCTTCGGACGACAATCGTCCGCACCGGTTGTGTAGGGCGTCTCCGATGGGTAAGCGCCTGCGACACCGTTGTATGTCGTAAGGGCTCCGTCGCGATAGGGTGCCGTGCCGCCCGGTAGTAAACCCATATCGCGGTAGACGGCCGGGTGCGGCCACGAGGGGCAAACGTAACAGGAAATCTGCGTGTACTTGTTGTCGTCGTTGATGGTGACACCCTTGGACAACTCGCAGTCGTTCGGGCTCTGATAAGGCGGAATCTCCTCCAGATCGAGTTGATCGTAGAGTGCCTGTTGCTCCAAGTAGGGCAACATGTAGGTGAACAGGGCGTGGCGATAGTAGCCCACCGCCCCCGGCGGGAATTGCTCGTTCCAGGTGTCGGCGTAGTTGTGCAACGCCAGGCCCATTTGTTTCAGGTTGTTGCCGCACTGCATAAGCCGAGCCGATTCCCGGGCCGACTGCACAGCCGGCAACAGAAGCGCGATCAGGATGCCGATAATCGCGATAACCACCAGAAGTTCCACTAACGTGAAGCCTCGCATCGTGGTCTTGGTCGGCCGTTCAGTACGCACAACACGTCTCCTGATGGTGCAACCACCTCTACAGGCTTGCCCAGTGGCTCTCGCGGTAAGTTCGTCCGAGCAGTGCGTCGGCTTCCGGTGCGTCGACGAACCGTTCGGTCTTGGGATCAAAGGTCAGCTCCTGTCGACCGCTTCGGGCTAGGATGTTCGTCAGGTGCGGCAACGAGGCCGACAGGTGGCCAATCTCGATGTCGGCGCTGGGCCGGCCGCCGTTGCGAATTGCGTCAAGGAAGTCGGCACAGTGTTCGCCCGTGTCGAAGTACTGCTTCGCTTCTTTTCGCAATTTGTTCTTCGGGCCGAAAAGCTTCCAGCCCTGGTGCATGTCGAACGTCATGTAACCTTCGTCGCCGTAGAACGTGCAGCCGTCCTCGCAGTCGATTTGGCCCCAATAGGGCGTCCACAACCGCTGCTCGTAGACGATCAATCGTTTGGAGCCAAAAGCGCTGTCGCCCGGGTATTCAAACGTCACGTAATGGGTATCGGGATACTGTTTGTCGTCTTCGAAGTACATCTTTTCGCCGAAACCGGCAATTCGCGTGGGCTGGGTCTTGATGTCCATACCCCACAAAGCAATGTCCAACTGATGCACGCCGCGGCTGCCGGCGTCGCCGTTGCCGAAGTTGAACCACCAGTGCCAGTTGTAATGGATGAGATTCTTCTGGTACGGAATCATCGGGGCGGGGCCAACCCAGAGGTCGTAATCCAAACCCGCGGGCGGTTCGGACGGTTGGCAGTGGCCAATATTCGGTCGCTTCCGGCTTACCCAGGTTTTCGCGACGAGCACCTTGCCGATCGCCCCTTCATGGACCATGGCGATGCCTTCTTGGAAGACCTTGGTGCCGCGAATCTGAGAACCCACCTGCATGACCCGACCGGTGCGCCGGGCGGCCTCGATCATCTTTCGGCCTTCGACGATGTTGTGCGAGCAGGGTTTTTCCACGTAGACGTGCTTGCCCGCCTCGCAGCCGAGAATGGCGGCCGGCGCGTGCCAGTGGTTCGGCGCGGAAATGGCGATGGCATCGACCGCACGGTCGTCGAGGATCTTGCGCAGGTCGGCGATGGCCTGATCCGCATTGAGCGATTTTTTGGCCTTCTCCGCACGGCTTTGGTCGGGATCGCAGGCGTAGGCGATCTGGACGTTCAACTTCCGCAATTCCTCGCCAATGGCGATTCCTCGACCCGAACAACCGATCATGCCTACGACGAAACGCTCATTCGCGCCTCGGGCTTGAATCGCCGGAGCCACGAATCCGCTGAGCGCCACGGCGGCCGCGCCGTGCGATGTCTGCCGTAAAAACCCTCGCCGCGTTTGCCGAGACATATTGGACTCCCATGGTTTGTTATGTTTCAGATGTGCTCGACGCCATTCTCCCCTCTCCCCCGCGGGGAGAGGGGCCGGGGGTGAGGGGAGCGTTGCAACAAGGATTCTCCTGAAGATCACGTCCACACCGCCGCAAACCGCCCTCACCCGGCGGCTTCGCCGCCTCCCTCTCCCGCTTTTCGCGAGAGGGTGCGCTGCTTTCATACACGTTTTAAGAACCCGTCTTTGCCGTCTCTGCCTTCTTCTCGGTGGGCGCCTTCTTCTCCGCAATCAGCTTCACCGGCACCATTTCTTCGTTGGCAAAAACTTGCCATTGCTCGTCGAACTTTTTGGCGTCCGGCACATCTGGATGGATCCAAAGTCCGTAGCGCAACCGCAACGGCTTGTTGATCGTAACCGTGATCGCCTTGTTCAACGTCAGGCAAATGCCCATCCAACCGTCGTTGCGTACATGAAACGGCGTAGGATGCCCCGGGTTTTGGGGATGGTCCATCAGCGTAATACCGGCCGTATGTTCGCGAGTGATGGGGCCGCTGTAGTCGACCCAACGGGCCGGCTTGCGGAATGCCTCTTTCTCGTTGCGCTGGCCCTCGCTGTTGAGAATGCGTCCACCTCCATCGTTCACCCCAATTATTTTGGCCATCCGCACGCCGATGGGACCGAAGGGGGTTTTGCCGAACGTAACTTCGCCCACGCCGTCCAAGGGCGCTTCGAATTGCAGGTCGATCGTCATCCGCCACGAACCGTCATCGCATGGCGTGACCGTCGCCCGACGACGCTCGAACATCAAGGTCCGCCCCTGGGGATCTTTCCAAGCGCTCAGCGAAAGCATGCTGGCCGCCGTGGAACCGTCGCAATACTGCAAACCCTGTTTGTGTGTTTGGTGGACAATCTGTCCGGCATTAGGACCCGCATCGCGCCAAAAGTCGACCCCGCCGACGTTCTTGTGCGCAATCCACACCGAGTTGTGGTGACTGTGGCCGAACGGATTGCCCGGGTTGTTGGGGTCCAGCGGTTGCACGCGGGGCGTAATCGAAACGCCCGGGTCGTGCGGAGCGCCCATTCGCGTAAGCGAACGGCCCTCTGGCCCTACGATCGGATACCAAAACGGCCGCCGCAGGTCCGCGCCAAAGTGGTATCGAGTGAGTTCACTGCCCAGATGTTCGAACGACGCTTGGTCGTAGGGCAAGGGAAGCACTTGCATGTCGGGAACCGGCTTGGCGTCGGGAAGAGGCGCGTCGTCGGCACGAACGAACGCCGCAGCCAACACAACCGCCATCATCGCCAGTACGCCGAAAAGAAATTGGTGTCTCATGTTGTTCATCCTCAAATCAGCTTTTCTTCTTCCGATGGGTAACCACTTGCCGCCAGCAGGGCCTCTTGCACGAGCAGTTCATGCTCGAGCGGATACGGATTTTCCCTTTCGCCACGAATGACCTCAGCCAATTCAATGAGTTGCTCGTCGTAACGTCCCGGTATCGACGGCAAGGCAACTTCCTGGCGACCGGCTTGAAACGAATCGCGGGACTTCTTGAGTGTCAGACTCAACTTGGGCGGTTCGAGCGGGCGAATCTCGATTGTCCCTTCGTCGCCGCAAACGACGAGTTGGCGACGTTTGTAGCCTTCCACCTCGATAGCGGCCGTACGAATCGTGGCCGTGGCTCGCGGATACTCGAGCACGGCCAGCCCGTTGTCGTAAAGCTCCACCTCCGGCCTGACTTGCCGCGGGTACGGAGTAATTTGCTCGGGTTTGCCCAACATGGTCACCACAAGATCGATCAAATGGCCGCCAAAGATGTACATCGTTCCGCCGCGGAATTTCGAAAGCCATCGACGATAGGCGAGCGGTTGATTCCTGCTCATGACACAGTGAACCTCGAACACTTGGCCAAGCCAGCCTTCGCGAACCGCACGGAAACAGAACTGCATCGCCGGGTTGTTGCGATACATGTAGCCCAGTTGCACGGTCAACTTTCGCCGCCCCGCTTCGTCCAACACCTTTTTGAACGCGGACAACGATTCTCCGCCCGGCTTATCCAGGTGGATGTGCATCCCGGCGTCGATGCAGCGTGCGGCTGCGGGGATCAACTCGCCAGCCGGGTCAACTTCCACGGCCACGGCCTGAAGCCCCTTAGTGTTGAGCAGTTGCTCCTCGGTCATCCACGGAATATCTCGATAAGCCGGCTCGTTTTCCCGTTTTTTTCGCCACACGGGATCCGACTCAACCACGCCGACCACTTCGTAGTGGTCAGACAATTTTCGCAAGGTGGCCATCTTGGCCGCGCCGTGATTGTGGCCGATGCCGATCTGGCCTATCTTGATCCGTTGCTTGGATGGGTTGGCCGCGACCGTTTGCGACTCAAGCCATGGCACGACCGCGGCAGCGGTTGCAGCGGTTGTCAGAAAACGACGGCGGTTGAAGATGTTCATGGTGCAAATGCAGGGCTTTCTTCGCAAGACAAAGCAAGTGGTGAGAATCGAGTTATTCGGCAGTTCGGAGGGCGCCGTCGGCATTCGTTGTCGGACTTCCATCCGTTTTCGCACGGTTTGCGGGCAAAGCCGAGCCGTTATCCGAAAGCCGTCCGACGACGCAACGAACGTTGTCGACGTGGTAGATGTCGCGATCGATGTTCAGCGCGGGCCCCGAGATGGCAATTCGCAGGAACAACTCGTGGCCAACGAGATCTTCCGAAACCGTCAGGTTGGCATCCAGCGTCTGGATAGCGTCCTGCTGTCGCAAGCTAGGCCAACTTCCGACGTTACCCACCGTATCCCCCAGCGACTTATTGGAGACCCCCACGGCAAAGGCCAAGTCGACAGCTGCGCCACCGCCCTTGGGCGGCGTGTTCGAACCACGGTCCCAGGACTTCGCGGCGACGTCGACGGCCGCCGTGAGCTGTTTGCCAACATCGGTCTTGTCGACAACGCCCAGCGATTGATACATCCACGCGGCTTGCACCTTCTCGCCCGGCAACATGTCGCGCAGCCAGAGCGAAGCCACTTGTCGGCCGTCGGTGGCTCCACGACCGTTGCGGTACGCAGCATCCTGCGTCGAGAGCAGATAGTACGCCTGTTTCGCACTTGCCGGAGGCAGCGTGCCCGTGTACCAGCCTAAGACGGTCGTTTGAAGCAGCGCGGTACTGTTAGGCTTGACGTGCTTGCGGATGTCCGGCTGCTCGAAGCTTGGGTTGACGAGAGCCAGATGTCCCGTCACGCCCTGCTTGGGTTTGCGGCGTGGCTTGGGCAGTGTGCGGACATACTGCGGCCGTTGGGAATCCGACGACGGAAGCACGTCGATCGTGCCCTTGGCGGCGTCGAGTTGCACCGATTCATTGGCGGCCAACACCCGGCTGACCGATTTTCCGCTGTCTTCTGTTCCGTTTAACTCGGCCAACACGCAACCCTGAAACACGTGAACGTCGGTGCGGCCCGACTCGTCGACGTTTACACCGAACTCCGTTCCCAAATCGACGATCGTCGCCTGCGGGGTTTTCAGTTTGAAGCCGCTCGCTCGGCGGGGAACATGGGCAACCAATTTGCCGCGTGACAGATAGCCCTCGTTGCGCTGCCGGGCGATAAACGTCGCGGGTCCTTCCACGACGACTTTCGTACCTTTGTCGAATTGGATCTCGAACAAACCCGAGCTCACCGTGATGGGTTCATCCTGGGGCACCGGGCTACCCAATGCTCGCTCCGGCGTACCGGGCGCCCAGGCGACGTCGACCATTCCCGTCAGCCGGGCAACTGCTTCCGTAGCCACCGGCGTTTCGACGGTAACCTCCTGCTGCACCCTCCAGGCACGAAAACTGGGAGCCGCCCATAGGGCCAGCAACATGAGCATCGACCCTACGACAAGAGCAGACACAACTATAGACAGAGACAACCGGCCCGTGACTGATTCGTGACCACCGCGAAGAGTTCGCACAAGAACCGTCCGACAGCGTGGCGCAACCCGCGAAAAGTAGGCCACCGTGTCATGCAGTGCGATGGAGAGCCACGGCATCGGCGAAGAATCGCCAGACACGGGAGACCGAAGATCTTTGTCCGAATTACTGGAATCGTTGCCGGTCAGATCATCGTCGCTCCACGCCGCCTCTTCATCGCCTTGCCCACCTTCGTCAAACCACGCACCGCCCAATTCACCATGAGAATGTTTTAGCTCGGCCGTCCCTAGTCGTCGCAGCGTGAGGGAGTCGTGCATGTACTGGACATACCATTGGCGCACAGCGCGATCTTCACAAACCAGTTGTTGAAGGCGCGACCTTTGGTCGGTCGTCGCCGTCGACTCGAGGCAAGCCAACGCCAGTACGTGGATTTCCTGGCGCAACGGGCGGTCGATGGTCGAGTAAAGGCTGTCCATCACTGAGCCTGCTCCTTATGAAGCTCCTTTTCGACGCACCGATGGAGCCACTCACGTGCGTATTGCACCGCCTTGTAAACCGCCGATTCGTTGCGTTCCAAACGCCGGGCTATTTGCCGGATGCTCTCCTTTCCCGAATAGACCAACGTCAGCAGGCTCCGATTCTTTTCGTTCAACTTACTGAAACACGAGGCAAGAAAACGTTGCCTCGCAGGAACCTCGTCTTGGTAGGAGGATTCTTCTTTTGCCACGTTTTCGAGAAATTGCTCGCTGAAAAGTTGTTCGCGCGACCGTTTGTGGCGTGTACGATACGTCAGGACTTGATAGTAGGCGATGCTGCGCGCCCAGGCTCCAAAATCCTGGCGATCGTCGAACTGGTCGAATTGTTCCCAGAGTCGGAGCTTCGTCTCCTGGGCGATGTCTTCAGCAACCGCCCAATCGGCGACCATGGCAACGATAAATCCCTCGAGCTGCCGTTCGTGCTCGATCAACAGGCGCACGAACTCTTGCTGGTTAGGACCAGTACTGCCAACTGCTGCGTCAGACGCCGGTCGTGTCGGTTCGGGTACAGAAGACTCTGGCATGACTCATCATTCCATGTTGGTCGTAGCGTCGCCAAGTCATCATACGACAACTAGGCATGACCACCTCGGCGCAATAGCACACGTCGCATTCTCCGAGAGAAGCAGGGAATGCACAATGGTTGCCCGCGGCAAGGGTAAGGCGATTCGCCGTAATGACTGTTCGACCAACCGCACCGCTGAAGCTGTCACACGAACAACCAAGAAGACATCCTACAACAGGCGCCCGGCCGGCGCCGTGCGGTTAATGCGATTGAAAAGGAGTGCTGAATTCAACACGGGCCACAGCGCATGGTACGACAGTACCCGGCACCGACTGCACCGAACTCATCCCTCCATTATAAATAGACGGCACGAACGGAAATTGGAGGAAAAAAACCGACAAGAATTTTTCCGTCACCCAAAACCAAGCCCCCTGCGCTTTATAACATTTGGCCCGTTCAGCACTTACGCTCGGATTACAGACAGTCCGATCGAGTATACGTCGCGTGCGTTTGTCGGCGATTTGAGGTATCCAGCCGATAATACAACGAGAGACACGCCCCGCCCAAAGATGGATGGCAGCAACCGCCAAACGGGTATAGCCTTCCAGGTTTCTTACGACACTTCTGCGTCCTGCCCTCCCAAACTTTTTGCATGTCCAAGAGATGTAACACCTATGACACGCAAGGAACCTTCGCACCCACGCCGACCGGCACCGAAGGCATGCCAATGTACTTGGTCCGGTAGGCAGCCATTCTGCATAGTGCGGCCACGCAGCGGTAACATTGGAACGGTCGCGCCAGTAGTTCCTTCTATTACAAGGCTCCTGATTTGCTTGCATCGCCGATGGTGCTTGTTCTTTCAAGGATCCGCTTTATGGCGACGATAATGCCCATTGACGCCCGGTGAGTCGAGCGTTTACGATTCTCTCATGCTGAACAAGAACAGTTCGAATGACAATTCGCCGTAACCAAGACGCAACCGACGAACCATCGCGAAGCACGGGCCGGTGAATCGGCACGTGTCTTCGTCCAGCCCCCAATCAGCGGACAACCTAACGACGTCCGGTCCCACGGCGATGCACCTCGCCGAATCGTCCAACGACTACGGACAATCGCCACGCCTGCGATGCAATAGAGCGATCGAGGCGGTTTCAAAACTCGGTTTCGGGTTCGCATATCCGCCGAACGAACGACCTCAGTACTAGTTTTGAAACGGCCGTGAGTCAAACCGTCAGCGTGCCGCCATGCAATGGCAAGGATATGTTGCGATGCACAAGACGCTGTCGTTGTTGATCTGCCTGGCCCTACTTGGAGCAGCCGAGCTAAGCTTCGGTCAGTCTGAACTGTCGCCGGATCTCCTCACGCGTCTTAATGAACTGGAGAAGCAGACAGAGTCGTTGCGTATGCAGTTGCAGGATCTTAACCAACACCCCGTCCGATTGCCCGCCATCAACGTGACATCGGCGAACACGGCGTCGGCCCCAGTCACGGTTGACACTGGCGGAGACGACGATTCGGACGATCCACCCTGGAGCGACGTTCAAGCGGAAATTCGGAAGTTGACTTGGAAGAAAGGTGACTTCACACTCACGCCCTACGGTGCCTTCTGGGCCGACATGAGCTACGCCTCCGAACGGACCAATCCCGGCACGTACACGCTTTGGGTCGACTCCCCGGAAATACATGGCGAAAACACCTTTGCTGTCGATGCCCGACGCAGCCGCTTCGGGTTAGACTTGGAAGGACCGCAAATTCCGCTGTTCAACTTCGCAAAGAGTTTCGCCAAAGTTGAAATCGACTTTCAGGGAGTCTTTGTCACCGAGAATAAGCCCGGTGTGCGATTACGCCACGCGTACTGGGAAACGAAGAACGACGATTTTCGTTTCTTGGTCGGGCAAACACGGGACGTAATCTCGCCGTTATGGACCAGCACGCTGAACTACGGCGTAGGGTTTTGCGGCGGCAACATCGGCTATCGTCGAGCCCAGTTCCGATACGAGCGCTATTATCACTACGGCGACGCGTGCTTGGTCGAGTTGCAGGGTTCGTTGAACCAAAACATCGTACCCGACTTTTCCAGCCGCACCGATGTGATTCGTGAACCCAGCGCTTGGCCGGTGATTGAAGGACGTTTTGGCTTCGTGCTTGGGCCAAAGAACAAGGGCAGCCTGCGAACCAAATTCGGCGTCTCGGGACACATTGGTGAAACCGGATTCGACTTCACCAATGTGAGCCCTGCACCGACAAGCCTGCCTCCGGCCGACGACGTTCGGATTCCAACGTGGTCGTTTAACGTCGACCTTCACATGCCCATTACCGAACGCTTCGGCGTGCAGGGCGAGTATTTCACGGGCTCCAATTTGAGTCCGTTTCTGGGCGGCATCGCTCAGGGCGCGTGCCCGTGTAGACGAACGGCCATCCGCTCGACCGGTGGCTGGTTCGATGTCTGGTACGAGATCACCCCGCGACTGCACACACGTGCCGGCTGGGGCTTGGACGATCCGAACAACAACGACTTCCTCTACGGACGCACCTACAACCAGTTCGTTTTCTGGAATGTCACCTACGACCTTACCTCCAAGCTGACCACCGGACTGGAAATCAGTTCGTGGAAGACCAACTACCAGGACCGCCGTGCCGGCAGCATCCCCGATGCCGACCTTCAGCCGAGAACTGCCGGAAACTCGGTGGTCGTCGAGTGGATGATGAAATACGGTTTCTAAACCGCTCCAGCAAATGGGTAAGGGTCTCTCTCAAATACCTCTGCCCCTTCTGAATTCCATTCAGCGACGACGTCAGTCGCTTAGCCACATAGCGAATCAGCTCCTGATTCAGTAGCCGGATAGAGTTTTGGGAGAGACAAGCCAATACCCGCGGGGATCGCCACCAGAGGTTTTGCCGAAACTCGGCAGATCCTCGCGCCGCAGGAAAAGAGGCGCCCTATCGATGATGGTATAATGTGGTTTGGAAACACTGGGCGCGCCAATAAGGTGGACTCGTATACGGTCCGACAAGGGCTGTAGGAGACGAATTCATGGCGAAAAAGCGACGGAAGTCTACGCCAGCGTTCAAGGCGAAGGTTGCTTTGGCGGCGATCCGTGGCGAGCGGACGCTCGCCGACTCATCGCGTGTCCTCGTGAACTCGAATTCGAAGACCAGACCGGTTCAGATTCCCCCTGTCAAGATGCAGTTCGCTGAACGCTCACACAAATCGTTTTATTGGCGCCCGCGTAGCCAAAAAGAACGCGGGCAACACCACGCCCTGCCCCTTGGATGGCGTGGGTTGCCCGCGTCATATTAACGATGCCACTGCTCCACTAATTCGAAAGACCGTTTACTTTCGGGCAAATAGGAGCGACCAGCGAAAGCGGTTTCTTCGTGAGGGTACGGCAGCATCGATTTAGTTGGCCGCCCGGCCGCCTGTTTAATGCATCGAATCAGCTGGGTTTCTCCACCAGGGTTGTGGCCGGCGCCACCTCGCCGGCGGTAGGACCGCCCACGTGATGGATTTCGGCCTCGACGTAATCGGGGGTCTTCTCGGTGAATTGTTCTTCCTCGGTCGATCCGGCAATGGCCGTTGTCGACGATTGCCCGGCCGTGATCACTTGGGTGATTTCGTCGAAGTACGCTGCTCCGACAAACGACTGATGCTTCACGGCGCGATAGCCGTGGTCCTCCTCCAACTCGAACTCACGCTCCTGCAAGTGCGAGTAGGCCAACATGCCAGAATCTCGATACGCGTGGGCAAGTTCAAACATTGAGGTATTCAGGGCATGGAAACCGGCCAGGGTAACAAACTGGAACTTGTATCCCATTTTCGCCAGATCGTGCTGGAACGAGGCAATCTCGTCTTCTTCGAGCTGTAGCTTCCAGTTGAACGAAGGCGAGCAGTTGTAGGCCAGCAGCTTATCGGGATATTTCGCGTGAATGCCTTCGGCAAATCGTTGTGCCTCTTCTATGTTGGGCCGTGACGTCTCACACCAGAGCATGTCGGCATAAGGTGCGTAGGCGAGTCCTCGGGCGATTGCTTGATCGATTCCCGCTCGCAACTCATAGAACCCTTCCGGCGTGCGATTTCCGGTCATAAATGCATGATCGCGTTCGTCAATATCCGAGGTCATCAGCCCAGCGGCAAAGGCATCGGTACGAGCGATCAACACGGTGGGAATGTCGAGCACATCGGCTGCCAAGCGGGCCGCTACGAGTTGTTGGACAGCTTGTTGCGTGGGCACCAGCACCTTGCCGCCCATGTGGCCGCATTTCTTGTAAGCCGAATTCTGGTCCTCGAAATGAACGGCGCCGGCTCCCGCTTCAATCATCGCTTTCATCAACTCGTAGGCATTCAGCACACCGCCAAAACCGGCCTCGGCATCGGCTACGATAGGAGCATACCAGAATGGCATTCGGTTGCTGATGCCCGACGAGTTGGTAATCTCGTCGGACCGCTGGAGTGCCGAGTTGATGCGACGTACCAGATTCGGCACGCTGTTGACCGGATACAGACTCTGGTCGGGATAGGTTTGGTTGGCGCTGTTCATATCGCCGGCCACTTGCCACCCGCTAACGTAAATGGCCTTCAACCCGGCTTGAACTTGTTGCACGGCCTGCAACCCGGACTGGGCCCCCAAGGCGCGAATAAACGGTTCGGTATGCAGCATATTCCAGAACCGTTCAGCCCCGACCCGGGCCAGGGTGTATTCCACGCGAACGCTACCGCGCAGACGGATGACGTCCTCTGCAGAGTACGAACGTTCGATGTCCTCCCAACGTTTGTTGGTATTCCAATCTTCCTGTAATTCCACAACATCGCGATTTCGCATAACTCTCCCCTTTGTGTGTGTGCGGACCCGAGGTCTCCCGGTGACCCCCAGGAGCGCGGCGTCCTGTCCTGCCCTGTACTATGAATCTCAAAAAATCGTTTAGATCCCCCCAAAGTCTCGCGGCCAACGCCAACGGAGTCTTGCCGGGATGCGGCAGCACCGGTTTGGTTCGCGGCGTTTCCGCCCTGTGTATCGTTTTCCGAACACTCTCGGTTGGATCAACCGAGATGCTCGTAGCCAACGAGTGTCATGAAATCGGTAAATTCATCGGAAAAAGCGATGTCTTCAATTAGCGTACGAGCCAATTCGTAGTGGCCCGTGTCAAACTGTTCGGCACCCACGGCATTGTGGAGCGCTGCCATTTGCTGCTCGAACAACGTACGACACAGTTCTCTCGTAACCGAGCGTCCGTCGGCCAAGCGTGCGTCGGCGTGATGCAACCATTGCCAAATCTGGCTTCGGGAGATTTCCGCCGTAGCAGCGTCTTCCATCAGATTGTAAAGCGGCACACACCCGTTGCCCCCGAGCCACGAAGCCATGTACTGGATACCAACATCGATATTCTGACAGAGGCCGCGTTCGGTGATCTCTCCCGTGGGCACGGTAAGCAGGTCCCGGGCCGACACCTGGACGTCGTCGCGTTGGCGATCGATCTGGTGAGCTCCGGGCATCTTGGCATCGAACGCCTCTTTGGCAATACCAACCAATCCGGGATGAGCCACCCAGGTTCCATCGTGCCCATCACCCGCTTCGCGTTCCTTGTCGGCTCGCACCTTGCCCAGTGCTTCGGCGTTAGCCTCCGGATCGTCCTTGATGGGAATCTGCGCGGCCATACCCCCGATCGCGTGGATACCACGACGGTGGCATGTCTTAATCGCCAGCAACGAGTAGGAACGCATGCAGTGGGTCGTCATCGTCACCTGAGCTCGATCTGGCATAAGGAAATCGCGATGCGCATGGAGCTTTTTGATGATGCTGAAGATGTAGTCCCACCGCCCGCAATTAAGGCCGGCCGAGTGGTCGCGCAGTTCGTAGAGGATTTCGTCCATCTCGAAGGCGGCCAAGATAGTTTCGATCAACACGGTCGCCCGAATACTTCCTCGCGGAATCCCCAATTCATCCTGAGCCATATTGAAGACGTCGTTCCAAAGCCTTGCTTCTTTGTGGCTTTCCAGCTTGGGCAGATAGAAGTAAGGACCGGAACCTTTTTCCAGCAGCTTCTGCGCATTGTGGTAAAAATAGATACCAAAATCGAACAGAGCACCGGGAATGGGGCGACCGTCGAACAATACGTGTTTTTCCGGCAGATGCAGTCCTCGCGGACGCACGAGCAACGTGGCCGTTCGCTCGTTGAGCGTATAATGTTTCCCTGCCGGATTGGTGTAGGTAATCGTCCCGTCGACGGCATCACGCAAGTTCAACTGCCCGCGCACGTTGTTGGCCCACGTCGGCGAGTTCGAGTCTTCGAAGTCGGCCATATAGACGTTGGCGCCCGAGTTGAGCGCGTTGATCACCATCTTCCTGTCTACCGGGCCGGTAATCTCCACCCGACGATCTTGGAGGTCGTTGGGAATTGGCGCCACCGACCAGGTGTCCCCGCGTACGCGCGCGGTCTCGGGCAGGAAGTCGGGCAAGCTGCCGTCGTTGATCTCTTGCTGCCGTTCGCGTCGGGCGTGCAACAGTTGGTCGCGTTGTGACGTAAACTCACGCACGAGCTTCTCAACAAAACGAAGTGCCCCGGAGGTAAGTACTTCGGTCGCCTCTACAACTTGAGGGCCAACGACTTGCAGGCCTTCGGTTTGGGTTTGCCCTTCGGATCGGGCTTGAGGGTGCAATCGGCTCACGGTCTTGATCTCCTTCTGAATGGGACAGTCGCAGGAACGTGCGTCCACTGACTACTGCCTCTGGATATCGACGGAATATCCGACTCACACCTCGACCAAAGGCCTAACCTTGGCGACGGTGTGGTTGTGATCGAAAGGGCGGCAAGGCCGCCAGTCACACTGGTACTAACGCATCAACGCGAGAGACTGCTTCGGTTGGACGCACATCTTTTCCAAAAACCCCGCGATTCTGGGTGTTTGCGTCACAGAAGCGACTCCCGCCCAAGTGTCACAACAGCGGACACCGGCCGAATTCCGACCGTGTGCTGCCGGACGTAGGTTCGTGCTGCCGATTACTTGAAGAGTAGTACCGTCGACTGATTCGGCAGCGATGAAATGCAGAACTCTCTCCTGCCCGACCGCCAGAGGCTGCGAAAGGATATCTGCGGGTGATCAGGCGCAGAGCAAGGTCTCTGTCAACCGTATGACAATGCGCTATGTGCAAAACTCACTTACTCACCGGTTTGTTCCTTGTATCCATGGACAATCACCCCAGTGTCGCAAGCAAGCGGCTTTTGGACACGTCTTAACTGAATAATAGCAACGTGGGTGGCCGAGTCAATTCGCGCATTGCGCAAATGCAGCATCGTCGCCCTGGCAACGCATTACGCAGGGCCGCCAACCAAACCGGTGCTACCGCACCCCAGCAAGGTCCCGCGTCCGTTGGTCGCTAATCCTTAATCCTTGTGACAAACGCAATGATCTTCGATGTCAGTAGTTCCGAGGAATTTCCGGCACGACCGTGGACATCCATACCTGCGTTTCGCGAGAATCGCCAAGAGGCGAAAATGCTTTAAAAATCGCAACGCTTCGATGCGCCGGACGGGGGATGCACTGCTACGAAACGTCGGAGTCTTTTAGTTGTAGTGTCGCCAACTCCTGGCGAAGCGTTTTGATTTGCACGGCCAGTTCGTCTACGGTAGCACGCAAGGCTGCTGCCTCCCGAGTATCCTGGAGCGGAGTGTTCGACGGGCTCTCTTCGGACAAGACACCTTGCCGACTCCCGATTTCGGAAGTCGGTACCGCCGCGAATTGCTTGAGAACATCGGCCCACCCATAGTGCAGTAGGAAGGGCTCCCGAATTCCCAGGACATCGCGAAGGTAGCCTTCGAAGGCGCGACGCGATTCGAAAAAGGCCAGCATTGCCTGATTGAAATACGTGTCGACAAAGTCGAGCACCATTTCCTGATTCGTACGCACGAGTTGATGCAGGAGCTCGACGGGAAAGGCTTGCAGCTTTGGAGGATCACGCTCGATAATAATCTGGGCGAGCACCTTGGCAGAAATGTCCTGCTTTGTCTTCGAGTCGGTGATACAAACCCGACTTCCATTGCGGATCAATTCTTGGATATCGGCCAAAGACACATATCGGCTGTGGCTGGTGTCGTAGAAGCGCCGGTTGGGATACCGGTGGATTTCGACCGTTGGACAGTCGCTGGTTTCGTTTGGGTTTGGCATGGTCGATTGTCGCACGGGGTGTCTTCTCAAGCAGACGATTTCTTTTTCTTCAGCAGCCAAAACATTCCGCTTTCCAAGCCCGCTGCGCTACTAACCTCAAAGATCGTTAAGTCTTTCACAAGGTTTGGGGGCCATCGGAAGCGGGTTTCTGACAAAGGTGTGGTAGCACCGGTTTGGTCGGCGGCCCTGCCTCCCTATGACACGGCGGCGCTACGGCGAACACCGCCATCAGCCATGGCACAACTGCTTAATGTTGCCGAAGCACAAATCCGTGTTTACCACGCAAAACGCTTTGTCGCTGCTGTTGGGCCGCCTAGAATTGTACGAGCACCACCCGGTAGAACCAGTCCCAATTGGCAACATTTCCCCTTTTCGAGCCATGAAACGCCAAAGTCCTTCCTATAGTCTTACGATGCGTCTTCGCTATGCCGATCGGCCCGGACAATTGGGTAAGATCACAACTGCCATCGGCACGGCCGACGGTATGATCTACGGCGTCGACACGGTTGACGTCGTCCAAGGCCGCATTACCCGCGACATCACGGTCACCGCCCGCGATGTCGACCACGGCCAGCAGATTGTCCAAGCGGTCCGCGACATCGAGGACGTCAAGGTGTTGCGGGTTTCGGATCGTACCTATCTGGTTCACCTCGGCGGCAAGGTCGAAATTCGGGCAAAGTGCCAAGTGCGTACCCGCGACGATCTGTCGATGGTATACACGCCGGGGGTCGCCCGGGTGTGCCGATCGATCCACGAAGACCCCGAGGCGGCCTTCGCCCTGACGATTCGCCGAAACTGCGTGGCCGTGGTGTCCGACGGTTCCGCAGTGCTTGGCTTGGGAAATATCGGTGCGCGGGCAGCCATGCCGGTAATGGAAGGCAAGGCGGTATTGTTCAAAGAATTCGCCGATGTCGACGCGTTTCCCATCTGCCTCGACACGCAGGAAGTAGAAGCGATTATCGATACGTGCTGCTATCTGGCACCGACTTTCGGCGGGATTAACCTGGAGGACATTTCTTCGCCTCGTTGCGTGGAAATCGAAGAGCGGCTTGCCGAGCGCGTGGACATTCCCGTTTTTCACGATGACCAACACGGCACGGCGATCGTTGTGTTGGCCGCCCTGCAAAACGCGCTGAAACAGGTCGACAAGCAGTTGCAGGACATTCACGTAACGATTTGCGGGGCCGGTGCGGCTGGACTGGCCATTACGCGGCTGCTCATGGCGGCCGGTGTTCAGCGATTGATTCTCTGCGACCGCGAGGGAGCGATCAGCCGAGAGCACGTATGCGAATCGAACCCGGTCAAGAAGTGGCTGGCCGAAAACACAAACCCAGACGGACAATGCGGAACGCTCAGCGAAGTGATTCGCGGTTCGGATGTGTTCATCGGCGTTTCTGCGGCAAACGTGCTGACGGTCGACGACGTACGTTCGATGGGAAGCAACCCGATTGTTTTCGCCCTGGCCAATCCCGACCCTGAGATTGACCCCGAGTTGGCCGCTCCGCATGCCGCCATTGTAGCCACCGGACGTTCGGACTATCCGAATCAGATCAACAACGTGCTTTGTTTTCCCGGCTTCTTTCGTGGGATGCTTGATGTACGTGCCTGCCGGGTGGTCAACGCGATGAAAATGGCGGCCGCCCAGGCCATCGCCGAGGTGATTCCCGCCGCCGATGTCAGCACCGACTACATTATCCCCAGCGTGTTCGATCGCCGGGTATCTCGGGCAGTCGCCCGAGCCGTCGCCCAGGCGGCGGTCGAGACCGGGGCCGCCCGTCGCCAGGCCAAGCCCGGCTACCGCATTCACGCGTAGCACGCCCGGCGATTGCCGCCATCGACCGCCGACGAAAATCTGGGGCCCGGCCACTTGACACATTCCATACTGGCTGGTATGGTACGTGTCAGGTTGTGAGTCTGTTCCCCGCGAGGATCCCCCGATGCCCGTGCTTGCCCCGGAAATGCGGTTGAAATTGGCCGAGAGCGCCTTTGCGTTATTTGCGCAGCGGGGGATCAAAAACGTCAATCTTGATGCCGTTGCCGCCCACGCCGGCGTTACCAAAGGCAGTCTCTACTGGCACTACAAGTCGAAGAAAGAACTGATCGTCGCCGCCTGCGCCCACTATTACCGCCAGTGGCAACAGCAAGCGTATAGAGAAATGGCGACGACCGCCGATCCGCTCGATCAGTTTCGGCGCGTGTTGCGTTTTTCGGTGCAAAGTTGCCTTTTCGACCGGGCAAACCGGGTGTTTACGACCGAGATCTTCGCGCTCTCGCTGCAGGACGACGAAATCCGTGCCGGTTGGGCCCAGTTCTACGATACCGTGCGTGAATTGTACGTCGGGCTGTTGCGTTCCGCGCGGAGCGCCGGCCAGATCGACGTGGACGATCCCCGCCAGGCCGTCGATTGGATGTTGGCCGCGATTGAGGGGGTCAAGCAACGGGCAGCCTTCGAGCCGCAAATCTGCACGCCGAAACAGCGCGAAGAAATCGTCGAGGGGCTACTGCAGATCGCCGCCCGGGTAAGCGGCCCGTCCACTGCCGCCGAGAGTGAACCATACTAAACAGGATAGCACGTCTTCGCCGTGCGGCGCGCGGCCACAGAACGAGCGCATAACACCTATCCGGAAGACAAGAAGAGGTGATTTGCTGCCTACCCGTGTTCGGTTTGACCCAACGATTGCATCGCCTACCGTCCCCACCGAAAGGACCAGCCATGGCCACGTCTCCTCAGTCGCAAGAATCGCGTTCTCCATCACGGCGCACCTTTTTGAAACAAGCCGTTGCCACCTCGTTCGGTACGGCAGCCGGATTGGGCATTGCCCCAAATGTCCATGCCGCCGGAAGCGATGTTATCAAAATCGGTATGATTGGCTGCGGCGGCCGTTGCTCCGGCGCAGCCGCTCAGGCTCTGAAGGCCGGAACCGAAGTGCGGCTTGTGGCCATGTGTGACGTCTTCGGCGATCGGCTTCAAGCCAGCCGCAAGACACTATCGACACAATCACCCGACCAGGTGGCCGTCGACGACGACCATTGCTTCGTCGGGTTCGATGGCTACCAGAAGGTGATCGACAGCGTCGACGTGGTGTTGATCGCGTGCGCCTCAAAGTTTCATCCGATGTATTCCGAAGCG
Organism: Thermoguttaceae bacterium; assembly: GCA_963677085.2. Taxonomy (GTDB): domain Bacteria; phylum Planctomycetota; class Planctomycetia; order Pirellulales; family Thermoguttaceae. Next base: position 377,934 of record CAXXFH010000005.1, read on the forward strand.
GCCATCAAGGCTGGCAAGCACGTGTTTGTAGAAAAACCCCATGGCATCGACCCCGTCGGCGTACGGCGTATGAAAGCAACTTGCGACCTTGCCAAACAAAAGGGACTGAGTCTCGTTTCCGGATTGCAGAGTCGATACCATCCGGGCTGGCAAGAGACCATGAAGCGTATCCATGATGGAGCGATCGGAGATATCGTTGCCATGCAATCGATGTTTCTTCGAGGTCCCTACCGGGTGATTCAACGCGATCCAAAGCTCACAGAAACAGAGTACCAATTCAGCAACTGGTACCATTTTCGCTGGCTTTCGGGCGACGATGTGCCGCAGTCGTTGGTGCACAATGTCGACCGAATGTCTTGGGCAATGCAAGAAGAAATGCCCAAGTGGGCCTTTGGTCTGGCAGGAAGGTCGTCGTCGTTCGGCGAGGTCTTCGGCGATATGTTTGACCATCACACGGCAGTTTACGAGTACGAAAGTGGCGCCCGGCTTTATGCCCTCTGTCGCACCCAAAATGGCTGCTACAACAACAGCACGGACATCATTATGGGCACGAAAGGGACCTGCTACCTGGGGCCATGCAAGATCGAAGGAGAAACCAACTGGCGATACCGCGGGCCTCACGATAACCCTTACCAGCTCGAACAAAACGCACTGATCGATTCGGTGCGCAAGGGTGAACCGATCAACAGCGGATACCACATGGCCAACAGCACGATGATCGGTGTATTGGGACAAATTGCCTGTTATACGGGCAAGTCGACTACGTGGGACGAGGTCCAAAAATGCGACATGCACTATGGGCCGGCACCGGAGGAGTCGAATTTCCAAACCACGCCGCCAAGTGTCCCCGACACGACGGGCAACTATCCGCTGCCGCTGCCGGGAATCTCGAAGCTGGCTTGAATGGCAACCGCCCCCTCTCGGCCATTGACATCACGTTCACCAATTGCTCTGAACCCACGCAAGGTAAGACCCCATGCGCACATTCCTCTCCGCGATCCTGGTTGCCGTACTAATCGCATCGGCATCGAAGGGCGAAGCAGCGGAAAAGCCGGTCCGCGTGCTTCTTGTGACGGGCGTCGACTATGTGGGGCATCACTGGAAAGAAACGGCCCCGGCCCTTCGCCGCGTCCTCGAGCAGGACAAACAGCTTGACGTGCGGATCGTCGACGATCCTGCCTTTCTGGCAACACCGGTCATCTTCGACTACGACGTGCTCTTCCTGCATTTCAAGAACTACGATCCGATTCCCCGGGAAACCGAAGTGCGAAAGAATCTTTGCCACTTCGTCGAACAAGGCAAGGGACTCGTGCTTTTTCACTTCGCTTGCGGAGCGTTTGAGGACTGGCCGGAATTCGAGAAGCTTGCCGGTCGGGTGTGGGATAAGAAGAAGCGGGGACACGATCCCCATGGGGCGTTTACCGTGGAGATTACCGCACCGCAACACCCGATTGCCCGGGAAATGACCAGTTTTGAGGTCGTCGACGAATTGTATACATGTCTCGGCGGAACGCAGCCCATTGAGGTTTTGGCTACCGCCCGTTCCAAGGTCGACGGCCAGGAGTACCCGATGGCTTTTGTGTTTTCGTACGGCAAAGGCCGGGTGTTTCACACACTATTGGGGCACGACGCTCGTGCCATCGACACGCCCGGCGTGGGCAGTCTCCTGCGGCGGGCCTGCTTGTGGACGGCAGGAACAATGCGCCAGGAACGCAAAGAAACTGAATGATGTTTTGCTTATATTAAGCGCGGGTGACATGCTCGCGCAAGCGTGGGCAGGCAGATTGTTGCCCCGTCCCAGGGGATATAACCCCCTGGGATTTGTGTTGCTGCACGATCAATCGAGGATTCAACAAACGTGCGCACGACGATGAAAGGAAGTGCCATGCAGATCGGGTTTCATACTGACGCCTTCAACTCGGCCTATTGGAACTTCGAAAAATGTCTGCAATGGGCCGAGCAGCACGATGTGCACTGGATCGAATGCGGGGTGATCGACGGGGTCAGTTGGATTCATGGCCTCGGATATCAACCGCACGTTGTCCTGTACGACGACCCGTTGTTGCTGCGACGGAAAATGGAGAACTACGGCGTTCGTTTTTCGCAGATCGACGCAGCCTATCCCCTGTCGGGCAAGGACGGGCCGCTGTATGGTGTGCCGTATGTTCTAAAAAGCATCCCCTGGGCAAAACACGCCGGATGCGAGCGGATTGCCACGACCGACGGCCTGCATCAGCCGGAGGGACTCGACGATCCGCAAGCAATGGACCTGATGAAACGAAGCTACGAACAGATCATCGAGGTGGCCGAGGCCTACGAGATTGTCATCAACATCGAGGTCCACGGCTATTTCACCACCAACCCCGACCGGCTGGGCGAAATGCTTGCGTTTGTCGACAGCCCGTATTTGCGGATGAACCTCGACACGGGCAACAGTTTCATCGCCGGCCAGGACCCCACGGAGTTTGCCCGACGTTTTGCCGACAAAGTTTCTCATGTCCACGTCAAAGACGTTAGCCAGTCGTTGGCGGCCGCCGTACGGGGCGAGGACACAGGCATTGCCGTAAGCCAGTGTGCGTTGGGCGATGGCGTCAATGCCGAAAACATCCGTCAATGCCTCGACATCTTGCGCAACGCAGGCTACGACGGCATCCTCAGCATGGAATGCGAAGGCCAGGGTGGTCCGATGATCGAACGCTCGCTCAGTTGGCTGCGCGGCGTGCTTTCCGAGTTGGAAAGCCCCACCGCGGCACACCATTGAGCTACCGCGGGGGCAACCTTGGAATGACCTTCTGGGTGCCACTGACTGGCTTGTCAGCCAATGCCGAGCACGGGCATACAAGCTGCCCGTGGCACCAGTCAAACGAATACTGACAACACTACTGTGCCTCGGCAGCTTTGCGTAAAGCGCGAGCCGTTTCGCGGAACTCGGGCAGGCTCATCTCTCGCATGAACACAAGCCCTCGCATCGCGCGGATCAACGGGCTGGGATGTTCAGCGAACCACTCGCGACCCAGACAGGTTTTCAGCATCTGGTACTGTTGCACCTGGATATTTTGGGCCAACTCGCAGAACGGTCCGTCGTGTTCGTAGCTGGGAAACGATGCGTTGCGCTGCGATACGAACGTGTTGTGAAACGCGTTTTCCATTACCGAAAACATGTTCAGCGACACGGGTACGTAGACGTTAGCCTCACTCGGGTGGAAGCGATACCACACGTTGCGATATCCCCAGATGCGAATATCCTGGCGGCCGGTTTCCTCGCTGAACTTCTGCGTAGCGGCGTTGATCGCTTGCAGCACCTTGTAGTGCGTGTCGGGACCGCTCGCCTCAGGATCGAATGCTACGGAGATAACATCGGGCCGAATTTTGTGCAGTGCGGAAAGAATCGGAGGCACATCACGTTGCTCGGTGGGCTCCTGGGTGAAAATATCGCCCGTATAAAACCCTAGCCGCAAGTGCAACACGTGGGACGACTGCCAACCGAAGTATCCCCACAGGCATTCAGCTTCCCACTCGCGACACATTCCCTTCAAACGCTGGATGGCGTCGGGGTCTTTCTTGCCGGGATAAACGGTGCGGACGTAATGCTCTAGTTCTTTGAGCCGATCGCGGATCGACCTCAGGTCCGATTCGTCGTAAACCAACACCAGGTTTCGCAGTAGGCGCCGGGCGGTGCCTTCATCGCGCATTTCCGTGTTGCGTGCGGCAATCCCGTCGAGATATTGCCACAGGTCTCGATCGCGTGCCCGACCATTGTCTGGATCGAAATACCCTTCGGCGTTCAAGGCAGCGAATTCGGCCGAGTCGAGCAGCGGCTCCAGGTAGGCGATCTGTTGCAGCATATACTGGTTGGTTACGGCCGTGAAGCCGCTGGTCAGCGTAGCGAAATAATGCTCGTTCGTGGCGTTGCGGACACTTCGCACAATGGCCGGCAGACATCCCAGCATGAGATCGTCGTGGTGCGGCTCGGTATGCAGGAATCGTGTGTTTTGGAGAGCCCGGCTACCGGCTTCGAGTTTTTCGACGAGCCGGCGCTGCACCAGTGATGTCAACTCGCCGAGCGATTCGGGACGCCGACTCACCACCAAGCTGGCCATGGGCGACGCCTGGACGTCTTCCTCCTTGAGGTCGACGATTCGTTTGTTGCGTGCCAAGGCAAGATCGACCAGGGACATTTCCACCTGGGTGTCTTCAATGGTCTCCCGCTGCGACATCAGGCCAACCTGACGTTTGCATAAGTGTTTGGCGGCTCCCAAGGTCACGTAGAATCGGGCGTTAGGCAACACCCGCAAGGCGCTGGCCGGGATAAGCAGGCTAGTCGGTCCTTGAACGGCATCGGCCACCACGCCGGCTTTAGCTTCGCCAGCGGCAACGATGATTGCCGTACATTCCGGGTTGAAGGTAATCGTGCGCAATCCAATGGTAATGACCAGCCGATTGCGCGACACCTCGATACCGCCGAGATCGCCGGCGGCAGCCGCCTGGGTTTCGTAATTGGTGGCCATCAGCCGGGTGGTCGAGTAGTGATCCGAGCCACGCACGTTGAATCCGATGTGTCCATCGGGACCGATGCCTCCGAGGAAGAAACCAATGCCGCCCAACTCGCGGACCCGGTCTTCGAAGCGGCGGCACCAGTCGTCGATCCGCTGGAGCGCGGCCTGCTGGGTCTTTTCCTGGTCGTTGACCGCTTGCCGCGTACGAAGGCTAAGATCCACTCGGAAGTCGGGCCAAACCGACGCCAGCGTTTGGCCCGGCTGAAGGCCGATTTCCGCGCAGTTGATCAGCAGTGCCTTTGCACGATCGAGCCCGAATCCCTCAATGTAGAATTTCTGAACGTAATGGTAGAAGCTGTTCTGCTGAGCGGGATTGATAGGGTAAAATTCGTCGATTTGTACGAAATGCAGGCTTTGCATATCGGGGCGACGACTAGGATCGACACCGGCCTCTTCGAGCGCGGCCTGCGTGTCTGCCGTGTCCCAGGTTGCCAGACAGTGCGTAACCCACTTGATGAAATGCTCGGGCGTTTTGCCGGTGGGCAAAGAAATGACTCCACCCGGGTTGTTTTGGACCCATTCGAGAAACCGCATCGCCGCGAGTTTTCCCAGAGCAGGGAAATTTCCTACGGTGATGACGGGCATCTTTTCCGTCGGAGGGTAGAGCAGATCTAGCGGAGACGCGTCAATCGCCAACTGTTCTACCGAAGTCAAGCATTGTAGGCATTCGCTCATCAGAACAATCCTGCTGTCATTGTGTACCGGCACTCACCGTTGTTTTATTATCTCGTAAAACCACGGCCTCTGGCCGTGGACCCAAAGAGGTTCGGACCGATCCGTGGTGAAGGGGGTTTATTATGGTGTAGACTCTCCCTCCTGGGGAAATCCCGTTGGGGCAAGGAGAGAGAGTCATGCAAGACTGGAGAAGTTTGTCGCACGTCAGGTGGGAGTGCAAGTACCACGTGGTGATCATTCCAAAATACCGCAAGAAGGTGTTCTTCGGAAGGATGCGTGGCAAGATTGGTGAAATCCTCCGTGAGCTTTGCCGTCAGCGGGGAATCAACCTGCTGGAGGGCCACGCGATGCCGGATCATATCCACATGGTGTTGAGTATTCCGCCTAAATACAGCGTTTCCAACACGATCGGGTTTCTCAAGGGGAAGAGTGCGGTGCGTGTTCATCGAGAATTGCTCCGACATCGCCGAATGACAGGCCTGCACTTTTGGGCAGACGGCTATTGTGTGAGTACCATCGGGCTGGACGAGGAACAGATCCGCCGTTATGTGCGCGAGCAAGAGCAGCGCGATCGTAACCTGGACCAGCGCGAGTTCGATTTCGAGTAACAATTAACCCTAGCGGCCCCAGCGGGGCCTTCCCTACGCTCTCGGCCCCTTCGGAGGGGCCTTCCTAAAACCACGGCCTCTGGCCGTGGTCGTTTATTATTCTGCCCATAGCCCGAAAAGAAATTATAGCTTACCCGGCAATCCCCAACTGGCGTTTGCTTCTCAAACAGAACTCCCCATGGTTTCGCACCTAGCCAAACGGCATTTTCCCGGCCGGTTGGCGCAATTTGAGCGCATGAGTTAGGTACTGAAAGATCAGCCGTCGTTGGGCAGGTTTCAATAACACAACTAAAAAAGCACCAACTTCCTCAAGGAAGGATGCGACCTATTGCGCTGCGACGAGTCGAAGTCGGGCAGCAATCGTAAGTCAGCCAGGACGATTGCGGCCTCTGCTCGTTGCCCCCGAAATCGGCGGCCCAAAAACCAAATGCCGAGAAACGGGGCGTCGGCACCGTATTGGCCGGGCAGGCAATGGAAGAAATTGGACAACCGGGCCCGGCCTCACGCCGGCAGCGCTGTCCAAGTTTCCATGAACTACCCCGACACATCACGGGGACTGGCAGTAGATCACATGTGTGTTAAGTTGGCGTCGCAAGCTGCCAATGAGCTATGCGGCCGCGCCGCCGGGAGTACGAGATCTGAGACCCCCGCGGGAACGTCGCGTAGCCCATATAGCTAGCCATTCGCGAACCTTTTAGAATAGTCGAATGGTTCAACGTCGTCAATGGGCTGGGACCGTTTATCATGAAACCCATTTATGAAAAACTCGTTAAATCCCCTGGCGAAGGGTTTGTGCTCAAAACGATCCGCGGCGCCAGTTGCACCTGTCCGTGGCATTTCCACTCCGAGTACGAACTGATCCTCGTGCTCCAAGGGCAAGGATACCGGATCGTGGGCGACAAAGTCGCGCCCTTGCAGGCGGGCGACGTCGTATTGCTCGGGTCCAACCTGCCGCACATCTGGCAAAACGACGAGTCCGGTCCGGGCGGCGCCGTGCGTGCCCATTGTATTCTCATCCAGTTCGAACCGTCCTTGCTCGATAACAATCTGCTGAAATTGCCCGCGCTGACGTCGGTACGCCGTTTGCTCGATCGCGCTTCGTTGGGTGTTCAGGTGCGAGGCCGGGCGCGCCGTCGGGTACAAGAGCAGATGCAACGGATGGTCAAGCTTCGCGGTGTGCAGCGAATCATCGCGCTGCTAGACATCCTCGACACCATGGCCCGATCGCGCGAGAGCCGCACGATTGCCAGCCCCGGTTTCGTGGCGACGCCGGATATTTACGACGAGCAACGCGTTAACCGTATCTACCGTTTCGTTCACGAACACCTGGAAGAGCCGCTGAAGTTGCGCGACGTCGCGCGATTGGCGCACCTCAGCGAGGGTGCATTCAGCCGGTTCTTCCGTTCGCACTTAGGAAAGACCTTTCCCGCGTTCGTCAACGAACTGCGGATTGGTCGGGCGTGTCGTTTACTGGCAGAAAGCGAATTGGGGGTTTCCGAGATCGCTTTGGCCTGCGGATACCGCAATCTTTCAAACTTCAACCGCCAATTCCGCAAGTTGCAACAGACGACACCGCGAACCTTTCGCGAGCGTATGCAGCGGGGAAACTGACTGGCCGATTGCCGTCTCAAGTTCCCATTGGCAGGGCTGGTGCCAGTGACTGTTTGCCAGCCAGTACCGAGAACGGGCATACAAGCCGTCCGTGGCACCCGACACTCGTACGAAGCTTCGACAAACCGTTAGGGTATTTCACCGTAGGTGGTGTTGACCATCGCGTCTCGCTCGTCCGTAACGCTCAGGAAGTAGGTCAACGGACGCTGCGACGGTAGCCGTGCCGAGACTTGGCCGTTGGAGACCTGGCCGTCGACACTCTGCCATTGCCGCTTCTCCCAGTCGCCCGCGTCAGTCGTAAAATGCAGTTGGCCCTTCACGACGGGGACTTTCGCTTGGAAGGAAGCCGTGGCCAGACCGTCGGCGGTTTGCAGTTCGCCGAGTTGCGGTAACGGGTCGCCGTTGCACAGAATGCTGTCGGCGTACAGACCGATTTCCTTGGGATTCCAACCGACCTCATGCCCATGGGGCATACGCACTCGAATGCACAGTGAAACGGGCCCTTGCACAGCTCGGTACGACTTGCGGTGGCTGTCCATCGGATAGAAATGGTCGTTCGTGCCGTTAACAAACAGCATCGGGCACTTTGCCCGCGGCAGATATTGCGACGGCTCGAAAAACCGAATCCAACGTGCCGACAACTCGGGGCCCATGATCTCGAAACGTGGAATCCAGGCACTATTGTGATGCAGAAAACCACAGCCGTAGACGGGCACGGCCAACTTGAAACGATCGTCGACACCGGAGACAATCGACGTAAGGTAACCACCCCAGCTAATCCCGGTTACGCCGGTACGCTCTGCGTCGACCTGTTCGAGCGAGCGCAGCAACGAATGTGCTCGAACGACGGCAGCCACGGCATGATAGCTCCAGGCAACTTGCGGTTCGTTATCGGCGAAATCGGGGAATTTGCCGGTGACGTTTTGCGGAGGCATTGCGTCGGCGTGGCGTTGCCCGTCGGGTCCGCAGCCCCCAAGATCCATGGCAATGGCCGCATAACCTCGCTTGGCCCAAAGAGTGGCCCACTGCGGAAACGCCTTTCCGCCGCCACCATGGATCAGCACCATGCCGGGCACGGGCTTGTCGACATTCTCGGGCAGTGCCACGTAGGCGAAGACGCGAGTGGGTTTGCCCTGCAGGGGCTCACCCTCGTAGTACACCTGTTGCAACAGACCGTCTTTTTCTCCCCACGTAGCCGGCGGCGTTTGCTTCAGCTTGCTTACGTTCCACGGACCGACCGTCTGCTGGGCAACGACCTTCTCGGTGCAGACAACGATAGACAACAGAAAGCAAAAGGTCAGAACGAGCGTATAACGGCAGGATCGCAACATGGATTCTTCCTCAGCAAAAATCGGCCGGCAAGTGGCCGAATGGAGTAGTAGCGAACGACCAACACGCGGTGGGGTTACGTGGGCAGACGGCGTAAAACGAAGGACAAACGGGGTGTTCTTCGTATCACCGTAACACGGCCATGGGTGGGAGTCAAACTAGAGGAACATGGGAGAAACACCCGACCACCCGCTACGAACCGCTGGTCTCTTCAATCTGGTGGATGCGCTCCTGCAACTCGTCGGAACTGGCGCTGGTGGGCATATGGCCAGAGATGCTGTCGAACCGTCGGCAATCGTGATCTTCAACGGCCGCATGACACCCATGGCGGAGGTGTTCCCGCATCACTGAAGCGGCTTCCTCGGCCTCGCCGTTGCGGAGCGCTTCGATCAGTCGGGCGTGGACAGCGCAGATCTGTTGGAGGTACTCCGAGCTGCGATTCGACCAGCGGCGGCCGAAAATCTGGGCCATGACTCGCAGGTCGCTCACGGTTTTCATCATGTGCCGATTTCTCGCGGCGCGGAGCAAGAGCATGTGGAAACCAGCGTCGGCCATCATCCAGCGATCAACCTGCTCGATGGTCCACGGCTCGGAACCGGCCGTTTCCCGTTGGGCGACGATTTCCAGCAGGGTCGCGTTGAAGGCTTCCATCTCGGCCAGTTCGTCCGAGCTGATTCGCCCGGCGGCCTTTGTCGCGGCGTGGCACTCCAGAGCCTCCCGAAAGTCGTACAACTCTTCGATCTGTTCCCGGCTAGGATCGAGCACAAAGGCACCCAGGCGAGGACGGTGCTCAATGAGTCCCTCGCTGGCCAACTGGCTAATGGCTTCGCGCACCGGGATGAAGCTCATGCCAATCTGTTCGGCCAGCGTGCGATTGCAGAGACGACTCCCCGGCGACAGCTCCCCGCTAAGGAGTTGGCGGCGAATGTATTCGTAGGCGCGCTGCTTCAGAGTGGTGGCCATGGTCGATTTAGTCCTTGCATACCAACACGAGAAACGTTATAACAACACTATATGATATAACGCCAATCTAGCTTAATACCCTCAACTTCATTGTCAATGCCGACACGATTTTTGCTATAGCCCGAATGGCGGGGAGCACGACTCCCTACCATTCGGACCGGGACTACTGCGGGCCTTCGGCCCCGAACCAGTGCACACAATCGATACGTCGGAAACCTTATGGGAACCAATAATGATGTCTTGCGATCCGCCCCGAGGACGTTTTCGGCCATTGCCCAACGTTGTCTGCTACGATGATTTCAACCACGGAACCTCCGGGTGGTTGGAACTGATGCCCAATTTTACCCAGCCGGGCTTCACCGCGCGAAACAGCATTGTCGAAAAAACGAAGTGGGGCCCCGTGATGCTCAGCACGGCTTCGTTTGGACTCATGGGAACGCATGGCGCCATGAGCGGCTTGTATTCTTTGAAGTTGGCAACGCGGCCGCAAGCCAACCGCTACGAAGAGGTGCCTGCCCCGGGGAGCATGTCGCACGCCATCAAACGGCTCTCCGTTTTTCAGCCCAAAGGCCGAATGCAAATCGAATTCTGGTACACGTATACGCCCGAGCAAGATCGCATTGGACTGGGCGAAAAAGACATTCGAGCATTCGGCGTGGCCTTCGATGTGCAAGACGAAAGCCACCGCTATTTCGCTGGGGTACGCTATCTGAACTCGGTCAACGGCGAACTGAAACGCCAATGGCAATATCTGCAGGCAAGCGACGTTACCGATTGCCAATGGGCCTATGGTCAGCAAGGAGAATGGAACAAACGCGGAGTCGACCCGATGTGGTACGGCCGCCGCTATCCCGATGGTCGCACCGATGGCTACCAGTTCTTGCCCGACGGAAAACAACATCTCTGCTATAACGAAAGCGACGACAAAATCAACTGGATGTATCTCCGGCTGACTTTCGACACGGCAAGCCGGCAATACGTGGAATTGCAGTCGGGCCAGCAGGTTTTCAAGCTGGCGGGGCTAGGACCCACCTTGTGTGAGCCCTATAACGGAATTCGCGGATTGCTCAATCCCGTACTCTGGGTGGAAGCCGATACAAATCGTCGGGTCTTCCTGTTTGTCGATTCGGTGGTCATCTCTTGCGACTAATCGAACGTATCTGGCCACCCGAACTACTGGACAGTCACATCCTGTTATTGAGCGTCGCATAAGCAGTGACACGAGGGCGACCAACGGGAGCCCGGCAGTTGTGGGAAAATCCGCTGCGTGGCCAGTTCACTGTTTTGCGAATATCAATAATCCTATCAAAACCTTTGCTCTCGCGAAAAGACAGACGGTATGCGTAACTACATGATGGCCGTTCTCGAACGGCACACAGAATACTCGGGCGAATTTCAAACCGAACCTTTCGAGGTGGGCTGGGCTGCGGAAGCGATTTTCTTCGTTCAGGTCGAAGAAGTCGCGGGAAGCGGAACAACCGTATCGGCCGAGGTGCAGATTTCTGCTGACGGAATTCACTGGGTCGACGAAGGTACCCGTTTGTCATCGATGAACCAATCGGGTACCTACTTCCTGCGCGTCGTCCAATTTGGCGGTTGGCTGCGTCTACGGGGGCAGGTCAAAGGGGAAGAAGGCCGATGCCGAGTGACTATTCAGCTATCGCTGAAGGAGTAACACTTGATGCCGGTATGCCGCATTCTTCTGTATCAACTCTGCTTGCTTGCTGTAACAACGCAGGGTAGCGCAGCCGAGGTTAACTGGTTCGATGTTGACAAACTGCCGCCGCTGCCGATCGAACATGGCATCAGCGGGGCATTTGTCGGAAACGTCGACGATACACTTATCGTAGCCGGCGGCTCCAATTTTCCCGTATCGAAGTGGGCTGGCGGCACCAAGACGTTTCGCCAGGGTGTTTACGTCTTGCGATCCACGGCCAACGGAGTCCCAGAGTGGATGCTGGCGGGCCAGATCCCTCGTCCAGTTGCCCATGGCGCGGCGGTAACCACCAACAATGGTTTGCTGTGCTTGGGAGGCTGTGACGCCGACGGACCGCACAACACAGCGTTTCTGCTGAACTACGATCCGGCGTCCAAAAAAATTCACACCCGGGCGACACCCTCTTTGCCGGTGCCGTGTAGTTATCTGACGGCCGCACGGCTTGGCGACACGGTTTACGTGGCCGGCGGCCGGGGGCCAGACGGTGCACTGCGCAGTTTCTGGTCGATGACGCTTCCAATGTCGCAGGCCGGCTGGGACGACGTACAATGGCAACGTCTCGAACCCTGGCCGGGTCCAGCCCGATTTGGCGCCGTGTTGGTGACTCAAAGCAATGGACAACGAGACTGTCTCTACTTGTTCAGCGGCAAGTCGGGCGACGAGTATTTGACCGACGGCTATCGCTTCGACCCCAAGGTCAATGCCTGGTCTGCGACCGCCACCATGCCACGTGCTGCGATGGCTGCACCAGCGGCCGCCGTGGGGCAAACGCATGTGGTACTGTTTAGCGGTTCCGACGGGCACGACGTCGATCGCCTGCCGGAGTTGAAGGACGATTACCATTTCGTGCGCGATATCCTGGCCTACCACACGATTACCGATACCTGGATCACCGCCGGGCAGTTGCCGCTGGGAGTCGTGGGAACCGCGGCCGTGGCGTTCGACGACGGCTACGTACTGCCCGGGGGCGAAATTGGGCCCGGCCGACGTACGGCAACTGTCCAACAGGTGAAACTCCACCCAACGCAGCGCCATTTCGGCGGCCTCGATCTCGGTGTGTTGGTAGTCTACCTGCTGTCGCTGGTCGCTGTGGGAATTTATTTTGCTCGGGGTGAACAAACCACGGGCAAGTTCTTCCTAGGAGGGCAACAAATTCCTTTTTGGGCCGCCGGGCTGAGCCTATTGGCAACCCAGGTCAGTTCGATCGGATTCATGGCCATTCCGGCGAAGGCTTACGCCACAAACTGGGTGTACTTCACGGGAGTGCTGATGTGGTTTGTCGCCGTGCCCGTGGTCATCTGGGCGTTTATTCCGTTTTACCGGCGGTTGAATGTTACTTCAGCATATGAGTACCTGGAGTCGCGTTTCAATGTGGGCGTGCGACTCTATGCTGCCGTAGCCTACAGCCTATTGCAGTTGGGACGCATGGCCGTGGTAGTTTATCTGCCTGCGTTGGCATTGTCGGCCGTAACAGGGATGGACCAAACGGCATGCATTATTACGATGGGCGTGCTCTGCACCATTTATACTGTGGCCGGTGGGATCGAAGCCGTAATCTGGACCGACGTAATCCAGGCCGCCGTGCTCATCGGCGGAGCACTGGTGTGTGTGATTGTGGTGATTCTCGATACGCCGGGTGGTCTGTCGCAGTTCTTCCATGTGGCGATGGCGGATCACAAATTCCACCTGGCCAACCTCGATTGGAGTATGACGGCGCCGACGCTTTGGGTAATTCTGGTCGGCAATGCGTTCATTCGATTGTCGACGTTAACCTCCGACCAGGCAGTGGTGCAGCGTTATATGACAACCAAGAGTGAACGACTCGCCGCCCGGGCCCTGTGGACCGACGTGTTGGCCTCGCTTCCCTGGGCCGTGATTGTGTTTACGTTTGGTACAGCGCTCTATGTGTTCTACAAGAGCCGGCCGGAGTTGCTTTCGCCGGCGGTCGATACCGATGGAATCGTTCCGCTGTTCGTAGCACAGCAGTTACCAGCGGGACTCAGCGGGGTGATTGTTGCGGCCATCTTCGCGGCAGCCATGTCGAGCCTCGACAGTTCGATGCACAGCGTGGCTACCGTGTGGATCACCGATTTCTACGCCCGATTTTGGCCGGAGACACCCGACCGCAAACGCCTTACCGCCGCACGCTGGATCACCGTGTTGCTTGGTTTTTTTGGCACCGGGGCCGCAATACTCATCGGCTGGGCCGACATCGAATCGCAGTGGGATTTGTTTTGGAAAGTCCTTGGGCTATTCGTTGGCCCGCTAACCGGACTCTTCCTATTAGGCATCTTCACCCGACGAGCGCACGGCACGGGCACGCTGATCGGAGCGATTGCCGGCGCCCTGGTGATGTGGCAGGTGCAAGCCCGAGGGCTGGTGCATTTCTTCCTTTACACGGCGGTGGGCATTGGCGCATGTTTCCTCGTGGGTTATCTCACCAGCATGGTGCTGCCCGGGGAGAGTCACACCCGGGGACTGACCATTTACCGCTGCGACCGAGAAAAGGACCCTTGCGGAACGTAGGCTATGCCTCGGCATAGCGCGGCCCTCGCCGCAGCCAATTGACGCTGCCGCACCCCGTCAAGAAGCCGCTCCCGTTGGTCGCTGGCTTTGAGGAAATTACCTCAATCCTGAAGATAAATGGCATAGCACGGAGTGCCAAACACCGTGAGGTTGCAGGTGTGCTCAGCTATGATGAAGCACACCTGCATTTCGTTAGCGAATCCACGCCATTTCGGTTTGCGAAATGGCATCGTCTGCGCCGGGGCTGTCCGGTTCGTCAAACGGCAACTGTCCGATCTCGTCGATGATCCTCTGATTGGGTCCCCCGAGGGTATCACCAAGTTCGGCACCTTGTTCACGAAGGACCGACTGCAGGCGGGCAACGTCGAGATCACGTACCGAGGATCCTTGCCGAACGGCCAACGCGGCCGCCGTTCCGGCTGCCTGACCTTGGGCGAGACAGATGGGAATTACCCGGGTCGAGGCCACTGCTTCATGCGTGGCCGAGAGACACTTGCCGGCCATCATCAGCCCTTCCACGTCGCGGGCAATCAATGAGCGCAAGGGAATACCGTAGGCGTTCACATTGTGCGATTCCACCCAGGTACCGGCCGGACGATGGATATCGATGTGATAGCCGCCCATGGCCACCGTGTCGTTGAATTGGCGACCTTGAATCAGATCGTCCGCGGTCAACACGTAATCGCCCAAAATTCGGCGGCTTTCGCGAATGCCCAGCATCGGCGCGATTTCCAACAGGAACGCCTCGGAGAAGCCGGGCATGTATTTGCGAAAAAAGGCAATGGTCTGAGGAACTTGCTGGTAGATGCGAGCGTAGGCCGAGGTGACGCTTTCGGTATTCGTGGGATCAAGGCCGAGCACGCGATTCATGACGGTCAGGAATTGGTCGGGCCGGTGCAGCTTGACGCCCACGACGCGCGTTTGCGGCACATCGAACTCGCCCGCGGCTCGGGCCTTCTCAAGCAACGGGGCGTAGCCGCCGATCAACAACACGGGCGTCTCGTCGAGACGCCGCATCATCTTTTCCCACAGATCGGGATGCGGGGCGATCCATTCGCGGTAACAAAGTGCCGGGTTGCGAACGCCTTCGAGGAACTCTACCCGATTAACCCCACCGATGCGAACCGCCAGCGAGGGCGATTGCACGAGCCCGTCGCCCGTGCGTCCCTTCTTCCAGGCAGCACCACCTCGGGCGGCGACATCGCCGTCGCCGCTGCAATCGATGATCAGATCGGCGTGGATTTCCTGCCGGCCCGTCTTGTGTTCCACCACCACGCCGGTGATGCGGTCGCCGCGCCGCAGCGTGTCGACCGACTGGGTGTGAAGCATGATCTTCACGCCGGCCTCTTCCAGAAGCTGAATCGCCAGGCACTTCCAAGTGTGGCTGTCGATGCTAACGGCCGAACTGCACTTCGGGTCGAAACAGTAAGGTGATGCCGCACCGATGGTCTGCAGGCGACGGACAAACTCCGCACCAAGGCCTTTGACCACTTGACGGTAGTGACGATCGTGGAAGCCGAGCCAGGGCATGGTCGACGAGAGACCGCCGACATAGCCTTGGTACTCAATAAGTAGCGTGTCGGCGCCATTCCGGGCGGCCGCCAAGGCTGCGCTCAGTCCGGCGGCACCTGAGCCAACAACCAATACTTGGGTTTTATAGGTGTTCAATATCATCGGGTAACTCAAAAGCCTCTTCTTCGTGGAAAAACGTCCGTGAATGTCATGTTTTGGCAGGTAGCACTATGTGTGTCACTGGCTCTGCCAGTGCAAAACTGTCTGCAACCAGCGGCACACATATTCGGCCAACGGTACGATCCTTCAACTATTGATACTTGCATTGAAAATTATCCACTTCGAAAAGCCGCGAGTCTGGAACCCCAGGCTCCCGTTGGTCGCCTTCCGCTCATTAGCTATGCAAGCGTCAATAAGGTGCCGTCTTCTCCGGGTTGATCGTCATACCCCAAATCGAATTTGCTCCGTCGACCACTCCGCCGTAAAACACGAGAAACCAATTGCCTTTGCCCAAAGGCGCCATCCACGGATAGGACCAGTCGCCCAACGTTTTTGCACTGCCCGGGATGGTGACCAAAAGACCTTCGCGTTTCCAATCGAGCTTTTTGGCGTTGGCCGTCCAAAGATAAATGCGGCCGCGGCTCTTGCCCTCCCAACCGCGTTCCGACTGAAGAACGTAGAGTTTCGAGGGGTCCTGCTGGGAAAACGTGATGAACGGACTCGGCAACGACGCTTTTACCTCAGGTTGTAACGCGATCGTCGACGGACCGATTTGCCACGTCTTGCCTAGGTCGTCGGAAACGGCCTGATCGTAACGTCGGGTCTCAGGAGCCTTTGGGTGACGGAGCAAGCCAATGAAACGCCCCTCGGTAAACGTGAACGAGGGTTCGTAGTAGGGTTTATTTGTTACCAGTTGAGGAACACCCCAACTTTGCCCATTGTCGGTCGAACAGGCCATCCAAATACCGGTGGACGGCTCGCTCGGGCGGCGGTAATGACCAAACGTGACGAGACCTTTGCCGGGTACTTTGATGATTTCGCTGAACACGGAGCCGGTCTTGTTTTCGGCCAGATTCGAGGTATCGACCTCCTGCCAAGTCTTGCCCGAATCGGTTGATCGCCAGCCGAAAATCGTGTTTTGCTTATTGCCGCTGAACGCCATGGCTAGAAGTACCACGGAGCCGTCGTCGGCCACACCCATGGAGATGTTGCCACAGTGTCGGTACGGCATCGTGCGGTCGAATTGACGCAGGATGTGGGGCGGGGTGAAGGTCTTGCCGCCATCGGTCGAGATGGCCACCGCCGGACAGCCGTCGCGGGTATGCGCCCGGGCGGCACAGCACCCTACGATCAGGGTGTCATCGGGCGTGCAAACGACTTTCGGCCACGCCAGATGGGCATAGCGGGCATCTTCCGGGGCCGGCACAATAAGGGCCGGCTGGCCGTAGTCGCCGCCCTGGGGCGTGTCGGCGGCGGCCGATAAGAGCGGAAAACAAGATAGCAGCAGACAGAGTTGAAGCGTCATGGCGGGTCCTTTCTAGGCGGGAAACGTGATAGATCACGAGCACTGATATATCAGATTACACCCCAAACGCCGGCATTGCAAGAGCTGAACGCGAAAAATTCTACAGCGGCAGAATGCCGTAGTGCTCTGTCAGTCTTGGATAGACGGATTACGTGCCCACAGGCTGCTCGTCAGCCAGCGCCAAACACGGGCATACAGGCTGCCCATGGCACCCATCGAGGGTTGACGATGCACTTATTGATACCTGCATTAATAATGATCGCTTCGGAAAGCCGAACGCCTGGAAATCCAGGCTCCCGTTGGTCGCCTTCCGCTCATTGGCTATGCAGGCCTCAATAGAGATAAACTGGGTCCGCGACCCAGCCTACGGCAAAAACGCGAAGAGACTGAGCCAGAACCGTTTGAGTGCGTCACACCGAAAAAATCTCGGCGATTTCGCGGTAGCGATGATAGGCCGGGTCATAAAGCTCGCATGCCTTGGGATTGGGCTTTACTACCTTCGGTGCGCGTCCCTTTTTACCCTGCACGGGGCCGGCCATGGCTTTTACGGCTTCCTCCGCCGTCGCAAAGCCCGTTTGCTTCTCGCCCGCTGCCAACGTGCCAAGAATAGCCGCCCCCAGCGCCGGACCTTGCTTCGACGGGGGCACCTGGATCGGTTCGCCCAACACGTCGGCATAGATCTGAAGCAATAGAGGATTGTGATGTGGAAGTCCACCGGTGGCCACATATTGGTTGACCGGGACACCACTGTCTTCGAGAATTTCAACAATCCATCGCAGCCCGAAGGCCGATGCCTCGAGCAAAGCGCGGTACATGTGTTGAGGGCCGTGGGCCAACGTAAGCCCTGCAAAAGCGCCCGTGAGGCTGCCATCCATCAGCGGAGTTCGGCATCCGTTGAACCAGTCGACACACGTCACGCCTTCGGAACCCGGCGGAAGCGCCTTGGCCTCGCGCGTGAGCTTGGCGAAATCGTCGTAGCCGAGCGTGCGTCGCAGCCAATCGAAAGCGTCGCCCACGGCGGCCTGCCCTGTTTCGTAGCCGAAGTAGCCGGGCAAGATTCCTCCGTCGACTACGCCGGCCACACCTGGCACAAGCTTCTCTTCGGTGGCGTTGAGCATGTGGCAACTGCTCGTACCCATTACCATCACAAGTGTGCCTGGTTCGGCTACACCAGCGCCGGGCACACCGGCGTGGGCATCGATGGTTGCAGCACTAACGGCAATGCCCGGTACCAAACCAAATTTCTGCGCCATCTCCTCGGTAAGTTCGCCCGCCTTCTGCCCGGGGCTGAGTAGTTTACCGGGCATTTTCTCGCG
Source organism: Thermoguttaceae bacterium (assembly GCA_963677085.2). Lineage (GTDB taxonomy): Bacteria > Planctomycetota > Planctomycetia > Pirellulales > Thermoguttaceae. The sequence goes on from CAXXFH010000005.1 coordinate 396,272, forward strand.
AACGACGTTGGCCATTTGGCGATCCAACGCCTTCATGAATGAAACCGACGGGTAACCAGTCTGACGATTCCACATCGCCTTGTAGCCGGCTTGACACGTGCTGCGAGGAAGACGTTTGGCGTCTTTTCCAACCAGCTGCCAGACGAACCAGTCGCCGGCCTCAACCCAAACCTCAGTGGCTTGGTAAACGCGGGGAGCTTCTTCGAGGACTTCCAGCATCTTGGGGAAAAACCATTCGAGGCCAATCGTTCCGCCGTAGCGCGGCAACCACTTTTCGCGCCGTCGTCGCGCGATCTCGTTCATGCGTTGCGTCTGGCTCTTCGCGCCGTGGTGTTTCCAGAGCTTGGGCCAAGCATGTGTCTCCTTGGCGAATCGGCTTACGAGACACAAAGGAGTTCCATCGCGCAGCGCCGGCAACATCGTGCAACTGGTGAAATCAACCCCAATGCCGACCACATCCTCGGCCACGACGTTTGAAGTCCGCAGCGCCTTGCGAACTGCGATCGCGGCACTGTTGATCCAGTCTTCTGGATGCTGCAGCGCGAAGTCCGGCGGAAGGGCCTTACCTGTAGACGGTAGCTTCTTGGTGATCTGGCCGTGCTTGTACTTCGACACGGCGGAGCCGTATTCGGTGCCATCAAGCCCCACCAGCAAAGCCCTCACCGACTCCGTACCGAAATCGAGTCCCAAAGCGACGGACCTCTCACTCATAGCTATCTCCTATCAGCTTGATTCAAGGCAGGTAAAACAGAGAGGGTAGGCAGGGGGGCTCTCGGTGCCAGATGTACCCGAACGTTCGCGACCCAACGGGAGCCAACCGTAGGGCCACCAAGAGGTTGGCGCCATGCGTAGTTTCCTCTACATGCCGTCGTGGGTCAACACCTGTGCCTCTGTGGTGGGGAACAGAAGTCGGTTTGAACTCTTGCCTGCGGGATGTCAACAATGGGGGGCAATGATGGGGGGTGAATCGATTTCTGTCGCGACGCGAATCGGGGATTGAGCGACACGGATTTGCGCATCTGTTCTCGAAGTGAATGTAGAACGTTTTCTCAGTAAGGGTTTACATTGAAACAAGTTGTGTCGCGCAAGAAAACTCGCGGGTTTTTTGGTGAGGAATTTCGCCGTACCTAGGGAGATACTCTGTGAGGTACGACATACTGGAGTAATGGGTGTTGGCTCTTCGTAACCCTTTTTTCGCAAGGGTGTTGGGTAGTGAAAATCGGATGCGACGCTTCCGAAGCCGATCAGCGTGAGCAGTTCGTGGTGTTGTTCGCACGCCACCAGCGCCGCGTCTATGCCTACATCGGTTCTTTGCTGCCTCACATTTCAGACGCCGATGAGGTGATGCAGGAAACGAGTCTCATCCTCTGGCGAAAATGGCACGAGTTCCGGCCCGACGGCGACTTCGTTCGTTGGGCCAACGGTATTGCCCATCGCGAAGTCCTGCGCTATTTGCGTCGCTGCAAAGGTGGACGTGTGTACTTCAGCGAGGATCTCTTACAGCAAATTGCCGACGAGCACATGGCACAAGTCGACCTTCAAGAGGTTCGCCAATCGGCATTGCGGCAATGTTTGGAGAAGCTTCGCACGCGAGACCGGGAGCTTGTCGACAAGCGCTACGCGGGTGAGTACACCGTGACGGAAATTGCCGAGCAGGTTAAGCGTCCGGCGAAGTCGATCTATCGGTCGCTGGAACGCATTCGCGAACGCCTGTTGATCTGTGTGCAGCGCACTTTGGCTGCCGGGGAGCGCGTCTCGTGAGTGATCTGGCAAAACAACGCGAACTACGCCGCCTGATCGCCGGATTCTGCGATGGCGCATTGGACGACTCCGGAGTGAGCCAACTCGAAGACTGGCTGCGCAACGATCGTGATGCGTTGCGATATTACGTAGCCCATGCCGGTCTGCACGCCTCACTGGCCTGGATGATTTCGGTCCAGCACGAACCTTCGGCCTATTCTCCTGGCATCGACGACCCGACCGTCATCCGCAAGCCGCGCCGTGCGTTGGGTGGTTTGGCACGAGGCCTGCAACGAGCACGGGCGTTCTTCGCCCAACCGACCCATTTCTCGCTCGGAATCGCTGGCCTCGTCGTAGCCGTCATTGTTGCGGTGCTTGCGCTGCTGACGGTACCCGGCTTTCGGTCGCGCGAGATGGCAGCGCCCGACACCGTGGTGCCCTCGCCGATTGTGGCAACCCTCGGACGCAGTCAAGACGCGGTTTGGGCCCCGGGCCAGACACGCACTCAGCGGGGCATCCACTTGCGGGCAGGCTATCAACTCGAGTTGGAGGCCGGCCTTACTGAAATCGACTTTTCTACCGGCACGCGGGTGGTCCTCGAAGGACCGGCAACCTTCGACGTGGTTTCGGACCGTAGTGGCCGACTCGAGGTGGGGCGCCTCGTAGCTACTGTCGCCGGCAACGCCAAGGGATTTATCGTGAATACGCCGTTGGCCGCTATTGTGGATCTGGGCACGGAGTTTGGCGTGTCGGTCGAAAGTAACGGGCCCGTCGACGTGCATGTATTCCAGGGAAGCGTCGAGATACGTCCCGAGGCGCAGCAAAATGTCACGTCTGCGCCGCGGCTGAAGGCCGGTGCTGGGATGCGGCTGTTACCTGGTCAGCAAGAACCTACGCTCACCGAAGTTGGGCAACGACTGTTTGCAACCTCGCGACAGTTCCTCAAACAGACCAAAGCGGAAGACGACGCGGTTGCTTACTGGAAATTCGAAGAAGCAGAATCGTTCGAGGGTCAACGCAACTGGAATGCACTGCGCAGTTGCGTTCCGCCGGGCCATCACCTCGATTGGTACTCGTCCATCGACGGCCGTTACTTCAGTTCAGAAGAAGTGCCGCCCGCCCGCATGTTTGCCAAGGGATATTCGCCTGGGCAACACTCACTCGACGCAGAACAATCACTGTTGCCGGGCAATGTGTTATTTGTCCACGGCACGATGTGCGAAGGTTTCGAGCACGTGCCTGGCGTGTATACCCAGTTTGCATTGCCGGAGTTCACGGTAGAAGGATTCTTCCAATCGAAGAGTGATGCACGGCAGGACGTAGTGTTTTACGGCGATCGGTTTGTCATTTATCTCGACAAGGGGCAATTGTTTTTTGAGGCCAACGGATGTCGTGCCGTGCTAGGTAAGCAAGGAGAATACGCCGACGGCCGTTGGCACTACTTCGCAGCGAGCTGCCAAGTGCAAGAGCGGGGCAACACCTTGTTGCTGCGTGCCTTGGCACCAACAGACCGGAAGTTCGCCAGGGCCTCGGCGGTGGCCGACACGCTGGACGATTCTTTTCAGAACGTTGCCGTGGGCGGCCATCTCGGCGGGCATATGTTCCAGGGATTGATCGATGAAGTGCGTTTCTCCCGCGGCGTGCTCGGCGACGACGCCCTGTTGGCGGTGCCCGCATCGGAGGAAGATCCCCTTCCGCCAATAAATCGCGATAGTCGACAAGAGAAGAATGAATCGTTCGTTGAGTAATGTACAAGCCATCTTCCGTCCCTCGGTATAGGAAAGGATGTAGAAATGTTGAAGCGAAGTATGTTTTGGGCGGTAATTGTTGCGCTGGCAGCGACCACGCCGGCCGCGGCGGACCTGATCGCTCACTGGGAGTTCGACAACGCGACGAACGTTGGGGAAGCGACGCTCAGCGACGACTTGACCGTCGTTGGGGACGCGAGCTACTCGGCTGCCGGAAAGATCGGCGGTGCTTTGGCGCTTGATGGCTCGGGCGACTATCTCCACTTGGACGGCGACGCTCTGCCCACCGATATCCCCACCGGCAACAGCAGCTACTCGGTGGCCGCATGGATTCAAACGAGTGCGCAAAAGAGCAACGGCATCGTGGGGTGGGGTATTGCTTCCACTGGCCGTTTCAACGGCTCTCGCACCGGCACCACCAACGTCGTGCAGAACTACAGTTGGAGTCTTACTTACGACATCATTCGCACGGGTGTCGACTACGCCGATGGTCAGTGGCACCATTTCGCGGCAACCTACGATGCTGCCACCGGCGAAAAGAAACTCTACTGGGACGGAAACCAACTCGGCGCGGCGCTGACGTTGCCCGCTGTGTTGAACGTGGGGGCGGAGAACTTTCGCCTGGGAACAATTCACCAAACGTACGGCGACGAAGATTTCAACGGCCTGCTGGACGACGTGCGGATTTACAGCCACGCGCTGAGCGGCGACGAAGTGGCCGACCTGGTGCCCGAGCCGTCGACATGGACTTTGCTTGGAATCGGCCTTTTGGGATTGTTCGGTTGGCGGCGCCGGTTTCGTTCGTGAGCACGCCAACGACGGCAAGGTGAATGGCCGGAAATCGCTCGGTGGCGACCGGTCCGACAGCGGCGGTCGATATTGCCCGCTGCCCGTGGCCGGTACCGGCAGGAGGTTGGTTTCGCGCTGGCCACAGGCAAGGACGGCCCAAAAAATGACTTGCCGTTTTCCAAGGCAAAACGCGAGGGCCGTCGCGAAGCACGGCCCGGTGAATCGGCAAGTTATTTATCGGTCGATTCTTAGATGCAAAGGAGACGAGAACCGATGCGGTTTACTCGAGCTTCTGCGATGTATTTGACGTTGTTCCTGTTGGTCGGATGTTCCTCGCGATTGCCGCACGAGGGACCAGCGTGGAAACCGGCGCGACAGGCGAGCGAGATGATATTCCTGTATGACAGCGACGGCGACGGCGTGCTGAGCGTGACGGAGTTGCAGGCGAGCCCCGGTTTGAGGGCGAGTTTGCAGCGTTGCGATGGCGACTTGGATGGTTGTTTGTGTGAAAGAGAACTTGCCGCCCGATTGAGTTTCTATCGTGATTGCCGTGATTTGCGTCTGCCCGTGGTGTGCGAAATCACGCACGACGGTCGACCGCTGGCGGGGGCCGTCGTCCGTGCCGTACCCGACAAGGCCCTTGGCGGCCTGATCGAACCGGCGGAAGGCACCACCGATTCGCGGGGACGGGCCGCGTTGGCCACGGCGGAAACCACGGCCGCTGGGGTGCGCCCGGGCATGTTCACGATTGAAGTGACGAGTAGTGCGATTCCCGCGGGACAAGCCACCTTCGGGCTCGAGGCGGCACCCGACGGCGGTCCCAAGGGATTGCTCGCTCGTTTTGATGTCAGCGGCCGCTGACGTTGCCCGGCAGTCTAAACAATACTCGCGTTCTCTTCCTTCTTTTCTTAGCCACGATCGAATAATGACGCCCATGGTTTCGTCGGTAAAGACATGTTCGCGCCCACCACGAGGTTTCACTCTCGTGGAACTGCTCGTGGTAATCGCCATTATCGGCATTCTCATCACGCTGCTTCTGCCCGCCGTGCAGAGCGCCCGCGAGGCCGCGCGGCGATTGCAGTGCCAGAACAACCTGAAACAGTTGGGGGTGGCGGTGCTCAACCACGAGCAGGCCTACGGTTTTCTGCCCTCGGGCGGATGGGGATGGATGTGGCAGCCTGAGCCCGACCGGGGCAGCGGCAAACGGCAGCCCGGCGGTTGGGCCTATTGCCTTCTGCCCTATCTCGAACAGACGGCGCTCTACAAGCTAGGAAGCGGCGATAGTGCTGCCGACTTGAAAGCCGCAAACGCCGAGCGGTGCCAAACGGCGCTAGCGATGTTCTACTGCCCAAGCCGCCGTGCGGCAGCGCCCTATCCGCACAACAAGGCGTATTACAATGCCAACAGCACGGAGTCGGCCGGCAAGTCCGACTATGCTGCTTGCGCTGGCGACACGAAGTTCTGCCAATTCGACAACGGGCAGACCGGCCACGGACCGCCAAGTCTTGCGGAGGGCGACCGAGGAGACTACGCTTGGCCCGACACGTCGGATTTTACGGGCGTCATCTACCTGCGCAGCGAAGTGACCATGGCCCAAATCCGTGACGGTACGAGCAACACCTATCTGATTGGGGAGAAATACCTCAACCCCGATCAGTACACCAGCGGGACCGATTGGGGCGACAACGAAAACCTGTTCTGCGGGTACGTAAACGACAACCAGCGTACGGCCTACCCCGATTGGCCGCCGCAACAAGATCGGGCCGGCGACGCTCGACTGTTCGAGGTCTTCCCGGGCCACATGATTACCTGTAGCTTCGGCAGCGCACACAGCGGAACGTGCAACTTTGTCTTCTGCGATGGCTCGGTCCACTCGATCAGCTACACTATCACGCCCGAGATTCATGCACGGCTCGGTAATCGTCGCGACGGGCAGCCGATTCCCGACAGCATGTTCTGATGTCACGGCACCCGGTTTCCCGCCGTATGGGAGGTCCCGACCTTCGCGGACCCCAGCACCGCTGTTCATCTTGCTTCGGGACCAACCATCGGCTTTTGTCCGATGAAATCCATTCGTCGCAGAGCAGTTTGGATCTTCTCCCGATCCAATGCCCGAAACCGTCGGAATGGCTCGGCCATGAAATCATCGCAGACACCGAGACACGAGAGGGCACATTTGAGGCCCTTGATCACGGCCGAGCCGTGCTGGCCGACGTGGTAAAGGTTTTCTGCCAACTCCATCACCTGTTCGTGCAACTGGATAACGCGGTCCACATCGTGAGCCGCGGCGGCGTGAAACAGTTCGACATAAAGCTGCGGACAAAGATTTGCACCGCCGTTGACACCGCCGTCGGCACCCAGCAACACGGCCTCGGCCAAAAGCTCCTCGGGTCCAACGAGAACCGACCACTCGGGCCGATGGCGTCGGATCATTCGCAGCGCGCGATGGAAGTAGATCATGTTGCAGGAACTATCTTTCAGGCCGACGATGCCCGGCAGGTCCATGGCCCCGCGCAGGAGTTCGAGGCTGAAGTTAACCTTCGTGTGGCTGGGCATGTTGTACAGAAACAGCGGCAACGGCAGTTCGGCCGTGATGTTGGCCAGATATTCCATCAACTCGGGCTGCGCGGCGGGTGAATAATAGGGGGCCGAAAGGACAACGGCCGAGGCCCCGGCGTCGGTCGCGTGATGGGCCAAGTTGACCGATTCGGTAAAGGCCGTGTCGGTAATGCCGACCAGCACGGGCACGCGGCTGGCAACCTGTTCGCACACGCGGTCGATCAGCTCGCATCGCAAGCGGTAACCCAAGCTGGGGCCCTCGCCCGTAGTGCCAAGAATGAATAATCCTTGCACCTGGCCACCGAGAATATGCTCGACAAGACGCTCTAAGCCCGGGATGTCGAGCGTGTCGCGATCGCACAGGGGCGTGATCATCGGAGGAATAATACCACGAAGTGGCTTGGGAAGCTGAGTCGACTCGGTCATTACCACGGTTCCTTGTGTAGCTGCCGTACCTCCCGCAATCCGCAAATCCTCTCGCGATCGCGTTCATCAAGATACGGCTATCGAATAATACCACAAACTTTCGTGTTTATGATTGCGGATGTTGGGTCATCGGTTGGTCAGTTCATGCCACAGGTCGCACATTGCCTGGGCTTCCGGTTGCGATTCGGGGCGCAATGTGGCACGAAGAACCACTCGTGCCCCGGTTTCGTGCACGAGATTTCCGAGCCGTCGGACATAGTCCTCCCAGCTTTCGTCGGGCTCAGCCGGCAAACGGCTGTGCAACACGGTACCGGTCTCCTCGCATCGCTGGAGAAGCCATCGCGTGTCGTACGATTCGGGGTTGCCCAAATCGATGGCCTTCACGCAGGACATGGCTGTAAGCATCTCGAACAACCGCGCGTGCTTGCCACAGTAATGGAGGAAGATGCCGCCAAACTCTGCGGCCGCTTTCTCGACGGTGGGAAGAACCAGTCGTTCGATCGCGGCGGGCGAGAGCAGCGTGGCCGTGTCTTCGCAAAGCCGAATGCCGGCCTCCGGGAAGTACAGGCCCTCGGGACAACCATGGCCGTGGATCATCGACGTACGCTGCTCGCCCAACAGACGCTTTACCTCGCCTGCGGTGCGCAGGATAACCTCCAAACAGATCGCAAAAAGCTCGTCGATCCAAGCGGCCTTCGTGTCGTCTAAAATCTCGTAGAAGATTTCGTTGCCGTAGAGCAAATGAGCGACATTCAGCACGCTTTGCGTATCGGCCTGATAGGCGGCGATGCCCGCGGGCTGGTGCTGACGATGCACCTCGTAGAACTGCGCGGCCAGTTGCATGAGTTGCGTTTGGGAAACGTCGACATCCCGGGCGGCACGGATCGAATCGGCCGAGAGCGGGGCCCCGTGCCAGGGCATCGAACCGTCTTGCACCTTGTAGTCCTGCCCCATGATGCCGGGCACAAAGGTGGTGCCGAGGTTCGGGCGGACCGTTGGAATTCCGTCGCTGGGCCAGTCGACCACCGCTTCCGCCCGACGCATCTCCGACTGCCACATTTTCTCGGGCGCGTAGAATCGCTCGCGATAGCCGTCGGTGTCGTACAGTTCGCCGTTGCTGGCCGGAATGAAGATCAGGCTGGGACCCTCGCCTCGCCAAAAGGCCTGGTGCAGTTCGTGTTTCTGGAGGTTTTCGACGGTCATCTTGATGCTCCGGTGGATACCAGGGGCGACGGTGTTTTGCATTCTGCAAACACTTTGCCGTCACTCACAATGGTCGTCTCCTGGGTTATCTGTCTGCAGACCTCGACCTGCCACGAGCAGGCCGACTAATAACCCGACAACGACAATTGTTGCCGTACCAACCACGGGAATCAAGAACTTGTGCAACGGGCATCGAAAAGAGGCCCATTCGACCGGCCACCAGGGCATGGGCGAGAGGCTCATCCAGAGGATCATCGCCACGCCGGCCACCACTCCCACGATTGCCGCAAAACTGCCTGCACGTCGCGAAATGAGCCCCAACAGGAAGACACCGAGCATACCGCCGACAAAGATGCCCGAGAGAATCCACCACGCATCAAGAACACTCTTTACGCCGATCAGCGAAATGGCCACGGTGGTGCCGAGTGCGCCGAATGCAAGGGTCGTTGCGTAGAGTACGGTCATCGACTCTCGCTCGCCCGCTTCGCACCGGACAAACCGCTTGTAGATGTCTGATAGCACGATGGTAGCCGAACTGTTCAAGCTGGTATCGATACTGCTCATAGCGGCGGCGAAAATAGCGGCGATCAGCAGGCCGGCCATGCCGGCGGGCAGCTTGGCGACAATGAAATGTGGCAGAACCTTGTCGCCGATCTCGGCCGGTTGAAGCTTCGCAGCCTCCTCGGCGATTGCCGCCTCGCGCTCCGTCGAATCGGTCACGGGACCATCGACGCCGGAAGCGTCCGATTCCGCTAGCCGGGCGGCCGCCACCTTGTATCGCACTTCGGCAAGCATCTCGGGCTGCGTTTGATAGTAAGCGAACAGTGCCGTACCGATAAAAAAGAACACAGCCGAAATGGGCAGATAAAGCAGAGCGCCCAGCCAAACCGACTTGGCCGCTTCACGGTCGCTACGAGCCGTCTGATACCGCTGGACAAAACTTTGATCGATACCAAAATTGTTCAGGTTCATTACCAGCCCGTAGACCAGCACGACCCAGAAAGTAGGCGCGGTCAATGTGGCGCCGAAACTACCCAAGCTGAACTTATTGTTTTCGGCAGCGATGGCGAAAACCTGCCCTGGCCCCCCGGGCATGTCGATCAAGAGAATGACGACAACGCCGATTGCACCGATCATCAGAACGATACTCTGGGCCACATCGGTCCAAATAACGGCCTCGATACCGCCAAGCAACGTATAAAGGGTGACCAGCGCGCCGGTGACGATGATGATGGTGGCCATGTCCCAGCCCACCAGGGCGTGAAGCCCCAGGGCAACGCCGAGCATGATGGAACCCATTCGCACGACTTGCGTCAGCAGGTAACAGATCACGGCCAGCATGCGTGCCCAGGTGCCGAAACGTCGCTCCAAATGTTGATAGGCAGAAATCTCGCCCGTACGACGGTAGAACGGTACGAAAACGCTTACCGCAATCATAGCCGCCAGCGGAAGCGAAAGGCCGAAAACGAACGAATTCCAGTTGCTACCGAACGCCTTGCCTGGCACGCCGATGAAGGTGTTGCTGCTGAGATACGTTCCGAAGATCGACATACCCACGGCCCAGCCGGGCAGCGAGCGATTGGCGGCCATAAACCCTTCCGTCGTTCGACTATTGCGCACGAACCAGCACCCAAAGGCGACGACCCCCAGGATGTAAACGACGAGCACGGCAATGTCGATGGCCGGTAGCGTTTCCAAAAGTCGTTCTCCGGATCGTTGAATTTTTCTCGTTCCCAAGCCGGAGCTTGGGAACCAGAAAAAGCGGTTTCTAACGCGGCCATTGGCCGTCGACGAAGTCGCGAAGCTGAAGTTTGCTGGGGTCGATCACCACATGACGCACCTTTTTTCGTTTCCACGTGTACGTCGTGTGAACGAGGCCGTCGGCCGTTTGGATTACCGCCGGATAGGAGAATTCACCACGTTGGTCTTCCAGCACCAAGGCAGCCTGCCAGGGCGTGTCTTTGCCGCGTACGGCGACGTTCAGAAAACCTCGCCCACGTTTCAGATGGTTGTAGACCAGCAGTTTGCGACCGTCGGCCAGGGCAACGGCGTCGATGCCCGAGTTAGGATTGGGTAGCGAGGTGGCTTCCATCTCACTCCAGGTCTTTCCGCCGTCGGTCGACGTCGTCCGACTGATCACCCCCTGCCTGGTTCGGCTCAGGGCGTCAATACGTTTGTCCCCATAGGTGAGCAACGTGGGTTGGATGACGCCGAACTTCTTGCCGTCGTTGATCGGTCCGATCCGCTGCCACGTTCTTCCGAGGTCCGTGGTGATCTCGAAATGCACCCGCCAACCATGGTCTTCCGTACTACTTCCGGAGAGCAAACGACCGTCGGCCAGCAAAATGGGTTTGTTTTTGATCGGGCCGGGGATGTCGTCGGGAAGCCGCGTGGGGGGCGACCACGTTTTGCCGCCATCGTTCGAGGTGATGAGCATTCCCCACCACGTGCTCGGGGTGGGACCTACTTTGTAGAACAACATCAGCGGACCATCGGGCGCCTGGAAAAGAACCGGGTTCCAGCAGGGATACCGCCGCTCGGGCGATTGTACACCCTTGGCCACTTCGACCGGCGTAGTCCACTGTCCGTCGACCTGCCGCGACACCCAAATGCCCACGTCGGGATGGCTTTCGCGTGTTCCGCCGAACCATGATGCCACAAGACCCTGCGGGGTTTCGGCAATCGTCGAAGCATGGCATTGCGGAAAGGGAGCCTTCTCGTAAATCATTTCCCGTAGGACGACGCCAGATTGTTGTTGAAGCATTGCCTCGGAGGTTTCCGCATGTACGGTGGTAGCGGCGGTGAGCAGCAGGCTCGCACTTGCGGCGATGAGACCAAGAGCTGTTAGGCCAAAAGATGGTCGCATGAGTATTCTCCCAGTATGTTGCGGAGGCGGGTGAACGATACGTTCTGGGGCTGGCGGCTACGGTGTGGTAAGAGCAAAGTCGATCGTATCGCCGTTGCCGGTGACTTCGGCGGTCAAGACGGTTTCGCGGGGTTTGCTGTATTTGCCGGGAAGGTGCTCCTCGGGCGACTCTTCGCTCGCTGTGGTGATGTACACCTTGTGGAAACCAACCACAGCACCGTCGATATCGCGAAGGTAGTTCAGTCGGTAGTGTCCTTCTTGATCGGTAACGCTGCGGGAAGCGCGACCAGTGTTTTGGCCGGTCGGTTGAAAAATGACGGCAGCGGCCGCTAACGGCTGACCATTAAGCGTGACCGTGCCCGTGACGTCACCCAATTCGGGGCGATCATCGCTGCCACATCCTAGTGCCAATCCACTGAGAGCCAGCACGACGCAGGCAACCGGTCGCAGTACGCTTTTCATGGCGACATGTCCTTTTGTTTACGATGGCGGTTTATTTTGTAGTAAAAATGGCCGTCTTCTGCTCCGACGAGCAAGTCGGGCACTCCATTGCGGTCCCAGTCGACCACCGTGGGACTCGTAGTGTGGCCGGCCAACTGCCGTGAATCGAGCGGGCCGCGGTAACGCAAAACCACGCGACTGTCGCCGTCGGCCGTGATGTTTTCGAACCAGTCGGTCGATCGGCTATTGGCCAGTAGATCGACTTTCCCGTCGAGATTCCAGTCGACCAGGCAAAGTTTACGTCGACCGCTTCCGCCAGCACTGCCGCCATTGAGGCGCAGAAGCTTGCCGGATTTCTCACCTGCTGCGTCGTAGAAGATCCTTTCGGGCGGCAACAGTACCAGTTTGCCGTTGCGGCGCTCGCGCCGAAATAGCGCAAGATACCCTTCGTGGTCAAGCATAATCAGATCGCAAAGGCCGTCGCCATTGTGGTCGTAGGCCAACGGAGTAGTCCGCCACTGGGTCGCCAGTTCTTTCTCGGCAGGACTCCACCAGTTCCAGGCGGGCTTAGGTGGCGTGCCAGTCCACTCGACTTCGATCGGTGCAACAGCGGCCAGCTTCGGCTCGGTCTGGGTACCGACATTGCGATACCAAACGACCTTGCCCCAGATGGAATTGACAACCAGATCAAGCAAACCATCGGCGTCCCAGTCGGCCACGCTAAGGGTCATGTAGCCCCATTTGGCCTCGCAGGGACCCTGGATCGAACCGTTGGGCCCGGCCATGATGCGGAGTTCCTTGTCGTCGGCCTTCAGATCGACGGGCGCAGCCCAGCGTGGAGGATTGCCGCCGTCGAGGTTTTCGATGAAACCGATATTTCCAGCCGAGTTGCCACAGATCAGGTCTTCGTCGCCGTCGTGGTCCCAGTCGACGCTCACGGGAGTAACGAGAACACCGTACTTCACCTCGTCGGCCTCTTGTTGAAAGAATCGCGGCGCCGCGAACACGGGCACACCGTCTTGCAGCTTGCCGGTGTGCTCGATAAACATTACCCGACCGTCTTCCTGGCCGGTGATTAGATCAAGATCGCCGTCGCGGTCCCAATCGAAAGCCGTGGGCGTGTGCATGCAGAGGTGTACGGTCAGCGGTTTGCCGTCGAGCATCAGCTTGCGTCCAGCCACATACTCGGGTTTCTGCCGGGTGCCGATGTTCTGGAAGTAGGTAAACGTGTCGACAAAGTCGCCGCAAAGCAAGTCGAGATCGCCGTCGCCGTCGAAGTCGCCCAAGTTGGGCGACGGCATGCCGAACACGTCAACCGGCTTGCCATTGGCCAGGATCTTCTGCGGTTTGTCGTATTTCGGCTCGGCTTTTGTGCCCGTATTGCGGAGGAGATACACCCAGCCGTGCAACGGTCCCCGGGTCCACTTCCCCTCGGCGTCGAAGGCGTTGTCCCAGCCATACTCCTTCCAGTCGCCAACGCCGATGATCAAGTCGTGCAGGCCGTCGCCGTCGTAGTCGGCCAGTTGCCATTGGTTTGCTCGTACGCCATGCGGGTGTACGTTTCGGGGCACGGGAAAGCGAACAAAACGCTCGAAGCCGTTTGCCGGCAGATCCACGAAGTCGCCGCCGGGTACAAGCACATGCGGTCGACCATCGACATACGAGACGCGGGGATTCGACAGGTTGGCGTGAATGCGTTTGCCCGGCTTGAAAACAGGAAACTTGACGTTACCCTCGGTATTTTCAAACAAATAGGTTCCGTTGTAGGGCTTGTCAGGACAGCAGACCACCAGGTCGTAGTCGCCGTCGTTGTCGTAATCCATCAGCAAAGGCCAGGCCCAAAGCCCCACGCCCAAATCGACCGCCAGCCCGGGGTTGTTGAACTTCAAGCATTCCAGACCCCGGTCACCAAAGCTTCGCGTGATCTTCACCGAGGGAGCGTTCTTGAGAGGCTTGGCCAAACGAGCAATTTCGTTGTCGGCCAGCGCGCGATTGAAGATGCGCACTTCGTCGAGCAGGCCATCGAAGTCGCGGTTGCCCGAGTTGTTGACTCGACCGAGCTGAAGTTCGTTGAAACGCTCGAAGTTCGCGTCCGACATGCCGGTTGATTCGCTAACGAGTTGGCCGTCGATGTAGAACTTCACCGCATCGCCGTTTCGAACAACGGCCACATGAGAGTAGCGATCTAGGGGAACCGTAGCGCCGGGTGGCGCGATGGTTTCCTGATAGCCCTTGCCCGCACGCCAGACAAACGTAGGGCGTCCTTCGCACGAGAGGGCGAAGATCAAAGCCGCGTTGGCGGTACCAATCAGACCGTTACGGCTATTAGCGATACACTTCGCATCCGGCGCATTGTAGGAAAACGGACAGACGAAGGCCGCCAGCGTAGCCTGATTAGTATCGTTCAACTGGAGTTTGTCGCCACAGCTCAGGTACTCGTCGGCCATGCTGCAAAGTTCGACGGCCATTCCGGCTACACCTTGTTGACCGCCCTCGGTACCGTGCGCCGTGGCTTGGTGGCCCCCGACTGGGTCGAGGTATTTGTCCTGTTCTGTCTTATCGAGACTCCAATGGGCCACCTCACCTCGCGGCTCGTCCGCACGAAGCTGGGTTATACCGAATGCCAAGGAAACCAAGCCTAAACCACAGCAGAGCCGCAGATGGGCAGGAGATGTCTTCATGGTGGGCACCTTTGGGTGGGGCAAGGAAGTAACGGTGTCGAAGTGGCGTCCATGGCACGAGCGTACCACACCGGCTATTCGTGTGGGACCGACTCCAAATTCGGCGTCGCCATCGCTCGTTCCTTCTGCTGGAGCAACAAGACGCTTGAAAGTATTCGTAGTATACAAGGTGTGAGAATGAAACGCAAGCAATCGCTGGATCACTATTGAAGGAATCATGGTTCGGCAGCGTACCCCCCTGCATGGCGGCGCAATTAGCCGTTTGTCGGCACGCCACCCACGGCCGGGCTGACCGCCGCAGTCACCGCGTGTCGGGGAAAGAGCATTGCGTCACGATGGACGAGGATGGGCAAGGACGGGCACGAAAGTGCGACGTGGAGGGAGATAGCCCGGAAAGGAGGCGAGGAGGTCTCGCAAAGGCGCTGCGACGTCAAACAGCGGGCTTTTCTCGTTATCAAGTTCCAGCTTGGCAACGAGAAAAGCCTGCGCTGTCTACGTCATTACCCTCCGAGATTTTGGCAACTTCATCAAAGTTAGCGACCAGTGGAAGTGATTACGTGCCTGGGCCCGGAAGCACCAATTGCCTGCGGCCCGGCCGCGTTGTGCTGACAGACTAAGCCAGGTTTAGCGCGGTACCTGGTGTCCTTCGAGTACTTCATTCAGAAATGCCGCGTGAGGAGCCATCTTGTGGTGGCTCGGCTTCTCGACCGGCGAAGAAGTCAGGCAGTGCAATTCTTCGACGTCGACGATCCACCCCCGGCATTGCTCCGCGCCGCACAGACAGGGTATTGCAACATCGGCGGGCCAAGCATAGTCGATCGTGAGTTGTTCGCCGGGGAGAATATCACGGATTACTTCCAACCAAAGTTCTGGATCGGCCTCGGCTCCGTCCTCGAATTCCACATCGAACTGAACCAACTCGCAGTTGGGCATGCAACTGTGATTGAGAAAACGAAAAGGCGCGTCCGGCTCCAACACATGCCCGTTGTTGAGGTCCATGCAGTAATCGGATTCGAACTCGGGGTCGGGGATCATTGTCCCCTCGATCTGGGCGACCAACTCGCCTGCGCGAAAATTGCTGGCAGCAAAAACGCCAAATCCGTAGGGTGTTGGCTGAACCTCTACCTGTTTTTTTGCGGGGGTCGTGAACGTGGAAATCGTGAGTTCCTCCATGATCGCTTGTGCTTTCCTTCAGTGGCTCGTACAAGGGCAAAACCGGCACGGACAACGTATCGGTATGTTGCTGACTCTACTACTAACGGCTGACATCGACCACGACTTCACAATCATTAGCAGGGGTACTCCAGAAATCAATCTCGCGTGCCCGTAATGTTACGGCTGGATACGTTGTTGGCGTCTATATCGCCAACAACCGGCGGGAAGCAGCAGCTTCGATTTCTTCGAGCAACAACGGCTTGAACGTCGAGCGTGTTGCGTCACGACCTCAAAGACCGTTCACTCATTCGCGCAGTCTAGCGACCAGCGGGAGTGGAATCGTCCTCGGTACGTGAACAAGGTGCCCTGTGACGCCGTTCGCAACGGCGCCTGCCGAGTGATATCTGTTCCGTCGTGGGGACTTTTCTATATCGCAGCAAACGCTGCACGTCAACGGGCCTGATTCTGGGGGGCATTTACTTTTCGGGCTTCGGAAGGTATCAAAACAGTGCTCGATTGCCCCGTCCTGGCGACAGCCGCCAATGTTTCTTCTGGAGTGAGTTCGGATGCAAGAACACGAGATGCGAGAACACGATTCGACACCAACTTCCGATTCTTTGCCGCAACCGAAATGGCAGATCCTTTCGGCCATCGACCGTCGCGTCGTCGGCGTGCTGGCCGAGAAGGCCAAGACCACACCCGACAACTACCCGATGTCGCTGAATGCCGTCTGCACGGGCTGCAACCAAAAAAGCAATCGCGCACCGTTAATGCAGCTCGAGGCCGACGACGTGGAGCAATCGCTCGACCGGCTCCGAGAAATGGGGGCCGTCGCAATGGTCGAAGGCTACGGCCGCGTGACCAAATATCGCCACTACCTTTACGACTGGCTGGGAGTCGACAAAGTGGAACTGGCCGTGATGACCGAATTGTTGCTTCGTGGGGCACAAGCCCAAGGAGAGCTTCGCGGCCGCGCAGCACGCATGGAGCCCATCGCCGACTTGGCGGCTCTACGTCCGGTTATCGCATCGCTGAAAAACAAGGGGTTAGTGGTGTCGCTTACCCCGGAAGGACGTGGGCAGGTGGTAAGCCATGCCTTGTACACGGAACGAGAGTTGGAGAAACTCCGGGCACAATTCGCAACCGACGACGCATCGACTGGCGGACAACACCGGGCCGGTCCACCTGCCACCGTTGCCGCCGCGGCACCTGTCGCGGTAACGGCAGCCGTTTCGCCCCCGCCCGCCGCACCCCCAACGGCCAGTGCGACCGTCGATCTGACCGTTGTCGAAACCATGCAGCGGAGTCTCGACGAGCTGAAAAGCCAAATTGCCGAACTGCGAAGCGAAGTGGAGACCTTGGCAACGGCATATCAGCACACCCAAAACGAATTACGCGACCTCCGCGACGCGTTGGGCGGCTAGGTTTTGGCCGACAACACGAACGCGGCTGGCTGGGCAAAAGCCCTGCCCCACGGCCCTTTGTTGATTCGGCACGCCAAAACGACATACAATACAACATGGCATGGCGCTCCTTTTTAAGGGCAGAACGTGCCGCGGCGGCGTCGGAAGCACAGCCACGGTGAATACGGTACGAGAGAGGCAATCATGCTGCGTGCGATTAATGCCGTGAACAATCTGTTGGGAACCGTGCTAGGGTTGGCGATCGTGGCTCTGCTTTCAGCCGGTGGCTGGTTTTTGTGGCAGTCGCATTACGCCGATCAGTACGCTCTGCAGCAAAGCCAGGAGACGGTCGCCGAACAAGAATCGAAAATCGCCGACCTCAGTGAGCAAGTCCAGTTCGGGCAGGAGCAAATCAGTACGCTGAAGGGCGATCTTTCGGCAAGCCAGCATAAGCTACAGCAGACCGAGCGCAAAGTAGCCGAGCAGGCCGAAGCGATTGTTGCGCTCGAAAAGGACGTCGCGGCCCAAAAGGTCGAAATTCAACGTCTGGAAACGTCCATCCGTTTGCTGAAAGTCGACCATCGTATCGCCCGCCTTACGGTCCTCGACCAGCAGGGTTCCGCGGAAGAGGGCGATTTGGCAACAAAAGTGCGCTTTGTTGAAGTCGACGCCCAGGGAAAACCGTTGGGCCAGCCACGCGAATTTACCATCGAGGGCGACGTGGTCTACATCGACGCCTGGGTGGTGAAATTCGACGACACACACGTCGAAGAGGCCGATCCGCTTCGGGCAACGTCGATTTGTCTTTTCCGCCGTTTGTTTGGCGAGACGCAACAGCCCAAGCAAGGATTCGAGTTGGACCAAGTGGGCTCACGCCCGGCGGCCTACCAGAGTGGTGGCGACCAAATGACCGACCTGGAGCGAAAACTCTGGGCCAGGTTCTGGGACTACGCCAACAATCCGGCGAAGGCCAAGGAGGCCGGAGTTCGCGCGGCCCACGGCGAAGCTCCGTCGATCAAACTGCTGCCGGATCACAGCTACAAAGTGCTGTTGCGAGCCTCCGGTGGGCTAAGCATTGTGGCCGAGCCGGCAGCGTCCAAGACCGGGACAGGAAACGTTTACTAACGACCGATCCTACTTCGTTGTCTTGGCCCGGGGCAGATACAGGTCGTCAGGCGTAAGGCCGCAATCGTCCACCATTTTCAGGCAATATTCCAGACGGCCAAGATTTTGGTCCGTGTTGTTCGTGCCGAAGGTAAATTTCACGCCTTGGCGCTTGGCCAGCTTGATGAACTCCGGACTGGGAATGCAGTATCGAGCGTTGATCTCCACGGCCACCCGGTTCTTCACGGCGGCATCGATTACCTTCCGCATACGTGCTTCAGTCCACAACTGGTTGTAACGGGCGGCAATGCACTCGGGCAGATAGGTTGCGTTGACGTAAATGTCGATCGGCTCGTTGGCAATGATCGCCACGATCTGCCGAACGTACATATCCATAAACGCCTCGGGATCGTCGATCTTCACCTCCTCAGGTTTCCAAAGATGGATTCGGCGACCCTGCTCGTCGGTAAACGTCATCGCATCGGTAAACACGTAGTCGAATCGGGCGATGGCTTCTGGCGAAAAAAGCTTCACCCATTCGCGGCCTTCCGCCTGCATCGCTACAAACGCCGGTTGGGTCTTCATCTCGTCGGCAAACTTGTTGATGCCCGAGTCGTCCTTGATCGGAAAATCGAGGCCGCAATTCACGGCAATGCCGTACGGAATTCCCGTCTGGCGAGAACGTGCGAGGGCTTGCTGAAGCGTTAGCCCACCTTTGAGGTGGACGTGCAGATCGGCGATCGGGTAGTTGTGCTGCTGCAAACGCGTGATTCGTCGAGCGACGTTGTCGTTGTCGGGCGAAGCGACCGGGGATGCTGGGACCGCCTTGGGTAGTGGCCGAACTCTAATGTCCTTGAACAAGACTTCACCGTGCGCGTCTTGGCACCGCAGGGCGAAGGTTCCCTGTCGCATGGTGGACGAGCCTTCGGGTTTCATGTAATCGACAAGCAAACAGTTGTCGACAAACACGCGCACCCGGGGGCCTTCAACCAACAGTCGCAGGATGAACCACTGGTTGTCGCTTACGACGCTTTTATAAACGTTGCGAATCCCGTGCAGGCTACCCGTCCTGCGAAAATCGGCAGCGTCGGTCTGCAAACTGCACGAGTTGTTAATCTGCACCTCACAGGACGGGACCAGCAAACCATCGTTGCGGTGTGTGCAATGGAAAAAGATCCCGGAATCCGCGCCCGGCTTGGTCATCACGTTAGCGCGGAGATCGAAACTTTCGAAATCGGCTCCTGCAACGTCGCCTACGTAGATCAGATTGCCACACGGGCCGTGGCAGACGATGGCACCGTCGCGCACAGTAAAAGAATCCGCATTATTGTCGGCCTTCCAGCCGTCGAGCGTTTTGCCGTCGAACAAGGAACTCCAGGAGTCGGTACCATGCGCCACGACAGCATGCCGGGTGCCGAGCGACAACACCAGGAAAACGCCAGCCAGCAGAACGATACGGCGCATCATCGGTTGACCTTTGCTTGAAAGTCGTTCGTATGGGCAGAACAGAAAACCGCGTGAAACGCTGAAACTCGGTAACCACGACAAAACGGCGTGCACGCGGGGCGACCGGCGTAGGGCCGCTCCCACATGCATGCGTTGTTTCATCCGGTGCGAGTTATTTCAATTCGCGGATTTTAATATTGCGCCAGCGGACCTGCAACGGATCGGTACGTTTGCCAACGCCGTGGACTTGCAGTCCGATTAGCCCCTCGCGACTCGATTGCTCGTCGGTGAGGTCCTCGACCGGCTTGTCGTTCACCCAAGTCTTGATGTTCGCACCCTTGGCCACCACGCGATAGGTATTCCACTGGTCGTTCTTGAAGGTATCCTTCTTGCTGCGATCCTGGCTCAGCCAGCCGCGGCCGGTCGCTTCACCGTAGATATAACCGGATTCGCCGGGGGCGGCTTCGATTTCGACCTGGGGACCAAAAACGCGGTCGTTTTCTTTAATGTTGCTGCGGATCTGCACACCGCTATTAAGTGAATTGTCGTCCTTCACTTCGAACACCAACTCGAAATCCCCGAAACGTTCCTTAGTGCAAAGGAAGCTGTTTTGGGTATTGGGTGCCGATTGGCCGACAATGGCACCGTCTTCGACCCAATAGGTGGCCTTGCCGCCGTGCTGTTCCCAGCCGTTGAGCGTCTTGCCGTCGAATAGCGTTTTCCACCCATCTTCGGCCGTAGCGGCGGAAGATGCCCAACTTGTGGCAAACGCAACGAGGGCCACTGAAAACAGGCTAACGATACTACGAGTCATTTGGAATCTCCTTCGTCTTTGCTAGATAGAGAAGCCACAGGGCCGGTATGGGACTGAAAGCTGGCGGGAAACGGATTGCGTCAGCTAGCCGACTGACGCGGGGTGGTGGTGTTGGGCGACAACAACACGCTGCCGGCCAGGACAATTCCCCAGGGGGAGTGTCGATGCTCGCCTGCTTATCGAACGGCCCGTCTTCGATTTGCAGACCCTAATAGTATACGCCGACGAGCCGCCGCTCGCAAACGCAACGGTATCGGCGCGACCGGGTAGCTCGCAACGCGCTGCGACTACCGGCCCCGCGAGTGTCGCAACGCGGCAAGCGAGACGGGCAGCCAGCCTGCCCGTATTCGACCCTGGCCGACAAGCAGCCGAAACGTCGAACTCGCCATTATGAACGCGACACAATCGCTAGGGCGAAACCGCTTGCTCGACATACTGCGGCGGCTCGTTCAACCGGAGCCAGTAAGCAAGAATCTGTCGGATGGCAGCCGCCAACTCCTCGAAGGTGACCGGTTTTTTGACAAAGCTATGGGCCCCCAGCCGATATGCTTCGACGATGTGTATGTCTTCGTCAGAAGAGGTCAGCACAACCACCGGGGGCGTACGAGACTGGTTTCCAAAACGCACCCGGCGAAGCACCTGAAGCACCTGCAATCCATCCATTTCCGGCATCCGCAGGTCGAGGAGAATCAAGTCGGGCAACCCGGCACTGTTACCCGAGTCCTGCTCACCATTGCCAAAGAGGTAGTCGATCACTTCCACACCATTGCTGACTACGTCGAGATGACACGACGGTTCGGTGCGAAGGATGGCACGGCGAATCAGCGCCGCATGGGCCGAATTGTCCTCGGCCAGGAGTATTTTCTTTGTTGGCATGGCTTTCCCTCCGTGTTTCGGGCCAACAAGGATACGGTAAGCAGTCGATCACTCCTCACCGATTGCGAGATCCACCCGGCAGCGACGCCAACCGTTGCAGACGCTTCCGGTGATCGGGACTTTGCCGAAATACGAGCTATGCCGGCAAACGGCATTCCGTGCGCCAGAAGCTGGCAATGCGAATCACCGAATCACGGAATTCTCGGAACTGAGACGATTTATTCACGAAAGCGTTAGCGCCAGCCTGAAGACAATCGGCCACCATGGCATCGTGCTGCTCGTTGCTCAACACGACTACCGGCGTGGTGGCGAGGCGATCGATGGAACGAATGTGACGCAAGACGTCGAGGCCCGGTATGTCGGGCAGATGAAGATCCAGCAGCACTAAATGTGGCTGTCCTGCGGGTGCGTTGGCCGGATCGTTCGAGCCCAGCATTTCCATCGCTCGACTACCCGTAGAAGCGACGATGACTTCAGAAAAACTGCTATCCGTGAGTACTTTGCTGATGAGTTTCGCGTGGGTGGGATCGTCTTCGATGACGAGGATAGGAAAATTCCCCGACAGTGCGGCATCAGTCGAAGGCGGCAGCGACGGCGAGGTTTCGGGAGAGATTTCCTCTCGCCAAATTCTGACGTTACTTGGTGCATCAACGCCGAGCTTGACACGTTGTTTGCGTATCGCGAGTACCTTTATTCGAATGTCCGGCCCAATACGAATCACGGTATTGCAGTCACGAGAAAGAACGAGCATTATCTCCTCCTTCATGTCGGAGTTGCGTGATCTGGCAAGGTGCTCGTGGTGTCGCGTATGTCAGCTTAGCGATGGTTCGCCATCGAGAATCGAAAAAACCAAGCTAACGGGTGGCATGTTGCCGCGTGGCACCCGCTCTCGTTAGATGTTCAGCAAGGGCTGCGATGCGTCAAGAAGACAGATCAATTCGCGCAATTTTACGCGTCGGAAAGGCGATAAACAACTCGTGCTGTCGTGTTGGCATGCCGTTACCGCAGAAATGCCAATAACCGTCGGACAATACGGCCTGCACATGTGTGTCCGATACGGCGTGCGACGAGGATGGCCACGGACGGCCATACAGAAAACCGTGGCTACGCCGTGCTTGCGCCCTTTCGGCACCGCGTTGCGGGCACGGACTACGACCGCAGCGTGAAGAAGAATGTCGTGCCCTGGTTCGGCTCCGATTCGAGCCAGATGCGCCCCCCATGCCGTTCAACGATTTTTTTGCAGACCGCCAAACCAATACCGGTGCCGGTATAGGCCTCGCCGTGAAGCCGTTGAAACACCTGAAATACGCGTTCGAAGTCCTTCGGTTCAATGCCGATGCCGTTGTCTTCGACCCGGAAAGTCCAGCAGTTGTCGCTTTCGGCAGCAGAAACACACAGCTGGGGATCAACCTCACGGCGAAACTTCAGCCCATTGGCAACAAGGTTTTGGAATAGCTGCACAAGCTGCGTGTGGTTGCCTGGGAGCGTGGGCAAGGGCGACACCACGAGACGCGCGTCGTTTTCGGCGATCGTCGCCGCCAGATTCTCCTTGACCTGCTCCAAGACAGCGTTCAGGTCGATGCAATCGGTGGGCTCCGCAGCGCGACCCAGACGAGAGTAGTCCAAGAGATCTTCGATGAGGCGATTCATCCGTTGCACCCCCCCTACGATTGAGGAGATGTACTGCCGCCCTTCACCATCAAGGATACCCTCGTATTCTTCATTGAGAATCTGGCTATAACCGGAAATCGTCAACAAAGGCGACCGTAGGTCGTGCGCCACAACGGACGCAAAGTCTTCGAGCTCCCGATTGCTTCGTGCGAGTTCTTCCGTGCGAGCAGCAACCGCCTCCTCCAAGTCGGTCGCGTACCGATCTACCCTCTCGCGACACGCTCGATGTACATGACGCAAGAGCTCACTCGGATCACTGAGTTTCTCGACGTAGGCGAACGCACCGAGGTTAATTGCTTCTTTGACTGAGTCGTAGGACGCCGCGCCCGTGTAGATAATCACGCGGACTTCGTCGTCTTGTTCGCGAATCCGTTCGAGGAGTTGGTTACCGCTAAGGTCGGGCAAACGAAGGTCGACCACGGCAACGCCGAATTCTTTGCCTTGCACGTGCTGCAGGCCTTCGGCCGCTGAACTGCAACCGACAACGGCGAAACCTTCGTCCTGAAGGATATCGCAGAGAAGTTGTTGTTCGGATTCACTATCCTCAACGACAAGGATTCGTGTAAACCGTTCGATTGCCATAAAATTGCCCCAAAGGATGCTGTGGAAATACGCCCCCTGACCAGCCGGTAGCTGGCCAACCGGGGACCCCGGGGGAAACGCCAAATCGCAACGTCGGATTCACCGATCAGTTCATACCGCCCATTATTGTAAGTATAGACTTACTGGCTTCAGAATCGACCGACGGATGACTTGCCGATTTGCCGGACCTTGCTTCGCAACGGCTCGGGTTCTCCTCGGAAAACGGTAAGTTGTTTTTTGGTCCGCCCTTAGCCGGAACAAGCTGGGCACGATATCCCGACCATGGCCATATAGAATGGTGGGTATCGGCGGGTCGTTCAGGGAGCGAGTCGCGCGCGGTCAGCGTTTTAGACGAATATGTCCTAGGTGTGAATCCACGATGTGCCGCCGCGCATCGTGAGTTGCCCTTTATCAAAAATCCACCGTTGCTCGGCAACCACTTCCGGTCTTCGCAAGTGATTCGTCCTACGTTGGCAGCCAGCGGTCTGGCTAGCCTCTTGCGCGGTGTCTTGTTGTTGACGCAAAAAGTACACAAAAAAACATCACCCACCTGCAAGCATGTCATTCGCCAGGGTATGCACCAAACACCCTACGTTGGTGTGTTTTAGCATAGCCGTACTCCGCCCTGCAATACGCCAGGGCATGCGGATGTCCGCAAATTTCCAAGCGATTCCTTCGGCAATCAACACATCATCGTGGAATCGACGCAACAACTATTTGCCAACCGCTACATGGCCGTTTACCGACCGAACAAATGCCATCGAAATACGTGGTGTGCCATGGCCGGCGAGTTTTTCGTGGCGGTGGCCAATCACCAACGCCACAGTCGCCCGTGCGCCTTGTCGGGGGGGGGCACATTTTTCCAAATGGCATCAAAGCGATTCGAGCGCGGCATCCATTTTAGCGGCACGGCGCGACCACGCGTATCGACCAACGGCCTGGACACGATCCGCGGCACGGTCACCGTCCACAGCATATTCGACAACTTTGGCCAACGAGGCTAATCGCTCGGCTAGCATTTCGGCAGTACCATCGTAGAAGTATTCCGCGGCGGCCGTCCCCAGCGGGGTGAGCAGTTCCGGATAGGCCAGCCGCCGAGGAAGCAACGGATACGCGCCCGCTGCGATCGCTTCGACCATGCTGATCCCGAAAAACTCGTGAACGGCCGTCGAAACAACGACATCGGCTTCGGTCAGGCTCGCCTCGTATTGGGTTCGATCGGCCTGGTAGCCCCAGCGGTCGATCTCCTGCGCAAATCGTTGGGCCGATTCATCAAATATCGGAGGAATCTCGCGATATTGCGGCCCAATGACACTCAGACGGAACGGGACACCTTGGCATTTCAACCGCGCAACGGCATCGAAAAAGGTCTCCGGGTTTTTGTCGTACTCCCAGCGTGCGGTCCAAAGAATTCGCAACGGGCTGGCGGCGCGCGGCGGACGCGGCAGAAACGTCTCGGTGCCGGGCCACTGCACAGCCGATCGCTCGCGTATCCGGTCAACCGCCTCCAAGGGTTGGTGGTCGGGCATTCGACGTAGCCAGCCCATCAACGCCTCGATAAATGTCTCGCGGTGATATGCCGAATTGAACCATACCGCATCGGCTGCCAGCGCGGTGGTCAGGTTGGTAAACGCGAAATGCAGGTCGCGCTCGTCTTTATGACGCACCGGATACGTTAATTGGTTTTCGTGAAAATAGACCACCGACGGCAACCGGTGGACGGCGGCGTTGACCAGCCCCTTGAACTCGGCCAAGTTAAGCATGTCGGTCGCAAAGAGCACATCCCACGACTCGCCACGAGCCGTCCTTTGGTTGACCATCTCGGCAAAGGTTACCGCCGCATGGCGCATTCGCCATTTCCACTTATGCCCGGGTAGGCCGAGCGTGGTCCATTGGTGTCGGCTATGCGCAATCCAACCCTCCAGCATCGCCCGATGACTGCCATCGAAATAGGGTTCCAGGGCCAAGACTCGCAAGGGTGACGTCATAGAATACAACAATCGGTGGTGCAACCGTTCATCGATCGGCGCTAAGAATCTCGCTGTTATCTGGCTCCGGGCCGGCAGAATCCCGTGATTCTACTCTCTACGGCGCGGTGTTGTCCAACGGGGCCGTGTTCAATAGGACACGGAATGGCTCGTCGTCGCGAAGCGGATCGAGCGCTTCGTCGGTTTTCATTTGGCGCAGATAGAATGCCCTGCGTTCGGCCGACTGCTGCAAACATCGCCCCAGATTGTCGATGGCGGCCGTACGGCAGTCTTCGGCAAGTTGTTGCGCGTCATCGCCGGCAGCCTTATCGGCAGCGGCCAAGGCGGCGGCCTGGGCGTAGATGCAGGCCACATTGAAGAGAAGCCCCGGGTTGGCGTCGTCGCCCGCAAGCTGCACGGCTTGCTTCGCATCGGCAATGGCCTTGCGATACTCGCCAGCGGCCACATAGACATACCCACGTCCCGTGTAGGGATCGGGCACGTCGGGAGCAAGCTGGATCGCTGCGTCAAAATCCTTCAACGCCAGTTGCCGGGCGCCGAGCAAGTAAACCCAACCGCGCCGCGAATGCATCGAGCCAAACCGCAGGCGGTCGCCCTGCAAAGGTACCTCGGTGATATCAGGGGCAAGGCCTTCGGCTCGGGCGAAATCTTCCATTGCTCCTTGAGCGTTGCCGAGTTTCAACCGCGCAAGCCCGCGGTCCCGAAAGACCATGGCCAACGCGCGGCGCGGATCGGTGTCGAGCCGCAACGCCTCTGGGTCTTTTTCGAGCAACGCAAGGCCCACGCCGCTTCGCAGCCGCGGTGCCATCCGGTCGTCAACGGCGTAGGCCGTGGCAACCAAAGGACTTTCAGCCAGAAAACGATCGAGGTCATCAAGGGCCTCCTTCTCGCGATTCAGGTCAAGTAGTACCAACGCGCGCAGACGCAGGGCATCGTACAGATCGGGACGCTCGCGAAGCGCCCTCTCGTAAAACGACAACGCCTCGGGCAACTTGCCTCGGCGATGGGCAATGCGTCCCCGTTCGGCCAAGACCTCGGCCTTGAGGTGACTTCCCGGCTTGGCTTTCGAGATGGCAGCATCGAAATCGGCGGCGGCTGCCGCGTCATCGCGTTGTTCCAGGTGAACGAGACCGCGCATTCGATAGGCGGCGGGCGAATCGGTCGTCTCGATTACCTTACCCAGGACAGTCAGCGATTGGGCGTATTCCTGCTGCACTCGATAGGCTTCGGCCAAATCGATGTAGGCCTGCTCCGCGTGCGGGTTCAGGGAAAGGGCCGTGTTGAAGTCGGCAATGGCCTGATGAAGCTTGCCATGTCGCAGACGTACGACGCCGCGGTTCAGATAGAGTCCGTAGGCCTTGGGATCGATTTCCGCAGCCCGGACGAAGTCGGTTTCAGCCGCTTCGAAATCGCCCAACTCTCCGTAGGCGAAGCCGCGCAACAGATAAATGGCCTGCATCTCGCTACGGCGATTGGCCGACGCCGTCAAGGCGCCAACGGCTTCCGGCCACCGTTGGAGCCGGGCCAGGCAGACGCCGAGGAAGTATTGCGCCCAGAAGTTCCCGGGAGCCAACTGCAATGTCCGACGGAAGTGTTCCGCGGCGGTTGGATAATTTTCGTGGCGATAGTGGAACTCTCCCAAAAGGAAGTGGTCTTCGGCCCCACGCGGTTCGACGTTTTCGGCCTGACGTTCCGCTACGTTGGCCGCCGCGTCATCGCCCGCTCGCTGGAGATAGAGTGCGCGGCGCAGGTGGTAGGCCTTCCGTGCAGTTTCCTGCGGCGGCATGTTGTCGATAAGCTGCAACGCCATACGAGCGGCGTTGCGGTTGTCCTCGTCGGAGGAATCGGGCAACGGCTGCGCAATGGCATCGGCATAGACCCACTGCAACTGGCGGCAATCGTCGACAATTTGCTGGATCTCGGCCTTGGTGTAAAACTGGGTTTTGGTATGAAACGTGGTCTTGGGCTGAGAGACACGGCCGTCGGTAGGCGTGAGGTCGAAGAGGGTTAACGCCGCGCGGGCCGATTGTTTGGCCTTGGCGACATTCTCTTGCGTGTCGACGCCACTGGCCAACATGCCGTAGTAAATCGCGTCGTCGTAGAGAGTACGGAAGTTGCGCAGTCGGCGTCTGGCGTCGGCCCGGGCCTCTTGGGCATGGAGTTGCTTGTTGGTTGTGTTAAGCCAGTTGTCGACCTCGTCCGACAAGGCAGTTAGTGTCGCTTCACCGGTGGCCAACTGTTTCGCACTGCTGAGTTGCTTTTGGGCCTCTTGAAAATCGTCGTTATTGAGCGCCTCAAGACCTTGCTGAAGAAGCGTGCGACTACGCGACTCGACGGCAACGACGCGCTGGTTTTCGACATGTCGCCAACCGGCCAATGCCATTAGCAACACGGCGATCGAGGCCGCCGTGGCGACCGTAAACGTCCGGTGTCGTCGTAGCCAGCGGCTCGTACGATCGTACCACGGTTCTGGATAAACGCTGACCGGTTCGCCGTCGATCCAGCGATTGAGGTCCTCGGCGAGAGCCAGGGCCGACGGGTAGCGATCGTCGGGTGAGAAAGCCATTGCTTTTAGGCAAATGGCTTCCACCGCAGCCGGCGTGCTGGGGTTTAGTTCGCGCGGTGCAACGAACTGTCCCATGCGTACGTGCTCTAGCAGTTCAGCTCCCCGGCCACTGTAGGGTTGCCGTCCGGTGAGTATGGCGTAGAGGGTTGCTCCCAGAGAAAAGATATCGGCCCGATGGTCGAGCGACTCACCGGCGCCGCGGGCCTGCTCGGGCGACATGTAGGCGATGGTCCCCAGCACCGTACCTTCTCTGGTTTCTTCGCGAAGGTTGTCCGCGGCAAAGATCTGGGAACTCCACGACATGGTCGAGTTGCCAATCTGGTCGACGGCTTCCTGCTGACGCCGTCGCAATTCGCCGTCGCGAACCGCTTTAGCCAACCCCCAGTCGACGAGCACGGTTTCGCCGAAGTCGCCGACCATGATGTTTTGCGGCTTGATATCACGGTGAATCACGCCATGGTCGTGGGCAAAAGCAACGGCGTAGCAAACGTCGACCAGCGAACGCGCCAAGTCGTGGTATCGCGTGATGTAGCTTGTGTCGTCGAGATCCAAGCGATGGAATTCCTCGATTAAGTCGGCCAGCGTTTTACCTTTGATGAGCTTCATCGAATAAAACGGTTGGCCCTCGGCATTGGCACCCAAGGCATGCACCGGCACGATTCCCGGGTGCTCCAGATGTCCGGTGATCTGCGCTTCGACGAAGAAACGTTCGATCCGTTCGAGCGATGCCTGGCTCGTGTCGAGAAGCTGCTTGATGGCCACATCGCGACCGAGGTAGGTATCACGAGCGAGAACTACCCGACCCAACCCGCCGCGGCCGACTTCGCGTTTCACCTGGTAGCGGATCTGAGAATCGAGCTGGTCTTCGCGCCGTGTGCCTTCCGCCGTGGCGCCGGAGATTCCGCCGGCCGACATCGCGGGAGTGCTGCGCGCCGGTCGGCTGTCGTAGGTTTCGGCCAATACCCCGTCGCCGCCGCGCGAGGGGTGCCCGCCACCCTCCGCTGCGCGTGCCGGAGTGCCTGGTACTGTGAACATTTCGGTGCTGGCATTGCCGTGTTGATCGGCCGTGCTGGCAATCAATGCGCTGACTTTTTCCTGCGAGAGGCCAATACGCGAGACCAAAACCGACTCGATCGACGCCCGTGGGTCGATAGACAGTTCGCGGAGCACTTCGCTGAACTGGTCGGCAGTCAACAGACCGTCGCCGAGAGCCTTCGATAAGACGGCCAGATCGCGTAGTTGGAACATGCTGGTGTCCTCGTCCTTCGCATTAGCCGAAAGGTCGGCTTCGTTCGCGGTTCTCGTGTTCTGCAACCACTTGTTGCAAGGCCACCGTGAATTGAGCGTCGCCGATGCGCGACGATTCGGAAAGGGCGTTGGTAAACCGTGGGCTGACTTGCTCGACGGCAAAAAGCGACCTGTCGCTCGTTGGGTCGCCGAAGTTGCGATCGTCTGACTTGGCGGTTCGCGGGGTGCGTTTGTCGTTGGCACGCGACTCAGGCGTTTGGCTGTCCACCGGTCGATTGCCCTCTTCGGTTCGCCGGCGGACCGGCTGCGCCGCGCCATCGCCGGAAGTGGCATTGTCGTCGTCGCTCGTTTCCGCAGAACCCGAGTCGGCGTCTTGCGACCCGGTATCCGGCGAGTCTTCAGAATCATTCCTTTGAGGTGAACTCTCCGGATCGGCAAGCAAACCTCCATCGTCCGAGAAGAGTTGTTTCAAGGCCGAGAAGAAGTCGAGGTCGTCCGGCAAGTCTGCGAACAGGGCGAACAAACGCTTGAGGACGACCTCCAACACGGTTTGGGTGGGTTGGCCGCCAGAGCCTACGTAGTCGAGCCGGTAGCCAACATCGGAGAACCGTGGACGGTTTCCAGTCGAGCCGAGGGCCGTTTGTATCTCGAATCCGTTGAGCGCGACGGCTTGTTCCCGGGGAAGGATACTCGTGTCGAACACGGTGGCGAAGGCAGTGGACAGGCCGAGCGTGGACACTGTGGTAGGGCTACGAAAATCGAGTTGAACCATCAGGTTTTGGGCCGCTCCCAGGTGTCCCTCAAAGGGTACGGTCCGCAAGGTTCCGCCTTGCACGAAGTTGGCCGCTCCCCGGAATTGTCCGCCCACGCCCACCAGTTGAAGCGTGTAAATATCGCTTAGCGCATTGGGAATAACAAGAAGCTCGTTGCCGGTAAGTGTGCTGCCACCATAATAGGCATTTGCTATGCCGGAAAACGGTTCCGCCGAGGTATCGCTGCCCGTGTTGCCTTGAGCATCCTCCAAAACGAAGTCGACGGGATCAAACCAGATGATGAGCAAGTTCTCGGGAAGGTTTTCAACGGGTCCCAGGATATCGACAATCGTTGCCAGAACCTCCTCGTTTATCATCTCGACCAGCGGATCGGTCGTTCCGAAAACGTCGTTGAGATCAACTCGTCGTACTTCCGATTCTAGCGGTTTGTCGGCCCAGGCAAATCGGGCCAACGCCTCGTCTGCTTTGAAATACAACAGTCCGGCTTGGTTGGTCGCAGCTTGTCCCTGGAGTTCCACGTCGAAGCCCAGTCCGTTGGGCAGTTCGGAGCCATCGGCCCGCGTTACCAACTCATTGGTGAACAGCTCACCGAGTCGCTCCACCGGCAAGACGGCCAGCGATAGTCCATCGTCGCCTTCAACAACAACACCTCGCTGGAATGTTGTCACAAGATCGCCCGATGCATCGACACCCACAGCCCCCGAGATACCAAGTTCGACGGCGTATTGCAGAAGGAACCTCGCATTGGCTCCCCACACCACGACAAAGTCGAACGGCAGTGATTCGCCTGGGAAGACTTCGGCATAACGCGCGGCCACCTGCGATGTGATACGCTGGTTGACCGCTGTGGCGAGGTCTTCGGAGGATTCGGCTTCTGCGGCGGCAGCAAGGATTTCGCGAACATCGGCGAGAAGCCGTTGCGCGAAGGCCGCGCTTGCCAACTTGTCTTCCGCCAGTTGCATCTGAGACAACAGATCTTCCAGACGCAAGTTCATCGAGCGGAAGTTGCCGTCGAAGAGAATCTGATCGATCCCGCTAAGCGTTGTGGTCTGATCGACGACGAACTGTTCGACAAGCTGCCCGCCCGGCGCGCCGTCGCCGTCGCCGTCGACTGCAACGCCGCCCTCGCTGGTGATTCCCGTCGCGGCACCAGCGGCCGCGTCGGGTTCCGTGTAGACGGTAAGCCGGTACTGCCCGAGCGCAAGCGGCGGAAACCCTCGTAGCACAAGGCGATCTGCGTACGGATCGTATGCCACCTGCGTGATAGGCAACACGGTGACGCCTGTCGAATCCAACCGTTCCAAAAGGTAGTTCGCCGGATTGGTAG
This sequence comes from Thermoguttaceae bacterium, assembly GCA_963677085.2. GTDB lineage: Bacteria > Planctomycetota > Planctomycetia > Pirellulales > Thermoguttaceae. The sequence goes on from CAXXFH010000005.1 coordinate 427,678, forward strand.
CTTCAGCGACGTTCAGATCGAGGTCGCTTAACTCAATCAGGATTGTGTTGGGAAGACCACCGCCAAGCGGCGTTACGGCACGCACCCGAACTCCATCGTCGCCCTGCGGCAAAACACGCGGCGGAACACTGGAAAGACTAACCTGAAGTGTTTCGGCGGCAAACGGATTGTCGGCCAAGTCGACAACGTTGCCAGCCAAAAACGTCAATTGGTAGCCAACACTCGAAAGGACCGTTGAAAGGCTGGCATCGACGACCACATACGGTGCCGCCTGCGACGTTGCCGAATAGTAGACAACGTCGATGTCGGTACTATCGAGCACCTGACCAGTGCTCATGTCCGCAATTCGGTAGTTCGCCGGATTGTTCGCGGCTGCGGTTGGCCACTGGCCGTCGACAGACGCTGCCGTGAAGAGTTCTTCGCTAAAAGTAAGCTGAAACCTCAAGCCGACCGCCTCGTCGTCGATAAAAACATAGGCCGCGTGTGTGCCGATTACCTCGGGCGGTATACTCTCCGTCTCGATCAGCACGGCAAATGTTGTGCTGACCGCTTCCCCTTCAGTGTCGGTTGCCGTGACCGTTACATCGACAGTTCCTTCCGCGTCGGCGAAGTCAAGCGTGAGCAATCCGGTGGTGGTATTGAAGGTCACGGCATCGAACAACGGATGACTCGCGTCGACGGAAACCGTGTACGTCAATTCGTTATTCGCATCTTCCACATCGCTAAACGCGGCAAAAAGGTCGACCGTTGCCTGCGTGTTCGGTTGCTGGAGAATATCGTCGATGCCCGTGGTTGTCGGCGGGGTGTTTTCCGCCACAAGGGAAACGGTAAACATCGCAGCGACCGCTTCCCCTTCGGTGTCGGTTGCGGTTACCGTTACATCGACCGTTCCTTCCGCGTCGGCGAAGTCAAGCGTGAGCAGTCCGGTGGTGGTGTTGAAGGTCACGGCATCGAACAACGGATGACTCGCGTCGACGGAAACTGTGTACGTCAACTCGCTGTCGGCATCCTCGGCATCACTAAACGCAGCAAAGAGGTCGACGGTTGCTTGCCCGCCCGGCTGGTTTGTCACGTTGTTGATGCCGGTTGTCGTGGGAGGCGTGTTAAACGGAATGTCTTGTTGCACGTCGATCAGTACGGTTCCCGCGGCCGGATCGACGGCAACGAGTTCGAGAAATGTTGTAATGGTAGCTTCTGTGGCCGTTGGGTCGACAGTCCACGCAAAGGCGGTGGTGATGTCGCTGGGACCGTAAATCTGCCCAAGATCCGGGTCGGTCAGCTCAGGCAGGGCCACCGTGTTGATATTGCCTTCAACGCTATAGTCGGTGCCCGTTCCGGTGATGGCGTCCTGAAGGTCGCTGAACCGATCGGCCGTCCAGCCATCGAAGGCGGCGTTGGTCAGGCCATTGCCCGACTGGTAGACACCGCCCTGGCTATAACCGACACGCTGGCTGTTATCGAGCGTGAACACTCGAAAATTGGCCGCGCCCGGTGTGCCCACCAAATGGAGCACATCGTCGCCGACACTCAACACGTCTTCGTCGAGGTAATTGATAAACTGAAGATCGCCCAAGGGCAACTCGCTGGAAAAGCTAATCTGATTGTAGACGGTACCTCCACCATCCGACAGCCACGTGTCGACTCGCCAGTGGATCGCACCGTTTTCCCCCGCCAATTCCCCCTCGCTGACGACATAATCGTAGTCTGGAACGTTGGCCGCCGAAGTGATATTCGTGTCACCAAGGTTGACAGCCTGGCCGTCACCTCCCACATCGACGTAATTGAGAAATTCGTAGAGGAAGTTCTGGTTGACAATCGACTCGGTCTTGCCCTCTACGGTAACCCTGGCAATATCGGCTTCACCCCCGTTGAGAACATGAATATTGAAATAGCCCGGGATGCCCGACGCGACGTCGTTATCGATATTGGTACCATTGTCAGCTTCTGGGTCGGTGGGCAAGCCGGTGCCCGGCACGGTGATCGTCAGCGCGGCGTCGCCGTAGTAGCCGGGCATTGGCAGAAATTGCAGTCCATCGAGCGCCGTGTTGATCGCGTCGACCGTCGCCTCGAATTGCATGATCGGATCACTGAGACCATCGCCTTCGACGAACTGCAAGCTGTCGAGGCTGGCTAGCGAGAGGGTGCCATGCGAGGCCGAGAGTATTACGGCAAGCGAATCGTCGCCGTCGTAGCTGAGCGAAATTCCATTGCCGGCCGTTTCGGAAAAGATCAGCGGCGTGTCTTCCCACGTAGATTGTGGGCCCGGCAGCGGGGCAAGTGCAGGAAACTCTGCGGCGGGCTGGACTTCAAGGTTGGCAAAACCTTCCGGCAGGATTTCGACGGCCTCGGGAAGCGATTCGTCGGAACGTAAGACCGACGCTGTGCTATCTTCGTCGCCGGCAGCACCTAAGGGGTTGGCCGAAAGGAGGTGACGCGATTCGAGTTGCTCGAAGAATCGCCAGACGCGAGTGCCGGTCGAGCGGTGCGGATCGCTGCGGCGGCGAGGCAAACGGCCGGACTTTCGGCGAAATCGTTTGGAGGCCCTCATGCGCCGAATTCCGATGAACAAAGGACTGGGTAACTCGGTTGCTCCTCTTCTCCGCTCCCATAATTCGGTTCCCTGGCCGTTGCCCTGCACGACGGACAACAGGCCGAGCACCGGCCCTTGCTTGCACGTCGGCGCATAACCCCGCCGACGGAATACTCGATTATAGACCCACCCTGCCGGGTGGCAACCCCCGGGTGGCGGGGAAAGCGTCTGGCACCCCGCCGCATTCAAAGCGACTGCGCCTCGCTTCTCGGCCGTCGAGGACGTTGCCGTTGAAATCCTTCAGCTCTACACGTACCGTCGGTCGGCTGATACCGCCGCAGTGTTCGCCCTCACACGCCATGATCTCTGCGAAAACGGTCGATATCTTGCTGGTGTCCCATAACGATTACTGTACCGTCGGCCGGGATGCCGCTGTCGCCCGAGGGATTGAACTCTACATTTCCTCCAGGCGGACGTATTGCCACGATCAGCAGGCCATGCTTGCTGCGCATTTCAGAATCGCGAACCGTCTTGCCGGCAAGTGAAGAATTGGCCGGGATGACCAACTCGTCGATCTCGACCTCGGAAATCTGCCGGCCGGTAACCACCTCGATCAGTTCCACGGCCGAGGGCCGCGTGATCATGGCCGCCATCCGCAAGGCACCGGTTGCCGCCGGCAGGACCACGCGATCGGCTCCGGCTTGCATGAGCTTCTTTTCCGTCGTAGGATATTCGCCCCTGGCAATGATCTTCAAATCGGGGCTAAGGTTGCGCGCGGTCAACGAAATGAATACGTTGTCGGCGTCGCTCGGGAGCGTGGTTACCAGGGTGGTTGCATGTTGGATGCCGGCGTGGTTCATCGCCGTCTCCTCGGTGGCGTTGTCGTTGACCGTTAAATACCCCTTGGCTTTGGCTTCGGCAATTCGGGCCGGGTCGTTTTCGACGATCACAAAGGGACGCCGCCGTCGGGCAAGCTGATCGGCAAGAATCTCGCCCATGCGACCGAAACCGCACACGATGGTATGCCCTCGAAGCTGTTCGATTTTCTGGTCGAGCCGCAACATACCCAAGGCGCGGTTGATGTCACCCTCGGTCATCATTTGGATTAACCCTCCCAAGATGTAGAAGACGGCACTCACGCCAAAGACCATCACGAGGATGGTGTGGATCTTCAATGCCGGCGAGTCCGATAGGTCGTGGGCTTCTTCGAGCCCTACGGTCGAGAGAACCAGAACAACCTGGTACACCGAGTCGAGCAGTGTCCAGCCGGCCACCCAATACCCACATACAGACAGCACAAAGATCACCCCGAGCGCTGCCAAGCCAGTTCGAAAACGTTTAAGCGGCGAAGGGCTCATGTGTGGTAGTCGGCGTTTAGGCGAACGTATTCGGCGGTCAGGTCGGAGGTCCAAAACCGCGTGGCGACCGCACCTTCGCCCAAGGCGAGTTCGATCACCGTTTCACGATTATCGCGAATGGCGGCCGACACCGTCTCCGCGTCGAACGCGACCGGCGCCCCTTTTTCGTAGAGCAAATGGCCGTTGATCTTCAGATTGACTTGAGCCGGATCGAAGGGCACGCCCGCGTAACCTGCAGCCGACACCACGCGGCCCCAGTTCGGGTCGGCTCCGTGCATGGCTGTTTTGACTAAGGCACTGTTGGCCACCGTTCGGGCGACCTGCCGGGCATCGTCGTCGTTGACACAGCCGGTAACGTGGATGGTCAACAGGTGGGTGGCGCCTTCGCCATCGTTGGGGATAGCTCGGGCAAGTTCTTCACACACTTCGACCAGCGCGCCGCGGAAGCTTGCCAAGGCATCGCCTTCCAGACGATCGCCCCCGGCAGCGCCGTTGGCCAGCAGCAACACGGCATCGCTCGTGCTTGTGTGGCCTTCGACACTGATGCAGTTGAACGTGTCGTCGACGGCCAGCTTGAGTTCTTGCTGAGCAACCTCGGGAGCCAGGGCCGCGTCGGTCATGATGACCGCCAGCATGGTAGCCATGTTGGGCCCGATCATCGCCGCACCCTTGGCCATGCCGGTGATCTGGATGTCGCGGCCGTCGACGCTCAGACGCCGTCCGGCCAGTTTCTCTGCGCTGTCAGTGGTCATCATCCCCCGAGCCGCCGACAATAGTGCCGGTTCATTGCGTCCCAACTTCACGGCAGCCGACATGACCCCCTGTTCGATCTTGTCCATAGGCAGAAATTCACCAATGATGCCCGTCGAAAGCACCAGGGCCTGATCCTCCTGGGCGCCACATGCGGCGGCTGCCAACGCGGCCATCTTGTGGGCGTCGTCCAGACCGCGTTGGCCGGTGCAAGCGTTGGCGTTGCCCGAGTTGACGACCACGGTGCGAATGCGATCGCTGGGCGTTCGACCGCGGTTCAGCGTAATCGGAGCCCCGCAGACAAGGTTCCGCGTATATACACCGGCAGCCGTTGCGTCGGTTTCCGACATCACCATCGTGAAGTCGAGTTTTTGCGGATTTTGCTTGATCCGGCAATGAACACCAGCAACAAGGAATCCTTCGGGAACGGCGATCGACATGGTGGTGCACATCCTAGCGAGATTACTGGGCCACGGTTTTAAGAGATAGTGGTTTTAAGAGATAGTGGTTTTAAGAGATAGTGGTTTTAAGAGATAGTGGTTTTAAGAGATAGTGGTTTTAAGAGATAGTGGTTTTAAGAGATAGTGGTTTTAAGAGATAGTGGTTTTAAGGGATAGTGGTTTTAAGGGATAGTGGTTTTAAGGGATAGTGGTTTTAAGGGATAGTGGTTTTAAGGGATAGTGGTTTTAAGGGATAGTGGTTTTAAGGGATAGTGGTTTTAAGGGATAGTGGTTTTACAGGGCAGTGGTTTTACAGGGCAGTGGTTTTACAGGGCAGTGGTTTTACAGGGCAGTGGTTTTACAGGGCAGTGGTTTTACAGGGCAGTGGTTTCCGGATAACCGAACATAATGTTGAAATTCTGCACGGCCGCGCCCGATGCGCCTTTGATCAAGTTGTCGATGCAACTAATGGTAATTACCTTGCCGCGCACGATCCGAGCCGTGATGTCGCAGAAATTCGTGTTCATCGAGTCTTTGGTCGCCGGCAAGTGATCGACCACGCGGACAAACGGTTCGTCAGCGTAGAATTCACGCAGCGCATTGAGCGCGTCTTCTTCGGTCAGCTCTCGGGTGGGTTGACTGTAGGTCGTGCTGAGAATACCGCGATCCATGGGAACGAGGTGCGGCGTGAAAATCACCTCGACGCCCAATTTGCTCGCCCGACTGAGGATATCGCCGATTTCCGGCGTGTGGCGGTGACGGCCCACGTTGTAGGCCGAAATGCTTTCGTTGCATTCAGGATAATGCGTGGTCAACCGTAGCGTACGACCCGCTCCGGAAACGCCACTTTTCGAGTCGACAATGATTCCGTCGGGCTCGATCAAACCGTTCTTCAGCAACGGTGCCAGCGCCAAAATGGCCGACGTGGGATAACAGCCCGGGTTGGCCACCAGCGAGGCTTCGACGATCTGCTCGCGGAATAACTCGGGCAAGCCGTAGGGCACGTGGCCGAGTCGCTCGGGATCGGCGTGTTTCTGGTCGTACCATTGAGCAAACATTTCGGCGTTGCTCAATCGGTAATCGGCGCTGAAGTCGATCACCCGGGCACCCCCGTCGAGCAAAGAAGGCACCAACGAAGCGGTAACACCGTGCGGCAGACAGCTGAATATACATTCGGCCCGGGCTGCCACTTCGGCGGGGCTGAGGTTTTCCAGGCAAAGGTCCAAACGGCCGGTCAACGACGGATGGACCATCGCCACATGAGGTTGCCCCTCCTGGCGACTGGTTACCGCAATGATTTCGGCCTCGGGATGCCGCAGTAGAATCTTGATAAGTTCGAGGGCCGTATAGCCGGTGGCTCCAAGAATGGCGATTTTGGTCATGACACGATCACATGCAACTTGAGACTCAGAGAGACGAAACGCCTTAGTATACAAGGGGGGCAACCGTGCCGCCAAGGGGCCGCCACGCAAGACACCCGGCTTGCTGGGCCTCGTGGACAGCACAGAACCAGCAGCTCGCAACCGGCCGCGGCTCCCGCTGGCGGGTGACCGAAGCCGTTTTTGGCAATCTGCCTGCTTCACCTCGACTGTAGTTAGAACAGATTACCGGTTAGAGCAGATTCCGCGGGCGGGGTTCGCGATGACATCATTGTTGCCATACTAAACAGCCAACGACGCAGTGGCGACACGCCCCATGCGGGGGATGTCCTGCGATTTTGGAGCGTCTAGGGAGAGGCGAAACACGCCACAAAAACGTCGTTTCTTGTCGATTTCCTATTGGGGTTCTGTAGATTGGCTTCTCACGTGCCGCCTGGCGAGATATACTGCCCAATTGTGACTTCTTTGGTGTTTGCCATGTCAGCAATTCTGCCGGCGACCGATCGCGGAGACGTTTGTTAATGCCCGAAACCCTTCTAGTCACACATTCTGAGTATCAGAAGGCAAAAAACGTTTTCGAACAGGCGGACGGCCTTTGTGTGCTGCCGGTGGCCGGCGAGGAATCCGTTTTGGCGTCCGCGATTCGCCGACACCGTTGCCGTGCGGTGATCGTTGGCGTAACACCCTACGTGGGGCCGCTCTACGAGTCGTTGGCGAGCGTGGCCGGTCGGCAAGGGGCCATCATTGCGCGCTTCGGGGTGGGGCACGACGGAATCGACAAGACCCTCGCCGCCGAGGGCAACATCACCGTGACCAATACGCCTGGTGTCCTCGACCAGAGCGTAGCGGAACACACGCTCTGGCTGCTCGGCAATCTCGCCAAACGCGTGTCAGTCGCCCAGCAGCGGCTTTTCGATGGCAATTTCTGTTCGCCGGCGGGCATGGAAGTGACAGGAAAGACACTGGGGATCGTAGGATTCGGCGCCATCGGGCGTCGCGTAGCGGCCATGGCCCATTTCGGCTTCGCAATGAAAGTTCTTGGCGCCGGCCGTGAGGACGTGAAACAACTACAATGTCGTATGGGTAAGTCGTTGGAAACCATCAAAGCCGAGTACGGGCTGGCGGAATACACGTGCGATGTCGATCAAGTGTTTCGCCGGGCCGATGTGGTCTCGCTCCACTTGGCGGCCAACGCCGAAACCCAGGACTTTGTCGATCGACAGCGTCTCGGCATGATGAAACCCGGAGCGCTGCTGATCAATACGGCCCGGGGATCGGTCGTCGACGAGGATGCCTTGTTCGATGCCCTGGCGACGCGACAGATTGCCGGGGCCGCTCTCGACGTTTTCCAACGCGAACCTTATGTGCCCCTATCGGCCGACAAGGATCTGCGTACCTTACCCAGTGTGGTACTCACGCCGCATATCGGCTCAAACACCAAAGAGGCCAACCGTCGCACGGCGGAAGCGGCTCTGGGAAACGTGAAACGTTTTTTCGCCGGCGCCCACAATCAACTGGATTGTGTGCAACCCGATGAGATCGCCTTTCCTGGCTGACGCTTTGTCCGGCGTGCCTTCCCAAAACTCCATCCGGCAACTGAACCGGTCGCCCGAACGCACATCGACTGGAATGTTGGCCGATAAAACGCCCAGGAAGAAACGCAAACCCCGCGGCATAAACTGCGCCGCCCCGTGTCCATAACTGAATATGCAAACATCAATAAGTCGGATGGACCAAGAGGAAGTAGCTTAATAGAACCAGGGCCATGAGGTACATCAGCCACTTCACATCGCGATGCTGGCCCGCACCGAGCTTGATCACCGGATACGCGATGAACCCCAGTGCCAGGCCATCGGCGATGGAGTAAGTCAGCGGAATGCCAAGGATGATCAGGAAGGTGGGCATGGCCTCGGCGTAGTTGCTCCACTCGATTTTGGTCACATTACGCATCATCATGGAACCCACCACAACCAGCGCCGCCGCCGTGATCGGCGGGTAGCTGCCGATCATTACGATGACGGGGCTGAAGAACAGGGCCACCAAAAACAGCACGGCCACAACCACGGCTGTCAACCCGGTACGTCCTCCCTGTTCGACACCGGCGGCGCTCTCGATGAAGCTGGTTACCGTGCTGGTCCCCATGCCGGCGCCAACTACGGTGCCCACCGCATCCGACGTCAGCGCGCGTCCGGCCCTGGGCAAGCGGTTGCCTTTCATGAAACCTGCCTGCTCGCTCACGCCGATCAAGGTACCCAGCGTGTCGAACAGATCCATGAAGAGAAAGATCAAGATAAACGGCACCATTGGCCAGGAGAGTGCTCGAACGAGATCCATCTTCAGAAACGTGGGGGCCATTGAGGGCGGCAAGCTGATGGGCCGGACCACCGTTTGCCATAGATTCGTTTGAAACTCCGAAGGCGTCATCGGTTGTGCCGCGTCGGCCGGGGCGCCGCTGTGCATGAACCGCGTCATGAGGGCCGAATCCGTCACCACCTTACTGTCGGAAATCGCCGCCGGCATGGTCGGCAAAACCAAACGCAGCACCATGCTCAGCAAGGTCGCTGCCAAGATCCCCCAGACAATCGCTCCCCGCACACGCCGGGCGTGCAGCGAGGCCGTGATCAGTAGTGCGAAGCCAAAAACGATCACGTCGGGCGATGCGAAACGCGGATTGAGTTTCACACACGTCGCCGCGTCGGCCTCGACCAGTCCCACGCTCTTCAGGCCGATAAACGCGATGAACAACCCAATGCCGATGGCAATGCCGTTGCGCATGCTCGGGCTGATCGCTTCGAGCATGCGTTCGCGAACGCCAAGTACCGAGAGAACCAAGAACATCACGCCGGCGACGAATACCACTCCAAGAGCGATTTGCCAGGGCGTTGTCTGTCCGGCACCGATGGCGGCGGGAAATGCCGTAGCCGCGGCCGGCAACACGGAGAATACGAAGATGAAATTCTCGCCCATGCCGGGGGCCTGAGCAATCGGATAGCGGGCGTAGAGGCCCATAATTAGGGTGGCTACGGCCGCCGCCAGGCAGGTGGCTGTCGTAACGGCCCCAAAATCCATGCCGGTCGACTTCCCGAACATACTTCCCGAAAGCACGGCCGGCTGAACGACGATAATGTAGGCCATCGTCAGAAAGGTCGTCACGCCGGCCAATACCTCGGTCGAGACGCTACTTTGGTGTTCCGAAAGGCGAAAGAACCGATCCAACATGGGGGAATCTCCTCCGACAATATGAACCTCTGTCGCGGCGAAACCGTATTGACTTCAGTGGCCCGTGCGATGACAGTGTGCGCCGAAACTCGCATAAACGCACCCCCCACCGCCTTGAAGGGGCAGTATACCATGCATCGACGAACTTGCCGCGGGGTGTTGAGTCGATAGAATCCTACTGACGGTTGCATAGCCAATGAATGGAAGGTGCCCAACGGAAGCTTGGATTTCCAGGCTTTCGGTTTTGTGGGCGATTATCTTCCATGCAGGTATCGATAAGTGTACGTGGGCCTTTGCGTGGGCGAGATACTTCTTCACGCATCGTTGCCCGGCCTGCGATAACCACCATCCCGAGATCCAATGAGTTCGTATCCGCTTGCCAATTCGACCGATTTCGACCAACCACACCCGGACGCTGTCGACGTCGTACTCGCAGAAGTTGTACCCGAGCAACGAATACCACAGTCGCGACCACGGCGCCGGAAGATCTGGCTGCCCGTGGGCCTCTTTGCTGCTACCTGTGTAACGACACTGGCTGCCGGGGCATTTGGAGGAGCGGAAGGCCTTCTGTATGTGTTAATGCACGGTATTGAGGGCTCTTGGCTCGAGTTTCTACGTGAGGCAACCGTCAACGGGCTGAAGTATGCCCTGCCGGTAATGACGATTCTGTTCTGTCACGAGATGGGCCACTTCCTGCAAGCGTGGCGCTACGGTGTGCGAGCCAGCTTGCCGTTTTTCATTCCCATGCCGATTGGCCCCCTGGGGACCATGGGTGCCGTAATCGCCATGGACCCGCGGCAGGGCGATCGCAAAGCGCTGTTCGATATCGGTATCAGCGGGCCGCTGGCGGGGTTGGTTCCCACGTTGATTTTCTGTGTTGTCGGGCTGTCGTGGTCAGAGATCGTGCCAGGGCGCGACGTATTTGGCGATCCGATTCTTTTCCGGGCAATTGCCGAATGGCTTAAGGGCCCCATCCCGCCGGGCCATGTGATTCATGTCCATCCGATGGCGTTTGCCGGTTGGGTCGGCTTGCTGATTACGGCATTGAACCTAATGCCCATCGGCCAACTCGACGGCGGACACATCCTCTACGGCCTGTTGCGCAAAAAGGCCCACGTTGTCGCGTCGCTGATGCTCTTCGGTGCCGTGGCGGCCGTCGTTGGCTTTCAGTTGTGGAACTGGACGCTGATGATTTTTCTGCTGTTCCTCATCGGCCCGATCCACCCGCCGACGGTCAACGACGACGTGCCGCTGGGCTTCGGGCGCTACGTGCTCGGCTGGCTCACACTGGCCTTTATTCCGATCGGGTTCACACCCACGCCGTTTCTGTTCGGCAACTAGCGCTTTGTCAATGGGGTGCCATGCCCACGCTTGCGTGGACATGTTCCTCGGGATTTCAGCATGGCCACGCATGTGTGGGCATGGCACCCACCCCGTTAGGTTTACCAGAGCACCAACCGTGGTGTGATGGCGTGCCAAACGTGACTTGTGCTGGCTGGCGTGTTACTATGGGACGATGTGCATCAGAAGCTGGGCTGTCGAGCTTCTTTCGAAGTGCAGCCGGTACAACCGTGGATGGGAGAAACAGAACATGAAAAAGCGAGCATCGTCCTGGATTTGGGTATTGAGTGTTGCCGTGGCGGTAGCGGGTATTGCGACAGTTCGTGTTGCGGCGGCCGACGAAGACCAAGGTTTTGCAGCTCAGAAGTACGTAGGCAACAACGGCGAAGAGTTGCTCTATCGTTTCCACAAACCGGCCGAGTTCGATCCCAACGCTGGGCCATATCCGGTGTTGATCTTCCTGCACGGCGCTGGCGAACGCGGAAACGACAATACGGCCCAACTGAAGCACGGCAAAGACTTTTTGCTGAAAGCTGCCAATGAACAGCAATGTTTCGTGATCGCGCCGCAGTGTCCCCGAAGTAAACGCTGGGCGGAAGTCAACTGGTTTGCCCCTACGCACAAAATGCCCGAACAGCCGTCGGATCCGATGGGTCTGCTGCTCGAACTACTCGCAAAGATGCAAAAGCAGTATCCGCTCGATACGCAACGGTTCTACGTGATGGGCCTTTCAATGGGCGGCTACGGCACGTGGGACTTGCTGCAACGCTGCCCAGGCAAGTTTGCCGCGGCGGTTCCGATTTGCGGCGGTGGCGATGAAACGGGGGCTTCAGAGGTCGTCAAAACGCCCGTCTGGGCATTCCACGGCGACAAAGACGGCGCCGTGCCCGTGGCTCGCAGTCGCAACATGATCAAGGCGCTGAAGGCGGCCGGTGGCGAGCCCAAATACACCGAATATGCGGGGGGCGGCCACAACGTTTGGGACCGGGTATTCAACGACCCCGAAGTCGGAAACTGGCTGTTTAGCCAGAAGCGGCCCACTGAAACGAAGACCGAGTAACGCTTGGCCCGCCGGCCGATATGTAGCCGAGTGTTCAGCGGCGCTGCCCAAATGGTACCGGCAGCTTGCTCGAGCCTACTTGTGTGGCTGCGGCGTCACTTTCTCTAACGCCGGAACCGCCTTTTCGGCCGACGGTATCACGCGTTTGATCAACACCTTTTCGATATTGGGTTGCGCTGCGCCGTTGAACAAGCGTTCGCGGGATGCAAGTTCGTAGGTATCCGGGTCGATGCGAGTCATCGTGTTCGTGGCCGAAACCTTTTCGCCGTCACGAAGTGCGCCAGTCTCTTTGATGGTCCAACAATTATCGTCGCGACTCCAACGGCCGGTAAACATTCCGGCCTCGGAGTCGAAGGCCCAGGACGTCACTTGAGCCGCGAGCGGGTCCCAACCGATGACTTGAGTTCCCACGCGTTTGGTTTCTCCGCCGATCTTGACGGTGAATGCGCGGAGGATGAAGTTTTTGTTCACCGTCCATTCGCACGTGCTAGTGATTTCCACCTCCGCGTTGTCTTCGGCGCGGCCTGCCCAATCACCGATGAGCCACTCCAGGTGCTTCAGGTGAGGGTAGTTCGATGGCTGTTGCGTAACCGCCTCGCGCAGGCTGGCGATGCGCCACTTTTTCCCCTGCTTGGCGACGACCGCTGCCATACGATCGGTTGTCGGCGGTCCGGCCGGCGGCGGGTCGAGCACGATATCGGCATCAACGACGGCATGCTGCGGGCCGAGCATTCGCACGGCCGTTATGTTGAGGTGGATCTGAGCCGCCGTACCCGCGGACAGGTATTGTTCGAACTGTTCGATCAGGGCATCGCGACCGACGGTCTTCTTGCCTTCGACATTGACGAGGTCGGCGTCTTCTGTCCAAAAGGTCGTCAGCGTCTTGGTGTCGCCCTTATTGAAGGCCGTGGCCAACGATTGAAATAGCTCGCGTATCGCAGCGTCGTCGGTCTTTGGTTTGGGTTTCTTTTCTGCCTGCGATGGTTCCGCGAAAACGGCGCCGGCAACGACAAACCACAGGGCGACGACCAAACCAAATCGGAAACAGGATTTCATCGAATCAACTCCACAGTTTTTAAATCTGAGGCCGGGCAATCTAAAGGTAGGGTGCTGGCGTCTCGTGGCGTCGCATCACCAAAGCCACGTGTGCCACGGATTAAGCGGTTCGCATAATCGTCAATGTTAGTAGTATAGCCCACAGGCAACCCAGGGTGCCAGGGCCGCCAACCAAACGGTGCTACCGCACCCAGGCAAGAAGCCGCTCCCGCTGGCCATTAATAATCTTTCGCACAAAGTTGACGATCTTCGCGTTAGTAGCACGTAGGAAGACACCTTGGGGACAACACTACCGGCAGCAGGGCTAGAAGTGTTGCCAACTCGGGGCTGGCTGTGGAAAACCACGAACTCCTGCCCCGCCGACTTAGGGGGATATGACCACAACAAACGGTTTGACTTTGGCGCCGGCGAAACGTAGAGTGCCCTGGATACTGGTGCTTTGTCAACTCTTGTTGATGCTTGCGTTGAAAATGATCGTTGGGGAAGCCGAACGCCTGAAAATCCAGGCTCCCGCTGGTCGCCTTCCGCTCATTGGCTAGGCAAGCGCCAATAAACCAGGGGTTGTGGGTGCCATGTCCACGCTTGCGTGGACATGCTGAAATCCCGAGGAACATGCCCACGCAAGCGCGGGCATGGCACCCATTTTTCAGGTTTGACAAAGTCCTAGTGCGTAGTCTTAAGCTTCGATTGGTTAGCAGGAGTCAGACGATGTGTCGATTGACTGTGGCGGTTTCAGTCCGAATGGGACTCTTCGTTGCGGTAGCGACACTTGGGACATCGGCATACGCCCAGTTCGCGCCGTACGGTTCGTACTACTCTGGCTGGGGTGCATATCCTTTGCCGGATGGTGGAGTATCGTACTCTCGCCGCGTGGCGCAGCAAAATCAAGCGTCTGCCCAGCAGCGAGCCTTTCAAGCCCAAGCGAGCCTTGAACGGAACATCAACACAACGCTCGGAAGCCAAGCCCAGCAGCGGACGAGCCTTGCCACACAGCAGCAGGCTTCCAACGAGCAGTTCTGGGTGAACCAACTCCAGCGGCAGCAGGCCCAGTTTGCAGCCCGGCCGCAGTTGCCCAACACGGCCATACCGACACCTCCCGCGCAACCCCAGCCGATTCCCGAAACCATTCCGGACGAGTCGGTCGAGGTGCAAACCCCTCAGGGCGCAGTCCAATGGCCCACGTTGCTGATGGACGTTCGTTTTTCTCAATATCGAGCCAAAGTCGATCAACTCGTTGAGAAGGGGGTTCCGCAAAGCGCGGCCACAAAGTCGCGCTACTTCCGGCAGGTATACGATGCCGTCCAGGAGATGAAAGAAACGCTCAAGAAGATGGCGCCCGAGGTGAACGCGGCCGAATATATGCTTGTCGAGAAATTCCTCGACGACTTAACGGACAAAGCCCGCTTGGAACTCGATCCCACCAAAGACACACCGCCTAAGGCGTCGAGCGAAACCGCCGAGTAGCGTCGCGCCGACAGTCGCAGGGACGGTGGTGCTAACGTGGATAACGCGGCATGTCCATATCGTTGGCCGCCTCCACGCAATAGGACGTCCAGGGGATAGCATTCAGCCGTGCTTCGGGGATTTGTCGCCCTGTCGCAGAGCATATCCCGTACGTGCCGTCCTCAATGCGAGCCAGGGCCGCCTCGATTAGCGCGAGTGTCTCTTCCGCACTTTCGCTCAGAGCGAGCGTCGAGTCCTTCTCGTAGGCATCGCTGCCTGCGTCGGCCATGTGGGTAGGCATACGGCTGATTTCTCCCGGCCGCTCCGAAAGAGCTTCGTCGAGCAACGCATCTCGCTCCCCGCGCAATCGTGCACGCAAGGCAAGAAGCCGCTTGCGGTAGTGCTGTAGTCTCGATTCGTTCATGGTAACGCACCTCCTGAGCGTGTTTCCTCCGTGACTAACCTTCTAATCGTACGCGACCGGTCAATATGCGTCTGAACGGCCCCTGTGGGATGCGAACTAACGCCCGGTCCGGGCCAGGAGAAATGCAAAGTCTATTTTGCCAACCAAGGGGTGGGCTGGGTCGTAGAAACGGAAGGCCGTGGCGGAGTTGCGGCGGGAGTTTCCTACGTTTCAAGGAGGGCCGTATCGTGGTCGCATCGTCGTTGAGTCAGTTGGAAGCGGTATTCTCAAAGGTTTCGGATCCACGCGACCCCAGGGGGGTGAGGCATCCGTTCTCCGGCATCGTTTCCTTGGTGTTTCTCGGCTTGTTGGGGCGGATTACCGAGATGGCCGTGGTGGTACGTTGGGCGAATGCGAATTGGGAGGAACTCAAGGAACCACGGGGATTTACACGCGACAAATCCCCGTGCGGCTCGACCATTTCCAGGGCATTGGCCGGGCTCAGTCTGGACGAGTTTCGCGAGGCGTTCGCCCTATGGCTGAACACGGCCCTGGCCGATCAGGAGGGCCGTTGGGCTGCGGCGGTCGACGGCAAGATGTGTCGCCAAGGACTTGGCGCCGATGGCTCGCCCGTGCAGATGCTCAATGTTTTCCTGCAACGGGTCAAGTTGACGCTGGACCAATGGTCGATCGGCGGCGACAAAACCAACGAGCCTGGGAGTCTCAAAGTGCATCTGGCTGAGTTGCTCGAGGCCTATCCTGCCCTGCAACTGCTCACCGGCGATGCGATCTACGCCCAGCGGCCGTTGCTCGAACTTCTCCAAGCCCACGGCTGCGACTACCTGTTCCAAGTCAAGGCGAACCAGCCCGACATGCTGGACGCCTTGGAAACCTGCTTTTTCCAGGAGACGGCCACCGAGCCGGCCCATGAAGTCACCGAAAAAAGGGGCTGAATCGGGAAACGCGTCGGCTTTGGGTCAACCTCGACGACGCCGAGCATATCCGCGAGCATCTGAACGTTCCCGGCTGCCGGATCGGCATTCGGGTTGATCGCTTAGTGCGCTCGGCGGAGGGCACGCTCCTTTCCTGCGAAAGCCGGTACTTCATCACCAGTCTGGAGCCCGATTCGGTCACGCCGCGTGAACTCCAGGCCACCATTCGTGACCACTGGCAGGTGGAAAACTGCCTTCATTTCGTCAAGGACCGCTGGTGGGACAAAGATCGCCACTACACCAAGCGGCCCGGCCTGGCCGAGGCGTTCGCTTCGCTGACCAACGCCGCTCTGGCCGTCCTCCGCCTGATCCACCCTCCAGGCGAACCCCTTCGGGCAACCGCCGAACGAATCCAATGGCGGCCCCGCTCCACCCTCTCCCGCCTCGGATTCAACCCGCCCAGGTGACTTTGCATTTCTCCTGGGGTTGACGGGTGATCGATGATCGCAAGCGAAGGAGAAAAAGAGCATGGGGCGAAAGCGGAAGCAGTGACGGCAACCGCACGGGTCGGCGTGGCATTGGCGGCAGACTGATTGCTGGTATTACACGATGCCGGGGACGAAAAAGCGGATTGCCCTGTTCGACGAGCGCGGCGAGCGGATTCGCGGTACGCAGAACAAGGAAGCAGCAGAGCTGGCGCTTGCCCGCGAGAAGCTTGCCTGGGACGACAGTACAGCGGCCGGCGACAATGGCCCCTGGCTGGTGGCCCGCGTCTGCTCGGATTATCTCCAATATTGCGAACGCGGGCTCGCCCAGGGCACGATCAGCAAGAGCTACCGCGCCAACACGGTGGCTTGGCTAAACGACTTTTGCACGTTCTGCGGCGCGCGGCCTGTCGCGAAGTTGAAGAAGGCGCACCTCGAACAATGGATCGATGCCCATCCGACGTGGCGAAGCCCGGCAACGCGGCGGGGTGTTATGGCGATTGTCTTAGCGGCATTCAACCGTGCCGAAGAGATGCACGGCATTGCGAATCCGCTGAAGGGTGTAAAAAAGCCAAGGGCACAACCGCGGCTGCAGTCGTTCAGCCCCGAAGAGGAGAAGGCCCTTTTGGCGGCGACCGAAGACCGTTTTCGGGATTTTCTCTTCGCCGCGATTCATACCGGCCTGCGTCCTTTCAGTGAATTGGCGCGGCTCACGGCCGACGATGTCGAAGAGACCGAGCGGGGAATGCTGTGGCGGGTGTATGCCACGAAGACGAAGAAGACCCGCAAGATCCCGGTGCGGCCGGAGGTGGCGAAACTGACTCGCCGTTTGATGAAGACGGCACCGAAGGGCTCCGGCTTGCCGCTGTTTCGCAATACCAAGGGAAAACCTTGGCGGCCCGGGACGGGCGTGGTCCGGTTCCTTGCCATCAAGCAGAAAATGGGGTGGGACAAAGATCCAGTCAAAGCGAAGTACTCTTGCTACACCTGCCGGCACACCTTCGTGCATCGGATGCTGTCGGGCTATTGGACCGACGGGGTAGGCTGTTCCATCGAGACGCTCGCCGAACTGATCGGCGATACCCCCAAGGTCGCCTTCGACCACTACGGCAAGGAATGGGGGCAGCATTATCAAGATCCTCTGTGGACAGCGATCGGTGAGGACAACCGACCGAGTAGCCAGCGGAAAAAGACATCTCCGCGCAAAAAAGCCGTGGCAACTGCGAAACGTAACGCCGGCGCGTCGAGCAGCCGGAAAACCGTTCGGCGAAAAAAGAACATGACGAAGCGCGAGTCGAGAAAGAGTCGCGGCTAACGGCACCGACCCCTGGCAAACGCAGACACATTCGAGTTTCGTATATCCAAGAAACGGAAAATGGCGGCCAACGGCAAACGACAGCGTCGACCCCGTGGTTCTGCCTGGTACTGGCGGCAGACCGACGCATGGTACTACACGCCGCCGGGCACGAAAGGTCGCGTGCCATTGGTGGATGAAGACGGGAAGCGGGTTCGGGGAAAGGAGAACCGCCCGGCTGCCGAGTTGGCGTTGGCCCGGGTGAAAGTCGCCGGTCAATGGCGGCCCACGGCCGCGCCGGCCGCGGAAGGCGAGTGGCAGGTGGCCAAGGTGTGTTCGACGTATATCGAGTATTGTCAGCATCGTGCCGACAACAATTCGATGAGCGCGGAATATTGTAGAGCCGTGGTACGCCGTCTGAACGAGTTGTGTGAATACTGTGGCTCATTGCCCGTCTCGCAACTCACGAAGGGGCACGTCGAGCATTGGGTTGCCAGCCACGCGACGTGGCGATCACCGGTTACGCGGCGCAACGCGATTATCATCGTGTTGGCCGCGTTCAACCACGCCCGGGATGCGTACGACGTTGTCCATCAACTGAAAGGGCTGAAAAAACCGCCCTCCCGGCCCCGGTTGCACTCCTTTTCTGCCGAGGAAGAGGCGGCGATCTACGGGGCAACCGACGAGGCATTCCACGATTTTTTGTTCGTCGCCATCCACACCGGCCTGCGGCCGTTTTGCGAATTGGCTCGGATCACGGCCGATAACGTGGTGGAGACGGATCGCGGCATGATGTGGCGGCTGTTTTCGTCGAAGACGCAGAAGGTGCGGAAGATACCAGTCCGCTCTGAAGTGGCCGAGCTGACGCGGCGTCTGATGGAGACCGCACCGAAAGGTTCAGGACTTCCGTTGCTGCGGAACCCGCAGGGCAGACCGTGGAAGAAGGTTACCGGCGTGGGCCGCTTCCTGTCGATCAAACGAAGGCTGGGCTGGGACAAGATACCGGATAAGAAACACTACTCGTGTTATACGTGTCGGCATACGTTCGCCCACCGCATGCTCTCCGGCTACTGGAACGGCGGTGTCGGCTGTTCCGTCGAAGTCTTGGCCGAATTGATGGGTGACACGCCCAAGGTCGTGTTCGACCACTACGGTCGCGAGTGGGGGCAACATTTTCAGGAGCCGCTGTGGGCGGCGATCGGCGTCGTGATGCCAGGTTAGTTACCCGGGTCGCCCAGTTCGACGTGGATGCCGGGGTAGTGATGCCGCTTTGTCGGTGGGCGGCGTTGCCACCGGCGACATGGCTGCACCCGCATGGCGTCCTTGATACGCTCGATTTCCACCGTCTCCAACTGAATACGGCCCTGGCCTTTCGCTCCCCCCTGAAGATACTCGATGGTGTATGGCTGGCCGCGGATCAGGAGCGTGCCGGCATTCGATTGGGCAAGCCACCCATACATGGTGGCCCGGGAAATCCCCAGTGCCCGAGCGGCCTCGGCGGCGGTTAACAGATTGCGTTCCATCGCGAATGCAGGCCGCGCGCTTTCGAGTTGCGACGGGATTTATTCCCATCGCAACGACGGTGGCGGCCTCGCCTTTCTCCCACAGTCTTCTTCGGTGCATGACATTGCACCGCCACAAACCCTGGGAAAACCGGACGATTTTTATTTTGGCGAGAGACGGCAGAGAGAAGGCAACGGCGGCAGAAATTGCGATCAACCGAGAAGGGTTGTGCAGCCTCGTTACAAGTCCGTCAATCGGACGGGCAAACGGATGGAATGCGAGGCAACGAAGGAACCTGCGAGCTTGTTTCCTACCCGACGTTAACCGAACGGCGCGTTGCAGGAGTACTCGGCGTAGCGCAGACGGCAAACGAAGCAAAGACGGCCCGAAGAGGTGGAGAAGACTGGCGCGAACAAGAGGGCCAGAACGCCGAGCTAAAAATCACAAAAAAATGCGTCATTGTAATATAGTGGGAGCACCTAGCTTTCGCTGCTTGGCTCTTTCACATCTGCGGTGGAACTACGTAGGGCCGGCCTTTTCCAGCTAAGGATTCTTTCGGCATGTTCGGCGAATTCGTCGACCGACACGTCGATCTTTCGTTCGACTCGTCCGCACGCGCACCGCATGAGAATGGTCACCGGGTCATTTGTTACGTTTTCGCACCGAAAGTCCCAGCCTCCACAATTACCTTCGCAGGCGATCTGACGTAATTCGCGAATGTGGTCTGCCACCTGGGCGAACGGCTCTTCTGCGGCAGGGCTCGGACCGTGCAGGTTTTCGAGGAACTCGACGGAGCCGACAAATTGGCTGCTTGCGGCGTGTGGATTCTCCGGACAATTTGAGTCTTCTCGATTCAAGCGAGAATTATCATCTCGTGTCCGATCGACGGCGTTGCCCGTTTCCCTTGCTGCTGGGCCGGACCGACATCGCTGCTTGGACTGCCGGTCGGCCTCACGCCGCTTGCTGGCCATTTCCGCATAGTAGGCCAGCAGCCGGTGTAACACGCGAAGATGGTCGCTGTTTTCCGGTTCGTTCCAGATCGCCAGGATCGCCTGCCGCAGAAAACGCGCCCGTTCGGCAAGCAGCGCTAAGGGCAAATCGCCATACACCGGTTGGCTTTCGTGCATGGTTTCGAAAAGCCGACTTTCGGTTTCGTTGAGCGGATCGGGCACGGAATTCTTGATAGTCCGCATCAAGGCGTGGACACATTGCCCCACGTACGCATAAGCTTGCCAAACCAGATGGAGTAACGTCCGGCGGACTTCGTCGCGGGACAATTTGCCGCCCGGCTTGCTCTTCTGCTGCGAGATCTGTTTCAGCAGCGAGTTTTTGGGGCCGGTAAACCAGGCATCGAAGGCTTCGCCCGAGTCGTCGAGATGGCGATCGATCGCTGCTAAGAGCCGTTCCGTCACGATCTCGACGAGTTCTTTCGATGGGGCCTTCTCACCAGCAGGAAGATCAAAGAGGGCCATTCTCACCAAATTTGGTGCTTCATCCGGCGTCACTTCCAGCGGGTTCATCTTTGCCGTGGCGAAAAGTCCATATTGGATGGATTGTGCGCTGTTCGGGTTATTGTAGCCTGCCTCGCATGCTGTGCGACGACCCAGTTCGTTAAGTTCCGACACGGAAAGTCGTCGCCCTTTTCCCTCCGCGTTCAGACCCACGGCGTCCGGCAACACATCATATTCCCCGTCGACGATTCGCCCTAACCGGCGAACGAAAAGATCGCGGGCATACGAAAACTCCCGGGTGAGGTGCTCCTTCATTCCCCGGCTGTTTTTGTGGGTTCGGCCGCGCACGTGCTGATGGACCAAAAACATCGCACGGTAGGAATAGTCGATCTGCCGGTCGAATCCGTGGATGCCGTGTACGACCGCCAAACCGCCAACCGCGGCCAGATCGATAAGCTCCTCGAAATTGCAGCCGGGGACGATGCGTCTCAGGCCGTCGGAATCCTTCCAGCAGTCAATGGGAATCGAATAGCCCGGAGGAAGAAACGCGGCGAGACGTTCCGGCGGGCGCCATTCGCTCTTTTCGCAGGCAAAAGCGAATTTCTGCGCGGGGTTGCGCGGCATGGCCCGCTCCACGACTTCGGGTTCACCGAATGTCAACGTGCCGAAGTAGCTGGGATTGGTGATGTTCATGGGTTGCCTCTTTTCATTCGGCAAAGGGAAGTGAGGAACAACCGTGTCGATCTATGTGGGAAGTATATGCCTGCATGCGCGAAATTGACAACGTCTTTTGCAGCGTCATTGACCAAGACGCTCTACCAGATACGCGCAGGTATCTAATTTCGCGCACCCGGCACGTGCTAACACGTTGCCACGAACTTGCGAACTTGCTGTGAGACCAACATGAAACCCCAAAGCCAGAAAGGATGTGATAGCACAATGGCCTCCAAACCTCTTCCGACCTCTCGTTCTGTCTGCTGCCACCCGAAGTCCGAACGCTTAACGGAGCCGCAACGGGCTTTTGCCGAGGTCATCGGCCGCGCCCTGGCCGAGGCGTGGTGTCACAGCGGCAGAAAAGGCGCTAGCACCCAAAGCGGCGCTGTACCACGTGACGCCAACTCAACAATGCGGCCACATTGATTTCCGTTTTGTCCGGTTTTCCCAGGGCGGTTAGTCGGGCGAGTTTCGATGCCTCGCCCATCAACGTGCCCGAACGGACCGTGGCGTCACACGCCCGCGCCGACAAGGGCAAAAAATGTTTCTAGGCCCTCTGGGCGGGAGGAATTGTTGTGAGTACGACTTTGGTTTCACTTGCCGAAAGCGCGCCGCACAGCAGGCGGCGTGAGGCAGATCCCTCGGGAGATCCGCCTTTCGATTTGGCGATTCGCGCGGGAAGTTACGCACGATTCAGCAGCAGCCTGCAGAGCGAAAAAAGCAATGCGGACCAACAGCGCGAATGTCGCGAATTGACCCAACGCAGCAACCACCGAATTTTGCCCGAGTTGGAGTTTGTCGACGAGGCCGTGTCCGGCACGAAACGGGAACGCACCGGTCTGAACGCCCTGCTGGCCGCCGCCGAGAATGGCGAACTCCACGTCCTTTACTTCCACAGTCTCAGCCGCCTATCGCGCGAGTCCGTGATTACGCTGCCGTTGCTCAAGTCATTGGTGCATAAACACGACATTCGGGTATCAGTGTAGCCGACAATATCGATTCGGACAAAACGGGTTGGGAACTGATCGCACATTTGATGGCCATTGTTCACGAACACTACATCACGGATCTTGCCGCCAATGTATTGCGCGGACAGGAGGGCACCCTGCTAGCTGGCTTTTCGGTCGGCGACGGCTGTTTCGGCTACACTTCCGCGCCCGTTTTGGGAAGCGAGACAGGACGGCGCGGCCGGAATGCCAAACCCCGCAAGATCTACGTGATCGACCCGGAGCATGCCGCCTGGGTGAAGCGGATCTTCCACTGGTTTGTCGTCGAACGGCGAAGCCTGCGCTGGATCACGCGAGAATTGAACCGGTTGGGTGCTCCGAAAGACCATCGCGCGACAACCGACTCGTGGCGGCATCAGTATTTGCCTCGGCTGTTGCGGAACCGTAAATACACGGGGCAATGGCCGTGGGGAGAAAAACGGAATGTCTGCGACCCGTTAACCGGAAAGGTATCGCAAAAAGACCGCAAACCCGAAGAGTGCGAATCGTGGGTTCGCGACCTTCCACATCTGCGTCTCATCGATGACACGACGTTTGCCGAAGCGGGCCGCCTGCTGACAGAAAATGAAAAGCGGTATAAGGGGCATCGAAAGGCGAAGGGCACGCTCCGCGGCGCGAAGTCACGTGCGGCACACCAGCACCCACGCCATCTCCTTTCCGGTCTGATCCGCTGCCGCGAGTGTGGAAGCACCTTGAACGTGGGCGGCAGTGGGGGCAAATATTTCTTTTGCCCCTCGTACGCCCAGGGGAATTGCACATGCAAAACGCAACTTCGTCGTGATCTTGCTGAGCGGATGATTCTCGACGAAATCGGACGACGGATTCTGCGCGATCCTATTTGGCGAGAGGCGGTCCTCGACGCGACGCGCAGGTACTGGAGACAGCAAGAGGCACAGCTGCCCAGCGAGTTGGCCGCGGCCACGAAGGCGCTGGCAGACGTTGAGCGAAGGATCGCGAACCTCGTCAATTTTGTCGAAAACGGCA
This sequence comes from Thermoguttaceae bacterium, assembly GCA_963677085.2. GTDB lineage: Bacteria > Planctomycetota > Planctomycetia > Pirellulales > Thermoguttaceae. The sequence continues at coordinate 451,027 of CAXXFH010000005.1, forward strand.
CCGAGGAGCCGGAGCTTGCTGCCAAGCTTCGGAAACGCCGCGCGGAGAAAAATCAACTCGCAGCCCGTGTGGAACGACTGTGTCGCACGAATGACGATCGTCGGCCGGAGCCGACACAGGCCTGGGTGAGCGAGCAACTCGATAACCTGGGAACGGTTCTTACTGAGAAAACACCAGCGGCTGCTCATGCTCTGCGTGATCTCGTTGGCGGTGCAATTGTTGTCACTGAAATCCGCGAACCTGGCCGCAAGCGCCATTGTCTCCGCGGGCGGTTCACGATTACAACCAAGGCGCTAGTTGCGGGGCTCGTCGGCAATATCGACACAGGCGCGGAAGACTCACAATCTGTTCCCAGTGATATTGCAGAGGAGATCGTCATCGACTTTCGCGAACCACCGGAAAATGACGCCCTATCCGTACGGGCGAAAGAGCTGTACGACGAGGGGCTATTGAACGCCCAGATTGCCAAAGAGTTGGGGCGCGCCCCCAGCTACGTAACCAAACTGTTGAAACACTGGTTCGCATCACACGGCCAGGAGATGCCCGATGGTCACGCTCGCCGCGCGACATTGACGCAGAAACAACTCGAGCCGCCCCTTTACCAAGCAATCGCCGACGATGTGATGGCGCTGTACTGTCGAGGGGTTCTCTTGCAAGACATCGCCGAAAGGCTCAAAGTCGACCGCAACACGATCACCCCGACCATCCGGTGGTGGCACGAAACCGAGACTTGCCGATTCCTGATGGCCGGTCACGACGAAAACAGCTTGCTCATAAGACGTCTCTGAAAGCCGACCGCGTCGATGACCAACCGCTACCGAAATCCGCAGAAACCGGTCCGAAAAAAACCTGAAAGAAACGTAAACGAACATCGGTCGTTCAGCCTTGGCCTTTCGACGAGCGATCGACTCTGTGAACTTCAAGGCTCGTGGTGATGGGTGACACGTTCGCCTTAACACGGGCCTTTTCGTTTGCGCCAAGACTGCTTTGTTATCCCACTGCTTTGTTATCCCACTGCTTGTAACGGCCATTTCGCTTTCGGAGCTGCAAAAAGCACGCCGCAGGGGACGCCACAGTCATGTATGACGTACTAGTCCCAACGCTGTTGCCACGTAAGGCAGATGTCTGTCAACAACACAATCCTGGGTAAAGGAGAAAAATGTGTCGCACATTGTTTCCATTGCCGCCGAAATCCGCGATGCCGAGGCGGTGGGGACGGCTTGTCGGCGGCTTGGGCTTGGTGCGCCGAGCTTGGGAACTGTCAAGCTGTTTCGCGATGAGGCCACGGGGCTTGTCGTGCAGTTGCCCGCGTGGCGGTATCCGGTGGTTGCTGAACTCGCCACGGGAAAACTGCACTACGACGACTTCGCCGGGCGTTGGGGTGAACAACGACACCTCGACGCGCTTTTGCAGGCATACGCCGTAGAAAAATGTCGTGCCGAGGCGCGGCGGAAGGGGCATTCAGTCACCGAGCAACCGTTGGCCGATGGTTCGATCCGGCTTGTCGTTCAAGTTAACGGAGGTGCCGCGTGACACAAACTATCGAAATCCTTGTTGCACCAACCGGCGAAATGACCGTGCAGACGAAAGGTTTTTCTGGGGCGTCGTGCCGCGAGGCGAGTCGGTTCCTCGAAGAGGTGTTGGGTAAAAAAACCTCGGAGCGGCTGACTGGCGAGTTTCATCAGACCGCCGAATGTAAACAGCAGCAGCAGCGAACGGAATAGTCGTTGCGCCGATGCCTGTTGATCGCAACGTTTTTCACTCGACGTTTCTTTTTCGCTGGGAGGCATGTTCATGTGGCACCTTGCGCTTTTTCAGGAGTGGTGTCGGCGCGGTCGCCGAACCGCGTCGGGCTGCAACGGTCTACCACCGCCGAGGCGCCGAAGCTCGGTGCTAGCATCTTTTTGCTGCGCATTACTGGCACGCGTGGTTGCGACCGTATCGCCGGTGTCTTTTCATGCGGTTTTCCCGCTTTTCTCAAATGGGAGACGTTTTATTATGACGCTTGCCGAACGCTTGCACGAATACATCGCGTCGTGCTTCACCGGGCTTTGGATCGAAAGTCACGAGCACGACGACGCCCTGCGGGAAATCGCTCAACTCTGCCGCGAGCACGATTGGAAACTGGCCACCTGGAACATCGACGCCGGGTTGCAGATCTCTGGTAGTGAACACCCGGCGGATGCCGGCGGCAACGATCCGCTGGTGGCGATCCGCGCGGTCAATGCGCTCGCGACTTCTGAAGGTTCCGCGCTGCTGGTGCTGCAAAACTTTCATCGTTTCCTACAGAGCGCAGAAATCGTTCAGGCCTTGGCCGGGCAGATCGTTGCCGGCAAGCAGAACCGGACGTTTCTTATTGTGCTGTCGCCCGTGGTGGACATCCCCGTGGAACTGGAAAAACTGTTCACCGTCGTCGAGCATGCCCTGCCGGATCATGCGCAACTCGAAGAAATCGCCCGGGGCGTGGCCACCGAGGAGGGCGAATTGCCCGAGGGGCCGGCGCTTCAGCGGGTGCTCGATGCGGCGGCCGGGTTGACGCGCCAGGAGGCCGAAAACGCGTTGAGCCTCAGCCTGGTCCACCACGGTGTCGGCCGCCCATGGGCGGCCGACCGTCGGTTCTTTTTTTGCTGTCAGAGGTTTTTGCAGGACGATCACAGCGAGTGCCGCCGTCAGGGACATCCACAGAAGTAACAAGGCTACGGAGCCAAAGGGATGATGACGATGCCATTTCAGGCGGATCCAGACCTGTTAACAACTTGTTCCCCCGAGCCGGGGTGGTGTTGCCAATTTCTTCGACCTAATCGCTACCGGTACGGGACGAGGTTTGAGCGTGACAGCCTATCTGCCGGAGACTAACGCGCCCCAGACCATCTGGCGACCTAGGCTACACTGAATAGCATCCTTCTTCCGCTCGTAGCTTCTCAGCTATTCTTTCGACCACTCAAGTTACCAGCACAATGAGGGGGTTGCTGATGGCGAGATTTGTTGCCTCGATAAGTGAACGACTTGATCTGCACTGCTGATCTCAAGATCGTTAGGTTTTTCACGAAGATTAGCGACGAGCGGGGCGGGTTCCTGGCTGGGTGCGGCAGCACCGCCAAAGCTGGCGGCCCTGCCGCCCTGAGGGCTGTAGCGTCGCGTGAATTGGTTTACCGGTTTTTCATCGACACAACTCGATGTCCGGATGAGAACCACAACAATGGGGCAGGATATCGATGACGACACTGGATAACACCGTTCGCGAAGGTTTCTGGCTGGCCGATCGCCAAATGTCAGTAGGTGAGGGCATCTCCAGTCGTATCGGGGCCGAAGCCGCATTGCGGCTTACACAATATTCGCTTGACATCGCCGCCAATGCCATTTTTTGGCTCATGCCGGATGCTTCGTTCGGTTACGTCAACGATGCGGCATGCCGCTTAGTGGAATATTCACGTGAAGAACTTCTTAGGATGACCGCCTCGGATATCAATCCGGAGCATCCGGAGGAAGTCTGGCACGCGCACTGGGAGGACCTCAAGAAGAAAAAATCGCTCACCTTTGAAACGAGCTTGCGCAGGAAGGATGGACGGATCATACCTGTCGAGATCACGGCGAATTATGTCGAATTTGGAGGGCATGCCTACAGCCACGCCGCCGCGCACGACATCACCGAGCGAAAACGGGCCGAACAAATATTGGAACGCGAGGTGACGCGGTATCGAGCGCTGCTCGAATCGACTATGGATGGGATCCATACATTGGACGGTCAGGGAAACCTTTTGGAATGCAATGCCGCTTTTCTCCGCAACCTCGGATACACCCGGGAAGAGGCGCGGCACTTGCACGTCAGCGACTGGGACGCGCAATGGAGCAAGGCCCAATTAGAGGGAGTCGTTGCCTCGCTGATGCAAACGCGTGCGACCTTCGAGACGTTGCATCGCCGGAAGGACGGAAGCACCATTCAAGTCGAGATCACCGCGTCGGCCGCGATCATCGACGGTCAGAAGCAACTCTATTGTGCCGCCCGCAATATCAGCGAACGTAAGCAGGCCGAGGCAGCTCTGCGGGCGAGCCAGACGAAATACCGGACGCTTTACGAATCGTCTGGCGATGCGATCATACTCTCGACCGCCGAAGATGGATTCTTCAGTGGAAATCCTGCGGCGATTCGCTTGTTTGGTTGTCAGGATGAAGCGGAGTTTACGTGCTACACGCCGGTGGAATTGTCGCCCGAGTATCAACCGGATGGAACGTTATCCTCGGCGAAAGCCCAGCAGATGAATGCCATCGCCGCCCGCGAGGGGCGTCACTACTTCGAGTGGAAGCACCGGAGAGTGGATGGAAGTGAATTCTTGGCAACCATCCTCTTGACACGAATGGAATTGGATGGCAAGCAGGCCTTTCAATCGACAGTTCGAGACGTGACCGAGCAACGGCGCATCGAAGCACGTTTGGCCCAGGCCCAGAAGATGGAGTCGATCGGCCAACTGGCCGCGGGGATCGCCCACGAGATCAATACCCCAACGCAGTACATTGGCGACAATGCGCAGTTCCTTCGGCAGTCGTTCCAGGAGCTGGATGTCCTGCTGAACGAATGCGTACGACTACAAGGTTCCGCAGAGGACTACGCAAACACGATCTTGTCGGCGGGTGAGATTCGAGCGGCAATCGCCCTGGCCGACGTCGACTACCTGCGCGACGAGATTCCGAAGGCGATCAGCCACGTTCAGGAAGGGGTACAGCGGGTGGCGGAGATCGTCCGTTCGATGAAGGAGTTTTCCCATCCCGGCGGCGATCACATGCAGGCGATCGATCTCCATAAGGCCATCGAAAGCACGTTGACGGTCTCGCGCAACGAGTGGAAGTACGTGGCCGATCTGACAACCGATTTCGACGCGGAGTTGCCCCTGGTGACATGCCTGCCGGGAGAATTCAACCAGGTGATGCTCAATCTGATCGTCAACGCAGCTCACGCCATCGGGGAAAAGACGAACAATGGTGCCGCGGGGAAAGGCATAATCACCGTACGAACACGGCGCAACGCGCAGTGGGCCGAAATCCACGTGGAGGACACCGGAACAGGGATATCCGACGAGAACCGGTCGCGAATCTACGATCCCTTTTTCACGACGAGGCCGGTGGGGCAAGGAACCGGCCAGGGCCTGGCGATTGCCCATGCGATCGTAGTGGACAAACACCACGGCACGATTGAACTCGAAACCCAGCCCGGCGAAGGTACCACCTTTATTGTGCGTCTTCCGTTACATGACGAGGAAGAAGAACGATAACGAGCCGTAGCGGTGTTTGTCGGCAACGCGAAGCCCCTCCTTACCGCTCAGTCGGAAACCGGGGGGACGCGCCATCGGCCTTTGTTCGGCCCTCGACGTCAAACTCTTCGGCTAAGTCCAAAGGCGCCTGGGGCGCCGCCAAGGTCGACGGCGCCCCAGGCTATCCTAGGAGGGTCCCTTTATGTAGTTGTCCAGCTTATGGGTCTCTGCGTCGAAAACGACCGCTTTTTGAGACGTCGAACGCGTGAAAAACCAGACTCCCGTCGATCGTCTTCCTGTCATGGACGATGCAGGCCTCAAGAGACGGATTCAGCCGTATGTGCGTCGCCACTCTTTTCCGTCCTAAACAAGGAGACGAGATCCCGCAGGGCGTTGGCCTGAGCCCCCACCTGTTCGCTACTGGAAGCCATTTCTTCACTTCCAGCGGCCGCCTGCTCGGTTACGTGCGCGATACCCTCGATCGCTTCGCCCACCTGGGACGCGTTGGCCGCCTGTTCGGCGGTGGCGATTGCGATTTGCGAAATCGTGGTGACGGTCTCCTCGACTCCACCTAGGATTTCGTTTAGGGCTTTGGCGGTTTCTCCGCTGAGTTGTGCTCCTTCCATGACACGCGCGCTCGATTCATGGATCAGAGACGTAATTTCGCCGGCAGCGGAATTGGATCGCTCGGCGAGCTTTCGTACTTCGTCTGCCACGACTGCGAATCCCAAACCATGTTCACCAGCGCGTGCGGCCTCGATGGCAGCATTGAGTGCCAGAAGATTTGTCTGGCGGGCGATTTCGGATATCACTTGAATGATTTCCGCGATTTGCACAGAACCGCTGCGGATCTGTTCCATCGCATCCGACGATCTCCGGACGGCCTGGTCGCCCATCTGGGCAAGATCGCTGGTCTTTTTGGCTACCGAATCGGCCTGGGCGGCATTTACCTTGACGGCCGCAATTGACGAGGAAAGCTGTTCGATTGCGGCACTGACTTCTTCGACGCTGGAGCTTTGGGTTTGTGCTCCGTTTGCCAGCACCTGCGCGCTTTCGGCGATGATTCGGGCTCCCTCGTTGAACTGCACGGCACACTCGGTAATCTGGCCAATCATTCCATTCAAGTTCGCAATAGTCGCATTCGTCGCAGAAGCAATCTTGCCAAATGCTTCAGCCACCTCAGCGGTGTCCTCATCGCATTCCGCCACGTGATACTGCTCGGTCAAATCGCCATCGACCACCCGTCGCAGGACACGAGCGATCTTTTCCACTTCTCGCTTCTGGAATGCCGCGACTTTGTCTGCGCGGCGCTGGGCGCTCTGAACGACTTCTGTCTGTTGGATATGTTCGATCGACACCACGTATTCCAAGGCGCCGACATTATCCCCACCTTCGTCCTTGATTGGAGCACCGGTGTAAAGAACCGGGATGCCAGTTCCGTTCGGGCTGGCAACGGTCTCGCCGCTGCAAACGGTGTCGTTGTCCATTGCCTGGACGCACCGGCATTCGGGTGTCCTACAATGCGTCGTTTTGAAGAGATCGTAGCACTTTCTGCCAACACACGTTTCCGGAGTAAGGCCAAGCATTTCAGCACCTGCCGGATTCATGAAGGTCACCGTCATGTCCTGATCGATCGTCATGATGGGGGTAGGAATATTGTTGAGGTTGTCGAGGCCTCGCTGAGCCTTCTTCAATGCGTTCGTCGTCTCGCTGACATCGAGTACGAATTCGACGGCGCCGGTAACCTCCCCCTCGGAATTCTTCAGCGGAGCTCCCGTGTATCGAATTGGTACGGTCGTACCGTTCGGGTTGGCGATGGTTTCGCCCGTGAAGATTCCGTCTTTTTCCATCGCCTGGCCGCAACGGCACTCTGAAGTCCGGCAATGGGTTGTCTTGATAAGATCGTAACATTTCTTGCCGATGCACTGATCCGGTGTAGAGCCAAGGAGGTTGGCGCCTGCCTCGTTGATCGCCGTGATGTTGTACTGCCGATCAATGCTCAAAATTGGTGTTGGAAGACTGCGTACGTTTTGTTGGCATATCCCCGCTGCTTCCGCGCACTCCTGTGAGGCATGGAAACACTCGACCAGAGCTTCGGCTATTTGACCGAACTCGTCTTTGCCGTCGACGGAAGGGCATTTGCCAAAGTCGCGCTGCGACAAGGCCTCGATGCCCGCCTGGCATCGGCGCAGGGAAAGGACGGTTCCTCGAGCGAACCAATACGCCAGAACCATGCCCAGCACCGCCGCGACGGCGAATACCAACGTCATCTGAGACGCCAAGCTATCGGTCCGTTGCCGAATCGCCTCCGCCGCCATCGTGCTATTGCTGATGGAATGGAGTTCGACGACAGCCCAACTGGCGACGGCCACCAATAGGCCGATTGGCAGGCCGAAACCAAGTGCGAATTTGTGGTACAAACCGAGGTTTTTCCAAAGCGTGATCATAGTTCGTCGCCTTTCTTCCCCATGGATTGGTGGGGATCATTTCTGCCCTCTCTCGGGACGACCATATGAGAAAAAATAGTGAGCCTATGGTACTCTACATCACACGAGTGGTCATGCTCAAACGCGTCGGCCGTAAACGTTGATGGAACACCTCACGCTCACACCAAGGGCATCATATTCGGCACAACTGAGCGCTGTTTCTGTTGCGAGGTAGTGAAGAACAAAACACGACGACGATGCATGCCGGGGCTGTCGGTCACAGAACGACGTTCGATTCGGTAGACTTCGTAAGATGCATTAGTAGGCCTGGCAGATGTTGAGTTTGCCACCAACGCGAAGAATTCGCTGGTTCATGGCAGTGCTTCGATGCAGGTGGCGTTCTCGCAAATCGCTTCCCAAACGGGCACACGGTGTGTCAGGCCCAGACGCTCCAGGTACACGTCATCCAGCCAGCTTTGTTGCCGGAGTAGGCCGGTGCAGCCGTCCCGGCAGAGGGCGTCGGCCACATGGACCGCCGTGAGCATTGTAAACTCCGTGTCGTCCGAGCGACTCGGCTGGTGATGGTGGGCGACCGTCCGAACGATCTCGTCGTCCAGACCCCATAAACCCAACAGGTAGGCCCCCACCAGCGCGTGCGTCGTCTCGATCACCGAAAACTCTTCCTGCCAGAACGGCGACTTCCGTTCAACGGCCAGTTCCAGGATCCGGGCGTAGTATTGCGGATAACGTTCGAACAGCGCGAACACACCCACATCGTGCAGTAGACCGGCGAGATACGTTTTCTCGCTCAAGGCGTCGCTTTGTGTCTCCTCTTGCACAATCGCGACGGCCAATGCGGCCACTTGTTGCGCATGCTCCAAAAGGATGTCGCTGTTGAGGAGCCGCAACTCCGCGGTAAACGGTGCAAACGCCTCGGTCCTGGTGAACAAAGGGCAGCCCGCATGCCAACTCGAATCCCCTCTGGCTCAGCGCGTGTTGGTGCCGCACGCCCGTGCTGCACAAGGCCGCTTCGTGAACCAATTGTAGGGCCAAACGCGGTTCGACCCGCTCCGCCACGTGGCCACTCCAGCCACCGAGTAGGTCCCAGATCCCCAAACGCAGATGTTCAGGCACCAGGAGCCAAAGGCCGACCAGGTTGCCGGAGATCTTGTCGGCCAGAAGTTGCCGAACCCCGCGCTCGATACTGGCCGGATCGCACGGCTCGCTGCGCGTACGCTTCTTGGTGCGCTGAACCTCGATCTGCAATTCACCCTTCGGCCGACAACGGTAGAGTTTTTTTTTGAAGGCCGAACTCTTCGATCACCCGCTGCACGCTGCGTGTGCTGATCTGCCACCCGCTTTGGCGAAGCTTCTGGGCGATCACTTCGGGCGACGCATCGACATCGAGAAATCGGTGCCGGATCACCTGGCGAACCACCTCGGCGGTACGCCGGTAATGCGTTTTCGGGCCGCGTTTCTGGCTCTGCAGCGCCGAGGCACCTTGCTCGACAAATGCCGCGCGCAACTGGAAGTAGCGTTGCTTGCTGAAGCCGAACTTCTTGGCAGCTTGCAGGGGGCCCAGTCCTTCGCACTCGCCCTCGATCAGCATCGACAACTTGCGTGTGATTTCGTCATCGACGCGCACGGACAGGAGACCGCCTGTCCCGACCAGGGCCTGCTTTTCCGGGTCGAATTGTGCCATGACTGCTTCCTCCCTAATCGCAGCGGGACCGGGGTCGCAACGTCGCGAGCCCTCAGGAGCGAGGATAGCAGAAATGGCCAGGAAAGTCTAATTAAATATGGCAATCATTCTCCTGAGCACGACCGCACATGTGCCGTATTTCAACACGAAATAGTGGAACCGGCGTTTCAACAACGCCATATTTCAATAGACACAAAGAGAGGTGGTGTGGCGAGAGGAACCGACAAAACGGGCAGCCACCCAAGAGATGGGCAAATCAACATGCCCCTGAAAATCGCTGCCAGGGGGGTGAGGCATCCGTTCTCCGGCATCGTTTCCTTGGTGTTTCTCGGCTTGTTGGGGCGGATTACCGAGATGGCCGTGGTGGTACGTTGGGCGAATGCGAATTGGGAGGAACTCAAGGAACCACGGGGATTTACACGCGACAAATCCCCGTGCGGCTCGACCATTTCCAGGGCATTGGCCGGGCTCAGTCTGGACGAGTTTCGCGAGGCGTTCGCCCTATGGCTGAACACGGCCCTGGCCGATCAGGAGGGCCGTTGGGCTGCGGCGGTCGACGGCAAGATGTGTCGCCAAGGACTTGGCGCCGATGGCTCGCCCGTGCAGATGCTCAATGTTTTCCTGCAACGGGTCAAGTTGACGCTGGACCAATGGTCGATCGGCGGCGACAAAACCAACGAGCCTGGGAGTCTCAAAGTGCATCTGGCTGAGTTGCTCGAGGCCTATCCTGCCCTGCAACTGCTCACCGGCGATGCGATCTACGCCCAGCGGCCGTTGCTCGAACTTCTCCAAGCCCACGGCTGCGACTACCTGTTCCAAGTCAAGGCGAACCAGCCCGACATGCTGGACGCCTTGGAAACCTGCTTTTTCCAGGAGACGGCCACCGAGCCGGCCCATGAAGTCACCGAAAAAAGGGGCTGAATCGGGAAACGCGTCGGCTTTGGGTCAACCTCGACGACGCCGAGCATATCCGCGAGCATCTGAACGTTCCCGGCTGCCGGATCGGCATTCGGGTTGATCGCTTAGTGCGCTCGGCGGAGGGCACGCTCCTTTCCTGCGAAAGCCGGTACTTCATCACCAGTCTGGAGCTCGATTCGGTCACGCCGCGTGAACTCCAGGCCACCATTCGTGACCACTGGCAGGTGGAAAACTGCCTTCATTTCGTCAAGGACCGCTGGTGGGACAAAGATCGCCACTACACCAAGCGGCCCGGCCTGGCCGAGGCGTTCGCTTCGCTGACCAACGCCGCTCTGGCCGTCCTCCGCCTGATCCACCCTCCAGGCGAACCCCTTCGGGCAACCGCCGAACGAATCCAATGGCGGCCCCGCTCCACCCTCTCCCGCCTCGGATTCAACCCGCCCAGGTGACTTTGCATTTCTCCTGGCGACCCCAGCCGGTCAATTATGACTATGGTTGTGAGAATGGAGGCATTACACAAATGCCGCAAAACGCCACGGATTGAAATGCTCAGTAGGATTCCATGATCAACGATGGCAAAACTAGTCTTTTGAATTGCCAGTCGCCACTATTGCTTAGCAGCCCAAAGTCGGTTTGCACAAGGAATAAAAACATCTTCATGTTGTCGAATGAGGCCGGGAGTCGGGTGCTTTCGTCGTTTCCTAGTACGCCACATGGAGCAGGTCCGTCGAATGTCCGAGAGTACGGATTTTGGAGACCGTTGGCTAGTCAGGCAAAGTGATGTGATATGGGACGGCAGGTTACGACACCAACGTTAACTGCCTTCAGCATTTGGCGTCAAGGTTGCTGCAAAAGGAGATGAAGACCGTTGCTGAGGTCGTCTGTGCAGCGAGCAGACAAACCTGAAACCGGGTTTCAAAAATGCCTCGAAGATCACGGCGGTCGGCGTAGCCCTGTGTTTCCGTACCGTCCCCCATGCAAAACGCCCGCGCCTCGCACCGATCGATACTCGCGAGCACTACGGAGACGGATCGTTTATCGGTTCGGGCGCGTCGTCCTCCGGAACATCCTCAGAGGCAACAGGTCCCGGCGTGCCCACGCCGGTGGGCACCGACGGGGTATCATTTCCTCCGCACCCCCAACTCACGAGGGCGAATAAGACGAGGCCCAGAAGCAACGCGAGCATTCTTGGATTCTTCATGGTCAAAAATCTCCGTTTGGTTACTTCGCACGCGATGAGAATTCCAGGACCACCTCGCCTAAACCGTGTCGGCTGGTGGTGGTCCGCTTCTTCCAGTCCCATTCCAGTGCCGAACGGATCACCTGCTGGCCGTGTTTTCCGGGCGACGGATTGGTCGGATAGACGACGAACCCGCCGATAAGCGCGTCGCGGCCCCAGCACGAACTCCAAATCTCGAAGAAGATCGGCTGGTTGTCCAGAATGGCCCGAGTCTGGTCGACTCCGGTCCAGCGGACGGACTTCTTGCCCTTGGCGTAACTGGTTTCGAACAGCTTCTTGCCGTCGGAATAGACCACCAAGTAGGGGTTCACATCGGCATCCTGGTCGGCGACGTTGCGGATTTCGATCGACCGGATGGTCACAAGTTGATCCAGGTCGGGCCCCATCCCCTCGACGCGGGCGAGGATGCTGTGATAGGATCCCCGTTGGGCCCAGACGGTCAACTCGGCGATGCGTTCGCGGATGAACGGCGTCGAGGAGGAGTACTGCCGGGCATTCTGGATAAACGCAACGAGCGGTTTGCGCTCCCAATATTCCATTGTTTTGAGGTACTTTTGGGGATCGAACTTGACGTCTTCGAGCCACGGGCTGTCGATCGGCAGGCCATGCAGGTCGCGGAGCATTGCCTGATAGGCCGTGTCGAGATCCTGGCAGCACAACAGGCCCGCGCGGTCGGCCGAAAATTCCATTTCCCGGTAGAAGGACATCAGCCAGCCCAGGGCCAGCGTCGGTAGGACGTTTTGGAATTCGTCGGGGACGGTTGTCAGATTGACGCTGTGGAGTGCCGCGAAGACGGCATAGGCTTTGGCCCGTTCCTCGACGTGCCCACACTTGACACGCCCCAACTCCCGTCCCACGACAAATCGCAGTTCCTGTGGGGAATCGTAGAGAGCCAGCAGGCCCGAGGTGAGCGTGAGCATCGCTTGGCCGTCTACTTCCGTCACGTAGGCGCGAACGTGAGGCGATCGGCGAATGAACACGTGCGGTTTTTTCAGCCCGAGAACCCGCGTGCAGTCGTCCACCACGTCGTTGACCTTCCGCGCCGCTTCCTGTTCGCCCACCGGAAACGAGTCGGCAATCGTGCTGGCGATTCGATTGGCCTCGACGACCGTGGTAACCCAAGGACCGACGGCGTCCTTCAGCCCGTCCCAGAGCGGCCATTCGCCGACCGATGCGCCTACGATGAACGGCGCTGTATGGCGGTAATAGAATAACTCGCGCGCCGTGGCGACATCGTAAACGGTTACCAACGACGGGACCACCACGTCGTTGGCTTCTTCCTCGGCAGACGCTCCGAAGGCAGCGTTGCCGCCCCAAAACACGAGAAGCGCGTAGAAAACCGCGCCCAAAACCGTCCCGGCGACGTGTTTGTTGATGTGCGGCAAAGCCGTGGTCTCATGGCGAAGCGGTTCGCTTGGAACAACCGGGTTCCTACCGTTCGCCCTCATGTCAATACCTTTCGGAAACCCACTAGTACGCCTTCCATGAAATTGTTTCCGGTGGTATAAGCACCGGCATGAAGGAACACATTGTACGCCTCAAGGACGAGGCCCGACAGCATTTGCAGGAGTTGGTGCATACCGGCACGCGATCCGTGCGTGTGGTTCGGCGTGCCTTGATTCTGCTGAAATCAGATGAAGGATTCACGGATGAGGAGATTGCCGAACACGTTGGTTGCACGGATCGAACTGTTCGCAGTATGCGTAAACGGTTCTGTACCGGGAGTTTAGAGGAAGCGTTGTACGACGCCCCTCGATCCGGTGCTCCGCCCACGTTTACGCCACGGCAGAAGCAGCAAGTCGTGGCGTTGGCTTGCAGCGATCCGCCGGAGGGCCGCGTCCGCTGGACGCTGGAACTACTCTGCGTGCACGCCGTGAAACGAGGCTTCGTCGATTCGATCAGCAAGAGCGAGGTTGCGTTGTGGCTGAAAGAGCACGACATGAAGCCATGGCGAAAAAAACATGGTGCATTCCGAGACTCACCGAAGAGTTTCGCGACAGAATGGAGGACGTCCTCGACCAGTATGAAAAGGCGTTCAACCCGAGAGAACCGTTGATTTGCATGGACGAGCAGCCGTATCAACTCCTGGACGATACGTGTCCCTTCAAGCCTGCCGTACCAGGCAAGGCGGCTAAGCAGGACTACGAGTATCGTCGTTGCGGCACGTGCAGTATCTTTGTCGCCGTTGAGCCGAAAGGTGGCAAACGCTTCGTCCAGGCTCGGCGTCATCGCAAACGGGCCGATTTCGCACGATTCGTGCGTGATCTGCTTCAGCGTTATCCCAAGGCTCGTCGGATTCATTTGGTTCTCGACAACCTCAACACGCACAACGAAAAGTCCCTCATCGAAACGTTTGACGCTACGAAAGCGAAGCAATCTCTGCGACGCATCGTATGGCACTACACACCCAAGCACGCCAGTTGGCTGAACATGGCAGAAATTGAAATCTCCGTGTTGACCAAGCAATGCCTCGGGCGACGGATTCCTACAATCGAAGAAGTTCAACGTCATGCGGCGACTTGGGCCCGCGACCGAAATCGCCGCAAAGCCATAATCGACTGGACCTTCAATAACAACGACGCCCGCCGAGTGTTCCCGGAACTATACCGGAAGAAACTTGCTGGATGATGTACTAGATCTGTCGCCGCAGGATGTCTTCTGCTCGTCACTTGAGGGCATGGGAATTCCCTCGGGCACAAACTTCGTTGACTACATCAAGTCCAAGATACAGAATCCCGAACTCGTGATCTTGATGCTGTCCCCAAACTACTTCGATAGCATGTTCTGTCAATGCGAACTTGGGGCAGCCTGGGCACTTTCTAATGCGATTGTTCCCGTCTTGATCCCGCCTGCTGATTACAGCGACCTCAAGGCTGTACTCACCGGCATTCAAGTCCGCAAGATCAACAGTGATACAGACTTGGCAGAGATGCGGGACGAACTTGTCAAACGACTTGGATTGGATTCGAGTGTTGCTCGCTGGGACGCAAAGAGAAAGCAGTTTCTAGCAAAGTGCCCACATCTTCTAGAGCAACAAACGGCGCCAACAAGGGTGACCTTCGCTAAGTACAGCGAAATGCAGAAGAAATACGACGATGGTGTGAAGGAACTTGAAGGTGCATTTGCTCAGATCGATTCCCAGCAAAGACAAATTGAAGAATTGAAAAAGTGTAAAGATGCCCACCAAGTGGCCGAGATCACTGCGGCTCATTCGACTGACTGGGAGTTGTTCGAGACTCTATGCGAGGAAGCGAAGAACAGACTTGGCAAGCTTCCGAGGATCGTGCAAGTTGTTCTTTACCATGTACTCGGAAATCATGAATATGTTCCCCCAGCGGCAGGGAGTTGGAAAGATCAAGATACTTGGGATGAGATACGAGCCGCCTCTCAAGATGATTACCTAGAAGTTGATTCGGATGACAACGTGGGCCTGAATCAACAAGACCCAACCGTCCACGCTGCTCTGCGAGCCTTGCAGAAAGTAGAGGCGTTCCTGGAAGGTGGCGTTGATGGCCACAAAGTCGGGAATGAGTTCAAGTCTGAGTATGTGGAAAAGTACAATCATCGACTGTCTTTTTCTTCTAGGAAGTTTTGGAACACCAACCTAAATCTATAGCGACCGACCAGGACTTCGTCGTATTCTTCAGAACTTCGGGAGTCGGGCAATCCTAAGACGGGACGAGGCACTAGCCCTTGCACGGCACAATTGCAGTGTAAAGCTCACAGTATGAAATGAAGGCAAATCGATGTACATCAGCAGGGTCATCGTTCGGAACTTTCGGAACTTCGAACTACTCGACGTGCCACTGCGTCTTGGTGCCAATTGTATTGTCGGAGAAAACAACACCGGCAAGACGAATCTAGTTCACGCACTTCGGCTTCCATTGGACGCATACCTTTCCTTCTACTATCGCCAGCTTGCTCCTGATGACTTTCCGACTGGCACAGACATTCGGACGCCGAAACACGTACTCATATCACTTGAGTTTTGTGACTATTCAGACAAGCCGAATGAGGAGGCAATGGTTTCTGATTGGAGGGTCGGCGACAATCTAGCTCGGCTAACATATCGCTTCCGCCGGGTGCCACTTCTATGAAAGCTCGTCGGGTGTCAAGGCTTGGTTGGTGGTGTATTCGTCGAATTTTTTGGTGGTCCGTGTGGAACGCAACCGAGCAGAAGAAGAGGCTAGCCGGGGGTCCAGGGGGTGGCAATGAACGCCCCTGGTCGGCGGAGGGAGCCGCCGAAACTTCGGCAGGGATGCTTTCTGTGGCGTCGATTGATGCGTGCATTGAAAATGATCGTTTCGGAAAACCGAACGCTTGGAGATCCAGGTTCCCGTTGGTCGCCGTCGTTTCATTGGCTATGCAGGCGTCAATAAGGGAATTCGGGGCGCCCATACTTCTATCCGAGCATCGAGAATCGTCTCTAGCCCATGGTGGTTGTTTCGAGTTGGAGAGAACAGCCCCTACTGCTGTCGAGCGTTGAGCCCCTGGCACCTTCGAGCGAGTTCTCACCAATGTCGGGCCTCCGAATTTCGTTGATTCCACAGCTTCCGCGGTTCTACTGGTGTGCGTGATATTCCGTTTTCAGCATGCTAACTGGTCGGGCTGCATCTGGTGAAAAAGCCAACGAATCCAACGATTCGCCACGGCCGCCACGATCACGTTCGTGGGCTTCTTTCTTCGGCGCAGCCGGGCGCTGAACTTTCGCCATCGTGGCTCGCGTAACATCAAACGATGGGCCGCCTCGATCAAGATGCTCCGCAGTTGCGGATTGCCCGCTTTGATCAGGCCGCTGTCCGCCTGCCGCGTTCCACTCGACGCGTTGCGCGGCGAAAGACCGCAAAATCGGGCAAGCTGCTTGCCCTTGGCAAAGCGATCGAAACGCCCGATCTCCGCCCGCAGGGTAACCGCCGTGATCAACCCGATTCCGGCCAACTCCATCAACTTCAGGCAAAGGCGGTCCTCGTCGGCCCATGCCTGCAATTCCCGCTCGACCTGGCGAACCTCGTGATTGAATTGTTCCAGCCGGTCCAATTGTTGTTTCACGATCCATTGCGAGGTGGGCGAAAGCTTCGCCTCTTCCCGCACCCATTTCAGCCAAACACGCGTCCAGGGCCGGATGTCCGGAAGCACCACGCGCTCGTCCCGCAGGATCGCCCGCAGACGCAGT
>CAXXFH010000006.1:0-1040479 GCA_963677085.2 Thermoguttaceae bacterium
TACACGCTCACCTTCGAGTCGGAGAAGGCGGCCGTCATCACCCGCAGCGAACTCGAATCGCATCTGCGTGGCATCGTGGCCAAGCTGGAGCTTCAGATCCACCGCAAGCTCCTCGAACGGCTCGACCTCTACGAGTTCGAGACCAAACGCGGTCCCGACTCGGAAGGCATCCTGTTGTTGGAAAACAACATCGAGGACGTCTGCCGGGAACTGCGGGTGTTCGAGCCCGAGAACGAGGCCCTCCTGGAAGAAGTCACCGGGTTGACGCTCCGCGATCACCTCATCAACCAGATCATCCTGGAGACGGGCACCCAGGAGTACTTCGACTTGGCCGCGCTCACGCAAAACGAATTCGACGTTCCGGCCACGCTCGTGCCCGAGCGGGAGGCCGAACTGCACGGGCTGTTGCAGTTCTGTCGCGAGCGGCTGGTGTTGGCCGAGTGCCGTGATGTGAGTCAACAGATTCATCGGGTGGAGGCGAAGTTCTCCGACATCTTCCACCTCGTCCGCCCGCATCTGCACCACGAGCTGCGCAGGTACCTGATCCTGCGGACGCTCAAAAAAGACCTGAAGGATACGATCTTCGGTTTCGGACCGCTTCAGGACTTGTTGCGTGCTCCCACGGTGACGGAAATCATGGTCGTGGCCAGCGATCAGATCTACGTCGAGCAGGCCGGATTGATCGAACGGAGCGGGCGGCGTTTTCTCTCCGACGACGTGACCCAGGCGATCATCGAGCGGATTGTGGCCCAGGTAGGCCGTCGGATCGACAAGAGCCAACCGCTTGTCGACGCCCGGCTACCCGACGGCTCTCGGGTAAACGCCGTCATCCCGCCGTTGGCCGTCAAAGGCCCCTGCCTGACGATCCGCAAGTTTCCCACGCAACGGTTGACAATGGACGACCTGGTCGAGATGGGGAGTCTCACCACGGCGGCCGCCACCTTTCTGCGTTCCTGCGTTATCGACCGGCGCAACGTGCTGGTCAGCGGCGGTACCGGCAGCGGCAAGACGACGATGCTCAACGTGCTCAGCAGTTTCATTCCCTATCGCGACCGCATCGTCACGATCGAGGACACCACCGAATTGCGACTGCACCAGGAACACGTCGTCACGCTGGAAACCAAGCCGGCCAACGTGGAGGGCACCGGCGAGTACACGATTCGCGACCTGGTCCGCAATGCCCTGCGGATGCGGCCCGACCGGGTCTTGGTCGGCGAGTGCCGAGGTGGCGAGGCACTCGACATGATCCAGGCAATGAACACGGGACACGACGGCTCGATGACCACGGTACACGCCAACAGCGCACGGGAAGTCATCGAGCGGCTCGAAGTGCTGGTGCTCATGGCGGCCGACTTGCCCGTGGCCTCGATCCACCGGCAGGTGTGCTCGGCCCTGGACGTGATCGTGCATCTCAGCCGGATGCCGGGCGGGGGGCGCAAGGTCACGCAGATTTCCGAAGTCGTGCATTACGATCCCGATGAGAAGCAGATCATCTTGCACGACATCTTCAATTTCCGCAATGGCCAGTCGCTGTTGCCCACCGGCTACCTGCCGTCGTTCGTCGATTCGTTGGTCGACAAGGAACTGCTCGACATGGAGTTCCTCTACGGCCGGCAGCCGGCGCCGAAGTACCAAATTCCCGCCCCACCGCCCGTGCGATGAGCGGTCGGGTTTTGTCCCCAAACAAACACACGATGAAACTCGACATCTGGCTCAGCAGCGTCTTGATGGGAGCCGGCGTGGGCATATTCGTCTACGCCGGGCGGCCCTATTTCGCGCAAGCGCTGGATGCCGTCGAAAGGGACCTGACCGAGAAGCTTCGCCGGCTGCGGGCGTCGACCCGCCATCTGCGTCGTTACCTCCTCGTGTGGCTCGCCGCCGTGGTGGTTTGTTTCGTGGGGTTCTGGTTCGCCCTGGAAAATTTCGTCTTCGCCCTGCTCGGTGCGGCGTTTCTTCTGGCGACGCCCTGGTACCTGGTCCGGCGGATGGCTGAGCGGCGCCGCGTGCAGATCGAGGACCAGCTGGCCGACGCCATGGTCACGCTGTCGAACGCCGTCAAGGCGGGACTTTCCCTGGCCCAGTCGCTGGATATCCTGGCCGACCAGTGTCCGCAGCCGATCGCCGGCGAATTTCGCCAGATGGTCACCGAATACAACCTCGGCAAGCCGCTGGAGCGGACGTTGCAGGAGGCGAAGGAACGCTTGCGGAGCGAGAATTTTACCCTGTTCGCCGCCGCGATGCTGGCGAGCCACGAAAGCGGCGGGCGATTGAATGAAACGGTCGAACGCATCGCCTCCTCGGTGTTGGAGATGCAGCGCCTGGAGCGAAAGGTTCAGACCGAGACGGCCCAGGCCCGCAAGTCGGCCGTGTATATGGCCATCGTGCCGCCGGTTATGCTGGTGGTGTGGTATTTCGTCGATCCGGTGAATACGACCTTGTTGTTCACCGAGGTTTTCGGCCACGTCCTGCTGGCGGTGGCCGTGGTATTGAATGTTGCGGCCTACTTCTGGGCCCGAGCGATCCTTAACCCTGACATCTGACGAGTTGTCCTTGAGCATGCCCTGGATATTTGCCACCAACGAGTTTGCTGCGGGTTTTCCCATGGCTGCCAGCCTGCTGGCGGCAGCCGCGGTGACGCTGTGTGTCTGGTGGTTGCTCGGCGTGCTCAAGAGCGAGGACCTGCAACAGGGCCACGAGTGGCGGTACGACGTCAGCCGGATGAACGAATTGCGGCGGGTCGATTGGTTGTATCGCACGTTTCAACCGGCCATCGCACTATTGGCCCGGCTGAACCGTCGCCTGTTCGGGCCCAGCCTTGCGGAGATTCAACGCCAGATTCAGGCGGCCGGCTTGCCGCGGTTTTGGCTGCCCGAGGAGTATCTCGCCCGGCTTGAGCTGATCGCGTTGTTTTGTGCGCCGATCTACGTGTATCTGCTGTTCGGCTGGTTCGAGTATTCCGGGCTGGTGATGGCCGCCGTGGCCGTTCCCTTGACGGCGTGGTACCTGCGACGCCGGCTGGCCGTTCGTGCACAGCATCGGTTGTTGTTGATCAAGCGTCGTATGCCCTTTGTGCTCGATCTGCTGACGCTGTTGATGGAGGCGGGCGCAACATTCCTCAACGCGATGCGCGAAGCGGTCGACGAATTCCGCGGTCACCCGGTCGCTGAGGAATTCGCCCGGGTCTCGGCCGACATGAATCTCGGCAAGACCCGCCAGGAGGCCTTCGTCGCGATGCGCCAGCGGTTGGCCGACGACGAGATTACCAGCATTGTCAACTCGATTCTTCAAGGCGAGGAACTGGGGACGCCGCTGGCCAAGATCTTTCGCACGCAGGCCGACGTTCTGCGAATCAAACGCTCGCAACGGGCCGAGACCGTGGCGGGCGAAGCGGGCGTGAAGATGCTCTTGCCCGGCGTGTTGGTGATGGTTGCCACAGTGTTGATCATCGTCGGGCCGTTTTTGTTGAATTACCTTTATTTCGGTTTTCAGTTGTAAATGGCCATTAAGATCTTCTGTCCCCGGTGTAAAACGCTTTTGGCGGTCCCCAACGCGGCGGCCGACAGTTATGCCAATTGCGCGCACTGTGGAGGAAGATTTTGGGTGCCCCAGGAGGCGCCCGCCGACGCAACGCCGGTCGATCGGGTGACGATTACCGCCGAACAGCCGGCAGCACCCTCGGTCCGCTCGCCGGTTGCTGCGCCAGACCTTTCGACGTCCAACGCTCCCGGGACGACGCGGCAACCGACGCCGGGCAACCTCGCCCGACCGACGGCGTCCCCGTCCTCGGGCGCTAGAAATCCGGCAACGCCCCCGCAGCCTGCGGCACCGCCTTCGCCGCCGGGCGCGGCCGGTCCGTCACTGCCGGGACGTCCGCTTCCGGCATCACCTCCGTCGCCTCCTTCCCAGGCCCCGCGTTCTTCGTCGCCCGCGGCGCCGGCGGCCGGCCCGAAAAAGGTCGCCCGCATGATCTCGCCCGAGGCCGCGCAATCGACGCTTCGCGTCGCGGAAGACGGCCGTCTGCCGGAATTGCATCTCGACGGCGACGCCGACAGCGAAAAGAAACCCCCAAGGGAAGCGACGTCCGTTAATCCCCTGGTGCTGTTCGCCGTCCTGGCGTTGAGCGTCGTGATGTCGGTCGCTTTGGCCCTGATCGATACGCAACCGGAAGGAGCGACGATCCGCCAGCAGAAGGTGGCGGCACGCATCGCCATCGAGCGCAACTACTTCGGCCAGCGCAACAGCGTCCTTCCCTTGGAGCCCTACCAGGTGTTGTTGCGCGAGGCACAACGGGCCCATTCTCGCGGCGACACGAAAGAAGAACGCAAGCTCTACCGCCAGGTCCTGCGGATGCTTCGCGCCGAAAGGGCGTCCCTTAGCGACACCAGCGGACAACGTTGGCAGTTGAGCGACTCTGCCAAGGGCCTCACCGGCAGTCGTACTCGCGATCAGGAATTGGAGCAACACATTTCGTTACTCTTGAGCTCGCCGTAGAACGGCGGTTGGCAACGGCAACGGAACGAGGAAGCGTTTTATGGATTCGGCTGCGCGATACGAGATTCTCGACAACATGGCCTCCGGCGATTTCGCCACGGTGCTGCGTGCCCGCGATCGCGAGTTAGGACGCGAAGTGGCGATCAAGCAGATCCACGCGCAGTTTCTCGCCGACCCGCAACGGCTTGCCCGCTACTGGCAGGAGGCCCAGTTGCTCGCGTCGCTGCAACACGCGAACGTGTTGACGATTTACGACATCGTTCGCCCCCGTGGATGGCTGGTGTTGGAATTGATGCAAGGAAGCCTCAAGCAGGTGGCGACTGGCGAACCGCTCGATCTGGACCTGTTGCGCAGCGCGCTGATCGACAGCCTCCATGCGCTTGATTTTCTGCATCGCAACGGGGTGATTCACGGCGACGTGAAGCCGAGCAACCTGTTGATCGACGCGCACCGTCGCGTCAAGCTGGGCGATTTCGGCCTCGCACGCCGCGCCAGCAGCGACGAAGGGAGCTTGTTGAAAGGAACCACGAAATACATGGCGCCCGAGTTGGTCTCCGACCAGTTCGGCCCGGTCGGCCCGGCCAGCGATCTCTATTCGCTGGGTTTCGCGGCCTACGAGTTGATGTGCGGCGCGCAGTTCGAGTCCCTCTTCCCGGGCTTAAGCGCCTTCGGCCGCGACCGGCAGATCGCCTGGATGATGTGGCATGCCGCGGCCGACCGCCGTCTGCCCGAGATTATCAAGGTCCTGCAAGGCGTGCCCGGCGACCTGGCCCTGGCCATTCAGCGGATGGTGGAAAAACCACAGTCGCACCGCTATCAGTCGGCCGCCGAGGTCCTCGCTTACCTCCAGCCGGCAGGCGGGGGCGTTTATCAACCGCCCGTTCAGGAAGACAAGAACGCCCAGGCCCTCGACGCGACCGAAGCGAAGCGCAAGCGGCTCGTTCGCATCGGAGCCATCGTGGCGTTCGCGTTCTCGCTGCTGTTGTCCGCCTTGATGCTCTTCGACGGCGCGCCCAGACCCAAGCCCGCCGGCCCGCCCCAACCGGTCCAAGGCGTCATCGCCCAAGTCTATCCCGACGAATATCGCGTCGCCGTGCAGAGCGGCGAGGGCGGTCAGGTCGAAGAAGTGTCGTTCGATCGCTATGCGAGGTTCTTCCTCAACGATCAGGTGGTCGTGTTGCGCGACCTCAAGCCGGGCGACAAGGTGCTCGTGAAAACCGTCCGCGAACAGGGCAAGCGGTATCCGGTGGCCGAAGTCTATGCCTCGCGGCCGAAGACCAATTCGGGAACCGTCGAATCGGTTCAGGCCGACGAGGGGCAACTGACCATGCTGCTTGATGGCAGTTCCGGGCAGGTCGACTCGTTGGCACTTGCCGTGCCCGCGGAGACCCCAATCATCGTTAATGGGCAAACGCACCTTGATGATCGAACACTGGGACTGGCCGATCTCTTGCCCGACGATCGCGTTACCGTCGAACACTACGCCACGGACACCGGCCAGCGCGCGGCACTGAAAATTACCGCCCTGCGCGTCGTGCGGGAGGAAGGGTTGTTGCGCGATATTGACGTCAAGGGGAAGACGCTGACGCTCGCCGTCGGCAACCCCGAAAAGCCCAAGCTAGTGAAGCTCCCGCTGGGCGATCCCTGCGAGGTCACGCTCAACGACCGCCGGGTGATCGACGAACGCGTGGTGAAACCCGCCGACTTGAAGCCGGGCGACAAGGTCACCGTGGACCACGACACTCACGTGGTCCGGGTCAGTGCTTACCGCGTTCTGGGCGATGCCGGCGTGATTCGCCGCGTCCAGTACGCGGCCAACACGCTGGACGTCGTCCTCGACAAGGGCCGTCGCGCAGTCGCCTATCTGGTCGGTCCGAAGACCGAAATTACGCTCAGCGGCGAACCGGTGACGCTCGAAGAATTGCGCGATGGCGACCGCGTCGACATCCGGCACGATTCGCCCGGCGTGAAAAGCCCCGAGGCGCTGAGCGTCTCGGCCACGCGACCGGCGGACGCAAAACGTTGGGCCCTGTTGATCGGCGTCCAGCAATACGACGATCGCACGATGGCCCGTCTGGAACACCCGGTTGCCGACGCCGAATTCCTCCGCGAGACACTCGTCAAACGCTACAAGGTGCCTGCGAACCAGGTGCTGCTGCTGACCGACCCCAGCCAAGTACGGCTGGAGCAGACCGTTGCCTCCTGGCTGGAAAAGATCAGTCCCGACGCTTCCGTGCTTCTGTACTACGCGGGCCACGCCTTCGCCGACGACAAGGGAAGCGTTTATCTGGCGCCCCGCAACTTCCACCGCGACCGAGCGGCCAGTTCGGGTGTGGCCCTGCAGTGGCTCGTCGACACGTTCGAGGCATGCCGGGCCAAGCAGAAGCTCTTGTTGTTGGATACATGCCAGCCGGGGCTCGCGGGCCAAGCGATCGATCAGCCGTCAACCGCCGAAATGATTCGCGCGCTGAAGACGCCACCCGGCCGGGCGCCGCTGAGGACGATAACGGCGATCGCCAGTTGCTCGCCCTCGCAGCGCGGTACGGTGCTGGCCGCGACGAAGCGAAGTGCGATGGCCGATTGCCTCGCCAAGGCCTACGGCGGCGAGGCCGACAAGAACCGCGACGTCTCCCTGGAGCCGACCGAACTGTTCGAGTTTCTCAAGCCCTGCCTGGCGAAGACCACCCAAGACGCGCAGACACCCGTGCTGTTTCTGCCCGACGACCGTCCGCCACGACTTTCGGAAGACGCCAAACGCGCGATACGGCGTCTGGCCGCCTTCGTCGGCCAGGACCACATCGACACGCAAACCGCCGCCGCCCAGTATGCCGAGGCCGCGAAACTGGCGGGCAGCGAACTGGAGCCTGCCTTGCTGTATGGCCTGGTGCTGATGAAGTCGAAGCAGCGCGACGAGTCGCTCAAGCACCTGGAGGAACTGCACGTCGAACATCCCGACATGGTTCTGCCCCAGATGGGCTTAGCCTGGGTCCGATTCGACAAACGGGCCTATCCGGCCGCCGTCAACGATCTGCGCAACCTGCTGACGAGCATCCCCCCGCTCGCCGCGCCGGACAAATATTATCCCGAGTCGATCCAGCGGGCATTTTACCTGGCCGGCCAATTGCGAGAATACGCCGGCAGCGCCTTGCCGGAGAACTGGCGCCCCCCGACCGAGTCGCTCGCGGCACTGGACCAACTGGCCGCCGACCGCGGCCCCGACGCCACACGCTTCTACCAGCTCGGCCGCAAGCGAACCCAAGACGTTTTGGCCGATTTCGACAACCGCATCGCAACATCGACCGCGGAGGCCGATCTCGCCCGGCTGAAGGTCGAACGTCGCCGCTTGGTCCACTACGTCAGTTTTCCCTACGACTATTTCACCCGGCAGATACTCGACGGGCTCGATCGGTAGTCGCTCAGGGCGTCGACGCACCGTTGTCTCGTACGAACGCTTCGTACAGGACCCTGTCACGCCTCCCAGATTCCCTTGGTCAGTCGAATCATGTCGTGCATTCCTTGCTCGTAGGGTTCGGTTGAAAAACTCGGCCGAACCCCGGTCGGTTCCAAGGCGGCAATCAACCGTCCCTCGGGGGTTTTCCCTTGTAGGCGCGAAACGTAGAGGTCATGCGTCACGTATCGATTGTTCTCGTCAAGGCCGCGGGTTTCACTGATTCGCGTGATCTTCCGCGAGCCGTCTTCGGTGAAACGGGAGATCTGCACCACCAGGTCGATAGCCGACGCCACTTGCGCCCGGGCGACGTAGACGGGGATCTCGATATCCGACATGAGCGAAAGGGTTTCCAGCCGAATCAGGGCGTCCAGCGGCGTGTTGGCGTGGATCGTGGAAATCGAGCCGGCGTGGCCGCTAATCATTGATTGGATCAAGTCCAGCGCCTCGCCGGAACGCACTTCGCCGACGATGATTCGGTCAGGCCGCATGCGCAAGGCGTTGACGAACAGTGTGCGGACGCTCACCCCGCCGCGGCCGGCCCGGTCGGCTTGCTGGGCCTCCAGGTACAGGCAATGGCGCTGAAGGAGCCGCAGTTCCGAGGTGTCTTCGATCACCACGATCCGCTCCTGCTCGGAGATAGCCCGGGAAATGGCTCCCAGCAACACGGTCTTGCCGGTGCCCGTGCCGCCCGCGATGATGATGTTCTTGCGGAGCTGAACGCAGATCTCCAGAAACTCCTTGGCCTCCTCCGAGAGGCTTCCGAAGCCGATCAGGTCGTCCAGCGTATAGACTTCGCGGGAGAACTTGCGGATCGTCAGATAGATGCCGGTTCGCGCGCTGGGGGGGATCACCGCGTGCACCCGGGAGCCGTCGGGCAGCCGAGCATCGAGCACGGGGCGTTCGGCCGAGATTTCCCGACCCACCCACTGGGCAATGTTGTGGATCGCCGACATCAGCGCGTCGTCGCTCTCGAAGCGGGCATCGGTGGCTTCGATTTGTCCTCGTCGTTCGACATAGATCGTATCGAAGCCGTTGACCATCACTTCGGTCACCGACTCGTCCTGCAAAAACGGCCGAATCGGGTCGAGGAAATACTGCACACTCGCTTCGAAGATAACCTGACGCGACATGATCGTTCCCGACTATGAACCGAAATGCAACAGGCGAATAGCAGGATAGCACCACGCCCTGAGGCTTATCATCCTCCGGGGAAATCGTCCTGTCAAGCGTTACTGACCAGGGGGGCTGCAACGCTGGTCTTGCTCTTCCGTGCCCGAGGGAGGCAGGGCCAAACTTGGGGGAGATCGTCGGCTAAGGTTACATCATCATCTCGCCCACACGACAGACCAGTTTCCGACTCATCCGTTCTCCTCTCAAGGCGAGAAAACAATTGAAATCGCCCTCCACAGAACTTAGACTAGCTCAAGATACATCGTGGGGAGAACGCAGGAAGCGTGCCACCACGCCCTGTGGATCTTCACCTACTTCTTGGACGATCGGCCGACGCCAATTGCCTTAAAACCGGGCTTCCAATGGTCGTGCTGCCGGTCGTTCGATGGGCGAAGCCCATCCATGACTTCCACAACGTCCAGGGGAGTACCAGTCGTGCTCAATGATGATTTCCAAGACGAGGGCAAGATCGAGGCGCCAGGAGACGAAGACGAGTCGCTCGATCTGGTGGATGAGCTCTTGCGGGACAGCGCCGACAGGCGGTGTGGAGAACTCGACGATCCCGAAGAACTGCGACGATGGTTCGACCGGATTGTCGAGATTATCGAGCAACGGGAACGTGGAGGGTCGGACGAACTGTTGGGGGAATCGACGGAAGACGGGATGAATCTGGCGTAGCCGCCGGTGAATAACACCTTTGCCGAGATGACACGGCCAGGTGGTTGTGATTTTTGGGACATGTGGCATTGTCTTGGTTCGGGTGGCTGTCGGAAATCGGCAGATACCATCGCCCCTAAAATTCCAACCTGCCAGTCGCGACGATGCTGTCCTTTGCCGTCGCCGGTAAGTGCTTGTCCCAACACCGTTCATTGTTTCAACTCATTACATCGAAACTTAAGTGTGATGACCCGGTTGTCTTTGAGCCACGACCGCAAGAGTTCGACCGTGAGGTGTAACATGGCTGGGAGTGCTGCTGCGATCGAGCTGACGCGTGAGGAGTTGTACAAGCGGGTCTGGTCGACTCCGATGAGCAAGCTGGCTGCCGAGTTTGGTTTGTCCGACGTGGGCCTCGCAAAGGTTTGCAGGCGGCACAAGATTCCCAAACCTTCGCGAGGATACTGGGCGAAATTGGAGCGGGGTAAGAAGGTGGAGCAGTGGCCGCTCATGCCGGTCGATGACGAATCGCTTCAGACAATCTTCTTTCACAAACGTGAAACGCCCGCCACTGGGAACGCCAAGAAACCGATTACGGTCGATCCAGAAATTGCCGCCCTCATTGAGGCAGAGTCGGCGCCGGCGAATCAGATCAGGGCCTTGACCGACCTACGCGGCGCGGATCCGTTGGTCATCGCAACACGTGAATCGCTGTCGAAGCAGGAGGTCGACGAGTACGGACGCGTTTCGAGCTGTCGGGGCTCTCGAAGTCCATGCTTTGAAATCTGTGTTTCGAAGCAAAACGTTCAACGGGCCTTGTTGCTTCTGCATTCGCTCGTACGAGCGTTCAGGGACCGTGGTTATCGGCTCCACGAGTGCGACGAGAGGTCGGCACAGCCTTACGTAGAAGTCCTGGGGAAGCGGTTTCGCGTGTCCGTCTGGGAGCCCTCCAAGCAGCAGAAGAAGGAACTCAGCAAGCAGAAGAAAGCCGAAAGGGAAAGGTATCCGTGGAGCGTTCGCGACTACGAATACGTTCCGTCAGGCGTGCTGGAGCTTCACCTGAACCGCAACTCTTATTCCTCGACTGGCCGAATTGTCGACACGAATGGGGCGGCATTGGAGCTGCGACTCAACCAGTTTATCGTGCGCATATTTAGGGCGGTCAAACGAGCGCGAGTGGCAGAAGAAAAGCAACGGCTCGCGGATGCGGAAGCGGAGGCCCTTAAACGGGCAGCCATCGACAAAGAGGTTATTGCTCGCATGGACGACGTTCGGGCAAGGAGACTACTGAAGGCCATTCCGAAATGGGAAAACGCGCAAAGAATCAAAAGCTTTATCGATGCCGTTCGCACGCAAGCGTTGCACCGTTTCGGTGCGATTGACGCGGCAAGCGAAATCGGACGTTGGCTGCGCTGGGCCGAGCAGTACCTGGATTCTGTCGACCCACTTGCCGACGGCCGAGAACTCCCCACCCACTCGTTAACGCCACGCGAGCTCGAACAATTGAGGAAGGAGTGCGACGCCGACTGGTGTAGCTGGTCCAAAACCTTTCAGCCGCGAAAACCGTGGTAAGCTTTTGCAGACGTCATTGCGTTCTGCATTGCTTGTGGAACGAGGGCGACCAGCGGGAGCCCGGTTTTCCGGGCCGGAACACAAGGAAGTGTTCCACAATCAAACCAGGAACGAATAATCCATCGCGTACCAACCAAGTATTGCAGCGACGGCGCCGATGGCGAATTGGGTCTTGTTTACCAAACGCACTGCGGTCGAAGTGCGTTTCACAACAACCACTTCTGCATGTTGATCGCGCCGGCAGCCGTGACGTTGCATTTCAGGCGGCCATTGCTCTTGGCAACATTGTTTTGCCATTGAAGAGGGCGAAGATTCGAAAGGTGATCGCCGCCGCCGGGACAGATGTGGTCGATTTCCCAGCCGTATTGTGATCGACGGTTGCCATACTCATGGCGTGCCATCCAAGCGCGGCATTCGTCCATGCGCCACTCATTTTGATCGTTGCCCCAAATCACCTTTCCCTTTTCCCAGACTTTCTGGATCACGTCCTCGGGCCACACCATAGCCACTCCTTTCCTTTTGATGCGATGTTGGCGTTTCGTCGATGATACGAAGACCGTGGTCGGTTGTACCCGCTGCGTATCGGCAACCCTTTTGGCGACGGCTATTGTACTGCATGGCGCGCAAGGATCAACGAAGGAAATGGCCAGGGAGGACGATTCTCATCGTCCCACTCGGAGAACAAGGCGACCTCGCTTGGCGAAGATGGCCCCCGGACATTCAAAGAAAAGACATTACACACCAATGCCGCAGCGTTCCACATCACGCCACCTTCCGCCGATAGTGCCGTAGCAGCCCGCCGAGGCGTTCGTGGACCACGACATCCTCGGGCCCAAGCCGTTCCACGGGCTCAGGCGGCTTGTCCATGCCCGGCGGCAGGTTGCCCAGTCCCAAGTGAGGCCTCTCCTCGTTATAATAGGCCACGTACTCGGTGATAAGATGCCGTAGGTAATTTTCACCCAATACGACAAAATGGTCGAGCATCTCGGTTTTGACGCTCTGGCACCAGCGTTCCGCGTAGGCGTTTTGGTTGGGCGCCCGCACGGCCGTTTGCACGACCTTCACGCCGTCCATTTTCAGGATTTCGCGGAACTGCTTGGTGAACTTTGTATCCCGATCACAGACGAGGTACTTGGCCGGCTCGGGCTGGTCATCGAAGAACATCGACAGGTTGCGTGCCTGTTGGGCCATCCACGGGCCGTCGGGGTTGGTCGTGATCCCGGCGATGTGAATCCGGCGCGTGCCGGGCTGGATGAAGAAGAGCACGAAGTACTCGACGAGGCCGCCCAGCGTCCAAACCTTCTTCGAGAAGAAGTCGCAGGCCCAAAGGGTCTTCGCATGCATCTTGATGAACTTGTCCCACGACCCTTCGCCCCGCGTGGGCCCCAAGTCGAAGCCGTTCTCCAGCAGGATGTTCCGCACCATGCCCTTGCTGATTATCAGACCGAGCTTCTTCAGTTCGCCCATGATCCGGCCCAGTCCCCAACCGTTGTCGTTGGCCATCTGAACGACTAGCCGTCGGACCTCCTCCGGCTTGCGAGGCCGCCCGGTCTTGGCAGTCCGCTTGCCCGCGGACTTGGTCTCGCCACTCATCCACCGGGCGAACGTCCGCGGCGAGACGATGGTGACCAACTCCTTGAGATTCTTGCCCAGCGGCCTGCCGCGCGTGACGAGCCGTTGCCGCTCGGCCGACGTCAGGCTAATCCGTTTTCGTAACTTGCTGCGGAGGATGCGGTTTTCAGTCTTGAGGTAGTCGACCATTTGGGCCAACTCGGCCTGGGTCGCCCTGGCGATTACCAAAAGTAGGGGGTGGGAAATACGCGGCATGCTGGTATAAGACGAAGTCGTTGGTAGCGTGGAAGATGACAAGGTTTTTGAGCACCGCTGAAAATGGGTGACTGTCGAAACTTCTAGCACACAACGACGATGACGGCAGACGGCCGGCGGGGTTTTAGCGCCAAGGCATGCCTATTCTTGGTGCGGCACCCATACAGCCGCTATAGTTCGCGCACCCGGCCCGGAGCATCCATGGCTCGCAAGCGGCCGGC
Source organism: Thermoguttaceae bacterium (assembly GCA_963677085.2). GTDB lineage: Bacteria > Planctomycetota > Planctomycetia > Pirellulales > Thermoguttaceae. Next base: position 13,387 of record CAXXFH010000006.1, read on the forward strand.
GCTCTCAAATCGCATTGGCTGTTAACCGGAATGCCCGTTAGTTCGAACGCCCTCCTAAAGCGCTCTCTGGGCTAACAGAAAACTTCTCATTTGCTGTTAACCAATCACGTGCAGGTGCGATACGTTTCCCTGTCGTTTTCGGGCGACCGAAAGGGGCGGAAGTCAGCGAATGCTTGTAGCACAAGCACTTCGGAGATGCACCAAGAAGAGAATGGTTACGAAGAGAGTATTAAACGGGGAGGTACGGGACAAGTGGCCAGCGAACGGCTTTTGTACAGCGAGACGCTGGGCTACGGCGGCTACGATTCGGTTCGCGGTTACGATCAGCGGACGCTCAACGGCGATGCTGGCTGGATTCTCCAACTCGAACTCGGACCACAACCACAACAGTTCGGGTGTCGCTGCCGACAGCAACAACTACGGTTGTTCGGTTTCGTCGACATGGGCGATGCCTATATTCTCCACCCTACGTCGGGCGAGGATTCACAGCAGTTCCTTGTTAGCGCCGGTGTGGGCGTTCGCTACGCGATCACCAATCGGCTCTTGCTGCGACTGGACTACGGCTACGGCTTCAAGGAGGTGGCGACACAGCCCGGCTCCGACCACCAACGTCTCCACCTAGGGGTAGTTACCCTCTTCGGGCCGCAACCCTGAGATGTGCTCTTCGCAGTATTGACAAGGGCACAAGTTTGCCTCGCGGTGCTGGGTGAAAGACCTGCTGGGATGTGTTACGCCGATGTGTGTGCATCTCCGATGAAGTGGCGAACGCCGCATCTGCCATGTACAATGGCGAGCTGAATTCCGGAGCTCTTGATTCGCTGCGTTGCGTTGGCGGTCAGGCCGTGAAACGCGTTGCCTGTATGCGGCCGGGAAACAGGCTGCAATGCATTTCCTACCGCGGTGATGCTCGCCCGCTTTTGTTTTGTCCACAACAAGCCCGAGGAGGGCAAGCTGCTGCTGGAACGAGCCGTGGCAGTTCTGCCCGACGATCCCGAGGCAAATCTTCAGGCAACGCAGCGTCTGGATAGCAAGTCGTTGCCGGTCAGATTGTTGCAGGAAATTCTCCACCGTTTTCGGGATGAGCCAGAAAGCTCACGGAGGCGGCGGATGTTTTTTCTCGACGGCCGCATCCACTATTTCAGGGGGGGTGTGCAATATGTTTGTCACCGCGAATGACGAGACTGGCAGTATCTTCGTTATAGGGAAGGAGCGCCATCGCTGCCGAAGCGGTGAATGACGGTGAAAACGGTGCTCGGTTCGAACGGCCCAATGAGGCTGGTGCAATCTTCGCCTGGAAGTGTTTTATTGATACTTGCCCAGTCATTGAACGGTCGGATAACGCCATGCGTCTTGAAACCGGGCTCCCGATGGTCGCCCTCGGTTTATTAAATAGGCAAGGCCCAGAAAGTGGATCCGAAAGGGGCAATCGCTGACAACTGGTACAGGTCGTGCCGCGGCGATGATTGGCAATTCTGCTTGCAGTATATATGTTTATGCTACAGCCTGGTGCCTGCGGGGTAGTTGAAGACTGCGTTCTTGCAAGGGTTTTGCGAGACGTATCTTTGGAGGTGAAAATGGCGAGGGATCTTCCGTCACGGATGATAAACCACACCTGATTGAGTTGGCTTCTGCGTCGCAGGTTAGAAACCACGTGGGCGATCGGTGGTGCCTGCTCGCATTGAGAACATCCTCGTGCTAAGGGATATCCGGCTATGTCACCGCTGATAGAATGCCGTCTGGAACGTGTGCTGCACCTGCTCGGGCTGTTTGAGACCGGCTTGCGCTACAATGCGGCCGGACTCGCTATGGAGTTGGGCGTGAGCCGCCGGACCGTGTTTCGCGATATTCAATTGCTTCGGCGAGTCGGTGTGCAAGTTGGATATAGCGAGCAGCGGCAGCTCTACTTCCTGGAGTCGTCCATCCCGCGACGTGGCCTCTCACTGAGCGAGCACGAAGCAGCCATCTTACTGCTCGGGGCACGCCTTTCGTCGCTGCATCGTGATGAGAATCTCTCGCGGGAATTGCAGGACGCGATGAACAAGCTTCTTCGCTGCCTTCCTGGTTCAACTCGTGCCACGGTAGCCGATTTTCTGAATACTTGCGACAAGGCAACCCCGACGGTCTGCGTGCCACGCAATAGCGAGCCAATTGGCGAGATTCTCCGCGCCGTCTTGCAGAGGAATCCGGTGCGGATTGAATTCCAGGCTGCTTCGTCGAGCCCGTGGGAACGCACGCGATTGAATCTGCAGCGAGTCGCGTTTACGGAAGAGGGGTGGATTGTGGCAGGCCGTTCCTCGCTGCATCGCAGCCAAAAGGAATTTCTGGTGCGCACGATTCGGCGAGTGGAAATTCTTGACGAACAGGGCGCTACTCCGGAAATTCCACCGCCGCAAAAATAGCTCCTCCGCGGGATTTACCTCCCGTCAGCGGCGTGGTATTCTGTTGGTTTTGTGATGCTCTGCGATTTTCCGATTGGCCAGATGGGGCAAGGAGTTGGTTGGTAGTGAAGAAACGCACTGTTCGCCCCGATAGCGTTGTGGCATTTCACAATTGTCAGGGACTCAAAGCGCAGGGAACCCTTTTGCGATTGAGCCGAAATGCCGTCGTTTTTGAGGTCTATAACCCTTATTCGGTTGTGCAACTTAGCGAGGTCCTTACCGATCTGCAGATTCGCCGCGGTGAACGCGCGATTTACGAGGGCAAGGCGGTTGTCACCAATCTCGTGAGTACGGGCCTGATGCTCATTGTGTCGGCATCGTTGGTCGACCCGTGGTCCGACATTCGTGGTCTTTCGCCGGGCCCCGACCTGCGCTCCGAAGTCGAGAACTTCGTGGGGCAATGGACCGAAACCAACGAGACTTTGGAGCCCGGCTACAAGGATACCGTGACCAACGCACGGAATTTCCTTCAGGAGCTAAGTCGTTGGCTTGAGCATAGCGAGACGCTTGCAGGTGTCCGCGACCCCGACGCACCGCCGGAGATGGTCGAGGAATTCGTCAGCGACGTGAAATTCGCCGTCATGCCCAGGCTGGACGAACTTTTTGGTCGCTTCGAAGAACAATGCGGCCAGTTGACGCGAAAGGCGGTCGCTACCCATAAAGCGTTTGCCCAGCGAGAGTTGCACCCCTTGGTCTTGTGTGCTCCTTATATCCACCGGACGTTTTCCAAGCCGCTCGGTTACGCCGGCGACTATGAAATGGTCAACATGATTCTGAGGAATCAGCACGAAGGAACCAACACGTTTGCCAAGGTGATCAATGCTTATCCACTGCAAGTAGGAACGGCGCAAGCCCACCGCAATCGCATTGCCATGCTGGTGCAACATTTGGTGGACGAGACACAGCGTGTGCATAGCAAGCAGCGTCGACTGCGGGTGCTGAACGTGGGGTGCGGGCCGGCAAGCGAAGTCGAGGGTTTTGTTGCCCGGCACTGGCTTTCGGATTACGCGGATTTCGAACTCGTCGATTTCAACCAAGAGACGCTGGCTTATACGCAGCAGCGTCTCGACAATGTGGTTCGCAAGCACCGTCGCAATACGAACATCCAATATATCCATCGTTCGATTCACACGTTGTTGGAGGAGGTCGGCGAGCGAGAAGGACCGGTCGAGGCCGAGTTCGACTTGGTGTATTGCGCCGGGTTGTTCGACTATCTCGGCGATTCGGTTTGCACGCGATTGGTTCAGTTGTTCTTCGAGCAAATTCTGCCCGACGGACTGGTAATCGTCACCAACGTGCATTCGGGGCACCCTTCGAAAGGTTTCATGGAGCATCTTCTTGAATGGTCGCTGTACCTTCGCGACGAAGTGGACATGCGAGTTCTTGCTCCGGATCTTGGTGTCCAAGAAGTGAGGCCCGATGCATCAGGACACAATGTTTTCTTGGAGATTCGCAAGCCGGCGAACGATTTAGCCCTGTCATGAGTTTCTGCAACCCGATTGGTCAATCGCCGGAGTTCCTCCAGGAACAACGAGACTTGCGTGTACAGCGCACGCAAATCGGCTGCGTTCTTACGTTGGTTCTTGTGCCGTTGGGCGTGGCGCTGGATTACTTCGCCTATCCGGCCCAGATGCAGAGCATTTCCCAGGTACGGCTTGTTTGTGAAGTCGTTCTGCTCCCCGTCTTTGCGCTTACGTTTTTCCCCTGGGGCAAACAGCACATTGTGCCCTTGAGCCACCTATGGGGATTTGCTCCCGCGTTGACAATTTCGTGGATGCTGTACCTGACCGACGGCGCCGCTTCACCGTTTTACGCGGGCCTGAATCTGGTGATCCTCGGAACCTGCGTGTTGCTGCCGTTTTCGATCGTCGAGGCGGCATTTTATTGCACCGGCGTTCTCGTGTCGTACGTCTTCGCTTGTGCCTACCACCATGCCGGTATCGAGGCCGTGGGTGATTTCGCCAACAACCTCATTTTTATCGCCATGACGTCGGTGATCTGTGTCACGTATTGCCATTTGAGTGCGAGTGCCCGGCGAAAAGACTTCGACCTCCGCCAGACATTGCGGGAGCAGAACGAGCGACTCGCCGAACTCGACCGGATGAAGACGGAATTCTTTGCCAACGTAAGCCATGAGTTGCGTACGCCCTTGACTCTCATCCTCGGCCCGCTGGAAACGGCTTTGGAGGAAAAGAGACGACTTCCGGAACGCGTCGCGGAATCCCTGCGGCATGCTCACAAGAATGCCCTGCGACTGCTCACCCTGATCAACGACCTGCTCGATCTGGTGCGGTTCGAAAGCTCGAAAAGTCCGCTGAAGCAGGCCCCCTTGCGTTTGGATCGCGTCGTCGAATCGCTCGTGGAATCGGTTCGCCCCACGGCCACCAGGAACCAGCTCGACCTGCATTACGAACCGCCGGAGCACGCTGTTGGCGTCGTTGCCGACTGCTCGGCCGTCGAAAAGGTGCTTCTCAATCTGTTGTCCAATGCCATGAAGTTCACCACTGCCGGTGGAGCGTTATGGGTGAGACTTCGGGCGGTCGACGGTCGGGCGCTTATCGAGGTCGAGGACACCGGCATCGGAATTCCCGCCAACCAGTTGCCACAGATTTTCGACCGTTTCAAGCAAGTCGACGGATCGGCAACTCGGCAGCACCAAGGGCTGGGCATCGGACTCGCCCTCGCCAAAGAGTTGGTCGAATCGTGCCACGGCGAGTTGACCGCGGAAAGCTGTCTCGGCAAGGGTACCACTTTTCGCGTCACTTATCCGTTATGTGATCTGCAGCAGCTCGAAGACCGTTTCCCACACGACGGCGAGGTGTCCGCCACGAGCGCAATGGCGACCAATGCAAGAGCGTCGGGCAACCACGACTCTTCAACGAAATCAACGCGTTTCGTACCGGATGTCCGCGTATCGAACAACTTAAGTGCAGGAACGTCACGCCGTCCCGCGATTCTCATCGTCGACGACGAAGAAGGCATTCGTCAACACTTGACTTCGGTTCTCCAGGACGAATACACGGTTCGCGCAGCGGAAGACGGAAGCCAGGGCTACCAACTTGCCGTTGAGGACCAGTTCCAGGTAGCGATTCTCGACATGATGATGCCGGGGCGTAGCGGCCTGGATCTTTGTCGCGACTTGCGAGGGTTGACTTCCTCCGAAGACCTCAAAATCCTGATGCTCACGGCGCGGGTAGACGAAGAGCTGAAGATCGAAGCGTTGCGATCTGGCGTGGACGATTTCCTGACAAAACCGTTTAGTACCGTCGAGCTCAAAACACGTGTTGCGAACCTTGTGACTGCCGCCTCCCTGCAACACAGCCTTCGCCAGCGGAATCACGAGTTGGCCGAAGCACTCAAGCAATTGCGTTTGGCGGAAAGCCAGTTGATTCAAAGCGAGAAAATGAACGCCCTAGGCAGCTTGGCTGCCGGACTGCTACACGAAATCAATAACCCGCTGAATCATACACTCATGGCAATCGGTTTCGCGCGGCAGTGTTTCGAGCAACTTCGATCAACAGACGCGGACCTCGCCGACACGGTCGCGGAGGGCACCGACGAGATTTTGGAGTCGCTTCAGGATATCGAAGACGGAATGAAACGTATTGGCGAAGTCATCGCCGACTTGCGCGCTTTCGCCCATCCCGAGGCCGCCGGATTGGCGAAGGCTTTTGGATTTCAGTTGGCGATCGACACGGCCCTTCGTTTTACCGCGCGCGAGTTGACCGGCGTTTGCGTCGAGGTCGAAGTTGCCCCCGAGGCGACAGTTATGGGAGCCCAAACGCACATTACGCAAGTGCTCGTCAATCTTTTCGTAAACGCCGCGCACGCCCTGAAGCCAACCCGCGATACCCGGCGTCCCGAACTGGTTGTCGATGCAGACATACGCGATGGTCGACTCGCCGTGACGGTTCGTGACAACGGATGCGGGATTGACGACGACATTATTCCACACGTATTTGAACCTTTTTTTACGACACGTGATGTCGGCGAGGGAACGGGGCTGGGGCTAAGTGTGTGCCATACCATCGTCGAGAATCACGGTGGCACTCTGTCCGTGTCCAGCAAACCAGATTGCTGGACGGAGTTCCATTTTGACCTCCCCCTGGCAAACGTTGGAGCGTTAAGCAAATGAATAAACAAGCAAACAACGGTCGATTGGCGATTCTCTATGTTGATGATGAAGAAAAGGCGCTGAAATACTTCCGCAAGGCGTTCGAGGGCGAATACGACGTCCACACGGCCCCTTCCGTGGCCGCCGCTCGAAGGATTCTGGATGAAGCGGGCGACCAAGTCGGAATCTTGATTACCGACCAGAGAATGCCCGGCGAAACGGGAGTGGATCTGCTCGAGCACGTGCGTCTTGGCTATCCCCATATCATCCGCATCTTCACCACGGCCTACTCCGATCTGGAAAGTGCGATCCAAGCGGTCAACTCCGGCGGCGTATTCTGGTACGTGGCCAAGCCTTGGAACCTTGACGAATTGCGCGGCGTTCTTCGACGTGCCGAGGAGTTTTATAATCTTCGGCTCGAACGTGATTCGCTGCTCGCGGAGAAACTTGGCGTGGTCCAACAATTGCTCACGATGGACCGAGTTCGCACTCTGGTGTCGCTGGCCGCTTCGCTGGAAGCGAACCTGCGCAACCCGATTGGCGCGCTCAAGGCCTATGTTGAAGAAGCCCAAGAAATCGAAGCCGCCGTCTTCCAGCCGTTTGACGTGGCCGAGCTGGATCTGTTGTCGCTGACACGAATCGAGAGCGAAAACATGGTTAAGGTGGCCCGGGCTGTAATTGGTGATCTCGAAGCACTCGATGGAGCGCCGGTTGAACTTGCCTTGCAGGAGATCATTCACGACTTCGTTAAAAACACGGAGGCGGCACTGGCCGAAGAAGGGGTAAGCTTGAAGGTCGAAACCGCGAATGGTCTGCCAAACGTCCAGGGACAGCCCGCGCTGCTGCAACACCTTCTCCGCGTGCTTGTGCGGAGGATTTCGGACATGGATGGAAACGATGTCGAAATTCGCATTAAGATAACCCCTTCAACGCTGCCGTCGGGAAGACAAGCCGTTCGCTTAGCCATCTTGGCCGCCGGCCAGACTTGGCTCAACGGCCAGGTTGCTTCGCTATATTCCGCTCTCATCCCGAGGTCCGACAGATTTATGGGCCTGGACATGGATCTGTTGTCCGCTTACTTCCTGGCCTTCCACCACGGTGGAACGTTGACCGTCCATCGCGAACCACCCTTTGGGCCAGGATTCGAGGTTAACCTCGCCTGCGATGCCAAGGCCGAGCCTACCGACGATATCGACACGCAATGGTTCGACTCGGTTTATCGCAAAATGGAACGACGAATTCGGTAGTCTGTTGCTCCGACCTTCCGGCAATGTCCAGCAAGCAGAGTCGCGCCCACAAAGCCTCCACCCGGCCCCCATTCTGATGCACGCAACCAGCCGCCCCCCCGCCAAGAGGGTCAGTAATGCGGGAACGAGGCACATTACTACCCCATCGGGTGACTTTCATTTCAATTAGGTAAGGTCTCGGGGTTTGATATTGACCGCCGATCGCGGGGACGATAGGCTTGACAAGCTTGGACGGACGCGTCCGTCCAAGCTGCGGCGATAAATGCCGTAACCCCAGCGCAGGCGGTCGATTCTCGGCATCCTGTCACTCGTACGCGCATCCTGGTGTGGCGAAGCACGCTGGCGATTGAGGTCGTGCGCGAGGCTGGGGACGTGAGCCAACAGGATCGGCCATGTCATCGCCTCTTCGGGCGGACACCGCATCCACAGAAACGATGGTCACCCAGGACGGCCCGACCGCGAACCAAACCGATACTGCCGCGTCCTTACCAGGACGCCGCTTCAATTGGTCGCTAATCTTTGCGAAAAACACAACGATCTTTGAGGTTCGTCGCGCAGAAATGGCTGAGAAGCACCAGATAATCCTCGATCAGGCGATCCGTACTTTTGCGGAATTGGGATTTCGCGGCACCGATGTGCAGGTGATTGCCGATCGGGCAGGCGTGGGCAAAGGAACCGTTTACCGCTACTTCGGCAACAAAGAAGAACTTTTCTGGGCGACAACCAACGAAGTCACTCAGCGAATGGAAAAAAAGCTGGTGGCCGCCATGGACGAAGTGGAGGGCAGCGTTCGCGAGAAGATGATGGCTTCGTGTTTGGCCTACTCGCGGTTTTTTGAAGAGAACCCGCATTGCCTCGAAATCACCATCCAAGAGAGGGCCGAATTCCGCGGCACCATTCCCCAAACCCACAAGCAGTATCACGAAGAAATGATCGGACGGTTCGCCAAGATCTTCGAAGCCGGTGTCGCGGCCGGCGAGTTTGCTCCGCGCGACGCGCGGGAGACGATTCTTGTCATGGGTAATCTGCTGTATGGGTGCATTATCTTTTCGTGTTATGCGGCAGACGACCGCAGTATCTCCGAGGTGGTGGAAACGGCCGCCACGATTTTCTTCAACGGCCTTCGTGCCAACGCGGCCGGCGATACCACAAGCAGTGAAGCGTGACGGAGGGAATTGTACCGTGAGTTGGAATTACATCATGAAGAATTGCCGGCCTATCGGTGTTGCTCTTGCGCTTGCCATGTTGGTTCTCGCGCTGCCCGGCTGTAAGCAACACGAGGCCACGGCCACGGTGTCGGATCAAGCCGCGGATGCGATCATCGAGGTGCCGATAGCTCCCGTCACCCGTCACCCTATGGCCACGAAACTCGAATTGGTAGGCACGCTCATCCCCGTGCGGGCAACGACCGTCGTTTCCGACGTCGACGGCATCATCCAATCCTTCCCGTTGTCGAATCGTCGTCTCGATTTTTCGACCAATGATTCTTCTGGCACCGGTCGAACCGAATCGGTCACCCTGGGATTGGACCTCGGGCACAAGGTTCGCCAAGGCGAAGTGTTAGTACAAATCGACCCGGTCGATTTCCAGTTGAATCTCCAGGTGGCCGAGGCCAATCTCGAAATGGCCAAACGCAACCTCGACGATCTGCTGGCCTGGAGACGCCCCGAGGAAGTCGAGCAGACACGCGGGGCCTACGAGGAGGCCGCCGCCAGCTACCAACGAGCCCTGGCCGACTTGCGGCGCAGCGAGCAGTTGTTGTCGAAACGGGCCATCTCGCAGGGCGAATACGACGGCTCGTTGATGGCCGAACGCACAGCGGCCGCCGCGGTAAAACAGGCGCAGGCCGCCTTAAAACTGGCCGAAGCCGGACCTACCCGGCAACAGATCGCCGTCGCTGAAGCCCAGGTGAAAACGGCCCAAGCCGAAGTGGCCATCCGCCAGGAAAAGCTCGATAAGACCACCATCCACGCCCCCTACGACGCGGTCATCGCCGATCGCTATGTCGACGTGGGCGATCGGGTTACCGCCATGCCGCGGGTGGAAATCATGCAGATCATCGATCCTCGCGTGCTATTCGCACAGATCGATGTGCCGGAAAGGTACCAGGGACATATCCGTCTGGACGACACGGCCGAAATCACGGCGGCAGGCATCGCGCAGCCGTTTCCGGGCCGGGTCGACCTGATCAACTCGAAGATCGACACCGAGACGCGAACGTTCCGCGTTCGCGTAACGATCGACAACCGCCGGGAGCTGCTCAAGGCGGGCGGATTCGTCCACGTGCAACTCCCGCTCGCCGCCGCCACGGACGTACTGGCCGTATCCAACGAGGCCGTAAGTTTCGTGGATGGCCGGCCTTCGGTCTTCGTATTCCAGGACGGTATCGTTCGTCGGCGATCCGTCCAGTTGGGAATGGCCGATCACGATAGCTACGAGATTACCGCAGGGTTGGAGCCAAACGAACTGATCGTGACCGGCAAGACGTCGCTGCTGGCCGACGGACTGCCCGTTCGCGCCTCGCGACCGGACGATGCCCCCAGGAACGAAACCCCTTCCGTTAAGCAATGAGTTTAGCTGCCAGCATGCCCACGCACGCGTGGGCATGGCACCCGGGCTATTCGAGACTGCTAGTACGAGGAAGCTACTCGATGAAGATATCTGAAACGTGCATCCAGCGACCGGTCTTCGCTTCGATGATGATTTTGGCGTTGGTCGTGTTTGGCCTGACGGCCTATCGTACGATCGGCGTCGACCTGTATCCCGACGTCGACATCCCGATTGTCACGGTCACGGTTCCCTACACGGGCGCCGATCCGGAAACGGTTGAGACCGAGGTGACCGACAAGATCGAAGAAGCGGTCAACACGATTAGCGGCGTGAAGAATCTGCGCAGCCAAAGCCTCGAAGGACTGTGCCAGGTGTTCATCGAGTTCGAACTCGAAGAAGACGTCGACGTGGTCAGCCAGGAAGTGCGAGACAAAGTCTCCGGCATTCGCGGGGATCTACCGCTGGAGATCGATCCGCCGGTGATCGAGAAGTTCGACCTCGACTCGTCGCCGATCCTCTCGATTGTGATTTCCGGTACGGCGCCGATCCGCGAGCTCACCCGCTACGCCGACGACGTGGTGAAACCCCGCGTCGAAAGCGTCTCGGGCGTGGGCAACGTGCGTCTGGTGGGCGACCGCGAGCGGGAGGTTCGCATCTGGCTGCGAGCCGACGAACTGCGGGCCCATGGCCTGACCGCCAAAAACGTGGTCGACACTCTGCGAGAAGAAAACCTCGAACCGCCCGGCGGTCGCGTGGAAACACAGCAGCGCGAGATCATCGTCAAGACGCGGGGAAAAGTCGAGCGGGTCGAAGAGTTCGAGGAACTGATTCTCGCCAACCGCGACGGCACACCTATCCGCCTCCGCGACGTGGCCTGGGTGGAAGACGGCATGGAAGACTTCCGGAGCCTCGCCCGGCTCAACGGTCGACGAGCCGTGTCGCTGCAGGTGCGGCGCCAGTCGGGCACCAACATGCTGCGAGTCGCCAACGCCGTGAAGCAGCGACTCGACGACCTCCGCCTCGACCTGCCGACAAGCTACCAACTGACCCTCGCCCAGGACCTTTCGGTCTTCGTCGACGACAGCATCAGCGAAGCCCAGGGCGAATTGCTTCGCGGTGGCACGCTGGCCGTGCTGGTGATTCTGCTTTTCTTGCGGAGCTTGCGCGGATCGTTCGTGGCCGCCATCACCATCCCGACCACGATCATCGGCACCTACACCTTTATGCTTGCCATGGGATTTACGGTAAACGTGATGACCATGTTGGCGCTGACGATCTCGGTGGGCATGATTGTCGACGACTCGATCGTAGTGCTGGAAAACACGTACCGCCACATGGAACAAGGGCTTCCGCGGCTGCAAGCGGCCATTAAAGGCATCTCGGAAATTGGCTTCGCCGTGGTGGCCACCTCGCTGGCCATCGGTGCCGTGTTTGTGCCCGTGGCGTTTATGGACGGCATCGTGGGCCGGTTCTTCTACGAGTTCGGTCTGACGGTCGTGTTTGCCGTGGCCATCTCCACGTTCATCGCCGTAACGCTCTCGCCCATGCTGTGCAGCCGCGTGTTGAAGGTCTCCAGCAGCCACGGTCGGGTGTTCAATGTAATCGAGCGGGTTTTCCAGCGAATCGAAACGATTTACGGCGTTCTTCTGCGTGGCGCGCTGCGGCATCGTTTTCTCGTCGTGCTGGGCGCCATTGGCGTGTTTTTCAGCAGCCTGGCGATCACGCCCTTCATCGGCAAAGAGTTCATTCCCGAGCAAGACGAGGCGCAGTTCAATGTCCAGGTGGAAACGCCCATCGGCAGTTCGATCCATGTGACCAACGATGTGCTGGAGGAGATCGAGCGACGCATCGAGCAGTTACCCGGCGTGTGCGATACCTACACGACGATCGGCGCAGGAGCCGAAGAGCGAGTGAATGTGGCCACCCTGCTGACTCGGCTGGTTCCCAAAGACCAGCGTGCCTATTCGCAAATGGAACTGATGCAGATGGCCCGGCAGCGTCTGGCCGACCTGAAGCACTTGCAGATCAGCGTCGAGACTGTGCCGCGAATCAGCGGCGGCGGCCAGACCAACTCGCCGTTGCAGTACGGCCTACGTGGCAACGACCTGGGCGAGTTGGCCGACGTGTCGGACAAAATCCGCGAAGAGATGGCCAAAGTGCCCGGCATCATCGACATCAACACCACCTACGACGCCGGCAAGCCTGAAGCCAGCGTGCGCATTCAACGGGCAAAGGCTTCGGAGTTGGGTGTCACGGCCCGCGATGTCGGCGATGCCGTGCATGCCCTGATTGGTGGCGTCAAGGCAACCACCTTCGAAGACGACGGCGAAACGTTCGACGTTCGGGTGCGCTACGCCTTGCCCGACCGCGACCGGCCCGACGCGATTCTGGCCGTGCCAGTCCGCTCGCGCAGCGGTAAGCTAGTCGACCTGCGCAACTTGGTTTCGGTCGACGAGGGCACCGGGCCCGTGCAGATCGACCGCCAGGATCGCCTTCGACAGATCGTGATCACGGCCAACCTGGAACAGTCGAAACCGCTGGGCGCGGCCATCGAAGACGTGACCAAGATCGAACAATCCGTCGGCCTGCCGCCAGGAGTCGACAGCAAGTTCACCGGTCAGGCCGAAAGCATGGAAGAGTCGTTCGCCAACATCATTTTCTCGTTGATGCTGGCCGTGATTCTGATCTACATGGTACTGGCCGCCCAGTTCGAGAGCCTTATTCACCCATTTACGGTGATGTTGTCCTTGCCTTTGTCGATCGTGGGCGCGTTGGGCTTGCTGGCCGTTACCGGGCGGACGCTGAATATCTTCTCCATGATCGGCATGATCATGCTAATGGGCCTGGTCACGAAGAACGCGATTCTGTTGATCGACTACACCAACCAACTTCGCGACGGCGGCATGAAACGCGACGACGCCGTGCTGAAAGCCGGTCCCGTGCGACTGCGGCCCATTTTGATGACAGCCCTATCGACGATCGCCGGTATGATTCCCGTGGCCATCGGTCTCGGCTCGGGAGCCGAAACCCGGGCGCCGATGGGTACCTGCATCGTCGGCGGAATGGTCACTTCGACCGTGCTGACGTTGATCGTGATTCCGGTCGTCTACACACTATTGGACGATATGAGCAACCTCACCGGCCGATTGCTCCGCTTCGGTCGAGGCGAATCGTCGCAGGTGGTTCAGCTCGACTCAGTTCGCATCGATCAACCCGCACCGGTTGCCGCGGCAACGCACGAACCGACCATGGCGACCGTGAGTGCCGGTGCTGCCGAAACCCAATGGCTTAACGCCGACACCACCGAGTTGAACCTTGGAAGGGCACGAGCGTCTCGCGGTTGCGCAGCGGACGAAGAATCGATGTAATAACGACGATACTGGACGCTCCCCTCTCCCTGTGGGAGAGCGGCCGGGAGTGACGGCATGGGGACGACGCGAAAACAAATTCCAGGTTTCCAGGTTGGTCGTCCTGAGCGAAGCGAAGTATAACACGAACAAAACAACAGCCAATGAGCGACAACAAAGGACAACCAGCGCGACCCATGCTGGTCGAAAAGCCGCTGAAGGTAAACGGCTACGATATCGACATCATGGGAATCGTCAGCAATATCGTCTACGTGCGATGGTTCGAGGACCTCAGAACGCATTTCCTCGACAAGTACTGGCCCTTCGAGACAATGCTTCAAGCGAATCAGTCTCCGATTCTCTTCAAAACCGAAGTCGTCTACCGGCATCCGATCACCATCTACGACAAACCGCTGGGCCGGGTTTGGGTGGCCAATCTGGGCCGCGCGAAATGGGAGATGGAGTTCGAGATCGAGTCGAACGGGCGAATTCACTGCACGGGCAAACAGATCGGCTACGTCTACCACGTCGAGCAGAAAAAACCGGTCTCGCTACCGCCTGAGTTCGTTGAGATGTATCAGGCATCGCTCTCGTAGGGGGCGCTCTCGTCGCGTTCGCTCTCTTTGGGTTCACCCATTTCGGGTTCGCTCTCCACAAATTGCCCCCAACGACCATAGCACCAGCGCAGGGCGGGGATGCTGACCAGTGCACACGGCAAAATGGCCAGTTCGATCCACCACATGGAGATCTTGCCTATAATGCCCGAGACATGGGCTGCCCCGGCGATGCCATCCAGCACGGTGAAGAGCAGAAAGCCGCCGACAACCATCCACGGTTTTCGATGCGTTACGCCCAAGAGAACCAGGGCGCGAGTCGCCGCGTGACAAATAATGGCGATAACCCGCTCAACCGGTGCGAGAAGCCAGAAGACGGGCGACGTCGCCGCGACGACGTCGAAGGTCTTGCCAACCTGTTCTGCACCCGGCAGCCCGGCAAGCACGATGCCAACAGCAATCAAGCTCGATATGCCCAACAAAAAGGCCTCGAACGCACCGGCCCCCACACCGATGCCGATCGCCCGATCTGCGTCGCGTCCCAAGGATTTCCAGATAAGCACGGCTACAAAGGTCAATCCGATCTCGAACAAACTGGATTGAATCCCGACGTACAGCCCACCGGTTACAACGAACAGCCAATGTGGCAGTTGCCGGCCCAGGAAACCCAACACGGCCGCATTCATCAGCAATGCACACCCAATCTTCAGCGCGACAGCTACCGTCCACAGCCCGGTGCCGACCCAGAGCCATCGATAGGCAACTCGTGTTTTCCGTCGCCAATAGACAACCGACGCCACCGCGACGAACATCATTCCGCAAGCAGATACCAAGCCAAGCAAGGCGTTTGTATTCATTTTCTCACCCTCTCCAACGGCATCCCGACACCCCGTTGTCTCCCGCGAAGCCTCTATAGCACAATTCGATGCGGCCGAACAGCCTATCGCAATGGCTGCCTGCATTTTTGCGACGTTGCCGACGAGCCTCGCCGCTGACGGACGTCTTCTCTACCTTTCGTCGACGCGAAGCACTTCTTGAAATTTATTGATGCCAAAATTGAAAAGGACCATTTCTATTGCGTCCTGCATTGCTTGTGGAACGAGGGCGACCAGCGGGAGCCCGGACTCCGGGGACAGGACGCAATGAAGTGTTCCACAATCAAACCAGGAACCAATAGAAACCGAAAGCCGGGAAATCCAGGCTCCCGCTGCTCGCCTTCCGCACTTTGGCTATGCGGGCGTCAATAACAGGTCATATCGTCCCGACTTTCTTCACCCCCGAGCCCTCCGCCATTTCCGGCTTCGTGTGCCTCGCTGGGGCACCTCCACCACCGAACGTTCGAATCTCCGGTAATGCGCTTCTGAGTGACAGCTAGCTGTCACCACCGTCTTCTATACTAACCGCTCTTCGACAACCGTCGCGATGTCTGCAACCCGCGGGGCATATCTTCGATGAACGTGGCAAGGACGGCACATGGAGTCGGCCGCTGCCTCGGCCAGCCGAAGAGGCCTCGCACGGCTGTGGCCGATCCGCAGTCGCGCGCCGGTACACTTCTTATTGGGCGAACGCGCGGAGACCGAGGCCCTACTTCGCCAATTCTTCGGACGCCGCCTCCGCCCGTGGGAGTGTGCCAGCCTGGCCGCCGCGCCCGACGACGCCACCGTCGAACTGGGCACACTCGGTGAACAACTCTACCTGGAAACCTACTCGCCGGGCAATTACCAAGGGGTATTTCTACTCAACCGGCAAGCCGACCACCTGGTACTTCAAAACGACGGTCTGCGAATTCACCGCCGTAGTATGCGCCGTTGTGGGTTGGGGCTGCAGATGTTTCGCCGCCAGTGCGAAGCGGCCACCGCTTTAGGAGTTCGCCGGATCGAAACGGTGGCCGGCCGTCAGGACGATGAAAACGGCTACTACACTTGGCCGCGTTTCGGGTTCGACGCTCCCTTGCCACCGACGGTCCGACAGCAACTTCCACCCTCGCTGTGCCGTGCCCAACGTGTTTTAGACCTGATGCAGTCTTCCGCGGGACGGCGTTGGTGGCAAACGCACGGCATCTCTCTTACGGTAACCTTCGACACCGCGCCGCAGCATCGCTGCCAGCAAGTTTTTCGCCGCTACCTGCACGACCGCCTGCAACGAGGGCCGCGCGAATTGCCTACAGCACTCGCTCCCGTAGCCATGCCCGTAGATCGCCTACCACGCGTTCGTGACCAATATCGGTGAGCACCTCGTGATAGAAACCGTCGTAGAGATGCAGGGTTTTGTCGGTCGAAGCAGCCCGTCGGTACAATTGCCGACTACCTTCGGGGTCGGTTACCACGTCGGCCGTGCCGTGCATGACGAGAAACGGTACATCGACCTTCTCGAAATCGTCGGGAAGTCGGTCGGCCGTGCGAAGAATCTCGGCTCCGGTGCGCACCGGGAAACGGCCGTGGAACACCAACGGATCGCGGCGAAACTGGCGCACCACGTCGGGATTGCGCGACATGTATCGGCCACCCATTCGTACCAACCGCAACGTAGGCCAAACCCGGCTGGCGAACTGGGCCAAACGTCGCAAGAGGGGAAAAACCCTGTGCCCAATGCACAGCGCCGGCCCGCTGAGAATCAGCCCCGCGACGTTCAGTTCACCAAGTTCCGACGGGCGTGCGATCACCAGCCGGGTAACAATCGCCCCGCCCAGGCTGTGGCCGAACAGAAACAGCGGCTTGTCGGGATACTCGGCTCGCACCTCACGGAGCAGGGCGACGACGTCGTCGAGATATTCATCGAACTGGGCAACCCACAGCCGGGGACCGCTCGACTTGCCGTGCCCTCGCAGGTCGATGGCACACACGACCCAGCCGTCGCGTGTAAGCAGTTCGGCCAGCCAGTCGTAACGTCCTGAGTGTTCGTTCAGCCCGTGCACCAAAGCAAACACACCGCAAGGCTGCCCCTCCGGCAGCCAGGTCCGACGGAAGAGCGCCACGCCATCGGGCGTGTTACATTGTGTTTCCTGCCGGTGCGTGGTTGTGATCGACATGATGGATTTATTGCCGGTACTCTATCGGTCTTGAATAACGGGTGCCACGCCCACGTTTGCGTGGACCTGCTCGTTGGCAGTGTCCGGCGCGACCGGCGGTCGCGGCTTTTTGGATTGCGGCCAATTGGCACCAATATCAAAGGCCCTACAGCTTACACCTCCGGCCGGATGACGCAAAGCGCAACTTGGCCCATCGAACCGTTCCGGCCTGCTTTGGCACGCCTTGTGGGGCACGGTAAAATATCTCATCTTTTTGTCGCAAAAGCTCATGGACTTCTCCGCCACACCGGGTAATTTGGCGGTAACCTGCCCTAGCTACCCAGACCTACGCTTCAAATCGTCGACGGCTGAGACAGCGGAAATATCCTACGAAACGACGACCACCGGTCGTGTCCCCACCCACCGCGGCACCGACATGAGAACCATGCCGGCCTACTCGTTCATTATCCAACCGAACCATGCTTCAGCCTATACAACTCGACAAACCCTAAGGGAAACACCATGAGAAAAACACTCGCATTGGTACCGTTCGTACTGTTGTCGCTCATTGTCGGCGCCGACGCCCAATCGCCGGCAGTCACGTTCCAGTCTTTGCTCGCCGAAATGACCGACCGCGACACGGCCGCCAGGTTCCCCAGCCCGGCGTATACGTGCCGCCAGGCGAGCAGCTACGATCAGGCCTCGACCTCGGCCGACGACGCAAACACGTGGATGGCCAACAACGACCGCAGTTTCTTCCTTCGCAGCGAAGAAAACCAAGGCCGCCAAGAATGGGTGATGCTCGACGCCGACGGCCCGGGCTGCATCGTGCGAATTTGGATCACCGCCAGCAATGCCTGCGGAACACTTCGCGTGTATGTCGACGGCGCGAGCGAGCCGGTCCTTGCCGAAGAGGCGCAGAAGCTCATCGGCGACAATGTGCTGCTCGGGCCGCCACTTTCGGAAACGCGCGCCCGGGGACGTAACCTCTACCTGCCCATCCCCTACGGCAAACACTGCAAAATCACCTACGATCGACCCAACTTCCAGCAAAGCAAAGACAAAGACGACCTGCTCTACTACCAGATCAACTATCGCACCTACGCAGAGGGCAGCCAGGTCGAATCGTTTAATCGAGAAACGTTCGATGCAAGCAAATCGTCGATCGAGCAACTTCAAACGGCTTTATTGAAGCCGGCCGAGGCGCTGCCCAACGATCTCAAACACTACACACCACCGACCACTACCTTACAGCCAGACGAGTCGATGCGCGTGACGCTGCCGGGCCCGGCAGCCGTGCGACAATTGATCGTGCAGATCAAGGCCGACGACCTAGCCCTGGCCACTCGTCAAACGGTGCTCAGCGCCGAGTTCGACGGCCAATCGACACTCGCGTGCCCGGTGGGCGACTTCTTCGGCAGTGGCGTGGGAGTGAATCCTTTCCAGGGCTGGTGGCGGGAAGTCAAACAAGACGGCCAAATGATCTGCTACTGGCCCATGCCCTATCGCGAAGGCTGTCGGCTTCGGCTGAAGAACCACGGCCAGCAGCCGGTTACTCTCACCGTAAAGGCTGCCACCGGCCCGTGGACCTGGGACGACCGCTCGATGTACTTCCACACCGACTGGCGTCAGCAGTATCCCATTTCGACCCGGCCGATGCACGACTGGAACTATCTCGAAGCCGCAGGGCAGGGCGTGTACATGGGCGATACGTTGTGTGTCGTCAACCCGGTCACTGCCTGGTGGGGCGAAGGCGACGAGAAAATCTACGTCGACGGCGAAGCGTTCCCCTCACACTTCGGCACCGGTACCGAAGACTATTACGGCTACGCGTGGTGTACGCCCGCCTTCTTCGAATCGCCCTTTCACGCCCAACCTCGCGCCCAAGGCCCCGGTAACTTCGGCCACACGACCAACACCCGGGTGCGATTGCTCGACGGCATTCCGTTTACCAAGTCGCTGAAGGTCGACATGGAGGTGTGGCACTGGAAAGAGTGCGAAGTAGCCTACGCGGTGGCGACCTACTGGTACGGCCGTCCCGGTGCACAGGGTAATCACACGCCCGACGCCGAGCAATTGAAGGTCGTCAACTTCGAGAAACCCAAACCGCCGAAGCCTCGCATGGTTGAAGACGCCATTGAGGGCGAGGGCCTTCGAATTGCAGCCACCACTGGTGGAACGACCCAGATTCAAAAAGGCGCCAGTTTCCGCTGGAGCAACAACCAGCAACTCTGGTGGATCGACGGTAAGCCGGGTGACAAACTCACGCTGATCGTCCCGGTGAAGAAGGCCGGCACGTACAAGCTGGCGGCCGAACTGACCAAGGCCGTCGACTACGGCATCGTGCAACTGACGCTCGACGGCAAGTCCTTGGCCGATCCGATCGACCTGTACAACGACGGCGTTACTCGCCAGGTCTACCCGTTGGGCACTCACGAGCTTTCCGCGGGCGAACATCGGCTCACGGTAGAAATCATCGGGGCCAACGAGAAAGCGGTGAAGCGACACATGTTCGGGCTGGATTATCTGAAGCTCGAAGAGTAGCACGCGATTTGGGCAGTCTTTTCAGTGCCATGGGCAGAAAAGTCCGCCCCCCATGCTTCAACAGCGGCGGACAAGCCGCCGCTGGCACCCAACCTGCAACGCCACACCTGCCGGAGGCCGAGCGCGCAAACGCGAGGGCGGTCCCCCGTACTTGGACCACCCTCGCGAGGCAGGTGAGTTGATCGCCATCGAGGCGTTCAGTCACGGCGACTTCCCTTGGCACCGTCACTCATCTTGGCACCGTCGCTCAGAAGCCAATCCCAACCGACACGCCGCGGCCGTGGTACTGGAAGTTGTACTGCGGGCCGTAGTAGGGATACGGCGGGTAGATCCGAGGCACCACGACGGTCGGATAGCCCGCATAAGGGACAACCACCACTGGACGAGGTCGATAGGGCCGGTAGTCGTGGTACCCATGGTGGCCGTGATGGTTGCGATCTCGGTGGTAGCCGTGGCGGTCTTGGTGTCCGCGATGTCCATGCTTGACGTCGAGGATCGGTACTCCCGCGCCGTTGTGGACAGCCAGTTGGATGTTGGCCTTACCGCCACGCTTGTCATTTTTGTCGTGCGAACCGTGTCCACCGGCCAGAGCCGTTGTGGCTGTGAAGCCCACCACTGCCAAGGCGACAATCGCTAGTGCAAAGCGTTTCATGACTCGTTCCTTTCAAGTTCCGGGAGAAGGTCGATTACGCCATTCTTTCAATGCATGCGTCGTGCCAACGGGGCACTAAATCAGCCTAAACCACTCCAAAACAACCACTTACGACTTTCCACCAGTTTTCAGCCTGGTCGAAACGACCTCCGGACGACATCAATACGACTTCACCGCCAAATCACTTCGACTACACTTCCCCTCTGCCGTACTTTGCGCCATCATGGCTCGCAGGGCGGCAGGGCCGCCAGCCAAACGGTGCTGCCACACCCAGACAAGAAGCCGCTCCCGTTGGTCGCTAATCTTTGTCAAATTACTTAACGATCTTTGAGGTTAGTAGTCCAGGGCGGGCATGACGAGGCCAGCCAGAATTTCTTATGACAAAGGACGATTATTGGGGCCTGCATTGCTTGCGGAACGAAGGCGACCAACGGGAGCCCGGTTCGCGGGGACAAAACGTAACGAAATGTTCCACAATTAACCTCGGAATCGATAAACCGTGACTCTTGGCCTGAGCATCGTCGATCTGCTGCCGGTGGGCGTCTTCCTGGCGGCCGCGCTGGGCATCGGCGTTTGGGCCCGACGGGACCAGCACGCCAGCGTCGACTTTCTGCTGGCCAACCGTTGCCTGCCCTGGTGGCCGCTGGGAATGAGCCTGGCCCTGGCCGGTTCGGCCAGTGCTTACTATTGCACGGCACCGCTGGAAGCCTATTGGGTCGGCCTGAAGCTGCTGCTGGTGCCGTTGCTCATCTGGACAGCGTTTCCGCTCGTCTATTGGGTGCTCGTGCCGCTCTACGGAAGGCTTGAACTGGAGTCGGTCTACGAGTATCTCGAACTGCGGTTTAACTCCACCGTGCGAGCTATCGCCGGCATCGCTTATCTGGTCGGTACGCTGCTGGTTCTCGGCTGCGTACTGATCTTGCCGGCAAAGGCTCTCGGTTTCGGCCAGAAGCTCGACGCAGCAACCGTCGCCCTGATTGTCGCGGCCGGCACCATCGCCACGCTTTCGACGTACCTTGGCGGCATGAAGGGCCGCGTGTGGACCGACGTCGCAAGGCTTATCCTGCTGCTCTCGGCCCTGGCCCTGCTAATCTTCTTCATTCGCGGTGCGCTCGATGACGGGCTGGGTACTGTCTGGAAAGTGGCCGAGCGACTGGGACGCAAGACGGTCGTCGACCCTTCGGCCGGTTTCGCGGCCAAGTGGTCGCCCTGGGCATCGGTGGCCTACTTGGCCCTGGTGCCTTGGTTTTTTTACGTCGCCGACCAGTCGACACTCCAACGGTTGTTCGCCGTGCGACAAGTGCGCGACATGATGCCTTGCTACCTGTTGGGTACGGGCCTGTTTTGCCTGCTGGCGGTGCTAGCGATGTACGTGGGCTTAGGCCTGCTGGCCGTGTACCAGGAACATCCTGTCCGCGAGTTGCCCGCTCGTTGGATCGTGCGCAGTGCGGAGGATCCCAAGACGGGCCATCCCCTGATTGCGCCCGACGCGGAGATTACGCCCGAAAACATCGGCCCACTGATCGAAGAACGCAAGATTCTCAAGCCGAACGTAGAAGAACCGTTTACCGATGTCGACGAAGTGCTCGATCACCGCGGCCAGATCGACATCCGCCGCCTGGCCCAGCGCACCACGCGGCTGAAGGGTGGCGAATACCGGCTCACGTCCGGCCGGCACCTTCTACTGGCTCAGTTCATCAAGCGCCACGTGCCGTGGGGTTTGGCCGGCATCGTATTAGCGGCCCTGGTTGCGGCGGCCACGAGCCTGTTCGACGCGGGCCTCGTCGCCCTGACGACCTTGGTGATGGTCGATTTCCACCGCCGCTTCGGTTGGGCCGAGTTGTGGCTGGTCGACCGATGCGGCAAGGACCCCGACGACCTGGACCAGGCGGACGAAATGCGTCTCGCGCGGCCCGTGGTGCTGGCCTTGGGTACGGTGGCTACGTTGGCAAGCCTGGTACTGTGCGGTCTGGGTGTTTCGGCCGATTTCATCTTCACGGGACTGGGCATTTTTGCCGGCCCCCTGCTGGGGATCTTCCTGCTGGGAATGTTCACTCGGCGAACGACAGCCACCGGCGCGGCGATGGGGCTCGTCGCGGGACTGGCGGCCGCGGTGTGGGCCGCCGGGGGACACTTGGCCGTAACCCTTTTGCCCATCTGGCCTTGGGCCACCGCGTTGGGGCCGTTTTGGCCCTTCGTGTTCGGCATCAAAGCCAGCATCCTGGTGGGCTATGTGGCAAGTATCGCCCTGGGCCAGCAGAAAACACGGGAAGAACTCAGCGGACTAGTCGTCGGACTCGGCCGGTTGGGTATACTAAAAGACGCTGGACAATCCAAGTCGGACGAGGTCTACTGGATCGAAGTCGACGACCAACGGGAAAGCCCCTGGAAGTAGGCAGAAGGACCTTTTAGGATCGACCGATAACTTATCTGCTAATTCGCCGGGGCGTGCTTCGCACCGCCCCTCGGTTTTCGCCTTGACAAAGAGTAAGTTGTTTTTCGGGCCGTCCTCATTTCGGCTTGAACGAACCCATGGATTCCACTCACGCCCGAAAACTGATTCGCCAAGCCCTGGAAGCCTTGGAAGAGGGTGCGCATGTTCGCGCGTTGGCGCTGGGCGACCAGTTGACCCAAGCCATGCCCAACGACGCTCAGGTGCGGGCAATCCGTGCCGAGGCCCTGCTGGCCGGAGACTCTTCGGGCGACGAAGCGCTGGAAGAGGCGCGTACGGCCACCCGACTCGAACCGTTCAATTTCCACGCCCATTTGCTCGTGGCGCGCGCGGCCTGGAAAGCAGAACGTCTGACGTTGGCCCAGCAGTCGTACGAACGGGCCTTGGAATACTCGGGCCGGATGCCGGAGTTGCTCTCGGAGTATGCTTGGTTTATGGCCCAGGAGCGTGGTCCGCGCCCGGCCGAAGAGATCGCCAGCGAAGCGGTCGACGCCGACGAAGAATCGGCCACGGCCTGGGCCGCGTTGGGTGTTGCCCGACATCGGCTGCATCGCTACCGCGAGGCGGAGGACGCCTTGCGTCGCGCCATGGATCTGGCGCCCGACGATCCGCGAGTTCAGGCCGCCATGGTGGTTCTTCTGCAAGACCAGCGAAAGACCGATCAGGCGGCGCCGCTGATCGACTCGTTATCGCGCATTCCCGGCGCCGAGGAGTTCGCCGCCGCTGCACGCCGGGAGGGCAAAAGGCGGCAGGTCGAAAGCATGCTCTTAGAGCGCGGGGTGGATCCCTCGCCGGCCAAACCCCACAATGCCTGGCGCATCGCTGCGTGGCTGACCATGACCTCGATTGTCGTGGGGCTCATGACCGTAATCGCCCTGGTCAGTCAACCCGGCCCGATGTTTGTCGCCCTGCTGATCGCCGTCCTCGTCGGCTGGTGGCTGCGTGGATGGTTCGATTGAGGCGTACTCTTTCTTTCTCTTCTCTCACATTCTCACGCTTCGCGTCGTGTCGCGTCGGAACCACGTTCTGGATCCTGACTCCGACGCGCCAGCTTGGAAATGAGAGAAAATTATGTCTTGCCGTACGTTTCGATGATGCGAATCGTGGGCACAAGGAAACCAGAAGACACATGTTTTGCGTGGAAACACGGAAAACTCACCACCCGTTGGTGGCCGCCCCGAATCGCAAAACTCCTTGCCTTGGAAGGTGCCGGTGAATATTGTAGTATCGGGCTGTGTTTTTGCACCCAGTGCATCGCTTCCCTCGCAATACTCACACACTCCGGTCCTTCGTCCTACGCTCGCTGACGACCTGAGTTCGAACCCCCGGTCCATCGTGTGTACTACACCGCATTCTCCACCAAAGGTTTCCGATGATTCGTAGCGCGTGCTTGCTGGCCATTGTGGGTCTTCTGTCGATCGCCGTGCGACCTGGCGTGGCTGCTGCTGCCCTGTCGATTACCGAAGTCGGACGCTACGATTTCACCGATAGCAGCGGCTCTGGCGCTGCGGAGCTCTCGGGCATCGCTTACGCCGGTGGCAACCAATACTACGCGGTAAGCGACCAGCAGGCCCAGCTCTTCACGTTGAACATCGGTTTGAATAACTCGACGGGCGCAATCACCTCGGCCAGCATCAACAGCGCGTCGCTGCAACTGAACGACGAGTCGGGCGTCGCGCTGTCGGGCAGCGACCGCGAAGACATCGTCTTCGACGGCACCAACGTCTGGATCGCCAACGAAACGGGCCCTGAATTGAGCCAACACAGCCTGACCACGGGCAACCGACTCGCTCAGATCACCACGACGTCCAACCCGCAGTTGAACGTCTTCAATAACATCCGCAACAACTACAGTTGGGAATCGCTGGCTCGAACGGCTGACGGCAGCGCCTTCTGGACGGCCAACGAAGGAGCACTCGACGGCGACGGTGAATTGGCCACTTACGGCTCGGGCAGCGTCGTGCGGTTGCAGAAGTTCGATGCGGCGATGAATCCCGCCGGACAATGGGCCTACGAGGCCGACGCCATCGACGGAGGAACGCTCACCTTCGCCGAAGATCGCAACGGCGTGGTCGATCTTTTGGCCCTAGACAGCGGCGACCTGTTGGTTATGGAACGCTCATTCGGCGACTTGCATTTCAAGCTCAGTCTCTACGAAGTCGATTTCACCGGGGCGACCGACATCTCCCAAGGTTCCTTGGCCGACGGCTTGATCGGCGAAACCTTCACGCCGGTCTCCAAGAACGAGCTTTGGTCGCATAGCTTCAGCCTTCTCGACGACCAAGCCAACTTCGAAGGCCTCACACTGGGCGCGACGCTCGACGACGGCTCGCGGAGTCTGATCCTCGTGGCCGACAACGGCGGTGGGACCAGCCAGTCGCTCTACGCCCTGAAGCTCTCCGGCGTGGTACCCGAACCATCGACCTGGATGCTTCTGTTGGCCGCCGCGATTGCCCTCGCCGTGCGGTATTCTCGCCGCCGTAGTTGAACGCTACGTCTCTGACTCGTTACGTTAGGTCTACGACGCAAAGCGTCGGAACTTCGGTACCCACGCGAAGCGTGGGCACCAGGAGACCGAAAACCAGGAGACACGTGGCGTCGTTAGCCTTCTTCGCTGCCGACGACGGCCGGTGTGATCTCGGAATCGTTGCCCGAGGCGTCATTGTTGTCAACAACGACATCCGGCTCGATCACCCGCATGTGTTGCCACTTGCCGTGCAGGTAGCGTGCGAAGTAGGACAGGGCCAGCACGCAGACGTAGATCGTCAACATCGACCAGCACCAGATCAAGCCGGCGCCGAAATAGTGCATCCCGATCCAGGCGGCCGCCACGGGCGGAATCGACACGGTGCTGGCCGTGAACAGAATGAATCGCGTATCGCCGGCGCCCTTCAGCGCGCTGCAAAAGATTACGTTCATCGCGTCCAACAAGCTGTACGCCGCCACGAACCGCAGCAGTACGATGGTCGTATCGCGCAGTTCGGTGAAGTCGACCGACGTGCCCGCGGCGTGACCCATCAGGAAGATGTCCGGCACGAGCACGTAAGCCAGGGCCATGGTAACCATGTAGGCCTGGGTCATCGAAAACCCGGTCCAGGTTGCTCGGGCGGCCAGGTCAGGGCGGTTTTGGCCAAGCTGTTGGCCGACCATCGTGGAAACGGCGATACCCAATCCCAACATCGGTAAGAAGGCCAACATGTTCACGTTGAAGGCCAGCGTGGTGGCGGCCATGGCCTGCTCGCCCAATTGCCCCACGAGTAGGATGAACACGGAGAAGGCCGCCACTTCGGCGAACATCTGCAAGCCGTTCGGGCCCCCGAAGCGCAGCAGTCGACGCATCAAGGCAAGGTCAAAGCGTCGCCCGACGACCACCCCGTAGCAGTCGCGATATTGCGGCAGCATCATCAGTCGCCAGTAGATCAGCACCTTAGCCCATTGCGAAACGACACTCGCCCAGGCGGCCCCCTCGATGCCCATCTCTGGCAGGCCGAAGTGGCCGAAGATCCAAAGGTAGTCGAGCACCAGGTTCAACACGGTCGCGAAGACGTCGACCACCATCACCACGCGAGTCTGGCCACGGCCGGTGAAGAACGACGACAGCGCCCCGGACATCACCACGGCGCCGGCGCACCAGGCGACGATCTGGTAATAGGTGCCCTCCAGATGGGCCAGTTGGGCCTCATGCCCGCTGAAAGCGAACAGCTTGGCGACCAAAGGACTCGTGACAATAAACAAGGGCAGGACCGCCATTCCCACCCAAACTCCTTGCCAAACGGCCAATCCAATGCGCTGCGGACGACCGGCCCCGTGATATTGGGCCACAAACGTATTGGCATACGTTGCCACGCCCAGCGGGAAGCAGAGCAAAGTGAAGTGCAGCAACCCGGCCGGCATGGTCGCCGCCATCTCGACTTGGTCGTGCCAGAGGAGAAACATGCGGTCGACGAAATTCATCACCGTCCAGGAGGCCGTCGACACGATCAGCGGCAGCGCCAGGCTCAGCACATCGCGCCCGCCACACGATCGGTTCCACCAGGTTGTTTGCGATTGGTTATTCATTATCGGGCCGTGCATTGCTTATGGAACGAGGGCGACCGACGGGAGCCCGGATTCCGAGGACAGGACGCAACGAAGTGTTCCACAATCAACCACGGAATCAAAAGTCTTTTCAGGATATCGCGGATCGGCGGTGGCCGCTACGCGGGGTGATCGGTGATGAGGCTTGCCCGTTGGACCACTCTCGGCCGAAAATGGTTCGCGCGGGGGAGACGCTTTCCCGCTTGCATCTTTCTCCTCGCCCGGTATGCTTCCATCAACAACGAATAGCTTTTTCGAGCTTAAGATGGCGACTTGGGTGCTTTGGGTGCCATGCCCACGCTGGCGTGGGCATGCTGGAAACACCCACAAACATGCCCACACGAGCGTGGGCATGGCACCCGTATTGGAGAATGAAATTTGACGGTTTCACCCGACCAAAACCTTCTCTTGCCCTCACCTTCCCGGTTGCCAACCGCGCCCTGGCGGCGGCTGCTCAGCCCGGCGCTGGCCTTCTTCCTGATTACGGCCGCCGTTGCCTTGGGGGTGGGTGCGTATGTGCCTCGCAGTTGGACTGTGGAGCAGGTCAGTCTCGATGTGCAGCGCGATGAGCAAGGACAACAATATTATCTCTACAAGGGCGAACCGAAGTATGTCGACCATTGGGTGCCGTTGGTCGACGCCCAACTCAACGCGGCCCGCGTGGCAAAGCTCAACGCCGAGGGCCAATCGCCCGAGGTGCGCGAAGAATATGCCACCGAAATCCGCGAAGTCGACGGCCGGCCCACGCAGTTGTACTACCAGCTTGTCGCCCGCTATCACTGGCAGTTCTGGTCGCTGCTGCCAGCATTGGTAGCAATCGGCCTCTGCTGGATGACCCGAGAACCTGTCGTATCGCTGCTGGGCGGCGTGGTCGTGGGCGGACTTCTGCTCGGCCAGTACAACCTCACCCAGGACGTGCTCGTCGAGAACCTGGCCACGCCAAGTGCCGCCGGGGTGATGCTGTTGTATCTCTGGCTGCTGGGCGGACTGTTGGGCGTGTGGTCGCGGACCGGGGCCGCCCAGGCGTTTGCCGATCTGATGACCCGGCGCTTCGTGCGTGGGCCTCGCAGCGCGAAGTTGGTCGCCTGGTCGTTGGGCGTGATCTTCTTCCAGGGCGGAACCATCAGCACCGTGCTGGTCGGTACGACCGTGAAGCCGGTGGCCGACAAACAGCGAATCAGCCACGAAGAGCTTTCCTACATCGTCGACTCCACGGCGTCGCCCATCGCCTCGCAATTGGCGTTCAACGCCTGGCCGGGCTACATTCAGGCATTCATCTTCGTGGCCGGCGTTCCTTGGCTGGCCACCGAGTCGGACCGCATCGCGTTTTTCTTCCGTAGTGTGCCCTTCTGCTTCTACGCCATTTTCGCTGTGATGTTCACCTTTCTGCTGAGCATCGAGCATTTCCCGTTTTTAGGCCGGCGAATGCTGACAGCGATTAAGCGTGCCCGCGAGACGGGTCAATTGGACGCTCCCGACGCCGAACCCTTAAGCGCCAAGGAACTGCAAGTAAGCCACGTGCCCGAGGGCTATCAGCCGAACGTGATCGACTTCTTCGTCCCCCTTGTGTTGCTGCTGGGCACGGCTATCGGCACATTTATCGTGTTTCACGCCCCACGAGTGCAATGGGCTTTTGGGCTGGCATTGACCGCGGCCACCGTGTTGGCCATTTGGCGCGGCATGCGATTGAAGGAGGTAATGGAGGGCGTGGCCGAAGGGCTCAAGGGCGTGGTACTCGGTTCGGTTATTCTGCTGCTGGCCGTGGTGATCGGCAACATCAGCAAGCAAGCGGGCGGGGGGATCTATCTGGTCGAACTGCTGGGCGATCAGGTGCCCTACTGGGCCTTGCCCGTGATGCTGCAAATTATGACCATCATCATCGCTTTCTCGACCGGCACGAGTTGGGGAACCTACGCGGTAGCCTTCCCGCTGGCGATGCCGCTAGCTTGGGCAGTGGCTCAAGCAAACGGCCTGGAGCACCCTATGTTTTTCATGACGATCTGCTTCGCCGCCGTGATGGACGGCAGCGTGTCGGGCGATCAGTGCTCGCCGATCTCCGACACCACGGTCCTCAGCGCCATGTGTACCGGTTGCGACCTGATGGATCACGTGCGGACCCAGTTGCCCCAGGCCTCGGTAGCCGCCGTGATGGCCGGCATCTGCTGGACGGTGATAACGGCCGTGTTCTGCTAGTGGTCGGCCCCTGGCCCCCGATCTGCAACCTCGATAGGAACGAACCGCTACGTCGCCGGATTACTCGTTGCTGATCTTTGTTGGATCGCTGTCGAAGCTAGCACTGGCTGGTTGCCGACGACGCGACGTGCCAATCGGGCCGGCGTCGCTGCGGAGTTCGATGATCAGGTCGTCGGTGGGGCCGTCGATTTGGATTTCCAGGCCCGAGGTTTCGGGGCGGACGTACTTGTCGGGAATCAGGGGCCGGTACTCTCCCGGACTGTTTTCGTCGTACGCAACAACAGCTACCTTGTGTGCGCCGGTCACTGCTCCGTCACCCGTGTCGAAGGTCGTGACATGAAAAGACCCGTCCTCGCCGATGCGTCCGGTGGCCGCTCGCGCATCGGGAGGCACGAGACGAACGAAGCCCACGGTCAACGGCTTACCGTCGAGCAACACCCGACCGGAAACCGGCACCCGGTCTGGTCGCCCGTCGCTGCATCCGACCAAAGTCAGCAGCAGAGCAACGGCAATCGGCACAACGGCTTGTGCAGTGTTTTTCATATTCATCTTACCGAACGAACTTAACACGGGTACACGGATCCATCGTGAACTCGACGCAACACAGGCCTTACTCGGGCGGCGAGGCGAGTTCGCCGCCAGCGATTGTCGACAGAAACCGATAGAGATCCAGCGGGATGTTCTCGCTAATAAAGGTCACATGGCCGTCGCCGAAGACGAAATTGACGCCGCCCGGGTGACGACTGGCAAAGGCGCCGTTGGCCTTGTAGCCATACAACGGATCGCTCCCGTCCTTTGCGTAGACGCCTTCGCCGGGCATGGTATTGGGTGGGTTGTCGGTAGTGCGCAGGCAGCTTAGGTGCCGCGACCCTTGGCTCCACACGTTCTGCGACTCGACCGTATGCCCATCGACCGTCTCACCTACGAACAACGTATTCGAGAGCCCATCGGTAACATCGCGAACCCGGGTTTTCGAGCAGTAGTAGAATGCCCCGTCGTTGTCGTATTTCACTTCGAGGTTGATATTGTACGAAGGACCATAAGTACCCGACACACAGGCATAGCTGTTCGTACCGAGACCATTGTAAAGCGGTTCGGTCAAATCAGTCGTGCAGACGAACACAGCCGGGCGTTGCGCCAGGGTGGTCTTCATGGCCTCGGTCTTCCAGCCCGTGGTCGTGCCATCGTCGGAGTCGGCTGGACCAACGCAGGGAAAAACGGCACCCTTCTCGAACGAGCCAAAGGCATCGTAGACTTGCTGCAATTCGAGAAACGGCAGCAGACACAAAAAGGCGCTGGTGCCAGGTCGCTGGCGACCTTCTTTCCCGGCACAGACGCCACTCGTGACGCCGTCGCACCCCATCCGTCCTGGCGGAAAGACCTTGTGGGTCGACTCGTAGTTGGCCAGCGCCAAGCCGAGTTGCTTGAGATTATTTACACACTGCGATCGGCGCGCCGCCTCTCGGGCGGTCTGTACCGCCGGCAGAAGCAGTGCAATAAGAATGCCGATAATGGCGATCACTACCAGCAATTCGACCAGGGTGAAACCGCGACGCGGTCCACGGAAGATATCCTGCCCCAGATAACCCATGGTCAACGATCCTGCTTGCTTGGGTTACCAGCTATCGAAATTCGCGCGAGCATCACACACAGAGGCCTTCCTGCTGAGCGAAAAGCCGTGGGAAAGCTCCTATGGCGACTTCCTCGCAAAACGCCACACCTCTTCTCTCAGAACCGTTGCCATCCAGTATATTTTTGAAATGCGTGAAATGCCAGCCGAATGCACTTCACGCTCCAGGCAGAAACACAAGATCTACTCGCCCGATCTTCAAGCTTGGCCCAAGACAAGAAATCTTCCAGGATTCTCAGCCAAAAACGCGTCTTCGAGACGATTTGGCTTGCTCGACGGCCCTCAAGAGGGGGTACTTGCTGTTGACCCACAAACGACCGCCAGCTATTCTCCCTCGTTACTCCCGACGACCCCTCCAAGGATAGAACGAAAAACAACCACCAATTTGCCGGGCCGTACTCGGCCACGGCCCTCGGGCTCCGCCTTGAAAACGGTAAGTTGTTTCTTGGGCCGTCCTAAAACGGACATCGGTTGGCGTCGTCGCGGAGTTCGTTCCCGCGGATCGGCTCCTCGTAGATAATGATCACATCGAGGCGCGGATCCCTACGAATTGGACCCCAAAAAAGCCATGGACTGGGCGTTACTTTTGTTCTTCCCCCTGGCCGGTCTGGCGATTCTCCAGAGCCTGCTGTTGGTGTTGCAGACCTGGGAACACCGCCGGTATGCGCGGAGCTGCATGAACCGCAAGCGCCAGGGGTATCCGAAAGGACGGGCCGCCGTCTTCGTGCCCTGCAAGGGACTCGATGTCGACCTGACGGAGAACCTCCGCGCCTTGATGATCCAAGACTATAACGACTACGAGGTGAACTTCATTGTCGAGCGTTCCGATGATCCGGCCTGCGAAGCCATTCAGCGGGTCATGGCCGACCATCCTTTGGTGCCCTCGCGGATGCTAATTGCCGGCCGGGCGATCAATTGTGGGCAAAAGGTCCACAACCTGCGTGTGGCCACGGCCCACCTGGCTTC
Source organism: Thermoguttaceae bacterium (assembly GCA_963677085.2). Taxonomy (GTDB): domain Bacteria; phylum Planctomycetota; class Planctomycetia; order Pirellulales; family Thermoguttaceae. Next base: position 45,158 of record CAXXFH010000006.1, read on the forward strand.
CGACGTGAAGTATCTCGTGTTCGTCGATTCCGACGCCGGGCCCCGTTCTTCCTGGCTGCGAACGCTCGTGCTTCGTCTCTGGGGTCGCAACGGGGGCGCCGTGACCGGCTACCGCTGGTTCATCCCTACCCGCCCGACCGTCGCCAACCTGCTGTTGTACAGCTTGAACTCGGTGATCATGTCGTTGTTCGGCCGTCGCAGCCACCATCTGGTCTGGGGTGGCTCATGGGGTATCCGCCGCGAGTTGTTCGACCGGCTCAAACTCCGCGATGCCTGGGCAGGTACGCTTAGCGACGATCTGGTGGCCACGCAGGTGTTGCGCAAGGCCAAGGTAACCGTGGCATTCGAACCCGGCTGCGTTGTGGCCTCGCCGTGCGACTACTCGTTGGGCGACCTGTTCGACTTCATTCGCCGCCAGTACCTTGTGACACGTTTCTATACGCCGTGGTGGTGGGGATTTGGAATCGCCGTCTTGTCGGCTAGCAATCTCTTGTTTCTGGCCAACGTGGGATTGCTCGGTGTCGGGTTGCGTTCCGACGCGGCCTGGTCGTGGGCGTCGTTGGCAATCTGCGTCATGCTCTATGGGCTGATGGCCGCGCGGGGCATGTTGCGGCAGTCGCTCGTGAAGACCTACTTTCCAGAACATTACCAATCGCTGCGCGCGGCCCGATGGTTCGACATCGTGGCCAACCCGCTGGGTAGCTGGACACACTGGCTGGGTGTGGGCGGTTCGCTATTCGGGCAACACATCACGTGGCGATCGATCTGCTATCGCGTTTCTCGCGGTGGACAGGTGCAAATTGTCCGCCGCGACGAACATTTCGATCCGGAAGCCACCCAGGTGATCGCTGTCGATGAAACCGTCCTCTGCCTGCCGCAATCCAAGGGAGTGTCGCTGAAGAAGGCCGGATAGCTCAAGAAAATCGCTGGTATTACTGGTTCCCACACTTTGCGTGGGAACTCGCGGTCGGACGCTTCGCGTCCCGGCCCCACCGGTGAACACCGTTTGACACTTCTCGACACAAAGCGTCGAACGCCCACATTCCCACGCAAAGCGTGGGAACGAGAAGAAACGAACTGACCACTGACAACTGTCCATTGACCACTACCCAATAAGCACTCATGCACGTTGTTCTCTGGGATACGAACCAACTCGATGCTTCCAAAGACTTTGCCGGAGGATTCGGCGTCGGAAAATACCCCGGCCACGGCGGCGTACGGGGGAAGCTCATTCGCTGGTTCTACACCCGGGATCGACGTCCCGTGGCCCTGCTGTTTGCCCATCTCGCGGCCGCGTTCAACCGCCTGGGCCATCGGGTGGAGTATGCTGTCGACCGCGTGCCTCGCGAGGCCGACATGGTGATTTTCTCCCCGTCGCTGATCACCCTCGACCTGGAAAAGCGGCGGATGGCCGAGGTGCTCAAGCGGCTTCCCGGCGTGCGGGTGCTGGTCGTCGGGCTGGTGGCATCCGTCATGCCCGAGGCCTTCGAAGGTCTCGACGTCACCGTAGTCAAGGGCGAGGCCGAGCAGCTCTTCTGGCGACTGGACGAGGTGCTGGCACGGCCCGGTACCGCCGTGCAGCTCGGCACGATCGAAGACCTCGACCGCCTGCCGCTGCCCGACTGGTCGCCGTTTGCGCCGAAAAATTTCCGTATCGGTTACGATTTCTGGAAGTTTCCCACCGCGTTGATCCAAGCCAGCCGCGGTTGCACGTTTCACTGCAACTATTGTCCCTACATCGTTCTCGAAAACGCCACGCGGATGCGCAGCCCCGAGGCCGTGGTCGATGAAATCCACCATGGCATTCGCCACTGGGGTTTTCGATCGTTCAAGTTCCGCGATCCGCTGTTCGGGCTGAAGCGTCCGTTGGTCTACGAACTGGCCGAACGCATCGGCCGGTTGCCGCGGAAGATTCAGTTTTCGATCGAAACACGCATTGAACTCGTTCCGCCCGAGATCTTGCGCCTGCTGAAACGCGTCGGGCTGACGAGCATTACCGTGGGTATCGAATCGCCCAACGACGAGATGCTCAAGCGCTACCACCGGGCGCCGGTCCACGACGACAAACAACGCGAGTTCGTCGACACGTGCCGCCAATTGGGCATTCGTACGGTGGCCGGGTTTCTCATCGGTTTTCCCGAAGACACGGGCCGTTCGATTCGCCGGGTGCTCGATTACGCCAAGCTGGTCAACCCGACGTTTGCCAACTTCAACGTCGTCACACCTTACCCGGGCACGGCCTTCTACGACGAAGTCCACGACCAGATCGCCGACCACGATTTGAGCCACTACACGGTTTACACGCCGGTGATGAAGTACGAAAACCTCAGCGGCGAGCAGATGCAAGAGTGGCACGCGAAGTGTTTTCGGCAGTTTTACTTCCGTTTCCCGTATCTGCGCGACAATGCCCACCTCCTCTGGCCCGTATTGCGGCGGTTGGGCGTGGGGCGAGGCGGCCGCACCGCGTCGTCGCCGGAAGCCCTCGGCCAGTCGGCCCACGACGGAGTGCCCAAGCCACTCAGCGGCCAAGAGCTTCTGCGCAAAAAGGGTCTGCGGACCGACGGCCCCCATCTGCAACCCGGTTCCCGCGACCAGGCCGAAAACCGCCGGACGGGGTGAGCCTGTCCGACAGCGGCAGACCGCAAAGCGGCCGTTGCCCGTCAAAGCCAACTCAACACGTCGCGCCGTCCGGCATAACCAGCACAAGCTGGCCGTACTTCACGCCGAATAGGGTGGTACGCTAAGTGGGGGTTTCACGCCACTGGCCGCGTGTCGCTCCTCTCTTGTTCGGCTGCCATCCTCTCACCGGCCTCTCGGTTTTCTCGCCCCTTCGGATCGATCGACAAATAACCTGCCGATTCGCCGGGCCGTGCGTCGCGACGGCCCTCGGGTTTTGCCTTGGAAAACGGTAAGTCGTTTTTCGGGCCGTCCTTACCATCCGATGGCCGCTTCGTGTTTGCCTGGCCCCGATTCCTGAACTAGAGTTTCGATGGCAAGTTGCGAAGTTGTCGTCGGGGCACAGCTCATCAGAGGCTCCCCCCCCCGACCATGGTAGGATCCACGTCGTTTCCCACTGAAAACACACTCCTCGCACAAGCCGTGTTTCCTCTTCCTCCGTGTTGGTCGTTTACGGGATTGCCGTGTCAGCCGATCTGTCAACACAACTTGCTGGTTGGAACGATGTCCGGCACACGCTCGATGAAATTCGGGCGTGCCAAGGCGAATACGATTCGTTCTTCTCCGGCGTGTTCGATCACCTGCAATCCCTTTCGGGCGATCTCTCGCAACACAAGTCGCACTGGGTGGCCCAACGCCATCAGCAGGCGGCCTCGATGGTTGAGCAGTCGCAGTCGGTCGCCCAGCAGAGCGACGATCGCTGGGAACGATTGCTCGAGGAAACCCGATCGCAGCACGCCGAGATGTGCGACGCGCAAAAGGTCGTGCGCCAGCAGGTCGAACGTCTAGCCGCCATCGCCGCCGAGTTGGCCGAGGCCCACCGCCAGGACGCCGAGCAGGGCAGGTCCGGCCACGACAGTGCCAACCACGACAGCGCCTCGGAGGAATCGTTGCGGCAATTGCTCGACGAGTTTCGCCAGCAGCAACAACAATGGCGCAAGTTACACGAGCAGGCCGCCTCGAACACAACCGAGGCTTTCGGCCAGGAGCTGGCGGAAGTTCGCCGTGAACTCGCCGCCGCGCAACAGGCGCTACTCGAACGTTTCGAACAGCTTCAAGCGGCCCAGGCCAAAACAACCGGCAAACCGGCCGCCGCTTCGGCGATCGACACCGAACTACGCAAACGTCTCGACGAAATCCATCGCCTGCAACTCGAGTGGTCGCAGTCGGCTCCCGCAGCCGCGGCCGACGACGATCCCCTACGACAGCAACTTCAGGAGATGACCACCCAGCAGGCGGCCTTAGATCAAGAACGGGCGTCGCTGGAAATCGAGTTGGAGTCGGTCCGTGGCCGAGCAGCCGAACTGGCCGAGTCGTTGGCCGATGAGAAACGCCAAACGCGTCGCCACCAAGAAGAATTCGCCGAAGAACTTAAACGCATGCGCGGGCTGTTGGAACTGATGTCGTATCGGATCAGCGAAACCGCGCCGGCCCCGGCTACACCCGTCCAAGCAACCCCGACCACGGCAGGCGCCGCTGCGGGTACTACGGCCGACAACGGTGCCGATCCAGTACTCGACTCCGTGATGGCGCAGTTCGAGATGCTCCAACGCGATCTGGCCCGACGCCGCAATACCAAGGGATGACCGGAAACACAACGGGAGAATGCTATAAACAATAGGGTAGCCGTTCATGGCCGTTGTTTTTTTCGACAACTATTGGGGCCTGCATTGCTTGCGGAACGAGGGCGACCAACGGGAGCCCGGTTCGCGGGGACAAAACGCAACGAAATGTTCCACAATTAACCTCGGAATCAATAATAGCATAGCGCACCTTCAATTCACACATCGGAGAAGACCATGGGCTCACGTTGCCGCATCGTGGTCCTGAGTACGATTCTGTTATTCAGCCTGATTAATCTCGGTATTGGCTGCTGGTACGTTCAACCGATTTTGGCGGCGTCCGGGGCAATGGGATGTTGCTACCTGGCCTTGCGCGTGGCGCGGCTCAGACGCACTTCGTTGGGCATCAACCAATCCCAAACGTCGGACGATTCGGCGACTTCGTCCCCGACGGTGGTTCGACCTGCCCAGCGCGAACCGGTCGATCCCAACGATACCGAGGCGTTGGTCAATCAGTTGCTCGAGCAGGGCCGCTACGCGCTGCTGCTGCGTCCACAAATCGCCAACACGCTGGACGATGTTCGTTTCGGCCGGGTGCTGGACGCCCTGCAAGACGGTGCCGCCCTGGTGCCGGAGGGCGAAGTCGTGTTGGGCGGCGTCGACGCCGCATTGGACGACGGCCACCTCACACCCGACGAGATAATCGCTACCCAGGGACGCGTGGTGAAAGTCCGAGGGCTTTTTCTCGACCGCTACCCGGTGACGAACGTCCAGTATTACGAATTCGTGGCCGCCGGAGGTTACCAGCAGATGTCGCTTTGGGACAAGGGGATTTGGCCGGCAGTTCTCGACATGGTCGACAGCACCGGCGTACCAGGTCCGAAGTACTGGCAATATGGCTGCTTTGCCCCCGGCCGGGAGCAACACCCCGTGGTAGGAGTGAGTTGGTACGAGGCCTGTGCCTACGCCCGATGGGTCGGCAAGCGGCTGCCCACCGACGCGGAATGGGTAAAAGCCGGCAGTTGGCCGGTCACCCTTTCCGAAACCAACCGGTCGCAACGGCGCTATCCGTGGGGCGACACCATGGATCGTCGCAAAGCCAACCTCTGGGGCTCGGGCACCGATGATACCGTGCCGGTGCAGGAATATGCCGACGGCGGCAGTGTGGGTGGTGTTTCCCAACTAATCGGAAACGTCTGGGAATGGACCTCGAACAACTTCTCGCCCGTCGACCCGTATGGCAACCATTATCAAGTCGGTAATCCGATGAAAAGTATCCGCGGAGGGGCCTTCGACACCTATTTCGATAACCAAGCCACCTGCCAATTTCAAAGTGGAGAAAACCCGTTGAGTCGCCGTCACAATATTGGCTTCCGTTGCGCGGTGGGTGTGTGCGACTTGCTGTTGGCGCAAAGTGGACGGCCGGCAGACGTGTCGGCAAACGTTGACACTCCGCCCGACGCCAGCGTTCCCTCCGACTCGAAGGCCCCCTCGGACACGGCCGAGGTGCAAGCCGACGTGGCAATCGCGCCGGCCGACACCACGGCAGCCGACATCACGGCGGCCGATGCCCAGGTTTCCAAGTCTGAAGAGGTGCCCGCATGACAAAAAGCATGATTCAACCGCTGGAGTCGTGTCGGCTGATCCAATATGCGGTGCCGGTACCGTGTCACATTTGCGGGACCGACAACACGCTGGATTCCGAGTTTTGCAACCACTGTTTTGCGCCCATGGCGCTGGCCCATCAATCGTGCGGTCGAAAGACGCAACCCCAGATGTTGGCCGCGTTGGGAGCCAGCGGCGCGGGGAAAACGGTTTACTTGGGCATGCTGATCGACATGCTTTCGCGGCAGCCCGAACGTATGCAACTGCTCGCCCGGGGAGCGTTTTCCATCACCCTGCAACAGACCACGCTGGCGGCCTTGTCGCGCTGCGAATTTCCGCAGAAGACCCCCAACGAACCCGACCGTTGGAATTGGGTACACTGCCAGATTCGCCGTCGCCAGCAACGTCAACCGTTGGAATTGATTATGCCCGACATGGCCGGCGAGGCCCTGTTGGAAGAGGTCGACCATCCGCACACGTTCCGTGTCGTGCGATCGTTTCTGCAAAAGTGTACCGGCGCGCTGGTGCTGATCGATACCATGCGGTTGGAGGAATCCTCGCAGGATCAGGACTATTTCACTCTGAAACTGTTGACCTACCTGAACGAACTGGACAACGACGACTCGGACGACACCCGCTGGCAGAAGTCGCTTTCCTGGAAGAACCGGCCGGTGGCGTTGGTCTTCAGCAAGGCCGACCACTCCGATCTTTGTTCGGACGATCCGGAGGGCTACGCCAAAACTCAAGCCCCGGCGTTGTGGCAGTTTTGCCAGGAACGGTTCCACCGCCATCGCTTCTTTGCCGCCAGTGTAGCCGGGACGTGCGTTTACCGCGAGTCGTTGACCGAAGGGCGCATGCAGGTGCCGCTGCGGATCGAGCCGCAAGGTGTCGTGGAGCCCTTCCAGTGGTTGCTCGAGGAACTCGACTCCCTTGCGGGAAAACGGCCGAAGCGTTGAATTTGCGTGACACGTCAGCTATTGACGGCTGCCTAGCCAATGAGCGGAAGGCGACCAGCGGGAGCTTGGATTTCCGGGCTATCGGTTTCCAGAAATGATCATTCCCAATGCGGACATCAATAAATGAAGAACGTGTGTAATGACTCAAACTGAAAACAGAAGGAAGCCGCAGATGAACACAGATACACGCAGATGACGAAAACGACTTGGAAACGTGGATTGTCTGGTCGATCACGCCGTGAAGGCGATGCTTTCCAAAAGCCGCTCCACGCCAGATAGTCCGTGCGATGCTATCTGCGTTCATTTGCGTCCATCTGCGGCTCCAATGTTGGAATCATTTTCAGTTTGAGTAATAAGGGAAGAGGGAAAAGAAGCTGCCACACGTGTTTTTCCCTCTTTCTCTTTCCCATTTTTCCTTCTTACACCAAGGAGTGGGGAAACGTTTGAATTGACGACTTCCTGCTCCAGATGGCTGAATAGTTGCGAATTGCGGAAAAACCGGAAAAACCGGCCCTGTCGCGCTTGCGTTTCGCCGCAAGGTGGGTCGGGAAAATTCCCTCGCATGGGGTTCGAAAATGCTAGAGTTGGGGAACATCCCACCCGTTTTCCCGCCATGTTTGCCTGAACTGTCCGCCGCGTTTGCCAAGCAACCTCCGGCATTCGCGATACTCCCCTAGCCATCGTCGGTTCCCTCGTCCAGGCGTGGGAACGCATTGCCCCTGCCGATAGAACACGAACCAGTCGACGCATGTCACACATCGAACAAGCAGTATTCACCTCGGCGGAAACGGATCGTTCCTTAGGTTACCAAGTGGTAGGTCGGAGTCCCGGACTCCGCGAGGAAGACGCCCAGGCGTTGGCCATTTGGGGGCCTTCACACGACTCGCTGCTCGATTTGAGCCCCGAAGCGGAGAGCTACAACTTCCATCCACTGCCCAGCGGCGCGTTTTGTGTGTCGCGCACGACACCGGCCGGCTGGGAGTATAGCGGTCGCGGTGGTCATCGAGTTTACACTCAATGCCTGATCGTGCAGCCGGAACTCTTGGCCCGCTTCGCCAACAATCCGTTTGCCTTGCTTCGTGCCGCGCTGGCATCCGGGATGTTGGAGGTTCACGAACACGTACCGAGCCGTCTCGATCCACTGCAATTAAGCGGTCGCGCCTCACCGGTCGACCAATCGCTACTGGCCCGACTGGCCGCCAATCCAGGAAGCCAACGGATGGCCAATCTGGTGCAGGCCGCTTTGGACCTCATGCAAACCGACGCGGGCACCGCTCGATTGGCCGTAGCCGGTTCTCCTTCGGCCGCCCAACTGCTGGCCGGCCTGTTCAACTGCCTGCCGGTGGAAAGCCGCACGGCGTTTTCGTTTTGCACGGGCTTGAAGTATTCGTCGCGACGGCCGTTTCGGATTCAGGCCCTCTCCGACGATCCGGCCGAACGCCGCTGGGTGGCACATCAGCCGAACGTTACCGTGGTGGAATTGTACCACGATTCGCCCACCGAGCCGTTGCCCTGGGAAGGTTGGGCGCAACTGATCAATCGGGTGTTGGCCTCCGGACGAACCACGTTTCTGGCGACTCAACTCTCGAAGCGTCGTTTCGATCTCACGCCCGACGACTTGGCGGCCCTGGGTCTGCAATTGCTCGAGGATTTCGAGGCCTCGGCATTGCGTCACGACCATGGCGATTCAGACCTGACAGAGACGACCTCCGACGAGGTGACTTCGGCCGAAAGCGATCTGGATCGGCCGTTTGTCGACCCGGTCGACATGCTCGCGGACCCCACCGACCTCAACACCCAGCCGAAAACGCTGGATACGACCGACGATACGGCGCGGCCGGGCGGGGCCTCACCCGACTATCAACAGGCCCATGCGGCGCATCAGCAGTTCGCGAAAAGCACCTCTTCGGCCATCCCATCGTCGGGCACCGGATCGTCGGCTAAAGCTCCATCGCGCGTGGTTGCCCCGTCGAAAAATTTAGGGACCGCCTCGCCGCAAGTGTTGGAAAAACTGGAGTTGCTCGACGACCTGGTCTACGAGGCGCTTAGCGGCCAAACCACGGCCTTGAATCGGCTTGAAGTGCTTTGGCCCGAGATTCGCAGCAAATTGGACGACGAGTTGCTTGCCGAGTCGCGCGAACAGTATTTGCAATACGCGTTGTCGATCTGGGAAAACTGCGTCAACGACTCAGGCGTTCGCGCCCCAGCGCGTGCCGTGCAAGCCCTCGACGTACTGTGCGTGCTGTTCGACGAAGTATAGCCACGCTTCTGTTGTAGGCCATTTCACTGTGTAGGCTATGCTTCAGCATAGCGCGGCTCACGCCGCAACCAATTGGTGCTACCGCACCCACTTCCACTCGGTCCCAAGCTCCAGCTTGGGACCGCACATCCGCGAAGCATTGCTAGGGCTGTCGCGCTATGCTGAAGCATAGCCTACACAGTGGTGCTGGCAATGCACTCACGTCTCTCGCCCCTCGTCTCAACCTCGCCCCTCGTCTCAACCTCGCCCGCCAAATCTAACGCCTTTCTTGCAGATCGCTAACCCGGCGTTCATGGCCTTTGGCGATAATTCAGTTAGAGGACTTCGGGAAGACACTCGCTTTGGTGAAACCTTCTCCCGAAGCAGTCGACCACTCCGAGGACGATTCCCTTGATGTACACGACCCAGAAGACGTCGAAGGCCGATCTTCACGTCCACAGCAAACACTCCGACCGGCCGAGCGAGTGGTTTCTTCGCCGCATCGGATCGCCCGAGTGTTTCGTCGAGCCGCTGGAAATCTACCATCGCGCACGACAGCGGAGGATGGACTTCGTGACCATCTCCGATCACAACTGCATCCGCGGGGCGTTGGAAATCGCCCATCTGCCGGGCACATTCATCTCGAACGAGGTGACCACCTACTTCCCCGAGGACGGCTGCAAGCTCCACGTGCTGGTCAGCGGAATCACGGAAACCGAGTTCCGCGACATCCAGGAAAATCGCTCCAACGTTTACGACTTGCAGAAGTATCTTGTCGAGCAAGACATCATCCACAGCGTGGCCCATCCGCTGTTTCGCATCAACAGCCGGCTGACGATCGACCACGTGGAAAAGCTGCTCGTGCTGTTCAAGCGGTTCGAGGCGATCAACGGCACCCGCGACGTCCGAGCGGCCGAACTGGTCGACGCCATCTTCGGCCACCTCACGCCCGAGATGATTGAAGCGATGGCCAATCGCCACGGTCTCGCACCGGTCGGTCCTGAACCTTGGGTAAAACACTTCACCGGCGGCAGCGACGACCACAGCGGAGCCTACACGGCCGCCGCCCATACGATGACGCCGCCGTGCGACGACGTCGACGAGTTCCTCGGTCATCTGCGCCGCGGCGAGCACGGGCCGGCCGGCACCTCGGGTGGCAGCGTGATGATGGGACACTGCCTGTACCACATTGCTTACAGCTACTACAAAGACCGTTTCGTCCGCGGCACCGGCGACGGCAAACCCACCATCATCGGCGAGCTGTTCAAAAAACTGCTTCAACAGGCCGAGCAACAACGTCCGCCGGCCAGTCTGGGCCAACGGTTAAAGGACGCCGCGGTGAGTTTCGTTTGGGCGCGTCAGAAGAATCGTCTCAGCGAAGTTGATCGGGAGTTGGTCGACGAGTTTTCCCAACTATTCAACGTCGAAGAACAGCGCGACGTGGCCTCGCCGCCGATGGACGACCGGCGCACGTTCTACACGGCTTGCCGCATCAGCCACGTATTGGGTTACAGCTTCCTGCGTCGGTTCGAGAAGTACGCCCGCCAGGGCCGGCTGATGGAAAGTTTGCAGACGGTGGCCTCCTTGGGGCCGGTCGCTCTGAGCATGGCTCCGTACTTGGCTGCGTTCTCCACCCAACACAAGGATGAGCCGTTTCTCCAGGCCGTGGCAGAACACTTTCCCACGGCGCACCACCTACGGCAAAAGAGCGATCGCAAGGCCTGGGTGACCGACACGTTTGCCGACGTCAACGGCGTGACGCGAACCATTCACTCGTTGGCAGCCATGGCCAAGAAGACGGGCCGGAAGATGACCGTGGTAACCTGTCTCGACGAACTGCCGACCACGAAGCTCGACGTCAAGAATTTCCGCCCGGTGGGTACCTTCCAGTTGCCGGAATACGAGTCGCTGCGGTTGGCCTTTCCCCCGTTTCTTGAGGTGATCGAGTATCTCGAACGGCAACGGTTCAGCGAGGTGATCATTTCCACACCCGGCCCTATGGGACTAACGGCCCTGGCCGCGGCACGCCTTTTGGGTTTGCGCACCACGGGCATCTACCACACCGACTTCCCGCAGTTCGTCCGCTATCTGACGGGCGACGACGACATGGAGGAACTTACCTGGAAGTACATGCTGTGGTTCTACGAGCAAACCGACCGCATCCTGGCCCCCAGCGAGTATTATCGCAAGACGCTCGCTTACCGTGGCTTCGATCCCACCAAGCTGCAACTGATGGTTCGCGGCGTGGATACCGCGTGGTTCACGCTGGAGAAACGCGACCCGGCATTCTACCGTCGCTGGGGTCTCGACGATCGGCTGACATTCGTCTACGCGGGCCGTATCTCCTGCGAAAAGAACCTCCACCTGCTGGTCGACGCGTTCCGCTCGCTGATCGAACGCGACGTGACAGCCCAGTTGGCAATTGTGGGCGACGGCCCTTATGTGGAAGAACTTCAGAAGCAGTCTCAAGGGTTACCCGTCTTTTTCACGGGCTTTCTCGACGGCGAAGATCTGGCCACTGCCTATGCCAGCGCCGATGTGATGGTGTTTCCCTCGACCACCGACACGTTTGGCAACGCCGTGCTCGAAGCCCAAGCGAGCGGACTGCCCGCGATCGTCGCCGACCGGGGCGGTCCTCCCGACATCGTCGGCCCACACGAATCGGGCCTGATCGTGAATCTCAACGAACCGAACGCGCTGGCCGATGCCATGCAACAGTTGGCATGCGACGAAACCATGCGGAACGAAATGGGACGGCGCGCGTTGCGCAACGCGGCCGAACGTCGTTGGGAAGTGGTGCTCGAAGAATTCTGGAACGGCGCGGAGAACGATCCCGCCACATCCGAACGGCTCGTCTATCGTCAGCCGAACGAGCACGTCACGGCGGGCCTGGTTTCTCTCGATACCGCCTAGGGCGGCAGGGCCGCCAACCAAACGGCACTACCGCACCCAATCGACAAAGCGCCAGCACGACCTGTTACGGCACGATCTTGAAAACTTGATCGCCCGCTGACACTGGTTCGATCGTTTTGATTCCCACCACTTGCCCCACGGTAGCTTCGTCGACCGGTTGGGCGTCGATTTGCATCGATTCGACCGCCTGAGTCAGGTCGACCGAGGTGCCGCAAATACGAATCGTGTCGGTGGCGCGCAAGGTGCCATCGGCAATTTCAACGGCCGCGATTTCGATACGTGGGAAGTAGTGTGTTACCCTGCCAAGGCGTACTTCAGCCATTGGTCCGTCCTGCCCCGAAAAACACGGACCGGTCAACATGTGCCCACGGCGTAGGTCTACCCAACTGCCGCAGTCGCACAGGACCCGGTGTCCAAACTGAAAGAGCGTTACATCGAAACCCATCCCGCAACGCGGGCAGGTGATCGCCATGCCCCAACTCCTCCCTCAATTCCCTGATTCTAACTTCGTAGCCAGGGATGGGTAAAGCGAGAAATCGTGCTCTATCACGGCGACAACACCGACGGGCTTGCGTCTGTACCGCTTTAGGAAGTAGAACGGCTGGTGGAACCCTCACCAGCCGTTATCGGGAGTCGCCGTTCGTCTTTCAACCAGATAAACTAGTGCTAAAACACCACGCTACATTTACCCCAGTTCACCAGTTCAGTCGACCAGTAAGACGATCAACCGCTTGGGACCGTGAACGCCGAGGATCAAGATCTTCTCGATGTCGGCCGTACGACTTGGGCCGGTAATGATCACCGTTTCGCCACGCTGTTGGGCGTCGGCCGCCTGTTTGGCAATCGTTTCCCATGCAGCCGGCAGATGTTCGGCCAGGGTTTCGGCCTGGGCCAAAACCACCGAGACCGGCGGCAGATAGCACAACAAGCGTTCTTCGGCCGTGTTGCACGAGACGACACAACTGCCCGTATCGGCGAGAAGTTGATCGGCGGAAACCAGGCCGGCGGAAAGCTCGGCCATTGCCTTGGGGTCCCACCCGTCGTGTGCCCAAACCACCTGATCCTCGGCCAACCCGGCCACCGCCGTACGGCAAACCGCATTGTCGACCGCACCCAGGCAGCTCCACTCAGACTGCCGAAACAATTCGGCCAGCCGGTCGGGCACTTCTTCCATCGAGCCGCATCGAACGACCTCGCCCGTAACGGCCGCAAGCTCGGCCAAAAAGCGTTCGACCATCGCTTCCCGCGACGGATTGGTCCGCGGCCACACCTCGGGCACGGGCGGCCGTTTCACTTCCGGAGCGTGAGAAACCTCGCTACGAATCCGCGCCAATATTGCTTCGCGACTGTTCATGATGCGCTTTCTTTTACACCGAATTCAGCCTTTGTCGCTCAACCACTACGGTTCTTTTGACAGGATAACAGGATTGACGGGATGAAAGAAGAATGGAATCCCGCGAATTCTACTCCCGCAGCGGTGGATCGAGTATGCGTACCTTGCGTTTCACTTCCACTTTTTCCGGCCCAAAGTTTAGCAGCAGCCCAATATCCAAATGAGTCGCAACGAGATAATTGACCAATTGAATCTCGTGGGCGATGGCAAGCTTACGAACGGATTTGAGTTCAACGATGATTCGTTGGTCGACAACAATGTCTGCTACGAACTCTCCGACCAATTCGTTGTGGTAATATACCTGGATTGGTTTCTGTTCTTCCATCTGCAGCCCGGCGTCGGCCAATTCGATCATCAAGCATTTTTCGTACACTGACTCCAGAAACCCAAAACCCATCGTGTTATACACTCGATAAGCACATCCAATAATCTTCTGGGTTGTCTGCTCATGCAACATTTCTTCAACCGTCGCAGCCAGCTTCCGTCAACATTCCAACATGAACCATGCCTACGACATGTTTTTTGACAGGACAACAGGATTTCAAGGGTAAACACACCACACATCTCCCGCCAACAAACGTGTGGATCTTACAACACTATCCTGTCCATCTTGTTATCCTGTCAAAAGAAAAACGCGCTCTACTTCTCGATCGCCTTCGGCTTCGGTGCCCCGTTGCGGCGCCAGAGGGTGCGGTAGGCTGGGCCGGGGACCTTCGGGATTTCTCGGCCCCGCGTCCAGCCGCCTAAGTGCCAAACGTGCAAAAACTTGGGTAGGTACTTCGCCATTCGCGATCCCAGTCGAACGCTCCACATGGCCAAACGATAGCGCCGCGGGCCGGCCATGAAATACGACCACGCCGTCCACAGCAGCCGCTCGCTGAGCAGGTTCATCGGCGACGGCTCATTGACCGCCCGATGCCGCAAGTGGACCAGTTGGTGCGGGATGTCGATCTTCACCGGACAAACCTCGCCACAGGCTCCGCAAAGCGACGATGCAAACGGCAGCTTGGCCGCTTTCATGCCCACCAGGTGCGGTGTGATGATCGAGCCGATTGGCCCCGGATACACCCAACCGTAGGCCGCTCCGCCCACGCGACGGTACACGGGACACGCGTTCAAACAGGCCCCGCAGCGAATACAGTGCAACGCTCGCCAAGCGGCGCGGTCTTTGAGGATCTGCGTGCGGCCGTTGTCGAGAATAATTACGTAAAGCTTCTTGCCCGGCGCGGGACCGTGGATGAAGTGGGTGTACGTGGTCAACTTTTGGCCGGTGCCGCTGCGGGCCAAGAGATTGAGGAACACGGGCAGGTAGTCGATGCTGGGCAACAGCTTCTCGACGCCCATCAGCGCCACGTGAACCGGCGGCGTGGCGGTCGACAGCCCGGCGTTGCCTTCGTTCTCGATGATGGTCAGCGTGCCCGTATCGGCAATGGCGAAGTTGCAACCCGACATGCCCATTTCGGCGTCGAGATAGTCTTGCCGAAGGTGCTTTCGGGCAATCGACGTGAGATGTTGATGCTCGGCGCTGAACGGCTCGTTGAGCTTCTTCTGGAACAGGTGGCCCACGTCTTCGGCCGACATGTGCAGCGCGGGAGTCACGATGTGCTCGGGCCGCTGTTCGGCCAATTGCACGATGTACTCGCCCAAGTCGGTCTCCACGGGCCGGATACCTTCGGCCTCGAAGACGTGGTTCAGCTCCATCTCCTCGGAAATCATCGACTTCGACTTGACCACGCTCTTGACGTTGTGCTCCCGGGCGATGTCGAGCACCATCTGGTTGGCCTCTTTGGCGTCAGCGGCATAGAGCACGGTGACACCCTTGGCCGAGATATTGCGCTCGAACTCGACCAACAGCTTGTCGAGGTTGGCGATCACGTAGCTTTTGATTTCGTGAGCCGCTTGGCGCCAGTCCTGGAAATAGGGAATGGCGTCGGTTACCTCGCGGTTGTGCTTGGAGGAACGTTCGGTCGCAACCCCCAATGCCTTAGAACCGTGGGGCTCGGCCAGCCCTTTGTTGTTCTGCTTCAGGAATTCCGCGCCGTCGAGTGATACGTGATGCTCGGACATAATCGAACCGATGTCGTTTTGGTTACGTTTTACTGGTTTCCATGCTTCGCGTGGGAACCCACTGCCGGACGCTTCGCGCCGTTGTATTACCGATGAAACATCTTCCACAACCCTCGACGCGAAGCGTCGAACCCTTGCGTTCCCACGTAAAACGTGGGAACGAGAAAACCCACTAGTCCCTAGCCCCCGATCCCCAGCCCCTACTCAGCTACCAGCAGTTCCGCAATATGCTTACACTGGATATGCTTCGTGGCCGGGTTACGTCGCATGATGCCATCGACGTGCATCAGGCAACTGATGTCCACGGAGGTCACCACGTCGGCCCCGCTCTTGATGATATTCTCGACCTTGGTTTGTCCCATGGCAACCGACGTGCCCGACATCTTCACGCTGAATGTCCCGCCGAAGCCGCAACATTCTTCGATGTTGGGCAATTCGTGGTACTCTAGATCACGGATATTCTTCAGCAACGAAAGCGGCTGCTCGAACAGGCCCAACTCGCGACGGCCGTGGCAACCGCTGTGCATGGTCACCTTGTGCGGGAAGCGGGCGCCCGTGTCGGTCACGCCCAGCACGTCGACCAGGAATTCGGTCAGTTCGAACACCCGGCGGCCGATTTCCACGACCCGGTCGTCGGGATCGACATGGCCGAAGAACACCCGGCACATCGCCGTGCAGGAGCCCGACGGACAGACGACCCAGCGATGCTTCTCGAAGGCCTTGCAAAACTGGTGGATCACCCGCTTGGCTTCTTCCCAGTAGCCCGAGTTGAAGGCCGGCTGGCCGCAGCAGGTTTGCTCCTCGGGATAGACTACCGGAATACCGCGATCGGTCAGCAGTTTGGCCGTGGCTTCGGCGATATGAGGGTAGAACTGATCGATGTAGCAGGGGATAAACAGCGCCACGGGCTCGCCCAATTGGTAGGCCGAGCCGTCCGGTTTCGGGGCATGTCCGTTCGAGCTGGATGCGTTCATAGGGCGACAATTACCAGAGGAAAAAGCACTTAAGACCAATCCATCCGTTATAGCGTCCTCCGCGGAGAATCGCCAGTAGGCCGCCGGCCCCCCACTTGCCGGGCGTCGGTTTGTCGCCGATACGTCCGAAAAGCCCGACGTTTTGCGACAACCTTAAGGATTGGACTCGGGAGAAAGTGTGTGCCGCTGGCTATGCCCGTGCCGCAGCACCTTGGTTCCCACGCTGCAGCGTGGGAACGAGGGGATTTTGCGACAGACGTATCATGCCACTACTTGACACCCGCGCTGCGGGGCATGGTATCATGGGGAGACTCAAGATCCCATCATTCTGGGTTCTGGGATTTTCGCTCCCATCGTGCTTCCCGCTTCTTGCCGCCTTGACTCTCCGTGCGACATTCCTATCTATTGGCTGCCGTCGTCTTGCTGGTCTTTGCCGGATGTCTTCTGGCAATGGTCGTGATGTCGTCGTTCGACGATCCTGCCTCTCCGGACGAAACGGCATCGGCCGAGTCGCAGCGGATTATCTCGGTGGCTCCCAGCCTGACCGAAGCACTGTTCGCCCTGGGCCTGGGCGATCGGGTGGTGGGCGTGTCGCGCTATTGCAACTACCCGCCCGAGGCTCAAGACCTGCCGCGAATCGGCGGCTTTCTGGATCCCAACCCCGAGGCCATTCTGGCGCTGAAGCCCGACACGATCGTCCTCTTCCCCGAGCACGATCCAACCCGGCTCGCAACGGCCGCGCTCGACATTCGCCACATCGTGGTTCCGCACCAAACGCTCGACGACATCCTTGGAGGTTTCACCCTACTAGGCAAGGAACTCCACGCCGAGGTCGAGGCACAACGGATCGTCGACGACCTGCACGCCCGCATCCAGCGAGTCGAACAGCAAACGGCCGACAAACGGCGTCCCCGCGTCTTGCTCTGCGTGAATCGAACCCTCGGCTCCGGCAAGCTTCAGGATGTGATGGTCGCCGCGAGCGACGGCTATTACGACCGCTTGATCGAGTTGGCCGGCGGCGAAAACGCTTGTCGCCAGGCGGGCGTTGCGTTTCCGGCCGTTTCCAGCGAAGGCATTCTGTGGATGAAACCCGAGGTGATCGTCGACATCGTCCCGCCTGATACGTTGACGAAGCTCGACGTGGACAAGGTCCGCGCCGACTGGCGCCACGTGGCCGACACGCCGGCGGTCCGCGACGATCGCGTCGTGGTGATCGATGCCGACTACGCGTCGATTCCCGGCCCAAGGTTTATCCTTCTGCTGGAGAAGCTGGCTGAGGTTCTGCATCCTGAGACGTACACTGTGCCCAACTCCTCGCCGGGGACCGACTGATGCCACAATCACGGGCGGCCCTGTTGAACACGGCGATCGAGATCCGCGACTTTTCCTATCGCCTGAGTAACGAAGAGGAGATTTTGCGGGAAGTATCGTTCTCGGTCACGGCCGGCGAGTATTTGTCGATCGTGGGACCCAACGGGGCCGGCAAAACCACGCTGCTAAGATGCCTCGACCGGATCCTCACCGGTGGCACGGGACGGATCGATATCTTCGGGCGGCGGCTCTCCGACTATCGTCAACGAGAGCTTGCCCGGCTGGTCGGCTATGTACCCCAGGCCGACGGGCGGTTGTTTCCGTTTACTGTTGAAGAGTTCGTGCTGATGGGGCGTTATCCGCACCTCAGCCCGTTCTCTTCGATCAGCACGGAAGATCGCCGCATCGCGACCGAAGCCATGCAATGGACCGACACCCAGCAGTTCGCCGACCGCCAGTTGGGCACACTCAGCGGCGGCGAACGCCAACAGGTTTACATCGCGGCCGCTTTGGCCCAGGGGGCGAAAATTCTCCTGCTGGACGAGCCGACTACGTTCCTCGACTACCGCCACCAAGCCGAGGTTCAGCAGTTGCTCGCCCGGGCGAACCGCGAGTCGGGCCTGACGATCGTGGCCGTCACGCACGACGTCAATCAGGCCGTGTTGCATAGCGACCGCGTGGTGGCTCTGTGCCACGGCAGCGTCGTGTTCCATGGTACGCCCACCGAAATCATGCGGGCGGAAGTGCTCGAACGAATCTATGGTACACCATTTACTTTGGTCAACCATCCGACAGTGAACCTGCCGGTAATCGTGCCGGTGGTTCAGACAAATCCTCTCCCCTCTCCCCTTGGGGAGAGGGGCCGGGGGTGAGGGGGTTTTTGTATCAACGGGTTCCCAAACTCCAGCTTGGGAACGAGTAACGCGAGTGAAGACGCTCCGCGACCATTGGTCGCGGCTTTGCAGGATTTGAAAACATCGCTTAACGAAATATTCGCCCTATGAATCGCGTGTGGATCTTGTTGTCGCTGATGCTCTTCGCCCTGGTGGTAGTGCTGGCTGCGCCGTTGTGGGGGATGCAGTCGATCTCCATCAGCACGCTTTGGGCCAACGACAACGCTACGGCCTCGCACATCTTCTGGTCGCTGCGGATTCCGCGCGTGTTGGTGGCCTTCCTGGCCGGGGCATCGCTAGCCGTTAGCGGAATGGCCTTTCAGGCACTGTTTCGCAACGCCCTGGCTACGCCGTTTACGCTGGGTGTGGCCAGCGGGGCGTCGCTGGGGGCGGCCGTGGCGATCCGCCTGGGGCTGGCGTTCACCGTCTGGCACTTCGCCACCACGCCGCTGTTCGCGTTTGCCGGGGCACTGCTGTCGATCTTGCTGGTCTACGGGCTGACCCAAACCCGGCGGGGGTTCTCCACGGCCACCATGTTGCTGGCCGGTGTGGCGATCAGTTTCTTCTTCTCCAGCTTGATCCTCTTCATCCAGTATCTCAGCGACTTCACGCAAACGTTTCTGATGATTCGCTGGGTGATGGGCGGGCTGCAAGGAGGCATCAACTACTACGACGTGCTCACCGTGTTGCCCTTCGCCACGGCCGGATGCCTGGTCGTCGTCTACCACACGCGCGAACTGAATCTGCTATGCACGGGCGAGGAACTCGCAACCAGCCGCGGTGTCGACGTGAATCGCACGAAGCAGGCGTTGTTCTTCGCGGCGTCGCTGATGGTCGGTGCCGTGGTGGCCGTTTGCGGACCGATCGGCTTCGTGGGCCTGATGGCCCCGCACATCTGCCGCCTGTTGATCGGGCCCGACCACCGTTGGCTGATGCCGGCCACGCTACTGTTCGGCGGCAGCTTCTTGGTTCTCTGCGACACATTCGCCCGAACGGTAATGCCCCCCACCGAATTGCCGGTCGGTATCATCACAGCTCTGCTAGGCGGTCCGTTCTTTCTCTGGCTGCTGCTGACACGGCTCGGCGAAGAGTAGTCGTGTAAAGCCGCGACCAGTGGTCCCGGTCCGTGGACTACCTCAAAACGTCGGCCCCGCCAGTTTGCCCCACCCAAAATCGTGAGCTAGGCTTGGGGGTAGTAATTCGTTTTTTGAAGGAAAGGGGCTGCGGCCATGAAGAATCTTCTGTTGATTGCTGTTGTGATGGCGGTGGTATTGAGTTGCGGTACGGCGATGGCCGGCTGGGCTCACGTGGCACCGCTGAGCGTCTATTCCTACTGGCCGGTTGGCCCGGTCTACGCGTATCCGGCTCCGATCGTACCCGCCCCGGCGGTAGTCGATGTTTATCCGGTCGCCCCTCCCGTGATGGTGGCACCGTCTCGGGTGTTCGTCCCGTCGACGATGACCGTACGCACCCGGGTATCGCCGTACGGACGTCGCGTACGTCAGACGGTGCGTTACTGGCCGTAAGGCGAAATCAACGATTCTCGGCAGTCGCGTACTGCCGCATCCGAAAAACACACAAAGCCCTTCGACGTGGTCGAGGGGCCTTTTTTTTGGGCGATTCTCCGCGGCCGTGCCATCGATGATCACGGCCGTGTTTGGCCATCGACGAGCAAAAATCCCCTGATCCCAGCCCCTGTGACCTCTGGTTAATCTACGAATCAATGACCTGTCCCTCTAGTTCCGCGACCCACCGGGGCGCGAGGGGCTGAGAAGCGAATTTCCAGCGGTCGGTGCCGGAAGCACAGATACCAAGATCGCCGTGTCAGGAGCCTTGCCGGAGTAGAAAGAGAGGTAGTGTGTGCCCTTGATCGCGGTGGCGTTCACGTTGCCCGAATCGATCCCGATCTTACTACCTATGGCAACCGCCTCGGAAACGGGCCAGTTGAGCGCATTGTCGAACACGCTGTCTGGATCAACGACACGACGCCGAAGGATACCCCTACCACGCTGATAGTAATAGTTGCTCAGCAGACCGGTTTCGGCGTCGAAGATCAGGCTCGGCGTGGAGGAAGAGACTTCGCCGATGTTTGTTTGCGAGCGTGTCCACGTCGTACCGTAGTCAGTTGATACCATCTGGAATTGAGTTCGCGTCGAGGACGTACCGCCCCCCTCTGTCCGTCCGATTGCGAGAATCCTGCCATTGCCGAGATAGACGGCGGAGGGCTCAGTCGGCCACTGATCTTTGATCAGTCCGGACTCGATGGTGGTCTGTGTCCAGGTTGCGCCATTGTCACTGCTGGTTATTTTTCCCCACGCGTTACTCTTATCATCACGGTAGTTCCCTGCGAACCACAGTGCCATGAGCCCGACCGTGGGGACCTCGAAGACATCGGTGATCTGCATGGGTCTCACGGCGAGCTTCGGCGTCGCCACGAGCTCGAACTTTACACCATCCGTGGTGCGGTAGAGGTCGTGGTTCCAATCCTTTCCGATTCGACGCACCCAGACTAACATGGCCCCCTTGGAATCCAGCCCCTTCCCTACTACGACCTCGCCATAGTGCGGCGTGTTGGCAAAAACCGCTTCCTCGGTCCACGTTTTTCCGTTGTCCGTGGATGTGCGGGCGTAACAAGCGCGGAAGTCTTCACCGATCGAGTGCGCCGTGCCTCGGCTATACACGCAGACCAGCTTATCTCCGATGGCCTGAATCATCGGCCACGAGTTGTAACCGCTCACATCCTGCACGACATGTGCCTTCGCAGGAGCTTTCAGGGGCGTCACTTTGACCATTGCCAGGCCAGTGGGGTGGTTGAACGTGTCGGCAGGGTCGTCAGGCTCCCGCTGAACACGCACGCACAGCGGTGCGTTCGGATCCACTTCGTAGTAGGACTCCAGGACAATGGTCCGGGTGTAGAACGGTGCGGCGGGAAGCGATGTTCTCACTGGATTGCCCAAAATACTCCGGGACGTGAAGGCAGCATCCTCCACCATCTGCGATAGGTGGACCCTGTATACATCCTCATAGCTGGAGTTCGTCGCTGCATCCGTCGTAGTCACGACGATTTCAACCTTCACGGCGTCGCAGTCGCTGGGGAGGCCGGGCACGAGTCCGGCGACCGACTGCCCAACGGTGCCACCCGAGAGTGACCAAACCGGGATGTGCGTGGCGCCGCTCGACATGAGCACGAGCGAAGGTTGGCCCGTGGCGACCGACATGTTGTTTGCGCTCAGGTAGATCGGGGACTCCGCCGAGCTGCTGGAAGTTCGCTCTTCAACCCCTTGCACACCATCCTCGGCAACCGCCTGGTTCTTTTCCCCGGGTGGATCGACAGGATTGCCCGCCCCGAAGCTGGTCGCGGTAGAGGCAAGCAGCGCAATGCATAGGAGGGTTATTCGCATGACGATCCGACCGAAAACGAAAAAGGAACCGAGCAAAACGGCCTTGATGAGTTTCAGCTCTACCGGCTGGATGAAAGACATAGTTCGGCTCTCGATGCTGGGTTGGTTGGTTCTCGTGTTCGTTGCTGGCGCGGTGGCTCCGGTAGGGAGTCTCTACTCCCAGGCTGTCCTGCTGGACCCGATTTTACCCCAGCCAACGGCTGGAAAGCAACAGGCCACGGTGAGGCTTCCTGGTTCCCAAGCTCCGGCTTGGGAACCAGGAATTTGGAAACCAAGGGGCTGGAAACCGGCGGTCTGGAAACCGGGACCTAACCTGGATTTCTCACAACCAGATCAACCACGGAGACACGGAGAAGCGAAGATTTGCCGCGGAGTGATATCCGTCTGACTGCTGATGGACTGTCGGACAACCGTTGTCATAAGTTGTTCCGTGCAAACGACTCCGTGTCCTCCGTCGTCCTCCGTCCTCCGTGGTGAGAAATGCGGGCTAACACCGAAACTTGACACGCCGAATGCCAGTACAGTATAGTACAGCACAGCTACCAGCCCGCGACCACGATATCCCCCCCGCCATGGCCAAAAAACGCAAAACGCCGCCCGACCCGTTGCACGCCGTGCTGAAGATCCGTCCCGGCGATCGGGCACCCAAGTACCGCCAGATCGTCGATCAGGTAATCCACGCCGTCCAGCAGGGCAAGCTCGGCAAGGGGAGTCACCTGCCGTCGATCAACGAGGTCTGCGCCCAATACGCGTTGGCCCGCGAGACGGTGGTGAAGGCCTACAAAACGCTCAAAGAAAAAGGCCTCGTCGACTCCCAACCCGGCAAAGGCTTCTACGTCGCGACCGACCACTACACGCAAAAGACCAACGTCTTCGTGCTGTTCGACGTGCTGGCGACCCCTTACAAGGAACGGCTCTACCAGGGAATTCGCGATGAGCTGAAGGGCAAGGCCTCGCTCGACGTCTACTTCCATCACCACAACCCCAATGTCTTCCGCAAGCTGCTGGACGACGCCCGAGGGCGTTATGAATACTACGTTGTGATGCCGTTTCCCGACGACTCCGTTCGCGACGTCCTGGCCGCCTTCGATCAAGAGAAGCTGCTGTTGTTGGATATCGACATCGACTTTCCCGGCAAACAGTGCGCCGTCATCCGCCAGAACCACGACGAGCAACTCGAACAGGCGCTCGACTCGGGCGTAAAACAAATCAAGCGTTACCAGTCGTTTTGCCTGGTTTTTCCCCGCGACAAGAACCACCCCACGGTCATCAAAACGGCCTTCCGTCGCTTCTGCCGGCGCCATCAGATCGAGCATCGCGTCATGTCGTCGCTCAGCAACGACGATATCCACCCGAGCAACGCTTACCTGGTGATCGAAGACGACGACCTAGTCACGCTTGTGAAACACGCTAAGGCACATCATCTACGCGTGGGTCGCGATCTGGGGTTTATCTCGTACAACGACACGCCCTTGAAAGAGATCGTCGAAGGAGGCGTTTCGGTCATCTCGATCGACTTCTACGCCATAGGCCGCCGCACGGCCGAACAGATCGTACGGCGCGAAACAATCGACGTACTGCAACCGACGGAGTTGATCCTGCGCGAATCGCTGTGAAGCGACGTCGACATCACCGGTTCTCAAGCCGAAGCTTGGGGATCCATCCAAAGTAAGGGACGGCCGAAAAACAATTTTCGTAACACTTCAGCCAGCTAAAGTAAGTGTGTAATAAGGGAAAAGGGGAATATGGAAAAAGGGAAAAGAAGCTACCCAAAGTTTTTTCCCCTTTTCTCGCTTTCCCCGTTTTCCTTCTTACACCAAGAAGTTAGGGAATATTCAGATTCACGTTCTTCTACTTCAGATGGCTAAATCGTCGTCAACTTTCCGTTTTTTCAAGGCGAAACGCGAAGGCCATCGCGAAGCACGGCCCGGTGAATCAGCAAGTTACCTTTCGGTCGATCCTTAAAGGAAACCACCAAACTCGATAGGCGTCCGATGACTCCCCGCGAACGACTTCTGACGACTCTCAATCATCAAACGCCCGATCGGGTGTGCGTCGATTTCGGGGCCACGGCCGTGACCGGCATCTCGGTGGTTACTGTGGCCAAACTCCGCAAGGCCTTGTTCCACGACGACTCGCCAGTGAAAGTCATCGAGCCGTACCAGATGCTCGGCGAGGTGGACGAACCGCTGCAGGACGCCCTGGGCGTAGACGTATTGGGAGTTGTCGGGCCGAAAACGTTGTTCGGTTTCGAGAATCGCGATTTCAAGCCGTTCACCCTCTTCGACGGCACCGAGGTTCTCGTCCCCGCCAATTTCCAGGTCACGCGCGACGACCGGGGCGGATGGTTGATCTATCCCGAGGGCGACACGACGGTTGCCCCCAGCGGCCGGATGCCCAAAGACGGGTTTTACTTCGACGCCATCCGCCGGCAAGGGCCGATCGACGACGACAAACTCGACCCGGCCGACAACCTCGAAGAGTTCGGCCCCTTAAGCGATGCCGACGTGGCTCACTACGCCGCGCAGGCCCAGGCGGCGGCCGGCCGCGGTAAGGGCGCAATTCTCAGCGTGCCCGGCACGGCCTTCGGCGACATCGCCCTAGTGCCGGCTATGTGGAAGAAAAACGCCAAGGGCATTCGCGACGTCGAGGAGTGGTACGTCTCGACCGTCGCCCGCCGCGACTACGTTTACCAAGTCTTCCAGCGACAATGCGAGATTGCCCTGGGGAACCTCGAAAAGCTGGCCAACGCTCTCGGCGACAACGTGCAAGCGGCCTTTATCACGGGCACCGACTTCGGCACCCAGAACGGGCTATTCATCTCGCGCAACACCTATCGCGACCTTTACCAGCCGTTCCATAAGGCCGTGAACGACTACATCCACCGCCACACCTCGTGGAAAACGTTCATTCATTCCTGCGGGGCCGTGATGGAGATGATCCCCGACTTCATCGATTCCGGCTTCGACATCCTCAATCCGGTGCAGTGCTCGGCCGCTGGGATGGATCCCGAGAAGCTGAAACGAGAATTCGGCGACGACGTGGTCTTCTGGGGTGGCGGCGTCGACACGCAGAAGACGTTGCCCTTCGGCACGCCGGACGACGTCTACCAGGAAGTGCGTCGGCGGATTGAGATTTTCAATCAAAGCGGCGGCTTTGTATTCAACACGATCCACAATGTCCAAGCGAACACGCCCGTGGAGAACTTTCTAGCCTTGATCGACGCGGTGAAGGAAGGTTCTCTAGCGTGAGGCAACGGCAGGCAGATCTCGCCCGCCAAACGGTAAACCAAGAACTACCTGACTCTCACCCCAACAACCCTCTATCCCCTCCGCCTCCATGTCCGACCCAAAAGGAAGCCTGGCCTATCTCACCCGGGTGTGCCTAGTGGCCACCTTGGGTGGGTTGCTCTTTGGCTACGATACGGCGGTAATCGCCGGGGCTATCGGGTTTTTGCAGACGCATTTCGAGTTGACCGCCGCGATGAAAGGCTGGACGGCTTCCTGTGCGCTGGCCGGGTGTGTTGTTGGTGTGGTGATGGCCGGGCCGGTCAGCGACCGCTTTGGGCGACGCAACACACTACTGTTGGCGGCCGTACTGTTTCTGATCTCGGCCGTCGGCTCGGCGCTACCTCGCACACTGACCGAGTTCATTGTCTTCCGTTTCGTCGGTGGGTTAGGCGTGGGAGCGGCGTCGATGACCAGCCCGCTGTACATCGCCGAAATCAGCCCCGCACGGATCCGCGGACGGATGGTCTCGGTCAACCAATTGGCCATTGTCTCTGGCATGTTGGTGGTTTACTTCGTCAACTACTTCATCGCCTTGTACGGCCAGCGTGTGGATGGCATCTCGGCGGTTGCCGCCGTCGACTCGTGGAATGTCGTTTATGGTTGGCGTTGGATGTTCGGCTCGGAAACGATTCCGGCGCTGGGGTTGATGTTTCTTCTGTTCTTCGTGCCGGAGAGTCCTCGTTGGCTGACGAAGCAGGGCCACGCCGACCGGGCTCGGGCGATCCTTGCTCGCATCGACGGCCCCGACCACGCCCAACGCGAGATGGCCGAAATCACCGACGCCCTGGCCCACGAGAGCCCGTCGCTGGTCCAACTCTTCCATCCTGGCATGCGACTGGTGCTCACAATCGGCATCGTGTTGGCCGTGCTGCAGCAGGTGACCGGGATCAATGTGTTCTTGTACTACGCTCCCGAAATACTCAAGACGATGGCCGGGACCCAGGTTGATACCGCGATGCTGCAGACCGTGGTGGTCGGTGCGGTCAATCTGTTGTTCACGCTGCTGGCCATCGCGACCGTCGACCGGCTGGGCCGCAAGCCGTTGATGATCGTCGGCGCCGCCGGGATGGGCATCTCGCTCACGGCGATCGGCGGGGCCGTATTCTTCAATCAACTGGCCGCTTGGGTGTTGATCTTCATTTTGGGCTACATCGCCTGCTTTGCGATGTCGGTGGGTCCGGTCACTTGGGTGATTCTCGCGGAGATTTTCCCCACCAAAATCCGCGGTCGGGCGATGGCGTTGGCCACCTTTTTTCTCTGGGTAGCCAACCTGCTTGTCTCTCAAACCTTTCCCATGATGGACGACAACCCGTGGCTCGTCGAGCGATTTCACCATGGGTTTCCCTTCTTCATCTACGCCGTGTTTTGCGTGTTACTGGTAGCGTTTGTCGCGGTTGCCGTACCCGAGACCAAGGGCAGAACGCTGGAGGAAATCGAGAAGTACTGGCGAAAGTCCACCCCAAAATAGGAGAACTCGACGATGCTCCGAATGCTGCATTGCCAACGTGCCACTGGCGCTCAAGCCATCGCGTCACCTCGGGTTTCCAAACTCCGGCTTGGGAACCCACTTCCAGCAAGCTCTACCCCCTCGGCGGTGAAGCAGCGCTTCGCGACAACAGATTCCCTGGCTCGTGCCCGGCAAACAAGAGCGAATCCGCGTCTGGAAACAAGGAAGTTCATGTTCTTCGAAAACACGCGCCTGTTGCTGTTGATCGTGCTGAGTGGTTGTCTGGTCGCGGCATTGGGAACTAGCCGTGCTGACGCGGCCGAAACGACGATTGTTTGCGATGCCACCGCTTCTTCTGTTCAGAAGCTGGCCGCTCGTGAGCTACGGCGTTACGTCTACGTTTGCACCGGCGAAAAGCTTCCGATCATCGCCGAATTACCGGCCGCTAAGGATGTCCTGCTGATCGACGTCGATCCACAACTCGGCGAAGAACAATACCGCTTGAAGACCACCACCGAAGACGGCGGCGACCATAAACGTAAGATTCTGCGTATCTCGGGCGGAAGCGATGTGGCCGCGCTTTACGGAGTCTATCATTTTGCGGAACATCTCGGCGTGCGATTCTACCTGCACGGCGACGTCGTGCCCGACACACAAACTAAATTCGCGGTGCCCCAGATCGACGAAACGCATAAGCCGCTTTTCGACCGCCGCGGTATCCAGCCGTTCCACGACTTTCCCGAAGGTCCCGACTGGTGGAGCGCCGACGCCTACAAAGCCATTCTGGCCCAACTGCCCAAGCTGCGGATGAACTTCCTCGGACTGCACTGCTATCCCGAGGGCGGCGTGGGCCCCGAACCGCTGGTCTGGATCGGCCAGCCGAGCGACTTCGATGCCAAAGGCGACGTGCAGTTCAGTTACCCCGCCCGGCACTTCACCACGGCCAACCCCACGGGTGCCTGGGGTTATAAACCCCAAAAAACATTCGACTACCACTACGGCGCGGCCGCCCTGTTTCCCTCAGACGACTACGGCGACGCTTATATGCAGGGCATGAACCCTTGGCCCGAGCAATCGGTCGAACAGAGCAACGAATTATTTGGCCGCATGGGCACCTTTCTCGACGACGTATTCACCTTCGCACGCGGATTGGGTGTGAAAACCTGTGTTGGCACGGAAACGCCGTTGACGATCCCCACGCGAGTGAAAGAGCGTTTGAAGGCTCAGGGCAAAGATCCTTCGGACCCGAAGGTCGTCCAGGAGGTCTACGAGGGGCTGTTCCGCCGGATCATGGCAACGCATCCGTTGGACTACTACTGGTTCTGGACGCCCGAGGGCTGGACTTGGCGCGGCGCCAAGCAAGAGCAGGTCGATGCCACGCTGGCCGACTTCCGTGCGGCCCTGGCCGCCCACCAACGCACGGCAGCACCGTTTACGCTGGCTACGTGCGGTTGGGTGTTGGGACCGCCGCAAGATCGGGCTCTGTTCGATAATGTGCTGCCGAAGAATATGCCCATTAGTTGCATCAATCGCGAGGTGGGCCATGCGCCGGTCGAGCCGGGCTTCGCCAACGTGAAGGGCCGACCCAAGTGGGCCATTCCCTGGTTGGAAGACGACCCGGCCATGATCATCCCGCAATTGTGGGCGGGCCGCATGCGCCGCGATGCGGCCGATGCCCTGCGCTACGGTTGCACCGGCCTGCTGGGTATCCATTGGCGCACCCAGATATTGGGACCCAACGTCTCGGCACTGGCCCAAGCGGCCTGGGACCGGCAGGATTGGAATCCGACGTTCGGATCGCTCGACGACAAGCAAACCGGCGCCGAGTCGGCCGAGCCGAAAACCGAAGGACCCTTGGGTGGTCGTTACGCACGATTTGTCGGCGTCGACTTCGCCGACACCGACGAAGACACTCTTTATCAAACCGTGCGCTACAATCTCGGCGGGTACCATTTCGAACTTCCCAATGGGACCTACCGTGTGACGTTGAAATTCTGCGAGCCACACTACACGAGCACCCACCGTCGGGCGTTTGGCGTGTCGCTACAGGGCGCGAAGGTGGTCGACACGCTCGATATCTTTCGCCGCGTCGGCCGCAACAAAGCACTCGATCTCTCTTTCGACAATATCCCAGTGACCGACGGCTGGCTCCGAGTCGACTTCGACTGCCAAACCGAATACCCGTGTATCGCAGGCATTGTCGTCGCGGGCGAGAAAACCACGCGCAAAATCAACTGCGGCGGCCCGGCCTGGCAAGGTTACGCCGCCGATTGGCCGGCCTCGGATAAGGTTGGGCCACCCCGGGGTCTGCCGGTCGACGATTTCTACCGCGATTGGGCAGCCGTGCAGTTTGGCGACGAAGTGGCCCAACCAGTGGCCGAGATCTTCACCGCGATCGACGGCCAATTGCCGCGACCATCCACTTGGGTGAAAGGACCCGGCGGGATCAAACCTAACGAACGTTCTTGGGATAACGTCGAGCGTGAGTATGCGTTTGTCGATCGGCTCGAACAGCTTCGCCCGCGGGTTCGCGGAGCAGGAAATCTCGAACGGTTCGATTATTGGCTCGACCAGTTTCGTTACTTGAAAGCTGTCGGACGGGTGAACTGCATTTGGTCTCAGTCCAACGCGGCCATCGCCCGAGCGAAAGGGGCCCAAACGGCCGAAGCTCGCAAGACAATCGCTCGCTCCGAAGCGCTGCCCTTGCGAATCGAACTCGTCGAGGCCGTCACCGAAGTGCATCGCCATTTGCTCAACGCCACCTACACGCCCGGGGGCTTGGGCAACGTGACCAACTGGCAGCAACACATCCTGCCCACGCTGCTGGATGCGCCGGGCCAGGAGTTGGCCGCGCTGCTCGACGGGCCGTTGCCCGCGGAAGCGATGCCGTCGAACGAGTATCCCGGCCGCCCGCGACTTTTCGTGCCGGTGGTGCGCAACGTGATCACGGCCGGTGAAACGTTGACGCTCGAAGTGGTCATTCTCGGTGCCACACCCACCGACGCCGCGTTGTACTGGCGACGGCTGGGCCCCGGGCAACTCGAGAAGGTTCCGCTTCGGCATGTTGCCCGGGGGGTGTATCGTGTTGCGTTTCCGGCTGGCGCAACCGACGACGACCTGGAATATTACGTCGCGGCCAAGACGGCCTCGGGCGATACGCTGAAATTTCCTGCCACGGCCGATCGGCAAAACCAGACGGTTGTGGTGATCGACAAGTAGCCTGGCGGCTGCGAGTTGATCGTTACGTTGTTGGCCGGCACGTTGTTGGCCGTCACAGTGATTGGTCGCGCTCGGCGCAGTCTATACCGTAAAAACCCTACCCCACCATTGACGCCCCCTTGCCCTTGGTTAGGCTGAACCGGGTTGGAACCCGTGGATCTCCTGTCAATCGAGAGGGTGAAAATGATGAAAATATTGGCCATTACCGCGGTGCTGTTGTTCGGTTGCCTTGGAGTTGTACAGGCGGGACCTGTCGTGCCAAAGCACATTGCCAAGGACGCCGTCTGGTTCGGGCACGTGAACGTCGACGCGATTCGGAAACTCGAGTTGGTTCAGCAATGCAAGGACAAATGGTGCGACGACGAATCGTGTGCGGCCAAGGTGAAGAAGATCACGGCCAAACTCGGCATGAACCCAGTGGAGGATCTGCGGGGCGTCACAGTCTACGCGAACCAGTACGAGGGAAGAAACTGCACCGCGCTGGTGTACGTGCAAAACCTTGATCGAAAGGTTCTGCTGGCATCGTTCGAAAAGGAACATCCCGAACATCAGACAACCGAATACGGCGAGCGCACCCTCTACGCCTGGACGGCCAAGCACTGCGGCAAAGAAGAAAAGCTCTGCAGCGCGTTTGGCAGCGACACGCTGCTTGTCATTAGCACGGATCTTGCCAACCTGAAAGCGGCGTTGGATGTGGTCGACGACAAGAGGGAAGGCCTCGCCAAAGACGCCGAGCTGTTGGCTGGTGTGAAAAAGCGGGCTTTGTGCGTGTCGCGGGCGATGAATGTGCCGGCTGAATACCGCGGGACAACCACGTGTCCCGTTCTGCGCAACTGCACGGCAGGGTTCGTCCAGTGGTCGGAAAAAAATGGCACCATCACCGGCCGGTACCAACTTACGACCGTCTCTGAAGACGCGGCCGACGACTTCAAAGCGGTGATTGCCGGCTTCAAAGCAATGGCGACACTCCGCTTCGGAGGAATCGAACCGGTCGAAAAATTGATCGCTGGGCTGAAATGCCGTAGAAAAAACTCGTCGATGCTGCTTTGCTGGAAAGCAACAACCGACGATATCCACGCCGCCATCAAAGCCGTGATGGAACTGAAGAAGCCGAAGAAAGTCGAAGAAAAACCGGCCGAAGAGGCCGAACCGGCAGCCAAATCGCAGCCGAACGCTGAAATGTGACGGCCGAGTCACAGAGTTACACGACCGTGCCGCTCAGACTGTGTCTCGTCGAACAAAGACGAATATCGGGATGCCATGCTCACGTGAAGCGCGGAAGCGTGGGCATGGCGGTGAGCGAAGCCGCAAGTGGCAATCTCTCTTCTGTCACAGTTTCTAACTCCCCACCCCCGACTCCTCGCTCCAGTTCGACTGCTCTATCCCAGAATAGGAAAATGGCCTATATTTTCGGT
Source organism: Thermoguttaceae bacterium (assembly GCA_963677085.2). Classification (GTDB taxonomy): domain Bacteria; phylum Planctomycetota; class Planctomycetia; order Pirellulales; family Thermoguttaceae. The sequence goes on from CAXXFH010000006.1 coordinate 76,519, forward strand.
GTCGACAGTGCGATCCTGCGACCGCCACCACCCACCGTGAGGGTGGGCCGCTAAGAACCAAGGCAATAGGATGGTTTGGGGTAACTTCCTACGCTTCGAGGCTGTGATGGGGAAGGCCGTGATGGGTCGCCTGATTCACCAAATCGCACTGAGCGCCGTCGCGCTGCACATCGTGGGGGGATGCTGCTGGCATCACCACCACGAAGTGGCACGCGTCGATGGCCAGCAGGCGGTCGAGTGTGCGGGTGGCCATGACCACGCAGGGCGGCAGGGCCGCCAACCAAACCGGTGCTGCCGCACCCAGGCAGGAACCCGCTCCTGTTGGTCGCTAATCTTCGCGAAAAACTTAACGATCTTTGAGGTTAGTAGTACAGACCACGCTCAGGCAAACCGCGGCCACGTTCACGCCTCTTGCCAGCATGAATCCCACGGTTGCCTTCCGCCCGATGGTCAACCGCCTTGCCAGGAACCGACTTGCGACAACCCAACGTGCAACTTCGTGCCGACGGACTCGCAGCGTTCGGTGGCGCCGTTGCTCGAACGGCTGGCTTGGTCGGCGTCTCCCACCATTGACACGGTCGAGTTGTCGGACTGCAATACGGCCGTTCGACTCTCCACGCATCCACCGGACCGCAGCACCGCGGTGCCACTCTCGTTGCTGAATCAAGTATTGCTACTTTGATTCTTGCGCTCTTTGCGATTCTCTTTTTTTCGCACGTATTGGCCTGCGCGCTGTCGAACGGTTGCGCGTCTCGAGCCAAATCGCTTTCTTGCTACGAAACCAGCTCTCACAAGCCGGACAAATCTATGGATACCACGCAGAAAAAAAACTCACGCCTCGATCGCCCCTCGTCTGGCACGACGGCTTCGCGCGAGACTGCCGGTCCGCGCAAACCGAGCCTTTGGCCGTTAATTCCCGTGCTCGCTATAGTCTTGTTGTGTCTGGCGCTCGCCTTAGTGGGACGCGGTTGGACGACCGTAAACTTCCAACTACCGTCGTTCGCGGCTGGAGCAGCCAGCGCGAACGCCCCGGCCCACGATCACGGCACAGTCGACGACGATCACCACGACACAGACCACGACCATGCGGCCCACAACCATGCTGACGACGACCATGCAGGCCATGACCCTGCGGCCGAAGGCGCGGCCCATTCGCATCCCGCCGACAGTCACCCGGGCCACAGTCCGGAAACCTGTCTCGAACTGAACGAGCAGGCCAGCAAGAACGTGGGCTTGCAGTTGCTCACCGTGGAACCTCGCGCGTTCGATCGCACGATCAGCATTCCGGCCAGCGTCGTGCCGCAGCCGGGGCGTACGGAGATCGACGTCTCGGCCCCCATGACAGGTATTGTGACGCGAATCTACGTGCTGCGGGGCGAAGCCGTACGGCCCGGCCAGCCGCTGTTCGATCTGCGACTCACGCACGAAGACCTCGTCGAAACGCAAAGCCGCTTCCTGCAAACGGCCGAACAGCTCGACGTGATCAAGAAAGAGGTTGCCCGACTCGATAAAGTCACCTCCAGCGGAGCCGTGGCCGGCAAACGGCTGCTTGAACGCCAATATGAACAGCAAAAGACCGAGGCCGCACTTCGGGCACAACGCCAGGCGTTAATCCTCCACGGCCTTTCGCCCGCGCAGGTCGATGCGATTCTTACCAAGCGCCAACTCGTACAGCAAGTGACCGTCGTCGCCCCGCGGAACAACGAGGTGGCCGACTCGAATGACGCTACCACACGACCAAAGGAAACGGCGTCCGAAAGTCCATCCATGGGTGTTTCGCACCAATCTCCCTCCAAGGATACGACGGCTTCCCCATCGGCTTGTTATCTTCAGGTCACACGACTCGATGCAAGACAAGGACAGCACGTCGAGGCCGGCGCGCGGCTGGCCATGTTGGCCGATTACCGGCAGTTGTACATCGAGGGCAAGGCCTTTGCCCGCGACGCCGAACAGCTCACCACGGCGGCCAATCGCGATTGGCCGCTGGGTGCCGTTGTCGAGAATAACGGCGACAAGGGCCACACGCTCGAAGGGCTGAAGATTCTCTACGTGGAAAATGAAGTGGAGCGCGACAGTCGTGCCCTGCGATTTTATGTACCGCTGCCCAACGAACCGGTCCGCGAGGAAGTGGCGCCCGACGGCAGGCACTTCGTCGGCTGGCGTTACCGGCCCGGGCAACGTGTCGAGTTGCTGGTGCCCATCCAGCGGTGGTCGGACCGCATTGTGTTGCCGGTCGACGCCGTGGTGAAAGACGGGGCCGAATGGTTCGTCTTCCGTCGTGTTGCCGGCCACTTCCAGCGTTGCAGTGTCCACGTCGCCTATCGCGACCAGCATTGGGTAGTGCTCGGGTCGATCGACTGCGTGAAGCCAGGCGACGTGGTGGCCGCCAAAGGAGCCTACCAGTTGCATCTGGCTCTGAAAAACAAGAGCGGTCAGGGCATCGACCCCCACGCGGGACATAATCACTAGGATTTTTGATTGATGATTTGGGATTTCTGATTTCCACGCCGCACTCCCCTAACTCCAAACACCTAACTCCCGACTCCTCCCCATGCTCAATACGATCATTCGCTTTTCGCTCGAAAACCGCATGTTGGTGGCGGCCGTTTCGTTGTTTCTGATCGTCTACGGCGGCTGGCAGGCCACGCGGTTGCCGATCGACGTGTTTCCCAATCTCGACCGTCCTCGGGTAACTGTCATCACCGAAGCGTCTGGCATGGCGCCCGAGGAAGTCGAAGCCCTGATCACCTTTCCCTTGGAAACGGCCTTAAACGGCGCCACCGGCGTGCAGGCGGTGCGCAGTTCCTCGGGCGTGGGCATTTCGGTGATCTACGTCGAGTTCGATTGGGACACCGACATCTACAACGATCGCCAAATCGTTAACGAACGGCTCGCCCTGGTTGCCGAGCGACTGCCGCCAGGCATCGCACCCCAGTTGGCACCCGTCTCGTCGATCATGGGTCAAATCATGATCGTGGGCCTCTTCAGCGAAGACGGCACGACCTCGCCCATGCAATTGCGCACTCTGGCCGACTGGCAGATCGCTCCCCGGCTGCTCACCATCGGCGGCGTGTCGCAGGTCTTCGTGATGGGTGGCGACCGCAAGCAGTTTCAGGTGCTCGTTTCGCCCGAGGCCTTGCTTCGCTACGGCGTAACGCTGCACGACGTGGAAACCGCGCTGGCCGAAAGCAATGCCAACGCCACGGGCGGGTATCTCGATCAACAGGGACCCAAGGAACTGCTGGTTCGCTGCCTGGGACGGATTCAAACCGTTGACCAGTTGGAAGACATCGTCGTCACGATGCGCGACGGCCGGCCCGTGCTGTTAAGTCAAGTGGCTGAAGTCCGAGAAGGGGCCCAAGTGAAACGGGGCGACAGTGCCGCCTTTGTGCGCGAAGACGAAGACCATTTCGCCGGCGGCCCGGCCGTAGTGATGACGATCAACAAGCAGCCCAACGCCGACACGCGCGCCGTTAGCGCCGAGGTAACCGCCGCGCTGGAAGAGCTTCACGACGCCTTGCCCAGCAACCTCCGCATCGTTCCCAATCTGTATCAGCAACGGGCGTTCATCGACAGGGCGATTGAAAACGTGGCCGAGGCACTGCGCGACGGCAGTATCCTGGTTGTTGTGATCCTGTTTCTTTTTCTGCTGAATTTCCGCACTACATTCATCACGCTCACGGCCATCCCGTTGTCGCTGGCCATTACGGCCCTGGTGTTTGCCGGGTTCGGGCTGTCGATCAACACGATGACCCTCGGCGGATTGGCCGTGGCCATTGGCGAATTGGTCGACGACGCCATCGTCGACGTCGAAAACATCTTCCGCCGGCTACGAGAGAATCAACAAGCCGGCGAGCCTAAGCCGTCGTTGCAAGTCGTTTACGAAGCCAGCGCAGAAATACGCAACTCGATCGTCTTCGGCACGCTGATCGTGGTGTTGGTGTTCTTGCCGGTATTTGCCTTGGGAGGCATGGAAGGGCGGTTGTTCACGCCGCTGGGTATTGCTTACATCGTGTCGATTGTCTCCTCGCTGCTGGTTTCGCTGACGCTCACACCGGTGCTTTCCTCCTGGCTGTTGCCCAACGCACGGGCCATGCGCCACACGCGCGAAGGACTATTATTGCGAGGGCTCAAACAACTCGCCCGACTGTGTATCCGCTTCAGCCTCAAAACGTCGACCGGCGTGCTCGTGGCTGCCGGCTTGGCTGTAGCCCTGGCCGGCTGGAGCTTGTGGCAACTGGAACGCGACTTCCTGCCACCGTTCAATGAAGGGGCCGTACAGCTCAACGTCATCCTCCCGCCCGGCACGTCGTTGACCACCTCGAGCGAGATCGCCAGAAAGGTCGAGCAGCGGCTGCAAGAGATTCCCGACTTGACTGCCTTCGTGCGCAAAACCGGCCGGGCCGAACTCGACGAACACGCGGTCACCGTGAACATGTCGGAAATCATCGCCACCTTCGATCCCGACAGCACGCGTTCGCGGGAAGAGATCCTCGACGACCTGCGCGAGACGATGGCCGACATCCCGGGCATTGTGGTCGGCGTAGAACAACCGCTGCAACACCTTATTTCCCACATGCTCTCCGGCGTGCAAGCCCAAGTGGCCATTAAACTCTACGGCGACGATCTGCCCACCTTGCGCCGCACGGCCGCGCAAATGCAGAATGCGATTTCCGACGTGCCCGGCGTGGTCGACTTGCAGATCGAAACGCAGACCGACATTCCCCAACTGCGAATCGAAATCGACGGCCATCGACTGATGCAATACGGGTTGCGGCGCGATGATATCAACGAATTCGTCGAAACGGCCATGCACGGCCGCGTGATCTCCCAGGTGTTGCTGGGCCAACAGACATTCGACCTGATGATACGGCTCGACGAACCGTTTCGCGAAGACCTCGAAGCGGTCAAACGGCTGTCGATCGATCTGCCCGATGGCGGCACCACGCCGCTGAGTTCCGTGGCCAAGATCTACGTGGCCGACGGCCCCAACACCATTAAGCGGGAAGATGTCCGCCGGCGAATCGTCTTGCAGTGCAACACGGCCGGCCGAGGGCTGGTCGATGTAGTCCGCGATATCCAGAATCAACTTCGGCCGATCGAAAAGAACCTGCCCACGGGCTACTTCGTGCAATACGGCGGTCAGTTTACCAGCCAGGAATCGGCATCGCGGGTGATCGTGCTGCTGTTCGCCGTCTCGCTGGTGGGCATGTTTCTGGTGCTCTACTCGATGTTTCGCTCGGTCAACCTGGCCGTGCAAGTGATGATCGCGCTGCCGATGGCCTTTCTCGGTGCGGTAGCGGCACTGTACCTCACCGGACAAACGCTTACGGTGGCCGCCATGGTGGGCTTCATCTCGCTTTGCGGTATTGCTGCTCGAAACGGTATTCTGCTGATTAACCACTACCTGCAACTGGTTCGAAATGAGGACGAGACGTGGTCGGCCGAGATGATCGTTCGCGCGGGCCAAGAGCGTATGGCCCCGGTACTGATGACCGCGTTGACCTCGGGCATCGGGCTGGTCCCGCTGGCGATGGCAGCCGGGCAGCCGGGCAAAGAGATCCTCTACCCCGTGGCCACCGTAATCATCGGCGGCCTGATCACCAGCACGGCGTTGGAGTTCTTCGTCCGCCCGGCCTTGTTCTGGAAATTCGGACTCCGCGCCGCCCAACGGGTGGTGGAAGCGGACGCCGACAAGGAACATCAAATTCAGGCATCTTGAGCAACCATCCCAAAGCCGCGCCCGTCGGCCACACCGTTAGTGGATAGTGGGTAGCCGCGATAGCTCTGCTATCGGGGCGGCGTAGCCGCAAGAGGAGCGGGACACGAGCTGACGCTTCTTGTGCCTTCGGCACCCCTACCCGTTTCTCCCGCCACGCTTGTCCACACGCTGCCTTTCTGCAAGAATCAACAATCTCGACGACACCCGCCGAACTCGCTTAGAATCCGAGAAAGACCCTTGCCAGATGAACACCTCCGACCGAGACCAAGCCGACCGCGTGAACCACTTCGATCAAGCGGCGGCCACCTGGGACGATAAGCCCGAGCGGGTGGCCGTAATGAAAACATTGAGCGAGGCTATCCTCCGCAATGCCCAACCGTCGCCCGAGACCGACGTGTTCGACTACGGTTGCGGCACGGGCCTGGTCAGTCTGTTCCTGCTGCCGCATGTGCGTAGCGTGACCGGGGCCGACAATTCGCCTGGCATGCTCGAAGTGCTGCGGCGCAAGATTGCCGAAAGTTCGCTCGAAAACATGAAGGTCGTTCAGCTCGACCTGCAACACGACGACGTACCGGCCGACAGGTATCACCTGATCGTCACCAGCATGGCGATGCACCACATCGCCGACACCGACCGCGTGCTTCGCGCTTTCCACACGCTTTTGCATCCTGGCGGCACGCTTTGCATTACCGATCTCGACACGGAGCCGGGCATTTTCCACGACCCGAAGTCGGCCGAAAGCGTTTACCACCACGGATTCGATCGCGACGAACTGGCCCGCCAACTCAAGGCAATCGGCTTCGCCCAAGTCGATGCGACGACCGCCCATGTGCTCCGCCGTCCTGTGGCCGACGGCAGCGAACACGATTTTTCCCTGTTTTTGATCACGGCACGCTGCAGTTGACATCGGTCGCAAAACAGTTAAGCTGAAGGCGTACTTATTCTCAGGGCGGGGTGCAATTCCCCACCGGCGGTGTCCCAGGTTGCGTTGGGAAGCCCGCGAGCGCTCTTTCCACGATGGTTGATTCCCACCGCGGAAAGAGGTCAGCAGATCTGGTGTGATTCCAGAGCCGACGGTTACAGTCCGGATGGAAGAGGATAAGACAGTGAGCCTCTCGTCAACGGCTTCTTGCCTGGCGCGATGCTGCCCGAACGCGTTTCGGCGGCTGTCTTCTCCGGTGCCCTGATTCTGGTAGCTCGTTTTTGCGATAGGGGTATTACCATGAATCAGACGTTATTGAGACGATTTGGCGAACCACGGCAGCGCGTGGAAAATGCCCTGGCCGCGTTGCGCGACGGCCGCGGCGTTCTGGTGACTGACGACGAACACCGCGAAAACGAAGGCGACCTGATCTTCGCCACCGAATCGCTCACCGAAGCCCAAATGGCCCTGCTGATTCGCGAGTGCAGCGGGATTGTCTGCTTGTGTCTTCCGGACGACAAAGTCCGCCAGTTGGCTTTGCCGTTGATGGCACCGTCGAACACAAGCCGTTTTCAGACGGCGTTCACCGTATCGATCGAAGCTGCCCGGGGTGTGACCACGGGCGTGTCGGCTGCCGATCGGTTAACGACCGTACGCGCCGCGACGGCCGACGGTGCTCGGCCCGACGACCTTTATCATCCCGGCCACGTCTTTCCCCTTCGGGCATGCCCAGGCGGAGTGCTCCAGCGTCGGGGGCATACGGAAGCCACGGTCGATCTGATGCGATTGGCCGGCTTGAAGCCCTACGGCGTATTGTGCGAGTTGACCAATCCCGACGGCACCATGGCCCGGCTGCCGGAAATCATGGCCTTTGCAGAGAAACACCGCCTACCGGTGTTGACCGTGGCCGATTTAGTGAGTTATCGCACCTGCGACGGGACGGCCGTCGGGTGCGATGCGATGTGTGGCTGAGGCGCATCCTCATTGGTAACAGTCTGCATACCATTGCTGCCACAGGTCGGCCAACTTGGTGACGATCTCCGGGTGCGCGGCGGCCAGGTTGTCGGTCTCCGTGCGGTCGGTGCTCAGGTCGTAGAGTTCCCAGGGGCCGTTGTAGCTGACCAGTTTCCACTTGCCCTGGCGCACTGCTCGGCCTTTGTCCCATTGCCAGAAGATGGGCTTGCGCTGCGGGAGTTTTTCGCCGCGGAAAATCGGCACCAGGCTTTCGCCTTGTAGAGGCGTGATCTTCGTGTCGCCCAACTCGCTCGGGTAATCGGCCCCGGCGATGTCGACCAACGTGGCCATGAAGTCGATGAAGTGGCCCGGCCGACGGCAAATGCGGCCACCGTCCTTAACGACCTTCGGCCAACAAACGACCAACGGCGTACAGATGCCGCCCTCGTGACTGTAGTTCTTGAACTTGCGAAACGGCGTGTTGCTTACATTGGCCCAAGGCCCCCTGACCGAACTCCAGCGGGTCATCGTTCCGATTTCGCCCGAGCCGATGTCGACTACTTCGGAAGACCCGCCGTTGTCAGAGCAAAACATTACCAAGGTGTTGTCTTCTTCGCCCAACTCGCGGATCTTCGCCAACAGGCGGCCGATGTTCTGATCCATGCGGTCGACCATGGCCGCGTAGACGGCCATCCGTAAGTCCTCCTGGTCGCGAACATCCTCCGATAGAGTCTCCCAGTCGGGCGATTCGCGTTTGCTCAGCGGGGTGGTTTTCGGGTTGATAAGCCCCATTTTCACTTGGCGGTTATACCGGGCATTGCGGATCGCTTCGTAGCCAACACGATATTTGCCACGATATTTGGCGATGTCTTGGGGCCAAGCCATCAGCGGGTCGTGCGGTGCGTTGTAAGCCATGTAGAGCAGAAAGGGTTTGTCTTCGCCCTTGTACTCATCGAGCCATGCGAGTGCGCGGTTGGTGAAGTAGTCGGTCGTGTAGAAGTCCTTTTGCTCTGGCGTGTAAGGCTGCAACGTCTCGCCGTCGATACACCAATTTCGTTTGCCATAGCGTTTCTGGGCCGGTTTGGGCTCGCCGGGCCGCTGCAGACCGGGATTGAAGTAGTTGCAGGCCCCGTCGCGGAGTCCGTCGTAGCGATCGAAACCACGGTCGAAGGGATTTTCGGTACCGTGGTGTTTGCCAGCCCACAGCGTGCGGTAGCCGGCCGTACGGAGAACCTCGCCTAGGGTAACGGCGTTTTGGATCGGCCCATGGCGTCGTGCCATACGGCACTGTTGCGAGTAGACGCCCGTGAGCAAGCAGGCGCGAGAAGGAAAACACTTCGACGTGTTGTAGAACTGGGTGAAACGGATGCCACCGGCCGCCAGCCGGTCGATATGGGGCGTGTCGATCTCGCCGCCATAACAGCCGATGTCGCTGAAGCCCATGTCGTCGCAGAGGATTAACAGAATGTTCGGACGGTCGTCGGCCGCGGCCGTTGAACCAACCAAGAGCAGCACGGCAAGCGTCAGGAAGTGACGACTCCAAAACGGGCCGTTTCGACCGTGGCCAAACCTATCGAGGCCGACCTCCGACTCGTTGGTCCGTCGCCTACCAGAAACGCGGTCGTCGGCCGCGCGACGATCGCTTGTTGAACTCGGCCGAGTTATTCGCATCTTTGCTCATCTTCCGCAACTGTGCCCGTACTGGCCGTGACAGGTTCAACGAGCGATTCGTTCCCATGGAGTAATCGCCCGTTTTCAGTCTAACGCCTCAACCGCGGGCGTGCAAAAAACGGCAAAACGGCTTCCGTTTGGCTGAATAGTTACGCAAATCCAGGCTGTCGCGAAGCACGGCCCGGCGACGCGGCAACTAATTTATCGGTCGATCCCAAGAAGGAAAAAAGGGTGCGTTTGCACGCACCCGGTGTGAACCCTATCACGAGAAGCCGTTTCAGAACCCGTGTCGACGTTGTTCGTCCAGCGAATGTACGAGCCCGGAGCTGAGTTTTGAAATGCCTCGACAGACTATCAGCGCAGCACGGCACTGGGCCCAGACGCAGAGATAAGACTACTTCTCTTTCTCTTCTTCCTCTTCATCCTCGTCCTCTTCCTCCCAGTCCTCATCCTCCTCGTCGTCGTCTTCCTCCCAGTCCTCGTCCTCGTCCTCGTCGCCTACTTCCTCCCACTCATCATCCTCGAACTCGTCGTCGTCCTCTTCCTCCCCCTCTTCATCGTCATCGAAGTCGTCGTCATAGTCATCGTCGTAGTCGTCGTCGAAGTCCTCGTCATAGTCGTCGTCCTCATCCTCTTCGTCGTCATCGCCATCGTCATCGTCGTCGTCCAAATCATCCTGAGCCTTCAAGGGCGTCGTGGTGCCCGTCTCGTCAACGACGACAACCGAAGTGGCCATTTCGTCGGCCAATGTTGTTTCTACAGTGGCAAGGGAAATCATTTTCTTCACGTTCATCTCCTCTTCCGCGGCATGGCTGGAATCGGTCCCCGCAGAGATTGCTTGATTCGTTTCCGAAGAATCAGTATTACTGTCGCTGTTGGGATCTATTTCGGCAACCCCGACTCGTTGCAGTATCTCTTTTCGGGGCAATTCATCCAGATGCCGCAGTCCAAATACCTGCAAAAAACGTTTTGTTGTACCATAAAGTAACGGTCGCCCCAGTTCCTCTGAGCGGCCGGCAATCCGCACTAAATCACGTTCGATCAACTGCCGAAGCATTTCGCCGCATTGCACACCCCGAATCGCTTCGATCTCGGCTCGTAAGACCGGCTGGCGATAAGCCACCACAGCGAGGGTCTCCATGGCCGGGGCCGACAGCCGCACCTCGACCTGTGCTGCATGTAGCCGGCGAAGCCAGGGAGCGAATTGCGGCCGCGTCAAGAGTGTAAAACCACCGGCAATTTCTTCGACACGAAACGCGCTTCCCTCGGCGTCATACCGCCGATTCAGTTCGCGCACCAGTGTACGCGCTTTAGTGCCATCCGCCAAGCCGGCCAACTGGGCAAGTTTTCGGGTATTTAACGGATTCTGCGCAATCAGCAACACCGCTTCCAGACGCTGCATTCGCGGGCTGCGGGCATGAGGGCTCGAACCTCGCGGTTCATCGTCCCCTCGCTGCTCCCCCCTGCCGGGCCACCAGCGTGCCGACCCGGCTGCTGCCGTACCGCGATGATTCAACTCCAGGCGGTAGCGCAAGGCCACGCTGCCCAATTGTTCTGCCGTCGTGCCGGGGCGTTGGTACATCAGTTCAACCTACGTGCCAAGACGCTCTAAGGCAAGCAACAAAAAAACCATCGGAGTTTCGCTCTTCGCGCAGACTCACCGAGTGGCCACCCACGTCTCGACTTGGCGAAGCACCGTAGCCATGGCCCGAAGCGGGTCGGCGTTGGTCTCTTCGAAATGATGCGTGTAGTTCGGGTTGCCGCCCACTGCCACCCGACAGTGAAATCGATAGGTGGCTCCCCAGCTCTCCAGCAGGTAGTAAGTAGCTCCCAACGACCGAAGTCGCTGCTGGATGTAGGTGAACTGGTCGACCCCGTCCGCCGCATTCCGGGCAGGTGGCCGAACCGCACCATTGGGCAACGCACCATTAGACAGGGCCGCTGCCGTGCCCGGAAAACCGCCAACCGCGGCTGGCGAAAATGACCGATCGGCTGAGTCGGCCGGCCTTACCGCGTCGTGCTCGCCGGGCAGGGCGCTGTCGGTCGGCCAAACGGCGGCCATCGTCGGGGGGTAGCTGTCCGGCTGCTCGTTCGCCACGACCGCAGGCACAGCCGTTTCGTAGCTCACCGGCGATACGCCCGTTGGCATCGGGCAAGTCGATGGCATGGCACCCGCCGGCGGAATCGGCGCCAGTCCGGCAGGCTGTCCTTGGGGAAAGAGCGGTTGCGGTGGCGTGGTCATGACCGCCTGAGTCATCGGCAACGGCTCGAACCGCGGCGCCTCGCTCGCACAACATGCTTCCGATTCCGCCGTCGGTGGCCATTTTCCGGCCAGCAACGATCGGAGGACGTCGGGAAACGAATTGCCAAATATCGCGGCCGCGGGAATGGCAATCAGACAGACTAGCATCACCAGCGCGCGAAAAAATACCGTCGCTGGGGAAGATTGAGACATGGGCGTTCCTTTCGCCTGTCGAAGTCACGAACATCCTTGTTCGCCAACCGCTGTGGTCGACTCGCCGACGCAGCGGTGCCGTCGCACCAGGAATACCTCAGCCCTGAGTACCTCGGTACTTTCCTAGAACGCGAATTCTAACTAGCCGGGGCAACCGACAGCAATGCCAAATCGTGACGGCCGCGTTCAATCCCCCCAAATTGGCCCGCTTTCTGGTTTTCCTGGTTTCCACGCGAAGCATGGGAACGAGAAGAAGTGGAAAATGGGCCGTAGCGGCCCCCGATCCAACGTGACCATGCTTGCCAAACGTGGTCGCGTCGTCAAGAATTTGGGTATGTCCATCTATCTCGACCACAATGCCACGACGCCAATCCACGCCGAAGTGGTGGAAGCCATGACCCGCTGCCACGCCGATGGCTACGCCAATCCGGCCAGCCCGCATCGGCCGGGACAACGGGCTCGTCGAGTGCTTGAAGACGCTCGGGAGCGGATTGCCGAGTTGCTGGGAGCTAACCTCACCTGCCCAAAGCCCGACCGGCTCGTTCTCACCGCCAGTGCCACGGAGGCCAACAACCTAGCCTTGCTGGGTATTGCCCAAGCGGCGGACGTGCGACCGGGGCAACTTGTCATCTCGGCCGTGGAACACGCCAGCGTCATCGAACCGGCCGAACACCTGCTGGACGAACATTGGCAGCTCGACACTTTGGCCGTCGATTCGCGGGGTGTCGTCCGCGGCGACCTCCTGCCTGGGCTGCTCGGCAAAAACACGGCCCTGGTAAGCGTCATCCTGGGCAACCACGACACGGGCGTGTTGCAACCGGTCGACCGCCTGGCGGAAGTATGCGACCAATTCGGCGTTCCTCTGCACACCGATGCCGTGCAAGTTGTCGGGAAATTGCCCGTCAATTTCCGCCAACTTCGGGTAGCGGCTATGACGGTGACAGCCCATAAATTCGGTGGACCGGTGGGCGTGGGGGCCTTGCTGCTACGCCATGACACGACCCTAAAACCGCTTTTGTTCGGCGGTCATCAGCAGTCGGGCCTTTGGCCGGGGACTGAATCGGTACCGCTGGCCGTGGGAATGTTGACCGCCCTGGAGATCTGCTCCCGCGACGCGGAACGCCACCGCCGACACTTGGAAAACCTGCGTCAGCAGTTTGAAGACGGCCTTCGGTCTGGTTGGTCGGAGATCGTCGTCCACGGTGAATCGGCATCGCGTCTCCCCCAAACGAGTAACATCGCCTTTCCTGGACTCGATGGCCAAGTGCTGCTGATGGCACTCGACTTAGCGGGCGTCGCTTGCTCGGCCGGCTCGGCCTGTTCGAGCGGATCGACCGAATTGTCGCCAACGCTCCGCGCGATGGGTCTGCCGAGCGATCTGCTCCGCGGTTCGCTGCGTTTCAGCGTCGGTGCCACCAATACCGAGGCCGAAATTCGCGAGGCCGTTGGCCGGATCCTTGACGTCTGCCGGCAACTTCGAAGTTCGTGATTCTCAGACTGTTCATGGCCGCCGAAGCGACCACGCCTCTCGGGGGGGCCGCAGAAGAAACCTTGAAGAGATACTGCCGGTAACCTGAAGGCGTGAGAACCAACGGTTTTTCTTTCCGAACCGGGTCCGTTTCGCCTCGTAAAACTGGGCCGAAAGCGGTACAATGCCAGTTTGCGGAAATCCCAGGTTTATCGCCTTTTGCACGCGGTTTTCTGAGGACGGATCCGAGCTGGTGAACGACATAATCGATATTCCGTTGTCGGGCCAGCCGCTGCAATCCAGCCAGGCGGTCGATGGCTCGCCTCCTCCTCGCAACACGGCACCCACGCGGTTCCTGGCCGGTCCAGAAAACCATTTGGCCGTGGTGGCGGTCGAGGCAATCCTCGGCACCCCCCCCAACGGTTACAACCCGATTGTAATCTACGGGCCAAGTGGCAGCGGGAAATCGCATCTCGCTCGGGGTCTGGCCGCCGAATGGAAAAGTCGTCACCGTCGGCGCCGCGTAGTCTACACGACAGCCGTCGACTTCGCCCGTGAAGTCCGCGAGGCAGTAGAAGCGAACGCGATGGACGATTTCCGCGACCAATACCGGCAAACGGCGTTGCTGGTCGTGGAAGACGTCGGCCAATTGGCCGGCAAACCCCACTCACAGGAGGAGTTGGCATCGACCATCGAATGGCTGACGAAGAACGACGCATGGGTCATGGTCACGGCGGCCGCGGGGCCGTCGCAGCTAGCCGGTCTGTCGGATCGACTGCAGGGTCGGCTGATGGCGGGCCTCACCGTGCCCCTGAGTTTTCCCGGCCAGCCAGCCCGTCGGGCGATACTCCAACAGCTGGCTACGCAATGGGAAATCGATCTGGACGACACCGTGGCCGGTCTGCTGGCCGACGGTCTTCCGGTGAGCGTACCGGAATTAGGCGGCGCGTTGATGCAGCTTATGATGCCCACCCAGCTCGACCGGCAGGTGATCGGCGAACAGGCGATCGACCGGCAAGTAATCGATGCGGGCGCGGTGCACCAGTTTTTGGCCCTTCGAAAAACGCTGAACCGGCCGAGCCTTCGCGATATCGCTTTGGGCGCCGCACGATTTTTCTCCCTAAACCTGTCCGATTTGCGGGGACAGTCACGTCGTCGGAATGTGGTGACTGCCCGCAGCGTGGCGATGTACCTCGCCCGCACATTTACCGAACAAAGCCTACAGCAAATTGGGGAGTATTTTGGGGGCCGGGACCATACCACGGTAATGCACAGTTGCCGCAAGGTAGAGGGACTCCGCAACTGCGATCCGGCCGTTCGCGCGGCGGTCAACCATTTGGAGCAAGCGTGGAGTGTGGGTTAGTGGAATACGGGCTGATCGACCACCATGTTCATGTCCGGCGCTTACCTGACAAGCAGCCAGTGGCACCCAACTTACGGAAGCACCGGTTTGGTTGGCAGCCCTACCGCCCTGTGGAAAACCTGTTGAAACCGTGTTGGTTTGCTGTTGATGCCGAGGTGGTTACCGACAGCTATCGCCAACCGTCGAGGATCTTCACTAACAGCTAACACAATACCGCCAGAGGATCGACAGCACGTCGACAGGTTGTCCACCGTCGGCTACCGCCAAGTAACTTCAGTGTCTGCAACTACTTAGCGACATACCACATGCCTAAACCGACAGATTGCTGTCGCTTATTACTACTGCTACTAGTTTAAAGATTGGTTAGAACAATGAAGCTGACCTGCGAACGTGAGAAGCTCTTGCACGCGTTTCAAATGGCCGCCAGCGTGGCTCCCACACGGAGCCCCAAGCCCATCTTGCAGAACGTGAAGCTGGAGGTGACGCCTGAACTCGTCACGTTGACAGGAACGGATTTGGAGATTGGAATTCGTATCGAGGTCGCAGGCTTCGAGATAGAAGCTCCCGGCAGCGTCGTCTTGCCGATCGCCCGCGTTGGCTCGATCTTACGGGAAAGCACCGACGAGAAAATCCACTTCCATAGCGACGGGACCAAAATCTTCGTGCGAGGCGAGCGAAGCGAGTTCCAGCTTCCCTCGGAGAATCCCGACGAGTTTCCCAATGTGGAAACCTTTACGGCCGAAACGTATCACGAGATGCCGGCCCGCTTCTTCCGCGAGGTGGTGCGCCGCACGACTTTCGCCACCGACAACGAAAGCAGCCGTTACGCCTTGGGGGGGGTGCTGTTGGAGCTTGGCGAGTCGACCCTTACGGCCGTGGGAACCGACGGCCGTCGCTTGGCTCGTCAGGAAGGCCCGGCCACTTCAGTCGGAGGACACGATACTAGCGACAAGACCACGATCATTCCCACGCGGGCTATGCAGTTGATTGCTCGGGCACTGGCCGACAACGACGAAAACATTCAGTTGGTCGCTCGAGATAACGACGTGCTGGTGCGCAGCGGTTCGGCAACGATCTACACCCGGCTTGTCGAAGGGCGGTTTCCCAAGTGGCGTGATGTCTTCCCGCGTGGCGACGGGGTGCAAAAGATCGAGTTGAATGTGGGCGTCTTCCGTTCGGCGGTCAAGCAGGCCGCGATCGTTACCAGTGAGGATCGCCGTGGGGTGGACTTCACCTTTGGCGACGGGAAGGCAACCCTTGCCGGCCACGGGGCGGAGTTGGGGGAGTCGCATATCGAATTGCCGATCAGCTACGACGGTCCCGAGGTGGGCATTACGCTCGACCCTCGCTACCTCAGCGATTTTCTCAATGTGCTGGATCCCGAGGGGACCTTTGAGTTTCATCTGCGCGATGCCGAGAGCGCCGGTGTGTGTTACACCGACGACGGCTATGGCTACGTGATCATGCCCCTGGCCCGGGATCAGAAGTAACTCGAAGAAGTGAGCCAAACTGTATGGCCAAGAGACCTCAAGCGATCGGTGACGTACTTGCCGAACTGATGGCCCGGCGCGGTTTCAACCGGGTCGAGGCCGCCGAGGTTTTGGAGACGGCCTGGGTGAAAGCAGCCGGGACGTTGGCCGCGAAGTATACCCGGGTGGCCGGGATTCGTCGCGGCAAACTCGAAGTGGTGGTGGCCAACTCTACTTTGATGCAAGAACTCGTCTTCCAAAAGGCGGCCCTTCGGAAGACGCTGAGCGAAGAACTTCCCGACGAGCAAATTCAAGACCTGCGATTTCGCGTGGGGAAGATCGATTGAAGAACGAAACACACGACGAACCTGTCAGAGTTTTTTAAAGCGGAATTTTAGCGACCAACGGAAGCGGGGTCTTGCCTGGGTGCGGTAGCACCGGTTTGGTTGACAGCCCTGCTGTCCCGCGACCAACGGTCGCGGCTTTTTGGGCACATCTTTCCATTACCCATCGATTGGACATATGTCGAACGATCCTCAAACACCTCCTCCGGCCGACGATGCTTCCTCGGCCGATTCGCATGAACTCAATGGCTACGAGTTGCACGATACGGGCAACGCCGACTACAGTGCCAAGGACCTCGAACACCTCTCTGACCTGGAGCACGTTCGCAAGCGTCCGAGTATGTACATCGCCGACACGACGGGCCGTGGACTGCACCACCTGGTCTACGAGGTGGTCGATAACTCGATCGACGAAGCGATGGCGAATTACGCTTCGCAGATCACGGTGAAGATCAACAACGACGGCTCGGTTACCGTAACGGACGACGGGCGAGGAATCCCCGTCGAAATCCACGAGAAGATCGGCAAATCGACGCTCGAAGGCGTGATGACCGTGCTGAAGTTTGGCGGGAAGTTCCAAAAGGGCGCGTACCAAACGTCCGGCGGTCTGCACGGCGTGGGCGTGACCGTGGTGAATTTCCTCTCCGAGTGGTGCGAAGTAGAAGTTCGCCGCGAGGGCCACGTTTACCAGCAAGAGTACGAACGCGGCGTGCCCACCGGCGAAGTCCGTCGCATGGGCAAGACCGACCAACGCGGTACCAAAACGACCTTCAAGCCCGACCCGCTGATCTTTCCCGACACGCAATTCAAGTACAACATCCTCTTCCGCCGCCTGCAGGAATTGGCCTTCCTGAACCGCGGTGTAAAGATCAAATTCCACGACGAACGGACCGACGAGGGCGAAACGTTTCATTACGAACGTGGTATCGTTGAGTTTGTCGAGTACCTCAACCGCGCCAGTGAGGCGGTTCACAAAGAAGTCATCTACATCGCGGGCGAGTACGAGGGCGTGGGCGTGGAAATCGCCATGCAGTATTCCTCGGAGTTCACCGAAAACGTACACTCCTACGTGAACAACATCTGCACGACCGAGGGCGGTACCCACGTTTCCGGCTACCGTGCCGCGCTCACCCGGACGCTCAATGGCTACGGCAAGAAGGAAAACCTTTTCAAGCAGATCATGCCCTCGGGCGACGATTTCCGCGAGGGGCTTACGGCGGTCATCTCGTTGCGCGTTCCCGAGCCGCAGTTTGAAGGGCAAACCAAGACCAAGCTGGGCAACAGCGAGGTCGAAGGCATTGTGAACTCGGCCGTGGGCGACTACTTGGGTAAGTACCTGGAAGAAAATCCCAAAATCGCGCGAACGATCGTGCAAAAGGGCCTGCTGGCGGCCGAAGCCCGCGAAAGTGCGCGCAAAGCGAGGATGCTCGTCCGCGAGCGCAAAAGCGTGCTCAGCGGCGGCGGTTTGCCCGGCAAACTCCGCGACTGCTCCAGCCGCGACATGCAACGTTGCGAACTATACCTGGTCGAAGGGGATTCGGCCGGCGGGAGTGCCGAGGGCGGACGAATACGCGAATTTCAGGCGATCCTGCCTTTGCGCGGTAAAATCATCAACGCCTACAAGTCGCGCGACGACAAGGTCCTGGCCAACGAAGAAGTCCGTAGCATGATTTCCGCCATCGGCGCCGGCTTTGGCGAGGAAATGAATCTCGAAAAACGCCGCTACGGCAAAATCGTTGTCATGACCGACGCCGACGTGGACGGCTCTCACATCCGTACACTGCTGCTGACGTTCTTCTATCGCCAGATGTACGATTTGGTCAAAGGTGGTCATGTCTACGTAGCCCAACCGCCGCTGTTTCGCGTGAAACGCAAGAAACAAACGTACTATGTGCAGACCGAAGAGGAGATGAAGACCCAATTGCTCGAACACGGGCTGATTGGGGCGGCGTTCGATCCCAATGACGGACGGATCATCGAGGGCGAGCAGATGGAGCATCTCTGCCGCACGCTGGCCGCGTTGGAAGACTCGTTGATTGCCCTGGAGCGGCGCGGGATCAGTCTGCGTCGGCATGCCACGCGGCAAGAACCGGTCTCCGGCAAACTGCCTGTCTACCATGTCTTCGTCGGGCGTCAGGAGCACTGGTTCACCACCCGGAAAAATCTGGAGGCCTTCCTGCAGCGCCGAGAGGAGGAAGGCGGCGAGGAACTGAAGCTGGAAGACGAAGACACCAAGGGCGGCGACGGACATCCGGACAGCCGGCTGCGGATCGTCGAGTTGCACGAGGTCCGTTCGATCAACAACCAATTGGCCGAACTGCGGAAGATGGGCTTCGAGGTCGACAGCCTCATTCCGCAAGAGCGAACCGGTGTGGAAGAACCCCGCTACATGCTCCGCCGCGGCGAAACCAACTCGGGCCTGGAAGACCTCCGCGGGTTGCTGGCCGCAGTACGAGCGGCCGGCGAAAAGGGCCTGCAAGTCACCCGGTTCAAAGGCCTCGGGGAAATGAACGCAGAAGAACTCCGCCAAACGACCCTCGATCCCGAGAATCGTACCCTGTTGAAAATAACCATGGAAGACGCCGCTGGCGCCGACGAACTCTTCCGCGTATTGATGGGCGACAAAGTGGAACCCCGCCGCGAGTTCATCGAGAAACACTCGCTGGAGGTTCGGAATTTGGATGTGTAGCGGCTCTCTGCTGCGCCCACCCACCAGAGGGTAAATCCCGCCAAGAAACACATCAATCTGTCGGGTGGTGTGTTTCTTGGTCGTTTTTGGAGGCGACCGCCGGCGGTTTGTTTTTTAACGTCGGCAACGATTGGTTGCACTACTCTCCGCGACCTGGGCTGCTCCATAATTGGTGCTCGGAGTGTTGGTGATGCCAGAGTCCTATCCGCCACCGATACTCGAAATCGCGTTCTTCGCCGCCAGACGCGTGTACCCGTGATCCGAATCGGCGGCGGCACGCAGTGCATTGCATGCGTCAACAGCGGGCTTGCCAATGCGGCCAAGGCGGAGCGCCGCCCAATTCTGTTCGTGGTCGGTACCGTGGACAAGGATTTCCACAAAAACGTGAACGGTCTCGGGCAGATAGCGCCCAAACTCTTCCAAGGCTGACGCGGAAGCAAATCGAACGCGAATGTCAGGGTCCGATAATCGCTGGTGAAATAGTCCGATGACCGTTTCGGGATCTCTTCCCCAATCAGGCAGTACGGGATCGCGTTCGCCCAAGACCTGTTCTACCAACATCGTTGTTGTACAGAGGCGCCAACCACATTCCATAAGCAACTCAATAGCCCGTTGGCGATGCGCGGGAGTCTCCGAATTGAGCCGCTCAAGAAGAAATGGCACAGCGGCTGAGTCAAGCCCTTTGATCAAGGCGCATGACACGTCTTGAATGGGAGCCTGGGGATCAAAAGTCAACTCAAAGACACGACTCAGCCACGGCAGGGCCGCCTTCCCGTGCGCCTTCAAATTACGCACGGCGATCGCTCGATTGAGCCAATCGGTATCGTCCGAAAGCTGCGCGCTAATGTCTTCGGGAGGCTGTAGGTTCATCGTGATGTGTCCAATTGCAGACCAGCGACGGGGCCTTACGTAACCCAGAATCCCAGGTCCTCCAGAGGTTCTCCGCAGACAGGGCATTTTGGAGTGCCCGACTGAAGCTTCTCCGCAGTGATGACGTTACCCTTGTCCGAACAGATGGGACAAACGAAGTTGTCGAAACCAGTAAACTGGTCGCTGCTCTCCTTTGGCTTGCCCGGCGGCATCGACGCTTGATTCTTCTCCCACAAACAAGAGCGCTTCTCATGGTAGAGATATCTGTCTAGCGTGCCCTCAGTCACAGCGTGCTCAACATAGTGCGTAACTCCGCATTTTCCACAGGCGAACGCTGTGCGGGAACCATATCCACTGGAAAAATCATGGTAGTGATACCAACCCACGGACATCGTGAAGTTGCACTTCCGACAGATTAGATCTTGTGGCATTTTGCTGCTGGTCTCGGACGATCCAGGTTTCGAAAGGGTAGAGATGTCGGAAGGGTTAGGGGTCTCGCGAGTCGTCTTGGCCGAAGGAAGGCGGTCTTTGGAAACGACTTTCAACCCTTGTTTTCCTTGTGTTCAACGCTTGGGTTGCCGACTACGTTCGCGGATCGGTGACGCCCGTATCAAACGGGTTCTCTTCGCGCCAACCGAAAGATTCGAACCGTTCATCCCCGGCCATTATGTCATCAATTACATCAGCGACGTAATCAACAGCGTTCCGTACCACCGTGTCTGATTGCAGCCGCAATAGCTTTCGCCGTGGTTTAATCGCGACGAGCCAACAATAGTCGAGGTAAGTCCATGGATAGATCAACAAGGCAATGGATGTCGCAGAGTCAATCGTACGAATACTCGCGTACCATCCCCAATCTTCCATCGTCGGATCAGTCTCGTGCGTGATATTCGGAAATGGCAACAACCTTGCGTAGAGCCAGCCCGTGCAGTCGCCACCGACAAACCATTGACCAATCTGGTCGTCCTCTTGGTGGTAGAGGAACAGTTCGGAACGGAACAACAGAAAGTTACGTGTTGTGTTGGCCAATGCGCTCGATTCCGAAACGGGTTTCCGGACTTTGTGGGCGAACTCGTTTGTGGGAAGTCTCTGTCTATCACAGGAAGATTGCATTCCTACGGCCCAACGCGCAGACAGCCAAGTATCGCAATCCGAAGGTTGAGCAACATCTGTTCTGTAAATTCTGTTGACCTTCTTTTCTGTGGTTAAGGAAAGTGGAGCGGCTTTGCCGCGGTTTTTATTGGCGTTCACGCAGACCAAGGGGGCTCATTGCCGCCCCCTTGGAACCCGGCTAGCCTTTCTCTGTGTTCCGCTGGCTGACGCGTTTACCGGCATCGTCAGATAGACTTTGCCCGTCTCCCAGTCGTCGCTGGTTTCGCTGAGGATGGCGCTGACCAGACGCAGCAACGACGCTTCGTTGGGAAACAGCGTCGCCACGCGAGTCCGACGTTTGATCTCTTGATTGAGCCGTTCCAACGCGTTGGTGGTGCGCAGGCGGCGCTGATGGGTCGCGGGCAACTCGAAAACCGTGAGGCCTTCGGGGACGTTGGTTTCCATCCAGGCCGACAGATCGGGCGCACGGTCCGCGTATTTTTTCACCAGTTGCGCGAGCAGCCGATCGGCCTCGTAACGGTCCGGCGCATTGAACACGTTTCGCAGGTCTTGACTGACTTCCAGACGCATCGACACCTTCGGCACGTAGTGCAGCGCGTTCTGCATGAGGTGGAACTGGCAGCGTTGCCAGGCGATCCCCGGAAAGCCGGCCTTGCGGGCTTGTTTCAGGCCCGCGTGATCGTCGGAGGCGATCAACTGCACGCCGTGAAGGCCTCGATCGATCAGGCTTTTCAAAAAGTCGCGCCAGTGGACTTCCGCTTCGGATAATGAAACACTGACGCCCAGGACGCTTCGCCGGCCGTTGTCGAGCACTCCGATCGCAATCAAGACCGCGCAGTCGCGTACGCTGCCGCCGTGGCGCACTTTCTCGTAGCGGGCATCCAAGATAAGGTAGGGCGTTCTTGCTAATGGTCGATTGCGCCACGCCTCCAGTTCTTCGTCGAGCAGCCCGGCGGCGCGGCTCACTTGGCTGCTGCTCACGTCCAGGCCGCACAGTTCCTTCGTGATTTCCGCCACCTTTCGCGTGGACACGCCTTGGACGTACATCTCGGCCACGGCCAGCTTCAACGCCCGTTCGCTACGCTCTCCTCGATCGAGCGCGGAGGGGTAGAACTCGACGTCCCGCGTTTGGGGCACCTTCAGATTCAGGCGTCCGAGGCGACTGTTGACCGTCTTGGGCTTGAAGCCGTTGGCATAGCCCCGCCGCGACTCGCTGCGCTGGTAGGGCATCGCCCCCAAGGCGTCGGCCCGCTGGAGCTTCATCGCCTCGTTCATCAGGATCTCGATCGCTTCGGCCATTCCGTCGAACCCGTGCTCGCTGAGCAGTTGGAACAATTCCTCGAAACAGGTAGAATGATCGTCGTGGGCCATGAAGGTCTCCTTTCGCATGAGTGATGTCTTGCGAAAAGAAGATCAACATTGGCCCACACTTTTTCAAGCCGGCTTCCGAAATCAGGCCATCACGGTAGACTCGATAGTCACTGTCAATTTACAGACGAAAGTTTACACGACCAATCCGAATCGCGGCAGTCGGTGACTCGGTTGTATCACCTTGTTCCGCGTGATAGGGATTTTTTACCTGGCGATCATAGGACCGACCGGTCGGCAGGATTGCCCACGTCGCGGCCGTCGCGGTTCCAAGCGTGTGTGTCGATCCATCGTGATACGAACGTTCGGGAATTTCCCCCAAGTGTACACTCCCGAGGAGCACACTAAGAGCTCCTCAATTGAAATGCCCACTGAAGTGTCCGTCAAGGCCCCTTGGAAGCGTGGGTGCGCGATTGCAGGTACAACCGCTCCTTTCGCGCATTCCCACGACGGATAAACCCGCGTGTGTGCCACTGGCTCTGCCAGTGCTGGTGACCGTAGCGTTCTCCGCACTGGCAGGGCCAGTGGCACACAAAGCCGGCCGAAGATACGCTCCCGCAACGTTGACGCGCTACGCCAGAAGACAGCAACTCTCTGTCCCTGACGCCTTCGCCGCTTTGCGAGAACATCCCGTGAAAACCGAATACCGCGAAATTGGCGGGCGGCTCGTCGCGAACGACGTATCAACCGCCGGCATTCTGCAGCAACAGCGCGATGGGCTGTTCCGGACGGCGCCGAAAAAACCGAGACCTAACCGTCCCGCCCCGCGCTTATTTCGCGCCGGCGGTCAGCAACTGGTGCAGTTCGCCGGTCTTCAGCGTGCGCGTTACGCGGAAGATGCCCGCGGGGCCAGTGGGCATGCCGGCGTAGATGAAGATGTGTTGCACGCCCCGCTTGGCGTCGATCACCGCTCCGCCGGGATGCATGCCATCGGCCGTGGCCTTGGCGCAGATGCCGTGGCGGCGCAGCAGGGTGCCTTTGAATCGCCATGTGGCGCTGCCTTCGTCCAACTCGGCTGGGGCGATACTCCAGAGGTTCAATGTTTGGCTGTCGCGGTCCAGTTCGTGGCCCGGGCCGCCGCCGTTGCGGTTGGTCACCACGGCTTCGATCCGGCCCGACATCGGGTTTATGCAAAGCGAGGTGGTATCTTGCGTCCAAGGGCCGTGGTATGCACCGCCGCCGATGTCTCGGGTGTCGGAACAACGGATGTTCGTCAACTGCGGGGTTAACGGCCGTCGGCCGTTGCGCGAGAACAACTGCACGTAGCGCCACGTTTTTCGCTCAGGTTCGAAGCTCGCGGCACCGTGACATCGGGCCAACACGAGTAACCGACCGTCGAACGTCAGTAGCGTGGGTTCGATCGGCGTGGCGAAATCGGGCAACTGCTGCATTTGCTCCTGCCACGTACGGCCCCCGTCGCGCGAGTAACGAAGCCAGAGTTCCGGCGGGATGTAGGGCGTGTGGTCCGGGTTGCGCCGCTTCTGGCTCGCGTCGTGGCCGGCGCACAGCAAGCCGTACTCGGGATGTTCGATCAGGCGCGGCCCGTGGTTCGTCCTTGGCCCCTTGAGTTGACCTTCGCCAAAGGCGCCGGGCAAGTGTTGCCACGTGACGCCTTCGTCGGACGAGCGGAACACACCGTAGCTGGTGCCCACGACCACGGTGCCATCGGTTGTCGTGCCGATCGAGTTACCGAAGCCTCGGCGGCAACCCGGGGTCTGCGTTTCGACCAGATCGCCGAGGCTTAGGGGCTTCGACCAGGTGTGGCCCCCGTCGGTCGATCGCACGACGACGGCGTTGCTGGTGAATTTATCGCGTGGTGCCTTGTCTCCCCAGTGCTGTGGGATGCGGTAGAAGACAACAATGATCGCCCGCCTGGCCATCGTGGCCACCGGCCAACCGAAATGGTCGTTGTTGCCCAGCAGCGTGTCGCCCTCGGGCAAGACGACCGGGGCGATCTCCAGCAGATCGTTGGCCTTGGCAAGCAGGGCTTGGGTGGGGGCGTCTAGCGCCAGGATCTTTTTGGCTGTCGTCGACGTTGTTGGGGAAGTTGACGGCATGGCATCATCAGCCCCACGACTTACGGCTGAGACGGCAATGGTGGAAATCAAGAGCACTGCGACCGAAAGCATGCGGCAGTACATGGCAAGGTCTCCTGGTAAGCAAGCGTAGCTAGTTGTTGTGAAAATATTCCCACACAAAATGGAATGATGATAGGCTAGGGGTTTCGAGACCACTTGTCAATTTTTGGGGCCGATGTCGAAAGGACTTTCGGAGAGCACTTTCGCGGGGTATTGGAGTGGGCAGGGCGTTGAAGGCCGAAGTCGGCGGCTTACTGGAGTTTGGCACACCGTTTGCTTCCTCTAAAAACGCCGGGACCAGACGAGAGGCAAACTTGACCCGAGAAGAGGCAAACTTTTTCGGGGTCGGAACAGAGGAGAGGCCCTGTCAGGGGGCCGGCAAAGAAGAAGAGGAAGAGTGCGACGTTTGAGAGGCGTCCCCGTTGGGTAATATCCGCTTTGAGTATCCCCTCAGGACGGAGAAGAAGGCACCCCGACGGGTCGGAGGCAAACGCTTCCGAGTATCAAGGCGAGTTGGGGGTTGGTTGCCCGAGCGACCCTCAACTCGCCTGTTTTGTTTTGCTACAGCATAATTGAACATGTGTTGCGAAATAAAGCACTCGTGACCCACCCAGCGAAACGACTTCGCCACCCGTTTTTCATCTTTTCTGACAAAATCTTGTCCTAACTTGGCTGGGACTGCATACTGGTGCAACGTCAGGTTTCAAGTGACAGGGAAAATTAGCGCCACTGGTTGTTTGCCGGTTGGTGCTGATCACAGGCAGACAATTGCCCGTGCCGCCCGTCGCCCCCGTAACGCGCTTTAAGCACGGACTCGCTTTGTCTGTACCGCTCACCGAGACGCCCGGCATCTTTCGGCCTATGTTGCGATTGGCGCTGCCGGTCTTGGCCGAGCAGGCTTTGGGGATTCTGGTTTGGTTTTCCGATCGGGTGCTGACCGGCCATTATCTGGAAACCGCGCATCAGGCCGCCGTTACTTTGATGGCCTACCTGATGTGGCTGGTCGTAGGGATGTTTGCCGTAGTGGGGATCGGTGCCACGGCCATGGTTGCTCGATTCGTCGGTGCACACGACCGGCGGCTTGCCCGGCGCGTAACCAATCAGGCCGTCACCGTGGGGGCCGGTTTGGCGATCGCCGTGACGCTGATGGCTTGGGCCGAAGGCGATCAGTTGATCCGCTGGCTTCAGCTCCGTGGCGAATCGGCTCGACTGGCCGGGATCTACCTGAACTACATGTTGCCGATCATTCCCATGATTATGCTCAGCAGCGTGGGCATTGCCTGTTTGCGCGGGGCCGGCGACATGGTGGCCGGCTTGTGGGTGATGTCGATCGTCAATGTGGTCAACGTCCTGGTTAGTTGGGTCCTGGTGCTCGGGGTCGGACCGTTTCCGTGCATGGGGTGGAGCGGAATTGCGGCGGGAACCATGGTGGGGCATGGCGTGGGCGGACTGCTCGTGTTGGGGCTGTTGGTCCGCGGACGCTCCGGGTTGCGGTTGCGTTGGCGGTGGATGCGGCCCGACGGGGTGCTGATTCGGCGACTGTTGCGGATTGGGATACCGGGCGGGGCCGATATGTTGTCGATGATCGGTTGCCACCTGTGGTTTGTTTCGGTGATCGCGCGCTTGGGGGATGTGGCCACCGCGGCCCACGGCGTGGCGCTGTGTGTCGAGTCGTTGGGATTCCTTCCGGGCGCTGCATTTCAGGCGGCAGCTACCACGATGACCGGCCAGTACCTGGGTGCTCGGGATTATCATCGCGCCAATCGCAGTGTTGTGCTGGCCTGTTTGGTCGGCATCGGGTTGATGGGATCGGTGGGCGTGTTGATGTTTACGCTGGCCGAGCCGTTGGCGCGGCTATTTGTGCGGGCGGAGCAGATCGACGTTGCCCGGCAAGCGGTCCCGTTGCTGCGCACGGTTTCGATTGCCCAACCGGCGCTGGCCATGGTGTTGATTATCACGGGCGCGTTGCGCGGTGCGGGCGATACGCGTTGGCCGCTGATCTTTTCGCTGGTAGGGCTACTGGGAGTACGGATTCCCGGGGCCTACTGGTTGGCTCTGCCTGAGATCTATATTCCCGTGTTAGGAATCACGATCACCGGCTGGGGCCTGGGCGTGGTGGGCGCCTGGTACGCGATGGCCGTCGACCTTCATGTGCGCGCGGCCCTGGTGGTTTATCGGTTTTCGCACGGCGGCTGGCGGCGAATCGAAGTTTAGTTTGGCTTTGGGATGACGGGAGCCCATTCTTTTCGACAGGATAACGGGATGTTCAGGATAGAGGGTACTGACTCAAGACATCAAACAGAGACATCCCGTCGATCCTGTTTATCCTGTCAAAAAAGGAAGCCGGGGTTGATGGGGCTCGCTTTCGCTCAACCCGCGTTCATATACTCACGAGTTGTCGATACACACGGCCGTCACGGCATCATCATGATACGTTATATGTACATAAACGTGGTCGCACTCATCTACGGGCAGTGTGCTAGTAAAGCGTAACAGGAATCCTTCGCTGTATTCATGCGGCGAGCGACGACGGTTTCCAATCTCGCGAGCGCCAACGCCCTCTAGATACGCCCGCACCTCGGTTCGGCTCATGCCCGGTGGCAGCTTGGCTAGAAAATGGTCGCGGTAGTAGTAGGGCGGCCGTGCGAAGAAAGGCGGCGTTTCCGACAGGCCGATTCGCTGGTTGAAGGCCCTCATCTCTGCATTCAACGTCAGCCGTCGCCATACAACATCGGCGCAGACAAGCACGACGATCACCAGTAGGAAAAGCAATACGCCTCGACGGATTCGATCAAACATGCAATCACTCCCACGTGTCGTGGTTGCGGCAAGGCCGAGTAATCATTCTTTCCACCTTCACACGTTTGTGCGGCACGCGGCGCGAAGGGGCGAAGAAATCGTGAACGCCCTATCCTTTGCGCCTTCGCGCCTTGGCGAGAACATCCCCCGAAGATCGGAAACCGCGGAAACGACGACCATGTGCGAACCGAGAAGCCGGGGTTGATGGGGCTCGCTTTCGCTCGACCCATCCTACTTACTACTTGCTTGCTCGCGACGGTCTCTCACCATCGCTTCTGCACGAGATTGTAATCCTCGGCGCGATGGCGGATGATTTTGCCGTCGGCCATGTAGACGACGTCTTCGGCGATGCTGGTGGCCAGATCGGCGATGCGCTCGATGTGGCGCGAAATTCCCAGCAGGTGCAGCAGGGCTTCGAGGCTCTCAGGCCGGCGGCGGATCTCTTCCTTCACTTGGTCGTAGATCTGGCTGTTGATCGCGTCGACCTCGTCGTCGTCGTTGCAAACCTCTCGGGCGAGCGTGGTGTCGACGTTGACCAAAGCGTCGATCGATCGGGTAAGCATCGATTGGGCCTTGACCGCCATGCCGGGGAAATCGAAGAGAATCTCGGGCTGGTCTTGGCGGGCGAGGAAGGCTGCCCGTTCGGCGATGTTCACCGCCAAATCGCCGATGCGTTCCAGTGCGGCATCGATCTTCAACACGGCCACAATCATCCGCAGATCGACGGCCACCGGTTGATGTAAGGCGAGCGCCTTGAGGCATTCTTCTTCGACGTCGACTTCCATCTGATCGACGGCTAAATCGCCCCCGATCACCTGCTCGGCAAGTCGGGCATCGCGCGTTTCCACGGCTTTGACTGCCAAGCGAACGCGGTCTTCAACCAGGGCGCTCAGGGAGAGCGTCTTCTTTTTGATGTTTTCGATCGACTGTGTCAGATGGGCAGACATGGCCCAGGTCTCCGTGCCCGAGCAACGGGAGCGACTTCTTGGTAAGGGTGCGGCGCAGGCCGCGATATGCCATTAATCTCCAGGATTGAGGAAATCTCCTCAAAGCAAGCGACCAACGGGAGCGGTTTCTGGCCTGGGTGCGGTGGCACCAATTGGTTGCGGTCCTACCGTGCTATGCTGAAGCATAGCCTACGTGATGCGTTACTGGTTTGTGTGAGCGATTGGTTAGCACACGGCACGCCACGTTCGACAAAACGCCATCCCTATTATCCTTCAGTTGATGGCCGTGTCCAGGGCAGTGGCGATCTGGCAAAAATGTCGGTAATCAGTCGTCGGATGCCGGCAGATGGATGCAGAAGGTACTTCCCTTACCCAGGGTGCTTTCGACGGAGACTCGGCCGTTGTGGGCGTGGGCGATGTGTTTGACGATCGCCAGTCCCAGCCCGGTCCCGCCCAAGGTGCGGCTGCGGGCCTTGTCGACGCGGTAAAAACGCTCGAACAACCGGGGCAGGTGGATGGGGGCAATGCCACAGCCGCGGTCGTGGACGCGGATCAATACCTCGTTTTCGCTTCGCGCGCCCTCGACATACACGGTTTGCCCTTCCTCGCTGTACTTGATAGCATTGTCGATCAGGTTGACCACGGCCTGTTCCAGCAGCGTGGGATTAACGAGGGCCATCAGATCGTTCGGGCAGTCTAGTTCCAAGCGGATATTGCGTTCGCCGGCTTTCATCTGACAAAGATCAACCGCCGCGTCGAGCACTTCTCGGATACCGCTGTCGTGTAAGGCAATGTCGTTCCGTTCGGCTTCCTGTTCAATGCGAGAAAGGTCGAGCAGGTCGTCGATAATCGCGTTAAGACGATCGGTTTGGCCTTCGACGATCTTCAAGAAACGCTCTGTATCGGTTGGGTTGTTCATGGCTCCGTCGAGCAGGGTTTCGACAAAACCCTTGATCGACGTGACGGGGGTTTTCAACTCGTGCGACACGTTGGCCACGAAGTCGCGGCGAACGTTCTCCAGACGGCGCAGTCGCGTGACATCGTGCAACACGACGAGAACGCCCACGGTGTCGGTGTCGTCCGAGGCCGGCTTCAGGATGGTGCCGTGGGCCTGAAGACGACGTTCGTCTTCCTGGTTCAGCACGATCAGTTCTTGTTCTCGGGGGTGCCGGCTGGAAAGCACCTCGGCCACCAACGCCTGTAGTTGGGGAAGGCGAATCGCCTCGGGTAGCGTGCGCCCCAGGGCCGAATGGGCGTCGACCGGCAACAGCTGGGCGGCGGCCGCGTTGAGGCTGATAACGCGTTGCTGTCCGTCGACTGCCAACACACCTTCGACCATGCTGGAGAGGATGGCTTCGCGCTCGTTGCGTTGGGTTTCCATAGTGCGGATTCGTTCGGCCAATTGCTGAGCCATCTGGTTGAGGACTTCGGCCAGAGTGTCGACTTCCTCGGTTTCTGCGCTGGGCAGATGGTGGTCGAGTTCACCTTGAGCAAGGCGAGCGGCGCCCTGTTTGAGTTGTTCCAACGGCCGGCTGATTCGCCGGGTAATCCAAAGGCTCAACAACGAAAGGACCACGGCCACGGCGACCACGGCCAAGAAGTTTCGCCAAAGAGCGTCCTGCAACGACTGTTCGATCGACGAAACCGTCACCGAAGTACGCACCACTCCCAGCGGTTCGTCGTCTTGCGAAATGCGACGGGTCACGTACAGCAAGTTCTGCTTCAGCGTATGGCTGTAACGCATCTGCATGCCTCGGCCGTTGGCCAACGCGGTACGGATTTCCGGGCGGTCGGCGTGGTTGTCCATGCGGGCGGGCGTCTCGTGGCTGTCGCCGACCACCTTGCCGCCGGGAAGAATCACAGTGATCCGCGCCGCCGTCTTGTCACCCAAATGGCGGCAAAGACGTTGCAGTTCCTCGAAGTCGCGTGCCTTTAGCGACGTATCGACAATGTCTTCGACCAAAGCCGTTTGCACGGAGAGATCGTCGATCAACTGCTCCAGATACGATTGCCGAAGCATATGGGCGACGTACCAGGTGAAGACCGCCAGCGAAAGCAGGGTGACGATCAACAACGGAGGATAAATCTGCCAGAAAAGTCGTTTGCGCCGCATGGAAGTTAATCTAGTGAGTAGTGAATAATGGGTAGTGGGTGATGAATAACGGCCCACCCGCGTCAAAGCCCACCGGTTGCAGCCGGTGGGATAATTATACGTTTTCTTTAGCCAGGACCACTCTGGTCATACACGCTCATTCCTTGAAGCGATAGCCGACACCGCGAATGGTTTCGATATATTGCCCGGCCGTTCCCAGTTTGCGGCGCAGGCCGACGATTTGTACGTCGATCGCACGATCGGTCACGATGTATTCGTCGCCGTGGACTGCATTGGCGATTTGGTACCGGGTGAAGACCCAGCCCGGCCTGCGCATCAGGGTTTGCAGCACGCGAAATTCGGTCGCCGTAAGACGGATCGGTTCGTCGTCGACCAGCACTTCATAACGGCCCGGGTGGAGGATCAAATTGTGCATACGCAGCACAGATTCCTCATCGTCCGACTCGTTGCTATCTCGTCGCAGGACTGCCCGAACCCGCGCCACAAGCACCCGGGGACTGAACGGTTTGGTGATGTAGTCGTCGGCTCCCATTTCCAAGCCGGTGACGATATCGGCCTCTTCGCCTTTGGCCGTGAGCATCACAACACGAATCCGTCGGGTGGCCGGGTCGCGCTTCAGTTGGCGACACACCTCCAGCCCATTGATGCCGGGCAACATCAGGTCGAGCAGAGTCAGGTCGGGCAACGTCGAGGCGGCCTGTCTTAGCGCGTCTTCGCCGGTGATGGCACACTGGGTGCGAAATCCTTCCTTTTGAAGGTTGTAGGCGACGAGTTCGCGGATTTCGCTTTCGTCTTCGACAATCAGGATGAGTTCACGTGCCATAAAATCGACCAAGAGGGGGGATACACACGGGCGACGACCGACTGTAGTGTAGCACGCTACCCCCCCGACACCAAGCCGGTTTTTCCGTTTCGGCACCGCAGTTGCGGAACTCAGAGGCCGGGAAATGCGTCTATAAGAAGCCGCCGTGGTGACAAGTTGTTCAACAGAGTGCTCGGGGTGGACATTTGTTGCAACGTAAGGATGGCATACTCCGGTCACCATAATTTCTTTCCCTGCAAACAGAGCACTTTTTCGTGAATTGGCGAAGACCGACAGCAATCGTGATTGTCTTCCTGCTTGGACTCACGGCAGTGGCCATCGGTGTGCAACGAGGAGGTGCGCGCCGATCTACCGACCCGGCCGACGACAACGCGGCAACCGCGACTACCTCGGCCGTTACTTCCGCAATGCCACCGGTGGCCATGATGGCGGGCGAAGTGTCGCCGGCACCCGGTCCAGTTCCATCGGCGTCAGCGTCAACCGCGACCCCTTCGCTAACTCCCAAAACCAAGCAGTCGAACAAAGTTAAGCAGTCGAAATCGTCGGGCAAGGCCGGCTATCCGAGTGTGTGGATCAAAGGCGTCGGCCATGTGCGCCAGAAACCCGATTTTTGTGGCGAAGCCGCGGCGGCGGCCTATCTCCAACGACTTGGCTACGATGTGGATCAGGACTACGTGTTCGACCAGTCGGGCCTCGACCCCATGCACGCCCGGGGCTGTTACACTAAGGAACTCGATGTGGCACTGAAACGCATCGGGTTCGAGACGGGCACGGTTTGGTACCAGGCCACCCGCGATCGGGAGACGGCCGATCTGGAACAACAATGGCGCTCGCTACATGCCGATCTGCTGGCCGGCGTACCGTCGATCGTTTGCATGCACTACGACGAACAACCCAACACCACGGAGCACTTCCGACTGGTGCTGGGCTACGACGCCGAGAGCGACGAAATCCTCTACCACGAGCCGGCCGAAGCCCAGGGCGGTTATCGTCGCATGAAGCGGTCGCTGTTCTATCGGTTGTGGCCGCTGCGTTATCGGGCCGAAACATCGACCGTCGTTCGCCTGGCGTTGCGGCCCGCAGGGATTCGTCCTTTAAGCGAGGCCCAAGCGGCCGCTATTCGGGCCAATCGCCACAGCCCGGCCGACTACGCCCAACACCTGATGCAACTGAAACGAAAGATGCCGGCCGAAGGGTTTACGATCGTCGTCGAAAAACCGTTCGTGGTGATCGGCGACGAATCGGCTGCCGCCGTACGGCGTCGGGCCGAGGGGACGGTAAAGTGGGCCGTCGATCGACTGAAGGAAGCCTACTTCGCCAAGGATCCCGACGAGATTCTTGATATCTGGTTGTTCAAAGACGACGCAAGCTACCGCGACCACGCCCAAGAGATTTTTGGCCACGCGCCGAGCACGCCCTACGGGTATTTCTCCGGCACGGATCGTGCGTTGGTGATGAACATCGCCACCGGCGGCGGCACGCTGGTCCACGAGATCGTGCATCCGTTCGTGGCGGCTAACTTTCCGAAGTGTCCGGCCTGGTTCAACGAAGGGCTCGGGTCGCTCTACGAACAAAGCGCGTCGCGCGATGGGAAAATCGTAGGCCTGACCAACTGGCGGTTGGCGGGCTTGCAACAAGCGATCGGCAAGAAACGGGTGCCGTCGTTTCAAACCTTGTGCTCGACGACAACCAACGAGTTTTACAATGTCGACCCAGGCACCAACTACGCCCAAGCCCGATACCTTTGCTACTATCTGCAAGAGCACAAGCTGCTGCGGAAGTTCTACCGAGAATTTTTCGCGAACCACGAAACCGACCCGACGGGCTACGCCACCCTGCAAACCGTACTCGACCGCGACGATATGCCGGCCTTCCAAAAGGAGTGGGAAGCCTGGGTGATGAAATTGCGGTTTCCGTGAGGGCAAACGGGATGGCAACCGTCTGCGGCTAGTTGACAGCGCGGCATGTTGTTTCTACGATGCGCGGGATGGTTGTGGATATGGGCAAAACACTTCGAGTTTTCTAGCAGTGGCAACGATGTTGCGACGAAGTGAACTTCATCTCTCGGTTCTCGTATTGGTCGCATTTATCTGTGGCTGCAAGGGGAAAGAGACGCAAATGCCCAAAGGCCGCATGGTGCTGAGTATTGGCGGGGCTCAAGAAATCGTCGATCCGTCGGATGCGCAGATTCAAACCGCCATCTCGGGACTCGATACGAAAAAGGGCGATGCGTTTGTCATTCTTGGCCCAAACGATATGACTTACCTCCAGGCCAGTGGCGATAAGCTGGTTGGATTTGATCTGGAGTTTCAAGCGGGAGCAACTTCCGAGCATTTTCGAGCCAAGAATGAGTGCATCGCGATCGAAGACATTATAGAGGTGTGCATTGCCTACCGTGACGCAGTACCTGACTGGAACACCAAGTTCGAGTTTGAGCGTATTGCGTGGTGATCAACGCGTTTTGCTGGGAAACCGTTTGGTGATGGGGGCGTTGGTGACGCGTTGCCTGATTAAGTAAGTTGGGTGCGGAACGCAACGACGTGTTTCCATGGTCGAATGGATACAAACCAACGAGACGCTTCTCTGGTGGCTGGCCTCGGCGTCGGTCTTCACTTTTTTCGGCACCCTTGTGGCTGCGCCCTGGTTGGTCGTGCGGATTCCGGCCGACTATTTCTGTGAGCCACGACGCCACCGGTTGCCCTGGGCCGATCAGCATCCCGTCGTGCGGGCGGCATTGCTGCTGGCGAAAAACCTGCTCGGCTGTGTCTTCCTTCTGGCAGGGACCGTGATGCTGGTACTGCCGGGCCAAGGAATCTTGACGATCCTGGTCGGCGTCGTGCTACTCGATTTCCCGGGCAAGTACCGCCTGGAACGATGGTTCATCGCACGGCGTCCCGTACTTCGACCGATCAACTGGCTCCGCCGCCGAGCAGGCCGCGCACCGCTGTTGGTTCTTGACAGACGGCGAGACGAAGCGTAGCGAGCCTCACCGATTCTGCTTGGAAAAGAACCTTTTAACAGGATGTTCAGGATAAGGACCAAGGATATCAAGAATATCCTGTCGATCCTGTTCATCCTGTCCAGAAAAGGGGTTGGTGGGGCTCGTTTCGCTCGACCACCCTACCTGCTTAACAATCGCTCAACGATGCCAGGTCAGCGTATGTCATGCAACTCTTTACGTCGCTTCCGACAACGTCCGTAAGAACGCCTCGCAGCGGGTTTTGGTTTCCGACATCAGCAGTTCAACCCGGCCGGCGAAGTAGCGCAGGTCGGCCTCAGAGATGTAGTAATCCGGCTTGTAACGGGCGCCGATGTAGGCGTGGTCGAAGTTCTCGAATTGCTCTTTGGCCTCTTCGGTTTCGCGTGGGAAGAAGTCGGGCAGGTCGGCGATGACCGATTGAAGGTCCCGGTCATACCATTCCAGATAGTGATTATACGGCGTGTAGTTTGTATACACTAGTAACAGCGCCTTGTAGGCACACTCGGCGGCTTGCTGAAGTTCGAAGGCCGCCTTATTCAGATACTCACGCCCCCTGGATGCTTTGTCGAAATTCGCCTGAAAGTCTTCGTAGCAGACTCGTGACTTGACAAACCAATGGTCCAAATGTTCCTGGGCTGCTTCCCTTCGTTCTTCCGACGTAAGCTTCTCGCGGATCTTCGGCACGAACACGCCCGAGTCGAACAGGGCGATGCCCTCGGCGAAAATGTCGTTGAAGAAATAGTGTTTCTTACCCAGCACCTTGGCCAGGTACCAACGATCGTGGACGATCACCCGGGGATAGGCCGAAAGGTCGAGAGCATGAAGCCGCTCGTTCACCTTCGCCCAAAGATGGCCGTTCTTGACCGTGTCTTTTTCGGTCGTTACGACCAGAATATCGTAGTCGGACGCCGCGCCCGACTTGCGGTCCGGGTCGAGATCGGCCTCTTCCTTATAATCGCCCCGCGCGTAGGAACCGAAGAGGACGATCATCCCGACATCGTCGCACGCCGCGCGAATCACGTCGGTCAGACGGTGCAAATCGTCTCGTTTCCACTCGGGCAGATGGTCTAGTGATTCTTTCATAGTGCGGCCCGTGGGCTAGTGCGTGTCGCAGGTGATTGTAGCGGATAGCGGGTAGCCCCGATAGCTCTGCTATCGGGGTGCCGAAGGCACAAGAGGTTTCCGGCCTGGTATTTGTTTATCCTCGGATAAAAACCCTTGTTCAAGAAGTGTCAAGAGTCAAGAGTTGACCCCAGTTTCCCACGAAGCTCGTGACCCACTACCCCGAGTGCAACGAGAGCATCTCGGCGTACAACATCGGCCGGCATCGGCACACGCCCGAGATCGAGCAGATCCTCACCACAGCATCCGGCCAAGACGTCGACGTCATCTTCACGCCGCACCTGACCCCGATGGACCGCGGCATCTTGAGCACGACCTACAGCCGCCCGGTCGGCGGCAAGGCTTCGGAAGAAAAGCTGCTCGATACGCTCCGCGATTTCTACGCCGACGAGCCGTTCGTCCGCGTGGTCGACCATCTCCCGTTAACAAAAGACACCATCTGGTCCAACTTCTGTGACGTCACGGTCCGCGTGGTCAAAAATCGCGTCATCACGATCAGTTGCATCGACAACCTGATCAAAGGTGCCTCCGGCGCGGCCGTCCAGAACTTCAATCTCATGTACGGCCACGACGAGACCACCGCGCTGTTGTAGAAAAACTACCAGCTCAGCGCGAGATCGATAAACGCTCCGTGGAAGAAGGGACTTCCGTCCGTATCGACACCGATCGTTTCGTTCAATGGCTCAGTAAGGGGGATCTGGGCCGTCGCTTCAGCGACCCCTTCCAACCACAGTACCTGGTATCCGAAGCGGATCGCCAAGTGGTCGTTATACTGATACGTTCCCGCAAGTGCCATATCCGCGGAAAACGCCGTGTGACTTTTACCCCCGCGACATTGGAAAGCTGGCGTACCGTTGACCGTAATGTCAACACCGTTCTCGATCCGGCTCCCATAGACGCCAAGCCGCGTGCCCCACTCGACGAAGAAAGGTCCCCGGCGAAGCAGGCAAACATCCGTACCCATGTGGAAACCATACATGTTGTTAAACGTATGGATGTTATGGAGCGCGTCGGTTCCAGTTGTATCCATCGAGACCAGGTAACGATCGTTCAACTGCATATAGCGAAAACCGAAGACGAGATCAATCTTCTCGGTCACGTTTCGCCGCAAGTTTACCGCCAGATTGCTCAGTTCCGAACTATAGGTCGTATCGACCAAAGTTTCACCAATCACTCCGACGGCAGTGCTATAGGGAACCATCGCCCCGTCCGCCGTGCTGGTGAAAGAGTTTGACGAATCGAAGCTGTCGACACGGAAAAACCGCGTTTCCACGGCCCAAATCGAGTTCAATCGTTTTTCCAGCCCGATTTTCCATCCGTTGTACCAACTGAAGTTATAATCATTCGCATCCATCAAAGGCGAATGATTGGTATCGGTCAGCACGGTCCCGCCACCCGGACTGGTCCTGGTCCAGAACAGGGCCCCGGCCGTCGTCTTCCAGGTATAGCAGTCGCAATTACAGTCGTGGCAATGCAAAACACCGCCGGGACGGTAAAGATCGCTTCCTACTTGCTTCCCCTGCGCGATCGATGTCAGTCCGATCACCAAAACGATTCCCACAAGAAATGAGCCCAATTGCCGGTCCATTTTCCCCCCTCCCAGATACGTGTCCTGTAAAAAATGCCGACTTTTGCGACGGTTCAAAAGATCACTATAAGTGCGAACACCAAATAATGCCCGACCAATCGAATCTATCGTCAGAAAAATGCAGGGCCCTAAGATCAATGCATCTTGCCTTTGTGGTCTTATGGAAGTCGAGACAAGATGTTCGCCCGCAACCGCTAAAAGCAGAAAAGTTTAACGGAAAGTACTGCCCAAACAAGATAAGTTAACATGCTCCAAAACGAACTACCAGCTCAACGCGAGATCGATAAACGCTCCGTGGAAGAAGGGGCTTCCATCCGTATCGACACCGGCCGTTGCTCCCACTTGCTCCGATGGCGAAGCAAGAGGAATCTGGGCCGTCGCTTCACCGACTCCTTCCAACCACAGTACCTGGTATCCGAAGCGGATCGCCAAGAGCCCCGCCGATCTTCTATTGGATATCCTGCCAAATAAAGATACCCGGTTTCCACTTATCCTCCTTAATTTGTCCCCAGAGATTCGAACCATTTTGCTGCACCTGGAATTAATATGCGCGACGAATATTGACCGTGGTTTCGAGACGTTACGACAAGATCGGTCACATGTCGTTTGGGGATGCCCATCTCGTATGTCAACACACTGCCATCCGATAAATGGATACAGATTTGAGACCTGTTCTTTAAAGATTCGTGGCCTGGGTAGAAGAGGTTGCTTTGGCGGCACTTCTTCACGAAAGAAATAATCCTCTCACGATCCATTGTCTTTACTTGCGGCTCGCCTGGCACGTCAACAGATATGGCAACTACATCAGTATCCTTCAAAGTTCGGATTTTCGTCAATTCTATTTCTTCGATATGAAGAGTCGGGCCCAAGTAGAAGACTCCGACAGGAAGAAGTATCGTCCACCCACAAAACACCGAACACGCTAGAAGTCGTCCAGAAGAATGGGCTCTGCGAGATGGATTGTTAAGTTGCCATATGTACCCCAGGCACATGCCGAGCACTCCTCCTGTAGCAAACGCGCCAAAGAGATTGAAAAACCAGGCGGTATTAGGGTAAAGGCTCCACCACACTGCGAATGCTGGCAGCGTACAGATGAAGGCGACGAGGAAAACGCGCCAATGGTCAAGACGCTTGCTCTGACGGAGCGGAGTGTTCCAGTCCATCTCTTGCAGAAAACCAAATACATGCCTGATGATTACGAGAAACAAAGTCTTGTCCGCCTAAATGCAGTACTATTTTGTCCGTGAGCAGATGGCCATTCTGAATCGGGATATTGGTGGTCTCGTAGTCGACGATCCGAGTCATCGGGCCGCGTCGGGTGCTACTGCTGGCTTGTCCAGCAGTGCTCAGTGGAGGTTCGGTCGTCTACCGGGTAGAACTCCATCGGTAGCCTTGCCCGGCCTGGCCCGCTCGACACTCCGGCTGAGTTCTCCTCGCCACGCATCGTTGATCAGCAGGGGCAGCCGACGATAGCTTGAAAACGTCAGTTCGTGGAAATGGCCCGGATCGTTGACATGGCGAACTCGTTTGCGATGGGGTTGGTCCCGTTCCATGTGCCCCGATTCTACCCCCACCCAGTACTGCTGGACAAGCCAGCAGTTGGTATGAGAGCCCGTTGCTCGGGATTGGGGTA
This sequence comes from Thermoguttaceae bacterium, assembly GCA_963677085.2. Classification (GTDB taxonomy): domain Bacteria; phylum Planctomycetota; class Planctomycetia; order Pirellulales; family Thermoguttaceae. The sequence continues at coordinate 115,010 of CAXXFH010000006.1, forward strand.
TAACGTTGGTGTTTACGAATCCGACGTTTCCCCAACCCAGGAGCAACGGACATGTCTGCCAGTTTAGAGGTTTTCGTAGGGCTGGACTACCACCAGGAGAGTGTCCAGGTGTGTTTGATGAACCAGAAGGGCAAGATTCTCAAGAATCGGGCTTGCCCCAACGATTGGCGCAAGGTGCGGCAGGCCGTGGGAGCACGGCGGCAGCGGGTGTCGGTGGCCATCGAGGCCTGTTGCGGGGCAGCCGATCTGGCCCAGGAGTTGGCCGAGAAGGCCGGCTGGTCGGTGAGCCTGGCGCACCCGGGCTACGTGGCGCGGATCAAGCAAAGTCCGGACAAGACGGACTTCGGCGATGCGCGGCTGCTGGCCGACCTGATTCGGGTGGGTTACCTGCCGAAAGTGTGGCTTCCGCCGCAGCAGATTCGCGAGTTGCGCAAGCTCGTTCGCTACCGCAGCCAGTTGGTCGACGACCGTCGCCGCACGAAACTGCGTCTGCGGGCGATCCTGCGGGACGAGCGCGTGGTGCTTCCGGACATCCGGCCCTGGACGCGTGTTTGGCTGAAATGGGTGCGGGAAGAGGCGAAGCTTTCGCCCACCTCGCAATGGATCGTGAAACAACAATTGGACCGGCTGGAACAATTCAATCACGAGGTTCGCCAGGTCGAGCGGGAATTGCAGGCATGGGCCGACGAGGACCGCCTTTGCCTGAAGTTGATGGAGTTGGCCGGAATCGGGTTGATCACGGCGGTTACCCTGCGGGCGGAGATCGGGCGTTTCGATCGCTTTGCCAAGGGCAAGCAGCTTGCCCGATTTTGCGGTCTTTCGCCGCGCAACGCGTCGAGTGGAACGCGGCAGGCGGACAGCGGCCTGATCAAAGCGGGCAATCCGCAACTGCGGAGCATCTTGATCGAGGCGGCCCATCGTTTGATGTTACGCGAGCCACGATGGCGAAAGTTCAGCGCCCGGCTGCGCCGAAGAAAGAAGCCCACGAACGTGATCGTGGCGGCCGTGGCGAATCGTTGGATTCGTTGGCTTTTTCACCAGATGCAGCCCGACCAGTTAGCATGCTGAAAACGGAATATCACGCACACCAGTAGAACCGCGGAAGCTGTGGAATCAACGAAATTCGGAGGCCCGACATTGGTGAGAACTCGCTCGAAGGTGCCAGGGGCTCAACGCTCGACAGCAGTAGGGGCTGTTCTCTCCAACTCGAAACAACCACCATGGGCTAGAGACGATTCTCGATGCTCGGATAGAAGTATGGGCGCCCCGAATTCCCTTATTGACGCCTGCATAGCCAATGAAACGACGGCGACCAACGGGAACCTGGATCTCCAAGCGTTCGGTTTTCCGAAACGATCATTTTCAATGCACGCATCAATCGACGCCACAGAAAGCATCCCTGCCGAAGTTTCGGCGGCTCCCTCCGCCGACCAGGGGCGTTCATTGCCACCCCCTGGACCCCCGGCTAGCCTCTTCTTCTGCTCGGTTGCGTTCCACACGGACCACCAAAAAATTCGACGAATACACCACCAACCAAGCCTTGACACCCGACGAGCTTTCATAGAAGTGGCACCCGATGAGTGCAGCAAAGCACTCTACCGGCGGGGTGTCAAGTTGTTTTGCTGAGCCGGGTTGGTCGGTGGTCCATCGGGCGGGTGGGTGTTGGTTAAGTGGCTGGCAGAAAACAACTTATGGAGACGGTTGGGCCGTTTTCCTTTTGCGCGCGGTTTGCGCAGATACCGGTTTTTGGCCGGCAGCGCAAGTTGTTTTACGGCAATATCTTACGCCGAAAATTTCCGATCTCGTTGAACAGCGATTCGAGTAACCAAAAATCGGGCCGGGCGGCGTCGGCGTAAGTCGTTGCTATCACGAGAGTAACGCGACGGGCATTCGTTGAACACTTACCCCCAAGTCCAAGTGTGCGCAATGATCAACTTGGGCGAGAAAAGAAAAAATCTTCGCCGCTGAACACGGGAAGGCAAGCAGTCAAGGCCGGGTAGCCGCAAGAGGTATGGGGAATCGGTTCGACGCCTCTTGTGCCTTCGGCCCCCGATAGCGGTACTATCGCGGCTACCCGTGGAGAAACCCGATTGGGCACGGGCTTCGCGAGCAACCCTTGGCAGCCGAGCTACTGCAGATCGTCGCGGGTTACCCGGGTGGGTACGCGCGGGTCGTGCGGCACGGAAGTGTGGGGCACGGCAGCCTGGGATGTAGGGGCCTGGTGTTGCGGCGCCGGATGCTGCGAGGCCTGATGTTGCGGCGGTTGATGCGGTGCGGGCGGACTGCCTCGGCCGATGTGCATGTCTTCGCCGAAGTAGTATTTCCGTGCTTCCGGGTTGGCCAGCACCTCGTCGGGATGGCCGTGGCAGAGTACCTTGCCGGCACGGATTACGTAGCTGCGGTCGGTAATTTGCAGGGTCTCGCGGACCTGGTGGTCGGTGATCAGAATGGCGATTCCCTCTTCGCGCAACTGGCGAATGATCTTCTGAATGCTGGCGATCGTGACCGGGTCGATGCCGGTAAACGGCTCGTCGAGCAGGATGATCTTGGGGTTGGAGACCAAGCAGCGGGCGATTTCCAGGCGTCGCCGTTCGCCGCCTGAAAGCGACATGGCCAGCGACTTGCGCAACTTGGTGATGGCGAATTCTTCGAGAAGCTGGTCGCACCGCTTCCGCCGGGTTTTGCGATCGACGCCCAGCATTTCCATCACGCCGAGCAGGTTCTTCTCGACGGAGAGCTTGCGGAAGACACTCGACTCCTGGGCCAGGTAGCCCATCCCGCCGTCGCGCGCACGACGATACATGGGCCAATTGGTTACGTCTTTGCCGCTCAGCAGGACCTTGCCCTTGTTGGGCTCGATCATCCCGCAGGTCATACGAAAGCTGGTCGTTTTGCCGGCGCCGTTGGGACCCAACAGGCCGACGATCTCGCCGGTTTCCACACAGAAGTCGACGCCGTCGACCACGCGGCGGCTGCCGTAGATCTTTACCAGTCCTTGGACGTCCAGCATGAGCCCATTCCGTGGGTTGCGTGAGGGAGAACGAGTTGTGATCGCTATCGTTTGGACGGTAGTTTACCGTACGAACCCCATGCGTGGGAAGTTCGGAAACATGGGGAAGGGGATACGGGTGCCCGGAATTTCGCCCCACGAATGCGGCCAGTAGATGAACAGCGCCTTGCCAATCAACAAGTCGCGATCCACAAAGTGGGGAAACTCGGGCGGCCAGAGCCGGCTGTCTTTGCTCTTGGCGCTGTTGTCGCCCAGCGCGAAGAACTGTTCGTTTTCCAGGTCGAACGTGGCCTGCTTCATGTTGTCGTCGGCAAAGGTCCTCGGCCACAGGCTCGGCGTGGAGAGAGTCTTCACCGGATCGGGATGGTCCAGGCGTATGTAATCTCTCATGGACGGGTTGTAATGATTCCGGGCACCATCCTCCGCGATGTAGTAGATGTCGCGGAAGATCTTCAGGTGTTCGACGGTCAGTTGCGCGCCTTGCGAGCCGATTCCCACCGGGCTTAAGTCGGCTTCGGTGGGGGTGTCGTCTTTCCACGACGGATAGTCGACCTCGGCGACCACGGCACCGTCGAGCCACAGCCGCAGTTGTTTGTCGATGTTGGAGAACATCACTTTATACTGGCCTGGACCACGGATGTCGGTCGTTACGGTCTGTTCCAGCTCGGGCATTCCGCCGATGCTCAAAGTGGCCCGGCCCGTGGCGACGTCGATTCGTGCCTGCATCGGGTGACCTCCCTCGACGAGTTCCAGAATTACCTCGCCGGAGGACGACTCCACGTTGAGCGTACACTCCAAGGCCAAGTCGCTTACCCAATGAATCCCGAAGGCGTCGATCTCCAGCCGATACTGCTGCCCCAGCTTCCGGCAGGTGTTGTACGCGTTGAAGTCGGAGATCAATTGCGGCCGCGGCTCGAAAGGCGCGGTCAGGCGACGGTTGTTTTCGATCTCGCGCCACTGCATGTCGGACGGCACCAAATGCTGGTAGCGGATCCAGTTGGTCTGTGGGCCAGAGCCGTCGGTGGAAAAGGCCACGCCGTCGTCGCTGGACCAGGCGCCCGAGGTGTCGCGTTCCACCGGATTCCACCGCAAAGGCCAGCTATACTCGCTCAGCGCCGGGGTCACATCGTTGTCATATACCGGTTGGAGCATGGCGCGGAGCTTGGCCGGTGGCTTACGGGCGATTTGGAAGTCGCCGTTCTTCTGTTTGTCGATGTAAACGTCGCCCCGCCAGATGCGGAGCGTTTCGTCGGGCAATCCTACGATGCGTTTGATGAAGTTGGTCTTCGCGCCGCCCGGATACTTGAAAACGGCCACGTCCCACCGTTGCGGATCGCTGAACTGATAGGCATATTTGCCCACCAAGATTCGGTCGCCATTGTAGGAAGGGTATTTGTTGTTGTCGCTGACGTTCATCGTATGGCGGCACATCGGGCAGGTGCCGGCCACCACGTGGTTGTTATTCGTACGATTGGTGTCAGGGTCGACCTCTTCGCTGGCACTGAAGCGGAATTCCGTACCGCAGATCGGGCAAATGACATCCTTGTGACGTCCCATCAACGTGGGGGCCATCGAACCGGTGGGGATGACAAACGCCTCGGCCTCGAACGTGCGGAACAAAAAGGCCAGAACAAAGGCCACCACGACCGACTCGATCGTCTCACGCACGGTGGCCTGGGTGGAGTTGGTCTTCTTAGCCACCTCCGACGCCGGCTCCTTCTTCAGGGTGTCGTTGGTGGCCTTCACGGCGGCGAGGGCACGCGACCGTTCCTCAAGTCGGGATTTTCGATTCGTAGATGATTTGCGCTTCGACATGAAATAAGCGAGGCTCGATGAAGTGTTTGGGATCGACCGTTAAATTACTTGCCGATTTGGCGGGCCGTGCTTCGCAACGTCCCTCGGTTTCCGTCGTGGTAAAAAATAGGGTAAGTTGTTCTTCAGTCCGTCCTTACCCATTTCAGGCGACTAGCAGAATGTGCGCTGCTCGCCACGAACATCGCATTGTAGGCGATGGAGCGTCGCACGGCGAGTTCGATTCTGGGGGGACCACCGCCGTACCGACCGGCGCGCAATGCGTCTTCTCCCCTCATTAGGTATTCGGTACGACCAAAGCGGGTATTGTGGTTCGGTTTGCCCGGGAAGTTAATTTGGCTAAATTTGATAGTCGCCCAGCGGGGGCCTCGCGATCGCCACAATCGTTGCGAGGTAATCTCTAGCGCTAGCGGATATAGCGAATCTGGGTAATATTGGGCACCTGAAAAACCCAGTCGCCCAATTCCAAACGCTGGGCCGGGAAGTGGACCAGGAATGGCTTGCCGATCAGCAGGCGGCCGTCCAGGGCGGGACTCTGGGGCCATGAGCGGCTGTCCTCGGAGATCGGGCTGTTGTCGCCCAAGACAAAATACTCGTCCTTGCCCAACTCGACCGGCTGGTCGAGACCCCATCGGGCTTTTAGTCCGATCGGGTGGGTGTAGTATGTGTCGCGGCAAACCCGTAGGTTGCAGACGACCACACCCAACCGTTGTGTGCCCAGGGCCAACGGTTCGGAAAATGGTTGGTGCAAAAGGGGCGACGGATCGTAGGGTCGGGCAACCACCACTTGGCCGTTGAAGGCCAACAAGAACTGTTGGTCGAACAGCGACAACTCGACCGGCAGCGTCTCGCGCCACGAGGGCAGCTTGCCCACGGCCGCCGGTATTGGGTGACCGTTGCGGAGTACCTCGTAGCGGCTGCGACGGGGATCGATGCGCACCTCGAATTCGTCTCGTCCGTCGTTGGCACGAATCAGCAACAGTCCGTCACCAAAGATCTTGACTAAATCGAGGCAAAGCATCAGATCGGAAACCGTGCTCACGTCTTCCACGCGCCGTGGTTGGCTTTGGTTGTAGCCGTGTAGATCGGTGACGGCGGCCGGTTGGATTTCTTCCGGCTTGCCTGGCTCTCGGTGGCCATGGTGGTAGACGAGCCAGTCGATCGGCCCGTCTTCCGTTTCCTCTTCCGAAAGATTGGGGTGAGCGAATCGCTGTCCGTGGGAACCCCATCGCGAGTCGCTGCGCTCGCCGCGCCAACGCGGCAGAGGTGTCGGACCGAGGGTGGGCTGATACGACGCATCGTGGACGAGCACGGCCATCGCGTGCTGCTGTGCAAGGGTCTTCCGCTGCACTTGGCCGTCGATGTAGACGTCGCCATCGATAATTTGCACTTGTTCGCCGGGCAAGCCCACGATCCGTTTCACATGAATCTCGCTAGCCTGCTTGGGATGGCGGAAGGCCACTACCTCCCAACGCGAGGGCGAACGAAACTCGAACGCCGATTTGTGGATCAGCACCCGATCGCCGTCGATGTCGGGCAAGGCGGCCAGATCGTTTTCTGCGTAATCGCAGTTGGGGCAAACGGCACGAGGGCCGACGGGCGATTGGTCGGAGCCGCAGGCAAAACGATGGCCGCAGTCGGCACACTGCACTTCGCGATGGACGCCCAGGAGCGTCGTGGCCATCGACCCGCTGGTCACCTGGCAGGGAACGACGAGCCCTTCCACATACCAAGTGCGCAGCAACAACACGGCAACCGCCAGCAAAACACACCGCTCGACGATGGTTCGCAGTCGACTGCGAGCGGGGGGCGATTCGTCGTGCATGGCAGGGGGCTACCGTAGGGCAGCAGGGTTTCGACAACAACAGGGTGAATGTCTGTAAGGATCGACCAAAAAACTTGCCGATTCACCGGGCCGTGCTTCGCGACGGCCCTCGCGTTTCGCCTTGGAAAAACAGCAGGTATTTCTCGGGCCGTCCTAAGTATTTACGTGAGTGTTTACGTGCCGCGTATCTTCTATCGTGATTGCAGCCCGACGGAATGGCAAGCTTACCCCCCTGCTGGTAGGTCGGTGGAAGTGCCCAGCAGCGAAGCCCGGGCAAGGTGGATCAACGGGAGCGGTGTCCTGGTAAGGGTGCGGTGGCACCGGTTTGGTTGGCGGCCCTGCCGCCCTGGACTGCTAACCTCAAAGATCGTTAAGTTTTTGACAAAGATTAGCGACCAGCGGGAGCGGCTTCTTGCCTGGGTGCGGTAGCATCGTTTGGTTGGCGGCCCTGCCGCCCTGTGGGGCTATTTTGCACAACTTCTGAGGATTTTGCTACGGCGTGCTAGGCTTTTCTTGATGCCCCGTCGCGAGCAAGCGTTTGTCGGTTCCCAGGAGAAATCGTGTGATGAGTATTCACGATACACCAGAACAAGATTCACCAGAGGACGTAGGGGTTGTCCAGGCAAACGAGGAGCCGACGTTGCCCGAGGCGACGGCACCTCAAGAGCAGAGCGACTTTGCCTCAGCCAATCAGCGCCGCTTTTGCCGATATCCGCTTGCCGGGATGCAAATGTCGGCCGAACTACAGGTGGGGCGACGTCGGATTCCGGCGCAGGTAATCAACGAATCGTCCGGCGGATTCGCCGTGGTGTGTGTCGAGGATCCTCAGGTGTCCGCCGACGATGTCGTGCAGTTGCACAGCCCGAAGGGGTAGTTCGAGGTTCGGGTTGCCCATCTCAGCGAGTTGCCGCCGAAGCCGGGCGACCAATCCACACCGGTGTATCAACTGGGCCTGGAATATCTCGACGAGTCATGCGAAATACCTCGCGTTTTGCCCTGGGGAGAACGAATTCGGGTGGGTTGTCCCTTGTCATCGCAAGGGGCAACAGGCGCGGTCCTCACGGTAATGCTGTTCATTCTGCCACTGGGTTTCATCGCTTCCCATTTCATGAGCGACGGCAACATCTGGTCGGATGCGATTGATTGGGTAACCCATTGTGAGTTGGGCCATTGGAGTTCGGAAACGAAGTCGGCTTCCCACGCGCCCGCAGCGCTTCATCCACCCGCAACCGGCAGCGGCGGGGAGGAATCATCGTCGACATCAGGCGAAAAGGAAATCAGCTCGGGCAGGGTGTCTCCGCGCGGCACATCTTCCCTCAACTCCCACGGCTTGTTGGGGCGTCTGCGAGTGCGCGACGTGACCATGGAACTCGGGCTGAACAATGAACAAAAAGGCGCGATCCAAAAGATCGTGACAGCGTCGGACGAAGCCCTCAAGACGCTTCAGTTGCAACGGTACGAATCTTCCGAGGAACTTGAGCGGCAACAACGAGCATTACGGACGGCGGCTCAGCGAGAAATCGAGAAGCATCTTACCCGGACGCAGCGTGAGCAATGGGCCGAATTGCTGGCGCGGGCCGGTTTGAAGTAACGGTCCTCTCGGCGACAATTCCCAGAACGGCGCATCCGATACGAGCCGCGCATTGAGTGTAACTGGGATTCGCGGTTGCCCCGCGTTCCCACGCTGCAACGTGGGACCCAGGGGGATAGGTCCTGCAATGTCGGGTCGTAACGCCCCGGTGTCTTCCAATTGAGTGTCGATCTCTGGCAGACGATAGTTGCAAGTGGCGTAGTCTACGTTTACTGCGGGAAATCTATCAGTTGCAGCGATAATGACCATTTTACTAGCCATGTTGATCGCAGGGCTTGGCCCGGACGTGCCGCTCGAAAATCGGTACCCGGGGGCGTCGACGGTCTTCACGTGCGATTTCTCCGCGAAGTGGGACGAGAACTACGATCACTGGCCCGACAATTGGACGCGGCGCCGCGGTCCCGGCTACCCCCACTATGTCAATATCGAACTAACCGAGGAGCCGACTCCCACGGGCGATCAATGTCTGAAGGTCCAGCTCGATGGCGGGGCGGCCGTGGCCTACACGCCGCCGATCGAGATCAGCCCGTTGTTCAGCTTCGTGCTGGAAGCGTATGTGAAGACCGATCAGCTCGAACACGACCGCGCCTATTTGTCGATTACGCTGCTGGATCGGCAACGGCGTCGCTTAGAGACGTTCTATTCGGAAAAATACCAGCAGACCGATGGTTGGTGCAAAGTACGCTTGGGTCCGGTCGAGCCGATAAGCGATCAGGCGCGTTTTGCTGTGGTCGGGCTCCATGTTCAACCGCTGAGGATGCGCGAGGACCTCAAGGGCGGGGCTTCGTTCGCCGACGTCTGGTTTGGTCGTCTGCCGCGGATGGCCCTGCGGAGCAACAAACCGTTTAATCTGTTCAATGTGGCCGAGGAGGTGGAGATCGAGTGTACGGCTTCCGGGCTTACCGGAACACCACCTAACATCACCTTTCGTCTGGAAGATGTGTTCGGCACGGTGCTTGCCGAATGGAAACATCCGCTGGAGGCCAAACCTGCGGAACTCGATTCCGAATTCATGCTCGATGCATTGCCGCCGGGACCTCCGGTGTTGGTGGGAGATCTACACTGGAAACCGCCGATTCCCGGGCCAGGGTATTATCGGGTCTGCACAACCATGGACGGCAAAGAGGCCTCGACATTTCTGCGCGAGATCGGTATTGCGGTGATCGAGCCACGACGGACGCCGGCAGGCAGTCGGTTTGGTTGGACCCTGCCTCGCGGTGGTGCGCCGATACCGCTTCCCATGTTGAACCAGCTCATTGCTCAGGCAGGTATAGGGTGGGTGAAATATCCCTTCTGGTATGCCGACAAGGGCGACAACGAACGGATCGAGAAGTTGGTCAGTTTTGCCGAGCGGCTCGCCGCCCAGGGGATCGAACTGATTGGACTACTGAACGATCCACCGGAAACGCTGCGTACTCGCTATGGCGGGGCGCAGAATCTCACGGCTGCCGATATCTTTGCGCCTGACCCGAAAGTCTGGTACACCTCGCTGGAACCGGTGCTCACGCGATTAGCCACTCGAATCCGCTGGTGGCAGTTGGGCGACGATAGCGATACCAGCTTCATCGGGTATCCAAATTTGTCGGCGAAGATTTCCCAGATCAAAACGGAAATGGACCGCGTTGGCCAGGATGTGGATTTGGTCCTGGGTTGGAATTGGGTGGATGCGCTGCCGAAGACCGATCAGTCGGTGCCTCCATGGCGAGCACTGGCACTGAAGGCCGAGCCGGTTTTGACCTACGAAGAACTCACCATCTACTTGAAGGCTTCGCAAGACGCACCTACCCAGCGTTGGGCGACCCTTCAACCACTACCCCGCGATGAGTACTCGCCAGCCATTCGTGCGACCGACTTGGTACGGCGGATGATTGCCGCGAAGATCAACGGGGCGGAGGCCATCTTCTGTCCCGAACCATTCGACACCCGTTGCGGTTTGATGAACGACGACGGGACGCCCGGCGAACTCTTCTTGCCTTGGCGCACGACGGCCCTGTTGCTCGGGGGGGCCAAGTTCATCGGTAGCATCGACCTGCCCGATGGCAGCCCAAACCTCGTCTTCGCCCGGGCCAAAGACGCCGTTATGGTGATCTGGAACGATGAGCCGGTCGAGGAGGTGCTGTACCTGGGGAAGAATGTCAAGCAAGTCGACCTGTGGGGGCACGAAGTGCAAGTGCCGCAACAGGGACATCGTCACGTGGTAGTGGCCGGGCCAGTACCCAGTTTCGTTACCGGACTAAACGAAGCGATTACTCGGTGGCGAATGGACTTCCAGTTCTCGCGATATCGGCTGCCCAGTGTGTTTGGGTATTCACACAAAGATTCATTCAAATTGAAGAACCATTTCGATCGCGGCACCAGCGGGGAAGCCCGCCTGGTTATGCCCGAAATTTGGACCGTGGACCCCGAGATAACTAGTTTCCGATTGGCGGCCGGCGAGGAGGCCCAGCAACCGTTCAAGGTGCTTTTACCCTTCAACGCCAGCAGTGGGCGCCATGCGGTCCGGATCGATTTCGATGTTCACGCCGACGACCGCTATCGGTTCAGCGTCTATCGCCACATCGACATCGGCATGGGCGACGTGTATATTGAGGTCCACACCCAACTCAACGAAAAGGGCGACCTCGAAGTTCAGCAGCGATTCGTCAACGAAACGGGCGGTCGAGTGAGCTTCCGTTGCCAGTTGTTCGCCGCCGGGCGCCGGCGGTTGAAGAGTCAGGTAATCGACGTGCGCCGCGTTCCCGATGTCACGCTCTATCGCCTACCGGACGGCCAGCAACTCCTGGGCCAAACCCTTTGGTTGCGGGCCGAAGAGATCGACGGACCGCGGGTGCTCAACTACCGCTTCATCGCCAAACCGTAGGTGGGCTGCCAAAACCCTCTGCCGCAATGTTTACCGTCAATTCGATTACGACCTTTTTAGACCGCTTCGCCCCTTCTCGATTGGCCGAAGACTGGGACAATGTGGGACTGCTAGTCGGCGACGGCCAACAACCGCTTGATCGCGTGATGACCTGTCTGACGGTCACTCCGGCTAGCGCGGCCGAGGCGATCGAGCACCGAGCCCAATTGATCGTGGCCCATCATCCGATGCCGTTTCGTCCCCAGCGACGACTGACGCGAGACACGACGGTCGGCCGGTTGTTGCTCGATTTGATTTCGGCAGGCGTGGCGGTTTACAGTCCGCATACGGCGTTCGATTCGGCCTCCGAAGGGATCAACCAACGATTGGCTGTTGGGCTAAAGCTGCGAGGAATCGGGCCGCTGGTACCTCATCCCGAGGGCCAGGGAAGCGGTCGCTACGGCTGGCTTGAAGAACCACTGCGGCTGGCCGACTTAGCCGAGCAGGTGAAGCAGTTTCTTGCGATCGAGCGGCTTCAAATGGTCGGCGACTTGCATCAGGTCGTACGCAGTGTGGCGGTGGCCTGTGGTGCGGCGGGCGAGTTTCTTACGGCCGCGTGCGAGCACGGTTGCGACGCCATGGTGCTCGGCGAAACCCAATTCCACACCTGTCTAGAAGCGGAAGCCCAAGGCGTAAGCCTCTTGTTGCCCGGCCATTTCGCCAGCGAGCGGTTTGCCCTGGAGTGTCTCGCCGACGCGCTCCGCGAGGAGTTTCCCACGCTGGAAATCTGGGCCAGCCGACAGGAACGCGACCCGCTTACGTGGATCTGAGGAGAAGACTTCTCCCCCGGGTGAGCCACTGCGGACTGCCTCTTTCCTGCCGCCGCTTGGGGCGCTAGAATGGAAGCATGTCCGACTGCACCCTACCGACTCGTACCTTAACCGCACTGCCCGTCTATAACGAAGTCGCTCATCTGACGACCGTTGTCGACGAGACGTTACGATATACCGATGAACTGTTGGTTGTCGACGACGGATCGACCGACGGCACTTCGCAATTGCTGGCCGCGCGAAACGATATCCAGGTTGTCACTCATCGGACGAATCGGGGTTATGGGGCCGCGCTGAGCACGGCGTTCGACTTCGCCCGGCGGGGCGGCTACGAGTTTCTCGTGACCATCGATTGTGACGGCCAGCACGAGCCGCAGCGGATACCCGAGTTTTTCGAAGCGTGTCGTAATGCGGATGTCGTGTCGGGAAGCCGATATCTTGAGCAGTTCGCGGGCGACAGCCGTCCGCCCGAGGATCGCCGCCGCATCAACCGGATTCTCACCACTGAACTCAACCGCGTGCTCGGCTTGAAATTGACCGACACCTTTTGTGGGTTCAAGGCCTATCGCGTGGCCGCCTTGTCGAAGATTCGTCTTACGGAGACGGGTTATGCCATGCCGTTGGAGTTTTGGGTTCGGGCCGTGGAAGCCGGGCTGAAGATCGTGGAGCTGCCCGTGCCGTTGATCTACCTCGACGAATCGCGTTCGTTCGGCGGTTCGCTCGACCAGGCCGAAACGCGGCTTGCCGTCTATCGCGGCGTGTTATGGCATGCGCTGGCGTCGAGTTCGTTGAAATTCTGTGCGGGGAAGTTTTGCACAGGCGCCCAAATCGATTTCGGAGCGTGTTCTGTATCGTGCGGAGAAGGGGCCGCATGAACACGGGCAGCAGGGCCGCCAACCAAACCGATGCTACCGCACCGAAACAGGAACCCGCTCCCGTTGGTCGCTGAAATCTTGCTCGGAAAACAGGTTTTTGTGGGCATGCAATACGGTGGATGATGCAACAGGTGATGATGCACCAGAAACGACCACTCCGTGCGCCGGCAGAAAACGGCGGACTGCTTTGCGAGCCCTCGTTCGAGGTAGCCGTCGACCGGGTTGCCGAAAATGTCCAAGCCCGTCGCGAGTACGAAGCGCTCGATCTGCAAGGTCGGTCGTTGGGCCAACTCAGCCGCCACGCCCGCGAGGAACTGCTCCGCGATGCACTCCAGTGGACCACGGCCTATCGCGACGTCGACCCACTGTCGCCGCAAGCCGCTGATCGCATTTTTCTGGCGGGGCATCAACCGCAGATGTTTCATCCGGGCGTGTGGCTGAAAAACTTCGCTCTGGGACGATTGGCTGAGCGATGCAATGCCGTGGCCGTGAACCTGATTATCGATAGCGACGCCGTGAAAGCGGCGGCCCTGCGAGTTCCGTCGGGCACGCCCGATCGACCGGAGTTGACCACACTGGCTTTCGATAGCCCGGGCCCCAGCCTGCCCTACGAAGAACGTCGCGTGGCCGATCGGTCGTTGTTTTGCGGCTTCGGCCAGCGGGTGCGCCAGCAGATGGCCTCGCTCATGCCGCATCCGCTCATCGAATCGTACTGGCCTCTAGTCCATGGTCGATATCGACAGACCGACAACCTGGGCGCCTGCTTAGCCCAGGCGCGGCATCAACTCGAAGGCCATTGGGGATTAAACACCCTGGAGATCCCGCAAAGTCGGGTGTGCGACGGCGAGGCCTTTTTGTGGTTTGTGGCCCATCTGCTGGTCGAATTGCCGCGTTTGCACGGAGCCTACAACGAAGCGGTCGACGAATACCGGCGGTCGCATCGGATTCGCAACGCGGCCCAGCCGGTGCCCAATCTGGATTCGCAACACGACTGGCTGGAAGCACCGTTGTGGGTTTGGTCGGCCGAACAGCCGGAGCGACGGCGGTTGTTTGTCTGCCGCAATGGCAATCGACTGACACTGTCCGACCGTGTCGGTTGGCAAGCCAAATTGTCGTTGTCTGCCGGCGGCACGGCCCAGCGTGTGGTGGAACAATTGGTTGCACTGCAACAAGGCAGTGTGCGAATTCGTTCCCGGGCACTGATCACCACGCTCTGGGCTCGGCTGGCGTTGGGCGACTTGTTTATTCATGGCATCGGCGGCGCCAAGTACGATCACGTGACTGATCGCATTATCAAACGATTCTTCGGGCTGAAACCGCCACACATCCAAGTACTCTCCGGGACGCTGCACCTGGCCGTCGAGCGGCCATCGGTCGTCGAGGACGACGAACGGGCAATTCGTCAGCAATTGCGAGAAATGACATTTCATCCCGAGGCATTCTTGGCCGAATCGAATATTGAACAACTTCCCGTGCCGGAGGGATCGACGGCGCCGGCCGATCTGGTTACCGAGAAACGACGTTGGATAGAAAAACCCCAGACTCGAGAAAACGCCCGGCAGCGTTGTCGGGCGATCCGCGGTGCCAACGACGCCTTGCAGCCCTGGGTACAACCGCAGCGCGAACGGTTGCAGTCGCTTCTGACGCAAACCGAAGAGGCCCTACGCGTGCGGCAAATTCTGGCCTCGCGGGAATACGCCTTCTGCCTGCATCCGGAAGAAACGCTACGGCCCTTCCTCACCCAATTCGACGACTAACCGGCACGACAAAGGCGCGACCGCTGGTCGCGCCTTTGTCGGATGATGCGAAATTTCCCTTATGCTATCTGGCATGGTAGACTGATGCTCTGTCCAAATTTGATTTTTGGGGTTGAGACAACAATTGCGGGTGCCACTGCTGGCTTGTCCAGCAGTGCAGACTCTTCGGCTACTTCCGATCACTGCTGGACAAGCCAGCAGTGGCACGCAACCCACAATTCAAGATTTGGCGGAACACGAGGAACCTGAACCTCCCGCACAAACGGTTGTCGATTTCAAGGAGCCACACCATGCGCTACATCGCTGATCTGCCAATCCGTGCAACGCTTCTGTTGGTCGTCTTGACCGGCCTGTTGGTTAGTCAGACCCGGGCAGCCGAGCCTTGGGTAGTTTACGAAGGCACGCAAGGCCCTGGCGTCGGCAAGCACATCGTGCTCGTTTCGGGCGACGAGGAGTATCGAAGCGAAGAAGCTCTTACGCAGTTGGGCAAAATCCTGGCCGTGCATCACGGGTTCAAGTGTACGGTGCTATTCGCCATCGACCCGGAGACCGGCCTGATCGACCCGGTGAATCGTTCGAACATTCCGGGGCTCGAAGCCTTGAAGACCGCCGACCTGATGGTCATCGCCACTAGGTTCCGCGACTTGCCCGACGAACAAATGAAACACATCGTCGACTACGTCGAGGCCGGCAAACCGGTGATCGGCATGCGCACGGCCACCCATGCGTTCAACATCGCCAAGGGCAAGACCTACGAGAAGTATACCTGGACCTACGGCGGCGACGACTACCGTAAAGGTTTCGGCAAGCAGGTGCTAGGCGAGACTTGGGTGAGCCACCATGGGCACCACGGGCACGAAAGCACCCGGGGACTGGTGGCCGAAGGGGCCAAGGATCATCCGATCACGCGTGGCATCGCCGACGGCGACATCTGGGGACCCACGGACGTCTACACCGTAAACCTTCCGCTGTCCGGCGACAGCAAGCCGATTATCATGGGCCAGGTGCTCGTGGGGATGAACCCCGACGACAAGCCGCTGGAGGGCAAGAAGAACGACCCCATGATGCCCGTCGCATGGACCAAAACGTATAAGGGCGGTCGGGTGTTTACCACCACGATGGGCGCCGCCACCGATCTGGCCAGCGAAGGCATGCGACGCCTGCTGGTCAACGCGGCTTACTGGTGCGTAGGTTTGGAAGACAAGATTCCGGCGGAGAGTTGTGTGGAAATCGTCGGCGAGTACCAACCCACGCCGTTCGGTTTCGGCAAACACATCCCCGGCAAAAAGCCGGCCGATTACGCACTAAAGGCGATGCCGTAAATCGACCCTCCACTTGTGTGCTTGTGTGCCACTGGCTATGCCAGTGCTTTTGGCCGCAGGCATTCCCACACTGGCATAGCCAGTGGCACACAGCACAAGCCATACGATTCCACATGCGACACCACTAGCCGCGATCAACCACTACCACGCGCACGTCGCACACGTTGGTATTCGTCGGTCCCGTCTTGATGAGCGCCCCCAGCGGTTCGAAGAAATGGTACGCGTCGTTGCGCCGCAGGTAGTCGGCCGCGTCGAGGCCCTTTTCTTGGGCGGCGGCGAAGACCCGTTCGTCGAGCACTGCGCCGGCGGCGTCGGTCGGACCGTCTTCGCCATCGGTGCCCCCGCTGATAAGTGCGATTCCACGAACACCGTCCGTGGCCAGGTGTTGCATGGCGGCCAAAACCAACTGCTGATTGCGTCCGCCTAGGCCGCGGATCGATGGGTCGGCCAGCGTAACAACCGGCTCGCCGCCGCTGATCAGGCAGTCGGGACCGGCGGGGTTCGTATCGTCTCGCATCTTCAGTGCCATCTCGGCCAAATGACGTCCTACCTCTTCGGCCGGACCTTCCGAGGCCGTGGCACTAATCATCGCGTGCGAATAACCGAGTCGTTCGGCCACCACGCCAGCCGCGTCGACCGCCGTGGCGTTGCTGCCGATGATCAGGTTGGTTACCAAACAGTGCGTCGGCTTCGGCCGAGTGTGTCGCTTGACACGCAGAAAATCGAGCACGGCCGACGGGATTGCGGCGCCCTGCTCGGCGAATCGGTCGGCGAATTGCTCGAGCACTGCTAAGGCATCTTCGGGTGTCAAGGTGTCTTCAACCGTGGGGCCCGAGGCGATGACGTCCAACGGATCGCCCAGCACGTCGGAGATGATCAGAGCGACCAACCGACCGGCGCGGCACGCCCGGGCGAGCCCTCCACCCTTCAGGCGACTGAGCTGTTTGCGCACGGCGTTAAGCTGCTCGATATTCGCCCCCGAGGCGCTCAACAGCCGGGTGACGGCCAGTTTGTCGTTGAGTGAAATACCTTCGGCCGGAGCGGGCAACAGGGCCGAGCCGCCACCGGAGATCAGACACAAGCACAGGTCGTTCGGTCCGAGCGATTCGACCAACCGGAGAATTTCGATCGCGCCGTGGGCGCCCTCGGGCCGTGGTTCGTTGACGCCGGCCGGTCGGGCCGGATGCAGCGTGATTCGTTCGAGCGGACGCACGCAATCGGCCGGCACATTGACCCAGCCGGTCAGGTGCTTGCGCTCGATCAGTTCGGGGCCGAGAATTTGTTCGACGGCCGCCGCCATCCCGGCGCCCGCCTTACCGGCTCCCACGACGACGATCCGGCCAATGCGATTCAGATCGAGCGCGTCGTCACCAACCAACAGCGAAGGGCCCTCGACACGGAGGGCCTCGGCCACAAGCCGTTCGCTCCGCACGGCCTCGACCCCGGCGTTCCAGATTTCCAACGCATCGCGACGAAGTTGTTCGGGGGTGCGAGACATAGGGCAGGGTTCAGGGGACAGTGAACAAGGAAAACGAGGTGTGGTCGCTTCAGCGACCATGTATAGATTTTCCACACCATAGCACGAATGTCCACGAAACCAAAGTCCGGCGCGATCGCGTCTTCCTCAAATCGCGTATCTCGGGTGAAGAAAAAAGCCCCGACGACTTTCGGTCAACGGGGCTTCGCGCATTCTCAAGATGTCCGGCCAAATCAAAGTCTGCGGCGCCAACCGAACAGGACAAGACCCAAAAGGCCCATGCCGGTCAGCATCAATGTGGACGGTTCGGGGACGACGTTCAGGCTGATGTAGTCGTGCGTAGCGTAAACCGCCTCGCCGCCGGTGCGCTTCAACTGGATCACATTCGACCCGACCGCTGCCGACACATCGGCGCCCGTGAAGCTCTCGGTGATTATAGTTCCTGGCGTGAATGGCACTGTCGATTGATGCGAAAGGACTTACGTTGCGAGGTGTATTCGGCGGCTGCGCGGACCTTGGGCGGGGCGTTGTGCCGTGTTGGGCGAAGACGCCGTTTTTGCTAAACTGATCTTGGGTCGAGGGCCTTCCTTGGGGTATCCTTTGGCCCATCGAGACCTTCCTTGGCAGCGGGCGCTGACCGCTGGATGCCGAGGAAGGTCTCATGTGTTTTCGCACATCTGGCAGATTTCTGCCACGCCAGTTTCGCCTGGTGCTGAAGTCGTTCCTGTCGCGCGACGACTTGCCGTTTGCCGAGGCCCTGCCGGAGGACGAGATTCAAGCCGCCTTTGATGCCGAGGGCGTCCGCTTCGCCCAGGACGAGAAGGGTGTATATACCCCTCAGGTCACCCTTTGGGCGTTTCTCTCCCAGGCGATCTTCAAGGGTGAGCATCGAAGTTGCGTCGCCGCCGTGGCGAGGGTGGTTGCCCTGATGGCCGCGGCCGGACGACAAGTTTCGGGCGATACCGCCTGCTTCTGTCGCGCCCGGGCGAAGCTGCCCTTGGCGGTCCTCCACCGCCTCGCCACGACCCTGGCCGCACGGAGCGAGGACGCTTCGCCCACGCGATGGCTCTGGCACGGACGACACGTCTACCTGGTCGACGGCACGACGTTGAGCATGCCCGACACGCGGGCCAATCAGGCCGCCTGGCCTCAACCCAGCAGCCAGAAGCCGGGACTCGGTTTCCCCATGATTCGCCTGGTGGCCATGATGTCGCTCTGCACCGGCATGGTGAAGGACATGGCCATCGGACCCTACTCCGGAAAGAAGACGGGCGAGACGGCCCTTTTTCGCCAACTGCTCGGTTCCTTGCGGCCCGGCGACCTCTTCGTCGCCGACCGATTCATGTGCTCCTACTTCATGCTGGCGTTGGCCGCCGAGCAGGGAATCGACGCCGTAGTCCGTCAACACCAGATTCGCAAGACCGATTTCCAGCGCGGCAAGTCCCTAGGGCACAGACACCATCTGGTGCGGTGGCAACGCCCGGCTTGTCCCGCGTGGATGAACGAGACGACCTACCGGCGAATGCCAAAATTCCTGGAAATACGCGAGTTCCACGTGCGGGTCGACCAAGTAGGCTTTCGCACCGACTCGTTCGTGGTCGTCACGACGCTGACCGACGCGATGCTCCACGACGCTGAGGAAATCGCTGCGCTCTACCACAAACGCTGGATGGTGGAAGTCGATCTCCGCGCGGTCAAGATCACCATGGGCCTGGACGTGCTCCGCTGCAAGTCGCCGGAGATGATTCGCAGGGAGATTTGGGTGGGCCTCTTGGCTTATAACCTGATCCGCCGAACGATGCTCCAGGCCGCTTTGGACAGGGAGTGTTCCCCCCGACAGTTGAGTTTCGCCGCGGCGCTGCAGCAAGTCGGTGCGGGTTGGTCCGTCGCGCTCGCCATGCCCGAATCCCAACGATCGCTGCTTGTCGACGTGTTTCTCTACAATCTCTCGGAACATCGCGTGGGCGATCGCCCCAACCGCATCGAGCCGAGAGCGATCAAACGCCGGCCCAAATCGCAACGCCTCCTCACGAAACCCCGTCACGAAGCCCGCCACGACAAGGACCTCGTCCGCGGCAAACGCAGCAAATGACACGATCGCCCTAAGTCGTTATACTGCAAGCAACAGTGCCATTCGTTCCTGGCGTTATACCAGTCCCGGTATAAAACACGTTGCCGTTCATCGAGAATTCGAAGTCGGTTGCCTTACCGCCATCCGAACCGTAGACGTCGATCTCGAAGGTGAATTCACTTGCCGGATCGGCTTCCGAGGCGTCCAACTGGAAGAAGACGTTAATGATCGGATCGCCACTGGTCCAAGCCCGTTCGATGCCGATCGCCGGGTCGGGGGCCGCGCTCGTATCGTCTTCCCAGGGTTCCATGCCACTGGTCCAGTTGAGGCCACCCAACGCAGTGTAGTCGCCGTTTTCCCAGTAATAGTTGTCGTCGGCGTAGCTCTCGTGGCACATCTCGTCGAGGTTGCCGTTGTCTTCTCCAATAAAGAACACTTGGCCGGCGAAGGTCTGCGAAACCGAAGCGACAGCTACCAACAACGCCACAAAGCAGTACGCAGCTAATTTTTGGTACATGACTTCTTTTTCCCTGGTTTGCGCACCATGCATGAAACGCGTGCGACAGCGTTTGTTTGCAATGCGCAGGCAAGATACTCCAGCGTTGAGATTAACACGCGAGGGAAAGCGGTGCAACGAATTCAGGGAATTGTGGTCCTCATCGGCATTGGTGCCCCCCCGGGGGAACTGGCCGTCGCTGTCGCCCAGCACCCACAATCCTTCTACCACCCTTTTCAAGTCCCTTTTACGCGCAGGCAAGCCAACCACTTTTCTTCCGATTCGATGATTTCCTGCCCATGACTGCTGGTTGATTCGGTGCGCAGGACCATGCCTGCCATGATGGCCTGGCCTTCGATCTTCAACAGCCCGGCGGCCGACGACCAGGGCGTGCCTTTGCCCCCTTCGCCCGGCAGGCGGACGTGCTGGAAAAACGTGTGGGCGAAGCCGCGAGTGCTCATCTGTGCCGGCCAGCGGCGGACCATCGGATGATGCGTGGCCACCACGCGAGCCAAGCCGGGCACGATCGAATCGTAGATGTCGTCTAACTCGTGAGGCGGCGGCAGTTCGCGCACCCGACCGGCCGGGGCCAACACGATGGCCGCCAGTCGCACGGGCACGTTGTAGTACTCCAACACGGGCACACCGGACGGCGGGCCCTGGTTGCCCAACGCCATCACGTCGATCGCAAGCGGCCCGGCCTGGGCGGCTGACGCCCCCTTCTTTTTCTTCGTGAGCACACGGTAAACGATGTAGAGCACCACGAGCAGCACGAAGGCCACGATAGCGTACTTGATCAGGTCGCCCGAAAACGAACCCACGGCCTCTTGGGCTTTCTGTAATTGTTGCTGGACGTCATCTTCGGACATGGCGGGATTCCTTCCGTCGTCGCACGTAGTTTGGGAAAATCGTGTAGGCTATGCCTCAGCATGGCACGGTATCCAACGCGGTCCCAAGCTGGAACGTGGGAGCCAGGCGACAAAAGTCAGCGACCAACGGGAGCGACTTCTTGCCTGGGTGCGGCAGCACTAATTGGCTGCGGCCCGGGCCGCGTTAAGGCACTATTAGCGCAACCTAACGATTTTCGTCAAGTAGTGCCATGAATTGCCGGAGCTCGTCGGCAGTGGGCAACGACGGTTGGGCCCCTACACGCGTGACCGACAACGCTGCAACGAATCCCGCCCGACGCACGGCCTCGCGCACCGGCTCACCGCGGCCGAGCGCCACGGCCAGGCCGCCGTTGAAGGCATCGCCGGCGGCCGTGGTGTCGCGGGCGTCGACCGTTTGGGCAGCGACCAACTCCATCGTTTCAAACCCGGTGGCCGCCAGCGCACCCCGAGAACCCAGAGTGACGATCACGTTTTGGGCCCCGGCTCCCAGCAGTCGGGCGGCCGCTTCGCGCGCCGAAGGCTCGTCGCACACGTCAACACCCGTCAAACGTTGTCCTTCCGACTCGTTGGGCGTCAGGTAGGTGACCTGCCGTAGCAGGTCGGTGTCCAGCGGCGTGTCGGGCGCGGGAGCCGGGTCGAGAACCACCGGCACGCTGGCCTCCACGGCCAGTTCCACCGTGCGCCGCACGGCCGCCAACGGGATTTCCAGTTGAAGCATCACGACGTCGGCCGCGCGGATCCGGTCGGCCGCGTGTTCCACGTCCTGCGGCGTGAGAGCATGGTTGGCGCCGGAGGCCACGGAGATGAGGTTTTCGCCCTTGTCGTCGACGAGAATCAGGGCAACGCCGGTCGGCTGCTGCGGGTCGCGGACGATCAGGTCCGTTAAGATGCCCTCGCGGCGGTAACCTTCGACGGCCTTGTCGCCGAACATGTCGTGTCCCAGTCGGGCGACGAAGGTCACCTCGGCGCCGAGTCGCGCGGCGGCCACGGCCTGATTGGCTCCCTTGCCGCCGGCAGCCATCACGAACTGGCCTCCGGTGACCGTCTCGCCCGGCGCGGGTATCCGCTTGGACGCGACCACCATGTCGGTATTACTGCTGCCGACGACGACGATTCGTGGTGTTTTCATCGCGAGATTCCCGTAATACGTGGGCAAACTGATTCCCTGGTTTCTGCCTGCATACTGGTCGCCGAATTCCAATTTACACTGGTTCCCAAGCTCCAGCTTGGGACCAAGTTGAGTTATATCAGTCGTGCGGCGACAACCATGGCCAGCCCCACAGCGTAACCTACAAACATCAGCGCGATTAGTGTGCCGGTGCCGGCCGGCGCCGCGCGGAACTCCTTCCAGATGAACACACCCCAGATGGCAGCGACCATCGTGGCCCCTTGGCCCAGGCCGTAGGAAATGGCGAACCCGGCCTGGCCGGCGGCCACGATGCTGAACGTCATGCCCACGGCCCAAATGCATCCGCCGACGATGCCCCACAGGTGATCCTGGAAAGTGCCGCGGAAATAGCTGCTCAAGGCGATGGGCTGGCCTTCGAACGGTTTCCGCATGATGAGCGTGTTGAAAACGAAATTGCTCGCAAGAATTCCCAGCGAGAAGAGGACCATGGCCGTGTAGGGTGTGAGTTTGCCGGCCTCGGGCTCGATGAAATCGGTTGCCATGGCGGCAGCCACGAAACGGTAGAAAAAGCCCATCAACACACCACACAACACCGAAAGGATCAGCCCCTTAGCGCCCGCCGTTTTGCCCTGGCCGGGCAGGCGCCGGTAGGCCATCGCGTCGAGCACGATCGCCACCGCAATCAGCGCCACACCGAGAAAAAGTAGCCAAGGGTTGCCCAACGGGTCGTACACGTAGTTGACCACCACGCCCAGCACCAGAGCCAGACCAATGCCCACGGGAAAGGCCACCGACATGCCGGCGATGGCGATGGCCGCCACCAACAGAATGTTGGCCGCGTTGAAGATGATTCCACCGAGAAAGGCCGAGCCCAAATTGGCGATCTCGGCCTGTCGCAGGTCGTCGACGAAACCGCGTCCTTCGGTGCCGATGTTGCCCATGGTCAACGCGAGGATCAAGGCCATCAGCAGCACTCCGAGCACGTAGTCCCAGTAGTAAAGCTCGAATCGCCACGTTTTGCCGGCCAGCTTTTGGGTGTTCGCCCAGGAACCCCAGCAGAACATGGTGATTACGCAGAAGACGACCGCCAACGGGTAGTTGTCGAGAATGAACATGGGAACTTTCCTGGGAACTGGTCTGGTTATCAACTGGTTCCCAAGCTCCGGCTTAGGAACCCACCGTTCAGACTGGTTCCCAAGCCGGAGCTTGGGGCCGAGTCGGAGTTTGGGAGCCTGGCTTGGGACCGAGCAGGGTTTTCCATTAGCGATTCGGTGGCTCGCTGACCAGTTGAACGAACGTTGCCTGCACGCGAATTACTTGGGGGTCGTTGACGATCAGATAACGATGCCGACCGTTCGGATCGGCCACGAACTGGGTCGAACTATCGTCACCGAACGTTACCCGACCCGGTTCTGAAAGACTGAAGTAGCCACGATCCGGATACACGCCGTAGAGCACACTCGTCAGATCATAGGTGGGCCGGTTGTGCGGTGGAGGACTATAGAGGCAGTAGGCCTCGGCCAGCGGGTGATGTTTCACGTAACCAAAGTCGTTAACGATGCTTTCGGCCGGATAACGGATTGCTTGACCGATCTCGTAACCGCTAAAAACGATCGGCGTCGGCCAGGACTCGGTCAGTAGTCGGGCGGCCGGAAGGTCCTTCACGACGTTGTACTCGCCGTACCGCTTGTTGCCCCTGATCGGTGCGAATGCTCCGGCCATCACGGAAAGCAGCCGCACTTTCTTCGCGACCAATTCGCGGCCTGAAAGGGGCGAAATGTCGTCGGGCGGTGATTGCAACAGCCGGGCGAGATTTGTCGAGAAACCGACTTGAGCGATCACCACTGAGCCGTCGGGTTGGTCGGCCAACACGCGACGCAACAAGGCCGTGGCCTCCGGCGCTTTGCTGCCATCGAGATCGTGAGGATAGCGGAGTTGCCCGTCGTCGGTCTGGGTGACCATCTTCAGAAAACGCCCCACCTCGGGCGTCGGGCCATTGTGGACCACGCCGATCGGGATATCCCCTCGTCCATAAAAGGTGTTCACCGCGTCGACATACGCGGCGGCCAACGGGTTGTCTTTGGTGAGCGTCACGGCCAGCAGTCTACACGCGCCGCGGCTCTCTAAGGCGTGGATTACGCCCAGGGCCATCGCGTCGTCGACATCGTTGCCCATGTCGGTATCGAAGATCAACCGGACCGGCTCGGCGGCACCGGCCGCATCGAGCAGTCCTGCGAAAAGCATCGCGCCGGCCACGAGCAGAGCGCAAAGGACAAACGTTTGTGCAGTGGGACGCAACATAAGTGACTCCTCTTTCTTTCTGGAAAAACGACTACGGCAAACGCCGCACGGAACTACGGGAAATCAGCCGCGTGGCCACTCGCTGGGGCTTCGCGCCGGATGGCTGGCTGCCGCCAATCTGCCCGAACAAACAGGCCAACGCCCGATGCCCCAACGCGTCGCAATCCTGTGAAACGGTGGTCATCGGGGTGGCGAGAAAATCGGCGTAGGGATGGTCGTCGAATCCGACCAACGACACGTCTTCAGGTATTCGCAACTCGGCTTCGCGTAGAGCGCGCAACGCGCCCAATGCGATCAGGTTGCCGAGGGCGAACACGGCGGTGAAGTCTATTTGTGAGTCCAACAACCGGCGCATGGCCCGATAACCCGACTCGCCCGAGAAATCTTCGCCGGCGACCAGGCGTTCGTCGAACGGCAGCTTGTGGTGCTCGAGTGCCGCGCGGTAGCCGGCCAACCGGTCTTCGTTAGTCGACGTGCCATCGACACCTTTCAGGCAGGCGATTTTTCGATGGCCGTGCTGTAAGAGATGCTCGGCGGCCGCCCGAGCACCGCCGAGGTTGTCCGACGCGACCGAGGGCAGATCGTATTGGGGGAAATAGCGGTCGAGCAAGACAAAGGGCAGGCCCGACTGCCGAAGTTGTTCGAGATGCTCGCCCGTGCAACCGACCGGACACAACAGCAACCCTTCGACCTGCCGCTGGCGAAGCAACTCGAGCGACTGCATTTCCAACTCGGTTTGGTCTTGGCTGTCGCAGAGGATAATCGTATAGCCTCGCTCGCGAGCCTCGACGGTTACACGCCGCGCAATGCGAGCAAAGAACGGGTTAGCGATGTCGGGGATCACAAGGCCCAGCGTCTTCGTGCGTTTTAGCCGCAGGCTGACGGCCAGTTCGTTGGGCGCGAAATTCAACTGCTGAGCAACACGGCGGACCTTGCGCTGCGTTTGCTCGCTAATGCGGTAGCGGTCGCCTTTGCCGCTAAGGGTGCGCGAGACGGTGCTCACGGAGACGCCCACTCGATCGGCGATAGCTTGAAGCGTCGGTGGGTTACTGGCGGCCATGGCGTGGTACTCGTGCTGCACAAACGTTTGTGCTTGAGTGTAGCTGATGGGTGACGGGGTGTCAAGTTTTTGAGGGGCGAGGAATTCGGGGCGAGAGGCGAGTGTTTTCCTGGTTCCCAAGCTGGAGCTTGGGAACGAGTGAGGCCACCCCGGCTCCTCTCCCCGCGGGGGAGAGGGGAGAATGGGTTACCGTCGATAACCGGGCTGCGGGACATAGGGGCGTTGGGTGAGATTGCCCGCGGTCATGGGCATCAGCGGCTCGACTGTGATGTCGTCCAATCGTGCTTCGCCCAAACCGCTTAGGGCGAAGGTCACGCGCATCTGGCCCGACTGCGGTGCCACACGGTAGAGTACAAACGGTTGCCAGGCTTCGGCCGGGCCAAGGCGAACGGCCAGGTCCCGACCGGCCAGCGTGTCGAAGATCAACAATCCGTCGACGCTGCCCGTAACTGGACGAGGCACCAAGGCCCAACCGCGTACGGCCACAAGTTGGCCCGCTTCGACGGCTACCGGGGGACTGGTGATCCAGACGGGTGGCGTTTCGACAACGGCCGGAGCGTTTTGGGCGTCGGTCGCTCGGGCCCAAAGCCGCAAGCCGTATCGGCCTGAGTGGGCGGCGTCGGCCGCCAAATCGGCGCCGGCCTGCGTTCCGTCGATAGTCGTTTGGAAGTTACTCCAGCCGGTCTGCAACATCGTGCGAAGGTCTTCGAACTGTCCGCCTGCCAAATGGTTTCCGGCCGAACGTGACGCCATGATGCGTTCGACTAGATGCCAGTGCCAGGGCAAGGTCTCAAAGCTAGCCGTGGCGGGGCTGGCCAACGGCGAGCGGAGTTTTTCCATCGCCGAGTCCCAATACATCCGCTCCGAAAGCCGCAAGGCGCGCATCGCGCGACATGCCTGGGTGTTGGCCGCCGAATACTCGTGGGCGGCAAGCCGGGCGTCGCACCATTGCAGCGATGTGCGGGCCGTTTGCAGCCAGGCGGTCGATTGGGGTGTGGCTACTGTGCGGGTGGCCAACTCCTGAATCAGATTGGTTACCGTGTGTAGCTTTCGCACGGCCAAGTGACGCTGAAGTTCGGCTTCGCGGACACTGCTGCGGGCGGCGTAGCGTGTTAGTGAGTCGATGATCAGCGGATCGTGTGCCAACACCACGCGCGCGGTCAGGCCGAATTCGGGCAACGTGATCCGTGTGCCGCCGGTGACTCGCTTGTGACGCAACGGCTGCAGGCTGCCAGGGCTGAGCTGGTAGGCCGTGCTCGATTCGGGCACACCCGGCACGACCAGCGACAAGCCGTTGGCCGCCGATTGCCCGGGCACGCATTGGGCCCCCGGGGCCGACCAGATGGGCAGTAGCAGACGAGCTCGATCGGTCCTCAGCACGGCGCCTAGTACGTCGGGCACGCTGCCTTCGGCGTTGGTGACCAGATGGCCGGCGGCCGTCCAGGGTTCGATTAACTGAAGCTCCAGATTGAGCAACTCGAGCGACATGGCGCGCTGCCGGGTTTCCGGATCGTCGGCATCCAGTCGCGAGTCGGATTCGAAAAGCAGGCCGCGGCTGCCGGCCGTGATGGCCGTGTAGGCTAGCAGACGAATCTGCTCGCTGGGTACCGTGCTGGGCGGTTCCCGATTGGGCTCAATCGCGCGAAGCTGCTGTCGCAACGCCCCGGAGGGCTGCGTTTGCACAGTGGTCCAAATGGGTGTGCCAGGCCGCGCAAGCAACGGTTGTTCGCGGACCCAACGGCCATACTCGCTCAGTTCGAGGCTTGTGCCCAACGGTCGGCGGTCGACCAGCAATAGGTCGACGTGACGGCTGAACGCGCGGAGTTCGTGGTTGGGCAAACAGATCAGCGGTCGATCGTGGCGATCGGCGGCGCGGATCTGTGCAGCCCGACGGCGTACCGGTTCGAGATGGTCGCGGGTGAGGCCCGTGCCTAGATCCCAGGCCAGCACGACATTGTATTGCGGGCCAAGCGGGTTGACGGCCGCCACCGATTCGTCGGGCAGGTAAGGCGAGGCCAAATGCGGCGGCGGACAAACCAGCCAAAGGCCAAGTTGCGCCGCTTCGCTCAGCAGTTGCGGCGTGGCCGGCTCGGATAGCCAGACGGTGTTGAAACCAATCCGCTGTAGCACTGCCAGCGGTTCGCCCCGATGACGCACGATGCGCGGGAACGTTGGTCGACCGTTCAACGTGAGAATGGAGCCGACGAGACGGGGCAACTGGTCTGAGGAAGTTGTCGCCGCGGGGGAGACGTCGGTTTGTGTGCCGACGGGTGATAGCTGGCCCACGCGCGGTGCTTCCGACGACGGGCCGAGCGAGCCGGAGGATCTCCAGGATTGGCCTACTGCCGGATTGGCGGCAGCCGTTTGGTAGTCGGCAGGAGATTGCGGGCGAGTCGAGACGAGGGACGCTTCGACGTAGCCGGCCAGATCGAGGTCGTCGATCGATACGTTGGTCGCGCCCGGGCCTCCGTACACGTTCAGTAGTACCTGGTCGAGGTAAGCCTCACGGCTGTCGACTGCCGGGCCGTATTGGGTTCGCAGCAGGCGCACCTCTCGAGTGAGCGCACGCGGGATCGCCTCGATTCGCAATTGTTGCCACCGTCCGACGTTGGTGTAGGTCGTTCCGTGGATGATCGTGGCGAGCGGTTGGCCGGTGCGGGGGTCGGTCGTGCGGGGAAGGATCACACGAGCGGCAACTTGCAGTCCCGGCCGATCTGACTTGATCCAGACAGAAACCAAAAGATCGTCGATCACACGGGGATGTCCCACCGTATGAGATACATAGGCGTGGGTGCCGTTGTTGCCGACGACACGCAGCCGCTCGCACCTATTGCCTGTGTGCGACTCGTTGGCGTCTTGCAGGCGTTGTTGCTCGACGATTTGGTAGCGGGCGTTTCCTCCCGCGTTGTTCCAAGAGGGCTGAGCGTCTTCAAACCCTTCGTACCAGGCAGTGAGCGTCGAATCGACGACGTCCGGTGCAATTGGGGGTAAACTGGTTCGCGGCGGAATGGTCGTTTGCGCAGCAGCCGACGCAGTCGACGCAAGGGCGACGATCGCGGTAAGGGTCGCGGTTATCGGACAACGCCAACGAGATATAATCCCCCTGAAGTAGTGGGTATCTTGTATGGCTTGGCCAGAAGTATTAGGCTGCATAATGGAAAGGCAATCGGCGTTGCGGGAAGGCAACACTTCACGGTGTCAGGCAACCTCGACGCAACGTGGGCTTGTAACAGGATTTGCGAAAAGCATCCAGACCAAACGTAGCGTTTTGTCATCGTCGAGGATTGAAAGCGGTGCTGGCGTGAATTGCGTAACTTGTTTCTCTGGAACGGCTTGCGTATTTTCGCCCGGTTCGATTTCGATTCTGGCACGCGGCGTGCTTTTCTGTTGGGTGTAACACCCACCGGAGGAGACCAGCTATGAGTAGTCCAGCACGTATCATCAAGCCCACCTCGCACGAAATTCCGGTCGAACTGGCCGATTTGGCCACCGCCGTGGCCCAACTGCCGGTCGAATACCGCGAGTCGATCGAGCCCTGCTTGGCTCGCGTGGTTCAGAGCACGAAACGTCGTCGTCGCATTCTCACGTTGGTGCAGGATGCCCTGAGTCAACTGCGGCTCGATATGAAATATCTGGCATTCGACCTGGAGGCCACTCGCCGCGAACGCGACGATTACCGCCGGCAAGTAGAAGAGAATTCGCCGTAGTCGGCATGGGTCGCCGGAGTGCGCCCTTCGTAGCACGGAGCATTATCTGAGCATCGAGCCGCTAGTAAGTTCTCTCGTGAATTCTTAGGAATTACGCCATCGATTCTAAGTATATCCGGCCGTATTAACCGCAGATTTGGAATGCGATGGGCAGGGCTGCCACCCGTTTCGTGAGACTCCCGGCAAAGGACCGCGTGGGAGGCTTTGCGGGCGGCACACCCAAATGCAATGCTAACCATTGCGACAGCCTTCACGCGACAATACGATAAGAAGGGGCAAAACCAGCACGGTCGGCCGTTGGACAACGACCGACCGTTGCATCGCGCAGGAAAGTGGCTCTCGTTGGACGCCAATTCATGCAAACGGAACAGGCTTGAGGTTCGTAGTCCAGGCGATTGATTGGTTAGTACTTTGCGGCGCAATAGTCCACAAACGATGGGTAGCGGTTCCGGCCCAGGAAAGAAACCCTCGGCCGAAAAGATCGCGCAACGCGCGTTCGACCTCGGCTTACTCGATGAACGACAACTCCAGGATGTCTGGGCCGAACTGGGTACCCGAAACGTCGCTACCGACGACTTCCTCCAGTTGCTCGTCCGTCGCGAGTATATGACCAACTACCAGGTCGGTCGCCTCTTGAAGGGCGACAAGGTCGGGTTCTTTTACGGCGACTACAAGGTTCTCTACCTGGTTGGCAGCGGGACGTTTGCCCGGGTGTTCCGTGCCGTGCATCGGGAGACCGGCAAGGTGGTGGCGCTGAAGGTGCTTCGCAGCCGCTACAGCGACAACGCCATGCAATTCGGCCAATTCATTCGCGAAGGCCGCGTCGGCGAGGCGCTGCGCCATCCGAACATCGTTCCCATCTACGATGTCTGCTCCCACGGTCTGGATCACTTTTTGGTGATGGAGTTTGTCGAAGGGCGGAATCTCCGTGAATTCGTCAAAATCCGTGGCAAACTCCGGCCCGACGAAGCCACCGATTTGATGAGCGGAATCTGTTCGGGTATGCAGTATGCCTTCGAGCACGGCCTGACGCACCGCGACTTGAAGATGAACAACATCCTTGTTTCCAGCCGGGGGCAGGCCAAACTGGTCGACTTCGGGCTGGCCGCGATGGACGATGTGGTGACCGACGATTCCAGCGGCGCCGAGATGCCCAACAGCCGAACGATCGACTATGCGGCGTTGGAGCGAGCCACGGGCGTGCGAAAAGACGACACCCGAAGCGACGTCTATTTCCTCGGGTGCATTTACTACAACATGCTCACGGGGGTTCCTCCGTTGGCGGAAACCCGAGATCGCGTCCAACGGCTCAGCAAGATGCGGTTTCTGGAAGTCGTTCCTATCCGCCGCTTCGATCCCGAGATACCCGACACGGTTGCCTTGGTGGTGAACAAGGCCATGTCGTTGGATGCCTCGCGGCGCTACCAGGCGCCCGGCCTAATGCTGCACGACTTGAAAATCGCCAAGAAGCGATTGGCCCAGTTGGCCAAAGGCAATGGCGAGTCGGACGGCGAGAAAATGGCGGCCGAGCAGGAGCCCGGTGCCGACGAGATCGCGGCGCCCGTAGCTCCCACCCACAGTGTGATGGTCGTGGAATCAAATGTCCAAATGCAGGATATCTTTCGGGCCGGATTCAAGAAGGCCGGCTATCGTGTGCTGTTGACCAGCGATCCTGAGCGGGCGCTGAGTCGGTTTCGTCAGCCCGGTGTTGCCGATTGTGTGGTGTTCAACGCCCAGCAGTTGGGCAAGTCGGCGCTGGTCATGTTCAATCGCTTCGGCGAGGAGTCGATCACCAAATCGATACCGGCCGTGTTGTTGCTCGATGAAAAACAGCGCGGCTGGAAGAAACACGCAATGACCTCGCCGCATCGTTGCGTGCTGCCGATGCCGATTACCATGAAGCAGTTGCGCACCGCGTTGGGTAAGCTGATGACGGCCGCCGCTGAAGCCAAAAGCTGAGCCCTCGCCGCCTTTTTTCAGGGCGATTTCCCGCCACACTCTCCACGGCCGTTCGGGGCACTCTCGCTCTTGCCCCTCGATCGGCCCCCCCCAAGTGCAGTCGTTTACAGTCTGCCTTGTAACCTTATAATTGGGGCGACCATCTAATAGTTGTCGCACCGTGGGAATATGCGTCGTTGCGTGTCTTGCCGCGGGAAGGCAGCCGTGTTTCGGAAAAAGGCCGGCAGTGACACGAAGCCGGCAGTGACACGGAAAACGTACACCGACTAGGTCGCCCGAGCGGCGTGCGGCCTCATCGCAACTTGGATAACTGTCTCCCGATGGTTCCTGGCCACGTAGGACGACGAGGACTTCCGGCTTTCTGGGAGCCGCGATCGGGAGAGAAACCCCGTAGGAGAGGTGACATGGCGAACGTGAACGAACTGACGGATGCCACTTTTGAGCAAGAAGTATTGAATTCTAGCGAGCCCGTTTTGGTCGATTTCTGGGCCCCGTGGTGTGGTCCATGCCGGATGATCGGTCCGGTCGTCGAAGAATTGGCCCAAGAGAATGCGGGCACCCTCAAGGTGGGGAAGATCAATATCGACGACAGCCCCAACACGGCGGCCGGCTACGGGGTGAGTAGCATTCCCACGATCATGATTTTCAAGGGTGGCGAGGTCGTCGATCGCTTCGTCGGCGTACAGCCGAAGAACCGGCTCCAAGAGGCCATCAAGCAGGCCGTTTCCTAGTGCTTTGTCACTCTTGAGACGGGTTGGGTGCCAGTGGCAGCTTGGCAGCCAGTGCCGAACACGGACATGCAAGCTGCTCGTGGCACCAGTAAATCAAAAGTCGACAAAGCGCTGGCAGGCAAGCAGTCAGCAACACCCAAGATCGGTTTTCTGGCGAGATCAGCCAAAAACTCGGCCACCGGGAGAGATTTCTTCCGGTGGCCGGTTCTTTGCGCAACGACTGCCCGTCGCCGCTGGCGGTGCATTATTGTCCGCGAAATGTGCGTCTCACTCCCCATCGTCAGCAAAAATCTACTTCAAGTGAACTTGCTGGGCGACCCTGCCGATTAAAGAATCTGGGTAAACTTTATGGATCGCAGGGATTGTCGTCTAGCGACATCCTGCTGGCGTATGCGCGAGGGCGCCGAAATGTCCAAGTCGAGGAAAGGTAGGAAAACTGGGGCTGAACAGACAAAATCCAGCCGGCCGGTGCCGCGGCGCATCGACGCCGCCCACCCCTCCGTCCGAAGCGAGGGCTCTGAGGGTCTTAAAAAGTCGACTGAGCCTGTCGCAGTGGCCGACGGTATAGCGACGGCCGAACAGTCGTCTTCGGCCGGGCAACCGAGGGAAGCCGCGACTGTCGCCGTGAAGGAAGGCCTCGCTGAGCAAGCCCCGACCGAGCAAACCCTGCCCGAGGAAGCCACAGCGGAGCAAACCACTTCCGAGCAACCCGCGGTCAGCGAGGAGCAGTTGGCCCATCGCCTCCGCACCCAGGCAAGTCAATTGGCCGAACACCTTCGCGCCCGGCAACGCGAAATCGACCACCGCGAGGCCCAACTCAACGCCCGGGCTGCCGAGTTGGAGCACGGCACGCGAGCCGCTCGTCTTTGGGTTACCGAACGCGAAACCGAATTGCAGCAACAGGCCGATGCCCAAACCAAGCGAGAAGCGGCGTTAGATGCCCAAGCCGAAACGCTGGCAAAACGGGCAGAGTCGCTAGATGCCACGGTTGCCGAACTTCCGCAACGCCAGCAGGAACTCCAACGTCGAAGCGACGAGCTAGAGGCCAAAGAAACCATTTTAGAGGCCCAACGGGCGGCCGTCACGCAAGACCGTCGGGAGCTGGAGGCCGAGTGCAGCCGCGCCGACAGCGAGCTTGCTCGGAAGCGGCAGCAACTCAACTCGCGTCGGATGGCCACCGAACAGTTGGTCAAGCAAATGCTGGCGGGAGTTGAGCGGCGTCGCCAGGCCGTCGACCAATGGGCCGAGCGCCGCATCCGCGACGCCGTAGAAAACAACCCCGCCCTGGCACAACGTGAGCAACAACTTCAGGCCTGGGCCGAGCAGTTGGAGAATCGCGAAGAAGAACTCGCCGAGATGGCGGCCCTGTTGGATGCGCGACGCGATCACCTTGCCGTTAGCCAGCAACAATTGGCCCAGGTCGAGGCCGAGACCGAGCAGCTTCACCAACAACTTACCGAGGCCCGACGGCGAGCCGAGCAGGAGGCCGCCCAACAGCGACAGGACTTGGTGTTGAAGCAGCGGCAAGCGATGGACGAACTTCAGCAGCAGCGCGAAGAGGTGCAGCGTCGTGGCGAACATGTCGACCGGTGCGAAACCGCGTTGAAACAGCTTCGGGCCGAACTGGGGCGTATGCATCGAGAAACGCTGGAAATCCGTTTGGCGACCGAAGAACTTTGGGTCCAACTGGCCGGAGCCGCGCCACCGGCCGCGCTGACGCAATCACTCGGGCGGATTCGCAGTCAGTTGGCCGACCACTATCGCTTGGCCAGCACCGACTTGCGCGAGCAGAAGACTGAATTGAGTCGGATTCGCGATCGGCTCTCCGAGCAGTATCAACGGCTGAAGCATGAGAAAGAGCGGTTTTCTCAGTGGGCGACGCAACGCGAGGAGGAGGCCGAGCAACAGGCCACCCGACTCATCGCCCGCGAAAAGTCGCTACGAGAAAGCGAAACGGCCCTGCAGGAGCAAGCCCACCACTGGCAAGCCGAGCGGCTTACCTACCAACAAGAACTGCTGCGGCTACGGGCATTGGTCGGCGAGCAGGATAGTCTGCCCGCAGCTGCGTAGTACTTCGGCAGAGCTCTACGTTGTGAGGCCGTGGACGTGGATGTCCTGGCTGGGATACGGGATGGTGAAGCCCCGTTCGTCGAAGCCCAGCTTGATCTTTTCGTTCAGATCCCAGCGCACGGCCCAATAGTCTTCAGCCTTGACCCAGGGACGCACGACGAAGTCGACGCTGCTGGCCCCCAGTTCGTTGACCGCGATCACCGGCTCCGGATCGGCGAGAATGCGATCATCGTCGACGATCAGTTCTTCAAGGAATTGCTTCACTGCTCGAAGGTCGTCGTTGTAGCCGCAACCGACCACCAAGTCGATGCGCCGGGTATCCTTGGCCGAGAAATTCGTGATCGTTCCCGCGGTGATTTGGCCGTTGGGGACGATGATCTGGATGTTGTCGCCGGTTCGCATCAGGGTGCTGAAGATGTGGACTTCTTCGACCACGCCCTTCGAGCCACCGGCCTCGACGAAGTCGCCCGCCTTAAACGGCTTGAAGAGGATCAGCATCACGCCGGAGGCGAAGTTTGCCAGCGAGTCCTTCAGGGCCAAGCCAACAGCTATGCCGGCAGCAGCCAGGATAGCGGCCAGTGAAGTCGTATTTACGCCCAAACGGTCGATGGCGGCCAGAACGACGAACGTCAGCAGCAGGGCGTAGATGATGTTGGTCAAGAAACGGGCGAGCATTTCGTCGACCTTCGCCCGAGTCATCAAGCGGTGACAGATTCCCTTCAGCAGTTTGGCTACCCAGCGGCCGACGACGAAGATCACGATGGCGGCCAGGATGTTGATGGCCAGATCCATTCCTTTTTCGGCGACGAATGCCGCCACTTGGTTCCAGGCGTCGACGGCTTCGGTCGTGACACCCTTGACGGCGTTGCTGCCAGCAGCAGCGGCGGTGTTTTCGGCGGTTTGAGCGAAGAGTGTTGCGAACATATGGGCGGCTCTCGGCAAGGTACGGCTACCGTGGTTAACACGACGAGACGTTACGACAAGCGTCACTCAGCCGGGCGATCAATTGCCTGCGTGTGTGGGCGGCCATGTACCCCAGTGCTTGGCTGCCCCTCGTTGGGATTATAGCAGCCCCGTCAAGGCCGCCCCGCTTGGGGAAAGCAATAGACTTCTGATAAGTGCCGCGGGTGCCATGGCCACGCTTGAACGTGTTGGGCCTGCGGACGTCAAGGTTTTGCTTTTTTGGCCCCGGCGTTCATGCCTCGTTGTTTCACACGAGTTATCGTCAAACGTTGCGAATCTTGCCACGTAGGGGCGTCGAAAATAACCCAGCGATTTATCGCTGGGTTGCAGAAGACGCGAAAGACTGATTTTCGTCCCGGAGCGACGACCGAAAATAGAACCCGAATTACGTCTTCGGGCGTCTGCCGCTCGGTTAGCCACGGGCGGCGTAGAGTTCGGCGTATTCCAACACCCAGAGGTCGACCCTTTCGCGGAACGTGGCCATGTCGACCTCGCCGAGCGGCTGGTAGTGTGCGCGGTTGAACAGTTCGCGGTTGCGGACGGTGCCCTTGGCGGCCAGATCGAGCACGTGATACTCGTTGATCGGGCGGATTACCATTTCCAGGCGGCTGAAGTAGTTCGTGCGCCCCATTCCGCGGCGGATTTGTAGATCGTCGCGGCTGACGGCCGCCCCCCAGCCTTTTTCACCCACGATCGTCTCGAAGCGAAAACCGGGAAACTGATCGCCCAACTGGCGGAGGCATTTCTCAATACGCTCGGAGAGTTCCAGACGATATTGGCTGTGCAACCGCTGAAATTCTTGCTCATCGAGCGCTTTTTGGGCCTCGGCTTCCGCCCGACTGGCATTGAGTTGGGTGCCGCGCTTAACAGCCTGTTCGAGTCGCTTCTTAAAATCCATGCTTCGAGGTTCGTCGGAGGAATTGGGCCACCATCGTCGTACGGGCGATGTCTTGGGCTGCTGGCGGTCGCCTTCGTCCTTTGGCTCCCTAGCCCGAAATAAATAAAACAACCTCTTCGGTGTCGACCAGCCAGATGACGGCCACAGCTAATCGTCGGCCGGTGGAGGTTCCCGTGAGACATCCGGCGAGGACGCCTCGGTGGGGGGCTCGTCTGGTTTGGACTTCTGCGACGGCACGTCGGCCGAGGTTGCTTCGTCCGATGGGACACGGTCCGGCGGCGTCTCGTTGGCCGGGGCCGGAGCGGGCGCATCGGTCGGCGTGGCCGTGGCCTCGGCGACGAGCTCATCGCTCGGGCGGGTTGCCGTCGCGTCGTCTTGTGCGGGAGTCTTCTTCTTTTTCTTCTTCGCCGGCTTGTCTACGTCGGTCCGTTCTTCCTGCTCTCGTTTTTGGAAGAATTGGGCCAAGTCGCCGAAAGTCCGCATTGGCTTCTTGCCGTCGAGCATTTCGTCGGTGATGGGAACGACCGGTTTGGGCTTGGGCTTGGGGCGATACTCGGGCCGCCCGCCACCTTTGCCGTGTGGACGCCCGCGCCCGGGGCCCTTGCCTCGCTGTTCACGCGGAGGCCGATCCTTGGTACCGCCTTGACGTGACCGATCCGACCGACGCCGTTGGCCCTCTTGGCCGACGGGTTTTTCCTCGGGTTTCGGCTTGCTATCGCGGCGACCGCGCGGCTCGCGTTTCGTGCCCGGGGCAATCATGGTCAGCGATACACGCCGTCGTTCCTTGTCGACTTCCATGACCCACACGCGTACGATGTCGCCGACGGCCACCACCTCGTGGGGATCGCGGATGTATTTGTCGGCCAACTGGCTGACGTGTACCAACCCGCTGTCGTGCATACCGATATCGACAAAGCAACCGAAGTCGACCACGTTGAGCACGGTGCCGGTCAGTTCCATGCCCGGGCTGAGATCTTCCAGGCGGAGGATACCCTTTTTGAACACCGGCTGGGGGAGATCTTCGCGGGGGTCGCGGCCGGGGCGGGTCAGTTGGGTGAGGATGTCTTTCAAGGTGAGCACGCCCACCTGGAGTTCCTTGGCCAACTCGTCGAAATCGATGCTGGCCGTCTTTTGCGACAGGGCCTCGATACCTTCCTTACTTCGCAGATCGTCCGGGCTGGCTCCCAGACGATCGAGCACTTGGGTGGCTACCTCGTAGCTTTCCGGGTGAATCCAGGTGGCATCTAGGGGGTTGTCGCCCCGGGCGATCTTTAGGAAGCCGGCCGCTTGCACAAACGTGGCTTCCCCAAAGCTGGGTATCGCGCGCAGTTGTTCCCGATTGCGGAACGGACCGTTCTGGCGGCGGTGTTCGTAAACACGCCGGGCCGTGAGTTGATTCAAACCCGAGGCGTAACGCAACAGGGCCGGGCTGGCCGTGTTGACGTCGACGCCCACGTAGTTCACGCACGACTCGACCACCTCGTCCAGCGATGTCCTCAGGTGCTTGGCCTTGACGTCGTGCTGGTACATGCCCACACCGATGTTGGCGGCGTCGATCTTGACTAGTTCGCTCAAGGGGTCTAGCAGGCGGCGCCCGATGGAGATGGCCCCGCGAACGCTGGCGTCGTACTCGGGAAATTCCTCCCGACCCAGACGACTGGTGGAATAGACACTGGCGCCTGCTTCGTTGACGATCACGTACGACACGTCGCGACCCGCCAATGGGCCGGCGAGCAATTCGTTGACAAAGTCTTCCGTCTGACGGCAGGCGGTGCCGTTGCCGATAGCGATTACGCGCAGACCGAAGCGATTGACCAGATCGACGACCGTTTGTTCGGCCTTTTTGCGACGGTCGGCCTTGCCCACCAAAAAGAGAATATCCTTATCGAGGACATTGCCGAATTGGTCGAGGGCCACCAGCTTGCAGCCGCTTTTGAAGCCCGGGTCGACGGCCAGAACACGGTAGTCGTGCGTCGGGGGTTGCAGCAGCAGATTGCGCAGATTTTTGGCAAACACCTCGACGGCATGCAACTCGGCCCGATCGGTCAACTCACGGCGGACTTCACGTTCGAGGGCGGGCAGGATGAGCCGATTCAGTGCATCGCTAGCGCAACCCCGCAGGTAATCGGCATGCGGATGATCGGCCGGGATAAGCAGTTCGTCGAGCACTTCGCGCATGGCGTTGGTGTCGTAGTCGAGCTTCACCCGCAACACCTTGGCTCGTTCGCCACGATTGATCGCCAGCAGCCGGTGGGGAGGAATTTTGCGGATTTCTTCGCTGTAGTCGAAGTAATCGCGGAAGGCCTTGACGCGTTGTTCTTCGGCCTTTTTCTTTTTGAGTTCTTTCTTGCTCAATCCCGGTTGCTTGGCAGCTCGTTTGGCAGCCCGGGGCGCGGCCGGCGCCGACGCGGCGGCCACCTGCTCGTCGGCTCCCTTTTCGGTGGAAGCAACTTCCGGGGGCGCAGCTTCGGTAGCCTCGTCGGCATCCGTTTTCTCTTCTGCGGCGTCGGTCGGTTCGGTGGGCGTGGTTTCCGGTGCCGGTTGCGGAGTCGTTTCCGCCGTGGCTTCTTCAGCGGCAGTTGCCGGCGACTCGCCCTCGGGTGCGGCAGCAACGGCCGGAGCATCACCGGCTGGTGCCTCAGCCGCCGGAGTCTCGGCTGCCGGAATTTCCGTCACCGCCGAAGCGGCCAGGGCTTCTGTAACCTCAGTTTCGGGGGGCACAGTTTCGGCGGCCACGGTCGGTTCAGACTGGACGCCGCCGTCGGGCGAGGAGGCTTCGGCTGGCGCCGCTGCCGGCTCTTGGGCAACTTCTGGCGCCGTCGCGACACTGAATTCCGCGGTTTCGGCCGAACTGGCTTCGGGCGTTTCACTGCCGGAGGGGGCAACCTCGGCTTGGGTCGGCTCGGGCTTCGAACCCACGTTGGCCACGGCCGTCGAGATCGCCGCGCAAACGAATTTCCCGGTTCGCTGGATGACGTCGCGCAGCCGTTGCCGCAGGTCGGCCCGTTCGCTGAACTGCTCGGCGATGATATGACCGGCTCCCAGCAGGGCATCGGCGCCGGTGGGAACGTCCCGGTCGGTGTTGATGAAGTCGGCTGCACGGGCGTCCAGGTCGGCGCAGCTTGCGTCGGCGGCCAGGATTTCGCGTGCGAGCACCTCCAAACCACGCCCACGTGCTAGCGTTGCCAGCGTTTGCTTCTTGGGCTTGTAGGGAAGATAGAGGTCTTCGAGGCGTTTCGCCGTCGCGGCGGCGCGGATCTGATGGTCGAGCTCTTCGCTCAACTTCCCCTGGGCTTCGATCGAGCGGAGAATCGTTTGCTTGCGATCGGCCAGTTGACGCGCTTTGATCAACCGGGCTTGGATCGCACGGATCTGCTCTTCATCGAGTCCCCCGGTCTGATCCTTGCGGTACCGGGTGATAAACGGGACGGTATTACCTTCATCCAGCAGCTCGACGACTGCCTGAACCTGCCGCAGGGGCGTGTTCAGACCGCGAGCCACATGCCGAAGATCAATCGTAACAGTGGTGGCCGTTGCCATGGTGGGTTTACAAGCACCGCCGCTGGACGGCGCGTTATCGAGGGTGTCCCTGGGGACCGGACGGGGAAACAAACCGGGACGCCGAGCCGGAACACACGGTCCACGGCTCGAGGGTCCAATCGCGATCAAACAAAAATCGCTCCGGTTTTCCTCTCTTCTTTGCTCGTATTTAGGGGATCGGCCCACCCTTGTCAACTGTAGGCGGGTCGGGAACGCTGGCTATGGGGATCTTACCTAACTCTTCTAGTGGGCCTGAATTGCGAGGATAACAGGCTTCGGTCGCACGATCGCGATAACGCGACTGGTGGGTAAGAACCGAATTTTCCACCAAATACATCAAACCCGCAAGGCACCCTTGGCCGATACAGGAGGAAGAAACCGGGGCCCCGCTCGGCAATCGCCGGTGTGGGTATGCCACGAGCAGTCGTTTTTGAAGTTGGGAGAATCGTTTCCATCTTCGACGTTTGAAGTGCAGGGTGGGCACACTCCAGGAAGGTCACTGTGCCATGAATGCTAGTCATCTTCGCGTTTACTCTGGCCCGGTCGACGAGAATACCTCGGTCGAGGCCTCGACGACACGGCAGCGTGACACGGTTACCGTGCCGCTGATGGAAGTCCTTCCGCTGCTGGCCGATGCGCATCAGTCGCAGCGTACGTGGCTTCGTGATTTTGCCGACGACGAATTGACCATTTCCATGGATCTATACGAAGTGATCCTGGCATATCAATATTATCGTCGCCCTTCGGCCTAGTGATCGGGCTACCTCGACTTTGCGGGTGCCAGAGGCAGAAAAGTCTGCCCCTGATTCAGCAAGGGTGGGCAAGCCGCCCATGAAACCCGAGCGGCAGCCTCGATGTGAGGACAGATCACCAGTTTCGCGACCTTCGGAAATCGAGATGAGCCAACAGCAGCCCGGTTCCAGCGCCCCGGGCTGTTTTTGTGCGCCGCGCCGGACACCACTCTACGCCTCTACACTGGTGCGTCGGGGTGCGAGGTCAGCCATTCGACGGCTTGAGCCCTATCGGGGAAGTGTCTCCAGAGACGATCCAGGCGGGCGATCTGGAGTACTTCGGCACAAAACGGCTGCAACTTGCAGAGTGCTAGCATACCGCCGCGTTCGGATAGCCGTTTCCACGCACGGACGACCAGTTCGAGAAAGGCCGAACCGATGTATCGTGTGTGCGACAAATCGAGCACCAAGTAGGGCGGTTCCACGGTGCTTGCCTTGGTCAGCAGAACGCTGCCGAAATCTTCGAGGGCCGTCGCATCGAGCGATTCGTAGCTCGGCCCTAACTCAATCACGGTTACGGTGTTTTCCAACGTAATCTGAATCATTCGGATGAGTCTATGATATGGAAGGTGCCGCCGCAAGCCTCAGCGCGAGGGCAATGCCGATGACCGTGTGAGAGAGGGCGAGGGACGGGGGCGAGAGAATACGCAAGAATGCGGGGACGCCAACGGTAGTGCTCTGCCGCCGCCCTGAAAACGATGGTTTTCGGCAGACCGAACCCCTGCTGCATTTTTCCCGGGGATGCCGGCTCGAATCTACTGATCTTCGGTCGGGTGAGTGGTACACTGGCGCCAAGCGGAGAGGGGGAAGCGGATTGAAGGACTCACGACGATGGCAGCGTCGCTCGACGGACAGCCCGAACGTTTTCCAGCCACCCGCTGGTCGCTGGTCGCCCAAGCCGGAGCCGGCGACTTGCAGACGCGTCGCGAAGCACTCGAACAACTCCTCACACGATATCTTCCTGCACTGCGTGCCCATTTGGTGTTCCGCAAACGCCTGGCACCCGAGCAGGCCGACGACCTGCTGCAAGAGTTTGTCACCAGCAAAATACTCGAACACGACCTGATCGCCCGCGCTGACCGGAAGCTGGGAAAGCTCCGCACCCTGTTGCTAACAGCCCTGGATCGTTTCGTGGCCAATTCACTGCGCGACGAACGTGCGCAAAAACGGCATCCCACGGACGGTGCCGTCGTGGGGTTCGACGAAGACATCGTGCCGTTGCCCGCCGGGAGCCAACCGGCCGACGCCTTCGATCTCGCTTGGGCACGGGGAGTGATTGACCAAGCGTTGCAGCAGATGCGCCGCGAGTGTGGCGTGTCGGGGCGAGGGCAAGTGTGGGCCGTGTTCGAGTGTCGCGTGGTAGGGCCGATTCTCGACGGAACGCCCGCGGTCGACTACGCCGAATTGGTGCAGCGTTTCGGGTTCCGGTCTCCCATCCAGGCGGCCAACACGTTGATTACCGGCAAGCGAATGTACGCCCGGTGCCTGCGGTCGGTGATAGGAGAATATGCCGACGAGGAAGAGATCGACGACGAAATCAACGAGCTCAAGCAGACCCTTGCCCGTTGCCAGCCTTCCCAGGGCAGCAAAGGCCTATGAGAAGCAAGAGACTGATCGATTCGCAGCCGTTTTCGAGGAAGACCTTTATCGTCATCCACTCGACAGTCGTGGGCTAACGCCATGAAGAACGACGATACCGAACCGAGCGACACCCGATCGCTCACGCACATGATGGACCTGGAGAGTCTCGAACAGACGATTTGGGAGCCGGACGAGTTGGAGGCCATTTTTCAGCACCAGATGTCGGCCCCCTTGACCATCGACCTGGGCCACTTCCTCGAACACCTAGCCGGCCATCGCGGTGCCGCCAATGTGTTAGGCCGCTCGGCGGAAAGTGTCAAAACGCTCGCCCACGATACGACACCGTCGTTGGAAACATTCCGCGATCTGTTGATGCATCCATTGCCACCGATCGCGCTGCTAGAACTCACCAAGCAGTTCGCGAAGGCATGTCGCCACCATCCCGAGGGGTCGTTGCCGGGCGAAATTGCCACCGTGCTCTATTTTCTCAGCATTTCGGTGGCGTTTGTCCGCTATGGGCAACGGATTACTTCGATGGATGATCACACGCTGCGCTACAGCATCGATTGGACACTCAAGCAGCCGTGGTTAGACTCGGCATCGAAGACCATTCTCCGCGAATGTCGCCGACAGCTCAACGTTTGACCCCTCCAAGTGCGCAGTTTCCGGGCCCGCCGGCTGTGGTCGCCCGGCATTTCGTGGGATAAGGTATAGATGGAGGTGTGTGTTTCCAGTAATAGAATCCTGTGGGGTGGTTTGTGTTGGCCGCCGAAAGGGGGTGCGAGATTGCACCCACTTGAATGCCCGAGAGGATGTGGATGGCCCGCGAGGATGGAATGACCAAGAGGATGGAATGAACTGTGCAGATCGTCCGGAATACGGCGGCGACCAGCCGAGCGCGACCGATCGGCAACCGCTCGAGCTTCAGGCCGAACAGCAATCGCCGACTCAACACGACGGTGAGTCGGGACGCCACCGCGTCCAGGAGCTGATCAGTCGGATTAAGGAGTCGGCCGACAAGTTGGCCCGTGATCATACATCGCGTGGCGATCTGAAAATCCTCAGCCGTACGTTACGGGAGTTGCGCTACGCGTTCAAAGTCTTCTCGCCGTACCGCAATGCGCGGAAGGTAACCGTTTTCGGATCGGCGCGAACGCCGTCCGACGACCGGTGTTATCGACAGGCCGTCGATTTCGGTCGTGCCATGGCCCAGCACAACTGGCTGGTGATCACGGGCGCCGCCCATGGCATCATGGAGGCTGGCCACGTGGGTGCGGGGCGCGAGAATTCGATGGGGCTAAATATCCTGTTGCCGTTCGAGCAGGAAGCCAATCCCATCATCGCCGGCGACCACAAGCTGGTCCACATGAAATACTTCTTCACCCGCAAGCTGATGTTCGTCAAAGAAAGCGACGCCATCTGCTTACTGCCGGGCGGATTCGGCACGCTCGACGAAGGTCTCGAGGTGCTCACTCTGCTGCAAACCGGCAAGCGCGACATGGTGCCCGTGGTGTTCCTCGACCAACCGGGCGGCACCTATTGGTCGCAGTTTCAGGAGTTCGTCAACGATCAATTGCTCGCGGGGCGTATGATCGACACCGACGATCTCTCGCTCTACCGGCTGACCGACAACGTCGAGGAAGCGGTCGACGAGATCCTGAGTTTCTTCCGCGTTTACCACAGTATGCGGTATGTCCGCAGCAATCTCGTGCTTCGGCTGACGAAGACGCCCGACGAGGGCCTGCTCGCTAGAATCAACCAGGAGTATGCCGATTTGCTGGTCGACGGCCAATTCGAGCTCCGCTGCGCGTTGCCCGAGGAAAAGGACGAACCAGAACTGGCCGATTTGCCACGCTTGGTATTTCACTCCCGGCGGCGGAGTTTCGGGCGGCTGCGGCAGTTGATCGACCTGTTCAACCGCGAGGTGAACTGAGGGCGAGAGTTCTGTGGAGGGGCCGGTGCGCCTGTGTAGTCTAGGTGAAGTCTAGCGATAATTCGGCCGATGGTAATTAACAGCGCTCTCGGGTGTCACTGGCTCTGCCAGCGCCTTTGGCCGCAGGCATCTCCGCAGTGGCACACGCGGGATAGTGTCCCGTTTGAGTGACGCACTACACGAGAGTTTGTGGCCTCGACGGGGATACTCGGGATCTTGGGTGCCGACTTCAGCGACAATTTCGGGATAACCTATGGCGGAACTGAAGCCTGAGATCGTCGATTCCGTATTGGCCGCCTGCAAGGCGGGCGTGGCCGAAGCCGCCGAGGCCCTCAGCCGTGCGCTCGACGGCACGATTACTCTGGAAGTGGGCGACTCCGGAACGCTGAATCTGGAGGCCCTGCCCGAGGAACTCTCAGTGGCCGGGTTGGCGGTCGTGCTGACCATCGGGGAAACCGGCGCCTTGATGCTGATTCCCGAGAGCAACGGGCTGGTGCCTGGGTGGTGTGCCGCCCCCGATCCGACGGGCGAAAGCAAGCTAAGCACCCTGGCCCAAGAGCTGGGGATGATTGTCTTGCCCGAGGATTTCATGCCCGACGACTTCAAAGCCGCTCGGGTGAAGAATCTGGCCGGGGCGTTGCGGCGCGGAGACGCGGGCGAGGGCGCCGCCTTTGTCACACTAAATCTCACCTCCGGCGACAAGCAAACGACCGCTCAGCTCGTGTGGCCGATTTCGAAGCCGGCGGCCGTGTTGGGTAAGGGGACGATCAAGCCCGAAGCCAAGCCCCAACCCAAAGCAAGTCCCAAGCCGGCTGCGGCCAAATCGCCACCGCCCTCTCCCCTCCAACCGTCTGCGGCACT
Organism: Thermoguttaceae bacterium; assembly: GCA_963677085.2. GTDB lineage: Bacteria > Planctomycetota > Planctomycetia > Pirellulales > Thermoguttaceae. The sequence goes on from CAXXFH010000006.1 coordinate 159,329, forward strand.
GGAGGAGGCCCGGCGTGCCGTTCAATCGCGTTCCAAGCTTCGGCAGATGCCGGCATACACCAAGAGCCTGCTGCGGGTGAAGGTTCCCGTTGTGGTTACCCTGGCCCACAAGCGGCAGCCCTTGGCGCACATTGTGGAGTTGGGGCCCGGCTCGATTATCCAGTTCGACAAGGCTTGCGAAGAGATGCTCGAGCTGGAGATTGGCGATCGTCGGGTGGCCACGGGTGAGGCAGTCAAGGTGGGCGACAAATTTGGTCTCCGCGTCATGCAGATCATCTTGCCCGATGAACGCTTTCACCCGGTACGGGCCCAATAGCGATCGTCGCCCGTGCCGCGCTGTTGCCACTGTTGTGTGTCTGTTGGTCCGTAGGCTTCTGGCTCTTCCCGGAGACGATCCGTCGGCGGCGTCCTCCCCCCCGCTCGTCGTGCCCCCGCGTTGAGCGAACCTTACGGCCGTGGCTGTGGTCAACGCTAGAGGCACCGGGTAGACTAGAAACGCTGGTTTGGCCCAGCAGATTGGCCCGCCGCAACGGAAGGCGACCATCGTTCGCTGGCAAGCCCCGGCATGGGAACCAGAAAAGCGTTACGAAGACGAAGAGAGACGGCCGTTCCCATTTTTGCACTACTAACCTCAAAGATCGTTAATTTTTTTGACAAAGATTAGCGACCAACGGGAGCGATTTCTTGCTCGGGTGCGGTAGCACCGATTTGGTTGGCGGCCTTGCCGCCCTGGGCGGACATCCATCAAGATCATGATCCTGCTTATCGACAACTACGATTCGTTCACCTACAACCTCGTTCAGCGGCTGGGCGAGATCGATCCGGCGTTGGAGCTCGAGGTTCATCGCAACGACAAGATTACGCTCGATGAAATCGCCCAACGCGAACCGTCGCACCTGATCATTTCGCCCGGGCCGTGTACGCCCAACGAGGCCGGAATTTCCGTGGCGTGCGTCAAACGGTTCGCCGGCAAACTGCCGTTGCTGGGCGTTTGCCTGGGGCATCAGTCCATTGGTCAGGCCTTTGGGGCCAAGATCGTTCGCGCCGGCCGGCTGATGCACGGCAAGACTGACGAGATCCGCCACGACAACCAAGGGCTGTACGAAGGGTTGGACAACCCGATGATCGCTACCCGGTACCACAGCCTCGTCATCCAGCCCGACACGTTGCCCGACGAGTTCGAGGTATGTGCCTGGAGCAACGCCCCGGACGGCACCCGCGAGATCATGGGCATTCGCCACAAGACCTACCCGCTGTTCGGCGTGCAGTTCCATCCCGAAAGCTTCCTCACGGATTGCGGCACGACGCTCTTAGAGCGGTTCATGCAGGTGGAAATGCCCGTGGCATAAAAACGCTACGGCAACTTCTCCCCTCTCCCTCGGGGAGAGGGGCCGGGGGTGTGAAGCCGTAGTGCACGTTCCGACAAGCTGTACGCTGGCTCACACTGTCGGGACGCCGTACCGCCAATTTGCGCTATCCAGTAAGTGCTGTAGGGCTTTCTTCCTGGTTTAGCACGGTGCTTTTTTGTTGCAGGAGGATAAACGGTGTGAATCCTACTCTTGCGGTTATACTTAATGCTATCGCACTCGTAATCGCATTTCTTGCGTTGATTGGTGTCTTTTGGTGCGCGGCACGACGGCAGTGGTGGCTCGCTGCATTATGTGCTGTAATCGCACTTTTGGTGTTTGCACCAAACAGTCTTGTCTTTCTCAAATACTGGCTGATGCGCAAGTAGCGAGTAGTCCCATTGGTTCAGCTGTCGGCATACAGGATTGCACCATGAGAGAAATCGGCGTTGGAATTCGAATCGACATCAACGAAGGCTTGTCCTTCAGTGGCATCGAGGAAGTGAATGGACTCATCAACTGCGGGGGCAAGGTCACGTCGATCGAACCTGGCGGCGCGCTTATGCAAAAACTCGATGGCGATGGTGCAAACGCTGGTTGGACGCTCTCTGGATGCGAGATGAAGGTGATCGTGGATGATTCGGGTGTCGATTCATCGCCTCAGACGCTTAAACACAACCGATTATTTCAAGAAGGTAGCGATCTTATTTCTCCGTATATGCAACTCGTCAATCGGGACTCCAAAGCGACCGACTCATCCGACGCAAGAAAGACCCTGGAACGCGGGATCGAATTACTCACGCAGGCAATATCCATCAATCCCGCTAACTGGTCTGCATATTGGATCATCGGCAAGGCACATCAATCACTCGGTAATTCAGAAGACGCCTGCGACGCATTTGGCAAGTCGTACGAACTGCAAAAGGGAAACGCCGATGTGGCCCGTGAATACATGTTCGAATGCCTCAATCTCGGTCGGGCCGACAGGGGTATTGCAGCAGCACGACACGCTGCGATGCTCAGACCGGACGATGCCGGTCTAGTGGCAAACCTCGCGTTGGCGTTGCTGATTGGCGGCAAGCTCGACGAGGCCGCTGAGACTATCACGAAGGCTTTGGCAATGGCGCCGACTGACGAAATTAGCCGCAATCTCAAACAGATGATCGCCGATGTTCAAGCCGGGCGCAAGGCACAGCCATCGACAATGGCTGACCTCGATGTGATATAGCATGTCGGTTGAATCCAGCCGACGGATCGGGGCGTTCCCGAAGACAACGTTCTTGACCAGCGCACCACCCGGTCAGGCAAAAACTCCCGGCGGGCGAGGATGAACGATGGCGAAGAAGGCCTCTCAAGGTACCCGGGGCGCGATGATTCCGGCGGAACGAATCGATCGCGCGATCTTGTTTGTCCGTGGCCAAAAGGTTTTGCTGGATAGGGACTTGGCCGAACTCTACGAAGTCGAAACCCGCGTCCTCGTTCAGGCGGTCAAACGCAACATCGACCGCTTTCCCGCCGATTTCATGTTCCGGCTTTCCGCCGAGGAGTTCGCGAATTGGAGATCACAGGTTGTGATCTCCAATCCATCGGCCAAGATGGCTCTTAGACGCCCTCCCTACGCCTTCACCGAGCAAGGCGTGGCGATGTTATCGAGCGTTTTGCGGAGCAAGCGGGCCATTGCGGTGAATATCGAGATCATGCGGGCGTTCGTCCGGCTACGTCAGATGCTCGCCTCGCACGCCGACTTGGCACGAAAGCTTGCCGCGCTGGAGCGGAAGTACGACGATCAGTTCCGAGTCGTCTTCGACGCAATCCGCCAACTCATGCAGCCGCCCACCGCCGAACTGCCGGAAATCGGATTCCACACGCTCCACCAAAGCAAGCGCGAGTAAGAGAATGTAGAGCGGGGCTCGCTTCGCTCGGCCCACCCTACACGGACGACGGAGCCAGTGGTGTCAAGTGTAGTGCGTGCGTCAGGGTTAACGCCCCGGCAACTTCGCCGGGGCCAGCCTGGGGCGGCCGTCCTCCCAGTCGACGGGCACCACCGACAGATACCAGGTCCGGCCCTTGTCGTTGTTGCCTTGGTAGAAGAGATGATCCTGGCCGTCGTCGTCCTGGAAGAGGAACGGGTGGCCCGACTCGCTTGTGTTCCAACTGCCCGGCTTGCCGGCCGGCAGAAACGGTTCGTCGAACAGCCGGGTGAAATGGACGCCGTCGTCGCTTACCGCTACGCCCACCTGCTGCGGCGCGTTGTTGTAGCTGCCGGCGTAGAACATGTAGAGGCGACCCTCGCGCTTGGCCATGGCCGCCGCCTCGATGCAACGACCTTCCCAGGGCAACTCGGGCTTGAGGATCGGGCCGGCCGTGTTGAGTTGTTTCCACTTGTCGCGGGCGAAATCGCTGTCGACCGGGGCGGCTGAGACGCCCTGCAACTGGTTCTTCATTTGCGGGTCGCGGGTGGCCCAGTAAAGCAACAACCGGCCGTTGTGCTCGATCACGTCGGCGTCGATCGCCCGACCACACGTCCAATCGCCCGTAGGCGAAAAGATGGGGTTGCTCGGGTTGCGCGTGAAGTGGATTCCGTCTTCGGACGAGGCGTGGCAGATGGCGTCTTTCGGGCCGTTGCCGTAGGTCTGGTAGAAGAGGTGTATCTTGCCGCCGAGCACGATGGCCCCCGGCGCACAGAAGCCGTTGCGTTCTGCATCGCCCGTGTTGCGAAGCTCGCCGACCTTTTCCCAGTCGACCAGGTTCTTGCTCGTGGCAACGCCGATGCTCCAGCCCGAGGTCGGCTTGGTTTTGTAGGGCGGCAGCGAGTAGTAGAGCCAGTAGTGGTCGCGAAATTTCACGACGGCCGGATCTTTGGAGTAGGGCTGGCCGGAGACGGTGTCGGCGAAGTACATTCGCGGAGTTGCCGGTGACTCCGCTGCCCACGAGTCGAGAGTGTTCGAGGTCGAAACGATGGCCATTGCGATGGCCAAGGTCGAAAAGAGTGTGCTTTTGGGCATGGGGTGTTTGCTTTGGAAAATCGTGTTGGTGCCAGGAAACGACCAGCGCATCTGGCGCGACCAACGGTCGCGGCTTTTTCTCGTCCCTAGTACGCCTTCCATGAAATTGTTTCCGGTGGTATAAGCACCGGCATGAAGGAACACATTGTACGCCTCAAGGACGAGGCCCGACAGCATTTGCAGGAGTTGGTGCATACCGGCACGCGATCCGTGCGTGTGGTTCGGCGTGCCTTGATTCTGCTGAAATCAGATGAAGGATTCACGGATGAGGAGATTGCCGAACACGTTGGTTGCACGGATCGAACTGTTCGCAGTATGCGTAAACGGTTCTGTACCGGGAGTTTAGAGGAAGCGTTGTACGACGCCCCTCGATCCGGTGCTCCGCCCACGTTTACGCCACGGCAGAAGCAGCAAGTCGTGGCGTTGGCTTGCAGCGATCCGCCGGAGGGCCGCGTCCGCTGGACGCTGGAACTACTCTGCGTGCACGCCGTGAAACGAGGCTTCGTCGATTCGATCAGCAAGAGCGAGGTTGCGTTGTGGCTGAAAGAGCACGACATGAAGCCATGGCGAAAAAAACATGGTGCATTCCGAGACTCACCGAAGAGTTTCGCGACAGAATGGAGGACGTCCTCGACCAGTATGAAAAGGCGTTCAACCCGAGAGAACCGTTGATTTGCATGGACGAGCAGCCGTATCAACTCCTGGACGATACGTGTCCCTTCAAGCCTGCCGTACCAGGCAAGGCGGCTAAGCAGGACTACGAGTATCGTCGTTGCGGCACGTGCAGTATCTTTGTCGCCGTTGAGCCGAAAGATGGCAAACGCTTCGTCCAGGCTCGGCGTCATCGCAAACGGGCCGATTTCGCACGATTCGTGCGTGATCTGCTTCAGCGTTATCCCAAGGCTCGTCGGATTCATTTGGTTCTCGACAACCTCAACACGCACAACGAAAAGTCCCTCATCGAAACGTTTGACGCCACGAAAGCGAAGCAATCTCTGCGACGCATCGTATGGCACTACACACCCAAGCACGCCAGTTGGCTGAACATGGCAGAAATTGAAATCTCCGTGTTGACCAAGCAATGCCTCGGGCGACGGATTCCTACAATCGAAGAAGTTCAACGTCATGCGGCGACTTGGGCCCGCGACCGAAATCGCCGCAAAGCCATAATCGACTGGACCTTCAATAACAACGACGCCCGCCGAGTGTTCCCGGAACTATACCGGAAGAAACTTGCTGGATGACGTACTAGTCTCTAGCCTCTAGCCTCTCAACTGCCCCCATGTCCGGGGTGTTGCCCTGGGGAACTCGCGTGCCGAAGTAATCGCGGACGATGCCGACGTCCATGCCGCGGTCGATACACGGCGAGTCGGCCTTCAGGCGGAAGTCGCGTCGATCGACGTCGATCAAGCCCGGCTTGGTCACGAACGAATGCGGCTCGGCGTGTTGTTCGGCCTGATAGCGGACGAAATCGTCCATCGTGTAGCTCGTCTCTTTGAACAGGATCATTTTGCCCTCGGCCTGGTACCAGCAGTTGTGGTCCAGCACCAGGGCCTTGCGCTGCTCGGGCGTGAGGTAGCGGGCGAAGAAGGCGTTGTTCGCGGCGTCGAAGAAGATGTTGTTGCGGATGATGATATCCTGACTTTGCGCGTCGTTCGTGTAGAAACAGAGGTGCCGTCCGCCGGGATTGGGCCGCTGGGCATGGCTCCAGCCGCGGCCGGCGCCGATGCACGTGTTGTTCTCGAAAACAATGTTCCGTGTGACGGACGTTTCCGGGCGGTTCCAGTATTCGAACGAGAACTCGCAATTCCAGATGATGTTGTTGCGGTAGGTGATGTCGACCTCGTGAACATCCTTGCCCTTGTTCTGATTGGTCAGGGCCGCATCGTAGATTTCCCAGAGCCGGCAGCGTTCGACCAGGCAGTCGTGCGCTTCGCCCCAGAACTCCACGCCGTTGCCGAACCGCACTGTCCGCTCGCCGCCATATTGATCGCCGCCGCCGATGAAGGAGAAGTCGCAATCGCGGACGACGATGTGATGCACCCAACCGCCGCCGATGCCATGGGCCGCCCCGTAGCGCACGGCTAGGTTCTCGTAGATCACGTAGCTGCAATTCGACTGGCTGATCTGATGCCGCCGCAGGGCCAGTTCGATGTCGGTGTAATACTCGCCCGGGTTCTTCGCCGAGTAGATCTTTACGAGTTGATTGTCTTCGTCGTAGTAGTACTTGCCTTGGGCGTCGAGCTGCTCGGGCTCGAAGACCTTCACGCCGCAGCACTTTTCGTGGTCGAAGATGATATTGCCTACGTCGCACGTCAGGAGGTTATCGGTACACTCGACGAGTTCGAGGCTATCGAGGTGGAGCACGGCACCGGCCGGCAGCGATTGGCCCAGGTGGAAAGTCAACCGGGCGTCGTTGGCCGTGGTATGGGTGCGGTAGTAGCGGGTGTACTTTGCCCAGGTGTCGCCGATCGGGTAATGCTGTGATCGGGCCGATTCGGTGTAGGCGGTCCAGGGTTTTCCCGCCTTGTGCAAACTGGGGGCGGTCAGCGTGGCCGGTTTGTTTGCCCTCGCGTAAAAGGTCAAACGATAAACCTTGCCGGCCTCGACCGTAAACGGCATGGTGATTAGTTGGATGTGCGAGGCGCCTTGACCGGGCTGAAGGCATTCGAGCCGGCAGCAGCCCGCGCCGCTTTGGCAACCTTCGGTTTCACGAGTCAGCCGAGCGTTGGCACTACCTTCGCGGTGCATGCTCCAACGTGCCAGGTCGCTGTCGAAACCGGGATTGGGCAACACCTGATCGCCGATCGGCTGCGGCGGCACGTTCGACCAGACATTGCCGCCTTCGTGTTGCCATTGACGTGGATCGTTCATCTCGACCGAGCCGATCAACGCCGGTTTGGGGCCTTCGCCATAGGCGCCGTAGGTGATGTAGCCTTGCTCGCTGCCGCTTGCCGAGCGGAGCGATTCTCGCCACGAATCGCCGCGCCGCAGGAGGATCTTATCGCCGGGCTCAAAGGCTTGGCGGTTCACCCGGGCGATGGTCTGCCAAGCCGTGGCCGGCGAGCGACCGTCGGCCGTGTCGTTGCCGTGGTTGGCCACATAATAGACGGTCGCCGTGGCGGGCGCCGCTGCTAGCAGTGTGACTCCAAATAACAGCGGCAAAATCAGGCGTACTCGATCGCGTGACGCGGTGTGAGCTGGAAATCGAAGCATGGGTTGCACCTCACGGGCAAACGGGTGGAAAGTCGACAAACAACACCGTGGGCGGCTGCCCAGGCAGGACTCTCGCCGCATCGGTTCAAGCGGCGGTAGGAATACCCCGATTATAGATCGTCAGTCGCCCGAATGCGAATTGGCGTCGAAAGGGCCAGAAAACATCCTCTTGGCGCTTTGGCGGCTTGGCGAGAGAATAGCCGACAAGCCGATTACCGGGAGCAACAGACCATGGATATCGAAACCGCGCGAACGATTCTGTTCCTCATCACGGGCATTGGGATCGTGGCCTGGATGGGTGGGCTGCGGTTTCTGGTGGCCTCGCGCCGGGCAGGCAAGTCGACCGTCGACGAACGGTTCCAACTGCCCGACCACAAGGCCTCTCAGTCGAAGACTTTCCAGTCGCTGATCTTCGGCACGGCCGAGGTCGACGGCGAGCCGGCCGCGCTGGCCGATCGAGCAGCCACAGCTTTGGCCAAGGGCACAGGCTTGCCCTTCGGACCGCTGAAAATCGTGGAGAAGTCCGAAAGGCAACTCCGCTTCGAGGGTGGACTGGTCGATCCGTCGGGCAAGGGCGTCGGACAACTTGTCCGCCGCGGACAGCTTCAGTTCACCCGACAACGCGACGACCGGACCACGGTCGACTACGGCGTCGAGATCTCCGGCGGCCGCGGTCTGCTGATTGGCGGGGCCGTTTGCCTATTGCTGGGCCTGATTGCCCTGATTGTGGGTTTCGTGCTGATCAACCAGTACGTGGTGTCCAGTCCCAAGCCGGCCGTTCGCGGACAAACGTTCCAGATGCTTCAGACGGTCCACTTCCTCTGGCCGCCGTTTCTCTTCGGCTGGCTTTATCGGTACCGATTTCGCGCCGTCCGTGGGGCGTTCGATACGTTTGTCCACAACCTGCCGTATACGGATCAGTAAAGGGAGACCTCCTTTGGGCAATTTGCTGGGCTTGTTAGACAACCCGATGGCGATGGGGATTGTCAGCACCGCGATCCTCGCGGTAGCGCTGTTGGTGCTTCGCGCGATTTTGGCACGAGCCATTCGGGACAATGAGAAATTGCCCAAGGAGGCTCGGCGTCGCTGGCTGGTCCAGGTGCGAAATCTCTTTTTCCTGCTCTTCGTGCTCGGCATCGTGATGATCTGGGCCGAGGAACTCCGGCTGTTTACCGTGTCGATCTTTGCCGTGGCCGTGGCTACGGTGATTGCCACCAAGGAACTGATCCAGTGTATCACCGGCACACTGTTGAGGACGGGCAGCAAGTCGTTCAAAATCAACGACCGCATTGAAGTGGCCGGCGTCCGCGGCGAGGTGATCGACCACAACCTGCTGACCACGACCGTGTTGGAAGTCAGCTCGCACCAACTTACGGGCCGGGCCGTGGTGCTTCCCAATAGCGTCTTCCTCGGCAAGCCGCTGATCAACGAAAGCTACACGCACAAATACGTGCTGCATTCGTTCAAGGTGCCGATCAAAATGGACAGCGAATGGTCCTTGGCCGAGCAAGACCTGCTTACGGCAGCCCGGCAGGAGTGTGGCAACTATCTGGAAGACGCGCGGCATCACTTCACCCGCTTTGCCAAGCACGAAGGACTTGTTTCCCTGGGCGTGGACCCTCGGGTAACGGTAGCCATGCCGAAAGCGGGTGAGTTAGAACTGGTCGTGCGGGTGGCGGTTCCGGCACGCCGCAAAGGACGGGTCGAACAGGCCATCCTGCGCCGCTATCTCGTCTTCACCGCTGCCCGGGTAGCCCAAAAGGAGGCGGAAAAAGAGGCCGCAAAAGCTGCCGAGAAGGAGACGCCTGCAGCGCCCGAAGCGATACCGGCATCCGAAGCACGCAAACCACGCTCGAAGCCGAATCTCAGTCGCGGAACGACACGCTGGCGGCGAAGCCGCAAAGCGGCGGTGAGCCCCACGCGGCATAAACACCGGAGTTGAAGCAAAGCCAGGCTCTTTTGTCCAGATCGCTTCGAGACTACTTCTTCCCGCCGGCCGCCGGAGCGCCCAACTCTTTTTCCACGGCGTGGCAGCGGACCAAATGGCCGTCGAAGTCGAGTTGCCGCGGAGCCTCGCGCTTGCAGATGTCCATCGCTAACGGGCAACGGGGATGAAAGCGGCAGCCCTTGGGCGGATTGATCGGGCTGGGGACGTCGCCTTCGAGCACCATTCGTTTCTTCCGCTTCTTCGGATCGATCACCGGCACCGAGGAGAGCAACGCCTTGGTGTAAGGGTGCAACGGATTGCCGTAGAGCGCCTCGCTGGTGGCCAGTTCGACGATCTCACCTAAGTACATCACGGCCACGCGATCGGAAATGTACTCGACCACCGAAAGGTCGTGCGAGATGAACAGGTAAGTCAACTGATACTCCTCGCGGAGCTTGACCAACAGGTTGATGATTTGCGATTGGATCGAGACATCCAGGGCCGAAATCGGTTCGTCGAGGACCATGAACCGCGGATTCAGCGCCAACGCCCGGGCGATGCAGATTCGCTGCCGTTGCCCGCCTGAGAACTCGTGGGGATAGCGGTTGATGTAACTAGGGTCGAGGCCCACCTGTTCGAGCGTTTTCTCTACTTTGTTGCGGCGGTCTTGTTTGTCGCCAAGGCGGTTGACGATCAGCCCTTCTTCGACGATGCCTTTGATCGTCATCCGCGGGTTGAGCGAGCCGAAGGGATCTTGGAAGACAATCTGCATGTCGCGGCGCAGTTGGCTGGTGGCCACGTCGATGCCGTCGAAGGTGACTTTACCAGCCGTCGGTGTGATGAGCCGGAGGATGGTGCGACCGGCGGTCGTTTTTCCGCACCCCGACTCCCCGACCAGGCCCAGGGTTTCGCCCTCGCGGATCTGGAAGCTGATGTCGTCGACCGCCTGAACGTTGCCGACAACCCGGGAGAGCAACCCCCGGCGGATCGGGAAGTATTTCTTTAGGTTGGCGACGTCCAACAGGACGTGGTTGCTTTTACTGACCATAACCAAAAAGAGATTTATGATTTGGGATTTGGAATTTCTGATTTACGATTCACCCCCGGCCCCTCTCCCTGAGGGAGAGGGGAGAGGTTTTGTTTTACTTAAACTCGATCTCTCCCGCAAAGTGGCAACGAACTTGGTGGCCCGGGCGTATTTCACGTAGCGCGGGTTCTTCCGTCTTGCAACGTTCTTGGGCGTAGGGGCAACGGGGATGGAACTTGCAGCCTTGGGGAAAACGCAAGGGGCTGGGAACCATGCCCTCGATGGTCTCGAGTTTCTCTTGTTTCGATTTGCCCATCTCGGGCCGCGACTTGAACAGCCCATGGGTGTAAGGGTGCAATGGGTTGGCGAACAGCTCTTCAACCGGGGCGTACTCGACGACCTTCGAGGCATACATCACGGCCACGTCGTCGGCCGTCTCGGCGATGATGCCCAGGTCGTGGGTGATCATCAGGATCGACATGCCCACGTCCTGCTGCAACTGCTGCAAGAGATCGAGAATTTGGGCCTGGATGGTCACGTCCAACGCGGTGGTCGGTTCGTCGGCGATCAGCAGTTTCGGCTCGCACGACAGAGCCATGGCGATCATCGCTCGTTGTCGCATCCCTCCGGAAAGCTGGTGAGGATACTCGCGGGCCCGTTGTGCCGGCTCGGGAATTTTCACCTTGCGGAGCATTTCGACGGCCTTTGCCCAGGCGTCGGCCTTGCCGAGTTTCTGGTGCAGTTGGACAGCTTCGGCGATCTGGGCCCCGATCGTAAACACCGGGTTGAGCGACGACATGGGCTCTTGAAAGATCATCGAGATCGAGCTGCCACGAATGCCGCGCATTTCGGCTTCCGACAGTTGATTTAAGACGGTCGGTTTGCCATTGGCCTGCATCACGATTTGCCCACCGGCGATCTTGCCCGGCCGAGAGATCAGCCGGATGACCGACAGTGCGGTGACCGATTTTCCGCAGCCCGACTCGCCGACCAGTCCCAGGGTTTTTCCCCGGGGTATCACCAGCGAAACGTCGTCGACCGCTTTGACCACACCGTCGTCGGTGTAGAAGTAGGTCTTCAGGCTGTCGATCGTGATCAACGGATCAGACATTGGATTTATGATTTATGATTTGGGATTGATGATTTGCGACATCTCTCCCCTCTCCCGTTTACGGGAGAGGGGCCGGGGGTGAGGGTGCCTAGTGATTTGACTTTCGGATGTCAGGGGCCAAAAGGTATGCCCATGTTCGGCACTGGCTGACAAGCAGCCAGTGGCACCCAAGTTCCTTTACTTTTTCTTCGTTACATCCGCAACCTCGGGTCCATGGCATCACGAAGCCCGCTACCGACGAGGTTGAAGATCGTTACGGTGAAGAACATGGCCGCCGCGGGCACCACGACCAGCCACCAGTAATTGTAGTTCTGGCTTCCCAGTTGCAGGAGGATTCCCCAGGTGGGCGCCGGTGGGCGTACACCCACGCCCAACAGGCTCAGGCCCGCTTCGGTAACAATGGCTCCGGCCACGCCGAACGGGGCCGACACCAGCGCCGGCGAAATGGCGTTGGGCAGGATATGCCGGAAAATGATCCGAGGATGCGACGCTCCCAGTGCTCGGGCGGCGGCGACGTAGTCGATCGATCGTTGCTTGAGTACTTCACCGCGTATCAATCGTGCAATACCCGGCCAGCCGGTCAACCCGATTACCACCATAATGATATAAATGCTCGGGCCGACCATCGCAACCAATGTAAGTATCAAGAAGAACGAGGGAAACAGCATGATCACCTCAATGGTACGCGAGATGGCGATATCGACCACGCCACCGAAGTAGCCGGCCAGCGAACCGAGGATCACACCGATCGTCAGGTAAATACTTACGGCCAAGAAGCCGATCGTCAGCGAGATTCGCGTGCCATAGAGCATCCGCACCAGCACATCGCGGCCCGAGTCGTCGGTGCCGAGAATATGCGGGAAGAAATCGTTGGCCTTGTACCAATCGTCGCGACTCTTGCGGAACAAGGGCGGTTTGAAATTGGCACCCGTCTCGGGTTTGCCCGACAGACCGTTGTCCTGCTCCAAGGGACCGAAGGGGATCAGCGGATAGATGCCGTGTTTTGTCTCGGGCGAACGGAATTCTTCCAGCACGAAAGTCCGCGCCGCGTAGGGATTGTTTGGACGTATGGACGACACCGAGAACAGCGCGGCCAGCGCGGCGGTCATCGTCAGGTAGAGCCCCAGGACCCAGAAGATCCGACGGCGCCCCGGCACGTCGCGGCGACGCCAATACATGTTGGCCGCCAGCGAGATCATCGCCCAAGGGATAAAGGCAATCATCGCCATGTTGAAGGCGAAGTCGACCACTTCGGCCGTGTTGAAGATTGCCCGAAACCAGGGGAAGAGCGTCTTGCCATCTTCGGTGAACACCAGCGGCTGATTCGAGGCAATCAGCGGGGCGAAAATGGCGATAAAAAACAAGGGAGCCAATGCCCAAAGAGCGATCAGGGCAAAGCGGTTCTTCTTGAATTGCTTCCAAACGATATCCAGATAGGCTTCGCTATGCATTATGCCGATCCTCCCTTGCCCTCAAGGCTGATGCGAGGATCGACGAACACGTAGAGGAGGTCGGTCATCAGGATACTCAGCATGACCACGATCGCGTCGATATAGATCAGGGCCATCAGGGTGGGGAAGTCTTTTTGCTCGATCGATCCCCAACTGATCCGCCCCATGCCGGGAATGCCGAAGAGGACCTCGATGAGCACACTGCCGCCGAGCATGGCGGGCAGGAAGCCGGCAAAAAGCGTGATGATTGGAATCAGTGCGTTACGCAGCCCGTGCTTGAAGATGACCCTGCCCTCGGAAAGCCCCTTGGCTCGGGCGGTGCGGATGTAGTCTTGCCCGATCACGTCCAACATGCTGGTGCGGCTATACATGGCCATCGCGGCCAGCGAGAACAACGACAAGCAGACCACCGGTAGAAACGCATGCCAGAGATAGTCGGTCAGGTATTGTGGCCAGCCGTAAGTCTCCGCGCCCGGGCTGTGCAGTCCTAATGCGGGAAAGATCTCCCAGAATACGCCGTAGCAGAAGAACAGCAGAAACAGCATGCCGGCCACATAAGCAGGGATCGAGTAAAGCAGGAACAGGCCGAGCGAAACTCCCCGGTCGATGTTGTTCCCTCGATTGACCGCACAGAGAATACCCAACGGCACGGCCACCAAGTAGATTACGAGTTGAGCCATCACCATCAGCGGAGCCGAAACCAGTACGGCATTCCAGATTTTCTCAGCAACCGGTTCTCGGGTTTTCGTGGCCGAGCGGCCGAAGTCGAAAGTGACCAGCCGCCAAACCATGTGGGCGTATTGGGTGTCGATTAAGATCCGCGCGATCTTTGTACCCCAGCCCGGTTCGTATTGGGCGCGATTCAACTCGTATTGGGCGATCCAGTTTTGTGCCACTTCGTTAACCGTGGCGGCGTCGGCGTCGCGAGGAACATCGAGCTGCAGCGGCCGGGGAACGTAAAGCTTAAGTGCGGCGGCGGCCACGACCTTCTCCTCAAGCGACGTATCGCCGAGTAACTTTTCGATGAACAGCCGCATGTCGCTACGGTCGAAACTCTCGATCATCTCGAAAACTTCCGTACGCGACGTCTCCTGGGCCATCGTCGCAAACCGCTTTTCCAACGCGGTCCGTTGGTCGGGATCCAACTTCGGGAAGCTCGGTTCGGCCCGGTCCCACCAGAGCCGCCAAGTGGCCATCACTAACGGGGTTTCCTTGCCGGTCGCATCGCGTGGGTAGGTATAGACAAACGGCTCGACGACCAACAGGTTCAACGCCCGAATGGCGCCGATCTTATCCTGCAGCGTGGCGTCGCTTTGCAGAATGGCGACCGCCGCCGGGGCTCCGTGCATGCCCGTCTCTTCCAGGTAAACTTGCACGCCCGTGGCCACCTTCGTGGCCAGGCGGCTCCGGGCGTTGGGGTCGGCCAGAAATTTGTCAAAATCCTCGATGCCCAGCGAGCGGAGGAACTTGAGCCGCGCAGCATACGCCGGATTGTCCGGGTCGTCGCCCATCGTGGCCAGCTCCCCGACGATTTGTTTTTCGTCGAGCCCCTGGAAATGGGCCGCTTGGCGGATCGGCGCGGTGTAGTTGCGGAAGTAGTTGAAGTTCAAGAGCAACGGTTTGTCGAGCTTCAGGTCGCGGCGCTGGATAAGATAGGCTTCGCGCGTTTGGCTTGACTCACCCATCGTGCCGCCGGCGCCGAGTTCCGACTTCATCGGATCGCCGGGCGCCAACTGCATGATGCAAAACGCCACGATTGTCACCCCGAACAACGTGGGGATCATGGCGAGCAGTCGTCGAAGGATATAGGTCCACACGGGAAGAGGCTAGGGGCTAGGGATTAGGTGCTAGGGGCTAGGAGTTGCTCGTTCCCGCGCTTTGCGTGGGAACGTACGTTTTCGACGCTTCGCGTCGTGGGTTGTGCTACAGCGTACCCTCTCCCGCTTGGCGGGAGAGGGTGGCGGCGCAGTCGCCGGGTGAGGGCGGTTTACAGCGGCGAAGGCGTTGTTTGCAGGAAGAGCCTTGCTGCGCAAATCCCCTCACCCCCGGCCCCTCTCCCCAAAGGGAGAGGGGAGAAGATTCTCTTTTTTCCTGGTTCCCAAGCCGGAGCTTGACAGCGAGGGACGTTTATTTGCTCAGCGAGATTCCCATCGTCTTCATACTTCATCCTTTAGACTTCATCCTTTAGACTTCATCCTTCCCGCGCCTCACTGCCCCAGCAACCGTGGCCGATTGGTGAACCACTCGCGGCTGTCGATGCAGGGGCGGATTCGGTAGAACTTCACGTTTTCGATGCGGGTGTCGTAGCCGGCCGTCTGCTTCTCGGAGAACAAAAACGTATACGGCTGATCGTCGTAAATCAGGCGGTGGATCTTGTGGTACAGTTCCTTTTGCTTCTCTTCATTCATGGTCACTCGAAGCTCGTTGATCAACTCATCGACCTCGGGATTCACATAGCCTATGAAGTTGGAACTGCTGGGCACATCGGCCAGACTGCTGTGCCAGAGTTGGAAGGGGTCGGACTTCTGCCAGCCGGTGCCCCAGCCGAGCATCGTGGCGTCGAACTCCTTGGCGTTGAGCTTGTCGAGCATCAGTGCCCACTTGGTGGGCGAGAGCTGTACCTTCACGCCGATCTTGCGGCAGTCTTCCTGATACATTTCGGCGATCGTTTTGAACGCCCGAGAGTCGGCGAAAATCATCATGTCGAAGAAGGCCGGCATGCGGACGCCGTCGATCTCCTTGTCGCGCACCCCGTCGCCGTCGGTATCTTTCCAGCCGGCTTCGTCGAGTAGCTGGCGAGCCTTTTCGAGATCGTAGGGCACCGGTTCGATCGAGTCGTCGCAGGCGGTGCTGCCCGGTAAAAACGGACCGGCCACCGGCATCGCCAGGCCTTTGAATACCGTGTCGATCATCTGCCGCACGGGCGTGGCGTGGGCCAACGCCCAGCGGAATCGCTTGTCTTTGAAGATCGGCCGGTTGAGGTTGTAGCCG
The DNA here is from genome assembly GCA_963677085.2 of Thermoguttaceae bacterium. Taxonomy (GTDB): domain Bacteria; phylum Planctomycetota; class Planctomycetia; order Pirellulales; family Thermoguttaceae. Next base: position 175,403 of record CAXXFH010000006.1, read on the forward strand.
ATGTACCGATAGCCGGGGTAGTCGAAATCCACGAGCTTCACTTTGCCAGCCTTCACGTTAGCGTTCGACTTGCTCTGCAACCACTGGTCCTTCTCGGGAAAGGCGCTCCAGTCGAGATCGTTTTTGAGGACCTGCTGGACCATGGTGTTGGTGTTGGGGATACACTGCATGATCAACTGGCTGAAGTAAAACGGTTTGCCCCAGTAGTCGTCGAAGCGGACCAGTTCCAGCCGCTCGTTTCGATTCCAACTCTTGAACATCATTGGGCCGGTGCCGCACATCAGCTTATTGGCCCAGTGGGTGTTGAAACCGTCGGCGAACTCCTTCGAGGTGAAGTCATACGAGATCGGCTCGCCCGTCTCGTCGACCGAGTACACGTGCCGCGGCATCATGGGCACGGAACCCAGAGTGAATTCCTTGGCAAGGAAGTAGGGTTTGGTCCATTTGACCTTGACCGTGTAGTCGTCGACGATCGTGACCTTGATCTTATAACGCTGCGACTCGTCTTCGGCGTCTGGATCCTCGAAGTAGCTGCGCAAATGGGCCGCCTCGACATGCGGGTTCAGCACGCAGTCGAACGAAAACTTCACGTCGCGCGACGTGAACTCTTTCGCGGGCAACGCCGTACCATTGGGCAGCGACATCGGATGCCACTTCACCCCCTTGCGCAGATGAATCGTAAAGGTGAGCGTTTCTTCGTCGAACTCCCAGCCGGTGGCCAGGGCCGGAAGGATGTTGTCCGGGTCGTTATAGTCGGTTTGGCCGAGCGATTCGTAGACCTGCCGCTGAAAAGCATTGCTGACGTTGTCGCTGGCCGTCAGGGCATTGAGTGTGTTGGGATCGTTTGAGTAGGCCAATAGGAGCACGTCGTCGCGGGCCGGCTTGACACCCCCGTCGGTCTGTTTCTCGAATAGAGCCGCGTCGGAGCCTTCGCTTGACGGGGCGCCGGTTGCCGTGGCGTTGGGCGCAGGACCCTCGCCCGACGGTTGGGAAGGGCATCCGCCCAAGCCGAGCGCCGTAAGTGCCAAAAGCCCTGAAATCCACGTGCAACGAAATTTCATCGTTCGATACTCCTTATCGACAGTTCGCCCCGACGGAATCGTCGGGCGATTTTTTTTGCTAGCACCGATCTCTCACCACGGAGGCAGCAGGGTTGCCAAACAAACCCGTGCTACCGCACCCAGGCAAGAAGCCGCTCCCGCTGGTCGCTAATCTTTGTCAAAAACTTAACGATCTTTGAGGTTAGTAGTACAGGTTTGTGTATCCTGCCCATACATTTGCACGGGCATGGCGTTTGGCCAGTCACCGCCGCAACGCCTGCGTCATACTACCGATCTGGCGTGGTTGAGGAAAAGGGAAGTGAATCGCGGATCGCCGTAAGTGAGGCATCCTAAAGAAAGTGTATCGACCGGTCAATAACGGTCGTGTCGGTCTACAGGGGGGCTAGCGAACGCAACGAAATCCCAGGTGTTGACTGGTAAAGTCGGGCGTTCGCTGCCATCTTGTCGATACGTGGTGACCGGGTCGAAAGTTCTCGGGCGAGAGGAACGAGCCGCCGCGGACCACGCGTTGGTAACCTTTCGGCGGCCCTTGGGGATGTTCCTGCGGGCTGTAGCGGTAGTAATCCCCGGCGTACCAGTCGGCACACCACTCCCAGGCATTGCCCGACATGTCGTAGAGCCCAGAGCGGCTCGGAGGATACGATTTGACCGGGGCCGCCATCTGAAACCCATCGGCATCTACAGCTTGGCCGTGTTGGCGGTAGTTGGCCTGATACTGGCCGTTGACCAACTCCTCGTTGCCCCAGGGAAACACCGTGTCGCGGAGTCCGCTCCGTGCGGCATATTCCCACTGGGCCTCGGTCGGCAGGTGTTTGCCGGCCCAGCGGGCGTAGGCCATCGCGTCGTACCAGGAGACATGGACCACGGGAAAGATCTCGCGGCCCTCGAGCGTAGTGGCCCGACCGCCGGGATGCCGCCAGTCGGCCCCCTCGCGTTTGCACCACGTGTCCGACGAACGATCATAGAGGTGCGACCAGCCGCGCCGCTCGGCCGTCGTGCGGTAGCCGGTTTGGGCGACAAACTGGCCGAACTGGCGGTTGGTCACTTCGTGTTCGTCGATGTAAAAGGGCTGCAGAATCACTTCGTGAACGGGTTGCTCGTCGGCAACAGCGGCCATGGGATCGCCCATCCGAAAGATGCCGCCGGGTAGCCGTACCATGTTGCCCACGGTTCGCTGGGAGACAGGTGGCGGACAAAATCGCGGCGGTGCAGACGCCTCGACGGGCGAAATCAGCCAACGGTACGCCAGCCCAGCCGTGCTCAGGACAACAGCTAGCGTTAACGAAGCAAGAACGATCCAAAACCGTTTGTTACGGCCGGCGGGGACCGGTTCTTGCGGTTCTTCGACCGGTGGCGGCACCGGTTCTGCCTGGCGCCGACGCAACGGGGCCTGGGGATAATGCGGCCCGGCCTGAGGGCGAACACGACCGCGCCGGGTCTTCGGGATGTCAACGCGCCGCATCATGGCCGACTTCCGTGTCGGGGAACCGAATTGAGGATTTGGGAGTTATGATTTCGGATTTCAAGGACGCTTGGGTGCCACGGGCAGCGTGTATGCCCGTGTTCGGCACACTGGCTGACAAGCAGCCAAGTGATACCCGCCGTGCCCTCCGTGGTTAATTTTGTTGTGAGAAATCCAAGTTACCCTCCGCGACGGCGTTGGAACTCGCGGCTGGCGTTTTCCATGGTGCGACGTTCCTTGCGCGTCAAACTGGCTTCACCCTCCCGGTGGATCTTTTCCAGGATCCGATCGACTTCGCTGCTGAGGGTTTCCATGGCGTCATCGGGGTCGTGAATGCGTAGCTTGGGTCGCGGCTTCAGCCGACTCAGCGAGAACCCCTGTGGCACGAGTCGGCCAAAATTCCAATGGAAATAGAAGTAGAGAAAAGCAAACGCGGCACCGGCCAAGTGTACGGTGTAGGCGACATAGCTTGGTCCGGCAATCCCGGTTGCTCCCAGCATGTCGCCGACCACCAGCATCACGCCGACCACCCAGGCCGGCACGGGCAGCACAAAGAACAGCAACAAGGTCTGCCGCGGGAAGTTCAACGCAAACAGGATCACTACGGCTGCCACGGCTCCGGAGGCCCCGAGCAGCACGTAATCGATATTTTGGGGAACCCCAGTGACGAGGTTCGCCAGACCCCAGGCGATGGAGCCACAGACCAGGGCGGCCAGATAGAATCGTAGGAATTCCCAGCGACCCAGGTGTTGCTCGACGGCTCGACCCAGGAAGAAAAGCCCCAGCATATTGAAGAGGATGTGTTGCACCCCATCGCTGTGGACAAACCCGTAGGTAAGAAACTGCCACCACAGCCAGGGCTTCTGCAGGGTGTGGCTATGGGCGGCCAAGGCATCGCTGATCGCTCCCATCTGGCCGCCTTGGCCGGGCGTCAGCAGCCCATTGGCCAGCCAAACGACCACGTTGATGACGATCAACGAAATCACCACGCTCTGCGGAGCGCGCAGCGTGAGCCCTTGGGGTTGGTCATCCTGGTAGTAGGGTCGGTCGTAGATCCCCATCGACAACTCTCTCACACCACTTCGATAAATGTCGCGGCCATTAGCGCCGCCGGAATGCCGCCCTTACCCACCACGACGCGCCCCTCGTTGAGGGGGTCGTAGCCCGGGGGTAACCATGCAATCTTACATTATAGGCTGCCGGATGGAATAGGAATTCGCACGACGGGCGTCAAGAGCGATTCCAGAACACGACTCGCGGCAATGAGGACGCCAGCGCAGCGAGTCATAAGCAGAGTGAACGTATCGGCGGGATTCCCTGGTTCCCACGCTACGGCGTGGGGACGAGAGAAATTGCCCCTGGCACTCGTTGCACTCACCAAACGTTGCATTTACCGAAAACGTGCTTTAGTTGCTTCCGGCCGCCTGGGCCACGGTGCGGGTGCGGGCGTCGATCTGCTCGGACGCTTTCAACTGGATTTCGGCAATCCGTCCAGCCACGGCCTGGTTGTGGGCCAGCAGCTTCTTCACGTCGGATTGAATCGATGCCAGACGCGAACGAAGCACAGCCTCATGATTGGCCACGGCGCTGCGTTCGCCTTCGACGCGGGCCAACTCGCTCTTCAGGGCGTTGACCTGCTGTTCACGGAAGGCCACCTGCTGCTGGGCGTCGGCCAGCGCGGCGTCGACAAACTGCTTGTCCCGCTTGGTCGATTCGATCAGGTCGGTAAGGACGACGTGTCGGGTGTGATAGTGTTTAAACAGCACCTCGTAGTCGCGGAGCTTCCGGTGATACACACCTTCGCTTCCTTCCACGCGCTCGCCGTTTTCGTCGAGCAGCGGTTTTCCGCCTGCATCGGCCAAGTAGCCGTCAATTCCCCATTCGTCGATCTTCTCCCAGGTAGCCGGTTGGCCGTCTTTGACATACTGTTCGACCGTGGCTTCTGGGAAGAGCGCTTTGAGGTCGGCTTCATCCATCGGGACTAGCTTGCCGTCGTCGTCGAACTTGGTGAAGATGTCGTGGTCGTCGGCCGGCATCACTTCGTAGAGCGACCAGGGTCCTCGGCTTTTGGCCAGCCGCTTCAGTTGCGCCGCGGTGGGTTTCATCGTCGGCTCAAGCTGGATTTGTTTCTCAGCGACCGCAGTCACTTTGAACTCGCCCAAATACTGGCCGCCTTCTTCGGTGTTGGCCTCTTCGAACACGTAGAGCACCGTGCTATTGGCGATACCGTGTGGGTCGGGCAAGTCGGTGGTGACGGCCACTTGGCCATTTTCCGAGTTGACCTGGCCGGGCTGGCAGTTCGTCCACACGCGTCCTCGACCGATCAGCAGCTTGTGCAGCTCGAGCCGCAGCCGCTTGATACCCCAAGTGATCTCGTCATTGGTATTGGCCAGCTCGTGATCGGCGAACTGCAACTCTTCGTTTTCAACTTCGGCAGTCGCCAGTTTTTCCTCGAACTGCTGGGCCTTGCTGCGCCAGTGTTCGTGGGTTTTCAGTGTGCGAGCGGCCATATAAAGAAAGACCGCCGCCAAGATGAAGACGAAACCGACGAGGATTTTGTTCCAAATGCTCATAACGCCCTGTGCTGTTACCTCAAGGATCGTTAACTTTTTGGCAAAGTTCAGCGACCAACGGGAGCGGGTTTTTTCCTGGGTGCGGTAGCACCAGTTTGGTTGGCGGCCTTGCCGCCCTGCGCTGAATCGACTTATTGAAACCAAGGCAGATCGTGGCGAAAAGATCTGCACGCCGTGTCCCCGAAGAACGAGGACTCATCTTGCGTGTCACCCACGTCCGTTAACCCCTAGCCCTCAATAGGATGCTTTGCGGCAGCGGCGTCCCTCCCGCCGGCACAGACCTCTTCTCTCTGTACGTAATCCCTTAATGTCGATGATATTCCGCACGAAACCCAGTGTCAAGATTTTACCTTGTCTTCCCAGGCTCCCTAGGGTCGGGGTGGTGGCCGCCTCCCCCGGAAAATTCGCTTTATTTGCCGTAGATTCCACAATCGTTTAAGTCGGTGTGGCTGAAGGCCGAATTAAGGCCATGAAGCGGGGGGTTGTGTCGGTTAGCGCCGTTGCACATCCCGCTTCGAACCGCCGTTGCGATGCGGCGGAACCGTCCTGGGCTAGTACGTCACCCCCCGTCAAGGAGCTGCTCGGTGCTCTCGACCGTTTGGCGATCATCGCGCGATTCGGGCTCTCAGCTCTCAGTAGGGCTGTTGATTACCTTGATGGCGGTAGCCGGTTGTAGTCGGGCATTCTACCGGCAGCAGGCCGACGACGATGCCTACTGCTTGGTCGGTCGGGCCAACCAACAGACACGTACCCCGCTGCAATCCTTCGACATTCGTCCCGATCCTCGGTCGCGGATGTACGAGCCGGGCTGTCCCGATTGCCCGCCCATGCCGCCCGACGATCCCACGGCCCATCGGCTGATGCAGTGTGTTGACGGCATGCGGGGATGGCCCCATTGGAATCGTTACGGCAAAACCCCCTTTGTGCAAAACCCCAATTGGAAGGCCTTTTTGCCTTATACCGAGGAGGGCGTGGTCGTGCTCGACCGGCGCCGGGCGTTGCATCTTGCCCGACTGAATTCCCGCGACTACCAGCACGAATTGGAAGACCTTTACCTGTCGGCCCTGCAAGTATCCTTTCAGCGATTCCAGTTCGATACCCAGTTTTACGGGGGTAACGACACATTCTTCACGGCCGACGGTCCCGACCGGGCAGGTGGCCGTCAGAGCCTGTTGTCGACCGACACCGATCTGCAGATGCGGAAATTGTTTGCCGGTGGCGGCGAATTGGTCGTCGGAATGGCCAACTCGCTGGTGTGGCAGTTTGCCGGACCCGACGACTACTCGGGCACCACCTTGCTGGACTTTTCGTTGGTCCAACCCTTGCTGCGTGCCGGAGGGCGAGCCGTTGTGCTGGAAAACCTTACCCAGGCCGAGCGCGACCTGTTGGCTAACGTCCGCCAGATGCAGCGATTCGAACGAAGCTTTTTTGCCAACGTGATTACCGGCCGTGGGCTGGCTGCTGGTCCGGCCGTCGGAGGGATTCGCTTGTCGGCACTGAATGGCTCATCGACCGGCGCTGCCGGTGGCCTACTCGGCTTGCTGGAAGACCAGGTACGGATCCGCAACCAGCGGCAGAACGTCAATGGGTTGGCCGAAAGCCTGGATCGCTTGGAAGCCCTTTACGAAAACGGCCGGATCGACCGCTTCCAGGTCGACCAGGCCCGCCAGGCGCTCTACAGTGCCCAAAGCCGCCTATTGTCGCTGGTGACCGCCTACGAGGATCGTCTCGACTCGTACAAGATCACCATGGGGTTGTCGCCGGATATCGATGTCCGTATCGACGACCCCATGCTACATCGCTTCGACTTGATCGATCCCGAGTTTAAGGCGACGCAAGACGTCGTCGCGACGCTGGTGGCAGAGCTTCGCGATCCCGAGCAGCAACCGGCCGAGTTCGACCTCCGCGGCGAACTCACCGGGGCACTGAAGCAGGCCGCCAAAGCCTTGGTGATGGTACTCGACGACATGCAGACACTCAACGAAGCGTTGCCGCGACGACGGGCGAACCTCGAGCGGCTATCGCATCGCCCGGAAATCAAACGCGACGATGTCGACTCGACCTCGGTCGACGTTGCCCGCCTCGAAGAGCGCGTGGCGGCAGTTCGCAGTGAGTTTGCCCGACTTTCGCAGCGGATGGAATCGTTGCTCGGCGAACTCCAGGCAGTGGTCGATTCGCCGTCGGAGCTCAACGAAGATCAGGTGCTTGCCCAGACAACGCGCCTGTCTTCCGAATTGGCGGAGTTGGCATTGATTCAAGCGGCCTCACGTCTAGAGTCGGTTACCCTGGTGCCGATCGACTTGCAGCCGGAGCAGGCCTTGCAGGTGGCTCGCCGTTATCGTCGCGACTGGAAGAATGCCCGGGCGGACTTGGTCAACCGGTGGCGGGAGATCGAGGTGGCCGCTAACGATCTGCGCAGCGATCTGGACGTGGTTTTCAGTGGCGACCTGGGCACGACGGATGGTCACCCGTTGAGATTTCGCGGAACCACGGGCCGGTTGCGGGTGGGCCTGGAGTTCGACGCTCCGCTGACGCGGCTTGCCGAGCGCAACCTATACCGGGAAGTCTTGATCGACTACCAGCGTGCGCGCCGCGAGTATTACGCCTACGAAGACGGCATCAATCAGACATTGCGTTCGTCGCTGCGATCGATTCGGTTGGCCCAACTGGATTTCGAATTGCGTAGGGCGGCCGTTCGGGTAGCCATTTCCCAGGTGGAACTGACACAAATCCGGCTTTCCGAGCCTCCGAAACCGGGAGAAACCTCGAAGTTTGGGGCCACCACGGCACGTGACTTGGTCAGCGCTCTGTCGGGCCTGCTGAGCGCCCAAAACGATTTCCTCAGCGCGTGGACCGATTACGAGGTGCAACGCGTGAACCTCGATCTGGATCTGGGCACCATGCAGATCGATCGCAGCGGCTATTGGATCGACCCGGGGCCGTTGAACGCCGATACGCTGAACGCCGACACGTTGAACGGTGGCGAGGCCGACGAGCAGTTGGAGGAGGCGGAGCAGTTGCCCATTCCGGCGGGCATTCCGTTGCGTGAATTGATTGAGACGGCCGAGCCGCCAGCCGTCGTCGAGCCACCCGATACGGCCAAGCGGGAGCACCCCAAGCAGATTCGGTCTGCCCGGTACAAACGGCAAAAACGCTTGCGCTATTGAGGGTTGCTGCCTTCCATACCCCGTCTAACTTCGATTGGCGGGTGCCATGGGCAGCTTGTCTGCCCTTGCTTCGGCAGTGTGGCGGACAAGCCGCCGCTGGCACCCAATCCGCCAATCGGAAGTTTCCCTATTGAGGCCTGCATAGCCAAAGAGCGGAAGGCGACCAACGGGAGCCTGGATTTTCAGGCGTTCGGCGAAGTTCCGTTTTGTCGGCATACTTCGTTGCATTGGCCTCGATCACGCTTGGCGAGATTCGGCCAACGGCTGCAGATTATCGTTTCCTGGCTTCTCGAAGCAGAGCTTCTGGGAAGTGCGTTCCCAAGCCGGAGCTTGGGAATGAGGAAACGGTAGATTCGCGGTGCGGTTCTGCCGCTTTCTGCTTGACAACCATTGCAGCCCTCTTCAGAATACGTGTACTTTTTCCCGGTCGTTTGGTGAAACGGCTGCACTACGTCCTACCGCTCCGTTCGGAGCAGAGACCTTCCAGGGTTTTCCCGCGGTCCGCGATTCCTGCCGCGCCCATTCGCACTGCCTCAAGGGAGATTGCCATGACGACCCGCTCGCTGTTTACGCCCCTCTGCGTTGCTTTGGTATTGTTGGCTTGCGGCGCGATGTTTTGTCTTGTGGGCTGTGGTGGTAGCGACGGCCCCGCGCGTTACGATGTCTCGGGGAGCGTCACCTACCAGGGCAAGTCGCTTCCGGCCGGTCGGATTTACTTCACTCCCGATGCCAGCCAGGGCAACCACGGCCCGCAGGGTTTTGCCACAATAGAAGACGGCGAATACTCCACGGCCAACTCGGGCAAGGGGACCGTTGGCGGCCCGCACAAGGTGAGCATCGCCGGGTTCGACGGCGTTCCCGTCCAGGAGATGGACGACATGCTCGAGATGGGTAAACCGTTGTTTACGCCGTACGAAACCACGGTGGACCTGCCCAAGGAAGCGTCGACGAACAATTTCGACGTGCCGTAGCGCTGCGTCGAATTCAGATGGCCCTTGGCCAATCGTGCTAACGACGCCCCCCATCACCGGCGATTGTCGGCCCTGCGCCCCACTCTCTCGCGGGGGCTGTTGCTGTGTCGCTCTGAATGCTGAGCATTTCTTGCGCCGAGCGATTATAATGAAGTTTGCCTCAGGGCGGCATGGCCGCGAGCCAACGGGTGTTTCCAGACTGGTTACTGTTTCCAGACCGGCTACAGAGAGCACTGCGGTTGGTCCGTCCATGTTGCCGTAAAAACAGACTCCCACGATTCTGTCGTATTAACCCGCCTTCTCCTCCCTTTGGCGGTACGCCTGTCTGCTGCATGGCAAGGGTTGCTCACATGGCTCAGCCTTCGATCATTCTCCGTCCGTCCACCCGACGCGGGTTCAGCTTGCGCGGTGTTCTTTTCATGCTCGGTTTGGCCGTGATTGTGGGAGTCGCGTTTTGGCTGTTGCGGCCGGCCTTTTCGTTTTCCAGTACCGAGCCGCCCCCGATCATGCACATCGTGGAGCGGGGGGAGTTTATCCACGATATCACCGACCGCGGCGAAGTGGAGAGCGCCAACAATGTGGAGATTCGTTGCGAGGTGAAGTCGGGAAGCCGCAACGGCGCGACCATCTTGAAGATCGTGCCCGAGGGAACCATCGTCGAGGCCAATCAGGTGGTCGTCGAGATGGATGCCTCGGCGTTGGAGAACGACCGCACGAAGCAGCAGATCGTCGTCAACACGAGTGAAGCTTCGGTCATCCAGGCACAAAACAGCCTGGATACGGCCGAAATTTCGTTGAAGGAATACATCGAGGGCGACTTCAAGCTGGAGGAGCAGAAAATTCTCAACACGATCATCGTGGCCGAGGAGGACCTGCGACGGGCCGAGGAGTATTACACCTACAGCCAGCGGTTGGCCGCCAAGGGCTACGTCACCTCGCTGCAATTGGAGGCGGATCGGTTCGCCGTCGACAAGGCCCGCAACGAACTCGAATCGGCCCAGACCGAACTAAGCGTGTTGCGGAAGTACACACGGCTGAAAACCATCAAGCAACTGGAAGCCGACGTCAAGACGGCAGAAGCCAAGCTGAGAGCCGAGCAGGACAGCTTAAAACTCGACCAGGAGCAACTGGCCTTGATCGAGAGCCAGATCGAGAAATGCACGATTCGTGCTCCCGAGGCAGGCCAGGTGGTCTACGCGAACGTGACCGGAGGACGTGGCCGCAGCGAAGTGATCATCGAGGAGGGAACTCTGGTGCGTGAAGGCCAGGTGATGATTCGCCTGCCCGACTCAAACCGAATGCAGGTTAAGGCCAAGATCAACGAGTCCAAGATCACGCGTATTGTCAAGGGTATGCCGGTCACCGTGAAGCTCGACGCGTTTCCGGATTTGGAACTCACCGGCAAGGTAAAGACGGTGGGAGATTACCCGGCGCCAACCTCCTGGTTTGCTCCGAATGTCAAGGAATACGAAGCGCTGATCAATATTGCCCACCCGCCGGCGGATATCCGGCCCGGCCTGACGGCCCAGGTGACGATTCACGTCGAACACCTCGATGATGTGATTCGGGTTCCGGTCCAGGCGGTCTTTGAATACGATCAGCGGTTCTTCTGTATCTTCCCCGAGAATGAAGGTTATCGGGCACAAGAGGTGCAGATCGGCTCGAACAACGATTCGTTCGTCGTGATTCGCGAGGGGCTCAAGCCTCAGGATTCGATCGTGCTCGATGCGATGGAGTATCGTGACCGCGTGGAATTGCCTGCGCTGAAGTCACTGGCTTCCAACACGCAGCCGTTGGTTGACCAGCCATCGGCTGCCGGGCACACGGCGGTCGAGCACGCGGGGGCCGCTGCCGACCATTCCCGGCCTCGGTTCGAGCGTCCCACTGGCCCGGCTGAGCGTGCCAGTGCCCCTGGCGGACGCCCTAGTGACCCAGCCGGACGCCCTGGTCCTCCGGCTGGCGGCGATGCCGGAAGACCCAACGTGGCGGCGATTGTTGCGCGGATTTTCGAGAGTCTTGATTCCAACAGCGACGGCAAAATCCAAGCCGCCGAAATGCCGGCCGATCGTAAGGCCCAGCTTCAGGCGGCCGACAGCAACGGCGACGGCGAAGTCGATCGGGCCGAACTGGCGGCGGGCATGCGACGAGTGATGCAGGCCATGCCCGGCGGCGGTGGCCCGGCGCCTGCGGGAGGGGCCGCGCCATGACCCTCGCGGTTTGCGTGAAAGATGTCACCAAGGAATACGTCATGGACGGTGGCACGGTGCGCGCGTTGCGCGGCGTAAGTCTCGACATCCCGCAAGGCGATTACGTGGCCATCATGGGGCCCTCGGGCTCCGGCAAAAGCACTCTGTTGAACCTGCTGGGATGTCTCGATCGCCCTACCGCCGGAAGCATCCACCTGGGCGACGAAGAGGTTACCTGCGCGACCGACAACCGGTTATCGGAAATCCGCGCCTCGCGGATCGGTTTCATCTTTCAGTCGTACAACCTGATACCCCAGCTCACCGTGCTGGAAAACATCCAGGTGCCCCTTTATTACCAGGGTCGCATCAGCAAAACCGAACGCCTCCGTTGTTACGAACTGGCCGAGATGGTTGGCCTGGGCGACCGGCTTCAGCATCGCAGTGTACAGCTTTCCGGTGGTCAGCAACAACGGGTAGCCATCGCACGCAGCCTGGTCAACGATCCCTACTACATCCTGGCCGATGAGCCGACCGGTAACCTCGACTCGGTTACCACCGACGAGATCCTCATCTTGCTGCGCGAACTCAATGAGGCGGGCAAGACCATCGTCATGGTAACCCACGAACCCGAAGTCGGCGATCAAACCAAACGTATCGTACGGCTGCGAGATGGAAAGATCGTGAAAGAGACGATTTTGGATAGCGGAAAGCAGAAGATGGAAAGCTGAAAGCAGAAAGCGGAGAGCTGAAAACGAAAACGCTTCGCGGCGAAGCCGCAAGCGGCAACGTTCCAAATCATAAATCCCAAATCATAGATCTTCTGTCCCCTAACCCCTAGTCCCTCCTTTATGTTCTGGCTACGTACCTGGCAACTCGGCATTAAGAGCCTGCTGCTGCACCCGTTGCGGTCGTTGCTGACAGTGTTAGGTATCTTCATCGGCGTGGCCAGCGTGATTTGGCTATTGGCCATCGGCGAGGGCATCAGCCGCAAGGCCCAGGAGCAGATCGAGGGTTTGGGGGCCAGCAATATTATCGTTCGGTCGATCAAACCACCCAACGAAGCGACGGCCGGACTTCACGGCTTGCAACCCTATGGCGTTACCCGCGACGATTTCGCCCGGCTTACGGCTACCATTCCCACGATCGAGCGGGCATTGCCGATTCGCGAGTTGCGGCGGACTTTCCGTCGGGGCGGCCGCCAACTGGATGGTCGACTGGTCGGTTGCACGCCCGAATACGCCGAAGTCACTCGCCTCTTCGTCGATCGCGGTCGTTTTGTAACCGACGCCGACCTGCGCGAGAAACAGAACTACTGCGTGTTGGCGGCCGATGTTGCCCAATCGCTGTTTCCGCTGGAAGATCCGCTGGGCCGAGCCGTCCGCGTCGAGGAGGCCTACTACGTGGTGATCGGCGTGATGAAGCACAAAGCTCCCACCTCGGGGATCGGGGGTTCGCTGGCCGGCCAGGACTTCAGCAACGACGTCTATATCCCAATCACCACCCTTTGGAATCGCATCGGCGACCTCGTGATTACGCCCGGCAGTGGATCGATCGAGGGCGAAGTCGTCGAGTTGAGCCAAGTGACGCTTCGGGTCGACAAGGTGGCCAACGTTTTGCAGACCTCCGACCTCGTCGAGCGCACCCTGGGCAATGGCCATCGCATGGAAGACTATGGCATTACGGTCCCCTTGGAACTGCTCGAACAGGCCAAGACCACACGGTTGATGTTCATCATCTTCATGGGCTCGATCGCCGCCATTTCGTTGGTCGTAGGTGGGATCGGCATCATGAACATCATGCTCGCCACGGTCACCGAACGCACCCGCGAGATTGGTATTCGCCGGGCACTGGGAGCCAAACGAAGCGACATCATCCGCCAGTTCCTGGTCGAGACCATTGCGCTGTCGGTCGTCGGTGGATTGACCGGCGTGTTGGGCGGGTTTGCCTGCGGACCGGTGGTTAGCCAACTCCGCAATCTGTTGACGGCCGCCTTTCCGGAAGTGATGAAGCATTTACCCCCGGTGATCGAAAGCATGGTGCCGGTGGTCGTTCCTTGGTCGATCCCCTTGGCTTTTGGGATTTCGGTGACCATCGGCATCATCTTCGGCCTCTACCCGGCCACCCGTGCCGCGGCCATGGACCCGATTGAAGCTTTGCGACACGAGTAACCTTCGTTTGTCGCGGGTGCCATGCCCACGAAAAGCGTGGGCATGTTTCTACTCGTTCAGCAACCACGTCGCCGGCACTCGGGCGAACGTGATCTTGCTGTAACCGTCGCGCTCGTAAAGGCACCCAATCGAGCCGTCGTCGAGCACGGCCAGACATGAGTAGGCACTGCTGCCGGGATGTAGTAGTTTGGCGACAGACCAGCTTGCGCCGTCGTCGACACTTACCCGTAGCGTCATCCGCTCGCGTCCCTTTTCGCTGGCCGGATTCGAGAAGAGAATCATCCCCGGCTTATCTTCTTGCGGCCAACGATAACGTCGAATACTCGCCTGGCAAACCGGTTCGATCAACGCCGCGTCGTGGTGCTGATCGGTCCAGGTGGTGCCGCCGTCGTTGCTGAAGGCCACCTGCCGGGCGTGTTTCGAGCGGTCGTAGTTGCGCATGTTCAGCATCAATCGACTGTCGATCAGTTCGACCACCTCGCACTCGTTCACGTTGCCCTTCGGCGTACGGCCGCCGAGTTGCCATGTCTTGCCGTGGTCGTCGGAGTAAACCACGTGAGAATAGTAATCGATGCGATTGCCCACCGGCTCTTTGTGGTCACAGGGGATCACCAGTCGGCCGCGGTGCTCGCCTCGCGTGAGTTGAATACCGGCGCCGGGGCCGGTGGCGTACCAGGTCCAACTTGCCTGCTTCACGGCCGAGGTGATGTCCTGCGGCGTGGTCCAGGTCTTTCCGTCGTCGGTGCTGTGGGTGACGAACGCCCGGCGGGAATCGGGGCCGAAACCCGGGACAGTTGCCCGTTCGTGAATATCGCCCGCATTTTGGGTCATCAACAGCCAGATGATACCCGTATCTTGATCGACCACCGGGCAGGGATTGCCGCACGTGTTTGGCCCGTCGTCCCAGACGACCTGGATTTCTCCGAACGTCTTGCCGCCGTCGGTCGAGCGCCGCAGAACGAGATCGATATCGCCCGTGTCGCTGCAGTTGTTTCGTCGCGCTTCGCAAAAAGCCAGCAGCGTGCCCTGCTTGGTAACCGTGAGGCTGGGGATGCGATAGCAGGCCGCATTGTCTTGGCCACGTACGAAGAGGTCGGTTTGCTGGACCTCATTATTATTTTGTTGTTCGGACTGGGATTGGGCACGGGCATAAAACGCCAAGCCTAGGGCAAACAGCGTTGTAAGCGTGACAATCATCGGGGATTTTTTCATCGACGCATCTCCTGGTGGTTGCCTGGTCGCGGTGGGGTGTGCCGAGTGTGGTGAGTCATAATCGAGGGATCGATCCCTAGCGGAATTTGCGTGCCACTGGCTCTGCCGGTGTGGAGATGCCTACGGCCATAGGCACTGGCAGAGCCAGTGGCACACATGGAATAATTCCCCGTTTGCGTGACACACTACACCGGTGCTCTGCTCTCGTTCCCAAGCTCCAGCTTGGGAACGCACTTCCTGGAAGCTCTGCTTCGAGAGCACCGGAGATAATAATCCGTTGCCGCTGCGGGGTCGTTACCCAGGGGCAAGCAGGACCAACGCCATAGTGTGGCGTCGGCGACGCTTCGCAAAACGGGGTTCCCAAGCTGGAGCTTGGGAACCAGGATAGAGTCATTCGGGCTTCGCTTAGCGTCGGCGTCGCGACCGCCACAGCGCCAAGGCGACGCCGCACAGTCCCACGCCCAAGAGCACGACCGACGACGGCTCGGGCACCACGTTGACACTCACCGAAAACATTCCCGCATTATCGCTGGTGCCACCATCGTTGTAACCAAGATAGAGCCGGCCCGTGTTGGCCACAAGCTCGCTGTAATTGCTG
Organism: Thermoguttaceae bacterium; assembly: GCA_963677085.2. Lineage (GTDB taxonomy): Bacteria > Planctomycetota > Planctomycetia > Pirellulales > Thermoguttaceae. Next base: position 190,801 of record CAXXFH010000006.1, read on the forward strand.
CCCACGAAGCCTGTTCCCGCGTCGTCGCCTACGACTGGCGATGTTCCACCGGGAAGGAGGATGAAATCGTCGCCAACTTTCACCGCACCGATCAGGCTGCCAAAGATGATGTCCGTAAATTTCCCAGCTTTCGTGGTGCCATCCCTGTCGTTGCCGATTCCGTCAGGATTCGTGTAGCGACTCGTGCCGGCGTAGCTGATGTCTCCCGTGGCGGTCATCGTGAGCAATTGACCGACGGCCACATCGATGCCCGTGTCCTGCCACTGAAACGACGTAGTGCCTGGCGATTGGCCCAAGACACTGAAGGTGTTGGAAATTTCGACCTCGAAGGAGCCGGCGTTATCGCTAGCCCCACCATCATTGTAGCCAAGCAAAAGATCTCCGCTTTCGGGCATCAAACCCACATAGCTGCTTCCGACGAAACCCAACCCGGGGTTTGTCGTGTGGGGTGATTCTCCTCCAGAAAGAAGCGACGAGCCGACTTTGCCCACCAACGAGCCGAACACCGCGGTGGGAGTGATTCCGGCGCCGATTTCGGTACCGCTTTTTGTGTCGCCCTTGCCATCGGGATCAGTGTAGTTTCCTCCGGGGTTGTACGAAATCTGCCCTGTGGCCGAAATCCAGATGGCGTCGCCCTGGTTCACGTCAACGCCTGTATCCTGATGGCCATAGACGGTGCCAGCGAGCGTATAGTTGAACGTTTCGGCCTGGGCGCCGCTTGCAGCCATCAGCAATCCGCAGGCAAACGCAGAAACTAATAGACGGTTCATCGTTTGGCCTCCCCAGAGGTCAAGGTGTTCGTTTCAGAACAGAATTCGCAGCCAGTTCTCGGGCGACTGTGTATTGCCCCTATTCTTCCCTATCCACACCCTTTATAGCTGGGTTCAGAAAGCAAGGCAATATTTCTGAATAAAATTTCTCGATTTCCAGTTAATCTAGAAATATATCGCGGATCAAAAGGATATTTTTGCTTTATCCTTCCTGAATTTCCCATCTTATCGCGTGGCGTGTGGCGAAGTTGGCGCTAGACAAGCCTGAAGTGGGGATTGTGAGATGTCCGCGTTCAATAGTAAGAACTCACCCGGCAGGGCCTAGGGCGGTGACCAGCCGCTCGATCGCCCTCGCGTCGTGGCCGGCCGTGAGGCTGATTCGCAGGCAGGACTCGCCCTCGGGGACCGTGGGTGGGCGAATGGCCGGTACGAGCAGCCCTTGTTCTTGGAGTATGGCCGAAAGAGCCACGGCTCGATCCGCTTGGCCGACGATCACCGGAATGATCTGGCTGGCCGATTGGCCGACGTTCCAGCCTCCGGCGCGCAACGTGTCGCGCAATCCGGTCGCCCGGGCCAACAGGCCCTCGCGCCGCTCGGGTTCGCTCTGGACGATGTCCAACGCGGCCAGCGAAGCGGCTGCCATCGCCGCGGGCGGCGCGGTGGAGAAAACGTAAGGCCGTGCCCGATTCAGCAACCATTCGATCAGCGACCGGCTGCCCGCCACAAAACCGCCGATCGAGCCCAGCCCCTTGCTGAGCGTGCCGATGCGAACCGCGATACGATCTTCTACGCCCAATTGCTCGGCCACGCCGCGACCATGGGCGCCGAATACGCCTGTGGCGTGGGCCTCATCGACCAATAGCATGGCCTCGTGGCGTTCGGCCAGGTCGACCAGTTCGACGAGCGGCGCCAGATCGCCGTCCATGCTAAACAGCGAGTCGGTCACGATCAGACGCCGGCGGTAGCTGTCAGCCCGGGCGAGCAGCTTTTCAAGCTTCCGCCAATCACTGTGGGGATAGACGCGGTGATCCGCCCGAGAGAGCCGGCAGCCGTCGAGCAGGCTGGCGTGGTTCTTGCGATCGCTGAACACCACGTCGCCGGGGCCGATCAGGGCGGCAATGGTGCCTGCGTTGGCGGCGAATCCGGAGGGAAACAGCAGTGCGGCTTCCGTGCCCTCGAACTCGGCCAGCCGCTGTTCGAGCTGCTGGTGAAGTTCGGCGTAGCCTGTCACCAACGGACTGGCGCCAGTGCCCCAGCCCGAGTGCGGCAGGGCTCGGGCCACGGCGTCGGCCAGGCGAGGGTCGGCGGCCAGGGCCAGGTAGTCGTTCGAGCCGAAGTTGATCAGCGGCCGGCCGTCGACGACCGTTTGTGCGGCTTGTGCCGCTTGGCGTAGACGAAGTTGCCTTCGAAGGCCCTGCTCATCGAGCTTCGCCAGTTCCTGGTCGATCCAAGCAAGCACGGTTTTCGTAGAATCGTAGGGTTTCACGGGGACTAGGGATTAGGGGCTGGGGGCTAGGGTGAGGCATTGGGGAAGTCATTTCAAGCCCACCGGTTGCACCCGGTGGGACGAAGCACGGTCGGCAGCCGTTTGCCAACCGCAACTCCTCTCACAATAATGACTTGCGTACCGAAGTGTCAACGCGAAAACCAACGCGGGAGAAATCGGGCCAGTTTTCCGGCAAGATTCCCTTTCCGGCGGTAACCCTCTTATGGCCATGACAAAAACCCCGAAGCAAGCTCCAACGTCGTCTGCCGAGGCGTCGGCTCGATCGGTGCCGCCGATCGATTGGCCGGGTGTGTTGGCCGAGCACGACCGCTGGCTGCGCACGGTAGTCCATGCCCGAGTGGGTGAGCCGCAGGCGGTCGACGAGGTGATGCAGGAGATTTCGATCGCGGCGGTCGAGCAGCGGGCGCCGTTAACAGATTCCGAAAAGGTTGCCCCATGGCTGTATCGATTAGCAGTAACGCAATCGCTTTTGTACCGTCGCAAGATGGGACGGCGCCGCAAGCTGACCGATCGCTACGCCCAACGAAATCGGCCTACGGAACACGACACGCGGCAGCCCGACCCGCTGGGGTGGCTGCTGGCCGAGGAGCGACGCGAGCAGGTGCGTGCGGCGATGGCCAAGATGTCGCACCGCGATGCGGAAATCCTGCTGTTGAAATACACCGAGGACTGGAGTTACCGCCAATTGGCCGAACACCTCGGAATAAGTGAAAGTGCCGTCGAAGCCCGACTGCACCGCGCGCGGCAGCGCCTGCGGAAGCACCTGACGGCACTTGAAGTAGTGGAGTCGACGTCATGACCCAATCTGAAGACGCAAAACGCATTCTCGACGACGAGTTCCGTTTCGACCGTTTGGTCGACGGGGAACTTTCGGAGACCGAACGCCGCGAGTTGCTTTCCAATTTGGACGACGAGCCGAGTGGTTGGCGGCGGTGTGCGTTGGCCTTTTTGGAGGCTCAGGAGTGGAAACGCCAGTTCGGCGCGATCAAACAGCACGAGCCGGCCGCACCGCCGCGTGCGCAGCCTCCCGCGCGGCGGTCGCGGTTTGCTCATCGTGTCGCAACCCTGATGGCTGTGGCCGCCAGCTTTCTGGTAGCACTGTTTCTCGGCTCGGTGTTGCAGCGTGCATGGCACGGACAGCCGCTGGGCTCGCCGGCGTCGTCTCAGATGGCCGAGCACGCGCCGGCCTTACCGTCATCGACCGAGTTGCCCGTCGTCGCGCCGCCCGTCACGCAGCCCTCCACCGCGCAGTTGGCGCAGACCGAGCCGCAACGTGCCGACAGTCCATCGAGCCCTTGGCAGATGGTCACCGTCAGGCGGCCTGATGCGGTCGATGGCTCGGGGGCGATTCAACTCCCGGCGGTCGAGCGTGATCAGCTCGACGAAAACTGGCTGAGCAGCCTGCCGTCGGCCATGCCGCGCGACGTGCTTGAATCGCTTCGACGCACGGGCCACGAAGTTCAACAGCACCGCCAGTTGGTGCCACTCGAAATGCAAGACGGCCGGCGTCTAGTCGTACCCGTCGATCAGGTCGACGTCCACTACGTGGGCAATCCGGCATTGTGATTCTAGGGAGTTTTCAGTTTGCAGTAGTCAGTCGCTGGTGAATAGTGGGTAGAACGATTTCTTTCCCAATCAGAAATCCCAAATCAGAAATGGTTAGTTGTTTCCTGTCCCACGGACGAAAAAGGAGATCGAGCATGTTCAAACCATGGTGGATTGGCGGTGTTGCCGCGTTATTGGTGTTGCCGTCGGCAGCCTGGGCTGAAGACGGCGCGCAGGTGAAAATCTATGAAATGGGGCCGATGGTCGTGCACGTCCGCACCGCGTTAGCTCAAGCCGACGGCCCAAGGTTGGTAAGCGACGGTCCGGTCAACATCGGGGTCGTCGCCGATGTGGATGATGGTGAGGAGCAAGACGTTCTCGTTCGCCCCGAAATGCTGAGCGACTACTGGCTCGGCGTACAGGTACGGCCGTTGCGTGGGCCGATTAACGCCCATCTGGGGTTGGCTGAAGACCAAGGGTTGGTGGTCGAACGAGTGATGCCCGAGAGCCCGGCCGCAAAGGTCGAGATCGCCGAGACCGACGTAATCGTCTCAGCCAACGGCAAGCCGGTGGGCGACGTGCCCGATCTGCTGAAGGCCATCTCTGCGGCCGAAGACCAGAAGCTCAAGCTGGAGGTAATCCAGAAGGGTAAGCGGAAGACGCTCACCGTGGAACTAGTCAAACGTCCCGAGACCGGTCGAGCGCAAGCCCAACGGCCGCCAATGCCGGAGGGCCAGGATTGGCAGCGGATCGAGCAATGGTTCAAGCGGATTCATCCCGGCGAGGCCGCCGGTCCGATGCGGTTCCGCTTTTTCGGCCCTGGGACAATCCTACCACCGGGTACTCCGGTTCAGCCGGCGCTGCCGGGCAACGTGACCATTAGTATCACAAAGACGGGCGAAAAGCCGGCGAAGATTACCGTCACCCGGGATGACGAGAAATGGGAAGTTACCGAGGAACAACTCGACAAGCTACCCGACGACATCCGTTCGCACGTCGAACGAATGCTCGGCCGAGGGGCCCATGTGTTTTTCGGCGAATGGCCTAAGCCGGGCGGCACGATGCAGCGGTTCGACTTCATCCCCGATTGGGCCGTGCCCGAGCAGATGAAGCCCGAGCAACCCAAAGCCGATGGCGATGCTCAGCCGGAAGCCAAACCGCGAATGCCACGCGAACGGCTGCTCGAGCGCCGGTTCGACGAGATGCAGCGCCGGTTGGAGGAGTTGCGCAAATCGATTGACGAACTAAGGGAAAAACCCGCTCCCTCGCCGAGCAAGGAAGACCCGAACCAAGCGTGAGTTTGGGAACGAGCGAGTAATCGGGATTGAACCATTCATTGTTTGTGGCTTCATCCTTCCCACCCGCTGCGGTTTCCTGCCGCAGCCGATCCTGAAGCCGGTCCCGGCACGTCCTTTTTCTGGCGTGCCGGGACTGTTTTCGTTTCTTGGTAGATGCTTTCTCGCCGTTTTTTGCCTTCGTCGCCGTCTCGGGCTATTCTGTTACGTTGAGCCCATGGCGGCCGACGTTTGTCGACGATCGCACCGTGAATCCATGAAACCCAACGAGCCGAAATCATGAAAGCCAGTCACTTGCTCCTGGTCCTGAGTGTCGTATTTTCGGTCTGTTTTGGGGTGTCCCAATTGTTGGCAGCCGAGAAGAACATCGTGTTGTTTGTCTCAGACGACCACGGTTGCGACGCCGGCTGTTACGGCAACCCGGTAATCAAAACGCCGGCGATGGATGCCCTGGCCGCCGACGGTACGTTGTTCATCCACGCTTTCTGTACCACGGCCAGTTGCAGTGCCAGCCGTTCGGTAATTCTCTCGGGCATGCACAATCATGCCAACGGCCAGTACGGGCACCAGCACCATTACCACCACTTCAGCAGTTTCCCGAAGGTCAAGACCTTGCCGGTCATGCTCACCGAGGCCGGCTACCGGACCGCACGGATCGGCAAGTATCACGTGGCACCGGAAGAGGTCTACAAATTCGAAACCGTGTTGAAGGGTCCCACGCGCAACGGCGTGCAAATGGCCGAGAACTGCCGCGAATTTCTCGCGGCCGAAGACGAGCGACCTTTTTTCCTCTACTTCTGCACGTCGGACCCGCACCGCGGCGGTGGGCGTTTAGAAGAATTGCCCGGGCGGCCCGACCGTTTTGGCAACACCACGAAGGGTTATCCGGGCGTCGAGGAGGTCACCTACACGATGGACGAGGTGATCGTACCACCCTTCTTGCCCGACACGCCCGCCTGCCGTGCCGAGCTGACGCAATACTACCAGTCGGTCTCTCGCGTCGACCAGGGCATCGCCCGGTTGGTGAAGATCCTCAAAGAGACGGGCAACTGGGACAACACGCTCTTCGTTTACATCTCGGACCACGGCATTGCATTCCCCGGCGGGAAGACGACCACTTACGAGCCGGGGCTACACTCGCCCTGTATCGCCCGCAACCCGTACATGAAGAAGCGAGGCGTTAAGTGCAATGCGTTGGTTTCTTGGGTCGATTTGACGCCTACGCTTCTGGACTTCGCCGGCGCGACGCCGAAGAAACCGATGTATCACGGCCGGTCGTTCCTTTCGATGTTCGACGAAGAGAATCCCCAGGGCTGGGACGAAGTCTGCGCCTCGCACACGTTCCACGAGATCACGCTGTACTACCCAATGCGCGTGGTTCGCGGACGACAGTACAAGCTCATCTGGAACATCGCCCATGGACTGCCGTACCCGTTCGCCAGCGACCTTTGGGCGTCGTCGACATTCCAGGACCGCTACCAGCAAGGCCCCGACACACTCTACGGCAAGCGAACCATTGACGCGTACATCCATCGCCCGGCGTTTGAGCTGTACGATCTGAAGGCCGATCCCGACGAGGTAAACAACCTGGCCGCCGATCCCCAATACGCCGAAGTCCTCGAAAAGTTGCAGGGCAAGATCAAGGCCATGCAGCAGAAGACCAACGACCCTTGGGTTCACAAGTGGGAGTATGAGTAGGGGCGAGAGACGAGCGTGGCTTGCCCGGCTGGCTGGTCCGACGGGTGTGTGCCACTGGCTCTGCCAGTGCTGGGTAAACTCAAGGGAGCACTGGCAGAGCCAGTGGCACACGCGTCTGAGTTTTTCGCTCATGAGCCCAAAGCATCGAGGAGTATCGCCATGCAAGATTCAAGCAACGATCGAGCAACGCGTCGTGGATTTCTGCGACGGGCTTCGTTGGGGGCGGGACTGGCCGCATGGGTGGGTGTAGACGTGGCTTCGGCCGCACCGTCGACACCCAAGGAAACCCCCAAACGCGATCGGTTGCCGCGCGAAGTCTGGGTGGCCACTATCTCGCTGGACAGATTGAGTGCAGATCGCTACCCGCAGATGATCGAAGCCATGCTGCGGAGGATGGAGGAAGTGCTGCCGTATGAACCGGACATCGTTTGCCTTCCCGAGATTTTTCCGTTTGCGAACCTTCGCACGGGCCGCCCTCCACTAAATACCGTTGCAGAAGTGCCCATCGGCGACATCTCGCGGCCGTTTGCCGAGTTTGCGAAGAAGCACGCGGTTCACGTGGTGTGTCCGATTTACACTCGCCAAGGCGACCGCTACTACAATGCGGCCGTGTTTCTCGACCGGCAAGGGCAACTGTTGGGCGAGTATCGCAAGATGCACCCCACGGTGGGCGAATTGGAAAAGGGGATCACGCCGGGCCCGCTCGATCCGCCCGTCTTTCAAGCCGACTTCGGAAAGATCGGCGCTCAAATCTGCTTCGACATCAAGTGGAACGACGGCTGGGAGAAGCTTGCCCAACAGGGAGCGGAGATCGTCTTTTGGCCGTCGGCGTTCTCCGGCGGGACGATGGTCAATGCCAAGGCGTGGCAAAACGGGTATGGCGTCGTTTCCAGTGCGTGGAAAGACACGAGCAAAATCTGCGACGTCGCCGGCAATGCGGTGGCGTGGACCACTCGCTGGAATCCTTGGGCTTGCGCGCCGCTGAACCTGGAAAAGGTCTTCCTGCACACGTGGCCCTATTGCCAACGATTCAAGGAGATTCAAGCTCAATACGGCGCGAAGATCCGCATCACCACGTTCGGCGAGGAAGAGTGGACGATCCTGGAAAGCCGGTCTGCGGATGTAAAGATCGCCGACGTGATGCGGCAGTTCGAGTTGAAGACCAACCGGCAGCATCTCGAGATTGCCGAGCAGGCACAACAACAGGCTCGACCGAACGAATGACAATACTCGGATGCCTGTGGCAGCTTGTCTGGCCCTGATTCAGCAAGGGCGGGCAAGCCGCCCATGGCACCTGAACGAGTAAGGACGGCGGCGACCGCTTCTATCGTGCTCAAACAGCTTCCAAGCACTATGTGCCGAGGACGATCCTTCCGATCCACGCCACGAGCAAAGGCGAGAAGCCAAGCAACTTGGTCCACACTCCGTGATATCGCCAACTCACCATCGTGAACGCAGTCATGAATAGGACAATTGCGGTTGCGAAAGCGGCATGGGCGATTCCTGGAAGGAGGAAGGGAATTCCAGGACTGTTTGAATCGGGATAGTGTCTTTCAAAGTCGCGAATGGCTTGGTCAACGGCGGGCTCCACCCGCAAAGCAAAGTCAGCGACAACAGCCGCGAAGAGGCTGCCCGCGACCAAGAGAATTAACGTGCAGCACCGCGATAGCCAGCGTGGGACGTCTTGACGAGGAGGGGCGGTCACAAAACGCCAAGCCGCTGCTAACCATTTCCGCAGCAGCAACAGCAAGTCGCCGCTATCCCCGCCCGTACGGTTTTCTTCAGGCGTGAAATCGGGGTCTACGTGCCCATCGCGTGTTGTGCCGCAATTCCAGCACACGTCGAAGCTGTCCTCGATCTCTTCGCCACAGTTGCCACATTTCCACATAGGCAACCCTATCAGAAATGAATTCCACTGAGCCAGAAGATCCCAAGTAGTGCTACCATCGGAAGCCAATGTGCTACATAGTAACAGGCAAAGAATGTTGCGCTTCGAATCACGGAAGCCGCTCCTTGGTGTCGCCATACGACAAACATCGCCAAGCTCACCAGCAGCGGAGCAAGAGCCGGGCAGATGTACCATGCCAGCCAATTGCTCATGTGATTATCGAGTCGTTCACCTATGGCAAACCAAGCAATCCCAGACGTAAGCCCCAGGATAACCGCTGATGCGATCGTGAGGGGCCAAAGGGCTTCATGGTTGTCGGTCATAAGGCGTATGAATCGAGTGAGGGCCAGCTATTCCCTATTCCACGGAGGGCTCAGTTGTCCGGGACAAGCAATATCCTTGGGGCTTGGGGAAAGGGAGGCGGCGACTCATCATTGGGCGGTGTCCAAAGAAACACTGGCTGACGAGTTTGCACGGGTGACCGGCAGCGGTTGCGTTACCCGTCCCCGCCGTGTATTCACGCCGGACTAAATATCGGACGCCCCACATTCACTACTGACCACTACCCACTTCCGGCGTGACCACCGGTCGCGGCCTTATAGCAGGCTTTCCAGCAGCAGGCGCATTTTGCGCATTTCGGCCATTTGGTCGACGTCGGGCATGGGCGTGATGTCCACGCACAAGGCCCGATCGTAGTGGACCTTGTTAAGCTGGTTGACGAGCCGGCCGTATTCGACGGCGCCTTGGCCGATGCGCACTTGAAGTTCGTCTTTGCTCGTGTCGCGGAGCCGGACGTGATAGACGTACTTCATCACCTGCTCAAACGGTTTGCCCTGGTGAGGGCCGTAGATGTAATGGCTCGGGTCCAAGGCGATCCCCAACCCCTTGACGCTGTCGCAGAGCACGACGGCCGTGTCGGGGTCTTGGGTCATACGGCCCGTCTCGGTGAGCAGACCTACCCGCACGCCTTCGACCAAGCCGATGGCCACCATCTCGCGCAGCCGCTCGACCTCGGCATTGAACGGGGTGCCCAATTCCGAGCAACGAATCACGATGTTGGCCACCTTGACGGCCTTGGCCAGCTTGCAGCAGGCGGCGAACTGGGCGTAGTAGAGCTTTTCGTCTTCCGTCTGGATGTCGACACTGAAGGCGCAGGGCGTCAGCCGAAAGGTGTTACGGCAACTGAGCATGGCCCCGTCGGGATCGGCAAGCACCTCGGAGGGCCTCATGTGCCCCCCGTCCTCGTGGATCATCAGCTCTACGGCCGTGTATTGTAAGTCGACCAACCGGCTTAAAGCGGCGTCGAGCGTCAGGTCTGCAAAGCACCGGGTAGAAGCGGCAACGAACACTCCGTTCACTCCTTCATCTCGTGAGTCTTACTATGCAACATGCGCACATGGCACGCATGTTAGCGACCGGCGGGAGCGGGCCGTTTTTATGTCGGCGTCCCCAATTCGATTGCGGAAGCACCGCATTCGGTGGGGGAACTATCCATCCGCCGACTGCCCCAATATTCCACACATTTGGCTGTTACAAAAGCATTCAGGCCGTACAGCTTACTACCAGAGACCCACTTCTGGCAACACCAACCGCCGAGAGGAAGCGGAGGCGTAAGCCCGGAGATCGAAATCAGACATTTTCGGCCGGGCGATCACCGAACGGCGTTCCGCGGAGCGGCGACGGTCGTTCGTCGATGTAACGTGTTGTTTAGAATGAGGTTGTGTCAAGTGGTTTCGGTTGGGGCCGCGCCAAACACGACTTCTTCACCCCAGAAGTGCCCCGACAAACCCGACGTTGCTTCAGCGGAAACCTACAGTAGAATTCTGAAGACGGTGGCGGCCCATCGAACGTATCGATAGATATGATCGCGAGATAGCATCATCCGATTGGGCTGTTGCCCAGCCGCGTTGCCGACGTTGTGGTCAATTTCACTCTGGAGCTTGTTATGGATTCTACCCCCCATCCGGAAGAGTCGCAGCCAAACGTTTCCTCGGCTGGACCCAACGCCGGTCAGCCGGTAATGGCCCAGTTGGCCCCGCAGGGTCCTTGTCCTCCGCAGCCACCCCGCCGCCGTCGCCGTTGGCCACTGGTTCTGCTGGTGTTGGTGCTGATGGGTTCACTGGCAGTCAACCTGGTGCTCTTTGGAGCTGCCGGAATCGGTGCTCTGGCCGGAGTCGACAGCGAGAGCAAGGTCCGCGAACAATACCACTCGTTGAACCGGTGGGGTGCCGACAAGGTGGCGGTGATCTCCCTGGAAGGTGCCATCCTGGAGAGCGACGGCTTCGTCAAACAGCAGATCGACCGCATCCGCAAGGATGAGGGCGTGAAGGCCGTGGTGCTTCGGGTCGACTCGCCTGGCGGAACGGTCAGCGGCAGCGACTACCTCTACCACCACCTCCGCGAAGCGATCGCCGAGCGCAACATTCCCCTGGTCGTGAGCATGGGATCGATTGCGGCCAGCGGTGGGTACTATGTGTCGATGGCCGTGGGCGACACGCCCGAGTCGATCTATGCCGAACCGACTACCTTCACTGGTTCGATTGGCGTGATCATTCCGCACTACGACATCTCCAAACTGCTGGCCGACTGGGGAATCGAGCAAGATTCCGTCTCCAGCCACCCGCTGAAAGGCATGGGCTCGCCGGCCAAGCCGATGACCGAAGAGGAGCGCAAAATCTTCCAGAGTTTGGTCGACGACGGGTTCAAGCGGTTCAAGCAGATTGTGCAAGACGGTCGACCGGCACTGAAGGAAAATCCTGATGCCCTCGACAAACTGGCCACCGGCCAGATCTTCACGGCCGATCAGGCCTTGGCAAACGGGTTGGTCGACAAGATCGGCTTCATCGAGGCGGCCATCGATCGGGCCATCGAGCTGGCCGGCCTCAACACGGCCAACGTTAAGGTAGTGAAGTACAAGAAGGAGCCGACACTGGCCGACGTATTCTTTGGTGCCCAAGCCCGAAGCCAGGGCTTCGACTTGAACATCCTGCTCGACATGACGGCCCCGCGCGCGTATTACCTTTGCACATGGCTGCCGTCGCTGGTCGGCAAGTCGAAGTAGCTAGTGCTCTGCCAGATTTGATTTAGGGGTTGAGGTAACATACTGTGGGTGCCACTTCTATGAAAGCTCGTCGGGTGTCAAGGCTTGGTTGGTGGTGTATTCGTCGAATTTTTTGGTGGTCCGTGTGGAACGCAACCGAGCAGAAGAAGAGGCTAGCCGGGGGTCCAGGGGGTGGCAATGAACGCCCCTGGTCGGCGGAGGGAGCCGCCGAAACTTCGGCAGGGATGCTTTCTGTGGCGTCGATTGATGCGTGCATTGAAAATGATCGTTTCGGAAAACCGAACGCTTGGAGATCCAGGTTCCCGTTGGTCGCCGTCGTTTCATTGGCTATGCAGGCGTCAATAAGGGAATTCGGGGCGCCCATACTTCTATCCGAGCATCGAGAATCGTCTCTAGCCCATGGTGGTTGTTTCGAGTTGGAGAGAACAGCCCCTACTGCTGTCGAGCGTTGAGCCCCTGGCACCTTCGAGCGAGTTCTCACCAATGTCGGGCCTCCGAATTTCGTTGATTCCACAGCTTCCGCGGTTCTACTGGTGTGCGTGATATTCCGTTTTCAGCATGCTAACTGGTCGGGCTGCATCTGGTGAAAAAGCCAACGAATCCAACGATTCGCCACGGCCGCCACGATCACGTTCGTGGGCTTCTTTCTTCGGCGCAGCCGGGCGCTGAACTTTCGCCATCGTGGCTCGCGTAACATCAAACGATGGGCCGCCTCGATCAAGATGCTCCGCAGTTGCGGATTGCCCGCTTTGATCAGGCCGCTGTCCGCCTGCCGCGTTCCACTCGACGCGTTGCGCGGCGAAAGACCGCAAAATCGGGCAAGCTGCTTGCCCTTGGCAAAGCGATCGAAACGCCCGATCTCCGCCCGCAGGGTAACCGCCGTGATCAACCCGATTCCGGCCAACTCCATCAACTTCAGGCAAAGGCGGTCCTCGTCGGCCCATGCCTGCAATTCCCGCTCGACCTGGCGAACCTCGTGATTGAATTGTTCCAGCCGGTCCAATTGTTGTTTCACGATCCATTGCGAGGTGGGCGAAAGCTTCGCCTCTTCCCGCACCCATTTCAGCCAAACACGCGTCCAGGGCCGGATGTCCGGAAGCACCACGCGCTCGTCCCGCAGGATCGCCCGCAGACGCAGTTTCGTGCGGCGACGGTCGTCGACCAACTGGCTGCGGTAGCGAACGAGCTTGCGCAACTCGCGAATCTGCTGCGGCGGAAGCCACACTTTCGGCAGGTAACCCACCCGAATCAGGTCGGCCAGCAGCCGCGCATCGCCGAAGTCCGTCTTGTCCGGACTTTGCTTGATCCGCGCCACGTAGCCCGGGTGCGCCAGGCTCACCGACCAGCCGGCCTTCTCGGCCAACTCCTGGGCCAGATCGGCTGCCCCGCAACAGGCCTCGATGGCCACCGACACCCGCTGCCGCCGTGCTCCCACGGCCTGCCGCACCTTGCGCCAATCGTTGGGGCAAGCCCGATTCTTGAGAATCTTGCCCTTCTGGTTCATCAAACACACCTGGACACTCTCCTGGTGGTAGTCCAGCCCTACGAAAACCTCTAAACTGGCAGACATGTCCGTTGCTCCTGGGTTGGGGAAACGTCGGATTCGTAAACACCAACGTTATACCCCAATCCCGAGCAACGGGCTCTCATACCAACTGCTGGCTTGGCCAGCAGTGATGTGGTCGAAGGGTCTACACTGCTGGACAAGCCAGCAGTGGCACCCTAACTCCTAACCTTGGCAAAGCACTAGTACGCCTTCCATGAAATTGTTTCCGGTGGTATAAGCACCGGCATGAAGGAACACATTGTACGCCTCAAGGACGAGGCCCGACAGCATTTGCAGGAGTTGGTGCATACCGGCACGCGATCCGTGCGTGTGGTTCGGCGTGCCTTGATTCTGCTGAAATCAGATGAAGGATTCACGGATGAGGAGATTGCCGAACACGTTGGTTGCACGGATCGAACTGTTCGCAGTATGCGTAAACGGTTCTGTACCGGGAGTTTAGAGGAAGCGTTGTACGACGCCCCTCGATCCGGTGCTCCGCCCACGTTTACGCCACGGCAGAAGCAGCAAGTCGTGGCGTTGGCTTGCAGCGATCCGCCGGAGGGCCGCGTCCGCTGGACGCTGGAACTACTCTGCGTGCACGCCGTGAAACGAGGCTTCGTCGATTCGATCAGCAAGAGCGAGGTTGCGTTGTGGCTGAAAGAGCACGACATGAAGCCATGGCGAAAAAAACATGGTGCATTCCGAGACTCACCGAAGAGTTTCGCGACAGAATGGAGGACGTCCTCGACCAGTATGAAAAGGCGTTCAACCCGAGAGAACCGTTGATTTGCATGGACGAGCAGCCGTATCAACTCCTGGACGATACGTGTCCCTTCAAGCCTGCCGTACCAGGCAAGGCGGCTAAGCAGGACTACGAGTATCGTCGTTGCGGCACGTGCAGTATCTTTGTCGCCGTTGAGCCGAAAGATGGCAAACGCTTCGTCCAGGCTCGGCGTCATCGCAAACGGGCCGATTTCGCACGATTCGTGCGTGATCTGCTTCAGCGTTATCCCAAGGCTCGTCGGATTCATTTGGTTCTCGACAACCTCAACACGCACAACGAAAAGTCCCTCATCGAAACGTTTGACGCCACGAAAGCGAAGCAATCTCTGCGACGCATCGTATGGCACTACACACCCAAGCACGCCAGTTGGCTGAACATGGCAGAAATTGAAATCTCCGTGTTGACCAAGCAATGCCTCGGGCGACGGATTCCTACAATCGAAGAAGTTCAACGTCATGCGGCGACTTGGGCCCGCGACCGAAATCGCCGCAAAGCCATAATCGACTGGACCTTCAATAACAACGACGCCCGCCGAGTGTTCCCGGAACTATACCGGAAGAAACTTGCTGGATGACGTACTAGGAGAGGAGTGCGATAGGGTCCTTACGCCGCCACGCCAAACACGTACGGCGCTTGGGAACCAGGAGGAAAGTACGGCCGCCGTGGTCAGGCCGTTATGGCGTGTCCGGCTGTCCGTCGCGCGGCCGTTGACGTCGCTGGCCAGAATGACGCCCGTCGGGGCGAATACCCTGCGGCCAGTCCGACGGACGTTCCATCTCGCGATCGGGCCCGCCGGGCAACCGAAGATGCGAGTAGAACAATCGAAGCAACTCGCGCTGCATTTCGTCGGGCGGAAGACTCAGCAGGCGGTCTTGCTCTTCTGGCTTGAGTTGATGCTCGACGAAGTCATCGAGTTGTTCTTGTTCGCCCGGCGGCATCGGGGCGTGTTTCTCCCGGCCAGACCACGGCCCGCGAAGGGCGTTGCGCATCCAGATCAGAAGCAGGCGCTCCTGCTCGTCCGCCGGTCGATCGGCCAGACGACGTCGAGTTTCTTCGGAGAGTCCGTCGAGCAACTCTTTACGATCCGTCTCGGTGAGCCGGAAGCTGGGCCGACCTTTGTGCGAGCGGAGCCACAATCCCCACAACAGAATACGTTGGCGGCTGGCCGGGTCTTCCTTGGCAATCCGCTCGCGATGCGGTGCGGGTATTGCCTGTAGAAGACGTTCTTCGTTGCGCTCGACGTAGCGTTGCATCCAACGGAGCAATCCCTCGATGTCTTTGGGATTGGGATACTTGTCACGCATCCGCCGCTGGATGTCCAGTAGTTGCCGGATTTTTTTGATGCGCTCTTCGGGCGGCAGGTCCAGCAATTCTTCACGCTGGTACGGCGGCAGAAAGCTGAGCCAGTGATAGTAACGCTGCATCACGTCCTGAAGGTCGTGGGCTTTGGGATGCTCGTGCAGGCGGTGGTGCAGATCTCGCAGACGTTGCTGCTCTTCCGGCTTAAGTGCGAGGAACTGTTCTTGCCGCCGGCGCAGTTGTTCCTTCTCGGCTTCGGTCATCTGCTCGATGTGTTGCCGTCGGGTACCGAGAATATCGTCGTCATCGTCGGCCCAAGCGACCGACGACGAAGTACCGCCAGACAGCACCGCGACCAGCATCAAGAGAAACCCAACGACGAGTGAAACGAAACAGGAATTTTCCCGTTTCCGGTTTCTTCCGCTTTCCGCTTTCCACTTTCCGCTTTCACCCGGTTTACCGCCCATCGCTGTCCTCCTCGGTAAACAGGCCTTCGGCATGGAGACGTTCGAGGAATGCGAAGTCTTGCACCTGGCGGTATTCGTCGAGATTTTCCAGCACGGGCAGGTCTTCGAGCAACTGGCGGTTTGGGTCGGGCCGCGACAAGGCAACCGCGAGGAACCCGACGGCCGCGGCCGCTACGAAGCTGGTCACGGTAAGCCATCGCCAACGTCGCTGCCTCACGGGTTCGGTGGCTTGCGTTTGGACGACCTCTTCGGAGGCCGCCACCGTGACCATTTCCAGTGTGCTTTGGGTAAATGTGCCGTCGACCGGTGTGGCCTCGAGTTCGTCGAGAACGTGCCACGTACGATCGAGCGCGTTAAGCCGCTCGCGCAGCGCAGGATCTTCCGACAATCGCTCTTCAATTTGGCGCGACGTCTCGGCGTCGAGTTCGCCATCGAGATAAGCGACCAACTGCTCGTCGATCACATTGTCGGCGTTGGCTGGAATGTCGGACATCGTGGAAATTTATGATTTGGGATTGGGGATTTCGGATTTGGTAGTGAAGCTTTTCGCCTATCTACTCACGAACCTTGCTTTCTTCTTCCGACTCTCCGCTCGGCCGGTGGCCGTGTTGCAGATAGGGTTCGATGATCTCACGAAGGTTCACCCTCGCGCGGGAGAGCAACGACTTGATCGCTTGGGGCGTGAGATCCATCGTCTCGGCGATGTCGGCGTAGCTCATGTCTTCGAACTTGTTCAACAACACGGCCATCCGCTGGCGGTCGTTCAACGTGCCGACGGCCATCCGCACGATGTCGCGCATTTCGGCCTTGTCGAGCTGCCGGGCGGGCATCTGGCCGCTGCTGGCCATCAGCATCGAGTCCAGCGGTCGGGTCCGCATCGCGCCACTGTCGCGCGGTTGTAGGTTGACTTCTCGGCGGCGCGATCGAGTGCGCCGGGCGTTGCTGGCCACGTTGTTGGCGATCGTAAACAACCAGGTGGAAAACTTGGCCCCCGGGACGTAGCTTTTCCGCGACCGATACACCCGCAAAAACACCTCCTGCGCCAGGTCCTCGGCCTGATCACGTTTGCCCAGCAGGTGTTCGAAGATGTTGACCAGCCGCTGTTGATAGCGCAGCACCAACTCCTCGAAGGCGGCGGCATCGTCGTCGCGCACCTGGAGCATGAGTCTCACGTCGGGGTCGCCGAGGGTGTATCTTCGGGCGGACGATTCGCTGACGGCCAAGGTGTTCCCTACGATTTGGTGGCAGCCGAAACCTGTCTGGCCCCCCTGTCGGGGCCGTGTCTCTGGGGACGCCTAGTCTCTGGGGACGCCTGGAAATGATCAGGCGATTTCCAGTGTGTGCTACTTCCTCTAGTCTACGTCAAGCAGCCCCTGCCGGCCAGCCACCACGCGTTGTGTCTAGAAGCCGTTTCAAAACTACCAATAGGGACATTCGTTTGGTGGGTCAATGAAGCCGAAACCGCCTCTAAGAACGGCTCGAAAAACAACTTGCCGTTTTCCAAGGCAAAACGCGAGGCCCATCGCGAAGCACGGCCCGGTGAACCGGTAAATTGTTTTTCGGTCGATCCTAAAATATGGAACCCCGGAAGGCGGAGAAGGTTTCTTGGATAGGGGGCTGGGGATAGGGTAGGGCGGAAACGGCCCTCTTCGTTCTCGCCCCTCGTTTCTTACCTCTCGTCCCTAGGCTTCTAGCCTCTTAGCACCCGCCCTGCGTCGCAACTGGCCGCAGGCAGCGTCGATGCCTTCGCCTTTGCGATAGCGGACCTGGACGTTGATGCCAGCATGGCGTAGCGTCTCGACGAAACGCTCGGTAACCGCCGGCGAGGGGGTGTGGTAGGGTAGCTCGGACACGGCATTGTAGGGGATCACGTTGACCAACGCGTTGCGACTTTTCAGCAGAACCGCCAGTTGTTGGGCGTGTTCCACGTGATCGTTGAGATCGGCCAGCAGGACGTATTCGTAGGTTACACGGCGGCCGGTGTGGTCGAAGTAGTCGTCGGCCGCGGCCAGGATGGCGTCGATGCCCGTACCACGATTGGTCGGCACCAGCCGATTGCGAAGTTCGTCGTTCGGGGCGTGCAACGAGACGGCCAAGTGGTAGGGGTGATCGGTGCGTGCCAAACGGCGGATACCGGCCGGCAGCCCGACGGTGGAGATGGTGATTCGTCGGGCGCCGATGCCCAATCCCTCGTCGCTGGTAACGATTTCCAACGCCGACAAGAGGGCGTCGAGGTTGGCCAGCGATTCGCCCATGCCCATCACCACCACGTGGCTAAGGCGTTCGTCGGCCGGCAGCAGGTGTTGCAGTTGGAGAATCTGTTCAAGGATTTCGGCATCGCGGAGATTACGGTCCAAGCCGTCGAGTCCACTGGCGCAGAACACGCAACCCATGGCGCAGCCCACCTGGGTGCTGACGCAAACGGTGCGATGGTGACGGTCGTCGCGCAGCAAGACGCACTCGGTGC
This sequence comes from Thermoguttaceae bacterium, assembly GCA_963677085.2. Lineage (GTDB taxonomy): Bacteria > Planctomycetota > Planctomycetia > Pirellulales > Thermoguttaceae. The sequence continues at coordinate 209,128 of CAXXFH010000006.1, forward strand.
GTTGGCCGTCGGACAGTTCGAGCAGCAGTTTCTCGGTGCCGTCGTCGGACTGTTGGTGCTTCACGACCTCGGTGGTAAACAGGTCGAAGGCCTCGGCCAGTTCGGCGCGAAGTGTTTTGGGCAGATCGGTCATGTCGTCGACCGTGGCTGCGCGACGTTCGAACAGCCAGCGCCGGATCTGCGCCGCCCGATAGCCTGGCTGGCCGTGTTGGGCGAGCCAGCCGCGGAGTTGTTCGGCGGGCAAGGTCAGCAAGCTGGGTTTGGCGGTGGGGTGGGGCATTGGGTTGTGCCGTATTCGTGATTTAATTGGGCCCTACATTGCTTATGGAACGAGGGCGACCAACGGGAGCCCGGATCCTGGGATTAGGACTCAACGACGTGTTCCGCAATCAACCACGGAACCAATAATTCAAACTGAAGACGATTCTGACGGTCGCAGCCGCGGATGGACGCGGATAAACGCAGAAAGAAGGGGGCTTGGCATCGAACGGGCGATCTAGTGTGAGAAGCTTTTCAAAGCGTTGTCTTCCGGGCGTGATTGGCCCGATGCCGCACGTTTCCAAGTCGTTTTCTTCATCTGCGTGTATCTGTACCACTAACCTCAAAGATTGTTAAGTTTTTGACAAAGATTAGCGACCAACGGAAGCGGGTTCTTGCCCGGGTGCGGCAGCACCGGTTTGGTTGGCGGCCCTGCCGCCCTGTGGTCATCCGCGGCTTCCTTCTGCTTTCAGCTTGTGCTTTTTGTGGGTATATCCTCGATTTCCAACCCGTAGTCGGAGAATCGAGCTTCTATCTCTATCATCACCTGCTGCCCTCAGCCGAGCAATCCCTGTTGTGGCGGCCCAATCTTGGGCATCGCCGGCACGGTATCTTGACAGGTTTTGCGAACAATCAAACAATGCATGCGACTTTTGGTTAATTCTCAGCCCCACGAAAGGACAATGCCATGTCGACCGACTCGCCCAACGCCTTCGATACTCCGCCGCAACCCCCCGCGAAGCAAGGCATGAGTACGGGTGCCAAGGTGCTGATTATCTTGGCCGTCGTGTTTGGTGGGTTCCTTCTGGTGTGCTGCGGAGGGATGGCGTTCTTCGCTTATTCTGCCACGAAATCGCTGAACATCAGCCAGGACCCGGCCGAAGTTGCCAAGGTCACCGCCGAGATTGCCGAAATCGACATCCCCGCCGGGCTTGATCCCAAGATGTCGATGGGCGGCACGATCCCACTGGTCGGCGTATCGATGCACATGGCCATCTACTCCGACAAAGACACCGGTAGCATGCTGACGTTGTTCACCATGCAAACTCCCCAGGGTCAAACAAGCCAAGAGCAGCTTCGTCAGCAAATGGAACAGTCGCTTCAGCAGCAGGGCGGCAATCGTGAGGTCGAAGCCGAGAAAATCAACGTCGAGGAAACCCGCGAAATCGAACTGACCATCAACGACAAGCCGGCCTCATTCACTCTTTCGAAGGGGACGGGCGCGAAGTCGGGCAAACCTCGCATCGAAGTGGTCGGCACGTTCGAGGGCAAGGCTGGTGCGACCTTCGTGATGCTCAACGTCGACGCGGAGAAGTATCCCGAAGAAAAAGTCGTCGAGACCCTCGAATCGATCAAGTAAGGGGTGAGAGGCGGGAGGCGAGGAACGAGAGGCAAAAGGGATTGTGTGCCACTGGCTCTGCCAGTGCGTTTGCCTGAATCGTTTTCCGCACTGGCAGAGCCAGTGGCACACAGCGTTGTGCAAAGCCGCGACCAGTGGTCGCGGGACTGACCGTGCGCAATGGTTCGGGTGCCACGGGCAGCTTGTATGCCCGTGTCCCACGCTGGCTGACAAGCAGCCAGTGGCACCCAACCCACGGTATTATTGCGTCCTGCATTGCTTGTGGAACGAGGGCGACCAACGGGAGCCCGGCTTGCGGGGACAGAATGTAACGCAATGTTCCACAATCAACCGCGGAATCAATAAATTCGACGGAACACTATTTTTCGAGCGGCTTGGCTTCGGCCGCCTGTTGGGCGCGGACCCGGTCGACGCACGCCCGGACTTCGCCGTTGGCCAGGGCCAGTTCGAGGGCCGGTTCGTCGGCATAGATGGCGTGGCTGAGAAACTTCACGGCCCAGTTGTGTTTCATCGGGCTGACCGTGATCACCGCGGCGCCGTGCTGGTAGGCTTCCCACATTTCGATTGCCGTGCCCATGGAGGCCTCGGGCACGAACGCCAGCAGTACGTCGACCTCGCGGCACATCAGGTTGTGGCCCCAAAAAACCTCGCGACCAGTCTTCTCGTCGTACGAAATCGAATTGTTGTGGTTGGCCAGCGGGTCGTAGACTTCGGCCTCGGGAAAGTGGCAGGCAAGCAACTGCTTGACCCGCTCGCGATAGTCTTGGTCGTGCAGCCGAAGTCCGGTGTGCGAACCCTGCATGATGCCGGCAATGAAGAAACGCATGGGCGGAGTTGGGTGAAAGTGGAAAGCTGAGAGCGGAAAGCGGATACGGAAAGTTGTGGCTCGAATGGACAATGAGGTTCGCGTCTTTTACCCCGAAAGGGCGATCAGACGGGATCTCGTACAACGGAATTTACCACAGAGACACGGAGGGCACAGGGCGTCAGGGTCGCCAACCAAACCGATGCTACCGCACCGAGGCAGGAACCCGCTCCCGTCGGTCGCTAGAATCCTTGCTAGAATGACATACTTCTATGGATCTGTAATACGGAGTTGGGAAAGTCAGGACGAACGGTGGGTGCATGGGCAGCTTGCCTGCCCTTGTTTTGGCAGTGGCGGACAAGCCGCCGCTGGCATCCAACGACCGACAAATGGCCTCTCGACCCTCGGTCTCTAGCCCCGAGCCTCTAGTCTCTAGCCCCGTCATAACAAACCCCATCCAATGAAGAAATCCCAAACCGTCGATGCCGAATCGCTCTTGATGCAATTGCTAGCCATTCCCGGCGCAAGCACCCAGGAGGGGGCGGTCATGCAGTACCTTGTCGAACAGCTCGAGCAGGCCGGGGCCCCGGCTTCGGCAATTCGATTCGATCGGGCCCATCAACGCAGCGACCACGGCGGGCAAGTGGGTAACCTGGTGTGCAAGCTGCCAGGCACGGTCCGCGCACCGCGCCGCCTGCTGATGGCCCACGCCGACACCGTCGCCCTGGCCGAGGGTGCCCGACCCGTGCGACGAGGCCGCTGGATCGTTCCGGCAGACAAGCACACCGGCCTGGGGGCCGACGATCGCACGGGCTGCGCCGTGGTGCTCAGTGCCGCACTCGACGTGTTGCGCAGCGGGCGTCCTCACCCGCCGCTGACGTTTCTTTGGACTGTCCAAGAAGAAATCGGGCTGTACGGCGCTCGTCTCCTTTCGCTGGGCCTGCTGGGCAAACCGCGGTTGGCCTTTAACTTCGACGGTGGTTCGGCCGAGAAGCTGACCGTGGGGGCCACGGGCGGGTACCGGATGACGATCCGCATCGAGGGCATCGCGGCCCACGCCGGCAACACGCCCGAGCAGGGTGTCAGCGCATTGACCGTGGCCTCGCTGGCCATCGCCCGACTACACCGCGAGGGGTGGCTTGGGTCGATCGCCAAGGGGCGGCGCCGTGGGACGAGTAACATCGGGGTTGCCCACGGCGGCCACGCCAGCAATGTGGTCATGCCTGAGCTGGAACTGAAGGCCGAAGCCCGTAGCCACGATCCGAAATTCCGCCGCCAGATCGTTCGGGCGATCGAGCAAGCGTTTCGACAGGCAGCCGAGCAGGTGACCACCAGCCAAGGCAAGCGAGGCTCGGTGAGCTTCGATGGCCGGCTCGATTACGAATCGTTTCGCTTGGCCGACGACGATCCCAGCCTACTGGCGGCCGAAGTGGCCGTGCAGGACGCCGGCGGCACGCCGCATCGGGCGATTTCCAACGGAGGCGTGGATGCCAACTGGCTTTTCGCCCGGGGGATTGCGACGGTCACTTTGGGCAGCGGGCAGAGCAGCCCTCATACGGTGGCCGAGCGGGTGGTGCTCGACGAGTTCCGCATGGCCTGCCGTGTTGCCGCACGGCTGACGGCGGTCGGTTAGTATTTTGGCTGCGCCCTCTAGTCTTTGGGTGTCATGCTCCCGCTTGCGTGGAGCATGACACCCGCGATCGTTGCCGGGGCCGAACTTCCGACCCTCCGATCTCGGGGCATTCGGCGGCTGGTCAGCAATTGCAGAAGACGTTATATTAGAAGCTTGAGGACTTCCAACCCCTGCGGCGGCGCGCCTTCGCTGGCTCTCAGCCTCCGCCTGTCGTCGTTTCGACTACGTTCCCGAGGGAGAGACATGGCTCGTAAAGTGCTGAATCGAAAGGAGTTACGTGCGGAGGGCGAGGCCGCTGAGCGCGTGGAAGCCGAGAAGAAAAAGACGGCCAAGACAGTCAAAAAGAAGGCGGCCAAGCGCAAAAGCCGGGCCAAAGTGGCCAAGGAAGTCCGCCTAAAGGCCTTCTGGGGGGTGTTTAATCAGTCATTGCGTCGCGTGGCGATCTTCGAGTACGCCGATCGCGCCAAGGCCGACAAAAAGGCCGAAGAGCTGAGTGGATCCCAGAAGACGCCCCATTTTGTTCAACTTGTCAAAGAAGTCATCGAGGAGTAACGACCTGTCGGTCGCTGAGGCGATCCGATTATTTGGCCAGCATCTCGACGCGAGGAGGATACGATGACACGCATCCGATGGTTCGGTTTGGCTTTTCTTCTTCCTTTGGCATGGATCGTCGGCTGTGGTTCGGCTGCCTCGACGTCGGGTGGATCGGGCGGCGCGAGTGCCGTTGCCAAGAAGCTTCCTAAGTTGGACGCCTATTTCGGCCCGGTCGACGACGGCCGCATCAGCCAGATTGCTCCGCCGAAGGGTTGGGTAACGGCCGGCCGCAGCAGCAAGTATGTCTGCCGCTTTCTTGCTCCCGAAGGGGAAAGCTATCCGACGATTATCGTCACGGCCGAGGATTTCGACCGCATCCATAACGTGACTCCCAAGAACGTGGAGAAGTTTGCCAAGTTGATCGCAGCCGAATTTAAGGATTCGGAAAGTGCCCAGCGGATGGTGATTACGCCGGAACGTGTGGGCAAGTTCAATGGCGTCAGTTATGTTCGTCGAGGGCGTGCGAAGGTGGGCTCGAAGACGATTGTCGTCGATCGCTACGTGCTGAGCACGGTCGTCGACGGCCGCATGTACAATGTAGAACTTCGCACTCGCGACGACGATCAGAAGTATCGGGGACACGCCATGGCCGTGGCTGCGGGAATCAAGTACCGCGGCGATAGTTCGGGCGCCGGCGCGAGCGAGACCGCCACTGCAATGCCGGAAGCGGGCGAAGAAGCACCGGCCGCCGAAGAAACCGAGGCGAAACCGGAATCGGAACCCGAAGCAGAAGCCCCCCAGGAATCTGAACCCGCTCCGGCCAAGCCTGCACCCGCCAAAGCTGCGGCTGGAGGAGGGGGATTCGAGGAAGAGTTCTAAGGATCGACCGATAAATAACTTGCCGTTTCGCCGGGCCGTGCTTCGCGACGGCCCTCAGGTTTCGCCTTGGAAAACGGTAAGTAATTATTCGAGTCGTCCTAACGAGGCGCCGCGTTGTGCCCAAAGGTGCTACCGTGCCGTGTGAGTATTGGTGCTGCCGCATCGGGTAAGTATCGAATCTCCGGCGTCGGTGAATCGGCGAGATTGATCCTTGCGCAGAGGGGATTCTGGGTCCCTGTGCCGATCCTTTGACCGCCGACTCCTTGTCAGCGCGGTGGCGGTCGCCGTTGCGGTGGCAAAGGCTGCCCCGGCTGACCCCGATTTTCCGTTGTACTCCAACTCCGCAGCAGAGATGTGCTGTTTAGGAGACCGTTGAAAAAGTTGCGGTTGGTCCGGGTGCCACTGGCCGCTTGTCAGCCAGTGTTCTGGAAGCGTTTCAGTTCAGCACTGGCTGACGAGCAGCCAGTGGCACCCATTTCCAACGGGCCGTGCTCGGTTGGCGGTCCTGTTGCCTTGCGAAACAATACGGTGGAGGGAAAGTATGGCGTTCCAAGATGGCAACACGGTGGGAATCGACCTGGGTACCACCTTCTCGTCGATCGCGCAACTGGACGACGATGGCAATCCCGTGACCATTGCCAATGAGGACGACGAGGTGGAAACCCCCAGCCTGATCCTCCTGGCTGAGGGCGGACGGGTGATCGTGGGTCCCAACCGCATGCGAGCGGCCATGGAAGACCCCGACCATGTGGTCGAACGCATCAAGCGGCACATGGGCGAGAACCAGTTCAAACAGACGTTCGACGGCCGCGAAATCACGCCCGAGTTTCTCTCGGCTTTGATCCTCAAAAAGCTTCGCCAAGACACGGAGAAACGGATCGGGGAGATCGGCAACGCGGTGATTACCGTTCCCTATTACTTCAACGACGCGCGGCGAAAATCGACTGAAGACGCCGGACGGATCGCCGGGCTGAACGTGGTCGATATTATCAACGAGCCGACCGCGGCCACGCTCACGTATGCCTGGCACCGTGGCGAGTTGGGCAACGGTCGCACCGACGCGAAACCCCACACGGCGCTGGTATACGATTTGGGTGGCGGCACTTTCGACGTTACCGTGGTTCGCTATACGCCGACCCACTTCCAGGTGCTGGCCACCGACGGCGATGTGCATCTTGGGGGTGTCGACTGGAACGATCGGCTATTGGATTACGTGGCCGAGGAGTTCAAGGCACGCCACGGGATCGACGTTCGTGAGTCGCCGGCCACGGTGCTGATGCTCCGCAACGACTGCGATCTGGCCAAACTGGAACTGACCGACCAGACGCAAACGACCATCTCGTGCCGTCATGCCGGCAAGTCGGTCCGGGTGAACGTGACCCGCGAAAAGTTCGAAGAGCTAACGGCCGACCTGCTCCAGCGAACGGCCGACACCAGCATGTTGGTGATCGAGCAGGCCAAGCTCACACCCGAGCAGATGCATGCCGTGGTGTTGGTGGGCGGTTCCACCTTGATGCCCCAGGTGCCACGGATGCTGGAGAACCTCGTCGGGCAGAAACCGTATACAGAGATTTCGCCGCACACGGCCGTCGCTCAGGGAGCGGCCATCCATGCGGCCATCCTGGAAGTCAAGCATCGGGGCGACCGGTGTTCGTTGGCCGAGAAAGTACGCAAGATGCTCGCCGGCGTGAAGCAGGACAACGTGAACTCCCACGGTTTGGGTGTGTTGGCCACCAATCCGAAGAGCCGGAAAGAAATCAACCATGTCATGATTCCCCGCAATACGCGATTGCCGGTCAAGGTGACGCAGACATTCAAGACGAACCAGGAGAATCAGCAGCGTGTGAGCGTGCAGGTAATCGAAGGCGACGCGCCCGACCCTCGCGCCTGTTCCCTGCTGGGGAAATGCCGCATTACGGAGCTTCCGCCCGACTTGCCCAAGGGATCGCCGATCGAGGTGACTTACGCCTTCGACGCCTCGGGGCGGATCACCGTGGAAGCCAAGGCCAAGGAGGCCGACCGGAAGGCTCACATCGAAATCGAACGCCGCGGAGGCCTCGATGCCCAACAAATCGACGCCTACACCACCCTGGCGAACGAGTATCATGTAGAATAGGGGCTAGTGCTCTATCCAGATTTAGGGGTTGAGGCCACATACTGTGGGTGCCACTGCTGGCTTGTCCAGCAGTGATCGGACGTGGTCGAAGAAGGGTCTACACTGCTGGACAAGCCAGCAGTGGCACCCCAACTCCTAACCTTGACAAAGCACTAGGGGCTCGGGACGAGACTTTTGGTTTTGACAAAGCACTAGGAACTCGAGGTTGCGGGAGTAGGGACTGGAACATTGCACTGGTCGACTACGTGAAACTGCCATGGCTGAACAAATTGATGTCTATCGCGAATGGCTCGGTATTCAAGAGACAACCCGGCCCTTGAACTACTACCAGCTTCTCCGGGTGCCTCAGTTTTGCGACGACGCGGGCAAGATCCGCGCCCACTATCGCAAGATGAATGCCCACGTGCGGAAGTACGCCAGCGGCGACTACGCCCAGCAATCGCAGCAGTTGCTCAACGAACTGGCCAAGGCCATGCTTTGCTTGACCGACTTGCAGCGCAAGCGAGAGTACGACGCTTCGCTGGGCCGGGAAACCGAAGAGGAAGGCCGTCGCCGCTCGCTCGAAGAAATTCTCCTGCTCCGCAAGGTGGTCGACCGCGACCAGCTCAACAAGGCTCGCAGCTATGCCGACGCCGTGGGGTTGGAGATTCGCGACGCGGTGGTGCAGCAGAAAATGGCCGCGGCCGACGTGGTTATGCTGGCCTATGCCGAATCGCTCGGGCTACCGTACATCGAGCTGGCCGACATCGGTGTGGACGAGCAGGTCGTTCCGCAGATTCCTCCCACCATTGCCCGACAACACTCTTGCGTGCCGGTGATGATCGACAAGGGCGTATTGCTGATGGCCTCGCCCAACCCTTTGATTCCCGACGTGGAAGAGGAACTTCGCCTGCGACTAGACATGCCGGTGCGCACGGTGCTTTGCACGGCCGGTAGCGTCAATGCGGCGGTTGCCGAGCATTTTCCTCGCGATGCTCAGGCGGCGGCTCCCGTGAAACAGAAGAAGCCGGCCAAGCAAGCGGCGGTGAAAAAAGCACCGGAGCCGCGGGAAGAACGCGAACCGCTGACCCTCGAAGAGAAGCAGCGCCGCCGAAACCTGTTTGCCGTGGTGGGCTTCAATATCACGGTGATCGTGGTCATGGCGCTGTTTATGGTTGTCCGCGGGGGGATGTCGATGTTGGGGATGTTCGACTTCATCATCGCCATATTCCTGGCCGTGATCGTCGCGGGAGCGACAATAGGAACCATGACGGTTAAGGACCTGTAAACGCCGTTATCTGTTCAGGGGTCACAGAGGCTATGGCAGTCGATCGGCAAGCACGTACTGATCTGCAGAACGCTTTGGTCAGCTACATGGTCGGGACGATTCGCACGTTCGCATTCGACGACCTGAACACAGCCTGCCGTAAAGCCAGCGATAGAAGCGTCCAAGAGATTTCACGAGCACTCTACTACATCCACGACGACCTCATTAATCACCCAATCTCTGTCACTTTGGCAGGTTGGGAAGTGCTCCGGCGTGTTGTTGCGTTCCTCGGGACAGACCTTGAAACTGGGACTCGACAGCATGAGCCATCGTGGCCGTTCCACAACGAGGAGGAATGGCATGCCAACGAGCACTTGGCGCGCGAGGTTGGCCTCCCGGACTACGATCCCGCGGTTCATGGTCGGCCGGCCAAGCCGTGGTGGAACAGAATACCATCGAGCATCGGGTTTCTCGTGCTGGCTGCGTTACTTGTCGCTGTGTTCGTTGTGGTCGCTTTGTCATGACAGAGCGACCACAAATTACTGGGCGATTAAACGGTTCGCCCCGATAGCAGAGCTATCGCGGCTACCCCATTTCCTGCTAGTTCCCAGTAACCTGTTCGTCGAGCCAGGCTAGATAACTGGGGCTTCCGGTTTCGATGCCGATGGCCAAAATCTCCGGCTCGTCGTAGTGGTGCAACTCGCGGATTGCCCGCTCGATGTTATCGTAGAGCTCGCCGCGCGACTTGGCCCAGCACTGCCATTCGCGGGCCGTTTCGATTTGTCCCTGCCAGCGGTAGACGCTCGTAATTGGCCCTACGATTTGCACGCACGCAGCCAACCGCCGCTCGACAAGGGCCGTGGCCATGGTTTGCGCGTGTTGCTCGGAGTCGGTGGTGGTCACGACCTGGACATACCGGGGCATCGGCGGTTTCTCCGGGTATTCGTGCCGTTTTGCGGCTTTCTTCTTCGTGTTGCTGTAGTTCTATCGGTTCAGCACAAAATGTTCGTAGCACCTCGCGTGGTCGCTGAAGCGGCCACGCCTCTACCCGCTGCGTCTATGCCGCTTCGGCACGGGCGAGGTAGAACCGGCGGGCGACTTCTTCGGCGTGGAACAGAAGCCATTTCTCGCGCGTGTAAACCGCATGGCCGGCCAAGTGCCGCGCAACGCCGCCCTCGGGCGTGCCGTAGTCGACCAGCAGCGACGTGCCTTCGTCGGGCACGATGGTTCCTGCACGGAACCGCTCGAGTGGTTGGCCTTCGATGTTTTCGCCCTGCAGTAGCCGGTGCAGCCGCTGATCGGCCATCCAGGCACGCCACGCAAATACACTGGGCATCACGTTCGTGCCGGCGATGCCGAGTTGTTGCACGTAGTCGCCATCGGTGGCGTGTAACACGTCCTGCAATCGCGGGGGAAATGGGGCCTGGTAGGCGGGCAAGCCCTCGTGGGGGCGATGGTGGATGAAGTGCAGCAGTTGCCCATAGCCGGCGCTGTCCCAGCCGTAGCGGATTGGGGTGCCAAAGGTTACCAGGTCGAGGGCTACCTGTCTTATGGGTGGATACGGCTCCTGAAGCAGTTGCCGGACACGTTGCCAGACGGGGATGTCGACGCACCCGAGAAACGGCCAGCGGTAGTAAATCTCTGCCGCATCGAAAAACCGTTCGACCTTGTCGCGGTCGCCGGCCAATAAGTTGCTCATCAGCGCAAACACGTTGCCCGCATGGCTGTGGCCCCACAGCAACACCCGTGATCCGGCGGGCAACTTGAGCGAGGCCAGATGGTCGATCAATCGCACGGCACCGTCGGCCCGGCCGATGTGATGGTTTTCGCTCGACCAGTTGAACAATCGGACGGGCAACTCGTCGCTTTCCGGCGGATTGATGGCTGCGGCGAAGCGTTCGGCATATTGCGGCGTGTAATTCCCCGACTCGCCGGTGATCCGGTCGATGATTCGCTTGATTACGCGTCGACCGGCCCGATTGGCTGAAGGAAGGATGCGGGCCAACTCGGCCACGATCCCCAGAGCGTCGGGGCCCACAAAGGTGCCATGCACGAGGAAAACGGCTGCAACCCCCGATTGTCGCAGCGTCGCTGCCACTTGCTGCATGCGTTGTCGGAATTGGTCAGATCCGACGGGTGGGAGCGCCGCGGGTTGCAGAAGGTGATGCGGCGAAGTGGGGGGGCCGCTCGTGTAGTGTTGGTGTCGAAATTGATTGGCCTGCGTTGGGTTGCCCTGTACCATGATTTACTCTACCGGGGCTCAGTCTGCCGGCGTCGATACGGTGAATAGCCACTTCCGTGTGGGTATAGCCTAGCGTACCCGACCACGTTTCGTAGGGGCGGCCTCCCCGTTCATTGCCCTGGTAAAACGCCAAAAAATTCAACGCGTCCGACGCGATGAACTCGTGTTGTCCGGGGGCCAACTGGGTTGGCCGGTGGATCCGGCGCCACGTTCCGGCGTTGAAATAAACTTGGTCCAACACGAAACCTTCCGCGTAGCTAGCATCTAGGGGGATACTCTCGGCCGCGTGCGTGTGACCATACACGATATGTTTCGCCCGGCGGTTGCGGAAGTCGGCTTCACTCAGCGCGTGTGGATAGTACGAATCGGTTTCGGCTCCGCGAATCTGGTGCAACCACTGGACAATCGAACTGGCCCAACCGATCGACAATCGTTTGCTGAATGTTAGGGCCCGTTGGAGCCCGTCGAGCACATCGAACGGACACCAAGTATCCCGCTGACGAACGAAGTCGATCGCCAAAAACTCTTCGGCCAACCGGTCCCAGATGGTTTTCACTCGTTTGCGCATCGCCGGGTGGGGACAGGTCCGCGACAGCAGGCCGTCGATCCACACGGGGATCAGCAGCAACGGGCGGACGTTGTCGAGTTCTCGCAAACCGGCAATCGTCGCGCCGGGTAGTTCGTTACCCAGTCGGGCTTCCACTTCGGCGGCAAACCGGTTGACCAACTCCACCACGATCACATCGCCCAGGCTGCTGGTATCGCGATCGCCTTCGAAATTCAACGGGTCGAAGAGATCGCCGTGCCGGGCGGTTACCTTGTGACGCCGCATCAGGTGCAGAAGCTCTTCGCTCTCGACCGGGTCATGCGGAAACGGCCGCTCGGGCCGGTTGGCCAACCCCATCCGCGCGATCAACACCTTGCGCAAAGCATCGAAACGCGGGCCCGACAGGTGGTAGAACCAGTCGTGGTTGCCCACCATGTAGTGGATCCGGACGGGCAGGCGAATCAGTTCACCGTCGGCGGCCGGTTTGCCGCTGTTGAGTGCCGGAGGCAGAACGACACCACCCTCGGTCGCCAAGCCGCGCAGCATTGCCAGCGACGATTCGTTGTTGGCGAGGATGTCGTGGGTAATGCGGGTGAGTTGGTCGTAGAACTCCGACGCGTGCGGGTTGCTCCAGGGGCGCACGCCGCTTTGAAGGTTCCAACTGGTCGAGCGGATAACGTCCAGCACGTCGCCGAGCAGCACCAGGTCGAGGCGCTCCAGGGGACGGTAACGGCCGTCGGCCCGCCACGAGGCACTATAGGCCAGCGCCTGCAATCTTTCGGCCAACAGCGCGATCGCCCCGGGCGAGAGTGTCGCCCCGGTTGTGCCGTCGCACAAATGGAGATCGCTAACGATGACTAACATGGCCCCCTCCGGCGCGTAACGCCCCAAAACGTGCGCACGGTGCCGCACATTGGAAAAGTATCGGACGCTACACGGAGGGTCGTGAGGGTTATTCTGGCTTTGCCTGCTGGCGGGTCGTGGCGGCAAAGGCTGTGGGGGAATAGCGAAAGTTTGCGGGCGGCTGATGCCCTGCAAATCGCAAAATGTTGGATTTCCACCTGATTCCCATGCTTTGCGTGGGAACCCAAAATCGGACGCTTTGCGTCCTTCAACTGCGAGCTAATACCTTTCTCGGCCCCTCGCGACGCGAAGCGTCGGCACTTGCGTCCCCACGCTGCAGCATGGGAACGAGGGAAACTGGGCGAACGGTCATCGCAGCGTGGTTGCCGGTTCTTGCGGAGTCGGCCGTTGCGAGGTCAGGTAATGCTGGCCTTTGTTCCCGCTGCTTTCCCGGGCGAGTTCGGTTTTCCACCACCGGTGGACACGCTGGACCGCTCCGGTGTTGGCGTACCGGTAGCCTTCCACGTGGATTTGGCGGAAGAGGTAGTCGGACACAGCTTCGAGCTGGTAGGTGGCCGGGTCCTTGCCGCGGCGACGCAAGAGCAGGGCCGCGGCCGTTGCCCCAAGCTCCGGGCCGTCTTCTTCCCCGTCGATCAACAAATCGCGACGTTCGAGAATCTCGGCCAGCCACGCGTCGACCGATTCCCACGGGTTGCGGCGGGCAATGGACAACGCGGCCAGCCAGGGCAAACGATATTCGGCCATCACCTCCGGCGGCAGGAAACGCTGCTGCTCGATGGCCTTCAGAAGCCCGGGGATTGCCTCGCGCGTGCCCGTCTGGGCCAACTGTGCGCAGATCATCCCGAACCGGCTGGGCCGTCCACCGACGCGCTGGCGTCCCGAGGATGGAAGCTCCTCGTCATCGACCAGGAAGAAGTATTGCCCGGCAAATCGCGACACCTCGCGGTCGTCGAGTTGATCGAGCAAAACCAACTGATCTTCGTCCAGCTTGGTCTTCTCGTGCAGATAGCGGTCCAACGTGCGCCGGCTGATATCCGCCAGACGCTTGGTTTCGTCAAGCTTCACGTAGTCGTCGTAGGCCATCCGCCGTCGCGGATTCGGCAGATTGATCAAGTGGAAGAAGGCGTCTTCCTGGAATGGATGGGCGAAAGCCACATGCACCGGGTAGTCTTCGTCGCTGTTGAGCGTGTTGCCGCTGACGCAATGGGCCCATTGGTCGTCGATGCGATCGAAATGGCTAGGCCGATAGGCGCCCGGTCCTTGGCACGGTACGTCGACCAATAGATGCTGCTCACCCAGGTGCCGGCGCTCTTGCCAGTATTCGGCGACCATGGCCGGTCGGGTCAAGTCGATCAGCTTTCGAAGCCGGGATTCCCCGGCGGTGCCCAACGCGCTCGGCAACCGCGCTTCGAGTCGCTGCTTGATGCGTGGTACGTCGGCGTCGTTGGCCAGCAGATCGTGCAACTGCTCGGCAGCCATCTCGTGCGACAGCCAACGCGAACCCTCGATCGGCAAGAGCTCGGGCTTCAACAGCAGATCGATCCAGTGGTCGATCTGCGCATCGTCTACCGCCGCAAGGTCCCACGTGGTGGGATCGCTGGTAAGCCAAGCGACGCGAGCCTGCCGCCAAACCGGTTCCAAACGTTGCACGACGTGCCACGGCGTGGCCGGGTCGTTGCGAAACGCCTTGAGCCGAACGACGATCGGGTAGGCGTGCTTCGGGTTGCTCAACAGCCATTGCAGCCGTTTGACGGCGCCGATGCGGATGGCGTACGAGTCGTCGTCCAGGTGCGAGATCACCCGCTCTAGCTCGTCGAGATTCGCCTCGGGAACCGCTGGCGTCACCGTTTCGACGGGCAGATGCCGCAGCCACCGTTTCAGTCGCGCACGGACCTCGAACGATACGTGCGTTTCCCGCTGCACACGCCGGAATTTGGCGGCCAGTAGTTGGTCGGTGCCCGGCTGGCGGAGCAGTTGCTCGATCTGGGCGGTCGCGTGCTCGCGCACACTGAACCGGTCGCTATCGAGCTGTTCGAGCAATTGGTCGAGCCCTACGTCGAGCTCGGCGGAATTGGATGTCGAAGGTGGGGGATCGGCTACCGCTGGCTCTGCCCCAGCAAACGCCGCCGCCAGTACGACATGAGCAAAGATCCCTTTTGCCATAAAATGGTCTCCTCGATCCTTGAGGACACCGTACTATCCACACTTTGTTCGCGTATGTCTACAGGAATTTTTTGGCGCCCCTAGTGAGGGGTTCTTTTGCCGGATGATCGATCCCCCGTTCGTCAAGGCCCAAAAATGGTGGTGAGTTCTAGCTGAAAGCTGAAAGCGGACGACGGGGAGGACGTCTTTTCCACCGATTCCCACGCAAAGCACGGGAACGAGGCAGAATCCTTCCGCTTTCGGCTTTCCGCTTTGCCCCGACCGATCTTGCATCGAGCTGCAGTTTTCGTTACAAGCTGACCGCCTGTCGGTCGCACTGGCCTTTCTCCTTCCCCCGGGAGCCCTACGCATGGCTCGCACACGGTTAACGATTGTTGCATTGCTGTCGCTGCTAGTCGTATCGCAGACGGCCTGGGCGCAGAGCACCCATCGCGTGGTCAGCAACGACGCGACGCAACTCAGCGCCGACTCAATCATTGCGGCCCTGAAGGCAGGCACTCCGGCGGAAAAGGCTTACATTACCTACATAGCCACGCTGGTGAGTCAGCAGCGGCTGCCACAAAAGATCGTTGTGGGGTCGTTCCGCTGGGCCCAGAAAAAGCCGTTGCCTTACCGTGCCCAATACTTCGTTCGGGCAGTGATCCAACAGGCGGCCAAGGTGGGGATCGACTTGCCCAACGATACGCCCTCGCTCACCGGCTCAATCGCGGGCAAGACGGTGGTCAAAGTGTTGGGATTCGACGTGCCGGCACCGAATATCGTCGTTACCATCGAAGGGACCGACTTCGCCACACGGAGCAACACGCAGGGTTACTTCGCTTTCCGAGGCGTGCCCTACGGCGAATATGTCCTCAAGGCCACGGGGCCCGTGGTGTTGATTCCTCACCAGGGGATCAGCAACAAGATCTACCTCCCCTCTGCTCCACCATCCGACGAGCCGGCCGAGGTGAAGATCGTGCTAAGACCGCTGGCCACCGATTCATAGGGCAAAACGCCACGATCGCTGGTCGCGCCCGTCGCCGTGTGTGCCGCTGGTCCTGCCAGTGCGGAGATGTCCACGGACAAAAGCACTGACAGAGCCAGTGGCACACAATCCTCGCCAAAGGTACGATTACTCCATTACTCAGACTGAAAGCGTCTGGCGAAGCACACAGCGTTAACTAGAGCCCTGTCAAGAGATTAGCGGCGAGAGACGAGGGACGAGAAAACGCAGGTCAAAACGGACGATGCTCGCCCCTAACCCCTCGTCTCTCGCCCCTTTAGAGCGGAGACTCGGATCATTGTCTTCGGTTTGAGTCCATTACGACACGTTACACTAGACAAGCAACCTCAGAGCCACCGAATGTCGCTTCCCGCCTGGCGCAACAGCCCTTTGATGAAAGCCGTGCGACGCGAACCGGTCGACCGTGTGCCCATCTGGCTGATGCGGCAAGCCGGTCGCTACATGGCCGAGTATCGGGCGGTACGCGAGAAGGTTTCGTTCATCGAGCTTTGCAGGCGGCCCTCGCTCTGTGCCGAGGTAATGCTTACGGCCGTCGAGCGGCTGGGCGTCGATGCGGCTATCCTCTTTTCCGACCTGCTGTTGATCCTCGAACCGTTGGGGCTCGATCTTCAGTACACGGCCGGCGGTGGGCCGGTTTTGCACAACGCCATTCGCGAGCCGGCCGAGGTGGATCGGCTTCGAGAGCTTGAAGACCCCGCCGCGCTCGATTACGTGTACGACGCGGTGCGCGAAACCCGGGCCGCCTTGCCCGAGCATTTGCCGCTGATCGGTTTCGCCGGGGCGCCGTTCACGTTGGCGGCCTACGCGGTCGAGGGCGGGTCGAGCCGCAATTACCAGGCCGTCAAATCGCTGATGTGGCGAGACGCCGGAGCTTGGGACGTACTGATGAGCCGACTCGCCCGGGCGATCGTCCAATACCTCAACGCCCAAATCGAGGCCGGGGCTCAATTGGTGCAGTTGTTCGACAGTTGGGTGGGATGTCTGGGTGTCGACGATTACCGCCGGTTCGTCTTGCCCTACAGTCGGCAGGTGATCGAAGCGATAACCCCGGGCGTGCCGGTGATTCACTTTGGCACGGGCAACCCGGCACTGTTACCGCTGCTGCGAGAGGCGGGCGGCGACGTGATCGGCATCGACTGGCGCATCCGACTCGACGACGCTTGGCAAACGATCGGTCACGACCGGGCCGTGCAGGGGAATCTCGATCCGGTGGTTCTGTTCAGCACACCCGAGGAAATCCGCCGCCGAGCGAGCGAAATTCTCGACCAAGCGGCCGGTCGTCCGGGGCACATCTTCAACCTGGGCCACGGTATCTTGCCGCAAACGCCAGTCGAAAACGCGGTGGCCCTGATCGACGCGGTCCATGAACTGAGCCAGCAACGGGCTTAACCCTTCGGCCATCTTGTTCCGTTGTCGTCACTTGCCGGGTGCCATGCCCACGCTTGCGTGGGCACGCTCAAGCAAGGTGAATGCCCAAGTTCCAAGCCACAATGACCAAGGAAGCACTTGGTCCGAATGACCAAACGTCGATGTCATCCAATGGCGTCGAATCAGTGACTGAGACTTGTGAATTGGGACTTCATCGGTCATTTCGTCTTGGGCGTTGAGACTTCTCCAAGGAAGCATGCCCACGCAAGCGTGGGCATGGCGCCCCGTCTCCATTTCCCCTCGCGGATTCTTCGGACCCTCACCCGTCGTTCTCGCAAACGCTCACCGCTTCGATTGCTGGCGCGATGGGCTCGGCCTTGTGTGGGCAGGGTATCGCGGACGTCGGCCTACGGACCATCGCCAACCGCTGTGCCACTATGAATCCCGCAGTGCAAACTGACAGCAAGACGGCCATCGAGATGAACATCGTCGGATACGGCGGAAAGCCCGCCTGGCGGCCGAATTGCAGGATGACCCCGGCCAGGGGCGCACCGATGAGTTGGCCGATGTCGTAGGTGGCCAACATCACGATCATCGCCAGCCCACGATGTACCTCGGGAAAACGCTGGCTGCCGGCCGAAACGATCGACGGGAACATGACCGCGTGGGCAAAGCCATAGAACACGGCCGGTAACGCCAGTTGCCATTGCTGGGAGACGGCCAGAAACAGCAGTTGGCCAATCACCAAAGAGGCCGTACCGCTGAGGATAATCGCCGTGGTGCCGTAACGTTCGGGCCAATGTCGGGTAACGATTCGAGTGAGCAGGGCCGTTGGCGAATACACGCCGAAAAACAACCCAATACGTCCCAGGTCGATCGTGGCGGCGTAGCTGCACAAAAACACGCCCGGCAAGCCGATTCCGATTCCCATGACCACGCCCATCAGGGCCACCGGGCCCGGGTTGTACTCGCGCAACACGCGAAGCAGTGGCGTGTGGGGACGGCGCTTGGGGCGAGGTTGTCTCCAGGTGGCCAAAAAGGCGAACACCGTGGCCGCACAGCCGAGAAGTCCTGCGACGAGAAACATTCGATCGACTTGCAGTCGCGTAGCCGACGCCGAGTCCACCAGCAGGTCGCCTAACTGGGTTCCCACGACCATGCCCACGAAACCGGCCGAGCCGAGCATGCCGATCAACTCGGCCATCCGTTGCGGCGGGACACGCCCGGAAACGAAGGTAAGCGAGGCCCCGAAAATGCCGGCCAGCGACGAGCAGTAGGCGATTCGCAACAGGTAGATGGTCGGGCCGGTGGGTGCGGTAATCCACAAGTGGGAAAGATTCGTGGCCGCAAACAGTACCAGCGACAGCAGCCAGACCAGTCGGGTGCCGTAGTGGTCGATGCTCACGCCCAGGGCGAACCGCATCGCCAAGCTACCGACCATGCCCACGCCCACGATCCAACCGAGGTGCCATTCCGTGCCGCCGAGGACCGTGACCAGATCGGCATAGCGAAACAACAGGGCCACGCCGATCATTGTCAGCATATTGGCCACGTAGGCCAACACAAATGGCCAGCCGTAGCCGTTGGAGCCGTGGCGATCGGCCGTTGTCGGCAGCGTGGACCGAGTGGACGGTGCGGGAGGCGGGGATGGTTGGTTGCAGCGGATCATGGGAAGATTATCGGGGGCAAACGCCGCGAAACTCCATTGTAGCAGTCGAATCGGTCGGCGTCTGCGCGGACAGTAGATTCTACCAACCCGGTCCAGCGAGGGGCCGGCAAGGGGATTTGGGATTGATGATTGGGGATTTCGCCGCTTGCGGCTTCGTTCCGTAGCCGACTAACGAACAACGTAAGGAAACGACCCATCTGGCCGCCGCAGGGTTCACCCCCATTGTGGTAAACCGACGTTCGCCGTCGGTTAGCGTTGTGCTACAATCGGCGGGCGAAGCCGCAAGCGTCTTTCTCGTCCCTGACCCCTAATCCCTAGTCCCCAACCCCTGTCATGTCCAACCAAGAAAAACCCCTGGTCACCGTGGCCACGTACAACGAGATGGAGAATCTCCCGCAACTGGTCGAGGAGGTTTTCCGCATCGTGCCTGAGGTCGACATTTTGGTGATCGACGACAACTCGCCCGACGGCACGGGCCGCTGGTGCGACGAACAGGCCGCCACCGAACCGCGACTGCACTGCCTGCACCGCGAGGGCAAGCTGGGCCTGGGCACGGCTACCATCGCCGGAATGCGTTGGGGGATCGAGCACGGTTACCGTTACGTGCTCAACATGGACGCCGACTTCAGCCATCAGCCGAAATACCTGCCCGACTTCCTGGCCGGCATGGAGTCGAAAGATAATGGGTCGGAGGACGGCCCGGCGGTCGACGTGATGATTGGCTCGCGCTACGTGCCCGGCGGGGGCGTGGAAGGCTGGCCGTTTAAGCGACACTTCATGAGCCGGGGAGTGAACCTCTACGCCCGTTGGCTGCTGGGCCTGAAACCCAAGGATTGCAGTGGCGCGTTCCGCTGTTACCGCACCGCATTGCTTGAAAAGCTCGACTTCGACGCCATTCGCAGCCGCGGCTATAGCTTCCAGGAAGAGATCCTCTGGCACCTAAAGCGAGCCGGCGCCCGGTTTGGCGAGACGCCCATCGTCTTCATCGATCGGGTGCGTGGCCAGTCGAAAATCGACGGCGGCGAAGCCATGGCCGCACTGTGGGTCATCTTCCGCCTGGGAATAAAGAACTGGCTTGGCTTCTAACTCGTGCCCATCCAAGCCCACCGGTAGCAACCGGTGGGTCGCGCCATAACAGGCACCCTCGCTCACGACCCTTCGACCACGATGACAAACCGATTCTCCGAGGCATCTTCCCCCACCACCAGCTCGATGCCCGACGTTTCGGGCGAGTGGTACCGTACCGGGACTTTCTGGAACCAAGCTTTTCGTGCCGCGAGTTCCTCCTGGGTCTTTTCCGGCTGACCGGGATCCATAATCGGGGCGGGAGGCGGTTTGACGGCCACCTTGTACGTTCCGGTGAAGGCCCCGTCTGCTTCGTCGATCGTGTTCAATTCAAACGTGCCATCCGGGGCGATGTAGCCAACGGCACTGATCGGCCGATCGACAGCCTGGAATTCGACTTGCCCGGCCGTCAGCGGCGTGCCGTCGCGGAACGTCACTTTGCCGGCGACCGAATAAGTGGGCTGGCCGCCGCAGCCGCATACCATCAGCGTGGCCGCGAACAGCGCGATCGGAGTAAGCCCTGTAATAGAGGCACAACGATAAGTCATGAGGGTTTCTTTGCCAAATACCAGGTAGGGTGGGACGAGCGAAGCGAGCCCCACCGGAGACAATCCAAATTCGCAGTGGTGGGGCTCGCTTCGCTCGTCCCACCCTACCGGTCTGCGGCTGCGACCGTCAGAATCGTTTTCAGTTTGAGTTAGTACTGGCCTACCAGTTCGCCGCCTGCTCGCGTGCTGAGCTTGGATAGGACTTCCACGTCGATATTCACTTGGATCGACCGCACGGACCCGTCGGTTAGGGCGAAATTGCAGACGCCCGGATGGCAGCTTCCGAACTGTTCGTTGGGCGGCTCCTCGCGATATCGGGCGATGGCACGGTCTCCCCTCCGGGCCGAGTGAAATTGTTGCCAACCGCTGTAGATCGAGCCCTCGAAACTGGTACCCGGCTCGTGCTTCTCGCCGATCAACAGTGTGTTGCTTAGCCCGTCGCGGACGTCGGCGAAGCGGGTCAGCGATTCCCACTGCATGCAGGCCGCGCCGTTGGTCGTCAGCATGACGTTGCCCGACGCATCGCGGCATTGACCGGCGATGATCGCGCCGTTGGCCTGGGTGTTTACCCAGTTTTCGCCGGTACCGGAACTAGCGGCGTAGTCGCCCGCCGCGCCGGGGTGGTCCTGGTCGGTAAGCTCTGGCTCGCGTCGCGTGGGGCAATAGTAGGCCGGTACTTGAACAATCCGCGGGTTGCGTGGGTTGTGGATCTGATCGGGGTCGGCGGCGATGCCCGGCGTGGGATACTGCCCAGGATAGGTCTTGGTGAGATCCCACAGTTCGAAGGCCGCTTGCTGCTCGAGGTAGGGCAACATCAGCGCGAACCACGTGGGGCGAATCCGGCCTTCGGTCCCTTCTCCGCCGGAGAGCCGCGACGGCGGCAACACGCCTTTGGCCGTGTGAAAGTTGTGTACCGCCAGGGCGAGCTGTTTGAGGTGATTGCTGCACTGCATCCGCCTGGCCGCTTCCCGCGCTGTCTGCACGGCCGGCAGCAACAACCCGATCAGGATGCCGATAATCGCAATCACCACCAGAAGTTCGACGAGGGTAAAACCACGGGCTGGGCAACGACCGGAGCCCACTCTCGGTAGGCTATGCTTCAGCATGGCACCGTTGCGCCGCCGATAATCTTCAACTGGTTCCCAAGCTCCAGCTTGGGAACCATCTCCCCTCGCCCCGTTGGGGAGAGGGGCCGGGGGTGAGGGGATTGCGCAGCAACGATCTTTCGGAAGATAACACCTTCGCCGCTGCAAACCGCCCTCACCCGGCGGCTTTGCCGCCACCCTCTCCCGCTCGGCGGGAGAGGGTACGCTGTGGTGCCAATCACGTTCGAACGCAGGTTGGATCGCAATCCGGTTCATGCGGCTACGGGTCATCTTCTCTTGGGTTCTCGAAGCAGAGCTTCTGGGACGTGGGTTCCCAAGCTGGAGCTTGGGAGCCAGGTGACGTTGGGCTTGGGAACCAGGGGGTACACTGTATGTGTTTACCGTTTCCGTCGGCCGTACAACAGCGCGATTGACAAAGCGCCGAACAGAAGCAAGCTGATCGTTCCCGGCTCGGGCACCGGGTTGATTTCGAGCGTTGGTGCCGTGCCGGAGTTGCCGGTTGAGAATTGAAACTCGACCTGCCGCTCCTCCGCCAGTGGCGCGGTGATGCTGTTGCCGTCGAGATCGGCGTTGATGCGGAAGAAGATGTACTTACCGGCCGCGCCCGCCGACAACTGGGTGTTGAGGAAATCCGTTAACGTCTGGCCACTGATGACGTAGTCGCCGAGCGTTGACGAAGGGGTAACGAAATCGTCGGCCACCAGCGTGTTTGAACTGTCCAGCGGTCCGAGATAATGATCGGCTTTGATAACGGTCGGCGCCGCTGCGTCGATACGGTCCAGGCCATATACGTCGCAATTGAAGTTGGGCGTGCGGTTGATCAATACAAGGTTGATGTTCAGGTTTGCAGAGCCCACGGTTTGTCCGTCGAGCGACGAAGGCAGAAGAAAGGGAATCACATACGCCCGGGTTTGATCTTGCGTGTCGTTGTAGTTCAGCGCACGACCGGTCCCGCTGTCTGCGGAGTCAGGATCTTTGGGGGCCGTGTTGGCATTGCCGGTGAAACTGGTTCCTAAAGCGATGATTTCTTGCGTCTCGGCGTCGGCCGAATCGGCGGTAATGACGATCGGCTCTGCCTGGGCAACCGCCGCAAGGAAGAAGATGGCCACAAACAGGGCGGCCGTGCTCAGCAATACGTTCTTGGTGTCGCGTTTCATCGCAGTCTCCTTTCAAAACTCAATAATTGAGAGAATACTATCGGGACGGGTTTTCCGGCTTGGGTGCCGGATCGGCTTCGGGCGTTGGTGCGACGTTCGAATTGGCGGTGAAAAACCGATACTCGACGCATCGCTCGCCGGGCTGCGGCTCGGTGATGTTGTTGCCGTCCAGGTCCGCGCTGACGCGGATGAAGACGTATTTGCCGGCTGCTCCGGCCGCCAATTGGGCGTTGAGAAAGTCGCTTAATGTCGGGCCACTGATCACATGGTCGCCAGGCGATGACGTGGAGGTAACGAAATCATCGGCCAGCAACGTGTTGGAGTTATCCAACGGGCCGAGGAAATGATCTTCATGGACAACGGTCGGATCGAAGGCGGCGATGCGGCGCAGACCGTAGACGTCGCAATTGAAGTTGGGCGACCGGTTGATCTCCGCAAGGCGAAGGTTCAAACTGGCCGAGTCGATAGTTTTGCCAGCAAGAGAGGCGGGCAGCAGGAAAGGAATCACCAGCGTGCGGGTTTGTGCCTGCGAATCGTTGTAGTTCAAGGCACGGCCCGTTCCGGCGATTCCGCCGGGGGCGTCCTTGGGCGCAATGTTGGCGACGCCAGTAAAGGGCGTTCCCACTGGAATGATCTCCTGGGTCTCGGCGTCGGCCGGATTGGCGTTGACGGCGATCGGATCGGCCTGCAACGCCGAAGCGACAAGGTTCATGGTTGCAGTGGCGGGCAACTGCCTGATGCCGCCGAAGCCCGCCGCCCGTCGCTGAGACCAGGTGAAGACTTCCGCCGGGTTAAACGGGGCCGACTCGATGTGGCCACCGGCCCCGATCCGCGCTCCCTGGCCAGCTTCGACAAGCAGCTCTACGGCGCCGCCGGCCGCCAACGCGACTTTACCTTGGGTAACATGCACCTCGGCAACACCCGTGCTGTCGACCGCCACGCCGAATTCCGTGCCCAAGTCCGTGATGGTGGCCAGCGGGGTTTGCAGTTCGAAACCCCGGGCCGGCTCGGGCACCACGGCGGTGAGCCGTCCTACTCGCAGTTGCGCGGCGTTGCGCGAATCCGTCTCGAAAGTGGCCGGGCCTTGCAGGTAAACCCGGGCACCGCTGTCGAACGTGATCTCGGCCATTCCTTCGACCAGTTCGAGGCGCCGTTGCGGTTTGAGAAACGTGCCCGCCAGCGGCACGGCCTTGTTGTCGGCCCAGATGCAGTCGACGGTTCGCACGAGTCGCGCCACGTAGACGGGCTTCGCCGCGGCTTCTTCTGCGGGCTCCGCGGCGCGGCGCATCGGCATAGTCCAAAACGCCAGCATCGTCAACAACGATCCGATGGCCATGGCACCGACGACCACCGACAACGTGCTTGGGTGGCAAAGAATCGCGATGCCTCGCTGGCCGAGGTTGCTCCAGCGTCCCAACAAGGAAAGTGGCACGGGACTGGCCGCCTCGGTGGAAGTGCCGTTGCCGCCAAGAAGGCCTGTCACGACATTCTCTTCGTCCTCGTCCGTTTCGAGCGGTTGCCGCAGGGTCGGTGCGGCGTCGAACGGGTCGCCGCCGTTTTCCAGAGATAAAGCGCCATGGAGATTCAGGTAGTCGAGGTAATAGCGGCACGCCTCGTCGTGTTCGACAACCAATGCTTCCAGACGCGCGGCCGACTCGTCGGTTAACGTGTCCTCGCAGAGGGCATCGATCAGGTCGCGCAGTTCGGTTTGCTGCTGGTCGGTGAGTGTCATGCTCGGGCCTCGCTGGCGACCGTTCGCTGAATGCACTCGAACAGAGCGCGGCGGATGCGTCCGACGGCCTTGTAAACGGCCGGAATGCTTCGCCCCACCTCCTCGGCCACGGTCTTCGTGGAGCCGCCCTTGCGGTAACGCCGCCGGATCAGGTCGCGGTCCTTGTCGCTGAGCTTGGCCATGCAGTGGGCCAGGGCATTTTGGCGGGCGTCGAAGTCGTCGGGCTTTTCCTGGGCCGCCGCGGCCACCCGCTCGAAGAACTCCTCGCCAAAGCGGACCTGCTCGCGCTGTCGGCGCTGGCGCAACGCCCGGGCTTTGTAGTAGGCGATCTGAAAGGCCCATGCGCGAAAGCTGGTGCCCGGCTCAAACTCCTCGAACTTGCGCCACAGTGTGAGGTTGGTTTCCTGCAACACCTCCTCGGCGTCGGCGTGGTTCGAGACGAGCGAGAAGATGAACAGGTAGACCCTCTGCTGGTACCGCGTGAGCAGCTCGATGAACAGTTCGGTCTTGTCCGAGGAAGTCACGTTTGGTGTAGTCATGAAGGGTGGTAAGTTTTTTCGCCGTCTTTGTAGTCTACTTTCGGGGGGCGCGAAGTGCCACGCACTACATCTCCTGAGGTAGATCTGGCCCGGGCAAAAACTTGGAAGGACGAATTGGAAAAACGCCAAGAATTTCCCGAAACTGCCGGAAAAAGACACGCTACCACGGTCGGATGGGGGATGTCCGCCGTGGCCGAAAAAACGAAAAAGGGGCCCCAGCGTTTCGGGAGGAAACGCTGGCGCCCCTTAGGATTTCCGACTAGCGGTGGAAAATTAGCTGGGAACCAACCCCAGGGCTTCCAAGCCCACCGGTCGCAACCGGTGGGTCCACGGCACCAGCACGCGCGATATCCGCGGTGCGTCAGTCAAACTCCGGCAATTCGGCCAGGGCTTCTTCGATCTTCTTCTGGGGATACTCGTAGTCGACCAGTTCGCCGCTGAAATAGCGGTCGTAGGAACCCAGGTCGCAGAGGCCGTGGCCGCTGAGGTTGAAGCAGATACACTCTTCTTTGCCCTCCTCGCGACAGCGGATGGCCTCGATGATGGCCCCGCGGATGGCGTGCGACGTCTCGGGCGCGCAAATGATGCCCTCAGTGGCGGCAAACAGCTTGGCGGCCTCGAAACACTCGATCTGATGCAGGGCAGTGGCCTCGATCAGGCCCAGGTCCTTGACCAGGCTGACCATCGGGGCCATGCCGTGGTACCGCAGCCCACCGGCGTGGATGCCCGGCGGCACGAAGCTATGGCCCAGCGTGTGCATCTTCATCAGCGGCGTGAGCTTTGTGGTGTCGCCAAAGTCGTAGCGGTACTGCCCACGGCTCATCGTCGGACAACTGCACGGCTCGCAGGCCACAAAGCGGATATCCTTGCCCGCCAGCTTGTGACGGATGAAGGGAAAAGCCAGCCCGGCGAAGTTGCTGCCGCCGCCCACGCAACCGACGATTACATCGGGTGAGTCGCCGACGAGCTCGAACTGCTTCTCGGCCTCCAGCCCGATCACCGATTGGTGCAGCATCACGTGGTTCAGCACGCTGCCCAGCGTGTACTTCGTGTCGTCGCGCGTGGCGGCCACTTCGACGGCTTCGCTGATGGCCATGCCCAGGCTGCCCGGGCAATCGGGATCGGCGGCCAGGATTTGCCGGCCGGCTTCGGTTTCGGTCGAGGGGCTGGGCGTGACCTCGCCGCCCCAGAGATGCATCATCGACCGCCGGTAGGGCTTTTGCTCGTAGCTCACCTTGACCATGTAGACTTTGCAGTGCATGTCGAACAACGAGCAGGCGAACGACAGCGAGCTACCCCACTGGCCGGCCCCGGTTTCGGTCGACAGCAGGTTGATGCCCTCGATCTTGTTGTAGTAGGCCTGGGCGACGGCCGTGTTCGGCTTATGGCTGCCCGGCGGGCTGTGGCTTTCGTCTTTGAAGTAGATCCGGGCGGGCGTGTTCAGCGCCTTCTCCAAACGATCGGCCCGCACCAGCGGCGAGGGACGCCAGATGGCCAACGCGCGGCGGACTTCGTCGGGAATGTCGATCCAACGCTCTTGGCTCATTTCCTGGGCCATCAACTCGCGGGAGAAGATCACCTCCATCTCGGCGGCCGTCATCGGCTCGTGCGTAACCGGGTGGACCGGCGGCGGCACGGTTTGCGGCAGATCGGCCTGCAGGTTGTACCAGGATTGAGGAACGTCGCTTTCGCTGAGGAACACACGCTTGCTGGCCATGAGATCTCCCACTTTTCGAATTGCAGAACCCGAACCGACGGAAATAGGCAATGCCCGATGTACATCGCCCGAGCACACTATAAGCTACCACTATAAAATGCGGAGGACGCGATGTCGAGGCGGAGACGGGGGGTGTCTGTTTCCCCGCCTAATCACTGGTCGGTTCAGCAGGTAGCACCGATGATTTTCCGGAGAAAAGCCTGCCAACCACATGGGCGTGACCGGAAAATCGTCGGTGTTGCCATCGGCAACGAGAGGATTTCCAGGGGCTTGCATCCCGTCGGCTGTGTATCCTCTTGTGACTGCGTCACCCCGACGTCTTCCCGGTTCTGCCGTTCGAAGTGCCAATGCGAACGGCGGGAAAACATCGGGGCCACCCACGACAATGCCAATCAGACCTATCCCGTTTTTTGGGGCCAGTCGACGTTCGATAGCTTGGCCAAGGCCAGCATCAGGGCTTGGGTGCCATTGCGGCCGTGGCCTTGGGACTTTAGGGCCAGGTAGAGCTGTTGGGCTAGGGCCAGACCGGGCATCGAGAGGCCCATTCGCTCCGACTCGCGCAGAGCGATGCCCATGTCCTTGATGAAATGCTCGACGAAGAACCCGGGATCGAAGTTGCCGTCGATAATTCGCGGCCCGAGGTTCGATAGCGACCAACTGCCGGCCGCCCCGGAGGCCACCGACTGCATGACCGTCTTGAGGTCGAGCCCGGCGCGGTAAGCGTAGAGCAGCGCCTCGCAGACGCCGATCATGCCGGTGGCAATGAGGATTTGGTTGGTCATTTTGGTGTGTTGCCCGGCGCCGGGCGGGCCCTGGTGGACGATCGTTTTGCCCATCGCTTGCCAGCAGGGCATCAGCGCGTCGACGGCTTGGCGTTGGCCGCCGATCATGATCGACAACCGTGCTTCCCGGGCACCCACGTCGCCGCCGCTGACCGGAGCATCGACGGCATACACGCCCTTGGCTTTCGCCGCATTGGCGATTTCCACGGCCAGCGACGGTTCGCTAGTGGTCATGTCGACCACGATATTGCCTTCACGGCAACCGGCCAGGATGCCGTGGTCGCCGAGAAAGACCTCGCGCACATCGGCCGGGTAGCCGACGATGGCGAAGATTACGCGAGAGGCCTTGGCCACGGCCCGCGGACTATCGGCCCAGGTGGCGCCGGCGTCCAAAAGCGATTGGGCCTTTTGCCGGGTACGGTTGTAGGTCGTAACCTGAAAACCAACTTCGACGAGATGGCCACACATGCTGCGGCCCATCACACCCGTGCCAATCCAGCCGATAGGGGTTTTGCCGGGAGAGACTTCGATCATGGTGCGTGTCGTCAGCCCCAGCGGTCTTCCGGGCGTTGGAGGATTTCGTTGATGACGATCGCCTGGCGGATGTTTTGGGCGTTGGCGAACAACGCGGCCAGACCGGCGGCTGCCGTTTTCGGCATGCCGTCGACGGCGTCCTCCAACTCAGAAACCTTAACGACCGGCGTCGGGGCTTCGGCAGTTTCTCCTCGCTGGCGCTGCAGACGACTGACGTCGCCGGAGAACTTCTGTCGCAGATGTTGTTCCACCTCCTGATCGGCCTGGGACACGCGACCGCCGAGTTCCGCACTGCTCTTGGCGAACTTGCTGGGGTCGAGGTGTTGCTGGACTTCCCGCTCGACGCGGCCACCCACGGCTGGCTCCTCAACGATGACCGCCTCGACGGCCTCGACTTGGGAGCGCCGTGGACGTTGTGGCGGCCGTTGCGGTTTGCGGGCGCCCGGTTGCTGGCCGCGGACGGCCGGGCCTTGCTCGCCCTTGCGCTGGGCCGCTTCACGTAGAAAGGCACCGATCTCGTCTTCCATCTCGACCCGGGCGCCGCGCGGTTGCTGCGGGCGGTTGCCGCCGACACGTTTGGCCGGCTTGTCTTTCGACATCGAGCTGATAATTTGCCCGATCGCTGGGATCACGATGAACAGAATGAAGACGATGATCCCGATCCAGTCTTCGACACCAGCCCAAAGCGGCTCGAAGGTGGTCATGCGCTGCTACCTCCGCTGTTGGTAGACGAACCCACGCCGGCTTTGGCGATCGAGGTGCGCATGTCGGTGTCGGCGCGGATGTTTCGCAGTTTGTAGTAATCGATAATCCCGAGCGTTCCTTCGCGGAAGGCCTGAGAGATGGCCTTGGGCACTTCAGCTTCGGCCTCGACGACCTTCGCCCGGCTTTCCTCGATCTGCGCGATCATTTCCTGTTCTTCGGCCACGGCCATGGACCGACGCCCTTCGGCCTGAGCCCGGAACACGCGCAAGTCGGCTTCGGCCTGATCGGCTTGCAGGCGGGCGCCGATGTTCTCGCCGACGTCGACGTCGGCGATGTCGATCGAAACGATCTCGAAGGCTGTTTGCGAGTCGAGACGTCGGGCGAGCACGGTTTTGGAGATGCGGTCGGGGTTCTCGAGCACCTCGCCGTGATTTTGGGCCGAACCGATCGCACTGACGATACCTTCACCCACCCGGGCGACGATCGTTTCCTCGGTGGCTCCACCAATCAATTGTTGAAGGTTGGCTCGCACGGTCACTCGGGCTTTCACCTTCAATTGGATGCCGTTTTGGGCGACGCCGTCGAGCGACTCGCGGCCAGCGCCGCGCGCAGGGCAGTCGATCACCTTGGGGTAAACGCTCGTTTGCACCGCTTCCAGCACGTTACGGCCGGCCAGGTCGATGGCAGCAGCCAGCTTGAAGTCGAGGTCGAACAGCTTGGCCTTGCTGGCGGCGATAATCGCTCGGATTACCAGCGGGACATTTCCCCCGGCCAGGTAATGAGCCTCCAACGCCTTGGTCGTTAAGCCCGTCTCGTCGCCCAAGCCGGCCTGCACCGCCATGATCTTGCCGCGCACGATCACCCGCGGGTCGACCTTGCGGAATCGCATGCCCAAGAGATCGAGTATCCCGATGCCCGCCCCCGTGGTCTTCGACTGAATCCACAGCCGGAAATATTGGGTGAAGACTGCCAGGACGATTACGCCAATGAACAGGCCGATGGCGATGACCACGATCGTAACGATCGTGGTGGCGTCTCCCTGAGCCAGCAGAGTCATGGGTTCCTCCGTGTTGCCGAAAATGAAACGGTTGCCGAGATGAAGATGAAACTGTGCCGAAATGAAGCGGTTACCGAATGTCGCCATACGGGTAATCCGGGGGGATCCAGCCGCATGTTTATGCCGTGGGCCCCGGATTGTCAACCGGGGGTTCGTCGAACGGGTCGGCGGCGATCTGCTCAATCGGCCGTCGCAGGGGGTCTTGGGCTTCGGGCTGAGGCGGTTCTTCGTCGGTCGGCCGGACTACCACCCGATTGGCGCGAACTTCGATGATTCGCACGGCCTGACCTTCTTCCAGAGGCATGCCTTCGGAAATCGCGTCGACCGTGCGACCGTCGATCACGATAGCCCCGGCCGGCAGCATTTTACACTTGGTCACCGCCACCCGACCCACGTAGCTTTTCAGCCGTTGCACACGTTGTTCGCTGGGCAACACATCGCGGCTGGAGGGTGCCATGAGGAGGACTTTTCGCCCGATCGCCGTGTGTGGCCAGACCTTGAAAGCCACGACAATTAATACGGGGATTCCCACAATGGCCACACCTAGGATGCTCATCCCCCACCCGGGCCCCTGGCGAAAGCCCATGATCACGGCCGCGATAATCGAGCTGACGGCCAAAAAGCCCAGGATTCCGGCCGAGGGAAAGAACACCTCGAGCACGGCCAATCCCATCCCCAGCGCTAGCAGCAGGATGGCCCAAACCCAGGGGTCCATGGTGTCGCTCCGTCGAGGTCTGTGGATCGCTGACACCCCCCGGTCGGCCGAATCGAGCCGGTGCGGTGTCGAAACCAAAATCGCCATGTTGGTTACCGCTCCATTCTATGCCCGGTCGGCAACCTGCGAAAGTGGCTGACGAAATGACGGGTTGGGTGCTACTGGCTGCTTGTCAGCCAGTGCCGAACACGGCCTGGCTATCCCGACTCGCAATTTCGTCGTTGTGGTCGCCTACACGGTCCGCACGAGTACCCGATTGCCGTGGACCTCGACCACTTCGATGGGCGTGCCGCGGGCGACGACCTCGCCGTCGGAGATCACGTCGATCAGCACGTCGCCGAATCGGGCCTTGCCGCTGGGGGTGAGTTGCGTGGTCGTGGTTCCCCGCTGCCCGACTAATTCGTCGAGGTAGACCAGCGACTCGCGCCGTGCGATCACTTGGGCCTCTTCGCCCTCGGGCGGAGCGAGGTACATCCGGTTGATGATTGGTGCCTTCGGCAGCCAATGCCGCAGCAGGATGCCGGCCAGCACAATTCCCAACGCCGCACCGGCCATGCCAAGCAACGATTGCTGTAACTGGGCCAGTTGATAGGCGTTGCGCGGCAAAACAAACGTTTGGCTGGCCAAAATCAACGAGGCTAGCACCAGGAACCCGCCGCCGAGGCCAAATACCCCGAAGCCGGGCAATACGAACACCTCCAGCAGCAGGCAACTTATGCCCGACAGAAACAGGATAATCTCCAACCAACCGGCCGTTCCACCGAGGTAGTGTGCCCAGAAGAAGAGCAGAAAGCAGATCGTGGCCACGAAACCGCCGACCCCGATGCCGGGCACGTTGAGTTCGAAATACAGGGCCACAAACGCAATGGTTAGCAACAACGCGGCCGCTCCGGGCGAAGCGAGCGCGTCGACCAGCACGTCGGCCCAACTGGGTTCCAGCGGCTTCAGATCGTCTTTCACATTGTACAGGTCGCGGAACTCGGTAAAACTCTCAACCGTGGCAGCCGCCAGCCCATCGGCCACGGCCCGCTCGCCGTCGACCTGAAACGGCTGGCCGGGCGTGGTCACTTGCTGCCCTTTTTGCCATCGAGGAGCCTTCGGATCCAAAACGGCGAGTTCCGCGTTGCGCTGCTCGAGTTCCTCCTCGCAGAAGTAGGCGGTCTGACTCAACTGAGAGCACTCGAACACCTCCAAATCCGGATCGACCATGGCAGCCACCAACGACCACGAGCGATGTTGCCAGGGGCTGTTCGGGGCGCGAATCGCCTCGACGGCGTATTTCACATCGTCGCGCGACAGGGCATAGGCCCCCGACCCACCCAACTCGGCCGCCGGATGCATCACCACGTCGTCGCACGCCAGCGCGATCAAGGCCGCGTCGGAAAGGGCCTGGTTGGGAATGTAGGCCACCGTGCGCACCCGGCCCGGGTCGAGCGCTCGGAGAACCTCGGCAAACACAATGCTATCGGCCGGCGAGCCGCCGGGGCTGTCGATCCAAAGGCAAACAAAGTTGGCCTCGTTGACGCGAACTTCTTCTTCGATAATCCGCTGGGCCTGACTGACTTTCTCGCCGTCGATCGGACCCTTCAGGTCGACGCGAATCGGGCGCCAGTCGGCAAACATCGAAGGGTCTTCCTGGATCGCTTTCGCCGGCAAGTCGAGCATGTTGGCCACATCGTCACGCGATCGGGCCAAGGCGGCGACAAACCCCAACTTCCGCGCCTCTTGCCCCGTCAGCTCGCCCGGCTGGCCGCCGACCAATTCAGTCAGCGGGGTCTTCGATTGAATCGTCCGCTTTTCGGCCAACTCGTCCAGGCCGTTGGCGTCGACGTATTCGGTGCTGATTTCGGTTTGCACTTGGTAAACCGTGTAAGTCGGGTCGAGCAGCCAAAGGGCGACCTCGGCCGGGACCGTCTTTCGGCGATTGGCGATCTCTTTGTAGGCACTTCGCTCGGTACTGCCGACGCTGCCCGGCTCGGCGGCGATGGGGCCCAGGACGGCCTCCGGGGCCATGAAAATCTCGTCGCAGGCCAAAGCCACCAGCACCGCATGACCGGTGAGCGATTTGGGGATGTAAGCCACCGTTAACGCTTGGTTCAAGTCGCGGCTCGTGAGATAGCCTGCCAGGCCATAGGCGTCGCTGAATTTGGTTTGTCCGGCGAAATCTTTTCCTTGGTCGTCCGGCGTTTCGAACTGAAAGATCAGTACCGGCCGGGCGTGTTCTTCGACGGCCCGGCGGAGCGACCGTTCGACGAAGCGTTCGACGCGGTCGGCCGTCTTGCGGTTGATCGGCAGGGTAATGCGGATGGTCGATCCCGCCCGCTCCACCGCCGGAGCGGCTTTTTCGACTTTTTCTTCCTGCGCCCCCGCCTGGCCCCACGGCGCAACGAGGCAAGCAACGGCAAGGATTGCGGCCGTCGCTAACCATCGGCCAACAATGGGCCGCAGCGGTGGCAGGACTGGACGTGTCATTGAATTGATGCCCCGGAGATTAGAGATAGTGGCGCCTGAATTATAGGCCCTCGATGCCGACCGTCAATTCAACCTGCGGTCGGGTAAAGGCGGTGGACGGTCGACGCAAGTTGTTTTCGGAAAACCCTTTGCGTCGGGTGTCGCTGCCGAAAGGCAGCGAAGAGAGTGCCGGTGGTTCTGCCCAGTACCGAGTTGGGCGTTGGGTTGTGCTGTCGTGATAAGCGGGCAGACGGTGAAGCGACGATTCGTCTTCCAATTACGCCGTGCTGGTAAAGCTCGCCTCCTCGGCGATTCCAGGAAAATAAAGCCGACGATGTCCGTCAATACCCATACCAAGTCATTCTTTGAAAAACTACCTCTCCTGGGAAGAAAGTTTTTTTAAGATAGCTGATACGCGGTGTTAGGATCACAAAAGGTGCTATCGCGTAACCAGGAATCCTATAATGGAGGCATTGCGACGCCATGGAGACAAATTTTGCCGAGTATGTGGAGCCAATCAACCTGGATTCGTGGTCGGAATTCAAATCGCGAGTTGACTCATTCAAGCTCGAATGGATTTATAGGGGCCAAGCCGATGCTTCCTGGGGTCTTGCAAGTTCTCTGGAACGCTCCTCACTTGACGTTGATCATAATGTCGAGCGTGCTCTGATTGCTGAGTATCGAAAGGCAATCCGTTCCTTCCCCGGCTTTGGCGAATTGCCGAATTCCAATCTTGAGTGGCTATCTCTGCTCCAGCATCATGGCACTCCAACTCGGCTCATCGACTTTACAGAATCACCATATATCGCTGCCTATTTTGCCTTTCAAGAGGAAAGAGTCAAACATTCCGAATCCGTGGCGATTTGGTGTGTGGATCGCGGCCGTTTCTCTCAAGCCGCGCTGTATTATCTAAACACACCAAACGAGTCCATTAGCACTGGGCGAAATCCGTATCTTTTCTCTGAACGCGTGTTCGATGAGTTATTCGAACGCGGTGGTCTAGACTGTGTCATGCCGTTTGACCCAGCGCCAGCGAATCAACGCCAGCTCATACAGCAATCTGTGTTCGTCGCAGCAATGAATCCCGAAAAGCGTCTTGCAGAGCAGCTGGCATTTCTTGATTATCAGGGGGAACGGATAATCAACAAGGTCACTATTCCAAGCACCGAACGCAATATAGCTTTGAGGGATCTCATGCGGATGAACGTGACTCATGCAACGTTGTTTCCCGGAATTGACGGGTTTGCCCGTGCGCTGAACCTGAAATACACTACGCTGGCAACCGTCGGGGAAATCGGAACGTGGATTCGGGAGCTGTTGCGAGATGGATTCGTGATGTAGGATGATTGCCTTGGCTCAGCTTGTGTAATCCGACAGGTTGTCACGGTGGAGGGGTTTTTCTCCGGGGTATTTTATTGCAGCGCAATCCCCTCACCCCCGGCCCCTCTCTCCAAGGGGCGAGGGGTGAAAGACCCTTAGTCCGCTCGTACGATTGTCCCCAGCGTCGCCCGGGTGGCGCGGAGGTAGTCGGCCGGGGCTAGCACGAGTTGGGTGCCGCGCACACCGGCCGAGACGGCGATTCGGTCGTGCTGCTGGATCTGCTCGTCGACGTACACTGGGTAGTCTTTTTTGGCGGCCAGGGCGGTCACGCCACCGCGGATGTAACCGGTCAACGGCTGCACCTCCTTCAGGGCTACCATTTCCACTTTGCGGTTATTCGACACGCGAGCCAATGCCTTGAGATCCACTTCGGCGTTGCCTGCCACCACGGCAAAAAGCACCCCGTGGCGATCGCCTCGGGCGGCCAACGTTTTGAAGACTTGCTCGATCGGTATCTCGATCAGCGCAGCGATTTTCTCCGCCCCCAGGTCGTTCGGGTCGACTGGGTACTCGCGCAGTTCGTAGTCGATCTTCAGGCGGTCAAGAATACGGGCGGCGTTGGTTTTCATGGATGCGGATCCTTCTCAATCAAACCCCCGCACGGCGTGTGGCTGGTAGGGGGCTTCGAGCTTGGCGATTTCTTCGTCGTTGAGGGTCACGTCGACGGCGGCCAGCGACGATTCGAGATGTTCGAGCTTCGTCGCCCCGACGATCGGTGCCGCCACGGCCGGTCGGCTCAGCAACCACGCCAGGGCGACCTGAGCCGAGGGTATTCCGCGCCGTGCGGCCACGTCCTGGCAGGCCTGCATCACGGCGGCGTCGCTCGGGTGGTCGTAGAGGCGTCGGGCGAAGTCGTCGCTCTCGGCGCGCTTGGTTGACGACTTGTCGTCGGGCGTCGTGCGCCCGCCGGCCAACAGACCGCGAGCCAGCGGCGACCAGGGCACGGCCGAAATGTCCTCGGCCTCGCACAACGGCATCATTTCGCGCTCTTCTTCGCGGTAGACGAGGTTGTAGTGGTTTTGCATGGCAACGAAACGCGACAGACCGCGGTGGTCGGCGATCGACAGCGCCTGGGCGAATTGCCAGGCTGCACACGAGCTGGCGCCCAGGTAACGAACCTTGCCCTGTTGAACGAGCAGATCGAGCCCGGCGAGCATTTCGTCGATCGGCACCAGCGGGTCGAAGCGATGCACATAGTAGAGGTCGATCGCGTCGACGGCCAACCGTCGCAAACTGGCCTCGCACGCTTGTTGCACGTGTTTGCGGGAAAGCCCCTTCATGTTCGGGCCATCGCCCATCTTGAAGAAGACCTTGGTGGCGATGACCGTCTCTTCCAGGTTGGCGTAGCGGCGCAGGGCCCGGCCGGTGACTTCCTCGCTCGTGCCCAGCGAGTACATGTCGGCCGTGTCGAAGAAGTTGATGCCTCGTTCGACGGCCGTGCGGAAGAAGGGCTGGGCGGCTTCTTCGTCGAGAATCCAGGGGCGCCAGGCGGGATCGCCGTAGGTCATGCAACCGAGGCAAATACGGGAAACGGTCACGCCGGTTCGGCCTAACGTGGTGTATTTCATGGCTTGTATCTCGGGAAATGGACTCGGATTGACGGATTCGCCAAGGTCCACGTGTACTCGCCCG
Organism: Thermoguttaceae bacterium; assembly: GCA_963677085.2. Classification (GTDB taxonomy): domain Bacteria; phylum Planctomycetota; class Planctomycetia; order Pirellulales; family Thermoguttaceae. The sequence continues at coordinate 244,935 of CAXXFH010000006.1, forward strand.
GCGGCGTTTTGACAACCGGGGGAGTTTTTTCTTTTGGTACAAAATGTGCCATTCGCTCGTGGAAATGTTAGATTGACGGCGACGCCTACCCGGAGGCTCCTGGGCCGCGTCCGGAGTCTTCAGATCGTACCTACCTATCGTCACTGTCTCAGCGATTTCGGCGAATCATGTTTCAGGAGGTCACGATGAATGTCCTTCGTTGCGCGACACGACAGCGTCGTTCTACCACCCGGCGGCGGTTCCTAAAAACGTTGGCCTCGGCAACGAGTGCCGGTTATCTTGCGTCCGTGGTGCCTTCGCGTGTGTTGGGGGCCAAGGCGCCGAGTAATCGGATTAACGTGGGACTGATTGGCTGCGGGCACCAGAGCCAACGGGATGTGCCGTCGTTCCTGACGCACGACGACATGCAAATGTTGGCCGTTTGCGATGTGAATCGAAGCGGCGTTGGCTACTACTATCCCGACCAGGTGCTTGGCCGCGAGACGGCGCAGCGGTGGGTCAACGAGCACTACGCCCAAGAGATGGCCAGCGGTCGGTTCCGGGGCTGCGACGCCTACGCCGATTTTCGAGAGCTGTTGGCCCGGCCGGATATCGACGCCGTTGCGGTCGTCGTGCCCGACCATTGGCACGCATTGATCGCCATCGCGGCCATGCGAGCTGGCAAGGACGTTTACTGCGAGAAACCGTTGGCGTTGACCGTCCACCAAGGCCGGCAGATGGTCAAGGCGGCACGCAAGTACGAGCGGGTTTTTCAGACGGGTGCTCAATTTCGCTCCAGTCCGAACGTACGGCGAGCGTGCGAACTGGTGCGCAACGGACGTCTGGGCGAGATCCGCCGCGTCCGTACCTGGGTCGATCCCAACAGCTTCAGAGGGCCCGGCCCCGGCTGGCAACCGATGCCCGTGCCCGAGGGCTTCGACTACGACTTCTGGCTCGGCCCGGCACCCGAGGCGCCGTACCATGTTGAGCGCTGTTTCCATCGCTGGCGCTACATTCTCGACTACTCCAATGGACAAACGACCAACTTCGGCGCACACACCAACGATATCGCCCAATGGGCCTTGAACATGGACGGCACCACGCCGGTCGAGTTCGAAGACAACGGCTCCGAGTTTCTTCCCAAAGGGAGCCTGTTCACGACAGCCAGCAAGACGGCCTTCCGCGCTCGCTACGCCAACGGCATCGAGTTGTGCTGCGAGACACGCAAGTCGTCGGCCACCAAGTTTGAAGGCACCGAAGGCCGGCTGGAGATCACTCTCGGCGGTTCGCTGAAGACATTTCCCGAAAATCTCAAGGACTCGGTGATCGGGCCGAACGAAATCCACCTGCCCCAGAGCAATCCGGCTCGGCGGGAGAATGTCCGCAAACACATCGACGCAGACCACGTGCGCAACTTCCTCGACGCCGTCAAGAGCCGGCAAGATCCGATCGAGCCAGTTGAAATCGGGCACAGCACGGCCAGCTTGTGTATCCTGGGCAATATGGCCCAGATTTTGAAACGCAAGTTTGCCTGGGATCCGGCGACCGAGCGGAGTCCGGACGAGGAGGTAAACCGCATGCTCTCGCGCCCGATGCGGAAACCGTGGACGCTTGATGCCTGAAAACCGAGTTACCAACTTAGGACGGCCCGAAAACAACTTGCCGTTTTCAAGGCGAAACGCTAGGGCTGTCGCGAAGCACAGTCCGGTGAACCGGCAAGTTGTTTTTCGGTCGATCCTTAAAGGAGTCTTGTCGATGACTACGCACCGATACCTTGGCATGGCCGTGTCGTTGATGTTTATTCTGCCTCACACCTTGGCCGCACAGATACCTGATAGCTCGTCCAGCAACAAGATGCTTTGCGTTGTCGATCCGGCCTGGCCCCAGAAACCGGAGTCGTTCACGTGGGGTGCGATGTCCGGTATCGCCGTGGATACCCAGGACCTGGTCTACCTGTTCAACCGAAGCGAGCCGACGGTTCAGGTTTATCGATCGGATGGAGCGTTGGCGCGGACCTTCTCGACGGCCAATCCCAAGGGAACCCATTACATCAAGTTCGACGCCGAGGGTAACGTGTGGTTGGCCGATTTCCGCAGCCACATTGTCGAGAAGTACAGCCCCACGGGCAAGCTCCTACTGACGCTTGGCGAGGCCGGCCACCCGGGTTGCGATGCGAGTCACTTCAACGGCCCGACCGACATGACGTTCGCCCCCAACGGCGACGTGTTCGTCTCCGACGGCTACGGCAACCGCCGCGTCGTTCACTTCGACAAGCAAGGGCGGTTCGTCAAAGCATGGGGCGAAGCGGGGACCGGGCCGGGGGAGTTCACCCTGCCCCACGCAATCGCCGCTGATTCGCAGGGCCGGCTTTATGTGGCCGACCGTAACAATGCCCGAATCCAGGTTTTCGATACCGAGGGCAAACTGCTCGCCGTGTGGGACAACCTGCTCGTGCCTTGGGGATTCGCCATGACGGAGGACGATGAACTCTGGGTCTGCGGTTCGTCGCGGGTCAGGCAGCCGAATGGCGACGGCTGGTGCATCGCCCCGCCGCCGGACCAGTTGCTCATGAAGCTGAGCCCTGAGGGAAAGGTACTCGTGCGGGCGTCGCTTCCGAAGACCGCCGAGGGTGCCGGCAAGCCGGGCGAGGTCAATTGGGTTCACGGCATCGCGGTCGACTCGAAGGGCCGCCTCTATCTGGGCGACATCGAGGGAAAACGAGCCCAGCGGTTTTGCCTCCGTGAACCGTGACCGGGCCGTTTTTTACCCGACCAGCCGGAGTTTTACGGGAGCCCCCACCGAAAGATTTCCCACGCGGGCGGGAATGGCGTTTTGTGTTTTTTCGTGGATATCTTGGGTTTTTTCGTAGAAACATGACATCAGCCTGCCGGACTGTTACACTAAAGGGTTGCGGAACCCTTGATTGTGGAAAAGGCCTTCCGGCCCGATACCTACCTATTTGCCCACCTAGTAGTACTTAGGAGTCCACCATGAGTGAATTGAAGAAGGCGGCATCGCGTCGCGAGTTTCTGAAGACCAGCGGTCGGGTGGCCGCAGCTTCGGCGTTGGTTGGGGCGGCCGTGCCACACGTTCATGCGGCGGAAAACAGTACCCTCCAGTTGGCTCTCGTCGGTTGCGGCGGTCGGGGAACGGGCGCTGCGCTAAACGCCCTGTCGGTTCAGACCGGGCCCACCAAGTTGGTCGCCATGGCCGACGTCTTCGACAATCGTCTTTCGGCCAGCCATAAAAATCTGACCGCACGGCGCGCCGATCAGGTCGATGTGCCGGACGATCGCAAGTTCATCGGCTTCGATGCCTACAAAAAAGCGATGGACTGCCTGAAGCCGGGCGACATCGTGCTGCTGACGACCCCACCGGCCTTCCGTTGGGTTCACTTCACCTATGCCATCGAGAAGGGCCTGAACGTCTTCATGGAGAAGCCGGTCACGGTTGACGGGCCCACTACGCGGCGAATGATCAAGTTGGCCGAAGAAGCCGACGCCAAGAACCTCAAGGTGGGCGTGGGCCTGATGGTCCGCCACTGCCGCGGTCGCCAAGCACTGAAAGAGCGAATCGACGCCGGCGAAATCGGCGACATCATCGCGATGCGCGGCTATCGCATGTGCGGTACGTCGGCCACCTGTGGTCTGAAAGCGGAAGGTTCCAGCGAAGTGCTGCACCAGATCCGCCGCTTCCACAGTTTCCTTTGGGCCTCCGGCGGCATGTATAGCGACTACTACATCCACCAGATCGACGAACTGTCGTGGATGAAGGGCGCCTGGCCGGTGCAAGCTCACGCGGTCGGTGGTCGTCACTACCGTGAGACGGGCTTGGACCAGAACCTCGACAGCTACGGGATCGAATACACCTATCCCGATGGCACCAAGCTGTTCTACAACGGCCGCGCCATGACCGGCTGCCACAACGAATTCGCCAGCTATGTGCACGGCACCAAAGGTTCGGCGATCGTTTCCACGTCGGCGCACACGCCGGGCAAGGTCCGCACGTTCAAGGACCAGAACTTCTCGAAAGACGCCCTCATCTGGAAGTTCCCGCAGCCGGAACCCAATCCCTATCAGATGGAATGGGAAGATCTCACCCAGGCCATCCGCGAGGACAAGCCCTACAACGAGGTCAAGCGCGGCGCCGAGGCGAGCCTGGTTACGTCGATGGGCCGCATGGCCGCCCACACCGGCCAGATCGTCACTTACGACGAGATCCTCAACAGCGACCACGAGTTCGCCCCCGACGTCGACAAACTGAGCGTCGACGGCCCCGCCCCGGTCGAACCGGCCGACGGCAAATACCCCGTGCCCATGCCGGGTATTAAGAGCAAGCGGGAGTATTGAACTCACGCTGAAAGTGGAGAGTGAAAACCTGGGGACGCGGCCAGCCTTGTTGCGGCCGCGTCCCTTTTTGCGGCAGGAGTTTCGCCCTGCCGAACATTGACCTTCCCCAAACCTCCCCACCCTCCCTCCCGCAGAATGACCATGGCCGCACACACCGACAAAACAATCCGCCGATTTGCCTTGGCCGCAAGTTTCTTTCTTTTGTTTGTGGCAACCGCATCGGCCGAGACGCCAACGTGGTACGTCGCTACCTCGGGCAACGACGCTTGGTCCGGCACGCTTGAGGAACCAAATGCGGAGAAGACGGATGGTCCTAAGGCAACGCTCGACGCTGCCCGGGACGCGAGTCGAACCAAGGCGGAAACCCCGCGCCGCATCCAGATCGGCCCGGGTCGGTTTTATCTCAAGGAAACACTGCAACTCGATGCCCGGGACAGCCGGCTGAGTATCGTCGGGGCCGGGCAAGGGAAGACAATTCTGTACGGCGGTCGACGCGTAACCGGATGGACCCAGGCCGACGATGGCCCGCTTTGGGTCGCCAAGCTGCCAGACGATTTGCCGGAGTGGTCGTTTCGCGTGCTGCTGGTCAACGACGCCTTGCAGGATCGGGCACGCCTGCCGGAAACAGGCTATCTCGAACATGAAACCAAGTTTCCCGTTCGATGGATGAGCTCTGCGGGCGGCGGCTGGGAGCGAAAGCCGACCGAAGAAGAGTACAAAACCATGCAGTACAAGGCGGGCGACCTGCCTGCCGATTTGAACCTGAAAAACGCCGAAGTGACCGTCTGTCACATGTGGGATGAGTCGACCGTAACACTTGCAGCCCATGACCCGACAAGTCGAACGCTGACCTTCACCGAGCGCGGCACGCATCCGCCCGGTGCATTTGGCGTGCAACGGTACGTCGTCTGGAACACCAAGCAAGGCATGACGCGACCGGGCCAGTGGTATTTGGATCGCCAAGACCGCAAGCTCTACTACTGGCCGCCAGCCGGTGTCGACATGGCCAAGGCGTTGGTCATCGCTCCCACGATGCAGACGTTGGTCAAAATCGACGGCAACAGCAAACAACCGGTCGCCCAGTTGGCGATACAAAACCTCTCTCTTTCGGCGAGCGACGCGCCGATGCGGCCCGGCGGTTTTGGAGCCCTCAGGTGGCCGGGCACGCTGGCGGCAAACCACACCGACCAACTTCTCATCCAGCAAGTCGACGTTTCCCAGGCTGGTTGCTGGGGGATTAAAGTCGGCCATGGCAAGGGGCTGGCCATACGCGATTGCCGCGTGCACCACCTGGGCGGCGGTGGGATCGAATTCTCGAGCAACGGAGGATGTGTCGAAGGAAACCAGGTCCACGACGTCGGACTGGTTAGCGCTAGCGCCCTGGGAATCAGGGGCTATGGACAAGAAGGCGAAAAGAGCGTGATCCGTCGCAACGTCGTCCACGACACCCCTTATTCCGGCATGAACGTCGGTGGTACCGAGTTGGTTATCGAGGAAAATCTGATCTACCGCTGTATGAAGGTGCTCCACGACGGGGCCGCGATCTACATGTTCGGCGGCCAGCGATGCATCATGCGACGGAACTTCGTCCGGGATATCGTGGAAGTGGGCAGCGGATACGGTGCTTCGGCTTATTACTTGGACGAAAAAAGTCGTGAGTGCGTGGTGGCCGAAAACGTGTCGGTTGGTACGCCTACGCCGACCCATAACCACATGACGCTCAACTGCGAGTTGCGCGACAACGTCTTCATCACCCCCGGCGATATGAAGCTCTCCTTTGCACGCAGCTCAGGCTACAAGGTCCGTGGCAACACGTTCCATGTCGGCGGAAAGCTCGAAGTCAGGCAGCCCGACGCCATCACGGAGTGGGACGGAAACCTTATCTTCGAAAACGACGCCCAAAACCCGCGAGTGCTCGAAGACTTTCCAAGGAAGCCGTTCTCGCCACGGGAAAAGCCACGGTACCTGAAGCCGACGAAGCTCGCCTCCGCGGTTACCGTCGACGGCCAGCTAGGCGACAACGAGTGGCCCGCCGGCGGCACGTCGCTTTACGAGCGTCCCAATCAACGTAGCGTGCGCGGCGCGCCGATCGCCGCCAAAATCGCGACCGACGGTACCCATCTGTATATCCTGACCAACGTTGTGGCGATGTTTCCCGACCAACGCCGGCTGGGGACCAAGTGGCAGGAGGACGAAGGCGTCGAACTCGTGCTGCAGGACAAAGGGAAAACCACCTACGTGCTGCGTGGATTCACCGACGGTACGCTCCGATCGCTTCCCCTGGCTGGCGCGACCGACGAGCAGGCCAAGGCGTTCGCAAGCCAGGTGAAGTACGCGGCCTCGGCCGAGAACGGGAAGCCTTGGCGCAGCGAGTGGGCCATACCGCTATCCGCCCTGGGAATCGGGCCGGGCGAAAAGATCCTGCTCCCCTTGAACCTCACCGTTTACCGTAGCGAAGACAATGTCCTGGCCCAGCTTGCCGGCACGCTCGGTGAAACCTGGGATCTCAACCTCGGCGGACGCTTGATGCTCAACTGGAAGGACTAGAGCGAGTCTCGGTTGCATTCGGGTAGCACCGAAAGCTCCGCTTTCGGTGTCGCGCCAGCGACAAGAGGCCATGGGGTGAAATCATGTCGCAACGAAACCTCTTGTGCCTTCGGCACCCCGATAGCGGAGCTATCGGGGCTACCCGTTGAAAATTCTTCTCCAGCCGGCCGAGGCCGTCGTGTTCTCGAAGACGATCTGGTTGAGCAGGTTGCCCTCGCTCATATTGGGGCGTCGTATGTTTTTATGCCTCCGTATGTGTACCACACCAACCTTTCCCAGACTTACGCCGAAACGAAGTAAAGAGGTGAAAGGTCAACCCGAGTGCCACAGCGCTAATTGTGATTTCCGCGAATCGATTTGGGGTGAACCCGGGAAGCCGAGCCGGCCCCACATCGACAAGAAGACTCAGAACGGACCATAGTGCATATCGCACGATCACTGCAACGGATAGAATCGCCGCTAGGAACCAGCCAGGACGGCCGGCAAGTACAAACTCGCATAGGAAACCCCACCCGGCTATTAGCACCGCTAAGGCGAGCGTTGCAGACGTGTCGCCCCACTGCCCAGCGACGAGAGAGCTTCCGGCTACGATGCATGGCACGACAAAAAGACACAGCAAAAGCAATAACACTATACGGACGAGTGACATCATAATCATTGTCCTATATACGGATTGGGCACACGTCGGGTGCCACTGCTATGAAAGTTTGTCGGGTGCCAAGGCTTGATTCTATGCTCAGAGATTCTCAATCTCAATTGGGTTCGTGTCAATCGACTGAGTGAGACTGTAATATCCGTAGCTCCGCTGCTCGTGAGTCTCAATCTGATTGCGGACCTCCTTCGGGGCGGAACGATAGAGCCTTCGGATCTCGTTCTGCAACCATGCGTGTAATGTTGCCGCGTCATCGCCGTCATGGATGCGGCTCCAATCATCGACAGTTCCCCGCCACTTGACTAGGTACGTAAACGCTGCGTACGGCTCGAAAGGCGAAGTCACCCACAACTGGTTACAGGCAGGGCACCGTTCAAGGCTGATCCAGTTTCCGTGCCGCACCTCTACGAGCTTCGGCAGCTCTGCGCCAGGCCCCCATATTTCTCGGGAATCGGATTGGCAAGTGTCGCACATCTCTAGCACAGTACTATGTTTATTGCGCAGCTCCCAATCGCTAATTGGGTGCGCCGCTGCCCGGCATCGCCCCCATCAGTAGTGTCGAGCGTATCACACAAATTACGGGTCTGCAATGGCTTAGGTGGCTGTGGCCAGGCGCGCGGCAAGCTGTTATCGACGCAGGCAGGCATTCGATACACCCCCGCCTGTGTCAGCCGCCGCTTTTTGTGCCTTTTCGTGTTTCTTGTGGCTATCTTCGCCACGAAAAGCACAAAAAGGACGCGAAGACGATGTACCCCAAAGCATTGAGGCGAGCGGAAGCCGTATTCACTGGCTGGCGAGCAGCCAGTAGCACCCGATACGGGCAGAATCCGGGCGAAAAGCATGTCCGGCACTGCGTCCCGGGCTCGACAAGAGGGCTCGCCCCCTACGTCAACCGGTCTTCCTCGCCCTCGGCGTGTTGGGCGTGGTCCAGGGCGTCCTGGGTGCTGGTGGAATCCACGCGGCGGCAGCACTCGGTCAGTTGCTCGGCCAGGGCGGTCATGTCGCCGTTCCACTCTTCTTCGGTGGTGTCGGGCGGGCAGAGTGCCCGGAGTTCCAGACAAAGTAGAATCATCCGCAGTAGGTGGCGGAAGATTACCCCTTCTTGCTTCTGCAGGCTCTTGCTAGTGACGTATTTGTTGAAGTCGCCGAACTGGAGCACTTCGCCGGCCGCCCAAACGGCGCCGGTGCGGACGTCGTGTACGTCGGGGAAGTCGTAGTCGAACATGATCCGCAACTTCTCGGCCAGGGTAAGCACCCGGGGACGTTCTTCGTCGTAGGTGCGTCGCGGCCCACGGTCGTCCTCTTCGGCCGCCGCCAATTGCTCGGCCGACACCAGTCCGAGGCGCAGTAGTTGTTCGTCCAAGCGTTGCGTGGCCAACGGGCCGGGCGGCAGTTCGTCGTGGCCCGGCACCCGTACGTAACGTTCGATCGAACGCGGTAACTCCATCACGCTTTCCAACGCCTGGATGCGCTCTTCGCGATTGGCGATGCCCAATTGATTGACGAGAAACACGCCGTAAAGCGGGTTGATGCCGCGAACCAGCAGCAACTTGCGAAGGGCGGGGGTGGGCCGCGCGTATTGGGCTTGGTACTTCGGTACCGAGGCACCGGCCGAAACATCGGCTTCGTCGGAGGAGCCGACGTTGCTGTGCGTGTTGCCGGTCGTGATGCCCGAGAGGATTCCCGCCGACGAGGCGGCGCTGGGCGACGCACCTTCGCTTGCCGGGTTGTCGGATTCGGGCGATGGATCGTTGTCCTTCGGTGGCTCGGGCTCCAGGGTCACATAGCCTGCCCGCCACAGGGTCAACAGCATCGTGTCGAGACTCTCGTAGGCCTTTTGCAGGCGTTTGCCGTCCATCAGCCGCTTGCTTGCCAACCGGCGCACCAAGTCCACCTCGGGCGAGGCTTCGAGCATGTGGGCCAACAGACGCCAAGGCAATGGACCAGCACTGTGCAGGTGGCTCGACGGGGCGTCGCGAAGCTTATCGAATTGGGCTTCCGACCAGTATTGTTCCGTCGTGCGGCGCTTGGGCATTTTCTTCTTTAGCCGCTTCTTCGCCTGCAACAGCTTGGGGTCTTTGGTGTCTTCGGGAATGCGGTCGTATTGCTCGCGCCAACGGCCGATCTTCACGTCGTCCTCGTGCGGCAGGGCGAAGACGAAGCCCTGGGTGTCGAATTGTGGACGCCCCGCACGCCCGAATATCTGGTGGGCCGAGCTGGCCTCCATCAATCGCTTTTTGTCGGGCGGACCCTTGAGAATGGTGGGTACCACCACGGAGCGCGCCGGCAGGTTGATCCCGGCCGAAAGTGTTTCGGTGCAAACGGCCACCGAGAGGAGTTTGCTTTGGAAAAGCTGCTCGACAATGCGCCGATACGGGGGCAACACGCCCGCATGATGCACTCCCACGCCGCGCAGCAAGAGCTGGCGCAGCTTGGGGCCGGCACCCTGGGAAAAGTCGAATTGTTTGAGTTCTTCGGCAAGTTGCTTCTGCTGGCCGTCGCCGAGGATCCGTTTGCCCTTGAGCTGCTCGGCCACCGTCCAGCATTGCTCGCGATTGAAGCAGAAGACCAGCGCCGGCGTGTAGCGCGATGCTTCGTCGCCTTGGGCCATTTCTTCGAGGTGTTCGCTGAGTAGTTTGTCGGGCACCCAGCGGTAGCTCAACGGCACCTTGCGCTGGTGGCCCTCGACGAGTTCCACTTCGCGGCGGTGGCTGCGCCGCAACCACTGCGTGAACTCGCGGGCGTTGCCCACCGTGGCGGAAAGCAACAGCAGGCGAATGTGAGCCGGCAGCAGTCCTAGGGAAAACTCCCAGACGATTCCCCGCTCGCGATCGTTGAAGCTGTGGAATTCGTCCATCACCACGGCCACGACATCGTCGAACGCGAATTCTTCGCCGTGCAATAGGCGGTTGAAGAGGATTTCGGCCACGACGACGAGGATTCGCGCGTCGGGATTCTCGCGGCGATTGCCGGTAACCAGGCCGACGTCGTTGGCAGAGAAACCCCATTGCACGGCGTTAGCCTGCATCTCGCGAAATTTCTGCTCGGTCAACGCAATCAACGGGGTGGTGTAGTAGGCACGTTTGCCTGTGTGCAGGGCCTCGAAGAGGGCCGCTTCGGCAATGACGGTTTTGCCGGTGCCAGTAGGGGCGCAAACGAGAACTCCCTGGTCGGAAGAGAACCATGCCAGCAAGGCTTCTTCTTGGACCGGATAGGGGTCGTAAGGAAGCTGGTCGAGATAGAGTTCGGCCAGCTCATCGCGTGACGGCATGGGCCGGGTCGTGGAGTCGGTCACCGTTGCTCCTTCGGTGAATAGGCCGCTCGATTGGCAGCAACGTTGCCAGGCCACGAGGTTTTAAGAAGAGCGGTCCCCAAAAAGTCATGCTCCCGGTCAGACGGAGGGTCCAACCGGGAGCAGTGATGTTTTGGACCTTGCGGTCGCTTGGTTGTCGCGTACCAACCAAGTTGGTAGCCGCGGCCTTTGTGGGGCCGCTCGGCTTGGGGCCGGACTTAATCGGCGATGATTGACTTCCCGTGAATCTCGCGGAGCGGAAAACTCCCTGGCACGTTGTCCGGCAGAACTTCGTCTACCGTCTCGACGTACCCAAAATCACGTAGAAGCCGTGTCTCGCAATCCTTTCACGACGTTCATCGGCGATTATGCACCGTTTGGCCGAACGCCTACCGAAAATCATCCTCTACGGCACTCCACGGCAGATTGTTTACTCAACGGCCTGTCGCGAAGAAACCTCCGAAGACCCAATCGGTCACGTAGGACGGACGTTCTCAGCACGAGGTCCCTTCGGGCCGCGTCCTTCTTCGTAGGACACGGTCTGACCGACCTGCAGCGCTTCGATGCTGGTTCCTTCGACCGCGCTGTGGTGGAAGAACAAGTCCCCTCGCTCTCCCTCGATGAACCCAAACCCTTTGTCAGCGATCAGCTTTTTGATCGTCCCTTGCGGCATACTGCCACTCCTTAAATAGAAAAAGCAAAAAACGCACATAGACCGTCGACTCTTCCCCCAGAGCCCCGACACGTTGGGGAAAAACGCGGTCAAACCGTAGAGGGAGAAAACCAACCGCAACTCGAGATCCGCGCCTTCCGAAAAAGGCTGCCGTAATCAAATCGCAAGGTAACCAAGTGAAACTCGATGACCACGTGAAACGCAGGGCAGGATACGCGTCGCCGCCAGGGGTGTTTCCGTTCTGGTTGAACCGAAACAATTTCCCCGCCGAACCTTGCAGCCTGTTCGTGATCTCACTGGAAACGAGAGTACTCGGAAAACACTGGGGCTCAATTACTTCTCACCACTATGGCGACAATCATACCATGAGTGCTCCGCGAGGGGAATGGGGTGTACTACGGCATCCGAAAGCGGCCCCCACCGCAGCGCCCCGTCCGTTGGTATGGCAAGCGAACGGGGGTTCTTCTCAGCATAGGCTCGGATCACGAAGTGCCAACAAGATTTTCAGGCTGGCACCCCCTCGTTGGGGTTGGTTGGCGTCCGTCGCCAGCGAGGGGGTGGTTGGTGTAACCTGTGTGTGGCAAATGGGATAGTGCGTGTCGCGTATTGGGGGTATTGCTCGTCGCGTGTTCGCGATCGACGCGAATTAGCGACGCAACAAGCCTAACGTTGACGCTGCGACAACACCTGGAATTTGGCGTTTCCGCGTTCCCGGAAGTCTCGTTTTTTCTATTCGGTTTTTTTTGAGACTCGCCCTGGCCGCCGTCGTTTTCTCGTTTCATGCCGGTTTTGTTTGTGATTGTACACGGTTCCGAGTGGGAAGTGAGCGTGTTGGAGAGCCCGGCAGACAACCTTTGTTGGCGGGCGTCGGCCCACGCACGCGATTTTTGGACGCGCCGGCATCAATCGAATTTGGACGCGCCGGCATCAATCGAATAAGATGAGTACTTCGTGATCGTTCCCACCGCTTGTTTGCATAGCGTTTTCCCTTCCCCTGCCAGAAGAAAGAAACCCCGCCATGAAAGAACCGAACGACGTTTCCCGACGCAGTTTCCTTGGGCAATCGCTGGCCGTGGCCTCGGCAGCCGCCGGTTCGGGTGTGGCATCGTCTGCCGCTGCAGGTGCGGAAGACGAAAAGCCGCAGGATCCGTCGGTAGCCGAGTTCAACGGCATGCCCTGTGGGTTTCTCGGCAAAGCGAAAGTCAGCCGCATGTTGTTCGGCGGAAACCTGATCGGCGGCTACATGCATTGCCGCGATTTGAGCTATGTGAACCAGCTCTTCCGCGCCTATGCCAACGAAGACAAAATCATCGAAACGCTGAAGATCGCCGAAGACAACGGGATCAACACGGTCTTCGAGACGGGGGCGAAGTACGTTGCCCGTTACAACGAAAAGTACAACGGCAACATGCAGTTTATTCCGCACATCAGGCCGAAATCCACGGACAAACAACTCGAAGACGAAATCAAGATGAAGATCGATCTGGGCGCCATTGCTCTGTACTGCTGGGGCGTGCATTCCGACGTGCTTGTCCGCGACGGTCAGGTCGACCAATTGAAGCGAGCGGTGGAGATTGCCAAAAAGTACGATCTACCGGTCGGCGTTTGCGGTCATTCCCTTTCGGTGCCCATGGCGTGCGAAGAGCACAAGATTCCGTGTGACTTCTACGTGAAGACGTTCCATACCGACGACTATCCCTCGGCCACACCGAAGCACCTTCGCAAAGACTACATGTGGTGCGGCGGCGCCGAAGGCTGGTTCGACAACATGTGGTGTATCGACGTCGACAAGACGATCGAGTTTTTCAAGGGCGTCGATAAGCCCTGGGTAGCGTTCAAGGTGCTGGCGGCCGGCGCGCTGCATCCCCGCAAGGCGTTTGCCCATGCCTTTAAAAGTGGCGCCGACTTCATTGCCGTGGGCATGTTCGACTGGCAAGTCGAGGGCAACTGCGAGATGGTCAAGCGGCTGGTGCGTCGTGAGGCCGAACGTGAACGCCCCTGGAGGGCCTAAGAACATGAAGACGAAACCTCTCAGTCGGCGACGTTTTCTGGGCGGATCGGCCGGGTTGGCTTTGGCCGCGACGGGCTTGGCTCGAGCGGGCGAGGACCAAACATCCAACACGGGCGACCATCCCGCGGCCGACACCGTCTGGCAGGATAACCCCGTTATTCAACGTGCCCGGGCGGCGGCGCTCGAAGTGCTTCAGCCCACGCCGAAACAGCTCGACCACGGGCTACAACTGCACGCCGATTCGCTGGTGTTCGACGGCTATGGCTTCGCGCCTCGGGCAGCCATCGACGGCGATGCGTTGCGACTTGCTGTGGAAGCCGGCGCTTCGGACATCGAAATCCAAGACCTGCGCGAAGACATGCAAATGACTCGGCCGGCGGTCGACGACGTCGAACGGGCCGAATTCGTCCAAGCCTTCGCGGCAGCAGGCGTAAACTGCATCTTCCAGAACGCCGGCGAAGAGGGGCAAGACCCGTTGCGGCTGATCAAGCGACTCGCACGGTTCACCTACTTGACCGACATGATTCCCGAGGTCGTCGCCCGGGCCGCCACGCCCGCAGCCATTGAAAAAATAGCTCAGGCCAACGGCCATTGTCTGTATCTGACCGGCAACGGCGTGCCGATTACGCAGCAATGGGTTTCTGTCGAAGACGAACTGCGCTACGTACGGGTGTTCTTTGAGCTGGGGATCCGTATGATGCACGTTACCTACAACCGCCGCAACATGTTGGGCGACGGATGCGCTGAACCGGCCAACGGTGGGCTAAGCGATTTCGGTCGGGCGGCGGTGGCCGAAATGAATCGCGTGGGCGTGATAGTCGACGTGGCCCATTGCGGTTGGCAAACCAGCCTCGATGCGGCCAAGGCTTCCGCGCGGCCGATGGTTGCCAGCCACACCACGTGCACCGCGTTGAACAAACACATCCGCAGCAAGCCCGACGAAGTAATCCGCGCGATCGTCGACTCGGGCGGATATGTTGGTATCTGTAGTATCCCGGCCTTCCTGGGCGGCAAGTGCGACATTGCGGCGATGCTCGATCACATCGACCACGTGGCCAAACGGTTTGGCGTCGACCATGTGGCCATCGGCACCGACAAGGCCTACTCGTCGCGCAACGCCGGGGCCGAGAATCGCAAAGTGCCTCGGTCGGCGAAGCGACGCAAGAACTGGGCCGGCCTCTGGCCCGAGGGTTCGCTTGCCGCGCCGTCGACGGCTTCGCCCAACGCCGAACTCACCCTGGCCTGGACCAACTGGCCGCTGTTGACCGTAGGGCTGGTGCAGCGGGGCTACACGGATGCCGAGATCCAGAAAATCATCGGCGGCAACGTGATGCGCGTCGCCCGGGATGTGCTCGGCGGAGACGGGGATCTCTGATTTTCGACTTTGGATTTCCGGTTTGAAATTGGAAAGCCGCTCGCGGCTTCGCCGGCTCGGCTTTCCGACTTTTCTCCAACCTTTCTGGGAGGGCGTTGACACCCATGCGTTTTTCATGCATCGCCGTGAGATGCGCCAGATCGAACGGTGATACGGAGCCAGGGTTCGATGCGGCGGCCTACGTAGACGTACCGCTTGACGAATTCCTGGACCAGTTCGACATTGGCTCCACGCTCTTTCAGGTGCGTGAAAATTCGAGCCGCCAGCGTGCTTTTGCCGGCACCCGGACCCCCAAAGAGGTTGATCCGGGGCATTGTTAGGAAAACTCCTTAACCCGCAAGGTTTGCCTAACCGATACAGCCATTGCGAGTGGCAAGGTTTGCTCCAGGGAGGGGTTGGGGATGCAAGTTGCTCTGTTGCTGATGCTGATGGTTCCGGGCCAAGTTACCGGCCATGCGGACTACCTTTACTGGAACGCTCGAAGCGACGGATGGAAAGTCCCCGTTTATCTATCTGAGGATGTACAAGGTACAGAGGGTATCACCATCAATGACGAGACGCTTACCGTTGATCCGGAGGCTGGCAGTGGTGTCCGTGCTCGTATCGGCTACCAATTCACCCCTAGCTGGGAAGTCTCTTGGGTGTGTACCTATTTCAGCACAAGTGGGTCAGATCGGCTGCCCGAGGTGAGTTGGACGGACCTGGAAAACGAACCCACGGACGGCTACTACAACGTGCGTTTTCCTTGGGGCGGTAGTGGTGGGACGCCCGAGACGGTGACGTGGTCCTCTTTCTTGAGGCAGAATGTCCACGATATCGAGTTCACCTATATTTCACACCCGAGCGAGTCGCTCGGTGTCCGTCTTTTCGGAAGTGTTCGACGGGCTGAATTTCATGTGGAACGCCGCTTGACGTTTCAGCCAGATAGTTCACTTACCACGTATCCGCTCGGCATTGAAACCGATTGGGAGGTTAGCAACCTTGCGGCGTACGGGCTTCGTTTCGGGACCAGCGGTGAATGGAAAATCGGAGGTTTCTCCGTTTTCAGCATGGGGGCTATATCTGCCCTTTATGGCAGAACCAAGGATCAATACCATCAGGAGTATGGTTGGGGCGGTGGCGCTAGAAACCACCAACGCGATTTCTCCGGCGCAATCCCGGCTATCGAACTGATGGTTGGAGCGTCTTGGACGCAGGGTCACCTCAAGGTGGCTGCTGGTTACGAAGCCGCCATCTGGTTTAATGTCTTCCCCAATGCCATTTGGATGACCAATTCGGAAGATTTGATTCTCGATGGTTTCTTCGCGAGAGTTGGAGTGGATTGGTAAGAAACCAACACCCGGCCCGAAGACCGGGTGTTGGAGGATCGCGGATTACGGATAGGCTCCAGGACCCTTCACGAGAGAATCATTGTTGCCAACGGTGTCGTAAGCCGGGTTCACGCCATCAGGACACCAACTGTTGTAGGCGTTGACGAAGGATAGGTTGTTGGCTTTGATTCCAACCGTGTTTCTGTTAGTGAAGGTGGTGGCAGCGTGGACAACGGAGTTCGCCTCGCTGAGGAGTCCGATGCTGTTGAAGAAGACGTAGCATTCGGTCCCATAAATCATCGAGTTCATGTAGGCGTACATTCCGATGCCCGCATTCCCAATTGCCTTGCAGTACAGCGTCTCTGCCTTGCTGTTGTGCCCGACGAGTAGACCGTAGTAGCCGCTTCCAGTGACGAGCAATCTGGGATTGTGCAGAACGGAACCGTACTCAAGGTCGATGTTTGCGAGACTCGCGCCCGAAACACACGCCGGTCCCAGGACGGAGGAGCCATAGGTTGCGTAAAGCCCCCGTCGGAAGCCGTCAATGATCAACGAGCTACAGTCCACGCTGGCACCATTATAGACAGCGAGACCGACACCGGTGGTTGCGTCCGTTCGGAGGACGCAACGGTTGATTCCCAGGCAGGGGCCACCATCGATCAAAATTCCGGGCCCGTCGATCACGACTTGGTTGAGCGTAGCGTCACAATCTAAACGCCGGTCTGAAAGTGCAGCGCTGATCGGTTAGAAAGTGCAGCGCTCGGGGTTTAGGGTTTCCATTCTAACTGGGTGGGAAGTTGCTTGAAAGAACGTTCTTCCCTCCCCCATGGGGGAGGGCCGGTTGCAACGGTTGCTCTATCTTCCTGACTTGCCTTTGTCAGACGGATTCTTTCTTTTGGAGGAACGCTTTCTCGCGTCTTTCAGCCGGTAGCTTTCGCCGGTCGCCTCCAGGATGTGGCAGTGGTGCGTTAGCCGGTCCAGGACAGCGCCGGTGAGTCGCTGGCTGCCGAGCACCTCGGTCCATTGCTCGAACGGGCGAACACAATGCACCTGAAGAATCGGTCTTTCCAACGACGGCATCGGTGCCTAAGATTGCCATCGCTGCCTGGCTTGAGCTAGCACGCTGGTGCGAGCAACGCCTTGAATCTCATGGAGGAGAGCCATGTCTGACGACAACGGACGGTCCGCAGGCAAAAAGGGGGCGCGCTTCAGGTTGCGTTGAATCAGCTTTGGGAACGGTTGCCGACGAGCGACCGCCAAGAGATCGCGCAGATCGTCGCCCAGATGATCGCTGCGCAGATCCTTCCTTCAGTTCACAAGGAGGGATCTGATGAAGCCTGAATGTACCATCGAAACAGCAGCACAGCCGGACGCACGGCAGGTAGCCACCACCACAACTACGTGGTCTTCCAAGTTGCGGCAACGCCACTTGCAACGAACGGCCATCGTCTACGTTCGACAGTCCACCGCGCACCAGGTGCTCAATCACCGAGAGTCCACCTCGCGTCAATACTCTCTTGTGGACTTGGCCGTTCAGCTTGGCTGGCCTGCGGATCGAATAGAGGTAATCGACGAGGACCAAGGCCAAAGCGGATCATCTGTCGAAGGCCGCAATGGCTTCAAACGCCTGCTCACCGAGGTGAGCTTGGACCACGTTGGCGTTATTCTGGGAATCGAGCTTAGCCGTTTGGCCCGCTCCAACAAGGATTGGCATCAACTGATAGAATTGTGTGCGATCTTCGGAACGATGCTGGCTGACCAAGATGGTCTCTACAACCCGACCGACTACAACGATCGTCTGCTATTGGGGCTACGTGGGATCATGAACGAAGCCGAACTCCACGTCCTGCAGGGACGCATGCATCAAGCATTGCTCAATAAGGCGAAACGCGGTGAAGTCTATGTCCGCGCTCCCATCGGATACGTAAAACGTTCGACTGGCGGGCTTGGCCTTGATCCTGACGAGCAGGCTCAAAGTGTGGTCCGGCTGATCTTTGACGAGTTTGAGGGGCGTGGGAGCATACGGTCCGTATTGCGGTTTCTCCAAGAAAACAACATCCAATTGCCGATTCGGCCTCACTCCGGCCCCAACAAAGGTCAACTTGAGTGGCGGCAGGTCACGCCCACGGTTCTCAATAGGATGTTGAAGCACGAGGTGTACGCTGGGATGTACCGCTTTGGGCATCGGCAAACAGACCAGCGTCGCAAGGTAGCGGGGCGTCCTGACTCCGGACGAACGGTCGTTACTCCGGACAAGTACCACGCACTGATTCCCAATCACTGCCCCGCCTACATCTCCGAGGAGCAATACCGGCGCAACCAGAAGCGGATTCAAGAAAATCGCTTCGGCCAGACGTCCAAAGGCGCCGCACGAGACGGTCAGAGCCTCCTCGCAGGCATCGTCTACTGCGGCAAGTGCGGACGCCGGATGACCGTCGCCTATTCCGGTGAGCCGGCGGTCATGCGATACTATTGCACGACGGGAGTTGTCGATTTCCAATCAGATCGATGCCAGAACCTTTCCGGAAAGCGGCTCGACGAGCTTGTTGCGGACAAGGTGTTGCGGGTCTTGCAACCGGCCGCACTGGAGATCAGTCTCATCGCCGCTGAAGATATTGACAAGCATCAACGGCAACTCGATGACAACTGGAAGCAACGGCTCGAACGAGTTCGCATCAAGGTCGATCGCGCACAGCGACAATACCAGTTGGTCGAACCCGAGAACCGTCTGGTGGCGCGCGAGTTGGAACGGCAGTGGGAAGCGGCGCTGCATGAGGGTCAGAAGTTGGAGCAAGAGTACGCCCGCTTTCTGCAGACGCAGCCGACTAGGCTGTCAGACGACCAGCGAGCCTCAATTCGCGCGCTCGCCGACAATTTGCCGGCCATCTGGCACTCCGCCACGACCGGGAACTCGGATCGGCAGCGAATCGTTCGCCTGCTCGTGGAACGCGTCGAAGTGGTTGTCCAGGGCAATACCGATCGAGTCGATGTCTCGCTGTGTTGGTCTGGGGGATTTAGAAGTCATCACGAACTGGTGCGTCCCGTTCGCCGTTACGACCAAACAGCTGATTTCGCACGACTCAAGGCGCGAATCGTTGAACTCAAGATCTTGGGTCGCTCGTACACCGAGATCGCCACCACTCTCAACGAAGAGGGTTTTCATCCCGCCAATCAAACCAAGAGGTTCAACCAGGCGATTGTGGGACGGCTTGCCAAGGTATTGTGCGCTGACCTTGCCGGCACTGTCCACAGGGCGCCGATACAATGCGTGAAGAACGAATGGACGATCACCGCGTTATCCCAGGAACTGGGCATTCCTCGTACAACGTTGCAGACCTGGAAGGACCGAGGCTGGTTGCATGTAATTCGGCAGATGCCAGGCATTCGCGGGCAGATCATTTACTGGGCCGACGATCGCGAACTGGACCGCCTGCGACGTCTCCGTCGCACCAAGTGGCATTTTGGCGATCCACCGTTGCCAACGCACCTCACGACGCCTCTGCTGAATGCAAGCATTGAATGCTGAGGAACGTACAGGGCTGTAGAAGTTATCGTCAAGCACTACGAAAGGACTGAATATGACTGCCCCTTCTCGAAGGGCAGGTTTGTCGTCACGATCACGCTGGTCCGTTCGTAGGCCGCGGAGATCACGTCGAATAGCAGCTCGCTGCCCAGCTTGCTGGCCGGGACGTAGCCCAGTTCATCGAGGATCAGCAGGTCAAGCTTCGCAAGTTGGCCTTTCATACGCATCAAGTGGCGCTCCTCACGGGCTTCCATCAACTGCGTAATCAGTTCGGTCACGCGATGGAACCGGACCTTCTTCCCTTGCCCACACGCGGCGATTGCCAAGGCCGTGGCGATATGGGTTTTACCGGTTCCAGGGTGGCCAATCAGGATGACCGATTCACGCTTCTCGATATACTCTCCTCGCATCAATTCGCTGACCAGCACGCGGTTGATCGTCGGCTGGGCCTCGAATTTGAAATCTTCGAGCGTTTTGTAGTTGGGGAACTTGGCCGCCTTCAGACGCCGGTCGGCTGCCCGCTTCTCACGGTCGATCAGTTCCTGCTCGCAGAGTTGTAGCAGGAAGCCGAGGTGATCGACGTTTTCCTTTGCACAGCGTGCCGCGATCTTCTCGCACTCATCGTGCATGGTCGGCATCTTGAGCGTTTTCAGATGGTGTTTCAACAGCACCGTACTCTTCGTTTCGAGTTTCTTCATGATTGCATCTCCTGGTGTTGGACGAGAGCGCGGTATTGAGAGATCGAAGGCTCGGGGATGTTGTGGTCTTGCAGTTGCGGTCGTCCATCAAGTCGGAATAGCTTGGCTGGCGACTCGCGGCCTTCCTGCAGAAGGATCTGGATCACGTCAACAGTCATTGCTCCGATTTTCAGGGCGCGATCGATCGCATCGGCTAATTCTCTCAGCTTGTGCTTTTCCAGGAGACGCAGGATCTTGATGAACTCGCGGCGACCGTCGCTGCCGCTTTCCGATTCCAGACGCCTGCGGAGCACCGCAAAGACTTCCGGAAGATTCCACTGCTCGAATGGCTTGCCGAAGTCGAGCGAATTTGGCTTCCGTTCCAATAACGCCAGGTAATGCACGGGATCGTAATGGACGTTCTCCGACTCCCAGTCGCGTACATGCTCGGCGATTACGTGGCTGTCGGCAATGATCCGCACGCGATCAAGCGATCCCACGAGGACCACCTCACGATGTGCATACTGCGTCGGCACGCTGTAGTCGTTCCGGTCGAACCGAATCAATGACAACGTGTTGACCTTACCACTCTTGACGTGTCTTGCCTCGAAACGATCATCTGGAATCGGGAGCATCGCCTGACGGTCCTCTTCGAGCAACTCGGACTTCGTGCCGTCTTGACCGCGTAATTGACGCTGCAGGTCATTGCGACAGTCGTCAGCCAGTTTCTGATTGAACTGCTCGAAGTCATCGAACTGAGGAACGGGCACCATGAAGTTGCTTCGAGAGAACTTGACCAGGCCTTCGGTGTGGCCCTTCTCGTTCGGGCAACGCACAAGGCAGAAGTGGTGATCGTAGAGATAATGCGACTGCAATCGCAAGAATTCCCGTGTCGGAGTCTTGCCACGCTTTCCGACGATCTTCGCCACGGCGATCTTCGAGTTGTCGTAGCTTATCCGCCTGGGCACGCCGTCGAAAAACTCAAACGCACGAACGTGACCTTCCTGAAACGTCTCGGTGCATTCGCGGGGAAACGCCTGGCAGAAGAAAGCGTCGCTGTGCGGCAACGACATCACGCAAAACATGACCTTGATTGTGCGGTCACGATAGATGGCTTTCGCCTCGCCAAAATCGAACTGGGCTTCGCCCGGCGGGTGCGCCAGCGGCATGAAGACTTCGGCCGCCTGCTGCTTGTAGCGACGGATCTCATCACGGACGACCGTGATCTTGCCCGTGTAGCCCTCTTCGTCGCGGAGCCGCTCGAAGATTCGCTTGCCCGTGTGACGCTGCTTCCGATGGACCTTCTTGTCCGCCTCCAGAATCTCATGGATTCTCGGGATGAACGGTCCGATCTTCGGCTTGTCTCGCGTCGACTTCTTGCCCTCGTCGGGAGGCTCCGGCCGGTCCAGAATCTTCTGGATCGTCCGGAAATTCAGGTTGTACTTCTTGCAGGCCTTACGCCTGCTCATGTCGTCAACAAGCACATCGCGGCGGATTCTCGTCCATTTCTCCATGTCGGTAATCACTCATTTCCCTCGCGATCCTGAGCATCGTGTGATTTGCATCGAGCATTCGATAAATGCAAGTCTTGCCCAGAATCAGCGAGCAAGGGTAATGAGCGCTGCACTTTCAAAACGGCGTTTAGAACACGCTGCCGTATTGGAGATCCACACCGTAAAAGCCAGCACCGCACGCGGCAAGGCCGGTACCCTTGATGAGTCCTTTGTAGTAGGACGCAAAGCCCCGGCGGAAACCGTCCGTCCAGACGTTTTCCAAGTTTAACGCTCCACTCTTGGCATAGACGGCGATTCCCTGATTTGTTGCTGCCTGTGAAAAGACAATGTTCTTGACAGCCTTCAATGAGAAGCCATCAACCTTGATGCCCTGGTCCTTGATGACTGTCTGGATGATCTTGCAGTTTGCTTGTACAACGTTGATGGATGTAGGCAGAGCGCGCTGAGATTTGACAATGACGGCGATCCTGTTGCCGGAGACGCTTTCGATCTTGTGCGCTCCGATCAATGCTTCCTCGTTCGTGCCACCGGTCGGGTTGTCAATGAGGATGTAGTCTCCAGCCGCCACATTTGTTGTGTCAGACAGCGTGAGCGTGGCCCGCTGGTTTCCAGGCGTACGGGAGGTAACGCTATAAACGGCTTGGACGTTTTTCTGGAGAGGTGTTGGGCCAACGAGGCTAACTGCTTGGCCGCAACGATGCGCAAACGAGAGGGTGCTGCTCGGCGTGTACTCGCCCTTCGCCAGGTTGATAACGATTTCGCCCGGGGTCACCACATAATGGTCAGCGATGTGGTTGATAGCCTTTTCGATGGTAAGCCAAGGAGTCGATGAGGTTTCTCCGTTGTTGCTGTCAAGCCCGGTACTGGGATTGACATAGTAGTTCTTCGTGGTTGCGAATTCTGTGGTAATTACCGCGCAGGATTGCATACGGGTCTCCAAAAGAAACGGGGCAAAGTGAAAATGTACGTGCGTACACTACGGTAGCCGGAGGGCTAACTCAGAACGAGGCCAAGAATTGGGCCAAGAGGGATTACACGGCGAAGGCCATCACGTAATTTTCGACGGCTATTTCGCCGATTTCGACACCCGCGTAGTAACAGTGTTGGATTCTATTGGTCAGTCCGTTGTCGCGGATCAGCGTGGTTCCACGTCGGGAAATTCTCGAAAATCTGACTTTACATCGCAAAGTAAATCGGCTACCATGCTTTGTATTGCAAAGTCGACGTGCCGGCGGCCGTCCGTTCGAGGGTTCGAAATCGGAGGATGCAGACGATGTGGCGATGGTTTCAGCAGCTTGACCGTGTGCTACGGGGAGAGGCGACGAAGCTGAATGCTCTGCGGGGGCAGATGATCGACGTGCCCGCCGGAGGGCTGTCGGTCGTGTTGATCTTGTTGGGCGTGCTCTACGGCGTGTGTATGGGCTGCTACGCCGTGTTCGGAATCGACGAGGCTCGATATATCCAGATGTTGGCCAGCATGGTCAAGGTGCCGGCCCTGTTTTTTTTGACGCTGCTAGTCACCTTTCCTTCGCTTTATGTTTTCAACACTCTGGTTGGCTCGCGGCTTACGCTGCCGGCCGTATTGCGGTTGTTGATCGCGGCGTTGGGGATCAACCTGGCCGTTTTGGCCTCGTTGGGGCCGATCGTGGCCTTCTTTTCGGTGAACACGGAGAGCTACCACTTCATGGTGTTGCTGAACGTTGTGGTATTCGCCTTCTCCGGTGTGCTGGGGCTTGCGTTTCTGTTGCAGACGCTTCACCGGCTGAGCATCGTTTCGCAGCACGAAGCTTTGCGGCAACGGATGTCATCATCTGCCGGGCGACCGGATAGGGCGTCGTCGACCGATTCGACACCAGAAGAATTGGCACGAGGAGAATCGGCGTCGGAAGAATCGAAGGCGGGAGAGTTGGCAACAACCGGCCACACCGAAATCGTCCACGCCCAGGCGGTCGATGAAGGCGATGCCAGCGACGAGTCCGGGGCATTGGGGCATGTGGGCGACCAGATGCTTGGACGCCACGTGAAGACCGTGTTTGGCTGCTGGATCGTGATCTTCGGTCTGGTGGGCTCGCAAATGAGTTGGGTACTTCGCCCCTTTATTGGAAATCCCAACCAGGAGTTTACCTGGTTCCGCGAGCGGGGATCGAATTTCTTCGAGGCGGTTTGGCAATCGCTGATGGGGCTGTTTTGATGTGGTTGATCTTGTTCGTTTGGCAATCGAAGTTCGACGCTCGTCAATCTTGACACGCCTATCAGCCTGTTTAAAAAGTCCTTAAAGGCGGCCTTCCCCCATCGGGTGGATGGCGCTACATTAGGGCAACGGTGCAGCGGAGCGACGGGCTTCGTGCCGGGGACGAGTCGACGGGAGAGTTGAGCATGGCACTGGGACGCCACAAGAAGGAGCGGCAGCGGGATTTCTGGGTCGCGACGGCCCAGCTGCCGCGGTCCGAGGGGCACGTCTTTTACCGCAAGCTGAACGAGTTGTTACGCGACGCCGGCTTCGACCCTTTCGTCGAGACCCTTTGCGAGCCGTACTATCACGCCACGCAGGGGCGGCCGGGCATTCCGCCGGGCGTCTACTTTCGCATGCTGGTGGTCGGTTACTTCGAGGGCATCGGCTCGCAGCGAGGTATCGCTTGGCGGTGTGCCGACAGCCTGTCGCTGCGCGAATTTCTAGGCCTATCGCTCACCGAAGATACGCCCGACCATTCCAGCCTGACGCAGGTCCGGGACCGTCTGCCGCTGGAAGTGCACGCAGCCGTTTTCCAGTTCGTGCTTCAAGTGGCCGAAGCGAAGGGCCTGTTGAAGCAAGGCAAGACGATAGCCGTCGATGCGACCACGCTCGAAGCCAACGCGGCGATGAAGAGCATCGTTCGCCGCGACACGGGCGAGGACTGGAAGGCGTACATCAAACGATTGATGCAAGAGGCGGGCGAGATCGAGCAGAGCGAGGAACCGACGGGCGAGATCGAGCAGGGCGAGGAACCGACGGGCGAGGAAATCGCTCGATTCGATCGGAAGCGCA
This sequence comes from Thermoguttaceae bacterium, assembly GCA_963677085.2. Classification (GTDB taxonomy): domain Bacteria; phylum Planctomycetota; class Planctomycetia; order Pirellulales; family Thermoguttaceae. The sequence goes on from CAXXFH010000006.1 coordinate 269,862, forward strand.
AAGACAAGAAGGTCTCGAATCGAGAATGGCGGAGCGAAACGGATCCCGACAGTCGCATCACGAAGATGAAGGATGGCCGTACGCACCTGGCCTACAAGGCGGAACACGCGGTCGATTTGGAGTCGGAACTGATCTTGGCCGCACCCATTTATCATGCGAACGAGGCGGACAGCGACACGATCGGTCCGACGATTAGCGAGGCCCAAGACCATCTGATCGCGGCCGACAGCAAAGCAGACATTAAGGAAGCAGTGGCCGACAAGGGTTACTACAAGAATGAAACGCTTGGTGAATTGGAATTCACCGACGAAGTGCGAACGTACGTTGCCGAGCCGAAACAGAACCATCGTCGCAACTGGCGAGACAAGCCGGAAGAACATCGTCAGGCCGTTGCAAACAATCGCCGTCGAATTCGTGGCAAACGAGGCCGAGCCTTGCAGCGACAACGTAGCGAAAAAGTGGAACGGAGTTTCGCCCATGTATGCGAAACGGGCGGAAGCCGTCGCACGTGGTTATCGGGAATCGAGAAGGTGCGAAAACGTTATCTGATGTCGGCGATGGCCCACAACCTGGGCACCATCATGCGCCATCTGTTTGGAATGGGCACGGCAAGGAGCCAACAGGCGGAAGGCGACCTTCCCATCGCTCCGTACCTTACCCTACTTAATGTTGTGGGCTTGCTACCACGAACACGAACCCTGAGAAACCGATTTTCGCGAGTCCTGTTCCAGGAACCAACGGCGACCCCAGTGCTCGCCCTGACGATGTGAAGCCACCAAAATCGACTTCTTCAACGGGCTGCTATGACCAGTCTATTGCTCCAGGTCGACGCCGTGTTGCGCGGTAATCTTTCCTCGCTTGCAGCGGGGCGAACCGGGCATACGCTCGGACGACTTGTTCTGATGCTTTTGGTCTTTGGTGGATTCTACGGCGCGGTGATGGGCAGCTTCGGAGGATTCGCTGGCGATCGAGTGTGGCAAATCCTGTTTGCCGCAGTGAAGGTTCCCCTGTTGTTGGTGGCCACCTTTCTGATTGGATTGCCGAACTATTTCGTGCTTAATAGTCTGCTTGGATTGCGGCGCGACTTCGCCCAGGCGGTGCGCGCCCTGGTGGCCACGCAGGCGGGCGTGGCCGTGGTGCTGGCATCGTTGGCCCCGCTGACGGCATGGTGGTATGCCAGCTCGAACGACTACGCGGCGGCCGTGCGATTCAATCTGCTGATATTCGCCACCGCCAGCCTGGCGGCGCAAATGCTGCTGAAAAAACTTTATTGGCCGCTGATCCGTAATGACTCTCGGCATGCGTGGATGCTTTGGATCTGGCTGGCCATCTACGCGTTTGTCGGGATCCAGATGGCGTGGGTTTTACGGCCGTTCGTCGGCACTCCCGAAGCGCCCGTCCGATTCTTTCGCGAAGATGCCTGGGGCAACGCCTACGTGATCGTGACACGACTGCTACTGGACCAATGGCCGCGGTAGTCGTGCGGCCGCGTATCGTGTTTCGGCGTTGGAAGGCCAGCTCCTTTTTTTCAGCGGGCTCCTGCAAAAACCTCCTGTCGCTGGGGGTTGTCCACGTGCGTCCAGCTATTGCCCATGAAGTCGAACGCCGAGAATACCGTTGGAAGGAATGAAATGGCACGTTCGCGGCAAAGATTTCGTTGCCTGGCACGAATACAATTTGTTCGCGACCGGTGAAAACGAGTTGGAATGCGGATGGAGAGAGGCGCGAGACGAGGGAATTATTGATTCCTTGGTTGATTGCGGAATACTTCGTTGCGTTCAGTTTTGGAAAGCCGGGTTCCCGTTGGTCGCCCTGGTTCCACAAGCAATGCAAACCCAATAGAGGCGAGCATCGCGTGTTGCAGCTTGGAGGTGCGTTTTCTCGTCTTGCATCTCTCGCCGCGATTCTTTCTTGCTGGCCATCCGCAACTGCCGACGACGACAAAACGATGGATTACACGCACACCCAAACTGGCTACTGGCATTACCTGTTGTTCGCTGTGGCGGCCACCGTGTTGGCCGTAGCATGGCCGTTGCGCGGCGATCCGGTGTTGCAGGTTGCTATGCCTTGTGCGGCAGGTTTTCTTGTGCTGTGTGGCCTGTTGATGAGCCACCTTACGGTAGAAGACGAAGGAGAGTACCTCGCCGTTCGTTTCGGACCGCTACCGTTGTTGCGCAAGCGGATTGCCTACGACCAAATCGCCCAGGTACAGCGTGGTCGTTCTAGCTGGCTCGACGGCTGGGGAGTCCACTACGTGCCTGGCCGGGGAACGACCTACAACATCTGGGGGTTCGATTGCGTGAAGATAACGGTCGGCCACCGAACAATCCGTATTGGGACAGACGATGCCGACAATTTGTTGACTTTCCTGCAACAGAAAATGCGTAATATCAAGGCGGAAGATTGACACCCACGGCAACCTTGGGAATCCGGCGACCCATGGGAGTGGATTCTTGTTTAGGCGCGGTGGCATCAGTTTGGCGAGCGGCTCGGCTGTCCCTCTTCTGGCTGCATGGGAAATTGCCCTTAGTGGTAAATTGCTATCCACCCAAAATGTGCAGGGCATTTGGCCGGCAGAGGTTATCTGCCGGCTCCATTACCCCACGTGCGTGACATGGCTTGACTCTCGTTGAGGGGGCGCTGCCGCATGAAACATCGAAAACCGGCCCGGTTTGTGAAAGAAACTGCAATCACTTTAGGTAGCGGTGACAGCCTGTTGTCACCCCTTGGTGCTACATTGCAGACGTCGACAGGATGAGTTGAGGAGGAAACCGCGTCCAACTTCCGGCTGGCACCCGGAATCGAGGGAACCGAAGACCGCGGAAATGTTTCCGCGGCAAACGTGTTTCCCGGGTCGCGCGTTTCTTCTGGGGCAGGTTCATCCTGTCGACGTGAGCACAAAGGGCGGCAGGGCCGCCAACCAAACCGGTGCTACCGCACCCTTACCGGGAACCCACTCTCGGTGGTCGCTAATCTTTGTGGAAAATTAACGATCGTTGAGGGTGGTAACACAGGGCAGCGCCTCGGCGGTGTTGCCTCGGTAATCATTACCGTTTCCCCTAGGTATGAAACGATCATGAGACTCATCGACGAGCGAACTGATGCCGGTAGCCGGCATTTCGCTAACCTGCCCCGAAGTGTTAACGCGGAAACACTTCGCGACCATCTATTGTGTTTGCCAGGCACGAAGATTATCAACTTTGTCGACGATGCTGTCGTGCATGGCTGGATCGACTTCGAGTACGACGGCCGCCGCTTTGTCGTCCGGGTGCAAGACGAGAAATTCAGCTTTTTCGTTACCGATCCTCAATACTCCGATGTCAGCCTCTACCGACTTGCGCTTCATTGTGGCCAACTTCTGGGTAGTGCGTGAACCAAAATCCGTGAACCAAAATCGTTGCCAGCCTCGCTCTTCGTTTCCATGCTTCGGGTCGCGCTGGCCAAAAGATCCGCTCACGCACTGTTGGGGCGCAAAGCGTCGTATCCTTGGGTTCCCATACCGTAGCATGGGAACCAGGGGGCAAAGTGCGTGTCTTATGTGACCCATCCTTAAGGATGTAGCATATCCCCCGCGAAAGTAGCTGTCGTTTCTTGCCAGCTTCGCTGTAGTCTGGTACCCTAAAGGGTTTGGTGATGTGGTACTACAGCGGTCTGGGCTGGTGATGAATCGTAACGCGTCAGGAATTGAGCACGAAGTCGTCCCGAGCATCCGTATCCGGGGAGCTCGGGTGCATAACCTCCAAGACCTTGATCTCGATATCCCCCGCGATCGATTCGTGGTGATCACGGGACCCAGCGGCTCGGGAAAAAGCTCGCTGGCTTTCGACACCCTCTACGCCGAAGGCCAACGTCAGTATATCGAGAGCCTCTCGGTCTACGCCCGGCAGTTCCTCCATCAGATGGAACGTCCCGACGTGGACCTCGTCGAGGGGCTGCAGCCGACGATCTCTATCGACCAGCGGGCGGGCAGTCAGAATCCCCGCAGTACCGTCGCTACGGTCACCGAAATCTACGATTACCTACGTTTGCTCTATGCCCGACTGGGTGAACCCTCGTGCTATGCGTGTGGTGAGCCGATCCGCCAGCAAACGCCCGAGCAGATTCTGGCCGACTTGCTCAGTCTGGCTTCCGGCACGCGAACGATGATCCTTGCCCCTATCGTTCGTGGCCGCAAGGGCCAACACAAAGAGGTCTTCGCCGATATTCGCAAAGCCGGTTTTGTTCGGGCCCGGGTAGACGGTAAAGTGATCGACGTCGAAAATCCACCCGAGCTGGTTCGCCAACGTACACACCACATCGAAGCCGTGGTCGACCGTGTGGTTATTCGCGACGGCATTCGCAGCCGGCTGGCCGAATCGATCAAGCTGGCGATCCGCCACGGTGACGGCCTGGTGCTGGCGACCCACGAGGAAAAAAGTGCGAAGGGTTCCCGCTGGCACGACGAACTGTTCAGCACACAATACGCCTGCCCGAACTGCCGGATCAGCTATGAAGAGCTCGAGCCTCGCACGTTCAGCTTCAACAGCCCCTACGGTGCTTGCCCGGAGTGCGAAGGTTTGGGTGCTCGCGAGGCCTTCGACCCCGAACTGATCCTCACCGATCCGGAACAGTCGCTAGCCACCGGAGCGATTGCCCCCTGGAAGGGCCTTACACCGGCGTCCGAACGGAAGCTGAAAAGCCAGCTCGGCGAGTTCATGGACAAAGCCGGGCTGCAATGGGATACGCCTTTGGCCACGCTGAAACCCAAGCTGCTCGAACAACTGTTCGATGGCGACGGCAAGAAGTTCTCTGGCGTAATCGCCATGTTGGAGAAGGAATACCTTTCTACCAGCAGCGATAGTAAACGCCAGCGTTTCGAGACATTCCGCGCCGAGGTGGTTTGTCCCGCTTGCGCGGGTGCCCGGCTGCGTCCCGAAGCGCGTAGCGTGCGCGTGGCCGAAAATTCGATCCACGAAATAACCGTGATGACCGTAGGCGAGGCCGGCGACTTTTTTGCTTCGCTTGAGTTCGACGACGATGAATTGCCCATCGCCGATCCCATTGTCAGCCAGATTCGCAACCGCCTGGAGTTTCTCGGCAAGGTGGGTCTTGGCTATCTGACGCTCGACCGCCCGGCCAGCACGCTCAGCGGCGGCGAATTGCAGCGGGTGCGGTTGGCCACCGGCTTAGGCTCCGGTCTGGTCGGCGTCTGCTATGTGCTCGACGAACCATCGATCGGATTGCATCCCCGCGACAACGACCGCTTGATCGAAGCGCTGCGCGAGCTTCAACAGGCGGGCAACACGGTGGTGGTGGTCGAGCACGACGAAGAAATCATGCGCCGTGCCGACTGGCTCGTCGACTTAGGGCCCGGCGCCGGATTGCACGGCGGACGCATTGTCTCGCAATGCCATCCCCAGGATGTCGGCAGCAACGGCGATTCGTTGACCGGGCGTTACCTGACGGGCGAAGCACGGATCCCTGTGCCCGAAAAACGCCGCCGTACGGCGAAAACCCGGTCGATCACGATTGAGGGTGTCACGACGAACAACCTCAAGCAGATCACGGTCCGCGTGCCGCTCTCGGCGCTGGTTTGTGTCACCGGGGTCAGCGGCTCGGGCAAGAGTTCGCTGTTGAACGAGACACTCGCTCGGGCGTTAATCCGTCGTCTTGGCGGCATCGCTCCGAAGCCGGGTTCCCACACGAGTCTGCGCGGGACGAGTCAGATCGACAAGGTGGTGCAAATCGACCAACAGCCCATCGGCCGCACCCCGCGGAGCAACCCGGCTACGTATACCGGCGTGTTCGACGAGATTCGCAAGGTGTTTACCAACACCCGCGACGCCCGCCGCCGCGGCTACAAAGCCGGGCGGTTCAGCTTTAACGTCAAGGGCGGTCGTTGCGAGGAGTGCCAAGGTCAGGGCGTGCAGAAGATCGAGATGAACTTCCTGCCAGACTTGTACATAACCTGCCCCACCTGCGAGGGCAAACGCTTCAATCGCCAGACGCTGGAGATTTGCTATCGCGACAAGTCGATCGCCGACGTGCTTCAGATGAGCATCGACAACGCGGTGGTCTTTTTCGAGAACTTCCCCGTCATCGCCCGGCTGCTGGGTAGCCTTCAGGAAGTGGGCTTGGGCTACCTGACGCTCGGCCAAGCGTCGACCACTCTATCCGGCGGCGAAGCGCAGCGGATCAAGCTGGCCACGGAACTCGGCCGCGTCGACACGGGTAAAACCCTCTATATCCTCGACGAACCGACCACGGGCCTGCATTTCGACGACATCAAGAAGCTACTCGAAGTGCTCGGCCGGCTGGTCGACCTGGGTAACACGGTGGTGGTGATCGAGCACAACCTCGACGTCATCAAGTCGGCCGACTGGATCATCGACCTCGGCCCCGAAGGCGGCGCGGCCGGCGGCCACGTCGTCGCCACCGGCACGCCCGAGGACGTCGCTGCCTTGGACGACAACCACACGGGCCAGTTCTTGCGCGCGGTGCTAAACGGAGTTGGGAAGGAGTCGTAGGCTATGCTCCAGCATGGCAACCACTTGGTTGAAACGCAGAGCAAAGTCCTCTCCCCTCTCCCGTTCGGCGGGAGAAGGTACGCTACGATTTGACTTCGCCCGGGCCGTGGTTTACAAGAGACGGACAGGAAAGCGATCGCCCTAAAACATCTTGGGCTTCGTTACTCCGGCCCGGAATGCGGAATTCATTGGCTACGACGAGCGTTTGTTGGCAGCACCCGACGATTATCTCAGGGCAAGAAGATGACAGCATCAACACCGACGAATCGACCGACACTTCAACCCAAACGGTTTCGTGCCACGTACGGCAATCGCCGCTACGGTTGGACGGTATTTGTGTTAGGGTTTTCACTTAACCTGCTCGTGACGCCGCCCGCGCAAAGTGCGGACTACGGCCGTGAGTTGGCCTGCGTTCAGACGATTGACAAGCCGGGTGCCATGGATGCCGTGGTCTCGGGCGACCACCTTTTCTTTATTGGCTACGGCCATTTGTACGTCGCCGACATCACCGACCCGGCGTCTCCGAAGTTGATCGGCGATTGCCCGTTTGAGGGCAACGGGCGGCAGTTGGCCGTCGACCGTGGCATCGCCTACGTGACGGCCCGGGCAAACGGCGTGTACATCATCGACGTCCACGACCCGTGCAAACCCGAGATGCTTTGTCATTACGACTGCATCGAGCTGGCCACCGGTGTCGAGGTGCAGGGCGACTTGCTCTTTATTGCCCAGCGGCAATATGGCGTGGAGATTGTCAATATTGCTGATCCTCGCCATCCGGTCTACGTTGGCAAGGTGAAGACGGGCGAAGCCCAATCGATCGACGTTCGTGGGGACATCATCTACGCGGGCGACTGGGGGACGTGCGAACTGACGACGATCGACATCAGCGACCCTTGCCATCCGGAAATCATCGCGTCCCACAAACTCGACGGCTACGGCGACGGCGTCTACGTCGCAGGCGACCGTCTCTATGTTTCCACCGGTCATCACTGCCGGCGCAAGGGTTCTCTGCCGCATTATCCCTATGTGGTGGAAGGCGACGCCGGCTATGGCGCGGGCCACGGGATGGAGGTCTTTTCGCTCGAAGATGCCCGAAAACCGAAATTCCTGGGCAGAATCGATTTTCCGAAGGGCTACTACCGCCGCGGCGGTTACGATATGTGGTCGGTGGTAGCGGCTGGCGATGTGGTTTGCTGCGCCGACACCCACAACGGCGTGTTCGTAGTCGATGTCAAGAATCCCCGTACGCCCCGCACCGTCGCTCAATACCGCGAGTTGGTGGGCGGCGTTGCCGTAGTCGACGACTTCATTTACGCGGCCTGCCCCAAGGCTGGGCTGAAGGTGTTGGCCGCGCCGTCGTTAGTGCATCGCGACAAACATGAGCGAGGCACGCCGATCGCCGTTCCACCTGTACCACAAGAGCCGCCCAAGGACCACCGCGTTTATCAGCCCGGCGGACAGGTCTGGTCGGTCGATTTCTGCGACGACTACGCGGTGGTGGCCGCCGGCATGAAGGGGTTGCGCGTCGTTCGGCTATGGCCCGAGATTCGGGAAGTGTCGCATGTCGAGACCGGTGGCTTCGCCGTGTACGCCAGCGTCGAGGGCGATCGGGTATTCGTCAGCGAAAACACGGCCGGGCTTTCCATCTGGCAACACACGGGCAACGGCCAACTGCGATTGCTCGGGCGCTACCAGCCGACCAACGGAAAGGCCGTTAGGCAAGCGAGAGTCTATGCCGGGGGCAAATACACCATTCTTCAAGTTGGGCATGCCTTCGAAATCCTCGACGTTTCCCGGCCAGAGCAACCGAAAAAGGTCGCCGAGCACAAAGTGGCGATCATTTACGGCGATCAAATGTCGCACGGCGAAATCGACGGCCGCTACGCCTGTGTCTGGGGTCATGTGAAGGGTATCCGTTGGCTCGACTTTGCCGCGTCGGATTCGAAAATCAATACGGGCGTCAATCTGGCCGACACCTACAGCTTTCTTCCTCCCCTTAGACCGGAGATCAATACGGGGGTAGATCTGGCTTCCAGCTATGGTTTCTTTGCCGGAATTGTCTCGCTGGGCGATCAATTCCTTTGCACCTGCCGTGGCGGATATCGACTAGCGGGGCCGTTGGAGCAAGATCTTGAAAAGAAGCCCGTTTACCCCGTTTCCGAACGTTTCCTCGGCAAACCGAGCGTGTTTGGCAAGGGACTGTTTTTGACGTCTCGCGTGCAGTCGGAGGTGGTGATCGCCGAGATCGCCGATCGGCGGAAGCCGCGGCTGTTGTGCCAGTTCCCAACGGCCGGCAACCCGGGCACGGTGGTCGTCCGCAACGAGGCCCTGATCATCCCCGACGGCTACAACGGCCTGTTGGTCTACGACGATTTCGTCAAGACCCTCGGCCTCGATGTGGATAAGCAGGCGCTACTGGCGCCTTGATTGACGGTCCAAACCCACTTTCCGCAGAAGGGAACGCTCTATCATGGACAACATCAGCCGTCGCGAGTTCCTCGATCGTTCAAAGAAGGGCGTTGTCGGCATGGCCGCGGCCATGCCGATCCTTGCTGGTTCGACCACCGGGCATGCGGCCCCCGAAGGCGGCAAGCGGCGGCCGATGGTGATGTGTGTCTATTACCCCCACTGGCACAACTACGACCATGGCACTTCCTGGAAAGGTGAAGGCTGGACCGAGTGGGAGGGCGTGAAGGCGGCGGTTCCCCGCTTTCCTGGCCATCATCAACCGCTGAAGCCGTCGTGGGGCTATTTCGACGAGAGCGACCCGAAATGGGCGGCGCGCGAGATCGACCTCGCCGCGGACCATGGGATCGATGTCTTCCTGTTCGACTGGTACTGGTACAGCGGCGTAAAGACCATGCAGGAGGCCTTGGAGCAAGGTTTCCTCCGCGCCGAGAACCGCAATCGCATGAAGTTCGCCCTGATGTGGGCCAACCACGACCGAAAAGACCAATTCTGCCCAGAGTTCGACAAAGAGCGAACGCTCTGGTTGCCCTCACGCCACTCGCCGCGCGATCTGCACCGCGTGATCGATTACTGTATCGAGCACTACTTCTGCCAGCCGAATTACTACCAGGTCGACGGCGGCCTGTTTCTCAGCATCTATCAGGCGACGAGGTTCGTGAAGGAACTGGGCGGTCCGCTGCCAACCCGCAAGCTGTTGGAGAAGATCGACGACCGGCTGGGCAAAGCGAACCTGCCGCCGATGCACTTCAGTGGGATGGTATCGCGCCCGGAGGACGCGGCACTGCTGAAGGAAGCCGGGTTTTGCAGCACCAGCAGGTACAACGTTAATTCCGCCGGTAAAGTCCCCGCGAACCTTACCGTGAGCTACGAGGACGTCATGGAGGCCCACCGCCAACACTGGCAGAAGATGAGCAAGGCGCCGCTGGTCAACTTGCCTGTGGTGACCGTCGGATGGGATGCCACGCCCCGGTGCCGCCAGGATGTCCCGTGGCCGTTCCCGATTCCATCCTGGACGAAGGGGCATGCCTACCCCTATTGCCATGTTGTCGTGGGCAATACGCCCGAACGATTTGAGCAACTGTTGAGTGATGCGGCGGAATACATGGAGCAAGACCCGCGCAAGCCATTTGCCGTTTTGCTCAATGCCTGGAACGAGTGGACTGAGGGGTGCTACCTGTTGCCCGAGCAACGCACTGGCGCAGCCTATCTGGAAGCCGTCAAACGGACATTTGGCACCGCGAACCGCTGATGGGTTACGGCCCCCCGTGAGATTGCGGAAGGGCGGCCTACTTCGCCTGCAAACGCCGGTAGGTTTCCATCGCATCGGGAAACGGTTCCAGCGCGGTCGAAGATGCCCAGCGTGTAGGCGATCATCGGGCCGTAGTTGCAGATGGGTACGCCCGCTTGGCGGCAGCGCCACATGCGGCTGAGTATCTCGCGGCGGTTCCACATGCAGTGCCATCTCAGCGTAGTTCGATGACCGCCACGTCTTCGGCGTCCAAGGTCAACGTGGTTTGGCCGTTCTGCCACACGACCGGCCGGCCGCTGAGCAGTTCATGACCGTCGGTCGCATCCAGTCCTTCGAGGCGAATGGTCACGTCGCGCCGTTGCGGTGAATCGTTCAGTACGGTCAGGTACTTCTCGCCGAAACGTTCCACATAGACCTTCTCGCCGTTGGTTCGGGCCAAGGTGATCGGCTGCCAGCCGGCTTCGGCCACCGTGCGGCACAAGGGGACATAGCGTTTGAACAGCGGCCGGTCGCGGTTGTACAATTCCGACCGACTGAAGTAATGTCCTTCGGAAGCGTTGTGGCTGAAGAACCCGGGAAACATGCCGTAGGCTAACGCCCGTTTCATATACTTCTCGACCAGTTCCGGCGGGAACTCGCTGAACTCGGTGTTCATCAGGAAGCAATACGGCTTGCCTTGGCACATCGCTCGGCGGTAAAGCATCTCGGTGTCGGGCATGGGTCTCCAATGACCGTCGCGGTGCCAGTTGGTTTCGGTACCCATTACGTCGACCAACGCTGCCAGCCAGCAGAACCGCGAGACGGGCCCGTTGGCCTGCACGAACTTGCCATTGGCGTGCAGGTCGTTGGCCATTGCTCGGATCGACTCGAAGAGGATCAATCCCTTGAAAATCGCCGGACGTTGCGTGTCGAAGGCGAACGTCAGCGGCGTGTCGGCAGCGGCGAAGTGTTCGCGACGAAAATCCAAGTCGTCGGTCACGTAACCGCCGCACGAGTCGAAATATTCGCCGTCGAGATCTCCGCGGCGATTCGGTCCGTAAAGACGTTCTTTGATGGTTTCGTTCCAACGGTTCTGAAAATCGGCGACTTCGCCCTGAATGCCGGGCATGGAATTCAAACTCCAAACGGCGCCGTTGCACCATGGGGTGTCGCGGAGTCGGGCGACCAACCGTCCTTCGGAGTCGTGGAACCCGCTGCTTAGCAGGGCCTGTGCCGAACGATTGCCGGCCGCCGCCAGACGCCGCGCCTCGGCGACGGCCGCCTCCAGGGTGCGCGGCAGCGATTTGTCCATCGCCATCCACCACGTGGTCGGTTCCGTGTAGCGGAAGGTGAGAATTCCGTGTTCATCGTCCCAAGCCGTTTCATTGTTGCCCTCTTTGAAAGCGAATCCAAAATCTTCCCACCCTTCCACCTTGCTGATCCGAGCGAAGGGCATCCAAAGCCCTTGCCGAGGGACGCGGCACTGGAAGTACGGAGGAAACAACTCGTAGTAACGGGCCAGCGCACCACGAAAACCCCAAGACGGATCGAAGTGGAACTGGCAAAATCGTACTCGGGCCGAGGGTTTTTCGGGCGTCAGGGCGATGTCGTATGCGATGTACAGTTCCTCGGTGCCCGCGCTGTAGCCGATCCGGAAGAAGGCCGGCCGGCGCATGTCAATGCCCAGGGCCGTGCCGTGTTTCTCGTTGGCAACGGCCGCCAATGGCCAACGCGACAAACGCCCGTTGGCTCCTACGCGAAAACCCGACGTGCTGACGTACTCCTGCAACGGAGCGACCGGCTTGCTATGGCGTGGATCCTGAAGCCAGTTGAGCCCGTTGCGCGGCAGGGGTACGGCGTAGAACAGCGTAACGGCCCGATCACGGCCCGTGGTGTCGATCAGTGTTACATCGAAAAACGTAGACCCGTCCTGAGTTGTTTCCTCGACCTGCGATTGGATGCCCAGTGGGTTGCCGTCGAGTTGAACCACGTCGCCCTGGGCCGCCACGTCGCGAATCTGGAATCTACCCTTGCCAGCTTGTTGCACGACGACAGGCAAGGTATCGAAGACGGTCGCACCGGTGGGGATTTCTATTTCCGTCAACGTGGGCGCACGAAACCAAGCCTTGCCCGTGTGTGAACGAAACAACAGATAATAACTCAACTGCCGCACAGGTTTTTCCGGAAAGATTACCACTCGAGACGACTTCCAGTCGTGCGTGTTGGTCGCAAACGACGCCGATTGGCCATAGAGATGCGTGCCGTCGGTGTATGTTAAATCGAGATAGACCGAGTAGTTGGGGTCGGCCGATCCGCTGACGTTTTCCGCGCGGCTCGCCGCCGTGGCCACCAGCGGTTTGGGCTGCGTCTGGTTCAGCACGACCGTTTGCTGCACGCCGCGTTTGACGTTCACATCATTAGCGTTGTCGCACAAGAAGGTATCGCCGTCGCGAGTGAACCCTTCGACATACGGTCGCCATGCGTTGGCTTTCAGCAGGTTGGTGCCACTCGTGTTGTCGGCCGTGAGCATCTTCTTCACGACCACGGGCTGACCGGCCATTACGGGGACAGCCGTAACGAGCAACGCCATCAACAGGATGAACACAAAAGCGGCAATTCCCGCATGTCGGCAGCAAGACATGGCTATTCTCCTGGAGAAGGAAACGGGTGGGCAGCCAATCGCCAGACGCCACAGCACCGGAGGCGCATAAGGCAACCTAACTTATTTGCCGAGGAAGAGCAAAAATGGGGTCGTAACCGGAACTTGGGCAACCACCCTACTTCGCCCGCAAACGCTGGTAGGTTTCCAGCGCATCGGGAAAAGGTTCCAGCGCGCGGTCGAAGATGCCCAGCGTGTAGGCAATCGTCAGGCCGTAGTTGCAGATGGGTACGCCCGCCTGGCGGCAGCGCCACATGCGGCTGAGCATCTCGCGGCGGTTCCACATGCAGCCGCCGCAGTGGATGACTAGCTTGTACTGGTCCAAGTCAGGAGGAAAGTCGCGGCCGGCACGGTTCTCTATTTGCAGGTCGCCGCCGACGTATTGCTTGAGCCAGCGTGGGATTTTCACGCGGCCGATGTCGTCGCCGATCGGGTGATGCGTGCAGGCCTCGCACATCAACACCCGGTCGCCCGAGCGAAGCCGGTCGATGGCCAAGGCCCCTTCGACGAACTGGCTCAGGTCGCCCTTCTGCCGAGCGAACAAAATCGAAAACGACGTAAGCTTCACGTCCGGCGGCGTGTCGCCCGAGACTTTCAGAAACGCTTGCGAGTCGGTCACCACTAACGCAGGCGGACGTTTGAGCCGGTCCAAGGCATCTCGCAGTTCGCGTTCCTTGACCACCATGCAGTAGGCGTCGCCATCCAGCAGGTCGCGGATCGATTGCACCTGTGGTTGAATCAGCCGGCCCTTGGGGGCTTCCAGGTCGATCGGCACGACCAACACGGCCATCTCACCCGCCGGAACCAAGTCGGCCACGATGGGCGGCGTGTTGATGAATTCCTCCGGCACGGTGCGAATCAGCGCCTCGCGCAGTTCCAACACACCCTGGCCTTGCGAAGCCACCGTTTCGACGTACGGCGTTTTCGCTGCACTTAGCTTCTCGATCAGTTCGGCCGATGGCCCGGCGATGTCGGTCTTGTTGAAGACCACGATCACGGGGATTTCGCGCTGCCGAAGTTCGTCGAGAATGGCCTCTTCGAACGCGCCGAATTCGCCGGCAGCCACGATCAGAATGCCCACGTCGGTGCGGTCGAATACCTGCCGGGTTTTCTCGACGCGCTGTTGGCCCAGTGCGCCCACATCGTCGATGCCGGCCGTGTCGATAAACAGCACGGGGCCGATCGGCAACAGTTCCATCGGCTTTTCGACCGGGTCGGTGGTCGTGCCGGCCACCTCCGAAACGATGGAAACCTGCTGCCGCGTCATCGCGTTTAAGAGCGACGACTTCCCGGCGTTGCGACGACCGAACAGACCGATGTGCAGACGAAAGCTTTTGGGTGTTTGACGCATGAGAAGGGGCTAGGAATTAGAGGCTAGGGGCTAGAGTGGGGATGATTTGGCCGCTTGCGGCTTCGCCCGTCTGTCGCTATTCGTGCTTCGTCGTTGGCGCGTTGGACTCGTCGACCGACCCTAGCCGCGTTACCCGCTCGGGCGAGATCAGTTCGTCGAACTGCTGGCCCGAGAGAAGCTTTCGCTTTTCGACTAGCTTCCGCAAACCGACGCCCGACTGCTGCATCGCCAGGGCTAGTTCTTGGGCCGTCTCGTAGCCGAGCCGGTCGACCAGTGCGGTTACCGTGGCTGTGCTGTTGTTCACGTTGCGGCAGCACCGCTCGCGGTCGGCCTCGATGCCCAACACGCAATGCCGGGCAAACACGTCGCAGGCGGCCGAAAGCAGGTCGAGCGAGTTGAGCAAAGCATCGGCCACCAGCGGCAGCAGGTGATTCAATTCCAGATTGCCGCCGCTGGCCGCCTGGAAGATCATCTGGTCGTAGCCACTGACGGCCAGCGCCGCTTGGGCGACCGTTTCTGGGATCACCGGGTTGACCTTGCCCGGCATGATCGACGATCCGGCCTGCCGCGCCGGCAGACGGATCTCTGCAAACCCGGCGTCGGGGCCCGAGGTCATCAGCCGCAGGTCGTTGGCGATTTTCAGCAGGTTGCTCCCCAGCGTGCGGACGATCCCGCTGACCTCGACGAACACGTCGGCGTTTTGCGTGGTCTCCGTCAGGTTTTCACCCCGGGCGACCCCCAAGCCGGTAATCTGCTTAAGATGTTCGACCACGCGGAATATGTAGCGCCGCGGGGCGCCCAGGCCGGTGCCGATGGCTGTGCCGCCTAAGTTGACCACGCGGAGCCGTTCTTCACACTTGTAAATCCGCCAGCGGTCGCGGGCGATGGCCTCGGCGTAGGCGCCCATCTCGCGGCCGAGTGTCGTGAGCACCGCGTCTTGCAGTTGCGTGCGGCCGATTTTCACGACGTCGGCAAACTCGTGTTCCTTCTGTTGGAACGCTTCAAGCAGCGTTATCACCTTGCGCTGTAACTGTCGCAGGCTTTGGACGGCCGCTACCTTCAGGGCCGTTGGGTAGGTGTCGTTGGTCGACTGGTGGAGGTTTACTTCGTGGGGCCCGAAGGTCGCGTAGTCGCCCAGTGGGTGGCCGAGTAGTTGCAGTGCGCGGTTGGCCAGCACCTCGTTGACGTTCATGTTGGTCGACGTCCCAGCCCCGCCTTGCAGAGCGTCGACCACAATGTGTTCGTCGAGCTTGCCCTCGATCATCTCCTCGCAGGCCGACTCGAGTGCCTTCATCGGTTCGTCGTCGAGATAGCCCAGCTCGTGATTGGTCCGCGCCGCGGCCAGCTTGACGGCGCCGAAAGCATGGACCAACCCACGATGTACGGGCCGCCGGGCGATCGGGAAATTCTCCAACGCGCGAACCGTGTGGATCCCATAAAGGGCGTCGGCCGGGACATCACGAGTGCCGAGTAGATCGGTTTCTTGGCGAAATCTTGTCACGGGAAAGTCAGTCATGGAAGCTTTTTGGGCCAGGAAATCACAAAAAGAACAACCACACCCACGAACAGAGCAAGCAGTGCCAGAGTAATCAGTTCGACAGTTGCCAAACCCACGGCGACGACCACCGCGATAAGGCAGACAATTGCTTGCTCCTTCTGGCGGCGTACGTAACGTTGCCGCATTCGGTCGACGACGGGCTCGAAGATAGATCCTTCGCGAGGCTCCGATACTTCGTCGTGCTGTGGACGTAGCAATTCGGTATTGGGAGATTGATACGGATTCAGTTCATCCTGACGGTTGTGGTTCACGACGAACTCCATCCTCCAACGTGCGAAGCGGAGCTTCGGAACCAGAAAAACCCCCTAGTCCCTAGCCCCCAGCCGCTAGCCCCTCAAAAATACAAATCCCGCGCGTCCGAGCTTCGGATCTTTTCCAATCGCTTCAGCAGTTCAGCCTTGCGAGGGCTTTCTGGCAGCTTGTCGAGTTCTCGGGCAATGGCCGCTTCGCCAGCGGCTTTCGTCGCGGGCGAAGAATAGTCGACCATGTACTCCAGCAAGGTTGTCAAGGCGTTGGGCGTACACATATCCTGGATGAAACCGGGAATGGCAAACTCCATGAAGTGCTCGCCCGTGCGCCCTAAACGATAACAGGCCGTGCAGAAACTGGGAATATACCCGTCGGTGAGCAACTCGCCCATCACCTCGTCCAACGGGCGGACGTCGCCAATCTGGAACTGCTCGCGCCGCAAATCCTGTTGTTGACCGCCTTCAGTGTAGCCGCCGAGTTCGATTCGGGTGCCGGCGTCGATCTGCGATACGCCGAAAGCCAACACCTCGCGCCGCAGCGCGGCCGGTTCGCGGGCCGTGAGGATTAAGCCCGCATAAGGTACCGACAAACGCAGGATGGCCACCAGGCGTTTGAAGTCGTGGTCGTCGACCAGGTATTTCTCGTCGAGCGTTACCCCACTGGCCGGGCGAAGCCGCGGGAAGCTGATCGTGTGCGGGCCGACGTTGTAGTGCCGCTGCAGGTGATGGCCGTGGGCTATCAGGGCAAGGACCTCGAATCGCCAATCGTACAGCCCGAACAGGGCACCGACGCCCACGTCGTCGCAGCCGGCCTCCATCGCTCGGGCCAAGCCGTCGAGCCGCCACAAGTAATCGCCCTTGCGCGTGTTCTTCGGATGCACTACATTGTAGGTTTCGTGGTGGTACGTCTCCTGGAAAATTTGATAGGTGCCGATTCCCGCTTCCTTCACCGTGGCGTAACCCTCGTGATCCAAAGGAGCGGCGTTGATGTTCACGCGGCGCATTTCACCGTGGCCCTTTTTTACGGAGTAAACGGTGCGCACGCAGTCGGCGATGAACTTCGGGTTGTACTGAGGGTGTTCGCCGAAGACCAGGATCAACCGCTTGTGGCCGACGTCTTCCATGGCTTCGACTTGTGCGCGAAGCTCGTCGACAGCCAGCGTGCGGCGGACCGTTTCCGTATTCGAGCGGCGAAACGCGCAGTACTGGCAGTCGTTCGTACACTCGTTGCCCACATAAAGCGGAGCAAAGAGCACGATCCGGTTGCCGTACACGTCGCGTTTGAGTTGTCGGGCGGCGTCGAAGATTTGCTCGCACTGCTCGGGTGTGTCGGCGGCCAGCAACACGGCCGTTTCCTCCAGCGTGAGCGGCTGTTTGGCCATGCTCTTGGCGATCACGTCGCGCAACTGTTCGTTGCTGGTGGACCGATCGAGCAGGCCGTGTAGATGCTCTTCGTTGATAAAATCGTAGCCGCTGGTGCTGAGTTTCGTCTTATCGATCATGGAAGTAGTAGGCAGAGTAGATAGTGGGTAGTGGATATAGTGCCGCTTGCAGCTTCGCCTCGCGTCATTCTGACTTGGTTACTCTCTCCGCGTAGTTCGGCGAATCGCCGCGCCCGGTCCCCACGGTGCGTCCAAGGCGGGTAATCCGCCCCGCCAGGCAACCTTGGCAAGCCAGGGCCGTTTCGTTAACACATGCTTTGTCGGGATAGATCTCGTACAGTTGACGGTATTTCGGCGGCGTCAGGTTGGGCATCACCACGTTGGCCCCGCGAACCAGTCCCAACTCCCGTCCGGTGGCCTTGTTCAACGTGGCCAGCGCCGTCGTGCTGGGGATGTTCGTCTGCGGGCAAAGCAACCGCGTCAGCGCGATCACTTTGTAGGTCGTCAACTCGTCGGCCGCGACCTGTTCGTCGGGCGGGGCCGGCAGTCGATTGCGGGGATCGGCCAGCGGCGTTTCCGGGTGAGCCAGGTAAGGGCCTACGCCGATCATGTCGAGGTTCAAACTGGCGAACAGCTCGAGGTCGTTGGCCAAATCGTCGTACGTCTGCCCGGGAATGCCGATCATCACGCCGCTACCCACTTCATAGCCCAGCTCTCGCAGGCGATGAAGGATGGCCACGCGGTCGCTGGTCGTGGTACCCGGCCGCGGCGGATGGATGTGTTCATAAAGCGTACGGTTCGACGTTTCGAACCGCAGCAGGTAGCGGTCGGCCCCGGCTTCGCGCCACAGATGAAACTCCTTGTCGCTACGCTCGCCAAGGCTCAGCGTGACGGCCAGGGGAGTCTCCCGTTTGATGCGTCGCACCACGGCTGCAACGAACGGGCCGTCCAAGCCGGGGTCTTCGCCGGCCTGCAATACGGCCGTGCCGTAGCCGTATTGGAAGGCTTCGTGAACACAGGCGAGGATTTCGTCCTCGTTCATCCGATATCGGGTAACGTTTTGATTGCCCGCCCTCAATCCGCAGTAGGCACACAACCGCACGCAGTAGTTGGAAATTTCGACCAGCCCGCGCAGGTAGACATCTCCCCCGACATACTTTTGCCGGGTTTGATCGGCCCGTTGCCAGAGCTCACTGAGCCGGGCGGGGTCGGTTTGGCGGAGCCAGGTGAGGATTTCGTTGCGTTGCATGGCACTCGGGTTCAAGGGCCCTGGGGGGGTCGCTGTCGGCAAAAAGCTACGGGAAATAATTATGCCGGCTGAAGCTGTTAGAATCCTATATTGTATTCTACCAGCGCGGTGACGAATAGGCGGGCCGGATGATGCAGGGGGCGAGAGGCGAGGGTGCTGCTACGCTGACCGTTGGCGTCGCGCCTCGTAGAACAAGACGCCTGCGGCGACGGAAACGTTCAGGCTGTCGGCGATTCCCAGCATCGGCAGGCGGATGGCCGTAGCCTGGGAGCCTGACCAGAGATCGGAAAGCCCGTTGGCCTCGCTTCCTAGGACCACGGCAGCGGGGCCTCGGTAGTCGACTTCCGTGTAGCAGACGGCTCCCTCCACTCGGGCGGCGAATACATTGATCTGCTGCTGGCGAAGCCAAGCGAGCGTCTCATCGGCCGTGGCTACTGCCAGCGGCATACTGAAGATGGTACCCAAGCTGGCGCGGATCGCGTTGGGATTGAAAGGGTCGGTGCGCGGGTCGGCCAACACCACGGCATCCAACCCCGCGGCGTCGGCGCTGCGAAGCACGGCCCCTACGTTACCCGGTTTCTCTACGTCCTCCAAAATGGCGATCAGGGGTTTTTCGGGCAATTTCAGTGTGGCCAGCGTGGGATGCGGCATTTCGGCCACAGCCAACACCCCTTCCGAGCGGTTGCCGAAGGCCAACTTCTCGAACACCGGCTCGGTCACCTCGATAAGCTCGGTTTCGCCGCTGCGCAATTCGGCTAGCGCCTGTTGGGCGTCGTCGCCATGGCACAACGCGGGGCAAACAAAGGCCTCGAGCGGCCGGCACCCCCCGAGAATCGCTCGACGGATTTCCCGGGCGCCGTCGATGAGAATCCGCCCCTGTTTCTCGCGATGCCGCCGGTCGCGAAGCCGAACGGCATCTTTGATACGCGGATTTTGCAGGCTGGTAATGATCGACATAGGGGGAATCGGCCGAAGATTAGGGAGAGTGCTTTTGTAGGCAAGGTAAGGGTTGTGCGGAAATGGGGCGGCTGGGGTGAGATTGCTGGGCGGGTCGAAGCGACGTCGCCAAGGTCTTCTCGACGGTCTACGTCTTACGTTTGAGGCCATGGGTTTTCGGTGCCGGGGCCTCCCGCCATAACAACATTGTTGGACGAAAAGAGCGACCTCACCGAGTCTCGCGATAGCACAACGATCGTAAACACGCCGAGGACGGTCCCAAACGGTACCAGAACGCACTCCAACCCCGCTACAACGAGGCAAAACGTACGTGAGACTCGCTGGCTCAATTTGCGGCCCGCCACGATGACCAAAATCGCTAGCGTCCAGCCGCTCAGAATGATGACTGTGGCTACAGCGATGATGATCACGCCGAAGAACTTCGGTGGGGCGGCATTGACGGGCTGTGCCCCTTGCTGTTGAAACGGGGGACCATCGAATGCTCCACTCAAGATGGCAATGCCCATCGCCAGATGAATCAGGGGAAAGCAAGAGAAGAACGCAGTAATCCCCCCCACCACGTAATGGAAGATGGAAAGTAAGTTGAGGTGTTCTTCGTCTTGGTTCATTTGTCACGTTCTCCCACTATTACCGCCTGCCGAGACTAACGCCATCCCCCTAAGATAACAGTTTTGCCGGTGTCTGTCGTCTCTCTTGGCGTGACGAGCCGTCGGCCGTCGACTGCCCAACTGCCCTTGACCCGGCGTCGTTCCCCCCCGACAATCCACCCACTATGCGCATATTCACCCGCTACGTCCTGATCGAAGTGCTCAAGTACTTCCTGCTTGCGCTGGGCGGGTTGACGCTGTTGGTCACCCTGGTGATGGCCATCAAGGAAGGGCTGTCGAAGGGCCTGCCGTTGGTCGTTATTCTGCGGATGATGCCTTACATGGTGCCCGAGATGTTGGGCATCACGATACCCGTGTCGATGCTCTACGCGGTCACCAGCGTGTTTGGCCGGATGGCGGCGACCAACGAAATCGTGGCGCTGAAATCGCTGGGCGTAAGCCCGTTGAAGGTTGTCGGCCCGGTGTTTCTGTTGGCGTTGACGCTTAGTGTCTCGACCGTGGGGGTTTACGAACTCGCCGCCACTTGGTCGCGGCCCACCGTCGAAAAGGTGGTTGTGCAGTCGATCGAGGACATTGCCTACGGCATGTTGCGAGCGAATCGGTCGTTCAGTTCGCCGAAGTTTTCGATCACCGTGCGGGAAGTGGAGGGTCACAAGCTGATTCACCCTACGATTACTCTGCACGCCCAAGGCGATCAGCCCACGATCACTATGAGCGCCGAAGAGGCCGAACTGCACGCCGACTGCGACGAGCGGATGTTGGACATCATTTGCCGCAACGGCGAGGCGGAAATCGCCGGCCAAGCCCAGTTCTCGTTCGAGGATTCCATCCGGCATAGCATTCCGTTCGCCAAGCCGGACAAACGCGTCCATCGCGACTGGCTGGGCATGTCGCAGCTTCACGGCCAATTCGTTCGCATGCAGGAGCAACGGGCGGAGTTTCAGTTGCGAGTTAACGAGCGGGCTGCCCAGGGCGAGGGCGACCCGGAGGTCGACGCACGACGACTCGAATGGTACGACACCAAAATCAACCGCCTGCGGACCGAACCCTATCGCCGTTGGGCCAACGGGTTTAGCTGCCTGTGCTTCGTGCTGATCGGCGCGCCGGTGGCCATGACCTTCCGCAACGCCGACGTGTTGACGAGCTTCTTCATCTGCTTCCTGCCGATCCTGATCGTTTATTACCCGTTGCTGATGATCGGCGAGGACCTTTCGACCTCGGGCCAAGCCCCACCCTACACGTTTTGGTTGGCGAACATCACGATCGTAATACCCGGCCTGCTGCTGTTGCGCCGGGTGATTCGGTACTGAGATCTTAATCAGCGGGTCCCAAACGGTGGTGATGGGCGCGCGGGTGCCACTGGCTGCTTGTCAGCCAGTGCTTCGTTGGGTTCAGTTCAGAATCAAACTTACCCCGGACAAGCCACCTTGCGGGCTTGCCCGTTACGCCAAACTTGCGATTTTCTCTTCGCAGACTTTTTGGCTCAGCCCTTGCAGCTTTTCGACGCGGGCAATCAGGTAGTCGAGTTCCTCGTTGGTAATCACGTAGTCGCGTTTGTACCGAGCGTCGATATAGGCATCTTTGAGCTTCTTGAAACGATCCTTCTGCTCTTGGGTTGCCCGAGGGAAAACGGTGAAGAATTCGGCGTGCAGGTTGCTTGCTTGCCGATCCAGATCTTCGATGTCGTGTGTCTTCGGCTTGTAACGAGTGAACGTCAAAACGATGGCGTTGAAGAATCGCTCCGTGGCTTGATGAAGTTGGAAAGCGGCGTTGTTGAGCCAGCCACGCTTAAGGGCCTCCTCGGCCTGGACCAAAAACTGACAGGCACTCTCATACCAATGCTCGAAATCCTCCCGGGCGTACTTCTGGTGCTCGACCGGATCGAGCGGACGGCCTTCGGTCAGCGTGTGTCGCCCGTTGTTGAACAACCGCACGCCCTCTTTCTTGATGTCCGTGTAGAAATAGCTGCCGCGTTCGAGGGCCTTGTTGAGGTGCTCAATGTCCTCGACGATAATCGTCGAACTGGGGCGGTCCAGCCCCAGCCGACGCAGGCGCCGGCGGATCGCATCGCTGAGTTGGGCCTCGCCATGGCTTGTAGCGTCGGCCCGTCTTTCGCTCACCACCAACAGGTCGAAATCGCTTTCGTAAGTGTAAACGATGTTGTCCTCGGTGTAGCGGTCGTTGACCCAATCGCCCCGGGCGTAGGAACCGAAAAGGATCAACATAGCCAGATCGTCGCCCATCAACTCCCGGATTACCTCGGTGATCTCGGCAAGTGTCTCGGCGACGTGTTCGGAACGTTCGGGGAGCGAAGTTTTCATGGTATGTGAGACGATTCCATTGTCATCAACCCAGAAGCCCAAAAAACCGGCTCAGACCAGTCGCTCGTGCTGATGCTGCCACTCATTGTGCGGACAACGGGGCACTACTGCAAGAGGGGGGTGGCGCCCAGTCGCTCACACTGGCTGACGAGCAGCCAGTGGCACCCAGTTAGAGCAATCGCCACAATTCACACAAATGGCGATCGTCGCAGCAGGCCCTCGCTGTCGTGGCCGAGGGCCGCCAGTACGCGGCGGCGGATTCGTTCGAGTTCCTCTTGCCCGTCGGGCACCAGCGTGCTTAACAGCAATCGCGGGATGTGGTTGCGGAGCCACTGGTCGGCGAACTCGGCCGGCACGCCCAATCGTTTGCAGGGCCAAATCATTTTGTCGGAAACGAGGTTCACTCGATCCAGCAGGCCGAAGGTCGTGACCGGTTGCTCGTTCATCGTGCTCCGGTTGACCACGGCCAGAACGCCGCCGCCGAGCATGGCTTCGACGCTCATCACCGCTTCGCAGGCGTGGCGGTAGTAGGCAATCTCGTCGGCACCGGCCAGTTGCGGTTCGGCCACGAAGACGTCTTCGGCCGACGGTCGCGTAAACAGCTTATAGCCGCTGTGGAAGTCGGGGAATTCTTCCAGCGACGTGACGTACTCCAGCGGCAGCGGCCTGCCCGTAACGGCCGCATAATATTGCAGGGCGTCTAGCAACACACGGTCGGCCAACTCCTCGAGTTCTCCTCGGGCGAAGCCCATGGGACGCTGCTTCGAGAAACGCCGGCCGAGGACCAGGATCCGATCGGTGTCGGCCTCCGTCTCGACGTGCCGAGCGGTGCGGACAAAATTCAGCAGCTCGTTGCCGAAGTGGTCGCCGTCGAAGTCGATTACCGCGAAATACTCCAGTGCCGGGTTTTCGAGCAATACGGCCATCCCTTCACGCAGCGCGTTGAGCTTGCCGACGGCCGTTTCGCGCACTCGGGTTTGCACGCCCAACTTGCGCCCCACCGCTTCGGCGGCCTGTTTGCCTTCGTCGGTGCCGTCAATATTCAGGCAGATACAGTCCGGGTCGTCGAACTGCTGGCAACACACGAAGAGGTTGTCTTCGAGCAAGCGGAGGCTCAACGGCAGGTCGATGGCCGGGGGAAAGTAGGCTGGCACAACGGCGCCCGTCCGGCGACGCAGGGCTTCGGTCGACGATTGGAAGGAACTTGGGGACATGGGACGGTAGCATAAAGGATGGCCGCCGAAAGAGGAAGTGTCGTTGCGAAGGCGGTACTTATGGGGGGCTTGTTTTTCTTGCGTTACGCCCAGGCGGCAACTATACTGAATAAGTCTGGGGACAGAGTAGGCGCGCATCGGACGCGATTCGGTCGAAGGGGCGAATGTTGCCGGGCTGGACGACGAGTTTTTGGGGTGCCACTGCTGGCTTGTCCAGCAGTGATCGGAAGTGCCTGAAGGGTTTGCACTGCTGGACAAGCCAGCAGTGGCACCCACCGTTGTTGTTTCAGCCCCCAAGTCAAATCTGGACACAGCACTAGTCTTCGTGAAAAACTTAACGATCTTTGAGGTTAGTGATAAATGAAACGTTCGTTTCATCGATCTTCGTGGCCATGGGCCGTCGTCGCGTTGGCAATGGTTGCTTCCCCTGCGGTGGCTCAGCAAAAAGCTCCGGCAGGCCAAGCGGCCGGGTCGTATCGCAAATTGGCGCCCGGGGTTATGAAGACCGTCGAGCCTTCGCAGGAGGCCGCCGAAACGGTTAGTCGCCACGATATCGTCGAGCTATTGGCGATCGATCCCAGCTATACTTGGGCCAAAGATGTGGCCTTCCGTCGCGATATCTGGTGTCTGCAACTGAAGTTCAAGCCGGTGCGGATGATCTATGTCGACATTCCTCAGCCCAGCGGTCAGATGCGGCGCAAGCTGATTTGGTACATGGTCTATTCGGTTACCAATACGGGCAAAACCTTACAGCCGGTTCAAGGCAACGACAAGACCTTCGATGTGGTTCAGGTCGACAAGCCCGTGGAGTTCATTCCCGAGTTTGTTCTCGAAGGCCAGGAATCGCTTGACGAGGGCCAAGGTATCAGCAAGGCCTACGCCGATAGTCTGATTCCCGTGGCGGTGCGCGACATTCGTCTTCGCGAGGATCCGCATCGGCGGCTGCTGAACAAAGCGGAGATGTGTCGCACGATTGCCCCCGGCGAAACCCTCTGGGGCGTGGCGACCTGGGAAGATGTCGATCCGCGAATCGACCGCTTTTCGGTCTACGTGAAGGGCTTGACCAACGCCTATAAATGGAAGGATCCGGCCGAGGGACTCCAGAAGGGGGATCCGCTGGGTAAGGGGCGACAATTGCGAATGAAGACGCTTAAGATCAACTTCTGGCGGCCGGGTGACGAATATTTCGAGCATGAGCGGGAAATTCGCTACGGAATCCCCGGCGAGGTTGACTACGAGTGGGTTTACCGCTAAAAAGAAGGTTTCCCTTCGGCAGCCATCACGTTGCCGGGGGTTGGATAAAATGACGTAAACTCATTTGGCGCAATGTGTTTCGCACTCCGGTACAGCGAGTGCGGCAAGCGTTTTTGAAGAAGGTATCCGATCATGGCACATAAAAAAGGTCAAGGTTCGAGCCGTAACGGCCGCGACTCCAATGCCCAACGCCGCGGAGTGAAGCGGTTTGGCGGTCAGACCGTGCGAGCTGGCAATATCCTCGTCCGCCAGGTGGGCAACAAGTTCCATCCCGGCAAGGGCGTTGGCCAAGGAAACGATTACACCCTCTACGCCCTGGTCGATGGCACCGTGAACTTCGACCGTGGCGGGCGGCGCGTTAACATCGTCCCCGTCGCTGAGTAGGCGGTCCCCATAGTTGACCGTCGGGCAAATTGAAATACACTTCGGGGGATGCTCCGCGTTGGAGTCATCCCCCGTTTTCATAGGCGTTTTCCCATCGTGTTCATCGACGAAGTTGAAATCCACGTGGAGGCCGGCAAAGGGGGCGACGGTTCCGTCAGCTTTCGACGCGAGAAGTACATCCCGCGCGGCGGGCCCGACGGCGGCGATGGCGGCAACGGCGGAAGCGTGATTGTGGTGGCTCAAGACGGCGTCGACAGCCTTTCGGCCCTGGCCCATCGCAAGCACTGGAAAGCCAAACGCGGCGAGCATGGTCGTGGCGCCGGGTGTCATGGAGCTTCGGCCGACGACCTGATCATCCGTGTTCCGCCTGGCACCGTGGTGTACGACGCCAAATATGGCCATGTGATGAAAGATCTGGCGGCCGACGGCGACCAGGTGATTGCGGCTCAAGGTGGCCGCGGTGGCAAGGGCAATATCCGTTTCAAGTCGTCGACTAACCAGGCGCCGCGCCAGTCGACCCCCGGCGGCGACGGCGAAATCCGCTTGATCCGCATGGAGTTGAAGGTGATCGCTGACGTCGGCCTCGTCGGCAAACCCAACGCGGGCAAAAGCACGTTGCTCAGCCGGCTCTCGCGTGCGCGGCCGGAGATTGCTCCCTATCCGTTTACCACGAAGTATCCGAACCTCGGCCGGGTGCAGATCGACTTCGACCACGGCTTCATCATGGCCGACATCCCGGGCCTTATCGAAGGGGCTCACGCTGGCGTCGGACTGGGGCACGAGTTTCTGCGCCACATCGAACGGGCTGGAATCCTCGTGCATCTCGTCGAGCCCGACCCGATGGATGGCACCGACCCGTTGGTCAACTATCGGGCGATCCGCGAGGAACTCGACCTGCACGACGTGCAACTCACGAAGCGCCCCGAGGTGGTCGCCGTCACGAAGGCCGACCTGCCTTCGGCGCACGATATCCGCGAACTGCTGGCCGACGAACTCGGGCGCGAGGTCCTGCTGATTTCTGCCGTGACGGGCGAGGGGCTCAACCAGCTCGTCGCCGCCGTCGCCCGAGAGCTGAAGGGCGACGACGAGGGGTGGTGAGCGAAGGATTGCGCGTGCGTGCGAAGGTACGCACGCCAACGCGGATGGACCCAGCGGGTGCAACCGCTGGGCTTGGATAGGTGGGGGAACTGCCGTTTCTTCGCTACTTCTCGGTTGGCAACAGTAAGCGGCCGCCGTATTGCAGGTCCCACGTCTCGCCGAGTGAGCCGGCGTACTGGCGGAATTGGCCGTTTTCGGTTCGCCAGGCCGTGATGTTGAACGAAAGCGGTTTTCCAGGCTCCAGATTTGCGCCTAGGGCCTTTAGTGGGATAACCCACTCGCTCCGCCAATCGTTCTTGCGGACCTCCGATTTGTAGGCCACCTTCTCAAGCAATGCCTTGGCGGCCTCGGCCGATGCCCCGCCCACGGTTTCGCTCAGAAACTTCCCGCCGGCGAAGCCGCGGAGCACCCAGGTGATCGGTTTGCCGTCGGCGTCGGTGCCGCCGAGAGCCACTTCCACGGCATCGTCCTTCCCCCATTCACTGCCCGTGCGCGTTTGCTCGGGATCCATTGTCACGACGATGACCGCCAGGTAGAGCGAACCGTCGTGGACGCAGGCCTTGAACACGGCTGGTGCACCCCGCCCGGCCTGTTGTTGCGGCGTTTCGACGAAGCCGGTCGACGAGTCGGGCCATTCGCCCAATTCGAGTACACCGTCTACCTTGGGCGCGGCGGCCAATGGCGTGGCTTTCATCGTCCGGGGTGTCTTGCGCAGCTTGCGTTCGATGGGTGTGAACTTGTCGCCGATCGACATCGTAGCCGCCGCCAGTGCGGTTGCCGGTTGTTGTTGGAAAACAACGTTGTTCGACCATTTGGCCACAGCCTCCGGGTCGCCCACCTTGAGCTTTCCGCTGGTGTAAAACATGTTGCCTTCGACCGTGTAGCCGCGGCTTCTGGCAAACGAGAGAGTCATGTCCGACTCGTGGATGAAAACGTTGTTCCGCAGCGTGCAATTAACCGTCATGTGATTGTGCGTGGGCCGGCTGACGTTGATCGATACGTTGCCCTCGACCAAGCAGTCCGTCGATTTTTCATCGAGGTAGTAGGCCGACACACCGTAGCCTTGGCCAACGGCCTCGGTGTCGCGCACGATGTTGCGGCGCAGTTGCAGACGTACGCTTTGGCCGCAGTAGAACGCGGCACCGTCGTGGAGCACTTGCATCGCGCGGTAGACGAGGTTTTCTTCGACACGATAATCTTGCCCGAACCCACCGACGATCATTCCACAGTAGGGCGTGTCGTGGACGACGTTTCGGCGAATCCGGTACTCTTTTCCTCCGCTGACATACAGGCCCACGGCATTGTTGCACAGTAGGCCCATGTGATGGATTTGGTTGTTTTCAATCGCGCCGTTGGCCTGGGCGAGGCGGACTCCTGAGGTGCCCAGGTGGTGGATGTGACAGTTCCGCACAGCGACGTCCCGCGAGTGATGCTCTTTGACGAACCAGCCGCCCAGGGCCGTGGCTTCCACATCTTCAAGCGTTGCACCATGGGCTTTGGCCAATTCGACGGCTCCCGGGTAAGCGAGTCCACCGAACGAGGCGTTTGTCGCCGGAATATCGGTTACGCTCAGCTTCAAGTGGCGGAACGTCGGGCCGCAGTTCGGCGCGTCCTTCTTGAAATTGGCCGAGAACAACGTTTTCACCACGGGCGCGAAAACGTGAGCCTTGCTCATGTCTTCGTCCGGAAGCGGCCAGTAGACTACCTTGCCGGCCGTGCGATCGAGATACCACTGGCCCGGGTGTTTGAGCCCTTCGCGAAGGTTGTAGACCACGTATTTTTGCACGCGAAACGCCCCGGGCGGATTGGCTGCTTTGGTTTTGAATCGCAACGTATGATTGGCCACGTCGTTTTCGGCCACGCCGACCAGCGATTCGCTCCACATGTGGTAGACCACCACTTCGGCGTTGTTGACGTCGAGCCAGGGGCCTAAGTCCTCCGGCTTGTACTGCATCGTGGTGAGTTCTTCGTCGGTCGGTTTGCGTTGCCAGTGTCCCCCGGCCGCGCTCATATACGTGACATTGAAGCGCGAAAGATGTTCGAAATGGCCCGTCTCCGGCAACCGGGAACGCTCGGCGATGCGGCCGTTGACCACCAGCACGCGGAAGTCCCATTTCCCGTCTTTGGCTTTGGGGACATCAACGGCCCAAAACTTATCGCCCTCGCGGTGCCAATCGCTCAGTGCGCGCCCGCCGTGGACCAGGGGCCGCTCGGCCCCTTGGCCTTCGAAGCAAAGCCCTGCGTCGGCGTCGGTCAGGTCGATCGTTTTCGCCACGGCGTGCTCGCCCGGCAAGACGACGATCCGGCGTGGCGCTATGCCGGCTTCACGCGAAACCTCCACTGCTCGGGCCAAAGTGGCCAACGGGCCGTCGGTATCGTCGGCGTTGGCCGACTCGAGTCTTCCCGACCAGGCGTCATTCCCCCCGGGCGACACGTACCATGTCGGCCGGTTGTCGCCAGCCACGGCAGAGGAAGCCACGATGAAGCAATTCAGCGCTAGCAGAAGAACGAAGCGAACGCGCATGGGAGGACCTTTCTTGTTTTCTCAAACTGAAAAGAATTCTGACCTTGGAGCCGCAGATAGACGCAAATAAACGCAGATGGCAGGGACTCTAGCATCGAACGGACCATCTGGCAGGAGAGACTTTCAAGAAGCATCGTTTTCACCGCACGATCCATCCGAATAATCCACGTTTTCAGGTCGTTTTCGTCATTTGCGTGTATCTGCGCTCATCTGCGGCTTCCTTCCGTCTTCAGTTTGAGCTATGTCGAAGAACGCGCCAAAGAAACAATCTCCCGGTTTCTACGGTTGTCATTCCGAGCGAAGCGAGGGAGTTTCGCCGCGACCAGCGTTCGGGAAGATCCTTCGCTTCGCTCAGGATGACAGGTCGCGCCGTGAAGAATCATCAGTCGATCAATACCGGCGGGCCAACGAAGACTTCCCGGGGGCCGGTCGGTTGCTTCGTGCTGTCGATCAGCAACGGAGTATCCCAGCGGATCGGGTAATGCACCACGCCATCGTCAGCGCCGCCCCAGTGGCCCGTTTTTTCGCCGGTGAGCGAGAACACGACGTATTGCCAGCCGGGCTCTTTCATGACGCCGCCGGTCGGTTGAAATGTTTGGCCCGTGGCGTCGCGGAAACGCATCCGCAAATGGTTACCAGAGCCATCGCTGTAGACCCACGTTGCGACGGCTTTGGGCCGACCCTGCAGCCGACGAGGGGTGTCTTGCGAGGGTACTACCCAAATGTACTTCCAGCCGGCAGCCATGGTGTAGGAAATCTTCAGCGTCGTGGTGGCCGCAAACGGTGCTCCAGCCGGTGTGCTCGCAACGCCGATCGATTGGCTCGAAACGACCTGGTCGTCGCCGTGTACGGCCATCTTGAAATGGTTTGCCACGGTTTCCGGCGTGTACCGCGAAAAGTCGTCGACCAAACCCATCCGGCACGCCGGCACCGACAAGAGCAGTTTCCCTTGTTCGTCTTCGATCTGGATGCCGAAGCAATACTCGGCCTCGGCTTGGTTTTGCAGGCCGAAAACCACATCCTTTTGAGTTTCACCGGCGTTGAACTGAATCGCGGCGGAGTCGGTCTCCGGCGACAAACCGGCCACGTCGGTCAGCCTCAGACGTCCCGCGAAGCCGTCGCCGACCGGGTTTTCGACGCGGACGATGAGCTTCTGGCCCGACGGGGGCCCGGGGCACACGTGCAACGGATTGGTGGCCATTGCGCGAACTGTCTGAGCTAGTTTTCCCAACCCCTCGACGCGACATGCCAACCGCACCTCGGTGGGCTCTGATGAACGGAGCAGGTCGAAGGTCGACGCGAGGGTGGTCGTCTCGCCCGGCTTCAGTTCGACGGCGGGGCCGTCGCCGGTCGCCACGCGGATCGGTCGCGACAAGGGATTGCGAATCGATAGCGGAAAGGAAACGCCGCCTCCGGCGGGCAGGCAAACGGCCCAGGGCATCGACTGCCAAGCAGCCGCCACACGCAACAGGTCGTTGGCACCCTCGGGCACAAGATACTGCGGCGCGTCGGTCAATGTCAGGGCAAGCCCTCGGACGTCGGCTACCAACGCGGGTTGCTTTTCGCCCGTGTGCCCTGTTACGGCGAACCGGCCTTCGCTGGCGGGAATGATCACCGCATGGGGCTCGTTGGAAGTCGTCCAGGCGGCCAGCCGAAGCTCGTCGCCACGAGTGAACAACAACACGTAATCGTCGTCGCTGCCGACCGACAAACGCAGGCCGTAGCGGAAGCCGTCGAGCTGGGTCGTTAGCGTCTGTGCGGCCAAGTAGGCTGGCTTGGGGTCGTACACCGGACTGCGTCCTTCGTGATACGGATGGGCGACCATGCCGAAATGATGCTCGGGCTCTTTCGGGTCGCGACCGTCGTCGTGCCAGTCGTACCAGATCGACAGCGGCACTTCGTTGGCCAGGTTCGTAAGCCACTGCCGCGGCAGCAACTTGCCTTGCTTCGCTTCGTCATGGTTCTGCCAGGCGGAGGAAAAGCCCCATTCGGCCGAAAGAATCGGAATCTCTTTAGAATCGACCGGCAAAAAACTTGCCAATTCGCCGGGCCGTGCTTCGCGACGGCCCTCGCGTTTCGCCTTGGAAAGCGGCAAATCACTTTTCGGGCGGTCCTTGCCCTTCGGAGCATACTGGTCGATAAGCCGCCGCAGTTGGGCGTATTCATCGGCCGCTGTTTCTGGGCCTTCGTGGTGACGATAAGGATGCACCGACACGGCGCACCAGTAGTCGAGCAAACCGGCCTTAAAGCACTCTTCGAGAAATGGCAGATCGATCCGCGACGTGGCCGGGCCAATGTACATCTCGTTGGGTGCCACTTCGCGCAACGCCTTGCCCACCTCCACGGCCAGCTTAACGTACTGCTTCACGTCCGGCTCGGGCTTCCAGAAATGGATGTTCGGTTCGTTGTACATTTCCCACAGGATGCCGCGACCCTGGAATTTTGTCGCGGCGGCGGCCGCCCAACGCGCGAAGGCCTTGCGCCCTTCGTCGCTCGAGGGCGACAGCCCGTTGTCGTAATGCCGGTTGGAATAATCGAGAATGAACAACGCGCGAAGGCCGTGCGGCTGCATGGTGTCGAGCAGGTGTTCGTAGGCGCTGAAATCGTACTTGCCCTTCTCGCGTTCGGTGCCGCCCCAACTGAAGTCCATGCGAATCCAGCGAGCGCCTGAGTCGGCCAGCATCTGCATTTCGCCCGGCCGGGGGTGGGTGAAGTGGATGTTCATGCCCAGGGCGTCGGGCACCGCCAACTCGGGCAGGCCGAACAGCTCGGTCGCCATCGACGGTGGGCAGCAAACGGCAGACAGCAGCAGGACGCCGACAGCAAGGAGGGAGAATCTCATCGGTAGGAAGTCTCTTGGGGGAGTTGGTGGGAGGAAATTCCGATTATGGTTTGCCATGTCGCAACATGCAAGAAACGGAGGTTTCCGCGAATTCTCGATCAACGCGAATCGAAAAGCGAAGCGACTGCCGTGCACGCATCCAGCGCGTCCAAGTCCAGCGGTCGCATCCGCTGGGACCTGATCGCGCAGTTTTTCTTTTCCTCTCAGCACCTCCGCGCGAGTTTTTTACACCCGCATTGACGCCGCCTGCCCCGGAAGCTATTATGGGCTCAATAATACGGAATCATTATTCGTATTATTGAGCCACCGCCAAGAATTCCGGGAAATGGGAGCCGCTTGCATGTCTATCACCGTGGAATTGAACGACCGACCGATCCGTCTCGCAGAACCGGTTACTCTGCTGATGTTCCTGAAGCATCAGGCGGCGACTCTCTATCGGCCCTCGACGTTCGAGGAAATCTCCTGGATCAACAACCCGCGTTGTCCGCTGGTCAACCTGGTGGAAGTCGACGGCCAGGTGGTGCCGATTTCCATTTGGGCCGACCGGCCAGTCCGCCAGGGCATGAAGATCCGTACCGCCTCGGCCGA
Source organism: Thermoguttaceae bacterium (assembly GCA_963677085.2). Classification (GTDB taxonomy): domain Bacteria; phylum Planctomycetota; class Planctomycetia; order Pirellulales; family Thermoguttaceae. The sequence continues at coordinate 302,302 of CAXXFH010000006.1, forward strand.
ACTGAAGGCCGAAGTCGACCGGCGGCTCCAGCACCTGCACGACCACCAGGAGTGTGGCTTCATCCGGCAGTTGCAGGAATTTGTGGCGGCCGAGGCTGAATCGCGAGGGCTGATCGAGTTGGAGAAACGGGCCCAATGGAACTTCGAACCGCGCGGCTCCGCACCTTCGATTTACCACGACCCCAACTCGTGTATTCGTTGCCAGGCGTGTGTCGACACGTGCAACACGATCCAGGGCGTCGGGGCCCTACGGTTCGACGAGGAAGAAGGCGTAATCTTCGACGAAACGAAGTGTACGCGATGTGGACAGTGCATCCTCAGTTGCCCAATTGGTTTCCGCAAGACGCCCGGTTTTGTCGGGAATCTGATGGGTTGCGAGCCGTGCGCCTTTTCTCGCCCGTTGGGTGCGATGCGCGAAGTCGACGACACACGCAAAGTGTGGAACGCCCTGAAAGACCCCGAACAATACGTCGTCGTGCAATTCGCGCCCGCAGTACGTGCCACGCTAGGTGAGGAATTCGGACTGCCCGCCGGTACGCTCGTCACCGGCAAGTTGTACGCCGGCTTGCGACGCCTCGGGTTCGAGCAGGTGTGGGACACCAACTTCAGCGCCGACCTGACCATCATGGAGGAAGGCTACGAACTGCTGCACCGGCTGAACAACGGCGGCACGCTGCCGCAATTCACTTCGTGCTCGCCCGGCTGGATTCGCTACTGCGAGACCTTCTGGCCCGACCTGCTGCCGAACGTCTCGACGGCCAAATCGCCGCAACAGATGCTTGGCGCGGTGGCCAAGACGTTTGCCGCCGAGCGGTTGAAGGTCGACCCTCGCAAAATGTTCGTCGTTTCGATCATGCCGTGTACGGCCAAGAAGATCGAAGCGACCCGGGAAGAGATGAATTCGGCCTTCGAGTATTGGCGTGAAAAGGGCGAAGTGTCTGAAGACGAGTCGTTCCAGGATGTCGACGTGGTGCTGACCAGCCGCGAAGCCGCCAAGCTTCTGAAGATGGGCAAAATCGACCTGGCCACGATCGACGAGCAGCAGCCCGACCCGTTGCTCGGCGAGTACACCGGCGCGGCGCCCATCTTTGGTCGGACGGGCGGCGTCATGGAGGCGGCCCTGCGCACGGCGTACGAAGTGGTAACCGGCGAAGCGCTCGAGAAGTTGGAATTCGAAAGCCTCGGTACGCTCGAAGGCGTGAAGGCGGCGACCGTGCCGGTCAACGGGATCGAGGTCAAGGTGGCCGTGGCTCACGGACTGGGCAACGCCCAGAAAATCTGCGAGTCGGTCCGCCAGGGTGGCGAGTTTGCCGACTATCACTTCATCGAATTCATGGCCTGCGACGGCGGCTGCATCGGCGGCGGTGGACAAATCATTCCGACCAACATCGAGATGCGCAAAGCCCGCATCGAAAGCGTCAACCGCGACGATCGCCAACAGCCGATCCGCAAGTCGCACTTGAACTCCGAAGTAGACCATCTCTACAAGGATTTCCTTCATGAACCGCTAGGGCATCTGTCGCACGAGTTACTGCACACGACCTATGTCGATCGTTCGCCGCAAGCCGTGGCCGACGAGACCGCAGAAGGCTAACCCGAATGTCGCAGACATCTCAAGAGACACGAGCGGCCGAGTTGCGCCGCCAACTCCTGTTGATCAACCGCGAGCGGATCGAATTCGGTTACGAGAAGGCCCAGGCCGACGGGATGGACGAACCGGTCATTCTCGTGCTCGATTTACGCGACGAGCGCGCCGCCCGGTTGACCCATCTGACGGGCGTGCCCTGGACGAAGATCGATTCGTGGTGCGAACACTGTGCGGACTGCGACACGGTGCCCATTCAAGTGCTTGCCGCACCGCGATGGGCCGCCATGTGTGTCGTCGGCCCGACAACGCCCAACAGCTACCAGGGCATCGCCAAACCCTGCCCACCGGGCATGTTCCGCGTGGTGGCCATGGCCGCCGGCGGCAACTCGTTCGCCGACTTCCCCGCTCCGCCACAGTCGTGCTTCGACTTCGAATAGGGCGATCTCGTGGCCTTCGCAACGGCAGACTCCTCGCCGTTTCGTTGCAGTGAGAATTGGTCTCGCCAAGGCGCAAAGACGCTGAGGGAAGCATTGCTCGTCCTTTGCGTCTTAGAGGCTATCCGGGAAGATTCCCCGGGAAATTGAGGCTTTTCACGCGGCACGGTAATGGAACTCAGGAACGGGATGGGGCTTGGTCAGACGTCGGAGTATCAAGTGAATCGTGCTGATGCGGATCATCGACTCGCTCGAATCCGTTCGCCGCTCCAGGTCTTTGTTGTGCCGACGATACCGTCCGTTCCACGCATAGGTGCGTTCCACCACCCAGCGTTTGGGCTGCAACTCGAACCGGCCAGGCGTCTCCCGTCGCGGGACGACTTCCAGCTTCCAGGGTTGGTGGGATTGTGCCATCCAGGCTTCCAAGTCATGGTTGTGGTACTTCTGGTCCGCAAAGATCGTGTGCAATCGCGGATAGTCACGCCGACGCATCTGTCCCAACACCGACGGGACCGCCCAGGCATCATCCCAGGCCGCGCTGGTCACCACGACAACCAGCAGCAAGCCCAGCGTATCCACGAGAAAATGGCGTTTTCGGCCGGTGGTCTTCTTGCCGGGGTCGTATCCGCGTTCCCCGCCAGCCTCCGTGGTCTTGACCGTCTGGCTGTCGATCACTGCGGCACTGGGCGTCGGCTCTCGGCCGACCGCCGTCCGGACCCGGGCTCGCAGGGCATCCATCATCCGTTGCCACGTGCCGTCATCGCGCCAGCGGGCAAAATAGTCGTACACCGTGCTTTTGGGCAACAAGTCATGGGGCAGCATGTCCCATTGGCAGCCCGTGCGATTGAGGTACAGGATCGTGTTGATCACCTCCCGCAGGTTCACCGTGCGGTGTCGTCCTCCCCGCTTCGCGGGTGGAATCAGCGGCTCCAGGATTGCCCATTGTTCATCGGTCAAATCGGTCGTATATCGCTTTCGCGTAATCGTCTGCATAGCAATTACCTTTCCTTGAATTTGGAGGTGTAATTCTATGCAGCCTCACTACTTACAACAAACACCCCTTTCCGGATAGCCTCTTAGCCTGCATATCTCACCACGGAGCCATGGAGATCACGGTGCGGCAGGGCTGCCAACCAAACCGGTGCTACCGCGCGGAGGCGAGAACCCGCTCCCTTCTTTGGTCGCTAGAATTCTTGCTCGGAAAACAAACTCTTGTGGGTTTGTGATACGAAGAGCACGAAGGAAGGTTGGGGATTTCAGATGGGAATCCCATCATCATTTCCTTCGTGAACTTCGTGGTTATCATCCATCCTCCGAACTCGCTTTGGTTGCGGCTACGCCGCACTAGTACGTCATCCAGCAAGTTTCTTCCGGTATAGTTCCGGGAACACTCGGCGGGCGTCGTTGTTATTGAAGGTCCAGTCGATTATGGCTTTGCGGCGATTTCGGTCGCGGGCCCAAGTCGCCGCATGACGTTGAACTTCTTCGATTGTAGGAATCCGTCGCCCGAGGCATTGCTTGGTCAACACGGAGATTTCAATTTCTGCCATGTTCAGCCAACTGGCGTGCTTGGGTGTGTAGTGCCATACGATGCGTCGCAGAGATTGCTTCGCTTTCGTGGCGTCAAACGTTTCGATGAGGGACTTTTCGTTGTGCGTGTTGAGGTTGTCGAGAACCAAATGAATCCGACGAGCCTTGGGATAACGCTGAAGCAGATCACGCACGAATCGTGCGAAATCGGCCCGTTTGCGATGACGCCGAGCCTGGACGAAGCGTTTGCCACCATTCGGCTCAACGGCGACAAAGATACTGCACGTGCCGCAACGACGATACTCGTAGTCCTGCTTAGCCGCCTTGCCTGGTACGGCAGGCTTGAAGGGACACGTATCGTCCAGGAGTTGATACGGCTGCTCGTCCATGCAAATCAACGGTTCTCTCGGGTTGAACGCCTTTTCATACTGGTCGAGGACGTCCTCCATTCTGTCGCGAAACTCTTCGGTGAGTCTCGGAATGCACCATGTTTTTTTCGCCATGGCTTCATGTCGTGCTCTTTCAGCCACAACGCAACCTCGCTCTTGCTGATCGAATCGACGAAGCCTCGTTTCACGGCGTGCACGCAGAGTAGTTCCAGCGTCCAGCGGACGCGGCCCTCCGGCGGATCGCTGCAAGCCAACGCCACGACTTGCTGCTTCTGCCGTGGCGTAAACGTGGGCGGAGCACCGGATCGAGGGGCGTCGTACAACGCTTCCTCTAAACTCCCGGTACAGAACCGTTTACGCATACTGCGAACAGTTCGATCCGTGCAACCAACGTGTTCGGCAATCTCCTCATCCGTGAATCCTTCATCTGATTTCAGCAGAATCAAGGCACGCCGAACCACACGCACGGATCGCGTGCCGGTATGCACCAACTCCTGCAAATGCTGTCGGGCCTCGTCCTTGAGGCGTACAATGTGTTCCTTCATGCCGGTGCTTATACCACCGGAAACAATTTCATGGAAGGCGTAATAGGAGGAGATCGGAGTAGCCGCACTCGCCCTTCCGCCGTAAAAACCGCAGTCGTCTCCGCCGGGCACAAACGGCTTGACAGTCTACTACCGAATTAGTAGAATCTACCGCGGTAGTAGAAAGGAGTGTGTGCCCAGCATGGCCACGAAACATCATCTCGCCGAATTGCAGCTAGCGATTATGCACGTTCTTTGGGACCTCAAAGAGGCCACGGTGGCCGAAGTCCGCGAGGTACTGGCTCCCGCTCGCCCGCTGGCCTATACGACGGTTGCCACCATGCTCAGCAAGATGGAAGGCAACGGCCAGGTGATGCACCGTTCGGAAGGTCGCGTGTTGGTCTATCGACCGGCCATTCGCCGCGAGACGGTTAGCCGCTCGATGGTCGCCGACCTGGCCGAACGACTGTTCGCCGGCGACGTCACCCAAATGGTTTCTCATCTGCTCGATGGGTGTACCGTCTCGTCCGACGAGCTTGCGCGGCTGAGGAAGCTGATTCGCGAAAAAGAGAAGGAGGCCCACGATGGTTCATGACCTACCGTTGGGAGTCTTGCTCTTTCTGGCCACCTACCTGCTGCATTCCACTTTGCTGTTGGGCGGAACATGGCTGGCGATCCGTTGGCTCAAACCGTCGAGCCACGCGCTGTGCGAACGTCTCTGGAAGCTGGCGGCCGTGGGCGGACTGTTGACAGCGGCCGTGCAACTGGGATTCATGCAGTTCGGATTTCAGCCGGGCAACCCGCTCTGGTACATACCGCGCGGCGTGGTTGCCGTCGACAACGCACCGACCGATGATTCAGTGACCGATCAGCCATGGACGACGTTACTGCCTGCGGTAAGGGCGCTCGCCGACCGTAACGAGCCGACCGCACACCACATGGACGCGTCGGACTTCGCGCCATCGCAAACAGCGGCATACGACACACAACGAGCGGCTGCCGATAACGTTCGACCAGAGTCTTTTGCATCGGAGCCGGAGGCGTTTCGGCCCGACAACGGTTGCCCGACAGCAGGGGCTCTGCCGGCTGCGTCCGACAGCGGTCTCGTAGTTCTGGGAAGCACGAACTCGGCTGGCGATGGCGAGCCGATGCGCGGCGCGTTCACTCATTCCATTTCGATCGCACCGGTGAAGATCTCTTGGCCCGTGGTGTTCTTGTCGGGCGTTGGTTTGCTAGTCTTCGTGGGGCTGGTGCGGTTGGCGGTGGCTTCCCGCGTGCTTCAGAGGCGGTTGCGGTGTTGCCGTCCTTATCGGGGGAGCGCCCGCCGCGAGTTGGACGACTTGTGCCGGCGGGCGGGCGTGGGGCGTCGTGTGGAGTTGCTTTGTTCGGCCGAACAGTCTGAGCCGTCGGCCTATGGGGTGTGGCGATGGCGGATTGTGTTGCCCGAGCGACTCGACCGCCAATTGTCGCGAGACGATCTTCGTGCCCTGTTGGCCCACGAACTGGCCCATTTGGTCCGACGCGATACGGCGTGGCTTTGGTTGGGGCGGTTGTTGTGCGGTTGCCTCCCGTTTCAGCCGTTGAATTTCCTTGCCCTGCGTCGTTGGGCCCGATCGGCCGAGTTTCGGTGCGACGATTGGGCGGTGGCCCAAGGGATCGAGCGATTTACGTTGGCCCGATGTTTGACCAACATTGCCCAATGGTGCAGCAAATGTCCCGGCGTGGCGGTTGCTCTGGCAGCCGGTGGATCGTCGGGTCACCTGACCGACCGCGTTGAGAGGCTGGTGGAGCCGCCAGCCGGGGAAGATCCTTGGAGCGCACCGCGGCGCCGTCACGGTTTTGCCATGATGGCTGGTCTGTTGATCGCGGGCGTTGCCTGCTTTGGCCCCACGGTACGGCCCGAGTTGGGCGTAGGGCAGTCGGAGGCAGGCACGTCGCTCGGTGCGGAAGGTGACCGCCCGACTGCCCAAGTGACGGTCGTCGAACGGTCAACGGCGACGGGTATTGAATCGGCCAAGTCGGCCGCGATTTCTGAGGACATTGAGCTTTCGGTGGCCCTTCGGCCGACTGGGCGCTCCGACGATGCCTCGCTACCGCAGGCCGACGACGTGGCGATCCTCGAACAAGAAATCCTTCGACAAAGTGAAATCCTTCGGCAGCGAACCGAACGGTTGGAGGCCGAATTGAACCAAGTGCTTGTCCGAGCGACGCGCAACGATGTTTCTGAGGACGTGCGACGTCGGGCGAATCAAGTGGCGAGTCGACTCGAGCTGCTTCGCGAGCAGCGCATTCGCGTGGAAAACCTTATCCGTTGTTTTCACGAAGAGAGGAGCGAAAGGCAATGAGGCATACGATTCTATTGCTGGTTCTTGGGCTGGGTATCGCCGCGACAATACTCGTTGGCCGAATGTGGGCCGACGATCGAGAGCACATGCTTAAGGAAGCTCAGGCGATGAAGGCCCAGGCCGAACAACTAGAGAAGCAGGGCCATAATGATGCGGCCGACCTGCTTCGCAAAAAAGCTCAACGGTTGACTGCCGTAGACGAAAAAATCAAACGCGGCGAGCGAAAAGGTGAGCGGCGCGACGCCGCAGGCCAACCGGAAGACGCCGCACCCGATATGGGGCGAGTCGAACAATTGCATCATCAATTGCGAGAAATGCGAGAAAAGGCCGAGCGCCTTGAGGGCGAAGCCCAAGAGGAGGCGCGCCGGCGGATGGACCAGATCGAAGGGTTGCTTCGCAAGACGTTGTCGCGGGTTCACATCGACGAGTCGAACCGTCGTTTGCAGGAACTGACCCAGAAGATGCAGGAACTACGAAAGCAGGCCGCCGAAGCCCAGGGCGACGCAAAACAACGCGTTCTGGAACAAGTGGCACGCCTCGAAGAAGAAATCCGCGCGGTTGCTCACCGGCGACACATTGAAGAAATGAACCGTCAGTTGCAGAAGTTGGCCGAAGAGGCCGATCGCGCGCAAGGCGAAGCGAAAGAGCAAATCCGCCAACGGCTTGAACTTGCGGAACAAGAACGTCATAGGGCGGTGCGCTGGTTCAAAATCGAAGAGCGCAATAGCCGTTTGCAGGAGTTAATGGAACAGGCGGAGCGCGTGACAGGAGAAGCACGCGACCGAATCCTACAGGAAGTCGAGCGACTGAAAGAAAACATCCGCGAACGCACGGAGGAATTGCGCCACGGCGAAGAGGTGTGGCGGTCGTCCGAGTTGGCCGACTTGCGGGAACGAATTGCCAAGGCGCACCAAGCGGCCGAGACATTGCGTCGGGAGGGACTGAATGAAATGGCCGAGGAGATGTCGCGTCGCGCAAGGCATATGGAGGAGGAACTCCGCGAGGCCATGCGGCGATTTCACGAACGGGTCCACCGCGAGCGTCCCGGCGAACGTGCCGGCCGTCCCGAACCCATCCTCCACGAAATCCTTGGCGAACTTCATAAGCTCAACGGCCAAGTTGAGCAACTCCGCGACGAGGTCGGTGAATTGCATGAACTGCTCGGCGAGCGTTTCGGAGACGATGGCGAGGCGTCGGGCAGCAAGGACATGAGCGAAGGCGACGAGCGAGGCGGTAGCAACGACAGCGAGTAGCAACTGGCGCAGCGAGCGTCGTTGGCCCTTGGTGAAACGACATCGTCAAAAGGACATTTTGCGGGAAGAATTGTAGCCGCCCGAGCAACGCTGGGAATCCCCCGGCCCTCGGGTGGTTTTCTGTTGGTGGCTCTGACGCCCTGGTATTTCCCCCCCCACGGTTATTCATCACCGGCATCTAGTGCTTTGTCAACTCTTAAGCCCGGGTTGTGGGTGCCATGTCCACGCTTGCGTGGACATGCTGAAATCCCGAGGAACATACCCATGTGAGCGTGGGCATGGCACCCAAGACGCCGCAAAATCGTGAAATGCGATCTAGCCAATTTGGCTGGCAGTCTCGCCGCCCTATGGTATACTTAGGGAGGGCTTCGCCACGGGCGGAACCGGGCCGCCAACGGGTGCCCGGGAGTTTGGTAATTGGGCGTTTGGGTAAGCTGATGTCTTCCTCTTGAAAGCGATTCTTTTCACTGCACACGTCTTCGCTGCAGACATCCATAGATTCGGCTCGATTGCATCCGCCGTTTGAACTCCTTTGACTGCCGCCATGCCTATTGATGCCATATTGCCCGCCCGGGTTCTGGGGATTGTGCCTTGCGAGGAAAATCCTCGGGCGTTGCGGATGCCCTTGGAAATGAACACCAACGACAAGGGTTCGATGTTTGCCGGGTCGATCTACTCGCTGGCCGTGCTGGCCGGCTATCACGTGGCCGAAAAACAGGCTGCCGATCAGCAGTTGGTGGGCGATCTGTTTGCGGGCTCTACCCGCATCACCTTTCGCCGGCCGGTGACAACCGACGCCGTCGCTTTGGGACATCTACGTGGCGAGTTCGCGAAATCGGCTAGCGACAAGTGGCGTATCGAAGTGGCCGTCGTCGTGAAGGATGCCGCCGGAACGAATTGCGCCCGATTCGAAGGCGTGTACGTGCTGTCGCCTCGCCCGAGCGACGTCTGAATGGTCTGCGCCTTCCTTGGCCGGTAAAATTCTTGTTGGCGAGTCGTTTCGCCGAAACAGCGCGTGGTCGAAGTGTTGTTAGCACCGCGGTACATCCCACGCACCCCGCGCATCCACCGACCATATGCCCACGGGAAAAAAAGGGGATTGCCATGGGTACCAAAACACACGCAACGGTTACAATCGATCGCACGTCGTTTGGCGACATCACCATCGACGGCCAGACCTACGATCACGACGTACTCATCCGGCTCGACGGCAGCATCGAAAAACGCAAGAAGAAGCTCAGTAAGAAGCAATACGGCACCTCACACGTCGTGTCGTTGGGCGAAGCCGAGCATGTTTATGAAGACGGCGCAAGGCTGCTGGTGGTCGGCTCCGGCCAGACCGGCTGTGTCGAACTCTCTGCCGAAGCGGCCGAGTTCTTCGCCGACCGCGGGGTGAAGGTGATCGTCGAACCCACGCCCAAAGCCATCAAAACCTGGAACCATACCGAGAAGCCGAACGCGATCGGGTTGTTTCACGTGACGTGCTGAGACAACTGGTTGTCCCAGTTTGGCCTCCACTGAGCCAAAAATCGGGGGTGGCTGGCCCGAAAAACGGGGGAAAACGTCCCTGCGGCATTAACGGGTGGTTACGTTTTGGTCATTACGTCCGGCGGCACTTGCATATCCGAAGTTCATCCGAGAAAATCGAGGGTTCGTCTCTGCATTATTGACGTTTGCATTGCTAATGAACGGAAGACGACCAACGGGAGCCGCGTTTTCAGGCATGCGGTTTCCCGAAGCGATCATTTCCAGGGCAGGCAAAGAAACTTTTGGAGAATACTCGGATGATCCTCACCTTTGGCGAGATTATGTTGCGAGTCACCCCGGCAGGGTTGATGCGTTTTCGACAGGCGTTGCCCGGCTCGATGGAGTGTACGTTTGGCGGGGGCGAATCGAACGTGGCGTCGTCGTTGGCGTTGCTCGGTCGCGACGTCCGTTTTCTGACAGCCCTGCCGAAACATCCCATCGCCGATGCCCTGGTCGGCTCGCTGCGTAACCTGGGGGTCGATACCCGATGCATTCTCCGCCGCGATACCGGGCGGCTGGGTATCTACTTCCTGGAAGGTGGCGCCAATCAGCGTGGGTCGAAGGTCACCTACGATCGCGAGTATACGGCAATCAGCATGGCCGCGCCCGACGAATACGACTTCGACGCCGCCCTGCAAGACGTCACCCGGCTGCACATCACGGGCATCACGCCCTCGTTGAGCGAGAACGCGTTTCTCTCGACCCTCGAATTGGCCAAACGCGCCAAGCAGCGTGGCGTGCAGGTTTCGTGCGACTTGAACTTTCGCAAGAAGCTGTGGCGTTGGCGGCCCGGCACCGAGCCGCGTGAGTTGGCCCGGGAGTGCATGTCGCAGATTCTGCCGTATATCGATATCAGCATCGGCAACGAAGAAGACGCTGCCGACGTGTTGGGGATCCATGCCCACGATACGTCGGTCGAAGACGGCCAGATCAATGCCGAGGCCTACGGGGCCGTTGCCCGACAGATTCACGGCGCGTTTCCCAATATTTCGCTGGTGGCCATCACGCTGCGCGAGAGCATTTCGGCCAGCCACAACAACTGGGGTGCGATGCTACTGAACGCCGAGGCCAACAAGACTTTTTTCGCCCCGTTGGACAGCCAAGGCAATTACCAACCCTACGAAATCCGCGACATTGTCGACCGCGTGGGCGGAGGCGACTCGTTTGCCGCTGGGCTGCTTTACGCCTTGGACTCGGAGGAGCACGGCGACTCGGCCTCGGCGATCAGCTTCGCCGTGGCGGCCAGTTGCCTGAAACACTCGATCCCCGGCGACATCAACTTCAGCACGGTGGAGGAAATCAAAGCCCTGGCCGCCGGCAACGCCTCGGGCCGCGTACAGCGGTGAGGGAGAAGGGGCTGGGGAATAGGGAGCAGGGGGAGTCAAAAAAAGAAAGATTTGGCCCCCCGGACACACCAGCGGATCGGTTTGCACGAGACGTTGACGTCGATCCTTCCGGGATCGCGTGACCGAGTAGTTACACCTCGACGACACTCGTACCATGGCCGACAAGACGCGAACCGATGCATGCCCGGCAGAACCTTCAGGGCTGAGTCCCGTGACTCCCAGTCGGCGAGTGGGCGATCTGAATTGGAACTCAGTGGTTTTCGCTCTGGGAGTCTTTGCGGTTTTCGATTTCTTGGCTTTTCCGTTGGATAATCTCACGGCCAAGAGTGCGACGACCTTGATAGCCGGCGTCGCCATCATCGGAAGTGGCATGGGACAGTTTTTGGTGTTGTCGGTGTGGTCCACATGCGGTCGGTTGCCCTACCTGGTACGCCTGGTGGTATGGCCTGCCGTGGCCGTGTTTTTGTTCGGTGTTTTCGTGACGGGAGCCAACCTTTCGGTTCCTTTTCCGTACACTTACCAGGTAACCATTCTCGTTTTCCTGTGCATACCGTTTCTATTGTTCTTCGCTCAAATTCCGATAGTGCTATCCTGGTTCTTCGTGGGATGGCGCCGCACGGCAGTTGCTTCTAGTGAGAAGGCCAATCCGGGAATGGGCGGCCAATACACCATTCTTCATCTAATGGGGTTGATGTTTTATGTGGCACTGGTGTTGGGATTGGCCAACGCAGGTATCCAACAGATTGGGCACGATCGGGCCGCGCAGTCGTGGCGCATACTACTGGCTACAGGCGGCGCACTTGCCCTGACCAATCTCTTCTTGGGTATGCCGGTGCTCTGGGCGGTCTTCGCCGTCGAGGACAAGAAGTGGGCTTGTCGTATTGTAGTGACTTTTTCGTTCATCCTCGGCTTGGCATTCGTTAGTGTAGTCTCCGCCATGGCGGGATCCGCGCCATCGGCGAACGAGACGTTGTGTCTCGTCGGAGGAGTCATGTTGGCAGCGGCCATTTCGCTGGGTGTACTACATGCGACATTACACAAGGGCGTACTGCAAGATGAGTCATCAGCCGTGGAGACGCACGAAACGGTAGGTACGCCACCGGCCGTAACCGAGTAACTTCGCCTCGACGAAGGTCCATGCCATGGTCGACGAGATGCAAACCGACGCATGCCTGGCGGAGTTCTCCGGTCCGGTTCTTGTGACTTCCGCCGTGCGAGTGGGCGATCTGAACTGGATGTCGGTAATTTCCATTCTAGCGATCTTCGTCGCATTCGATTTCTTGATCTGCCCTGTCGGCGAAACCATCGACGAGGGCACGGCTGTTGCCGTTCTCTACGGCGGTGTCATCGCACAGTTTGTGGTATTGTCGGTATGGGCTACCTGTGGTCGGTTGTCCTACTTGGTGGGACCAGCGTTGTGGTCTGCTGTTGCTGCACTTCTGTTCGGTGTCTTTGCCTTGGGAACGAGTGTCACGCGATTCTTCCGCTTGCCACTGACTTTTCGGGAAGTCCTTTCCCTATGCCTCTGCATGCCGCTGTTGTTATTGATTGCTCAGGTTCCCGTGGCGTTGTTCTGGTTTTTTTCGGGAAGGCGTCGCGCGATCGGTTTCAGTGCAGAGAATTCCCGGCCGGGGATGGCCCGTCAATTCACAATCTATCAGATGCTTGAATTTACCACACATGTAGCACTGGCTCTTGGGCTAATGGCCGCGGGCACCAGCCTTGTGGGATACCATCAAACGGCAATGTTTCATTTCAAGTTGCTGGCTAGTGGTGGATGGATTGCCATCACCAATCTTTTGGTAGGCGTTCCGGTGCTCTGGGCAGTTTTGTACGCCAAGAAAAAAGAGCGCGCGGGGCTGATTGTGCTCGCAGCGTCGGCTGTCCTTGGGGTTTTTGTTGCCGGCCTTTACTTCGTGTGGCACCCAGTTGTGCCGCAACTACCAGGAGTAATCCTCTATTTCGTTGGAGCGAGCATGTTGGCAGCAGCTATTCCCCTGGGCGTGTTGCACGTGACGTTCAAAAAGCACGAGCCACAGGATGAACCTCGACGCGAGCCATTGGCCATGGCGACCCAGGAAGCGGTGAGCACGTCGCCGGCCGACACGGACCTCTTCTCTTCATGATCTTCATATGCTTCATGGTTGAACGTTGCCCGCTTCACCCCAGCGATCCGTCGGGACGTTGCGGTCGAGGCGTTTTGCGTCCGTAGCGGCGACGGGGCGCGACCGACGGTTGCGACTTTTTTCGTACGCGATTTGGTCGTTTTTTCGTCGCCAGCCCCAGTTTTTTGCCGGTGCCTAACGGCCGGGTTGGATTTATCAAAAATCGCCTGCTTGCGGCCATCCGCCGCCTAGGGGAAACGCACAATCGATACCACTGCGCCCAAGCGGCCGGATTTTGTGGTGAGGCGACCGCGGCACGCCGGGAAACGCCCTTGCGGGGTTCCGTAAATCCGGACGAAGTCAAGGCGAAAATCCCACAAGAACTACCGCTCGAGTGGTGTTCGCGGCGGCGCTTCCAATTAAAGCGAATATGTCATCCGCCAGCGGCTAAAGGATGTCCTAGAATTGCGTAGCCATCGTGGCAATCCACAAGTGCATCCTGTACCACTAACCTCAAAGGTCGTTAAGTCTTTCACGAAGCTTGGCGACTAACGGGAGCGAGGTCTTGGTAAGGGTGCGTCAGCGCCGGTTTGGTTAGCGGCCTTGCCGCCCTGTGGTTGAATGGAGAAAGCATGAGTACATCAAGTTCCATTTCTGCGGTTGATACTGGCATTCTTTTGGAAGCCGGCACAAACGAGGCAGAAGTTCTTGCATTTCAGATTCGAGGCGAACGGTTCGGGGTAAACGTGGCCAAAGTGCGCGAGGTTCTGCCCTTGGACGGCGTGACCTGTATTCCGCACAGTCACGCGGCAGTGGAGGGTTTGGTCCGCGTCCGCGAAATGATTGTGCCGTTGGTCAACCTGAGGAAGTACTTGTACAACGAAGACTCGAACACCGGGCCCGAGGCGGCCAGTCGGCTGTTGTTGTTGGAGTTCAACAACGCGCACACGGCTTTTCGGGTGGACGGCGTCGAGCGTATTTTCCGCGTGTCGTGGAAAGACACCTTGCCCGCACCGCACCTCGGCGACGACGCCTCTCCGGTGACCAGCATTTTGCGTCAGCGCGAAGGGTTGCTTCCGCTGTTGGACTTCGAATCGATCTGTGCGACCATTGGGCTTCGCGGCATGTCGCTCGAGTTGGAGAGCATCGGCAAGGAGAAGTCGGTCGAACGTACCGAGATGCCCATTGTCTACGCCGACGACTCGCAATTGGTGCGCGAGATGGTCAAGGACTCGCTTACCGAGGCCGGCTACTGCCATTTGAAGGGTTTTCCCGACGGCCAGGAAGCTTGGGAGTATCTGACATCGCTTGCCGAAGAGGCCACCCCGGAAACCATTCGGGAAAAGGTCGCCTGTATCGTCACCGATGTGGAAATGCCGCGTATGGACGGCTTGAGCCTCACCAAAAAAATCCGCTCGCATCCCGTCTTGGGGAAGGTGCCCGTGATCGTGTTCTCCTCGATCGCGTCGAACGATAACCGCAAGAAGGGACAGCAAGTCGGGGCGACCGCTCAGGTGGCCAAGGCCCGCTACGACGACCTGATCGATCACGTCGGCACCGTGCTGCAGATGAAGCCCTGAGGTGGCACGAGACCGCGACCGCGAAGACCTGATAAAACACGCGTTACGTTCGCCAGGGCGCCTGATAGCGGATTCCCATGTTGAGAATCCGCTGGATGAGCGCCTCGTAGGAAATACCCACCGCTTCGGCCGATTCGGCAAAGTCTTCGCCGTATTCGAGGTTGGGATTCGGGTTGGCCTCCAATACGTAGACGCGGCCGTCGCGCGTCAGGCGGAGGTCCATTCGGGCGTAGCCGCTCAGCGAGAGCACGCGGTAAATGCGCTTGCACAGCCGGGCGATGGCCTCTCCGGCCCCGGGCGGCAGATTCTTAGCAGCCTGGGTGGTAATCCCGTATTTCTTCTGATAATCTTCATCCCACTTGACTTTGGCCGTCGCAATATGGGGCAAGTGCTCCGGCATCTTGGCAAACACCATTTCCCAAATAGGAAACGTCTTCAAACGCTGGTTGCCGAGTACGCCGACGTATAGTTCGCGACCGTCGATATATTGCTCGACGATCGCGTCGGTGCCCAATTGTTGGTGGATGAAATGAATTCGTTCGATCAGTTTCTCGTCGTTGTGGACGACCGAGGCCTGGGAGATCCCGAGCGAAGCGTCCTCAACCGTCGACTTCACCAGGAGCGGAAA
This sequence comes from Thermoguttaceae bacterium, assembly GCA_963677085.2. Lineage (GTDB taxonomy): Bacteria > Planctomycetota > Planctomycetia > Pirellulales > Thermoguttaceae. Next base: position 317,551 of record CAXXFH010000006.1, read on the forward strand.
TTCAAGACGCCGAGGTCGCTTCACCCGTTGCTGGCGCGGAAAAACGGCGAATTTCGGCGTAAGAATGCGGTGGTAGGTGAGGATCTTCTTGCAGAGTCCCTTGTCGTGCGCCAACAGCAGTCCCCGGGGGTTGCAGCCCGTGTACGGCTGGCGGACCAACTCCAGGTAGCTGACGACGTGCTGGTCGTAAACGGCCACGCCGTGAAACTCTTCCAACAGGTTGAAGGCCACATGGGGTTTGAAGTCGCGGATCGCCTTGCGGATCAGGCCCAGGTCGTCGACCACCCCGAGCGGTTCGACCACGTGGCCCATGTCGCGAAGCGAAGCGACCACGTCGTATTCCGACTTCCAGAGGAAGATTTCCTTGTCGGTGTAGCCCTCCAGACTCTCGGGCGGGACAAGGTCCTCGTGCATGAGCACCAGCACTCGCAGTCGTTTCATAGAGCCACCCGGTGATGCCCACTGTGGAGATAATTCATGGTTTGCGTGGTGAGCATTACCAGGGCGTCGCGTTTGGCCTGCTCTTCGGGGCGGTCGAGATAGAGTCCCAGGTCGCTGCTCCGCTGGATCATTTCCGCTAAAACTTGGTCGATGGTGTACTGATATTCACCGGTCCACTGGGCGACCACGCGGCGCAACTCGGAACGAATCCGTCGCAGGAACGAGGCGGCTGTGGTTTGCGTGTGTTCGTTGACCGTTTCGGTAAATAGCCGTCGCAGATCGCGGTCGTAGAAATCGGGGTAGTCCAGCCCATAGCGTGCCCGCTTTTCGGCGTAGTGTTCGCCCAGCGTTTTCCGCAGTTGCCGCAATGGAGCTACGCGCCGCCGCGATCGGACGACCGGCTTGGTATCCTGGATGTTTTGCATCAGCTCGTGGACGCATTCGAGCTTTTTCAGGGCAGGCCAGCACTTGTAGCGCGCCCGCCAACGCGACCGTGGCCGCAGCCAAACAGCGAACGTCTCGGCAAAATCTTCGGCCGGATGGCTTTGGGCATACCACGAATCGAGGTGCAATACGTAGCTCTTGCTGTAGGGCTTGGGCTGATAATACTCGGGATACGGCTCGCTGTAGCGGCCAAAAGTCTCTCGCCAGATCCGCCGGCGGTGCAGACGATAGGCTGTATCGATAGTGTGGCCCGCTTCGTGGCGAAGGATTTTCATGCACCACTCCTCGGTGCCCCCCTCGACCTCGAGCATCTGCTTCCGCTCCAGCCGCATCAGTCGTGGATGGGCCATGTAAAACGGAATCGCAATGCCCGGAATCCCGTCGAGCGAGAACCACTCGTCCGACAGCCAGCAGTGGGGCCGAAACGGCAGACGCCGAGCCTCCAGTTCCGCGTATAACCGCGCAATCCGCCGGTCGAGCACCGTTTCTTCGATCGAAAGCCCCAGGTCGCACAGGCGAACTTCCAGCAATTCGCTGTCGGAAAGATAGGCCCAATCGGGCATTTTCTTCGCGCAGCGGGATCGTGGGCATCGGATCTTTCGAGCATGGCCGTTCCGCAACGACACTAGGCACTTCCTCCCACGATGGTGGTTTGTTACCAGGCGATTTCCGGCCGGGCACCCAAATGTCGAGCCCGCACAGAGCCGAGGCATGGGGCGCGACCAACGGGAGCCCAATTACGTAGGGCAAGACGTCGGATGCCCGCGCGTTCGCTGTGCAGGCGTCAACAAACACAACTCGCTATCAAATTATTGGATATTTTCTTGCTTCAGTGCAACCCGGAAAACAACAAAACTCAAAATCCGTCGACAATCGCTTCGCAGTGATTGTCGATCGTGCCTGGTGACAGGAGGAAAAAGCAAACGTCATGGATCGTCGCAACGGTCGAATTCGCGCTCGCGTCGCAGTAGGGGCATACTGCCTGAAGCATGCGTCAAACGCGAGAAAAAACCGCGGAGAACTTGCGAGGATTCCAATCGTTTCTTTCGCAGAGCCTCACGACTCGGCCTCTCTCATGGGCGTTCGCATGTCCAAGTGCCGAAGGCAATCATCGATAGCCTGGATCCGCGAGTTTTCGGTTTCCAGAAGCGATCGTTTTCAAAGAGCAGCAATCGGAAACAAGGTTTCCCCACGCTGCGCAGCCACCAAATAGCTTGGCCACTCGTCCAGGGTGGCCTGTAGGCACGACCGCATGGCATTCACGACAAGCACATCGAACGGGCCATACGTCAGGAGGAAACGACGCGCCAGGCGACGCGCTCCCAGATGGCACAGCTTCGCGCAGCGTTTCGGGGGGTAGAAGTCCCTGTCGCTTTAAGTTGATGGAGTGGAGTGGGTTACGACGCGAGGTGGTCGTAGGCGCAAAAAAGAAGCCCGGCCTTGCCGGGCTGTCTAGTGCCGAAGAGAGGACTCGAACCTCCACGAGCGTTAAGCTCACTAGGTCCTGAACCTAGCGCGTCTGCCAATTCCGCCACTTCGGCGGCACCTCATTATTTCTAGACCACAAAGCCCCGGAACGCAAGGGCCCCGGCTGTGTTGTGGGGAGAAAAACGTATCCACGGGTAATCGGCTTCGGAGAGGCGAAAACTTGTGGAAAAGGTGGAAAAGTTGGAGCAGGCTCCCCTCCGGAAATGGGAACGCTTGGTGCTCTTGCCGACTTCCCGGGGCAGCCTACCCGTTTCGTTTTAAGTGCAAAAAAAACCGGCTGCCACCCCGTGAGGAGAGTGGCAGCCGGATCTTGTTGTCCAATCGCCGGACGACTCAAGCGGTCGCCTCGCGCTGGTCATGTTTACTGATAGAAGGTGAAGAACTCGCTTGCCGGGTCGCCGCCGTTTCGTGTAACGACAAACCAGTACAGCGACGGGTCGACTTCCTTCGAGATGCTGTGAACGGTGCCATCGGCGAACAGGTGGTTGACCACGCCCGGGTGGTCGCTGCTCGGGCCGAAGACATACGTAGTGTCGGGGCCGCTAAAGTCGGTTGCCCCTTCATATCCCGTCGTAATCGAACCATTCTCCTCTTCGTACTGCTTGTCGGTCCAAGATACGAAGGGCAACTGTTCCGATGTCAGCGCTACCAAGCTGTCGTCTTCGTACTTGCCGGTTTCGTAGCCATCGAAGGTCCAGAACTGGTAGTTGGTGCTACTCGGGTCTTCGAGCACAGTGTTGGCGTCATTCGGAAACGCCACTAGGGTGGCTTCCTGGCCATCGTACCACACGGATGAAATGGGTTCTTTGGTTTCGCAACAGATTGCCGTGTTCGACAGGCCATCGGTGTAATCGGAAAGCCGTCGTCGTTCGCCCGGATAGATGGCGCCGTCCGGGTGCTTCGACTTATTAGTGCTGCTAACGTAACCGGAGCCGCCTGCGTTGCTCGCGATAAAATCCAGGCTTTCCTGGGTAGTTGCACCAAGCGACTTGTAATTGGTGATCGGGCCTTGGTCGGTACCCGTGTAGGCGGTAGATCCGGCCGTGCTGGCGAACTCTTCGCCGCTATAGCTGGCACAGATAAACCCGGCCACCGAGGAGGCTCGTGCCTCCAGGACCTGGGCATCCACGCCCGAGGTTGACCTATAGTCCTTGTAAGTCCGAATTTCTAGCTGGTCGTACAGGTTCTGTTCTTCCAGGTACGGCAGCAGGTAGGTCAACCAACTGTAGCCATATCCGCTGTTGGTGGAGATCGAACTCGAATACTGCGTACTGGGGAACTTCTTATACGAGTCGTGGAAATTGTGCGTCGCCAAGCCGATTTGTTTCAGCTTGTTGATGCAGGTTGCTCGGCGGGCCGCTTCGCGGGCCGCTTGGATCGCCGGCAAAAGCAGGGCGATCAGGATGCCGATGATGGCAATCACCACCAGCAGCTCGACGAGGGTGAACCCTCGCTTGCGGGACGATGTGATCATAAGACCACCTCCTTGAAAAAAAGATAGATGAAGAAAATAAGTGCGGCATTTTCGCCGCGGACGCGCAAAGTGTATCGGATAAATGCACATAACGGGGGGAGGCGAATGGCGAGAAAAATGCCAGATAGCCTCGATCCGCTCCGTTCGCCCAAAACAAAACCCCCACGTAATCTCGCCGGCGAACCTATGGAAAAGTGCAGCCCAAGCACCCTCGCGAAAATGGTGCTTGCTGGTGGGGGCTGGCGACTGGCTGAGAGCTAAGCCCCATTCTTCCACAAGCTCGCTTGTGCCGGTTGCCTAGGAAACCGGAACAGCGGGTGGTCTTGCCCTTTCTGGCGGTGCGGAACACACCAGCCAGCGAAAGTGATTGTAACAGAACACTAATTGGGATGTCAAACGATCTGCAACCTTTTTCACCCACCCGGCAGCGGGGGTGTTGGGGCGTGCAGGGGGCGGCGGATTGTCGGTATTCGCGAACTCCTATCGTTGATGGCGTTTGACGAAGGTGGTTGGTCTCCTCGAAGTCTTGCTGACACAAGGGGTTATGGATAACCTAAGGCGGTATGACTACGGCACACATGCTCACTGTCGTCGCAGCCCCCCCCAGCAGTGGAAAGACTGCTTGGTTGTTGGCCCGATACCGCGAAGTGCTCGGTGGCGGGCGGCTGGGGGCTGCGCTGTGGTTGGCCCCCACGTGGCGGGCGGCGGCCGAGGTGCGCGAGCGTCTGCTCGAAGGTTTGCCGGGGGTGTTCAGTCCCGGAGTGATGACATTCGAGAAATTCGCCGATGCGGTGCTCGAAACGTCGCCGTTGCCCGTGCGACCGATGACGCAGTTGATGAAGCGCCAGGTGATCCGCCATTTGATCGACGTCGAGCTGGGCGCCGGACATCTGGAGCATTTCGGTCCGATCGCTCGAACCGGAGGGCTGGTGAATCTGATCGGCGGGTTCATCAGCGAGTTGAAGCGTCTGGAGATTTGGCCCGAGCACTTCGACGAGGCCTGCCGGCGCCGAGGGGCGAGCCGCAAAGACGTCGAGTTGTTGGGGATCTACGACGCTTATCAACAGTGCCTTCTCGAACGAAACCTCTACGACCCGGAGGGACGTTTCTGGTCGGCCCGCGACTGGTTGCAGCGATGTCAAACGGAGGAGCCCGGTCGGGGTGGGCATCGGCCGTTTCCTCGTTTGCAATTGGTCGTCGTCGACGGGTTCACCGATTTCACCCGGACGCAGCACGAAATTCTTGAGGTCTTGGCCGAGCGGGTCGAGGCGATGTTCGTGTCGTTGTCCCTGGAGGCCGAACCGCGGCGGGCCGATTTGTTCGCCAAGCCCGAAAAGACGCTGGCCGAATTGCGACGACGGCACAAATCGTTCATTGTGGAGGAACTTTTTCGGAAAGCGGAAAGCGGAGAGCGGAAAGCGGAGATAGGAGAAGGGAAAGCGGAGCGGGGTGGGGGCGAGAGTGTTTGGCCGGCAATGACGCATGTTGAACGCAATGTGTTCGGCAACCCTCGCAACATGCAGCCGGCGGCCGACACCCGGGGGATCGAGATTCTGGCGGCCGCCCGGCAGATTGGCGAAATCGAGCTGATCGGGCGCAAAATTAAGCGGCTGTTGACGGTCGAAGGTGTTGCACCGGGCGACGTGGCCGTGGTGTTTCGCTCGCTGGGCGACGCGACCTCGTTGGTCGACGAAGTGTTCGGGCGGTTGGGAATTCCGTTTGCCATCGAATCGGGCTTGCCGTTGCAGCGTTCGCCCGCCCTGGCCGCGCTGGTCCGCTTGCTTCAGACCGATCTGGAAGATTGGCCCTACCGTCAGTTGCTGGCTGTGTTACGAAGCAACTACTTTCGGCCCCACTGGCCTGAGTGGCGCGAAGGTCGGGCGGCGGTCGATGCCGAACGGTCGATTCGCCATCTGCAAATTCCCCGTGGCCGTGCGCGATTGCTCGAACAGCTCCAGGCCGAGCAGAGCGACGACAGCCACAACGGTGAGGCTGGCGATGGCGGCGACGCAAATGGCCAATCGCGCTCGGCCCGTGTGTTGGCCCTGCTTGCCCGATTTGCCGCCACGCTCGACGCGCTGCCGCAGAAGGCCTCGCCGGCCGAGTGGGCTGCCGCCTGGCAACGTTTGGCCGAAGAAACCGGACTGGCAGCCGCGATTGAAGAGGACGTTGAAGATAACACCATTGGCCAAACCGATCGCATGGCTTGGCTTCGGCTGAAAAAGGTCCTCGACGACGGCAGTACGCTTTCGCGTTGGCTCGAACAAGATCCGCCGCAATGGAACCGTCGCGAAGCCTTGGCCGCGCTGGTCGACATTTTGGCCAGCGAGTCGTTGGGCTCGGCGGGCGACGAGTCGGGACGCGTGCGGGTGTTGTCGGCGACGAGTGTTCGGGCGCTGAAGATTCCGTATCTCTTCGTGGCCGGGCTGTCGGAAAAGGCCTTTCCGCCGCCCGATCGCGAAGACCGGCTTTACAGCGAAGCCGAATCGCAGCAGTTGATCGACGCTGGTTTGCCGCTGGTCGCTCGGGCGGAGCGCAACCGCGAAGAGATGCTACTGTTCTACGAGGTGATCACTCGCGCGACGTGCCGGTTGTATCTGAGTTATCCCTGTTTGGACGAATCGGCGCAACCGCTTTCGCCCAGTCCGTATTTGACCGAAGTCGAGCAGGCGTGCGGCGCCGGGCGTATCACACGAACCGAACAGGCCGATCTGAGCCCGATTCCGCTGGACGACGATCCGTTGTCGCTCGCCGAATTGCGTGTGAAGGCCACGGCCACCGCGTTGGCTGGCAACGTGGCCCTGCTGGCCGGGCTGGCACGCCACGACGCGACCACGGCCCAACCGCTGTTGGCCGCGCTTTCGTTGTGCGACGAACGTCAGCGGCGCGACGGTTTCGGCCCGGCCGAAGGGATCCTACCGGCACCGGCCGTTGTCGAGCAACTTCAACAGCGATTCGATCCGACCGGTACGTTTCGGGCGACGGCCTTGGAGCGGTACGCGTCGTGTCCGTTTCGCTTTTTCTCCGAAGAGGTTTTGCGGCTGCGGCCAGTCGAAGATATCGAGTTGGCCGTCGATCGGGCCGAACGCGGCCGTTTGGCTCACGACGTGTTGGCCACGTTTCACCGCCGGTTGAACGACGACCATGGCGGGTCGACCTCGCCGGCGTCGATCGACCAAGAGGAATTCGAACGCCGGATGGCCGAGGCGTTTCGGCAGCACTTCGAGCCGGTGCCGGCGAATCCCGTGGCGGCGGCCCTGCGCGAGATCGATCGCCGCGTGCTCACGGCCTGGCTGAACGATTACCGCCGCCAACATGCCGACTACGACAAACTCTCGGCCGGCTACGATCGGCCGTTGTGTCCTGCGCGGTTTGAAGAGTCGTTTGGCCATACACCCAAAGCGGAAGGGGAATCGTCGTTGTTCACTTTAAGCGACGGTGAAGTGCCGCCGCTGGAATTGGAAGCCGGGCAGATGACGATTCGGATCAGCGGACGGATCGACCGCATCGACACGGGCGAGGTCGACGGTACGCCGGTGGCTAATGTGATCGACTACAAGACGGGCAGCTCCACTCGATTCAGCCTGGAGTCGGTTCTCTCGGGCGTCACCCTGCAATTGCCCTTGTACGCCATGGCGACGGCCGAGTTGATCCTCGACGACCTCAATCCGGTTCCGTGGCAGGCCGGTTACTGGTATTTGCGCGAGAAGGGTTTTCCGGCGAAGAAGTCGTTGGTGATGTACGAGCCGAGCGAAACGGGCGTTGAGCCCACGGAAGACTGGGAGACCATCCGCATGGTCTTGCCCGAGGTGCTTGCCGCATTGGTCACCGGCATGCGCACCGGGCAATTCCCCGTTTACAACGCCGACGAACATTGCACGCGCAATTGTCCGTTGAAAACGGTTTGCCGCATTCAACAAATTCGCTGGCTGGAAAAGACCTGGTCGGCGATGCCGGAGGATGAACCCGAGTGAGCCGGTTGTTCGATTTTTGTGCGAAACACAAAAAGGTGATGACAAAAAAGCCGCAGATGAACACAGATGAACGCAGACGGGATTTGAATGCTCTATCGGAAAAGGTGATCGGCTGTGCCTTCACCGTATCCAATGCATTAGGAACCGGCTTCTTGGAAAAGGTGTATGAAAACGCGCTCGCGCACGAGTTGCGCAAGGCTGGGTTAGGAGTTCAACAACAACATGGCGTAACTGTCTGTTACGACGGCATTGTCGTGGGGGAATACTTGGCCGACATTCTGGTCGAAGGCATGCTGCTCGTAGAGCTAAAGGCAATTAAGGCATTGAACGACGCACATTTGGCCCAATGCTTGAACTACCTGAAAGCAACCAGCTTGACTCTATGCCTGTTGCTGAACTTCGGAGCCTCGAAGATCGAAGTCCGACGCATCGTTCGCAAGTTCTGATGCATTACTGAAACTGAAAAGAGAAGGAGGCCGCAGATGAACGCAGATATACGCAGATGAAGAAAATGGTTTGAAAGCTCAGGATATCTGGCGGACCACGCTGCTAAAGAATTGCGTTTGGGAAGCTTGCCGAGCAGACTGCCCGTTTCACGCCAGAATCCTCTCCTGTCTGCGTTTATCTGCGTTCATCTGCGGCTGCAACCGTCGGGATCGTTTTCGGTTTGAGTTGTCATACTCCACTCAATATGCACCAAGCATTCTGCCGCGGCGAATAAAACCATGTCCACACCCCAATCCACCGCCAGGAAGCCCGGACTGACTGAACAGCAGCGTTGTGCGATTTCAGCGCGGAAGGTTTCGGTGGCGTTGTCGGCCGGGGCCGGGTGTGGCAAGACGTTTGTGCTTACCGAACGCTTCCTCTCGGAACTCGATCCGGCGACCAGCAAGCCCGGCCAGCGCCCGCGGTTGAGCCAGTTGATCGCGATTACCTTTACCGAACGGGCCGCCCGGGAGATGCGAGACCGGATTCGCGCCGCCTGTCGCACGCGGTTGCTCGACGCGCCTGAGTCGGAGGTCGACTACTGGCTCGCGTTGATCCGCGAACTCGACGCCGCACGGATCAGCACGATCCACTCGTTTTGCGGTTCGCTTCTGCGGGCGCATGCCGTCGAGGCCCAGCTCGACCCGCAGTTTCGCGTGCTCGATCAGGCCCAGGCTGAAACCGTGTTGTTCGAGGTGCTCGACGAAGAACTGCGCCGCCGCTTGGCCGCCGGAGATGAGACGGTCTTGCAGCTTATCGTGCAGTTCGACTTGGGGTCGCTCTACGAGATGATCCAAGTATTGCTGGGCAAGCGGCAGGAGATCGACTGGGATCGCTGGACCAAGACGACCGTCGACGAACTTCTCGAACACTGGGACACTTTCTGGCAACGCGACGCGCTGCCGCGGTTGCTTGGGCAGGTCGTCGAGTCGCCACAAGCTGAGACTGTATTGCGGTTGGCCCGCGAGATGCCGTCGACCAATGCCACGATGCAGGAACGTTTTGCCCTGCTGGTCGACAAGCTCTCAGCGCTGCAAACGAGCAAAACACCCGAGGACGATCTGCTCGAAATCCGCGAAGCGGCCAAGGTTCAAGGCGGCGGCGGTAAGAAGGCCTTTGCTAGCGACGAGCTTTACCAGAAATTCAACGACGCGGCGAAAAGACTTCGCGACCTGATCGACAAAGTGAAGAAGAACCTGGCCTTCGACCTCGTGGCCGCGCGCCCGGCGGCCGAGATGTCGCTGAAACTGCTTTCGCTGACGGCCGATATCGCGACAGTCTACAACGCCCGAAAACTGGAGTTGGGGGCGTTGGACTTCGACGACCTGTTGATTCGCGCACGGCAATTGCTCGTCGGGCCACAACGGGCCGAATTGCGCAGACGGTTGGCCGGTCAACTCCACTTGCTGCTGGTCGACGAGTTCCAGGACACCGACCCGTTGCAGGTTGAGTTAGTCGAAGCGCTGTGTAACGACGATGTGAGCCGGGGTAAGTTATTTTTCGTGGGCGACTTCAAGCAGTCGATCTATCGTTTCCGGGGAGCACAGCCGCACGTGTTCCGGCAGTTGCGCGAGTCGATTCCCGACGCAGGCCGGTTGCCGCTGTCGTTGAACTTCCGCAGCCAACCGGCGATTCTCGATTTCGTCAACGAGCTGTTTGCCGATCGATTTTCGCCCTACGAACCGCTTCGCGCTTTTCGCGCCCAGGTCGCGTTGCGCCCAGCCGTGGAAATCATGCTTGCCCACGAAACCAACGAAGAGCAGTTGGTCGGGGAAGGCGCCCACCAGCGCGAGCGCCTGGCTGAAATGGGACGTGCCGAACGGTTGCGGCGAACGGAGGCCGACTGGATTGCCCGCCGACTGCGCCACATGCTCGACCAGGGCGAACCGCTGGTCTACGACGAAGCGGCGGCCAAAGCGGGCGCGCCGGCCGCCCGAGCGGTACGCCCCGGCGACATTGCCCTGTTGTTCCGTGCGTTGTCCAACGTGGAACTCTACGAAGAGGCCCTGCAGCGCTATGGCATCGATTACTACCTGGTCGGCGGCAAGGCCTTTTACAGTCAGCAGGAAGTGTTCGATCTAGCCAACCTGCTGCGGGCCGTGGAGAGTGCGTGCGACGAGTTGAGCCTGGCCGGCGCGTTGCGCAGCCCGTTCTTTGGGCTGTACGACGAAACGCTCTATTGGCTCGTGCACGCCGGGGCGAAGAACACGCCGCGGTCGCTCGACGCGGGGTTGATGCAAGACGCACTCCCACCGCAGATCGAGGGCGAGCAGCGGCGCCGCACGACCCATGCTGCGACCACGTTGCGCGGGCTGCGCTCGGTCAAAGACCGCGTGCCGATTGCTCAGTTGATCCATCGGGCGCTGGAGGCCACGGCCTACGACGCCGCGCTATTGGGCGAATTTCTCGGCGAGCGGAAGTTGGCCAACTTGCAGAAGCTCGTCGAGCAAGCCCGGGCGTTCGACCGCCAGGGCGGTTTCACACTTTCCGACTTCATCACCCAGCTTTCGCAGTTCGTCGCCCGACAGCCCGACGAGGCCCTGGCGGCCACGCATCCCGAGACGACCGACGTCGTACGGCTAATGTCGGTCCATCAGTCGAAGGGCTTGGAGTTTCCTGTCGTGGTAGTGCCCGACATCGATCGTGCCCGGCACACGGGCCGTGGCTCGGTAGCGTTTTCACCCGAATTGGGACCGATGGTCAAACTGCCCGACGGCCCCAGCGGGTTCGACCTGCATGCCGTGGCCGAAACGGCCGAAGACGAAGCGGAGCTCGACCGGCTGCTCTACGTGGCGGCTACCCGGGCGGCCGATTACCTGATCCTCTCGGCCGGCATGGAAGACCCACAGAAGCCCCGGGGGCCGTGGCTGAAGCGGCTGTTCGAGCGGTTTGGCAATTTGGCCATCGGCGGTACGGCCGATGGCCAGCACCACGAGGAGCTGGCCGAGACGCCACCTCTTGCAGAAATGAAGACGTCCGATACGGAAACTCCCGACGGTCAGCTCTACCAGGTCGTCACCACGCGCCCGCCGGCACCGAAGAAAGTGGCCGGCCCCAGGCGGCGCGACTTGGAGAAGATCGTCGACAAGGCCCAGGAAATGGCCGCCCGGGGCGAAGGACGTGTGCCGCCACACGTCGACCCGGTTGGCGTCGACGCCGCCGTACGACGTCAGTTTTCCTTCTCCCGCCTCACCGGCAAACTGCACGCCCGCGTCGGCGGGCAAGGCGGTTTGGACGACGACACGGGCAGTCCGCCGCCGTTAGATCCATTGGGGGTGGGAACCCTAGTCCACGCCGTCTTGGCGGACGTCGATTTCAAGCGGTTGGACGACTTTCGTTGGGCCGACATGGTGCCGGCGCTCGTCGAACGCCACGCCCCGCGTCACCTGCCGGAGGCCGAACCTCGCGAGCTTCAGCATCCTCAGAAAATGACAGAGCGGTTTTTGGCATCCGCCCGGGCGGAACAGCTTGCCGCGGCCCGCGAGATCTACGCCGAGTTGGAATTCTTGCTAGCTTGGCCGCCGAAGCAGGCCGGTGCTGAAGAACCCTCGAGTCGGCAGCCCGACGGTCGCTACCTCCAGGGTTTCATCGACTGCTTGTATCAAGACACGGACGGCCATTGGCACGTGCTTGACTACAAGACCAACCGCGTGGCCGCCGGCAAAGTGGCTGCCGTCGCCGAGCCGTACGAACTACAAATGCTGGTCTACGCCCTGGCGGTCGAGGAAATCACCGGCCAACGTCCGCGAGAGTTGGTGCTACACTTCCTCCAGCCGGGTGAAGAGTATACGGTGGCGTGGAACGAGACGGCCCGTCGTCGAGCGATTGAAGAAGTGAATCGAGGGCTTTCGTGATCGATCCCCAAAGACAACGTGATTTTGCCACGCAAGTCGTCGAGAAGCTCCGTGCGGCGGGGTTTGTGGCGTACTTTGCCGGGGGATGCGTGCGCGATCAATTGCTAGATCGGGTGCCGAAGGACTACGATGTGGCCACTAACGCCACGCCGCCGGAGATTCGCCAGGTGTTCGGACACCGGCATACGCTGGCCATCGGCGCCGCGTTTGGGGTGATTACTGTAAAAGGTCCACGAGCGGCCGGGATGGTCGAGGTGGCCACCTTTCGCGAAGACGCCGAGTACAGCGACGGCCGCCATCCCGATCACGTGACCTTCAGCACGGCCGAGGCCGACGCCTCGCGCCGCGACTTCACGATCAACGGTCTCTTCTACGACCCGGTCGAACAAAAGGTGATCGACTTTGTCGGCGGGCAGGAAGACCTTCGTCGCGGTGTGCTTCGAGCGATTGGCACGGCCCACGACCGGTTCGATGAAGACAAGCTGCGCATGTTGCGCGCCGTGCGGATGGCGGCCACTTTCGACTTCGCGTTGGACGAAGCCACGCGAGCGGCCATCGTCGAAATGGCCGATTTAATCGACGTTGTCAGCCCCGAACGCATTGCCATGGAAATGCGACGGATGCTGGCCGAGCCCTATCGTGTGCGGGCCGCGCGGTTGCTTGTTGAGGCGGGCTTGGCGCGCAAGGTGTTGCCCGAGGTTCTCGCGGCCGATGGTTCGACCGACGAGCGGTTCGAGCAAGGGCTTCGAGTGATCGACCGCCTGGCAGGGCCCGAGTTCCCGCTGGCCCTGGTCGGGTTGTTGCACCCGTTGGTCGACGTGGCGGCCGTGCGTCGGCTTGCGCTGCGGTGGCGGTTGTCGAACAAAGAAGCCGAGCGAGCAGCCTGGCTGGTCGAAAATCACGCAGCGTTGTCGGACGCGCCGCGAATGCCGTTTTCGCGATTGCAGCCGTTGTTGATCAAACCGGGCATCGACGATCTGTTGGCACTGCACGAAGCGATTGCCACGCAGAACGCTCCGGCGGTGGCCTATTGTCGCCAGTTGCTCGAAAGGCCACGTGAACAGCTCGACCCGCCACCGCTGTTGACCGGTAACGACCTGCTTACGCACGACATTGCCCAAGGCCCGCGCTACCGCGACCTGCTCGAAGCGGTTCGCAATGCCCAACTCGATGGGAAGATTCACGACCGCGATGAGGCACTGGCGCTGGTCGACCAGATCGAAGCAAAGCGGAAAGCGGAAAGCTGAAAGCGGAAGGACACTTCCTCTGGTTCCCACGCGAAACGTGGGAACCAGAGGTTAGAAATCGGAAAGACTACGGAGCCTGTTGCTCAAGCACGACGGCGTAGGGATCGGCATAGACTTCGACCCATCGCGGGTCGTCTTTCAGTGCCAATACGAGCGGTGCGTTGGGGCGTAGGCAGACGACGTCAATCTTCCGCTCTTCGAGTAGCTTCTGCCAGCCTAGTTGGGCGCCAACAAGTCGCTGGTAGTCGCGGATGTGTTGCTCGCCCTGGACTTCGTTGCGGTCGTCAATCCAGTTGCGCAACGTCGGCCAGCCGTGCCAAGTGAGCCATCCGCCCCAGGCGCAATCGTGCAGAACGACCCGATCGGGATAATGCTCGATTACATGCTCCAACGCCGCCGTGGGGATGTGTCGTGGGTCGTGACCGCTATGGCCTTCAGCCGTTGCCGACCATGCAAACAACGCGGCAACCAGCGCGATCAGCCCCAGCCAGCTCTCGCGTCGTTCTTGCCCGGGCTGTTGCTGTGTCACCGCGTTCTTCGTGCCGGTCCGACGTCGCCAAAAGCCGCTTTGCAGTTCGGCGAAGCTCGGGTTGCCATGCGACGGTTCGCCGCCGAAGACCGACAGCGTCGCGGTACGTCGCTCGCGTGTCTTCTGAAACCAACGCCCCAGCTTGCGGAGCATGGGCACGTCGACACTCAGTTGGGCCAGCATCGGCACCGTGACCACCACCCAAAGTGCCACGTAGCGATATCCGCTCAGCGCAAAGTGCAGCCACACGACCGACAGGACCACGGCGGTCAGGCTTGCCCGACGCCGGCTCGTGGCCAACAGCAACGGCAACAGCAGAATCAGCGGCTCGAAGCACAACGCCCCACGGCCGTGGAAGTTGGGCGATTGCCATTCCATGTTGAGGTTCATAAAGAACGGGTTGCCCAACAGCTTCAACACCCAAGGGTAAATGTTCCAACCATACGGGTTGATGAGCGTACACGCGGCGGCCGCCGGCAGAAGCCACGAAAGATGTGCGAGCCGCCCGAGGGCGCCTTTGCCTTCGCCATAGTAGGGCAGCCCGATGGCCAACACCAGTTCGACTGCCCAGGCCACGGCCAACACAACCAGCCCGGCCAAAAAACCGCCGTGTGTGTTGGTCCAGACGACCATCAACGGCAACAACCACAGCAGGGCCCGCGGTGAACAACGGCCGCGATGAAACCGGTCGACCAGCCAAGCCGTGAGCATTATCGCCAGCACGCTGAACACGTTGGGTCGGGCCATCCAGGCCGGCGCCGTCCCCAGCGCCGCGGCCGCCGTCCAGGCCACGGCCGCAAGTCGCCCAACTCCGTCGGCCCGCAGCACGGCGTACATCGCTCGGAAGATGATCAGCAACACGGCGATCGTCACTGCCGCGATTCCTTCCAGGCCGCCAAGCCAGTAGCCGCCGCGAAGGGCCAAGTCGCCCAGCCATTGGTTGGTCCGCCAGGGTTGCCCGCCGCGAGGACCGGAGAATGAGTCGGCCGTGAGCCAACCGCCGGCGGTCCACATGGCGTCGACATTGCGCAAGTGCCAGCCGAGACCGGGGTCGTCGAGCATCGAGCCGCGGCTATGCACCACCAAGCACAGCGCCAGCGCGACCAGCAGGGCGTCGATCAATTCGAGCCGCAGCCATCCGAAGCACCATTGGCCGATACTTTGCCCGCCGAACCACTGCCGGCGTGTCGCGGTGGGCAACTTAACGATGTCGTTGTTCATGGGCGTTCGGTTGGCCCGGGGGCAGAGGGTGGGGGATTCGTGCGGCTGGGTGGCAATTCGGGAGACGCTCGACGGGATACGAACGAAACGGCCCGTCATTGGCCATCTTCGTGCCAACCATGCATTGTATTTCAACCGAGTTGCCCGGGGATGGTTTGTAGCGGTTGCTCTGGTTGGGTCGGGCGGTTTTTGACATCCCTCGGCGGTACCGTAGAGTTTCCCTAGCCTGGATTTCTCACAACCAGATCAACCACGGAGCCACGGAGGTCACGGAGAATCGAAATCTGCCGCAGAGCGATATCCGTTTGACTGCTGATGCACTGCCGGACAACCGTTGTCATTGGTTGTGCCGTGTAAACGACTCGGTGTCCTCCGTGCCTCCGTGGTGAAAAAAACGGGCTAGCTGATCGACGGACAATGACTGGCGACACGAAGATGACGCAAACGGTAATCGTCGTTCCCTGTTACAACGAAGCGAGGCGGTTGGACCTCGGCGCGTTGATTCGTCATGCGCTGGAGGATCTTCCGCATCGGTTCATGCTGGTCGACGACGGCAGCAGCGACGACACGCTGGCGTTGCTAATGGATCTGCACGAGTTTCAGCCCGAGCGGTTCCACGTTTGCAGTCTTCCGGAAAACATCGGCAAGGCCGAGGCCGTGCGCCGCGGGATGCTGGAAGCCCTGAAGCTGAAGCCACAATACGTGGGCTTTTGGGACGCCGATCTGGCCACGCCGTTGGAGGCGATCGAAGATTTCGTTGCCCTCTTGGAACGTCGTCCCGAGATGGAATTGGTCACCGGTGCCCGAGTACGCTTGTTAGGTCACTCGATCGAACGGCGGGTGGTTCGGCATTGCCTGGGACGGCTGTTTGCTGCTGCGGCAGCGACGACTCTGCGCCTGCCGGTGTACGATACCCAGTGCGGGGCCAAGCTGTTTCGGGTGACTCCGCAGTTGATGGCCATCTTCGGCAGTCCGTTCATCACCAACTGGACGTTCGACGTGGAGATTATCGCCCGGATGATCCAGCAGCGGCGGGGGACCGAGTTGCCTTCGGTCGATCGGGTGATCTACGAATACACGCTCGACACGTGGCACGACGTACCCGGCTCGAAGGTTCGCCCATTGGATTTCGTTCGCGCGGTACACGAGCTATGGGCGATCCGTCGCACGTATATCGACAGCAGAACCCACGTCTATCTACCGCCCCTCGATCCGCCCCCCCTTGAATCCGAGCAGCAGACAAGCGAACCTGAAGAGGTGGAGTTGAACACGTTGTAGCAAGGGTTCGCGGGGCAAAGGATTCAATGGAGTCGGGGGAGAAGACGATGGACAAGAAGGCAAAGAAAAAGATCCAAACATTGCGTACGCGTATCCAGAAGCTGCAGCAGCAGTTGGCCGGTGCGAAAA
Source organism: Thermoguttaceae bacterium (assembly GCA_963677085.2). Lineage (GTDB taxonomy): Bacteria > Planctomycetota > Planctomycetia > Pirellulales > Thermoguttaceae. The sequence continues at coordinate 334,116 of CAXXFH010000006.1, forward strand.
AACAGGCCGACGAGCCGGGCGAAATCGAGACGCTCGAAAAGCAAATCGCCGAGGCCGAAGCAGAGGTCACTAAGCTCCAGGCGTCCTGATTACTCAAACCGAAAATGACTTCGACATCGGAGCCGCAGATGGACGCAGAGGAACGCAGATAGAAGCGATTCCAGTATTAGGCAGTCTCTATCGCGGATGGGCAACTTGCGAGAAGCATCGTCTTGAAAGCGTGATTTGGCCGGTAGTCGATGTTTTCACGTCGTTTTTGTCATCTGCGTGTATCCGTGTTCATCTGCGGCTTCCTTCAGTTTTCATTTTTGAATGATTACCAGGTCGTAGCCGACCAGAAAGATGGCGGCGTCGATCACCAAATGGCTCAGCCACGGTCCCAGCAGCGAGCCGCTGCGCTGGTAGAGCCATGCCCAATAGGCCCCGCCGACCGCCACGCACAGGGCAAAGAACCACGCCAAGGGCGAGAGCCAGCCGAAGTAGAGCCCCAACACCACGACGTGATGAGCGGCGAACCCCAGGGACGAAATGGCTACTGCCAGCCCGACCGGTATCAGCCTGCGTAACTGGCCGAAAATGAACCAGCGGAAGTAGTATTCTTCGAACGCCGAATTCAGCAGCGAGAGGCCCACGGCCAGTGCGAGATATTTCGCTGGCGTGTCGAGCCCGAAGCCGAGTAGCTTTTCACGCATGGCCACGGCTCCTACTTCGAGCATTCCGGCCGGTTTCCACCAGCCGTAGTACAGCAGAAGCATTCCGGCGAACACCGCCAAGCCGAAGCCGAGCCCTTCGGCGATTCCCGCCGTGGTGGCCGGCCACGTAAGCCGCTCACGCTGTACGCCCACCACCCAAACCACTGGCAGTACGTACATCAGCATTTTACAGCCGCCGAAGACGAGTTGCTGCATTGTGCCCGGCTGCTGGGCCAAGTAGACGAAGTAGAACCAAGTCAACACGGTGGGCAGCACGAGGGCGACGAGCACGGCCACGGCATCAGCCCGGCGACGCGACGAGGGCAAGGACGGTTTGAGCATGGCACACGAGTCTGATTTGGGATTTCTGATTTGGGGGGTAATCGATCGGGATTAGGTACCACGCTAATCGTTCCACGTCTTGCGAAGGCGTGGTCGCTTCAGCGAACACGCAAACCGCCCAGTTCTCGCGTTCCAACGCGCAAGAGTGGTTGATCACGAATCGGATTAGCAGTGTTATCCGTTATACATTCTGCCAGGCGAGAACCACCGCGGAGTATAACGCGCCAAACGGCAGAAAAAAGATTCTCCCCTCTGGGGAGAGGGGCCGGAGGTGAGGGGTTTTCACAGTAAGGATGATTTTGGAAACGAGGCGTTCATCGCCACCACTCTTCCTCTCACGGCGCCACGCGAAACGCCTCCTTCTCAAACGGATTGTCGCGATACGGATCGCCGCCGCGGAGCCAGGCGACGGCCGAACAGGCCAGATAAGCGGGCACGAAGGCCAAACCCCAACGCTCGTACTGTGCCACGTGGACCAACTCATGTGCCCGGGCGATGTCCAGGGCCGCATCGGTCCGCCCCAACACACAATGGCCCAACGTCAGGGCGATCGGTCCGTTGGGCAACCGGCACAATAACCAGGCGACCGCGCCGCCATAGAACTCGACAATCCGCCCCCGCCGCCGCACATGCCCGCCCGAAAACAAACCCAACAGCCCGACCAACGTGCCGAACAATGTCCACGGCGCGGCCCAAACGACACACGCCGGCAACAACAGCACGGATCGACGATTGCTCTCTTGGTGGCCGTTCACGAAGGTTCGTTTTTTGACGGGATAACAGGATCAACTGGATCGGCTAGAGCCGTGCGTCGGGTGCCACTCCGGCTTGTCCAGCAGTGTTCAATGGAGCCTCAATCGTCTACCGGGTAGAACTCCACCGGTCGCCTTGCCCGACCATGGCTTGGTCGACACTCCGGCCGAGTTCTCCCCGCCAGGCATCGCTGGTCAGCAAGGAAAGCCGACGGTAGCATGAAAACGTTGGTTTGTGGAAGTGGCCCGGATCGTTGAAATGTCGAACTTGTTTTCGATGTGGCTGGGTTCGTCTCATACCCCTAATCCTACCCCAGCCCGGCACTGCTGGACAAGCCAGCAGTTGGTATGAGAGCCCGTTGCTCGGGATTGGGGTATAACGTTGGTGTTTACGAATCCGACGTTTCCCCAACCCAGGAGCAACGGACATGTCTGCCAGTTTAGAGGTTTTCGTAGGGCTGGACTACCACCAGGAGAGTGTCCAGGTGTGTTTGATGAACCAGAAGGGCAAGATTCTCAAGAATCGGGCTTGCCCCAACGATTGGCGCAAGGTGCGGCAGGCCGTGGGAGCACGGCGGCAGCGGGTGTCGGTGGCCATCGAGGCCTGTTGCGGGGCAGCCGATCTGGCCCAGGAGTTGGCCGAGAAGGCCGGCTGGTCGGTGAGCCTGGCGCACCCGGGCTACGTGGCGCGGATCAAGCAAAGTCCGGACAAGACGGACTTCGGCGATGCGCGGCTGCTGGCCGACCTGATTCGGGTGGGTTACCTGCCGAAAGTGTGGCTTCCGCCGCAGCAGATTCGCGAGTTGCGCAAGCTCGTTCGCTACCGCAGCCAGTTGGTCGACGACCGTCGCCGCACGAAACTGCGTCTGCGGGCGATCCTGCGGGACGAGCGCGTGGTGCTTCCGGACATCCGGCCCTGGACGCGTGTTTGGCTGAAATGGGTGCGGGAAGAGGCGAAGCTTTCGCCCACCTCGCAATGGATCGTGAAACAACAATTGGACCGGCTGGAACAATTCAATCACGAGGTTCGCCAGGTCGAGCGGGAATTGCAGGCATGGGCCGACGAGGACCGCCTTTGCCTGAAGTTGATGGAGTTGGCCGGAATCGGGTTGATCACGGCGGTTACCCTGCGGGCGGAGATCGGGCGTTTCGATCGCTTTGCCAAGGGCAAGCAGCTTGCCCGATTTTGCGGTCTTTCGCCGCGCAACGCGTCGAGTGGAACGCGGCAGGCGGACAGCGGCCTGATCAAAGCGGGCAATCCGCAACTGCGGAGCATCTTGATCGAGGCGGCCCATCGTTTGATGTTACGCGAGCCACGATGGCGAAAGTTCAGCGCCCGGCTGCGCCGAAGAAAGAAGCCCACGAACGTGATCGTGGCGGCCGTGGCGAATCGTTGGATTCGTTGGCTTTTTCACCAGATGCAGCCCGACCAGTTAGCATGCTGAAAACGGAATATCACGCACACCAGTAGAACCGCGGAAGCTGTGGAATCAACGAAATTCGGAGGCCCGACGTTGGTGAGAACTCGCTCGAAGGTGCCAGGGGCTCAACGCTCGACAGCAGTAGGGGCTGTTCTCTCCAACTCGAAACAACCACCATGGGCTAGAGACGATTCTCGATGCTCGGATAGAAGTATGGGCGCCCCGAATTCCCTTATTGACGCCTGCATAGCCAATGAAACGACGGCGACCAACGGGAACCTGGATCTCCAAGCGTTCGGTTTTCCGAAACGATCATTTTCAATGCACGCATCAATCGACGCCACAGAAAGCATCCCTGCCGAAGTTTCGGCGGCTCCCTCCGCCGACCAGGGGCGTTCATTGCCACCCCCTGGACCCCCGGCTAGCCTCTTCTTCTGCTCGGTTGCGTTCCACACGGACCACCAAAAAATTCGACGAATACACCACCAACCAAGCCTTGACACCCGACGAGCTTTCATAGAAGTGGCACCCAACGAATGCCGATTCCTCGATGTCGAATACGCATTCCCGCGACTACGCGATCGCACCCGCTTGGTCGGCGACCCTGCCGTCCTCCTTGATCTTCGAGAAAACGCAGCTATCTCGCAAGGTCCTATCCATGTTTCTGACATCGTTCCGCAGAATGCCTTCAAGCACGAAGCCGAGACGTTCCGCCACGCGTCGACTCCTAGTGTTCTTCGTACTCATTCGTATCTCAACCCGGTTTGCGTCCAGGTTTTCCAACGCATACCGGTTGATTTCCTCGACGGCTTCCGTGATATAACCCTGGCAGGCATGGGATTGGCGAACCCAATAGCCAATCTCGAACTTCGGAATCGACCAATCGACGCGATGCAGCCCGCTGCCGCCAACGAAGGTCAAGGAATCGTTCAAAAAGAGATGAAGCCGATAGTCTCGTCCCTCTTCGAACGCCTTTTCCGCACCGAGGCAATTCTCGCGTGCTTCGGTCGGGCTTGGGACGTGGTCCGCCCAGGGCATCCAGGGCCTCAACGTGTCGATGGTTTCTCCAATTGCCTCGCGCAATTGCTCCGCGTCGGCCACAGACGGCGAACAAATCAACAGCCTCTTGGTTTTCAGCTCGAGCGGAAATGGGATTTTGTTCGTCATGATTCGATCAATTGTGGTTGATGACTCAAACTGAAAATGATTCCAACATTGGAGCCGCAGATGGACGCAAATGAACGCAGATAGCATGGCACTAGCATCGAACGGACTATCCGGCGCGAGAGGCTTTTGGGAAGCATCGTCTACACGGCGTGATCTACCAGAAAATCCACGTTTCCAAGTCGTTTTCGTCATCTGCGTTCATTTGTATTACTAACCTCAAAGATCGTTAAGTTTTTCACGAAGATTGGCGACTAACGGGAGCGGGTTCCTGCTTCGGTGCGGTAGCACCGGTTTGGTTGGCGGCCCTGCCGCCCTGTGTTCATCTGCGGCTTCCTTCTGTTTTCAGTTTGAGTTGATGATTGATACGAAGGGCAAGAATCATCTCGCAAAGGCGCAAAGACGCGAAGGACGAGGAGTGGAAGAACACTCTTTGATCTTCGCGTCTTGGTGAGAAAATCCTCGTCGCCCACCACGTCAATATCCGCACGTCGAGCACGAACGTTATCCGTTACCTCGCCTTGCGACAATGATACGCGAAAAACGACGCGCCGACACGTTCGGCCGTGAGGATCTCGAAGCCGGCGCGCTGAAGTAGCCCTTCCATGATCCAGTCCAGCGTGCTGAATTCCTTGGCCACGTGTCCGGCGGCCGCGGGTCGCATGGCTTCGGGCAGCCCGCCGAGGAACTCGTCGAACGTCTTGGCCGCTTCGCCCGGGGCGATCGAAAAAACGACATCGCGAAGGACGAATTGTCCGCCCGGCTTGAGCGCGCGGCACACGTTTTCCAGGGCAAGGAGCTTCCAGACGTCGGGCAAATGGTGCAGGCACGCGACCGACACGACCGCATCGAAACGCTCGGCCGGCAGATCCATCGTGAGAAAGCCGGCGTGTTGCAGCTCGATGCTGTCGAGCCCTTGCTCGCGGGCCTTGTGGGCAACGTACTCGAGCATGACCGGCGAGACATCGACGGCCGTCACCCGATGACCGGCAGCCGCCGCCGCACGGGCGAACCGCCCGGTGCCGCAACCGATCTCCAAAACGGTCGAACCGAGCGATAGTGCCAACAGCTCGAGAGTTGCCCGATTCTCGCCGTCCACGTCGCGAAAGGTGGCCATTCGCGTGTCGTATTTCTCCACCTCCGCCACGTCGGCGTAGTCGGTGCCAACCTGCTGAATCTCGTTCCACTGCCAGTCGGGGGTGCGCAAGACGATTCTCCTTCAGATTCCAGGGCGATACACGATAGACGGGCTCGGGCGAGGAAAGGTTCGGGCTGGGGCTTCCGTCGATTCCTAATGAACGGATCGGATGCCCGGGGCTCGCCTGGGCTGCCCTTCGCTGGGCAAACCGGTGCCCCTTTGGGACACGCCGGGGGCCAACCGCTGGCTTGTTCAGTGATGTAGGGTAGGCCGAGCGAAACGAACCCCACCAACGCTGGCTCCGGTCTATTGCCCCCGAATGCCGAACGGACCTATACCCTACACAAATGGAGCGATGATAGTACGTGACGAGCTTCAAGGAAGACTTCAAGAAAAAAACTGTGGGGCTCGCTTTGCTCGACCCACCCTACGTCACTGGAACACAGCTGCAGGCCCCATCTTTGGATCATTGCCTGCAAGACGCCACTGTAGGCAATTAAACGCATTCCAAATCATAGGGCGACGTTCATCATCGGGCGCCATTTCAAAAAACCTTTTCTGAAGGCGTTCGGCGTCCGTACGGTCGCCGTGTTTGTAAAGAACGTAACAGATTCGGCTCATAGTCTTCGTTTGTCTTGATTCCTTAAAAAGCTCCCAAAAATGAGTATTCAGCATACGGCGGTCAAATTCCAAATAAAATGCGGTCAATTGTTGGTCGAGAAGTTCGCCCTCTCGATCGAAGGAGTCGTTCCATTTGTCTAAAATCAATTGTTGAGCCTCTTTGCTCTTGCAACTTTTGAACAATTTCAGGCAAAGTACCCAAGCCGTTGAGACGGACTGAATAACCAACGGATGGGGCGATGGTTTCCCGGCCAACTCCCTCATTTTCGAGATCATTTGAATTGCCGCCCGAGCTGCGTCCGGCTCATTGTTATCCGACAGAGACTTTCGATAGCTATTGAATTCGGTCGGCGCAAGTGCGCCGAGGGTTGCTACGAGGCGCGCCCGAATCTGCCTCTGCTGTCTGAGTATTGTATCGCGGTCGAGGCTGCCAGGAGTGACACGTCCTGGAACCGCTTTATAGTTGTCCGTCAAAGGGTATGGCTTTGCGTTCATGGTCACTTCCTCCGGTGTAATCATTTGCGCAACACCGAGGTATGAATTACCAGACACTATCAACATGGTGGATATGATGAGCAATGATCGCATGTCTTATTCTCCCTGCTGAAAAACGGTACTCATGGCACACTCGGTAGTGGTACTGCGGAACAATTCGGATACGGTGTACCATCCGACACCAGTCCAATGCCTGGTATGTTTTGATTACCATTTGCGCACCAGTGCTGCGTGATAGGCCCGATATTGTTGAGCACCTGCAAATAGTAATATGTCTGATTCTCCAATGGCCCATTCGCCGGAGCAACCGTATAAGCTTTAATGCCGGGGTCCTGAATAGAAGCTGTTTCAAAACCTATTCCGGGGGGGGCGGTGTATCGTCGAATTGTCCTATTTCCCGAGGAAGATGTCAGCAAGCAATACTGTCGGCAACCCCTCATAAGCCAGATTTGAAACCGCCTCTAGTAAGAAACCCTTCAAAATTGTTCCAGCCCGTGCGCCAATCGTCACCTACATGATAAAGTGGCGCAGAAGCGATACTCAGGCAAACCATAGCAAGCGACACAACAAGCACGTGGAACAGAGGGCAACCAGGACTCGCCGTGTCACTGTGATGATTCGATGACGAAAACATCAGTAGGGTTCTCCTGCTTTGGACTTCGAGGGATCAGTTTCTGTGTGCGTACAGAGCGCACACCCTACCACTCTGCTCAGGGTGTTACGTCACTCATCACCTGTGACCGCAACACCGATCCGCCCCTTCTGCTCGACCATCTCCAACAAAAACAACCGCCTTAGCGCATCAAAGCCGCGGGCGTTGGGGTCTTCTAGGTTCCAGGCGTACCAATAGTGCGGATCTTCCGCCCGGTAGTGCGGTTGCCAGGATTGGGTGCAGTGGATGCCGTGGCCGAGGAAGCCGGCGTGCATGGGTACCACGTGGACCGTGGCAAATGTCTCGCCATAGCGATGAATGATGTCGTTGTACGCGGCGTGAATTTTCAGTCCGTCGGGCCAGTCGGGCAGGCCGGCGGTGGCGGCGTCGCCGAGGCCGTCGGTCGGGTCGTAGATATCGGCCAAAAAGATCATGCACCCGCCGGGAAATCGTGCCTCGATTGCGCGCAGCATCTCGCCAAGCCGCCGCTCGAAGTTGTCGATCCAAGGCTTGGCCCGTTCGAAGGTGGCCCCGTACATGGCGCCCTCGCGCGGCGGCCGGCGGCCGTAGTCGTGGATCAGGTCGTTGCCGCCGCTGGTCATCACGACTAGGCCGAACACCTCGGGCGGTTGCTCTTCGAGTTGGGCTTCAATGATGTCGACGTGGTGCAGCGACGTGCTGCCCGAGATGGCGAGGTTGCGCGTGGTTAGATTCGGCAACGCAGCGCTGAGGCAACGGCCCTCAATGTCGGGCCACTCGTCGTCGGGGTTGTGGGCGAGGCGTTCGAAATACGAATGCTTGCGCGGTACGCCAAAACCGGCCGTCACGCTGTCGCCGATGCCCAACAGCAGTACGGGGCGCTCGGTCCACACCTGCTCAAACGGCTCCAACGCCACCGCGGGCCCGGCCGGCCCGGTTCCCTCGGGCAGGGAAATCCAGAGATACTTGTACGCCGCCGCGGCCGCGATGAGCACCGCGCCGACGGCTACCAGCAGAAGAAGTCGCCAGGGTTTTCGCATACGGGTTCTCCGGTGCACGGTCGATGCGAACAGAATACCATGCGTGAGGGGCCGGTTGAAGCAGCATACGTCCGAGGTCGGCAAGAGGTCGTCACTGAGGAGGGGGAGGACTCGCCTGGGCGCCATCTTTGCACGTTGCCGCGCTGGTCGCTGAGAGAAACGGCCCGTAGAATCCCTCATCGGCTACAAAACCCTTGGGGATTTGCCTCCCGATGTCCGAGACGTTCTGGTTCCTCAAACGCTGCGATTTGTTTCGGCGGTTGTCGTCGGAGGAACTTCGCGAACTCGAAGGGCGTAGTCTGCTGCGCAAATTTCCTCGCCGGGGTTTGATTTACGCTCCGGCCGATCACGCCGACGGCGTGTTGTTGTTGATCGCCGGTCGCGTCCAGATTGGCACGATCACCGACGAGGGCAAGCAGGTCGTGCTGGCGTTTATCGAGCCGGGCGAACTGTTTGGCGAACTGGCCGTCGTCGAGTCGGGTGAGCGGGAAGACTACGCCGAGGCTGTCGAGGCGTCGACCGTGGCCCTGCTTCCGGCCGATGCCGTGCAGCAACTCATGGCCGTCCATGCCGATGTCTCGGTGGGGGTGACGAAACTCATCGGGTTGCGCCGCCGTCGCGTGGAACGTCGGTTGAAATACCTGCTGTTTCGGTCCAACCGCGAGCGGTTGGTCCACCTGTTGCTCGAATTAGTCGAGCAATATGGCCAATCGGATGCGGCGGGATGGCGGATCGGTATGAAGCTCTCGCACCAAGATCTGGCCAATGTGATCGGAGCAACGCGCGAGACGGTTACTCTGGAGTTGGGACACCTTCAGTTAGCGGGGCTGCTGCGCGTCGGTCGCCAGAAGATCGTCGTGCGCGACCTCGAGCGACTTGCCCAAAGTGTGGGCGCGACGGTCCCACACGTGGTATGCCCTCACCAACAGACTTCCGCTGTCACCCGGCGGTAGTTGTTCGCAACGGGCAGGCGGCGCCGCTTGCGTCGCGCGGACATCCCGAAAACCGCCCGAGTGTAACCTTCCTAACAGAACATTACTGCAAAACTGTCCACAATGGCGATGAAGGCGGAAAACTGGGCAAATACCCACGCGAAATGGGTGGTTGTCCGTCGGATGTGTTGCGGGAGGCCCACGATGATCATTAAGTCGGATCGCACGAAACGGTGGGCAGCCTGTCCCGAGGGCGGACTGCAACAGTTGGTCGACGAACTCCACGCCCGACGGCGACGCGAGTTTCTCAAGCGTTTGGCCAGTACAGCGACCGTGGTCGTTGCACTGGGGGCCGGTGGCTACGTGGCGGCCGGGTGGTTGCGGCAAGCGATGGAGTATCGCTATGGTGGCCTCACGTGCAGTGAGGTTCGTCGCTTGGCTGCCGACTACCACGCCAAGCGTCTCGATCTAGAAACCACGCGAAAAATGACGATCCATCTGAAAAAATGTCCCCGCTGCGGCCCGGACTATCGGGAGAAGTATGGTGAGTTGGTCGGATAGCCCGCATTTCTCACCACGGAGCCACGGAGAACACTGAGAAGGGAAGGTTTGCTGCGAACCGATAGCCATCTGACTGATGTCAAGCTGCCACAGAACGGTCTTCGCAAGTTGTTTCGTGCAAACAACTCCATGATCTCCGTGCCTCCGTGGTGAGAAATTCGTCCTGGGGTTGTTATGCTATTAGCGGACAGTCGTCGCTGACACTGCCGGCGGTCCCGTGGCGTTCAGTTGGACTGGGCCAACTGGCGTGAATATGCCACAGGCACCTTCGCTTCGTATGCCAGCCCGTCGAGGAATCGTTGGGCCATGACGTACTCTTCCGGAGGAAGCTCGCGGATCTGATCCTTCAACGCGTTCTTCAACTGGGCGGTCAGTTCGCGCACTCGTAGGTAGTCTTCGGCATCGAGTCGTCGTTGCACGGCCCGGCGGTCGAACAGTTCCTCCAATTGCGAGCGCCGGTCTTCGAACGCTCGACTCCGCAAGAGAATCGGCCAGTTGGGTTCGCCAGTCAGTTCGTCCAGCTCGCTGGGGCTCAATCGCGGAGGACGACTGATGCGGGCATAGCGTTCGAGGTCTTCGCGGCTGGGGCGCGGCCCACGCTCGGCCGCTCGATAGTCGCGGTTGGCCATCCGCAGATCGTAGTAGGTCGACTGAAATTTCTTGCGGTTATCCAGGTATTTCTCAAATGCCTGGTTGGCGATCACGGCGGCTTCGGCATCGTACACATTGGCCAGCGCGCGAGAACGGATCAGATCGGCCCTACCTCGCGCGTAGCTTTCCGCCGGCGTGGTCGCCCGCGTGACCAGGAGCCCGTCGCCGTTGTAGCCGTCGTAGTAACCGGCTGACGCAAACAATTGGGCTCGACTCTCGGTCGCCAGGACCGCGCTGAGCAGTCCGGCAACCAACAAGAAACCAAGCGAAATTCGAAGTGGGGATTTCATGGCCGCGGCCTCCCATAACAGACGTGTAAACTGGTTTCAGCGAAAGACGGACGGCGAGGAGCCGTTCGCCAACGTTGCGAAGAATGGCATTCAAATAAATTTTTGGGGCAAAGGTCCGGCCGGTCTGTGAACTGGAGTACAGAAGCAGCGGCAACAGTGTCCGCAAAAGCGAAAAAAACCGGTAACATTTCAGCCGGATGAAGATAAGTTGAGGAAAACGGGAAAGAAGCGGTCGTAAGTGTTTTAGAGGCGGTTTCAAAACCCGGCTTCGGGTTCGTATATCCGCTGAACGAACGACCTCAGTATCAGTTTCGAAACGGCTTCTAGTCGCGAAAACGCAAAAATGCGAAAGAAAGGAAAGATGATCGTCTTTTTCGCGATTTCGCCCTTTCGCGACTCCCTTTTCTCACCGCCTCGGAGCTTCGCGGCCAGTCGGCGGGGCGAGGACCGAGTGGTGGGGGAAACACCAAACTTGCAGCCACCCACCACGTGACGTATAATGCACAATCCATAATCTGCTCGCCCTCAGGAGTCCTGCCATGACGATTGAGTTGCACATTGCTCGGAAGTCGGTTGGTTTGGTTTCTTCGAAGCCCGAAACTCTGGGACACCGAACGGGGACCCCACCGAACGGACCCCGGCCCCGAACGCTGGGGTTGGCACGCGGCTTGGCCGTTTTCTGGCTGGCCCTGGGCATGGCCGTGCCATTCTGCCAGGCCGACGACGTGGAACTGGCCACCGTCGAGTTGGCCACCGTCCTTCGCGACCAGCCGACCGGCGCCGTCGTGCGACGGCTGCAGCTAACCACGCCTGCGGTCGAAGGCTGGCAGCGCGACGCAAGTACCCAATCGATCCCTCAAGCGGCGGCTGCCCGGGTCGACGGTGGGTTGCTTAAGCCGACAGCGCAGGCAAAGCCGTTGTCGGCGGTCACACTGCTTGCGATTCACGGCCCAACGTTGGATCCTTCGGACACAAACCATGCGTCGATGGCCTATCAGGCGAACGACAAGTGGTACGGGTCGACGTACTGGATGGGCCAAGAGCGCTGGGCCCGCGTAGGACGCGACTGGCAGCACCCGGGCGACCAGACGCCCAGCATCCGCACGTTTCGCGCGCCGCGCGACGGCAAGCTCACCGTGACCGGCCGTGTTTGTAAGGCCCATCTCGACGGCGATGGCGTGCGCGTGGCCATCCGTCATGGCGACAAGACCGTTTGGCAAGCTGAACTCGAAGGCCGCGACGGCGAGGGCCTTCAGCCGGAAGTGCCGTTGACGGTCCGAGCTGGCGACCCGATTCGCTTCGTGGTCGACAAACGCAACAAGATCTTCTGCGACACGACCCATTGGGACCCGGTGATTAGCTACGACGATGGCACAACCTTCAAGGCGTCCGAAGGATTCGGCGATGCCGAGTGCGGACGTGGCTGTTGGCGCTACGAGGTCGACCGCAACGCCGACTCGGCAAGCCCCGGGCTGCAGTTGGTGACCCTCGACTCGCAACTTCAAATCCACCAATACCCATTGGCGCTGGGAACTCAGCCCACGGTGCTCAAGCAGGGCGATTTGCTGGCGGCCTTGGTCGTCGACCCGCTCAGTCATAGCGGCGTGCTCGTGGCACCCGATTGCGACGGTGCTTGGTGGTTGACCGCGGGCGTCGACGCCGAAGGGCGGTTGGATTTTGCCGTCGATCTGCCGGTCGAATCGGACGCCAAGCCGACGGAAAAGGCCGTCGAGCTGCCTGGCGTGGTGTTGGCTTCGTTCGCCGGTTCGTGGCTCGAAGGGGTCGGCACCCTCGAACAACTGTTGGCCGCGCATCAATCGGAAGTGGGGCTGCAATCGTTGCGGAATCGTCTGGCCGAGGCCGATACGGGCGATCTGGCTCTTTGGCTGATGGTCCAGAAAGAGTGGCTGCACGACGATCAGATCGACGGCACCGGGAAAGTCTACCTCACGGCCGCTCAAAAACACCTCCAGCAGGCGCAACTCTTGTTGAACGATTTGCGGGCCGCCCAGGGCGAAGGTTTTCTGGCCAGCGAGCGTTCGGCGTTAGACGCCCTGGAAAAAACGCTTCAGGACGAAGCAACGGCCGGCGAGAAGGCCGACCAGATTTACCTGCAAGTGCGTCGTCTGAAACGCCGCGTCGTGTTGGCCAACCCGTTGATGAACTTCGGCCCCATGCTGTTCTGCAAGCGGGTGCCGACGTCGTACAGCCACTTGGTGATGCAGTACTACGGCTGGCGGGCACGGCCCGGCGGAGGGCTGTTCGTGCTCGAACAGCCGGGCTACAGCCTCAAGTGCCGCGACATTCTCCAGGGCAAGTTGGCCAAGGGCAACGTGCTCGAACCGCGGCTCTCGTATGACGGGAAGCGAATCGTCTTTTCCTACGTCGAATGTCCCGAGAAGCCGCTGCAACCGAACGAGGTCGACCACACCGATCCCGACGTGGCGTATTACCACATCTACGAGGTCAATGTCGACGGTACCGGGCTGCGGCAGATCACCTCGGGGCCGTTCGACGACATCATGCCTACCTATTTGCCCGACGGCGGGATTGCCTTCTGCTCGACCCGGCGCAAAGGCTACGCCCGATGCTTCGGCGGACAGTTCAGTCGTCGCTGGGACGTGTACACCTTGCACCGCGTGGAGGCCGACGGCAGCAACCTTACCACGCTTTCCTACCACGACACCAACGAATGGTTTCCCACCGTGTCGAACACGGGCCACATCTTGTACTCGCGGTGGGACTATATCGACCGCGATGCGGTGACGCACCAGAACCTCTGGTCGACGCGGCCCGACGGCACCAACCCGGTGGCCGTTTGGGGCAACGGTTCGCCCAAGCCACACTGCACGTTCCAGCTTCAACCGATTCCCAACAGCAGCAAGGTGGTGTTTGCCGCGTCGGCGCATCACTCGATCGCGGGCGGGCCGATTGCGATTGTCGATCCCACGGTGAGCAACGACGGCCAGGAGGCCATCACGCGAATCACGCCCGAGATTCCTTTCCCCGAGGCCGAAACGCGCGACATCCGCGAGTATTACACGGCCCCGTGGCCGCTGTCGGAGAAGTATTTTCTGGTGGGTTACAGCCCGGTGCCGCTGGTCTGGGAACCGCGACCCAACCCGGCCAACGCTTTGGGATTGTACGTGCTCGACGTGTTCGGCAACCGCGAGTTGCTTCACCGCGATCCAGACATTGGCAGCACGAATCCGTGCCCCTTGCAGCCGCGTCGGATGCCGCCCATGTTGGCCAGCATGTTGCCTGCGAATGCACCCGAGGAAGGCGAGATGGTGTTGGCCGACGTGTACGAAGGCCTCGGCGATGTGCCGCGCGGCAGTATCAAGGCCCTGCGAGTCGTGCAGATCTTCCCGAAGACGACCAACGTGGCCAATAGCCCTCCGATTGGCGAGGCTCGGGAGGAGAACGCTCGGGCCGTGTTGGGTACCGTGCCCGTCGAGGCCGACGGCTCGGCGCGTTTCATCGTGCCGGCCAAAAAGCTGTTGCTGTTTCAAGCCCTCGATGCCGACGGCATGGCGTATCAAACGATGCGCACGGTGACTTACGTGCAGCCGGGCGAGACAGTTTCCTGTGTGGGCTGCCACGAACATCGCCGCACGGCACCGTTGCGAAAACCGACCAACCTGATGGCGCTAAGGCACGATCCGTTGCCGCTCGACCCGGGCCCGTTCGGCGGTCGCCCGTTTTCCTACGCGGAAGTGGTCCAGCCGGTTTGGGACAAGCACTGCGTCAGTTGCCACGCGGGCGAGAAACCCGACGGGGGTATGGATCTGACCGGTACACCGGAAAAGGGTTTCTCACGGTCGTACAACGCACTGTGCAAGTCGGGGCCGTCGTTCTGGGGTGCCGGCACCAATCCAGAGAATGCACGCAAAGCGCTGGTGCCACGCTTCGGCGGACGCAATCAGATCCAGGTGACACCGCCGGGCGGAATGTACGGCGCGTTAGGAAGCCGGTTGATTCGGCTGTTGCGTGAAGGTCACGAGGGCGTAACGCTCAGCGACGAGGAAATCCGTCGCATCGCCCTGTGGATCGACATGAACGCCACCTTCTACGGCGTGTACCTGCCCGAGCAACAACAGCGACAACTGCATGGCGAGCTGGTCGAGATGCCGGAGATTCAGTAGCGGAAGACGGGCAGCCATACCCGTTTCATTCATACACCTCGGTCGTTTCTTCCACGACCAGGGGAGTCGTCTGGCTTTCGCTAGTGACCTCGGCCCGTACGGTGTACTGGCCGGGTTGCCGGGTAGTGACGCGCACGTGGTACCGCAGCACCTCGCCGGGCTCCAGTTCGGCCACTGGGGTGAAGTAGATTGTTTGGCCCTCGGTTTGCGGCGTGCCGGGGCCGCTGGTTCCCAGCCGGTCGGGCTGAAGCCCCTTGGGCACTTTAACCTCCAGTGCCACGTTGCGCTGCACGGCATCCGTGGCATTGGTTACCCGAAGCTCGTAGGTCACCCCTTTGCCCGAGCGAACCGGGTCGCGCAGGTCGGTCACGGTCATCGTCAGTTCACCCTGGGCAGGGAGAATTTCCAGGCACGCTTCGCTCTGCTGCCGGCTGCCGTTGGGCAGCGTCACCGTCACGCGGTGGCAGGCCTGAGTAGCCGCGCGAACGCATTTGCAGTGCACCTCCAGCCGATCGGTGCGTCCTGGGGGGATCGAGTCGAGTGTCCACACCAGGCCGTTGCCCTGGGGCGTGTGGCCCTCGGTGGCTCGCCAGGGGAAGAGTGTGGCGTCGAGTTGATCCTCCACCCGCACGTTTGTCAGTGGCTCGGCGCCCGTGTTGGTTACGTCGATGGTGAACCGTACCAGGTCGTCGACGTTGGCCGAGCGAGGTCCGCTCGTGCGGAGGGCCAGTCCCGGCTGTGTGCCCGTGGGAGCGGAAGGCTGGGGTTGCGCCTGGGCGGGCGGTTGCGGTTGCACAGGCGCGGGAAGCGGGGGTTGCGTTTGTGCGGGCGGTTGGGTTTGCGTCGGGGGTTGAGTTTGTGGTTGTACTGGCTCGACGGCCGTCAGGCACGCCTCGGCAGTCGCTCGCACACCGCCTGGGCTGGTTACTTCGACCGTGTGGCAAAGTCGACCGGCACGCGTGACCTGGAAGGTTACGGCGATCTGTCGCATTTGGCCCGCGGCAAGCGATCCTAAGTCGCGTTCGATGGGGCTGGGCAGCCGGGCGTGCTTCAGCCCTAGCTCGAAACGGTCTTTGATTAGCAGTTTGTCGGTGGGGACTTGGCCGCGGTTGGTCACGTTGATTTGGAACGTGACATTCGTGCCCACCGTGGCCTGTGTGGGGCCAGTGATCTGCACGTCGACCTGCGGCGCGGTGACCGTGGTGGTGGCGCAGTCGGAGGCCGTCAGTTGGCCGTTGGGCGTGGGGCCGCCGGTTCCCGTGGCATCGACACAGTTGGTAATGCTTCCCAGCGCTTCGGCGCGACAATTCAACTGGAAGGTTTGCGTTTGGCCGCCGGCGAGTTGGCCGATCTGCCACTTGAGCTTGTTATTTTCGAGTTGGGCGGGCGGGGTGCTGTCGATGTAATTGAGTTCCCGGGGCAAGGCGTCGACGATCGTCACGTTGTTGGCCGGTTGGTCGCCCGGATTGGAGACTTCAATCTGGTAGGTCAACGTAGCACCCAGAGCGGCGGTTGCCGGGCCCAGCTTGCGTACGGCCAGCGCGGCGGCGGTCCAGGTTTTTATGGTCGAGCCCTGGCCGACGACCAGTTCGCGCCCGTTGGGTCCGCCGGCTGCAGCGGGTCGTACCACGGTAATCGCGATCTTGTTTGTGCCCGGGCCGGGTTCTTTTTGGAAGATTTCCACGCAAGCCTGCCCGGCGTCGTCGGTCGGCACGGTGATGATTTCGGCCCCATTGGGCGCGAAGCCGGCGGGCGGACCGTCGACGATCTCATAACGTACCGGCCAACCCACGCACGGCGCCTGGTTCGACTGCCGGGTGACGACCGTCGTGAAGGTGTGGCGTGTGCCGGCCGGATTGATGGCCGGGGGCGGAAAACGCCATTGGGCGTCGACCCAGTGGACCAGGGCCTTTCGGCTGTGTAAATCCCAGGTGGGCACGCCGGGAGCGTGTAGTGTGACGTAGCTGCTGCCTTCGATCGGCGAGGTCAGCGATATCCAACCTTGGCCGCGAGCGACGCACACGTCGTCGCTTGCGTCGGGCGTGCCGCGATCGAGCCGGACGTATGCCCGCGAGGTACTGCCGACGGCAAACGTGTTGTCGATTTTGTGCGGTCGGGTGAAGTCGCCCACCAGCAGGTCGGTCATTCCGCCTTTGCCGACGGCGACAAAGTGTCCTACGCCACCGTCGGCCAGCGACCACTCGAGCCGCTGATTGGTGCGCAGGAAGCCGTCGTTGCCGAGGACGCCGCCGACGAGGATCACTTCGCTACCGACCGGGGCCACGATTTCGCCCGGCTGAAGCACGACCGACCATTCGGTTCCCGCCGGCTGCACACCAGGTTGGCTGCGATAGATGGGGGTGGTGGAGATGGGCGGTTCGGCGAAGATTCGTCGGCCGGTGGGGTCGATGCGTGGCATCTGCGTATACGCGCAGCCCGAGAGCCAAGCCACACTGATCAGCAGCGCGACAGTCGCGGCTCGGCTTGTCTTGCGGATGCGACTCATGACCTCGCTCTTCAGGATCGACCGATAAATAACTTGCCGGTTTACCGGCCCGTGCTTCGCGACGGCCCTCGCGTTTCGCCTTGGAAACGGCAAGTTATTCTTCGTGCCGTTCTAACGTTTACACCATATCCAATCATTGAAAGGGTAGCATGCGTTTGGGCAACGTGGGGGCTTTTTGGCAACAAAGCGTGTGGCTTTTTGGAAACGTGTCGGCAAAACCGTTACATCTGTCGTTGTTGGAGAGGCGATGGTGCCGCTTGGACTGACGAGCGTTGGTACCAGTCTTTCCATTGCCGCACCTTTTCTCGCGTCGTTGGTTGTGTGGCCGAGGTGTTTTCGTCTGACTCGACGACATCGTGTCCTACCAGCCGGGGTAAACCCTCTAAGGCGGCACGTTGGACCGAGATGCGATCGTCGAGCAAGCGGATCAGTACGTCGGTTAGTGCCGGATCGCCCGTTTGCCCGACAGCCAGGGCCACCTCGCGGCGCACCTGAGGGTCGGTGCTGTAGGAGAGCCGGATCAAGGCGTCTTTGCCGGCCGGATCGCCCAGACGTGTTAGTGCCACGGCGATTTCTTTGCGCAACGGTTCGTCGGCCGAAAGCAAAAGGTTGCGCAGCGGCCCGGTTTCTTGGAGCCCACGGCATGAACCAATCGCCCGCACGGCCGCCACGAGCACGGCGTGGTTGGTGTCTTGCAGTGTGGGAAGCAGGACGGCCGTGTGTTGTGGTGCGGCGTGGTTGGCCAGGAAATCGCACGCTCGACGGCGGATTTCCGGTATCGGATGGCTCAAGGCCGCGTAGGCCAGTCGCACTGCCGGCTCCGAACCCTCGTTGGCTACTGCGTCGAGCAGGTCTCGCCATACCGAACTGTCGGGCTCGGCCATCACCTTGTGGGTCAACCGGTTGATCGCCACACGTCCCAAGGGACGTTGGGCCGCCAGCTTGACCAACTCCTGTGCCGCTTGACGCCGTATGGTGATATCGTTGTCGGTCAGTCGCTCGACGAAGTCGAACACGCGATCTTGCCGCGGTAGCACGTCGTGGTAGAGCCAGTCGGGCATGGCCTGGTGGTGTTCGAAAACCAACACTTCGACCGCAGCCAGCAGCGTCGGTCCCATGGCGTTGAGTGCGGCCGTGTCGCGACGGGCGATAAACGTTTGTGCCCGTTCAACTTCCTCGGCCGTGGCCCTGGGCTTTGCATCGCGCTGGGCAAGGGCCTTGGTCAGCGTGTTGGGGTCGACAAAGCCGAATTGCTGATAGAAACGTTGTTGCAACTGCTCGCGTACCTCGGCCTGTCGCGAGGCGGGAGCGTCGATCGAGTAGTCGGCGGCCGGTGGCCAACGATCGGCCAACGCGTCGGCCGCCAGCTTTCTTGTCTGATAAGCCTGCCGGCCCATCGCTTCCAACAGAATCGCACCCGAATGTTCCAATGGCCACTCGGCGACCGCTAGCACGACTTGCCGTTGGACTTCGGCGCTGACGTCGTCTAACAGCTTCCGCGCGACGACGGTCGCCTCGTGCCAGGGCGCTTGTTGAGGCGGGCGGGCGAGGCTGCTCGAAGTGTTGCTGCTCGATGTCTCGTGGGAAGACACTTCGCGTTTGGACAATTGACTCAACGCCCGGGCGACCTCGGCACGAACGCGCCACGCCGAGTCGTCGACGGCCTCGAAGACCGATGGCCACTGTCGCAACTGGGCCAACGCCTGGATGGCCAGCGAGCGTACCCGTTCGGATTCTTCTTTCCGAAGACCTTCGAGCATCGGTACGGCAATATGAACATCGAGCAAGGCCACGGCCGGTATTGCAGCCTGACGGACACGCGGGTCGTAGTCGCGCAGGGCGGCCGAGAGGAATTCGGCGGCTTGCGGGTGGTTGCGTCGAGCCAACGTTCTCAGGGCAGCGCTGCGAACTTCGATGTTGCTGTGCGTACGTAAGTCGGCCACACGTGGCGGCAACTGGCCGCTAGTGCCGTCGTCCCAGGCAGCCAACGCTTCGAGCAACACACGGGGCGAACGGCTGGCCAGCGCCGCCGTGAAGCGAGAGTCGTCGGCCGGGTCGACCCGTTGGGCCAGACCGCGAAGTAACTCGGCGTGTAATTCCGCGTGGTAGCTGCTCGATCCGGCCGGGCCGCGACGACCGTACTGGTCGATTAGCTCACGTAGCAGGGCCGTTGCTTGCGGATCGTCGAGTGCAGCGAGCGATTCGATGGCCGCTTGCCGCATAGACAGCGGCAACGAGGGGTCGCGCACGGCTTCGGTCAATCGACGCATAACCAGAGGGCGTATTTCCGTCTGTTCGGTGTCAGCCCGTTCGGCGTTTGGGCGAACAGCCAAACGCGCCAGGCCGATCGCGGCGTTGGCAACCACGATGCGATCCGAGTCGGAAAGATACTGCCGAAGATCGGGTCGGCTAGATCGTGGACGAGCTAAGATGTCGTCCAGGTCGGGATAATGCCAACGCGGTTGCGTTGACGAATCGACGGTATCCGAAGCGAACGATTGCGGGCCAGTTCCATTTGAAGCCATGTGGTCCGAAACGGTTCGGATCCATACGCAATGCGGCTGTGGTAGGCCGTCTTTGCCGGCGACTTCAACCGTGGCACATGCTAGCACCGACCGCTCGGCACTTTGGGTGGTCGAGGTATTATCGGACGCGTTCTCCGGCGATGTGGCGGCTTCCGGTTGGGCCGTGTCGAGCGCGTCGGGTGCCGCATCGGGCAGTTTCCAGCGATCGAGCCGGCCATCGACAAGCCCCTGGCAGCCGGTAATGACTGCGCAGACCACCAGACACATTGGCCAGTAGGAAAACCATGTTGGGCGGAAACGAGCAATCACTCGTGGCAAATCCTTTTGCCAGCGTGGGTTGAGACAAGCTTAACGGAGGACTGCCTGGCCATCGGTGGGCGACGATTTCCGCCGGCTACCAACCGTCGGGGCAGTGCTCCGTCAAGTTTACGGCGACGGGTTGGGTGCCATTGGCTGCTCGTCAGCCAGTGACGAACAAGGGCATACAAGCTGCCGGTAGCACCCGCACGGTTCCCCCACGCAACGGGCAGCGCAGCAGCGGGGGTGGTTCCATTGACACTGATTACCCGAAAACGCCGACTGTTTCAACGGCGTTTTGGCCGAAAAAGCAAGCCGCGGGGAATAGGCAGCTCAGGGCGGCCGGGTGTTGGCTAGAGGACGGGAGATAGGGAGCGATGCCGATATTTAGCCCGCCGTTAACACACGGCGGGGACGCGTGGCGAGGTCGCTGCCGGAAATTTCCGGCACTCGCAATCCAAAAGAGCGGCCCACGCAGCCATTGGTCACAACCGACCCGGCCACGCGAGTGAGACGTCGATATTGAAGACGTTGCTATGACTTCAACCGGCCGACATCCGGCCGAGGGCCTGCTCGATGATGGCTCGGTCTTTCCCGATTTTGCTCATCAACTCGTCGTCGCTGAGATTGCGGTCTTCGAAGTATTCGAGCATTCGCCGGAGGATGGTGTCGAGGGCACGTGCGGCGTCGGCGTTGGTAGACACTTGGGCAGCGCCCTTCATGCCAAGCTCCGCGGACAGCAGACGCGCGTTGAGGCGGCCGCGATGGAGCTTCTCGGCTTCTGCTTCGCAGGCGTCGACGGTGAACTGGGCCAGGGGAACGGCTAGTTTCCTGGCATCGAGATTGCCCACGCCGCTGTAAGAGAGATTTCCCAATGCTTCGGCTGCCGCGCAGCGTGCGAAGAACGGCGTGTTCTTCTCACCGACTTGCCCGGCTAGCGCTTCGACGATGGTGGGCGACGCCTGGCCAATCTCTCCAAGAATTTCGGCTGCTTGGCTACGCATCCAGGCGTGGCCTTGGAGCGAGCGGCCGGCGGGAACCGCCTTGGCTTGCACCAGCGGCAGCACGGCCTTGGCCACGGCCCCTTGCGCGGCTTGCGACTTGACACCGTCTAGCCGCGCGTGACGCAGGATGCCTACCATGGCCGCCACCTTGACCGAGTCGATCTGCTCGGGCGATTCCACGGCCTTGACCAACTCGGGCAACGCGGCCGGCAAGACCTCGGGAATATCGGATGAGGAGGCGGCTTCTTTCTCGCTGAGTTCGCCGACCATCAGCATGGCGTTCACGCGTGCCGCCGGATGGAAACCGTCGCCGGCCGCCAGTTTGCTCATGAAGTCGAGCGTCAAGGTGTTGAGGTAGTCGTGGACGTCGGCCGGGCGGCTACCGGTGCCGGCCGTGCGGAGGTTGTTGCGATGTTCTTTGCGGTAGTCGGTGAGCTTGTTTCGATCTTCCGCACGCGACCAACGTGCCAAGGCGTACTGTTTGTAGTAACGGTCGAACACCTCGCGCTCTTGTTGGTTGGCAAACTTACCGGCCAGAAGCGTTCGCGACACTTGAATACGGATGGTCTTGCGAAGTTCTTCGTCGACAGGCAATTCTCGCCACGATTGCGGCGCACCGACCGTATCGGAGGGTGTGCTCTCTTGAGCTTTCGCAACGCTCGGCGCACAACACATACTTCCCGCGACAATCAGCCCGAGGGCAACGACCGGCCAAAGCGCTGCGCTCGGCCCCAGACGGTGATAAGACGTCAACATCATGTTCGCTTGGTTTCGCACGGGATGAGAATGAGACGACGAGGGATCGAACGGCAGCCCCCATATTTACCAGGGTACCCAGGCCATCGGCCAACTGTCAACCATTGGTTACCTCGCATGGGGGTGGTTTGTGAGGTCGTGTTTCGTCAACGCAGTGGTTTTTCGGAATGCACGGCGATGGCCGGTCATGCCCCCCGTTTGACACGTATAGGGGGAAGCCCGTAGAGTAAGCTACAGTCCTGGCGCCTTGTGGGAGGAATCCGTTGCAGTACGAGCCGATTTGGGCAGGCAATGGCCGATTCAGGCAGCAACGGTTTCTCCAAGCGGCACCGGCGACGAGGTGACTTGCCATCTTCCGATCACATGGCATCCGGGGCCTCGGCCGCGAGACCTACGGGTGTGGGGCCACGTATCTTCTCCACCGCTTGGGCTTCAGTTGCCAGAAAGAGAAGCTGCGGATGACTCTGCTTTACAGCGATCCCTGCTTCCTGAATCACGAGACGGGTCATCATCCGGAACGAGCCGACCGTATTCGGCTGATCGACGGGCGTTTGGAAGCCGCCGGGCTCAGCCAGCGGTGTCAGCGCCCGGAGTTCAAGCCCGTCTCCCGCCAGCGCCTCACTCGGGTCCACTCGGCCGCCTATGCCGATGAGATTTGGGCCTTCGCCAAATCGGGGGGCGGGGATCTGGAGGTCGATACCGTGGTTAGTCCGGCCTCGTACGAGGTGGCCCTGTTGGCAGCCGGCTGTGTGTGCGACGCGACCGAACGGCTGGTTCGTGGCGACGACACGCAGGCCCTCTGTCTGGTTCGCCCGCCCGGGCATCATGCCTTGACCAGCCGGGCTTTGGGTTTCTGTTTATTCAACAACGTGGCCATCGCCGCCCATACCGCCATTGGCGAATTGGGGCTTAATCGCGTGCTGATCGTCGATTGGGACATCCACCACGGCAACGGCACACAGGCGACGTTTTGGGAAGATTCGCACGTGGGGTTTATCTCCATTCACCGTTGGCCGTTCTTTCCCGGCACCGGCCATAGCGACGAGATTGGCGGTGGCAGGGGAGTGGGGGCCACGGTGAATCTTCCCGTCGAGTTTGGCATCTCGCGTCAGGATTACCTGGGGATGTTCCGCAATGCCTTGGAAAAGATGGCCGATCAGATTAAGCCGGAGTTGATTTTCGTAAGCGCCGGTTTCGATGCCCATCGACTCGACCCGGTAGGGAATCTGGGCCTGGAAACCGAGGACTTCGTCTCCCTCACCCGGCTCGTGCTCGATGTGGCCGAGACTCATGCAGGGGGTCGGGTTGTTAGCGTGCTGGAGGGGGGCTACGACCCCGAAGTCGTCGCCGAATGTGTCGAAATTCATTTGGCCGAGATGATGGGGCCGGTGGCCGCCGGTTCCAACGGCCGTTCGGCGTGAGGTGTTCAACCGAGGTGTCAGACGACGAGAAGTCATATCGCAATTACTGACGGAAATGATAGCAACCCGTCGCAGGGGGCATTCGACGTGGAATGTCGCGATTGTAGTGCCAAATGCTTGACATCCGTGGGCCTCGACAATTAAAGTGGAGGAGTGCCTCGGGCTTAAGGGGTGGAGTTGTCGAGGCCATCTTCTCTGGTGTTGTCTTGTGTGAAGTGACCGGAGGTTGTCTTCCATGAGCAAGTCTGGCAGCGGAACAGTATGAGCACCATTCGTTGGATTACCGGATTCGCATGTGCCGCTTTTGCCTTCGGCGGAGCAGGTGTTGTGTTGGCGCAGTCGGCGGAAACGACGGTTGAGCCTGCTTCGCACATCGATGTTGTGCAAGTCGATGTGGCGCCGGTCGAGCTAACGCCAGTCGACGCTGCCGTGCTAAAACTGCAAGAGGTAACCCCGGCGCTTGATGGTGATGCGCCGGCGTTGGATGTTCCAGCGTTGATAGGCGAGCAGCCCTTGGAAGCGCTCACGGTCGAGGCCGACAGCAATATCAGCAGCGAAGTTGACAGTGCAATCGACAGTGGCGAAATCGACAGTGGCTTGAAGTTTGTCGATAGCGGGTTGTCCCTGGCGCCCGAAGCGGTTGGCGAGAAGGTCGATCCCATTCGGCAGCTGACGGGCGAGGGCAAAGACCTGTCGATGATTCCCGAGCCGAACACCGTGGTCATGCTGCTGCTGAGCGCATTGTTGCTCTTTCTTTGGCGACGCAAGTGGTAAGGTCCGGCCACGGGCACCACTCACCACATTTCTAATCGGCGACTGCGAGGCCCCTTGGCGGGCCTTGTTGCGTTTCTTGGCCGAGTTGTTTTTCGTTTAGTCGAGGTTTTTTCGGGAATATCCAGTTCGTTGGCACCGGCTTCTCGTCCCTCGCCTCTAATCGCTAACCCCGAGCTTCCAGCCCCTGCCAACTTGCGTGGCCCTCCATTTCCTTTAGAATCGGCAGGAGTTGCGACGGAAGAGTGGGTTAAAAAAACGAGCCGATCGGCGGTAATTTATAGAAGCCGTTTCAAAACAGGTGCCGAGGTCATTTGTTTTGCACACCTGACTATTTTTCGGCTACCCGATGCCAGATGGCCAAATAGTGGCCACCAACCCCTTGTTAGCGAGTTGCCATGATCACGATTGACTACAACCTGAAGCCGGCCGACCTCATTGAGCCACTGAAGCGAATGTGGCAACTCTCCGCCGAAAAGATTCTTGCCATCGAATCCGGTCGTACGCCGCAGTCGGGCACGCCCGTGTTCACGGTCGAGGGCAAATACGTTGCCCAGGGGTGGACCGAGTGGACCCAGGGCTTTCAATTCGGCACGGCCATTTTGCAGTTCGACGCGGAAGACGACGGCCAGTTTCTCGACATCGGTCGCAACGCCACCTTCGAACAGATGGCCTCGCACGTGACCCATTTCGGCGTTCACGATCACGGGTTCAACAACGTCAGCACCTACGGCAATCTGCGCCGTTTGATGCTCGAAGGTCGCATCCCGCCCGATGATCGCGAACAGCAGTTCTACGAGTTGGCCTTGAAGGCCAGCGGGGCCGTGCAGGCTAGTCGCTTCAGTACGACGATCGACGGCGATGGCTACATTTACTCGTTCAACGGGCCGCATTCGTTGTTCTGCGACACCATTCGCTCGCTTCGGGCGTTGGCCGTGTCGCATCAATTGGGCCATGTCCTGATGGGCGAGAACGACGAGGCGATCAGCCTGCTCGACCGTTTGTTGCAGCATGCCCGAACGACGGCACGCTACGCCGTGTTCTACGGCGAGGGTCGCGACGCCTACGACGTCCGCGGCCGCGTTGCCCACGAGAGCGTGTTCAACTGCAACGACGGCCGTTATCGGTGTCCCAACTCGCAGCAGGGTTATTCGCCGTTTAGCACCTGGACACGCGGTCTCTCGTGGATCATGTCGGGCTATCCCGAGCAGTTGGAATTTCTCGCCACGCGCGACGATGCCGAGTTGGAACCCTTTGGCGGCCGCGCGATGATCGAAGACATGATGCTCAAGGCGGCCACCGCCTCGTGCGACTTCTATTTGCAGTACACACCCACCGACGGCGTGCCCTACTGGGACACCGGTGCCCCGGGCTTAGTCTATTTGGGCGACTACCTCGACCGGCCGGCCGAGCCGATCAACGACTACGAGCCGGTCGACAGCTCGGCCGCGGCAATCGCCGCCCAGGGCTTGTTGCGGTTGGGACGCTACCTGACGCAGGGAGGTGAGGAGGCCGACGGCGCCCGTTACTTCCAGGCGGGGCTAACCGTGTTGCGGACCCTGCTGGACGAACCCTATCTGAGCACCGACGCCGCGCACCAAGGCCTGCTGTTACACACTATCTACCACCGTCCCCGCAACTGGGACCACATCCCGGCCGGCGCGAAGATTCCCTACGGCGAATCGTGTATGTGGGGCGATTACCACTTGCGTGAAGTGGCGCTTTACGTGCAACGCCTGATAGACGGCGGGCCGTATTACACGTTTTTTGGGTAGCGGGGCGTGGACCACGGGTAGAGACGAGTGTGGGGAATTCCGGCGGAGCCGCCGCTCGCGGCTTCGCCGGTTTCCGGCCAATAGCGTCCTCTTACTGCAACCCCTTCAAGAAGTCTTGCAGACCGTCATCATCGGCTTCTTCGCTGGCGCCATCGTCGGCCGATTCCTCGACCTCATCCTCTTCGGCAGAGTCTTCGGCCGCTGCCGGCTTGAGGAAGTCGGGGATCTCGTCGTCGTCGATCGCTTGTGGGGCAATCGCTTCGGCCGGGCTGACCTCTTCGGCAAGCTCTTCGTCGACAACCTCTTCGACGGCTTCCTCCACGGCATCCTCCACCATGGCTTCCACTTCCTCTTCGGCCGGCTCGGCCGCGGCGAAGGGCAGGGCCATTTCGTCGGCCATTTTAGCAGTTGTCGACGGAGTCGATTTCGCCTGCTTCTTCTTGCCAAACGGCCAGAGCGATCGCTTCTTCTTCCCCGAAGCTGGAGTAGCAGCGGGCGACGGTTCTTTGGCGATTTCCGGCGAGGCGGATGCCGACGAGACGTCGAACAGCGGCACTTCGTCGTCGGACGCCTCGAACGACGGCGCCGCCGTGCCCTGGTCGGCCGCTTCGAAGTTGAAGTTGAAGGCTCCCGGCGTTTCGGCCTCGTCGGCTTCTTCTTCCTCTTCTGCGGGCGACTCCTCAACCTCGGCCGCCTCTTCGATCGCGAATGGATTGATCGCCGGCTCCTCGTCAGCGACTTCCGGGGTGTTGATCTCGGGGATTTCGATTTGAGGCATTTCGATTTCGACGTCGACCGCGTCCTCGGTTACATCTACATCCTCAATGGCGTCTTCAATCGTCTCGTCGTCGACCTCAGCCAGGTCGGCTAACGCTTCACTCGGTTCTTCGGCGATCTCTTCCGCCGACTGTTCGAAGATAGGCTGTTCGGCCGGAGCATCAACGGCTTCGGCTGCCTCGACGATGGGGGAGTCTTCCTCGGCTAGCTCGAATTCGGACATCTCGGCAGATTCGGCAATTTCTTCGCGATCGCTCGACTCGTCGGCCGCCGGCGTCTGGGTGAGTTGCCCAAAGTCGAATTCCTCGACGGCTTCTTCGTCGACTTCTGTTGTGGCTTCCTCGATGGCCGGCGTTTGTTCGGCGAGCGCGGCCAACTCGTCGACTTCCTCGCTCTCGTCTTGAACTGGTTCCTCGAGCGGGATCGTTTCGTCGACGGCAATTCCCAGCTCGGGCAGCGCTGCTTCGGATTCCGGCATCATCGATGACTCGACCGGTTCGGACTCATCGTCCGACGCCGCGTCGGCGAGGTCGTCGGTTGCTGCTTCCTCTCCGCTTGGCGAGTCCGCCACGGCTGCCATCGCCATGGCGGCCCAGGCCGGTTCGTCGGAATCGGTGTCGTTGTCGCTTGAATCCTCAGCGGTCGGGTCCTCGTTGGCAGAATCTTCGTCGGCCGATTCTTCGTTGGGCGAATCGAGAAAACCAAACGGCGCCGGTTCGTCGGTTGATTCTTCGGTTGATTCGTCGGCGCCGAAATCCGGTTCGGTCTCGGTAGGAAGCTCCGAGGCCAACGCGGCCGGACCGAAGGCGACGGGAAACTCAGTGGTTACGTCTGGTTCGGAGGCGACATACGGCACGACCGGCGGTAACTCGGTCAAGTCGCCGTCGTAGTCGTACTCAGCCCGAAAAGTCAACGGCCCGACGGTGAACTCCGCGTTGGGGGAAATTGCCGCTTCGCGAATTCGGGCGCCGCCCAAATGGGTTCCGTTGAGCGAACCGAGATCGCGGATCATCAGCAAGCCGTCGTTCTCGGAGATTTCGCAATGCCGCCGGCTGATCAACGGATGGGCTACCGTGAGTCCCGCTTCACGGCTGCGGCCGATGATCGTCGGGAACTTGTGCAACTCGACCGACGACGTATTCGTAGTGCCAGCGACGACAACCAGTCTGACTTGCATGAGGACTCTTCTTTCCAATCACAGTTATAACATTCTGCGGCGAGCCCTTTGATTGCTCAACCGCGCCACGCATCAGGGGCGCAAGTATTGATAATAATCCCCCCAAAGGTCGCTCGCAACAGTTTGGGGTTGACCATTGCCTAGTGGGAAACGCAGGCCGACGTGCCTGGGAGGGCATGTGGGGGTAGTCGGGGGCGGCTCGGTGGGGTAAACTCAGGTGAGTTGGATGGCGTTATGGCTTGAAACGGCAGTGGCTAAAAACGAGAGCGCTCGCGTCGCCCGGCGGTGTTGTGGTGAGGATCGGCGGTAGGGCAGGACTGCGAATTTCCCCTTATTATCGCAGGATTTTTCGCTTGACAACCCCTCTCGGTGGTGGTTGCTAGTGGGGTTATTGGTAAACTACGGCCATTGAGCCCCCAATTGCCCTTGAAAGCCACACCGGGGAATCTATAATTCCGAGATTCCTTCGCCAATTCGGCCGATGAACACGGTTACGGAATAACCATCGTCGGCGCATTGCTATGGCGAAGGGCACTTTTGCGGGTGTAGCTCAGTTGGCAGAGCACGACGTTGCCAACGTCGTTGTCGTGGGTTCGAATCCCATCACCCGCTCTTTGCATTGAGAACGACATTTGCCTTGGTAGTACGGAAATTATGGCCGAAACCGACAAACTCGACTCCGACATCGCCACCCCCGAGGAACTCGCTGCGGAAGAGAGCCACAACGAGGTGGACCAGCAGTCGGCCGACGAGTCGCAGGCTGAAAAGCTGCAACTGACCGTAGAAGTCGAGCGCCGCAGTGCCTGTGAGCGGCACATTAACGTGACGGTTGCTCGCGAAGACATTGATCGGTACGCCGATCGGGAATTCAGCGAGCTCATGCCCACCGCGCAAGTGCCCGGCTTCCGCCCGGGGCGTGCGCCGCGCAAGCTGGTCGAGAGCCGATTCCGCAAGGAAGTCGGCGATCGGGTGAAGAGCCAGTTGCTTCTCGATGTGCTTTCCCAGGTTAACGAAGATGAAGATCTTTCGGCGATCAGTGAGCCTGATTTCGACTACGACGCCGTCGAGATTCCCGACGAGGGGCCGCTGACCTTCGAGTTCGACCTGGAGGTGCGCCCCGAGTTTGAGTTGCCGAAGTGGAAGGGCCTTAAGCTTGAAAAGCCGATCCGAGAAATCTCTTCGGAAGACATCGACCGGACGCTGGAACGCGTGTTGGTTAGCCGCGGGCGCTTGATTCCACGCGAAGGGGCGGCCGAGGCGGGCGATTATCTGACCACGAACCTCACCTTCAAGCACGATGATCGCGAGATCTCCGGTGCGAAGGAAGAGGTCATTCGTATCCGTCCCGTGCTGAGCTTCCGCGATGGCACGATCGAAGAGTTCGACAAGCTGATGACCGGTGTCAAGGCCGGCGAAACCCGGCAGGGCGAGGCCAAGCTCAGCGACGACGCCCCCAACAGTGCGTTGCGGGGCCAAACGGTCACCGCCGTGTTCGAGGTGTTGGAAGTCAAGCGGTTGGAGCTGCCCGAGCTCACTTCCGAGTTGCTCGAAGAACTGGGCGGTTTCGAGTTGGAAGCCGATCTGCGCGACGCGATCAAGGATCAGCTCCAGCGACAGTTGGAGTACAAGCAGCATCAGGAGGCGCGCCAGCAGATTACCGACGTGCTCACCGAAGCGGCCGACTGGGAACTGCCGCCTGAGATGCTGCGTCGCCAGAGCCACCGCGAATTGCAGCGGGCGGTGATGGAGTTGCAACGCAGCGGCTTCGGCGAAGACGATATCCGTGCCTACGAGAACGAATTGCGCCGCAACAGCACGGCCCGCACGGCCCAAGCCCTCAAAGAACACTTCATCCTCGAGCGAATTGCCGAGGAAGAAGAACTCGATGCCGAGGAAGACGACTACACTCGCGAGATCACCCTGATCGCCCATCAGGGTGGGGAATCGCCGCGGCGGGTTCGGGCCCGGTTGGAGAAGAGCGGCTCGATGGACGTGCTGCGAAACCAGATCATCGAGCGGAAAGTGATCGAGAAGATTCTCGCGGAGGCCGAGTTCACCGAGGTGCCTTTCGAGTTTGAGGCCACCCAGGCCGAGGCGATCGATCAAGCGGCGGGCGGACACGATAGCGACATCCCCGAGGCGAAGCCGGGCGGTGGGGAAGCGGCCGAAGGTGGCAAACCGGCTGCTGAGCCCGAGCACGAATAAACCCGTGTTCTCCGCCGGCCGACCGTGTCATGCTGACTATTCACATTTCCTAAGCCGTGCAGGCCGTGGCGTTCGACCACGAATCGAGGAAACGGTTTCGGAGGGTTGAGAACTCTTCGGGACCGCCAATGCGGTAAATATTGGGCGACTCCTGGGTCGCCAGCGGCCTTTTGGCCTGTAACGGACTACCACGCATCGCAAGCAAGGATCGGCAATGAGCAATCTCTACTGGCCGGCCAATCACGGTCCCGTCGCCGCCAATCGCGACTATCAGCGGCAGCGTCAGATGACTCTCGACGATCTGCTGCTGGAAAATCGCATTATCTTTCTCCCGGGCGAGATCAATGATGGTCGGGCGAACGCCCTGGTTATGCAGTTGTTGTACTTGCAGAGCGAAAACCGCCGCAAGGACATCCATTTCTACATCAATTCGCCCGGTGGCAGTGTGACGGCCACGATGGCGATTTACGACACCATGCAGATCCTCAGTTGCCCCGTGTCGACCTACTGTGTGGGATTGGCTGCCAGTGGTGCGGCCGTCCTGCTGGCGGGCGGCACCAAGGGCAAGCGGTTCGCGCTGCCACACGCCAAGGTGATGATCCACCAGCCCTACGGCCAGGTGGGGGGCCAGGTTTCCGATATTGAAATCCAGGCCGAAGAGATCATCAAAACCCGTGCCGAGCTAGACAATGTCTTGGCCCGGCATACCGAGCAGCCGATCGAGCGAATCAGCAAAGATACCGACCGCGATTACTATATGACGGCTGAGGAAGCGAAAGAGTATGGCGTCGTCGACGACATCCTCACCAAGCAAACCAACGACGAGGAAGACGAAGACTAGTGCTACGTCAATCTTGAAGCCTCGGGTTGGGTGCCACTGGCTGCTTGTCAGCCAGTTCCGAACACGGGCATGCAAGCTGCCCGTGGCACCCGCGAATCATGAGTTAACAAAGCACAAGTACCGTCTTCAGCCGGAGTTCATCATGCCTTTGATTCCCTACGTAATTGAAAAGAGCGGGCGAGAAGAGCGGGCGATGGACATTTACAGTCGCCTGCTGAAAGACCGTATCATCTTTCTCGGATCGCAAGTCAACGACGAGGTGGCCAATGCGCTGGTCGCCCAACTGCTTTTTCTCCAGGCTGAAGACGCCAAGGCCGACGTCCACCTGTACATCAACTCGCCCGGGGGAAGTGTCACGGCCGGCTTGGCCATCTACGACACCATGCAGTTCATCAATTGCGACGTGGCCACGTACTGTGTTGGTCAGTGCGCCTCGATGGGCGCGCTGTTGCTGACCGCCGGGGCCAAGGGAAAACGTCGCGCGCTACCCAATTCGCGGATCATGATCCATCAGCCGCTCGGCGGCATGGAAGGTACCGCGGAAGACATTATGATTCACGCCAAAGAGTTCCGCAGCATCAAGAAGAAACTCAACGGAATCCTGCTGAAACACACCGGCCATCCGTTGGAAAAGATCGAAGAGGACACGGACCGTGACCGCTTCATGTCGGCCCAGGAAGCCGTCGACTACGGTCTGATCGACGAAGTCATTGCGCAGGTGAGCCAGTAGTAGCGAGCGTTTCTTCTGCCTCGTTCTTTTCTTAGCGACCTTTGCATATCGACTGAACGGAGGGCGGCCAACAGCAGCCCGGTTGTCGGGTACGCGCTCGTGGCCACCGTTCAAGGGGAATGCAAATATCAGTCAACTGAAAATCTGATTACTCGCGATACCCGAGGGGGAAAGGATTCCCGTCGGCCGATCGCGCGCGCGAGGGTTGTCATGGACCGGATACGACTCGCGGGTGTGCTGTTGTTGCTGTTGACGGCGTCGGCCGGCTGCCGCACCAACACCAATATCGCATTGCTAGAACGTCAAAACCGCTTGCTGGAAGACGAAATCTACCGCCTGCGGGAATGTATCGTCGACTACCAGACAAAACTGGAGTCCGGCCAGACCGACGGCCGTTCGCAGAAGTTGGGCACATCGGCATCTGCGCAAGACGACACCAATCCGGCGGAAAACGACGCTTCTTTGCCGCCGTCGGCCAAGCCGCGGACATTCAGTCCGCCCACGATTGAGTTTCCCGATTCGCCCACCACGCGGTCGGGGTCGTCTTCCTCCTCGCCAAACGCCCAGGGGACCGGGCGGATGGAACCACCGACCATCGAATGGCCGGAAGAATCGTTGACGCCCGGCGAAGTACCGCCCTCGCTGCGGTTGCCCAACGACGCCGAGTCGCCCGACAACACAGGGTCGTCCGACGACACAGATTCGTCGAACGAGGGCGGCTTGCCTCGCCCCTTATCGCATGTCGCCCCGATGTCGGGCAGTCGCTCCGTAGATTCTTCGACCGACGCGCAGCGCGGCAGCAGCCAAGTCCAGCAGGTGGTGCTCCTCGAACGGCTAACCGGTGGTTACAACACCGATGGCGAGCCGGGCGACGAAGGAATCATTGTTCGGCTCCAACCTCGCGATGCCGTGGGACAGGCGATTCCGGTTGCCGGCGCGATTTCTGTGGCACTGATCGACCCGGCGGTTGAGGGGGATGACGCCCGGGTGGCGCGTTGGGATTTTTCGGCCAAAGAGGCGGCCTCGCGTCTCTACTCCGACCATACGGGGAAGGGGATTGAGTTGGAGATGCTCTGGCCCGACAGTCCACCGATCCACGACAAATTGCGGCTGTTCGTCCGCTTCACGACCGAAGATGGGCGGCGACTGCAGGCCGACAGCACCATCTTCATCGAGGTGCCCGAAAGCCACACGGCCGGTTGGATTCCCAAGCCGCAGACGCCGTCGTCTAACACGCGGCGCCGGACGGCACGCGAAGCACGGCTTCCGACTCGGGCCCAGCGTCCGAGTTCGACGCTCACCCCGTACCGTGGTTCGACGGGTCCGAAAGTCCGCATGCCCACGCCGATCGCTGCGGTGCATGCCGAAGGGCAGACGACGGTGCAAGAGCCAATCGAGGCTTCCGTCGCACGTCCGGTCTGGTCGCCCGAACGGTAGACCGTTCTCCCTGGTTCCCACGCTGCAGCGTAGGGGCGAGGAGGCAGAGCGTATTACAGCCCCATCCCCATGAAACCTTGGTGGGTGTCGCTTTGGGCTTGGAGTTCTTCCAGGCGTTTGATGGTGCGGTCGAGGTCGCCCGCGGCGATGTAGCGGTCGAACTCCACGCGGACGGCATGCTCGACGGTTTCGGTGAACCATTTCACGGCCGGTTGAGTTAGCCAGGGACACGTCTCGCGCCCGAGAACGATCTTCAGATCGACACCGATGGTCTTCTGGTCTTCGGTATCGGTAAGTACCGTGCCATCGAAGCGAAACTCCAGCATGCCCACGTCGGGATCGTTGGTCAACAGGAACACGCAACGGGCGTTGTGGAGGTAGTAGGTATTGTGCGAACCGTGCTTCTTGATTACCCGTTTGAGCCGCTCGCAGAATGCCTCGTATTGCTCCGAGGCGTCAAGCGGCACATCGAGGCGGCCCACGGTCCGTAGCGGCAGACAATCGAACGTAATCTCGACGGCAGGATCCATACGGTGCTCCCGGGCGTAGATGGTTGTGAGTTGCTCGGGGCATTCTACGC
Source organism: Thermoguttaceae bacterium (assembly GCA_963677085.2). Taxonomy (GTDB): domain Bacteria; phylum Planctomycetota; class Planctomycetia; order Pirellulales; family Thermoguttaceae. The sequence goes on from CAXXFH010000006.1 coordinate 367,793, forward strand.
GCGAACCGGCGATGGGAGAAGACCGCAAACGACGTGGCCGATCGCTGGTTCCTCGGCTTCCTGGTTCCCCACACTTTCTGGTTTCCAGATCCGTACGTGTTTACTCTGCTGGCATCCCGACGGCGACGCGGAGCCTCCTAAAAAAGTGCGTGCCCAAGCCGGAGCTTGGGCACGAGTGACGTTAAGGCTTGAACACGCGGGAAGGCTACGCCGTTGTGATTACCGAGCGGCCGTTCTGGCGGCTTGGGGCGTTGCCGTTTTTCCCCGCGGGACGCGTTTGTAAGTGGTCATCAGCCAGCCGTCTTTGCAGACCACACCGGTGGGTTGGAAGGTGCCCAGCCGGGTCCATTGGTCATTGGGTTCGATCGACTCGACGGGGACTTCTTCCTTGAAGACTTGGGAAAATCGCTTGGTGAGCAGGCGACGGATGGCCACTTCGTTGGCCGACAGTTTGTCGTTGCTGTCGGGTTTGAAACCCGGCGGCAGCACTTCGACGTCGCCTTGGCGCACGGCCTTGATGCCCTGGCCGTTTCGGACGAACTTGTAGGCGGCTTTGATGTTCATGGCCGGGTAAGTCTCGGTCCCTTCGTAGAACCGCCGCCCACGGATGATCATCTCATAGCCGTCGTCGGCGAAGGTGACCGTGACTGGCTGCCTGCGGTCGAAGTTGATGGCCCAGGGCAATTGCCCCTCTTGCGGTTTCAGTTCCTCGGGCAGCTCGTCGACAAACGACAAGACGATCGTCTCCATTCGCTTGTCTTTTAGCGTCATGCCGGCCAGGGCACTTTGTGTCATGTTGTTAATCATCGACTCGTGTATTCGAGTCGACAAGTCGGTTCCCTTGGGGACGGTCGGGGCCCGAGTTGCGGCCGCCAGTTGGTCGGGGGCCGCTCGCAAAGCCAACAGCGAGATGGCGTCTTGCGTGGTGGTGAACATGAACTGCTGGGGAAACAATCCCCGGTTGACAAGCGGCCGACGGACTTTCTCTTCATACTGCTGGTTGGCTTGGGCGACCATCTTGCCTACCTCTTCGTCCATTCGCCGATCGGTCCGTTGTTCGGCGTGCTGGGCGGATATCTGTTCGGCTTGCGACTTCTGCTGCGCCACCTGGTTTCGGGCGACGCGTTGTGCGATACCACCGCCGGCGTAAATACTGGTGATTTGTGTAGAAACCACCGCCCGCGAACCGGTCGGGAAGGCGTGTAAACCGGTGTAGTCCATCCAAAGCCGTTTTCGGGCGGCAACTTGGGTCGTCGCGATACTTCGCACCGTGGCCGGGCCATTGCGACCCACGTTGTTCGACCGGGTTGTGCCGTTGAAGAGGATGTCGAGCACGCCCTGGTTCGGGTCGGGAACCAAGTCGGCTACGGTGGAACCAAACGTATGGCCTTGACCGGTGATACGGGTGCCGAGAATCGTGTCGTACACCGGGGTCTCTTCGTCGACCGGTTGCTCCACCGCCGCTTCGATTACGTTGGACGAGACTTGGAGGAAGGCGTTGGGATGGCTGTAGCGGCGATGCACGGCGGCAATCAGTTCCGGGGCTTGCTCCAACAGATGGAGTTGGCCAAGGGCGTCGCCGATCCTCTGGGCGTTGTCCGGATTGGGATTTGCGTTGAAGGCCTTCAACTGCTCGGCCAGCATGTCGAGGAGTTGGTCGTAATTGGCCTTGAGGTCGTCGTTGCCGATGGCCCCGGCCACGGCCCGATACTGCCGCAAGGCATTGCGCGTATCGACGAACCAGATCAGGTCCAGGCCGTCGTGCCCTGCTTCAAGGCGGCGGAGAACCGTGTGGAGGATTTTGGGGTCGGGCTCGACATTGGGACGAACCTGGGCGGTGAAAGCGTCCCAGTTTAAGTATCGCTTCCAGGTGGTGCCGGTGGCGCCATACACGTTGAGCTTTCTGCCCAGGACTTTCACGGCCGTGGCCAGTTCGGCTTTGGCCTGGGCGAGGTCTTCTGCCGTTAAGGGGCGAAACTGCTGCTTGGCCGCTTGGCACATTTCGAGCAATTGCTCAAGCGACGGCATCTTGTCGGCTCCAGGCGAAGTGCCTTTCGAGGAGACCGATTGGGCAACCGTGGTTTCCGCGGTTACAGTCACTGCCACGGCGGCAGCCATAAAAAGCAACAAGGTGACGAATTGTCTCATCGGAATCCCCTGAATGGTGAAAAAGGGTGGAGGGCACGTCCGGGAACTACCTTGCGGCCGCTCGGCCGCGTCTTACAGGTCTTCAGGACAGACCGACAAATAACTTGCCGATTCACCGTACCGTGCTTCGATATGGTCCTCGAGTTTCGGCTTTGAAAGCGGCAAGTTATTCTTCGTGCCGTCCTTAGGTTTCCATTATAGCGGCGGGGAAACCGTTGGCCGACAATTCTTGCGATGTCTTCCACGCCAAAAAAAACAAAAACGTGCTTGAAATCGCTTGGCCCGCCAATTTAGATGGAAACCACCAGCTGGTGCCAAGCGCGACCAAAACCGGCCGCCCGGCGTAGGTCGCCCGTCGCCCGTGAGCCGGTGACAGCGGAAGTCGTTGTGGCGCCAGTACATAGAGCCGCGATCTTTTGGGTGGGTCGCGCGTGGTGCGAGTCCACGTGGTGCTGTGCCCAGCCATTAGAGAAGTGTACATCAGCCGGTAGGGGTTTTTTGCCGTTTTCTGGGGAATTCTGCGGTCATCACCCGTAGTGCCCCCGATTGCCACGACCTACCGAGCGCTTGTTTTGGCTTGTCGCCGAACTGTCAGGAACCATGTCACCCTTCGATACCTAGCGTGGGGCGAGGGTGATCGGGTAACGGACTCCCACCTTTCATGCGGCTCTGACGCCGCGCCTTCCGGAACAATCCGACGGAGAAAACTATGTCTGTTGCCTTGCACCACTTCATTATTTGCACCACGGTTTTTTTCGCAACGGCTACTGCCATGGTACCCACGCCGTTGGCGGCCGAACCCAAGGCCGCTGAAACAAAGACATCGGCAGCGAAGGTGTCGGAGGCAACGACGCCAGAACCGACCATCGTCTGGCACACCGACTACGCCGAAGCCATGGGGCTCGCCGAAAAGCAGCACAAGCGGATGTTTCTTTTTTTTTATGTCGGCGAGCAGGACAAGCTTTGCCAAAGTTTCGAGCGCAAGGTACTTGACGCTGCTGAGGTCGAAAAAGGTTTGGCCGACTACGTGTGTGCTCGGCTGTCGGTCGACGCCAAGATTCGGGTGAAGGGGAAGGAAGTAGTCGTGCTGGAGAATGGTGCGTTTGCCGGCATGAAAGGTCGTCCCGGCGTGGCGGTGCTCGACTACACCCTGCTGGGCGCACCCTATCATGGCCGCGTGGTCAGCGCGATGCCGTTTTCCGACGACCACTTCTGGTCGGTCCGGCAGATGAAGATTCTTCTGGCGCTGCCGTCGGGCATGCCCGAGGTGCGGTCGCGACAGTTTGCTTTGAGGTGTCAGGCGACTGCCGCGAGCGACAAATCGCCTTCCGGGAAAAACGAAAGTACGATCGCAACGACGGAACAGACGCCTACCGACAGCAACGGAACCGATGAAAACGACGAGCCAGTCTACTGGTTGGCCGACTATGCGGAAGCCGTTGAACTGGCCCAGCAACGGGGCAAGATGTTGCTGGTGTATTTTTGCGATCCGGGCGAACACGAGTATTGCAATCGCTTTCAGCGGGAGACACTATTCGATCCGAAAGTGCAACGTCGGTTGCACGACTACGTGTGCGTGCAGGTGTCGTTGGATACAATGATGCTCTCCGAGGGCAAGCAGGTGAAGTTGCTCGATCACCCGTCGATGCGCGAGATGCTGGGGCGTCCAGGCGTGGCGATTGTCGACTTCGCCAGCAACGATCCCCGGCTCCGCGGCAAGGTCGTCAGCACATTTCCGTTGACGCGCAAGCTGTGGTACGACGCGCAGAAAATGCTGGTAATTCTCGATCTTCCTGCTGGCACGCTGACGCAGCGCACCTTGATCTATGCGGTGCGGATCCATCCTGATCATCCTAGAAGCACCGAGGGGCAGATCAACGACTATCTGCTTTCCGAAGCAAAAAAACACTCGCAGCACCAGGCACGAATCCGCTTGCAGGGACACCACAACTGGGAGTCGCGGTTTCATCAAATCAGCTCGCATTTGCCTGCCGGCTTGAGCGCCTGCGAGGTGTGTGCGGAAAGCTGGCCGGGCGAGTACCTCGTCGAGGCGGCCATCGAGTGTGTCCGTTGCTGGCGGTTTTCGTCGGGCCATTGGAGTGCCGTGCGTGCCTACCATCGGCTCTACGGCTACGACATGCGCCGTGGTAGCAACGGGATTTGGTACGCCACGGGAATTTTCGGTCGCAGTGCCTATTGACACCGTCTATTGATGTTTCCTGGTTCCCACGCTGTAGCGTGGGAACCCAAGCTGCGACGCTTCGCGTCGTTGATCTCACGATGGACACAAAGTTCGTTTTGCGATAAAACTCGACGCAATGTGTCGCCTTCGTGGAGATGGGTTCCCAAGCTGGGTCTTGGGAACCAGGGAAGCGGGAACTCGGAGGCCAGAAAAGGACGGATCGTCAGTCAGGATGTTTCATGGACGAGAACTACGACTTATTCTCTCAAGACGAAGCGGCCCGGCGCCGCGCGCGGCAATACGCTGAGGATCTCGTCACTCGGCGTTCGGCGATCGAAGGTTCCGGCGTGCCAACGCCGGCCATTGCGATCGACTCGGTCGGCATCGTCGGTGCAGGCATGATGGGTGCGGCCATTGCGGCCGTTCACCTGAAGCAGAACCGCCGCGTAACGCTTTATGACCAAGCTGCCGAGGCACTGGCAACTTGCCGCGAGCGCATTGCCGAGGAATTGACCGAGGGACTTTCACGCGACGAAGCCCACCGGCGCGCGGAGCAGTTGGTTGAACTCACCGCGAATGTCGCGCGGGTTGCTCGTTGCGATCTGGTGATTGAGTCGATCGTCGAGAAGTTGGAGGTCAAGCGGCAATTGTTCGCTGCACTAAAGCCGCATTGTACTGATCGAACGATTTTGGCGTCGAACACGTCGACCATCCCGATCACGCGTCTGGCCCAAACGCTGGATAACCCGGAACGGTTTTGCGGCCTGCATTTCTTCCACCCGGTGCGGCGGCGGCCCTTGGTCGAGATCATCCGCGGTGAACGAACGTCGGCCGATACGTTGGCGGCCGTCGAGTCGCACGCCCGAACGATCGACAAGGTACCGATTGTGGTGGCCGACGGGCCAGGCTTTTTGGTCAATCGCCTGTTGTTTCCCTATCTGGGCGAGGCGTTGGAGCTGTTGCTGGAAGGGGCCTCAGTCGAGCAGATTGAGCAGGCGGCCACGGCGTTTGGCATGGCCAAGGGGCCGTTGGCATTGCTCGACGAAATTGGGCTCGACACCACTCTGCAGGGAGGTTGGGTCCTTTGGGAGGCGTTCCCCGAGCGGATTGTCGCGTCGCCGTTGCTGGTCACGATGGTCAAGCAAAAGCGGTTGGGTCAGAAGGTCGGGCGGGGGTTTTTCTTGTACGACGACATAAATGAAGCGGGAAACGGAAAGCGGAAAGCGGAACAGGGAAGGGGAAAGCCCCAGGCGGAAGGTGAACAGGGGAAAGCGGAAGCCGACCTCAGCTTTCCGCCTTCTGCCTTCCGCTTTGTCCAAGGGCGTCCTGATCCGGAGGTCAACGAGTTGATTGGCCGGTGGGCCAAGCCGCCCCAAGATCATACGCCGCAAGGGATTATCGAACGTTTGCTGCTACCCATGGTGGTCGAGGCCTCGCGGATTCTCGAAGAGGGACAGGTGACCGATCCTGGCGAGATCGACCTGGCAGTGCTCTATGGTCTGGGGTTTCCGAAGGATCGTGGGGGGCTATTGTGGTGGGCCGATGAGATGACGCCGACCGAAATATTGCGGCGTTTGGCGGCTCTAGGCGATTTGGGGGCTCGGGTACAACCCACCCGATTGCTGCGGGAGCTTGTGGTCCGGCCACTTTGACTTACACGGGTGTCATGGGCGGCTTGTCTGCCCTTGCCGCAGCGGCAGACAAGCCGCCCAGGGCGTCCATCGATCGTGGGAATAACCGGACAGCGGGCAGGCATTTTTCCTCCTGCGCCTTCTCAAAATGTGAGTGTTGGTGTATGGTGAGCACATAGATTGCGTGCTAAAATCGCCTGTTTTGGCAGGAAAGTTGGCGAGCAGAGCCAAAACCTTTGCCGGCATTTGGGGTTTAATCTTACTGCCGGAGGGTGTTTTTTGGGCCAGTGGTGGCTTTGTTTGCCCGCTTTAGCGGCACGTTTTCTCGTTCTTATCTTTGGGCATACTTCAAGAGTATTCGGAGGAGGAGTGGCATGAATCGCATTCGCGCGCCACGTGGGTTTACGTTGGTGGAGCTACTGGTTGTTATCGCTATCATTGGCATCTTGATCGCTTTGTTGTTGCCTGCCGTGCAAGCCGCCCGCGAGGCTGCCCGACGGGCCCAGTGCACCAACAACCTGAAGCAGTTGGGTCTGGCAGTTCTCAACTATGAGAACGCCATGCGGACCCTACCGATTAACTGGGGGGAGGGCGACATAGGTGACGCTCCTGCGGCCCCGTCGGGTGATATCTATGGGCACAGTTGGTTGACGATGATCCTGCCCTATGTCGAACTGGATACGGTGTACAAAAACGCGGAGGATTACTTTGGGACGAATTGGAAGTACGGCCATGGCTGGCCTGCACCGACGAATACGACGACCGAGCATCCGGCCGTCTTTCCGGTCAGTGCGTTCAATTGCCCGTCCGACACGCATAACAGCGGGTTGTTGGACAATCAGCTGTTGGCCGACGGCGTTGACGTGGGCATTACCAATTACAAGTCGGTAGCCGGGGCGAATTGGCAGGGAACGACGGGCGTCGCACATTATCGAAAGCAGGATGTGTTGCCTGCTGACGGGGGGCCGTATGGCGGGCGCAATGCCAGCTCGTACGACGGCCTCGATTACGGCGACGGAGCGATCTGCCGCGGAATGGGGCCGCAGGTTACCAAAACTACCACTACTGGTAGCAAGATCACCAAGGGCAAGGCGATTGTCACCCGCATGCGCGACTTCCGCGACGGTGCAAGTAACACGTTGGTCATCGGCGAGTCGATCCCCGAGTATTGTGCCTTTTCGGCCTGGTTTTGGTTCCAAGGCTCGATTGGCACCTGTGGCCTACCGATGAACTACACGCCCGACGGACAGCAGAATCCTACGGCTACCGACTGGACGCAGTCGATGGGTTTCATGAGTCGTCACACGGGCGGGGGAAACTTCACCATGGGCGACGGCAGCGTTCGCTTCATCAGCGAGACGATCGCCATCGACATTTACCATGGCCTAGCCACGATCGACGGTGGTGAACTGGCCCAGGTTCCCGAATAAGTAGGCTATGCTTCAGCATGGCGCGGATTGGGTGCCACTGGCTGCTTGCCAGCCAGTGCCGACACGGGCTGATTGTTGTCCGTGTCATCCGTGGTTGGATAAACACAGCCCAGGGTGGTCGCAAGGCGGCGCACCCTGGGCTTTTTTATTTCTCGTTTTCCTCGTTCCCATGCTTCGCGTGGGAACGCACGGGCCCGACGCTTTGCGTCGCGACGTGCCGAGAGGGTGTCTGCTCGCATTCCACGGACGCAGAGCGTCCCGCCTTGCGTGGGAACTAGGAGCCAGCAAACGTATCTGCGGCGTGGAGGCCAGCCGATGGTGAGGTGCCCGCGACCTTGACGCCTCACGTTGAAACCTCACAATAGGCGGTTTCCGGGGTGGCAGGGGCAGCTTGTCTGTTCGTGTTCGGCACTGGCTGGCAAAGCAGCCAATGGCACCCAGACGTCAGGATAGCGTGTCGAAACTGGGGGGGAGCTTATCGTGGCCAAGTTTGCCGTGATCTTGCCTGCTGCCGGGCGTAGCAGCCGGTTCAAAGATAATCACTATAAGAAGGTCTTTGCGCCGTTGGCGAATCGGGCCGTTTGGTTGCATTCGGCCGAACGTTTTCTCAACCGCGACGACGTAGTGCAACTGCTGGTGGTCATTTCGCCGGAGGATCGCGAGCAGTTTTATTTCAAATTCGGTTCGAACATTGCCATCCTGGGGATCGACGTGGTCCACGGCGGGGCCGAACGTTCGGATTCGGTTGAAGCGGCGCTCGCACACGTAAAGCCCGAGGCCGAGTTTGTTTGCATCCACGACGCTGCTCGTCCTTGCCTGGCCGAGGCCTGGGTCGACAAGGTTTTCGATGTGGCCATGAAGTCGGACGCGGCCATTTTGGCTACGCCCGTTTCTGGCACGTTGAAACGGGTAGGGGCCGACCACAAGATTGAAGAAACCGTTTCACGTGCCGGGTTGTGGGAAGCCCAAACGCCGCAAGTCTTCCGCCGCACGCTGTTGATGGAGGCCTACGCCAAACGCGACGGTTTTCAGGCGACCGACGACGCCCAACTGATCGAACGCATTGGCCATCCAGTCGCAGTCGTGCCCGGCTCGCCGATGAACCTGAAGATCACCACGAAGGAAGACCTCCGCCTGGCCGAGCAAGCGATGAAAGCGCTGCCTAAGCCCAAGCTGCAAGGGCCGCTGCATCCGTTTGCGGGCGACGATATGTGGAGGTGAGGAGAGGGGGTGGGAAGAGGAGGCGCATTGCCTTGGCAACGCGCCTAGCCCCAACGGGGCGTTCGTTAATAGCCGGGGGCGTAAGCCCCTGGTTCGTGTTGTGTTTCCGAGACGAAGCCCCAGCAGGGTGGGTGGCATGCCTTGCCAGTCGCCCCGCTGGGGCTCAAAGATAAAAGGTTTTCGGGGCTTTTCCCAGGGGCTTGCGCCCCTGGCTATTGCCGATCGTCCCTTCGGGACTCGCGAAAACCTCGCGTTATCCGCTGACTTCCGACCACTAACAACCAACAACTCCCATGTCTATCTTCTCCGAACTCCGCTGGCGTCAACTGATCAACCAAACCACCGACGACGAGAACCTGCCCGGCTGGCTCGATGCGAAGCCACGGACGCTGTACGCTGGGTTCGATCCCACGGCCGATAGCCTACATGTGGGCCACTTGATGGCGTTGATGATTCTGCGCCGCTTTCAGCAGGCAGGCCACCGGCCGATCGCGCTGGTCGGCGGGGCTACCGGGATGATCGGCGACCCCAGCGGCAAGAGCGAGGAACGCAACCTGCTCTCGGTCGACGTGTTGCGCGCCAATGTCGACGCCATGGAGGTCCAACTGCGCCGTTTCCTCGACTTCGACGCCGGCTCGAACGCGGCCCTGTTGGTCAACAACTACGACTGGATGGGCAAGTTCGGCTACCTCGAATTCCTCCGCGATATCGGCAAACACTTTCCCGTGAACGTGATGCTGACGAAAGACTCGGTTAAAAGTCGGCTCACGCGGAGCGACGCCGGCCTAAGCTACACCGAGTTTAGCTACATGCTCTTGCAGGCCTACGACTTCGTTCACCTGCACGACGCGCACGGCTGCGAGCTTCAGGTGGGCGGCAGCGACCAGTGGGGCAATATCACGGCCGGGATCGACCTGGGCCGACGCATGCGAGGCGCTCAACTCTACGGCATGACCTGCCCATTGCTGACGAAGAGCGACGGCACGAAGATGGGCAAGACCGAGTCGGGCGCACTGTGGCTCGACCCGGAAAAGACGACCCCCTACCAGTTCTACCAGTATTGGATCAACCTGGACGACGCCGACGTCGGCACCTGCCTGCGATTCTTCACTGACTTAGGCGCGGACGAGATCGAAGCCGTATTGGTCGAGCACCAAGAGGACCGCGGTCGCCGCGTGGCTCAACGCCGTTTGGCTACCGAGCTGACTCGTTTGGTTCACGACGATGATGGTCTTTCGATTGCGCAGCGTGCGACGGAGATCTTCTTCGGTGCCGAGATCAGCGAACTTAACGACGCCCAGTTGATCGGCATCTTTGCCGATGTGCCGAGCAAGGAGTTGCCGCGAGCGCGCTTAGCGAGCGAAGGCGTGCCGATCATCGAGGCGTTCGTAGCGGCCGGGTTAGCCAAGTCGAACAGCGAAGCTCGACGCACCGTTACCCAGGGTGGCGCGTACATCAACAACCGCCGCGCAGAGGGCGTCGACCAGATCCTCTCGGTGGCCAACTTGGCCAGCGAGACGATCATGGTGCTGCGCTCGGGCAAGAAGAAATACGCCTTGCTGAGGTTTGTCTGACGCCGACCCTACCGGCGCACACCCTCAGCGGCGAACTCCTTGACGCGGCATAGAAGAAGACGCGTGAATTACCGACGCAGGCGTCAGTCTGGGCGAACCAGACTTGCCCGAGGGCCTTTGCCCCGGCGACGCCCACCATCATCGTCGTCTTCCAACTCGTAGCCGACGGGCTGACCCTCTTGGAGGTTGTCGAACCCTTGTGCTTCTACCGATGAATGATGGAAGAAGATATCACCGCGTTCCGCGGCAATGAATCCAAACCCTCGATCGGTGACCAACTTCTTAATCACGCCTTGCAGCATAGCTGCGACCCTCACACACGGCAGGCAACGCCCGCAGACCACGTTCGCTCGGCACGGCCAAGGCGATCGACTCGGCGACCGCCGCCAACGTGTCGAGCACTCAACTAGGGACTTATCACTAGAGCAGTGTGCCCAACGACGTGGTCAGCCTAACGCAACGGCGTGTCTGTCGCAAGCGCGATAGGGCCGTGTTCAGTGGTAAACCACGGACCGGAAACCTTACGGCCGTCGTGGGGGCCGGCCTGCTACTGGGAACCCCGTTTTTTCGGGCGATTCCTGGAAAAACGGGGGGGAAATCGCTGCTTGTCTGGCCTAGCGACTAATTGTGCGTAACTTACGTGCCAACTCTCATTCTGTAGAGTAAAATGTAGGTAGAGAGTCGAGGTGCGTGAACAGGTGCTCAGTTGTGCCCGGCCCTATTGACTCTTGCCCATAGAATGCTTTTGTCGATCGAATGAACGGGGGCATCGGTGAGTGAACGGCACGTGACAAGTGGGAGCCTGGCTTCAAGGGCCTCGCTTGCGGCCAGCCGTTCCGCGGAAATGTAAGCCTCAGTAAATCCGGTGGATTTCGTGTATCGACGTTGGCTGAGTTGCCGATAAACTAGACCAGAAGGGAACATTGGAACCGAGCCTCTCGCCCTATATTCCGGCGGAGGTGCCAACCCTATAGCGTTAGCTCGGATCACTTTCGGCTTGTGCGTAAGCACGCCCGATCCTTGCTAGTCTCGCAGCGACGCATCCGGTCGCAATTGGCGAGAGGTTTGATTCCAAGGCCGTCGGCCCTGTTCGCAGGTGCCGGCGGTTTTTTTATGCGCGGGATGAAGATGAAAAAGCGGAGGGCGGAAAGTGGCGAAGCCGCGAGCGGCGACATCCCCAATCAAAAATCCGCTTCCCTGGTTATGACGCCGGTTTGTCGCGCGATGCCAATGGCGGCGTGTCGAGGAATCGCAGCGAATTGATTAGTTTAGTGTCGGCGTCGGCGAAACGCTCGACAAAATCCTTCTCAATGGTGAAGGCAAACACGGCGCGGTGGCCGTGGCGGTCGGTGAGCAAATAGTAGTTCCATTGCATCGGGGCCTTTACGGTCTTTTCTGCGATCGTGTTTTCCACTTCGCCGTGGACGATTACGCGGTAGACCTGGTAGTCGGCTTCATTGCCGAACTCGCTGACGCGAACGAACTCGCCGAAATTTTTTCCCAGGCCACGCTGAATGTCGGCCTGAAACTGCGACAACGCAATGCGCTGGCCCGGTTCGAGTTTCCGGAGGGTGGAGACATTGCAGTAGGCAAGCGGCTCGCCACGGTCGATCAGTTGGAGAACGGCCAAGCCGTCGCGGTCGCGGGTGACATACCAACGGCGGTCGTGTCGAAATTGCCAATCGCCGTCGTTCGCTTCATAGGACAATTGCAGCAATTCCGGCGTGGGTTCAACCGGCATGTTGGCGAGGGCCTTGTCGGTGAGTCGGGTGTCTTCTGTGGCATCCGTGATCGTCATCTGAAGGCGTGCCACCACGTCTAAGCCAAACCCAACGTGCCCGATGTCGCGTTGTTCGTTGACTAGGATTCCAAACCAATCGATCCGTCGTCGCTTACGATCGAAGCGGTAGCGACCTTTAATCTGAAGGGTTGTGCTGACGCCGTTTCGGGCACCGTCGACTTTGCCTTGCAGCTCGACGATTGCCATGGGGTCGGTGGTTGTGGCGTCGGTGGTCGTGGGGTCGGTGGCCTTCGTCAGGGTGCAGTCGACGTCGACACTGGCTGCGGCATCGATGCCCAGCAGGGCAATCATTACCTTTTCGTCGACAGGCCAACTCTGCCCGACCGCTACCGGCTTTGTCGGCAACAGGGCATCGAGCACCAGGCTGTTACCCAAGACGTCGATCAGTTCTAGCTCGTCGCGTGTCAATGTGCCCTTGGGAGAAAACAGCTTGGTTTTTGGCAACTGCACCTCGGCGCCGACGAGCATGCGTTCCGGGCGGAGTTTCGGCTTGAGGCCGTCGTCGCCGACCTTGATCACGGCGTCGACCAACGTGTAGTCTCGGATCGAACGCCATAGTTGGCTTTTGGCGTCGGGGACCGCCAGAGTGCGTTCGTCGTATCGCAACTTGCAGACGACACTCATTTTGGTGCGTTCGATCTTGCCGTCGACAACACCTTTGCGGTCGCCGCCAACTTCCAGCAGGCCTGTCACGCAATCGGTTTGGCCCGGCCGACGCCCACTGTGCAGATCATACGTTTCCGCGCCGAGCGTTCTGGCCGGAATGGCGGCAACGCTCCACAGGAGCAGAACGGGAAGAATGCTGGGGCGTATGATCGGCTTCATGGCAACGGGCTCACGCATGCGAGTAAGTTTGTTGGTGTCCGCAACGTCAATGGATCGGCCAACCCTCGCAGGACCAAAACTGGGCGTCCAGGCCTGCGTAATCGTTCAATCGACGCATTGCGACCGGAAAATTCATTCGAAACGGTCGTCGGTCGTGCGCGTTCGCCGCAGGTTGCAGTCTAGGAAAATCGCGCGAGATGGGTGGTGGGGCGTGGGTTGTCGGCGCAAAGTCTGTAACCTTGCTGGGTGTCGCGGCGTCCAATAGTGTGCCGAAGATGTTCCCCTCGAAAGGAGTGGTCTCGTCGGTGGTGGATGTCGACACGAAAAGGTCTGGCATCACCTGCTGAAGGATTTTTTTGGCAACCCTCGCTGTGCGAACTGCGTAAACAGAAAGGTTTTGGCTCCGGCGTCCCAGGTAAATAGACCGCAAGATTGGACGGTATTCATACGGCACTTTAGGGTGGAAGATGTGGGAGACACGTGGTTTGTGCCGTAATTTATGCAACCCGGGGCTGTCAAAACTCGCGGCATTCGCTATACTGGACGCCAGGCCGTAGGGCAGTGAGGTTACCGTGGCCGGTCACCGAAGGCCGCCAGGACCCTTGGTCGCAGGTTTTTGTCGTTGAACGATTCGGCGGCGGACAGAGTCCGAACTTGCGATGAGGATAGGATCTCCGATGCACACTGATTACATGAATCCCGCGATTCGTCAATTACGCGACCAGCAGGTTCGCTTCGCTCCTCGGGAGAAGAAGATCGAACAGGTCAATCAGGCTGAGAAGTTGATTGGCGAGCTCGATCCGAAGCGGACATACACCTATGAGTACCTTTGTTTCCGCGTGACGAACTACCGTCCGGAGGCCTATCCCGACCTCAAGATGGATGGTAACGAAGCGCAGCACGATCTGCGGTTGTTTGTCGAGGACGTTTCTGATGCCGCCGATGTTCCGGCTGGTTCGGCCGGGGAACGCGTGATGACGGTCGAGGAGTTGGCCAAGCGGTTTCGGGTTTCCACGAAGACCATTTCCCGCTGGCGGCGTCAGGGGTTGGTTAGCCGGCGTTTCGTTCTCGATGGTCGAAAGCGGGTAGGGTTTCTGCAGAGTAGCGTCGATCGCTTCATCGAGAAGAATCCCGAACGCATTCGGCGTGGCACTCAGTTCAGTCAACTGACTGACGAGGAGCGATCGGCCATTATCGATCGCGCACGGCGACTCGCCCGGGCGGGGGGGTGTCCTGCCGACGTGACTAAGCGTCTTGCCCGCAGGACGGGCCGCAGTGCGGAGACAATCCGCTACACGCTGAAGCAGCACGACCAGGATCACCCGGAGCAGGCGATCTTCCCCGACAACCACGGTCCCTTGCGGCAGGAAACCAAACGCAAGGTTTACCAGCAATATCACCGTGGGGAATCGGTCGAGGTGCTTGCGCGTCGGTTCTGCCGGACCCGCACCAGTATCTATCGCATTATTGCGGAGATGCGGGCGCAGCGGATTATGGAGCTGCCGCTGGACTTCATTCCCAATGAGCAGTTTCCGCGGATTCGGTCGCAGAAGACCGAGCGGGCCGTGCTGGGGCCGATGCCGCCGGGAGACCCGGCGCCGAAAAAACCGCGTTTACCCAGTGGTTTGCCGCCGTATCTGGCCAGCCTCTACGAGGTGCCGTTGTTGAATCGCGAGCAGGAGGCGCACCTGTTTCGGCGGATGAATTACCTGAAGTTCAAGGCCGCCAGGCTCCGCGAACAGTTGGATCCGGCGAAGCCCAAGAGTGGGTTGATGGACCAGATCGAACGGCTGTATGACGACGCCGTGGCGATGAAAAATCAAATCATCCGGGCCAATCTGCGGCTGGTGGTGTCGATCGCCAAGCGCCACGTGGGGCCCACGGAGAACTTTTTCGAGTTGGTCAGCGACGGTAATATGTCGCTGATGCGGGCGGTGGAGAAGTTCGATTTTGCTCGCGGAAATAAGTTCAGTACCTATGCCAGTTGGGCGATAATGAAGAATTTCGCCCGCACAATTCCCGACGAGCACCGCCAGCGCGACCGTTTCCGCACTTCGCATGCGGAGATGTTCACGACGACTCAGGACGATCGGACCGACCAGTTCGAGCAGGAGTCGGCGCAGATCCAGCGGGAGGCGCAGGTTGAAAAAATTCTCGACCGGCTTGACGAACGCGAACAGAAGATTATTATTAGGCGTTTCGGCTTGCGACGCGGGCAGGAACCGCTCACACTCAAGCAGGTAGGTGCCGAGCTTGGGGTGACGAAAGAGCGGATTCGCCAGATCGAGGCGCGTGCCCTAAGCAAGCTCCGGAAGGCGGTCGAAGAGGAAAAGATCGACTTTCCTGGATAAAGCCGGTGTAAAAGGACGAAACCGAATGGAGACCGTCGGGCTGGCCCGAGCCGACCCGACGGTTTCTAACTTCATCCAGGTGGTCCCAGCGAGGGGTTTGCGCTCCGCGATGGGAACTTTGTGGCTGCTCCTGTGTTGTGGCGGTGGCGAGGCGTTTGTGTCCTTGCTTTGTCGCGTGCGGGAGGTGAGGTCCGGATGATTTGGGAGCTGCCGTGGCAGCTCTGTCGCTCCCTGGGGGCGCTGGAGGTATTCGTTCATCAAGGTAGGAAGCTAGCGGTCGCCCGTTGGTGGCATGCCCGCCGATTTGCAGAATCGGCGGGGGGTCGTTATCATTTCCGCCCTATCCCCCTTGCGTGGTCTGGGAGGTTGGATATATTAAGAGGTTCGCGTAGTGGGCACGACCGGCTAGCGTAGCTCAATCGGCAGAGCAGCTGATTTGTAATCAGCAGGTTGTGGGTTCAAGTCCCTCCGCTAGCTCGTAAGAGACTCCCCTGGTTTTTTCGTGCGATGGATGGCTTGGGTGTCTGTCGCGGAGGCAAGAGGCCGGCGAGGGTCACGGGTGACCAGCTTCAGGCGAGGATGTATAGCGAGGGGGGTTTCCCGAGCGGTCAAAGGGGTCAGACTGTAAATCTGATGGCAATGCCTTCGCAGGTTCGAATCCTGCACCCCCCATTTCCCTCGTCGTTGAAGTTCACGGCCGCCGCAAGGTAACTTGTCAGCCCGATGGTAGACGGTTGTTGTTCACAAGAGGAGCGCGGGTGTAGCTCAACGGTAGAGCTGTAGCCTTCCAAGCTACTGACGAGGGTTCGACTCCCTTCACCCGCTTTGTCGGGTGAATGTGTGGAAACGCTCGGTGGGAGGCTGCCGGGAGCGGTTGTTGCCGGCGAGGCGGTTGGTTGTTGCCTCGGTGGCGGAGTTGGGTTGTGGGGAAGAGTGGAGAGGCTGAGGCATTCACCGACCGCGCGAGTGCGATTTGTTGTTGGCGTACTCGGCCCGGGAGCCAAGGCAGAGGCGAGTGTTGGCTGCTGTAGCTCAGTTGGTAGAGCGCGTCCTTGGTAAGGACGAGGTCATGGGTCCGAGTCCCATCAGCAGCTCTTGTGTTGGCCGGTCCAGATAATTGATGTTGTCAGAAAAAAGTGGTCCGTCCAGGTTCATCCGAACTACCCGCTTGATTTAAGACCAGGGAGAAAGAATGGCCAAGGAAGTATTTGAACGTACGAAACCTCACGTCAATGTGGGTACGATTGGCCACATTGACCATGGCAAGACCACCTGCACCGGCGCAATTCTAGCGGTTCAGGGGGCCAAGGGGCTTGCAAAGCCGAAGGGATACGCCGAAATCGCCAAGGGCGGTACGGTGCGCGACGCCACGAAGACGGTGACCATCGCCGTTGCTCACGTGGAGTATGAGACTGACAATCGGCACTACGCCCACATCGACTGCCCGGGCCACGCCGACTTCATTAAGAACATGATCACCGGGGCCGCCCAGATGGACGGCGCTATTCTGGTGGTGTCGGCGGCCGATGGCCCGATGCCCCAGACCCGTGAGCACGTGCTCTTGGCTCGCCAGGTGAACGTGCCCGCTTTGGTGGTGTTCCTTAATAAGTGCGACCTGGTCGACGATGAGGAACTGCTCGAGCTGGTTGAGTTGGAGTTGCGTGAGTTGCTCAGCGACTACGGTTTCCCTGGCGACGATGTTCCCATCGTTCGGGGCAACTCGCTGGCTGCTTACAACAACCCGGCTGATCCGGAAGCGAGTAAGTGCATCAGCGACCTGATGGATGCCATCGACGCGTACATCCCCGAGCCGCCTCGCGAAGTCGACAAGCCGTTCCTGATGGCGATCGAAGACGTGTTCTCGATCGAAGGTCGTGGTACGGTAGCCACTGGGCGTATCGAACGCGGTGTGGTCAAGGTCGGCGACGAAGTCGAAATCGTCGGTATGGCCGAGGCGCCGCGGAAGACCACATGCACGGGCGTTGAAATGTTCAACAAGATGCTCGACATGGGACAAGCTGGCGACAACGTAGGCTGCCTGCTGCGTGGCGTAAAGCGCGACGAGATTCAGCGTGGCCAGGTGCTCGCTAAGCCCGGGTCGATTACCCCGCACACCGAGTTTGAGGCTGAGGTGTACGTCCTGTCGAAGGACGAAGGTGGCCGGCATACGCCGTTCTTCAGCGGCTACCGTCCGCAGTTCTACTTCCGGACGACCGATGTCACCGGGTCAGCCAATCTTTTGGGTGATGCCGAGATGTGCATGCCTGGCGACAACGTCAAGCTGCAGATTCAATTGATCGTGCCGATCGCGATGGACGAGAATGTCCGTTTCGCGATTCGCGAAGGTGGTCGCACGGTTGGTTCCGGCGTGGTCACCAAGATCATTAAGTAGGATCAGCGTAAGTTAACGATGCAGGGGTGTAGCTCAATTGGTAGAGCACCGGTCTCCAAAACCGGGGGTTGGGAGTTCAAGTCCCCCCGCCCCTGCCATAAAACAATATTGACGGATGGCTTGGCACGGCCTCGGTGGGCGGTGCGGATGCCACGGGAGATGGTCGCAGCGGTGGGCGCCTTTTTTCAAGAGCTCGTTCAGGTTGGGATCTATAAGCGCAGTCAAGGGCGCGTTACCCGACAGGTTACTTTCGCCGCGTTGGCGGTGGTTGTTACGTTGGGTATGTGGCGGCTGCATATCGTGATGAACACCTGGCGGGTGGTCAACACGATGCCTGGTATCCAGTATTGGATGCCGGGGCTGTTGCTGCTGGCGCTGTTTTGGGTGGCTTATCGGGTTGTCAATTTGCCTGCCTTTGCCGATTTCCTGATTGCCGTTGAAGCGGAAATGAACAAGGTCTCCTGGCCCACGCGAACCGAGTTGTTTCGGGCGTCGATGGTGGTGCTGTTTACCATCTTCTTCCTGGCGATTGTCCTGGCGACTTTCGATTTCGGGTGGCGGATCTTGTTCACGAAGGTTCTCCGGATCTTTTAAGCAGACAGATACGCGTTGGTGGGCGATGGGTGCCCAGGGTTCTCGTGGTGAGGTTGCTCTGGGGTGAAGTCGTCTGGCAGAGTTGGAGAAGCTTTTTAAGGTCAAAACGAAGACAACTTGCCGTTTTGTGAGGCGAAAGCCAGGGGTCGTCGTGAAGCATGGCCCGGCCATTTGGCAAGCTGTTCGTCGGGCGATCCTAGGTTAGTTCCGAAACGTACTTCGTGGCCTGTCGAACATCCACTAGGGAAAGTCCTCGTGACAGACGCAGCAAACAATCCGGTCGATCAGCCGCAGCGGCCGAACGAGCAGGACGCCGAGGCGCTGGCTCCGCAGGCAGAGATGTCCCCGGACGCAGCGACTGCGTCGGAGGATTCGGCGGAACCGGTGGCCGAAACGACTCCGGCGAGCGAAGTGCCAGCCGAGGAATCGACGCCGACGGATGTTGCCGAGCAGTCGCCCGCGGCAGAGGGCGATGCGGCGGCGGAAGCGGAGGCTTCGGCCGAGGAGAAGGCTTCCGAGGAGGAGGCACCGGCGGTCAATATGGATTGGTACATCCTCAAGGTGCAGAGCAACCGTGAGGATTCGATCCGCGAAGGCTTGTTGCGGCGCGTGAAAATTGCCGGTTTGGAACATTTTTTCGGCGACATCATCGTGCCGATCGAAAAGGTTACGGAATTCAAGGGCGGCAAGAAGCGGGTGATGAAGCGCAAGCTTTACCCGGGCTACATTGTCGTCAACATGGAAATCAACGACGATACTTGGTTCTTGGTTCGCGAGACCCCGGGGATCGGCGACTTCACTGGGGCGGCGGGGACGCCGACGCCGATGTTGCCGCACGAGGTCGCCCGGATTAAGACCACCCAGGAAGAGAAGACCGAGGAACAGCCAAAGCTGAAGATTGGGTTCCAGCCTGGGGATCAGGTGAAGATCAACGAGGGGACGTTCGAGAATTTCGAGGGCGAGGTGGAGAGTATCGACGAGACCAACGGTCAGGTCACGGTGATGATCAACATCTTCGGCCGCAGCACGCCCGTCACCCTGGAATACTGGCAAGTAGAAGCGGTGTAGTGTGGGGGAGTCTCCCGCGCCGCCGCCAGATCCGAGACACACGGCCTCTGGCCCGATAATCAACCACACAGACGACTGATGGCAAAACAACTGCAAGGCGAAGTGAAGTTTCAGGTTCCCGGGGGTCAGGCGACTCCGGCTCCACCGGTTGGTACCGCGTTGGGGCGTTATGGAATTAACCTGGGGCAGTTTGTGCAGCAATTCAACGATCGCACGAAGGACGCCGGTGGGATGCCCATTCCGGTAGTGGTGCGCGTTTATAACGACCGAAGTTTCGAGTTCGTAACGAAGAGCCCTCCTGCGGCCGCCTTGCTGAAGAAGGCTGCTGGAATCGCAAAGGGTTCGGGAGTGCCGAATCGCGACAAGGTTGGCACGGTGACGATCGCCCAGATCGACGAAATCGTGAAGCTTAAGATGGAAGACCTCAATGCCCGCAATCTGGAGCATGCCCGGCACCTGATTGAAGGTACCGCGCGAAGTATGGGGTTGGAGGTTGCAGAGGAGTAGTGCTCCGTTACTTTCGTTGACGGGTTGGGTGCCAGTGGCGGTTTGTTCGCCGCTGTCGCAGCAAGGGCGGGCGAACTGCCCATGACACCCGTCAATCGTAAGTTGCCCGTTAATCGAAAGTCGGCCATCAATTGAAAGTTGACGGCGGACTAGTTGCCCGAAAGTCGCCACCGACCGCGGGCGCGAAAGTTACTTTCGCGTAGAGCCGGCCCTCGAGCCGGTCGCTGCGGCAGACTAGAAAGCAGATGCCACTATGGCGAAACAATCGAAGCGTTTGAGTGAATTGGCGAAGAAGGCGCCAGGCAAGGAGATGTTGCCGCTGGAAGAAGCGGTAACACTGCTGAAAACCTTCAACAACACCAAATTCGACCAATCGGTCGAAGTCGCCATGCGATTGGGAGTCGATCCGAAGCAGGCCGATCAGATCGTGCGTAGCTCGATCGTGCTGCCGCATGGTATCGGTCGAACACTCCGCGTGGTGGTCTTTGCCAAGGGCGACAAGGCCGACGAAGCGCGTGAGGCCGGTGCCGATGAGGTGGGTGGCGAAGAAATGGCCGCCAAGATCAAAGACGGATGGACCGACTTCGACGTCTGTATCGCAGCCCCGGATATGATGGGCTTGGTCGGACCGCTGGGACGTATTCTCGGTCCTCGCGGCCTGATGCCTTCGCCGCGGGCGGGGACTGTTACGCCGGATGTCGGCAAAGTGATCCATGAGTACAAGGCCGGTAAGGTCGAGTTCCGTAACGACGCCGGCGGTAACGTGCATGCCGTGGTCGGGAAG
The DNA here is from genome assembly GCA_963677085.2 of Thermoguttaceae bacterium. GTDB lineage: Bacteria > Planctomycetota > Planctomycetia > Pirellulales > Thermoguttaceae. The sequence continues at coordinate 388,301 of CAXXFH010000006.1, forward strand.
CTCAGCTTCGACGAAGCGAAACTCACCGAAAACATCCGCACCTTCATTAACTTCGTGGTCGGGCTGAAACCGGCCGCTGTAAAAGGGCAGTATGTGAAGGGGATTGCCATCAGTGCGACGATGAGCCCCGGCGTTCGTGTTCAACCACTCTAGTAAGGCGCGGCTCGTGGGCTGAGGAGATTGGCGTACGGGGCGAGAACTAGTGACAACCACCCCCCGGTTTCCGAAGACCAGCTTCCGCGAGATAAGTAACCAAAATACGATTGGCACGATTCGGGGAATTTAATACCAGGCGACCGCCGTTGGCAACGACGGCCAAGCGGCTGAAGAGTTTCCTCGCATCGGGCAGTTTTTCCGAAATACACCAGCCAGAAACATAACTCGTCTAGCGGCATGCCCACACCGTTGCCCGCGTGGTGGGAGGTAAGGGCGTTGTTCCGCTAGGGGCGTTGCTTTGGAAGGGTCTGACGAACAGATGAGCAAATACGTCAAGAACCTGATTACCGAACACCTTCGCGAGCGGCTTCAGGACGTTCACGACGCCGTGTTGGTCAATGTGATCGGCATGGATGCCAACGCCAACAACCGTTTGCGTTCGGTCTTAGACGACAAGGGCATCCGGTTGATGGTGGTCAAGAATAGTTTGGCCGCCCGCGCGACAGAGGGGACCCCATTGGGGTCGATGTTCGAGGGCCTCGGTGGCTCGTCGGCCGTCTGTTGGGGTTGCGAAGATATCGTCAGCCTCTGCAAAGAGATTACCCGGATTGCCAAGGACGATGCCTACAAGGCATTTGAGCCTCGCGGCGGGGTAATGGATGGCGAGAGTTTCGACTCCGAGCAACTTGTCGAGGTGAGCAAGTGGCCCAGCCGTGCCGAACAGCTCAGCATGCTGTTGGGGCAGATTTTGGGTCCCGGGGCCAAGTTGTCGGCCCAGTTGCTTGGTCCGGGCAGCGCCTTGGCCAGCCAGATTGCCAAAAAGGCCGAAGGAGACGAAGACGGAGACACGGCCGAGGCCGAGTGATCGTCGCTATGCCTACATTCCGGCGTTATTCTTTGGGAGTATCGCCGTGGTCCTACCCCGCAAGGGGTGGACGTTACGAACCAACGATCCAACTTCCTTTGCGTGTAACGGCAAATCGAGCTTGACGTGAGCCGGCACGCCCAGTGACACTAGAAAGGACATTTAACCGATGTCGACCGACACTGTTGAACGCGAATTCTCCGCGACGACGAAGGAGCTTGGCGACAAGATCGCCGGCCTGACGCTGAAAGAGGCCAAAGAACTCAGCGACTACCTGGAAGACGAGCATGGCATCGAGGCCGCCGCCGGTGGCGCGGTCATGATGGCTCCCATGCCCGGTGGTGAGGGTGGAGGCGGCGAAGCGGCAGCCGAGCCGACCGAGTTCGACGTCGTCTTGGAAAGTTTTGGCGAAAAGAAGATCGGCGTGATCAAGGAAGTGCGTGCCGCGACAGGTTTGGGCCTGAAAGAGGCCAAGGATCTGGTCGAGGGCGTGCCTTCGAAGATCAAAGAGGCCCTGTCGAAGGAAGATGCCGAGGCCTTGAAGACCAAGCTCGAAGAAGCTGGGGCGACCGCCTCGGTGAAGCCAGCTGGTTGATCGTACGGCAGGTCCCGACGAGCACTAAATTTGTTGATGACTGCGTTGAAAACAGGACTTGGGTTACCCGGCGAGATCACCACCGGTGGTCGCGATCGGCTACCCAGTCCTGTTGGCTACGCAGGTATCGACAGGAACAGACTGCATTTCTTCGCGAGCGTTACCCTCGCCGAGGGAACCGAAGGACGTGCGCGGGCAGAAACGGGTTGAGATTGCCTACTTCCCCCAAGCTTCCGGAAGACCTGGGAGTCGCGGCGGTCGGTGTGTGCTGCGCCACCGCCGGAGGGAGACTCTGCGCTGGGGGTATGTCGTCAATGCCTTCCCGCAGGCCTGCCCCTTTGCCCTTAGATGGGCGATCGTCGTTTGCCCTAGCGGTGCCGTTAGCTCGGCGTCTCGTCGTTACTTCGGCTCCCTTTGTATTGCTCCTGAACCTCACACACCTCGCAGGAGGGTGATCCCTTATGGCTATCCCCGCCCAACGACGTCTACTCCCGGATGAAGTCCGTCGATTTGGCAGCCTTCGGGCACCGCACCCGATCCCCAATCTCACGGAAATCCAGACTGGCAACTACCAGGTTTTCCTGCAGTACGAAACGCCCGCCGGCAAACGGAACGACCAGGGCATTGAAAGTGTATTGCGCGAAATCTTTCCGATCGAGTCGTACGATAAGACGTTGCGGCTGGAATACCTGGGTTACGAGCTGGGAAAACCGCGTTACGAGCCCGACGAATGCCGCCAGTTGCGTCTGACCTTCGGTCGGCCGTTCAAGGTGCGCCTCCGCCTTACCAAGGAAGAGCCGGTCGAGGAGGAGGTTTACCTTGGCGATATTCCGATCATGATCGGCGGCGGTGAGTTCATCATCAACGGAGCCGAACGCGTCGTGGTCAGCCAGTTGCACCGTAGCCCCGGTGTCGACTTCGTGCTGGATACCGAAACGGGTACTGATCGCAAGCTGCACAGTTGCCGGATTATTCCGGAGCGCGGTAGCTGGATCGAGTTGAACGTTACTCGCAAGGAATGCCTTACCGTACGCATCGACCAGAGCGGCAAGTTCTCGGTGATGACGTTGCTTCGGGCGATGGACGCGCAGTATTGCGATGATGCCGACCTACTTCGGGTGTTCTACGAGACGGAAAAGGTCAAGGTGGTCGACGGCCGTAGTGCCGTGAAGATCGAAGGCAAGCTGGCGATCGGGGATATCGTCTATCCGAGCGACAGCGAGCGAGCCGGTGAGATCCTCGTTGAGTGTGGGCAGAAGATCACCAAAAACGTGGCGGAGACGATCTGCACCTCGGGCCTGAAAGAGGTCGAGGTGATGGACGACCCGAAGAATCCCTTGCTGTTGAATGCCCTGGGCGAAGACAACACGGCCAGCCACGAAGAGGCGTTGTTGCGGATCTATCAGCGGCTTCGTCCAGGCAACCCGCCGCAGTTGGAGAAGGCCCGGGCGCTGTTCCACGAGAAGTTCTACGATACGAACCGCTATCGTTTGGGCCGGGTAGGGCGCTTCCGCATCAACCGTAAGCTGGGATTGAACATCTCCGAAGAGGAGATGACCCTGCGGCCGGACGACCTGATCGCTGCGATCAAATATCTGCTGAATCTGCGCAACGGCGAGGGCGGAGCGGAGATCGACGATATCGACCATTTGGGCAACCGGCGCCTGCGAACCATCGACGAGTTGGCCTGCGACGAACTGCGCAAGGGCTTCCTCAAACTTCGCCGCACGGTTCAGGAGCGGATGAGTCTGAAGGATGTCGAAGACATGACGCCCCGCAGTCTCGTCAACCCGAAAAGCATCTCGGCGGCGATCGAATATTTCTTCGGCCGCGGTGAGCTTTCTCAGGTGGTCGACCAAACGAACCCACTGTCGATGCTGACACACGAGCGGCGTCTTTCGGCCTTGGGTCCCGGCGGTTTGAACCGCAAGCGGGCGGGCTTCGAAGTCCGCGACGTGCATATCTCGCACTACGGGCGTATTTGTCCGATCGAAACGCCGGAAGGTACGAACATCGGCCTGATTTCGAGTTTGGCCATTTACGCCACGATTGACGAATACGGCTTCCTGGTTACACCGTACCAGAAGGTCAAAAACGGAAAGTTGACCGACGAAATCGAGTGGCTCCGAGCGGACCAGGAGCACGAGGCCTTGTTGGCTCCGGCCGACGCCCCGATTGAGGGCGGCAAGATCGTCGGCGAAACCATCATTGCCCGGCACCACGGCGACTTCGCCATGGTTCCGGCCGAGACGGTGGAATACATCGACGTGGCCCCGGCACAGATGGTGGGTGTATCGGCCGGGTTGATTCCGTTTTTGGAGCACGACGACGCCAACCGTGCTTTGATGGGCTCCAACATGCAGCGTCAGGCGGTGCCCTTGTTGATCACCGAAGCGCCGCTGGTGGGAACCGGCATGGAACTGGAATCGGCCCGCAACTCCAGCATGCTGGTCCGGGCGGCGCGGAAGGGTACGGTGACCTATGTCGACGCCGACCGGATCGAAATCGACGGCGATGTGTATCCCTTGCGAAAATTCGTTGGCCTAAACGAGCGGACCTGCCAAAACCAGAAACCGATCATCTCGCTCGGCGACACGATCGAAGAGGGACAGGTTATCGCCGACGGGGCGGCCACCTGCCGAGGCGAACTGGCCCTGGGGCGTAACGTGCTGGTGGCCTTCATGGCCTGGGACGGCTTCAACTTCGAAGACGCCATCATCATCAGCGAAGAACTCGTGGAGAGCGATACGTATACCTCGATCCATATCGAGGAGTTCGACATCGAAATCCGCGAAACCAAGCTCGGACGCGAGGAGTTCACTCGCGACATTCCCAACGTCAGCGAGAAGCAGTTACGCAACCTCGACGAGAGCGGGATCGTGCGGATAGGAACGTACGTCTGCCCGGGCGACATTCTCGTCGGCAAGGTTTCGCCGAAGTCGAAGACCGAGTTGACGCCGGAAGAGAAGCTGCTGCACGCCATCTTCGGCCGAGCGGGCGAGGACGTTAAAAACGATTCGCTCGAAGTTCCTTCCGGTGTGGAAGGCATTGTGATCCATACCCAGAAGTTCTCCCGCCGGATGAGCCTCTCGGAGGAGGAGCGCAAGGCGTTCGAGGAATCCCTGAAGCAAACGGAAGCCGAAGGCAACGCCAAAGTGGCGGCGGCATTTGGCACGCTGGTTACCCAAATCGAGGAGGTGCTCAAGAAGGCACTCACCGACGAAGACGGCAATCCGTTGGTGCAGGATCAAGAGCACCGCTTTGTGGCCGAACAGGCGCAAAACTTCAAGCTGGCTTCGCTCGACATTCGTAGTCCCCAGCGGAAGGCTGAGGTCGAAAAGATCTACGCGATCTATTGGCCGGCCGTCGAGGCGGCGATCGACGCCAAGGACCGCAGTCTCAACTCGATGAAGCGTGGCGATGAACTCCGCAGCGGCGTGCTGCAAATGGTCAAGGTGTATATCGCCGCCAAACGGGTGATTTCGGTGGGCGACAAGATGGCGGGGCGCCACGGAAACAAGGGTGTGATCTCCAAGATCTTGCCCAAGGAAGACATGCCCTACTTGGCCGACGGCACGCCGGTGCAGATCATGCTCAATCCGCTGGGCGTTCCCAGCCGTATGAATGTGGGTCAGATTTTGGAGACCCACCTGGGTTGGGCCGCAGGGAAGCTGGGATTCCAGGCCATCACCCCGATTTTCGACGGGGCGGATGAAGAGGACATTTACAAGTGTCTGGAGGAAGCCGGCTTGCCCGCCACGGGTAAGGCCCAACTTTACGACGGTCGCACGGGCGAGCCGTTCGAGCAGTTGTCGACGGTGGGCTACATCTACATGCTGAAGCTACACCACCTTGTCGACGACAAGGTACACGCCCGGAGCACGGGTCCCTACTCGTTGATCACCCAGCAGCCCTTGGGCGGTAAAGCCCGCTTCGGCGGTCAGCGATTTGGGGAAATGGAAGTGTGGGCGTTGGAGGCTTACGGTTCAGCTTACATTCTTCAGGAATTGCTTACCGTGAAGAGCGACGACGTCGAAGGGCGCACGAAGATCTACGAGTCGATGGTCAAAGGCGAAAATACGTTGGAGGCCGGAACACCGGCGAGCTTCGACGTGTTGACCAACGAAATTCGCGGTCTGGGACTGAACATGCAATTGGAAAAAGCGCGGATGTAACCGCCGGGAATTCTTCGTTGCGGTGGACATGGCCTTCGGGATGTTCGCCGTTCGAGGTGCCCCGATTATCCCACGGAGGCGTAAAGCAGCAATGTCCCGTCAATTCAAGTGTTTCGGGAGGAGCGTGGCGCGGCACGCTTCGGTAACTTGCCTGTGTTGCTTTACGGTTACTAGAACATTAGCCACTGACTCGCATTGGCCGACCAGCTATCCCCGATCGGCTCGCGGCCCATCTCCAAAGGAGTGCCAGCAGTGAGTATCGTTGAAACCCCTTATGACCGGATTAACGACTACGCGTCGGTGAAGATCAGCCTGGCGCGGCCGCACGACATTCGGAGTTGGTCGTTCGGTGAAGTCAAGAAGCCGGAAACCATTAACTACCGTACGTATCGTCCGGAAAAAGACGGCTTGTTCTGCGAACGCATCTTCGGTCCGGAAAAGGACTGGGAGTGTTCCTGCGGCAAGTACCGGGGGATGAAGTACAAGGGCATGATCTGCGATCGCTGCGGCGTGAAGATCACCCATAGTCGGGTGCGTCGCAAGCGAATGGGTCACATCGAGCTGGCCGCGCCGGTCGTGCACATCTGGTTCTTCAAGGCCATGCCCAGTCGGCTGGGTGCCTTGTTGAATATGAAAACAACGAGCCTGGAAAAGGTGATCTACTTCCAGGACTACGTGGTTACCGACCCCGGCGACACGCCGTTGAAGCCTCAGCAATTGCTCACCGAGGAAGAGTACCGCGCCGCCCGTGCGCAGTATCCCGAATCGACCTTCGAGGCTGATATGGGCGCCGAGGCGGTCCGCAAAATGCTCGCTGGCCTGGACCTGGTGAGGCTCTCTGTTGAGCTACGGCAGGAGCTTGCCGAAACGGGTTCGAAGCAGAAAAAGAAGGACCTGATCAACCGGTTGAAGATCGTCGAGGCCATTCGCGACAGCGACAACCGTCCCGAGTGGATGGTGTTGGACGTGATCCCGGTGATTCCACCCGATTTGCGTCCTCTCGTGCTTCTCGACTCGGGTAACTTCGCCACCAGCGACTTAAACGACCTCTACCGCCGGATCATCAACCGGAATAACCGGCTGAAGAAGCTGGTCGACCTCAACGCGCCCGAGGTGATCATCCGCAACGAGAAGCGGATGTTGCAGCAGTCGGTCGATGCCCTGTTCGATAACAACCGCTGCAAGCGCCCGGTGTTGGGTTCCAGCAATCGCCCGCTGAAGTCGTTGACCGACATGATCAAGGGCAAGCAGGGGCGGTTCCGCGAAAACCTGTTGGGCAAGCGTGTCGACTACTCGGCTCGAAGCGTGATCGTGGTCGGCCCCGCGTTGCGGCTGCACCAGTGCGGTTTGCCCAAGCGGATCGCTTTGGAGTTGTACCAGCCGTTCATCATCCGTCGGCTGAAAGAGCTGGGGCACGCCGACACGATCAAAAGTGCCAAGAAGATGCTCGAGCGGAAGGATGAGGAGGTCTGGGATATCCTCGAAGAGGTGATCCAGAACCATCCAGTGATGCTCAACCGTGCTCCTACGCTGCACCGCATGGGCATTCAGGCCTTTGAACCGACATTGGTCGAAGGCAACGCGATCAAGCTCCACCCGCTGGTCTGTAAAGGCTTCAATGCCGACTTCGACGGCGACCAGATGGCCGTGCACCTGCCTTTGTCGATCGAAGCGCAGGTCGAGGCGCATACGCTGTTGATGGCGACCAACAACATTTTCAGTCCGGCCAACGGCGCGCCGATCATCAGCCCGTCGCAGGACGTGGTGATGGGGTGCTATTACGCCACCACGAATCTGCCCGACTGCAAGGGCGACGATATGGCCTTCGCCTCGGTCGACGAGGTGATGTTGGCCTATGCGGAAGGGGTGGTCGTTACCCACACCAAGATCAAGCTCCGGATCGATCCTGCCCGGTTGGTGAAGTCCAATCGGGAGCCCAAGACGGGGCAGAATATGATCGAAACGACGGTCGGTCGGGTGCTTTTCAACGAGATGCTGCCCAAGGGGATGCCGTTCTACAACATGCCCTTGCGGTCCAGTGACCTTTCGATGGTGATTTCCGACTGTTATGCCCGGCTCGGACGTCGCAAGACGATTGAGTTGTTGGACGACATGAATCGCCTCGGGTTCCGGCAGAGTACGCTCAGCGGTCTCTCGTTTGGAACCGACGATTTGATTACGCCGCCGAACAAGGTGAAGATCATCGCGGCCGCCGAGAAGGACGTGCTGCGAACGTTGAAACTCTATCAACGCGGTATCATCACGGAAAACGAACGTTACAGTAAGGTGCTCGACTCGTGGACGCATGCCCGCGAGCAGATCACCACCGAGATGATGCAGGAGTTGGAGAGCGACGATCGCTATGAAGGCTACGTCAACCCGATCTTCCTGATGGCCCACTCCGGTGCTCGTGGTGGTGTCGAACAAATTCGTCAGTTGGCGGGTATGCGTGGTTTGATGGCCAAGCCGTCGGGCAAGATTATCGAAACGCCGATTAAGGCCAACTTCCGTGAAGGCCTCAGCGTGCTGGAGTATTTCAGTTCCACGCACGGTGCCCGAAAGGGTTTGGCTGACACGGCCTTGAAGACGGCCGACTCGGGTTACCTTACCCGAAAGCTGGCCGACGTGGCCCAAAACGTCGTGGTAACGTGCCACGACTGCGGCACCACCCAAGGTATTACCAAGGGGGTGATTTACCGTGGCGAGAAGGTCGAAGTGAGTCTGGCGGACTCGATCAAGGGACGCGTCAGCCGTATCAACATCGTGAACCCCATTACCGACGAAGTTATCGTTCGTGAAAACGAGTTGATCACTATCGACGTCGCGCGGCGGATCGAGGAAATGGGCCTGGAGAAGATTCAGGTCCGAAGTACGATGACCTGCGATGCTTCCCTGGGCGTGTGTGCCCTGTGCTACGGGATGGACCTGTCGACGGGCCACCTGGTCGAGGAAGGGTTGGCCGTGGGAATCGTCGGTGCCCAAAGTATCGGAGAGCCGGGCACCCAGTTGACGATGCGGACCTTCCATATCGGTGGTACGGCCCACCGTGCCGTTGAAGAGAGCGAGATCCGCGCCAAGAAGGCCGGTAAGGTGCAGTTCACCCGCCTGAAGGTCGTTCGCAGCGACGAGGGGCAACAGGTCGTATTGACCCGAAATGGCGAGATCCTGATTCTCGACCCCAAGGGTCGCGAGCTGGAAAAATATGAAATCCCGGCCGGTGCTCAGCTTGCCGTTGAAGAAGACCACGAGGTCGAGGCCGGGGCCGTGCTTTGCCAGTGGGACCCGCACAGTATCCCCATTCTCGCCGAAGTGAGCGGAAAGGTTCGCTACGAGGATGTGATCGAAGGCGAGACGATGCGGATCGAAAAGGATCCCAGCGGTCACGTGCGACGTTTGATTATGGAGCACAAGGGCGACTTGCACCCGCAGGTCGTGGTCGAAGACGCCGACGGCAAGATCCTCGACTTCTACTACTTGCCGGAAAAGGCCCACATCGAGGCACCCGAAGGCAAGCAGGTTTCGGCCGGTACGGTACTCGCCAAGACACCGCGTGAAGTTTCCGGTACGCAGGACATCACCGGTGGTCTGCCGCGAGTGACCGAAATCTTCGAGGCTCGCAAGCCCAAGGATCCGGCTGTGATCGCCGAAATCGACGGTACGGTCGAACTGCTCGGCGAGAAACGCCGCGGCAAACGGACGATCATCGTTCGCAGCGAGACGGGAATTGAGCGCGAACACCTCGTTTCCCACGGTAAGCACCTCCGGGTGCATGCGGGCAACTTCGTGCGTGCCGGCGAGGCGTTGGTCGACGGGCCGCTGGTGCCCCACGATATCCTGCGGGTTTCCGGCGAAGAAGCGGTCCAGCAGTACCTTGTTCGCGAAATTCAGAACGTTTACCGTAGTCAGCGGGTGGAAATCAACGATAAACACATCGAGATCATCGTTGCCCAGATGTTACGCAAGGTTCGTGTGGAGTCGATTGGCGACACCGGCCTGCTGCCCGGCAGCGTGCTGGACAAGTTCGAGTTCCGCAAGGCCAACGAAGAGCTGATCTCGTGCGTGAAGATTAGCGAGAAGGGCGATAGCGACTTCGAGGTGGGGGCCATTGTGCCGCGAGATGCCCTCGATCAGGTGAACGCCCAGATTGAAGCCCTCGGTGGCGAACCGGCCAAGAGCACCAAGCCCAGGTCGGCTACGGCCAGCACCCAATTGTTGGGTATTACGAAGGCAGCCGTGCAGAGCTATAGCTTCCTGTCGTCGGCCAGTTTCCAGGAAACCACCAAGGTGCTCACCGAAGCGGCGTTGGCCGGCAAGGTCGACAACCTGGTGGGCCTAAAGGAAAACGTTATTCTCGGGCACTTGGTACCGGCTGGTACCGGGTTCCGGAAGTACCAGGATTCCGAGGTTCGGATTCGTCCGCAGGCACTCGAGCAGGTGGCCGTGGAAAAAGAGGACGTTCTCGCCCGGCACTTCCCGTTGCTCGATACGGGCGACCAAGCCCCGGTGGCGGAAACGTCGGGCGACGGTCACGAAGGCGGTATTCAGTCACCACTGGCTGGTGCCGAGCCGCAAGAGACAATCTCCGGGAGTCAACTCGACCAGTTGTTTGGTGAATCGGGTGACGCTACCCCCCCGGGGGAACAGTAAGATACGCGAAATAACTCCAATGCCGAGTTTCCCCCCTCTGGGGGTGGGTTTTGTTTGGCCGCCGGAGCCGGGGGCATTGACAAACCTACGAAACTTGGCAGAATTGAGAGTTTCCCTAAGTAAATAGACTGGGTTCATAAGTAAACGGGATAATCCATGCCTACGATCAATCAGTTGGTCCGCAAGCGACGCAAGACGCCGCGTAAGTTCAGCAAAGCGCCGGTGTTGGACCGGTGTCCGCAGAAGCGGGGTGTTTGTCTTCAGGTGAAGACGATGACGCCCAAGAAGCCGAACTCTGCATTGCGGAAAATCACTCGTGTGCGGCTTTCCAACGGCAAGGAAGTTACCGTTTACATCCCGGGCGAAGGGCACACTCTGCAGGAGCACTCCATCGTGCTTGTGCGCGGGGGCCGTGTTCGCGACCTGCCGGGCGTTCGCTACCAGGTAATCCGCGGTGCGCTGGATACCCTGGGGGTCGACGATCGCCGCCAGTCGCGCAGTCGTTACGGAGCCAAGAAGCCGTCGTAGCCCGCCGGCGAGCAATCAGGGCTGGTGGCCATGTGCCGATGCCAAGCCATCGCCTTTTTGTACTAGGATCAAAGATCGTTAACTTTTCGACAAAGTCTAGCGATCAACGAAAGCCGGTTACTACCTGGGTGCGATAGTACCGGTTTGGTTGGCGACTTTGTCGCCTTGTGAGAATTAACGGCGTTTTCGCCAATCAACTACACGTCAGCCGATAGCAACGAAGCCAAGATCATGGGCCGCATTACTGCCAGCGAAAAGCAACTCGTCGGGGATCCTAAGTACGGAAACCGCGTGGCGAGCAAGTTCATCAACTGCCTGATGTGGGACGGCAAGAAGACCACCGCCGAGCGCGTGTTCTACAATGCGATGAACGTCATCAGCAAGAAGGTCTCCGATGTGGAGCCGATCGAGGTGTTCAACCAGGCGTTGGACAACGTGAAGCCCAATATCGAGGTTCGGTCCAAGCGGGTCGGTGGTGCTTCGTACCAGGTGCCAATGCAGGTGAGCAGGAAGCGTCAGCAGTCGCTGGCCATCCGCTGGATTCTGCAGGTGTGCCGCGACAAGAAGGGCCGGCCGATGCACGAATCGCTGGCCGCCGAGTTGCTGGCCGCCTACAACCGCGAGGGTGCAGCCATGACCAAGCGCGAAAACGTCCACCGTATGGCCGAGGCCAACAAGGCGTTTGCCCACTTCGCGTGGTAATTCGGCTAGAGTACAATAGCGCCGTGCTGGGACCGTTCCCGGTGCGGCGTTTGCTTGCGCATAGGAGTTTTCAGTCGGCAGTCTCCAGTTGTCTGTTGCCAGACTGGCAGCCCGTACTGAAAACTGAAAACTGACAGCTGAAGACTTCCATCCATGCCCGACGACCTGACCAAGCTCCGTAATATCGGCATTATTGCCCACATCGACGCCGGGAAGACCACGGTCACCGAGCGGATGCTGTTTTATTCTCATTTCACGCATCGGGTGGGCCGGGTCGACGACGGTACGGCCACTACCGACTACGATCCCGAGGAGCAGCAGCGGGGAATCACCATCAACTCGGCCTGCGTGACGTTGCCCTGGAAGGAGATCACGATCAATCTGATCGACACGCCCGGCCACGTCGATTTCACCGCTGAGGTGGAACGCAGTCTCCGCGTGCTCGACGGCGGGGTGGTGGTCTTTAGTGCCCGGGAGGGCGTCGAGGCTCAAAGCGAGACCGTCTGGCGGCAGGCCGACAAATATCACGTGCCGCGCATCGCGTTTATCAACAAGATGGACCGCGAGGGGGCCGACTTCTACGCCACGATCGACGAGATTGAAAAGCGACTGGAAGCCAAGCCTGTGCCCATTACTCTGCCGGTCGGCGCTGGGCCACCACACTTCGACGACGCCTTTCGCGCGGTCATCGATTTGATCGAGATGAAGATGCTCGTTTTCGCCCGTGAGAGCGAAGGGGCCGACATCTCGGTCGAAGACATCCCGGCCGAACTCGAAGACGACGCCCTGATGTGGCGCAGTCAGATGCTCGACCACCTGTCGCTCTACGACGACGAACTGACAGAATTGCTGCTCTCGGAAGAGCCGGTGCCCAGCGATCTGATTCGCTCGGTGATTCGCGATGTCACGCTGCACAACTTCATGGTACCCGTGCTTTGCGGTTCGGCTTTGGACGGCATTGGAGTGCAGCCCGTCTTGGATGCCGTGGCGTGGTATCTTCCCAGTCCGGCCGACATGCCGCCGGTCGAGGGTGTCGATCCGAAGAAGGAGGGCAAGAAGCTCCATCGCAAGCCCGACCCCAGCGAGCCCTTTTGTGGTCTGGTCTTCAAAATCCAGGCCGACAAGCACGGCGACCTGCATTACCTTCGGGTGTATTCCGGTCGGCTCAAGGCCAACAGCCGGATGTACAACCCGACGAAGGATCAAAAAGAAAACGTCCCGCAGCTCTGGCGAATCCAATCAGACCGCCGCAAGCAGGTCGACGAGGTCACGGCGGGCGACATCATCGGCATCATCGGGTTGCGCCACAGCGTTACCGGCGATACGTTGTGCGAAACGAAGCACCCCATCGTGCTCGAATCAATCACCTTTCCGGAGACGGTCGTTTCAATGGCCATCGAACCGGAAAACTCCACCGAGCGAAAAAAACTGTCCGAAGTGCTCGACATGATGCGGCGCCAGGACCCCACGTTTCGAGCGATCGAAAGCGAGGAAACCGGCCAAACGCTCATTAGCGGCATGGGGGAATTGCACCTAGAGGTTATCAAACACCGCCTCTTGCGCGACTACAAGCTTAACGTTCGGGTACACAATCCGCGGGTAAGCTATCGGGAAACGATCGAGAAAACCGTCGAGGTGACCGGCGAGTGCCACCGCACGTTGGGTGGGCAGAAGCTCTTCGCCGAGCTGACGATTCGCATGGAGCCCATGCCCGAGGGCAGCAAACCGGTCGTCTGGTCGGAGTGTAAAGGCGACCAGATCCCGGGCGAACTTCTAAGCGCGGCGCTCGACGAACTGGGTAGCCAGGGCGAAGGGGGCGGCACTTTCGGTTTCCCGCTGATGCAGGTGAAAATCACCGTGCTCTCGGGCGTCGCTCAGGAGAACGAATCGACCCCGATGGCCTTTCAAATGGCCGCCGGCGACGCCTTCCGCAAGGGGCTGCACGAAGCGGGTGTGGTACTTCTGGAGCCGATCATGCGGCTTGAAGTGACCACGCCCGAGGACCACCTCGGCGAGATCGTCAGCGACCTGCAACAGCGCCGCGCGATCATCACCCGAACGCAGGTGCGCGGCAAGAGTACGGTGATCGAAGCCCAGGCCCCGCTAGCCAGTCTGTTCGGCTATTCGTCGGCCATGCGAGGCCTCACGCAAGGCCGAGCCACCTGCACCATGGAACCCTCCAGCTACGGCCCGGCACCGCCAGACGTGTTGCAGAGCTTTATGTAGGAGCTGGATGCTAGGGACGAAAGATGAGGGGGGAACTGGGTGCCATGGCCACGCTTACGTGGCCATGTTTCGACCGGAATACACACGCCATGACCATGCAAGCATGGCCATGGCGCCCAAGTTATTCCGACGGATTCGTCGACAGTCGTATCAGATCAGTTGGGTAACGCCGGGTTTAGCTACAGGCGGCATTGGGAACGGCCCGAGTTCGTACTTCGCGGGCGACAAATCGAGCTGCGACTTGTTGCGAATCCAATCCCAATCGACGTGCTTGCCGGTATAGGCGCTCTCGCGGCCCATGATGGCGGTGAGATTTGTTTCAGCGACGGTCTGTCCTTCGTTGAGCGGTTTGCCGTCGCGAATGCTCTGAATCAAGTCGGCATGTTCCTGCACGTAGGCATTGCTTGGAGCCTTCGAGCGGTAGGAATTTTCTCCTTCAATGATGCCGCGGTCGACATAGGCAACGCCTTTGGTACCGACGATCTTTTCACCGATTCGTCCTTCACATGCCGTCCACTCCCGGACCATCGTTAATGTGCGAACGTCGTTGCCGTAGACGTATTCCACCGCGAAGTGATCGAACACATTGCCGTGTTTGGGTACCTCGTGGAGTTGGCGTCCTCCTACGCCGATGGCGCTGACCGGCGGACCGCCAAAAGCCCAATTCACGATGTCGAGATTGTGCATCACCAAGTCGACGATGCAATCTCCACCAAGCCACGTGAAGTAAATGAAGTTGCGGATCTGCCATTCCATGTCCGACCATTCTGGTTGCCGCTGTCGTGACCAAAGGCCGCTGCGCAACCAGCAACACTGAGCCCCAACCAACTCCCCAATAGCGCCGTCGTGGATACGGTTGATAATGTCACGGTATCGTGCAGAGTGGCGTCGTTGCGTGCCGGCAACGATGGCCAAATTCTTTTGGGCTGCCAACTCCGAACTGGCAATGATCGACCGGGCCCCCACGGGATCGACAGCCACCGGCTTTTCGACGAACGCGTGCTTGCCGGCCTCGATGGCCGCTTTCAGGTGGATTGGGCGAAAATGGGCGGGTGTGGTCAGTAATACGAGATCGACATCCGTGGCCAGGACGTTCTGGTAGGCGTCGAATCCGACGAAACACGTGTCATCTGTGACACGATAGGCATCGGCCGGTACATTCTTTTTCAGGCCATTGCGTGAAGTGTCGAGCCGGTCCCGAAACAAATCACCGAGAGCGACAATCTGTACGCCCGGGGATGACTGAATGCAATTGACGGCTGCTCCTGTTCCACGACTTCCGCAGCCAATCAGCCCAATGCGAATATTGTCGGAACCCGCGGCAAATACGTTGCTTGGTGTCAAACTGGCCATCGCTGCGGTCGCGACGGATGTGGCGAGAAACCCACGCCGTGTCGTGTCGCATGACATGGTATCGCGGCCGAAGCGGGGCTTTGGTACTTTTGTATTCATGCAGCTAGTCTCCGATTCGTAAAAGACAAAAGGTGAAGTATAGGAGGTGCCCTGCGGTATTTTTTGTGTGGGTTCAAACCGCGTTACGCCGTAACGGGTGCCTCCGCGAGCGTGAATTCCGGCAGATAAACAATCTTCCCGCCGGCAAGTGCCGATTCGTGTGCCAAGATGCCGACGCACGTCCAGTTGGCCGATTGGACCGCGTTGGGATACGGATCGCGATCTTCGATCAATGCGGAGACGAACTCGTGGACCAAGTGGGGATGCGATCCGCCGTGGCCGGCTCCCTGGGTGAACGATAGATGCTGGTGTTCGTCCAGGTCGTAAACGCCCTTGGTGGTGAAGGGGCGGATTTCCTCGGGCAGGCGATGGGCGTAGTCGGGCACCTCGATCCGCTCGGGGATCTCCGGCTCGGGACGCTTCGCCGTGTGCAGCACCGGTTTCTCGCCTTCGATCAACGGCCACTCGAATGCCTTGCGACTGCCGTACACGTCGAAGCTCTCGCGATACTGGCGTGCCGTGTCGAACAGCGAACGATAGATCCTCGCCGTGAGGTCGGAGTTGCGGAATTTGATGTGCGTGGTTTCTACGGCGAAGGGTGAGCCGTACTCGGTGATCAACTCCTCGCGAATCGTGCCCGAGCCGAAGCACGAAACGTATTCCGCCTCGGCTCGGGTGAGCGCCAGGCAGGGGCCCACGCAATGCGTGGCGTAGTGCATCGGGGGCAGGCCCGGCCAGTAGTCGGGCCAGCCGTCCATATCCTGCTGGTGGCTGGCCTGGAGATACTGAATCTTGCCTAATTCGCCGTTGTCGTAGAGTTCCTTGACGAACAGGAATTCCCGCGAGTAGACGACCGTCTCGGCCATCATATACCTCAGCCCCGTCTGCTGAACCAGTTCGACAATTCGCCGACAGTCTTCGACCGTGGTGGCCATGGGCACCGTACACATCACGTGCTTACCGGCCTCTAGAGCGGCGATCGACATCGGGCCGTGGTCGGGGATCGGCGTGTTGATGTGGACGGCGTCGATGTCTGGATCGGCCAGAAGCTCGTCGTAGCGAGTGTAACGACGCGCAATGCCGAAGGCGTCGCCCAACGCCTGTACGTCTTTTTCCGAGCGGCGGCAAATGGCCAGCAGGTTGGTCTGCGGATGCCGCTGATAAATGGGAATGAACTCGGCCCCGAAACCGAGTCCAACAATCGCTACGTTGATTTTGTGGTCCGCCATGGTTGTGTTCCCGTATTGCGTATGTGATTAACTCGAACTGAAAACGATCCTGACGTGGAGCCGCAGATGAACACAGATAGACGCAGATAGGAAGGGATTCTGGCGTTGAGTGTGGGTTATCTGGTTGACGAACTTTTCGCAGCGTTATTCTTTAGTGGCGTGGTCCGCCAGATAGCCCAGGCTGTCAAGCCGTTTTCTTCATCTGCGTTTATCTGTGGCCATCTGCGGCTTCCTGCTATTGTCAGTTTGAGTGATCGAGGACATCACCACAATCAACCTACCGACTCGCTGGCAGAACGCCATGAGATTTTGCCGCTAAAATTCTGAGATTTTTTACCGAGTCCGGCAGGGCGTTAAGTGGGCGTTTTCTGGGATTAGTCGACGATCGGTGCAATGTCGTGCTAAACTATTTTCCGTGTCCGTCTCAATAAGTGTTCCGTTGCGATGAACGATCATCTATCTCGGGTCGGTCGGAGGAAAAAGCCGTGCGAAGACGTCGTGCCGTGGCTCTGTTGATCGAGACTTCGAACGACTACGCCCGAGGGCTGTTGCGCGGTGTGATGGCCTATGTTCGCGAACACGATCCTTGGTCGATCCATTTGTCCGAGCAGGGTCGCGGCGAGGCGCCGCCCGGTTGGCTTACCCGCTGGCGGGGCGACGGCATCGTTGCCCGGATTGAAACACCCAAGATCGCCCAGGCAGTGGTCCGAACGGGTTTGCCGGTGGTCGATGTGAGTGCCGCTCGACACGTGCCGGGCATTCCTTGGGTGGAAACCGATGATGAGGCCTTCGCTCGTGCGGCGTTTACACACCTTGTCGAACGCGGCTTCCGCCAGTTCGGTTTCTGTGGCGAGCCGCGTTTCAACTGGTCGAAGTGGCGCCGCGAGCATTTCGAGCGTTTGGTGCGGGAGTCGGGCGGGGCGTGCTTTGTCTACGAGTCGACGGCCGAGTCGGGCAAGCCGGTGCCCTACAACCGGGAGCATCGTCGGCTGTTGGCCTGGGTTCGCAAGCTGCCGAAGCCCATCGGCATAATGGCCTGCTACGACATCAAGGCCCAGCAGTTGCTCGACGCCTGCCGCGAGGCCGACATCGCCGTGCCCGAGGAAGTTGCCGTAATCGGGGTCGACAACGACGAACTGCTCTGCAACCTGGCCACGCCGCCGCTGTCGAGTGTGATTCCCAACACGCATCGCCTCGGTTACCACGCGGCCGCCCTGTTGGATCGGATGATCGGCGGCGAGTCGCTGGGTGAGCAGGCCCATCGGATTCCGCCTTTGGGAGTCGCCACGCGGCAGTCGACCGACATCTTGGCGATCGACGATCCGGAAACGGCTGCTGCTGTGCGGTTTATCCGCGAGCACGCTTGCGACGGGATCAACGTGGCCGATCTGCTGAAGACATTGCCGCTAACGCGCCGCGTGTTGGAAAGCCGTTTTCGGCGGATCATTGGTCACACGCCGCACGAGGAGATCGTTCGCGTGCGGACCGAACGGGCGAAGCAACTGCTGAGCGAAACCGAGCTTTCGGTGAGCGTGATTGCCCAGCGCACCGGTTTCCGTCACGCGGAATACCTCAGCGTCGCCTTCAAAAAGCAAACGGGCCTTTCACCGCGAGAATACCGGCTCGGTTTTCGCGGATAAGGTGGTTTCCGGTGGTAGCCAGGATGTCGCGGGCGACACCCAGGGGGCCGATATTCATGTAGTTGTAATGCGTCAAAGTTGCGAGAGCGTATTTTCGGCCGATTTCGTGTGCCACTGGCTCTGCCAGTGCTGGTGACTGTGTTATTGTTATTCTCCGCACTGGCAGAGCCAGTGGCACACACGGAACGAGTGACGCACCACGGCAATTTGCCCGTTTTACGCAACTTCCGTGGCGAAAAACCATGTGTCGCGTTGCGAGTGTCAGGGAAAACACCCCGGGGCACCGGTGCGCGATTTCGGGAGTCGCTCAACGTGGTTTTCCTCAAGTGTCGCAGTGGGTTACGCTTTCTGGAGATGGTAGCACGCGCGAACCGATACAGGGGCAATACGGACATTTTGGGGAAAACCTCAAATGCGGTGGCTTTTCGATAGATATGTGGTCGCTACAATGAAAGCCAAGATGCGGGGGTGTTCTGTGGGGCGGCGTGTTTCGTGGGGCGGCAGAGCCGTTCGCGTTTTCCAGAAAGCCGCGACCGTTGGCCGTATAGAACAGCACCAGCTCCGCGCGAAACGTCGACACAGCTTCAGCCAGCTGCTCCACATTTGAGTTGCATGCTACTAATCTCAACGTTTGAAAAGTTTTCGCCAAAGATTAGCGACCAACGGGAGCGGGTTCCCGATTGGGTGCGGTAGCACCGTTTGGTTGGCGGCCCCGCCGCCCTGGGTAGGTAACAGCTTACTGATGGATGGCTCTCCTTTTCCGGCATGGCTCGATCGCGCCCGGCCCCTGGCCGGTGTGTCGCTGGTCGTTGTCCCCGGCTATTTGCTTTTCTTGCTCTACTTCGGTGGTGCGCCGTCGACGACCGACGCTGGCTATCAACCCAGGCAGCCCGTGCCGTTTAGCCATGCACTGCACGCGGGCGAGTTGGGATTGGACTGCCGTTATTGCCACAACACGGTCGAGCACGCGGCCTTTGCCGCCGTTCCGCCCACGGCCACTTGTATGAACTGCCATAAGCTGATAACCACCGACAGCGCCAGACTGCTACCCGTTCGCGAGAGTGCGGCCACGGGCGATCCGGTCCCTTGGATCAAGGTTCACGACCTGCCGGATTACGCCTATTTCGATCATAGTGCTCATGTAAACGCCGGCGTGGGTTGCGTCTCGTGCCACGGGCGGATCGACACGATGGAGGAAGTCCGGCAGGTGAACACACTGAGCATGGGTTGGTGTCTCGATTGCCACCGCAATCCCGAGCCGAACCTGCGACCCAAGCAGTTTATAACCGACATGACCTGGCAGCCGACCGGCGATCCCGTGGAACTGGGGAAAAAGTTGCGCGAGCAATACGACGTAAACCCGTCGACCGATTGTTCGACATGTCATAGGTAGGGGGCTAGAGACTAGGGACTAGAGGTGAGAGGTGTTTTTTTCCGACTACTGAACGGGTAGCCCCGATAGCTCCGCTATCGGGGTGCCGAAGGCACAAGAGGCGTTGGCACGTTTCCCTGGCCTCTTCTCTTGCGGCTACCTACTACCCACTGACGACTGACGACTAACAGCTTTTTTCATGCCGACTCCGCCGGACAACACGACCTTTTGGCGCAGCCTGAACGAGCTGGCCGACAACGAGGAGTTCCGCAAGTTTCTCGATGCGGAGTTTCCCGCCGCGGCCGAGTTTCAGCACATCAATCGCCGCCGTTGGTTGCAGTTGATGGGCGCGTCGATCGGTTTGGCGACGGCCGCGGGCTGCTGGCCTCGGGAGGAGGTCTTACCGTTTGCCAAGCGGCCCGAGGATCGCGTGCCCGGCCGACCGCAGAAATACACCACGGCCATCGATCTCTTCGGAGCGGCCGTCGGGCTGGTGGTGACGTGTGTCGACGGTCGACCGATCAAAATCGAAGGCAATCCGAAGCACCCGGCCAGCCTTGGCGGCACCGATCCGGTAGCCCAGGCCGCCATTCTCCAGCTCTACGACCCCGACCGATCTCGTCGCGTAATCCAGCGCGACGGCGGCCAGACGTTGGTTCACGACTCGTGGGCGAAGTTCGACGAATTCGCCGCCGAGCATTTCGCGCGTCTCGGCGAGGCTCAAGGCAAGGGTTTTTATGTCTTGGCGCAGTCGAGCAGTTCGCCCACGCTGGCCTCGATGCGGAAACGGCTCGAAGAGGCTTTTCCGCAGATGCACTGGGTCGAGTACGAGCCGATTTCGCGCGATGCAGAGCGCGCGGCATTGGCCACCGTTTTGGGGCAAGCGGGCCGGCCGCAGATCGATTTGACCCAAGCCCGGGTGATTGTCACGCTCGATGCCGACCTGTTCGTCGGCCACCCGATGGCCGTTCGATTTGCGCGCGATTTCGCTGCCGGTCGTCAACCGAGCGCCGGGCAGATGAATCGGCTTTACGCCATTGAAAGCGGCTACTCGCTCTCCGGGGCGGCGGCCGACCATCGCTTGCCCGTGCTGAGCTCTCACATGGACCGCGTGGTGGCCGCGATTACCGAGCACGTGCGGTTGTTGGCCGATGGCCAATCGTCTGTCTCGCAACCGCCCGTCGCGGAAGACGCGCAAGCCGAACGGAAGCAAGACGCGTACGTTCGGGCGGTAGCGGCCGATCTTTGGGACCATCGGGGACAGTGTGTGGTCGTGGCCGGAACACGGCAGTCGCCGGCCGTGCATGAAGCCGTGTGTCGGCTCAACGCGATGTTGGGGAACGTCGGCAAAACAGTGACTTACACACCCGACGTGACTGCCGATCGGCCTTCACACACCGAGGCCATTCGGTCGTTGGTCGATCGGATGGCGGCCGGCTCGGTCAAGACGCTGTTGGTGCTCGGCGCCAATCCGGCCTACAACGCGCCGGCCGATGTGGACTTCATCGGTACAGTGAAAAAGGTTGAAACGCTGATCCACCTGGGGCTTTACCACGACGAGACGGGTCGGCTTGCCACGTGGCATTTACCCGAGGCCCACGTGCTGGAAAGTTGGGGCGACGTCCGGGCCGACGATGGCACGTACAGCGTCGTGCAGCCGATGATCGCCCCGATCTTCGGCGGACGCTCGGCCATCGAGCTGTTCGCCCGACTTCTGAAGATCAAAGACAAAACACCGTTGGAGTTGGTCCGCGACCAGTTTCGCGAACTGTTCAGCGCCGAGGGTTTCGCAGCCCGCTGGGCCGCCGCGCTCGAGATGGGTCTGGTCGAAGATAGCCAGTCGACAGATGATCTTCAGCCCCAGGATCTCGAATCGACGGCGAACGAAGCCACGGTTCAAAGTGAGTCGGCTAGCGATCCGTCCGACGGCGCAGTGGAACTCGTCTTCACCCCGGCGTCCATGCTCTACGACGGGCGTTACGCCAACCTGGGCTGGTTGCAGGAATGTCCCGAGCCGATGACGCGGATTACCTGGGACAACGCCGCGCTGATTGCCCCCGCCACGGCCGAGAAGCTGGGGATCGAGGATCAAACGCTGGTGAAGATCAAGGTGGGCGATCGCGAGGTCACGATGCCTGCCTACGTCATGCCGGGCCAGTCGCCGGGGTCGATTGCCGTCGAGTTGGGCTACGGCCGCACGGCTGCGGGCCACGTGGGCGGTGATGTAGAAGAAGGTGTCGAACCGGTCGGTGTCGATGTCTACCGGCTTCGTACGACCGGTGCGATGCACGTGGCAACCGATTTCCATATTACACCCACCGGCAAGAGATACCCCTTGGCCGGCGTGCAGGACCATTTTGCGATCGACGCGGTGGGACGCGAGGCGGTCGAGCATCGCTCGGGCATGTTGATTCGTGAAGCCACGCTGAAGTACTTCGAACATCATCCCGACTTTGCCCAGCACATGGACCATCACCCACCGCTGGAGTCGCTCTGGAAGGAACATGCCTACGACGGGCATCGCTGGGGCATGTCGATCGACCTGAACAAGTGCATCGGCTGCGGGGCTTGCGTGGTGGCCTGTCAGGCAGAAAATAACGTGCCGGTGGTCGGCAAGGATCGCGTGCTCGAAGGGCGCGAGATGCATTGGATTCGGGTGGATCGCTACTTCCAGGGCACCGTCGACGAACCGCGAGTGGCTCGGCAACCGGTGGCTTGCCAGCAGTGCGAGTTGGCCCCGTGCGAGCAGGTATGCCCGGTGGCGGCGACCGTGCATAGCAAGGAGGGGCTCAACGACATGGTCTACAACCGCTGTATCGGCACGCGGTACTGCGGGAACAACTGCCCTTACAAAGTGCGCCGGTTCAACTTTTTCTATTATCATCCCGATCTGGCGAAGCCCGAAAACGAAGTTGCCAAGATGAAATACAACCCCGAGGTCACGGTGCGCAGCCGCGGGGTGATGGAGAAGTGTACGTATTGCGTGCAGCGGATTCAGGCGGTGAAGATCGACGCGAAGAACCAGGATCGGCCGATTGCCGATGGCGAGATCCGAACCGCCTGCCAACAGGTTTGCCCGGCCGGGGCGATTACGTTTGGCGATTTGTCCGACGAGAAGAGCACCGTGCGCCAGGCCCACGGCGATTCGCGGGCGTATGCCATATTGGCCGAGTTGAACATCAAACCCCGCACGGCTTACCTGGCGCGGATTCGCAATCCCAACCCGATCTTGGAACCCGAGGAAGAACACGCCGGTTTATCCCATGGCAAGCATTAGCCTCCCAACAAGCGACAACACGACGAACGACCCTCGCCAGCGGGCGCCGCTTATCGTCGGTGGGCACGACTATCGGTCGATTACCGATACGGTTGCCCGGGTGGCCGAAAGACCCAAAACACCGCCTGCCTGGTACGTGGCCTTCGCCGTCTCGTCGTCGCTGACGTTGATGTTCTTCGTTCTGATCGGCTACCTGTTTTATCGTGGTGTCGGCGTATGGGGCAATAACGTTCCAGTTTACTGGGGCTGGCCCATCGTAAACTTCGTCTTCTGGGTTGGCATCGGTCATGCGGGCACGCTCATTTCGGCCATTTTGTTCCTCTTTCGGCAGAATTGGCGAACCAGTATCAACCGTTTTGCCGAGGCGATGACCATATTCGCCGTGGTCTGTGCCGGCATCTTCCCGGGCATTCACGTAGGCCGTGTTTGGTTTGCCTACTGGTTGGCTCCGTATCCGAACCAGATGCAGATCTGGCCCAACTTCCGCAGTCCGTTGCTTTGGGACGTGTTCGCGGTGAGCACGTACGCCACCGTATCGCTGCTGTTCTGGTACTTGGGAATGGTTCCCGATTTGGCCACCTTCCGCGACCGCTCGAAGAGCAAGCTGCGCAAGCTTCTCTACGGCGTGTTCGCTCTGGGGTGGCAGGGTTCGGCCCGGCAATGGCATCGCTACGAACGGGCCTATTTGCTGCTGGCTGCGTTGGCCACGCCGTTGGTGCTCAGCGTTCACTCGGTCGTGAGTTTCGACTTCGCCGTTTCCCAAGTGCCCGGCTGGCATACGACGGTCTTTCCGCCGTACTTCGTGGCCGGGGCCATTTTCAGCGGTTTCGCTATGGTGATTACGTTGATGGTCCCCGCCCGCGAGTTTTTCGGACTGAAGGATCTGGTTACGGTGCGCCACCTGGACAACATCTGCAAAATCATTCTGGCTACCGGTTGCATGGTGGGCTATTCCTACAGTATCGAGTTTTTCATCGCGTGGTACGGCGGCAACGCCTACGAGCGGTTTGCGTTTGTCAATCGAGCGTTTGGGCCTTATGCCTGGGCCTACTGGACGATGGTTTCGTGCAACGTGTTGGCTCCGCAGTTGTTCTGGTTCAAGCGGTGCCGCACCACGCCGTGGATCATGTTCGTGATCGCCGTTTTCGTGAACATCGGCATGTGGTTCGAGCGGTTTGTGATTATCGTGAGTTCGTTGAGCCGCGACTTCTTGCCGTCGAGTTGGGGCTACTTCAGGCCGACGGCAGTCGACGTATTGATGTTTTTAGGCAGTTTCGGGCTGTTTTTCACGCTGTTTTTGCTGTTTTGCCGGTACCTGCCGGTCGTGGCCATGGCCGAAGTGAAAAGCGTATTGCCGCAGCATGACTAAGGGGGAGGGACGAGGGAATAGAGGCGAGGGGCGAGAGTCCGAGGCGTGGTCGCTTTAGCGACCATGCACGAAGCGCTATCGAGGTCTCAGTAGAGAAGTGGACGTCACGCGTCACAGCAAGGAGGTGTTTTCATGTTGTCCTGTGAAATGGTTTCAGAAACGGGAATCGCCGTCGTTGAGCCCAAGGAACCGCTGAAGGCCGACGATTTCAAGGCGGTTGGTACGGTCGTCGATCCGTACATTGAGAAACATGGTGCGTTGAAGGGACTGATTATTCATGTCCAGAAATTCCCGGGCTGGGAGGACTTCGCCGGCATGATTACCCACCTCCGGTTTGTCAAAGACCACCATAAGCACGTCAAAAAAGTGGCCGTCGTGACCGACGACAAAATTGCCTCTGTTGCACCGCACATCGTCGCGCATCTGGTCAGTGCCGATATGAAACACTTTCCGTACGACGAATTGGAAGCGGCCAAGCAGTGGATTGCCGGCGAGTAGAGACAGCTTGAGTATCTCCCATGGGTGAATCACCAATCCAACCCGAAACGACCAACCAGCAGCCCCCGGTGGCCGGCCTGTTGGCCGAGTTTCCTTCGCCCGAGGCGGTGAAGGAAGCGGCGGCCGCCGTGTGCGATGAAGACTTCACCCGGTTCGACGTCCACAGCCCGTTTCCTATCCACGGCGTCGAGCGGGCGATGGGCATTCGGCCCACCATCCTGCCGTGGATCGTGCTGGGTGCCGGGGTGGCCGGGCTGGTTGTGGCCCTGCTTTTGCAGTGGTGGACCAACGCCGTCGACTACCCGTTGAACATCAGTGGCAAGCCGTTTTTCAGCCTGCCGGCCAATATTCCAGTCGCGTTCGAACTGATCGTGCTCTTCAGCGCGTTGGCCGCGTTTGGCTCGACGATTGTGTTGAACCTTTTGCCACGCTACTCGCAGCCCGTGTTTACCAGTGACGCCTTTCGCTGGGCGACCACCGACGGGTTCTTTCTGTCGATCGAAGCGGCCGACCCGAAATTCGACGTGGAGTCTACCCGGGCGTTGCTCGAATCGTTGGGGGCTACCCGGGTCGAGGTGCTCGACGAAATCACCGAAGGCCGCCAGTTTCCGCGTCCGTTGTTTTGGGCCGGGGCCGTCGTGACCGTGTTGGCGCTGCTGCCGCCGTTGCTGATTGCCTGGCACCGTTCGGCGCCGAAGCGTTCGCCACGACTTCACTTGATCCACGACATGGACAACCAACCGAAGTACAAAACGCAGAAATACAGCGCCCTGTTTTCCGATCACCGCACGATGCGGCCGGTCGTCCTGGGTACTGTTTCCCAGCGCAAGCCGATTGTGGTGGAAGGGCAACGGGTTGACGATCAGCCGCAATTCTACACCGGCAAGATCGATGACCAGTGGGCCAACGTGTTTCCCATGCCAGTGACCGAATCGATCATGCGTCGTGGGCAAGAGCGATTCAACATTTATTGTGCCACATGCCACGGACTCGACGGCGGCGGTCGCGGAATGACGGCCCTCAGGGCGCTTAAACGCGAGGAGCCCAAATGGGTGCCGCCGTTGTCGTTGTATTCGTCGGGTGTGTTAGCGCAACCGGTCGGACAGATCTTCGGCACGATTAGTCATGGCATCCGTTCGATGCCATCGTACGGCTCGCAAATCTCGGAAGAAGATCGTTGGGCTATTGTGGCCTACGTTCGAGCGCTGCAACGTAGCCAACATGCCGAAGAAAGCGACGTGCCCGAGGAGATACGGCCGAAATTGCGAGGGCAGTAGGGTGGGGAGTGATTAGTGGACAGTGGGTGGTGGGTAGTTGTTGGCGAGTGGTCGCCGGCAGAGCGTCCAAGCCCACCGGTTGCAGCCGGTGGGACTATGCGTAGCGGTTGGTTAACAGTGATTGTTCCCCTGGTTCCCAAGCGGAGCTTCGGAACGAGGGAATCGAGGGGACCTGCAAATCAGAAATCCCAAATTCCAAATCATAAATCCAAAATGTCCGCACACGCTAACGACGTAACGCTTCCCACCGGCGAACGTATTACGCTGGGTGCTGCTCGGGGCCGGTTGGTTGCCGGGCTCATGGTTGTCGGCGGTGCTGGGCTTGCCCTGGCCTTGGGGTTGGCGCTGGCGGGCGGGCAGCAGGGGATGCGCTATTTCCTGCATTCCTACCTGACGAGCTACGTCTTCTACTTGAGCTTGTCGCTCGGCGGGTTGTTTTTTGTGGCCGTGCAGCACGTCACTCGGGCAGGGTGGAGTGTGACGGTTCGCCGGCAGGCCGAGATCCTGGCTGCCAGCATGCCCGTGCTGATTGTGTTGTTTCTGCCCATCTTCCTGCCGGTCGTTCGGGGAAGCCACGCCCTGTACGAGTGGAACGACCCGGCGGCAGTCGCTCACGACGAATTGCTCAACGCCAAGGTGCCCTATCTGAACATGCCGTTTTTTGTCGTGCGTTGTGTGATTTACTTCGCCGTATGGTGGTTTCTGGGGCGGTATTATTACAGTCGATCTTTGCGCCAGGACGAGACGGGCGATCCGGCATGGACACTCCGCATGGAGCGGATCAGTCCAGTGGCGCTGATCCTTTTTGCCCTGACGGTCACCTTCTTCTCGTTCGACGTGCTGATGTCGCTGACGCCGCATTGGTTCAGCACGATTTACGGAGTGTACTACTTCGCGGGCTGCGTGGTGGGCGTGCTTTGCGTGTTGATTCTGGCGTCCGTGGGGCTTCAGGCCTCGGGCCGGCTGACCGATTCGATTACCGACGAACACTACCACGACCTGGGCAAGCTGCTGCTGGGCTTCGTGATCTTTTGGGGTTATATCGCCTTTTCGCAATACATGCTGATTTGGTACGCCAATATCCCCGAAGAGACTAGTTGGTATCTGGCCCGCCAGACGGGTGGCTGGGTGTGGGTCGCACTTCTACTATTGTTTAGCCACTTGCTCATCCCGTTTGTCGGTCTGCTGCCGCGGGCGGCAAAACGCAACCGCGCGGTGCTGGCCTTTTGGGCCGTCTGGCTATTGGCCGCGCATTGGCTCGATATGTACTACCTGGTAATGCCCAGCCTTGGCGCCGAGTCGTTGCCGGTCAGCCCGATCGACGCTTGCCTGCTACTGGGAATTGGCGGGATTTACGTCGCCGGCGTGATCCGCACGGCCGGAACCCACGCCCTGGTGCCGCACCACGATCCACGCCTTGGTGAAGCATTGACCTTTGCAGAGAATTTTTAATTGGTGCTACCGCACCAAAGAAGAAACCCTCTCGCGCTGAGCGGGAGAGGGGAGAAGAGGGTAAGACACGTTCCGAGACTTGAACCAACGCGATACCTGTCGCGGTGAAAGCTGTTCATGGTTGAAAAAGACGAACTCAACACGCCGGTGATCGCCGTTGTCGGTTTTCTGGGAGC
Source organism: Thermoguttaceae bacterium (assembly GCA_963677085.2). Classification (GTDB taxonomy): domain Bacteria; phylum Planctomycetota; class Planctomycetia; order Pirellulales; family Thermoguttaceae. Next base: position 415,937 of record CAXXFH010000006.1, read on the forward strand.
GGTTCTTACGTTTGCCATCATTGTGTTGTTGATGGTCGTTTACTACCAAACGTCGGCCCGGGTTGATTACCAGAAGACAAGCATCTTGCCGTTCACCGAATCGCGCAACGTGTTGGCCGAGCAGCAGGAGAAGTTGGCCAGCTACGGTTGGGTGAACGAGCAGCAACGGATTGCCCATATTCCGATCGATCGGGCGATGCAGTTGGTCGTGGCCGATCTGGCCGCCGGCCGGCCGCCGGTGAAGGCGGAAGATGCTGCATCCCCGACCGATACAACCGTACCTTCCACCGAACCGTCGGCCACCGAACCGTCGGGAGGATGACCATGCGCAGTCGTCGTGGTTTCTTGCTCGGGGACGCGCGGATCGCCGCGTTTTGGTGCCGGGGTGCCATGCCCACGCTCGCGTGGGCATGCTTGCTCGCGTCGATGATCGTCTACCCCGCAACGCTTCATGCGGAACAAGCCGTCGGCGAGGCCGCCGCGGCCTCGCACGTCGACCGCAAAGAACCGTTGCCCAAGGAATTGTTGGACGTTGGTATTGTCGAACATCGTGACGCACAGGTTCCGTTGGATCTGAAGTTCACGGCCGCCGACGGCAGAACGATCGCGCTGGCCGACGTGTTCGACGGCACTCGGCCGGTGATTCTTACGATGAACTATTCCAACTGCCCCATGTTGTGCAGCCTGCAACTCAACGGCCTAGTCGACGCCATCCGAAAAATGCCCTGGCAGTTGGGCGATCAGTATCGGATTCTCACAGTGAGCATCGACCCGGCCGAGACGTCCCAACGGGCGAAGCTTACCGAGCAGAAATACCTCAAGGCCTACGGTCGGCCCATGCAACCGGAAGGTTGGACGTTTGTCGTCAATCGCGACGAGTCGAAGATCAAGCAGGTGGCCAACACGGTGGGCTTCGGCTACACGTTTTTGCCGGAAACGAAAGAGTACGCCCACACGGCCGCGTTGATGATTTGCACGCCCGACGGCCGTGTGTCGAAGTATCTTTACGGTGTGGATTACGATCCGCAGACGCTGCGGTTTTCGCTGCTGGAGGCCGCCGAGGGCAAGGTCGGCACGCCGACCGAGCAGTTTTTCCTCTACTGCTTCCATTACGACCCCGAAAAAGGTCGCTACGGCCCGGCCGCGTTTCGGATTATGCAAGTCGGCGGGGTGTTGATGCTGGTGGTGCTCGGCGGAGTGCTTTCGGTGTTTTGGATGCGCGAGCGACGGAAGGGGAGGGGGAGAGAAGAGGGGCTAGGGACGAGGGACGAGGGGTGAGGGTATGTTACTGGTTCCCAAGCCGGAGCTTGGGAACAGGGGTGGGCTGCGAGTGACGTATCGGCTGGGTAGCGAGTGAAGAGGAACCCATCTTGATGTTCATGCCGCTGGGATTGATCGCCGAAGGGATGTCGTCGTTGTTCTTGTTGGCCAAGGACGAGGGGTCGTTCTGGTTGCCGCCGCCTAGTTCGACCACGGCCGCGGAAGTCGACAGCCTCTTCATGTTCATCTTCTATGTCTCGACGTTCTTCTTCGTGTTGATCGTCGTCTTGATGATGGTCTTTGTGGTGATCTACCGGCGCCGCCCGGGTGTCGATCCAGGGCCGGCTCCCAGTCACAGCACGGTGCTCGAAGTTACCTGGACGGTAATCCCGCTGCTGATCGTAATCGCCATATTCTACTGGGGCTTCGAAGGCTACATGGACATGCGAACCTCGCCGCGCGAGGCCTATGATATCCGCGTGACGGGCCGCAAGTGGAATTGGGAATTTACCTATCCGAACGGCTACGTCGACTCGGTGCTGCACGTGCCTGTCGATGAACCGGTGCGGCTGACAATGACCTCGCAAGACGTGATCCACAGCCTGTTCATTCCCGCATTCCGCGTGAAGATGGACTTGGTGCCGGGCCGCTATACACAAACGTGGTTTCGAGCGATGAAGCCGGGCGAGTATGACCTGTACTGTGCCGAATATTGTGGCACGAAGCATTCCGACATGCTCTCGTCGGTCGTGGTTCACCCGCCGGGTGAGTTCGAAACGTGGCTCGACAAAGCAAGCAACTTCCTGGAGACGATGTCGCCGGTCGATGCGGGCCGGGCGTTGTACGATCGCCGCGGCTGTGCGCAGTGCCACTCGCTCGACGGCAGTGCCCGCGTGGGGCCGTCGTTTAAGGGAATCTACGGGCAAACGCACAGCTTCACCAACGCGCCCGATACGCCGGTCGACGATAACTACCTGCGGGAATCGATCCTGGAGCCGGGTAAAAAAATACGCGAGGGCTACAAGAATCAAATGCCGACGTACAAGGGCATTTTGAGCGATCCGGAGATTACGGCGATTATTGAGTTTATTAAGTCGTTGAAGTAAGGCATCCCGGGATCGGGTGCCACTGGCTGCTCGTCAGCCAGTGAATAGTCGCGAATACTAGACACGTTTGCCTGAGACCTCCTTATGGTCAGCACCACTGCCACGCCCGACGCGTCGTATCCGACGTCGGACGATAGCTATCTGACGTATCCACGCGGCGTCCTCTCGTGGTTGTTTACGCTCGACCACAAGCGGATCGGCCTGATGTATTTGGTGTCGATCCTCTTGGCGTTTCTGTTGGGCGGGATTTTTGCCACGTTGGTTCGCGTCGAATTGATGAATCCCGGGGAAACGATTGTCAGTCGCAACGTTTACAACCAACTGTTCACCCTGCACGGGGCCGTGATGATCTTTTTGTTCATCATCCCGGGTGTTCCCGCGGCGCTGGGTAACTTTGTGTTGCCGCTGATGTTGGGAGCCAAAGACGTCGCCTTCCCGCGATTGAACTTGTGTAGTTTGTACCTCTGGTGGATTGGGGCGATCTTCTTTTTGTTGACGCTCGTCACGGGCGGATTGGATACCGGTTGGACCTTCTACGCACCGTACAGCACCACGACCGACACCCGGGTGATTGCCGCCGCCACGGGGGCGTTTATCCTGGGGTTCAGTTCGATTTTCACCGGGCTGAACTTTGTGGTCACTATCCACACGATGCGGCCCGCGGGCATGACTTGGTTCAAAATGCCGCTGTTTCTCTGGTCGCTCTACGCCACGGCCATCATCCAGATCCTGGCCACCCCGGTGCTGGCCATCACGCTGATCTTGCTGGGGGTCGAGCGGTTGCTGGGCCTGGGGATTTTCGATCCCGAGTTGGGCGGCGATCCGGTGTTGTTTCAGCACTTCTTCTGGTTCTACTCGCACCCGGCCGTGTACATTATGATTTTGCCGGGAATGGGGATCATCAGCGAATTGATCTCGGTTTTTAGTCGCAAGCATATTTTCGGCTACAAGTTCATCGCGTTTAGCAGCGTGGCGATTGCCCTGTTGGGATTTCTGGTTTGGGGGCACCACATGTTTACCAGTGGCCAATCGAAACTGGCGAGCATGATCTTCTCGGCACTGACGTTTAGCGTGTCGATCCCTTCCGCCATTAAGGTGTTCAACTGGTTGGCCACCATGTATCGCGGGTCGATCTGGTTGGCCACACCGATGTGCTACGCGTTGATGTTCATATTCTTGTTTGGTATCGGCGGACTCACAGGCCTGTTTCTGGGGGCCTTGGCGGTCGACGTCCATTTGCACGACACCTATTTTGTCGTGGCCCATTTTCATTACGTGATGTTTGGTGGCACGATGGTCGCATTCCTGGGAGGCTTGCACTACTGGTGGCCGAAAATGACCGGCCGGATGTTCAGCGAACTTTGGGGACGGCTGGCCGCGCTGGTGATCTTCGCTGGCTTCAACCTCACGTTTTTCCCGCAATTCCTGCTGGGTACCCACGGCATGCCGCGGCGTTATTACGACTACCCGATGAAGTTCCACAGCGGTCACTGGCTCTCGTCGATGGGTTCGTTTTTGTTGGCGGCCGGGCTATTCATGGTGTTGTTCTACTTGCTTTACTCGTTGTTTGCCGGACGGCGGGCACCGGCCAATCCGTGGGGCGCGGCTTCGTTGGAGTGGCAAACCACCTCGCCCCCGCCATACGACAATTTTTCCTCCACGCCGGAAGTGACCGATCCCTACGATTTCACCAACATCGAGTACGATCCGGACGTGCAGGGCTATGTACGAGGGAAGAACGAATAGACGTGCTACTGGTTCCCAAGCTCCGGCTTGGAAACCCATTTCCGCGAAGCTCTGCTTCGCTGCGTAGCGAGAAGAAAGGGCGAAGCCGCAAGCGGCTTGGCGTCAAAATCAGAAATCCCAAATCATCAATCGCAATCCGCCCATGTCCGATGCCCACGCTGCCGAGCATGACCACACCGGGGATCATTCTCCGTTTCTTGCGCATCACTTCGAAAGCTATCGGCAGCAGTTCGAGGCCGGGAAGCTGGGGATGTGGATTTTCCTGATAACGGAGATCCTCTTGTTCAGTGGGTTGTTCTGCGCGTACGCCGTGTATCGGGCGAATCACCCGGAGATTTTTTATGTCGGGGCCCAATTTCTCAACGAATACCTGGGCGCCACGAACACGTGCGTGTTGTTGTTCAGCAGTTTGACGATGGCCTGGGCCGTTCGCTGCGCGCAGCTCAGCTATCGCAAGGGGCTTATCGTTTGTCTGATTATCACCCTGCTGTGCGGTTGTGGGTTTTTGGGCATCAAATACGTGGAGTACGAGCACAAGTGGCACGAGGGCCTGCTTTGGGCCAAGTGGTTCGAGCCCAATTCACACGCCGAGAACGTGGAAGCCCACGAGGAACAACAGCTCAACACGCCGGAAGTCGATCGCCAGGAAATCGCCCGACGTGTTGGGGTGTTTTTCAGCATCTACTTCTGCATGACGGGCCTGCACGCCTTGCACGTGATCGCCGGCATGGCGGCCATCGGCTGGGTGCTGGTTCGCGCCATCAAGGGCCATTTCGACCATCCTGAGTACTTCGGCCCGGTCGACTATGTGGGACTCTACTGGCACTTGGTCGACCTGATTTGGATTTACTTGTTTCCGTTGTTGTATTTGATTGATTAGGGGCGAGAGACGAGGGAAGCCTCGTTCCCACGCTTTGCGAGGGAACCAGTGAACCAGCACGTAGCAGAGGCATACGATCATGAACCAAATGCATACCACAACCGCCCAGGAGCATCACGGCCCGAGCTACGCCCATGTGGTGTCGGTGCCCACGCTGGTTGCCGTGTTTGTCGTGCTTATCTCGCTCACCGGGTTGACGCTGTGGTGCCACGAACCGATGGTCCGCAACATCATTGGCGAAGCCGGCCTGGTGGTGGCCATGGTCATCGCCACAGTAAAAGCGGTGCTCGTGGCGCTGTACTTCATGCACCTGCGGTACGACCGGCCGTTCAACGCCATCATCGTGACGGTAGCCTTGGGGTTCGTCTGTTTGTTCATTTCGCTGACCTTGCTCGACACGATTCAGTACCAGCCCGAGTTGGACAACTGGCCCGAGCAGATGAGCGCGCCGGTGAAGTAGCAGGAGAGGGGTTCGAGGCGAGGGGCGAGAGACGAGGAGGGCCGAAGGAACGGGATGGTGCGTCGTCGTGTAAAAGGGCGCGACGGTTGGTTGCGCCCGATACGGCGAGTTATTGGGCGTGTCAACCGTGCCCTTTCTCCTGTCGATCGGCCGTAGCCAGGCGAATTGCGTCGAGATTTGGCGAGCACTCTCGTCGTACGGCCAGGTATTGAGCCGCCTGGTCGAAGTCCCAATTCTGCACCCAGTGCAGATAAGCGATGACCACGCTCGGCGACCGGCCGACACCCAAATTGCAGTGCACCAAGACCGTGTGGTCCTGGTCGAGCAGTTCCCGAAGAGTTTCCACGCAAGCAGGCAGATTGCGGCGAAGGTCGTCCGCGTCGAAATCGCGTACTGGGACGCGGCGGACTTCGAGTCCTCGACGCTGGTACTCGGCGGCAAGCGTCTGCCAATCGAGGTTCCAGTAGGCGAAGTCGTCTTCCGTCTGCACATTCAATACGGCAGTAACGCCGTACGTTGTCGCCAGGCGGTCCACATCATCCGCCGTCGCCGGGTAAGAACCGACCGCAAGATTCGGCAGCAGTGAGGAAACGTCCATAGCACTTCAACGGCGGCTTTCACCACCAACCAAAATGGTGCTGCTGTACGCAAACGAGAACCGGCTGCCGCTGGACGCCAATCCTCGTGGTACGATTCAGAACAATCTACCGTAGTGGCGCAGGGCGAAGACTCTCGACTGTCGTTTGCCACGTTGACGCGAGGCTCCAATACGTTAGCATGAAACGCGCGCGATCGCCACATCTACGGATTCCCGAAGTGATTGCGGAGCGGAGTTTGTCGCTGTCTCAGGGGGCGCGACCCCTGGGCTTGTCTTTATGGAGAAGCCACGATGCCGGTTAGTCACGAGTCGCAGCACCATATGAAGCGGGTTTTCACCGAGAGCTTCTCCGTGGCCGACATTGCCGAACCGCTGGTTTCCTTCGATGCTACGACTGGTAGCGAGCAGGTGAAGGCGTTGATGGCCGAGCGAGGTTACGATGTCGTGGGAGTGCGCCGTCAGGGGCGTGTTGCGGGCTTTCTGCGGCGCGAGGAACTGGAAGGCGGTTGCTGCGACGATCATCTTCGTAAGTTCGGCGAGGCCCTGGTCTTGCCCGAGACGGCCTGTTTTCCCACGGTGGTCAACGCCCTGGTCGACGTGCCCCGGGTGTTTGTCACGACGTTTGGCGGCGTGGGCGGAATCGTCACCCGAAGCGACCTGCAAAAACCGCCCGTGCGAATGTGGCTCTTCGGCATGGTAACGATTGTCGAGATGGGCCTGATGGAGTTGATCGAGCAGCACTTGCCCGGCGACGTCTGGCGGCAGCATCTTTCCGACGGGCGGCTCGAAAAGGCCGAAGTGCTATTGTCGGAACGCAAACGGCGCAATCAGGAACTCGATCTGCTCGATTGCCTGCAATTCGCCGACAAGTGGCAAATTGCCTTGCGAGATTCGCGAATCTTCGAGAAGGTGGGTTTCGAGTCGCGCAAGCGAGGTACGGAGACGGGCAAGCAACTCGAGTCGCTTCGCAATAACCTGGCCCACGCCCAAGACATTTCGGCCGACTGGGAAGTCATTGTTAAATTGGTCGAGCACCTCGATCACATTCTGACGTTTTGAGCGAAGTCGGCGCGGGTGTTGAACCGTCGAGGGGGGGGCCACGTGAGATCGTTCCGGCAAGAATCGTTCCCGCCAGGGACATTATGGCCATAGGCCGGCGATTCAACGCTGTGAAAAGAACCGATCAAAAACAGCGGGGATCGAAGTTCGCCGGCGGTGGTACCGGAGTCCTTCGATCCCCTGGGTGATCTGCTGTTGTTGGACGCGAAAAAAGTTACCGAACCAGCCAAACCGGCGAATAGACGAAATGGCTTGTGACCGAACCGGTATTGGGGATTCCGCCGTGGACGAGGATCGGGGCGGGCTGAACGATGACTCGCTTGCAGCTCATTTTGCCCGTGAGTTTCACCTCGAGAATACGAATGCCAACGAACTCGACAATCGAGTATTGCGCATTGTTGCCGGGCCCCACAACGCTATCGAACAAGGGGATGATGCGCGGCTCGCCAATGATCGATGTCAGTTCATCTTTCACGCCGGCGCTAATGCCCGTGTCGCCGTTGAGGTCCAGTTTGCCCGTGTCATCGAATTCGAGTTTCCCGCCGTGCTGGGCGAGGTCGGTCGGGCTGATTCCGTCGAGAATCTGTCTCGCGATGTCGGCCGTGCTGTTGTTGCTGCTGCCGATATCGACTGTTCCCCGGTTGCCCGGCGATCCGGTACCTTGCGGAAAAAGATTCACTTCAAGAATCCCATCCGCTCCCCGGATTGCCGTACCGTTTTCGGCGTCCCAGGTCCAATTGTCGCTACCGCAACCTGCCAGCAGGGCGTTCCAGGTGTCGACATCCAGCGCAAAGGGAAGAAGCTCGATATTGCCGCCGGAGGAAGGCGTCTGGAATCCACGGAAGTTTTTCAAGAGCACGGCCGTCGCTTCGGCCTGGGCCGAAGTGCGGTCGACCCCCAGGACGCGCGAGAAAAACAGCCGGACGTCGCCGTTTTGCTCGGCCGTTCGCCGTATGCGAACGCGCACGGCGTTGGGGTTGGCAGACGAGTCGAAAACCATGGGCGACGTTGGGTCGGTGGGGTTCTCGATATGGCCGACCAGCACATCGTCTAACGCCAAGTTGGCGCCGGTGCCCACGATCGGATTGTGGTTTGCGTAGGCCGCGGCCGTGAGCCGGCAGTTGGCTGCCATCTTGACCGGATCGCCCTGGCCTAGGGCCTCTTCCTCGTCGAGCAAGTCCCAAGCGGCCGCAATGGCCGACGCATCGGCGGCACGCTGTACTTCGGTGCGTACGACCTGCATATAACCCAGGTCGACGGCAAATGCCAAAAAGGCGATTAACATTACCATTAAACAGGCGGTGAGAGCGAGAATATTGCCTTTACGTTGGAGCTTGCGAGAGCGAGTCCTCATGGCGAAAGTCCTTTGGGCAGGTGCGACTGACGGTTTTTCCGCATTCCACGGGCCAGTGATGGAGTGCCTCTTCCATGAGAGCGCGCCCCGTTACTGTTGTTGATGGACAACCCGTGGGGTGTTGTCTTCAAAGACCTCACCGGTGGAGGTGATCAAGCGTATTCTCCGCAACACGAGCGATTGCACCCGGTTGGCTGCGTATCCTACGCCGGAGTTTTCGACGGAGACGCTCGGCGTGTAGCCATTGAGGTTCGTCAGCGTCGTATTCACGCTGGCCTTGAGATAGCCTTGTCCGCCAAAGGCGTTCCAGGTGGCCGAACTGCCGTTGACGATTTCGAAGGCTAACGTGCCCTCGCTGAGTTGCATCCGCTGAGTCCAGCGAACAGTCTCGCCAGGAATTGCCATTATCGCGCCATTGGGGAACTGGCGACAGCTTTCCGCCACGTCGTCGTTCCATATCTGCAATTGCAGTCCGCCGGGCACAAACTCGGGCAGACTCTGGTGGTTCAAGTCAAACGCTGCGTAGTAGGAATCGACGTTGCCTGTGGGTGAGATGACGCAGGTTACCTGGGGGGCATCGGTATCGGGGTCTGGTGGCCCCGCAACGAGTTCCCAGTCTTCCTCGACCAAGACAATCTGGGGATGGGCCATCACGGTGCTTGAGCAAGTAAGAACGGCGACAACGAGCACGACGCTCAGGCACCAAGGGCTGGGCACCCATGCGCGCAGGGATTGTGCGCAGCAACACATGTTGGAAACCTCCGCAACAGAGAAGAGAAGAAAGAGAAGACGGCGGCAGTAGTGCAACGGTGTGTTGCCAGGCCGTGGCAGCAGGGGCAGTACTGCCACGGCCCGACATCCACAAAGATCTCCAAACGGCAATTCCGTTGCCACACGGTTAAGAAGCCGTTCGATCGGCAAGTGGCCTATCGAAGTCTGGGCCACTCGTCGGGCGAGTTCGTGTCTCGGCTCGTTTGCCCGAGGTCGATTACTCCCCATTAAAAATTACGTCACGGATTCGGCTGCGCCAAACAAAAATCGCCTGCGGTTACGTGCAAGCCACGTAATTCACGTAGCCCCCGCTACGGTTGTCCGTAGTGTGTCGTGTGTGGAGCCCCCGAACGAGCGAGCAACCGTCTAACGCTCCAACTCATCTTCCCTCGTTCGCCCATTCCGCGTACCCTGGAACGCATGTCGGAATCCGCCTACTGGTTTTTTCGCTGGTATCGCTCCACCTTCGGCTATGCACTGGCCGGGGCCGTGGTGCTTTGGGCTGCGCTGCCGCCGCTGGACTTTGGGGTATTGGGATTCGTTGGGCCAGTTTGGTGGGTGTTGCTCATACGCCGCAAAGAACTTGCTGGCCGTCTGGCCAATGACAACGACACACGTGACAGTGGAGGTAAGAAATTTAGCGCGGTTTTTCGCCGAATTTCACGCCGGCCGTACCTGGGCTTGTGGACCGTGGGTTTTCTGTTTTGGCTGGCCGTGCTCCATTGGTTGCGGTTACCACATCCGGCCACGGCTATCGGTTGGGTGGCCCTCTCGTTCTATTTCGCGTTCTATCTACCGGTGTTCGTGGGGCTCGCCCGAGTGGCGGTCCACCGGCTGCATGTTCCGGTGATCGTTGCCGCGCCGGTGGTTTGGGCCGGGTTGGAACTCGCTCGGGCGTGGCTGCTCACCGGCATGACCATGGCCAGTCTGGGCCATACACAGCACGCTTGGATCACTTTCATCCAGGTGGCCGATCTGGCGGGAGCGATCGGTGTGGGCTTTGTGGTGATGTTCGTCGCCGCCTGTATCGCGCGAATGCTGCCGGTCGACGACCAACGCTGGACTTTCTGGCCGCTGCTGGCGGCCGTGGCCCTGTTGGCTGTCACACTGGCCTACGGCACGTGGCGCACCTCGGGCGACCACACCGAGCCGGGGCTGCGCGTGGCCCTAATCCAAGGTTCGATCGACAGCAAGCTGAAATCGGAGCCCGGCTCGCGCGACCGTGTTCACCAGCAATACATTGGACTAACGGAAGAGGCCCTGCGGCTTGGGCGAGAGTCGGGCCGGCCAGTCGATCTGATCGTTTGGCCGGAGACCATGTGGCGCGACCCTTGGTATACCTTCGACGCCGACGCCCACAAGCCCGACGTCTACAAGGACTGGACTCAACAGCAGTTCCTTACGGCGTTGAAGTATCAGGCGCCCGAGTCGCATCGCGAGCTTAGCGAGTTGGTTCGTCGTTGGGGTGTTCCGGCAATCATCGGTGTCGACCGGCAGCACTTCGGCCGCGACCGGATGCGGTTCTACAACACGGCGGCCCTGTTTTCGGCTGACGGGCAGATCGTTGACCACTATGGCAAGCGGCACTTGGTGATGTTCGGCGAGTACGTTCCCTTTGCCCAATATGTGCCGGCGATCCAACGGCTCACGCCGTTGCCGATCAGCCTCGACGCCGGCGAGCACCCGGCGACATTTGCGGTCGGCCGCCTGCGGTTTGCTCCGAATATCTGCTTCGAGAGCGTGTTGTCGCGAGTGATCCGCGGTCAGGTCAACGACTTGCGAGCCAAGGATCAAGAACCCGACGTGTTGGTCAACCTGACCAACGACGGCTGGTTTTGGGGCTCCAGCGAACTGGATCTGCACTTGGCGTGCGGTGTGTTTCGGGCGGTGGAGTGCCGCAAGCCGCTGCTGGTGGCTGCCAACACGGGCTTTTCGGCCTGGATCGACGGCGATGGCCGGGTTGTTGCCCGAGGCCCCCGTCGCGATACGGGGGTGGTGCTAGCCGACGTCGAGCGCGACGATCGGCGAAGCTGGTATCTGCGCTACGGCGATCTGCCGGCCGGGCTGTGTTTGCTTGCCTGTGGGGTCTTTGCCGCGGTGGGCTTGAGGAAAGCTGAAGGCTGAGGGTGAAGGGGGGCTGAGGACGGGAGAGGCGAATTGCAGGGCCGATGACGCCTGCTTGGCCCGATAGGGGAGGCCGTGTGGAAGCTTGCTGCGCAAGAACCCTACTTTTGGGTTAATTGCGCCATGACCCCGTTTTTCCTAACTCCCCTGGATTGAAGGCATTCTGATTGACATGAGAATTTAGGGGAAGTTATACTACTAGGACGAGCTTTGCGGGCTCGTCTGTGACCAGGGCTTTGTAACAGAGCCAGGTAGCCAGTGGAATCGGGTGTCTAGCAGATGCCCGAGTCGCGGGAAAGTTAGGACGGCTCGAAAAATACTTACCGTTTTCAAGGCGGAACCTAAGGGCCGGTGCGAAGCACGGCCCGGCGAACCGGCAAGTTTTTTATCGGTCGATCCTTAGAAGTCTTTCAGGTTTCCCTGGGTGCCTTCGCATCAACTAGTTCGACAACTTCGATCATTTCGTTTCCAGGCGACCCCCAACTTAGCGCCACGGACCGTGCCGCACGGACACGGTACACCGTATCGGAACAGAAACGCTGGGGCGGGCGCTGGTCGCACGTTGACAGGAGAGGTCTGCCAATGAACCTCGTCGGCAAAATTCTTACGGTCCTCATCTTTGTAATGAGCCTGATCTTCATGTCTTTCGCCGTGGCGGTGTACGCTACGCACGTCAACTGGAAAAAGGTGGTCGACAATGCCGATCCCTTGCCGGGCGAGAACAAGGGCCTTAACCAGCGGTTGCAGGACGAAAAGGCTCGCTACCAGGAGCTGAAAGACAAGTTCGATCGGCTTCAGGCCGATTACGCTGCCGAGAAGGACGCCCAAGTCCAGGTTCGCGGCAAGCTGGAGGCCGAAAACGAAACCCTCAAGCACGACATGCGACTGCTCGAGGAAGAACAGGCCAAGCAGCAAGAGGCCGTTCGCGAGGCCACGGCTGCCATGAACGCAGCGCTGGACACGGCCGCCAAGCTTCGTGAGGAGACGATACGTCGCCGCGATGAGATCCGTGAGGCCGAACACCAGCGCGACGCTCACTTCGACAATGTACAGAAGCTTACCGACGAACTGCACGCCGCGGTCAACAAGCGGGAAAGCCTCAAGAGAATCTCCGACCAACTGGCCGCCGATTTGGCCAAGGCCAAACGCGTGCTGCGGCACCACGACCTGACGGTCGAAACCAACATCGCGTCTACTCCGCCCCAGATCGACGGGCTGGTGACGGCTGTCCAGTCGGGTGGATTGGTGGAAATCTCGCTGGGTAGCGACGACGGACTGATGGAAGGTCACGACCTGAATATGATCCGGCCTACGCCCAGTGGCAGCACCTACGTCGGTAAAATCCGGGTGATTCGCACGGCTGCCGACAAGTCCGTCTGCAAGGTCATTCCGGAGTTCCTCAAGACGCAACCGCAGAGGGGTGATCGTGTCACTACCAAGCTCTAGTGAACAACCTCAGCAGCCACGCTACCGAAAGCCGCGGGCCGATATCTACACCCTGTTGTTGCTGCTAGCCCTATTGGCTCTGCTGTTGGGGATCCTCTGCCTGTACTTCGAAATGGATTTGTACAACTTCGAGTACGAGGGGGGACCGGTTCCCATGGCTGCCGTCAGTCAAACGGTCATCGCGAGCCCTGCCGTGGCAACGCAACTTGCCGGCCAAGGCGGGGTCGCTCAAGCAACCATGAGTCGGCTCTCCACGTTGAGTTCGGCCCACACGATTCCAACACGCCCAAGTGCGGGCGTTAATGCTCTCGTCGTTTAGCGGCGACTGAGACAAAACCCTTTATTCTTTCCAGCGCAGGCACGGATGCTCTCGCGACTGCTGAACCATTTCCGATGCGACCTGGCCGTTGATCTCGGTACGGCCAACACGCTGGTGTGCGTGGCCGGTGAGGGTTTGGTGCTCAACGAGCCCTCGGTCGTCGCCGTGCAGCAAGGTACGGGTCGGATTCTCTCGGGCGGGTGCGCCGTCGGTCACATGGCCAAGCAGATGCAAGGCCGTACGCCCGAATCGATCGAAGTCGTCCGCCCGTTGAAGGAAGGCGTGATTACCGACTTCGACCTCTGCGAGGCCATGCTCCGTTATTTTCTCGGCAAGGCTCAACCGCCCGGCTGGCGGCTGCGTCCTCGCGTGCTGGTGGCCGTGCCCGGCTGCATTACCCAGGTGGAACGCCGGGCCGTGTTCAACAGCGTGCAACGGGCCGGCGCGGGCCAGGTGTGGTTGCTCAGCGAGGCCAAGGCAGCAGCCATCGGTGCCGGGCTTCCCATCGCCGAACCGGTTGCCAGCATGGTCGTCGACATCGGCGGCGGCACCACGGAAATCGCCGTAATGAGCTTGGCCGACACCGTGGCCGCCCAATCCACGCGTGTCGGCGGCGACGAAATGGATCGCGCGATCGTCGACTACCTGCGACGTCACTACAGCCTGCGGATCGGATTGCCGGCGGCCGAACGGTTGCGGATCGACGTTGGCAGCGCCTATCCGCTGGAAGAAGAGCAGGTGGTCGAGGTCAGCGGTGTCGACACGCTCAGTGGCTTGCCGCGTCGGGCGAGCATCACCAGCGAGGAAATTCGTGAAGCGCTGGCCGACCCGCTGCAAAACATCCTCGAAACGATCAAGCTCACGCTCGACCACGTTAGCCCCGACTTGGCCGCCGATCTGGTCGACAACGGCATGGTTCTCTGCGGCGGTGGTTCTCTGTTGCGACGGCTGGACCGCTACCTCAACGAGCAAACCGGGCTGCCGGTCCGCGTGGCGGCCGAACCGCTTACGGCTGTGGCCGCTGGGCTGCTGATCTGCCTGGAACACCTCGACCGCTGGCGCCCCACATTGCAGTCGAGCGATGATGATGTTTAAGTCGAAAATCAAACGTCGCCTGGCCCAACCTTCGGGCACGCTGTTCGTGGGGCTGGCGGTGGCCTGCACGCTGATGGCGTTGCCACAGTCGTGGCAAATCTCCATGCGCGATGCGGTGACCGCGCTGCTTCGCCCCGGGCAGCGGGCGGCCCTTCAGGTTCGCGATGTTACGGCCAGCACGTCTGCCTGGCTTACGGCCCATTTCAACGTCACGGCCCGGCTCACCCAGGCCGAGGCCGAACTGAAACGACTCTGCGACGAGAACGAACGACTGGCGGCCGAACTGGCCATCGCACGGGCCGAGCAAGCGAGTCTGGCTGCCACCGAGGACGACGCGACTGAAGAGGCCGATTCCCTGTTGAAGGCCCATTGCGTTCCGGCCCGGGTGCTTGGACGACAAGGCCGGGCGTTTCTTGCTCGACATCACTTGCTCGATGTTGGCACGGGCGACGGTGTCGAGTGCGAGGACTTCGTGGTCGACCGGCCGGCGCTGATCGACCGTGGTCAAGACGCGCCGGTGGTGGCTGGGCAACTGGTCCTGGCCGGGCATCGCGTGTATGGCAAGGTCGTCGAATCGGGTAAGCGAACGAGTCGGGTATGCGGCGTATGCGAGCCGGGCTATCGCGACTTGGTGGCCATCGGCAGTGTCTCTGGCCCTCAGGGATTGCTGGAGGGTACCGGAGAAGAGCTGGCCAGGATTCGACTGGTGGAAAATACCCAGCCGGTTGCCGTTGATGACTTGGTCTATACGACCAGCGGCGCCGGCGTGGTTGCGGTGCCGTTGGTTTGCGGTAGGGTAGTGCGGGTGGAGCAGTCCACCGGCGCGGCCCATTGGGATATTTGGATGGAGCCGGCTGTGGCGACGATACCGCAGCGCGTGGCCGTGCTTTCGGTTCAATTGCGCTAACAGCCCGTTGGAAAAAAACGGCCATTGGCACCCTTACAACTGGTTTCCAAGCTCCAGCTTGGGAACGCACATCCGCGAAGCTCCGCTTCGCATGATTCGCCAACTCGCATTGAGCTTTCAAGAATTGGTTGAAGAATATGCGTTACGTTTCGTTGATCGCCGTCGTTTACTTGGCTGCCGTGGCCCAGACCACGTTGGTCGACGTGCTGGAGATCGGCAGCGTCGTGCCCGACTTGTTGGCCCTAACAGCCGTCGTTTGGATGCTGCTGGTGCCGAGCCCTCGTGCGTTTCTAGTGGCCGGGCTGGTCGTGTTGATTGGTGACGCGATCGCGCCCGGACGAATCGGTTTGGGGGCTGCCTGGATGTTGTTGGTCGGCTACGGCGTGGTGCGTTGGCCGTCGCGGCAGATGACCGAACACCTGGCCGGGCAGGTAGCCCTGGTTTGGGCGGCGGTCAGTCTCTGGGCGTTGGGCACGGCAGCCAGCGGTTGCCTGCTGGGCCAAGTCGACGTGCCGTGGCTGACGGCGCTGGCTCGGGCGTTGGGCGTGGGGGCGTACACCGCCGCCGTAGCCCTGCCCGTGCTGATGGTCGTAGGCTGGATCCGCGAACCAATACTCAAACGCCGCCGCCAACTGGCGGAATTTTGATAAACCCTATGTTCGACTGGCATCGTTTCCACGCATCCGAGCATCGACTGCCTGCGGTGGTCGATCCGCGCCGGCGGTTGTGGATCGCGTATGCCCTGTTCGTGTGCATGTTACTGGTCGTTTTCGGCCGGATACTTCAGTTGGAGATTTCCCAGGGCGAGGCGTTTCGAGCCGAGGCGGCGCGGCCGCTCAGAAAAGAAACGCGTTTGCCCGGCGTGCGGGGACGAATCCTAGCGGGCGATGGTGCCGTGTTGGCCTACGACAAAAAGAGCCTCCACGTGGCGGTGCACTACCGCTACCTGGAAGAACCGCCCGACACGCAGTGGCTGCGCCGCACGGCGCGGCGACGCTTGACTGCGGCCGAGCGCAAAAACCCACAACAGGTCGAAGCCGAGCAGGCGCGGCTGGTGGTCGAGCGTCGCGAACTGGCCCGACGGCTGGCCAACTTGTGCGGCGTGTCGCTGTCGCAGTGGGATCGCAGGGCAGGGCGGATTCAGCGCCAGGTCGAGCGAATTGCTGCGTCGGTCAGTCAACGACGCGGTGCGAAGACTACCGTGGCCGAAGAGCTCGACTACCACATGATCGTCGACGATGTGCCGCTTGAGGTGGTCGCCCAGATCGAGGGCCATCCCGACGACTTTCCTGGCGTGAAGATCATTCAGCACAGTTGCCGGGCGTATCCTTCCGTGGCGTTGGCTTCGCACGTGTTGGGGCATCTTGGCCCGGTTGAGTCGGCAGAGATCGACCAGAATGACCCGGCCAGCTACCTGCCCGACGATTACGTCGGTCGCATGGGCTTGGAACGGCAATATGAAAAGCTGCTGCATGGCGCGCCCGGCCTGTTGGTTGAGATGACCAATCACGGCGGCGAAGTCCTTTCGTCGTATCGCGAACGGGAGCCGGGTGTGGGCCGCGACTTGATTCTTACGCTCGATAGCCGGCTACAGGAAACGGCCGAAACGCTGCTCGACGCGGCACTCGAGCGTCGCGAATTGGCCGCTCAGGCGATGCCCTCGGAAACGACGTCTTCCGGCGGTGGAGCGATTGTGGTGATGGATGTGCGGACGGGCGCCTTGCGCGTTGCGGCGGCGGGGCCACGTTTCGAGCCGGGCCTGTTCGTGGCCGGCGACGGTCGACGCCTGGCGGCCATGCTCGAGCGCAACGACCATCCGTTGTTCGACCGTGTGGGCCGAATGGCGATTGCTCCCGGTTCGGTGTTCAAGGTGCTCACGGCCGTGGCACTTTTCAGTAATGAGCACTTCGATCCGCAAGCTGCGTACGAGTGTAAGGGCTATTTGCGCCAGCAAGACCGGCAGCGATGCGCCATTTTCATCCGTCACGGCGTGGGCCATGGCCCGGTGAACTTGGCCGATGCATTGTGTATGAGCTGCAATACGTATTTCTTCCATCACGGCGGCCAGTTGGGCGCGGAGCCGCTGGTCGATTGGGCCACGCGGTTTGGTTTTGGGGAGGCGACGGGCGTCGACCTGCCGGGCGAAGCCGCTGGACGTGTGCCCACGCCGTCGACGATCGCAGCGATCGAAGGCCACGCTTGGCGGCCCGGCGATACCGAAGCGATGGCCATCGGGCAGGGATCGCTCACGGTAACCCCACTGCAAATCGCCCGGCTGCTGGCGGCCGTGGCCAACGGTGGCCGATTGGTCACGCCGCACGTGGTTAGCGGTCTGGGGCTGACTGCGCATCACGAGACGCAGGATACGAAAAGTCAGGGCAGTGAGGATCGGGATGTAGATGCCGACGACGACCCGATCCGCATTCCTCCACCGCGACCGATTTCCGGTTTGCCAGACGGTGTGTTGGCCGAGGTTCGCACGGGTCTCGAACGCGTGGTCTCCGATCCCCGCGGCACAAGTTACGGCACCGTGCGGCTGGAGTCGGTGGCGATTGCCGGCAAGACGGGCACGGCCCAAACCGGCGCGGGCCGTCTGGAACACGCTTGGTTCGCCGGCTACGTACCGGCCGAACAGCCGCGCTATGCAGTGGTCGTCGTCCTGGAGCACGCCGGCAACGCCTCGACGGCCGCCGGACCCGTGGTCAAGCGGCTAGTGATGCGAATGCAGCAATTGGGCCTCTTGGGCCGTAATACTCGAATGGCGGCCGAAAAGGCCTATCGCGAGTGAAAGGCCACGGCTGGCTGGACCGTGTGCCAAGTGGTACATTCGGAAGAGACAGCCAGTGGTACCCAACGCCGTTAACCCTTGAATTACGACTCGAAGAACAAGAAGGGAAACGAGGAATACAACCACAGAGGCACGGAGGACACGGAGTTGTTTGCAGAGAACAACTTGTGACGACGGTTGTACGGCAGTCTATTGTCGGGCAAGGAGATCGTTCCGTGGCGAATCCCCTCCTCTCAGTGCCCTCCGTGTCTCCGTGGTTAATTCCGTTGTGAGAAATCCGGGGGGAAAGGAGCTGCCGTTTTTTCCCGTTTTCCCTTTTTACACCTATGTCATTCGTTGGAACTGATTTCCAATGGTCACTGCAAGGGTTAACGGAATAGAGTGGCACCCCAATTCCTAACCTTGGCACAGCACTAGGACGCCTTAGGCAAACCATCGTGAGCGATTCGAAAACACCCCAATCACGAAACGTCGAATCGCGCTGGCCGCATCGTTTGGCCTGGGTGTTGGCGTGCGCCGTTTTCCCGTTGATTTGGATGGGAGGGCTGGTCACGAGTTACGACGCCGGCATGGCTGTGCCCGACTGGCCGACCACCCGAGGCCACTGGTTCTATCCGCTGCAGGAGTGGCTCTGGCAGTTCAACGATTTGTTTCTCGAACACGGGCACCGCACAATCGCCCAACTGGTGGGCCTGCTGGCGATTGTTCTGGCGATCGTTCTTTGGCGCGTTGAATCGCGGCGTTGGATGCGGTGGCTGGGTGTGGTCGTGTTGCTGGGGGTGATTTTCCAGGGTGTTCTTGGTGGGCTGCGCGTGTTGTTTGCCGATCTGACGCTGGCCAAGGTCCACGGCTGCACGGCCCCGTTGTTCTTCGGGCTTTGTACGGCGATGGTCACTTTCACTTCGACAACGTGGCGGCAACGGCCCTCCGCGGTAGCTAATCCCGAGGCCGCCGGCTTGCATCGGCGAACGGTCATCGTCAGTGCCGCCGTTTATCTGTTGATCGTGCTCGGCGTGCAGCTACGGCAGTTGTCGCCCGAGGCGTGGATCGGTTGGTTTGCCATCTGGGTGTGGACCAAGCTGACGATGGTGGCCGTATTGATCGGTTTGGTGGCTTGGCTGGTGAGCTTCGTGATGCGCCGTTTTAAGAACGAGCCCATACTGCGGCGTCGCGTTGGACTGCTGGTCGGCTTGTTGACCGTGCAGTTGCTGCTGGGGTTGGCTACCTGGGTGGTCAACTACGGTTTTCCAGGCTGGTTTCGGGAGTACATTTGGGCGGTCGACTACACGGTGGCCAGCAAGGGGCCGTTGCAGGCCTGGACGACCACGGCCCATACGGCCGTTGGGTCGCTTTCGCTGGTGGCGGCCGTGAACTTGAGCATCTGGTCGTATCGGTTGTTCCGTGCATCGTCGAAACATTGACGCTTGGATAGCCAATGACCGAAAGGCGACCAACGGGCGTCTGGATTTTCGGGCGTTCGGTTTTCCGAAGCGATCATTTTCAACGCAGGCATCAATAAAGGCGTTTTCGTGCTGAAGGACCTTTGGCTGCTCGCGCGTCCAGGCATCGTGGCCATGGTGCTTTTTAGCATGATGGTGGCTGCCTGTTGTGTGGCCGAAACGATGCCGCCGGCCGGGGCACTGATCGATGGCCTGCTGGGCACGGCGATGGTGATCCTTGGCGCGGTCGTACTCAACCAGCGACTGGAACAACGTAGCGATGCCATGATGGCCCGAACGATCGGCCGACCGTTGCCCTCCGGACGGCTGTCGACGCGGCAAGTCACCTGGGGTGGGCTGGCGGCTTCGGTGGCGGGTTTCGTTTATCTGGCTCTTGCGACCAATCTCACGTTGCTGGCTTTGGCGTTTGTCAGTTGGCTGCTTTACGTTTGGGCGTATACGCCGCTGAAGTCTCGTTCGGCCTGGCAAACGCCTGTGGGAGCGGCGGCCGGGGCAATGCCCATGCTGTTGGGGGCTGCCGTGGTGGAAGCCCCTTGGAGTTCCCTGGCCTGGGCTTTGTTCGGCGTCAGTTTTTTCTGGCAATTGCCGCACGCCATGGCCATCGCTTGGCGTTATCGCGAGCAATTCGCTTTGGCCGGCGTTCGACTGCTCACGGTGAGCGAGCCGACCGGTCGGGCCGCGGCGATCGTGGCGGTCGGAGGTGCGGGCATGCTGATTCCGGTGAGTCTCGCTCCGCAGCTGGTTGCTCTGGGCGGCCGGGGCTACGTGGTTGTGGCCGGTGTGCTTGGCTTGGGCTACCTGGCGGCGTCGCTGGTCTTTCTGGCCCGTCGCAACGACCTCACGGCCCGTTGGCTGCTGTGGCTGTCGCTGGTTTATCTGCCGGTATTGCTGGTGAGCCTGTTGAGTTTTCGGATGGGTTTTCTCGGGGGGCAGGGAGTGGGGTCGTGACGGTTGCCCATTGACGTTTGGTCGCTGACCCCCGAGAATCAGTGTTTTCAGGGAAGCCCCTGACACTCCTGCGGTGGGACCGCTCCTTTTGCACCAGTGTCCGAAGGCCTCCGTGCTGGCATTTCTGGTTTTTGAATGTGGAAAGGGTGGTCATGAACATCTACGTGGGTAACTTGTCGTTTGATGCGACCGAGAACGACATTGAAGCGGCCTTCGCCCAATATGGCGAAGTTGCATCGGTCAGCATCGTTAAAGATCGCGAAACGGGCCGTTCCCGTGGATTCGCCTTTGTCGAAATGCCGGACGACGCCGCGGCCAAGGAAGCGATCGAACAGGTTAACCTGTCCGAAATCGCCGGTCGTCGGGTGAGCGCGAACGAAGCCCGTCCTAAGTCGGATCGACCGCGGGGCGGAGGAGGGGGCGGCCGGGGTCGTGGCGGACGTGGCGGACGTTGGTAAACCGAATACTCCGCAGGGCGGCAGGGCCGCCAGCCAAACCGGTGCTACCGCACCCAGTCGAGAACCCGCTTCCGTTGGTCGCTAACCTTTGTTAAAGACTTAACGATCTTTGAGGTTGGTGGCACAAGGAAAGCTCGGAAAGCTAAAACATAAGCAACCCAAAGCATAAGTAACGAGGTAGGCTGGCGTTTGACTGGCCTACCTCGTTGTTGTGTTACAGTTCGCAGTTGCGGCCCTTCAGAAGCTTGCCACGGCGTCGTAGAGAAACTTGCCACCGAAGCCGAGAAGCATCAGGCCGCAGACGATCAGCACGATTCGTTGGATGCGGTCGCCCAGCAGTTCGGCGCCCTTGTTGCTCGCCAGGGAAAGCATTTCGAGCCAAACCAAGTCGCACAGCCAGTGGATCAGGGCGAACAGGGCGAAGGCTACAAGGCCAAAGTCGATGGCCTGGGTGGCCAATGCCAGGCCGATCGTTGCCCACCAGATGAGAAAATAGGGATTGGCCGCCGTCAGGACGATGCCGGTTAGCAGCGGGTGTCGTGTATCGGACACGGAAGCGGTCGCAGCGACGTGTCGGCTGGCTGCCAGGAGTTGGCCGCCCATCAGCAGCAGAAACGCGCCGCCCGCCAAGCCGATGGTCAGCTTGACGGCTTCCATTTCAAAAAGCGCGCCGGCTCCGGCGATGATGATCAACACCAACGGCAGCTCGACGACGGCATGACCCAGGGCAATCAACGCGCCGGCGTGGCGTGATCGTGTGCCCGCGGCCAGGGTGGCCGCCGTCATCGGGCCCGGGGCCAACACGCCCGAAAGGGAAATGGCCGTGGCGGTGAACAGGAAGGAAATCAACGTCAAACCTCTACTTGTTCCTGCGCGTGCGGGATTTCATTGTTTCACCGCTCCTAACGAAGCGGAGCTTCGTGGAAGTGCGGTTCCAAGCCGGAGCTTGCGACCGAGTAAGATTCCGTGATCTCCGGGTTCCCGTGTGAAAAAACGCGAGTTAGCTGCCAACGCCCGCGTAGCGGCAGCCGGAGAGCTCGGCCATTTCCTTCTTCCATGTGGTCAGGTCGTTCGGGTTGAATTGGCCGAAGCACCCGTGGCCGCAGGCTCGGGCCATCACCTTCATCAGTTCGACGGACGACGTTAAGTAACGCGCCAGTTGGGTTGCCGATTTGTCGATGTCGAGCCGTGCCCGCAGGTGTTCTTGCTGCGTCGCAATGCCCGAGGGGCAGTCGTTCGTGTTGCAGATCCGCGCTGCCACGCAGCCGATCGCCTGGATGGCGGCGTTGGCGATTGCGATTCCATCGGCGCCCATGCAGAGAGCTTTGATGAAATCCGAGGGCGTACGCAGGCCGCCGGTGATGATCAGCGTCACGTCGTTGCGTTCGTGCCGATCGAGATGGCGTCGCGCCCGGGCGAGGGCCGGGATGGTGGGCACCGAGATGTTGTCGCGGAACAACAGCGGTGCCGCGCCGGTGCCGCCACCTCGTCCGTCGAGGATGATGTAGTCGACTCCTGCGGCCAGCGCGAAGTCGATGTCGTCTTCGATGTGCTGGGCCGACATCTTCATGCCGATGGGGATTCCGCCGGTCAGTTCGCGGACACGGTCGCCAAACGCCCGATAATCGGCCGGCGACGACCAATCGGCGAACGTCGGGGGAGAAACGGCCGGTTGGCCGACGGGCAAGCCTCGCACTTGGGCGATTCGGGCCGTGACCTTATTGCCCGGCAAATGGCCGCCGATTCCCGTCTTGGCGGCTTGCCCGGCTTTGAAGTGAAACGCCTGGACGCGCGGCAGTAGTTCTTCGGTGAAACCGAATCGGGCGGAAGCCAATTCGTACAGATAGCGAGAATTGGCCGCCTGTTCCTCGGGCAGCATGCCGCCCTCGCCCGAGCAAATGCCCGTTTGGGCCATTTCGGCGCCCTTGGCCAGCGCGATCTTGGCTTCCTCGGAAAGGGCCCCGAAGCTCATGTCGGAAACGAAGATCGGCACGGCTAGTTTCAGGGGGCGTCGGGCGTTGGGCCCCAGGATAAGCTCCGTTTGGACTTCGGTCTCTTCGGGCAACGGTTTCGTGGCCAATTGGGCCGTGACGATTTGCAGGTCGTCCCACAACGGCAGTGTTGGACGAGGCACACCCATGGCGGCAAGCTCGCCGTGAGGTCCCATCTTTTCAAGGCCATCGTGGGCCAAGGCATGGATCAACTCGACCGTCGGTTCCTGCGCCGTGTTGCGGCCCACGGGAGCTGAGGTCGATTCGGCTGTGGGCTGCGCGGCGGTTTCCTCAGCCGGCTTGGCCATGGTATCTGCCTCCGCAGCATCGTCAAGCGCCCGGAAGGTGGACCTCGGCGAACCGCAGACGGGGCAAGTCCAGTCGGCCGGAAGTGCCGCCCAGGACTGCCCCTCTTGCGCGTCGTCGTAGATATACCCACACACAGGACATTCGTAGCGAGCCATGGTGCCCTGCCTTTTTCGCGGGAGGATAAGCGGCTGTTGGAATCGACCGAAGATTAACTTGCCGATTCACCGGGCCGTGTTTCGTAACGGCCCTCGCGTTTCGCCTCGAAAAACGGCAAGTGGTTCGTCTGGCCGTCCTTACCAGTTTTCGGCCAGCAGTTCAAAGAACGATTGAGGATGGGCGCAGGCGGGGCAAGCGGCCGGCGCTTCGGTCCCTTCGTGAAGGAAACCGCAGTTCAGGCATCGCCAGACCACGGGCTGTGGACGTTTGAAAACCAAACCCTTTTCGATGTTGGCCGCCAAATCGCGATAGCGCTTCTCGTGTTGCTTCTCGGCTACCGAGATCTTCTCGAACACGATAGCCACCGCTTGGAAGCCTTCCTCTCGAGCGATGGCGGCGTAGCCGGGATACATCTCGGTCCACTCGTGCTTCTCTCCGTCGGCAGCCGCGAGGAGATTTTCGGCGGTCGAACCAATCACGCCCGCGGGAAACGGATACTGAATCTCCACGTCGCCGCCTTGCAGGAACTTGAAGAACCGCTTGGCGTGTTCCTTCTCCTGGTTGGCCGTCTCTTCGAAGATTTGCGAAATCTGCACGAAGCCG
Source organism: Thermoguttaceae bacterium (assembly GCA_963677085.2). GTDB lineage: Bacteria > Planctomycetota > Planctomycetia > Pirellulales > Thermoguttaceae. The sequence continues at coordinate 439,775 of CAXXFH010000006.1, forward strand.
TCCTTCTTGGCCTGACCGGCAAAGTAAGTGTAGCGGTTGCGTGCTTGCGATTCACCGGCGAAGGCGGTGAGCAGATTCTTTTCGGTTTGAGAGCCCTTGATGTCCATTGTGTCGTTCCTTTCGTTAATAGGGCGGCAAGGCCGCCGGCATTCTGTCGACCGTGAGGTCGTTTCGGTTTTGAAAACTAGCAACAGGTTGACCACGCTCGGCACAGCCTCGGTCGGCCAGAGCGTTATCGAGCATCGCATAAAGTGACACGAGGGCGACCAACGGGAGCCCGGCAATTGCGGGAAAATCCGCTACGTGGCCAATTCACTACTTTTGCGAATATCAATAAGTCACGAATCTTTACGGTTTCGTTGCCCGAGTTGTTGCTCAAGCTTTTGGAGTCGATGTTCGTGGTGTCCTACGATCGCGAGTACGGAAAGTCCGAGCCATCCGACCGCTACAAACGCCCAGGATGCCGGGATGACACCACTGCCCGGGGCTGATGCTGCTTCAGCGATTCCCATCCCGCAGGCGAAGATCAGGGGCGGGGCAATGGGAAGCAGGCGAAGAAACGTCGTGCTATTCATCTGCAAGTCTCCTCTCGTTCTCGCCAGATGTTCGGAAGAGAGTCAGCCCAGCAACGTTCCCATGAGAAACGAAAACACCACATCGGGCAAGGAGGGCTCCTTGCGGTAGGGACGCGGTAACGGGGCGGAATGGGCAAACAATGCCACGGTTTTTTCTTCGCGAGGTCTCGATCGAACGTCGTACGATTCAAGCGACCGCCAAGTTGCGCGAAACGGTATCGGCGGTAAACCAACTGGCGTTATACCCGACTGGGTGGATTGGGTGTGCTGCCGTCGATGGGGGCCTTGGCCGCGGGGTTCGGCGACGGCTCCGAATTCGGTCCTGCTGCGAAACCGGCGGCGCCCCGTGCGGTTCAATATCTTGGCTACGGTTTCCAACCTTCACGGCGGGAAATGACGACGTCGCAACGTGTTACAGGCCACGCAGCTTCGTCGAGGTTGGAATTGCGGGTTTGCCGCCATGCTTGCGTTTATTGGCGGGTATGTTTGTCAGTTTTCCAGGCTATCCGCGCAAGAATAGGACGGCAGGGCCGCCAGCCAAACGGTGCTGCCGCGCCCGGGCAAGGAACCGGCTCCCGTTGGTCGCTAATCTTTGCCAAAGATTTAACGATCTTCGAGGTTAGTGGTACAGGACAGCGTTCAATTGCTCAGACGCGCCGTCGGGATGCCAGCCCGTGAAAACCGCCAAACGGTCTGAGGTTGGCATTTCGTGAGGCGAGAGTGTATATTGGCAGTTGACTTCTCCGTTGGAGAGGTTCCCACCGACCAACCTCGCGACACCGCCCGATTACGTCGGGTCACGCATACTGGCTTCAGAGTAGATCTGGCATCACTAGGGGCAACTTGTGATGAGATGCGAAGCAGTTCTTTTTGTCGTTGCACTGCGATTCCCTCCCTGCGTTTTGGTTCCTTCCTCTTCCCTCCTTCCTCCTAACCCACCTTTGCCAGCATGGAAACGCTACAGCACACCAGCATCGTCCGAAAAGAGTCGAGCGAAGGCATCGGCTATTCGGTCGTCGAACTGAACGACGTTCGGCACGTATTTGCCGCCGCCGTTCCACGCAAGGGTGAAACCCTTGCCGAGCAAGCTGAAGACGCACTGCGCACTATCGAGGCCGTCGTCTGCGAAGAGGGTACCCGGGGTTCGATTGTCAAGCAGGCCGTCTTCTACAGCGATTACCGGCAGCTTGACGAGTTGCGCCGATTGATCAACGAATTTTACGGTCGCGACCTGCCCGCCACGACCTACGTCCCCCAACGTCCTTGCGACGGCAAAATGCTGTCGATCGAGGCGCTCGGCGTGGGGCGTGGTTTCGGCGAGGTCGAGATTATTCGGCGTAGCGAACAGGTGGTTATTACTCGGCACAACGGAATCTCGTGGATACACTGCGGGCAAATCGTGCCGCAAACCACGGCCACCGACGTTCACACGCGTTCGCGCGATGCGTTTCGCCAGATGCGCGACCTATTGACGGCCGAAGGAGTCCGCTTCGACCAGATCATCCGCACTTGGCTCTACCTGGGCGACATCGTCGGTCCCGAGCCGGGTCCCGACGGACCCAGCCAGCGTTACAAGGAGTTGAATCGGGCACGGACCGATTTCTTCGAGCCGTACGAGTTTGGCCACGGATTGGTTCCCTCGTCGTATCCCGACACGGTGTTTCCCGCCAGTACGGGCATAGGGACCGACAACCACGACGTGGTGATGAGTTGCATCGCGTTTGCCACCGATCGGCGCGACATCATGGCCATGCCGTTGGAAAACCCGCGGCAGACGTCGGCTTTCGACTACGCGGTGGTATACAGTCCCCAAAGCCCGAAGTTCTCGCGTGCGATGGCCCTGTCGTGTGGTTTGTATGCCACGATCTTCGTTTCCGGCACGGCCAGCATTACCGACAGCGAGACACGGCACCAGGGTGATGCGGTCGGTCAGACGAACGAGACGCTGGATAACATCGAGGCGCTGATTTCCGAAGCGAACCTCGCCCAGCACGGCATGCCCGGCCACGGCACGACGCTCGACGGGCTGGCTTATGTCCGCGTGTACATCAAGCGGAAAGAAGACTACGAGAAGGTCCGGGCGGTGTGCAAGGCCCGCCTTGGCGAATTACCCACGATCTACGCCGTCGCCGACGTTTGTCGAGATGACTTGCTCGTGGAGATCGAAGGCGTGGCGTGTTGCGCCCGGCGTTCCGGCTGATGTGAAGCCAGGACGGCCTGGAGAATAACTTGCCTTTTTTAAGGCGGAACCCGAGGGCCGTCGCGAAGCACGGTCCGGTAAATCGGCAAGTTATTTGTAGACCGTTGATGATCGAGGATTGCGCGGCTCAGGCGGCCTATCAATCGCCTTTTGCCGCATGAGGCAGGATGTTGCGTTTTGGGTCGGCGAATTTTCCCGTGGCCTGGGCTTTGACGCTTCCGTCCTGTGTGAGCGTGCTTTGCACGACGTACAGCGGTCCGAAAGTTTTGACGATCTCCGCGTGGATCACGGCCTCGCGTCCCACAATCACCGGCTGACGAAAGCGCACTCGCAGGTCGCCGGTGAGTGCCTGATGCCCTTCGGCAAGGAGGCAGTGGGTCATGGCACCGTCCAACAAGGAGGAAATCACTCCGCCATGGATCAAGCCGGCGTAGCCTTCGAATTCACGCTGGCAGGCGAAGACGCCTTCTATCCCGCCGTCCGCTGCCCTTTGGAACCGAACTTGCAGGCCTTGCGGATTGCGCAGTGAGCAAACGAAGCAATGGGGATGGGCCTTATTGGCCAGCTGCGAAAAAAGATCGGGGGGATTGGCGTGGATCATAGGCTTTCTCTTCCGTCAACACAGTGCAACCGATGCGCCAACCAATAGAGGATACGGCGAGACTACGTAAAGGTAGGGCGGGCCGTTGGTTGCGCAAATCAACGTGGGGCAGCCTGAGGCAACGGAGCAGTGCGTAAGTGCAATTAGTATTGCAGAGAGAATGCAGTTTCGCACTTGCCGGTGTAGTCCGACGACGCGCCACTCGATACGCGTCGTCTTATGCCAGACGTTGGCTGCGAACGTTTACATGGTCGAAACCGGTTTGGGCAGGTCGTGGGCGTGGTGTGGCGGCTTGTCGGGCGTGTGGCTTGGGCCGGGCGTGCTGGTGTTGCGGCGCAACACCACGCGTGCCAGAAACGACTGGATATCGAGCACCAGACTAAACAGCAAGGGTACGACCACGAGCGTGAAAATCGTCGAGCATATCAGGCCGCCGACGACCACCGCGCCCAAACCTCGATAAAGCTCGCTGCCCGCCCCGGGAGCCAACACCAGGGGCAACATGCCGAATACGCTCGTGGCCGTGGTCATGAAGATGGGGCGAATTCGCGTTTGCACCGAGAGGCGAATCGCCTCGCGCGGCGGCAGCACTTCGCACACGTCGTGTTCGCTTTCGCCAATACCCCGCATGAAGTTCAACGCCTGGTGAACCAGCAGGATTGCGTTGTTCACGACCACGCCGATCAGGATGATGAAACCGAGCATGGTCAAGGTGTCTAACTGCTGAGTGGGATCGAGAACGCGAACCAACCGCAGCCCGGCGAAACCGCCGACCGTGGCCAGAGGGACGCTAAAGAGGATCACGAAGGGATAGAGATAGCTCTCGAACAGAGCGGCCATCAGCAGGTAGGTAATCAACAGCGCCAGGAAGAACCGGCTTAGGCCCACGCTTTTCAGCGACTCCATATTCCAACCGGTCCAGTGTCCCAGCAACGCGGTGCGTACTTGGGTGAGTTTATCGGCGTTGCCCGACATGTTGACTTCCACGTCGGCCGACATCCCACCGGCGCGGCGTGCCTGGGCGACGAGTTCTTCGATGGTCGCTTGGGCTTCTTCCAGGGCCATTTCGGGCGGCGGGTTGACGGTGAACGTCACGGCCCGTCGTTGTTCCACACGGCGGATTGCTTGCGAGGCGTCGGCCGGGACGAAGTGGACCAGTTCGCCCAGTGGCACGGTCGTTGCCCGGCCGTCGTTTTCCATCACAGCCAGCGGCAGATCGGCCAGTTCGTCGGGAGTGATCTCGTTCGTGGGGTCGCGGATGATCACCAGGTCGATGTTGTCGCCTTCGAAACTGAAATCGCCGACAGTCGCCCCGTCGATCAACGCACGGGTGGCCAGCGCCAGCGAACTGACGTTGATCCCCATTTCTTTAGCGCGGACCTGATCGATCAACACGCGGCGTTCCGGCCCCGCTTCGCTGAAGGTCATCGGATCGCTCCGAATGGCAAATCGCGAGAAGCGGTTCATCAGGCTTTTCTGAAGGTAGGCGGCGCTGCGTTTGAGGCGTTGCATGTCGGTGCCCACCACTTCCACTTCCACCGAGTTGGAGCCGCCCGCATTGCGTCCGAAGATCGAAGCCTGCATGGCAAATCCGTAGCTGCCGGGAATCTCCTTCATCGCCCGGGTGAGAATCGATTTGATCGGCCGCACATTATTGGGGTCTTTGCTCGTAGTAATCATGAAGACGCGGCCCTGGGCCACGACGAAGAAGAATTCGCCCAGTGCGGGGACCTCGTCCAGCGGCTGGTTGGTTTGCATGTCGAGAAGCGGAGCGATGGCCGTGGCCTCTTGCGAGTTTTTCGCCTCCCAGTACGGTTGGGCGAAGCTCTCGAGCCGCTCGGCCACGCGGGTGTTTTGCTTCAATGAGTAGCCCGGCGGGTTGTAGAGAAAGCCGACGGTGAAGTTTTTGTTGCCGTTCGGCAGGTAGCTGGCCGGAAGCATCAAGAGCCAACTGGCCCCGATCGCAGCCGTGGTAATCAGACTGATGATGACCACGCGAATCCATACGCCGGCAAGGCTCGGGAAGGTCAGCACATGGATCATCCGAGCGAACGCCGTCGTACCCCAGGAGAGCAACGGGGCGAGGCCGAACAACGAATGGAACGCCGTGCTCACCGGACCACGCGGGCCGCGGCGAAGACGTAGGAATTTGGCTCCCGCCGCGGGAATTACAGTGACCGAAACCACCAACGACAGCGTTACCGCCGCGCAAATCGCCAGGGCGATGTCGTAAAAAAGCTGGCCGCTTTCTTCCTGAATGGTCAGCACAGGAGCAAACACGGCGATGGTCGTCAAGGTCGACGAGAGAATGGCTCCCCAGACTTCTTTTGTCGCACGATAGGCGGCGTCCGACAGCTTGTCGCCGATGGCCAGATGCCGGTCGATGTTTTCCAGCACGACAATGGCGTTGTCCACGACCATTCCCACCGCAAAACTCAAACCGGCCAGCGAAATGACGTTCAGGTTTCGCCCGGTCAGGGCCATCACCACAAATGTCCCGACGATGGATATTGGGATCGCTACGGCGATGATCAGCGTCGGGCGGGGGCTGCGCAGAAACAACAGCAACACGAGCACGGCCAAGCTACCACCGATCATTAGGTTTTCCTGGACCAGTTCCACAGCGCGATCGATGTAATAGGTGTCGTCGTATGCGATGCGCAGCCGCAGACCGTAGCGATCGTTTTTGAACGACCGCAACATGCCGCCGGGCGCATTGATCGCGTCGATCTGTGTGCGGACCTGCTCCATGATATCGAGCACATTGGCGCCCGTCTCGCGCTTGATGAAGATCGTCATTGAGGTCTTGCCCTTGCACTGGTCGAAGTGAACCTTCTTCTCCAGCATGAGCTTGACTTCGGCGATATCTCGTATGCGAATTGGCGCGCCTTGGGCGTCGTACTTAACAATCGTTTGTCGTAGCGGTTCCAGCGAGTCGTATTGCCCTAGGATGCGAATTCGCACGTCCTGCCGCCCATGGGCCATGTCGCCGGCCGACTCGTTGACGTTGTCTGACCGCAGCGCGTCGCGCAAGTCGGTCAGCGCGATTCCGCGTTGGGCCAAAGCGACTGCGTCGAAACGCACCTGGACTTCGTGTTCGCGGCCTCCATAGATGCCGATTTCCGACACCCCGGGAATCCGCTCAAGGGCCGGCTTCAGATAGCGGTCGGCATAGTCGTAGAAGTCGGCCACTTCGTAGTCGGGATCCTCAGCCTGCAGAATGCAGTAGGCGATGGCATCGTCGCTGGCGGTGTCCGACGCCCGAATGACCGGCCGTTCCACGTCGTCCGGATACTCGGGAACTTCATCGAGTTTGTTCGACACCTCCTGCAGCGCCCGCGCCATGTCGAAGCCCACGTTGAATTCCAACGTGATTTCGGCACGGCCCAGTTGGGCGTTGGAGGTCATCTTCCACAGCCCTTGCAGCGTTTTGAGCTTGTCTTCCTGCTCCAACAGGATCGACTCTTCGGCTTCCTCGGGGCTGCGGCCGGGCCACTCCGTGCGAATCGTGATCACCGGGCGGTCGACATCCGGAGTAAGCTGGATGGGGATCGTCGTCAGGGCGATTAGGCCGAACAACAGAACCAGGATCACGCCGACGGTGACCTTAACCGGGTTTTCGATGGAAAAACGAATCGGGTCCATTTTCTTAGCCCTCCTTCCGACCGGCCGTATTGGCCGTCGCGGAGGGTGAGGTTGCCGAGGGAGCAGTTGTCGAGCGTAGGCTACCGTCGTTTTGCGGCGGTCCAACCTGGGCCGGAACCATCTCGGTTAGTGTCTCCGCGTCGGTGAGAATGCGAACCGCTTGACCAGCCATCAGACGCTCGGCACCTTCAACGACCACCTGGACACCGGGCGTAAGCAGTTTGCGTCCCTTGGCGGTTTCCGGCGCCACGGCGTACTCGTCTCTCATCCGGGTCTTGATCGTTACCGGCACAGGGAAGACCTCGGTCGACTGGTCCTTGGGATTCAACGTGGCAATCCAAACCGTCGAACCGTCGGGCCGCACGAGCACGGCATCCCTCGAAACGACCAGCGCCTCGTGTTGCGGGCCGGTAGCGATGATGGCCGTTACGCTCATGCCCACCTTGAGGCGTCCTTGTTGATCGTCGAGACGCACGCGGACGGGAAACGTTCGCGACGCCGTAGGCCCGTACGGTGTGATCGATACCACGGTTCCCGGAATCTCTTCTCCCAACGGATCGAGTTGAATCGGCAGAATTTGGCCCACTTCAATGCGGTTGATTACCGACTCGGGCACCATGATCAGGGCGTCGACCTCGCCACGCGAGACGACGTCGACTAAAGGCGTATTGGGCAGCACGTGGCCGCCTAATTCGGCCGACTTGGTAACCACGGTCCCGTCGAACGGTGCCACGATGACCGAACGCAACTGACGTTCGCTTGCCTCTTCCAGCGCGGCTTTGGTTTCGGCCAGTTGGGCTTGCAGATCGCTGACAGCCGCCTCTCTCGATTCGAGTTCGCTTTCGGTAGCGACGTTTTTCTGGCTCAGCGTTTGATAGCGGCGCAATTGGTTCAATTCGTAGCGGAGTTTGGCCTCGGTCGAAGCGATTTGCGCCCGGCATCGCTGCACGGCCAAACGCGACCAGACGTCGTCGATGCGTGCCAGCACGGTTTTGCCGCCGACGACGGCCGTTCCTTCCTCGACCGGCATCTCGACGATTTTTCCGGTGACCTCGCTAGCCACGGTCACTTTGCGGACTTCGACGAGGCGCCCGATGATCGGTTTCTGCGGTTCGACGGTTTTCCATTGGGCCTGAGACACTCTTACCAAAGCTGGTGGTGGGCCGTTGGCCGGTTTGCCGTCGGCCGGATCGATTTGTTTGAGTTGCTGGCGAAGGAATTCGGGGTCGTGCATTTGCCCCCACGAGGTGCGATAGGCCAGCAGGCCGCCGACCACGCCGCCAAGAAGCAAGGCGGTCAGCCCGATGGCGCCGACCAGCACGAGTTGTCGCTGTTTCTGTTTTTCCATGAACGATTCACCGCTTCTGTCTCTTGGGTGTCTACGCGCGGGCGGGTTTTTCGGTTGCTTGTGAGATACCAGTGGCGCGCAGCAGTGCATTGGGCAGCCCGGCGGCGACTCGACCACGTGGATTCTTCGTCACGTGGTCGGTACGCGTACGTGGCGGTTAATGTGCCGAGAGGCTGCCTGTTGTCACAATGCTCCAGGGGGGATTTGGCGGGCATGTTCAGTATAAATCCAATTCGCTTCGGTTTCCAACAGTTGCCGTTTTGCGAGGAAAGGCACGACCCCGGCGTTTCGTGTCGCGACTGGCCAAGAGAACGTGTCGTTTCGCATTCCTGGGACGCAAAGCGTCTTGCCATTGGGTTTCCTCGCTACAGCATGGGAACCAGGGAAGCACGCGCCATGTTGCGGCGTGGGAGAATCGGCCAAACGCCGACTCTGTAATCCTGCTCGTTGTGGTTGCGACAGAATAGCCGCTCTGGTGGGGTGTTTTTGTGTCAGCTCTTTGGTTGGGGGCATTGCTTCAGTCGAAGAGGGGGCGTTGGGGCTTGTTGTTGGAGTGTCGGTTTTCTCGGCGCATGTGTCGCTTTTCTCGACACCCAGAGGTTTGGGTGGATTGGGCGGTGGCGTGGCAAAATGCGTAATATTGCATTGTTTAGCACCATCCTCGTCATTCCCCCTGCCTTTGGTATGGAAAGTGCGAGTGCGGTCTGCCCGACGCTGCACATTGTAGCCGTCGTACGGTCTCGGCAATCACACAATCTTGTAGCCACACGCTACAAGGGGAGGCAGGGAAATGCAGTCTCGAAATTCTGGATGCGGTATCGTTGGCCGGGTGTCGATCGTTTCGGCCCGCTCGGTCGGACGACGTTGGCTGTTGGTTATGGCGAGTGGTTTGCTGGCTGTTCTGGTGGGGGTTGGTCCGGTAGTGGCCGAGGAGCCGGGAGCCAAGGTGGGGCCCAATCCCGACCTCTACGCGAAGACGGTCGGTGGCGGGATCGACTTTCTGGTGTCGCACGGGCAAGGTCCCGACGGCTCGTTCAGCAAGTTTGCTGGCACGGGGCCCACGTCGTTGGCGGTGACCGCCTTGTTGCGAAGCGGTCGGTCGGCCGACGACCCGGCAGTGGCCAAAGGGCTCGAATATCTCCGAAGTTCGGCGCACCCCGACGGCGGTGTCTACGGCATGTTGGGATTCTTCAAAAACTATGAAACCTGTGCGGCCATCATGTGTTTTCAGGAGGCCAAGGCGGCGAGCGACGAAAAACTTCTCAAACAGGCCGAGACCTTCATACGCGGTATTCAGTGGGATGAAGATCGAGACAAAGATAAGTCCGACATCAGCTACGGTGGCGTCGGCTACGGCGGCAAGTCGCGCCCCGACCTGTCGAACACGGCCTTTCTGATCGACGCGCTGAAATCGTGTGGCGCCAAGGCCGATGACCCGGCCATCCAGAAGGCCCTGGTCTTCGCCTCGCGCTGCCAGAACCTGGAAACGGAGTACAACACCACGAAGTTCGCTTCGAAGGTTAACGACGGTGGCTTCTACTACACGCCGATCGTCGACAAGCAGGACGAAAAGCGTCAAACCCCCAACGGCGGCCTGCGAAGCTACGGGTCGATGAGCTACTCGGGCTTGAAAAGCCTGATCTACGCGGGTGTAACGCAAGACGATCCGCGTGTGAAGGCGGCCGTCGGCTGGATTCGCAAGTTCTACGATGTGAAGAACAATCCCGGCATGGGCGACGCCGGTTTGTATTACTACTACCACACGTTTGCCAAGACGCTCAGCGTGATCGGCGACGACTATGTGGTCGATGCCAACGGCGTGAAACACGACTGGCGGCGCGAGCTGACCGAAGAGTTGGCCTCGCGTCAAAACCCCAACGGTTCCTGGGTGAACTCGAATCGCCGTTGGATGGAAAGCGACCCGAACCTGGCCACCGCCTTCGCGCTGTTGTCGCTTTCGTACTGTCGGCCTGCGGACGGGAAGTAAGCGCCGAGAGGTTGGAACTGGGAAAGGCAAAAGAGGGGAGAGGGGGAATCACATGTTCCGGAAGAATCGCTCGGGGTTCACGCTTGTTGAACTCCTGGTGGTCATTGCCATCATTGGTATCTTGATTGCGCTGTTGCTGCCAGCCGTCCAAGCAGCCCGGGAGGCGGCGCGGCGCTCGCAGTGCACGAACAATCTCCGGCAGTTCGGCATTGCGATGCATAACTTCGAGAGCGGGCAACGTATATTGCCGCCGTTGGAAAACAACTATTCTCCGATTGCACGATTGTTGCCCTACTTTGAACAAGAGAACCTTGCGAACTTATTCGACTTTACGGTGAATGTGTCTGCTGCTGATTCCGAGGCGCTACGCAATGCCATTGGGACGCCGGTACCCTTATTTCTTTGCCCGAGCGATACTGAACCTCCTGTTCACGAACTGACTTCCTCATGGTCAAGCTCGGCGACCCTGCGGTATGCCGGCAGCAATTACGCGATCAATGCTTCGAGTGGTACTGGTACGTCAACGGCAAATATCGATCCATACATGAATGTTACTGATGGTATCTGCTACAAGAATGCGGAGCTTAAATTCAGTGATATCAGGGACGGTTTATCGAATACGGTGGCGTTCACCGAAAACCTGAGAGGGCCTTGCGACTCGCCGTCGGCGGATTCGACGCCGGACCCGCAGGTTTACGCCGCCAATCTTGGGCTTAGCGGTACCAAGTCACTAATGGCCACCGCCGCGGCGGCGGAAACCAGCGGTTATAGTGCGGTGGAGGGGAAGGTTGACAGTTGGACTGGTACGCGGTTGTTCAACTGGTTCAAAATTGACCAATCGTCGGGCACGGTTATTATGGCGCGATTTACTCCCAATAGCCCACATCCCGATTTGTGTTCCCGACGGCTCTGGGTGAACGGTGCTCGTAGCCGCCATAACGGCGGTGTAAACGTCTGCTTCTGCGACGGCAGTGTGCGGTTCATCAGCGAGTCAATCGCCCAAGATACCTGGCACGCTATTTTTACCCGAAAGGGTGGTGAGATTGTCTCCGACTTGGAGTAGAGGCCCTTCGCCGCTTGCTGCGAAAATGCAATGAGGAGAGTACTCGCCAAGTCGCGAAGACGCAAAGTACGACACTCAAACTGAAAACAGAAGGAAGCCGCGGATAAACACAGGGCGGCAGGGCCGCCAACCAAACCGGTGCTGCCGCACCCAGGCAGGAACCCGCTCCCGTCGGTCGCTAGTCTTCGTGAAAAACTTTACGATCTTTGAGGTTATTGATTCCGAGGTTGATTGTGGAACACTTCGTTGCGTTCTGCCCCCGCAATCCGGGCTCCCGTTGGTCGCCCTCGTTCCACAAGCAATGCAGGATCCAATAGTAGTACAGATGCACGCAGATGACGAAAACGACTTGGAAACGTGGATTGTCTGGTAGATCACGCCGTGAAGGCGATGCTTCCCAAAAGTCGCTCACGCCAGATAGTCCGCTCGCTGCTATCTGCGTTCATTTGCGTCCCCCATGTTGGAATCATTTTCAGTTTGAGTACGAAAGGTGTACTCTTTGCGTCTTCGCGCCTTGGCGAGAAAACCTCTTGAAAAACAATAGACGACCAAAACGCATTCCGGCAATTGTTCAGCCGTAATCCAATAGTCGAACAATAAATTTCCAGGAAAACCACCATGAGTACAACCGTCGATTCGGCGATGCCCCTGCAAGTCGATAAGCTTGCAAAAAACTTCCGCCAAGGGAAAGTCGTGGTCGAGGCGGTTCACGATATCTCGCTCACGGTCAACCGCGGCGAGTTCGTTGCCGTGATGGGGGCCAGCGGCTCGGGCAAGAGTACGCTGCTGCACCTGATGGCCGGTCTGACCACGCCCGACGCGGGAACCGTGCATGTCGACGGTACCGACCTGTTCAAGCTGTCCGACAGCGCGTTGACCGAATTTCGCCGCCGGCGGATTGGCCTCATCTTTCAGGCGTACAACCTGATTCCCGCCCTGACTGCCGAACAGAATATTCTGTTGCCGCTGTTTCTGGAGTCGGGCAATCAGCAAAACGCCGAACGGTTGGAAACCCTGTTGGACGATCTCGGGCTAAACGCCCGGCGAACCCATCGGCCCGATGCCCTCAGCGGCGGTGAGCAACAGCGCGTGGCGATTGGTCGGGCGTTGATCGCCGACCCGGCCATCATCCTGGCCGACGAGCCGACCGGCAACCTCGATTCGGTGGCCGGGCAGACAATCTGCCGACTTCTGCGCACGCTTTGCGACGAACAGCAGCGGACCATTGTCATGGTCACGCACGAACCGGCCGTGGCCGTGTGGGCGGAACGGGTGGTGGTTCTCAAAGACGGCCAGACGCTCTCTGAATTTCGCACGGCCGATTTCCGCGACTCCCATTCGCTGGCTGCCGCCTACCAGGACATTGTTGGTGCGGCGCCTGCGGTGGAGGCGCAAGCATGAAATGCATCTGTAAGCTGGTCTTTGCGAATATTTGGTTGCATCCGGCTCGGCTGGTTTTCACCGCGCTGTCGGTAGTGGCTGCGGCGTGCATGGTCGTGTGGGTGGTCAGCGGTTACGACGCCCTGTTGGCGCAGTTCGACGAGTTCTCGTCGGAATACCTGGGACGCTACGACCTGTTTGTGGCGCCCGACACACCGAATTCCGCATTTCGGCCCGGCGATCCCGACGGACCGACGATTCCCGCCACGCTGATTGCCGCGTTGCGCGACGACCCGGCGGTGGCGGAGGTTGACCCGGTCGTGCAATTGCAGATCACGGTGGAGACGAACGACGAGAAGGCAGGCGGCCCGGGGCGGAGGCCGTCTGGTCCGGCTGCTGGTGGTCGAGGACCTGGGCAGCGAGGATCTAGTCGGCGAGGGCCTGGGCAACGGGTGCCCGGTAATCGAGAGGTTGGCCAAGGTGGTTTGGGACAAGATGGGCCGGGACAAAACAGGCGATCCGCCCTCACCCCCGGCCCCTCTCCCGACGCGGGAGAGGGGAGACGCGCGCGGGCGGCCAACTCCACTAGGCCGACAAACGCCCGTTCACCGCAAGGTGGTGGAAGGCCGTTGTGGCGACCCAATCCGACGCTCGAAGGAACCAACGCCACGCAGCCACCCTACCCGATGGTCGAGGGCCAATGGATCGACCCGGCCAAGCCCGAGTTGATGCAAGCGGCCATTAGCAGCAACACGGCCGAACAACTGGGGATCGCCGTGGGCGACGACCTGAAGGTTGAGTCGAAAGCTGGAAAGTTTACGCTGAAAATCGTCGGCATTGTCGAGCAGGTTTCGTTGCGAGGTGGCGGGCCACGTATGCGATTCATGGCCTTGCGCGGCCCGGCTACGTCGGCCTTGTACGTGCCGGTCGCCCTGGCCGAGAAGATCAACGGTCGGCCGGCTGATGCCAGTTTCGTCAACATCGCGCTGACCGAGGGCACCAATGCCGACGAGTTCCGCGCGAAGTGGTCGGCTCGCTTGGCCGAGCTGACACCACCGGCCATGCTGAAGGCGTGTGACGATGTGGGCAGCGAATTGAAAGAGGGCCGTTCGGCCGCCGGCGTACGCAACCAGGCTTACTCGGCTACGGGCATCGCGCTGTTGGCCGCACTGTTCATCATCCTAACCACATTGAGCATGGGCGTCGACGAACGGATCCGTCAATTCGCCGTATTGCGCGCGGTTGCTTTCACTCGGGCGAAGGTGGCGACGATGATTGCCGTCGAAAGCCTCGTGCTGGCGGCCGTCGGCTGGTTGGGCGGCTTGGCTGCCGGCTGGGCCCTTCTGCGAATAGCCAGCGGCGTACAGCCCGACTTGTTCCGCAATGGTGGGACTCTCGGCATTTGGGCAATCGTGTTGTCGGGCATTTGCGCCTTCGGCGGCGCGCTGGCAGCGGCCGTCTTGCCTGCATGGCGGGCGACGCGCATCAGCCCGTTAGACGCCATGGTGCCGCGTCCGTCGTTCCGACCGTCGCGGCTGTCGCTGGTGGCCGTTGTCTTGGGGTTTGCGTTGATTGCCGTCAATCCGCTGCTGGTATACGTCATTCCCATGCCGGATGAATCCCGCTACGGTATCTATCTGGCGATCGGCTGCACATGTATGGCCGTGGGGTTTGTGTTGCTGGCCCCGTTGACGATTGTAGCCACTGAGCGGATCTTGGGTCCGCTGGTCGCCAAATTGTTGGGAACCGACGGGCGGTTGCTCAGCACCCAGCTGACGAGCAATATGTGGCGTACGCTGGGGACCACGATGGCGCTGAGCCTTGGCTTGGGACTGTTCGTGGCGATCCAGACTTGGGGTTATTCGATGCTCGGCCCGTTTGTGCCGGGCAATTGGGCCCCCGACGTGCTCGTTTGTCTTCGGATGGGCGGATTGCCCGACGCGGAAATCGAGAACGTTCAACAACTGAAGGGCGTGGCACCCGGTCAGTGTATCCCGTTGGCCGTCGAGCAACCCAAGCTGGCCGAGGACATCACGGGCAGCAAAGATCGCAATTCGGTCGCCCGGCAAGATAACGTCATCATGATCGGCCTTGATCCGGAAAAGGGCCTCGGCGGTTCCGATCCGCTGTTGAAACTGGACTTCGTCGAGGGCAACCGCGACGAGGTGGTTGAAAAGCTCAAACAGGGTCGATACTGCGTGGTGCCCGACCACTTCCTCCGCGCCACGGGCCTTTCGATCGGCGGCAAGTTCGCGCTGCTGCCGGTCGAAGGCGAAGAAAAACCGGTCGAGTACACAATCGCCGGCGCGGTGACATTGCCCGGCTGGCACTGGATGACGAAATTCTCGGGACTGCGCCGCCGCAGTGGTCGCTCGGCCGCCATGGTGTTTGCTGCCTACGACGACGTGCGTCGCGACTTCCATCTCGACAAAACCAACTTCTTCTGGCTCAATACCGACAAGAGCGTTCCGATCGACGAGTTGGGCAATTCTTTGGAGGAGATCGCCCAACGACACGTGGGCGAGAAGCAGCCAGTCAACATGCAGGGAACTTGGGCGTTTGCCGCGCAAAACTTCGGCTCCTCCGTCCGGATTACCACGCCGGACCAAATTCGCGGCCGCATCGGCACCCGGGCCGACAGCATGATCTGGGGTATGAGCCAACTGCCCCTGGTGACACTGGCAGTCACCTCGCTCGGCATGATCAACGCCATCCTGGCTTCGATTCGCGCACGCCGCTGGGAGATGGGCGTATTGCGATCGGTAGGGCTGACTCGCTTCGGCCTGATTCGGTTGATCCTTTGCGAGGCCCTGTTGGTTGGGCTGGTCGCCTGCTTGCTGAGTCTGGCGTTCGGGGTGATGGCCGGCTGGTGCGGGGCGGGTATTTCGCAATACGTGAGCTTCTTCGGCGGTATGGATACGCCGCTGATCGTGCCCTGGTCAAAGCTGTCGATGGGGCTGGGGGCCGCGCTGCTGTTGTGCCTGGCTGCCGCGTTGGGACCTGCCGTGTGGACCGGACGCTCGCAGCCGCTCGATCTGCTGCAGGCCGGCCGTGCTGCCATGTAGACGATTGTTTCGTCGACTTCGCGGTTCCTATGTTGTCTCTTTCGTTCCCGAGCTTCGTAGGTGTTTAGCCTGGTGGCATCCAGACGGCTGTGGGTTTCTTGTTATCAGAAAATACCCCCGGCGTGAACGCTGGGGCTAAGAAAGGGTGGATGCGGCAGAATCTTATTGACGTTTGCATAGCTAATGAGCGGAGGGCGACCAACGGGAGCCTGGGTTTCCAGGCGTTCGGCTTTCCGAAACGGATCATTTTCGATGCAAGCATCAATAGACTTCGACTTCGCAGCCCTCCCGCTCTCGCCCGCTCAAAAATTTGCCAGGCCACCTGCCGCGCGGTATAAGGGCATTACGGGCAGATTTTTCGGTCCCTCGACGGTTCGATGCCTCTTGCGATTTTGAAGTTGGGCAGCCTGCCTTCGCGTTTTCCTTCCTCACACACTACATTCCCTTCGGAGGTGTCCTCATGAGTTATCAGACCAGTCGTCGTCGTTTTTTGCAGACCACGGCGGCCACCAGTGTTGGTTACTGGGTGGCCGGAGGCGTGAAGGCGCAAGAAAGCAAGTCGCCGAACGAGAAGATCAACATGGCCAGCATCGGTATCGGCGGCAAAGGATCGAGCGACTCGACCGACGCCGGTAACTTTGGTCAGATGGTTGCCATTTGCGACGTCGACCGGGGACGCCTTAAGGGCGCCGGCAAGCGTTTTGCGGACGCCGAGGCCTTTGTCGATTTCCGGGAGATGCTCGACAAATTGGGCGACAAGATCGATGCGGTCACGGTCAGCACGCCCGACCATATGCACGCCCCTGCCGCTCTGGCCGCCATGCGGTTGGGCAAGCATTGCTTCTGCCAAAAGCCACTGACTCACTCGGTCTACGAGTCGCGCGTGATGGCCAAGGTCGCTCGCGAGAAGGGCGTGAAGACGCAAATGGGCAACCAGGGCACGGCAAGCAACGGTATCCGCGAGACGGCCTCGCTGGTGAAAAGCGGTTTTCTCGGCACGCCGAAAGAAGTCCACGTTTGGACGAACCGGCCGATCTGGCCGCAAGGCGGTCCGCGTTCCGAGCCGAAGGATCCGCCCGAAACGCTGGCCTGGGACCTTTGGCTTGGCGTGGCGCCGAAACGCCCCTACGGTGCCAATTACCATCCTTTTGCATGGCGCGGCTGGTGGGACTTCGGCACGGGCGCGTTGGGCGACATGGGCTGCCACACGATCAACACGCCTTACATGGCCCTCGACCTGAAAGACCCGATTGCGATTCAGGCAACTACCTCGGGGCACAACGGCGACAGCTTCCCCAAGTGGTCGGTCATCACCTACGAGTTCGCTGCCACCGACACCCGCCCGGCCTTGAAGATGACCTGGTACGATGGCGGCAAGCGACCCGACAAGGATTTGCTCGACGGCGACATCCCCGACGCCTGCGGCAGTTTGATCATCGGCGAGAAGGGCAAGATTTGCTCCAACGGCAATGGCTCGGGGTACAAGATCTACGGTGGATTGAAGAAGCCCGAGACGATCGATTTCGTCAAGTCGCCTGGCCACTTCGCCGAATGGGTCGAAGCGATCCGTGGTGGCGGGGAGGCGGTTTCCAACTTCCCGGACTATGCCTGTGGACTCAACGAGTTGGTCCTGTTGGGCAACTTGGCGGTCTGGGAAGCGCCGGAAGCCGACAAGACGGGCAAGAAGGTCGCGTGGGACGCCAAGGCCATGAAGGTAACGAATATCGACGGCCTGGACCACATCCTTAAACCGACCTATCCCGAGGGTTATCAACTCGACGGGTAACTCTTTGGATCGACCGATAAAAGCTTGCCGGTTCGCCGGGCCGTGCTTCGCAACGGCCCTCGGGTTTCGGCCTTGAAAACGGTAAGTTGTTTTTCGGGCCACCCTTTGCCGAACGTAAACTTCTGAATACTGAGTACCATGGCCACGCTTGTCGTGGCCATGGTTTTGCGCGGCAAGCACGCCCACACTGGCACCCGATCCGTCAATCGAGGTTTGTCTGACCACCAGCCTTCGTGCGGTTCGTTACCCATGGATAACCCCCGGCTGGTTCGGGCGAGGGGGTGTGGGTTTGTCGTTGTATCTTGTTGTCTGTCAGTGGGTTGCGCCGATTGCTCGTCCCCCCTTCTCTTCGGCGCCCCGGTGCCTTAGCATATCTCTAACATCGAGCTAACGGTACGCTAATGTGCTGCCCCCCCGCGGATTCGCGCGGAGTCTCTTCGTGCGAAACCTCGCGGTTCTGGGGAAGTCGTAGTCTGCCACCGGCATTCGGCGTGGTGCGTCCGTCAGTCCGATTCGCTCCGCACGAGTCTTGAGGCCCCACAGGGCGGCAGGGCCGCCAACCAAACGATGCTACCGCACCCAGGCAAGAAGCCGCTCCCGCTGGTCGCTAAACTTTGGCAAAAACTTTGAGGTTGGCAGTACAGGCACACCGTAGGCAACGGGTACAACGTGAGCATACGACATACGCAGACCTGGATTCGGCTGGGCCTCTTCCTTTTGATGCTCTACTGCTTTCTCGCCGCCATCGAGTTGTTTGGCGATGCGATCGAAATGGTCGGGCATGAAACGGCCCAGGATCTCTTCCGCGGATTGCGTAACCCGTTTGCTGGGTTGGCCGTGGGCATTTTGGCCACCGTGTTGGTGCAGAGTTCGTCGGTCACGACCAGCACCGTGGTGGCCATGGTCGGGGCTCCAGTGGTGGTGGCCGGGGCCAGCGGGCCCGACCCGTTGCCGTTGGCCTACGCGGTGCCCATGATCATGGGGGCCAATATCGGAACCTCGGTTACCAATACCCTGGTCGCTATGGGACATGTGACGCGAGGGCATGAATTCCGTCGGGCCTTCGCCGGGGCAACCGTCCACGATCTGTTCAATCTACTCACGGTACTGTTCCTCTTTCCCCTGGAATTGGCAACCGGATATCTGCGGAAGTCGGCCGAATATTTGGTGGCCCTGTTGCCGTTGCAAAATGCCGGGGGAGGGTTCAAAAGCCCCATTAAAGCTGCCGTAAAGTGGCTGGCCGGAAATGTCGAATCGGTTTTGCACGACGGGCTGAGAATTCCCGAAGGACCGCTACTAGCCGCGGCGTTGTTTCTCGTGGCCCTGGTGGTGGTTATTGCCTCGCTGGTGGTCATCACGAAGAATATGAAGGTGTTGATGGCCGACCATATCGAAGAGTGGCTCAATCGGGTGCTTAAACGAAGCGGAATGCTGGGATTGCTCATCGGTGTGTTTATGACGGTGCTGGTGCAGTCGTCGAGCATCACCACCTCATTGCTTGTGCCCATGTTTGGAGCGGGAATCCTTACCCTCGAGGCAGGATTTCCTATTATGCTAGGAGCGAATATCGGTACCACGATCACCGCCTTGCTAGCGGCCAGCGTGACAGGACCGGCCGGGCTGACCATCGCCCTGGTTCACCTGTTGTTCAACCTCTCGGGAACCTTGCTTTTCTTTCCCGTGCGGTTCATGCGACGGATTCCCATCTGGCTGGCCGAGCACTTGGCCGACTTGGCCGTGCGGAATCGTATTTGGGTAGCGGTTTATGTGTTGGGGACGTTTATTGTCGCTCCCCTGTTGGGTATTTTGATCTGGAAGTAAGGACGGCCGGAAAAATAACTCACCGTTTTCAAGGCCTATTGATATCTGCATTAATAATGATCGCTTCGGAAAGCCGAACGCCTGGAAATCCAGGCTCCCGTTGGTCGCCCTCCGCTCATTGGCTATGCAGGCCTCAATAACGCGAGGGCCGTCGCGAAGCACGGCCCGGTAAGTCAGAAAGTTATTTGTCGGTTTGTCTAAACGGATTCAGGGAGGTCCAAGATGTTTCACTGGTTTTCGACCGAAGCGGGCAAGGCAGGGCTCGAACAACTCCGCACCGAGTTTGGCGAGATGTTGACCTCGGGCCAGCACGCCTTCGACATGGCTACCGATGCGCTCTTTGGTCGCGTCGATCCCGAAACCGTTCGCAAGGACCTCTTCGCCACCGATAAACGTATTAATAAGGCCGAACGTCGCATCCGGCGCGAACTGGTCGTGCATGCCTCGGTTCATGGAACCACCGATTTCCCGGCTTGCCTCGTGCTGATGAGCATCGTCAAAGACGCCGAACGGGTGGGCGACAACGCCAAAAACCTCTTCGATCTGGCTAAGCTCGCCCCGCACCCTCCGGCCGGTGCCGATCTGCAAACCTTTTTGAATCTCAAAGAACGAATCTCGCGGGCGATGGGACTTTGCCACGAGATTTTCGATCTGTCGGACGAAAGCGGCGCGAAGAAACTCATCGTCGACAGCCGAGCCGTCGAAGATCTGTGCGACGGGCGCATCGAGCAGTTCGTCGAGGGCGAAGAAACCGACGAGCCCTGCATGGTGGCGACCTACGTGCTGATTTATCGCTACTTCAAACGAACGGCCGCCCATGTACGCAACATCGCCTCGAGCGTGGTGCAACCGCTGCACAAGCTCGATTTCACCTCGAAGATCACGGCCGATGATAGCCAGTAAGACGCCGTTCTAAAACTCGGGTGCCAATCGCCGCGCTTCCGTCAAGGCGGCTTGCTTAACGGTCTCCGCTTCGGGGGCAAGCGTGGGTTCGACGACGATCGATCGCGGCGTGTCGAACCCGATGAACCGCAGCCAGGTTTCCAGGTAGGGTTTTTGCAGATCGAGCGAGGCTGTCGCGCTGTCGGCCGCGTAGGTGCCGCCGCGGCTGTAGACGACTAGTGCCGGTCGACCGGTGACCAAGCCCGCAAAACCGCTTTCTGGCGAAAAGCTGAATGTCAGGCCCGGCTGGGTGATGACGTCGATGAAGTGCTTCAGCCGGTAAGGAATGCCGAAGTTCCACATCGGCACGCTGAAGACATACTTCTCGGCCGCCTTGAATCGTTCGGCCATGTCGACCACCGTCTGCCAGGCGGCAGCCTGTTGGGGCGTGTGTTGTTGTCCGTGGAGGATGGCGTACTTAGCGTTGATCGTCTCGCCGTCAAACGTGGGCAAGTCGATTGCCCAGAGGTCGAGCGTTTCGACTGTATCGGCCGGATGGCTGGTGGTGTAGGCGTCGAGGAACGCCCGGGCGACGGCGATCGAACTGGAGCGGTCTTTTCGTGGCGAGGCTTCAACGTAAAGGAGCTTTGTCATGGGATTATCCCCCCCATCTGATTCCGGAAATGTCATCGGAATTCTAGGGAGATGGCCGTGAAAGTCCAACGATGCGGGGCGTGGTCGCGCATTGTTTGCGCCACCCGATTTCGCGACATCGTTGCCGTACCCGACCTCTGTAACCGCTGTCACCGGAATTTACCCTACGCGCTGGCCTGCTGGTCGGTGTGGGTGGCCACGAAGACCCAACCCCACAAGACGTGGCAAGCTAGGCTTGTTTGATCGTCTGCACGCCGTCGCCAAGCCGCCCGCGCTGTGTGGAGGCCTCGCCTTTTGGGCGCCCCCATGCGGGTGGGATAGGCAGTGATGTGTCGATCGGGAAAATACGGAGGACCGTTTCGGGGCGCCCCAGGCGGTTTTTCGCAACAAACGGCGTCCCTCGGCGAATACACCGTAGGCATTCCCCTGAACCGGGAAGAAGGCCGGAGAATACGCCATGTTGGAACTACTGCAAGCCGCCGTATCGGTGGTTAATTTGCCCTACACGATCCTGCTCGGACTGCTGGTGTTGTATTGGGCCTTGTACCTGTTGGGTGTGCTGGGTGATGAAGCCTCCGAACTGTTGGACCTGGACTTCGATGCCGATGTCGACGTAGATGCCGACGTTGGAGTAGACGCCGATGCGGATGCCGACGTGGATTCCGACGCCGATGTCGGTCACCCCGGCGTTTTAAGCGGCCTGCTGCATTTCTTCCACGTGGGTGAAGTGCCGGTGATCATCATCTTCAGCACGTTGATCCTGGCCATGTGGACGCTGTCGTTGCTGACGAACTACTACTTGAACAACACTAGCGGTTGGGTCGCTTTGGCCTTGGCAATTCCCATTGTCCTTGGCGGTCTGATTGTTACCAAGACGGTGATCAGTCCTTTCGCCCCGTGGCTGAAGAAGGTATTGCACCAAGAGGGCGACAAGGTGGAGATTTTGGGCCGGCGTTGTGTGGTTCACTCCAGCCAGGTTACGCCGAAGTACGGCCAGATCGAGCTGGCGACCCAAGGCGCTCCGATTCTATTGAACGCGAAAACCAAGGAAGGTGTCGTGCTGACAAAGGGACAGGAAGCCATTGTTTTTGACTATGACAAAGAAGCCAACGTGTATCTCATCGCCGCACTCGATGTAGACGCCAAGCCGAACGAGGAGAAATAACCATGACATCGCTGTTTGCCTTAGGCTTTCTGGAGTCGCTGTTTTGGACCGTGGGCGGTCTTGTTCTGGCGATCCTGTTGTTGATTATCACCATGATCATCCGCTGCTGGCGGAAGGTCGAACAGGGGACCGCGCTGATTGTTACCGGCGGCAGCCAGCCCACGGTTCACTTCTCGAAAGCCATCGTCTGGCCGTTGATTCGTCAGGCCGACATCATGGACATCTCGGTCAAGCGAATCGAGATCTTCCGCCATGGGACCGAAGGCTTGGTCTGCAAGGACAACGTTCGGGCCGACATCAAGGTGGCGTTCTTCGTGCGCATCAACAACACCGAGGCAGACGTGTTGAAGGTGGCCCAGTCGATCGGTGTGAAGCGGGCTTCGCAACAGCAGGCGCTAGTCGAGCTGTTCGACGCTAAATTCTCCGAGGCCCTGAAAACAGTCGGCAAGCACTTCGATTTCGTCGAACTCTACACCTCGCGAGACGAATTCAAAGAGCAGATCCTCAAAATCATCGGCCGCGACCTCAATGGGTACGTGCTCGACGATGCGGCGATCGACTACCTCGAGCAAACGCCTCTGGAAAGTCTCGACCCGCACAATATTCTCGACTCGGAAGGCATCAAGAAGATTACCGACCTGACGGCCCAGCAGCAAATCTTGTCGAACAACATCACCCGGGAGAAGGAAAAGACGATCAAAAAGCAGGACGTCGAAGCCCGGGAAGCCATCCTGGAGTTGGAACGCCAGCAGGCCGAAGCCGAAGAAAAACAGAAGCGTGAGATCGCGGTCGTCACCGCGCGTGAAGCGGCCGAATCGCATAAGATCGAACAGGAAGAGCGACTCAAGGCCGAACGGGCACGCATTGCCACCGAAGAAGAAGTGGCCGTTGCCGAAGAAAATAAAGCCCGGCAGGTGATCGTTGCCTTGCGCAACAAAGAGCGGACTGACAAGGTCGAGATCGAGCGGGTGGAACGTGACCGACAACTCGAATCGACCGAGCGCGAACGGGTGGTCACTTTGGCGCAGATCGAAAAGGAAAAAGCCGTCGAAATCGAACAGCGAAACATTCAGGAGGTGATTCGCGATCGGGTGATGGTCCAACGGGCCGTGGTCGAAGAGCAAGAGAAGATCAAGGATACCCACGAATTTGCCACGGTGGATCGTGCTAAGCAAGTGGCCATTACCACGGCCGAGCAACAGGCCCAGGAGGCGTTGGTCAAGGAGATCAAGGCCGCCGAGGCTGCCCGCGATGCGGAAAGGTTTTCGGCCGAACGGGTCGTGATTGCCGCCGAGGCCCACCGTGAAGCTTCCGAGAAGGAAGCCGCCGCCAAGAAGGTGTTGGCCGAAGGCATCACGGCCGAGGAGGCTGCCCTGGGCACCGCCGAGGCCAATGTAATCGAGCGGAAGGCCATCGCCGAAGCCCGTGGCCAGGAAGCCAAGGCCGTGGCTATCGAAAAGCAGGGCACGGCCGAAGCCAACGTGATCCAGCAGAAGCAGACTGCCGAGGCAATCGGTATCACCGAAAAGGCCAAGGCGATGAAGCTCTACCACGAGTCGGGCCAGTCGCACGAGGAATTCAAGCTCCGGTTGGCCAAGGACAAAGACATCGAATTGGCCGCCATCCAGGCGCAACGCGACATCGCCGAGCAGCAGGCCGATATCGTGGGCAATGCCCTGAAGAGTGCCCGAATCGATATCGTCGGCGGCGAAACCGAGTTCTTCGACCGGATTACCAACGCGATTGCCTCCGGCAAGACGGTTGATCGTTGGGTGGGCAACAGTCAAGTACTCCGCGACGTCAAGAACACTTTCTTCAACGGCGACCCGAGCCACTTCCAAGAGCGGTTGCAGCAGTTCATGGGCCAGTTCAACCTGGGCAGCGAGGACATCAAAAACCTCTCGATTGCTGGTCTGATCGCCAAACTGATGGGGCTGACCGACAGCAAAGCCGTCAAGGACGAGTTGCAGAAGATGCTGGGCACCTTGCAGGCCGCTGGCCTGTCGGACAGCCCCGTGTCGGCATTGAAGTTGAAGTAACGCCACGACGATGAGAACGCGGGGTGCCGAGAAACAGATGGTTGGGTGCCATGCCCACGCTTGCGTGGGCATGCCGAAACCGCGGATGAACATGTCCACGTTTCTCGTGGGAATGGCACCCCGGCGACAAGGCCCGGCGTTTCATCGGGAATCGTTGCCGTTCTGATCTGCTGCTCCGGATAACTGCCACTGAGTACAACACGCCATGCCCAACAACGACACCCCTAACGATGTCTCACCGCCCGAGGGCGCTGCTCCCGTCTTGGAGCACGGCACCTACGAGGTGATTCGTAACCGGCTCAATGCGGCCGGTAAGGATCTTCGTGGGCGGCTGGACGAACTCAATACGGCTCGCAAAGACGTCTTCGGGGCCATCGAGACCAAGCTCTTGGCCACCGAGCGGGTGACTACCGAGCACAACTGCATCGCCCGCGATATAACGCCGGTGGGCGATTGCTTCCTGTTCGGTTACAACGTCCACCTGGGGCTGAAATCGATTGCCAGCCCGGCCGACGTGTTCGCCGTCTACCAGTTTTCCGACCACACGTTCAGCGAGCAACCGCTCGATCTGATCGCCGACGAGCGTTTCCAACGCGACTTTGCCGAGCTGTTCAAGTACTACAAGAAAACGGTTTTCGCCAAGTTCGCCCGAATCGGGCCGCATCTGTACATGGTCTTCCGTATCAGCGACGACGTGCGCGACGTGAAGACCTTCAAATGGGCTGTCGACGGCGACGGGCTCGTTTACCTCGACAATCGTAGCGACCACGAATTCCGCTTTCCCCCACAGCACGAGTTCACCTGGACCCGCACGGTGCGCGATATGCATCGGATGGGCGTGCACCCGCACATCTCGATCGAGGATCGCGTGTTTGTCGAGACGACCGAAGGCGACCTGACGATCAAGATCGAGAACAACACCGAGACGGGCGAGGGTATCTACGCCGAGCCGGTCGACAATCCCGACCAGACGCTCGACGATGCCGACATCTCGTACGCCATCCTGGGAAACCTGATTCTGCTGAAGATTCGTCCTTACCAGGAAGAGCAATACCGGTATATCGTTTACAGCGAGAAGACCCAGCAGGCCCGGCGGCTCGATAGCATCGCCCATGCGTGTGTGCTGCTGCCCGACGACCATGGCATCATTTTTTCCGACGGCTATTTCCTGCAGACCGGCGAGTGTAAGATCTTCGAGAGTGGGTTGCGCGAGATGGTTTTTGCGGAGCGTGTCGCATCGCCCAACGGCGAAGACTACCTTTACGTGTTCTATAACCGCCGCGACGGCGTTTATGTGCTGTTGCCCTACAACCTGATCGAGCAAAAGGTCGATACGCCCATCGTTTGCCACGGCTATTCGATTTTCGAGAACGGGCAGATGATCTACGGCAAGGGGCAGGATGTTCCGCAGCGGCACCACGCGCTGCAAATCTGGCAAACGCCCTTCGTGGGACCGAACTACCAGCCCGAAACCCACTCCGACTCGCTGCTGTACAAAATCGGCAACCGCGATATCGTGCGCGGGATGGCCGAGTGCCACGAGATTCTCAATCTGATCGCCAAGGAAGACACCTACTCGGGCCTGTTCATCGACTTGGCCAAGCAGACCTCCGACGTGCTCGATACGTATTACTGGTTGAGCGAACCGGAAGCCTGCGACCTTCGCGAGCCGCTCGGCGCGATCAAGGAAGCTGCTGCTGCGGCGATCAGCGAATTCGAAAAAGTGCAAAGCGTTCGCCGGTCGACCGCCGACCAGACTCGCCAGATAGCCGAGCGCACGCGGGAAATCGTCAGTTCGATCCGTGCTCGGCGGTTCGAGGTCATCGGCGATTTCGTCCGCTCGCTGGTCGATTTGCGCGTGGTGCGTGGGCAGATCATCGCACTGAGGGACCTCCGCTATGTCGACGGCCAACAGGTCGACGTTCTGGAGGCCGAAGTCGAAGAACATGCCCAGCGAATCGCCAAGGACAGCGTCGCATTTCTGCTGAAGCCCGAGGCGATGCAACCTTATCGCGCGGGCGTCGAAGAGCACCGCGGCAAGATCGACACGTTGAAGAAACTGGCCGACGCCAGATCTCTGGGCGAGAAAGTGGCCACCACGGCCAGTGAACTGGAGATGCTGATCGAAACGGTCAGCAACTTGGTGATCGACGACGCCACGCAGCGCACCACGATCATCGACAACATCTCGACGATTTTTGCCGACTTGAACCAGGTTCGCGCCGCGCTGAAGAACAAAAGTCGCGACCTGATGCAGGTCGAGGGCGCCGCCGAGTTCAATTCGCAGTTGAAGCTGCTCGAACAGGGCGTGGTCAACTACCTCGACGTGTGCGACACGCCGGTGAAGTGCGAAGAGTATTTGACCAAGATGATGGTTCAGGTTGAGGAACTCGAAGGCCGCTTCGCCGAGTTCGATGAATTCGTCGTCCAGTTGACCGACAAGCGCGAGGAGATCTACAGCGCCTTCGAGGTTCGCAAGGTGCAGCTTGTCGAGGCCCGCAACAAACGGGCGACCGCCCTGGCGGCTGCCGCCGACCGAATTCTCGCCGGCATCAAGAACCGTGTGGATCGGCTCACGACCATCGACGAAATCCACGGCTACTTCGCCGCCGACCTGATGATCGAAAAGGTTCGTGGTATCGTCAGCGATTTGAGTGAGTTGGGCGACTCGGTTCGGGTGGACGACATCCAGAGCCGGTTGAAAACGATCCGCGAAGATGCCGTTCGCCAACTGAAGGACCGTTCGGAGCTTTACGAAGACGGCCAGGGTGTGATCCGCTTGGGCGAGCGGCGGTTCTCGGTCAACAATCAGGCCTTCGACCTGACTACCGTGCTGCGCAACGGCGACGCCTACTTCCACCTGACCGGCACGAACTATTTCGACCGAATTACCGATGCCGAGCTGCTGGCTACGCGCGACGTGTGGTCGCAAGAGGTCATCTCGGAAAACGACGAAGTCTATCGGGCCGAGTACCTGGCCTATCAGATTCTCCGCAACCTGGGGGCGGAGAGCGCCGGCAACGCCATGCCCGAGGCCGACGAGCTTCGGGCGATGGACGACGTGGCGCTGGTCGAATTCGTCCAGACGTTTATGGCCTCGCGCTACGCCGAGGGTTACGCCAAGGGCGTTCACGATCGCGACGCGGCCATGCTGCTGCGGGCACTTCTGGAGATCGACGCTACCGTAGGACTTTTGCGTTACCATCCCCGCGCCCGGGCGTTGGCCGCCGTGTTCTGGCACCAATTCGCCGACGTCAAACGCAAAGAGCAAATTGCCGCCGTGCTGGAAGGATTCGGCACAATTCGCGAGCTATTCCCCGAAACAGAAAAACAGCGTCGCTACATCGCCGAGACACAACAGTACGTTCGGCAATACGTTGATACCACCAGGACGTTCGACGCGGTGTTGATCGATCAGGCCGGCGAGTATCTCTTCGAGGAACTTACCCGGGGTGGGGCGTTCGTGATCAGCGTCCGGGCACGCGACCTTTATCGGGCATTCGAGCAACACCTCGAACAGAAACACTACGCCGAAAAATTCCAACAGTCGCTGGCCGATGTGCGCCCTGACGTTACGGCCACGTTTCTGCTCGCCCGCGACTGGGTCGAGGCCTTTGTCGCCACGCGCGGCACGACCGGCCGGGAGCCTGTCGGCCAGAGAGAATACCTCATCCAGCGCGACCACGTCGACGAAGTGGCTGCGCTGCTAGCGACCGAGTCGTTCGACATCGCCCGAGTGGTCGAGGCTTCGGTCTTCCGGCCGCTGGAGGGTCTGTTGGGCAGTCATCCGGCAATCGGCGACGGCAAGTACCTGTTGAACTACAACACGTTTTTGCTGAAGCTTGAACGCTACTGCAGTGAGGTCGTCCCGCGGTTCGAAACCTATCAGCGGCTCAAACGCGAGCTAGTCGAACGCGAGCGCGATCGGATGCGGCTCGACGAATTCCGCCCCCGCGTGCTGACCTCCTTCGTCCGCAATAAACTGCTCAACGAGGTTTATCTGCCGCTGATCGGCGACAATCTGGCCAAGCAGGTGGGCGTGGTCGGCGAGCAAAAACGGACTGACCGGATGGGCCTGTTGCTACTGATTTCTCCGCCGGGCTACGGCAAGACGACGTTGATGGAATACATCGCCAATCGGCTGGGGATCGTGTTCATGAAGATCAACGGTCCGGCCTTGGGGCATCAGGTCACCTCGCTCGATCCGGCCGAGGCGCCCAACGCGGCCGCCCGTGAGGAACTCGAAAAGCTGAACCTGTCCTTCGAGATGGGCGACAACGTGATGATCTACGTCGACGACATCCAGCACTGCAACCCGGAGTTTTTGCAGAAGTTCATCTCGTTGTGCGACGCCCAGCGAAAGGTCGAAGGCGTGTTCCGCGGCAAGACGCGAACCTACGATTTGCGAGGCAAGAAGGTGGCCGTGGTGATGGCGGGCAACCCTTATACGGAAAGCGGCGAGAAGTTCAAAATCCCCGACATGCTGGCCAACCGGGCCGACACCTACAACCTGGGCGAAATCATCGGCGACTCGGCCGACGCCTTCGTGATGAGCTACCTGGAAAACTCGCTCACCTCGAATCCGGTTTTGCAGAAGCTGGCCGCCCGAAGCCAGAAAGACGTGTACACCGTAATCCGCATGGCCGAAGACCCGCAGCTCGAGGGCGTGGAGCTGGAGGGCAACTACTCGCTGGCCGAACTGAGCGAGATGGTTGCCGTGATGAGGAAGCTCATTCGCGTGCGCAATGTGGTGCTGAGCGTGAACCAGGAGTATATTCGCTCGGCCGGCACGTCCGACGACTACCGAACCGAGCCACCCTTCAAATTGCAGGGTTCTTACCGCAATATGAACCGCATCGCCGAGCGGGTGGTGGCCGTGATGAACGATGCGGAGCTGGAAAGCCTGATCCTGTCGAACTACCAGAACGACGCCCAAACGCTGACGACCGGCACCGAGTCGAATATGCTGAAGTTCAAGGAATTGACCGGCCGGCTCACGCCCGAGGAAACCCAGCGTTGGGAGGCCATCAAGCGGACTTACGCCCGCAACGTGCAACTGAAGGGCATCGGCGACGACGCCAAGTTCGGCCAGTTGATCGTGCAGCTTTCCGGTTTCAGCGACGGGTTGGACGCGATCCGCCGCTCGCTGGAAGGAGGGCTGGGACAGATGCTCGAAGCCCAAGCCGCACAGATCGCAGCCGAGCAAACCACGGCCGAGCCGCCCGAGTTGAAGGCCTCGTTCGACGAAAAGACCCTGGCGGCCATGCATTCGTGGATCGATGAGTTGAAGCTGGCTCTGGCCGAGCGGGAAGCGGCGGCCGAGGATCGCACGCCGCAGGAGATCAACGTTGTCAGTCGTGTGCCGACGGCCCTGTTGCAGGTATTGCGCCAGCAGTTCAACCTGATGAAAGGTTGGCTCAAGCCGGTCTACGAGCAGGCGGCCAACCAAAACGTTGAATTCCAGAAACTCCACAAGCTGGTCGACGAGAACCTCACCGGCTACCACGACCTGATCCAACAGCTTGAAGAGGCGGCCTCGCGCGACGACGTGATGCTCGACCGCCTGGCGCAGCACAAGATCGTGGTGGGCAAGGGGAAGCCGAAGTCGTAGCCGCTACACCGAAGCACGTAATACGAAGAGCGAAATCCGAAACAAATCCAAAATGCGAATGCGAAGGCCCGAAACGGCCTGACTTCGTGATGCTCTCCGTGTTTCGGATTTCCCCCCTGCACGATTTTCCTGTGCCGTTGCAGCTAGTGCTTTGTCAACTTATAAGCCACGGGTTGTGGGTGCCATGCCCACGCTTGCGTGGACATGCTGAAATCCCCAGAAACATGCCCACGCAAGCGTGGGCATGGCACCCCATTTTTTGGCTTTGACAAAGCACTAGTACGCCTTCCATGAAATTGTTTCCGGTGGTATAAGCACCGGCATGAAGGAACACATTGTACGCCTCAAGGACGAGGCCCGACAGCATTTGCAGGAGTTGGTGCATACCGGCACGCGATCCGTGCGTGTGGTTCGGCGTGCCTTGATTCTGCTGAAATCAGATGAAGGATTCACGGATGAGGAGATTGCCGAACACGTTGGTTGCACGGATCGAACTGTTCGCAGTATGCGTAAACGGTTCTGTACCGGGAGTTTAGAGGAAGCGTTGTACGACGCCCCTCGATCCGGTGCTCCGCCCACGTTTACGCCACGGCAGAAGCAGCAAGTCGTGGCGTTGGCTTGCAGCGATCCGCCGGAGGGCCGCGTCCGCTGGACGCTGGAACTACTCTGCGTGCACGCCGTGAAACGAGGCTTCGTCGATTCGATCAGCAAGAGCGAGGTTGCGTTGTGGCTGAAAGAGCACGACATGAAGCCATGGCGAAAAAAACATGGTGCATTCCGAGACTCACCGAAGAGTTTCGCGACAGAATGGAGGACGTCCTCGACCAGTATGAAAAGGCGTTCAACCCGAGAGAACCGTTGATTTGCATGGACGAGCAGCCGTATCAACTCCTGGACGATACGTGTCCCTTCAAGCCTGCCGTACCAGGCAAGGCGGCTAAGCAGGACTACGAGTATCGTCGTTGCGGCACGTGCAGTATCTTTGTCGCCGTTGAGCCGAAAGGTGGCAAACGCTTCGTCCAGGCTCGGCGTCATCGCAAACGGGCCGATTTCGCACGATTCGTGCGTGATCTGCTTCAGCGTTATCCCAAGGCTCGTCGGATTCATTTGGTTCTCGACAACCTCAACACGCACAACGAAAAGTCCCTCATCGAAACGTTTGACGCCACGAAAGCGAAGCAATCTCTGCGACGCATCGTATGGCACTACACACCCAAGCACGCCAGTTGGCTGAACATGGCAGAAATTGAAATCTCCGTGTTGACCAAGCAATGCCTCGGGCGACGGATTCCTACAATCGAAGAAGTTCAACGTCATGCGGCGACTTGGGCCCGCGACCGAAATCGCCGCAAAGCCATAATCGACTGGACCTTCAATAACAACGACGCCCGCCGAGTGTTCCCGGAACTATACCGGAAGAAACTTGCTGGATGACGTACTAGTCCCGCTCGCCGCAGGCAAATGCGGGGCCGGGGTTAATGTCCAACACGTCGCGCTCGGGGTCGATCAGCGAAACCTCATGTTGGCACTGCCATTCGTCTTTGGGGCTAACGCCCTCGATCGTGTGGCCGTCTTCGATAATGTCGCCGTTGTCGAAGAGATAATGGGCCAGACTGTAAAGAATCTGCGCTACGTCGTTGGGATCCAAGTCGCGGAAGTGGCACTGTAGGTCGGGCAGGTTGATGGCGGCCAGCCCCAGCGTGTCCATCACCATCTCGTCGGAGTCTTCGACGTTGTAGAAACGCACATTCAACGCGCCGTGCAGTTCGTCGTTGGTGTCTTCGTTGAACGAAGTCAGGAAGTCGGCCGGCGTGAGGAACTGTTGGCTCAGCGTAAAATGAACGGCGTCGCATGCCGTGGTTTCCAGCACGGCCCGAAGGCTGTTGCGGAACAACCGCAGCCGCTGTTGGTGCGGTAGCTCATTGGCCATCATGTCGATCGCCAACACGGAATACTTGCACTTCTCGACCGTCTTTTGGGCATCTTGCCAATACCAACTCTGTTGATACGAAGCGGCGTAGTCTTCGTCTTCCTCGTCTTCGTTGGCCTCGGGCGTCATCAAGATAAACTGGGCCGGGATGTCGCCGTCTTCGCACTCCGTGGTGTGGTCGAAGTGGAAGAACACCAGCAGGCCGTCTTCCGACTCGGTATCGGCGATTTCCACGTTGCCACAGTATTTCTGCATGGCCGCGAGGATCGCCTGCGCGTCGAAGCGTGGCTGCTTCTCAAACAGCAACTCCACCCCGTAGGTTTGCGCGAGCGCTTGAACCATTTCTTCCGGCACATCGTTTTGTTCTTCGTTTGCGGGAAAGTCGTTCATCGTGGCATTTTCCTTGCCGAGGGGAGAGAGAGGCACGGGGACGATAGTGGGCGAGCAATGGTAGTGTTACACGACCCCCGGTAAGTATGATCGACGGACGGCGACTACGGAAGTACCCGCGCTCTAATCCGGGTGTTTGCGTAGAATAGCCCGGCGGGGTAGACTGCCTTCGGCGGCAACCTCAGCCGTCGTTCGCGGTCGTTTTGATCGGTTGGATGAGCATTTCGTCGCGCAGGCACAGCGGCAGATAGACGCCTTCTTCAGCGATTGTTGGGAAACTGTCTCGGTCGTCGTCGCGGAATTCGACCAAGTCGGCTACCTGAGCCAATACGGTGTCGAGGCCCGCGAAATGCAGCATATCGCGTGCCATGGGGAAGTTATCCAGTAGCAGTTCGCCACCGAGACCATCGCTTCGGAATTCGATGCCTCCGGAAGGCGATTCCCATTGGCATTGCAGGGTGTCTCGCGTGAGCCCTAGGTGGTCGAGCCACGCTCGAAGGTAAGCCTCGACCGCCGTGCGGCCCACGAAGGCATGCCCTCGGGTAACCGAGACGTAGGCGTTGGGCAACGGCACGGAAGCCGCCGAGTTGGGGGCCACCCGGCGTCCGAGAACTTCCGTGGTGGGAGCGAAGAAAATCCGCATCGACTCGCTGTGTTCGCCGTGAGCAGCCCACGACCAGGTGGCTTCGTCGCGCGGCAGATGCAAACGCGACGTGTCGATGCCCGGTAGCCGAAAGCGGATCATCGCCAGGGCGTGTTGCTCGGGATCGAGAGAAAGCTCCTCCAGTCGGCCTTCGCCAACGTAGGTCAACCGCAGCGGTTCGCAGCCGTGGCAATTGCGAGCCTGAGTAGAAAAGTCGATCGACTGCAATTGCAGGTGAGCTACGTAACTGGGCAACAGCAGCGATGCGGCGTAGGCCTCCACATCGGATGCCTGGAGAACGGTCCAGAGAGAAAGCATGGTGCGGGGCTCTCGGCTACGGAGTCGCCTTACCGGTAGAACCAATTACGGCTGGGTGTCATTCCCACGCAGCCGTGGGAATGACACCCAGCTTAATAGGCTAGTCGCCCCCCGCTGTGGTGTCAATTGTCTTGCTTCAAGAAGTCTGGCAAATAGCTGTCGCCCGTCTCCGGTGGCGATTGTTTCTGTTGCTGCCGGGCACGGCGTTGGCGCTCTGTTTCCCGCAGGTCGAAATACGAGCCGTCGACGAGTCGATCCTCCCGTTCCGCACCGGCCTCCACCTGAATGGCCGATTGGTGCAGAAGTCCCTTGAGCTTTACGTTGATCGTGTAGCATCGGGCCTGGCACAGTCCGCAGCCCACGCAGCGGTCGGCCAGCACCACCGGCGCCATGTAACCGGAGCCGACCACGGGAAGGCCAAGCTCGTCGACTTCGGTTCCCACGCGAACGAATTCGATCGCCCGATAGCCGGCTGCCGCACAGTCATCGACGCAAAGCTGGCAAGCCTCGCGACCGGTGTACGGCAGGCACGTTTGCGGGTCGACCACGGCAAGGCCCATTCGGGCGACGGCCTTTTCCTCCATCGGCAAGGCCCGAATGGCTCCGGTCGGGCAAACCTGTCCACAGCGATTGCAGCTCGGCTCGCAACCGGCCCGATTGGCTTGCACCTCGGGTGTCCACAGGGCGAGAAGTCCATGATCGACACCCATTGGGCGAAGGACGTTGTTGGGACAGACCTGAATACACTGACCGCAACGAATGCACTCTTCGAGGAAGAGCCTTTCGGGAATGCTTCCTGGAGGGCGGACGGGAACGTGTCCGACGGCGCCCGTGTCGTCGGCTCCCATGGCTCGGCCGGCGATAGCCGCCCCCGAACCGGCCACCGTGCCCACGATGAGTCCCGCGGCCGTGCCGACGAATCGGCGCCGACCCACGTCGGGTTCTACGTGGGTTGTTCGCCCGTTCGTCTTCCACTCGCCCGAATCGAACCGGCCGGCGAACACGATCGCCCCGGTGGGACACACGCCGCCGCACTGCTGGCAAAAGGTACAGTCGGCCGCGCGCGTGGTGTAGTCGGTTGGTTCGATGGCATCGAACGGGCAGATCGTCACGCACTTGCCGCAGCCGATGCAGTCGGGCGTGACTTTACGCTCGGTTAGCCGCAGGGCGTTGGTCAGCGAGAAGATCGCGCCCGTTGGGCATACATAACGACACCAAAACCGTGGCCGAACGAAACCCAATCCTAGAATGACGCCAAGAAGGGCCACGGAGAAAACCTGTCCGGCGTCGATCGGTGGAACTTGTTCCCAACCGCGCAATAGCCCGATTTGCAGCGGCGAGAGGAGAAAAACCATCGACCGGGTGAGCAGAGGGATGGCTGCCACGAATCCGGTAACCACCACGCCACAAGCAGCCGCGGCCAACGTGGCGAAAAGCAGGTAGTACTTCAGTCGCGACAGCCAGCCGTAGCGAAAGTCGACCGAATTGCCGGCTCGTTTTCGTAGGGCCAAAACCTTTCGGCCGACGAGCCAGTCGAACAGGTCGATTAGTGTGCCCAACGGGCAGAAGTAACCGCAGAACGCCCGGGGTACGACCAAAGAGCCCAACAGCAACACGCCGGCAAACGACAGCGACCAGATCCAGGTTCGGCTGGCAACGGCCGTCGAGATGCTGACCAACGGGTCGAGCGCCAAGAACAACTCGGCCGGTAGCGGCTCGTTGTCGGTAAGCTGTTGGGCGTAGTGCGACGGCCAACTGCCGGGCGACGTTTCTCGTAGCGACCAGGGACCGAAACTGGTCGTCAGCCGGTCGATCTGTTCGGGGGTAAACCTGCTTGCCGAATCGTTGACGACGGCCGGCTCGCCTTCGGGGCGCTTTTTGTCGGGTTCGAGAAGGAGTCGTTTTTCGTCCACTGCCGCGATGCGAAACGGCCCGAGGTAGGGTTCGCCGACCGTCGCAGAGTCGACCACGTGGACCACGGTGCCGACGGACAGCGTTACCGTGGGGCGGTCTTCACGCACCACGCTCGCGGCGCCCGTCGCGGGGTTCACTTCGGCCGGGACCCAGCCGCTGGACACCCAGGCCGGCCGTGCTCCGTAAGGCCAGCAAACGTAGAGCAACAGCCAGAAAAACAGCACGAAACAGACAGTTTGTACCAAGCGGCGCACGGGCGAAGCAGCCCAACTCGGGCCTAGCCGGCGCAGTATTTGGGTGCCATGTCCACGACGTGGTATTGGGGTGCCATGCCCACGCTCGCGTGGGCATGCCGAATCGGCAGAACGCTTCAGCGGCAGGAACCAATTCAGCCGCATGGCAATGGGCGGTGGTTAGTGGACAGTTGGTAGTTGGTAATCGGCAGTTGCCAGTATGGCAGTTGGTGATTAGTAGAGCGTCCAAGCCCACCGGTTGCATCCGGTGGGACGTGCGTAGTGGTGGTTGGATAACCCCATCATTTCATCGCTTGCGACAGCGCCTTGGCCGTGGCGTTGATGATGGCTTCTGAGGTCACCGTGGCCCCGCTCGTGGCGTCGATTCCTTTGACATCCTGGTGGGCGACGATTCGCTGGGGGATATCACTCAACGACGTGTAACTCTGCGGTTCGTGGTGCGACGTTACTCGTACGCTTTCGATCCGGTGCCCCTTCACCGTGACGGCCACCTGCACTGGACCCTTAAAGCCCAGGCTGCTGGCTTGGTAGGTGCCGTCGGGTACGCGGGCGACGTCGAGCGTGTCGAACAATCGGATGGCCTCGATGTTGGCTTGCGCGCGCCGCTGGTTGCGTTGAATGCGTTTCGCACCACGTCCGCCGGCAGAAGGCAACTGGAGGATCTTCTGGTAGTACTCGATCGCCTGATCATGACGACCCGCCGTACGACAGGCGTCGCCGGCATAGATCAGCGCGACGTCGGCAAGGCCTCCCTGGGCGTTGGCGTTGGCCAACTGAAGCGCGCGATCGAGTTCTCCCATGTCGGCCCAAAGCTTGATCATGGGAAACTGCGGCGGCAACTTGTCGAGCAGCTCGACGGCCATCTGCTTGTTGCCCAACTTCCAGTAGCACTCGGCCAGGTAGACGCCGTGGGTCGAGGGTTGCTCGGGATTGTCGGCCCCAGCCTGACGCCACCAAAAGGCCGCCCGAGGGTAGTCTTGCAGCAGCCCGTGGTACATGCGCCCTAGCTCGGCCATCACGCGGTGCCGCGTCTCCGGGCGGTCCTTGTTCACCATCAGCAGGTGGTGCATGAATCGTACGCCGCCTTGCCAACGTTCGGGATTGGGGTTGATGATGTCCCACACGTATTGGCCGACGTTCTTTTGGTTGTTCCACGGCCGCGGAGCAGGCATCGGCCAGGAGAGGTCGAGCGTTTTCGGATAGTCGAGCTTCACCGATTCCCACCAGTCGGGCTGTGTGCGGCCGCGCTGGTCGATCAGGGCTTCGATCTCTTCCTTGGTTCGCTTTGTGCCGGCCGTTGCGGGCGAGGCGTCTTGCGAGGAGCCGGCAGCCGCGTCCGACGCTAGCACCTCGCGCCGCCCGTCGATGGTGATCGCCGCGACCAGCCGCAAGGGATACTGCCGCGCGAGTTGTTGCCCGGCGACCGTTGCCTCGACGGTGATCGATTCGGCGTCGCGCGCGGTTATTTTTCCTTCGAGCGTTGCGCCGTTAGTGAATTCGACCGTATCTGCCCAGGCGTTCGCGGTCGCCATGCTCAACGTGGCAAAAATCATCAAGCGGCACCCCAGCGAAACGATCCGATTGCAGGGCACGGCGGCTAGACATCGGCAGTATGGCATCGTTGAAGCTCCTTGCGGGGAAGACGTGGTTGAGGTTGCGTTCCGGCAGTAGGCAACCATCTGCAGCGGGGGGAGGATAGGGAGGGGGATCAAAACCGAGCCGTAAACCGGCAAAAGGCTGTTCTGGCGGCGCTACAACACTTGTGGGCGGCCAATCGGAAACCGTGTCGCTCTGCTCTACTCGTTCGACTATACTGGCATCCGATGGAGGAAACAATACCGGGGACTACCTGGCATTGAAGCTTGCAGAGATCTTGGCACAGGAAATGACCGAACAGAACCTCTATGACTCGACCGGCGACCTTCCCGCTCAGCAGCGGTGGCAAGTGAAGCGGGTCACACTCTGGGGGATGGCCGCCAACCTGGGGTTGGCCGCGTTGAAGATGGTTTTCGGCCTGGTGGGACACAGCCAAGCTCTGGTGGCCGACGCCGTGCACAGTCTGTCCGACACGGCTACCGATTTGGCCCTGTTGATCGGCGTTCACTACTGGTCGGCTCCCGCCGACGAAGACCATCCTCACGGTCACGGGCGAATCGAAACTTTGATTACCTGTTTGGTCGGCATTCTGCTGGCCAGCGTGGGGGTGGGATTGCTGTACCGGGCCCTGTCGACGATGCACGAAGGTCCTTCCACGGTGCCTTCCTGGAGCGCCTTCGCCGTGGCGTGCCTTTCCATTGTGGGCAAAGAATGGCTTTACCAATGGACCGTTCGGGTGGGCCGACGCATTCGGTCGACGGCCGTGATTGCCAACGCCTGGCACCATCGTAGCGATGCGCTTAGCTCGGTGCCGGTGGCCCTGGCCGTGTTGGGCTCCAAGATTCATCCCGACTGGGGATTGCTCGACCCGATTGCCACCGTGATCGTTTCGGTGTTGATCCTGCACGCTTCCTGGAAGATTGCCTGGCCGGCACTGAGGCAACTGATCGACGCGGGGGCCACCGAAAAAGAATGCCGGCAGATTCTTGCCTTGGCGAAGACGACGGAGGGCGTGCAAGCGGTTCATAAACTGCGCACCCGCTACATCGGCCCCGGGCTGCAAGTCGACCTCCACGTACAGGTCGATCCGGGACTTTCCGTCCGCCTGGGACACGACATTGCCGGGGCCGTGAAGCAGCAGCTTCTCGAACAGGGCCCCGACGTGGTCGATGTGCTCGTACACCTCGAACCCTACGAGGGTTAATGTTCCGGCAGGCTCCAACACAGAGGTTGGGCGCTACTGGCTGCTTATCAGCCAGTGCCGAGCATGGGCCGGTTCAGGCCCCGAAACGTCGCAGTCGGGCGTCGAGACGCTTGAGGTCGCCACGCGGCTGCGCGGCCGGTTCGGAAGACTCTGCGGCCAATAGGCTGTCGATCATTCCTTCGACATCCGTGGTTACGTTGTCCAGGCGTTCGAGCCACAAGGTGCGAAACAGGCCGGTCGAGTCGAACAGCTCTGCCTGGAAACAGGCGAGAATGCTGTTGGCGATCTTCACATTGAGATCGGCGTTGGGGCTTTCTTCAGACAGTCCTTGCTTGAAGGCCGACCGTAGCGAGGCCAGCACCAGCGGCCAGGCATGGCGACCGCCTTCAAGATTGCTGCGGTACTTCAGGTCTTCCGAGAAATCGCGGGCACGCTCGGGGTCAACGGCGAATTCGCTTACGTCGTGCATTCCGCTCAGGTATCCCACCAGTAAATCGGCCCAGCGTTCGCTGCGGCGGCGTAGGTGGTTGAGCTTCACGGCCGATTCGGCGTCGATCGTCGAGCCTTGCACCATCATTGTCAGCACACGGTGTCGGGCTTCGAGGTGGCCGATCAACACGCTGCGGGCGATCGGCTCGACTTGGCTCGTGCCGTGCTCGCGGTCGTAGGCACAAAGCACAGCGGTCCATACCCGGGTGAGCAACTCGCCGGTGAGCACCTCTTCCAACACGCCGCGCACATACGGCCATCGCGAACGGCGGAAGTGGGCGTTGGCACCGGCCAGTACCGTGGAAAACGACTTCAAGCTGCGACCCCAACGATCGAGCCGCGATTTGGAGGCTGTCCAATATTGCTCCAAGCCCGTGGCCGACAGTTGTTGCGTACGATGCACCAGCGTCGGCCCATGAGCCGAAACGATGGCAGCCAGTTCAACGAGTTCGCGTGCGTGCATGGCTAAGGGGCTAGGGATTGGGGCTAGGGACGAGGGATTACGGACGAGTGTCGGGACGCGAGGCTTGGTTGCTTTAGGCTTGGTCGCTTCAGCGACCAAGGGGGCCATCCACGACTCCGGGACCCGAACAGGCCGCTTGCGGCTTCGCCGAAACAAACGCACGCCGAACGCCCGGCAACCGGGAGAGCCCGAGGGGACCAAGGCTCTCCCGGCACCGGACGCTACGTGAGCGACAGACTCAGAATGCAAAGCCGATGCCGATAGATCTCCGGTCGGATCACCCAAAGGGAAAGCCGCGTCAAAAGTCGTTGTCGGCCAAGAGGTTAGGCTGCAAGAGTGGGGCCAAAACGGCCGAGAAGCGCGGGCCCGACGTTGCCAAACGTCAACAGAACCTGTTCGTCCTCGGCAACATGAGAGAATGGTTGGGCGAGCCGATCTCGCCTCAGCCCGCCTGGCGTTTGGCCGCCGGGCTCGTTCGCTGACGCGTGGCCGTTTGGCCGAAGTGAGGACCTTGCAGCGTGCTGTGGCCGCCGAGAGGGTCGGACGCCTGTTCGCCCGGGCGGTAGACCTTGATCTGCCGAACGCCGAACATTCGCACGAAGACGGGTGTTACACACAGCGACGCCCAAACGAACGTCATCGGTTCCAGCGGAATCCGAAACCGCACCGAGGTAATCACCAGCGCGTGAAACGCGGTGACGACGGCGAACACCGCGTAAGTGGGCCAGAGTCGCCGCCAGTGAGAAACCGAAACGGCTACACCCAACCCGGCCAGCACCAGCCAAACGACCGTCGTCAGGCGGTAGATGCGGTTGGCGGCCTTGGGATTGGTCTCGTCGAACAACAGGAAGTATCGCAGCCGGTTCAGACAAAGCTGGGCGTATCGGCCCGGGTTGTCGCGAATGAACTGCCACGCCCGACGGCCCAACAGATCGCTTCGCTCGGGCTCGCTGAGGCCCTGAAACTCGCGGTAGCCGGTGGGTTTCAGCAGCACGTCGTCGATGTAAAGCGTTTCGTGCCGCGCTTCCCACATCGCCCGATCGATGCCGGCCAGCGTGCCGTCGTGTTCGCGCAGCATTCGTGTGGCCGACCGTTTGGGGATTTTGTCGGTACCGTGGCTCGCCGGGTTGTTGGCCTGCCAAAAGGCGTAACCGAACGTCGACTTAACGAACACGAACCGCCCATGGACCAGCCGATTGCGAACGATCCACGGCGCAATCAACACGGCAGCCACCGTGGCCATCAGGGCAACTCGGCCGATTGGGCCCCAACGGAATCGGGCGTGCCAAGTGCCGTCGCCTTCGGCCATCCAAAATGCGACGGCGCAGAGGGGTAACGCCAATGCGAGTATCGGTTCGATCAATAGCAGCAACCCGGCCAACGAGCCGGCCAACAGGGCGCCTTGCCAGCGGCGTGTCCACTGTTGCGAAACCACAACGGCCAACAGGGCAGTGAGCACCAAGGTCGCCCAAAGGGCTACTTGCAGATGGGTGACCATGTAGAGGTGCGTCGGGTAGACGGCCGCCCCGATGGCTGCCACCCAACCGACCGCTCGCATTTGCGGCACCAGCGACCAACCGAGCCACGCGACCAACAAAACGATGCCCGTGCCAGCCAAGCATTGCAGAAGTTGCACCACCAAAACGGCGCCCGGGCTAGCGACACCGAACAGCCAGTAGACGACCGTCAACAGCAGCGGATAAAAAGGCGCTTGCTGCGACGTGGGGCCCTCGACACCGAGAAACTCGATCGAGAAGCCGTGGCCGGCCAGCAGATTTTCGGCGATCCGGCCGTGTTCATAGGAGATCGGCGCGGCGTGGTCTGTGTGCAGCGCAGCAACAACCCACACCCTCAGCCCAAAGGCGAGGATGGCCAGAAGCAGCAGGGCAATCGTCGTCCGTGACCATTTCATGCGTAAAATCCCGTCGAAGCGGCGGGATCATACCGCAATCGGAGGGGGCGGGCAATAGCAGACTGACCAGGTGTCGATACTCAACTGAAAACGATGATTCGAGTTTTCGTTCCAAAGGGGCGAGGGACGAGGGATTAGGGACGAGCGTTGCCGGTTCCCATTTGTGTTTTCTCGTCCCTCGTCTCTAGCCCCTAGCCCCTGTTTCGGTCAATAATCGCCGGCGGCGATTCGTTCTTTTCCGTCTCGAGTGGAGAGAGCCTGGTAGGTGTTCATGTCGATGGTTTCGCTGAGGAAGCCCACGTGGCCATCGACATACACGAAGGGTGCCCCGCCGGGATGCCAACTGCCGAACGGCATTTCGTTGCCCTGCGAGCAGTCGGCGAAGGGCAACAGGCTAGCATTGATCGGGTACATCGTGCTCCGAAACGCCCGACCCAAGTTGCGTTGACTCAATCCACAAGGTTTGCCGCAGTTGCCACCCATATACCAGTTAACCGGGCCACCCGTGGGGCCATCGTAGTCTTCCATGCCCTTCGGGTGGGTGTGAATGCTCTCGCCGACGGCCAACGTGGTGGACGTGCCGTCGCGAACGTCGGCAATGCGGACCCATAGGTTGTGGTTGAACATGCCGTCGTCGAAGATGGCGCCCCACCAAGCCGTGGCCACCTGCGTCTTCCCACCGACCACGCCGAAGTACACCCGATGGTTCGGATAGGCCTCCCAGCGGCCCTCGCTGGGACAGTGATAGACCGAAATAGCCATTTTGGCGTCGGTGGGGTCTTTTTGTATCCAGCCGAATGATCCCCATTCGTCTTCGTAGTCGTAGCGGCTTTCCAGGGCAGCCATCTCGAGGTATGGCAGGATGGCGATATACATCGGGTTACCACGGCAGTCCGTACCGCCGTTACAGCCGCCGGGAACACTGATCGACGAACCAGCCGGAAACGTGCCGTGCGTGGCGTGATAGCCGTGCAGTGCCAGCCCGATCTGCTTCAGGTTGTTCGTACACTGCATCCGCCGCGCCGCCTCGCGGGCCGATTGCACGGCCGGCAGCAACAGGGCGATGAGGATGCCAATAATGGCGATCACCACCAACAACTCAACCAACGTGAAGCCCGGCAATCGACGCTTCATCGGTCTGCTCACTGATTACTGGTTACCGGCGACGGCGGCGCATTGCGCAGAAGACTAGCCCGACGAGGCCCAACGCCATAAGCGCGAAGCTCGACGGCTCGGGTACGATCGACAAGCTGACGTCGTCAATGTAAAGCGATTGGACAACGGTCGAATTGGCGCCGCTGAAGTACATCTCGATCAGGAAATACGTCGTGTTCGTGGGAACCGTTTCATTTTCAACCGAAAGCTTGATCCACTCATCTGTCGGCGAGGTTGAACTGACCCGAGCGGTTTCGTACCGCGTCAAGACGGCGTTTCCATTGTTGCCATCGCGGGCGAAGAGATTCACGCCAAAGTTGGCCCCGTCGAGACCGCCCACCGAAGGATTATAGACGTAGAGACTGAATTCAAACGGGTTGCCGATATCCTCGGCCGTCACCCCGAAGACATCCTGACGAACTGCGACCGCCGCCAAGCCACCGTCATTGGTTAACAACTTCAGCGAAAAATCGCCCGTTCGCGCCTGTTCGTCACTGCGTGCCTGCTGCAAGGGATAACCGGACTGATTCCAAACGTCGGCGTCGGCCGGATCGCTGCCTGCGTAATCTTCGAAGCTTGGGTTCTGCACGACAATCTCTGCCGAGGCAACGGGGGACATCGTAAGCAATAGCCCCACCAGTACACCGAAGAGAACCGTTTTTCTGGACAATTGATACATGGGAGTATTCCTCTTGCTCACTCGGGTTACCGGCGACAGAAATGACACATCACGCCGACGACGGCCAACAAACCCAGCAGCCAGCTCGATGGCTCGGGCACAAAGGTCACGCTCAGCAGTGGGCGATCTCCAACTACCGAAGTCTCGCTGGAGTCGAAGATCCAACCGTCGTTGCTGTCGGGCATGATTGCCCAACCGTGGTTCGCGGCGCCGTCGACCCAAGCCTGGACGCTTGCCGTGACGTCGAACTGGTGGGCCGCCCCCAGGACGCCGAGAGAGCTGGCCGTGAACTCTTGGGTGGCCAGGGTGTCGGTACCGATCGTCAGTCCGTCGCCATCGAAGCTGTTGGCCCAGGTGGCCGCTTCGTCCCAGGCCACGTCCACCCGATAGCCATCGGCGCTGCCTCCCGAAACGGCGTACTGGTTTTCGCCGTCGGTCGTCACGGTCAGAGTGGCCGAGAGGATGGGCGCTCCGACGGGAATCAGCCCGACGCTGCTACCGATGATATTGGCGAATTGTACGAGCCCTTGAGCCGGCTCACTTTGGTTGGTGGCATCCGTATCGATCCAGATCTCGTCCCGGGCGCCTTGCCCATCGGCGTTCTTTTGGATGAAGGTATCGGCGGTGCCCGCGTAACCGTCGACGCCCTCTTGAAACGTGAGCGTGATCGGCGCCGCCGAGGCGGCGGTCGGCAGGCCGAGGGTGACGATACCGAAGGCGATTGCCGCGAGTGTTCTCATCACGTTTGCGCCGGCGTTTCGTAAACTGAACATGGGTGATTCCCCCTCTTTGCAGAGCAATAGAGTTTTTCGGTGAATGGCACAAAAAGGCGATTAGATACGATATCTACGACGTAGTACC
This sequence comes from Thermoguttaceae bacterium, assembly GCA_963677085.2. Classification (GTDB taxonomy): domain Bacteria; phylum Planctomycetota; class Planctomycetia; order Pirellulales; family Thermoguttaceae. The sequence goes on from CAXXFH010000006.1 coordinate 483,405, forward strand.
GGCACGGCCGCCACCATAGCCAACGCCGCCAAAACCCAAGTTGCCGGCTCGGGGACCGGCTGGGTTGTTACCGTCAGTAGTGCTGCATTCGTCCCGCGGTGAGAGCCACCGTAGCGGATATTGTTGCCCGGGTTGTTGGTAAGCTCGTTGCCATCGGCGTTGATGCGGATCACCGCGTAGTCGCCCGCCTGGGCGCCGTAGGTATCGTAAAGAGAACTCACGAAACTCGTCACATCGGTCTGGGCCACGTCGTTGACCGCCACAGTCGTATTCGCCGTGACAAAGTTGTCGACGATTTTCGTGGGCAGGTCGGTGCCGATGTTGGTGCCCAAGGTGTTGCCGTCTCGGGTTTCGGTGTCAGTGATTAGCAGCCAACTGCCTTTTATTACGGGTGTGCCGGTGAGGTAGCCGAGGCCCCAGATGTCGATGTTGGCGCCCGGCAATGTCCCCTCCTGTGTGACCGTCAGCTTCAGGGCGGCCGATGTCAGTGACTGACCTTGGAGGTCCGGCAACTCGAAGATGGCGATGCCGTTGTAGTTGCCTCCGGTGGCAGCACCAACGATCAAATCCTGCGAGGGAAAGGTACCGCCATACACGGCACCGTCACTATCATCGCTGTAAATTTCAAGTACATCGGCCCGTGCCTGGCCGACAAGAAGGCACAACACACCACACGCCATCACAACGGGCAACGTGATCCGATAATTGCTGCTCATGTTCGGCTCCCTTTTTTCTGCGGATAGTTACTGTCTTTGGTTTGATTTGTTCGACTCTTGCTTGGATTGCTTGGGTATGAAAGTCACACTAAGCATCGGCCGATGTTCAGCGACCGGCGCTTCGCTGGAGGCCACGACCCAGCCGTCGCCGCTGGTCGGTAGGATGGCCCAGCCGTGGTTTTTCTCGCCGTTGACCCAGGCCTGAACGCTGGCCGTTACGTTGACGGCTTGGGCAACACCCAACCCCAGAGCATCGGTCAGACGTGCGTCTGGTTTAGCCGCCGTGTCGGTACCGACGGTCAGTCCGTCGCCGCCGAAATTCGCTTTCCACGTATCGCTGTCCTTCCACGGCACGGCCATGCGGTAGAAGTTGACTAAAGCGGCACATTCCGCGCAGTCGTTTTCGGCACTGGTCGTCAACGTGAGGACCGCTACCAGAACGGTTGACCCGGGCGGAATCTGGTTCGGTCCGTTGCCCACGATGCGGTCGAATCGCAGCAGGCTATGCGCCGGGTCGTGCCGGGTTCCGCCTGTAGCATCGGTGTCGACCCAGAAGTCGACCTGTTCGGCCATGCTGGTGGCAAGGTCCGCGCGGATATGCGTATCGGCGACGCCCTGGTAGTCGTCGATGCCTTGCCGAAACGAAAGCGTAACGGCCTGCTTGTTGTCGAAAGCCGACGCACGCGGAATCAAGCGGCGCAGACGTACGAAATCGCGCTGCGTGTGGGTTGCCTGCTCGGGCGTGACCTGCGAGATTTTTCCGGCAGCGACTTGGGCGGTCTGCCCCCCGACGAGTACGCAAACCGTGGGTTTCTTCTGCGGAGCGCCCGGCGCCGCTTCGACCATCACGGTTCCTTGAGTAACGCACACTTCGGCCGCCCCGTCGCCTTGTACCGAAAGCCCAAACTCGGTTCCCAAATCGGTGATCGTTGCCGAAGGTGTCTCGACGGAAAAGCCGACGGCTTTCTCGGGCACTTGGGCGATAAGCCGCCCATGGTCCAGTTTGCTGGCGTTCTGTTGCAGAGGAATGAATGTCGCCGGGCCTTCAAGGATTACCGTCGCCCCTTGAGCAAACTTGATTTCGACCAACCCTTCGGCCAGGCGGAGAGGTTCTTTGGCAACGATCGAATCACCCACCGCCTTCGGTTTGGTGCCGTCGGCCCATCGTGCGGCTACCATTTGCGTGAGTTGGGCCACCGCGCCGGCACTTGGCGGCTGTACGGCGTCGTTGCGGGCATTCCACTCCCGAAAACTCGGCGCGGCCACCAGGGCCATCAAGACCAGGCATCCCACCAGCATGACAGTAGCCACGACCAGCCCTTGGTTGGTCGGCTTGGTCAGCGTTCCGGTTGCGTGCCGCCAGAATCGGCCGAGCCGACTGCGACCGGCCGGTTTTGTCCGCGACGCGGGCGTACCGGTTGTGCCCCGTTCCGCCCGGGAGTAGAGGTCCAACGCTACGTGGAGATTCATGTAACGGCGGTACATCGCCCGCGCGGCTTCGTCTTCGCGGAGGATTGTTTCGAGCCGCTCGAACTGGGCGCCGTCGAGCGTTTCATTGCACAGCGCGGCAATAAGGCTTTTCACTTCGCGCGACGTAGCATTGGGGCTGCTCATGCTTCGCCTCCGGCGGTCAAGGTCCGTTCGACGCATTGCAGCAACCCGTCGCGAATTCGACCGAGCATCTTGTAGAGGCTGTTGGGGGTTCGTCCGAGTGCCTCGGCAAGCTGTTTCACGGTGGCCGAGCGGCCGTAACAGGCTTCGAGCACCTGCCGCTGGCGTTTGCTGAGCTTCTGAAGGCAACCGGCCAACGCGCGGCGCTCTTGGGCGAGCAGCTCGACGTCTTGCTCGCCTTCGGTGGCCATCAGTTCGATCAGGTCGTCGGAGAAAACGAGTCGGCTGCGGCGGGCCTTTTTCAGATGGTTTAGCACGGCATGCTTGGCGACCACGCAGGCCCATCGCACGAAGCTGCTGCCGGGCGCGTCGGGGTCGAATTCGTCGAACTTTCGCCAGAGGGTGACGCTGACCTGCTGCATGACGTCTTCGGCGTCCGACCAATGGGGCACCAGCGAGAGGATATAGCCGAAGATGGCCGGCTGGGCCTGGGCGAACAGGGCTACAAATCGTTCGTCGATCATCGGTCGCCGCTGCTCCGCGTTGGATTGGATGCTATCCATGGGGATTTTCCAAAATTCCGACCGCCGATTACTCTTGCCCGTGCGCCGGCAGTATTTCGACGCAATGTCAAAAAACAACGCAAGTCGTTGGCGGAAAACCGGTTGCAGTCACGCGTGTCTAGTTGTCGACGGAGAAAAGGCATACCCTCATCATGTTTATAGGTCCTCTCAAACGGCAACCTGCCGTAGAAAGTCGGAAAGACGCGGTCGTGGGGGTGTCGGCCGAGCCTTGGTGACTAGCCTGGGTTTCTTACCACAAAGGTGCCTGTACGGACCAACTCCGTGGTTTAGTCTCGTGGTGAGAAACCCAGGCCGACCGGCCTACGGCTTGCCTGTCCGCTACAATCAGCCGCCCCCCGGGTCCGTAGTCGGGGGAACCCCTGCTCGGGGACCATCGGGGGTTGCAAATCGCCGTTGGGGGTGTACTGTGGACCTAATGTCGATGTCTGTGTTGTCAATAAATAATAGAATGGAAGGCGACCAACGGGAGCGGTTGCTTGTTGGGTGTGGTAGCATCATTTGAGTTGGCAGACTTGCCGCCCAGGAATTCGATTCCTGTCCCGGCCGACACCTTGGGCGTCTTATGCAGGAAATTCTCTTCGAGTACGAGATGCACCCGACGACATGGGTCTACGTGTCGTCGCTGATGACGATTGGCATCTACTTCAAGTTCCGGCGTTTCTGGAGCGTGCGAAACCTGGACCTGATTGGCCTGATCGCCTTCTCGCCCTCGCTGTTGCTGATCTCGCACGACTTCTATCAGGCCGGCTACCTGTGGCTGTTTGCCATTAGCGGGGTTTTTCTGATTCGGATGTTGGTCGACTCGGTCATGGTGCGCCGGCCCTTGCTGGAGCCGAACCTTTCGGCCAGTGGCTTGGCGTTTACGGGCGTGGCCCTACTCGGATTTTTGATGACAAGCGTCGTCACCGGCAAGGTGGTCGGCGGCGACAAGTTTCTCGTGCAGCCGGCGCTTCAGGAAGCCCACGCGATCGCTGCTTCCGAGACCGACGCGTCGGCCGAAAAAAAACAGCCGGCTGACGAGACTCCGCCAGTAGCCGCGGCCGACACGGTCCCTGGCTATCCGCCGTTCTACGGTTTCGCGGGATTCGCCAACGAGCAACTGGGTCCCGTCGACCGCGACGATCCGGCGCGATCTCATCGGATACTGGTACACGTGGTTGCCGCCCGGACCGTGGCGATTCTCGCCCATCTGGCCCTAGTGGCGGGGATGGTGCTGGTAGGCTATCGACATTTCGACAATTTCGAGACGGGCATGGCCGCGGCGACGCTCTATCTCTTGCTGCCCTACACGGCCCAGTTAACCGATCAGGTCGACCACGTGGTACCGGGGGCTCTGCTTGCCTGGGCCGTGTATAGTTACCGACGCCCGCTGATTGCCGGTGCCTTGATCGGTTTGGCCGGCAGCCTGATCTTTTACCCGTTCTTCCTCCTGCCGCTTTGGTGTGGTTTTTATTGGCGACGGGGCCTGATACGCTTTGCTGTGGGCACGGTGGTCGTGGTATTGGTGATGGTGTTGTTGCTGCTGATCGGTGGTTCAACTCACTTCTTCGACTACGCCAAACAGATGTTTGGTGTCAACTGTGTACTCATGCCCACGCCCACGGGATTTTGGGCCTTTCACGAACCGGCGTTTCGGATTCCGGTAATCGCCGGTTTCGTGGCCCTTTGTGGGAGTATGGCGCTGTGGCCGGCCCAGAAGAACTTGGGCACGCTGTTAAGCTGTTCGGCGGCGGTAATGCTCGGCTCGCAGTTTTGGCATCCGTACAACGGGGGTATTTACATGGCCTGGTACCTTCCGCTGTTGTTGATGACCGTCTTCCGTCCCAACCTGGAAGACCGCGTTGCCTTAAGCGCACTGCCGGAAGTCTGGTATCATCTGCGGCGACCACGCTTGGGGCGGGTGCAACGGGCCAGTTAGCCCCGTCGGGTAGCCAAAAGGTAGACGCCGTCGCAAGCAGGCCGACGTGTCCAGCGGCGTCGGGCGCGACCAGCGGTCGCGGCTTTTTGCCGTGCCGCCGGATGGTTTTCTTCCTCGTCCCTAATCCCTGTCTCCTAACCCCATCCACCGATGAACTACTCGGCCAGATTGCAGAGCTTCCGCGGCCACAAGTATCAGATCTTGCTGATGACGTTGCTGTTGCTGGCGGTGTTCTTTCCGATTGCTGAGGGTGACTTGGTCGGCGAGGGGGTTTTCGCGCTGCTCTACTGTCTGATCTTGTTGGCCGGCATCTTCGCTTTAAGCCAGAAACGGCGGCCGTTTACGTTGGCCATGGTATTAGGTATTCCCGGGCTGGTTGTGCTCTGGGTTGCCTACGGCATAGGTAGGACATCGGTTTCTTTCGAGGCCGTGTTGCTTGTTGCTCGCGAAACGCTTCACTTGGCGTTTCTTGCAGTACTCGTCTGGTACATCCTCAAAGACATCCTCCTGGCCGGCAAGGTAACGTTCGACAAGTTGGCCGGTGCCGCCTGTGTGTACATTCTGCTGGGGACGATCTGGACCTTGATCTACATTTTGCTGTTCCACTTCGAGCCGAGTGCTTTTGCCGGGCCGTTGCTTGCCGAGTTGCCCGCAGCGAGCGCCGATCCGCATCACGAAGTCTTCGCCGCGTTGCTGTACTACAGTTTCGTGACGCTCACTACCTTGGGCTACGGCGACATCACGCCCGTCTCGTCGGCCGCCCGATCGCTTACTTGGCTGGAAGCCCTGGTCGGTCAGCTCTTTCTTGCCGTGTTGATCGCGCGGCACGTAGGCCTTCACATCGCTCAAACGGCCCACGGCGGCGAAACGCTGCGAAGCGAAGTCGAGGAAGACGAGATGGACGACACTTGACGGGCGAAGTCTGCCGAGCGTTTCTCGCATGGCACAAGAGTTCTCGGTCGTCCTGCCTGGAACTCTCACAACCAGAATAACCACGGAGACACGGAGGTCACTGAGGAGCGGAGAGGCTGTGAAAAAACGGGACTGGCTCCCGGCCGGTTGCAAAGAAAACCCGACGAATATCTCTCCCGCGAGGGTGCCTGTCCGGGTTTTTCACGGCCTCGGAGATTTGCCGCGGACCGATATCCGCTTAACGGATGATGGACTATCGGATAACAGTCTTTATAAGTTGCTCCGTGCAAACGGGACTCCGTGACTTCCGTGCCTCCGTGGTGAGAAATTCTGGCTATCCGCGGCGTGCGTCCAGGTCGGGGCGTTTTCGCTGCGAAGATGCCCACGCCCGCCAAGCCTGCTTGTCGAAGTTGAAGTTCTGTCCGGTAATGACGATCAGCGCATCGAGCACCGTTTGGTTGGCCAGTTGTTTGCGGATGAACTTCGGTCCGCCACCGGCCGAGAACCCGCTACCTCCGCTGCTTCCCGCTCCGAAGCTCATGGCTCCGTCGCCCCCGGGCTTAACGATTTTGTACTTGTGCGTGGTAACCAGCGCTTCGATCAATGGGTTAATCGACGAAGGGTCCTTCAGCCGTCCCAGGGCGATTCCCGCTAAGTTGACGACTCGATTGTCTTTGCTCTTCAATTTGCCCACATAGAAGGAGGTGAGCGTCGGGTCGTTGGCCTTTTCGAGGAAGTCGAGACTCGTCAAGCGGACTTCCTCGACCGGGTCTTCGATCGAAGCGACGGCCAGCGCCTCTTCGGCTGCCGGCGAGCCGATCCGGGCCAACACGCCGATGTACAGAATGCGGATGGCCGGGATTTCCTCGCTCTGCAAGTTGCGGGCGAGGGCCTCGACGGCGTAGGGATCGCGAACTTCGGCGAAATTCTTTCGGGCCTCGGGCGCCCGATCTCCGGCGAGCCAGGCACGCCATCGTTTGATCTTTTGCGCCCAGTCCTTTTCGGCGGCATCGATCTTTCGTTTATTCTCCAGCAGTTCGATCTCTTGCGACGTGCGCCAGCGCCCTTTGTAGCGTTGATAGCCGCGCTCGATCATCACTTGATCTTGGGTCATCCAACGTCCGCCGACTTGGCTATAGCCCAACGCGCGTCGCGCTTGGGCGTGGTCGGTGTCGAGTTCGATAATTCGTTCAAGGTGTTTCTCCCGCTGGTCGGTCAACTGGTGTTCGCGGCACCACTCGGCCAAGGCCCACTGGTCGTCGACCGTGTCGCCGTAGCTGGGGCAGATCGTTTCATACTCCGTTTCCTCAGGCCGCACGTAGAGGACCTGCTTCACCTGTTCCGGGGTGAACATCAATCGGCTACCGGCCGGTGTGCGAACGAGGAATCGTTGCCGCGGATTTTCCGTGGGGTTGAGCAACTCGCCGACTACTCGACCGCCCGAGTTGAGCACGAAGATCTCGGCCGCCGCGGGCAGCGTCCAAGACAACGTCCAACACAACCCGCAAATCCCCACGAGAAATGTCGATGCGAAGCGTCGCATGACGGGCACCTCTTCCGGAAAAAGAATGATAAGATCGCTTGGGTTGGCCATCCGGCGACCAATTACTAGTATAGGGTCGGGCGTAAATCTTCGACAACGTAAAACCCCCCGAAGTTCCGGTGTTGCCGGTTTTTCCTGCCGCCATGAGTGACGTTCCGCATCAACACCGCAAACAATCCCCCCAGACAGTCGGGTGCGTGGTGATCACGGTCAGCGATACCCGAACGCTCGAAACCGATCTCGGCGGCCAAACCGCCGTTGAGCTTCTCGAGGCGGCCGGGCATCGGGTGGTCGCCCGCGAAATCGTGCCCGACGACCCCGACGCCATCCGGGCGCTGTTGCGCGCCCTGGCTGATCGCCCCGACGCCGAGGTGGTGCTGTTGACCGGCGGAACCGGATTGGGCCGCCGCGACCAGACCTACGAGACTCTGCTAACCCTGCTCGACAAGCCGCTGCCGGGCTACGGCGAGTTGTTCCGCATGCTCAGCTACCAGGAGATCGGCCCGGCGGCCATGCTCAGCCGCGCGACCGGCGGACTGATCGGCCACACGGTAGTCCTCTCGATGCCCGGCTCCCCATCGGCCGTGCGTCTGGCCCTCGAACAACTGATCCTCCCAGAAATCGGCCATTTGGTCCGAGAAGCTCGGCGGTGATCGAGCTGCCCGAAAGTTTTTTATTTTTCGTCCCAGTTGATCACCAACAACCTTTGAGTATCGGGTCTAGTGTTTAATTAGGACCCAATGCGTTACTCTTTTCTCACAAAAGACTTACGTCGACGTCAGCCGCCCCGGTTTTCGGCCGCGCGAAACGCTGTTCAACAAGTTCGGGCATTTTGGTCGCAAGGTATTGCTATGAAACAACTTGCGCTGCCGGCCAAAAACTGCTCTTTGCCCATAGTTGAACGCAAGGGAAACCGGCCGGTTCGTTTTCGCAACTTGTTGTCTTTTAGAGACTTAAATTGACACGACTCTTTGGAGGGTCTATCAATTAACCCGGCCAACGATGTGCCTTGACGAATACGCGAAGCAGAGTGCGTGCTTGCACACATGCGTAATCCGTGTAACACTCCATAAAATGATTGGATTAAGCCCCCCCGCGAAGTGTTTGGTGAGGGTAAGCACTATTCGCGCGGAGGGTGAAAGCGTTGTTCGCAGGCGGCGAAAAAAGACGAGGGACTCTTCAAGGACACATGCCTTTCCATAAGAGGCCGTTGCTTGATAAGCCCCATGGAAACGTAGGCAAAGCTAGACGCACACTACGTTAATGCCATTCACCTATCCAAATACCCCCAGTGAGTATCAACTATGCCAGCTGCGAAATTCAACATTGTTCGCTCCAGCGATCGAGAAATGGTTTCCGCGCTTCAGGCAATGCAAGTCGCTGGTGTAGGTGATCTTACATGCGATAGATTTGTGTTTGCATTCTTGGCTGAGGGCCAGATAAAAATCGCTGGCGACGAAATTGCCTCTGATGAGCAGTTGAAGGGCCTCACGGCTGAGTCGGTTCGCGTATTCCGGAACATCAAAATCGGCACACCTCTCGGCACGATTTCGATCCAGCGACACCAAGACGGGAATGTCGAGGCAGACAACCCCGAACCTTTTGATACGGTGACTGTCAATTATCCTCCTCAGGCAAATCCCCAAAATAAGCCGGCTCCGGAAAAATTCGCGCGTTTGGTGGCTTTCGCACAAAAACACCTGGGAAAGTTTTCGGTTAACGCCTTAACGGACTACTTGGGCGAAGATGTGCGGCGGCATTTTTCGGCAAGAGACACAGCCCTTGCAAAACTCGAAGAATTGGTTGCAAGACTGACACGGGAGATTGAAGAGACTCGCAAACGCAGGGATGCGGAACTGGACGCCAAGGATCAGCGGCTTGAGAAGAAGTATCTCACAAAGGAAAAAGAGCTTGAAGCTAAGATCAAGGAACGCGAAGAAGAACTTGCCAACGTCAAGAACAAATTGGACGAGCGTGAGGAAAGTCTCAATCTTCAATCAGCGAAGGCCGAACGCCGCAAAATTCGAGAAGAAGTGAAAGAAACTCTGAATGAGTGGAGCGAAAACTTCGAAATCACCACGAGTACAAAACGGCTTCGGCTGATTATTCATTTACTTTGCATCATTTTGTTAGGGCTCTTCGGTACAGCGGCGGGGATCTATCTTTATCAAAGCATTCAACTGTCGGATACAGCCCAGTTTGTCACGATGTCGATTAAACAGGGAGTCTTTGCCGCCCTATTCGTGGCGACCGGCATTTTCTATGCCCGATGGAATACCCATTGGTTCCAACGCCGCGCAAACGAGGAGTTCCGCCTAAAGCGAATGAAGTTGGACTTTGACCGAGCGAATTGGTTTGTAGAACTCGCCTTCCAGTGGCAGGAGGACTTTAAGGATCAGCCGATTCCACCAGAATTCATCGAGAGACTTACGAATCGCCTATTTGTCTCCGAAAACGACGAATCAATACCTCAACATCCATATGAGACCTTGGGAACTGCTTTGTTGGGGGCAAGTGCAAAAGTAAAGGTGGGGCCAACAGGGGCGGAAATGGAGTTTGACCGGAAGGGAATCCGGCAATTGAAAAAAGACAGCGACTGAAGTGGTCAGTTTTCTGGGGTGGTGTAATGGCACTTACCCTTTGTTGGTCGTGGACTGTTTCCACCTGCCGTAGAATCACCTTAGCCCATGTAGGGTGGGGCAAGCGAAGCGAGCCCCACCAACTTTTGAAAAAACCTCTATGGTGAAAGTACCAAATAGGCCGGGCAACCAGACGACGTAGTTCACACTAACCTGATAAGCTGCCAGTGGCACCCGACACATTCACAACCGATCATTTTCCATGCAAACATCCCTAGACCATCTGCCCGAGGAAAAACGTGAGGAGTTGCGGCGGCTTGCGGAGACGATTCGCGCGGCGTGTAACGATGTGGAGATGATCGTCTTGTTCGGCTCCTACGCGCGGGGCGACTACAAGCTGGACGAAGACCTGGCACCGGATCGGAAGTCGGGCGACGAGTCGGACTACGATATACTGGTCGTCACCACCGAAAAAGACACCGTGCACAACGGGCATCTTTGGACCAAGGTCGACCGGGAGCTCGACGCCCTGGGGCTGTCGGCCTATCCTCGGGTGATTGTCCACGACCGGTGGTTTCTAGCCAAAAGCCTCCAGAAGAAACACTACTTCTTCAACGATATCTTCGTCGAGGGTATTGCGCTGTTCGACTCGGGCGTCTTTGTGCCGAACGTCCGCGAAAAGCTTACGCCCGAGGAACGCAGAGCGGCTGCCGAAGAACATCTTGCGCATTGGTCTTCATTTGCTCAGGGTTTTTTCGGCAGTTACGGGTATACCCTAGGTAGAAGTGAATACTCCCTAGCGGCTTTCATGCTCCACCAAGCCGCCGAGTGTACGTACAAAGCCCTGATGCTGGTTTACACCAACTACACGCCCTACAACCACTTTCTCGAACGCTACGACAAGGCGATCCACGAGGTCATTGCCGATCTGCCCGACTTCTTCCCCCGCGCTACGGAAGAAGCCGAGGAGCGTTTCAAAAATTTCGACCGCGCCTACATCGGCGCGCGGTACGATCCGAAATACTGCATTTCGGAGGCCGACCTGCGTTACTTCGCCGATCGGGTAGAGCTGCTGATGGCAGAAACCGAATCCCGCTGCCAAGCCTACATCGCGACACTTCCCAAGTCGGAGTAACAGAGACGGCAGGCAGCGGATTAGCTTGACAGGGATCGAAGCAGAGATCGAAAAGCGTCTCTCGCCGGGTGTCACTGCTGGCTTGTCCAGCAGTGCCAGGTTGGGGTAGGATTAGGGGGCACGAGACAGAACCAGCCCCATCGCAAGCGAGTTCGGCATTTCAACGAACCGGGCCACTTCCACGAACTGACGTTTTCATGCTATCGTCGGCTTCGCTTGCTGACCAACGATGCGTGGCGGGAAGAACTCAGCCGGAGTGTCGACCGGGCCATGGCCGGCCAAAGCTATCGGTTGGTCACCTTCGTCTACATGTCCGAACATGCGCCCATCTGATTGTCTACTCGCTACACGATTGAGGCTCCACTGAGCACTGCTGGACAAGCCAGCAGTGGCACCCTGCGGAATGTCGCAAGCATGCGGCTCTGTGGAGGGGTGTGGTGGCAATTCTGTCTTTTTTATCCCTTTCCAGCGACCCGCGGGCGCAAATACCGCATGGTATACTTCTGTGGTTACATACCAACCGATCGGTGGGCCCCCGTGCGGCGTGCGGCTAGCAAAGTTGCCGTCTTTCGTGAGCACACCCCATGCCGTTTCGGATACATCGGGCGGGATGTTTATGGATGCTTGCATATTTACTGAACGGTGGGTTAAGGCCAAACGCCTTGAAACCGGGCTCCCGATGGTCGCCCGCTGTTCATTCGAAATGCGGGGCTCAATCCAGGGGTGAGGGCCCAACACCCACCGCTGCCCACACGTTCAGACACGACAATCCACGAAAGTGTAGCCAAGATCTACCGCCGCGGTGATCGTATCCGTTGAGAATCGTCCAGGATGAATGTCGAGTACATCAATCCGTTCGTGCTGTCCGTCATCAACGTCTTCCGGACGATGGTGGGGATCGAGTTGCAGCGAGGGGATCCGTTCGTCAAGCGAGGATTTCAACCGCGGCACGACATTAGCGGTATCATCGGGCTGTCGGGCAAGGCGAAAGGGACCGTCGTCTTGTGTCTCGAACGCGAGATGGCCCTGACCACCACGGCGGCCTTGTTGGGTATGAAGCCGGATTCGACGCAGATTACGGCCGACGTGATCGACGCGGTCGGCGAGTTGACCAACATGATTGCCGGCGGCGCCAAGGCGAAACTGGCCCAATTCGAGATGAGCGTCAGCCTGCCGACGGTCATCACCGGAAGAGGGCACTGTATCGAATTCCCCAGCGGCACGAACCCGATCTGCATTCCGTTCGATTGCAGCATCGGTATTCTGGATGTCGAAGTGGGGCTGGTCGAGGTGACGCAAAACTGATCTTGGTCCGGCGGGCCTGGTTGCGGTACCCTTGGAGCCGATTGTGGGATTGTTTTCTCCGAGGAATCAGCCATGGGCCGGATGCTCACGTTTGCGTTGCTGGTTGCCATCGTTGGCGGTGGCACCTATCTTCTGATGAACTACTCGGTCAGCATCGCTCGGGACGGCAATGGTGCCCGAACGATCAAGATCGTTCGCCGCACGGCGACGGCCGGGACGGCCCCCGCGTCGTCGGCACCGGCCAATCTGGTTCCGGCCGCCGTGGGGCAGACCACGATTCGGATTGCCACGTTCAACGTCGATCGTCTCGATGCCCACAAGCTGGCCAACCGGCAGGTCAACGACGTGCTGTTGCGGCTGATTCCCCACTTCGACATCCTGGCCGTTCAGGGCCTGCAATCGCGAAACGTGGGCCTGCTGCACGAACTGGTCGAGCAGGTCAATGCCATGGGCCACCACTACGATTTCGCGGCCGGCAAGATCCTTCCCGAGCAGTCGGCCGAGCTATTTGGGGCGTTTTTGTTCGATCGCCGCACGATCGAGATCGACCATGCCCTGGCCAGTCCGATCCGCGATCCGGCCGGCTGGTTTCGCCGGCGCCCGCTGGTAGCCGAGTTTCGCACGCGAGGGGCCGACCCGGCAGCGGCCTTCACCTTTAAGCTGATCAACGTTCACACCGACCTGGATCGGGCGGAAGCCGAGTTGGATCTGCTCGACAACGTGTATCAAGCGGTGCGCGACGACCGGACGATCCAAGAGGGTGGCCCAAGCGAAGATGACGTCATTCTGTTGGGCGACTTAGCGGCCGACCCGGCCAACCTCGGCGAGTTGGGCAAACTGCTCGACATCACCGTGGCTGTTACCTCTACGCCCACCACGTTTCGCGGCACCCGACCGATCGACAACATTCTCTTCAATCGTCGGGCGACGACCGAATTTACCGGCCGGGCGGGTGTGTTGGATCTGATGCGGCAGTTCGATTTGACCCCCGAGATCGCCCGGCAGGTTTCCCGGCATCTCCCGGTCTGGGCAGAGTTCAGCACTATCGAGGGGGGCGACTACGACCACTTGGCGAAGCAGCCGGGAGCGTCGGCTCCGCACTGACGTGGTTGCCCACGTTTAGTTCCCTCCGAAGCGGGGAACGGCCTGTCAGTTTTTTTCTCGACTTACTGGCAGGACGATGGGTCATTCTTGTAAAATACTCACGGTGGCAAGGTCGCCAACCGCAGGGCGGCAGGACCGTTAGCCAAAGCGGTGTTGCCGCATTGGATGCCAACTTCTTTTCTCTTCTCGGGTCGTTCGACCTTCGAGGGCTTCGTGGCCCTCCGCTTTTTCGTTGGTGCGGTACCGGCATACGGTTACACTGGCATATGGTCACGTTGGCACAGGGTCACGTTGACGAGGAGATTCGCCATGCCTCGCTGGGATAATCTGTTTGATTCCGAACAGGATTCGTTTTTCGATCCACTATGCATCGAGCGTAGTTCGCCGATGGACGACGGGGAGGCCGAACTGGTTGAAGCGATTTGCCATGCGGCCACTCCCGGTCCGCTGGTGGTCGACGACGGCAAAGTCTCGGGCGAAGGGGCCATTGTGGCCATTTTGCCCGACGGCCGTCCGGTTGTGAGCCTTACGGCCCCGGTCGAGCAGACCGAAGACAAAAGCGCCGTAGGGGCCAACGCGGAACTGATCTGCAAAGCCCGTTATCTCCTGTTGAAGCTGCTTCGAGACCGGCAGCAATGGAAGCAGAAACGAGAATGCCTCCAGAAGCGGATTCGCAAGCTGGAAGCCGCACTGCGTGCCAGTCGCACAGTGGACGACAGCGAATCGTTGAAAAGTCACCCGCGGTAAGCCGGCCGATGAGGGCGATTGGCGGTTCGCTTGCGGAGCAACTCGCGTGCATAGCTACGCATGGTCTGCCGTAGGTTTGCTGACCCTGGGACGTGTCATTTTCGTGTTTCCCGTATCGCTCCCCTGTCCCTTTGGCCGCGATCCTTCTACACTAGTGCTTCGTCACCTCCCGAAGCATCAACAAAGTCCAGCGACTAACGGGAGCGGGTTCCTGCCTGGGTGCGGTAGCACTGATCTGGTTGGCGGACCTGTCGCCCCGTGCCTGCCTCATGATTGAAACTATCGAAGCCAATCTCTACGACTACCCGAAGTATTACGACTTGCTGTTCGGCTCCGACTGGAAGGCCGAGTTCGATTTCCTCGATGCCTGTTTTGCGAAGCACGCCGGCCGTTCGGTTCGGCGGGTGTTTGAGCCGGCTTGTGGCACGGGCCGTTTGTTGGTGAAGCTGGCGGCGGCAGGCTACGAGGTGGCCGGCAACGATCTGAACGCAAAGGCGGTGGCGTTCTGCAACGCACGGCTGACTCGCCACGGTTTTACGCCATCGGCTGAGGTCGGCGATATGGCCGATTTTCGCGTGCGTCGGAAGTTCGACGCGGCGTTCAACACGATCAACAGCTTCCGGCACTTGCCCGACGAAAAGGCGGCCGAAGCGCATCTGAATTGCATGGCGTCGGCCTTGGCTAAAGGGGGGCTGTATGTGCTTGGGTTGCATCTCACGCCTGCCCGGCAACCCACCTGCGATGAGGAGTCGTGGTCGGCTCGGCGGGGTCATCTGGCGGTGCTCTCGCACATGTGGTCGATCGCGATAGACCGGCGGCGACGCCAGGAACGCGTGGGAATGACGGTCGATGTCTACACCCCGCGGCAACAGTTTCGCATCTGCGAAGAAATGGTCTTCCGCACCTACACGGCCGCCCAGTTTGCCAAGCTGCTCGAACGAGTTCCCTCGTTGGAATTGGTGGAAACCTACGATTTTGCCTACGACATCAACGCACCGGCTCCCGTCGACAAGACAACCGAGGACGTGGTTTTTGTGTTGCGGAAGAGGGGATAAGGCAGCGGGCAGAGAACGGGCTTGGGATTCGGGAGGTGAGCCCCAGTGCTCAGGCATGGGCGGCAACCTTTGCCTGGCAGGCTCTATCGCTTCAGCCAGTAAGGTCGAGTAGGGGCAAATACTGAAAAATCTGGGGGGCGGCGATGCTCGGTTGCGCCGCGGCGCGGCGAACATGGTACAATTCCCTGGACCCCCACCCGCGGAAGTTGAGGACTATTCGTTTGAGAGCCAGCGCCGTGGACACAACCATTCCTATCCAACACGTCGCGCCCGCCGATCAGCCGACGACCGTGCATGAGATCGCCACACGGTTGTTTCCGGCTTATACGGTTGACGGGGGTGGTGTGCACTTGGCCGGTTGTTACCTGGACGATTGCCTTTTCGCCCGATTGAGTTTCCGGCGGGCCGACGACGTGATCGAGGTTTACGTCGATGCCAATGGCGAGGAGGTTCCCGGCGGAACGGTGGCCGCGTTGGGGATGGCCGAGACGGCCCCGATCGAGAAACCTCCGCACCCCTATCGGGCCAGCGTCGAGCGGATGATCGAGGCTGGCACGCAGCTTGCGGCTGCCCGGCTTCCCGCCGGCGAAACCCCGGAGCTGTTGCGTGCCCAGGCCCTGTGGTGCAAGCATGTCGAAGGGAAGTTGCGGTTTTCGGTAGGCGAGGCTATGGCCGACCTTCCGTTTTCGGGCTGGGGACGCACGCTGCAACCGCCTGCGTACGTGTGTCCGTTTTCGGGCGTGGCCACTTTCCACCTGGCAGCGACCGACGATGGGCGTCTTGCGGCGGCCGAAGAGGTTGCCCGTTGCGAGTATTCCGGGCGCCGCGTACTGAAAGACGAATTGGTGACCTGCTCGGCCACGGGGCGTCGGGTGAAGGCCGAGCTATGCACGCCTTGCCCCGTGTGCGGCGAGCAAGTGCTTGTCCACGAGTTGGTGCACTGCGGCATGTGTCAGCAGTTGGTGTCGCCTAGGTCGATTGAACGGGGGATCTGTGAAGCGTGTCGACAACTGAAGCCCGTCAGTAAGGCCGATCCCCGCATGGCCCGGCTCCTCGACGAATATCCCCCGCTGGATGGGTGGCGGAGCTGGCAACTGGCCGAAACGTCGATGGTTTACGTGCTGGTCGCGGGCGGTTGGTTCAAACGCCTGCTGCTGGTGGTCGACAAGGAGTCGCTGGAAATCCGTTATATGGCCACTGCGGTTCGCTTATTGGGGCGGTGGCAAACCGTAGAGCCCAGCCAGCACGCCTACGCTCTTCGCGGGTAGCGCATCTGTCCGGTTAAGAGTGGTAGCTCGGGCACCAAGGGCAGTTTGACGGCCCTTGCTTCAGCAGGCGGAGAAGCCGCCACTAGTGCTTTGTCAAACCTAAAAAATGGGGTGCCATGCCCACGCTTGCGTGGGCATGTTCCTTGCGATTTCAGCATGTCCACGCAAGCGTGGACATGGCACCCACAACCCCTGGTTTAAGAGTTGACAAAGCACTATTCGTCTTCGGCGTCAGCATCTATTGCGCTGTTGTCGCTGGCCTCACCAGTCTCGGCTGACGATTGAGGGACAACCACCACACCGACGAGGACCAGGGCGAGTCCTACACCGGCCACCGCGATACTTGTGCCGAAACGCAGCCACCAAGTGGTTAACGCTTCTTCGTAAGCGACGTTGAGGTTTTGCGTGCGGCGTTGCAGGCCCGTTTCCATGAACACATGCCATACCCGCCATGTTCCCAAGGGGGTAAGGCGGTCGAATTGTTCCTGGACGCGGTCGGGGTCGATTTCTTGGTTGGGGGGGGCGGGACGCTGTCCGAAAACGTAGACCCCTGGTCCCAGTCCCATCAGGAAGACGATCAGGCCGATCAGGATCAGGCGTTGGCGGATTCCCCAGCGGCCGGAGGTGTCGCGCGACACGTTGTCCGCTTCGGCGGGTTCCAGTGCTGTGAGCTCCATAAGAGTGGGGACATCGAGCATGGCCCCGCAGGCACACGCGACTTGGCCACCCGACTGACCTTTGGTAACCGGTATCTTCTGGCCACAGGAGCACGGCAAGAGGTATTTATCGCTCACGAACTCGATTCTCCAACAAACAATGTACTCTTCCCTCCGCGAGCCGGGCCCGGCTCTCCGTACGGCAACCCAGCAAAGATTGTTCTGCCAATTCTCCGGTTAACCTCGAATTCCCCAATGGCCACAAAGTTCCCCGATGACCACGAACCCTGCCCAAGATCTTTTAGTCTATCAATCCAGTGCAGGGTGCCTAGGTCATGGCGGGGGTGCTAACCGAGAACAAGCAATGTGTGGGCAGTGGTTTTTCGGTGTTTTGGTGTCTCCCCCGGTGGGGGTGAACGAAAAACCTCTTAATTTTCCCAGCTCTCCCCACCCAACGCAAGGAAGTCGGATGTCGGAAAAAAGTAGCGTCGCGAGTGTTTGAGAAATGTCAAGAAACACTGGACGATGGGATTCGTTTGATTAGAATTACATACTACGGCTTCCCGAGCGTAACGTTCGCATCAGTAAGGTTTGCGGGGTGAGATAAGCGCAATGCCACCCGCCCTCCTGCTTGGTTGGGGAAAATCGGACCAAGTAGTTTGATGCTTCTTTTGGTTCAGACCTAGTCGATCCCAAGTGGTGTTTGAGGTTTCTGCGCGCTGAAACCAAGGCGTCGCGGTGGATAAAGGGGTTGCACCACGCGACCGCGCCGTGGGTTACTAGGGTGTCTGGGAACACTAGGGGGTCGTTGTATTCTCGCCGTAAGTGGAATCTCTTGACAAATGCTGGAGATTGTCTGCCACGGCGAAAATCGGTGGTAGAATATTCGTGGCTTTCCGGCATTAGCTGAGTGGGATTGAACGCTAAATACAGCGAGACGCTCTACGGATAAAACCGCGCAACGCGGTTGGTGAGTTGCTGTGCACAACTACCCTCGTTTGCCGAGGTGGTATGGCGTCGTAGCCGATCCGTCACGCACCGGAAACCAGATCACCGTTACGGAATCACCAGAGGAGTACTGAATTGTACGACGCACTGTTGGATGAACTAGACGACGACGCAACTTCGCGCGCTGACGAATCGCTGGAACGGGTTGCGGAAAGCGCTAAGGATCCGAGCGATGGCGACGATGAGGACGATCTCGTTCTGGCATTGAACGACGATGATGCGGATTTAGACCTCGACGAGGATGCCGACGATCTGGCATCGTTCGACGAGAGCGAGTCGTGGTCTGATGATCCGGTCCGGATGTACCTGACGCAGATGGGCGAGATTCCCTTGCTGACACGCCAGCAGGAAATCGCGCTGGCCAAGCAGATCGAGACCACGCGGGCCAAATTCCGCCGTAAGGTCATCGAGTGTGACTACGTCATGCAGACGGCCTATAAGGTCCTGCGCCGGGTTCACGAGGGCGAGCTTCCTTTCGATCGCACTGTGCAGGTTTCGGTCACCGATCATCTGGAGAAGCACCAGATTCTCGGCCGCATGCCGCATAACCTCGAATGCCTGGAAGCCTTGCTCAAGCGCAACCGGTATGACTACCGCATCGCCACCAGTAAGTCGCGTCCCGCGGCCAAACGCCGCGCTGCGTGGCGCCGTTTGGGTCGTCGGCGAAAGCGCTGTGTACGTCTGGTCGAAGAGCTGGGCCTGCGAACGCAACGCATCGAGCCGATGATCAAAACGCTCGAAGAGTTTAGTCGTCGAGTCGATGAACTCAAAGTTCGTATCGACGAACACAAGAAAAATCGTGGCAAGTCCCGCGAGCGGGAGCCTTGGCTGATCGAATATCGCAATATCCTTCGCGCTACCCAAGAAACCCCCACCAGCCTGCGCAATCGCGTCCGCTACCTCAAAGCGGTTTACGCTGAGTACCAGGAAGCCAAACGTGGGTTGTCGGAAGGAAACTTGCGCCTGGTTGTTTCGATCGCCAAGAAGTACCGCAACCGTGGGCTGAGCTTCCTGGATCTCATCCAGGAGGGCAATGCCGGCTTGATGCGGGCGGTCGACAAGTTCGAATACCGCCGCGGCTTCAAGTTCTGTACCTACGCCACCTGGTGGATTCGCCAAGCGATTACCCGGGCGGTGGCCGACCAAAGCCGCACGATCCGTATCCCGGTCCACATGGTCGAGACCATGTCGCGGGTGCGGAACGTATCGCGGAAGCTGCTGCAGAAGCTGGGACGCGAGCCGACCATTGAGGAAACGGCCCGCGCGGCCGGCACCTGCGTGGAAGAAGCTCGGCGGGTGTTGGCCATGAGCCGATATCCGATCAGTCTCGACCGACCGGTGGGCAATAGCGAAGACAGCCAGTTTGGCGATCTTCTGCCCGACGGCGCGGCCAAGGCCCCGTCGCTTGGTGCGGCCCAGGGTATGCTCCGCAACCGCATCGGCAAGGTGCTGAAGACGCTAAGCTACCGCGAACGCGAGATTATCAAGCTTCGCTACGGCCTGGGCGACGGCTACAGCTACACCCTGGAGGAAGTGGGCCACATTTTCAAAGTGACTCGCGAGCGTATCCGTCAGATCGAAGCCAAGGCTGTCCGTAAGCTCCAGCAACCGGCCCGCAGCCAGGAACTCGTCGGGTTCCTCGACTAACGCTTGGTAAAACTCGAAAGACGAGTTGGGTGCTACTGGCTGCTTGCCAGCCAGTGTCGAGTAGGGGCGCACAAGTGTCCATGGCACCCTCTGGTACTTAGGACGATAACCAACCAAACCGCCTGCGACTTGGTTCACACCAGTCGCAGGCGGTTTTTTTCGTTTCTGGCCGGTTTCCTGTAACGATTCGTGTTGCTCCCGAAAATAAGTCATAGCGGGAGGAGTGTCTTCCGCGATCGCCCCACATTTGGACCCCCTTGCATGTCAGCCAACACGCCCGAGCAACTGGCCCGGCTTTGGACCCGTACGCAGCCCGCGGTGGCGGCCTACGTTTCCTCGCTGTTGCCCGACTTCCATCAGGCGGAAGACGTGCTCCAGGAAGTGGCCGTCACACTGGTCCAGCGGTTCGACGACTACGACCCTCAGCAGCCATTTCTGCCGTGGGCTCTCGGTGTGGCGCGAAACAAGGTGCTCGCCTCGCGGCGCACCTTCAGCGTCGATCGCCACGTGTTCGACGAGGAGCTTACCGAGCGGTTGGCCAGCGTTTGCGAGGAGATGTCGGGCGAGTTGGACTCGCGTCGCGAGGCACTCCGAAAGTGTGTCGAGCAGATTCACGGCCATGCCCGACAGGCCCTCGAGTTGCGTTACGCCGACGGGCTGAAGCCGGCCGAGGCGGCGAAACACTTGGGCCTCAGCGACAGTAACGTGCGCGTCATGTTGCACAGGGCTCGAACCCTGTTGCGCGAATGTATCGAGCGGCGTTTGGCAACGGTTACCGGTTCATGAATACCGAAATTCGCAGTCTGATCGAGAACTGGCTCGAAGGCGACTTAGGCTTCGAAGACGCCGAGCAGCTTCGCGCCTGGCTGCGCACCGACGACGCCCATCTGGCCGACTTCCTTCGCGAGGCGTCGCTGGGCAGGCAACTGCGCGACCTGCTGGTGGGCGAGCGAATGTCGGCCGCCGTGCTCGACGACCTCACGACCCTCGAGCCTGTCGCGACATGCGATCCTTTGGTGGCGGACGAGGACAGCGATTCTCGGGCGACAGATTCCGCGTTACCCATGCCGCTGCGTTCGCGGCTGGTCGGCGTGCTCGGGTTGATTCTTCCGGAAGCGATTTCACCGCGAATCCATCCCGGGCGGTTTGTGGTCGCTTGCCTAAGCCTGACGGTTGTTTTCTGGGCCGTGCTCTTCGCTGTGGTTTCCCAGCGTCCCGGTTCGTCGGAGCCTGCTCAGGTAGCGGCGCACAACGAAGATCCAAGCCAGCCGCCGATCGTGGCGCAATTGCTCCAAGCGGTCGATGCCTCTTGGGGTGGAGATGCCATCCGCACGCCGATGCCAGGCACGCACTTGCGTCAGGGACGTACGCTGGAGTTGACATCGGGCTTGGCCGAAATCCGCTTCGAGAGCGGCGCCACCGTGATTCTCCTTGGTCCGACCACGTTCTGTGTGAGTGACGGCAATGCGGGCGAGCTGCGGGTCGGTACCCTCGTGGCGCGTTGCGATTCGCCCAAAAATAAGGGATTTGCCGTCCAAACGCCTCACGTGCGGCTCGTCGATCTTGGCACGGAGTTCAACGTGGTCGTCGATCCGGCCGGCACGGCTCAGGTGCATGTTGTGGCGGGCAGCGTCGAAGCGCAGCCTGTCGCGGCGGGCGAATTTACCGTTGAACGCTCGCCGGGCTTGCAGCTTGAGGCCGATGAAGTGGCTCACTTCAACAACCGGGGTGCGTTAAGTGCGCGCTTTTTTGCGGCCTCGACTCGCTCGGATGCGATCTACCCACGTTGCGAACTGCCCGGCTTCGAACCGATTCCGCTGGTGAATCCCAGCTTCGAGCTGCCAGGCACTGACAAGATTCACAACGACTGGTCGCAAGTGCCCGGTTGGTCGAGCGATTCTCGGCCGACCGATTCCGGCGTTGAGCGGGGCGGACCCGTATCGGACGGGCAATGGCTCGGATTCCTTTGTTCCAACGACGAGCCGGTTTATCAAACGATCGACTATCGGATCAACCAAGATGACTTGCTGGTGTTACAGCTAGATGTGGCAACCACTTCGGCGTCGTCCGAGAAAACCAAGATACGCTGCACTTTGTACTACGACGACGAAGGCACGCGGCATCCTTTCGCCACACGCGAATTTCTGTTGGATAACGTTCGCCGGCCGATGAAGCTGACCATTATGGGCAGTGCCGGCGACAAACCGGCTGCGGTCGGCAAGCGGCTTGGTGTTGAGTTGGCAAACGTAAGCACGGGGCGTTGCTGGATTGGCGTCGACCACGTGCGCCTTGCCGTTCGGTCGTCCGGTCGCAAGAAGGCAGAGCGTTCCGATGCCGCCCCACACTCACCAGACGGCTCGACGTCTTCCGCAGCATCGACACCCCTACCGGACAAACGTTCGACGACCATCTCGCAACATCCTTAAATACTTCTTATTCCTGGGAACTGAACCATGTTCGAGAAAACCATTTCTGCTGTGTCCTTTCTGGCGGCCCTGTGTCTTTGTGGTATGGCGAGTGCCGAAACAATTGCGCTTATTAATCCCAGTTTTGAACAGCCGGCCATCGGCAAGATTAAAACAGGTTTTGATGACGTTACGAACGACGTGCCCGGCTGGGAAAACGGGGGTTCAACATACACCGACTCGGGTGTTGAGTCGGGCGGCACCTCGGGCGACTATTTGGCCTTCCTGAAGTATTCCGACGACTCGGTCATCCAGCTCACCTCGCACGCGATTGCCGCGGGCGAGCAGTTCAGCCTGGCGTTTTTCTCCCGCAATACGTCGAACCAGAGCACCCTGCGGGCCAGCTTGTACTACCAAGACGGTTCAACTCGCGAGACGATGACCGCCGAAGACATCGTGCTTACCGGCACGTGGACTCAGTACACGGTGACATTCAATGCCAACGACCTGCCGGCGTCGATTGGTAAGCAGATCGGCATCGAGTTCAACAACGTGACGGTTGGTGCGTCGACCTGGCTGGGAATCGACGACGTGAGCCTCGAAACGACCGTCGTGCCCGAGCCTCCGAGTCTGGTGCTTCTCGGACTGGCCGCCCTGGGGCTGGCCGTCTATCATCGACGACGCGTCTGAACGTGCGGCTGGTTTGATCGAAGGGGTGTTTGTCTTGGGTTTCCTGGTTCCCAATCTCCGGCTTGGGAACCCATTTCCCAGAAGCTCCGCTTCGAGGACGCTGGTGAAGACAATCCGTGACCGTTGCCGTATCTTCATCCAACGGGAACCAAGGTCAGATAGTGGTCGCAAGCGAAGCGGAGCTTCGGAACGAGGGGGAAATGATGATGAGGTATGAATTTGGCCTTCATACTTCATCCTTTAGAATTCATCCTCCCTAAAAAACTCCCTGGTTACCCGGATCGCGAAAAATCCGGTTCATATTCGCCTTTCTGGCGAAAAAACCCCGCAATCCACTCCCGCGAGGGGTCTAATTTCACGGTCTTGGCGCGTATTGGCGTAGGAAGAAAAAGGTATTCTTTCATCGCCATCCTTTTGCGCCCCGGGGCAGATGTCTATTACCGTGACCAAGCAAGACCGCGTCGCCGAATTTCTCCGGCTGCACACCCGGCACGAAGCCCGGGTGCACGCCTTTATTCTGTCGTTGCTCCCCAATTGGAGCGACGCGGAAGAGGTGATGCAGGAGACGGTTACCGTCTTGTGGGGCAAATTCGACGAATTCCAGCCCGACAGCAACTACTTCGCCTGGGCCTGCCAGATTGCCCGATTTGAGGTGGGCCGTTACCTGCGACGGCAACACCGCCATCGCCTGGAGTACGGACCGGAAGTCCTCGATCTGCTCACGGAAACGGCTTCCGAAATGGATGACGAGCTGGCCGCCCGGCAACATGCCCTGGCCGGCTGCGTGGAGAAGCTTTCGGAAAAAGACCGGCATCTGGTCGTCCTACGATACCGCGATGGGCTGAAGGCCGAAGGCATCGCCGGTGAGGTCGGCCGTTCGGTACATGCCGTTTATAAGGCGATGAAGCGGATTCGACGCGTGCTTTACGACTGCGTGGCTGCGGCGTTGGCGCAGGAGGGCACCGCATGACGCCTTCGCATGCCTACGACCGGCCGCACGACTTCGAACGGCTCGACGACCTGATCGAGCGATCGCTGGCCGACGAGCTTACCTCGGAAGAACACGCCGAACTGCAACGGCTGCTGGTCGGCAACGTCGAGGTGCGTCGCGAGTATCTGCGGCTGATGCAGCAACACCTGACGCTTACCCGGCTGGTTGGCTCTTCTCGCGAACCTTCGCTTCCGGCCGATTTGCAGTCCGTGGGCGATGTGGCCGGTGTCTTTCCGGTCGAGCGGCGTTCGTGGCGGACCGCACTGACTTCGTCACTCGACTGGCGTGGCCATCCGTGGCGATTCTCGGCGGCCGTGTTGGCGCTGACCGTTGTCTTCTGGGGTGTTTTCGTGGGCCTGGTTTGGCCGCGTTTCGGCGCGACCGAAGTGGCACGGCCGACGGATATCCCGGCGGAACTCGGCCTACAGCCGATCGTAGCGCGACTGACCGGCACGATCGAAGCCACTTGGCGGGGCGACGCGGCATTGGCCCCGGCGCCCGGCAGTCATTTGCGGTTGAAGCGTCGGTTGAGTCTGGCGTCGGGCCTTGCGCAATTGGCGTTCAACAAAGGGGCAACAATCGTCGTTGAAGGACCGGCCAGTTTCACGCTGAGCGACGAAAACGGTTTGCGGCTCGACTTCGGGCGGATCGTCGCCCGGGTACCGGAGCCGGCACGGGGATTCGCCGTCGAAACGCCGCACGCGCGAATCGTCGATCTGGGCACGGAGTTCGGCGTGGTGGTCGAGCAGCAGGGACAGACCTTATTGCACGTTCACGACGGCCAAGTGGAACTAGCCCTACACGATCAGCCGGGTTCAGATTCGCAACTGGTGGTCGGCGGTCAGGCAGTGAGGGTGGAGAAAGCTTCGATACGATCGATCGATCTGCCGCCCTCGCAGTTGGTGGCTTTTCGAGCCTTGTTCGACAGAAATGTTCCTGGGTTCTTCAAGAACTTGGTCGTCAATGGCGGGTTTGTGCAAACGGCCGATCCGATCGGTTGGACCATCGTCGGCAATACGGCCGGAATGAGTCCTAATGCCGATCGAGACACCGACGGCGATGGTCACTATTTGGGGATGGCTTTGGGGAATGATGATGAGACGCATCTGCCGGATAGCGTTGTCTATCAGGTTGTCGATGTTACGCCCGGCCAAGCCTATTACTTTTCGTTCAACCACACCGCTTGGGCCACGCCCGGCGCCATTTCGCTGAAGGTAGACGTGTTTGACGGTGTGGTCGACAGCGTGGACCTCGCCGCCGATCCCCTGGGTGACGGCGGTCTTCTCGGGGTGAGGGTGACGGCCGCCGCGGATAGGTCCTACCAACGATACCAAGCCATTCTCACGCCCACCCAAAACAAGGTAACCATCCGCTTTTCGGATAAGGGGAACCGTACGACTCATAGTCAGGACCTCTGGGTCGACACGGTTCGCTTGATTTCCGTGGAACAACTCAACACCCAAAATCCGGCCGACAGGCCCTCTTCGGGGCGGCCGTCGCCATGATACCAAACGGCCCTACGAATACAGACAATCGGCCAGGGTCGCGCCTTTCCAGGCAAAATCATCAGACACCTCTTGGTAACGGTCATGCCGGCCGAAAATTGGCGAAAAGGAGAAAGATATGAATAGGTTTGCATTCGTTGCGGTTTCAGGAATTCTTTTAGCAAGTTCGATGGTTCGCGCTGAGGTAATCGTCAACGGCGGCTTCGTGAAAACGGCCGATCCGGTTGGTTGGACCATCAGCGGCAATACGGCCGGTATGAACCCCAACACCGATCGAGACACCGACGGCGACAACTACTATCTGGGAATGGCCTCCGGCAACGATGACACGCTTAACGTGCCGAACAGCGTCGTGTACCAGGTCGTTGATGTCACGGCTGGTCAGGCCTACGACTTCTCGCTCGACCACACCGCCTGGGCCACGCCGGGCGCCATCTTCCTTCATGTCGACATATTCGACGGATCGGTCGACAGCACTGATTTGACAACCAACCCGATCGGTGGTGGCGACTTGTTGGCCGTTAGCCTCACTTCGGCGGCGGACCGAGTTTACCAGACATACAACACGCTCGTCACATCGACGCAAGGGCAAGTCACGGTTCGTTTGTCCGACATCGGCAACACGACGCTTGGCAAGGACCTTTGGGTGGACAACGTGCAGATGTCGGAAGCCGTGCCCGAGCCGGCGTCGGTCGTGTCGCTCGTCGTGGCGGGGCTTGCCGGATTGGGGCTCTCTTTGGGGATGTGGTGGCGTTAATCCCCCTGATCGCGCCACGCTATCGGTAGTGGAATTGTGGACATGCAGGTCGCGCATGTTATTATGGAGTCGATGCCGTGAGACGCAAAACCTTTCTGAAAAACGTCATGATCATCGCTAATTGCGGCGCAAGATCACTTGAAGGAGTGTAAACATGCATAAAACGCTGTGGCTTGCCGCATTGATGATCTCAGCACTCGCGGTCCAGCCGGCCATGGCCGTTACCTACACGTGGAATGGCGGCGATGGCAGCAGCCAGGACTGGAGCACGGCGGCCAATTGGGATGCAACTCTGACGAGTGCCGCCGACACGGCCCTGGTCTTTGGCGGCTCGAACAACGTGGGGACATCGGCCAATCGCCTGAACCAGGACGTTGTCACGCCGTTTGTACTTAACAAGCTTGCGTTTCAAAGTCTGTCCGATACGACGTCGATTTACCTGGGCGGCGGGCAACTGCAGTTCGTGGCCGACGGTTCCACGCAGCCGGTTATCGAAGGGCATCGCAAAAACACGATGTATGTCTACAACCCGATCGATCTTTCCGTCGGTACGGCGTTGTCGGTCAAGAACGAAACGTACAATGTCGAACTTCGTGGACCGATCACGGGCGAGGGCAGCGTCGTGTACGACACGGCGTTTGGCGCCGGCGGTTTCCGGCTGGACAACGCCAACAATACGTTCAGTGGTGGAACGACCATTCTTCACACGGGCGGCGCGAACGCCTCTTGGCGGAGGTTCTATATCGGTGCCTCGGGCAGCTTCGGCACGGGCGACGTGACGCTGCAAGGCGGCAACCTCAATCCGTACAATGCGAGCACAAACAGCCGGCCGGGCGGGATGATCTTCCATGCCGCCGACTCTATCCATGCCAACGACTTTGAGCTATTGGTTGATTCGCCCCTGTTTATCGGCGAGACGGAAAACTCCAGTTATAGCGGCTACCAGGTCGAGCTCACCGGCGACATCGATCTCAACGGCAACACGCTTTATCTCCGCGGCCAGGGCACGGGCACCCTCAGTGGCACGATCCTGAGCACCGGCGGTGGCGGAGGCATCAAGAAGATCGACGTGGCCACGTGGATTCTCGCCGACACGCTCGAGTTCGACCTCGACGGCACCGTGGCCAGCCTGATCGATCTGGACGACGGCACACTGGACATCAGCGCGCTGACGATCGACTTCGCTGGCGCCAACGCCACCGAGGACACGTACGTGTTGGTCGACTACACCACGGGTGGCACGCTCGTCACGGGCACGAACGGATTAACCGACAATACGTTTGGCGGCGTGGTGAACTTGCCCACGGGTTATGTCATTGCGAACGACACGGTCGGCCAGCAGGTACTGCTCACGACCGTAGTGCCCGAGCCGTCGACCGTCGCCCTGTTGGGCCTCGGCCTGTTAAGCATGGCCCTTTACGGCTTGCGGCGCCGTGGAGAGCGACGCCCGTAGCCCGTAGGCTATGCTTTAGCATAGCGAGATCTCCCCTCTCCCGCACGGGGAAAGAGGGCATGTGAGTTCCATACACGTTCTCAGGGAAACGTGCCATGCTGAAGCATAGCCTACGGGAAACGATTGACTCGCGCCGAACGTTTCGTGGGTTCACCCTAGTCGAACTTCTGGTGGTGATCGCGATCATCGGGATCTTGATCGCGCTGTTGTTGCCGGCGGTGCAGTCGGCCCGAGAGGCGGCCCGGCGTGCTCAATGCACGAACAACCTCAAGCAGATTGGGCTGGCGATTCTCAACTACGAGAACACCTATCGCGTGTTGCCCTCGTGCGGAATCGCAGGCAAGCAGCACGATATCTCGTGGTTCATGCGCATTCTGCCGTACATCGAAAGTGGGACGATCTATAACCAGCTCGATATCGATTTTCCCCGTGGCGGTTGGGCGGGCAGCAGCGCACACAACCGCGACGTGATGATGAGCAATCACTTCACCTGGGCACAATGTCCGTCGAGCACGATGGATCAGTTCGACCCGAGTGGTAGTTCGGCTGGGTTGCCGTTGCCGTTTTACACGGGCATCCACGGGTCGAAGAATCACCCTAGGGCCGAGGAAACGAGCTTTCTCGACGCCAGCGGCTGGTACTCGCCCGGCGGGGCCTTCGAAATCCACAAGAGCGTTTCCATGGCAGCCATTCGCGATGGTGCCAGTAACACGATGATGGTTGGCGAACAGTCAGACTTCCTGGAAAACTCCAACGGCACTACCTACGACGGCCGTAGCGACTGCAGCCATTCGATGTTGATGGGCGGAACCGTGGAAGGCACCGGTCCGGGGCGCATCTTTAACACCACGGTGGTCGTCCACCCCATCAATTTCCGCGACGCCAGCGGGCTGGGAATCCAGGGCAACTGCGCGCCGAATCGTCCGCTGACGTCGGCCCATCCAGGCGGAATCAATGCGCTGTTCGTCGACGGCTCGATTCACTTCCTTGCCGAGTCGATGCCAATCGAGGTCCTTTACAACCTGGCCGACCGCGACGACGGCCACGTCATCCCTTCGAGCTTCGACTGATGCAAAAATCAACTCGTCTTTTCTTCGTTGTCCTGTTTGCCTTGGCGTTGGTCCCGGCGGCCGCCGTGCTGTCGGGTTGCGGGGGCGATGCTGGCTCGCCGCGTCAACCGGTTCTTGGAACGCTCACGTTCAACGGTGCGCCCGTTCCCGAGGCCCAGGTAGTCTTCCAGTGTCCCGAGCAGCACATCTACTACACGGCCATCACCGACGGCCAAGGGCAGTTCGAGGTGCGGGCGGCCAGCGGCGACGGTCTGCCGGCCGCGACCTACCAGGTAACCGTTTGCCCGGCACCCTCCGACGAGGAGGGCATGACCGCCGCGCCCGAGCGTCCCGACATCCCACAAAAATACCGCAAGACCTCGACCAGCGATCTGAAGCTCACGGTGGCCGAGGGCGACAACCATTTCAATCTGGAAATGGTCTCGCACTAAGCTTGGTTAGTTCTTACTCAAACTGAAAGACAGAAGGAAGCCACAGATAAATACAGATACACGCAGATGACGAAAACGACTTGAAAACGTGGATTGTTTGGATGGATCATGCTGTGAAGACGATGCTTCTCAATAGGGTCTCTCATACCAGATAGTCCGTTCGATGCTGGCGCCCCTGCTATCTGCGTTTATTTGCGTCTATCTGCGGCTCCAAGGTCGGAATTCTTTTCAGTTTGAGTCCTCCCCATTGTCTGGTTCCTAAGCTCGCGATTGGGAACCAGTGGACAGTCGATTCTGCGGTTTGGCAATTCTGCGGTTTGGAAGCCAATTGAGAAACGGCTGCAACCGGTTTCTCGGTAAGGGCTTACGGCGGAATATGGCCCGGCGGGCCATATTTCTGGGGAAATCCGCGACGAAACGGCCAATCTCGACGGGATACTAATGGGAAGGGTTTATCTATTGCCTTTCCCTCGCTGGTGTCATGGCCTTTTCTCCCGTGGTGGGGGTGTCGATGATCTCGCAAGAACAACGCCGATTCACGGAGCTGTATACGCGCTATCAGCATCGTGTCTACGGCTACATCGCCACCCTGGTGCCCCATTGGTCGGACGCCGAGGAGATTTTCCAACAGAGTTCCACCGTGCTGTGGGAGAAGTGGGAGCAATACGATCCGCAGCGTGATTTCGTGCCTTGGGCGTGTGGAATTGCCCGACTCGAAGTGCTCAAGTATCGCAGCCGAAGAGAGCGGCGCTGGGAGGGGCTCAGCGACGAGGCTGTCGCGCTGGTCGAGGAAGATATGGTCGCCTCGACCGAGTTGTTTTCGGCTCGATATCAGGCGCTCGAACGATGCCTCGACGGCTTGGCCCGACGCCAACGCGACTTGCTGACTCGTTGTTACTCGGGCAAGCAAACCATCCGCACGGTTGCCGAGCAACTCGGCAAGACGCCGGACATGGTTTACTCGCAGTTGGCGCGCATTCGCCGTGCCTTGCATCGATGCGTCGACCGAAAGCTGGCCGTGGAGGACGGATCATGACGGATGATCGCCGCGGCAGCATGACGTCGAACCAGGAGCTCTGGGAACTGGTGCAGGCCCGCTGCAACAACACGCTCACCGAGGCACACTGGCAGCGGCTCAACGAGTTGTTGCTGGCCGACCGTGAAGCGCGCCTGTTTTACGCGGCCCACGTGCAACTCGACGCCCGGCTGCGTTGGGCTACCCGCGGTTGCGACGAGCCGGAGCTTGCCGACGCGGTGACTCCCGCCCGTGTGTTAGGGCAATGGTTGCCCGAGGCCGTCTCGCCCTGGCGACACCCGAGCCGTTTCATCGGGACGTGTGTCGTGTTGACATTGGTTTTCTGGGTGGCGGTGGTTGCTGTCGTCTGGCCGCGACTGCGGGGCACCGACGTTGCGCGACAGACCGCTCCGCGGGAAGAGACACCGGATGGGCCGATTGTGGCGCGACTGATTCGGATGGTCGACGCCCGATGGGGTGGCGACCCACAACGCGCTCCATTGCCCGGCACGCACTTGCGCCAAGGTCGCCGCTTGGAGTTGAAGTCGGGGCAGGTCCAACTGATCTCCACCAAGGGCGCCACGGTAATCATCGAAGGCCCGGCCGAGTTTACGGCCACGGACGTCAACGCCCTGCATCTGGAATTGGGCCAGTTGATTGCCCATGTGCCGGACGATGCGGTCGGCTTTACGGTGGAAACACCCCGGGCAAATATTACCGACCTGGGCACGGAGTTCGGCACGCGTGTGACGGAAAACGGCATGGTCGAGGTTGAAGTTTTCCAAGGTCGCGTGGAACTTCGCCACGTATCGGGAGAAAGTCAGCAATTGCAGGGGGGCAGTGCGGTGCGGCTTGCGGGACCGGCGGTGCAGACCATTGCCGCAGTGGAGTTTAGCGCCCAACTCCGAAAGCAAATGAACCGTTGGCGGCAATACGCTCAGAGAATGCATGTGCAGTCCGAGGGCCATGACTTCGTTGGTTTCGAAGCCGAACACTATAAGAGCCTCGTCGGCAAGGGTTGGATCGTGGTCGATACCACGCCGACGAAATACTCTCCACGATACGACCGTAACGGCGACGGCGTAGACAACGAGGGCGGGGTGCCCGTTTTGCCCGCGGATACCAACGCCTCGGGCGGCAAAGCCTTGTTGGCCGACTTCGCCGACGCAATTGGTACGGCCACCTACCAGGTCACCTTCAAGACCGCTGGAGACTACTTCCTTTACTTCCACAAGTCGGCTTTTGAAGGTGGGCAAAACGACAACGGCGAAATCAGCTTCGGCAACGAAGACTCGTTCTACCTTTCGCCAAGGTTCGGAGCGGCGCCGCGTACGGAAGAAGAAGCGGAGGATGTCGTGGATTTCGACATGGCCGGTGCCATGCCGGGCGATGGCCAATGGGAGGGACGCTTTGGTTGGGAACGGGCCCAAATCCGCTCCACCAAGGAAATCAACAAGCTATTGGCCTATCGAGTGGAGGCCGGCGACCTCGATCGGCCGCTCGTCCTGCAAATCAGAAGTCGCGAGAGCGGCGCGGTGCTCGACTACTTCCTTTTCAGCACCAATCCCAACTTGACGGGCAGACAGCTCGACCGAATGGTTGCCGAGCGGCTCCAGGATGTCCTGTTTAAGCCGGCAGACGAAGAATCGGCGGATGAAAACTCCGCGAAAGGCAAAACAGATTAGCAGAAATCGGCGAGGCGGCCGACGCGGTCGTTTGGCCGTTTATTGATTCCGTGGTTGATTGTGGAGCACTACGTTACGTTCCACCCCCGCGAGCCGGGCTCCCGTTGGTCGCCCTCGTTCCACAAGCAATGCAGCCCCCAATAAGAGCAAAAACGCTCGAACATTTCGACTTCATATGAAATATCTCGATACACCTTCAGGCAAGGGAGTGTTGACCGTGGCATATCGCAAATTGACAACCGCAACGGCGGTCCTTCTTGTGACGCTGTTGATGACAGCACCGGCTCCGGCCGAAACGATCCAGGCCGATGGAGCCGACTTTTTGGGTTTCGAGGCCGAGGACTTCGACGCCAACGAAGGTACTATCAACGACGAACTTGCCTGGAAAACCGTCGATACGACAACGACGCTTACGACGGCCTACGGCACCACGGTGTTGCCGGCCGACACCAACGCCTCGGGCGGCACGGCCATGTACGCTCCGAATGCGAATTTCAGTGCCGAAGGCAAGTTGACCTACAACCTCACGTTCAAAACCGAAGGAACCTACTACGGATACATACGCTATAGCTTCTTCGAAAACGGCAGCAGCACCACGAGCTACGGCAACGAAGACTCGATCTTCGTTTCCGACGCGTTCGGACAGGTTGTTGGCACAGCCGCCGAGAACACGTTCGACTTAAGTCAGCGAGGCATTACCCCGGACTCGGGAGAGTGGGAAGGCACGTATCGGTGGCAGCAGATTCAAGTTCGCGTGCCAGACACTAATCCTCAGGAGTTCACCGATTTGCCTTTCGAAATCTTGTCAAGCGATTTGAATCAGCCCGTCACTTTTCAGATCGGCACTCGCGAAGGCGGTGTCTCGGTCGACTACATCCTCTTCAGCACCAATGATGTCCTTAGCGACAGCGAACTCGATCAACTAATGGCCGTTCCGGAACCGTCGTCGATGATGCTTCTGGCGGTCGGGCTGGCGGTGGCGGCCGGCTGTTTTCGCCGACGGGCGCGAACCGTGTTCTGGGCGGTGCTTGCGCTGGGGCTGTCCGTGGTGTCGCCGGCGGTCGCCGAGACGATCCAGGCCGACGGCGCCGACTTTTTGGGCTTCGAGGCCGACCAGTACGACGCGATGACCGGTACCAAGTGGCTAACGGTCGACACCACGCCCACGACGACGTCGCCATCGACGACGATCTGGCCCGAAGGAGTCGACATTCTACCCAACGACACCAATGCCTTCGGTGGGGATGCGATGTTGACCGATTTTTCGGGGACTGAAGGCAACCTGACCTACAACGTCACCTTTAAGACGGCGGGAACCTATTACGGATACATACGTTACAGCATGTTCGAGTGTCGTACGGATCCTCAGACAACATCGATCACGTACGGCGAGGAGGACTCCGTCTATCTGTCGAGGGCGTTTGGCGAAAGCGTTACAGGTGCCAACGGCAATGTGATGGATCTTAGCCACCAAGGTTCCGAACCAGCCAGCGGACAGTGGGAGGGAACGTTCCGCTGGGAAAGGATGCACGTCCGCCCGGTTAGTGGCTCCGGCTCGGAAGTGCTGCTTCTCGATGTTGCGGAAGGCGATCTCGATACGTCGATGATCTTCGAAATCCGCAACCGCGAGTCGGGCGTGGCGGTCGACTACCTCCTCTTCAGTACCGACGGCACCCTCACCGCCGACCAACTCGACCAACTGGCTGCCGTTCCCGAGCCGTCGTCGATGGTACTGCTGGCCGTGGGGCTGCTGGCGGTAGCTGGTGGTCTCCACCGGCACTTGCGGGCAGGTTTTTTCGCGGTACTTGCCCTGGCATTGCTAATGGTTTCGCCCGTCGCGGCCGAGACGATTCAAGCCGACGGGGCCGATTATCTGGGCTTTGAGGCCGAGGATTTCGACAACGCTCGCGTGGGAACCAAGTGGATTGCGGTCGACACGACGCCGACGAAGACCTCGCCCGTGGGCAATCCCGTTCTGCCCTCCGATACCAATGCCTTTGGCGGGGCCGCGCTGCTCGACGATTTCTCCGGGTCGAGAAGTATCGTGACCTACGACCTAACCTTCAAAACGGCAGGCACGTACTACGCCTACATGCACTTGAGTATGTTTGAGAATAGCGCCGCTGGCACGACTTATGGCAACGAGGACTCGGTTTTCGTCTCATCCGCGTTGGGGGTAAACGCATCGGTCGGCGATGACGAGGGCACGATCTTCGATTTCGGATTGTCTTACAGTCTACCGCTGGAAGGCACCTACCACTGGAAGAAAGTGGCCTATCGCCTGTCCGAGGGCGGCTCGGCAACTCTCACCTTCAATGTGTCGTTGACCGATCCTGAAACTCCGTTGCAAACGTTCTTTGAACTAGGTGGCCGCGAAAGTGGCGCGTCGGTCGATTATATCCTCTTCAGCACCGACGGCAGCCTTAGCGATGAGCAACTCGACCGATTGGCGGCCATTCCTGAGCCGTCGTCGTTGATACTGGCCTTTGCCGGGCTGTTGGTCGCGGCGGGCGGCTGGTCGAGAAAACGACGGATGGCAGTAAAACACTAAGCGGCGGCCTAAGATCGAGTGGTAAAATGAGCGAAGGACTAAGCACGACGAAGTCAGAAAACCAAACAACAAGGCCCTCCTTAAGGAATTCAGTTATGAGCCAGTGCAGAAGCACCACTGTCCTGTGTGTGGCAATTCTTGGTCTTTTCGCGGCATCACCGGCAGCCGCCACGATCATCCAAGCCGACGGGGTCGACTTCTTGGGCTTCGAGGCCGAGAACTACGACAGCCTCTCGGGCACGGGCTGGATCGTGGTCGACACCACGCCCACGCGGTACTCGCCGGACTACGATTCAACGCCCGGCGATGATGATCCGAACGACGCAATCGTTTCGGGTTTACCCGTCCTCCCGGTCGACACCAATGCCTCGGGTGGAAAAGCGCTGTTGGCAGACTTTCCCATGACCACTAGCACGGTCACCTATCAGCTTACCTTCAAGGCCGAAGGCACGTATTATGTCTATTTTCACAAATCGATCTTCGAGAGTGGTAAGAACGACAACGATACGCTTTCTTTTGGAAACGAAGATTCGTTCCACATGTCACCCGACTTCGATACCGCACCCGGTAGCGACGACGTCGAGGACCTGAGCACGACCGGTGCCATCCCAGGCAACGGCGTCTTGGAGGGCCAGTTCAACTGGGAAAAGGCCAAGCTCCGCACGACGGATCCTTCACTGGCTTATACGGTAGACGCTGCGGACATCGACCAAGTGCTGTCGATCGAAATCCAAACCCGTGAAAACGGCACGGCTTTGGATTACTTCATCCTCAGCACCAACGGCAGCCTCAGCGATGCCGAACTTGACCAATTGATGGCCGTGCCCGAGCCGTCGTCGTTGTTGCTGTTGCTCGGCGGTTTGTTGGTTGCGGCCGGATATTGCTCGTTTTGCCGGGTACCGCGGGCTGCTTGTCAGCCAGTGCCGAGCACGCGCCATGCCAAAGCGTAGCCCATCGGCGCGCGGCGCCCGGTGTCATGCTGAAGCATAGCCTACAACGGTTGGAATGTTTGCGGGGGAAGGACATGCGAACAAGACGTAATGGGTTCACCCTGGTCGAATTGCTGGTGGTGATCGCCATCATCGGCATTCTGATTGGCCTGCTGTTGCCGGCCGTGCAGAGTGCCCGCGAAGCCGCACGGCGGTTGCAGTGTTCGAATAACCTGAAGCAGATGGGTCTGGCCGTGGCGTCGCACATCGAGCAGACCGGTCTCATCCCGTTCGATCGGCGGGATACGCGGGAGACGGTCTTTGTGAATCTCTGGCCTTATATGGAACAGCAAAACCTCTACGACAAATGGGATATCGAGGACAAGTATTACAATCAAGACGACGAGGTGCGTCTGGCCACCGTGGCCACGTATTTCTGTCCGTCGCGGCGTTCGCCCTCCTCGGCCAAGGCGGGAAGCATCAGCGGCGATGTCGAACAGAATACCAGTAATCCGCATGTGCCTGGGGGACTGTGTGACTACGCGGCCTGTGCGGGCGATCCGACGGGCCGGTCCGACTATTGGATCGGTTGGACCGATCCAAACGTTATACCGGCGGTAACCGCGGCAAACGGGAACCAGGCGAACGGCGCCTTCATACACGGCATGATGCCCTTCCCGCCGCAGAAGCCCACACGAGGCACCGAAATCACTCCGGCGTCGATCCGCGACGGCCTGTCAAACACGCTGTTCATCGGTGAGAAACACATCAAGGATCTCAAGTTCGGTGAAGGCAGTGCAGGCGATTCTTCGGCCTACAACGGCGACATTGGAGTGTCGTATCGCAAGGCGGGAGTCGGCGCGCCGTTGGTCCGAGATATCAGCAGTAGCGGACAATTCGGTGGGGTTCACCCGGGCGTTTGTCTGTTCGTGATGGGTGACGGTCGGGTGGTGGCCCTACAGGTGTCGATCGACGCCGAAGTCCTGGGATACCTGGCCAACCGGCATGACGGCCATCCCGTGCCCAGTTCGTTCTGAAGAAAGTCTTTTCAACTCGTTCCCAAGCTCCGGCTTGGGAACGTACTTCCGCGAAGCTCCGCTTCGCTGCGGTCACCTTGTTGCATTGGTTTCATCGGTTCCTGACATGGTTTCATTCACGACGAGAAAACATCGTCTCTGCTTTCCACGAAGCAGAGCTTCTGGGAGGAGGGTTCCCAAACTGGAGTTCGGGAACCAGATAATCACAATGTTGTCGAAATGGGTTTGCATCGTGACCGTTGCCGCGCTCTGTGGTGGCACGCTCGGCTGCGGAGGCCCGACGACCCATTCGTTGGCAGGACGCGTGGTTTATGCGCACGACCAGTCGCCCGCCGGCGATCTGGTAGGCTACACGGTGACGGCCGTCTGCTCCGATCCGCCGCTAACGGCCGTGGGCGAGGTCCAAAGCGACGGCTCGTTCGAGCTAAGCACGTTTCAAGAAGGCGACGGCGCCGTGGCGGGCAAGTATCGCGTGGCCCTTGGCGCGCCGTTACCATTCGGCGATGAACCACCACCGCCGTCGCCAATTGATGCGCGATACGGAGACCTCGACAAGTCGGGTTTGCAAATCGAAGTACCCAGCGACGAGGTAGTGCTCACCGTGGAGCGTTTGAGCAAACGGAAGTGAGCGGCTTGCGCAGGGATAACTTGCCTCGTTGCCATGCTGAAGCATAGCCTACAGGGGATTGTGGAGGACTGCGATGGATAAGGTTTGTAGATCTCGTGGTTTCACCCTGGTCGAACTCCTGGTGGTGATCGCTATCATCGGCATCCTGATTGCCCTGCTGTTGCCGGCGGTGCAAAGTGCCCGAGAAGCTGCCCGACGGATGCAGTGCGCGAATAATCTCAAGCAGATGGGCCTGGCGGTACACAGCTTCCACACGGCGCGGAACATCTTGCCGCCCAGTCGCATTTGCGACCACCATGCCACGTGGCTCGTGTTGATTTTGCCCTACCTCGAACAACAACCGCTGTACGACGACTGGGACATCGGCCTTTGCTTCTATAGCCAGCCGCGTGAAGTTCGCGCGGCGGTGGTGTCGGGCTACCTTTGCCCCTCGCGGGCACGCGAGGAAACCACGATTACGAACACGCCCGACTACGGCCACAGCGGCGAGGGCGACCAAAACGGCAACGAGTTCTTCGGCGCGGTCACCGACTACGCCGCTCCCAGCGGTTTGAAAGGACGGGTGGGAGATGAAGGCGTCGCCCACGAAGGTGCCCTGATCCACGGAATCGCCACCAATTGCAGCCACACCTCGCCGCTGACCAGTTGGACCTCGAAAACCAACATCGCCTCGATTACCGACGGCACCAGCAACACGCTGTTGGTTGGCGAATGGACCTATCAACTGTCGAAAACCGTATGCGCCTACAATGGCGATCACAACTGGGGCTGGGCCTTGGGGTTGCCGCCCGATCCGTCGGGCACGAAGTACCCGGCCTCGGAAGACTTCAGCGATCATCCCCTGCAACGCGACCGCACGAAAAGCGGTTTTGGTAGCGATCATCCGGGCATCTGCCAATTCGTGTTCTGCGACGGAAGCGTTCGTGCCCTGTCGATAGAAACCAGCACGGAAGTCCTCGGCAGCCTTCTCACCCGGGCCGGCAACGAGGTGATTCCCAGCGACGCCTTTTGAAAACGTGTTTTACAAAGTACCTCCCCTCTCCACCGCGGGAAGAGGGGCCGGGGGTGAGGGGGTTGTCCAGCAAGAAACGCCTCCAAAGAAACACCGTCGTCCGCCACAAACCGCCCATTGCCATGTACCAACGATTCGCACACGTGACCGGTAGTCTCCTTTTGGCCGTTCTTTTGGCCGGTTGTGGAGGCAAATACGATTTGCATTCGGTTTGCGGCACAGTCACCCTGCAAGACGGCACCCCGCTGGACAATGTGCAGGTGACGTTCAAGTCGAGCGACCCGCCGCTGACGGCTACCGCGACCACCGACGAACGAGGCCGTTACTGTTTGGGCACGCTCGAAGAGGGCGACGGGGCACCGGCAGGCAACTACCGCGTTTCCGTCGTGGATTTGTCGGTATCGGCCGACACGGATCACCCCAAGCCGTCGCGCATCGCACGTCGCTACGGCGTCTCCGGCCAGTCTGGCCTTCAGGTTGTCGTCCCCTCGGACGACGGCAACTACGATCTTCAGCTCGAACGGCCCGAACGGCGCTGAGCGAAGATTGCCATCCAACAATCGTCCTTCGCTGGCGAATACCCACCAGGATTTCCCCCGCCAATGGCAGGCGGCGGTTGGTCGTTGCGCCGTGCGCGGTTACCATGGAGAGGCCAGTGCTTTGTCAACTTTTAGTTGGGTGCCACTGGCTGCTTGTCAGCCAGTGCTGAACACGGGCATGCAAGCTGCCCGTGGCCTCCCCTTATAAGTGACGATTGACAGAACGCCAGGTGAATCGCGACAGGAGAAAGTGCGTGTTTGGAAAAAGACACGAATCCACAGACGACAAGTCCAAGAAAGA
This sequence comes from Thermoguttaceae bacterium, assembly GCA_963677085.2. Taxonomy (GTDB): domain Bacteria; phylum Planctomycetota; class Planctomycetia; order Pirellulales; family Thermoguttaceae. The sequence goes on from CAXXFH010000006.1 coordinate 522,192, forward strand.
CAAGTCCAAGACCGGCGTCGGATGCCTGGCGCTCTTTTCCCTGCCATTTGCCGGCGTGGGGGTGTTCGCGGTCTGGATGGTCGTGTCGACCCTGCTCGACTACACGCGAATGGGACACTGGGTGGAAGTTCTCTGTGAAATCCAAAAGGTGGAATTGGAAGAACACCACGACGAAGACGGCACAACCTACAAGGTCATCGCCCAGTATAGCTACACCTACCAGGACCGTCGCTACACGGGCGAACGCGTCGCCATCCATGGCGGCAGCGACAACGTCGGTTCGTTTCACCAGCGGAAGTATCGAGAGCTGAGACAGTACCAGCAAAACGGCCGACCGTTTCGCTGCTTCGTCAATTTGGAGGATCCGTCGGACGCCATTCTCTACCGGCAACTGCGATGGGAGATACTGGGGTTTTACACCCTGTTTGCTCTTGTTTTCGGTGGCGTGGGCTTTGGACTATTGGGCGGCTCCCTGTGGGCCTCACGGAAGCTGCGCGCCGAAGGCCAACTCGTCGAGCAACATCCCGGCGAGCCCTGGCGATGGAAGGAAGAGTGGGCCGGTGGCGAAATCCGTTCGTCGAACAAGGCCCGACTAATTGGGGCTTTGCTGTTTGCCACTTTCTGGAACCTGGTTTCCGCGCCCGTGCTGTTTTTCGTGCCCGGGGAAGTGCTCGACAACGGCAACAAACTGGCCCTGTTGGGATTTCTGTTCCCGCTGGTGGGCGTCGGACTGATTGCCTGGGCGTTGTACGAAGTGCTCCGCTGGCGAAAGTATGGGCCGTCGATCTTCCGAATGGCCTCGGTGCCCGGCGTGCTCGGTGGGAGCCTGGCTGGCGTGGTACAAACTTCGGCCAAAGTGTTTCCGGCGGAGGGCTATCGCGTGAAGCTCTCGTGCATCTGCAAGACCACCTCGGGCGAGGACACCACGGAGGAAACGCTTTGGGACGACGAGCAACTCATCGAGCGCGAGTTGCAGGGCACCGATTTCCAGCGGTCGGCCATTCCCGTGATGTTTGCTGTTCCGTACGACTTGCCCGCGTCGACGACCGACGACGGCAACCGCCAGATCACCTGGCGGCTGGAGGTTTCGGCGGCCACGCCGGGGATCGATTATCGGGCGACGTTCGACGTGCCCGTTTTTAAGACGGAGGAAAGCCAACCCGATTTCAAGCTCGACGACTCGCTGATCGAACAATACGCCGCCCCGCGCGACGCGGGGCAGGAGTTCGCGGCGACAGGCATCACACGGCTGCCGGCTCCCGGCGGCCAGGGCGATCGGTTCATCTTTCCCATGGGGCGACATCCGGGCGTCATCTTCAGTCTGGGTCTTTTTCTGACCGTCTGGAGTGGTGCGATCATATTGATGTGGTGTTGGAGCGCACCATTAATCTTTCCGGTTGTTTTCGGTTTGTTTGATTTGATCCTCGTCGTAGCCGTCTTGGATTTAGTGTTCTATCAAAGCACCGTCGACATATCACCCCATTCTTTGATAATCCGGGGCGGTCCGTTCGGAATTGGGCGAACGAGAATCGTCGCCGCCGATCAGATTAAGGAAATTCAGACGCCTCAGGGAATGCAATCCGGCACATCGGTATTCTTCAACATCGTGGCAGCCACGACTGACGGTCGGAAGGTCACCCTCGGCAAACGCCTCCGCGGCCGCCGCGCGGCCGAATGCGTTGTTGGAGAATTGAAAAAGTCGCTGGGGCGGGTGGACAAAGCGGAAAGCGGAGAGCGGAAAGCGGAGCGGGAGTGAAGCAACTGCGCTACCACTCGTTCCGAAGCTCCGGCTTGGGAACCAGGAAAAGGCGACGCCTCGTTGTTCATTGAAGAATTCTCTCGCCAAGGCGCCAAGACGCGAAGAATGAGAGGCTTTCTCTTCGCGTCTTGGCGCCTTGGCGAGAACTATTTCCTTCCTTTTTCACGTTTGCCAAACAGGCATCGTCGTATCGTGGAGCCTTTCGGTCTCGCCTTCCTTCGTGGTTTTTATCTGCTCACCTGAGCCTATTGCAACGAAAAACCTTCGGTTTTCTGCGAGGCTAGATGTGTAGACACCTATGCTCCAAGGGGCGAGGGGAGAATGTTTTTAAGGTGCGTTCTTAAACTTCACCTCGTAGCTCTGGCCCGCCTTCAACTCGACAACCTCGGGCCCGTCGAGCTGTTGGCCTGCCGGGGCACGTAGGGTGAACTTCCCGTCGCGCCGGGCCCGCAGCACGGCCCGGGTGGCGAGGCCGTCGTTCCACTGGATATCTACTTCCAGCCCACCCCGTGCGCAAAGGCCCTCGACCGAGCCGGTCGGCCAGGCTTTCGGCAGCGCGGGCAGTAGAGCAATCGTGAAGCCTCGCTGAGGGTCGCCGTCGTGGCTTTGCAGCAGCATCTCGGCCACGCCGGCCGTGCCGCCATAGTTGCCGTCGATCTGGAACGGCGGATGGTTGTCGAACAGGTTCGGGTTGGTCGACTTCCGTAACAGGGCGACGATGTTTTCGTGGCACTTCTCGGCGTCCTTCAGGCGTGCCCAAAAGTTGATGATCCACGCCCGACTCCAGCCGGTGTGGCCGCCGCCGTGCGAGAGCCGGTATTCGAGCGACTTGCGCGCGGCCGCCGCCAACTCGGGCGTGCTTTCCAGGCTGATTTGCCGGCTGGGGTGCAGCCCATACAAGTGCGACATGTGCCGGTGGCCCGGCTCGGGTTCCTCGAACTCTTCGCACCATTCCAGTAGACGGCCGTCGGAGCCGATTTGCGGCGTGGCCAATCGCTCTCGGGCGGTGCGCACTTGGCGGACGAAGTCGTCGTCGATGCCCAACACGGTGGCTGCTTCCAGCACATTGGTGAACAGGTCCCAGACGATTTCCTGGTCCATGGCCGGGCCCATGCTCAGGTTGGCCACTTGGCCGTCGGGCGTGCGGAAGCGATTTTCCGGCGAACTCGACGGCCCGGAAACCAGCTTGCCCGTGCGCGGGTTCTCGACGAGAAAGTCGAGGAAGAACTCGGCCGCCTCTTTGAGGATCGGGTAGCCGCGCTTGGCCAATTGCTCGCGGTTGCCCGTGTAAAGGTAATGCTCCCAAACGTCGCGCGTACACCAAGCGGCGCAGGTGGGCGTCATCCCGTAGACGACCGCGCCGATGGGACTGGTCCACCACCAGGCGTCGGTTGTGTGATGGGCCACGAAACCGCGGCAGCCGTACACGTCGCGGGCCGTTTGCCGACCTTGCGGCCGCAGGTTGTCGATCAAGTCGAAATACGGCTGGTGGCATTCGGCCAGGTTGCAGACCTCGGCCGGCCAGTAGTTCATCTGGATGTTGATGTTGATGTGGTAATCGCAGTTCCAAGGGGCCGCGATGTGTTCGCACCAAAGACCTTGCAGGTTCGACGCCATGCAGCCGGGGCGCGAGCAGCTTATCAGCAGATAGCGACCGTATTGGAAGTACAGCGCGACAAGGCCCGGGTCGGTGCCGCCGCTTTTGACGGCTTCCAGACGTCGGTCGGTGGGAAGTTTTTCGGCTGCGGTGGCCGCCGCTTCGTCGGCACCGTGAAGCGTTAGCCGTACGCGGCGGAACAATCGCTGATGTTCGGCCATATGAGGGGCGAGCAAAGTTTCGTACGGTTTCTTTGCGGCCGCGTCGAGCTGCTGTTGCGAGCGTTCGCCGGGCGTGGCGTCGAGGTTCGGGTAGTTCGTGTCGGCCGCCAACAGCAGGACGACCGAATCGGCCCGGTCGATCTTCAACTGTTCGCCGTCGGCGGTGAGCTTGCCGCCTTGGGGGATCGCTTTCAGTCGGGCGACGAATTTCACGCCCTTGTACTGCTCGCCGTGGGCGGCCTGGCCGGTCATGGTGATTTGGTCGCCGGCGGCCGCGATGCTTTGCACGCCCTCGGGCCGGGTCAGGCGGGCGGCGAAACTGATCTCGCCCGGCTTGTCGGCCGTGAGCCGCACGACCAATACCTGATCGACGGGGCTGGCAAACACTTCGCGGGTGAAGCGGGTGTCGCCCTGGCGATAGGTGGTTCGCACGACGGCCGTGTCGAGATCCAACTGGCGACGGTAGTCGGTCACCGGCATGTCGCTTTTGGGTTGTTCGAGCCACAGATCGCCCAGCGTCTGGTAGCTGCGAATCCAGCGAGGGCCCATGAACTCGTTTTGGATGATCCGCTGCCCTTCGACGTACTTGCCCTCGAAGAACAACCGCCGCGCCTCGGGCAGGTGCTTGTAGGCGCCTTTGCGATCGCGGTTTTGCGGCGAGCCGGCCCAGACGGTGTCTTCGTTGAGCTGGATGCGCTCGCGGTCGACGGTGCCAAAGACCATGCCGCCGAGTCGCCCGTTGCCCACCGGCAGGGCTTCGAGCCAGTTAGCGGCCGGCTTGTCGTACCAGAGCACGCAATCCGACGTGGCAGCCGTGGCCGCTTGGTCGCAGCAGGCCGCCAGCAACATGAGCGCAAAGATTCGAGCGGTTGTCGTCATGGTGGTTATCCTTGGTTATGCAATTTCACTCGTCATATCCCTCGTTCCGAAGTCGGGCTGGATCTCTCGCAACCAGATTAACCACGGAGACACGGAGGTCACTGAGAAGCGAAGACTTGCTGTGAACCGATAGCTGCCTAGCTGCTGAAGACTGTCGAAAAAATCTCCATAAGTTTGTCCGTGCAAACGACTTCGTGGTACAAAACTGCAATAGGTTGTTTTCCGAGCAAAAATTCTAGCGACCAACGGGAGCGGGTTTTTGCCTCGGTGCGGTAGCACCGTTTTGACTGGTGGCCCTGCTGCCCCGTGATCTCCGTGCCTCCGTGGTGAAAATCCGGAGCAACGTTTAGGAATTAGTTGGGTAAAAGGAGACCTACTCACTTCTCCCGCGGCGAGGCCTTGAATAGCCCGAATTCGCGGATCGTCGGGCAGTCGCGGCTTTGCTCGATGGTCAGCCGCACGCGGTCGGCGGTCACCTCGGGGAAACGCAGCAGCCGTTTGTAGCCGATGGTGGTCGCCTGGGCGATCTCGCGCCACTGGTGGCTCCCGGCGGCTTGGCCTTCCACTCGGGCTTCGAGCTTGAACTGCTCGACGCGCTGTCCTTGGGTAAACATTTCCTGGACCATGGCCCGATCGAACGTGACTGGTTTGCCCAGGTCGATTTCGAGCGTCGCTTCGGCAACGTCTTCCGGCGTGGTCCAGTACGTCGTGCCGTCGCCGTCGGTCACGGCGGCCGGGTTGAAGCCGTTGCGCGAAGTGTTAGCCGAAACTTTGGCCCCGGCGGCCAAGTTGGTCTTGAAGGTTTCGTCCAACACGGCGCGGAACTCTTTCAGTCGAGCAACGTCGTTTTCGTGGATCAGCCCACGGCGGTCGGGCGGCAGGTTCAGCAGCAACACGGAATTGCGGCCCACCGAGCGGTAGTAGATGTCTAGCAAGTGCGAGAGCGACTTGACCTTGTCGTCCTGGCTGGCATGGTAGAACCAGCCGGGACGGATCGATACGTCGCACTCGGCCGGACGCCATTGGAACGACTTGGCGCCCACAAGATACTTCCGGTTGCCCCGATCTTTGGTCCGGTTGGAGGTGGCGTCGGGCTCCGGAAACACGCTCCACTCGCTCTCGCGAGCGAGGCCGTCTTCGTTGCCGACCCAGCGGATGTCGCGGCCCATGATGGCCGTCAACGCGTGGGGTTGCAGTTCCTCGATCAGCCGGAAGTAGCCGGCGAAATCATACTGCTGCCGCTTGCCGTTGGGGCCTTCGCCGCATGCGCCGTCCATCCAGACCTCGGTGATCGGGCCGTAGTTGGTCAGCAGTTCGCGGAGTTGGTTCTTATAGTAGTCGTTGTAAGCGTCGGTGCCGTAGGTCTGTTCGTGGCGATCCCAGGGCGAAAGGTAGATGCCGAACTTCAGGCCATACTTCTTACACGCTTCGGCCGTCTCCTTGACCACGTCGCCCTTGCCGTTTTTCCAGGGCGAGTTCTTCACGCTGTGTTCGGTGTACCTGCTCGGCCAAAGGCAGAAACCGTCGTGGTGCTTGGCCGTGAGAATCAGCAGTTTCATGCCGGCCTCTTTGCACACGCGGGCCCATTGTTCGGGATCGAGTTCGGTGGGATTGAAGATTGCGGGATCTTCCTTGCCGTCGCCCCATTCGCGATCGGTGAAGGCGTTGACCGTGTAGTGGACGAAGCAGATAAACTCCATCTCTTGCCACGCGGCCTGCTCAGGCGAGGGCGTCACCCGGGCGGCGGCGCGGAGGATGTCTTTCGGGATGTCGACCTCGTCGGCCCGTAGCAGCGGGGCGATCGTTGTGACGAGCAGTAGAACGGCGAATGGGAATGCAGAACACGTTTTCACTGGTTGACTCCTGTTTACTTGAATTTCACTTCATACGTTTCGCCGGTCTTCAACTCGATGGTTTCGGGACCGTCGATCACTTGGCCCTTCGGGGCGCGAAGCTTGTGTCGGCCGTTGGTCGTGGCTCGCACGATGGCACGTTCGGCGCGACCGTCGCGCCACTGAAGATCGACCTCTACGCCGCCTCGCCCACGCAGGCCGGCGACCTTTCCCGTCGGCCACGCATTGGGCAGTGCCGGCAAAAAGGCAAGTTCAAAACCTTCTTGGGGATTGCCGAGGTGACTCTGCAACAGCATCTCGGCGATGGCCGAGGTGGCGCCGAAGTTGCCGTCGATCTGGAACGGCGGGTGCGTGTCGAACAGGTTCGGCAGCGTGCCGTGTTGCAGCAGGCCCTTGAAGATCTTGTACGCTCGATCGCCGTCTTCCAGCCGGGCCCAGGCGCACGTCTTCCACGCACGGCTCCAGCCGGTGGCTGCATCGCCGCGACGATTGAGCGTCGTGCGAATGGCCTCGGCCAACTCGGGCGTGCCGCGCAGCGTGATCTGCCTGCCCGGGTGAAGGCCGAACATGTGCGACACGTGCCGGTGTTTCGGTTCCGGCTCGTCGTAGTCTTCGACCCATTCTTGAAGCGCGCCTGTGCGAGGGCTGATCTGCAGCGGTGGTAAACGCTTCAGCGCGTCGACCAGTTCGGCGCGAAACTCGGTGTCGAACTTCCCGTCGGCCGCGTCCTTGGCCAGCACGTCGATCGAGTCGATACAGTTGGTGAACAGGTCGTGAATAATTTCCAGGTCCATCGTGGCGGCGTAGGTGAACATCGACACCTGACCGTCGGCCTTGCGGAAGCGGTTTTCGGGTGAGTGCGACGGGCAGGTTACCAGCTTGCCGGCCACGGGCGTGCCCTCGGGCGCTTCGACCAAAAAGTCGAGCATGAATCGTGCGGCGCCCTTCATCAGCGGATAGGCCCGCTGGCGGAGAAATGTTTTGTCGCCGCTGAACAGGTAATGCTCGTACGGATGCTGGGCGAGCCACGCAGCACCAACCGGCCAGACGCCCCAGACGCCGTCGGCCGGCACAGTGAAACCGAACGGGTCGGTCAGGTGATGGACCACCCAGCCGTCGCAGCCGTAATGGGCCTTGGCTGTCTTGTTGCCCGAGTCGACGATCGAATCCATCAGATCGAACAACGGCTCGTGACATTCGGCCAGGTTGCAGTTTTCGGCCAGCCAGTAGTTCATCTGCAGGTTGATATTCGTGTGGAAGTCGGCGTTCCAGGGGGCCTTCATACGATCGTTCCAGATGCCCTGCAAGTTGGCCGGCATGCAACCGGGGCGCGAACTGCTGATGAGCAGATAACGGCCAAACTGGAAGTAGAGGGCGGCCAGCGCGGGGTCGTCGGCGCCGGCTTTCACCCGGGCCAAACGTTCGTCGGTGGGCAATTTGTGGGCCGCGGCGTCTACTTCCGCGTCGGTTCCGTGCAGTTCGAGTTTTACCCGATCGAAAAGCTCTCGATGCGTTGGCAAATAGTCGCTTTTGAGTTGGTCGAAGCCTTTCTGCGACTTGGCCAAGCGTTGTTCACACACCTTGCTCGGGTCGTCGTGGCGATAGGAAGTGGCCGCAGCCAGTCGCAGGACGATGTCGGACGCGTTGCGAACGACGAGCCGGTTGCCTTCGACAGCGATTTGTCCGTTGCCGCCGGCCTGCAATCGCGCTTCGTATTTCATTCCCTGGCCGCCGTTGACTGCGCCGCGGAGAATCAGCATGTCGGGAGCCAGGCCGACGACTTCGGCGTCTTGCTCTCGGGTGAGCGAGGCGGTAAACGAGATGGCGTCGGCCGGTTGTTGCTGATCGTTGCGCGCCTTCATGTAAACCACGAGGATGTTGTTCACCGGACAGGCGTGGACCGTGCGGGTGAACTTTACGCCGTCGATCTCATAGGTGACAGCGGTCATCGCCTCTTCGAGGTTCAACTTGCGGCGGTACTCGGTGACTTGTTCGACGTGGGGAAATTCCAACCACAAATCGCCCAACGTTTCGTACGACTCGATACGGCAGGGAATGCCCATCATCGTTTCGCCCGCCAGACGCGTGGCCTCCGCGTTTTTGCCTTCGAACAGCAATTGGCGAACCTTGGGCAATGCCTCCAGGGCCTTCGGGTTGATGCGATCCTTGGGGCCGCCTGCCCAGAGCGTGTCGACGTTCAGTTGAATGCGTTCCTTGGCTACACCGCCGAAGACCATCGCGCCCAACGAACCGTTGCCGACCGGCAGGGCCTCGTTCCAGTTGGCTGCCGGTTGTTTGTACCAGAGAGTAAGCGGCGCGTCGGGCGGGGTGGTCGTGCCGACGATCGTGGGCGCGACGAACAGGCCGTTGTGGCTAAGCTGCGCGAGGAGTTTTTGCATCGGCTGGCTGCCGGGCGCGGCCGGCCATTGGGCCCAGGCCATCTCGTCGCCCGTGCGAAACTGCCATCGGCCGGTCAGGTCGATTTCGCCCTTCGAACAGGCAAGCGAGACATCGCCACCGGCGAAACCTCCGCTGCCGCCTGCATCGTACACCCGAACGGCGATCAGGTTGTACGCCCCGGGACGAACCAGTTTCGCGTCGATCGGGTACACTCGCGGCTTGCCGGAAGCGCCGACGTAGTTGGGCGGCATCTGTCCGGTGGTGCCAACCTTGGTGCCGTTTACGAACGTTTCGTCGGCGTCGTCTACCCCGGGCAGCTTCAGCGTGAGCTTCTGGCCGGCCCAGTCATCGGGCACTTTGACGAAGCAGCGATACCAGGCGAAACCGTTGTAGGAGCCAAGCTCCTGGCTGAAAGCCGATTCCCACATGCCGGGCACGTTGGTCGTGGCCCAGTCGGTCTTGGGCGAGGCGGCCGTTGCCGTGGCCAGACCGAGCGTCAGTCCGAGTGCTAGGATCGCCAAGTTTCTACAGAACAGAAGAGCGTGTTTATACATGGGCGGTGTCTCCGTTGGTTGGGCAAAGAGGATAATGCATAATCGGTTGGGGGAATAGCTATTATCTAACGCTGGGGGAGGGAATGCAAATTTGTGGACCCGAGGCGGTGGGTCCCACCGGACGCGGCCGGTGGGCTTGGAGGAGTGGGGGGAATAATGTTGTGATGGGGGCAGCGTTAGGTGGTGGGGGTGGTCGTTTTCGCGACGGAGCTTACTGCCACGCCGACGACCATGATGGCGGCGGCCCAAACCCATTCGTGGCTGCTGTGGCGCACGGCGTAGGTGATGCTGCACCACAGCATGAACAGGCTCGACAGGCAAAAAACGGCCGGAGTTACCGGGTACCAGAGCACTCGGTAAGGTTCGTGGCCCTCGCTCACACGACGACGCAGCACGAACAGTGCCACGCCGACCAGCAAGAAGAACAACCAGAAGATGGGCGTGGTGAATTCGACCATGCTCTGGAACCCGCCCTTGGCGTGGCGGCTCAGCGCGGCAAGCGGCGCGACCAGGGCCAAGGTGATCAGTCCTTGAAACAGCAGGGCCCAGACGGGCGTCTCGCGCCGGCTGCTCCACCGGCCGAACCAAGCGAACATCCGGTAGTCGCTGCCCAGGGCGAAGTAAATTCGGGCACCGGTGAGAATCATGCCGTTGATGGCCCCGAGTGCCGAAATGCAGATCAACAGGCTGATCGCCCGAGCGGCCCAATCGCCGAGGACCAGTTGTAACACGTCCGCCGCGACGGCCGACGATTGCTGGGTACCGGCATAGCCCAACGCGTGAACGAACGCCAGGCTGACCAGCGTGTAGATCAACGTTACGGTGACTGTGCCCAGCACCAGCGCGCGAAGGATGTTTTTCTCCGGCCGGCGGACTTCGGCCGCAACGTAGCCCATCTCGTTGAAGCCACCGTAAGTGTAAAGGACGAGGATCATTGCAAGACTGAAGCCGTCGAGTGTGGGCAGAGCCGCCACCGGTGCCGGCGCTGCGGCGGCGTCGGCTCGCACGGTCAGGCCGGCCACAACGATGGCCGCCAGCCCGATCACTTTGACCGACGTGAGTACGTTCTGCGTCCATTTTCCCTGCATGGTGCCGAGCAGGTTGATCGCTGTAAGCACGACGATGGAACCTAGGGCGTAGGTGAGCAAGGCGGCGTACTCGTTGCCCAAGATGGCGTCGAGCGGAAACAGCCGGTTGGCGTATCGCGCAAAGATGAACGCCATCGCGCCGATCGACCCCGGCCGGACCACCCACATTTGCGACCACGCGAAGAGGAAACCGGTCGTGGGGCCGAAGGCTCGCGTGAGGTACACGTAGTCGCCGCCTTCCTGGGGATACGACGTAGCCAACTCGGCATAGCACAACGCCCCGACCAACGACAACAGCCCTCCCAGCAGCCACACGCCGACAAGCCAACCCAAATTGGGCAATTGGCTGGCGATCAACGGAGTGGTTTCATAGATTCCGGCCCCGATAATGATGCCCACGATGATCGAAGTGGAATCGAACAACGTAAGCTGCCGCCGGGGCTGGACGGGGGCCGAGATGCTCGGCGGCGATTCGGGCGAGGGGGGGGAAGTCATGGAACCAAGGATACGTCTTCCGAGGGCGGTCGAAAAGGGGCGAGCAGTGAGGGGCGAGAGACGTGGGTGACAAAGCTAACCTCGTTCCTAAGCCGGAGGCTTGGGAACCAGTTGAATTCTGGCTTGGGAACCAGCAGCAAGCCCCGTGGAAGGCCTTTCTTCCCCCCCTGGCTTGGCAAAGTGGAAGGGGCATGGTAAGTTGAAGGTTCGCTTGGGGTTGGGGGGAGTTACGGAAGTTACCTGTGTGCGACGACCAGGGGTCGGTTTTTTTATGGCCAAAAAAGAAGAAGCAATCGAAATTGAAGGGATCGTGACCGAAGCCCTTGCCAACACACGATTTCGTGTCCAGTTGGAAAACGGTCATAAGATCATCGCCCACGTGGCCGGCAAGATGCGGAAGCACTTTATCCGTATTGTGCCCGGCGATAAGGTTCGCGTGGAGCTTTCTCCCTACGACCTGACCAAAGGTCGTATCACCTACCGCGAGCGGTAGGGCTTCCTCTGCCCTGGCGGTCCGGCGGGAGCACCCGGCGCGGATCGCACTCTCGGGCATAGCTGCTGATGAACAAAATGGCCAGCGTATGGGCTTGCGCCCTTGCTGATATTGCTCGTCTGCAAGTCTTCCAAGCGGCCGGATCGGATTTTCCGAAAAAATCTTCTTGCCGATCTCAAGATTTCTGCCTGCGCGTCGAATAGCCCGTCGTACTGCGTAGCTAGCACGACTCCTTTGAGTTGGATTACGACATTGAGCCGTGGCGCAATGCTACGCCGAGAAGGGGTTTCTTTTCGGTCTTTCGTTTCTCCCGTCATTTCATTGTTTCGTAGTGGAGGGTTTGTCATGAAACGCGCCGTGTTGCTTTTGCTGGTGGGAGCCGTGTTGTTTGGTTCGTTGTCGTTGTTCGCAGCGGCGGCGGCCGGACCGAAGGAAGTCAAACCGGTGGCCCTGCTGTCGGTGGCCAGCTACGACGAATTGATGGGCGACATCGCCTACGTGGGCAAGATCTCCGACAATCCCGACTTGGCCGTGGGGTTGGAGGCCATGCTGAAGCTGTTTACCAAAAGCCGAGGACTGGAGGGGCTCGACAAAACGCGGCCGTTGGGCGTCGTCTTGCAGACCGATGGCACCGAGATGTTCGGCTACGGCATGATTCCCGTCACCGATCTGGAGAAGCTGCTCGACGTGCTTCGGCCGTTCACCAAGGGAATCGACGTGCAAGACGACGGCGTTTTCAAGATTACGACCGACGATAAGCCGCTTTACGTCGTCGAGAAAGACGGTTGGGCGTTGGCCAGCGATCGGGTAGACGTGGTCAAGCAGCAGCAACCTAGCCCGACTGAAACCCTCGAACGTCTTTCGGCCCAATACGATCTGGCCCTGCAAATCCAAGGGCGAAACGTGCCGGCGAGTGTCCGCGGGAAGATTGTGGCCGATATGCGACGCGACAGCCAAAAGGACATGAAGCGGCGCGACGGTGAATCGGAAGAAGAACACGCTGTACGGGTGAAGGTTACCACACAGATCGTCGACGTGCTCGTCTCGCTGGTCGAGGACGTCGACGAAGTGACGCTCGGTTGGACTCTCGATCACCAACAGGAGAAGACGTTTGCCGAAGTGACCGTTACGGCTAAGCCCGATACGCCCACGGCCAAGCTGGTTGCCGACTTGGACGCGACGAAGAGCCGTTTTGCCGGTTTCCTGCTGCCCGAGGCTACGATTTCCGGAAACTGGGCCGGCACGATGCCCGAGGTCAAAAAGAATGTGCTGAAAACCATCCTCAGCGCGGTTCGCAAGCAGGCGATGGCCAACATTGCGAAAGAAGATAAGTCGGAGGAAGAGAAGAAGGTTGCCCGACAGGTGGCCGGCGATGTGATCGACGTGGTGCAGAAGACCGTCGAAAACGGGCAGGTCGACGGCGGTATGGCCGTGGTGGCTGCGCCCGAGTCGTTGACCGTTTTGGCCGGCGGCTACGTGGCCGACAGCGCGCAGCTCGAAAAGCTTGCCCGACAGTTGGCCGCAATCGCCAGTTCCGAGAATCCGCTGATCAGCCGCTGGATTCAGTTCGACGCCGGCGAGTGCGAGGGCGTGCGCCTGCACACGGTTTCGGTTCCGATTCCCGAGGATGCGAAAGATCGCGAGAAGGTGGTTTCGCTGATTGGCGAAACGCTCGACGTGGTGGTCGGCATCGGCAAGGACAGCCTCTACGTGGCGGCGGGCCGCGACGCGATGAAGACCCTCCGGCAGGCGATCCAGCGTTCGGCCGCCGAAGCCTATCGGAGTGTGCCGCCAGTGCGGTTTTCGTTGGCCGTGAAATCGGTGGCGGAGTTCATTGCAGCGGTTGGCGAGGAGAAGGATCGTCCCCAGGCCCAAAAGCTTGCCCAGTGGCTTCAGGACCAGGCCGGCGCCGACCGAATCGAGTTGGTCGTCACTCCGGTTGAGCGAGGTGTCCGCTATCGGGTGGAGTTCGACAAGGGGATCCTCCGGGCCTTGGGCCAGATGAGCTTACAGGCGGGTAATGCCCAGTAGCTAGGATGCCCAAAAGCTAGGGCTCTGGCAACTCTTAAACCAGGGGTTGTGGGTGCCATGCCCACACCTTGCGTGGGCATGTTGGTAGCGTAGTGAGTGTCCAATGCCCAAACCAAAATGACCAAGGAAGCACCAAGTTCGAATGACCAAACACCAGGGGTATCCAGTAGCGTGGAACGGGTGCTTGAGACTTATTGGTTCCGTGGTTGATTGTGGAACACTTCCTTGCGTCCTGTCCCGGGAGACCGGGCTCCCGTTGGTCGCCCTCGTTCCACAAGCAATGCAGGGCCCGATAGAAATTAGGATTTCGTGGTCATTTTGGTTTGGGCATTGGAACTTCCTCAAGGGCGTGTGCCCACGCAAGCGTGGGCTGAGCACGGCCTCCGATCCCCAGTTCAAGCCATTGACAAAGCCGATCCCCTGGCAGGACGCCGTTTTACGCGGTACACTTTCAAACGCCTAGGCAATGATTCGCAAACCCACCCAGCGTGGGGGTGCCGGCTTGTCTGTGCTGCGTCTTGCACCCAAACTCGTATCTTGAGGAGGAATTGTTGTGAGAAAAACCTTGTTGTCGACGTTGGCTGTCGCCGTGCTGTTAGGCCTTTGGTTGGTCGCGCCGGCATCGTCCGCGCAGGCTGCGGAGTGGAAACCGGTGGTTACTGTTTCCTTCTCGGGCTACGACGAGTTGGTCGAAGACATCAACTTTATCGGAAAACTGGGGAACAATCCCGCGCTGGGTAAGGGTGTCGAGGCGATGCTGAAGATGTTCGTGCTTCAGCTTCCTCCGGACCAGGAAAAGATTCCCGGGCTGGACACCAGCAAACCCTGGGGCGCACTGGTAGAGACTAACGGTGCACAATTCCGCGTCTACGGTTTTGTCCCGGTCACCGACCTGGGGAAAGTCGTCAAGCTTCTCGAGCAGACCGGCGCCCAGATCAGCGAAGGGGAAGGTGGTGTTTATGAACTCGACACCAATGCTCAGCCTGTCTTTATCAAGCAGCAGGGCGGTTGGGCCATGTTGGCCGATAGTCCCGATTCGTTCGAGGGCTTGCCGGCCGATCCGAGTGCGGCGATTCAGAATCTCAGCGGCCGCTACGACCTGGCGGTGGGCGTGGCCGTGCAGAACATTCCCAAGCCCTACCGCGACATGGCCGCGGCCCAGTTGCAGCTTGGCGCCCAGGCCGGATTGCAGCAGAAAGAGGACGAATCCGACGAGCAGTTCGAGCTGCGCGTGAAAATGTCGAATCGGGCGGTCAACGCAATCGTCAAGGGCATCAACGAAATCAACGACTTGACCCTCGGCTTCGCCATCAATCGCCAACGGTCCTTGACCCACCTCGATCTGCTGGTGACCGCCTTGGATGACACCGAGCTTTCCGAGACCTTTGGGCAAGTGACCGCCACCTCGGGTAGCTTCGCCGGCTTCGATTTGCCCGGGGCGGCCGTGTCGGGTACCTGGGCGGCCGGGTTGTCGGACAACATCATGCAAAAGCTGAAGAGCCAATTGGCCGATGCCAAGCAAACGGCCGTCACCGAGCTGAAGAACAACGAGGAGCTGTCCGACGCCGATCGCCAGTTGGCCACCGACCTGCTCGACGAAGTGATGAAGGTGGCCGAAGCCACGATCGATCTGAAGAAGATCGACGGCGGGATGGCCATGATGCTCAAGCCGGAAAACGCAACCCTCGTGGCCGGCGGGATCGTTGCCGAAGGCGACCAGCTTCAGAAAGTCGTCGAGCGACTGATCAAACGGGTTGAAAAGGAAGAACCCGAATTGGCAAAATCGCTGAAACTGAACGTCGATTCGCATGAGGGCGTGAACTTCCATACCATGGACGTTCCTGCCGAAGACGAAGAGACGGCCAAGATGTTCGGCGATCCGATGGCCGTGACCGTGGGGCTCGGCAAAGACGCCGTGTACCTGGCTATGGGGCGTGAAGGGGTGGCCACGATCAAGCAGGTGATCGACGGCTCGAAGGAAGCGAGCGACCAAGATGCGGCAATCGCCCGAGTGGCATTGGCATTTGGCCCGATTCTTCAGTATGCCGCGACCACGGCACCCGAGGATCAGCAGCCCATGCTCCAGATGGCCGCGGCCATGGTGGAGCAGGCCGGCGAGAAGGATCATCTGTTGCTGAAGGTGCAGAAGATCCCCGGCGGGATTGGTGCCCGACTGGAGCTGGAGGAAGGCCTCCTGAAACTGATCGGTTCGGCCGGCAACATGGCGGCTGGCGGCGGTGCAGCCCCGGGCGGATTCCAGCAACCGGCTCCCGGCAACGATGGCGGATTCTAACGTCCAGCTAGCCGATAATGTGTAATTAATCGGGAAAAACCAGGGCGGTATCGGTCGCAATTGCTGGCCGATGCCGCCCTGTCCTTTTGCCCCGCCGCCGTGTCTTCTACAATAGAGTGATAGTTGCCTTGTTTTGAAGCTGGAGCTTCGGAACGAAGTTGCAGATCAGAACTCCCAAATCAGAACTCCCAAATTCTCCATGTCCACGATACCTGAGTTTGCCACTACTCGTACCGAGATCGCCGGAACGTCGATTGCCGAGCTTGTCGAACAATTCGGCACGCCCACGTTTGTCTACGACGCGGCCATGATCGAGCAGCGAATTGCCGACCTGAAAGCCTTCGACGTGATCCGTTATGCCCAGAAGGCCTGCTCCAATTTGGCGATTCTCGACCTGATACGACGACAGCGGGTCGTGGTCGACGCGGTCAGCGCCGGCGAAATCCACCGCGCGTTGGCGGCCGGTTATTCGCTCGAGGGCAGTCCCCCGCCGATCGTCTACACGGCCGACATCTTCGATCGCGAAGCGCTGGCGTTGTGTGTGGAGAAAGAAATCCACGTCAACTGCGGCTCGGCCGACATGATCGACCAACTAGGCCAGCGGGCGCCAGGTAGGGAGATTACACTACGAATCAATCCGGGTTTCGGTCACGGGCATAGCCAGAAGACCAACACGGGCGGCAAGCAGTCGAAGCATGGCATCTGGCACTCGCATTTAGCCGACTGCAAGATGCGTGCGGCGAAGTACGACCTGAAGATCACCGGCCTGCACATGCACATCGGCTCGGGCACCGACCTGGAGCACCTCGGCCAGGTGTGTGGCGCTATGGAGAAGGCGGCCGTGGAAGTGGGGCCGACGGTTACCTCGATCAGTGCCGGCGGTGGGCTTCCCACCGTGTATCAGCCGGGCGACGAGTATGTCGACTTGCCAGCTTACTACCAGTTGTGGGATACCAGTCGGCGCCGGCTCGAGGAGCAGTTCGGTCATCAGATCCAACTGGAGATCGAACCGGGCCGCTACTTGGTGGCCGAGAGTGGCTATCTGGTCACTGAAATCCGGGCTGTCAAGCGTCAAGGAGATAACCTCTTCTATCTGGTCGACGCCGGATTCAACAACCTCGCGCGACCCATTCTCTACGGCTCCTACCACCCCATGTCGATCGTGCCGGCCGACGGCGAGCAGGACCGGCCGGAGCAGGAGGTGATCGTGGGTGGTCCGCTCTGCGAGTCGGGCGATATCTTCACGCAGGAAGAAGGGGGTTTTGTTGCCAAACGCCGTTTGCCGCGGGCCAAGGTGGGCGATTGGCTGGTCATCGAGTGCGCCGGCGCGTACGCCGCCGTGATGGGGAGTAACTACAACTCCAAGACCATGGCCGCCGAAGTCCTTTTGCACGAAGGGCAAACGCACCTCATTCGCCGCCGTCAAATGGCCGCCGATCTTTTCCGGCTCGAAAAGATTCCCGGGGACGCAGGGTGAAAATTATCTCTTCGGATGGGGGGTGCTTGATCCAAGCGAGGGGGCAGCGTAGGATAGAGTAGAATGGTAGGGGGCTGGGCGGACGTTCGGCCGGTGGCCGAGCCGACTCTCCAGCCGTTTGCCGGTTCGGCTCGAAGAATCTCGTCTTCAAACCACAACTGCGGGGATATTGTGATGACCCCTATTCGTACACTCGCACCTCTGGTGGGATTCTTGCTGGTGAGCCTTCCAGCCACGGCCTTTGCCACGGCGGAAGGGGCCGAGAGGTATTTGCAGGAACAGGGGTTGAAGCGGTTGAGCGTCTACTTTGCCTTGCCCGACGAGAGCGAGGTGACCAAAAAACTTCGAGACGCCAACGACCTGAAGAAAGACGCCATCGAGGCCCAGCGAACAGTGGCCGCGGCCGAGAAGAAGATCGACGACAAGAAAAAGCTCATCGTCGATTACCTTCAGAAGCGTCGCCAGCTCCGAACGCAACTTGCCTCCGCACGAACCGTCGAAATGAACAACCGGTTGGTTATGATGCTCAACGAGTTGGCCGACCGTATTACCCTCTTGTACGAGTCAAAGGATGATGAGAAAACGCTCGAAGAGGCTCAGGCGGCGCTGAGCGCGGCCACCGAAAAATATGTCCAACACCTCATCGAAACCCGGAAGATGTACGACCAGGTCAGCGAAAAATACGAAGACCTGGCGGCTACCCCCCGTGTAAATCTGGCCGTAGACCACTACAGCAAAGCAGTGGGGAAAAACTACCGCTTGGGACCAGGAGCAAGTTTCCTCAGTGCCGGTCGCCGTTTGAAGGCCATGGAGGATACTATCCTCTCCGAGGAAATCGCCTTGCGTCGCGGCGACGGGAATCTCTGGATTTTGCCGGTGACGTTCAACGGGAAATCGACGCAACTGATGGCCATCGACACGGGCGCTTCGATCATCTCTTTGCCTTGGAAAATGGCCGTCGACATCGGCCTGATGCCTCAGGAAGACGATCCCACCATCCAACTCTCGTTGGCCGATGGCAGCATCGTACAGGGCTGGCAAAAGACGGCCGAGACGGTCCGCGTAGGAAAATTCACGGTAAAGGATGTCGAATGTGCCGTGATGCCGCAGCACTTGGGCAATGCTGCACCGCTTCTGGGGTTGAGCTTCTTCAAGCACTTCACCTTCAAAATCGACACGGCCAACGCCAAGCTGGTTATGGCCAAAATCGAGACTTCAGAGTCGGGCGGCAGGTAATCGCGCTGCCGGCCGACGACGGCCTTCCTCTCGTTTGTCCTGATTCTCCCTGGGTCCCAATCTCCAGCGTGGGAATGAGAGAAAAAAGGTACTGGATCGTCCTCCCGGGTAATGCTATTCTACCCACCTGTGGCAGTCCGTCTTTGGTGTTTCATTCGACGGTCCTTCTGCACCGTCTGACCACCTGGGGAAGAACAAAGGAAGGCGAGCACATGTCGTACGGCGATGCACGAGCGTTTCTGGCAAAACATACCAAGCTGGTGGAACTGGCCGACAACGGAGGTGCCCGTGTGGCTATCTGCCCCGACTGGCAGGGCCGGGTGATGACCTCCACCTTCGGCGGTGCCGACGGGCCGGATTTCGGCTTCATCAATCGGCCGTTCATCGAAGCGGGCCAGCTCAATCCCCAATTCAACAACTACGGCGGCGAAGAGCGGATGTGGCTCTCGCCCGAGGGTGGTCAGTTTTCGCTCATGTTCGATCCTGGGGCCGAACAGTCATTCGAAAACTGGCGCACGCCGCCTGCCTTGAACGAAACTACCTGGGATGTGACCTCGGGCCTTGGTACACCGCACTGCCGTATTACCACGCGGATCAACCTGCAAAACGCGTCGGCCACGGAGTTCGACTTGAACGTCACCCGCGACGTTCGCCTCGTGACCGACCCCATGATCGAGCAGCTTTTCGGCAACGAAGTGCTTCAGATGCTCGGACAGCCGAGTGTATCGAAAGTGGGCTACGAGACGGTCAACACGGTGACCAATCAAGGCCCGGCCATGACGCGCGAGGGTGGGCTCGTGTCGATCTGGATCCTGGGAATGCTCAACGCCAGCCCGCAGACGGTGGTTGTTGTGCCGTATCGGCCGGGCAACGAGAGCGACCTGGGCCCGGTGGTCAAAAGCGACTACTTCGGCCAGATTCCAGCCGAGCGGTTGAAGATAACGCCCCGCGCGGTGCTCTTCGCGGCCGACGCGAAGCATCGTGCGAAGATCGGCACCTCGCAGCGCCGCGCGAAAAGCGTGTTGGGGTCGATCGACTTCGCTGCGGGCGTGCTTACCGTAGTGCAATTCAGTATGTCGGACGACCCGGTCCACGACCTCTACATGAACAACATGTGGGAAGTGCCCCAGGAAGAGCCCTACGTGGGCGACGTGGCCAACGCGTACAACGACGGTCCTAATTCTTCGGGCGACCAACTGGGAGAATTCTACGAGATCGAATCCCTTTCGCCGGCCACCGAACTGAAAAACGGCGATTCGCTGACCCATCGCCACCGAACGTTTCATATCCAGGCAGAAATGCCCATCCTCGTCGATCTGGCTAAAGAAATCCTCGGCGTCGACCTGGCCGACGTCCGCAACGAGATGCTTCCGTAGTTTCGTAGGTTATGCTTGAGCATAACGGGACGCGAGGATTGGATTTTTCCTCGTGCCCAAGCTCCAGCTTGGGCACGCACTTCCCGGAAGCTCTGCTTCCTTGTTCCACTTTCTCTGATGACAGTTAGGCTTGCGAAGCGAAGCTTCGCTAGAGGCGGGTTCCCAAGCCGGAGCTTGGGAACCACAGTTAAATCGATGTTTGTTTGTCGAGGAATTCCCGCGTGTCCGACGAGTTGCCCGAGTCAACGTTATCCGATGATTCTACCGGTGCGGTCGCCCCCGACTCGGCCGGGCTCAGCGATGAGCAATTGGCCGAGGCTAAAGAGTATGGCCGACTGGATCTGATCTGCACGTTGGTAGACAAGTTGATCGACGTCGTCTACCTGACAGTGATGGCCCTGCTGGTTGCCCGACCGCTCGACGCTTGGTTGCAGACGTCGTCCGTGCTGGCCGACAACTGGTCGTTGCGGTTGATCGCGTTGTTTGTCGTCGTTACAGCTATCCACATGGCCGTGTCTTTCCCGCTGTCGGTCTACGCCGGACATGTTTTGGAGCATCGTTTCAAGCTCAGCAATCAGACATTCGGCCGTTGGCTGTGGCGCTATGCGAAACGCATGCTTCTGGGTACGGTCTTCGGCGCCGTCATGATGCTGGGTCTCTACTGGTTGATCTGGACCACGGGGCCGTGGTGGTGGCTGGTGGCTGCCGGGGCGTTTTTCATTGTCAGCGTGATCCTCGGGCAACTGGCGCCCGTGCTGATCATGCCGTTGTTCTACAAGATCGAAAAGCTCGACGAACCCGAGCTAAGTCAGCGTATCGCCCGACTGGCCGAAGGCACCGGCCTGAGTATCGAGGGCGTTTACCGCATGGGCATGAGCGAAGAGACGGTGAAGGCCAACGCCATGCTGGCCGGCCTGGGGCGCACGCGACGAGTGATTCTTGGCGATACGCTCCTGGAGGGTTTCACGCCCGACGAGATCGAAGTCATTTTCGCCCACGAGATCGGACACCACGTGCATCGACACATTCGCAAGATGATTCTCACCGGCATTGTCTACAGCGCGGCGGGGTTCTTCGTGTGCGACTGGCTGTTGCGAGCGTACGTGGGCACGCCCGTCGACTACGCCGAGCTGCCCATCTACACGCTGCCGTTGGTGATGCTCGTGTTGGCCCTGTTCGCGTTGGTGCTGGAACCGGTGCAGAATGCGGTAAGCCGTCGCTACGAACGGCAGTCGGACCGCTATGCCTTGGACCGTACCGGCATGCGGGCGGCCTATATCTCGGCCTTCCAGAAGCTTGCCCGGCTGAACAAGGACGATCCCAACCCGCACCCTTTGGAGGTGTTCATGCTTCACAGCCACCCCCCGATCGCCGAGCGGCTGGCGATGGCGGAACAGACGAGCGGAGAAGAGTGAACGATGGAGAACGAGACCCACCGGTTGCAATCGGTGGGCTTGGGTGGCGATTGTTGCGGTCATCCTGCGACTTCCCGCAAGCCTTGCGTGGTGAGCCCTCCGTCTTCTGGCTGCTCGCGTCGCGTCCCCTTCTCGTGACCTATGTTTGTAAAGGGACGCTCGGGTGTTGTTGCCCGGTGCGGGGCCGGTTGTGTGGATTGTAGCGAATCCGTCCGTATGTCAATCCAGCAGATGAATAACGGGAAACCCCAGTCGCCGGAAATGCTTATCGAGCGGCTGTTTCGGCGGATCAGCGAAGTCTCGTCGTTACCGGTGGTGGCCATGCGGATTATCGAAGTGGCCAACGACGCCGACACGGGGGCCGACGATCTGTTGGAGGCTGTCGAGTTCGACGTGGCCTTGGCTACCCGGATCATGCGGACCGTCAATTCGTCGTACTACTCCTTGCAGAACAAGGTGGCCGATCTGAAATTGGCCATCACCATGCTGGGCTTCAAGGAGATCCGCAACCTGGCGATGACGGCTTACATTGCCCAACTTTTCAAAAACGACGCCGGCTACGGCAGCTACACCCGGCGCGGGCTGTGGAACCATCTGATTGGCGTCGGCGCGGTCGCCCGACGGATTGCCGAAACCTCGCGCCGCGTAGCGCCTCGCGAGGCCTACTTGGCCGGCCTGCTGCACGATCTGGGCCTGATCCTCATCGACCAATACCTGCACAAGCCGTTTTGCCAAGTGATCGACCGGTTGGAAGAGAATGTGTCGGTCTGTCAGCTAGAACGCGAGATCCTGGGTTTCGACCATGCCGAGTTGGGCTACTTCGTGGCCTCGCAGTGGCACTTGCCAGATCACCTCACAGCCACGATTCGCTACCACCACGATCCCTTGGCCTACGACGGCCCACACCGCGAGATGGTGTTGACCGTAGCTTTGGCCAACTTCTTCTGCAACGTGAAGCAGGTTACGTCACTAGGCGTGGCGACGACCGAGATGCCGTCGGAAGAGGTGTTCTACGGCCTGGGGCTGGACAAACCCGACGTGAAGGCCATTTGGGAGTCGCTCGACGACACGCTGGCGGGCGCCGACCTGATGGCCCTGATCGGGCCCGCATAGACAACACGCGATGCTGTTTCTATCACAGGTCCATGGGTGCCATGCCCACGGCAACGTGGGCATGAATACGTATGGCACTTCGGCCATACCCACGTTGCCGTGGGCATGGCACCCAGCCGGTTTGGCAAAGCACTAAGCCCGAACCACCGTGTTCCCGCTGAGTCGCCGGATCAAGCGGCGCATCTCCAGTACGCTGATTGTCGACAACACACGCGGCACGGGCAGGCCCGTGGTGGCGACCACCGTGTCGATTGACGTGGCTTCCGTGTCGATCGCGCCGAGCACGCGTTGCTCGAGTTCATTCAGCGTAAGTTCGGCAGGGTGGCGCACTTCGCCCTGGCCGTCTTCCAGCGGAGCGGCCTCGAACAAGGGCCCCAGTTCTTCCAGCACGTCGTCGGCCGTTTCGACCAGTTTGGCGCCGTCGCGGATTAGGCGATGGCAACCTCGGGCCGTGCGGCTGTCGACTCGACCTGGTACGGCAAACACCTCGCGACCTTGCTCCGTGGCGTGGCCGGCCGTGATCAGTGCGCCGCTACGTTCGGCGGCCTCCACTACGATCACCCCCAACGACAGCCCGCTGATCAGGCGGTTGCGTTGCGGAAACATGCCGCTTTGCGGACTGGCCGATGGCGGGGCCTCGCTCAGCACGGCCCCTTGGGCGATGACCTCCTCGGTCAGCGTGTCGTGTTCGGGAGGGTAAATGTTCAATACGCCGCTTCCCAACACGGCCAGCGTGCGGCCGCCGGCTTCCAGGGCACCGCGATGGGCCGCCGCGTCAATTCCTCGGGCAAGGCCGCTGACGATCGTCAACCCGGCCCGAGCCAAACTCCCGGCCAGCCGTTCAGCCTGCCGTCGCCCGTACTGCGAAGCATGACGCATGCCCACGATGGCGATGGCCAACGGGTCGCTGGGCTTGAGTTCTCCCCGCACGAAAATCACGCCCGGCGGGTCGGGAATCTGCCGCAGCACGTTCGGATAGGTCGGGTGCCGTTCGGTGAGAATCGTCACGTTGCGCTCTTGGCACAATGCGATGACTTGGTCGACGTCGATATCCCGCTCGGCGTGGACGATTCGCCGCGTGATCTTTGGGCCCACGCCCTGAACTTCCTGCAAAGCACTGGGCGCCGCCCGGAGTACGGCTGTCGACGAACCAAAGCGTTCCAGCAGCCGCCGGCGAATGTGAGGGCCGACTCCCTCGACCATCGACAAGCGGAGAATGTCGACAAGTTCCTCGGGCGTAGGCTCGGCGGCAGATCGTGGCATGTCGTTCATGCCGCGAAGTATAGCACTTCCGCCCTGGGGTGAAAATCATCGGCGCCGTTGAATCGATGGAAAACGCGGCCAGCGGGGGGGCAGACATTGGGTGCCACGGGCAGCTTTTATGCCCGTGCTGAGCACTGGCTGACAAGCTGCCCGTGGCACCCAATCCGCTGTCTTGGGTGATGACAGCGCACTATCCCCTCCGCCAGAACCGCGGTACGAACAGCACCAGCAGCACGAACACTTCGAGTCGCCCGAGCAGCATCATCGGCGTGAGCACGAGAAGCTTGCTATACCAGTGGAAGTGGGAGTAGTTCTGCGATTCGCCGACGATCCCCAAGCCGGGGCCGACACCGTTGAGTGTGGCGGCCACGGCGCTGGCACAATCGACCAGCTTGTCTTGTGCCGGTTCCCGGTCAAGGCTGATCCAGGTGCTGTCGGGTTCGGTTGCCACTAACATCAAGGTGGCGATTATGAAAATCACCATGATCAGCCCGATGTAGAGGACCACGTCCAGCCGCAGATCGGGGTCGTCGATCACGTGGTCTCCCAGCCGAACCGGGCGAACTACGGTAGGGTGAAATACCTTCTCGATTTCCAGCCCGAGAACTTTGAAGAACAGGATGTGTCGAATCACCTTGATACTGCAACTGGTGCTGCCCGCGCAGCCGCCGACGAACATTAGAAGAATGAGCAAGCCACGGCTGAAGCTGGTCCACGTGTCGAAGTTGCAGGTGCCGAAGCCCGTGTTGGTAATAATCGACGCCACTTGAAACAGGCTGTAACGAACGGCCGAACCAAAGCCGTCGAAGTCGTGGGCCAGCAGTCCGAAAACGACGATCAGCGAAGTAACCACCACGAGGACGGCAATATAAACGCGAAACTCGATGTCGCCTAGCAGTTTGCCCGGCCTCCAAATCACGACGAAATACAGCAGGCTGAAATTGGTGCAGGCGATGATCATAAACGCCGTGATGGTCATCTCCACACTCACGCTGTGGAAATGTTCGACGCTCTTGTTGTAGGTGCTGAAACCGCCGGTGGCGATTGTTCCAAAGGCGTGGCACAGCGAGTCGAACCAGGAGACGTTTTGGATGCGGAGCAAAACGGTGAGGATGGCCGTCAGCCCGAGGAAAATCATCGCGAAGTTCCAGGCGGCGCGCTGAGTTCGGGCGTGGGCACTCTCCTGGCTGGGACCGGGCATCTCGGTTTGCATCAGGGCCTTGCCGGCCGAGCCGAGCCCTAGGATGGCAACGAACAACACCATGATTCCCAAGCCGCCGAGAAAGTGGGTCTCGCTACGCCAGAAAAGGATGGCTCGCGGGACGAGCGTAGGGACGTTCGGATCGGTCGACACCTCGAGGTTCGTCAGCACCGTGGCGCCGGTGCCGCTAAAGCCAGAGGCCGACTCGAAGATTCCGTCGGCGAAGTCCATCAGCACGATGTGACCGGCGTCGTCGATTCCTTGAGCCGTACCGCTGAACCAGAAAGGCAGGGCACCCAGCACGGTGGCCATAAGCCAGCTAAGCCCCACGATGGCAATCGCCTCGCGTCGCAGCAGTCGCTCGCCCCTGGACTTACGGCCGACGAACATCAGCACGCCGCCGACCACCGCGCATGCGGCCATCGAGCCCAGCAGGCCGAAGAAGCTAGTCGATTCGAACGTGTCTGTTTGGCCAAACGCCGGCAACGCCCATGGCAGACTCATGGCCATCGCCGCGCCGATCAGCAGCGCGATTAAACCCAACAACCGGCAAATCAGTGCATTGTTCATCGCAAGGGTCGTGGCTTAACCACGTTGACTTTTCGGGTGCCACTGGCTGCTTGTCAGCCAGTGTTTTTGGGGTATTTCCGTTCAGCACTGGTTGACAAGCAGCCAGTGGCACCCGACTTTACAAATGATGATTTCTGTGGAAACCTACTCAAGGGCGTCGCGCAACACGGCTTCCACCACGTTCGTATCCACCGCGTCGACCAACTCGACTTCGCCCATTTGCTTGGGCAGGACGAATCGAAGCTGGCCGTGGGAAACCTTTTTGTCGTGCATCATCGTGTCGACAATCTGCGACGGCTCGAATCGCGGCAGTTCGACGGGCAACCCTAGCGATTCGAGCAACCTTCGCTGTCGTTCGGTAAATGCGGCGTCGACCCGGCCCAGCCGTTCGGCCAGACGCGAGGCGGCGATCATGCCGATCGACACCCCTTCACCATGCAACATTTCGCCGTAGCCGGAGAGGGTCTCCAAGGCGTGGCCCACGGTGTGGCCGTAGTTCAACATGGCTCGGAGTCCCGACTCCTCGCGCTCGTCGTTCTCCACCACGTCGGCCTTCAGGCGGCAGCAACGGGCGATGACATGAGTCAACACCTCACGGTCGCGGCTGAGCAGGCCGTCGACGTGGGCTTCCAGATAGTCGAACAACGGGGCGTCGAGAATCACGCCGTATTTAACCACTTCGCCCAGGCCGGAGCGATATTCGCGCGTGTCGAGCGTTTCAAGTGTGTTAATATCGATCAGCACCCCCAACGGCTGCTTGAACGCGCCGACCATGTTTTTTGCGCCCGGCAGGTTGATCCCCACCTTGCCGCCCACGGAGCTGTCGACCTGCGAAAGCAACGTGGTGGGCACTTGGTAGAAGCGAACACCCCGGGCGTACGTGGCGGCGATGAAACCGGCCAGATCGCCGACCACGCCTCCGCCAACGGCCACGATGACCGACTTGCGGTCGGCCCCCAGTTCGAGCATTCCCTCCCAAAGTCCGGCGGCCAAATCGATCGACTTGGTCTGCTCGCCCGGCTCGACGGAGATCACATCGACGTTGATCTGCTGAGCGGCTAGGCTGTCGGCCACGGCGATGGCGTGTGGTTCGCGAACGTTGTCGTCGGTGATGACCACCGCATGGGAGACTTTTCCCAGGCCCGACAGCACGGGGCCGGCCGTACGCAGGTTGCCGGCGCCGATCAGGATGTCGTAACTTCGCTCGGCCAGATTCACGTGAACGGTTTGCGTGGCGTCGGTCACGGGTTGCTCCCGGAGGTTATTTTGACAGGATTGCAGGATGAACCGGATGAAGGTGTTGTTTTCCGTTCTTACGCCCGATCGAACGGAAACGCAATCACCTCGGTCAGCGTTTTGGCTCCCAGGGCCAGCATTGCGAGCCGGTCGAAGCCTAACGCCACGCCGGCACACGCCGGCAGGCCGGCGTCCATGGCCTTCAACAGTCGGCTTTGCTCGGGCAACGTTCGTTTGCCGTCGCCGAAACGCTCGCGGTTGACCGCCTGGTTGCGGCGCCGCAGTTCGTCGGCGTCCAGTAGTTCATGGTAACCGTTGGCCAGTTCCAGGCCGTCGACGAACAGCTCGAATCGCTCGGCCACCGGTGAGCTATCGTGACGCACCACGGCCAATGCGGCTTGGTTGGCCGGGTAATCGTACAAAAGTGTCGGTTGCTTCACGCCCAAGCGTGGCTGCACCCGTTCGGCAAATAGCAGGTTTAGCCAGCCGTCGCGGTCCATCTCCGACATGCTGCCAGGGACGTTGATTTCATGGCGTTCGGCCGCGGCGATCAGTTCTTCGGTCGTGCCCGTATGAGGGCAAACCCCCACGTGTTCCGCAAAGGCGTCGGCGTAGCTGATCCGCTCGGCCGGGCCGCGATCGAGAGTGGCTTCGCACAACTCGCCGGTCAACTGCATGGCTTCGTCGAGGCCGTCGCCCGTGCGATACCATTCGACCATCGTGAATTCGGGGTTGTGTCGCGGGCCGAATTCATCGAGCCGAAACACCCGAGCGATTTGGTAGATGGCCGTCGGCGGCTCGTCTTCGGCGTTTTCGGAGGTGGCGCTGTCGGACGTGACATTACCAGCCACCAGCAGTCGCTTCATGGCGAACTCGGGCGAGGTTTGCAGCCAGAAACGTCGCGACGGCCGGCCCGGCTCGCGGGGAACGCCCGTCTGAAAGGGATCGAGATGGCGGTCGACCACCGTATCGGCCGAGAGCACGGGGGTTTCCACTTCGAGGAACCCGCGCTCGTCGAAGAACGCCCGCACGCGGCGCAACAAGGCGGCCCGGCGTCGGAGATTGTTCCACGATGCGGTGGGCAAGTAGTCGTCGCGCTGGGCTTCGGTTTCTTCGAGGACCGAGAGCCAGGAAGGAGGGCGTTTCATGGTGATTGGTGATTCTCAGAAAAGTAATGCCACATGCATGACCTGTTCGCTCGAAAACCGGGCTCCCGCTGGTCGCCCTCGTGGCATTACTTTTCTGATCCGCAATAGCGAGCGTAAGTCTGTTGTTCCGCTTTTTTATACAGCTCGCGAAGCCAGAGTCACAGCCGGGCAGCGAGGTTATTGTAGGGCGAAATCGTGGCCGCTTCAGCGGCCACGCCTCGGGGGCTTGCTTTCAGCGCCCCTTTTTCTAATCCCCTAGCCCCCAGCCTCTAGCCCCTCTTCTACTCCTTCACCCGTTCGATGTACTCGCCCGTGCGGGTGTCGATGCGGATTAGGTCGCCCATTTCGACGAACGAGGGCACGAGGAATTCGGCCTCGGTTTCCACTTTGGCGGGCTTGGTCACGTTGGTGGCCGTATTGCCCTTGGCCCCCGGTTCGCAGTATTCGACCTTCAGCACCACGTGATTCGGCGGGGTGATGCCGATGGGGTTGTCGTTGTACAACAACACGCTGCAGACGGTGGCTTCTTTGAGGTATTTCCAGGCGTCGTCGACCACCTCGGCGCCGATTTCGTACTGTTCATAGGACGTGGTGTCCATGAACACAAAGGTCTCGCCCTGGCGGTAAAGGTATTGGCCCTCGATCTCTTCGATATCGGCCGACTCGACCGAGTCGCCGCTTTTCCAGGTACGGTCGATAACCGTGTTGCGGATGAGGTTCCGCAGCCGGCACTTGTACATCGCCTGGCCTTTGCCCGGCTTGACGAAGTTGCATTCGATCATCAAGTAGGGATCGCCGTCGAGTTGGATCTTCAGTCCCTTGCGGAAGTCGCTCGTGCTGTAACTACCCACGTTAATGTTCCCGTTTTGCTTCGCTGTTGAGAAGAGGAAGGTTATGGTACGATCGCCGGTATGGCGAATGTTGTAGGACAATTGGGCGAATCGGAAGTGAACCACCCGGCTCAAGCCGCATCGGTCGATTGGCAGACCGAATTGCGCCGCGCGGTGCGCGACCCGGCGGAACTCTGCCGGCTACTCGAACTGCCGGAGTCGCTGGCCGTCGAGGCAGTGCGGGCAGGCGACGAGTTCCCGTTGTTGGTGCCGCGGACCTATTTGTCGCGGATCCAGTCAGGTAACCCTCTCGACCCCCTCTTGTTGCAGGTGTTGCCGCAGGCCGTCGAAACCGAGACGCGACCCGGCTTCAGCGACGATCCGTTGGGCGAGGCCGCAATTCTCCAGCCGCCCGGGCTGCTGGCGAAGTATGCGGGCCGATCCCTCATGGTAACAACTGGGGCCTGTGGCGTCCACTGTCGATTCTGCTTCCGCCGGCACTTTCCTTACTCCCCTAGTTTCGCCAGTTTGGCTTCCTGGGAGCCGGTTATTTCCCGGGTCGAAGCCGATCAATCGGTTCGTGAAATGATCCTCAGCGGGGGGGAGCCGTTGAGTCTGTCAGACGGACTTCTCGCCCAACTTGCCCGACGGCTGGCGGCCGTACCCCACCTCGCGCGGTTGCGGGTGCATACGCGGCTGCCGATCGTCATTCCCCAGCGGGTGACCGACGAACTGCTTGCCTGGCTGCGAGCGACTCGGCTGACGCCGGTGGTGGTTGTCCACGTGAACCATCCACGCGAGATCGACGACGCCGTGGCGGACGCCCTTGGGCGGTTGGTCGACGCGGGCGTACCGGTGCTCAGCCAGTCGGTGCTATTGCGCCGGGTGAACGACGAAGCCGACACGCTGGCCGCACTGTTCGAGCGGCTGGTCGACCTTCGGGTGATGCCCTATTACCTGCACCAGCTCGACGCGGTGGCCGGGGCGGCCCATTTCGAGGTGCCCGAGGCCACGGGCCGGGCCATTCTGCAAGCCCTCCGCGACCGCCTGCCCGGCTACGCGGTCCCCCGCTACGTCCGCGAAACGCCGGGCGAGCGAAGCAAGCAGTGGGTTGAGGTCGACGGGGGCGGGGTAAGCTGAAAGGTGGAAGTCGGAGTGACCTCAATTTCTCGTTCCCATGCTTTGCGTGGGAATGAGGCTGGCCACTACTCGTTGACCACTGACCCCTATCCACCCGCAAATTTGCCGGCAGCCCTGCGCTCGTGCTATGCTGCACATATCGTCTGTTTTTTATCCGAAGGTTTTTGAGCATGTTTCCGAGGGCCTCGATGCGTTTTTCTCAGCTTGTTCTACTCGGTACGTTTCTTTGCTCCTCGGTGGTACTGGCAGACAATTGGCCGCAGTGGCGCGGGCCGGCGGGCGATGGGGTGAGTCAGGAAAAAGGCCTGCCGATCGCGTGGGATGAAGAGTCGGCCGTAAAGTGGAAGTGCGACTTGCCCGAGTGGGGTAATTCCACGCCAGTCATCTGGGAAGACGCCATCTTCCTGACCAGCCAGGAAAACGACGAACGCCTGTTGTTGCTGAAGATCAACAAACAGACGGGCAAGATCGAGTGGACCCGTGAGGTGGGCACCGCGAAAACACCCCGTCCGCGTGGCGATGTGAAGTGGGACAAGAGCCGAGGGCACCAGAAGTTCGACTTAACGCACAACCTGGCCAGTCCTTCGCCGGTCACGGATGGCGAGGTGGTAATCGTCCACTTCGGCAACGGCGACCTGGCAGCCTACGATTTCGACGGCAATCAGCTCTGGAAACGCAATCTCCAGGACGACCTGGGCCAGTACACCATTTGGTGGGGCCACGCCAATAGTCCCGTACTCTGGAAACATCTGGTGATCTCGGTTTGCATGCAGGACTCGCTGGCCGACCTGGAAGAAACCGAGAAACCGGCTGTGAGTTACGTGGTGGCCCATGACAAACGCACAGGCCGGCAGCGGTGGTTGAAAATGCGATCGACCGAGGCCATGTCCGAACCCTGCGACTCGTACGTTACGCCCTTGTTGCGCAACAACGCCGGTCAGACCGAAGTGGTGGTAATGGGCGGGCTCGTGCTGGACGCCTATCGACCGGTCGACGGCGAGCGGCTGTGGTATCTGCCCGGGCTAGTCGGCAATCGCACGATCACCGGCCCGGTGACGGCCCACGACATGATCTACATTACCCAGGGGATGAAACGAGCGATGTTGGCTGTGAAGCCGGGCGGCGACGGCGAGCGCACTCGCGACGATGTGGTTTGGTCGCTCGACCAGGGTACGCCCGACAGCCCCACGCCGGTCGTTTGGGGAGAGTTGCTGTATTTGGTCAGCAACAACGGCATTGCCCGATGTCTCGATGCCCACACCGGCCAGCTCCAGTGGAAGGCCCGATTGGACGGCGATTATCGCGCTTCGCCGTTGGCAGCCGAAGGCCGGGTCTACTTCCTCAACACCAAGGGCTTGACGACGGTCGTCTCTGCCTCGTCGCGGCTCGACAAGCTCACTGAAAACCAGTTAGACGACACCACCTTCGCCTCGCCGGTGACCAGCGACGGGATGCTTTTCATCCGAGGGCATAAGCGGCTGTACTGCTTGCGGCCCTGAGCAAAAGCTAAGGGCGGAAAACGGAAAGCCGCTCGCTGCTTCGCCGAATTGCCGTGTTGTGCCCCCCTGCGGTTGCGTGAGCGTTGCGTGCGACCGAGAAACTGCTACCATGGCGTTAACGAGCGCGGGCTGGCAGGTGTATTTGTCGATCTTCATAGGTTGAGTCGGGTGCCACTGGCTCTGCCAGTGCGGAGAGCTTTGCGGCCAAGGGCACTGGCGGAGCCAGTGGCACACACGGCAGCCCCCAAAAACCGGAAGTCGACAAAGCACGGGCAGCCGGTGCCGCCGATTCGTGTGTGGCATCCATCGTCGGGCATTTCGGGTGTTGTCCCACACCATTGTTAAGCGAGGTTTTCTTCACGGAGGAGGTCGTTTCGTGCCCTCTCGTTTCAATACTCTGAAAAACGAAGATTGTATCGCGGGCATGAAATCGCTCGACGATGGGGTGGTGGATCTCGTGTTTGCCGATCCGCCGTTTAACATCGGCTACGAGTACGACAAGTACGAAGACAATCGGGCCTGCCACGAGTACCTCGACTGGTGTAGCCAATGGCTTGCCGAAGTGGTTCGCGTGTTGAAGCCCAACGGTACGTTCTGGCTTGCGATCGGCGACGAGTACGTGGCCGACCTGAAGGTCCACGTGCATCGCACCCTGGGCATGCACCTGCGGAGTTGGGTCATCTGGTATTACACGTTTGGTGTGAACTGCAAAAACAACTTCAGCCGCTCTCATACCCATTTGCTCTACTTCGTGAAGGACGCCAAGGACTTCACCTTCAACGTCGACGATCCGGCGATTCGCGTGCCCTCGGCGCGGCAGCTCGTCTACGGCGACAAACGGGCGAACCCCAAAGGGCGCTTGCCCGACAACACCTGGATTTTGCGGCCCCAGGACCTGCCTGAAGGTTTCCAGCCGGAGCAAGACACGTGGTATTTTCCCCGCGTGTGCGGGACGTTCAAGGAACGGGCCGGCTGGCACGGCTGCCAGATGCCCGAGCAGTTGTTGGGGCGGATCATCCGTGCGTGCAGTCGCGAGGGCGAGCTGGTGCTGGATCCCTTCGGCGGCAGCGGCACGACGCTGGCCGTGGCAAAGAAGCTCAAGCGGCAATTCCTCGGATTCGAGCTGTCGGAGGACTATGCCGAGCAGATTCGCAATCGGTTGGCTAAAATCAAACCGGGCGACGCGTTGGACGGCACGGCCGATCCGATCCGCAGTGCGCCCGACACGGCCAACGGGCGGCGGCTGAGCGACGTGAAGAAGGCAACGGTTCCAAAGCTTGGCAAACGTCCGGCTGCCGATCAAACCACCTTGCCCAATTTCTAACGTGTCGGAATTGGGTGTCGGTCGAAGTGCTCGATGTTACACACGTGTATCACTGGCTCTGCCAGTGCGGAGTTGGTTGCGGCCGGAGGCACTGGCGGAGCCAGTGGCACAAAAAAACAGCCAAAGATACGATTCCTCAAATGAGACTCTGCCACATAGGCTTCCCAGCGGATTCTCGTATGAGTTGCCACCATGCGACTGGCCATCTGCAACGAGATTTTTGGAGACCGGCCCCTTCCACGGGTTTTTGAGTTCGTGGCCGAATGCGGCTACGACGGGATCGAGCTTGCGCCTTTCACGATTGCCGATGATGCCTGTGCGATTTCTGCCCTTCGGCGAGCGGAGATTCGCCGTTGTGCGAAGACGGCCGGCCTGAAGATTGTCGGGCTGCACTGGCTGTTGGCCGACACCGACGGATTCTACCTGACGGCGCCCCACGAGGAGATTCAAGACGCCACGGCCGAATATTTGGGCCATCTTGCCCGGCTCTGTGCCGATCTAGGCGGCAAGGTCCTCGTGCTAGGGTGTCCCGAACAGCGCAACCTGCTGCCCGGCGTCGGCCACGACGAGGCGATGCACTGCGCGGCCGATGTGCTTCAGCAAGTGGTTCCCGTGCTGGAGGAGACCGACGTGGTGTTGGCCATCGAGCCGCTGGCCCCGGCGGTCGGCGATTTTCTTCAGACGGCCGCGTTGGCGGTTCGGTTGGCCGAGATGGTAGGATCGCCCCAGGTGCGTTTGCAGTTGGACTGTTTGGCCATGTCGTCCGAGGCGGTGTCGATTCCCGAATTGATTTGGGCACATCGCACGATGCTGGCCCATTTCCACGCCAACGACCCGAACGGCCGGGGGCCCGGATTCGGGCAGCTCGATTTTCGGCCCATCTTGAAGACACTCCGGGAAGTCGACTATCGGGGTTGGGTGTCGGTCGAGGTCTTTGATCTTACGCCCGGCGTCGAGCGGCTTGCGCGACAGAGCATTGCCTACTTGCGGCAGTGTTTGGCCGAGTTGGCCCCTTAGTTGCGTCTTCTCCTCTGTTTTGTCCGTCTTCGCACCCTGCCTGTCAACTTGGCAGTCGTTGCCAGCGGACTCTCCGGTTTGGCAGCAACTCATTGCGCGACCGTCGGGAAGTCGGCCTATGTTGCCAGTTATCGCGGATAAGGGGAAGATTCGGGTGAGTGGGGGGCGTTTTGTTGGTCGAGGGCGCCTTTGCGGCGGCAGTTAATACAGGATCGGCTGTCTAAAAGGAAGAATTTACATTATGACCCCATTTTGTGGCGGCCCATGTCAAGAGCAAAATCCGGATAAAAGTCATAGAACGTAAGTGCCTGTCAGGTAAAGGTTTTGCGTGGGTTGACAAATGTTCACCTGGGGCGTTTTTGGGCCTTCGTCGTGCGTTTGGGCATGGCAGTTGCTTGTATCGGTGGTGTCGATAGCGAGGATCAAGAGTTCTCTTCTCTACCTCGCTTTGGTGGATCAGAACCAGCGCATCAGGCGCATTTTTTGGTAGAATTCTAGGGGCGAAGAGGGGATTGTCGTGGGGTCGGCGGTGGTTACCGCAAGATTTTGGCTTTACGGCGAACTCTCTTCGTCCAAGGTACGTATCGAACATGAACGCCACAATCGTACAGATGCCTCAAAGTGACACGCGAGTAGACGACCTCCGCAACTGGTCGGACGAAGAGCTCCTCGAAGAGTACCAAGCCACGGGGCGTCGAGCCGCGTTTGATGCTTTGGTCCATCGGTATGAGCGGGAACTCTTCGGCTACCTGAGGCAGTACTTGGGCGATGCGGAGATGGCGGAAGACGTCTTCCAACAGACGTTCCTTCAGGTCCATCTGAAATGCGACCAGTACGAACCGGGCCGCAAGGTGAGGCCCTGGTTGTACACGGTCGCCACGAACCAGGCGATTGACTGGCAACGGCGTAACCGGCGGCACCGCATGGTCAGCCTCGATCGGCGGTCCGCGTCGCCGTCGGACGACGATGCCGGAGCCCTGGTGGAGTTACTCGACAGCCCGGAACGTGGGCCGTCGGAAAATGTCGAAACGCTTGAAGAGGCGGACGCCGTACGACAAGCGATCGACAGTTTACCGGAACAGATGAGGCAGGTGGTCCTGTTGGTGTACTTCGAAGGAATGAAGTACCGCGAGGCCGCTGACGTGCTTTCCCTGCCCGTGGGAACGGTCAAAAGCCGTTTGCACGCGGCAATCGCAAAGCTAAGTGAAACGCTGACCCGTACGCACACGCCAAAATGAACAATCCCGTGCATGAGCAGTTGCTCGGCCACCTCCTGGGTGTTTTGGAAGACGCCGAGGAACGCCAGGTGGTCGAGAGGTTAGTTGACGAACCGCAGTTACGTGACGAACTGCATTCAGTTCGCGAGCAACTCAAGCCGCTTCAAGCCGCCGCCCGGTGCGAGTTTGAGCCGCCCGCCGGGTTGGCTGCGCGGACTTGCCGCTTTGTGGCCGAGCGGGCTGCCGCCGAAAGCCGACCATTACCCGACACTGTAATCCCTGCATCTGAAATCCCCGCGTCCGACATTGCGGTTCCGGGCGACGGCGGCATCCGCTGGGTCGACGTGGTGATGGCGGCCAGTATCTTTCTTGCCGCGGGGCTACTAATCATTCCCGCATTGCAGAACAGCCGTTTCAATGCTCGACTGGCTGCTTGCCAAAACAACTTGCGGCAGCTTGGCCTGGCGCTTACGCAATACAGCGAGAGCCAAAACGGCTATTTCCCGGCAGTGCCCACCAAGGGGCGTCTTGCTGCGGCGGGCATCTACGCGCCCATGCTTCGCAGTACGGGCCTGTTGCCCGAAACGTCCAACGTGGTGTGTCCGGCGTCGCCATTGGCCGAGCGTCGCGAGACGCTCAAGGTGCCCTCGGTCGACGAACTACTGGCGGCTTCCGCACCGGCCGTGCCCGAGATGCAACAGACCATGGGCGGTAGCTACGGCTATAACCTGGGTTATGTGAACGACGGCCACTATCAGAGTCCGCGAAATCTTCGCCGCTCGAACTTCGCCCTAATGGCGGACGCTCCCAGCACCGAGTTGCCCGGCTATCAGAGTATGAATCACTCAGGCCGTGGTCAGAACGTGCTCTTCGAGGATGGGCGTGTACGCTTCCTGGCCACCCCCAAGCCAGAGGTCGTCAACGACGACTTGTTCACCAACGACAACGGCCTGGTCGCTGCCGGTACTCACTCGAACGATTCGGTGATCGGCTCGAGCACCACGCCGCCGATCTTCTACGTGAACAACCCGAATTAGAGCGCATCTCACATGCCTGTAGCGGCTATTTCGCTTTCGGAACGGCGAAGACTCGCCGCCGGAAACGCTACAGTCACGTGCGACACGCACTAGTGCAAAAAAAGGGGTGCCATGCCCACGCTTGCATGGGCATGTTCCTTGGGATTTCAGCATGTCCACGCAAGCGTGGATATGGCACCCACAATCCCTGGTTTATTGACGCTTGCCTAGCTAATGAGCGGAAGGCGACCAACGGGAGCCTGGGTTTCCAGGCGTTCGGCTTTCCGAAGCGGATCATTTTCAATGCAAGCATCAATAAGAATTGCCAAAGCCTTAGTCGGCCGTTGGAATCTGATTCAAGGTGGGCAGCACCCGCTCTTGCACGTCGCGGTCGAGTTGTTTGAGCGAGTCGATCAGACCGTTCGACGACCGCTTCGCGGCCTTCTGTTGTTGAGCCTGCGGCACCATGCGCTCGATCACTTGGTGTTTCTTAAGCACGGCATCGAGGTTTCCGAGCGACTCGACGAGACTGCCCGGCTGTTGACCCGCGGCCTCTTTGGGAACCAACTTTTCCAACACCCCCTGGTCCTGGAGCGTTTGGCTAAGCTGGATCAGCGAGTCGATCAGGCCATTGCCGGACGGCGCCGGGACGACGGGTGACGTGGGCGAAGCGGCCCGTTGAGTGTCTTTCGTTCCAGCGCCAGGGGCCCGGCGGTTCTGTTGCGGTAGTCGGCGTGGGCCGAGGATGATCTGCGGAAGTCCTTGCGACGGATCGACCTCGGGAAATTTAATGCCACGATAGATCCGCGGCAGGTCGGCGTTCTCTGGCGTTGGCTGACTGCCGTGGATAACGATGCGATTCGACCGCGATGTCTCGGCGGTTGCATCGGCCGTGTCGCGGCGAATCACGATTTTCGGTGCTTTCGTCTGCGATTCGGCCTGGGCGGTCTGCTGACCGCATTTTCCGGCCGGTTGGTCGTAGGAGTAAGCGGCCAAACCCAGACTGACGATTACGGCTGCAAGCAGCAGTGACAACTTCAAAGTTCGGAGCATTTTGAGAAACTTGAGGCTAGAGGATTAGAGACGAGGGACGAGGCTTGGCCGCTTCAGCGGCCATGACCGCACTACCCCAAAACGG
Organism: Thermoguttaceae bacterium; assembly: GCA_963677085.2. Lineage (GTDB taxonomy): Bacteria > Planctomycetota > Planctomycetia > Pirellulales > Thermoguttaceae. The sequence continues at coordinate 559,071 of CAXXFH010000006.1, forward strand.
TGTTCCGGCCCTCCTGGAGATCCGTCGACGCCAGTCTGGCCAACGAGCCGAAGGCGACCCACAGCATCTCGCGTCTCGTCGAAGCGGAGTCGCCCCGCTAATGTAAGCCTATGCCACCAGCGGCTGGTGTCAAAGCGGGTGCTTTGGGAAACTGGGGTGGAGCCCGCACCGGGGCGACCGACGGCAGCCTTGCAACATCAGGAATATTCTCTACATTCTTGTAATGCAACTACTTATGATGGGCACGGGACCGTTTGCCGTGCCGACATTTCGCCAACTCTATGAGACCCACCACCAGATTGTGGCGTTGGTGACCGCCCCAGTGCGCACCCATCGCGGCAAACCGGTTGCCCCGGTCAGCAACATCCGCGACATCGCGCTGGAGCACGGTACCGAGGTCTATGACCCGGAGAGTATCAATACTCCGCAGTCTCAGCGGCATTTGGCGGAATTGGCGCCCGATTTATTGGTCGTTTGCGACTACGGCCAGATTCTCGCGGCCCCGACGCTGGCTACCGCCCGCTTGGGTGGCATTAATCTTCATGGTTCGCTTCTGCCCCGATATCGAGGGGCGGCGCCGATCAATTGGGCAGTCTATCATGGCGAGGAAGAGACCGGGGTAACGGTTATTCACATGACCCCCCAGGTCGATGCCGGGCCGTGTATTGCCCAGGCCAACACGCCCATCGGTCCGGACGAAACGGCCGACCAGCTCGAAGGGCGATTGTCGGAAATGGGTGCTTGGCTTGTGGTTCGGGCAATCGACGCCGTAGAGTCGGGCCGACTCGAAGCACTGCCGCAAAATCCGGCTCTCGCCTGCAAAGCGCCGCGACTAAAGAAGTCCGACGGCGAGCTCGACTGGACCCGACCGGCGCTGGCCATTAAGGACCACATCCGCGCCATGCACCCCTGGCCCAAGACCTTCACCTATTGGCATCGGGCTGGTGGGTCCCCCGTTCGGCTCATCCTGGGGCCGGTGACCGTGGTCGAGCGATCGGAGGGAGCCGCCGAGGTGGTGCCGGGTACCGTGTTGCGGGCCGAAGAAGACCAGCTTGTGGTGGCTGCGGGCGAAAAGGCCGTGGCGATCCGCAGTGTCCAACCGGCCGGCAAAAAACTCCTCAACACCGAGCAGTTTCTTCGTGGCTACCACGTGCAGCCGGGCGACCTGTTGGGACCCGAGAAAAAAACGGGACAGGTCTAATTTCGCTGGGTCGAAGCTGTTTGCCTCATCGAGGACCATTCCTCAGCGAAATTGGACCTCTCCCGTTTTTTGAACTGCCCTCGCGGGCATTGCGGCGTCGCGGTAAAATACGATGTTTACGCGGTTCGTTGTGTTCGGTCTCTCAGGAGGAGATGCCATGGGTGTCATGGATGGTTGGGACGTGGCCCTATTGGTGTTTGCCGGTTTCATGGCCGTGTTGGCACTGGTTCGGTTAATGATCCGCCGCCGAGATCAGTTGATCGAGCGGTTTCAGGAAGAGGTCAACGCCGAACGGGAACGGCGCCGTGAGGCCGCCAAAAACGAGCAACGACAACAACAAGTGATGCGGCGCTCAGCGTAAACGGAAAATTGACGGCGGTTTATGTCCAGACGTCTATATATCGAGACCGTCGGTTGCCAGATGAACGTGCTCGATAGCGAGCTGGTAACCACCGGTCTGTTGCACGCCGGCTACGAACTGGTCGACACGGCACGCGAGGCCGACACCATTCTGTTCAACACGTGCAGTGTGCGCCAGCATGCCGAAGACAAAATCTACAGTGCCCTGGGGCGGTTAAAGCACGTTAAACAGTATCATCCGCAGAAGATCATCGGCGTGTTAGGGTGCATGGCGCAGAAAGATCAGCAAGAGATCTTTCGTCGAGCGCCCCACGTGGACTTAGTCGTCGGACCCGGCCAATTAGGGCAGTTGCCCGCGCTGCTGAATCGTGTGGCCGCAGGGCAAGGACCGCAGATCGAGGTCAGCCTGCACCGCAAAGGCGAGAATCAGGCGGCCGTCCGTGCCAGTTTCGAACAATACGACCCGCAGCGAACGCCAGGCACCCGGGCCGTGGCGCATCAGGCCATGGTGCGGATCATGTTCGGCTGCGACAACTTCTGCACCTACTGTATTGTGCCGCTGGTACGTGGGCCGGAGCAAAGTCGGCCGGTCGCCGAGATCGAGGCCGAGGTCCGATCGTTGGCCGACCAGGGATGCCTGGAAGTGACGCTGCTAGGCCAAACCGTCAACAGCTACCGCGACGAAAGCACGGGGCAAACGGTCGCGCTGGCCGGGTTGTTGCACCGTTTGCAGGAGATCGACCACCTGCGGCGGATCAAGTTCGTGACGAATCATCCCCGCCATATGACCGACGACCTGCTGGCCGCGGTCCGCGACTTGCCCAAGGTTTCGCCCTTTTTGCACGTTCCGGCCCAAAGCGGTTCGACGGCCGTGCTCAAACGAATGCGCCGCGGTTACACGGCCGAGCAATATCGCGAGATGGTTGAGCGGATCCACGACATGATTCCCGACGCGTCGATCACCAGCGATTTTATTGTCGGCTTTTGCGGGGAAACCGAGGAAGATTTCCAGCAGACGGTCGATTTGGTCCGTTTTGCCCGTTTTCGCAATAGTTTCATCTTTAAATACAGCACACGGCCGAAGACCAAGGCGGACGAACTCTACGAGGACGACGTCCCGGAAGACGTAAAACGTCGGCGGAACAACGAGTTGCTGGCAGTGCAGAACGCGATTAGCCTGGAAGATAACCAGCCTTTGGTGGGCCGGCAGGTGGAAATTCTGGTGGAGGGGCCGAGCAAAGTGAGCCGCAAGCGGGGCGATGTGGGCGAGGGCCAAGTGGTCCAGCTTGTCGGCCGCACAGTATGCGATAGGATCGTAGTGTTCGACGGTCCCTTGGCCCTGATGGGCCAGATCATCCCAGTCGAAATCGAAAAGGTCGACGCTTTTACGTTGTTTGGAGTTCGGAGTTAGAGTCTGGAGAGACTGCCGCTTGCGGCTTCGCCCCGTCGAACCCGTCGAACGAACGATCTCCACGATCTACGCCATCGAGTCACAATCTGTCAGCGAGAGAATCCCCTGACGCGACACCATGGATACTAACGTCCTTCGTCAATATCTCGATGATCCCCAGGCCGCGTCGTCCTGGTTGCGCCAATTGGGGTTGCTCGACGAGCGACGCGCCCATCGCGATTTGGTGCAAATGGCCGAAGTGGGGCTGCCGCTCGACTTGTTGTCGGTCGTGTGCTGCCAGTTGGAGCAATACCTGGCCTCTTGCGCCGATCCCGACATGGCGTTGAGCAACCTCGAACGCTTCGTTTCGGCTGCCCGAAATCCCATCGCTCTGGGCACACTCTTCGAACGCGATCCCGAGGCGCTTGCCAAGCTAATTCAAATCTTTTCGACCAGCCAACACTTCAGCGACATTCTGGTTCGAGACCCCGAGAGCTTCGACCTGCTGAGGGTGACCGAGGGTCAGCCGGTGGCACGCGACGCGCTCGTCAGCGACATCGTGGCCGAGGTCGAAGCGCTGGACCACGATCAGGCCGTGCTTCGGGCCTTGCGACGTTTCAAACGCCGCGAAACTTTGCGCATCGCCTACGGCGATATCATCCGGAACCAGAATCTGCGGACCGTGACCACGCAGATATCCTACTTGGCCGACGCGATCATCGAAGGCGCCTTGCGGGCGGCCGGACGCAAGTTGGGGAAAAAACGGGGAACACCTCGGGGACCCGACGACCAGCCGGCCCGTTTCGTGGTGTTGGCCATGGGGAAGTTGGGCGGCCTGGAACTGAACTACTCCAGCGATATCGACCTGATCTTGCTCTACGACGGCGACGGCCGAACCGATGGTCAGCGGCCAACCACCAATCGCGAATTCTTCGAATTGCTCGCCCGCGAGATCGTGCGCCTGCTGACCGAAATGACCGATCTCGGCTACGCCTATCGGGTCGACTTGCGCTTGCGGCCCGAGGGGCAGCGAGGGCCGATGGTTCCCAGCATGCAGAGCGCGTTGAACTACTACGATTTGCGTGGGCGAACCTGGGAACGCCAAGCCTATATCAAGGCGCGGCCGGTTGCGGGCAGCTTCGAGCTGGGGCGAGAATTCCTCGAGGTGCTCGAGCCTTGGGTGTATCGTCGTTACCTGAGCCAAGCCGACATCAGCGGGATTAAGGCACTGAAACGCCGCATCGAGCAGCGCACCCACGCTCAAGGGGCCGATGCACGCAACGTAAAGACTGGGCACGGCGGTATCCGCGACATCGAGTTCGTCATTCAGTTTCTACAGTTGCTCAATGGTGGCGACTTGGTCGAAGTGCGCACGGGTAATACCTTGGAAGCCATTCGACAGTTGGCCCATGTCGGCTGTCTAAGCGACCAGGAACGCACCCTGTTGACGGAAAACTACCGGTTTTTGCGCAAGGTGGAGCACCGTTTGCAGATCATGTTCGATCTGCAAACCCATATGCTGCCCGCCGGGCGCGACGAATTACGTAAGCTGGCCTTGCGGATGGGCTACGTCGACGGGCTCGGCACGACGGCCCTGGAGCGTTTCGAACATGATTCTCGCCACAAAACGGCGCTAAATCGCAAGATCCTCGATCACCTGTTGCACGATGCCTTTAGCGACAACGACAAAGCGGCCGCCGAAGTCGATCTGGTGCTCGATCCCGATCCCGAGGACGAGTTTATCGAAAAGGTTCTCGGTAAATACAACTTTCGCGATACGAAGCAGGCCTATCGCAATTTGATGACGCTTTCGGAAGAGAAAATCTGCTTCCTGTCGACGCGCCGCTGCCGGCATTTCCTGGCAGCCATTGCCCCCGACTTGCTGGAAGCCATCGCCGCGACGGCCGATCCGGATTCGACGCTGGTGAACCTTGGCCAGGTCAGTGAGTCGCTCGGCGGAAAAGGCGTGTTGTGGGAATTGTTCAGTTTCAACGCGCCCAGTCTGCGGTTGTATGTCGACCTGTGTGCCTACAGCCCGTTTCTCTCGGGCATTCTTATCAGCAACCCGGGCATGATCGACGGCCTGATGGACAGTCTCGTGCTGGACAAGCTTCCCAGCTACGAGTTGCTCATGCAAATTCTCGACAAGTTGTGCCGTTCGGCCGAAAACACCGAACTCATTCTGCATAGCTTCAAAAACGATCAGCAGCTTCGCGTGGGTGTGCGCGATATCCTCGGTAAGGAAGACATTCTGGCGACCACGGCCGCGCTGAGCAACATCGCCGAGGTTTGCTTGACCCAAATCGCCGAACAGCAATACGCCCGACTGGCCGGCAAGTTGGGAGTGCCGCAAGTTGGCGACGGGCATCGCGAGGGCAAACCGTGTGAGATGATCATCCTGGCGATGGGGAAATTCGGCGGCCAGGAGATGAACTACCACAGCGATCTCGATGTGGTCTTTCTCTACGAAGCCGACGGCCACACCGAAGCCGTCAATGGTCGCGGACAAAGCACCACCAATCAACATTTCTTCAGCGAGCTGGGGCAGCGCATCGTCAAAGCGACCTCTCGGCTTGGCGTCCAAGGAAGACTCTACGAGATCGACGCACGACTCCGGCCCACCGGGCGCAGCGGGGCGCTGGCCATTTCGCTCGATGAGTTCGCCCGCTACTTCGCCGAGGGCGCCGGCCAGCTTTGGGAACGGCAGGCACTCTGCAAGGCCCGCGTGGTTTACGGTTCGCCGCGAGCGGCCCGGGCGGCAATGGCCGCCGTGGGCAAGGCGGCCTTCGGGCATCGCTGGCGGCGGCGCGACGCCGACGAAATCCGCCGCATGAGAAAGCGGCTGCAGGACACCGCCAGCGCCGGCGATCTGAAACGTGGGCCGGGCGGGATCGTCGACGTCGAGTTCCTCGTTCAGATGCTCCAGCTAAAACACGGCCGGCGCGATCCCAAGGCACGCGAACCCAACACGCTTCGGGCACTCGACTCCTTGCACGAGGCCGAGTATCTCAGTGACGACGATCATCAGTGCTTCAGCACCAGCTACCGTCTGCTGCGGACGATCGAAGGTCGACTGCGGCTAATGAATTCGACCGCGCGGGATCAATTGCCCGAGGACTCCACGGAACTTGCCAAGCTGGCACACCTGTTGAAGTACGACAACAGCGAAGCCCTGTTGGCCGATTTCGAGACCTCGACCCGAGAGATCCGCCAACGGTTCAATCGCATCTTCGACAAGATGGGCACGCGGTAAGGCGAGGCCCTCGGTAGGCTATGCTTCAGCATGGCGGCCGCGCTTAACGGTCTTCTCGTACCCAAGCTCCAGCTTGGAACTAGTGCTTTGTCAACTTTCGAAATGGGGATTCGGGTGCCATGCCCACGCTTGCGTGGGCATGCGGAAACTTCGGCGAACATGGCCACGCAAGCGTGGCCGTGGCACCCCTTCTAGAAACTGACAAAGCATTAAGCGTGTGCGGAGTGTCAAGGTGTGGTGTCGTCCCATTCGATGCCCAGGTCGGTCAAGGCCGGCAGCACGAAGATTTTGCCGTCGCCCATGCGTCCCGTTCGCGCGACGTCGACGATGGTTCGCGTGACTTCGTCTACCCGTAGATCGTCGACCCACACGGTAATCTCGACCTTGGGCAGATAGGCCATTGAATATTCGCTGTCGTGGTATTCGTCGAGATAGCTCTTCTGTCGTCCCCAGCCTTTGACTTCGTGAATGGTGCATGCCTCCAGCGGCGCATTCTTCAAGGCGTCGAGGACCTTCTCGGCCAGATACGGTTTGACGACGGCGATGATCTGTTTCACGGTGTCGGCTTGCTTCGAGTGAACTGGGTGCCATGCCTACGCTTGCGAGGGCATGTTCATCGATATCGGCGAAACCCCAGTGTATTCCAACATGCGTGCGATGCAAAGGTATTTGGGCTGGCCGGTTTCGGAATCGTCGTTCAGAAGGCGCAAGCGGTGTCCGTCATTCGTCTTCCGAGACCCCGCCGAGCAGCATCGACAGCTCTGGGCCTCGCGTGGCTCGGTAAACGGCGGCGTAGACCAGCATACAAACGGCCAGCGGTACGGCCACCTCGACCAGTTTGTGCGTCAAGCCCGTGCCAGGGGGCAGCCAGGCTAGCGTGGTGTAGCCGGCGGCCGCCATTGCCGCCGTGGCCAGCAACGTACGAACGATGGTCGCCGTCAGTGACGTCCACCGCAAGGGGCTACGGCGGCGCGAAAAAATGAACGTTAGCACGACCACCTGCACGGCCGCCGAGACCGACGTGGCCACGGCCAGCCCGCGTTCGGCGATCGGCCAGATGAGCGACAGATTCAGCGTGAGGTTCAGTCCGACCATCCAACCGGCCACCCGGGCGGGTGTGCCGCAGTCGCCCAAGGCGTAGAAGCCGCGGACCAGCACCGGCAGCGCGCAGAAGGCCCAAACGCCGGCGGAGTAGCAGGCGATCATCCGCGCGGCGCGAATCGTGTCTTCGGCCGTGAATTGGCCCCGCTCGAAAAGCAGTCGGGCCATCGGTTCGGCCAGCATGATCAGCCCCAGGCTGGCCGGTACACCGAGAAAGATCACCAGTCGCAGGCCCAGCGTCAAGTCGGTTCCCAGCCGGGCGTGTTCACCCCGGGCGGCGTGGCGGCTTAACAGCGGGAAAATCGCCGTTGCCACGGCCATGCCCAGCACACCCAGCGGAAAGTGGTACATCCGTTCGCCGTAGTAGGTAGCGGCGGCCGCGCCCTGGTCGAGCGGATAACGAACACCGCCGAGCCAGGCGATCTGCTGCGGCCCATCGGGCGTGGTGGCCAAGCCCCAGGCGATCAGGCTGTCGGCGAACGTGTTGATCTGCGTGGCCGCCAGACCGATCAACATCGGTGCCATGGCCGCGCCGATTCGCCCGAGTGCTTCGCGGCTGCCGGCCAGATCGTAGTGATATCGAAAACCGTAGCTCCGCAGCACGGGTATCTGTACGAGCACCTGAAGCACGCCTGCAAGCACAATGGCCACGGCAAGCACATACGCTTGCGCCGCGCGACTCTCGGCAAAGTAGGGCGCAACCAGCCACGCGGCGGCCAGCCAGCAGACGTTCATTACCACGGGAATCAACGCCGGCACGGTAAAGTGTTGCAAGGCGTGCAAGGTGGTGGCCAGTTGGGCGGCCAGGCAGATCAGCAGAACATAGGGCAGCAGCACGGCCGAAAGGCCCAGCAACAGTTGGGTCCTTGGCGAGTCGGCCCAGAGGATCGAGCCGAGCGCGAAAAGACCCTCGCCGAAGACCACCAAAGCGGCCAGCAGCAGGGCCAGCCAAGTGAGCATTACGCTGGCCAGCCGCCAGGCGCTTTGCCGATCGCGTTCCAGCTCGGCCGAGAGGACCGGCAGGTAGCTGGCCGTAAGTGCCCCTTCGCCAAACAGCCGGCGAAAGAGGTTGGGGATGCGGTAGGCGATGACGAAAGCATCCATTGCGCTGCTGCCCGAGAGGCCCAGCAAGGCGGCCGTGGCCATGTCGCGGACCATCCCCAAGATGCGGCTAGTCAGGGTGCCCAGGCTGGTGATTCGCACGCCGCGCAGCAAAGGATGTCGTTTCGGAGAACTCATGGCGGCCATGGTAAAGGCTTCCGTCGGGCGAGGGAAGGGGAGAGGCCGCGGGAGCAGAGCCGAAAGCTGAAAGCGGAAAGCTGAACGGGGATGCCGCTTGCGGCTTCGCCTTCGGAAGACGGGAAGTGGTCCGTTTTTTGCCCTCGGCCGAGTCTGCGATATACTGGAGGACCCCCGTTTTTGGCAGTCGACGTCACAGCGCGTCGCTGCCGAGCCCTAATGTAGTGCATCACTCAAATGGGACGTTTTTCCGTGTGTGCCACTGGCTCTGCCAGTGCGGAGAATTCGGCGGCCAAGGGCACTGGCAGAGCCAGTGGCACACAAAAACGACCGAAATACAATCCCGCGATTCCGACACGCTGCCCTGACAAGCCAACCCGATCCAGGAGATGCCCTCATGCTGCTGCGCACCACTCTGTTTGCCTTGCTGCCTAGTCTTGCCATGGCCGCAACCGCGTTGGCCGACGAGGCCGCGTTGTTTCCGTTTGTCGTTTCACACGATGCCCCGGCGAATGTGACCAACATCGCGTCGTGGCTCGATGCTCCGGCCGGCAAGCATGGGTTCATGCGTATCGAAAAGGGACACTTTGTCGACGACCGCGGCCCGGTGCGGTTTTGGGCCACCAATTTTTCGATCCAGGCGTGCTTTCCCGAGCACGAACAGGCCGAGCAAGTGGCCGCCCGACTTGCCCGTCTGGGAGTGAACTGCGTGCGGCTGCACCACATGGACGGCTACGTGATCTGGCAGGGCAGCCCGAACAAAACAATCATCAACGCCGACATGCTCGACAAGGTCGACTACCTGGTCTACCAACTCAAGAAGCACGGCATCTATGTGAACCTCAACCTGCACGTGTCCCGCTGGTTGGGCGACGCCGAGGGTTTCCCGCATCAGCAAGAACGTCCCAAGTACGACAAGGGCTTGGGCAATTTCGAGCCGCGAATGATCGAGCTGCAAAAGAAGTACGCCCGGGATTTGCTGACCCATGTGAACCCTTACACCAAGTTGGCCTATGTCGACGAGCCGGCCGTGGCCATGGTCGAGATCAGCAACGAAGACTCGCTGTTTTCGATCTGGAGTGGCGGCAAACTAGATAACCTGCCGGAACCCTACGCCGGAACATTTCGCGCGTTGTGGAACGCTTGGCTGAAGAAGAAATACGGCACCACCGATAAGCTCCGCACGGCCTGGAAGTCGGGCGAGTATCCGTTGGGTGACGAGATCCTCACCGGCGGCGATTTTTCCTCGGGCAAGCTCGACAAGGCGTGGCACATGGAGCGCGACGATCAGACCAAATACGAAGTGACGGTTGGCGACGAAGGCCCCAATGGCCAGAAGTGTTTGCGGATCGCTGTGGAGAGCAACGGTCGGGTGACCTGGCGTCCGCAGTTGGTTCAGGCTGGTTTTGCGGTGGAAAAAGGCACGCCCTACACGCTGAGCTTTGCCATTAAGTGCGACAAAAAGTGTACGCCGCGCGTCAACTGCATCATGGCCCATCAGCCGTGGAGCGGGTTGGGTTTGACCGCCCGGGTGGACGCGACGACCGAGTGGACCCACCAGAATTTCACGTTCATTGCCAAAGACGACGATACCAACGCCCGGGTAACGTTTACCGACCTGAAGCCGGGCGTTTACGAACTGGCCGACGTTTCGCTGCGCCCCGGCGGTATCGTGGGGCTGCAGCCGGGCGAAAGCCTTCAGGAGGGGAATCTGCCTGTGCTTCGGCGCACGCAACTCAACCAAACCGAGGCCGCGCGTTGCGATTTTATCGACTTCCTCTGGGACACCGAGCGCGACTACTGGTGGGGGATGGAAGATTTTCTCAAAGATGAACTGAAAGTGCGCGTGCCGATCAGCGGTACGCAGCTCAGCTACAGCCCGGCCTATGTTCAGGCCCGGCTGGATTACATCGACGCCCACAGCTACTGGAACCATCCGCACTTCCCCAATCGGCCGTGGGACCGGAAGGACTGGTACGTCTCGAATCGGGCGTTGGTGAATTACCCGGCCGGCACGTTGGGCGGTTTGGCTGGCCGGCGCGTGTTGGGGATGGCCTACACGGTGAGCGAATACAACCATCCGGCGCCGAACCACTACGCGGCCGAAGGATTCCCAATGATCGCCGCCTTTGGCGGTTTCCAGGGTTGGGACGGTGTGTTCACCTACACGTATGGTCACAGCACGACCTACACGCCCGACAAAATCACGGGCTTCTTCGACGTGATGGGCGACACGAGCCGTTTGGTCCACCTGCCGGCCTGCGCGGCCATGTTCCTGCGTGGCGACGTGGCGACGGCGCGGAAGATGATCGCCGTGCCCGTTTCTCCGCAGGGTGAGCGCGAGAACATCTACGAAGCGCTCAGCGCCTGGAAAGTGAACGCGGCCGGCCTGGGACTCGACGAGCGTTGGTCGATCGTTCACGCCATCGGCATGCAGCTCGAAGGCAAGTCGCCGCAGTTGGCCAAGACGACTGACGAATTGCCCGAGCCGTTGGAAGATCGCCAGGTGTTCGTATCCGACACGGGCCAGATTCGTTGGGATGTCTCCGAGCCGGACCATGGGGTATTCTCGGTCGACTCGCCGCGCAGCAAACTGTTGACCGGGTTCGTGTGCGGGAAGACCGTGAAGCTGGGTGGCGTGGAATTGAAGGTCGGCACGACTCGGCTCGGGGCGGCCACGATTACGATGTTTTGCGTCGACGGCCGCGGGTTCGACCAGCCGGGTCGAATTCTCATTGCCGCCACCGGTTGGACCCAAAACACCGGCTGGCAGCAGCGGCCCTACGTTGAGGGGAATGACGAAAAGATCACCCTGGACGCCAACTGGGGGGCTGGGCCCGTGCTCTGCGAGGGCGTGCCGGCGACGGTTCGCCTGCCGGTAGCAGCCAATCGGGTGACTTTCTACCCGTTGGACCCTTCGGGCGCCCGCCGCTCGGCTGTCGCTTGTGGCCAGATCGAGGGGCAAGCGGCTCTCCCGCTCGAGCCGAAACACCGCACCGTCTGGTACGAAGTGGTAGTGGAGTAGCGAGTTCGGAGTTGAAAGCCGCTTGCGGCTTCGCCCCGTCCTCGAAAAAACGGTAAAAACCGCAGTGTCGGGGGTGCCCTGGCACGGCGGCGGTGATTCGGCATAATAAGACGTTTCGCAAGGGACACGAGGAAGACGTCGTCGCGATTAAGCCGAGGAACCGCCGCTGCCATGGCCAAACGATCTGCGCATCAAGAGCGGATTATCCGCAACTACTACAAAAACCAAGACGCCATCATGATACAGCGTCTTGGCGACTTGGTCACCGATCTCTTTCTGGCCGAGGGCAAAGCCCGGGTGCGGCTCTGGAAACGTGTGACCGTTACCCTCGAAAAGCTCGAAATACCCAACGATCAGATCCAGCACCTCGTCCAAAGCGATAATCCCACGCTCGTGGCGAATTTGCTGAAGAAACTGCTGGAGAAATCGTAGGAAATGCCAAGTAATTCTGAAGTTCTACAAGCCCTGCGTTGGAAGAAGTTTTCCGTGCTCAACGACGGCTTCGTTTGCCTGGTTGATGCGATGGGCGACGACGAGGCCGTGGTGCAAGCCGCCCGGGTGAGCTACGGCGAAGGGACCCAGCGGGTGTCGGACGACCGTACGCTGATTCGCTACTTGCTGCGGCACTGGCACACGACGCCCTTCGAGATGGCCGACGTGAAACTGTTGGTCCGCGTGCCGATGGACTGCTGGCGCCAATGGATTCGCCACCGCACGGCCTCGGTCAACGAATACAGCACGCGCTATTCCGTGGCGATCGACGCCATGCAGACCACGGCGCCGGAGGACTGGCGCCAACAGGCCAAGTCGAATCGCCAGGGCAGCGAAGGGATGATCGACTCCAGCGCCGGCGCCGAGTTGACGGCGGTTGAAGCTGAATTGCAGCATCGCGCCCGGGAGGTTTATCAACAACGTCTCGAAAAAGGCGTGGCTCGCGAACAGGCCCGCAAGGACCTGCCGTTGTCGACCTACACGGAAGCCTACTGGAAGGTCGACCTGCACAACCTGCTGCACTTTCTCTACCTGCGGATGGACGAGCATGCCCAGCAGGAGATTCGGCAGTACGCCACGGTGATCGGCCGCGAGATTGTTCGGCCGTTGTTTCCCGCCGTGTGGGAAGCCTTCGAAGATTACCGCTTGCAGGCGATGGCCTTAACGCGGCTCGACCAAGGGGTGATCGCCCGTCTGGCCGCTGCCGGTCAGGTGCCTGCCACTGACGAACAATTCCTCGCCGCCGGCGACCCTACGTGGGCCGAGTTGAAACGCTGCCGCGAACGGGACGAATGCCGCGAGAAGCTCGTGCGGCTGGGGTTGTTGCAAGGGAATTAGAGAGGAGTATCTGCCGTGTTTCCGATGCCCGGTTTTGACGAGGGTACCGAGTCCGATTCTACGGTAGCCACCCTATTGCGGCTCAATCAGCAGTTGCTCGACGCGATCGCTTCGGGCGATTGGGATATCTACGAGAAGCTTTGCGACCCGGCCTTATCGGCCTTTGAGCCCGAGGCGCGAGGGCAGCTTGTCGAAGGGATGGACTTCCATCGTTTCTACTTCGATTTGCCGAAGGCGGAAGGACCGTGTACGACAACCATGTCGTCGCCTCACATTCGCCTAATGGGCGACGTGGCCGTGATCAGTTGCGTGCGACTCGTCCAGCGACTCGACGCCGACGGGCAGCCGGTCACCGGCCGTTCGGAAGAAACCCGGGTGTGGCATCGAGCCGAAGGCCAATGGCGACACGTCCATTTTCACCGTTCGACCAACGTTTAACGGACGGGCGCTTCGTCTTGCTCAGCAGGCGGTTGGAAAAACTGCCGTTGTAGTTGCCGTTGCCGCTTGATCTTTTGGGCCTGTTCGTAGCCGACGTGGCCTGGGCAGGCGATTAGCACGGCCAGCACGACGGCCGTGGCAAGGCCGGCCGCCAGAAGCCAACGCCAGCGGTGTGTTCGGTTGAAAATGGCTTCGCCGTACAGCAGCCCAAAGAAGAAGCCCGCGCCGTGGGCGAAATTGGCCACGTTCATCACTTCCAACTTCGTCATCACGATGCAGAGGAAGAACCAGGCGATGAGAATCTGCGCCGTGGACGTGTCGCAGACGTTGTAGAACTGCGGGTGCCAACGCCGTCCGACCAGCAAGACGCCGAACAGCCCGTAGATCACGCCCGAGAGGCCCACGATCATGACCGGCTCTTCCAGCGAGTATCCCCCGATGATGTACTCTGGCAGCATCGACACGTAGCACAACAGCACGAACAGCGCGAGAAATTTACCGGAGCCGAAGTGGCGCTCCAGCGTGGTGCCGAAGATGTACGTCCAGGCACAGTTGAAAACAGCGTGCAGAAGGCTGCCGTGCATCAGACAACTGGTGAAGGGACGCCAGAGTTCGCCCAGCCAGATGTAAGCCAGGATGCCAAAGTATTCATTGTAGAGACGAACCCGCAGACCTTCGTCAAACGTGCAGACCAACTCTAACACAGCGGCGATGGCCACGAGGGTTACCGTCACCGGAGTGCGTCGGTAGTCGAACTGGGGGAGTATGGGCATTGTGAGGGGACAGAGACTAGGGGGTAGGGGGGCGGGGAATATCATCCAAGCCCACCGGTTGCAGCCGGAGGGTCCACCCGCTTCCATGTGGGAACGCACTTTGGCGACACTTTGCGTCGATTGTGGCAGGAATCCGTGGCGCTGCCAAGCTCACATGACGTGAAGCGGGGGAACCCCACAAAGCCGCGATCGCTGGTCGCGCCCAGCGAGACCCCGGAGGAAATCGCGAAACACCCGTTGACGGAACCAAGAGTCGGTCCATCAGGCTTGAAATTGCGTGGACTGGGTGCCACGGGCTGCTCGTCAGCCAGTGCTGAGCACAGTCATACAAGCTGTCCGTGGCACCCGGCACGCGGTTTTTTAGGGCCGCCACATCGGTCTTTGCCCACCGGAGGGATGTCCGTATAATCGGGCTTCCTTATTGAGGGCTACGCTATCGCGCAGACATCAATAAACCAAGTGGCTTCTGCCTCGGGAGGACTGCGATGCGTTCGATCGCCGTGATGAACCAGAAGGGTGGTGTTGGCAAGACAACGACCGCTGTGAATCTCAGCGCCGCGTTGGCCGACTGCGGGTTGCGGGTTTGCCTGATCGACCTCGATCCCCAGGCACACGCGACGTTGCATGTCGGGCTGGAACCACTGCCCGAGCAACCGTCGATCTACGACGTCCTCTCCAATCGTGCCTCATTGGCCGACGTGCGCCAACAGGTGAGCGAGAACCTTTGGGTCGTAGGCTCCACGCTCGACCTGGCGGCGGCCGAGATCGAGCTTTCCGGCGTGGTGGGGCGCGAAATCATCCTCCGCGACAAGCTGCGCGAAGATACCGAGCAGTTCGACTACTTGTTGATCGACTGCCCGCCGTCGCTGGGTATCCTCACCCTAAACGCCCTGGCTGCCGTGGAAGAGGTATTCATTCCGTTGCAGCCGCACTTTCTTGCCTTGCACGGGCTGAGCAAGCTGCTCGAGACGATCGAACTCGTGGCGCTGCGGCTCAACGACCGGCTGCGGCTCAGCGGCGTGGTGCTTTGCATGTACGATGCCAACACCCGACTGGCCGCGGAAGTGAGCCAGGACGTTGCCGACTTTTTCGCCGCCGCGAAACAACGGACAACGCCTTGGGCACAGGCCGAGATTTTCCACACGGCGATCCGTCGCAATGTACGCCTGGCCGAGGCGCCCAGCTTTGGCCAACCGATCTTCCAATACGCTCCCACCTCGAACGGTGCCGAAGACTACCGGCTGCTGGCCGGCGAGGTCCGCGGCGAACGGGTCGAGACGGCGACGGCGTAGGGCGGCAGGGCCGCCAACCAAATGGCGCTACCGCACCCGCACTAAGAACCCGCTTCCGTTGGTCGCTAATTTTTGTCAAAAAGTTAACGATCTTGGAAGTTGGTAGCGTAGGGGGCCGACCACCTTGACTTTGCGTAGGCATGGTACCCAAGACGCCACGCAATCGTGAAACGCGCTCGAAATGCGTCTTCGCGGTTGTTGCACGGGCCGTGCGGTTCGTTTTGTTTCGGTAAACTCTACGGCCGTGGCCGCCGCATTCTCGCACCATTCTAGTAGCCTTTTCGGTCGTAAACGGGGGAGGTGCAAACGTCTCCTCCGGCAGATCGAAAACGACTGATTCGCTGCCGACAACCGGCCATCTTTGACCTTCTCGTAGCGGTTTTTGCGGTTGTGCGTGAGGCTTGTTCCGGTTGTTCGGAACTGTATCGCTGCGGTCTGATATACCCTTTGCGCGGTGGCGCCGGTAGCGACGATTGCCGCATGGGAGGTCCAGGGAATCGGCTCAAGGTGGGGCGAATTGTGCGAATCCCCGCCACTGCGGACGACGATGACTTCTGCGAGCAAATGGCATTGGTCAAACTCAATCGAAAGGAGTCCGCAGAATGAAAAGGTTGCGAACCATACTGCCCGGGTTCGTGGTGCTTATCGGTGCCGCGACCGCCTGGGGCCAGTACGGGTTATACGGCTCGCCCGAACTGGTTAGCCTTCCGCCGGTGCAGCCGGCTGTTGGCGTTGTGCCGGGGATGTACCCCAGCACGCAGCCGGCGATCAACTGCTCGGCAATTCAGCCTGGGCCGATGATTGCCGCACCTGTTACCGGGCGCTACGGTGCGCCCACACCGCCGGCGCCACCCGCGCCGCCTGTTCCCCCGGCACCCAAGACGCCTACCGAAGCGGCGAGTCCTTCGCCGTCGGATGCACCGGCCTTGGTGCCCACGCCGCAACGACTGGACGTTGCCCCGGCGCGGCCGGCTAGTCCGGCTGCCGCTCCGAGTCTGGTCGAGCAAATGCTCAACGACCCGGTGACAAGTAGTGCGCCGTCGGCCGGTTGCGGTGGATGTTATTCGTCGAGCATCGAGGCGTTCGAAGACGCTGCCTGCAACGCCGACAACTACTGCTACGACGAGTGCTGTACGACCGAATGTTGCCCTTGGTATGGGCAAGTCTCGGCATTGATGCTCAGCCGTAATAAGGCGAACCGCGTTTGGGTGACTCACCGAACGCTTGCCCAAGAAAACCAGTTGATGAACACCCAAGATATCGACATGAAATGGCAGTGGGGGGGCGAAATCCGCTTCGGACGCCGCTTCTGCTGTGGTACTTGGGCGTTGGAAGCCACATATTGGGCCACTGAGGCGTTTACCGGCCATGCAAGCATCACAGGAGCCGCGAATTTAAGCACGCCATTGACGGTCAGCGGAATCGAGTTCGGCGTGGGCAATCCCGCCACAAACTGGTTTGACGGTGCCGACGAACACCGGCTCTCACGCCGCAATGAGTTCGAGAATGTGGAACTCGATTTCGTGACGTATCCGTTCGCGTCCAATGGTTATTCCGCGTGGGACATGAGCTGGTCTTTGGGAGCTCGCTTCTTCCGCTTCGAAGAGAACCTGATGTTCACCTCGTTGCGAGGTGGTGGTTCCTGGGCGAATCCGGATGAGTGGGCAGCGCTCAACGATCAGGTGACGAATAACCTGATCGGATTGCAGGCGGGTTTCGACGCCCACTACCGCATCGCTCCCTCCTGGAGCCTTTATGTGGGGCCGAAGTTCGGTATCTACACTAACCACATGCGTCATCGTTTCAACGCCTACCTGGGCGACGGAACAGAGGCGACGCCCACGGCTGCTAGCGGCGTAACCGGCAGCTACCCGGTGGAATCCAGCGCCAACGCCATTTCGTTCCTCACCGAAGTCGACTTGGGGTTGCAGTGGCAGATTTCTCCGCGGTGGTCGGCCCATCTCGGTTATCGGGTGATCGTCGCCACGGGTATTGGGTTGTCGGACAACCAAATCCCGCCCTATATCGTCGACATTCCGGAAATCCGCGATATCGACAAGAACGGCGAGTTGATCCTCCACGGAGCGACCTTTGGCCTGAGCTACAACTTCTAACACGGTACGACCGTAACAGAATAGGAGACGCCGACTTGTGAGCGGCCCACTTGTGTTGGTCGCTGACGAGCACGCACGTGTGGAATAGATGCAGTTTGAGACTCTGAACTTTCTCGAAAGCAAGCACTAACGAGATTGGAAATGGGGCGTCCTCGGCCCTTGTGGCCGAGGATCGTCGAGCGACAGGGCAGTCCTGGGTGGCCGGGACTGCCCTTTTTGCGTTGAGCGATAGGAGTTGGGCGCAAGGCAGAGCCGTTTGCGGCTTCGCCCGGTCGGCACCGTCTCAGCGCGAGAAATTGTCGGGCTGGTGCTTGCCCTGATGCCGGTGGAGTCCGTGACGCAGGGCTTGGAAGAGCGGGTCGTTACGGACCGGGTCGAAGTCCGGCTCGTCGTCGACCATGTGGCGATAATCGGGGTCGATTTCCAGGGCTTGTGCCAGGTATTCGACTGCCCGGCGCCGGTTGCCCGCCAAGCTCCAGTAGCAGGCCAGATTGTAGTGCAGCAGCGGTTCGGTGGGGCAGGCGATCAACGCCCGCTCCAGCGAACTAATGGCACGATCGAGCTGGCCGGTCCGCTTGTAACACCAACCCAGTGCGCAGAAGACCTGGATATTATCGGGATCGGCATCGGCCGCTTGCAGCAGAGGCATCACCGCTTCGTGGAAGCGATTCTGTTGACGTAGCGCTTCGCCCCAGAGATAGAGAGCGTGGACATCGAAGCGAGTGGGATCTCCCAATCGGGCTAGCGCATCGAGTGCCCGCCGGGGCAGTCCCAGTTCGAGATAACCTTCGGTCTCGCGCTGAATCTTCAACCGCCGCGAACGTTCGTTTTTCCAGTCCGTTTTCATGCCCAGCTACTCCCAAAGCGGGACGACGATTTTTCCAAGTGGTTCCAGCTCCTACTTGCGAGTGCGTCCAAGCGAATTGCTGGTTCCGAGGCAGACTAGGGCCACACCGGTCTTGCCTCAGGCTCCCCTGAAATCGGCGAAAGACATGGGGCAACGTGGACCTGGGGAACCTTTACCGGCCCACCGTGCCTACCCCTTTCCACCAAATGAAATGCGTAAACTAGTGGCGACAACTCGAGGTTGGTGTCTCCAATGTGATTGTAACGTGGGCTGGCAAGAGCCCAAAGAGCATAATTGGTCGGGGCTTCTAAATGCTGGATTTATAAGGGATAACGGAAAATCGCAGCGTTTTCTTAAGCGATGGACATTATCCCCGATCCGGATTAGCACAGGTCCCCGCCTCGGATTAGTACGGCGTTTAACGGAAGGTTCAAACGCGTTTGTCGTACCGTGTTGCGTTGCGCAAAGTTGGGTTCCGACTTGGCATGATCGAGCCCACGCGCTGAACGGGCCCCCTGCGTCGGCCAGTAGAAAGAGGGTTCCTTTCCTTCGAGAAGGGGGACGCAACCGGCAGGTTTTCGTTGCCCGGCTGGCAACAACATCTTGCCATGCGACGGATCGGCGTTGCGGTACGGTGTTTTTTCGAGGAGCGCTCGTGGCACGCGTGTGTGTCACGTGGGTTATGCGGAGGCGGCCGTCGCGGCAGTATACCGTTCGGCCAGGGAGCGGCTCGGCGCGGTCAGGTTGAGCAAGGGCGCAAATTCGGCGAACTCCACGTCGACCTCCTCGAGCAACTTGGCCGGCGAGGAACTTCGTTTGGCTACCTTGGCACAATACGTTTCGTATTGCTTACATTCAGGCCAGCCCTGGTCGACCGTGCTCGGCAGCAAGGTCGACAACGCCACGGCAAAATGTGCTGGGGCACTGTCGATCTGGGTGGCCCAGTGATCGATCTTGTGATGTTCGCAGATCAACGCGCCAAACGTGTCGGGTAGATTCCAGTGTTCGGCCATCAGACTTGCCGCTTCGGCGTGGGTCCAACCCAAGACCTTTTGCTCTAAGGCGGAAAGCCGGTTGCGGCCGCCTTCTCGGGCAATCAGCAGTTTGGTGTACAACTCGGGCGCTTGCTTGGCCAGCATGGGAACGGCCATGTCTTGCAGCAACGCCGCGGCAAACGGTTCTTCGGGATCGATGATTTCCAGATGCCGGGCAAGATGCCGGGCAAACAGGGCCCGACGTAGCGAGTCTTGCCAAAGGTGCTTCAACTCGAAGGGACCGCATTTGGGGTTCGGCATCAAGTCGAAGACCGCACTCCAAAGCACGAAGTTCTTGATCGTCCGCGTGCCGACCAGCGTGACTGCCGACTTCACGGTGGAAATCTCGTGCGAAAACCCGAAGTACGACGAATTGACGAATCGCAAGACTTGACCGGCAACGCCCGGATCGGATTCGATCGGCAGAGCGTAGTCGTCCGGCCCCTTCGTCGGATCTTGCGAGAGTTCCAGTACACGAATCGCGCTCTGCGGCAAAGCGGGAAGCTCTGCTTTCGCCAATAGAGTTTTTAAGTTGACAGGTTGTTGTGTTTTCCGGCCCATAGTTTTCTCTTCACCCCTGATTCGAAAACGTAGTGCAGCACCTCCGGCACACTAGCCGAAAAGACGGGTTGCCCACTAGGTTCGCAAGAAAACGTACGCCATAAGTGTCGTGTGAGCAAACTCAAGCCATCTCGGCCGTTTGCCCTCGACCGGTCAAAACGGCCATGGCGGCCACTCTCCTTAGCGGATGCTCGCGACGGGTCGCAACGGTTTTTCGTGCGCTTTCCGATTGTTGCGGCAACGCGACGATGTGGCTTTCGGGCAACGCCACTTCGCCCGGTGCGTTGCGTTTTCGCCACCACGGCTGTAAGTGCTCTTCGGGCCGAATTGTCGCAACCTGTTTTCCCCCGGCACGTTGAGCTCACTCGGTACACGTCGTTGCCACGATCGGTGCGGCAGTTGCAAGGAGTTCTTCCCATCGGCTCGTTCTTCGCGCGGGTTCTCGCGCCTTTGATACGGCTGCCTGGGGAGACAGAACGATGCGTCGGATTGGCGGTTTAGTTTCTGGGTTGTTGGTATTGGGGTGGCTCGCTGCCAATGTGCCGTTGTCCAATTCGGAAGCCGGTCGTTCAGTTGCCGCATCGCGTACCATGATGTGGGATTCTGCCAGCGTTGTCGGCGACAACATTGTCTCTGTCGACCACCTTTCTGACGAGAGCTTGTCATGGTCTTGTCCGCAAACCGTCGGCTCAACGTGGCGGCGCACCCGCAGCGGCTGGGAACGTTGCGAATGGTGGGAACCCCACGAGCCGTTGTCGCGACCTGCTCTGCATCCGCTCGTTGTCGGCTCGCTCCAGTTGTTGATCTCCGTGGCCGCCCTCATGTTTTGTTCTTCGGCGAACGTCCGAAAATCGCCGGTCGTAGGCACCGCCTGAAACGGGGTGGTAGGGCCACCTGCCAGATTGGTGCCTGCCGCACCCAGGCGAGAAGCCGCTTCCGTTGGTCGCGAGTGCATTTATCGAACCGACCAACTTCTTCTAGGCGGTACACAATCAAATGGGCCTGTTCTTCTCCCAGCCTTGGCCGCAATCTAGCCCTGAATAGGGGGGCTAATCGTCATTTCTTGTGATTTGCCATTTTCGCCGGATTCTTGCACGGATTCTTGTGTGGCTCGGCACTAATACCAATGTGGACCCTAGCAGACAGGCTGCGTTGGTTTCTCCCCCAGTAGGAGTGTTCTTGCCATGCGACTAACCCTTCGAACGATGCTGGCCTATATGGATGGCATCCTCGAGCCAGACGATGCCGACGATATCGGTCGGAAAATCAAAGACAGCGAGTTTGCCACCGGACTAATGCACCGCATCCGAGACGTGATGCGGCGTCTGCGCTTGGCTGCTCCCGGGGTGGCGGAACGTGGTCCTGGGATCGACTCTAACACGGTGGCCGAATATCTCGACAACACGCTTCACGACGATCGGGTGGCCGACTTCGAGAAGGTGTGCCTCGATTCCGATGTCCACCTTGCCGAGGTGGCTTCTTGTCATCAGGTGCTGACGCTGGTCTTGGGCGAGGCGGCCGAAATCGACCCCGGTGCCCGGCAGCGGATGTACGGTATCCCCGAAGTTGCCCGGCGGATGGAAGCGATCGACGACGAAACCCCCGCGGCGGCCGAGCAGCCGGCAGCGACGGCCACCGTGGCCGAAACGAAACCCACGGTCTCGGCCGCGCACAAGCGACGCGACAAGCCTACGGTTCCCGATTACCTGCGTGAGCCGGATAAGCGTCGGCGTTGGCCGGCTCGGGTGGGTGCTATGGTGTTGGTGGCCTGTCTGGCTATGGTTGTGTTGATTGCCCTCGGGCAGTTTAACCCCGGGACCCCGCTCGGAAATCTGTTGGGTGTTGGGCCAAGTGGGGCGGAAGTGGCTGCCACCGAAAAGGACCAGGCGCCGGGTTCGCCCTTGGCTCCCCGGATCCCCGATCTACCGCCGGCGGCCGTACCACCGGCCGTGGCGTCGCCGACCGATTTGCCGGGCGCCGAGCAGGGGGCGGCGGTCGAACCAGGCAAAGCGACCGACGTTGCATCGACCGCGCCAACCGTGAAAACGCCCGACGACGGTACCTCGTTGAAACAGCCGGAGGTCGTTCAGCCGCCCGTTGAACCGGTGGCTGCTGAGCCGGCGGTTGCCGAGCCGTTGCCGCCCGGGACAGAACCTCCAGTGGCGCCCATGCCGCAGGATGTTGCAGTGAATCCACCAGTGCCGAAGACCCCGGGGGCTGAGCCGCTGCCACCATCGGTGGTGCCGGGCGAAATGCCGACCGAGCCGAGCCTCGTCGAACCCGCGACAGAGCCGGGCGAGCCGGAGCCGGAGGGGGTGGCCGGTACGGAGCCCGCCGTGCCGGGCAAGCAGCCGCCGGTGCCCCCGGTCCGCATGGGACGTCTCATGACCGAGGGCCAAGTGCTTTTGAGCTTCGACACCATGGCGGGCGTGTGGCAACGCGTGGCCACCAAGGGCATCCTTTATCCCAACGGTGCCCTGTTGGCGTTGCCGACCTTTCATCCAGAGGTCTCGCTCAGCAGTGGTGTGAATATGCAAATGTTGGGCGGGGCCAAGCTCGAATTGCTGCCCGCCGAGGCGGAAGTCCCGTCGGGGATCAAAGTCTTTTGCGGTCGTGTGTTCCTAATGCCTTTGGCTGAAGCCGGCAAACAGGTGCGGCTGGTTATCGGTGGGCACCAGGGCGTGTTGGCATTCGCCGACGCGGAATCGATCATGGCGGTCGACGTGGTGCCGGTTCATCTGCCGGGTACGAATCCGGAAGAAGAGCCGGCGTTGATCGTGGCCGAGTTGTACGCGCGAAGCGGGGGACTCGTCTGGACCGAACAGATCGGCGGCCAGGTAAAAACCGTGCGGATCGAGCCGCAGCAGCGGTTGGTGCTCGACGAGCAGCCGCTCGGCGAGGCCGTCGCGGTCGAGACACTTCCGGCTTGGATTACGGCCGATGTGTCGGAAACGGTCAGTCTACTGGATCGTCGGGCGGCGCCGGTAATCGAGCAGGCCTTACCGGTCGATCGTTCGGTTAACTTGAGCCTTCGTGAACTGGCCGACCACCGCAAGGAAGAGGTGCGATGGCTGGCGCAGCGTTGTTTGGCCGAGGTCGACTATTTCAGCCCGATGGTTGTTGTGCTCAACGATGCCTCCCGAAAACTCGATTGGCCCGACTACATCGAGCAACTTCGGGCCGGAATCGCCCGAGATCCGAAATCGGCGGCGGCCGTGCGAACTGCTCTGGAGAAGCAATACGGCCAGACGGCGCCCGAGTTGTATCGCATGTTGTGGGGGTACACCCAAGATGGCCTGAAGGCGGGCGATGCCGGCGACCTGGTGGGGTATCTCGACAGCGACAATTTGGCCTTGAGGGTGTTGAGCTTCTGGAATCTCAAGGACATCACAGGGCTTGGGCTGTTCTACCGGCCGGAGTTCACCGCCGCGAAGAGGAAGCAGCCTGTGCAGAAATGGAAGGATCGCGTAGGGTCGGGCGAAATTTGGGCGAAACCGCCAGGAGTTCACAAGCTTCCCGAGGAGCCGTCGGCTCCGGAACTGGAATCGCCGCTCTGATACTTGTCGAGGCATGGACAATTGCAGGGGCCTTGGGTGGATTTCACCCGAGGCCCCTGCGCGTTTTCTTGGGCCCAGATGTCTCGATGTTCTCGCTTCTTGCCGCCACGGTCCTACTGCTCGCTCGGCAACGACGATGTAGGGGCCTATAGCAGCGAGCTAATCGCGTAAGTTCCTACCGCCCGGGGTGTGCGAAAAAAATAGTGAGATTTGCCTCGCGCTGGTGCTGGGTTGCCGGTTGGCTGTGAAATTGCGGTTTGGCGCCGGCCGGCCGATAGTGAGAATCTTAATTCGTTGGGAGCTAACGTGGAGTGGGAATGCTTGTCATTCTTCGCAACCGCCGCTACGTACGCGTGTTGAGGCGAGCAACCCGTTTGCGGTCTGGTGCGCGGCAGGATGGTTAGGCCGTAGGATGCGAGTGGGGGGTGGTCGTAGGGATACCACGGCTGATGGCGGGTGGTCATCGGGTGTGGTACGGGGCTTTGATGTTCGGGGGGGCTGGTTTGCCCCCTTACACGCCCTCGCGCACAAGCTAGACTGAGATAGGTGGGCAGGAAGGCCTTCCGTCTGGCATTGAACGCCTTGCGTTGTGCATCGCCGCCAATGTCGCTAGAATGGTGGGTTTGATCGTCGATGGAAGGCGATCGCCCGGGATCTCCATTGGGAGTTCGAAGCAAGGAGTGGACTCGGTGCAAATCAACATTTCGACCCGGCATGGTCGCGTCAGCGAACAGACTCAAGAGAAGGTCCGTCAGAAGCTGGAGAAACTTTCGCGATTCTTTGATCGTCTCTCCACGATTGAGCTGACCATTAACCTGGAGCATCGAGATAATCCGGTTGTCGACCTCAAGGTCTCAGCAGAGCACAAGCACGATTTTTGTGCGACCTGTCAGGCTGAGGAACTCATGGCCGCGGTCGACAAGCTCATCGACAAGATGGAGCAACAACTGCGTAAGTACAAAGAGAAGGTGCAGGACCGGCATCGCGCCACGGGGATGCGGCAGCAAGCGGCATCGTCGGAGGCAGAGTTGGAGTCCTGACCGCAGATTACAGCTGAGACTTCCCACAGCACGGTGAAAGACGCGGCATACGGCCCTTGTTGCTTTGATAGACTGAATGAACGGAGGGCGACCGACGGGAGCCTCGTTTTGAGGCACTTGTTCGTGGTCAACCGTTCAATGGAAATCACGCATCCTTTAAGGGTCGGTCGCGAACGATGCATGTTGATATGTGTCGTGTCGACATTTGTCGGCGGTCTTTCCGCGGCGGTGGTTTGGAAGTAAAGAAACCAACGAAATAAGAGGAACCCTTGGTCGAACCGGGCGATTGCCCGAGGTCCTTGTTAGGGACCTTTCGGTTTACGACAAAGGTTGAGAAAGAAGGGAGAATGCCTGCATGAAGTTTGCCGACTTTGTGTGCAGCGATGCAATTCGCGCCGAGTTAAAGGCCTTCGACAAAGAAGGAGCCATCCGTGAGATGGTTCAGTCGTTGCTTGATGCTGGGAAGATCGAGGCCGACGAGTATGAGGGTATCGTCAAGGCGATCCTCAAACGCGAAGAGCTAGGTAGCACGGGTATCGGCCGCGGAGTGGCCGTGCCCCACACCAAGCATCCCAGCGTGGATCGACTGGTGGGAACGGTGGCCATTAGCGGCGAGGGGGTGGATTTCGCCAGCCTCGACGGCGAAATCGTCCAACTGTTCTTCCTCTTGATTTCACCACCCGACCGACCGGGAGATCACCTGCGGGCGCTGGAAAACATTTCTCGCCAGCTCCGCGATGACACGTTCTGCCGTTTCCTAAAACAGGCCAAGACGGCGGGAGATATTCAGCAACTTTTGGACGAAGCTGATAATAATCAGTTCGCGTCGTAGGTTGAAGGGTTTTGCTCCGCTTGGCTTTGGTTTCGGCCGCAGCCGTTGCTGCGCTAATGCATGGGTTGGTTGTTGCCGTGCTGGCCAAGGATTCGCGGAGCGAAGTCACCCCCCTCTTCCGAGACGCGGGCGTCAGGGGTTTTCGTGGGTTGGCGCCTCTTGGGGCGCTGCTGTGGCTGGCCGGCGATTCGCCTCGCGGGAAAGTTGCAGGACATAGTTGGAAAACCCTGCTGCCTAAATTAACCTTGCTGGCAACGAAACTTGTTGGCTAGAGAATCATGCTCATGCGTGGGCGAGCCCGAGCGGTGGAAATGTAAATCCTATCTGCGTGTCTATCTAGTGTCGCCGATGTCCGAAAGCAAACTCACTCAAACCATTGCCGTTACGAATCGCGCAGGGATTCATGCGCGGGCGGCTACGTTGATTGCCGAGTTGATTCGCGGCTACGACGCTCAGGTATTGCTCCGCAAGGATCGTGAGTCGGTTGACAGTACCGACGTACTTCAGGTGCTTTCGCTCGGAGCCGGGCACGGGGAAGAGCTTTTTCTTGAAGCGAGCGGTAACGATGCCGAGGCGGCACTTCAGGCCTTGGTGCAGTTGTTCACCGAAAATTTCGGTGAATCGCAGGCAGAAACAGAACACGAGTGAGGGTGAGATTAGCCGAGTAGGTCAGGCGTGGCAGGAGCCGGTCGGCTCCCGGCAAGAAAATGTGGATCGCGACCGAGACAGCTAATCTCCACACGAACGAACCCGTACATTTCATAGTAGCCGCGACAGTGGGCGTTATCGATTCCTCGGCTTTTCGTTTCCGGGGAAACGGTCGGCTGTCGTATGGTGAAGGATTCGCATGCAGAAACTCCAAGGAATCGCCGTTTCGCCGGGCGTAGTCATCGGCGAAGCGCTGGTGATGGACAACGAGGGATTTCGAATCCCCCGGCGTTTCGTTACGCGCGATGCGGTCGAGGAGGAGCTAACGCGGCTCGGCAAAGCGATCGACGCCGCGGGTCAGGAGATCATCCATAACCGGGAAGCCGTTTCCCTGGAATTGGGAGAAAAATATGGAGCGATCTTCGAGGCCCACCTGCAGATGCTTCAGGACTCGCGCCTGCGAAGCGAACTGGAGGAAATGATCCGTCAGCGGCACTACTCGCCCGAGTATGCCGTCAGCCGAACTCTGCGCCGCTATGCCCAGGTGTTTCAACGGCTGGAAAGTGCCTATCTGGCCGAGCGGGTCAACGACATCTTCGACATCGAAAAGCGGCTGCTGCGCCACCTGTTGGGCCGTCGCCGCGAGGGAATTTCTCATCTCAGTTCGCCTGTGCTCGTATTGGCCCATAACCTCACGCCCAGCGAAACGGCCAACCTGGACCGCCGCTACGTGAAAGGGTTTGTCACCGAGATCGGCGGCCCGGGCAGCCATACGGCCATCGTGGCCGAGGCGTTGGAAATTCCGGCCGTGGTCGGCACTGGTCCTTTTCTGACCGACGTTTCCGGCGGCGACCAGGTGGTGATCGACGGCGACAAAGGGTTGGTCATCCTCCAGCCCGACGAAGAGACCCTGGCCCGCTACCGGCACGAGGTCGAAGAGATCCGCAGCCTGGCCGTGCGGTTGGAGTCGTTGCGCGACCTACCGTGTGTTACCTCGGATGGGCAGCGGATCGAGTTGTTCGGCAATATCGAATTTCCCTACGAGGTCGACCACTGTATCGACCGTGGGGCCGATGGCGTGGGGCTGTACCGCACCGAATTTCTGTACTTGGGTAGCGAGTCGGAGCCGGACGAAGATGTCCACTTCCAGGCCTACAGCCAGGTCGTTAAGGCGATGAGCGAGCGGTCGGTGACCATTCGTACGTTCGACCTGGGGGCCGACAAGGTGCCCCACCTGCCCACGCCCGAAGACGAACGTAATCCGTTCCTCGGGCTGCGGAGCATTCGGCTCGCACTGCGAAACCTGCCCATGTTCCGCACGCAGCTTCGGGCCGTGTTGCGGGCCAGCGCGATCGGGAAGGTCCAGGTGATGTTCCCGCTGGTTTCCACGCTGCTCGAACTCCGCCAAGCCAAAATGGTCCTGGCCGACGTGATGGAGGACCTCGACGAACACAGCATCCCCTTCGACCGCGAGATGAAAATCGGCATGATGGTCGAGGTACCGGCGGCGGTGATGATGCTCGATCGCTTCGTCGAAGAGGTCGACTTCCTGAGTATCGGTACCAACGACCTAATTCAATACACCCTGGCCGTCGACCGGAGCAACAAAGATGTTGTGGGGCTCTATAACGCGGCCGATCCGGCGGTGCTGAAACTGATCGCAATGGCCATCGATATAGCCAACCGCAAGCAGATGCCAATCAATCTCTGCGGCCAGATGAGTGGTAGCACTACCTATACGATGTTGTTGGTGGGAATGGGGTTGCGCCGATTCAGCGTTACACCTAGTGCCATTCCGGAAATCAAGAACGTGTGTCGTAACGTGACGGTGGAACAATGCGAGGCCGTGGCCAGTCGGGCCATGACGATGGAGAACGCTCGCGATATCAAACGTTACCTGAAGGAGGAACTCAAGAAACGCGTCCCCGGGCTGGGAGAGTAACAACCGTGGGCGGCCGGACAACGGTCGTTCGGCGGACGACTCCTCTCGCCGCGGACGAAGATTCGCCGGCAGATTTGCTCGTGCAGTTGGGGGGCTTGCTGGGTCGCGAACGTCGTGTGTTCGGGGTGGCAGGTCCACTAAGCGAGGGGTTCTGCTGTCGCGGACAAGAAATGGTCGGCGTTGGCCGATGAAGAGTTACCGGAAGAGCTCGTTTTTTGAGAAGGGGCGGAGGAGAGTCGGCGACGGCCTTTGGCTGGGTGCAAGGGCCCGGCCGGCGAGTGTTATTGAGCTTTGCATATTGAATGAACGGCAGCGCGACCATCGGGCGCCCGGTTTCAAGGCTTATGGCCATGGTCAACCGTTCAATGAATATGCAAACATCAATAAGAAACAAACAGATTATTGGATTACGAGACGACGTGTCGTCTTGGGGATTGGGTGAAGCAGAGCAGACATTCGAGGGCGAGGAAACCAACGTCGCGTAACGTGTACAACAACAACGTGTACAACAATAACGTGTACAACAGTGCTGAGAAACCGGTGACGGGGAGCGTAACGCACAGTTTGAGGATCCCTATCTTTCAGGGGCCTCGCCCAAGGGTTTTTCGCCATGGCCGCAGGCCGTGGGAGATTTCCCGCGAGTTATCGACAAACAAAGGTATCGTTGCTGCCGGAAGCAACGCCATGAAATCAGTGTGAGTTAATGTTTTCAGACCGTAGGGGGCGCGTGAATATGCTGGATTGCCTTGTGGTGGTCTGGTGGTGATCTCGCCCCGACCGGTCATTGTGGAGTCAACCGATCTGCGTCCGCCACGGCAGCGGACGAAGAGACTCGAACCCATGGTTCGACAACGAGTACGCATTCGATTTAGTAAGCAGGCCGAACTACGTCTGGTTGGACACCGAGACCTGATGCGGTCGATGGAACGGTTATTTCGTCGCGCAGGATTGCCCTTGAGTTTTAGTGAAGGGTTCCATCCGAAACCGCGCATGACGTTCCCTCTGGCCTTGGCAGTTGGTATTGAAGCTCTTGACGAAGTGATGGAGCTCGAACTGACTGAATCGCTGTCCGGCGATGAGGTGTTCGGTCGGCTTGCACCGCACGTGCCGCCGGGGATGACGATCTGTTCGGTCGACATGCTCCCCGCCGGCACAAAGAAAGCCAAAGTGTGTTGCACTACTTATCAGATTCCGGTGCCCCCCGCGCATCACGCAGGGTTGCCGGAGCAGATCCAGAACCTCTTGGCGGCGTCTACCTGGCCGGTGATCCGATCCCGAGGGCAGAAGAAGGTCGATCCGCGCCCAGCGATCCAGTCGCTGGCCTTTTGCGACGGAGTCCTTTCGATGTGCCTTCGGACCGATCAGCCCGGCGCCGGACCGCGCGATGTGTTGGCCGCCTTGAATCTGGCCGATCTGGAGAATGAAGGAGTGCACTTGGTTCGAACGAACGTAGAGCTTGCGGTGTAAAAACCCCTTGCAGTCGTGCGAGGCGTTATCGAATGCTTGCTTGTCGGGAATGCCGGACAAGAAAGCACCATCATGAAACAGGAAATGCTGATCAACGTATCGCAGCCGGAAGAATGCCGGATTGCGATCGTTGAGGATGGAGTCCTCGAAGAACTCTACATCGAACGTGCCGGCCAAGATAGTTACGTCGGCAATATCTACAAGGGAGTGGTCGTTAACCTGGAGCCAAGTATCCAGGCGGCCTTCGTCGATTTCGGCGTCGGCCGAAACGGCTTCCTGCACATCAGCGATGTCGAACCGCAATACTTCCGCCAGGGCGGCTACGATCCCGAGGGTGGTAGCTCGTCGCGTAGTGGGGGGCGACGCAATGCCTCGGACGAAGACGATGAGGACGGCGGCGGCCGGCCGCGAAACTTTCGCACCGGTGGGCGGCCTCGATTCAAACCGCCCATCCAAGACATCCTTCGCCGCGGCGACGAAGTCCTGGTTCAGGTAATCAAAGAGGGAATCGGTACCAAGGGACCGACCCTGTCGACCTACATCAGCATTCCGGGTCGTTACCTGGTGTTGATGCCGGCCCTGGGACGCATCGGCGTTTCCCGCAAAATCGAAGATGAAGACGTTCGCCGCCGCTTGCGCTCGGTGATGGTCGAGCTGAATCCGCCCAAGGGAGTCGGCTTTATCGTGCGCACCGCCGGGTCCGATCGGACTAAGCGAGAACTTTCGCGCGACATGGCCTACCTGTTGCGGCTCTGGAAGGTGATCGTGCGGCGGATCAAAAAGATGCCCGGCCCCGTCGACATCTACGAAGAAAGCGACATGATCATTCGTACCATCCGCGATATTTTCACCGCGGAGGTCGACACGATCTACATCGATGAGCCGGAAGCCTATGAACGGGCGAAGGAATTTCTTCAGCTCGTCATGCCACGCCACGTCAACCGGTTGCAGCTGTACGAGGGCAAGGAACCCCTCTTCTACAAGTACCGCCTGGACGACGAAATCGCCAAGATGTATCAACGCGAGGTGCCATTGAAGGCGGGCGGGTCGATCGTTATCGACCAGACCGAAGCCCTGGTGGCCGTCGACGTGAACAGCGGAAGCTTCCGGACTGACGATTCGGCCGAGGAAACGGCCTACCAGATGAATCTCTTGGCGGCCCGAGAGATCGCCCGGCAAATTCGCCTCCGCGACCTGGGTGGGGTGATCGTCAACGACTTCATCGACATGCGCAAAGAGAAACACCGCCGCGGTGTAGAGCGGGCTTTGCGGGATTCGGTTCGGCGCGATCGGGCGCGTACGAAGATCCTCCGCACCAGTCCGTTCGGCCTCGTCGAGATGACTCGCCAGCGCATCCGCCCCAGCCTGAAACGCAGTGTTTTCGCCGACTGTCCCTGCTGCCGCGGAACGGGTGTGGTCAAGACCGACGAGAGCATGGCCATCGAGGTGATGCGGTTGTTGATCCTGGCCAGCCAGCGCGAGCAAATCGCCACGGTCAAGGTGACTGTCGATCCGGAGGTGGCCGATTACCTCAATAACCTCAAGCGGCGGCGTATTGCCGAGCTGGAGTCCGAGGGGGGGATTTCAGTGCAAATCGTTGCAGCTAAGGGAGTTCCGCCGGAGCACCTGATCATCGTGTGCCGAGATGCCGAGGGGCACGAGGTGAGATTTCCCGACGATTGAGCTACTGGCCGTTCCACGGCCGCTCGACGGCTTCGCCAACAGAGGGGTGGAGGTCGGCGGCCGTGAACGCAATATCTCGATCGGCCCTCTTGAACGGCTCCACCATGTTCCGCTACACTAATAGGTTTCCGTGACGGTTGTCCATGCCGCGCGGGCCTATGCCGTGTGGGAAAGTCAACTGGTGGTCGGAAAATGCCGACAAATGGCGTAACTGCCGAATTGTGAATCGGAGAAGCGGTGCCACAACCGGTGGCGAGGTCGTTCGTCGAGCGGATGCACGAACTCGGAGCCGATGTTCTGAGATTGCCTGTATAAAGCCCGTTGCTGGGGATGCCCACTGTTTGTGGGTAAGGGCGGCGGGGATGAAGCCATATTTCTGAAACACCTTAATTACCTGTCGAGACGAGTCATGTACGCGATCATCGAGGACGGCGGACGCCAGTTCAGAGTAGAAGAAGGCCAAGAAGTTGAGATCGATTACCGCGAACTCTCGGCCGGCGATGAGGTGAAATTCGACAAAGTGCTGGCCTTCCGTGACGACGACGGTCTGAAAGTCGGCCAGCCAGTGCTCGAAGCGGCCACGGTGACTGCCGAAGTGCTCGGGGTTGCCCAGGGGCCGAAGCTCGTCGTTCAAAAGCTTCGGCGCCGCAAGAATTCTCGTCGGAAGACGGGGCACCGCCAGATGTACACTCAGGTGAAGGTCAGCAAGATCGAGCTGGGCTAGTGCTTCGCCGAGTCTAAAAAACTCGGGTGCCATGCCCACGTGCTTGCGTGGGCATGTTGGAAATTGCCGGGAGCATGCCCACGCACGCTTGAGTGGGTATGGCACCGCCATTTTCCGTTTTGACAAGGCGCGAGTGGCGGTTTGCTCGCTACTGCCGATGGCAAGGGCGGGAAGCTGTTCGTGGCACGCGTCGGCTCTCCGTCCCGTAAGGCACTGGCGAGCTTCTTTTTTTCTGTTTTTTTCGCAACTGGGGTTGACTTTTCTTTATAAATAGTAATAATTACTGTTAGCAAAAGAGGGAGTATGAGTCAGCATAGGTTTCAACGACAAACGCGACAGCGGGAAGTGATTCTGGAGGAACTCCAGAAGCTCACCTCGCACCCTACGGCGGCCGATCTCTACGAGATTGTCCGGCGCCGGCTTCCTCGGGTGAGCCTGGGGACCGTTTATCGAAACCTGGAGCTGATGTCGGAGATGGGGGTGGTATGTAAGTTACAGGGCGTTGGCAATGAGGCCCGTTTTGATGGCAACTGTCATCGGCACGATCACGTGCGTTGTGTGGAGTGCGGTCGGGTCGCGGACGTCCACGCCCCACCCCTTGATCTCTCTTACCTCAACCAGGATCATTTGGGGGGCTTTACGGTTGTCGACCATCGTTTGGAGCTGCGGGGTGTTTGCCCGGAGTGTATGAAGCGGCGGTCGGCTAAAGACGGACCGGAAAACAACTTGCCTTCGGCCAAGGAAGAAGCCGAGGGGCGTTGCGAAGCGCGGTCCGGCAAATCGGCAGGTGATTTATCGATCGATCGTAAAGCCTCGGACGGCGGCGACGAACCCTAGTGGTCGTCGCCCCGTATAAGCGGCCATTGGGACCGGCCTGGGTGTCCCTCGATTGAATAGAAAAGCAAGGAATTAGGACCATGTTGAACCCCAAGGTGCAGGACGCGTTGAACGACCAGATCAACGCAGAGGTGTTTTCTTCGTACCTTTATCTCTCGATGGCGGCTTATTTTGAGTCGCAGGGAATGTCGGGAATGGCTCAGTGGATGCGAGTTCAAACCCAAGAAGAGAATCTGCATGCCACGAAGTTCTTTGACTACATTTGTGAACGCGACGGACGTGTGACATTGAAGGCCATCGATGCGCCCAAGGTCGAGTGGACCTCGGCGTTGGATGCCTTTGAGGAGTCTTATCAGCACGAGCAGATGATTACCGGCCGGATCAACAAGCTGGTGGCCGTTGCTCGGCAGGAAAACGATCCTGCGACGGAGTCGTTTCTGCAGTGGTTTGTCAACGAGCAGGTGGAAGAGGAGAGCAGTGTCCGTACGATTCTCGATCAGCTCAAGCTGGTCGGCGACAACGGCGTGGCGCTGTACATGATTGATGGTCAGCTTGCCCAGCGAGCCCCGGCGGCTGCCGCGGCTAGTTCCGGTGCGGGAGCGTAGTGCTCTGGCTCGGGGCGTGTGGGTAAATAAAGCACACAACGTGAATCGTCTCGTATTCTCAGTATGCAAAGGAGCGGATGTATGTCGACATTGGTAACTAAGCAAGCACCGGACTTCACCGCCCAGGCCGTGACGGCCGACAACGGTTTTGAAGATCTGACACTTTCGTCGTACCGGGGCAAGCATGTGGTGTTGTTCTTTTACCCACTGGATTTCACCTTCGTCTGCCCGTCGGAGATCATCGCTTTCGATAAGGCGTTGGATAAGTTCAAGGCGAAGAATGCCGAGGTGATTGGCGTCTCGGTCGACTCGCAATACACGCACTATGCGTGGAAAAACACGCCGCGTGACGAGGGCGGTATCGGCCAGATCCGCTATCCGCTGGTAGCCGACTTAAACAAGCAGATCGCCCGCGACTACGGCGTGTTGCTTGAAGACGCCGGCGTCGCCCTGCGGGGATTGTTCCTGATTGACAAGGAGGGTGTGGTTCGGCATGCCTTGGTCAACGACCTGCCGCTGGGGCGCAATGTGGACGAGGCCCTGCGCGTGCTCGACGCGTTGCAGTTTACCGAAAAGCACGGCGAGGTTTGCCCGGCCAACTGGCGCGAGGGCGATGAGGCCATGGTGCCGACGTCAGCGGGTGTGGCTGAGTATCTCTCTTCGCACGACAAGTAAGAAGGGGGGCGGCCATAGTGGTCTCTACGGCAGGATCCTTTGCCGTAAAATGGTTGATGTCCGGAAGGGAGACGCGATGCCGGCTGCGCGTGGCGAGGCTTTTTCCCTTCGGATGTCGACTCGTTGGTTCGAAGGGTGGCAGGGCCGCCAGCTATTGGATCCTGCATTGCTTGTGGAACGAGGGCGACCAACGGGAGCCCGGATTGCGGGAGCAGAACGCAACGAAGTGTTCCACAATCAACCTCGGAATCAATAAACGGTGCTGTCACACCCAGGCAAGAACCCGCTCCCGCTGGTCGCTAATCTTTGTCAAAAACTTAACGATCTTTGCGGTTATCGGGGCCTGCATTGCTTGCGGAACGAGGGCGACCAACGGGAGCCCGGTTCGCGGGGACAAAACGTAACGAAATGTTCCACAATTAACCTCGGAATCAATAGTAGTTCAGTGGCGGCCGGTCGTTGCTCGCTCGCCGAGCGGCGGCCGGCCCCTGTTTTTTGCATTTGCCGGAGTTGGCGGATTGAATCGAGTGGGAAGTGGATTGGGTTCGATTGGGTGGATAAGGTAGAATTTCACGTCGAGAAGGCAGTGGTAAGGGGCCTTGCCGTCGGTTGGTGTCGCAGGCGGAAACGAGTGCAGTTGAAGTGGAAACAGTCGTTCAGGTTGTTTACGAAAGTTGGTCTATGCTGGGCCAGATGAGCCCGTACTTGCTGTTCGGGTTTCTCATGGCCGGGATTCTCTCGGTGTGTGTTTCGCCGGCCTTGGTCGAGCGACACTTGGGCGGCCGAGGACTAATGCCGGTGCTCAAAGCGACCTTGTTTGGCATTCCTTTGCCGTTGTGCTCTTGCTCGGTAATCCCAGTGTCGGCTTCGATCCGTCGTCATGGAGCGAGCCCTGCGGCCACCAGTTCCTTTCTTCTGTCGACGCCGCAGACCGGTGTCGACAGCATCCTGGTTACCTGGTCGCTGCTGGGGCCGGTGATGGCCGTGTTTCGTCCCGTGGCGGCTTTGGTCACCGGGCTGATCGGCGGCGGCCTGGTTCAGGCCTTCGGTGAGCGGGGCAATGGGCCCAACGACCAAGAGTCCAACGTGCCTGTATGTACCGAATCGTGTTGCAGCGGCCAGCCATCGTCGAATGTTGTCGCCCGCGTGTTGCGCTACGGATTTGTCACTCTTCCCCGCGACATCGGTATACCGTTGTTGGTTGGGGCTGTAGTGGCTGGAGCGATTGCGAGTTTGGTGCCGGCCGACGCCCTGAAGCCCTACTTGGGTGGTGGCGTGATGGCGATTGTTGTGATGATGATCGCGGGCATTCCGATCTACGTGTGTGCGACGGCTTCCGTGCCGATTGCGGCCGGTTTTATGCACCTAGGGGCCTCGCCCGGGGCGGCCTTGGCTTTTCTTATCGCGGGACCGGCCACCAATGCGGCCACGATTACGACGATCTGGAAGCTCCTCGGGCGGCGTACCGCTGGGCTCTATCTAGTGACGGTTGCCATCGGGGCTTTGGTGTGTGGGCTGGCGCTCGATGGACTGATGCCTTTTGTGGGTGACTACATGCCCAAGACGGGGGCTCAGCATCATCACGAGATGGCCCCCGATTGGACTGTCCACCTTTGGGCCATAACACTGCTTGCGGTGGTTGCCGTGTCGTTCATCGTCGGCTACCGGCTGGAAAAACAACGCCCTAGCGCGCAAAATGAAGGGCTTGTGTCGGACGATACGACAACCGACCGGCAACTCCGGTTGCGTGTGCAAGGGATGACCTGCGGCCATTGTGCGGAAACCGTACGGCGAACGCTGGCCACCGTTGACGGTGTCGAACATGTTGATGTCTCGGTCGGCACGGGCCAGGCGATCGTCGTTGGCGATCAGCTTGATCACGAACAACTCGTGGCCGCGATAACCGATTTGGGTTATCGGGCCGAGGTGATCGCGGACGAAACAGACGCAAGGTGCTAGTGGTTCTGTCAATCTTCAAGTGACGAGTTGGGTGCCGTGGGCAGCTTGCCTGCCCTTGCTTCAGCAGCGGCGGACAAGCCGCGACTGGCACCCGACTCGTAATTTCAAGCTTGACATGGCACCCGCTGCTTCGATTTGTCGGCACCGGCAGACCGCACAAACCCTGAAACTGCACCTAACACTTGTTCCGAGTTTTCACCCCACGGACAACGATGTCGATTCTGCAACTGAAAAACATCTCGCTTCAACTGGGAGGCAAGCCGATTCTCAACGGTCTGTCGCTCGACGTCTGGGAGGGCCATGTCCATGCCGTGATCGGCCCGAACGGGGCGGGTAAGTCGACCATGGCCAGCCTCATCATGGGACTCGGCGGCTACCAGGATTTCCAAGGAGAGTTGCTCTTCGAGGGCGAGTCGTTACGTGGCGTCTCGGTCGCCGAACGGGCACGCCGCGGTATCACGCTGGCCTGGCAGGAACCGGCCCGGTTCGAGGGACTCTCCGTGCGGTCGTTTATCCAGGCCGCAGCGAAGGAGAAGACCGACCGGGCGGTGCGCGATGCGCTCGACCAAGTGGGGCTGGAGCCGGATAAATACATCGATCGAGCCGTCGACCGGACGCTTTCCGGTGGCGAGCGGAAACGGGTTGAGTTGGCCAGTATTCTGGCGATGCGGCCGAAGCTGGTGTTGATGGATGAGCCCGACAGCGGTATCGACGTGGAGGCCTTGGAGCGAATCTTCGAGGCGCTGAAGCTGCTGACCGAGTGGCGGGCGACCGTTATTACCATCACCCACAGTCTGGCCGTGTTGAATCAAGCGGAACACGCTTTCCTGCTGTGTCACGGAACTCTTGTCGACAAGGGTTCCGTCGACCGGATTGGGCGGTATTTCGAAGAAAAATGTATCACCTGTGACGATTTCCGTCCGGAGAAGGACTTGGTGGAGGAGTTGGATGTCGGACAACAGTCTGCTTGAATCCCTGTATGCATCGATCGGTCGTCGCCCCCATGAACTGCGCGATCAGGCGGACGTAGCCCGGATCGAAATCCATCACAACCGCGTGCTGGGGCTTCATCTGGTGCCGGGGCTTAAGGTGGAAGCTTCTCCGCACGACGACGGCATCAAGGCCCAAATCGTGGTGATCGAAGGGGCCGTGATCGAAAAACCGATCCAGGTGTGTTTCGGAATGATTCCGCCCGACGGTCTGCAACAGATCGACCTGGAAATCGACGTACAGCCGGAGGCTTCCGCTGCTATCGTCGCTCACTGTACATTTCCCAACGCTCGGCGGATCCGCCACGAGATGGACGCCGTGCTGAAGATTGGCGAAGGTTCGCAATACGCCTACTTCGAGCGGCACGTCCATGGTGTCGATGGCGGCGTGGTCGTCGTCCCCAATTCCAAAGTTTACGTGGCCGAAGGCGCCCGATACCAGACCGAGTTCGAGTTGATCAAAGGTCGGGTCGGAGAAATCGAGATGGACGTGGAGGTGTTTGCCGAAGCCCATAGCACGTTCGAGGTCAACGCCCGAATCCGCGGTGCCGCCGACGACCGGATTGTGATTCACGAGTCGGGGCACCTCAACGGGGAGTATGCCCGGGGTGCGCTCACCTCGCACATCGCTTTGCGCAACAGGGCGCAGGCGACGATCTACAACACGCTGACCGCCAGTGCCCCGTTTGCCCGAGGGCATGTCGACTGCAAAGAGATCGTCCAGGACGAGGCGGTCGCCAAAGCGATTCCGATTGTCGAGGTCAACAATCCCAAAGCCCACGTCACGCACGAAGCGGCCATCGGCAGCGTCGACTCGAAGCAGTTAGAAACGCTGATGAGTCGCGGTTTGGACGAGGACCAAGCGGTCGACTTGATCATCGAAGGATTGCTCGGTGGACCAGGCCCCTTTGCCGCGCCGGAAGCGACGCTGGCGCAGTTGGAGACGTTGTAGAGAGGGGCGAGAGGCCGAGAGACGGGGGGCGAGAGATGACACTCTCGTCCCCACGCTTTGCGTGGGAACGCACGCTGTCGACGCCTTGCGTCGTGTCTGTTTTGCCGTATCGCAGCTTTCCGTAGCGCAACGTCTTACGTGATTCTACGACGCGAAGCATCGTAGCTTGGGTTCCCACGCGAAGCGTGGGAACCAGGAAAGAAATCATACCACGAAGAAGATGACCCCATGAACACCACACTACGCGAAGGCATCGATTGGGTCGGCTACGTCGACTGGAATGTCCGAGATTTTCATAGTTACGATACCGAGCGCGGGGCCACGTACAACGCCTACTTGATTCGCGACGAAAAACCCACGCTGATCGATGCCGTCAAAGGCCCCTACGGCGATCACCTGCTGCGCCATGTGGCGGCGCTGGTGGACCCGGCCGACGTGCAGTACATCGTTTGCAACCATGCCGAGCCGGATCATAGCGGGGCGCTGCCGCAAGTGATCGAGGCAATGCCAAACGCTACGTTGTTGTGCGACAAGAAGTGTGAAAAGGCGCTTTCACAGTACTACGACACCCGCGGGTGGAAGTTCCAACTGGTGGGCACGGGCGACGAGGTGTCGATCGGCCGGCGGACGTTGCAGTTCATCGAAACGCCGATGGTCCATTGGCCCGAGTCGATGTTCACCTACGTGCCCGAGGAGAAGATCCTCTTCTCGATGGACGCCTTCGGGCAGCATTGGGCCACTTCCCAACGGTTCGACGACGAAGTGCCCATCTGCACGGCCATGGAGGAGGCCAAGGCCTACTATGCCAACATCGTGATGCCGTTTGGCAAGCAGGTGGCAGCCTGTCTGGAGAAAGCGGCCGAACTTCCGATTGACATTATCGCCTGCAGCCACGGCATCATCTGGCGCCGTTATGTGCAGGACATTATCAGTGCCTATCAAAACTGGTGTGTCTGCCGGGCAAAGCCCAAGGTGCTCGTGATCTACGACAGCATGTGGCAGAGTACGGCTGCCATGGCCCAAGCGATTCTCGACGGGGCATCACTGCCTGGGGTAAACGTCGAGTTGATTCACATCCGCAGCTCGAATCTCACTCGGATTGCCACCGAAGTGATTGACACGGCGACGATTGCCTTCGGCTCGTCGACGTTGAATACACAAATGATGCCGTCGATGGCCAGCGTGTTGACCTATCTGAAGGGATTGCGTCCGACGGGCAAAGCGGCCTTCGCCTTTGGTTCCTACGGCTGGGGACGAGGCGGTCCGGAGGCGATCGACGCTTGGCTGCACGAAATGAAGGTCGACGTGCTTCGCGAGCCGCTACGTGCTCAATACCGGCCCACGGCCGAGGTGCTCGACGAATGTCGTGCCGCCGGCAAGGTGTTGGGCGAGAAGGCTCTGGAAATGGCCGCTTCTCGCGCGGCCAATGGCAAGGTATGTCTCGATCCGTAGCGAGTGCGGATTTCTGATAAAGGTAACGGTTGCCATGCCCACACTTGCGTGGGCATGCTGGGGTGGTCTTGCGGAAGTCGCAATGACCAAGCCTCAATCGTCCGTTTTACGCCTTGAGTAGTCTGTGGCGCTTGGACATTCGGGCGGGTGCAAGAAAAAGAGAGGAGCGTGCCCGGGATTCTGTTTGGAAAAGACGCCAGTCGAGAAGGGAGCACGTTTTTCCCGACGATGTCTCTTATTCTGCCAGAAATCCAAACCGAGTTACCGGACACGCTCTGCCAGCAAGGGAGTGCTGAATTCTTTTTTCTCAAACCGAAAACAGTGATCCGACTCTTCGCATTAAAGCGACGAGAGACGAGAGATTAGGGGCGAGCATTGTGACGTCTTCTCGCCTCTATTGGTTCCATGGTTGATTGTGGAACACTTCGTTGCGTCCTGTCCCCGGAGTCCGGGCTCCCGTTGGTCGCCCTCGTTCCGTAAGCAATGCAGGGCCCAATAGTTCTCTTTGCACGCCAGTAGCTAACGATGCGTGCTTCTCCAAGCGTTTTCGGTTGAGTCATTAAAAGCCGTTTCAAAACGCGGCCAGCGTCGTTCGTTCAGCAGACACACGACGGGGCCGAGTTTTGAAGCCGCCTCGAATACTCGTGGTGGTTCAAAGGCCGGCAGAGTCTGGGGCGGTGGACCCCAGACTCTGCCGCGTAGGAATACGAGTTACTTGGCCTCGGCCGTAGTCTCGGCGTTGGCGTAGCTCCGGTGGCCGGAGCTATCGGTCTTGAATCGCGAAACCAGTTCGCGAAGGCCGGTAGCCTGAGCTCCCAGCTCTTCGCTGCTGGAAGCCATTTCTTCGCTGCCGGCGGCCGATTGTTCGGCCACGTCGGCCACACCTTGGATGGCGCCGGCCACTTCCTTGGCGTTGGCTGCCTGTTCGACCGTGGCGGTGGCGATTTCGCTGATCCGCACGGCCGTGGCTTCCACGCCGGCGATGATCTTCTTGAGCGACTCGCCCGTCATCTCGCTGAGCTGAGCTCCTTCTTCGACGCGTTGCGTCGATTCCTTGATGAGCGACGAGATTTCGCCGGCCGCTTGGTTGGAGCGTTCGGCCAATTTGCGGACCTCGTCGGCCACCACGGCGAAGCCCATGCCGTGCTCGCCGGCTCGGGCGGCTTCGATGGCCGCGTTGAGAGCCAGCAAGTTGGTCTGGCTGGCGATCTCGGAGATCACTTGGATGATCTCGCTGATCTGTGCCGAACTGGTGCGGATGAGCTCCATGGCCTCGACCGACTTCTGGACGGCCGTGCCGCCTTCTTCGGCCAGACCGTTAGTGTCTTTTGCCATCCGGTCGGCTTCGCTGGCGTTGTCCTTCACGGCGTCGATCGAACGGCTGAGTTCCTCGATCGAGGCACTCATTTCCTCGACGCTGCTGCTTTGGGTTTGGGAACCCGCGGCCAACGTTTGCGAGCTTTCGGCGATGACGCGTGAGCCCTCGTTGAACTGCTCGGCGCTCTCGGTAACCTGAGCGATAATGCCGGACAGGTCTTGGAGCATGCGTCCGATGCCGGCGGCCAGTTCGTCGATCGGTTCGTTGCCTTCAACCGCCACACGTTGGGTGAGGTCGCCTTCGGCGGCCGCGGCGACGATCTCCAGCAGGTTGTCGACCTTGCGTCGCAGCACTTCGGCCTTGCGGCGTTCTTCTTCGGCCTGTTGGCGTTCCAACTCGGCTTGCTCTTCCTTGCGGCATTGCTCTTCTTCCATTAGCTGACGTTCGCGAGCGGCTTCTTCTTCCTTGCGTTTGCGTTCCTCTTCGGCCTGCAGACGCTCTTGTTCGGCCCGTTCGGCCTGCAACTGCTGCTCGCGTTCGGCCGCGTCCTTCACGTCTTGCATGGCCTTGGCGACCGCGTCGATGGTGACGTTCAAGGCCGAAGCCATCTTGCCCACTTCGTCCTTGGCGTCGTAGTCGACCTTCTTGGTGTAATCACCTTCGGCGACCGTTTCCAGTACGGTGAGGGTCTTGCCGATCGGCTTGGTGATACCCCGGGTGATGACCACAGCGGCCGCGATGCCAATGGCGATACCGATTAGCAGGGCGAAGACGATCAGCGTCTTCGAACTGGTGATGATCGAGGCCACGTTGGCGCTGTTTTGGTTGGCCGTGTCCCAGGCTTGGTTTTGGGTCTCGGCGACGGTGGACAACATCGACTCGCCGGCCTTTTTCAGCGGCGGGAAGATCTGCTGGCGGATTTCCTGGCTTTTGCTTACCCAGGCGTTGAAAGACGCCAGATACTCGTCGGCCGCCTTTTCGGCTTCAGCGACAGCCTTTTCGTCTGCGTCGGTTTTGCAGATGGCCCGCAGTTTTACGAGCGCCTGCTTGGTCTTGTCGACATTCTCATGGGTTTGGCTGAGATACTTCTCGCTTTGGTTGAGCATGTAACCTCGCTGAGCCAGTCGAGCTTCGAGCGCGTTCGTGGCTACCTCGGAGCAGAAGAACATGATTTGGGAAATAGTCCCTACTTCCTGCTCTTTGGCGGTGAGATATTCCTCGGCGGTTTTGTTGATCTGGCCACCGGTTTCAACCATCTGGGCAAGCAATTCCTTGGCTCGGGCCGACTCGGCGTCGTCGCGAGCCTCTTTGGCCCATGCTTCGGCCGCGGAGAGATAGTCCTTGGCATTCTTCTGAATGCTGGCTAGTTGCTTCTGCTCTTGGGGGTTGGTCGTCAGCTTGACAAGTTGATCGACTCGACTTAGCAAATCTTGGCCAGCCTTGCCGACAGCCTGCGAAT
This sequence comes from Thermoguttaceae bacterium, assembly GCA_963677085.2. Taxonomy (GTDB): domain Bacteria; phylum Planctomycetota; class Planctomycetia; order Pirellulales; family Thermoguttaceae. The sequence goes on from CAXXFH010000006.1 coordinate 601,167, forward strand.
ACTTCGAATCGCGATGAAGAATATACGATTGTTCGTACATCCGCATCTCCAGGGCTTTGGCATTGACCTGATTGACCAACTCCAACGCCTTGGCGGCATCGATATACGCCGCTTGCTTGGCGACCATCGTGCTCGTCGCTCCGTCGCAGACAGTGTGACCGGAGACCTTCATCTGGTCGGCGGCCTGAGCGTTCTGCCGCATGGCGGCAACAGCCGTGTTGAACAGCGTGGTGAAGCTTTCGGCTTCCTTGCGGAGGTTGGCGACGGCCTGAGTGAGTTCCGCGTTGTCGAACTGCTTGGCGATGGCATCCATCGCGTTGAAGCTTTCCGTCACGCGAGTCAACTCGTCCTGAGTTGATTTTTCGAAGTCGTCCTTCTCGTAAATGACGTAGTTCTTCTCTTGGATAATCGAGTTCAACACGTTCTTCTGGGCGTCCCCGCCGTTTTTCACTACGGCCAGGGAATTCTCGTTTAAATCGGTGACATTCGTACCGATCTGACCAAACATGGTGTAGCTGGCCAAGCCGAGGAGGGTTAGCGTGAGCACCACTAACCCAAATCCTGCAGCAAGCTTGACACCAATTTTCACATTGCGCAACATTGGCTTTCTCCTGGGAACATGACACTTCCTGGGTAACACAACAATTGGCCAAACATCCCTGGTAATGGCTACAAGAACGAAAAAAAAGGCACAACGGGAGACCGGCTTTTCCGCGAGGGAAAAACTCGGACTCTCACTGTGCCTTCTGCTTACAGGGCGTAATCCTGCTCGCCTGGCGTCCCCACCATCACGGCGTGGGCCCGCTCGCCCTCTTTTGGGGTGAGTCTCTTAACTGTCACTCAAACATAGCTTGCGTTCCGTGGTTTGCCGCGAATTTTCGCGTCTTTTTGAGGACCCGCTGGAGTCGGTAACGTAAGTCGGCCAGTTCCTTGGACTTAAACGAGTGCCGGGTGCGTTCGATGACATCCACCGCGTCTTCCACTGCGGCATGCAACGCGATTTGCTGCCGTGGATTTGCAAAGTGAGGGTTCCGTGGGAGCGCGTGTCGGGTGGATGGCGCCGGACGCGACTGTTCGAGACGTTGGACGCAACGCAGCAATTGTTGAACCACCGTGTTCCAGAAATCGGCCGACGATTCCGGCTCGCCAACCTTTTGCGCTATGCTCAGCGACGCTTGCAGGTGCTGGACCTCGTCGAGGCAATGTTGAAGATCCAACCTGGTTCGGGTGAGCGTTTGGTGCATCAGCGAGTGGGTCATCGCCTTGCCCACATGGATTAGGAGCTGATCGAAATCGAGGGGTTTCGTGAGATAAGCAAGCACCGGTAACTGGATCGCCAATTGGGCCGAGTCGACCGCGGGGCAACCCGTCACTAAGATCACGGGCATGGCCGGGGCCAGCTTGAGAGATTCGCGGATCAGTCTCAAATCGGGATTGCCCGGCATCTTGATGTCGGCGATCAGCAGGTCGTAGTCGTTGTCGCGAAGCAAGGCCAAGGCGTCGTCGACCTGCTGAGCGGTTTGGCAGGCGTAGCCCTCGCGGTCAAGCATCCGCTGGTTGGCGTGGAGGAACGCGGGCTCGTCGTCGACCAGAAGGATCGAACCTGAAGTGTTCATGCTAATACCTGTACTGCAAACCTGTAGAAAGTTGTTGTTGAGAAAAAAGTTACGCGTCGAACGGAAGCGGGGTCTTGCCTGGGGGCGGGAGTACGGTTTTAGTTGGCGGCCCTGCCGCCCGGCGATTCTTGGGGATAACCGGTTGGGAGGGTAACGCAGAAAATGGTTCCCTTTTCTGGCCGGCTTATGAAGCAAATTGTCCCGCCAGCCGATTCAACGAGTTCCTTCGTGATTGCCAGTCCCAGCCCTAGGCCACCGCTGGCGGAACCCTGCTTTTGCGAGAAAAAAGGATCGAAGACGCGATCTTCAACGGCCTGGGGGATGCCGTGGCCTTGATCGATTACGACAATTTGTGCCGTCGTCGGGTTGCCCGAAATTTGTAGCGTGATTTTGCCACCGGGGTCCGAGGCGTCCAGGGCGTTGTTAATCAGGTTGAAAAGCACTTGGCGGATCGCTCCGGCGGTCAAGGTTTGGACGGACGGAGTCCCTTTCGCCTCGAGTTGCAAGCGGACGCCTCGTTCCGCGCAGTGAGGGGTGGCAATCGAGGTTACGGCGGCCGCCGTCTCGGCCAGACTCACGCAGGTAGTCGTGACGGGAATGGGCCGGTGAAGATCAAGCATCTCGCGTACAATCCCGGCAATCCGATCGATCTCCGTCTCCACCTGGGAAAACAGATCGCGGTCGGGGTGATTGTCGGGCAACGACCTGCGGATCAATTGAAACGAACTGCGGATGCCTGCCAGAGGGTTGTTGATTTCGTGAGCGGTTTGGGCTGCCAAACGGCCCGTGGCAGCCAGCCGCGCCAAGTGAGCGAAATCGGATTCGCGTTGCGTGAGTGACAATCCGGCGTCAGCCGAGCGTGGATAAAAATCCCGTGCGGCACGTCCACGCCGTCGTTTGGCCAAGGTGTTGCGGTAGGCGAGCAGCAGGCACGGTTGATCATCGATGTCGAGCGACGTGGCGGCGATCTTTACGGGAAGCTTCCGGCCACTCTTCGTGCGCAAGGGGAACTCCACTTGCTGCAACGAATAGTGTTCTTTCTCCAGCCGTTGCAGTAGTTCCCGCCGATCTTCCGGATTAAACCAGAAACGCACATCGTAGGCGGTGCGGTGGAGGACATCCTGGGGGTGGTAGCCTGTCAGATCGACGAAGCCACCATTCACATCGAGAAACCGGCCCTCGGCGAGCGTGCTGATGCTCATGGGAACCGGCTTGGATGCAAGTACGTTGGCAGGGGTAGCGTTTGCCGACGCGCTGCCCCTCACGCGCGGGGCGCCCCCGGCGTTGTGTCCCGTTTTGCACATGGTTCTGTTCCTGTTCGCCCCACAGAATACTCCTTTGCTGCTATCGGCTGAAATGTTGGCCCATTACAGAATTCTAATCAAAGGAGTAACAGGCGGACTAACCTCGGTTTGTTGCGGGGGGGAGAGGCGGGTTTTTTGGTTGCGAGGGTACCTGGCTGGCTTGTGTGTTGCCTGTCTGAATGGGAGCATTCCCCCGGTGTGGAATTATTAGTTGCGCACGACTAAAGATCTCACTGTGTTGGGCGCCGCCGCCGCGTATTGGCTGGTGGATAGGTCGAGGGAGGCCAAGCTGATTGCGCTAGAAACCACAAGGTGCTTGGCGAGGTAAGAACCGTCCACGCGGGTGGGGAGGCGTTGGAATGGCCGTTTGTACCATTGGCGAAAGTGACCAGTGGACTCTGTTGCGGTGTCGGGTGGGGAAATCGACACACGCCGGCCAGCCACTTGGTGGGGTGTGATAAACGGTCGTGTGGCCTCCCAGGCGTCCCGTCCTTTCGAGTCTCTCCAGCTTAACGGCCGTGGGGCCAATTTTTTTGCTAGCGACCGGTTCGATTTCGGTTAGTTCTCAGTCAGGTGTCAGAATGCCGAACTGCTGAATTGATAAGGGTTTATGCTCCGTGTTTCGTCGTCGAGTGACAGCAATGCTAGCATCGCTGGTGCGCCGCAACTCAAGGAATCCCAGGGTCTTAAGGCGACTTTTCAGAGAGTCATTGACCAGGTCAAGGAAGTGGGTACACTCTGACGACTACACCTGTATGTTGTGGTTGCGAGGGCATCGGGTACAATATATGGGTGCCTGTCACTAAAGTCAGCATCCCCCAAGCGTGGGTGATGGGGGCGTTCTGCCCCTAGTATTCATTTTCAATGTCGCATCAGCTGTCGTGGATCGCTGGTAATGCTATGAACTAATGTACATGATCGATGGGACGGATGCCCTTATTATCCCAGGAAGAAGGAGCTCAGTCATGGACACTTCGCACGACGAAGCCCAGAAGGCGGCCGTCGTGGCGGCTGACCACGAAGTAACTACATCTCCCGACATCGCGCGGGGGATTGCTATTAAACAACAATTCTGCCCTTCCGAAGCGGCTGACCCCTTCGACACGGTGGATTGGGAATTGCGGACTGCCGCCATTAAGGGAGAAGGCGGCGAGGTCCTTTTCGAGCAGACCGACTGCGAGGTACCCGCCTCGTGGAGTCAGTTGGCGACCAACGTGGTTGTCAATAAGTACTTCTACGGCGAGATCAACACCCCCGAGCGGGAACGCAGCGTGCGGCAGTTGATCCATCGCGTTACCCGAACTATCGCCGATTGGGGGGTGACGGATGGTTACTTCGCCTCGGCGGAAGACGGCGAGCGTTTCTACCGCGACCTCAGTTGGCTCTGCCTGCACCAGAATGCCTCGTTCAATTCGCCCGTCTGGTTCAATGTGGGCCTCTATCACCAGTACGGCGTGAAGGGAGCCATGTGCAACTGGCACTGGAATGCCGAGACGGAAGAAGTCGAACAGCCGAAAAACCCCTACGAGTTCCCCCAGGCGTCGGCCTGCTTCATTCAGAGCGTCGACGACAACATGGAGGACATCATGGAGCTGGCCCGCAGCGAGGCCATGCTCTTTAAGTTCGGCTCCGGCACGGGCACCGACTTGTCGACGTTGCGTAGCTGTCGCGAGAAGCTCTCCGGCGGCGGCAAGCCCTCCGGTCCGCTTTCCTTCATGCGGGTGTACGATCAAATTGCCGCAGTGGTCAAAAGCGGTGGCAAGACGCGTCGGGCAGCCAAGATGCAGTCGATCAAAGACTGGCATCCCGACGTGATGGAATTCATCGAGTGCAAGTACAAGGAAGAAAAGAAGGTCCGCCTGCTGGTCGAGGAAGGCTACAACTCGACCGAAGCCAACGACTCGGTGCTGTTCCAGAACGCCAACCTTTCGGTTCGCTTCAGCGACGAATTCATGAAGGCGGTCGAGGAAGATAAGTCCTGGACAACCCATTGGGTAACCGACGCCGGCAAGGAAGGCCCCACCTATCAGGCCCGCGACATGATCGAGCGGATGTCGAAGTGCGCCTGGGCCTGCGGCGATCCGGGCGTGCAGTACGACACGACCATCAACCGCTGGCACACGTGTCCCAACTCGGGCCGGATCAACGCCAGCAACCCGTGCTCGGAATATATGTTCGTCGACGACTCGGCCTGCAATCTGGCGAGCATCAACCTGATGAAGTTCCGCCAGGAAGACGGCACGTTCGACGTCGAACGTTTCCAGGCGGCGGCTCGCTTGGTGTTCATCGCCCAGGAGATTCTGGTCGATCACGCCAGCTATCCCACCTCGAGGATCGCGCGAAACAGCCATCTTTTCCGCCCGCTTGGTTTGGGGTATTCCAACCTTGGTAGCCTGCTGATGTCGAACGGTCTGCCGTACGACTCCGATACGGCCCGGGGCGTGTGTGGAGCGATTACCGCCCTGCTGCACGGAACGGCTAACCTCACGAGCACCGAGTTGGCGGCCGCCGTGGGGCCGTTTGCCGAGTACGACAGAAACCGCGAGTCGATGCTCCGCGTAATGGGGATGCACTGGGAGAAGGTCGAGGAGATCGACGACTGCCCGACCTACTTGAAGGAATCGGCCCGCCGGCTTTGGGACTCCGTGCTCGCCCAGGGGCGTCGCTACGGTTTCCGCAACGCCCAGGCCACCGTGTTGGCGCCGACCGGTACGATCAGTTTCATGATGGACTGCGATACCACGGGCATCGAGCCCGACATCGCCCTGGTCAAGTACAAGCAACTCGCCGGCGGCGGGATGCTGAAGATCGTCAACCAGACGGTTCCCTTAGCCTTGGAAACCGTGGGTTACACGGCCGAAGAGATCGAGTCGATCATCAAGTACATCGACACCGAAGACACGATCGAAGGAGCGGCGGACGTGCGGCCCGAGCACCTGCCCGTGTTCGACTGTGCCTTCCAAGCACCCAGCGGTACGCGTTCGATTCCCTGGCGGGCTCATATTCGCATGATGGGTGCGGCGCAGCCGTTCCTCTCGGGCGCCATCTCGAAGACGGTCAACATGCCGCGCGACTGCACGCCGGAAGATGTGGCCAGCGCTTACCAGGAAGGATGGCGTCTGGGGTTGAAGGCCCTGGCGATCTACCGCGACGGATCGAAGGAAGCTCAACCGCTTTCGACGAAGAAGAAGGAAAAGAAGGGCGCGGAGGTTTTGGTGGCCGCTCCGCGCCGCGAACGCCTGCCCGACACCCGGCAGTCGGTGACCCACAAGTTCAGCATCTCGGGACACGAGGGCTACATCACTGTGGGTCTGTATCCCGACGGCCGGCCGGGCGAAATGTTTATCACCATGGCCAAGGAAGGGAGCACGATCGGCGGGCTGATGGACTGCTTTGGCACGGCGGTTTCGATGAGCCTGCAATACGGTGTGCCTCTGGAGGTATACGTCAACAAATTCTCGCACACGCGGTTCGAGCCGATGGGTTTCACGAAGAATCCCGACATCCGCATCGCGAAGAGTATTGTCGACTACATCTTCCGCTGGCTGGGCATTACCTTCCTGCCGGGCTTCCGGGAGGCGAACAAGGGGCTCAGTGCTTCGTCGCCGGGCGACGCAAAACCAGGAGGCACCACCGACACGGAAGCAGAGAGTCGGCCCGCCGCCACGAAGGCTGGCGGGCCGAACGCCGGGCAGGGAAATGCCCCCGCGAACGGTTCGACGGCCAAACACGTCGTACATTCCGCACACGCGGCGACCAACGGCTCGACCAACGGGCACGGCGGTGGCAACGGGGCGTCGAAAAGCCACGGTGGCTCGTCGTATGTGGAGTTAACTTCGCAGTCGGCTTCGCTAGTGATGGAACGTTCGGCGGTGGCGGTCGACGACGCCATGGCCGGCCCGGCCACACGAAGCGAGCAGTTCGCCCGCTTCCAGACCGACGCTCCCAGTTGCGATAACTGCGGTGCGATCACGGTGCGAAACGGTAACTGCTACTTGTGTCACAACTGCGGCAATAGCATGGGCTGTTCATGAGGGGCTTGGGGCTAGAGATTAGGGGCTAGGGAGCTGCAAAGCCGCGACGGTTGGTCGCGCCCGACTCTGCTAGTCAACGTAATCCCAACGTGTTTCCCATGGAAAACGACATCGAATAATCTGTCTGCTCACACTTTTCTACAAGGATGGGGCAGGTCCAGCCAACTGGGGCCAGGATGGATTCGCAAGGGACGGCGGTCAATCGACCGCCGTCCCGTTTTTGTTGTTGATGCCTGCATTTCTCGCAACCAACCTAACCACGGAGTCACGGAGGACACGAAGCGGCAGGGCCGCCAACCAAACCGGTGCTACCGCACCCAGGTAGGAACCCGCTCCCGTTGGTCGCTGAAATTCTTGCTCGAAAAACAAACTTTTACGGGGTTGTACTAAGAAGAAGTACAAGTCTGCTGCTATATGGTGGCGGCTGCTTGGCTGACAATACGCCTGCTGAAAATGATCTTCGCAAGTTGTTCTGTACAAGCGACTCCGTGGCCTCGGTGTCTCCATGGTGAAAAACCCGAACCAGCCTCCAACACCCAACCCGCCCTGCCGCCCGTCGGATTGCACGCTATAATTCGGAAGTTGCACGCGTTTCGCGCTGTCTGTCGGGGAGTTCGGATGTCGAAGTGTTTTTTTCTCTCGGATTTGCATTTGTTTGCCAGCCGATCGACGGCGGAGAAATATCGTCACGTGATCGATGCGGCGGCGGCCAGTGCGACCGACTTCGTGCTGGGGGGCGACATCTTCGATTTTCGGTGGGCCACCCGGCATGGCGAGCACGAGGCCGTGGTCCATGCGATTGGCTGGCTCCGCAAGTTGGCCGACGACTGCCCGACGTGCCGATTCCACTACCTGTTGGGCAATCACGACTATCATCACCCGTTCATTGAGCGATTGGGCGAGCTGGTCGATCAGGTCGACAACTTGGCCTGGCATCCGTATCACCTCCGATTGGGCAATTGCGCCTTTCTTCACGGCGACGTGGCCGATCGGCCGATGAATGCTGAAATCCTGGCTGCCGCCCGGACGGCCGACGCCGATCACCGCAAGAAAGGGCCTCTGCTGAACGGCCTCTACGACATGGTGGTGATGGCGCGAATCCACAAACCGCTTCCCCACGTGTTTCGTCCCAAACGGTTGGTGGCCAAGCGAATCCTTCGTTATCTCGACGGGGTGGGGCTTGGTCCGGCTCATGGCGTGACCGATGTCTATTTCGGCCACATCCACCGCGTGTTGTCGAACTACCGCCACGGCGGGCTGATGTTCCACAATGGCGGCGCCCCGATCAAGGGGTTGAAGTTTCGCATCCTGGAAGCGAATGTCAGGGCCGGGGGACTGGGGGCTAGGGGTTAGAGATTTACTCGTGCCCACGCATCGCGCGGGAACCAGGCGGGTATGCAGAGCCGCGACCAATGGTCGCGGGGCGCCGCCGCAAGACTCACCCCGTTTGCACGTCTGCGATCGTTGCGTTAACCTATCCCATGCCAGTCGGCAAGGGCGAATCCGTTTCGGAACACGATCGAGGCAGTGATGTATATGGCCGGGAAGTCCTCGCAGCGGGCCGTCGCGGGAGTTCCGTTGCTGCGCGTTGTTGTGCCATTGGTTCTCATCACCATACCGGTGGCCTTCGCCGCCAACGCGGTCGCGCAAGATGCGAGCGAGCAGGCAAACGGCAGCGATCGCGACACCTTTTCGTTGGCCAACGAACCGGCCGGGTGGCGGGTGCGCTACGGTCGCGATGGCCAAATCCGCCAACTTCAATTCCGATACGGCAGTCGCTGGCAAACGATCGCATTTCACTCGCCGCGAGCCGCCGACGAGTACAAACTCGTCGCGCCAACCGGTCCGCAGTGGTATGGCATTTGGGCCGGTCGATTGCGGGGTGTGCCCTTGCAACCCGTCGACGGCAGTACCACACGTTTCGAGGGCCACCTGGGCGATGTCACTTTTGCCCTGGAGTATGCCGACATCGATCACCGCCTGGCGCTGATTGCCACCTTGCGCAACGACGAGGACGACAGTTTCGCGCCAACCAAGGTGGGATTGAAGTTGGGGTTCGATTGTCGCGACGGTCTTTCGACAACGCCCGATGGTCTTGAGGTTGATCAACCGGCAAGTCCCATGTTTCCCACGCTGTTGCGTTGTGAACAGACACACTTCTTCGGTTATGCAACGAATCGTTCGGGCGATCTGTTGGCGCTGGCTTCGCCCGACGCGGTGGCCTCGTGGAGCTTTGATTACACGACCGACAGGCCTCCGTTCGGTGGCCGCCCGGCTAGCGAAGCCGAGGTGACGACCTTCAATCTCGACCTGCTTCACACTAGTCCACTGCCTGCTCGGCATCCGGCCGATCGCGGCCGTGTGCCGGCAGGCAACGAGTATCGCTGGACGATTTACCTGATGCCGCTGGACGATGTGGCCCAGTTTGCGCCGGCCGTGTCGCGGTTGTGTCGGGTGCCGATGTTCGACGTCGAGCGGCAAACGGTCGCCCAGGGCGAGCCGGTGCGTTTTCGGGTTCACTGTCCCGACGAAGTGGTGGTTCGCGCGATTCCGCCCAGCTACCGCATGCGGATGTTGCCCGCGGTGAGTCGGCAAGGCGATACCTACGAGTATCGCTATCAGCCCGACGCCTGGCCGGGCGAGTACCGATTGGTGGCCACCAGCCGCAGTGGACATCGCAGCGAAGCTCGGGTTTACGTGCGGCGGCCTTGGTCGTGGTATGTGAAGCGAGGGCAGGGGGCAGAAGGCAGGGAACGCGGGGCAGGGGACAGAGGGCAGGGAGAGGAAGACTTTGGGGAGACGCGGGGGCGCTTGGTGTTGCCGAAAGACTTGTCGACTATTTCCTCTGGCGACCTGACAGCGCGGGCGGCGGAAGTAGCCAAACGTGCCTGGCTTACTCGCGGCGAGTTGGACGAAGAACGACGGGCGGACTGTGTTTTCTCTGTGCGACGATTGCTCGATGCACAACGTTGCCGCATGGCCGCCGTCGTGCCCGACTGCCGAATGCACCAAGCCACGTTGCAACCGCTTTGGCCGGACGAGGCCATGGGCGTCGGCAGCGCGATTACCGTGGCCCCACACGTGTCGACCGTCTCGCGGGTTTACGCCCTGTGGTATCTCTACCAACTCACGGGCGATACGCAGTGTCTTCGCGATACGCTCGAGACGCTGGGCACCTGCGCTCAATTGATCGAAGCCGAAACGGGCATTCGACGTTGGGCATTTGTTGTCGACCCGTATGTCGAGCCGCATATTGCTTCGCTCGACAAACGTAAGGCCAACGGCGTGTTGCGCAAGCCCGAATCGTCGGCCGAGGAAACGGCCCGTCGGATTGCGTTTGGCGAGAAGTATCTTGCCTGTGGCGACCACGGCGTGGCTTCACAGCGAGACGAACAGGTCGAGGCGGTTTTTGCGTGTCTCAACGAGATTGCGGCTACCAGCGCTTACGTGGTTGAACAGGGCGACGGCCGGTTGATCGGCTACAACTGCCGGGTGAGGCCGCTGGGTAACCGGCTTGAAGTTGTGCCCTCGGAGGCGACCGTCAATCGGGTACACGTCGACGTGCGTTTCCCTTGGAACGTGAGCATCCGGTTCGGCAACAAACCGGAGCCGGTCGTCTTCCGCAATGTGCAAGGGCGACGATGGCTTGAATGCAAAGCGGAGAATGAAAAGCTGGAAGCTGAAGAACTGAAGACTGACGACGGCGGAGCCGCGAGCGGCTGATACGCAGGTCAACAATCCCAAATCATAAATCTCACTTCACCACCAGGCCATTAGAAGTGCCAGGCGGTTGACGAAGAGGATCAGTCCGACAACGGCCGCTCCGAGTGAAGCCAGCAATACGGCACCGCTACCGATGTCCAGGGCGGTGCCCAGGATCGGGTCGTGCTGATCGGTGATCGCTCGGGCGAGCGTTTCGATGGCGCTGTTGAACATCTCAGCTGTCAGGACCACGGTGATGCAGAGGATCAGCAGGCACCATTCGGTCAGGCTGTCGACCTTCATGGCCACGGCGGCGGCAATCACCATCGCGCCCATGAAAAAGTGGACGAAGAAACTACTTTGCCCGTGAACGCCCAGTTTGAGACCGCGAAAGGCGTCGCGGAACTTTTCCGCCCAACCACGTTCTTGTTGAGATGCCGGCTGGTGCATGGCGGGATTTGGGATTTTTGATTTGAGGTTTATGATTTGGGATGTGATGCAAAGCATCCTGCCGCTCGCGGCTTCGCCGTCTTGAGTCTTCAGTTCTTCCGCTCTCCGCTTTCGGCTTTCGCATCTACTCCAACCCAAACGCTCCCGCCGGTGGGATTTGGGCACCGCCTACGCGGCCGAGTCGCGTGGCCGGAAGGAATCTGGGTTCGATCGCCAGGTTCACGCCCACGTTGTCGCGCGCGGCATCGACCGTTACGCCGGCGCTGATCAACAGCGACTCGCCAATGCGGGTGATCGAGAAATTCTGGCCGATATTGCCGTCGCCGCCGAGGTCGACCGACATGCCAAACGTCGAAATCCACTTCGGACTCATCCAATAGCTGTACGACATCGAGACCACCTGGTGGCTGATCGGCCCTTCGAGCACCCGGAATCCGAGATACAAATCGCCACGCGGCGGGCGGCTGAGGAACGCTCCCACGGTGACCACCTTTTGGCCGTCGTCGAAGAAGTCGAAGATGCCGTCGGAGACGAATGTAAGCCGGTCGCCCACGTGCCATCGGGCGTCGTAATCGACCAGGCCCAAGCCCGTGCCGAAGTTGTCGCGGTCGGCGTCGGGGAAATAGGAGGCGTTGGCGTTGAAAGTGACCCAGTCGATGATCCGCTCTCGGCCGGGCATACCGCGCTTGGTTTGCCAGCGATGACGCATGCCCATCCGCAATACCTTCAGGTCGTCGGCGATTTCCGTACTGGGCGAAGTAACCCAACCGCCCAAGCCGGTCCGCAGCGCGTAATATCGGGCGTCGAACTTGGCCGGCACCTGTGGCAGGCCGAAGGTGTCCATCGCCAACCGGCGACGGAACGCCTCGACCGAGTCGTCGTCGATCGGGTCGTACAGCGGCAACAGGTCGATATCGCGGTTGGCGTCGGCAATCGCCAGTTCGGCGTCGAAGGTTACCTTGTGAGCCAAGCCGTTGAGGTTGAACAGATGGTTTTTCACCGTGGGATCGACCCGCCACATCGGCACGCTCGCGCGAACGCCCGTCTGCCAGTAGACGCGTTGCAGATCGTCGCCTGTGCGATCGGCACCCCAGTGGGCCAACTCGCCCAGGGCGTAGGGGACGACCTTCACCGCGCCCAGTTGCATGGGCAGGTCGATTTCCTGCCGCGTAGAAGCCACTTCGCCCTCGACGAAAAGCGGTTGGCCACCGAGCGTGGTTTCCCAGGGCAAGTAGTCGAACGGGGTATCGTCGGCGTATCGCGGCGCACTGGCCGTTTTGAATCGGGCGTAACCCACCTTGGAATGCTCATACCAGGTCAGCCGGTCGCCAAACAACGACTCGCCCAGCCAGAAGTGGTCTGCCCGAGGGAGCCATTCGGTTTGGGTGAAGAAACCGTTCACGCGGGCGTCGGTCGTGAGGCTCCACGAGCTATTGTCGCGGATCCGTTTGAGTTCCACGCCCGTGGTCTCGTCCTTCAGTTCTTCCCATTCTTGCTCGTAGTACTGTTCGAGGAAGTTGCGGTCGCTGATCCAACCGGCCTCGACCGAGAGTTGGTAGTCGTCGGCAAACTCCTGGCGGTGCTGCCAGAAGAGCCGCCAGCGGTAGTTCTTTTCGGGACGGAGATGTTCGCGACCCTGGCCGAGCGTGTCGAAACCGTCGTCCTTAATACCCCAGTAGTCGAACAGCCCGGCCGTCGGTTCGGGACCAAACAGGCGTGGGCCGGCGTAGGTCAGCGCCGTACCGTGGCCAAAACCACGGTCGCTGAGGTAGTCGAGGTTGATATCCCATTCCATGCCGCGAGGTTTGTTCTGAATCCCCAATAATTGGAAGCCGTCCAGCGTCGTCAGGAATTGCGTGCCGAAGACGTTGTCGTTCTTCATCCGCACGTTGCGCACATAGAACGTGGGTTCGTTCAGGTCGGTGGCCAGCGTGGGCCAGTAGAAGATGGGCACTTCGCCTAGGAAAAGGGTATTGCCGCGCGAGGTGGCCATCCTTTGGTGGTCGATGAGTTGTTCGCCGGTCGCCGGGTCGATTTCGGGCATACCGGTCAGCGGATTGTAGGCCGGAATCTGGTGGTCTTCGAACTGGATCTCCCCGGCCTCGATGCGGTAGCTCGGTTGTCCCAGGCGGCTGGAGGTGATGAATGTGTTTTGGGCAAAGAACCGATCGCGACCCGTTTGGCGCAGCACGTCGGCCTTCAATCGCAAAAGGCCCTGGTAGTTGGGCACCGGCGTAAGGACTTCGGCCTGAAGGACGGTGCCCACCTGGTTGGCCACGTCGTAGTACATCCGCTCGGCGTAAATCACGCGCTCGCCCTGGCGGAAGACGATGTTGCCTTCCATGTAGATTTCCAACGGCACGTTGCCGTCTTGCATCGATTGGCCCGTCAGGTCGGGTTCTTCCAGGCTGTTAGTCCAAATGACCAACCGATCGGTGGCCACATCGATCGACCCGAGGTTTGCCAGCCCGTCGACGATCAGGTTTACGCCCGAGTCGATGATGGCAATCCACTGATTTGTGTTCGGATCGGGGAACCACTGGGCTTGCACCGGCACGTTGCTGCGGGGGAACACGCGGATTCGCCGCGAGGCTGCCGGCGCGGCCGAGGGCAGGGCGGTAGCGACGCCCGGCGGCACGAGTTCTGGACTGCCGGCCCCCGAGGGGGCAGTCAATGTGGGCCCAGCCACCGCGGGCAATTGTGGCGTGGGCGTAAAGCCGGGAGCCGGAACTTGGGTTGGTCCGTTGGGAGCAGCGTTGGATACCGGTGGCATATATGCCGGAGCAACGTTGGGCGGAACGGCGGAGGGCGCCGCGGCGTACGAAGGGATCGTCGAAGGAGGCGAAACGGTTGTCGGCGACGGAACCGTGTACTGTACCGGGAGGACGGGGCCACTCGTCGCGGGAAGTCTAGTCGTTGCAGGAAAGAAATGCTGCATGCCACGTTGGAATATCGGTGGCATCAGGTTTGGCTTGGCCGCCACCTGCGAGGCCTGCACCCCAATGCGGCCAGCCGTGAAGAAACGGCCGAACCAGGAGCGGTCGGCGAGACGAGTTGGCCGTGGACCAGCGTTGAAACGAATGGCGACGTCGCCTTCTAAGTAAGCGATTACCTTGCCGTGCTGTCCGGCGGCGACTTCGGAGTGAAGAATCCAGACCACGGCCTCTTGGCTTTCGGCCAGCGATGGACCTTGGGTGATCCGGCAATTGCCGCGCAACAGCCACACTTCGTACTGACCCTGTTGCCAACGGTTACCCGCTTCGGCCTGAATGGTAATCGGCTCGGCGGGGCTGATCCCGGGCATGTCGACGGTGTCGGCCCGTGCCGATGAACCGCCGAGCAACGCAGCATGCAGTAGTAATCCGAGAACTAGCACGTGGCCAATACTTGTTTTGTAGGTGCCACTGCTAGCTTGCCCAGCAGTGTGCGGCGCCAAAGCACGTTGGTTACAGTCACTGCTGGACAAGCCAGCAGTGGCACCCCATTCACGAAATGAGGCTTGGCGACGCACTAGCACGCCTCGATGCGAGAAAACAGATCGAGTTGACCGTCGGCTACAGTCAAAGCGCGCGGATTCTATGCCCGCGCACCCCAGGTGGTGCGTGCTGCAACCACGAATCGGATTAAGAGCGAGTTGATATTTCAGCGGACCGGCATCCTTGCACGCCGGGCGACCGGGATCGGTTGCCCGGGTCCAGACTGTAAACCCAATCGAGAAAAGCCTTTACGGAAAACGAGTCTACTCGCAGGTGGGTCGGATTATAGGGAGCCGAGCCCCAGGAATCAAGGTGAATTCGTCCAGCGAGAGAAACCGTAAGCTTATGAGAATTCCTGGGTTAGCTCAGGCGGCTCGATTGCGGTTTGCGCCCGAATTGCCGGCCGTAAATTGCCGAGAGGCCCACGCAAGCGGCCAGCGCGATCAGTGGTGTCAGCGGGGCCCGCATCCGCATGTTGCTCCAGAAGACTGCGTGGATCGCCGTGAGCGAGACGGCTAGCAGCAGGGCCGAGAGCCAAAACGGATTTCGCCATGCCCGGCGTCGGACGAGTACGATCAGGCCGACGACCGCTAAGAGGAATTCGGCCACGTACCACGCGGCCACTGCCCAACGAAACACGATCGGTCGGTATGCCCCGCGTAGCGACACGTAGGGCATCACTCCCCAGAAACGACGCACGCGATACACGCAGGCAGAAAAAAAGTCGCCGGGATTCGCTTGAATCGTGTCCCAAGCGGCCGAGTATTCGGCCCGATCGTCTTTCGTTTCTCCCGGCTCGCGAAACTTGTCCCGTATCCTGTTATAAGACGTCGCGTCCCAGGGTCGTTCGCTGCTGGCGCCCGAGCGAAGATATTCATAGAACTCCCGATTGTTGGCCAAACACAGGGTGTAGCCACCGTGGGTGGTGGTGACGATCGCGCGGCCGAATTGAATTTGGTTGCGTATCGCCCACGGGCTGAGTACGACGGCTGCCGCCAGGAAGTAGACTGCCGCGAATTTCAAACGGTTCGGCCATTTCTCAACAAGCCACGGCACGGCGACCCCGACCAAAGCGAGCCAAACTATTAGCGATGGCCGACACAGAGCCGCCAACGCCAGTAGCCCGCCGGACAGTGCGACCGCCTTCCAATCGAAAGTGGGTGTATGCTGCCGTAGAGCAAGCACCCAGAGCCCCGCGACCACCAAAAGCGTGGCCAGCGTCTCGGTCATCACCTGGGTGGATTGCATCAGTAGGATCGGGTCGCAAGCCACTAGTGCAGCGGCCAAGAGGGCCATCGGTCGCTGGAAGTCCAGACGCCGTGCCAAGGCGTAAGTCAAAACGATGGTCGCCATTCCCAGTACAAAATGCAACAAGGCAATCGCCGCCGGGGTGTAGTCCCCCAAGGTCACGGCCGGGACGAGCACCAGTGGATACAACGGAGGCCGGAAGACGGTCGGCGTGGTCTTCTCGCCAAAGACGCCGTATTGCCAGACGTTGGTGGCCAGCGCGCGGTAGGCATCCGGATCGTCGATCAAGGCGCTGGGCATGGCCCAAAACGGTCCCACGCGCACGGCGAGCGCCAAGACGAAAAAAGTGGCCAGAAGCAGGCGTGGGGAGATGTTCATGGCGTCAGACTTCGTTCCCAAAGGGGCGTGGGATCAGATGTCCAAGCCCATCCGCTGCAACCGTTGGGTTCGCCGTGGTGCAAGTGTTTCCCTTGGTTGCCCCTATCATGCGGAATCCCCATTTACAGAGTTCGAAGTGAAGCTTCGAGGAAATGTGGCCCCAAACGTCGTCCCATCGGTTGCAACCGATGGGCTTGGAGTGGGGGGGATGGTTCGCTTGTCGCTCGCCCCTCGTCTCTGATCCCTACTCCCTAATCCCTCTTCCTACTGCTGCAACGAATACAAAATCACGTTCAGGCCGATCCGCAGGGCATCGTCGCGGGTGTAGCCGGCGCATTGTAGCGAATCGTGTTTCTCCAGGGCGCAACTGATGTCGTAGGGCGAGAAGACCACGGCCCAGCGGTCGTCGATGCGGATGCCCTCGAGCGCGGGTGGACCACGTCGCACGGTGGCCTTTAGCGGTCCGGTACCGGAACCGGCTTGCGGTTCGCGTCGGGTAACCGTTTTCAGGTCGAAACCTCCGTAGGTCGTGCTCCACAGCGGATCGTTGCCGGGGATTTTTTCCAACTTGTGCTTTGGCAGCAGTGTTTTCATCTCCTGGCGGAAACTGTCGGTAAACATTCCGCTCCCACAAATGGCGTCGGCAAACAGCATGCCGCCGTGTTCGAGATAGTCGCGGAGGTTTTGCCGTTCGGTGTCCGTC
This sequence comes from Thermoguttaceae bacterium, assembly GCA_963677085.2. Classification (GTDB taxonomy): domain Bacteria; phylum Planctomycetota; class Planctomycetia; order Pirellulales; family Thermoguttaceae. Next base: position 618,078 of record CAXXFH010000006.1, read on the forward strand.
AGCCGAAAGCGATGCCGTCCGTGCATGAAGGCCAGATGGTAGTCGAACAGGGCTTTGTCCGTCAGGTTGAGCAATTCGTTGCGAACGCCCGTGCGAAGCTTGGCCTCGTTGCCGGCTTCTTCCATCAGGTTGATCAGCGCGCGAGGAGCCGCGTCGCATCCACCCGGGTGGCGGAGTTTGGCAATTACCACGCGACCGCGCTGAAACGGATCGGTCTGTTGCCGGTTGATGCGGATATCGAAGTTGTCGATCTTGTCTCGCAGTTCGCGGTTGGTGGCGTAGGCCAGCACGTTGATGCCGATGGCCAAGGCGGCGTCGACCTGGGTACGGACCGATGGGGAATAGCGTGTCTCTCGGCCCGCACGCGATAACTCCCACAGGCAGGAGAGCGACGGCCGGTTACTATCGCGAGGAGCGTAGACCACGCTCGTGCGGCAGCCGAATTCGATTCCCCACAGCGGCCGGATCTGCTCCGGAGCCACGCGCATTTCGGCTCGCCAGATCGGGTGACTTGGCTCCAGGAGTCGCAGGCGGTACTCGGGTTCGGGGAAAACCTGTTCCATCAGGTCGCGAAATCCTTTGTCGAACTCGCTGCCGGCGCAATAGGCCTCGGCAAACAGGAACCCGCCGCGGTCGAGGTAGTCTCGCAGCTTTTGGGCCACTTCGCGCCGGGCGGCCGCACTGTTCGATTGGGGATTGAAACTGCCCGAGAAAAACAATACGGGCGACTGTAAAAGGTCCTCCACCTTGGCGGCGTTTAGGTCGACCACCTGCCAGGTAAGGTCCAATTTCCACTGCGATTCGACGAACCGCGTGAGATTGCCCACGTCGTTGCGGTGCTGGTTCCAGTCGTCGGCCGGCGGGTGTTTTACTTTGGCTATCAACAGCGGCCGGCGACCCTTGGACAAAAACAGCAGGGCGAGGCTGGTGGCCACCAGCGGGTCGTCTTCAGCGTAACCAACGCCCTTGAAGTAGCCGGAAAGGGAGTCCTGCTTGCTGATCAAGTGATCGGTGCCCTCGCGATACCAGTCGTGGCCGCCGATGTAACGTCGTGCGGTCATGCGTCCCACGCGTTCGACCGCATACAGGTAGTAGAGCAACCAGCGTTGGGCGCCGGGATTGGTAGTCACCGAGAAGTTGCGGCCTAGCCATTGCAGGCCGCGTTCGATGCGTTGGCTGTCTTCGTTGTCGCCCTGGCCGCAGCAGAGAATGCGATCGCCGTCGACCTGGGCGTCGCCGGAGTTGATCTTGTCGGAAACAATGACCATCGACGCGATGCCGGCGCAGGTCATGCTGCCCGTGCCCGCCCCGGGCGCGTCTTTGCGATAGCTCCACGAGCCGTCGAGGTTCTGACAGCTCTCCCAGTAGCGTTTGGCCAGCCGCCAGACGCGGGTGGTGTCTTCCACGGAGGGCGACACGCCAACACGTTCGGCCTCGTGCAAGGCGAGCAGGGCAAACTGGGTGTTCGAGTTGTCGGCGCTGGTCGGCGAACGTTGCGAGGGATACGACCAGGCACCCTTGTTGGGCCCTTGTTCCACCTGATTGCTGACCATCCAGTTGACCAGCTTGTGGATCAGCGGCAGGTCATTGGGCGATTTGGCCGCGCAAAGGGCCATGATTTGCAGCGATGTGGCGTAGGTCGATTGCGGCGGAAAGCGGCGAATTTGGGTAAGCGCGCGTTGGATGGCGGGGTCTTTGGCGTCGATTCCGGCGTTCAGCAGGGCCAGAGTGCAGAGCGAGGTGACCGCTCCGGCGTGGCTGGCACCCCCGGCAGGGCTAACCCAATCGCGCCACGAACCGTCGTTGCGTTGCTCGCTTTTTAGGTAGCCCACGGCCCGATCGATGGCCTTGCGGACTTGGACCGGGTCGAGATCCGCCCGCGCAACCGGCACAGCCGATCCAGGTAGACTGAGAATCAGCAGGCAAATGATCAAGGACCGAGTCATGCGAGACTTCTTCATGAGCTTGCCGAAAAATGAGACTGGTTGCCGGTCGGTTGCCATAACACCCGATCCATAACTGTTTTGCGAAAGTACGTGTCCCGTTTTTTCGGAAGCGATAAGCGGCGAGGGCAACAAGGTTACCATAAGTATCTTAGAATTCAGAAGTTAAGTCGGCAACACCGGTATCGTCCCCTGGGTGGGGCAGGCCGTTGAAGATACAATGCGGGGAGATGGACTGCTATCGACTGACGATTATCTACTGACCACTATCCACTGACCACTATCCACTGACCACTATTCACTAAAAACTGAAACCGGCGAAGCCGCGAGCGGCTGTCTCTTCTAGTCCCTAGCCTCCAGCCCCTACGAAGGACCCAACGTTGGCTACCAAACCACGAAGTCTCGGTGACGTACTGCAGGAATTCAGCCAGCATCGTCGGGTGATGCAGGAAGAGCTGCAAAAGGTGATCGTCGGGCAGTCCGACGTGATCGAGCAGATCTTCGCCGCCATCTTCACCCGAGGGCATTGCCTGTTGGTCGGCGTGCCCGGGCTGGCCAAGACCCTGATGGTCAGCACGCTGGCGCGGATTCTGGATTGCCGTTTCAAGCGTATCCAATTCACGCCCGACCTGATGCCGTCGGACATCACCGGTACGAACGTGCTGGACGAAGACGAGAACGGCCGGCGCAACTTCCGGTTTGTCGAAGGGCCGGTGTTTACCAACATCCTGTTGGCCGACGAAATCAACCGTACGCCGCCGAAGACCCAAGCGGCCCTGCTTCAGGCGATGCAGGAACGCGAGGTGAGCGTCGGCCAGTCGACGTACGACTTGCCCGAACCGTTTTTCACGATCGCCACGCAAAACCCGATCGAGCAGGAAGGGACCTACCCGTTGCCGGAAGCCCAGTTGGACCGTTTCATGTTCAACATCAAGGTCGACTATCCCACGGCCGACGAGGAGGAACGCATTCTGGCAGCCACCACCCGAAGCGAGAAGGTCGAGGTCCGCAAGGTGCTTTCGGGCCGGGCGATTCTCAACCTGCAAAACCTGGTGGGCAAAGTGGCCGTGAGCGAATATATCGTGAAATACGTTGCCCGACTGGTGCGTGCCACGCGCCCGAAAGACGACACGGCGCTGCCGTTTGTCCGCGAGTTGGTCGACTGGGGTGCCGGTCCCCGAGCCGGGCAGTTCCTCATCCAAGGTGGCAAGGCGTTGGCTGCGATGGACGGCCGTTTTTCGGTAGCCGTGGAAGATGTGCAGAAGATCGCCGTGCCCGTGCTGCGTCACCGCATTGGCACCAACTTCCAAGCCCAAGCCGAAGGCATGACGAACGACGACATTGTAGAACGCCTAATCCGCGAAACCCCGCCCCCGGTGATTCCGAAGTATGAGAGGTGAGGGGTTAGGGACGAGGGACGAGGGACGAGAGGTGAGGGACGAGGTAGATAATCACGAGAGGTGGTATCATGTCGGTTAGCAGCTACCGTGATTTGAAGGTGTGGCAGGCGGGGATGCGGTTGACGAGTTGTGTCTATCGGTTCACAAATGGGCTGCCAAATCACGAGCGATACGGCATGATCAGCCAGATTCAACGGGCAGCGGTTTCAGTCCCTGCCAATATTGCGGAAGGTCATGCTCGAGATTCAACGCGTGATTTCCTGCGGCATCTTGCTTTCGCTCGTGGATCGCTCGCAGAACTCGAAACGCTGCTGATGATTGCCGATGACCTTGGGTATAGTGCCGATAGTGAAACCAACGGGATTCTTCAGCAATGCGACGAAGCCAGCAGAATGCTTCGTGGGTTACAAAATAGTCTAAGGCGGAAACTGGATATCGATTCCTAACCTCGCGTTACTCGTCTCTCGCCCCTAACTCCTAATCCCTTTGCCATGTCCACTGCGGAGAAATACCTGAAGCCGGAGGTGATCAATCAGATCAAGCGGCTCGATCTTCGCGCGCAGTTCATCGTTAAGGGATTTCTGCACGGCCTTCACGCCAGCCCGTTTCATGGGTTTTCCGTCGAGTTCAGCGAACACCGCAAGTACACGCCCGGCGACGACCCGAAGGACATCGACTGGCTGGTCTACGCCAAGACCGACAAGTATTACGTCAAAAAGTTCGAGGCCGAGACGAACATCACCGGCTATCTGGTGATGGACCTGAGCCGTTCGATGGGCTACACCTATCGTCAAGAACTGACGAAGTTCGACTACTGCATCTGCTTGGCCGCCGCGCTGTGCTACCTGATGATCCACCAGCAAGACCCGGTCGGGCTGCTGACGTTCGACAAGCAAATCCGCAATAGCCTGGCCCCGAAGACTCGGCGGGGGCATCTCGGCGACGTGCTTTCGCTGCTGGCCAACCTCAAGCCGCACGGCGAGACCGACATCGCCCATAGCCTGATCCAGGTGGCCGCCCTGTTGCGACATGCCAGTCTGGTGATGATTTTCTCCGATCTATTGGTCGACCCGCAACCGGTGCTCGACGCCATCTACCGCTTGCGACACGGCGGCCACGATGTGATTTTGTTTCATGTTTTGGACGAGGCCGAAGTGCGTTTCCCGTTCGACGGGATGGTCGAGCTGGAAGACCCCGAAAACCACCAGCGGCTGCTGCTGGACGCCGACGGTTTCCGCCGCGATTACCTGACCGAAGTCGAGTCGTTCCGAGAAACCTATCGTCGCGAATGCTACCAGGCCGGCGTCGACTACGTGGCCCTGGACACCAGCATGCAATTCGATCGGGCGTTGACCGAGTACCTGGTCAGCCGATCGGCACGAGGGTAGAAGGGAGGGAATTATGATTTCGGATGTGGGAATTATGATTTGTTGGCTTTTCGTTTCCACGCTTTGCGTGGGAACCATTAATTCCTAGTCCCTGGCCCTCTAATCCCTAGCCCCTTTTCCATGACCTTCCTCAACCTGTCCCTTCTGGCCGGAACTGCATTGGTGGCACTGCCGATTGTGCTGCACCTGATCATGCGCCAGAAGCCGCGGCAGTTGGAGTTTCCGGCGCTGCGGTTCATCCAGAAGCGACACGACGCAAATCGTCGCCGGTTGCGGTTGCGCCATCTGATTTTGTTGTTGCTTCGGGCGGCGGCGATTGCCCTGTTGGCTTGTGCCTTGGCCCGACCGAGTGTGAAGCTCAGTGGCAACTGGGGCAGCCAGGAAGCGCCGGTGGCCGCGGCCTTGGTATTCGACACGGCGCCGCGGATGGAGTATCGCCACCAGAATCAAACGCGAATCGAGGCGGCCGCCGAGTTGGGGCAATGGCTTCTGGCCCAATTACCGGCCTACAGTGAAATTGCCGTGCTCGACACGCGCGGTGGGCCCGGAGCGTTTCAGGTCGACCGCGGCGCCGCCCGACAGCGGATCGAGCGGCTGGAACCGGTGCCCAACAGTCGTCCACTGACCGAAGTAGTCGAAGAGGCCGCCCGTCTGGTTGGTACAAGCGAACTTGCCCGGCGGGAGATTTATGTGTTTAGTGATCTTGCTCGCACGGCTTGGCCTACCGAAACCGCCACCACGTTGCAAAACCGCCTGGCCGAGACACCCGACGTGGGCCTGTACGTGATCGACGTGGGCGTAGCCGATCCGCAGAACTATGCCTTGGGCGAGTTGTACCTCTCGGGCGACGTCCTCTCGCGACGCAGTGCCTTGGTGATTCGCAGCGAACTCGCGCGAATGGGGCCCGAGGGATCGCGCAACGTGCAACTCTATCTCGACGACGCTGTGGGCAATCCGGTGATGCGGAGCGAACAGGATGTTGCAGTTGCCGAAGGCGAGGCGCAGGCCGTCGAGTTTCGCCTCGGAGCGTTGGACCTGGGTACACATCAAGGCCAGGTGCGGATCGTGGGGGCCGACGGACTCGAGGCCGACAACCGCCGGTACTTCACCGTCGAAGTGCTGCGCCCCTGGCGAGTTCTTATCGCGGCACCCAAGCCGGCGGCGCGACATGCGCTGTACGTGAGCGAAGCCCTGGCGCCGGCCGTGTTTCGCAAGCAAGGGCAAGCACGGTTCGAGTGTCAGGTGGTCGAGTTAGGCGAGCTGTCCAAACAACCGCTCGGCGATTACGCGGCCGTCTTGCTGCTCGATCCTTCGCCATTAAAACCGGCCGAGTGGCAACGGCTTGGCGACTACGTGGCCGAAGGCCATGGGCTGGGGATCTTCCTGGGACGCCGTGCCACGCCCGTCGATTCGTTCAATACCAAGCTGGCTCAGCAGCTTTTGCCGGGCAAACTGGTGCGTCAGGCCCGTTCGCCCGAGGGCGACAACTATCTTTCGCCACAGAACTATCAGAATCCCATGCTCAATGCCTTTCGGGCGATGGAGACGGGTGTGCCTTGGGATCAGTTTCCCGTGTTCCGCTACTGGCAACTCGAAGACCCGAAAGCCACGGTGGTCAACTTCGCCGATGGTCGACCCGCGCTGCTGGAACGTTCGCTGGGTCGCGGTCGCGTGGTGACAATGACCACGCCCTTGTCCGACAACCCGAACCAAACGCCGTGGAACCTTTTGCCGGTGGGCGATGCCTGGCCGTTTCTGGTGTTGGTCAACCAGGTAACCGGCTACCTGGTGGGCAGCATCGACCAGCAACTCAACTACGTGGCCGGACAGCCGGCCGTGTTGCAGCTCGAAGATCAATCGCAGCGGCGCTCGTATTTACTCACCTCGCCCGACGGGCTGAAGTTTCCGGCCACGCCCGACATGAAACGGGGAGTGTTGGTGGTCACGTCGACCGATCAGGTGGGCAACTATCGAGTGCAATCCGGCGGGCGCGATTCGGGCGTCGATCGAGGATTTAGCGTGAACTTGGCGCCCGGGCAGACCGATCTTCGACGCATCGCGCCAGAGGCCCTGGCCGAGGTGTTCGGTCCGCACGGCTACCGAGTCGCCCGAACGCCGCAGCAGCTTGAAGTGGAACAACAAAAAGATCGCGTCGGCCGCGAGTTGTTCCCGCTACTGATCCTCCTGGTAGCCGTCGCGTTGGCCATGGAGCACGTGGTGGCGAATAAGTTTTATCGAAAGTAAGAGAAAAGCGGAAAGCGGAGAGCGAAAGGGGCGAAACCGCAAGCGGCCCTACCCACTGACCACTAACAACTAAAACTAACAACTAACCACTGCTTCCATGTCCCATCTCTCCTTCAATCCGGTTGCCGACAGCTACCTGCTGGTAGTCGTGGTGGCGCTCGTGCTGTTGGGGTTGTTGGTGATGGGGCCGGGCAGGGAGCGTTTGACCCGGGCGAAGCGGATCGGCCTGTTGGCGCTGCGCATCGCGGTGATCGTGCTAATCATCCTCGCCATGCTGCGGCCCACATTGATCTACACCGAGGTGAAAAAGCAGTCGGCCACGCTGGTGATGCTGCTGGATCAGTCGCGAAGCATGTCGGTTTCGGCCGCCCTGGCAGGCAAGTCGCGTTGGGAGTTGTTGCGGCGTTCGGTCGACGACGCCACGCCCGCCTTGGCCCAACTGGCTCAGGATTTCGAACTGAAGGCCTACGCCTTCGACGCCGACGCCCGGGCGGTCAATGTGGACGCCGGCCAACTCGAACTGCCCGCGCAGCCCGAGGGCCAGGAAACGGCCATCGGCTACGCCCTGCAACAGGTGTTGCAGCGCGAGGCGGGCAAGCGGCTGTTGGGCGTGGTACTGCTTAGCGACGGTGCCCAACGGGCGTATGCCCCGCGCGACGTGCCGCCGCAATCGGCCGCCGCACGGCTGAAGCATCTGGGCTACCCGCTGTTTACGATCGCCTTCGGTCAGGCTCGCGGTTTGGGACAGGCCCAGGACGTGGCCGTTGGTAAGCTGCTGGTTAACCAGAGTGTGTTTGTGAAGAACGAGCTCGAGGTGGCTGCCGAAGTGCGTGTCGACGGTTACCGGGGTCGCCAGATTCCCGTGCGGCTGTTGTACGAGACGTCGCCCGGCAAGATGGAAGTCGTCGCCCAGCAGGACGTGGAAGCCACGGCCGACGGCCAGTTGATACCCGTCCGTTTTCAATACGCCCCGGAGGTGCCCGGTGAGCATAAGCTCTCTGTCGAGGTGCCTGCCCAAGCCGACGAACTGGTGACCACCAACAACCAGCTCAGTACGTTCGTCAACGTGCTCAAAGGTGGGCTCAACGTTTTGTATCTGGAAGGGGCGCTGCGGCCGGAGCAGAAGTTTATACGCCGTGCGTTAGCCTCTTCGCCCGACATCCATGTGGACTACGTACGGATCGACGTCACGCGTCCGCAAACCCGGCCGGGCGATATGGCCGATCGATTCGCGCCGGGCAAGTACGCCGTTTATCTGCTGGGCGACCTCGATTCGACCGCCTTCGAGGGCGACGAACTGAAAGACTTGGCCGAGGCCGTCAACCGCGGCTCGGGCCTGATGATGTTGGGCGGCTTCCAGAGCTTCGGTCCCGGCGGATACGCCAGTACGCCGCTGGTCAGCGTGTTGCCCGTGGTTCCCGACCGCTTGGAACGCCAACGCCCGGGCGAGAAGATCCGCGAAGACGTTCATCTGCAAGGACCGTTGAAGATGCGGCCGACGCGGATCGGCCAGTTGCATTTCGCGCTGATGCTGGCCGGCGACCGAGCGGCCAACACCGCCTTGTGGGAAAAGCTGCCGCCGCTGGACGGGGCCAATCGCTTCCTGCGGCTGGCGCCGGGGGCCGTGGTATTGGCCGAGTCGGGCATGAACAAGCCGCTGTTGGTCGCGCAGAACTACGGCGCCGGTCGCGTGCTGGCCTTCGCTGGCGATAGCACGTGGCGTTGGGCCTTGCACGGCTACGACACGGCGCATCGTCGCTTCTGGCGACAAGTGATCCTGTGGCTGGCACGCAAAGACGAGTCGAGCGAAGGTAACGTCTGGGTGCGGATGGCCAAACGTCGGTTTGCACCCGGTCAACGGGTGGAGTTTTTGGTCGGTGCTCGATCGGCTTCCGGCGAACCGGTGACCGACGCCAAATTCACGGCCGAAGTGATTTTGCCCGACGGCTCGCGGCGACCTTTGCAGCTCGTGCGCCAAGACCAGGAGACGGCCGGCTCGTTTCGCGACACCCAGCCCGACGGCGACTACGCCATCGAAGTAACAGCCACACACCAGGGCGAGCCGCTGGGATCGGCCCGGTCACGGTTTTTGGTGTTCAAGCAGGACTTGGAATTGGACAACGCCGCGGCCGACGTGGCCGCTATGGAAAGCCTTGCCCAAATGACCGACGGCGAACTGTTGGCCCCCGAGCAACTGCCCGACCTGATCGAACGCCTCGGCCGACAAACCTCGCACTTGGAAATCGAGCAGCAGACCAAGGAAACCTTCTGGGACACGTGGACGTTTTTCCTTGTGCTGGTGGGGCTACTGGGCGTGGAGTGGTTCTTGCGGAAGAAGTGGGGATTGGTGTGAGGGGAGCGGCAGCGGCGGGGCGCTATGATTTGGGATTTGCGGACAAACCATTCCCGAGGCGTGGTCGCTTCAGCGACCCGTGTTGCACCGGGGGCCAATCACTGCTTGTCAGCCAGTGAGAGCGATGTTAGGATCAAACGCCATATGAACGACTCACTCGAACATCTGCCCGAGCACAAACGTGACGAGTTGCGGCGTCTGACCGAGACGATTCGCGAGGCGTGCGACGACGTCGAGATGGTTGTCCTCTATGGTTCCTATGCCCGGGGCGATTACAAGGAGGAGGCCGACCTCGATCCGGACCGCAAATCGGGCGCGGCGTCCGATTACGATATCCTGGTCGTCACGACCGAAAAAGACACCGTGAGAAACGGCCACCTCTGGACGCAGGTGGACCAGCGGCTTCGGGCCCTCGAACTTTCCGCTTATCCCCGAGTGATCGTCCACGATCGTTGGTTTCTCGCCAAGGCGTTAGGTCAGAAACACTACTTCTTCAACGACATCTTTGTCGAAGGCGTTGCCCTGTTCGACTCGGGCGTGTTCGTGCCGACGGTCCGCGAGAAGCTTACGCCGGACGAGCGAAGAGAAGCAGCCCAGGAGCATTTTGATCATTGGTTCTCGTTTGCCAGAGAATTCTTTACCGATTTTGGTCATGCCTTTGCCAGAAAAGGCTATTCCAAAGCTGCCTTTGAACTCCAGCAAGCCGCCGAATGTGCTTACAAGGCCTTTTTGCTGGTGTATACGAACTACACGCCGTACAACCACCATCTCGATTGGTTCGACAACGCGATCCGAGAGGCCATCCCGGACTTGCCCGACTTTTTTCCTCGTGAAACCAAAGAGGCCGAAGAGCGGTTCAAAAACTTCGACTACGCCTACATCGGTGCCCGCTATAAACCCGACTACCACATCTCCGAGGCCGACCTGCGCTACTTCGCCGAGCGGGTCGAACTTCTCATGACGGAAACCAAATCCCGCTGCGGGACGTTCTTGCAGGCGTTGCCGAAATCGCCGTAACGCATCCTATACGACCTGGCTGCAATCTATCAGCCGGCGAGAACGGCTTCGTCTCGTTCCCACGCTTTGGGACATACCGCTTTTCGTGTCTTTTTGTGCTTTTCGTGGCAAAGATAGCCACCAAAAACACGAAAAGGCACGAAAACGGCGGACGATAGACGAGCGACAACGATGATCTTGCGGAAACGGCGCTATCCTTGTCGCGGCCGAAACTGGTTTTATTACATGATTAGAGTGTGCCACTGGCTCCGCCAGTGTTCGTATGGGCTTGGCAAGAAGACGAATCATTCGGGTAAAAGGCGACCGAGGGATGGATCGTCAATATGCCGCTGCACCGTTTTTCGCATAACCTAAGTGAGAGGGGCGGTAACCCTGGCTCGGCACTGGCAAAGCCAGTGGCACACGGCGCACACGATAACTAATATTCTGTGTCGCATGTATGCCATTGGCCTCAGTGTGCTCCGAGAGACTGAAACGAAGGCGATCCTTTCCAGCAAGACGATCGTTGATTTGTAGTTGCGCCGTTTGTTAATGCTGTTCCTTTCTGAATGAGCTATTGGCTGCGTGTCATAGACGATTGACAATATCCAGTATGGCGTCTGTACAGTTTTGTAGGTAGTCCGGGTTGACCTGTGTGCGACGGCCGCCGATGTCATGCACGCCTGTTGCAAGTTGCGTGAATGGCTTGCCCTCGGCGAATGCAACAACGCCCGTAGTTTGGAAGTCGCGTACGTTGACGAATCCGTTAGCGATGTTGGTGAATGTGAAAACATCTGGATTAGAAGCCAATACTTCGCCAACAAATGTTTGTATTTTGTCCATTACCGAACTGTAGGCAGATGCCGGCCCCATATACTGTGTAAGGCGATTTTGGGGGATAAGGTGGACTCTTGGAAGATCTCGCTTCGCATCAATTAGTTTGTTCGTAAATGAATAGTCAGAGTAAATTGAGGATGGTAATTGCAGGCCGTGAATCAAGGTAAAAGCATTTTGTATCGCCCTACGGGACGAATCATCTGCCATAGTGGGAAGCACCAGATGCGTGGCGGCAGAGAGTGCAATCTGCGTGTACATCGAAAAACTCGGGTTTGTATCGATGAATACTATGTCAAACTGATCGTCTACGGAGTTAATGAAGTCGGATATCCAGTCAGCTACTGCAAGCCACGAGTTCTGTCCCGGGATCTGAGCGTTAGCAAGTGTTGCAATGGCGTTAGATTGAAGTTCGAGTAGAGGGTCACCGGCGAGCAAGGTGACATTTGGCGGAATTGTGTTGTTGTGTTCTGTGGGGTTTGAGAGAAAGGCAGCTGAAGATATTGCGGGAACAGTGTAAGGAGACGGAAGTCGTGATTCAAAGTATCCTCCAACTGTACGACGTGGTTTCTCTGCTTGTAGGCCTGCAAGAGACCTGCTGCCGCCACCCATCAATCCACCGAGAAGTAATTCAGAGAGATTGGCTTGAGGGCATAAATCTAGAACAAGGACTCGCTCGTCGGTACGTCGTTCAGCATAGATTGTGGCGGCTTGAAACAACAGGCTGGTCTTGCCGGTACCGCCTTTATTGTTCCAAAAGGCATATCTCTTCATTTCTCGACTCCCGGACTTTGGTGTCATTGTTGTTCTTCCTTACCTACGTTGCCTGGGCAACTGGAGTCGGACAACTAGGTATTTGTCTTTCCCGTAGGCCCCATCTTGTGGCTTCATGGTATTCCATAATACGTGGGGGCACAATAATAATGAAGGTGGCGTGATTCAATCCTTCTGTGGGCCATTGCTGCGCTCAAAAGCTTTCCTTCCGCCAAAATCCCAAATTTTCCGGCCAATCCTCGGCCTCCCGTACGTTATACCTCTGTTGGAGAGCTATACACTTCGCGTTTCCCCTTCTTGAGCGGGGTTTTGGTTGATGATGGTTCCGGTGGACGATGGTTCTGATGCCCAGTGGCAGGGGCATAGTGACCACGGGCATGGCGACGAAAGCCGCAGCGTGGACCGGCAATACAGTGCGGATCGGCGGTACGAGGAGTTTGTGATGCTCTTCGCGCGGACCGAGCCGGCGCTGCATAGCTTCGTCCTCAGCCTGGTGCCCAATTGGGCCGACGCCGAGGAGATTCTTCAGCAGACCAGCTTCATCCTCTGGCGGAAGTTCGATCAGTTTGAGCCGGGCAGCAGCTTTCGGCATTGGGCTTGCCAGATTGCCCGATTCGAGGTGCTCAACTTCCGCAAAAAGCACCGCCGCGACCGGCATCTGTTCTGCGACGAGCTGTTCGAGAGTCTTACGGCCGAGGCGGTCGAGCAGACCGATCTGCGCGACGCCGAGCGGCACGCCCTGGCCGATTGCCTGACCAAGTTGCCCGAGAATCTGCGCGAACTGGTCGGCCGCTGCTACGCCGAAGGGGCCACGGTCAGACAGGTGGCCGAGCAGTTGGGACGCAGTGCCAATAGTGTGTACAAGCGGCTCAACCGGACGCGGGAAACGCTGTTGAAGTGCATCCGTCGAACCCTGTCGGCGGAGGGTTGCTGATGGCAGGCAAGGCAAACAAACAATCCGACCACCCGGAGCTGATGGAGTTGCTCGGTTCGCTCTGTAACGGTCCGCTCAGCGATGCCGAGCAGGATCGTCTCGAAGCGTTGTTGTTGAACGACGCCGACGCCCGGGCGACCTACTTAAGCTACCTGAATCTGCACGCCAGCCTGCAACGCTACTGCTTCAGCCAGACGCCCATGTCGGCCTTGGACGATGAAGCGTTCGAGAGCGAGGTGTCGGAAGGCGTCGCGGCGGAGAAGGCTTTGGATTTTTCCGCCGGGCAGCAGGGCGATGCGATCGCGGGGCAGGGTGAGCCGAGCCTTGTGCGAACGGCCGCGAGCGGTCGCTGGGACGAATCGATGCGACGCCCATTGTATGTTTCGCTCTCGGTGGCGGCCTGTGCCGTGGTGGTCGTTCTCGCGGTATTGGCGATTATGCACCGGCCGGAGCGGACGGCTCGCGACATTGCCGGACAAGAGGGCGACGAGCCGGCCGCGCCGCAGATTGCCGCGTTGGTGGCCGGCATGGCCGACTGCGAGTGGGCGGCGGGCAGTCCGGCGTTGGAGTCGGGCAATCAGGTTCCGCTCGATAAGCGATTCGAAATGACGAGCGGCCTGATCAAGCTCGTCTTTGGTCGTCGGGCACGATGTGTGCTGGAAGGGCCGGCCGTGTTTCGCGTGGTGTCGGCCGATTCGATTCGAATTGAGTCGGGGCGCGTAGCCGCCGAAGTGCCCGTCAGCGCGGTGGGATTCACGGTAGGCACGCCCTGGGCCGACGTGGTCGACCTGGGTACGGAGTTCGGCGTGGGAGTGGATGCCAACGGGCCGATGGCCGTTCATGTGTTCAAAGGAAAGGTGCAGGTTAAGCCGCTGGTCGAGGGGCTCTCGCCCCAGACGCTCACGGCCGGGCAGGCCATCCAATTGGAGGCCCGGGGCGAAACGTTGTTTGTCGTCGAGTCGAGTCCTGCCGTGCGAACCGCGTTCGTCCGTCAGCTTCCGGTCGGGCCCGGCGGAGGCTACGCCGAGAACCGGTTCGACGAAGGGCGCGAAGGGTGGATGGTGACGTTCGACGGTCATTCACCCCCGTTGCACAAAACGGACGACGGTCCACACGGCGGCTACCTGGAGACGTTCGACGACGCGATGGGGCGTAAGCCGGCGGCCGGATCTTCGTCGAGGTTGGTGTCGGCCACCTTGGTGCCGGTTGTGGGGAAGGTCTATTTTTCGTTCATCGCACCGCACATTTTCCGCGGCGATCATAGCGCGGCCTATGGGAAGACACTGGCCTACGACCTGCGCATTTCCGGCGGCGAACGGGTGGAAGACACGTTGTATTGCCGGTTGGCGGGCGGCGACATCGAAGTGGCCTTTCCCGTGGCGACGCCCCCGAACGACGGCACCTGGACGCGGTGCGAAGTGCCGCTGGGGCCCGATCCTCGTTGGGTTCGTGCCGACTTGAAAGATCATCCGCCGGCCACGGCCGAGGACTTGTTGGCCGTGTTGAAGGACTTGCGCCGCGTGATCTTGCCCGGCGAGTTTTATTACGGCAACGAACGCGTGGGGCTAGACAACGTGGTGCTGGGAGAGAGCGGGGCAGGAAACGCTTCGGCCAAGGAAACGAACCCTTAGTGAAAGTCAACGTTGGGGCGACTGAAAAAGGAGTAGCTATCATGCGTAGCAGACCGACGGGCATGGCGATGCTTCTGCTGGTTGCGCTGTGGGGCACGGGTGGTGAGGTTTGCGGTTCGGTGATCAGTTTCCAGGAAGGTGTCGCGCCCGACGCTGGTTACGTGGCCGATTCGACTTACGTTCGCAAGAATCAGGCCGATACCAAACAGGACGACGACCCGGACGACGAGAACCTGATCGGTGTCTTTATGAACACTGATGAAATGCGTGGCCTGTTCGCCTTCGATCTAAGCGATCTGGCCGCGGCGGCCAGTTCCGGGCAAACGATCCAGGTGGATTCGGTTTCGTTGACGCTCACGGGCCGCGGTGGCGGGGTCGGCAGCGTAAGCGACATGCAGTTGACCCTGCACCAATACGACTTCGCTTTCGTGGAAGCTGACGTCACGTGGAACGATCCCGACGGCGACGGTTCGGCGGTCAGCGGCGACACCACCGCCGGCGGTACGCTGGGGGCCGTGTTGAGCGTGGTCTCGGGCGTCAACCCGAACACGACCGGCCCGATCGTTTTCGCCAATTCCGTCGATTTCGTTTCGGCGGTTGCGGCGGCGTTGGGAGGCGGCGACAAGACCTTGCGCCTATTGGCTCGTCGCACCGGGGGAACGACAACCGGCGACGGCAGCAACCTGGTGCGAACCTGGGACGAAACGGCCTCGGTCGCGGCAAATCGGCCGTTGTTGAGCATTGAGTATTCGGTGGTGCCCGAGCCGGGGACGCTGGGACTGTTGGCGGTGGTGGCCATTGTTTTGAGTGGTTGGGCTGTCCGACGCCGAGCGGTTTGTTGTCGCTCATCCTCGGGCTGACGGGCTTCACGGTGTTTCGCCATGTAATGACACATTTCTTCTTCCGCAAGCAAAAACATGGATTTGGCCATGAAAAAAACAACGATCGTCAACAGATTGGTGCGAAGCCTTGTCACCGTCGGAGTTTTGCTTGCCGCAGGCGGCGCGGTGAAAGCAGAGTTGATCAACTCGGTTACCATCGAATCGGCCAACAGCGGCACGAACTACGTGGGCGGCGAAGGGGCCGTTCACCTAGTCGACCAGTCGGGCTTGAATACCACCACGCTGGAGCACACCAACGCGGTCGCGGCCAACTCGTACCACGTCAATCTGAAGGATTCCGAGGGTCTTCCCATTGGGCCGGTAACAGTTGTATTCGACCTGGGCGACGTTTATTCGGTGGGGTCGACTCGCATCTGGAATTTGAACTGGGAACTCACCGATCGGCTTATCCGAGGCACGAAGAACCTGACCGTGGAATCGTCGGTCGACGGATCGACGTTCTCGAGTGTTGCAGCGCTCGAACTCGCCAAGGCTCCGGGAACACCGGACTACACGGGCGAAACGTTCACCTTCGCCGAAGCGCCGGAGGCTCGGTACATCAAATTCACCTTGGTCGACAACTATGGGCACGATTCTTTCATCGGCCTGAGCGAAGTGCGGTTTTACGAAAGCGTTGTTCCCGAGCCCAGCGTGTTTCTCCTTATGACATGTGGTTTTGTCGGGCTGGGGTTCTATGGTTGGCGACGAAGAATCCGCTAACCACGACATCGTTTCAGAAGGCGCTTATGCCATCGAACGGAAATCAACTTTCATTACTTCTTGGGAGTTCTACAATGAAAATCTCATACGTTTTCATCGTGCTAGCAGTTACCGCCATGATGATCGCTTGCTTGGCCGGATCGGCGAGCGCCACCGTCATGGCCATCGATTCCGTCATCACCAGTGGCGATACGTTGGAATCGATTACCGTTGGCTCCACAACCTACAGCGTGCTGACATCGCCCACGAGCATTACGGACAATAGCAGTACTCTGGATGTTATTCACAAGGATGCTACCGCGCCGGCCGACTTGGCCGCGGCGATCGGCGATTTCGATCTCGGCAACGGCTCGTTGAACGCTAGCTACGAGGCCCAATTCGGAGGAGCGCTGGCCGACGATAGCCTGATCTTCCTGTTCAACAACGACAGTAGTCCTCGGCCGGGTGATTCGGCCACGGTATACGCTATCGATGAGAACGGCAATCAGCTTGGTGCGGACTCGGGAACGATCAATTTTAGGGACTTCTGGGACGCGGAGGCAGAGACGACGATGCCTGAGTTGGTAGGATCTACCTCCTACCACCGAACCACCGGGGGTTCATCGACAACAGGGCTGTCTCGCGTCTTGGTCGGGGTGGCGTTCACGCTCACCGACCTGGGGCTCGATGGCCTGGGGGCAACCGGAATCGAAATCTCGACATCCACTGTCGACACGCAGGCCGTCGGCTTGGCCGCAGTGCCGGAGCCGTCCAGCGTCGTGCTTGCTCTTGGTGGTTTTCTGGCACTAGGGGTGATTGCCGCCTGCCGAAAGCGGCGATAGTGCGGGTTTCGTGCCGTCCGACGCCGGAGAGAGGGTGCGTGTGTGTGGGCTCGTCGAGGGTGCTGTCGCGCGTAACAGATTCGCCGTGGTATTGCCATGAAACGATTTCGAACCGATGGTTTCACACTCGTCGAACTGTTGGTGGTGATTGCCATCATCGGTATTCTGATTGCGCTGTTGTTGCCGGCCGTGCAGTCTGCCCGGGAAGCCGCGCGGCGGATGCAGTGTACGAACAATCTGCGCCAAATCGGCTTGGCGATGCACGGCTATCACGCGACACACCGCTCGTTTCCTGCGGGATCGGCATGGGGACCAGGTAGCGGGGGCACCCGCGTGGGCGTTCACGTTTGCCTGTTACCCTATCTGGAACAGCAGAGCCTGTACGAGAGTATCGACCAAGACAAGTCGGTGTTCGACACAGCGAACGTCCCGGTGGGCAAGCAGATCGCGCCGCCGTTCGTTTGTCCCAGCGACGGCCAGGAACTCTACGACGGGGCCGACAGTGGCCGACAGTGGCTCAATACGAACTACGTTGGCGTGATGGGACCGGGGCGGGGGACGAAAGTCGTCGATGTGGAAGACGACTCCCACTGCGGCACCTACGCGAAAGACGGAGTGTTTTTCCCTTATAGCGGCACCCGTATTGCAGATATCCGCGACGGTACGTCGAACACGTTGGCCTTTGGCGAACGTACGTATCAGCTTCGGGTGTGGACGAAGGGTGCCTTCTACGGCGGCAGTGTTAACGACCCATCGGAGATTTGTGTCTTTTCCTCGAAAAACGTTCGCTGGGCAATCAACTCCGATCCGGCCGTTTTGACCTACGGCGGCTCCTCGGGCAGCACGTGTTTGTTCAACGACCTGTTCTTCGGCAGCCGCCACCCGGGCGGGGCCAACTTCTGCATGGCCGACGGCAGCGTCCACTTCGTCAACGAGACCATCCCGCTGCCGGTCTTCGGCGACATGGCGACGATCGCCGGCGGCGAACTCAACGAGTGGATGCCCTAGCGGCCGCCGCCGTTCGCCCAATCTTCGGTGCGTTCTCGCCTCGCCCCTTCGGCGTAGGTATCTACACAAGTCAACCAGCGTGCTCGCTCGACCGTTCGATTTCCGAACGTACTCGAACCTTTTGGCATGTAATGGGTTGTGCGTTTCTTGTTTACCATGAAGAATTCTCTCGCAAAGGCGCCAAGCTGAAAGGCTTTCTCTTTGCGCCTTTGCGAGAGCTATTTTCTTCCTCTTTCACGTCTTACAAATGGGCATCGCCGTATCGAGGAGTCTTCCCGTTTCCTTTTTTCCTTCGTGTTCTTCGTGACCTTCGTGGTTTTTATCCTGCTATCTGAACCTACGGCAACGAAACGCCTTCGGTTTTCCGCGAGGCGAGATGTGTAGATACCTATGCCCCTTCGGGGAGAAGGGCCGTCTTGGTACGAGTCGTTTTCCGCTCGACGGCCACTCCTCGGCAACGCCTTGTCTTGCAGCGGCTTCACCCTCTATCGATCGGGGTAGTTGTACCCCATCTTGATGCCGAAACGACGGCAATCGCAGAAATTCGCTAAAAATCGAGGCCGTCTGCCGCAAGGTTTTGCATTTCCGCGCCCTTTACTTGTAAGAGTGTCTCCCAAAACGGCATCCTCACTTGCCACGAGCGAAATGGTGGCGGCGAGGTTGCCGGGCGAGGGTGGATTACAGCGGTTGGGGCGTTTTTTTAGAGGCAGCTTTGTTGGGCATTTCCTCATCTGCTGTGCAGCCCTTTGCCCCCGGCCTCTTTCTCCGCGGGGGAGAGGGGAGAAGAGTGTCAGTCGGTGAGTCTTGTCATGCCTGAGAATCCCGCGGCGGAATGCGAAAAACGCGAACGTGACCAGCGGTTTTTGAAGCTACTCGCGCAACACGAGTTGCGGTTGGCGTCGTTCGTGCATGCGTTGGTGCCGCATTGGCGCGATGCCGAGGAGATTTTGCAGGAAACGCGCGTCCAGCTTTGGGAAGAGTTCGAGCGTTTCGACGAGGGGTCGGATTTCGCCGCCTGGGCCTGCACGCTGGCGAAGTACCAGATTCTTACCTACCGCAAGCGACAGTCGCGGCAGCCGGCGTTTAGCGAGGCCATGCTCGATCGGCTTGCGTCGAAAGCCACGCATCCGCCACAGCCGGAAGACGACCGGCGGTTGGCCGCGTTGGCCCAGTGCGTTCGAAAACTGGGGCAGTCCGCGCGCACGTTGTTGGAACGCTGTTACGTCGACGGGATCAAGATCAAGGATGTCGCCGAGGAGTTGGGCCGTTCGGTGCCTGGGACATATTCCACTCTGTCGCGTATTCGCAAATCGCTTTTGGAATGTGTGCGAGATCGTCTTCAGCTCGAAGGAGACGGCCCGTGACTACCTTGAGCCAATACACCTCCGGCGACGATCCGTTTGCCGCCGTTCACGACTTTGTCACGCGAACCGTCGAAGACCAAGTTACGCAGGGCGACGTCGATCGGTTTGAAGAACTTTTGCGCGACAACCCGGAAACGGAATCGCTCTACATCGAGTATCTTCGGGCAACGGTCGCCTTGCCTGGCGCGTTGGCGCGAACGTCGTTCGACGGCCAACCCGAAGCTGAGGCGACACCGGCGGTGAACCTCTTCGCCGGGCTGGCCGACGCGGTGCATTGGACCAGCCATCCCTGGCGGTTCTTCGCGGTGGTGATGGTCCTCACCATGTTGACCTGGAGTGTGTTCTACGTGGCGATGCTCTCGGGCACTGGCAAGCGTAACCTGCAACATGGACCAATCGCTGCCGGTTCAGCGGGACGCGAGGTCGCCCGTATTGTTGAAATGCGTGACGTCCGGTGGAACGCGGCGAGTGAAACGCCTGTGAACTCTCGTTTGTATGTTGGTGATCAACTGGAGTTTTCGGCCGGTTTGATGCAGATCGAATATCGCACGGGTGTGCGACTGATTGTCGAGGGGCCGGCCGCACTGCGAATCGATGGCCCCAACAAGGTTGGCGTGGATGTGGGGCGTTTGGCGGCCGAGGTAGCTACGGCGGCTGTCGGGTTTCGTGTTGATACGCCGGCAGCCACGATCGTCGACTTGGGTACGGAGTTCGCCACGGTGGTCGAACAGAGTCATGCCTGCGACGTGTTCGTTTACCAGGGCACGATCGAGGTCGAACCGCTGGCGGCCGACGGTCGTCCAAGCGGCGCCAAGCACCGACTCGTGGCGGGGCAGTCGCTACGTATCAGCGCCGAGAGAACGGTCGAACCGAACGCAGCGTCCGATCCGGAACAGATCGTTCGCCGGATGCCCCAGGTCGGCAATGGAAACGGCTCTGACGCCTACGCCCAGGCCGTATTGGCCTCGAAACCGTTGGCCTATTGGCGGTTTGAGGAGACCCAAGGCGATCGGGCGGCGGACGCCTCGGGCAACGGAAACCACGCCGAATACGGCGAGAAGGTTTGGCGCGGATTAAGCGGTGTGCCCGCGACGCAGTTTCCTGGTCTGGAAGGGGATAACCGAGCGGCCGGATTCCCAGGGCTGTCGGATTTTTCCGTTTTGCCCGACGAGCGAATAGTGTCCAACCTTGCCGAGTTGCCCGAGGACTATACGGTGGAACTGTGGTTTTTCAACCAACGACCAGTCAACGAACGCCCGATTACCGGCTACTTTTTTTCTCGATCGGCCGACGAAACCCAAGATGGTGCCGGCGACCATTGCGGGATTGCGGGACCGCACGTCGAAAACGGTGCGGGAAAGCTTTTGTATTACGGGGGCGTGGACAGGAACGCAGGCCTCATTGGCCATTCGGCATTGAAACTCCGCGCTTGGTATCACGTGGCGATCGTTCGACGCGGCGAGATCATTCAGATGTACCTCAACGGCAACCCGGCGGCCGATCTTTCGGGTTCTTTAAAACGTCATCTGGCGGAACGCAGCTATAGGGTTTTTGTTGGAGGACGTAGCGACAGTTTCTTCTGTTTCCGCGGTCGTATCGACGAAGTGGCCCTCTATGCTCGACCGCTCGACCCGGAGGAAATCCAACGGCATTTTCGTGCGGCCGTAACGGGAAAAGTGGAATCGCGAGAGGAGCAATCCGCGGCGAAAACCAGGCAAAATAAGGAGTGAGGAGTTGGACTTGGCAATGGAAAAGGTGGCATCGAGGTTTTCGGAGCCCGAGGCGTGACCGCTTCAGCGGCCACGAACCCACGGAAAACGGCAAAAGTTTCATTTCTTCAGTGGAGGGTATTTTAATGTCTCGCAAGTTGACGATTTTGGCCGGCGCGATGTTCTTGGCGATTCCCGCAACAGTCCACGCCGACTACCAGGATGCCGTGTTGGCGTTGAACCCCACGGTCTATTACCAACTGGACGAAACGTCGGGCACCATGGCCGTCGACGCGTCGGGGAACGGCTATGACGCCACCTACGTGGGCCAGCAACGTACCACGACGTCGGATCCCTGGACCGATTGGCCGGCCCAGCCGGGTGGGATAGGGCCTCGTCCCAGCGACGGCTTCACGGCGATGTCAAGCAGCAACACCGGTGCAAGCCTTGAAAAGGGCGTCGACAATCTGCGGGCACAGGGGATATTGCGCGATTCGGTCAGCACCACCATCGGTCTTAGCACAACGGTTTATAGTGTATCGTTGTGGTTTAATTCATCAGCCATCTTCGCGACAGGGACAGATGGTAAATCAACGTTGCATTACCTATTTGCCCGTTCGAATACGGATGTTGGTGGCAGCCACAATCACTGGTCCATACAAGACTCGCTCTGTGTTTTCGGATACAAAACCGACAGTGCGCGTCTCGCGTTTATTGACATTGCTGGTGACGAAGGCATCGTGGGGGCAACGCCAACGACATTGGTGGAAGACACCTGGTATCATGTTGCTTTCGTCCGTGACGGAGACAACGTCCACGGTTATCTTAATGGCCAATTAGAGTTTTCGGGGGCGAGTGCACTAGCGATGACTGGTGGCACCAGCGGCACGGAAACCTACACCGGCGACTGGTTGTTTTTCGGAAACCGGTCCGACTACCTGATGCATGGCGATTTGGGATTGGAAGGCGTAGTCGACGAGGTGGCCGTTTTTGACAGGGCATTAAGCGCAACACAAGTGGATGAGCTTTACACGGCGGCAACCGAGGTGCCCGAGCCCTCGACGGTGGGTATGTTGTTGTCGATAATGGGGGCATTCGCTTTATTGGCCAAACGCGTTTTCAGGAACTGAACGCCTACAGTGCCGCTCATCTACTCCCATCCGAACGGTCAATGAGAACGCCATGAAACGACGCTTTGCTTTTACACTCGTGGAACTATTGGTCGTCATCGCGATCATCGGTGTCCTCATTGCGTTGCTGCTTCCAGCCGTGCAAAGTGCCCGAGAGGCGGCGCGTCGGCTTCAGTGTACCAACAACTGTAAGCAGGTAGGTCTGGCGATCCATGTTTATCACTCGGCTCACAATTGTTTTCCGCTGGGTTACAGTTGCGTCGACAGTTATGGCGACGGCGCGTGCAATCGCGAGTGGCCCTGGTGTGTGCGGCTTTTCGGGCAACTTGAACAAACGGCGTTGGCCGACATTATGGCAAAACACTGGGATTATCATGCCGGTAGTATCTCGGCGGCGCCAGACGAGCTTCTGCCTGTGTTCGAAACCAATTTGGCGTCGTGGCAATGCCCGTCGGATCCCACCGTGTATGTGCGATTCAACGAGAATAAGACAGTACAGGGCAACCGCGGAGGACGTACGTCGTATGCCGCCAATTTGGGTGTCGGAGCGATGGAGGGAGCGATCGTGTCGGCCAAGGAATTACCCAATATCGACCACGTTAGCCAACGCATACCGGGTGTGTTTGGCCACAACTACGGAGCGCGGATCGCGGCGATTCGCGACGGCACGTCCAACACCGCGATGCTTGCCGAGCTGATTGCCGGCGGCGAGACGACGATTCGCGGTGCGCAGTTCTACGACGAAGGTCCGGTCTACATGCACAGCTACACGCCGAATGATCCTACGCCCGATTTGGTCCGCTGGTGCGACGAAGTCGACGATGCGGCCAACGGAAACGCTGTTGCTCCGTGCCTTCGTGGCGGCGGTTACGGCGGCGGGTCGCTCACGGTGTTGAATATGGTTCTGCACACCTCGCGAAGCATGCACCCCGGCGGCGTCAACGTGGCGCTGTGCGACGGCAGCGTGCGATTCGTCAACCAGTCGCTTTCTCTCGATGCTTGGCAGGCGCTGGGCACGCCGGCTGGTGGCGAGGTGATCGGAAACGCCGAGTTTTGATGCTTCGGCCGACAGCTGTCATCGGAATGTGTAAGACATTTGCTCGATCTTATCATTGACTGCGGAGAAGACGGCGGACTAAAAATACATTGGGCGACGGGACGCCAACCAAACCGTGTTGCCACTGCCGTTGGTCGCTAATCCGTGCGAAAGAAAACGTTCTTTGAATTTCGTGGTCCATGAGACTTTCGTACGTTATGTCCGGCGGGGGCAAGAACGTTCGAGCGGGAGGACATATGCAACAACGTATTGGGAATCGATTCGCAGTCGTTCTGTTGTCGTTGATGGTCGGTTGTTCCGGCGGCGACGATCGGATGGCCGTCCAAGGCACGGTGTCTCTTGACGGGAGGCCGTTGGAGTCTGGCTCGATCAATTTCCGGCCGGCTGCAAACAACCAGGCGCCGAGTTCGGGCGGCACGATCAAGCAGGGCGGTTTTGCCTTGAAGGCCGTGCAAGGACTCAAGCCGGGTGATTACCTGGTAGCGATCCAAGCCTTCCGCAAGACGGGCCGAACGATCGACGATCCGCAGATGGGCAAGGTGGAAGAAACCAAGCCGGCGACATTTCGAGAAACGATGCCGTTGAAAGCGTCGGTCGTGGCAGGGGCGGAGAATCGATTTGAGTTTGTTCTGACGAGCGATTCGCGCTGAAGCCTGGGGAAAAGGAGACGAATTGATGAAAACATACGCCACGCGACGTGAGTTTCTCGAAGGGGCGGCCGCGGTGGTTGCCGGCGGAAGTGTGGCCGGTGTGGCCCGGGCTGTCGAGACGAATGCTGCGGAGGGTGATCTTTCGGGCAAGAAGGTCTTTCGTGCCGGGGCCTATGCCGCCGACATCACGCCCGAGACGTTGCCGGTAGTCGTCAACGGTTCGTTTCTCGAACGCACGGCCAATCGGGTCAGCGACCGCTTGCACGCCCGGTGTCTGGTGCTCGACGACGGTACAACCCGGCTGGCCATCGCTGTGATCGACACGTGTGTTCTTGCTCAGGGGGTGGTCGATGAAATCAAACGCCGGGCGAGTGAAGCTACCGGCATCCCGGGCAGCCACATTTTGATTTCGGCTACTCACACCCACTCGGCGCCTTCGTTGGCGATGTGCTTGGGTAGCCGGCCCGATGAGGCCTACGTGAAGTATTTGCCCGGCCGGGTGGTCGAAGGGATCGCCCAGGCGGTGAAAAACCTGACGCCGGCACGGATTGGCTGGACCACGATCGACGTGCCCGAGGGAACCAATTGCCGCCGCTGGATTACGCGATCCGATCGAATGGGAACCGATCCGTTCGGTGAGAAGTCGGTGCGCGCGATGATGCACCCGGGCTATCAGAACCCGAACTACGTAGGACCCGCCGGCCCGACCGATCCGAGCATGTCGGTCATCGCTGTGCAAACGGTCGCGGGGAAGCCGATCGCCGTGTTGGCCAACTACTCGATGCACTACTACGGAGCATCACCCCTTTCGGCCGACTACTACGGCGCGTTTGCCGAGCGGATTAAGCAACTCGTGGGGGCCCAAAACGCGGATGCTGCCGGTCAGCAGCCAGAGTTTGTTGGCATCATGTCGCAAGGCACCAGCGGCGACCTGCACTATCATCCGTACCATGAGCCGAAGAACTGTTGGAACGGGCTTGGGCACTACGCCGACACGATGGCGCAAAAGGCGTTTGCCGCGTACAAGACGATCGACTACCGCGATTGGGTTCCGCTGGCTGCGGCCGAAAAGCGGCTCACGTTGCGCCGGCGTCTTTGCGATAAGGACCGGTTGGTCTGGGCCGAGGAGATCGTCGAACGGATGGACGGGCGCGCGCCCAAGAACAGGCCGGAGGTCTACGCCGTTGAGCAAGTCGAGCTACACAAGGATCCGGTGCGGACGTTCGGCCTGTTGGCGTTTCGAATCGGCTCGTTGGCCTTGGTGGCCATTCCGTGCGAGGTGTTCGGCGTTACGGGCCTGAAGATCAAAGCGCAAAGCCCGATAGAAACGACAGTCAATTTCGAACTGGCTAACGGTTACGAGGGCTACATCCCACCACCAGAACAACACAAGCTGGGCGGTTACACCACGTGGGCAGCGCGTTCGGCGGCGTTGGAGGTGAATGCCGAGCCGAAGATCGTCGACGCCGTGCTCGGGCTGCTTGAAGAGGTCTCGGGCAAACCACGGCGAAAACATACCGACACCCACGGGCCGTATGCTCAGGCCGTGCTGAAGAGCAAACCGATGGCCTTCTGGCGCATGGGCGAACTGCGAGGACCGGTTGCCCACGACTGCTCGGGCAACGAACACCATGGACGTTACGAAGACGGCGTGGCGTTTTACCTCGAAGGGCCGTCGGCTGAGTCCTCGTCAGGGGCGTTTTGCGGTGAGGGGCAGGTGAACCGTTGTCCGCACTTCGCCGGTGGGCGGATGAAGACATCGGCCGACGGCCTGGGCGAGTCGTACAGCGTCGAAGGATGGGTTTTCAGCGGCCTGCCCAACGACGCCCGGGCAATCACCGGCTATTTTTTCTCGCGTGGTGCCGACGGCGACCAACAGGCTCAAGGCGATCACCTGGGCATCGCGGGCACTAGCGGCGGTGAACCGGGGCAGTTGGTGTTCTACAACGGCAATGTCCTTCGCGAGACACTGTTTGGCGGTCCCCCGCTTTCGCCGCGTACCTGGTACCACGTGGTGCTGGTTCGTGACGGTAAAAAGGTCGCGGTGTATCTCGACGGTAAGGTGGTCATCTCGGGCGAGGCCCAATCGGTATCGCTCGGCGGGACCGAACAATGGTTCGTTGGTGGCCGCAACGACGGCTTCGCCGGCCTCGAAGGCAAACTCGACGAAGTGGCCCTGTACGATCGCCTGCTTACGCCCGACGAGGTCGTTGCTCATTTCCACGCGGCCAACCTTCCGTGATTCGTTCCTACCAACCCTCTCCCTCCTACCCACGACTTGAGGTGATACGATGATGCCAACCGATGAAAAGCGACCTCTTGTGGATTCGCGGCGACAATTCCTTAAGCGTTCGGGATTGGTGACCGCTGCGGCAGCGGTTACCGGCACGTTGTCGTTGGACAGATCTGCTCATGCCGCGGGGAGCGATGTAATCAAAGTTGGGTTAATCGGCTGCGGTGGCCGCGGAACGGGCGCGGGACTCAATGCCCTGAATGCCGGCGAAGACGTTCGTTTAGTGGCGATGGCCGATTTGTTGGAAGATCGCGTGAAACTGAAGCGGAAGATGCTGGCCGACCGCAAGGGCGAGCAGGTGGCCGTGGACGACGCACACTGCTTCGTCGGCTTCGACGCGTATAAGGAGGTGCTGGCCGCCGACATCGACGTGGCGATCATCGCCGTCACCTCGCACTTCCATCCGGTGATGTTGCAGGCAGCGATCGAGGCCGGCAAACACGTTTTTTGCGAAAAGCCCCACTCGTTGGATCCCGTTGGCCTGAAGACAGTCGCTACGACTTGCGAAAAGGCCAAGCAGAAGGGGCTTAGCGTCGTCTCCGGCTTCATGAATCGGTACAACTTGGCGGTGCGTGAGACGGTCAAGCGAATCCACGATGGTGCGATCGGCGACGTGGTGGCGATCCAAGAAACGTACGCAACGCCGCCGTACCACGTGCATCAGCGCAATCCCAATTGGAGCGAAATGGAGTGGCAACTGCTCAACTGGTACCACTTCAACTGGCTGGCCGGCGATCAGGTGTTGCAGCAGTTGATCCATAGCATCGACAAGGCGGCTTACGTTCTCGACGACAAGCCGCCCAAACAGGCCTGGGGCGTAGGCGGTCGGGCAGCATGCTTCGGCCCTTCTTACGGCGACCTGTTCGATCACCAATCGATCATCTACGAATACGACAACAATGTCCGGGTGTTCGGCATCTGCTCCAATCAGATCGGCGTGCATCAACAGATGAGCGACGAAGTGTTGGGCACCAAGGGCCATGCGTCGTTGTTGCAGGGGCGAATCCGCGGCGAAACCAACTGGGACTACGACGGTCCCCGACCCAATCCGTACGACCAGGAACACGTCGAACTGTTCGAGTCGATTCGCTCAGGCAAGCCGATCAACAACGGCCAATACATGGTCGGTTCCACGATGTTGGCCATCCTGGGGCAAATGGTCTGCCACACGGGCAAACGGCTGACCTGGAACGAAGTGGTCAATTCCGAATACTCCGTGGCGCAAGAGCGGTACGGTTGGGACGCTGAGCCGCCGGTGAAACCCAATGCCGACGGGTCCTACGACATCGCCATTCCCGGGGTAACGCGATTTGTTTGAACCGAGAATGAAACCGTTTACGGGAAGAAGGAGAACGGTTGCGTTTTGAGTCGTGGGTTGTTATTGCCACAAAAAGGGCATAAGAAAAGTACTGTGCCTTGGGCGAACGCGTCTTGGGTCACTTTTCGTGACTTATCGTGCTTTTTGTGGCAGTTTTCTCCACGGTCTTCCTGCCTTTGTCACGGTTCCTTGGGTTTCAAGGCACATCATCTCGCCAAGTCGCAAAGAAGAAAGAAGTCTTTCGACCTTTGCGCCTTGGCGAAATTCCTCGCGACTTTTTCCGAGACTATCTGAAACAGACATTCGAATCGTCTGCGTTTGTTGACGGACGTCGTGGCATGGAAGATCTGCAAGTCGGTTGTGAATCCGACACCGATGAGTGAAGTGAATCGACTTCGGAACTCGACACCGCCATGAAGACAGCTTTTTCCCGTCTTCCCTTTTTCCGTTTTCTTCTTTCACCCAAGCCCCCCCTGGGCACGAATCATCGACAGGCGGCCAACAGGGTTATCGGCGTGGCGTGTCACCGGATTAGGACCCCACTGAAGTTAATGACATCTTTGGATGTGTTTTCCCGGGGGGCTGTGGATGCCTACTCTCCGCACACCACCCACTTTCTGCGTGCCGCCCACCATAATTCTCCGGTGGGTAGTGTCTTTCTGGGCGTGGGCAAAGCCGACATTGCAGGAAACCTTGAGTATCATACAATGATGATTTGTCGCGGCGAGTCGATGCATGGACTCTCCTCGGCACGGCAGCACTCCGATCGGTTCACCCACCCCTCGCCCGCTCACGTTAGTTACTCCTCCAGATTGGGGTGTGGTTGCGACGATAATGACGATAGTTCCGTTGTCGCGGGCAAAACTGCTTTCCAATTGGCGCGCCAACTCTAAGCTATTCTTGAGCATACGGCAGAAAGCGGGTACACAGGGTGGCAGGGCCACCAACCAAACCGGTGTTGCCTCGCACGGGCAGGAACTGCTCCCGTGATCGCTGAATGTTGTCAAAAGATGGCGATCGTTATTGACGCTTGCATAGCTAATGAGCGGAAGGCGACCAACGGGAGCCTGGGTTTCCAGGCGTTCGGCTTTCTGAAGCAGAACATTTTCAATGCAAGCATCAATAATGCACGGGCTACGGATGCACAGGCTGCGGGGGAGAGCATTCTCCGCCCGGAAGAAATCTACCCAACGAACGAGAAAGCAAACGTGGCGCGGGAGAATGGCCGATTTCCCGTCGCGCTGACGCCTGGGTGCATGAACGCACACTATCCAGGGGCTTCACCTAACCGATCCGGCTGGTATCGGCATGAGTACCGAACAATCGCTTGACCCACAGCTTATCGAACAGACAAAGCAGCAGATCCGCTCGCTAGTGGCGGAGATTGCGCAGCTTTCCAAAGAAGACATCACCCCGCAGGAGTTCTATCAAGAGTTCCTCACTCGCGTGGTTTCCGCGTTGGCGGCTATCGGCGGGGCGGTGTGGGCGCGCAATGATGACGGCCGCTTGGCGCTGCAGTATCAGATCAATCTCCAGGAAACCAAGCTCCTGGAAAGTGAGGATGCCCAAGCCAAGCACGGGCGGTTGCTCTACAAGGCCATGCAAACGGGCGAAGGGGTGTTGGTGCCGCCGAACAGTGGGCACGGCGACGATGACGAAGCGGCCAACCCCACCAACTTCCTTGTCGTGCTCGGGCCCATGAAGACCGACCTGGAAGTGGCCGGCGTGTTGGAGATTTTCCAGCGGGCCGAGGCCGGCCCCAACACGCAGCGAGGCTATTTGCGGTTCGTCACCCAGATGTGCGATCTGGCGGCCGACTACCTCAAAAGCCATCAACTGCGGCACTTCTCTGACCGCCAAGTGATGTGGAGTCAACTGGAAGACTTTACGCACATGGTTCACACGGCGTTGGATCCGCTGGAAACGGCCTACACGATCGCCAACGAAGGCCGACGGCTGATCGAGTGCGACCGCGTGAGCGTGGCGATTCGCAAAGGAAGCAAATGCACGATTGAAGCCGTCAGTGGGCAGGATGTGTTCGACAAACGCAGCAACACGGTGCGCCTGTTGGGCAAGCTGGCCACGGCCGTGGTGGCTACCGGCGAAACGGTCTGGTACACCGGCGACACGAGCGACATGGCGCCCCAAGTGGAAGACGCCATTCAGGAGTATGTCG
Organism: Thermoguttaceae bacterium; assembly: GCA_963677085.2. Taxonomy (GTDB): domain Bacteria; phylum Planctomycetota; class Planctomycetia; order Pirellulales; family Thermoguttaceae. The sequence continues at coordinate 647,702 of CAXXFH010000006.1, forward strand.
ACGATTCCCATTCAAAGACCGTGGCCGTGCTGCCGTTGAAGCCGCCGAAGACCGAAGAGCAGGACGACCCCGACGAGCCGCCAAAAGACGAGGCGCCGTTTGGGGCATTGATCATCGAGCAGATCGAAGACAGTCGCATTCCGCAGAGCATGGTCCAGCGGGTCGAGGTGGTTGCCCGGCACAGTGCCACGGCGTTGGGCAACTCGCTCGAACACAACAGTCTGTTCCTGATGCCCGTCTGGCGAACGATCGGCAAGGCGAAGTGGATTGTCCAGGCACGGACCTTACCGAAGACGATTTCGATATCGGTGGCCGTCTTGCTGGTCCTGCTAGGGTTGGTGGTCTGGCCGGCCGATTTCGAGATCAATGTGAAGGGGACTTTGGAGCCGGTTCAGCGTCACGATGTGTTCGCCCGCATCGACGGTGTGGTCAAAGAGTTGGATGTCCGACATGGCGATGTGGTGAAGCACGGTCAGGTACTCGCTCGGCTGAATAACACCGACTTGCAGGTGGCCTTGGAAGACGTTCGCGGGCGACGCCTGACGACCATGAAACAGATTCTCTCGAAGCAACGCGAGATTAAAGAAGGGCGGTTGTCGGTCGAGGACCGCAATCGTCTGTACGGCGAGTTGGCCGCTCTACAGCAACAATACAAGAGTCTTGAGACGCAGTTGGTGCTGTATGAAGAGAAGCAGCGCGACCTGGATATCGTTAGTCCGGCGGGCGGGCGGATTGTCACCTGGGATCTCTATCGGCGGTTGATCCACCGTCCCGTACAGCGAGGGCAGGTGTTGATGCAGGTGGCCGATCCCTCGGGGGATTGGGAGTTGGAGCTGCATGTGCCCGACGACCGGATGGGATTTATCACCCAAGGCCAAGCCGAACTGCGCCAGAAAGGCGAAAACGAAAAAGCCGACGCGTTGCCGGTTACCTATGTGCTGGCCACGGACCCCGACCAGGAGTTCGAAGGTACGGTCAAGGAAATGCACCTCAGTGCCGAAGTGCGTGGCGACGAGGGTAACACCGTGTTGATCAAAACGGCCATCGACAAGGAAAAACTGCCGCACCTGCGACCCGGAGCCACGGTGAACGCCAAAATTTATTGCGGCCGCTGCGCGATCGGCTATGTGTGGTTCCATGACTTGGTTTCCTGGGTGCACCGGCTCTGGTTCCGGTTCTTCTGACAAACGATGTTACCAAACGGCATTCCGCAACCGCTTCGCGGCTTCGCCAAATCTTACCGAGTAGAGGAAGCAGATATCCATGCAGGTTTTCAAAATCGCATGCTGTGTTGTCGTAGCACTCAGCGCTGCACCGCGACCGGCCGTGTCGGCCGAGATTGTCGTGCCGCATTGCCTGGTGTCGTTGATCGACGAAGCTCAGGTGCCGGCCGAAGAATCCGGCGTTCTGTTGGAACTGGCCGTGCGGGAAGGAGCCCAGGTCAAGGCCGGCGATATCCTGGCGCGGATCGACGACCTCCGGGCGAAGATGCAACTAAACGTGGCTAAGTTCCGGTTGGAAGTGGCCAAGGAAGAAGCTGGCAACGATGTCAATATCCGCTATGCGGTGGCCGCCGCTCGCGTGGCCGAGAGCGAGTATCAGGAGGGGCTGGAAGCCAACCGCAAGGTGAAGGGGGCCGTGCCAAATGCCGAAATCCGTCGGCTCTACCTCACCTATAGCCGTAGCGCTCTGGAAATCGAGCAGGCGCAGATGACTCAGCGGATCGCCGAGTTGGAGGCTAAAGTCAGCCAAGCCGAAGTCGATGCGGCCGACGAGAATCTCGACCGGCGATTGATCAAGTCACCCATCGACGCCGTGGTGGTGGAACTGTATCGCCATACGGGTGAATGGGTGCAGCCGGGCGATCCGGTGATGCACGTGGTGCGGGTGAATCAGCTCCGCGTGGAGGGATTTCTCAATGCCCGAGAAGTAATTCCTTCGGAAGCGGCCGACCAGCCGGTTCGCGTGGTGGTGGAATTAACACGCGGTCGCCGAGAGACGTTCCAAGGTAAGGTGACGTTCGTGAGCCCGTTGGTCGAAGCGGGTGGCGAGTTTCAGGTTTGGGCCGACGTCGAAAACCGCACCGATCCGAACAGCGGCCAATGGGTTTTGCGCCCGGGCATGGAAGCGGAAATGACGATTAATCTTGGGAAGTAGTGTAATAGTGGTTAGTGGGTAGTAGGTAGTGTCCTTAACACCCACTCTGCGTCACCCACCATCCACGACTCACTACCCACTATCCAACACCCACCATCCACCATCCCATGGTCTCGCTTGCCGACAGTTTGGTATCGACTTCCGCCCGGCGGCTACCTGTCCGGAAGCGGCCCGACTTGTCGGCGCGGCGGCAACAGTATCTAGGGCGAAGCTACTGGGTGGTGAAGGATCCGGTGGGGTTGAACTACTACCGCTTCCAGGACGAAGAATACGCCATCCTCAACATGCTCGATGGCCAGACCAGCCTGGACGAAATCAAGGAGCGATTCGAGGCCGAGTTTCCCCCGCAGAAGATCACCCTGGAAGAGCTACAGCAGTTTTTCGGGATGTTGCACCGTAGCGGCTTGATCATCACCGGCGCCACCGGCCAGGGGCACCAGTTGCGCAAACGTCGCGACGAACGCAAACGCCAAGAACTCCTGGCGGCGGCCACCAATATTCTGTGTATCCGCTTCAAGGGCTTCGATCCGGAGCGGTTCCTCAACTGGCTGTATCCCAAAATCGCGTGGTTTTTCTCGCGGTTGTGTGTGTGGTTTTGTTTGTTGATGGCCATGACGGCCCTGTTGCTGGTGTTGGTCGAGTGGGACGTTTTTCAATCGAAGCTGCCCGGTTTCTATCAGTTTTTCAACCCAACGAATGCCCTGTTGATGGCGGCTACGCTGGGGTTGATCAAGGTGGTTCACGAGTTCGGCCACGGCCTTTCGTGCAAACATTTCGGCGGCGAATGCCACGAGATGGGCGTAATGATATTGGTGCTTACGCCCTGTTTGTACTGCAATGTGTCTGATTCGTGGATGCTGCCCAGCAAGTGGCAGCGTGCGGCGATCGGGGCGGCCGGTATGTATTTCGAGGTGGTCATCGCCTCGATCTGTACGTTCATTTGGTGGTTCAGCGAGCCGGGGTTGTTGAACAACCTCTGCTTGAACATGATGTTTGTTGCTTCGGTAAGTACGTTGCTTTTCAACGCCAACCCCTTGCTGCGTTACGACGGCTATTACATCCTCTCGGACCTTACGGAGATTCCCAACCTGCGGCAGAAGGCTTCGACGATCCTCAACCGCAAGCTTGGGCAGTGGTTCTTAGGGTTGGAGCCGCCGGAAGATCCCTTCTTGCCGCAGCGCAACCAGTTGTTTTTCGCGTCGTACTCCATGGCGGCGGCCGTTTATCGGTGGTTCGTGATGGCTTCGATTCTGTGGTTTATGTACCAGATATTTAAGCCCTACCACCTGGAGATCATCGGCCAGGGGATCATCGCCATGTCGTTGTATGGTTTGGTCGTGATGCCGCTCTACAAGGTGGGTAAATTCTTTTACGTGCCCGGGAGGATCGAAAAGGTGAAGAAACCGCGGATGTTCATTAGTCTGGCGGTGATCGTGCTCGTGGTGCTGGCCGTAGCGTTTGTGCCGTTGCCGTACAGTGTGACGTGTTCGTTGGAGATTTTGCCCCGTGACGCCGAGCCGGTGTATGTCGACGTGCCGGAGGGCGGAATCTTGGAGGCGATCGACGTAAAACCCGGCGCGGTGGTGAAAAAGGGCGACGAGTTGGCGCAGTTGGACAACGTGGACCTCGACTTGCAGGTTGCCCGGCTGACGGGCCAGCGCGATCAGTATCGCATCCAGTTAGAGAGTCTTCGCCGGCAGCGACACCACGACCACTTAGCACACGGCGAAATTTCGCGTGTTTCCGAGGCCCTTCAGGCGGTGAACCAGCAGTTGGCCCAAAAGGTCGAGGATCAGAAGCGGTTGCGGCTCGTGGCGCCGATCAACGGTGTTGTTCTGCCGCCGCCGGTGCGCACCCAAAAAGGTATTCCCGAAGATCAACTACCGCCCTGGACCGATACCCCGCTGAACCCGAGGAATCTCGGGGGCCATCTTCGAGAGGGAGATCAGTTCTGTTCGATCGGCGATCCGAAGCAACTGAAGGCCTCGCTGGTAATCGACCAAGCCGACGTGGAATTCGTGCAGGAGATGGTCACGAGCGGGCGTTATCCTACCGTCGATATCCAACTCGACGCCTTGCCGGGCCGCATCTTCCATAAAAAGGTGACCGACGTGGCAGGTACCGAACTGGAGGAGAGCCCGGTTCGTTTGGCGGCCAAGTCGGGCGGCGATCTGCCCACGATTACCGATCCGGTTTCGGGCAAAGAGCGTCCCCAAAGTGCTTCCTACCAGGCTATTGCCCCGATGGACGACGATGAGGGCTTGCTGCGGATTGGTTTCCGCGGCCGCGGCAAAATTCACACCCGTTGGCAGTCGCTCGGCCAACGCCTCTGGCGTTTCGTGCAGCACACGTTCAACTTCAAGCTGTAGGGCGGCAGGGCCGCCGACCAAACCGGTGCTGCCGCACCGAGGCAGGAACCCGTTCCCGCTGGTCGCTGTAATTCTTGTTGAAAAACAGACTTCCACCGGTCTGTAATCCAGGGAGTGGGGTGTCGGGTGTCCGGAGTTGGGAGGGTGTGGACGAATGTCGGCGGTGGGCTTCTCCCGCTTGGCCCTTTCATCTCGGGTCGCTAAACTGGTGAAGATTCTATTTCACTGGTAGATAGCGAAGGAGTGTTCCCACGATGTACGACAAGCAGGCCCTGGTCGAGTTGATCCGCGAAAAGGCTCTGAAATTCGGCGATTTCACGCTAGCCTCGGGCAAGAAGGCCAAGTACTACCTCGACGGCAAGCAAGTGACCCTCGACCCGGCCGGCTCGCAATTGGTGGGCGAAGGTATTTTGGAATTATTGGCCGAGGGGGAACTGCCGGCGGCCGTGGGCGGAATGTCGATCGGGGCCGATCCGATTACCTCGGCCGTGGTGACCATGTCGTCGGTCCGCGGCACGCCGATCAAAGGGTTTATGGTTCGCAAAGAGTCGAAGGGACACGGCACGAACCAATACATCGAAGGGCCCGTGCAACCTGGCGAACAGGTGGTCATTGTGGAAGACGTCGTCACGACCGGCGGGTCGTCGCTGACGGCCATCGAACGGGTGGAGCAATTCGGGCTGAAGGTCGTCAAGGTAATCGCCATCATCGACCGCATGGAGGGTGGCCGCGAAGCCTTCACCGAACGCGGTTACCCGTTCGCCAGCCTGCTGTCGATCCGTGACTTCGGAATTGAACCGCCGGTGGGGTAGCGACCAAGCCGTACGTAAAGCCGCGACCAGTGGTCCCGAGAGCAACTATGCGAGCAAAAACCCCGGGGAACCGTTGGCATTTTCTGTTTTCTCGTTTCCAGGGTGAAAATGACACCCCGCGATTGACGAAGTAACCCAGGGTGGCAGGGCCGCCAACCAAATTGGTGCTGCCGCACCCGGGCAAGAAATCGCTCCCGTTGGTCGCTAATTTTTGTCAAAAAATTAACGATCTTTGAGGTTAGTAGTCCAGTGGGCCCACTTCTTCGTCCTTCGTGTTCGGTTATTTCCGCCCATGGAAACCTCGCTGCATCGTGAGTTGAAATCGCTTTATGCGAACCGCTGCGCGCGGTTCGAGGTGCCGTTGGGCAACTATCGGATCGACGTCATTTCGGGCGGACGGCTCATCGAGATCCAGCACGGGGCCCTGGCGGCTATCCGCGACAAAATTGGCGAGCTGCTGCAAGATCACCGCGTGTTGGTGGTCAAACCCATCGTGGTTCGCAAGCTGTTGGTAAAGCAATCGGCCAAGGGTGGCGAGGTGACCAGCCGTCGCATGAGCCCCAAACGAGGGGGGGTGCTCGATCTTTTCCACGAGTTGGTCCACTTCACCCGGGTTTTCCCGCACCGGCGGTTGACGATCGATGTCCCCCTGGTGGAAATCGAGGAATGGCGCTACCCGGGCCATGGTCGACGGCGTCGCTATCGCGAGCGGGACCATGAGGTGGAAGACCAGCGTCTGGTGGCTGTCCAGAAGACCCACAAACTGCGGACCGTCGCCGATCTGGTGGGACTGATTCCGTGTCCCCTGCCACGACCCTTTCACACGGGCCATCTGGCCGAAAAACTAGGCGTAGAGCGTTGGGTTGCCCAGCGAATTGCGTACTGTTTTCGCCAAATGGGGGCCGCCCGACAGGTTGGTAAGCAGGGAAATGCTTGGCTGTATGATTGGACCAAGTCGGTCAACCAGTCCATGTCCACCTAGGCCGCATGCGTCCGCGCAGCCTTCCGCCACGGCAGTCCCCAAGTGGGCTGTCCATATCGAGCTTACCGGTCGGGTGGCTTGTCCGCGCTTGTCGAGTTAGGGGGCAGTCATGCTGCCCCACGGCATGCGAGCGAACCCCTCTGTGGGTGTGTGTCTTCCGGCGAGGCGCTCGCCGTCGGCGATTGCTGGTCCGGTTGGTAGGGCGGTAGGCTGTTGGGGTGCGGCGATGTCGAAATTTCTTTCCCAAAAACAACGCCGGTTGCACAAAGAGGGGTAGAGTAGATAGGACAGCCAGATTCCCCAGGTTGTGTCTGCCGGGAAGAAAATGGCAATTGCGGGGATTCTGGCCTTTGCGTCTCGCCGACATCGACGATAATCGGGCGTGGAAAAGAACTTGTAGGAACTGTGTATAGCGGAGTTGGCACGTGAACATCTTAATGGCCACGAGTGAAGCGTTCCCCTTTGCCAAGACGGGTGGATTGGCCGACGTCTGTGGTGCGCTGCCGATTGAACTGGCACGCCTGGGGCATCAGCCGGCCCTGATTATGCCGGCCTATCGTAAAACGCAATATTGCGGACAGCCGATCGAGCCGTTGGGGATCGACTTTATCGTACCCATCGGCAGCAAGATGGTTAGTGGTCATTTGCTCCGCAGTACGTTGCCCGGCTGCGATGTGCCGGTTTACCTCGTCCAGCAGGATCAGTACTACGACCGCGACGAGCTCTACGCGACCGATGGCAAGGACTACATCGACAACTGTGAGCGGTTTGTGTTCTTCAGTCGCGCCGTGCTCGAGGCGATCCGCCTGCTCGACCTGCGCGTCGACGTGCTGCACTGCAACGACTGGCAAACGGGCCTCATCCCGGCCTACCTGAAGATCGAGTACCGCGCGCTACCCCGCTACGAAAACATCGCCACGTTGTTCACGATCCACAACTTGGCCTACCAGGGCAAATTCTGGCACTGGGACATGTTGCTCACGGGCCTGGACTGGAAATACTTCAACTGGCACGAGATGGAATTCCACGGCAAGTTGAACCTGCTGAAGACGGGACTCGTCTTCTCCGAATCGATCAGCACGGTCAGCCCTCGCTACGCCGAAGAAATCCAAAGTTCGCCGCTGGCCTGTGGATTGGAAGGCGTGTTGCAGCATCGCCGCGACGCGATTTCCGGCATCCTCAATGGAATCGACCCCCTGGAGTGGAATCCCGAGACCGACGTTCATTTGGCGGCCAACTACAACGCCAGTAACGTGGCCGACGGCAAAGCGGTCTGCAAGGCGGCGTTGCAGGAAGAACTAGGGCTGCCCGAGGCGGCCGACGTTCCCGTGATCGGTATCATTGGCCGGCTGGCCGATCAAAAGGGTTTCGACCTGGTGGCCGAGGTGATTCAACGTTGGGTGCAAGACGAGGACGTGCAGTGGGCCATCCTCGGCACGGGCGACCCGAAATATCACCGCTTGCTTCAACTCTTGGCCGAGCGCTTCCCGCAAAAGGTGGCCGCTCAGCTTGAGTTTTCCACGCCGTTGGCCCATCGCATCGAGGCCGGGGCCGACATGTTTCTCATGCCCAGTCGCTATGAGCCGTGTGGGCTGAACCAGATGTACAGCCTCCGCTACGGTACCGTGCCGGTCGTGCACACCACGGGTGGTCTGGCCGACACGATTACCGAGCAGAACGGTTTCCGTTTCGACGAGTACGGTCCGCTGGCGTTGAGCGAAACGCTTCGGGCCGCGTGCGACGCCTACCACGATCGCGACCGCTGGGCCCGGCTAATCCAGACCGGCATGGCCCAAGACTGGTCGTGGGCGCACAGTGCCCAGCAGTACGTCGAACTTTATCAAAAGACGATCGCCCGGCTGCACGAGACGGTTGGCGTGTAGTTTTCGGGTGCATCCAGGCACCCCTCGCCACAAAGCCACGACCGCTGGTCGCGCCGAGGGCATCGAAACCGCGGGTCGCGCCACGGCGACCACGCACCCTGGGCTTTGTTGTTCAACTGCTTCGCAGTAGCCATCGGGTTTCTCGTTCCCATATTTCGCGTGGGGAACCAGAGGGCATTGCTAGCATTACCCTGCCAGCTTGGGGTTCTTCGCCGAATTTCCGTTTGCCCTCGGGGGCGATGCGCGTATCATCTTATGCGAGTGTCTGCCCGTATTGCGGCAATACGTTGGGAGCGGAGTACCCACGCGATCCGGGAAGTGAACCGCGCGGAAGACCGAGATGGACGAAATCGCACTGGCCTTCGTTTGGCATCAGCATCAACCCTACTATCCCAATGATGTTTCGGGCGAGAATCCCATGCCCTGGGTCCGTCTGCACGGTACCAAGGACTACTGGGGTATGGCTATGCATCTGAAGGAAGTGCCCGAGGTGCATGCTACGATCAATCTCGTTCCTAGTCTGCTCAAGCAGTTGATGGCTTACGCCGAGGAAGGCCATCACGACACGCACCTTCGCGTGTCGCGTTTGCCGGCCGACGGCTTTTCGGAAGACGACCTGTATTACTTGCTCGACAACTTCTTCATGGTCCATCCGGATCAAATGATTCGGCCGTATCGCCGCTACTTCGAGTTGTACAAGAAGCGAGGGATGGGAGTCGACACGGCCGAGCGTGCCAAGAAACGCTTCAATCGGCGCGACATCGTCGACCTGCAAGTTTGGGCCAACTTGGTTTGGATTCATCCGTTGGCGTTTCATCGCGACAAGGACCTGGCAGAACTGCGCAGCAAAGGCCGCCACTATACCGAGAAAGAAAAACAATGGCTATTGGACAAGCAGTTGGAGCTTCTCGGGGAGATCATCCCTTTGCACCGCGAGTTGCAGCGGCGCGGCCAGGTGGAGTTGACCACCACGCCGTTTTATCATCCGATTCTGCCGTTGCTTTGGGATAAACGGCTGGCTCGTCAAGCGATGCCCGAGGTGGCCTTGCCCGAGCACTTGGAAAGCTATCGCAAAGACATCCGCGACCACGTGCGCCGGGCGGTGGAGATGCACCGGAAGTTGTTCGGCTTGAAGCCGCGGGGAATGTGGCCTTCGGAAGGGTCGGTCTGCCAGGGCATGATTCCGGCGATTGCCGAGGCCGGCATCCACTGGATCGCCACCGACGAGGAGATCTTGGCCGGTTCGACCGACGGTCACGTATCGCGCGACAACCAGGGCCATCTGCGGCATCCCGAGTTGCTTTATCGTCCCTGGAGCGTGGAAGAACAAGGGCACGGCTTGCAGATCATCTTCCGCGACCATGCCATGAGCGACCAGATCGGGTTCCACTATCAGCGGCAGGAGGCCAAGCAGGCGGTCGACGATTTCGTCGGACGCGTCGAGGCAATCGGCCGCGCGACCGCAGGCAAGATGCACGGCCGGCCTACGCTGGTGAGCATCATCCTCGACGGCGAGAACTGTTGGGAGTATTATCCCGGCGGCGGCGTGGAGTTTCTCCGTACCATGTATCACCGCTTGACAAAGCATCCGAAGATCAAACCGGTTCGCGTCTGCGACTATTTGGAAGAGCATCCTGCAACCGACCGCATCGGCCGGCTGTTTCCCGGCAGTTGGATCCAGCACAATTTCGCCATTTGGATCGGGCATCCCGAGTGCAATCGGGCTTGGGACTTGCTGCACGAAACGCGACATTTCTTCAACAAACATTTACGGGCGAAAACCAAGTCGGCCGAACAGATTGCCGCCGCACGCGAGGAACTGTACATCGCCGAAGGCAGCGACTGGTTTTGGTGGTTCGGCGACGATCATACCAGCGCACAAGACAACCTTTTCGATCGGTTGTTTCGCACCCACCTGCAAAACGTGTATCGGCAGCTCGGCGAGCAACCTCCGCCCGAGTTGGCGAAGCCCATCAGTCGAGTGCATAAGCACCTGCGGCTCTTCAGCGATCCGACCAGCCTGTTGAACGTGAAAGTCGACGGGCGGCGGACCTATTTCGAGTGGCTTAACGCCGGGCACTATGCCGAGCAGGGTGGTCGGGGTACGATGGCCATGGCCGATCGGCGGTTGGTGTCAGACTTGTACTTCGGGTTCGACGAAGACTGCCTGCTGTTGCGGTTAGATGCCCGGGACGGCGTGTGGCGGGAGCAATTGGCCGAAGTTGATATGCTTCGCGTGGTTTTCGTACAGCCTGAGGAGTTTGAACTGCTGGTTTCCCATCCCACGTGGCGTGAACCGATCTTCCAGCTTTACCACCGCGACGTGCCGGTAGCCGAGTCGCGAGTTCGCGTGGCGGCCGATCTGCTGTTCGAGCTGTCGATTCCACTGCGTAGCTTGGCGGTGGCCAGCGAAGATCCGATCGGTTTCTACGTGGAACTGTTACGAGAGGAGAAATGTGTTCAGCGGATGCCACACGAGGGAGCGATCGAAACGGGCGTGCCCTCGCCTGATTTCGAACTGATTATGTGGCAGGCGTAGGAAAAAGCGGAGAGCAGAAAGCTGAAAGCGGAGAATGGGATGGCGAAGCCGCGAGCGGCTACACACTGAAGACTGGCCATCGAAAACAGATAACTGACAACTGATAACTCCAACATGCCCGATTTGCGAAAAGATCCAATCATTGGCCGTTGGGTGATCGTTGCCCCGAGTCGGGCGCAGCGGCCGCATGATTTTGATACCACGCCGAAACGCCATGCCGGCCGTTTCTGCCCGTTCTGCGAAGGCAACGAAGACAAAACGCCGGATGAGGTGCTCGCTTACCGTAATGGTAATGCGACGGCCAACGGCAAAGGGTGGCGAGTGCGCGTTGTGCCCAACAAGTTTCCCGCCCTGGAGATCGAAGGCGACTTGAACAAACGGGGCGAAGGCATCTACGACATGATGCGCGGCGTGGGGGCTCATGAAGTGATTATCGAGTCGCCCCGCCATCTGGTGAGTACCTCCGAGCTAACCGACACCGAACTGGGGGAAGTGCTTTGGGCCTACCGCGATCGGCTGGTCGACCTGAAGAAGGACCCTCGTTTTGTATACGGAATGCTCTTCAAAAACGTGGGCTTCGCGGCCGGGGCGTCGCTGGAGCATACGCACAGCCAGTTGATCGTGACGCCGATCGTCCCGATCAACGTCTGGGAGGAGATGACCGGTTCGCTGGAGTTTTACAACTACCGAGGGCGGTGCGTTTACTGCGACATCATCCAGCAGGAGTTGGCCGGCGAGCAACGGATTGTACTCGATACGCCGGAATTTCTGGCTTTGACGCCGTATGCCAGTCGGTTTCCGTTCGAGACTTGGATCCTGCCGAAGCAGCACGCCAGCCACTACGAGCACCTCAGCAAAGATGAGGCCGACGAGTTGGCTGTCGTCCTGCGGCAGGTGATTTCGCGCATCGAAGCGGCCCTGGACCAGCCGGCATACAACTACATTGTTCACACGGCCCCCTTTGACACACCGGAGCTTGGCCATTATCACTGGCATATCGAGATTATTCCGAGATTAACGAAAATAGCCGGGTTTGAGTGGGGTACCGGTTTTTACATCAATCCCGTGGCGCCGGAGGAAGCGGCTGCCTTCTTGCGGGAGGTTGAATTCGAGGTGTGCGAGTCTGAGGAATTTCCGGCCAGTGAAACTGGATAATTTGGGGTGTGATTGCCGATTAAGGAATTGGCTCCGGTCACCCGCGACTTTTAAGGCCGTGTCCCTAAGGGATTTCGGGTGGCCGATCGCGAGAGTAGTGATCTCCGATTTCCGCAATCTTTCATGTAGATTCGCTTGCTTTCGTGGTCGCCTGGGCCTCCAAGGATCCTGACCCCCTCCCTCCTCAAGAGAACCTTCCCGACGAACCATGCCTAATCCGATTCGACTGATCCTCGCTCTGCACAATCATCAGCCGATTGGCAATTTCGACCACGTTTTTGAGCAGGCCTATCAGGACAGCTACCTGCCATTTCTCGACGTCTTCAGTCGCTACGACTCGCTGAAGATCGCGCTGCACACCAGCGGTTCGCTGATGGAGTGGCTCGACACCCAGCACGGCGACTACGTCGATCGCTTGGCGGAACTGGTCGCGGCCGGCCGTGTCGAGATTGTCGGTGGACCATTTTTCGAGCCGATCCTGGCCAACATCCCTAGCCGCGACCGTATTGGCCAAATCCGGGCCTATACCCGATGGCTGGAAGACCGCCTGGGCGCCAATGTGCGCGGCATGTGGACTCCCGAACGTGTGTGGGAGCAGGCCTTTGCCCGCGACATGGCCACGGCCGGTATCCAATACACCATCCTCGACGACTTCCACTTCAAGAACGCCGGGTTGGACGAAGACCAACTCCACGGCTACTTCGTTACCGAAGACGAAGGCCGTTTGGTTTCGGTTTTTCCCGGCAGCGAACGTTTGCGATATCTGATTCCCTTTGGTCAGCCGCAAGAGACGGTCGACTATCTGGCCGGCATCGCCGAACGGCACCCCAATTCGGTGGTGATCTTCGGCGACGACGGCGAGAAGTTCGGCACTTGGCCCGACACAAAGAAGCACGTCTACGACGACGGCTGGCTGGTACGGTTCTTCGATACCTTGCAGGCCAACCAGGATTGGCTTCAGGTGACTACCCCGGCCGAGGCGTTGGATCACCTCACGCCGGTCGGCCGCGTATATCTGCCCGACAGCAGCTATCGCGAGATGACCGAATGGGTACTGCCCAGCGAGCGGTTGGAGCAGTTCGAGTGTCTCGCGCACGAGATGCACGACGACTCTCGCTGGGACCGCCTCAAGCAGTTCATTCGTGGCGGCTATTGGCGCAACTTCCGGGTGAAATATCCCGAATCGAACGAAATGTACGCCCGCATGATGGCCGTCAGCGGTCGGCTTCAACGGGCTCTGGAAGCGGGGCACGACGGTGAACTCGTCGAACAGGCACGCACTGAACTGTATCGCGGTCAATGCAATTGTACCTATTGGCATGGTGCCTTCGGAGGCATCTATCTGCCGCATCTGCGCAATGCCGTGTATCGCCATTTAATCGCCGCCGACAACCTGCTCGATAAGGTCGAAGGTCGCCAAGGCACGTGGATTGAAGCGGCGGCCGAAGATTTCAATTTCGACGCCCACACCGAAGTTCAATTGGCCAACGACAAGTTGCTGGCCGTGATGGCACCCCACGAGGGTGGCCGCATGGTGGAACTCGATGTGCGAAGCATCTGTCACAACCTGTTGGCCACTTTGAGCCGCCGTCCCGAGGCCTATCACCGCAAGGTGTTGGCCGGCTCGCAAAACGGCAACGGCGATTGTGCCAGCATTCACGACCGCGTGATCTTCAAGCAGGAAGGACTCGACGAGCGGATTCAGTACGACGGCTACCTGCGGAAGAGTCTGGTCGATCTGTTTTTCGACAACGAAACGTCGATCGAAGCGGTGGCTGCCGGTCGGGCGACCGTCCACGGCGATTTCGTCCACGGCGACTACGAAGCCAAGATCCGCCGTAATCCCGACCGAATTCAAGTGCAGATGGTTCGCCAGGGCGACGTGTGGGGGATTCCGGTGCGAATTACCAAGGGCGTTACCCTTGATGCCGGCAGCTCCACGCTGGAGATTGCCTACCTGCTGGAGAATTTGCCGCAGGATCGGCCGATGCACTTTGCCGTGGAAATGAATTTCGCCGGCCTGCCTTCCGGAGCCGACGACCGCTACTTCCACGCCGGCCGCGGCGAGCGGCTGGGCCAACTGGGCACCCGACTCGATCTGCACGATGCCGACCACCTGGGACTGGTCGACGAATGGCTGGGCATCGGCGTGGCCCTGCGAACGTCGCGCCCAACCCACTTCTGGACCTTCCCGGTCGAGACGGTTAGCCAATCGGAGGGCGGTTTCGAGTTGGTTCATCAGTCGGTGGCCGTGCTGCCGCACTGGTTTGTCCAGGGCGACGCTGAGGGCCGCTGGTCGGTGACCATGCAAATGGACATCGATACCGCTCGGGCCGAAAGCCGTATGACAGAGCAAATGGCCATGGCGACAGCCTGACATCCGACTTCCCCGTCCTGCGGGAACCAGGAAAACTAGCCAATAACGGGGGGTGATGCAAATCGCGTCACCCCCCGCTTTTGTTTGGCAGGCTTATGGGCCGTTAGAGGGGGGGCGGTTGGGCGGTGTGTGTGGATTGGGCATTTTGGGATAGGCTGTCGGCGAAACCTGCCCAATTGAATTAACTTCTCTTTCTGGGAAAACCGACATAATTTACAAGACGTGGGCAGTCGGCGAGGACCTCGTTTGTGGAATCGGCCCTCGGTTGAGAAGGCTGCCTGTCGGGTATTGTTGCTTCGTTGCCGCGATACACCATGGCCTATTGACGATCCGACCAGGAAGCTTTTCGGTGCATCGGCTCTCGATTATCATTCCCGTTCTGGACGGGTTCCGGCAGATGGAGGAGACCTTGGTCTCCGTGCTGGAAAACCGTCCCGACGATTGCCAGATTGTGGTGGTGCTGAACCGGCCCTACGCCGATCCCTACCACCTAACCGACGAGGTGCGCTTTATCCAAGCGCCGCCGGCCGCGGGTTTGGCCTGTTGCGCAAATCTGGGACTCTGTGCAGCGCGGGCACCGATTGTCCACCTGTTGGTCAGCGGGGCGGCCGTCTGCACCGGTTGGGCCGACGCCGCATTAGAGCTGTTCGACGATCCCGAAGTGGCTAGCGTGGCCCCGGTGATCCTGCATAACGACGATCCAAATCAAGTCGTGTCGGTCGGGATGGGATACTATTCGAGTGGTTCTCCGTATCCGCTGGCTGCCGGAACCGAGATCTTGGACGTCGAAAAGCTCCAGGCTGCCGTTTGTGGCCCGGATGCGATGGCCGGTTTTTATCGCCGCACGGCCTTGCAGCACGTCGAAGGTTTTACCGAGGAGGTGGGCGACCGCTTCGCCGGGTTGGATGCCGGCTTAGCCTTGTGCCTTTGCGGGTATCGTTGTGAACTGTTGCCCGACTATCCCGTCTTCGCCACGCCCGAAATGCTCTGCCGTGCCGGGGCGATGCGATCCGGCCTGTATGCCGAGCGTCTCTTCTGGCGTTGGGCACCTCAGTACGGTTGGGCTCGATCGTTGCTGAGCCATGGGTTGCAAGTGTTCGGCGAAAGTTGTGCGTGTGTGGCGCGTCCGAGCAACCTCTTACGGCTCGGCGGCCGACTGCTCGGCAGTCTTCAGCGAGGGGCCTATTATCGGCATTGGGACGCCTGCGAAGAACGCAAAATTCGCGAAAGTGAAGCGACCATTCCTTGCCCGCATTTCGACACCGCCACTATACGATCTGCGCACAGTGACGACCCCGTCGATGTCCGCAGGGCCGCGTAGGGATAGGGGCCAGGTCGTTTACGACTCACTGGCTGCTTATCAGCCAGTGCCCAGCACGGCCATACAAGCTGCCCGTGCACGATCTTATGTCTGAGGCTTGAGTACGTCAGGCATCGTCCTTCGCCTGGGCTTCATGCACAATCTGCTGGCAGAGTTCCACCATTGTGGCCGAGGTCTTTGCCTCTTCGCTGACGACCGTGTCGGCTCCGGCACGCTTCAGCGCCGATTGACTGCCCTGGTAACGGCAACGTACCAGCAGCGGAACCCGGGGGTTCAGCCCGCGAACGGTTTTGGCAATCTGCAGGCCATCGCCGTCGTTGGGAACCGTTACCACGACAAGCGACGAGTGGGCCAGATCGGCATGCTGCCAGACATCGGGATCGCTGGCGTCGCCGGCCGTCGTGCGAAAACCGGCCTGGGCGAACGGATGCAGGTTAACCGAGCTGAGGTCGACGCAACAGACGTCCAGTCCCGTGGCCTCCAGGGCCGAGGCAATATTGCGACCGATCATGCCGAGGCCCACCACGATCGCGCGGCGCGTGGCACCGGGCAACAACTGAATCTGTTCTTCCTGGTCGAGATGCCCAACCGCGGCATGCATCGCCAGCCCTAGTCCCCATTTGAGCAACTGGGGTGTAATTACTAGAGTTCCTAGGGCAAGAAGCAACACGCGGTTGTAGTCGGCTTGCGAAACCACACCGGCAAGCAACCCTTCGGAAAGCAGCACGAAAGCGAACTCGCCGAGTTGGGCCAACCCAACGCCCATTCCCAGTGCCGCCCGCCAACTCAAGCCGACTAATCGCAACGCGACCGCGGCCGCCAGCGATTTCAGAAGCAGGATGACGACGAAGGCCACGGTCAGCAGCAGTGGTTCTTCTAGGAAGAGATGCGGTCGCAGCAGCGTTCCGAGGCTGATAAAGAACACGGCAGCAAACGTTTCGCGATAGGGCAATACCAGTGCGTCGATCTGCTTCGTTAGCCGGTTGCCACTGAGGATCAGTCCCGCGGCGAAGGCGCCCAGGGCCGGAGGGAGCCCGGCCGAATAGGCCGCCAGGCTGGCCCCGCTGAGTACCGTTAACGCAAACAAGACGACGAGTTCCGTGCTTCGCATTTTTGCCAGCACGGGAGCCGCCCAACGCACGGTGAGGGCTCGCAAGAGGGGAACCGCCAGTACGAAGGCCAGTGACTTGATCGCTAGCACCGTGCCGGCCACCAGCAGCGACTGTTCGCCGGTGCCGGTTAACAGCGGAACGACCAACATCAGCGGCACCAAGGCCACGTCTTGGAAGAGGAGAATGGCAATCGCCCGGCGTCCGTGGGGCGTGGTGGTTTGGCCCCATTCGGTCAAGGCCCGAAATACCAAGACCGTCGAGCTGAAGGCAATGGCCGCCCCGAACAACACGGCCGGGCCGAGCGGCACGGCGAACCACAGATAGACGGCCGCCGTGGGGACGGCCACCAAAAGCATTTGTACGAGGCCACCCAGCAGGGCGAAGCGACTCAGCCGGGCCAGTTCGTCGATGGAAAACTCGATTCCGATAGCGAACAACAACAGCAGGGCGCCGGCTTGGGCGAGGTACTCCAGTTCGTGGCTATGTTGCGAGACGAGCCCCAGGCCGCCTTGCCCGATCAGGCCACCGACGACCAGGTAGCCGACCAGCATCGAGACCCCCAATCGCTTGCAGGCCAAGCCCGAGAGCAATCCGGCACCGAGGACGATCAGCAGGTCGCGGACAAGTTGTTCGACAATGGGCGTATCCATGATTGTTCCAAGGGTATCGCCCATGGTGGCAAAAGAAAAGCCCCGTGCCCGTGTCGCAGCGAGCGACGAGCGAGATATTTATTGATGCTTGCATCGAAAATGATCCGCTTCGGAAAGCCGAGCGTCTGGAAACCTAGGTTCCCGTTGGTCGCCTTCCGCGCATCAACTATGCAAGCGTCAATGGCCCGCCGTGAACACACGGTGGGGTGGGCGACGCGGCCGACTTTTCCCCGGCAACTCGCAACCCGGGAGGTGCAGCATGGTTCACAAAAAGTCGCGACCGCTGGTCGCGCCGGATATTACCCACAGAGCTTGGGTACCACTGGCTGCTCATCAGCCAGTGGCGAACAGGGGCCTATGAGCTGCCCGTGGCACCCTTCAATCGAAAACTGTGAAAACTTACAGCGCACTACACCGCGGCGCTGGCTTCCAGCAGTTCGCCCGCCGGTTCGGGGCGATCGGGCGCGGAGTCCAGAGGACCGTCCGCCCCGCGACGGCTGCCCGGGTAGAACAGTTCGATGGCGGCCAGGAATTGCCGCAGATCGGGGCCGTCGTCCATTTGCGCGAGTTCCGTTTGGAACTTATGTCGCAGCTCGTAGCATTGGTGGCGTCCGTCGGGCCAGCGAACTACCAGGATATCGTTAATCTCGTTGAGCAGTTGATACACCCGGGCACGGGTGAGCCCCATCGTTCGCGCGGCCTGCCGCACGCTGGTAATCGGTCCGCTGATTCCCAAGCGATTCTCCGCCAAGCTGGCGATCTGTTGGGTGGCGTCGTTGCGTACCTGTTCGAGCAGGGGGAAGACGAAGTTTTCGGCGATCTCTGATTCGCTGGGGATGCCGGGAGTTTGCAGGGCGCGGCTGATCCACATCTGTACTTGGTCGATTCGCCGGGGGACGATCCGTACCATGAGGTGTTCCTGCATGCCCATGTTGGCCACCAGATTGTGTACGGCGTGGAAGACTTCAAGGATGGCGTGGACTCGTTTTTCGCCGTGAGTCTTCATCGCGCGGATCTCGGCCAGCGTCGAATCGGTGTAGTCGCCAAGCGTGGCGTTCCAGATTACCCGGGTCATGTTTTTCAGATTGGGAGCCAGCCGGCCCAGGGGTTCGTCGCCAAGGCCGTGTCGCACGATACTGCCGCGCCACTTGGCCCAAACGACTTCGGAGACCGTGGCCGGATCGAAGCCGCCCGCCGCCGGTGTGGAATCGCCGTTGGTCGACGTAACGAGGCCGTCGTCTTGCGGGGTGATCAACTCGGTGGGCAGTTCGGCCGGATCGGTGTTGGCCGCTCGGGCGAGCAGTTTGACGAACGAGCAGATTTTCTTCTGGCCGATGCCCGGCGTGGCGGCCAATTCGCCAAAGGGGGTGGCGAGGAGGTCTTCGAGCGTGCGACTGAGCAAGGCCAGCGGCAAGCGGCGATCGGTGGGCAGTGCCCAATAGGCCAGCGGTCGCTGGAGGTGGTCGGCATACTCGTCCGAAGTCAGGATCTTGCGAAGACTTTCAAAGCGGCCAATCAACTGGAGTTCTTCAACGGATGAAGTCTTGCCGAATTTCATTTTTCTATCGCTTGAGGGGGTAACTCTTGTGAGACGCCAGGGCGGGCCAAATATTACTGAGTTCCTCGTGGAGGGAGTCGCCAGCAGAATTCCCAACGACACACCGAAGCGGCGGTGGTCGCCTTCACTCTGCCTTAGACCGTATACAGGTGGGGAGCGATCGACCGCGTTGCCGCAAGAACACCCACGGCCGCCGCGCCCGCCGCAAAAACCGCTTCTCATTCTCGCATCCCCACCGTTGGCGAGTCAAGCCTCCCGGCAAGGTTTTTTCGCCAGGAATGGGAAAAGCTTGCCAAAGCCGAACGGACCGTTGGGGATTCCCCCCAAAGGGTGTGGCGAAGGGGTGGCTTACGCAACGGTCTTGCCGGTTGCCGAGCAGCGAATAGACAGAGACGGTGTGAGGCCTGCTCCGCGGCAGTCGCCGTCGGGCGTGAGATATACTTGGATACTCGACGATTGCGACGTCTTCGGGCGGGTTGACGATCGTTGAAGTTGACGATACAGGTACACAGGGCGGCAGGGCCGCCAACCAAACAATGCTACCGCACCCAGGCAAGAAGCCGCTCCTGCTGGTCGCCAGACGTCGTAAAATAAACTCACAATCCTTGCCAACAGTGGCACAGCATGACCACGGCCCAAGACATCGAAAAAATCGTCTGCCCTTGCTGCGTGGCGGTGATCGACGTGCAGGACAACTTTTGTCGCTACTGCGGCGCTGCGCTGAATGAAGCGCCAGTACCGGTCGACAAGGCCGCTGGGGTACCTTCCGAGGTTGTGCCGTCGAACGGATTGTCCTATACGCCGTCGACCGCGCCGGCTGCCAACTTGCCGATCCAAGGCACGGGGCTAAGCAATTGGATGCAGAGTCGCACGGCCGTTCTCTTGGCCCTGTTCGTGGTGCTCGGGCCGTTGGCCATTCCCATGCTCTGGCGCAGCGATCGCTTCTCGACAGCCGCCAAGATCGTGTTGACCGTCTTGGTGCTGGTGCTCACCGTGGTCGTCGTGTGGTTGATCGGCTACGTGCTGTCGGTCTACATCCTCGAACCGATCCGCCAACTGCACGAACAGATGCAGGAGATGAGGTAGGAGTTAGGGGGGGATTGTCAGCCGCTCGCGGCTTTGCAGCCCAGCATCCCGCTTCAATGGAATCGCTTCTTCCTTACGGCCACGATCGAGCAGACGGCCGCACCGCCGATTGCTCCGCAGTTGGCAGAGAAAGCCAGTTGAAGATCGGTGGCGGTGACGGTCGAGGCGTCCAAGGGCATTGGTTGAATCCAGCCTGCGAAGATTGCGCCCAAACTGACGATCGCCGCGCCGAGAATCGCCCCCAGCACGATATCGCCCGACTGCGGTTCGAGGCGCGCACGAACCGCGAAGGCTACCAACACACCGGCCGAAACGCCCAGAGCCAGCACGATCTGTACGGCGCACGTTCCCCCCAACCGCCCCAGACAGAAGAACAACGTGCCCAAGGCGAGCGTCAATAGCAGCCATTGCAGGCCGTGGCGTAGGATGGTCATTCCGTGGGAGCGAATCATCGTTGGGAAATCGTTTCTTTAGTCGGATTTGTGTGCCACTGGCTCTGCCAGTGCGAAGTTCTCTGCGGAAAAAACACTGGCAGAGCCAGTGGCACACACGAAGTCAAGGGTGGTCAACCTCCACAGGCGGTGCGACGGACCATGGCCATCGTGTCGGCAAAGTGGCGGCGTACTCGGGTCATGGCTTCGTTGAGGTAGTTCTTTGCCGCGTCGTAATCGGCATGGATTTCCATCAATCGATCGGCGATCTGGCTGCCCTCGGTCTCGTCGATCTCGAAGACCCAGCGGTCGACGCCGATATCGTAGTACATCTGCCCTTTGATCGTATCTTCCGGCTGGCGCACGTAGAAGCAGGGCGTGCCGAACGCCGCAGCGATGATCGGCGAATGGCATTCCATGCTGATCACCGTGTGTGCCCGTTTGTAGATCGAACCGGCCTCGTCCGGCAGCCAGTAGGTCTTTCGGGCGACGACGTTTTTCTTTACGTCGTCGGGCAACGGGTCGACGACCAGCGGCCCGATGATGTCGAGCTGATAGGTCATCTCCGGGCAGACGAACACTTTCAGACCGGTTTGTCGCACCCAACGGATGATCGTCGCGCGGAGCTTGGCGTGGTCCTGTTCGGCGTACTTGGCATTATGGGTTTCGACGTGCTGGATTCGCTCGTCCGACCAGTTGACCTTGCGGATCTTGTGGTAGGGCGTGTAGCGCAACCGCGGTACGACGCAAATGAATTTCCGCTCTTCAAGCCCGTGGGCCTTGAGGTAAGCCAAGCCTTTTTCGTCGTCGAGCAGGTCGATGGCGAAGGTCCCATCGGGCGCGAAACCGGTTGCCGGTTGCGTGATGCCGGCCTTCTTGAGATTTTCCAGCGAATGGGTCTCACGGGTGAACACGAACGAGGCGGCGCCGAGCAGGTCGCGCAGCTTGTCGTCGATGTCTTGGATCGTGGTGCCGTAGATGCCAAACGGTTTGGTCGTTTGCCGACGAAAGTGTTCGAGATCGCGCCGCGCGACGACCGAGGGACCCGAGCCGTGCAACAGCAGGTCGGCTCGATCCAAGGCGACTTTCAGTTCTTCGGTGGTGGGTTTTCCCTGGCGATCGTAACGGCCGAGGACGACCTTCATCTTGGGAAACCGCCGCTCGAGCATCGGTTCTACGCCGCGGTCGTAGGAGTTCGGCCAGTAGAGGATTTCGGCCTCGGGGAGATGCTGCTCCAGCAACGCCAGCACGCCCGGCGAATGGCTGATGTCGCCGATGTTGACCGTCTGCCAGCCGGACCGCAGCAGGACGACCGGCTGCCTTGACGCCGTCTTCTCATTGGCTCTTACAGGCAGCAACCCGGGGATCGTCGCACCGGCCAAGGCCCCGGCCGAAGCCGCCAACATTTGGCGACGCGATAGGTGACGACATGGCGAAGCAGCGTTTTGGGCAGGAGCGTTTCCGCGCGTGTGGGGCATGACGATCTCTGTCGCTTTGGGTGACTACAAGGGGATTGAAGGAGATGTGACCAGAATACCTATTATTCCCTGGCAAGCGTTGGCATTTCAAGTTTCGCGTCGAAAAGAAGTCTCCCTTCTCTCTCTGGGGGGGCCGAGGGTGAGGAAATACAACCATCCGACGTTTTCCGTATCCGGTATTATCCGACGCGTACCCAACGACGATTGTGTTACCCGGGTACGTTGTCAACTCGAGTTGTGGGATGCCACGAGCAGTTTGCGTGCCCGTGACCGGCACTGGTTGACAAGCAGCTAGTGGCACCCAACCCGTCTTTTGGGACTGACAAGGCGCGAGAGGATCGGGTAGCGCGGGCCGCGACCAGCGGTCGCGGCGTTTTGTGGCCCCGGCGCGATCCAATCCGTCAGAACTCCAACGCCAGCAGATCCGCGCCCAGTTCCGTGCGAGGAAAAATTGCTCGGGCGGTGTCCAACCCGATCGGGTCGTCGGCCTCCGAAAGTGGGTTCAGATGCACGAGCACGAGCCGGTCGACACCTGCGGCCCGGGCGAGTTGGGCCACCGGCGTGGTGCAACTGTGGCCCGTCTTTTCGGCCCAATCGGCCTGGCTGTCGTCGAAGTAGCATTCGTGGATCAGAAGGTTTACGCCGCGAATCTTCTCCAGGTACGTGGCATCGAGCGAAGCCGTGGTGTCGGTTACATAGGCCATCGAGTGGCCCGGCCAGTCGAGTCGGAAACCGAGCGAGCCGCCTGCGTGTTTCAAGGGGAAATGCGTGAGCCGCCCGCCCTCGGGCAGTGCAACCGGCTGGTCGGCGACCAACGGCTGCGTTTCGTACGGAGGCTTGATCGGGAAAAGATGCTCGGAGAAGAGATGCTCGTCGATGGCCGCCAGTTTCTCGGCTTCGCCATGCACGGTGATACGGTCCAACGGATGTACGCCGTTGACGTCGAGCAAGAAGGTCAGCCCGACGATGTGGTCCAAATGCGCATGGGTAAGGAAGATATCGAGCGTGGGCCGTGTCAGATACTTCGTCGCACGAAACAGGGCCGTACCGGCGTCGAGCATGATGCCCAACTCGGGCAGCAACAGACAAGGCGTGTGTCTTCGTTCGTTCGGATGGTAGCCGGTGGTGCCGAGCAGGAGGAGTTTCATGGTGAGGCGACGAGAGGATGAATATCGCATGCCAGTGGCTGCTTGTCAGCCAGTGTGAGCGGCATTGGGTTATGGGTGGCGCGGGTGGCACCGATGATTTTGCGGAATCGGTGCCATTCTTATTTCGGTCCGAAACGCAAAATCGTCGGTGTTGCCATCGGCAACGAGAGGATCGTGTCCTAGGCCGATACGCCGTCGGGCGAATCCTCTTGTGAGTGTGTCACCCCGACGTTTTCCCGGTGACACGATTGGGAAATGCCAAACCAAAGAACGGGAAAACATCGGGGCTACCCCCGATGACGGTTTCTTATCCTACAACATCCGCTGCGGTTTGTCTCGTTGGGCGCGACCAGCGGTCGCGGTTTTATGGAAGAGGCTTCTTCTATTGCGACGACCGAAACAGCCCGTTGAGCCCCTTGCGTAGTTCGTCTTCGATTACGTTGCCTACGGCCTTTTCGATGAACTGCCGGCTTTGGCGGTCCATTTCCCGGCGGTCGAGCTTCGGCTTGCTGAGCGTTCCGGCCACAGGCAGACGGATCGTCTGATCGCGCATCGCCGAGGCCACCACCGTGTTGTCCTTGCCGAGCCACTTCGGCGGCACGGGCATCTCGGCCATCAGAGCCAACGTCTGATCGAAACCCACCGAGCCGTAAGTGCGGATCGTCAGGTCCGGAAAAACCAACTCCAGGTTCTGGTGATACACCCGACCGTCGACCATCCGAAACGGCACGACCGATTCCTGCTTCAGCTTGGCGGGCGCGACGTTGCCGAGCAAGACCGAAAACTCCTGGACCAACGGGCCGGGACCGACTTCGACCGAGTGGATAATGAACCGTCCGGCCACATCTCCCTTGGCCGGATCGTCCAACGGCACGCGACAACCTTCCAGTTCAATCGAAAAGGCACCCTGGGCCGAGGTGACGTCGGCCAACACCGGCGCGATGTACTTCAAAAACGCATCACACATCTTCGGCGAGATCTGCACTTGGCTCACCAACGGACCGGCCGGCATGGTCAACTCTTTCGATGGGCTGTCCAGATGCACCGTTGGCGCCAAATGCATGCGGCCTTGGCTCACGTTGAGATCCACCGGCTCGATACGCAGCAGGCCGCCGTCGAGCACCGTCTTCACCTGGGCGGGGCCGATTTGAAAACCATAGACGTTGGCAGATTGCCAATCGATCGCCACGCGTCCGGTGCCGGTCACCACGTCGAACGGTCCTGCGTAGGAAATCGGGCTGCTCGCGCGTCCGGTAACCTGAACCTCTTGGCCCACGTAAGGTCGAAGCATGGCCAAAACACGCGGCCAGTCGTAGGTTAGTTGGCCTCGGACGTCCACCGGCGCCGTCTCCGAGCCGGGTACCACTTGGGCCGTGGCGCTAAGCCCGGCGGTGGCCGAGGTCAACTCGGCCTTCTCCAACAACAGCAGTCGGTCGCCATGGGTGTAACTGCCCTGGGCGACGAGCTGTACGGCCGGTTCCTGGAACTGCTCGCCCGCGGAGTTGGCAAACGCGAGGTTCGTCACGTTGGCCCCCAGTTGGCCTTCGATCGTGTCGTCGTGTTGTTTAAGGACCAGGGCACCGTCGAGATGCCCGGCCACCTGCCAGGAAGCCGGTTGGTTCGGGTCGACAAACCAACGGCTCAAGCGGCTGAGGTTGGCTTGCAGTTTGACCGTGCCCGAGGCTTGTGGTCCCTCGCCGGGCTGCTGAGCCATGGCCACCACGACCTCTTGGGCCTGGGCCGCTAGCGTGCTGCTGGTAAGCTGGGCCGGGCCGACCGTGATTCGACGCGAGGAGCCATCCCACGTAGCGTTGGCTGTAAGCTCGGCACCGGGTTCGTCGATTACGAGCGACGACGTTTGCACGCGAAACGGTCCGACGGCCAGCCGTGCGTTGCGCACCGCGACGTTCGACATCGACCCATCGGCCTCGGCCGAAAGCGTGTAGGCGCCCGTGGCTTGCCAGGTGGAGACATCCATGAAGACCGCTAACCTCGGCCGCCAGTTTTCGAACTGGCCTTTGACCGCCAGGGTGACCGGCCACACAGTGGTTTTGTTTACCTCGCCGACGGGTTGCGCCAACTGGGCCTTGATGCTGTCGACGGCGGTGTTGATTTCCAGCGAGACTTTGTCGATCCGCGTGTCGTCGGCCAGATCGCTCAGCCCGGCGGCCGAGAAGAAGGCCACCACGTTGCGCTCGGTCAACTGGGGTTTTTCTGGGAGTTGGACGACGAGGTCGGTCAGTTGTAGCTCGAGGTCGGTCTCGAATGGTCTGGGAGCTGCCTGCTGCGGCGCACCGCGTTTGAAGCTGAAGTAGCCGCGACCGTCGCCCGAGAGGGTCACGCCCTGAAGATCGATGAACTTGCCCAACTCGCGCGAGAGTTGATCGAGGCTGAAGTTGAGCGAAGCGGCCAGATTGTCGAGCGTGCCGGCCGCGTGCAACTTCAAGAAGTTCGAGTTACACTTCAGGTCGTCGACCACGGGCCCGGTGGCCGCGTCGTGGGCTGTAAGCGTAAGGTTTATCGGTTGTTGCCAGGCGATTTGTGTGCCTTGATGCGTGGCCACCACGTCGGACGTGGTCAGGTGGCCCTGCCACTGCATGTGCTGCGGATCGTCGGGGTTGGGCTGGCTGGCCAGTTCAAGGGTCAGTTGGGCCGAGGTCACGTTGAGCCCCTCGCGGATGTGCAGCGTCTCGGGCAGCATTTGCGCAACGTGGGCCAGGTCGAGCCGGCCGTTGACGTTCACCGCCTGCCGCAAGGCGGCGGTCCAATCACCGGCCAGGTCTTCTGCGAGGTTGAGCCTGCCCGAGGCGGTCAATTGGCCTACGTCGCACAGCAGTTGCACGTTGCGGAGTTCGACCAGATCGCCCTGCTGCGCGGCGGCACCGGTGAGCTGCAACGCGTCGAGATGTACGCGGTCGTTACCCAGCGCCGGCGTAGTCAGCTCGAGACCGGAGGCCGTGACTTGGCCTTGGCCCGAAACGGTATCGCCGAAGTTCAACGTCACGTCGGCCGAGAGTCGTCCGTCGAGCCGTGTGCCGTCGATGAATCGTGCTAGCAGAGGACGGAAGATGGCCAGCGGCATCGCGTCGGTCTTTAGAGCGAGTTGGCCGGAACTGGGCGTGTCGGCCGTGTCGGTAGAAGTGTCTGCGGTTGCCGGTGGAATGACCACCCGGGCGGCAAGCGGGACCGAGCGGTCCGGCTCGACTAGCGTGACGGCGGCGTCGACCAGCGTGGGTTGGGATTCGTTGCCCGGCAACTCGACGTTTAGCGACAGCTTGTCGAGTTGCCACTGACGCGCGACCGACACGTCGTGAACGGTAACCGTGCCGTCGACGATGGTCAGCTTCAGTTGCACGCCCTGGCTGTCCGGATCGGCGGGTTCGGCCAGGTATTCGGCCAGCAGGTCTTCGAGGTTGCTGCCGTCGTCGCGCAGAACCAGATCGAGTTTGGGTTGTTCGATTGTCACTTCGCCTAGCACGGCCAGGTTCATCAACAGCGTGGCCAGCGACCGATCGGTTTTCGCTCGGGGGAGACTCGCGACCGAGTTGCCCTGGGAATCTTGAATCTCGACGTCCTCGACTACCACGGGCGATAACCAGCCGAGCGAGGCCGAGCCGATCGAAACCGAACCGTGCAGGTCGGCGGTGGCTGTGCCGACGATCCATCGCAGGATGCCCGAGTGGGCCACTAACGCCGGGGCGAACCACACGAGCAGCAGCACGCAGCCAAGGGGCATCAGCAGCCACCATCGCCGCCGGTAACGCAAGAGAAACGCGGCGCGGGGAGTGAGTTCGTCGGAGGCCATGTCTTTAGTGCGCGAGTCGCGGCGGGTGTTGCTGCCGGTGTTGGAGGGAGACGCCGTGGAGTCTTCGGACGTCGAATCTTCGATCTCCGAGAAGTCGATTTCCGAATCGGCCGTGGACATATCGCCATGAGGGCCGCCACCGTCGTTGCACGGAGATTGCTTCTTCGACCGGCGTCGTTGAGCACGTGAGGCCATCAAACGTTCTCCAGGAAGATTGCTGAGAGAATTGAGCAGAAGAAAAGAAAATGGCAGCCGATTGTAACGGGCTGCCGGAGATGAGACCAGAGCGACTTCGATAGGGGAAAAGGGCGAGTTGGCGACAAGCGACGGGCTTGGTTGGCATCCTGGAGAATGAGACCGCGTGCGGATAGAATAGTGCTGCGGGCCGTCTTTTATTGCGTCCTGCATTGCTTGTGGAACGAGGGCGACCAGCGGGAGCCCGGTTTTCCGGGCCGGAACAACGAAGTGTTCCACAAACAAACCAGGAACCAATAGTATACGCAAGAAGTGCCGCAGTGCTTATTTGTTTTGTGTTGCTGGCAGTGCATGCTGGCCGCTTCAGTGGCCAGCCCTTGTGGGGCTAGATGACGTAATATGACGTGTCTCCCAAGAGTGTTTCGGCTTCGGCAAACGTTTCCCCGGCCCCGTGTGCACGATCCGGCTGCGGAGGTTCATGCCCAGCTCGCGCGACTGCGGCTCGACGAGGTGGTGCGCCCCGGACAGTCGGTGGCCATATCGGCCGGAAGTCGGGGGATTGCCAATATTACCGAGATCACCCGAGCGATTGTAGACCACGTCCGCAGCCTGGGAGCCGAACCGTTTGTCGTGCCGGCCATGGGGAGCCACGGCGGTGGAACGGCCGACGGGCAGCGTCGGGTAATCGAGTCGTACGGCCTCACCGAAGCATCGCTCGGCTGCCCCATACGCAGCAGCATCGACACGGTGGTCGTTTGCCAAACCAAGGAGGGCCTTCCGGTCCACTTCGACCGCGAGGCGTTCGAGGCCGATCACGTGATCGTCTGCAACCGCATCAAGCCCCACACGATGTTTGCCGGCGAGATCGAGAGCGGCCTGATGAAGATGATGCTCATCGGGCTGGGCAATCCGACCGGGGCACGGATCTACCATCGCGCGATCGAAGACTTCAGTTTCGATCAGATCGTGCGCAGTGTGGCTACCGAGGTGATCGCCAAGTGTCGTGTGGTGGCGGGTGTGGCCATTGTGGAAAACGCCTACGACGAGACGGCCCGGGTCGAAGCCGTTCGTCCCAAGGCCATGGAGTCGCGCGAAAAGGAACTGCTGCGGCTGGCCAAACAGTGGATCACACAACTGCCCTTTCGTTACGTCGACCTGTTGCTGATCGATCGGATCGGCAAGGAAATCAGCGGCGTGGGCTTCGACGTGAACGTCGTGGGTCGCAAGTTCGTCGACCATCGGGCGGCGGCCGACGAGTTTCCCAAGGTCAAGCGGATTGCACTGCGAGGGCTTACGCCTGATTCTCACGGCAACGCGGTCGGCGTGGGACTGGCCGAGTTTTGCCGATCGTCGTTGCTGCGGCAGATGGACGTACGGGCGACGCGCCTAAACGCGGTGACCTCGGGCCATGTGACGGCCGCCATGCTGCCCTTGGACTTCGAAACCGATCGGGAGATGATCGACGTGGCCTTGCGGACCGTCGGGCTGGTCGAACCGCAGCAAGCTCGACTGCTGTGGATCGCCGATACGATGAAACTCGATAAACTGGAGTGCTCGGAGGCCTATCTCGACGAAGCCCGCGGGCGCGACGATCTTCAGATCCTCACCGAGCCGCGCGAATTGCAGTTTGACGAGAAGGGGAATCTGGCGGGGTGTTGGGCGTGAGGTGTAAGGAGTTGGGGGGCGTCTCGTTCGGAAATACTCCTAACTCCTTACTCCCGACTCCCAACTCACTTCACAATCGTCACCCGTGATCCCAGCGAGAGGATTCCGTAGATGTCGGTGATGTCGCGATCACCGAGGCGGATGATACCGCGGCCGCCCGTGCTGTGCAGACTGGTGGGGTCGTTGGTGCCGTGTAGGCCGAGTTGTTCCTGGCTGCCGACCTGCTGGCCCAGGCCGATCCAATACCCGCCGTAGGGATTGTTGGGGTCGCCTGCTTGGAACTGCGTGTGATCGGGACCGTAGTAGGCCGGATTGATCGTTTGGCTGCAAACGACGAACGAGCCTTCCAGGTTGGGGATATCCTGGCCCACGCCAATACCGAATCGGCCGGCATAATGGCCTTGTAGCATGAGCGTGAGTTCGTGTTTATCGAGATCGACGATGGCACTGAACGGTCCTCGGACCACTTTGAGTTGTTCGCCCGGGCGAAGGTTTTGAGGATCGCGGATACCGTTGATGTTGATCAGCAACTGCGGTGGTACGTTGTACTGTTGGGCGATGGTGTCGATCGTGTCGCCCGAGCGGACCGTGTAGGCCGGTTCCAGCCAGTGGTCGCGCGAGTAGATTACCGTGCCCGCCAGTTGATCGAGCATTTCGGTAATGCGGCCTGCGTATTCCACGGGCAGGTTGGGGCTGGTATAAAGATTACTCAGCGTCACCAGGGCATCGGCCAATTGGTTGGCTTCGAGGTCTTTCTGGGCGTCGTCTATTGTCTGGGCGAAGTGCCCGGCCATGGCGGTCATGGCGGCATTGTCCGACGTCGTCGGGGGTGCTGGTGTTGCCTCGTAAGCCCTCGGCATGGGCGGATGGCCGATCGAACCACCGAGCAGGCCGGCGGGTACTTCGGTTCCGTTACCCACACCGGGAACGGGATGACCGATACTGCCAACGGCCGGCGCGGCCTGATAACCGCCCGCGGCTTCGGCCATGGCATCGGGAGAGCCTGTCGAAGGATAGGGGCTGGCCGGCCTGCCTTGGGCGTCGACCGGCGTGGGCATCGAACTGGGAGGCGTGAATTGGGGGGCGCCACCCGACGCACCGTTCGGTCCCGCAAAACTAGGGCTACCCAAGATGGTTGGCGCGCCGGGCGAGATTTGCGGAGGACCAAAACGGCCGGGGGCCGTCGTGTTGGTCGCTTGCATACCCATCGACACCTGGGGTGGGGCGCCTTGCCAGGCCGGAGGAGCGTTTTCCGCCGTGCTGTCGGATTGCGGCCGACCGTTGAGCGTTACGTAGGCCCCGTAGGCCACCGCTGCGAGTACGACCACGATGGTCAACGACTTCAGCGAGTTCATGATCGCCCTCCTTGACGATATTTACCCGTTGGTTTTCTCTACAGAGTAGAACGATCCTGTAGGAGAACCATGACGATGTCGGATTTTTTCGAGTTTGACGAGCCCAACGGGGAACTCCGCGACGAGGAGTATCCCGAGGATGAATACCTTGACGATGATTACGCTGACGACGAGTCGACCGACACGGTTGCTTGTCCCGAGTGCGGGGCCGAGGTCTACGAAGACGCCGTTCGTTGTCCAGTTTGCGGTACCTATATTACCACGACGCACCAAACGTCGGTTTTCGCCGGGCGACCACTGTGGTGGATCGCCCTGGCCGTGCTCGGCATTCTGGCCGTTATCGTGGTTCTTGCCGGTTGGGGACCATAGGGTTGGGCATCGCCGTAACCCGGTTTGGACCGCCCAATGATACGGGATCTTCCCGATCGACGCTACAGCAATCTTGGAGGAATGGGCAGTTCGGGTAGAGTCTGTTGTCGCGAAAAATCGCGACAGCTGGTCGCGCCCGGGATCAAGCCGGTTTTGGGCACATCCAACAAGTCCACCGGGTGGCCCCGCTGTCTTCGCGAAATCATCGCGGCCAACCGGAGAGAGTTGTTTGTCGATCGACCCTAAACGCTTTCCCCCGCCAGGTTGCCCGTGCTGAAGGCCGCCTGGAAGTTGAAACCGCCGATCGGGCCGTCGAGGTCCAGCAGTTCGCCAGTGGCAAACAGCCCGGGCACCTGCTTGACCTGCATCGTGCGGGAATCGATTTCCTTCAGACTGATTCCACCGGCCGTGACCTCGGCTTTCTCGAAGCCCAGCGTACCGGTCACCGCGATTTCCGCTCCCTTCACCGCACGCACAACACGGGCGCGCTCGTTGCGAGCAAACTCCGACGCCAGTCGGTCGACCGGCACCTGGGCGAAATCTAGCAGGGCGTCGGCCAGGCGCTGGGGGAGCCATTGGGCCAGGAGGTGTCGCAATTGACGACGCCCGTTTTCGCCGACGGTTGCCTTCAATCGGACGTCGAAATCGTCTTCGTCGACGTCGGGCAAAAAATCGCACACCAACAGCGGCCGACGTCCTCGGGGATACTCGCTGACCACCCGACTGACATCGAGTATCGCCGGCCCCGTCAATCCAAAATGGGCGAACAGTACCGCTCCGCGACGTTCGGTAAGCGCAGCCTTTCGCCAGACGCGGCTGCCGCGGGGAGCGTCGGTGGCCGTGGGATCGATCAGCCGTACGAACGCGTCGGAGATCGTCACTCCGGAGAGTTCCTTCACCCAAGCGGCCTCGGTCGTTATCGGTACCAGGCCGACGCGCGGCGGCACGATCGCGAGGCCCATCGCTTCGGCCCAGCGATAGCCGTCGCCCGTGGTTCCGCAGCCGGGATAGGATTGGCCGCCGGTCGCCAGGATCAGCTTGTCTGCCTGGACCGATCCGCCGGATGTGGAAAGCTCGAAACCGGACGCTGCACGCCGCAGTTCCACGACTGGTTGTTCCGTGACCAGCGTGGCGCCGCTTCGACGGAGTCGGGCGACTAGTGCTGCCAGGACATCGTCCGCCCGATCGCTGGCCGGAAAAACCTTGCCGCCGGGCTCCACCTTGGTCTTCACGCCTTCGGCTTCGAACAGTTCGACGACCTCACGTGGCCCCAAGCGACTGAGGGCCGAATGCAAAAAACGGCCCGAGGTACCGAACGCCTCGACGACGCCCCGCACGTCGGTGTTGTGGGTAAGGTTGCAACGTGTGCCGCCCGACATGCGGATCTTCACGCCCGGGCGACGGTTTTTTTCTAGAAGCAAAGTGCGACGTCCCCGTTCGGCCGCCCGAGCTGCTGCCATCAGTCCCGACGGTCCTCCACCAACCACCACCACGTCCCATTTGACCATTCGCTGTTTTTCCTGGAGTGTTGCCAAACTCTGCCTCGCGTTGTGCCATTAATCCTTCAGGATTGAGGCAATCTCCTCGCCGTAAGCGACCAACGGGAGCGGTTCTTGCCTGGGTGCGGCAGCACCAATTGGCTGCGGCCCTGCCGCGTTGTGCTGAAGCACAACCTACTTGTCGCGGCCTTCGCGTAGTCGGGTGCGGATGTGTTCTAATCGCTTCAACAGTTCTCGCTCGAAGCCGCGGTCGAACGGGCGGTAGTATTCGCGTTCGATGCCCAGGTAGTCTTGCGCGGCGATGCCCTCCTTGGCGTCGTGAGCATATTGGTAGCCCTCGCCGTGGCCGAGGCGTTTGGCGCCCGCGTAGTGCTTGTCTCGCAGATGTACCGGCACGGGCAACAGGCGGCCTTCACGCACGTCGGCCCGGGCTTCGTAGATACCCGTTGTCGCGGCATTCGACTTCGGCGCACACGCCAAATACGTGACCGCCTGGGCCAAGTTCAACTGGCACTCGGGCAAGCCCACCAACTCACACGCATGGGCGGCGGCCATCGTCAAGGGTAACGCGGCCGGGTCGGCGTTGCCCACGTCTTCGCTCGACAGAATCACCAGCCGCCGGGCGAGGAACCGCACGTCTTCGCCGCCTTCGAGCATTCGTGCGAGCCAGTACAGCGCCGCGTCGGGATCGCTGCCGCGGATGCTCTTGATCAGCGCGCTGATCGTGTCGTAATGCGTGTCGCCGTCGCGGTCGTACTGCACGGCCTTGCGCTGGACCGACTCTTCGGCCAGTTGCCGAGTGAATTCGAGCGGGAAGGTGTCGCTGGAGAGCGCGCCGACCTCCAAGGCCGACAACGCCCGACGTGCGTCGCCGTCGCTCACTTCGGCCAGGAAGTTCAAAGCGTCGTCGTGCAGCCGAATCTCGTATCGGCCCAGGCCGCGGTTCTTGTCGGCCAGTGCGCGGCGCATTAAGTCTTTGATGTTGTCGACCGAAAGCGGCTGAAATTGGAAAACCCGACTGCGGCTGATCAACGCGCTGTTGATCGTGAAAAACGGGTTTTCGGTGGTCGCACCCACAAGAATGACGACGCCGTCTTCCACGTCGGGCAATAGCACGTCTTGTTGGGCCTTGTTGAAGCGGTGGATCTCGTCGATGAACAACAGCGTGCGACGGCTTTCGGCCGAAAGCCGGTCGTCGGCCTTGGCGAGCACTTCGCGCAATTCCTTCACACCGCTGGTCACCGCGCTGAGTTGCTGGAAGTAGCTACGACTTTCCTTGGCCAGCAGTCGGGCGAGCGTGGTCTTGCCCGAGCCGGGTGGGCCGTAGAAGACGACCGAGCCGAGCCGATCGGCCTTCAAGAGCCGACGCAGCAACTTGCCTTCGCCGAGGAAGTGCTGCTGCCCAACGAACTCGTCCAACGAGACGGGCCGCATCCGGGCCGCCAACGGCTGGGCCTGACGTCGATTGGCTTCTTCCTGAGCGTCGAAAAGGGACATCGGCAGGGGGTTGGGGGTTAGGGGACAGGGAATAGGAATTTATGGTTTGGGATTTCTGATTTCTGATTCAGCCGCTTGCGGCTTCGCACGCCCCTCAAGCATCGGCCTCCAGCGGTCCACCCTCGGGCAGCATCTCGACCAACGGACACTCCTCGCATCGCGGCTTCGACTTTTTGCAGAAATTCTTTCCTAAATGCACCAGCAAGGCGTGGTACTCGTTGAACAACGCAGGGTCGTCGGCCAGGCCGCTGCGAAAATGATCTTGCAGTTGATGGTAGTCGGCCTCGAAGTCGATCCATCCATGGCGAGCGAACACCCGAAAGGTGTAGGCGTCGATTACAAAGGTCGGCAACCCCCCGGCGTAGAGGAGGATCGAGTCGGCCGTTTCCGGGCCGACACCGTGGATGCCGAGTAACTCTTCGCGAAGTGCATCGAGTGGGCGCGAAAACATCGTGTCCAATGAGCCGTCGTACTGTTCGACGAGATATTCCAACACGCTGTGCAGACGCCGGGCCTTGATACGGAAATAACCGGCCGGGCGGATCAACTCTCCGAGTTCCTCCAGGGGCACTTCGTAGAGGGCGTGCGGTTCGAGCAGGTCGGCTTCGCGGAGGTTGTCGATCGCCCGACGTACGTTCTGCCAGTTGGTATTCTGCACGAGCACCGCCCCAACAATCACTTCAAAGGGCGACTCGCCCGGCCACCAGTGTTGGGGGCCGAAGGCCTCGAACAAGCGGCCGTAGACGTCGTGGAGGTGGGAAGACATTTATGATTTGGGAGTTGGGATTTATGATTTGGGGGTTGGAAACGAGGCGTGACCGCTTCAGCGGCCATGAATGCGGTAATACCAACTCGCTGCCAAGTTCCGGCTTGGGAACGCACTTCCCAGAAGCTCCGCTTCGAGGACCAGCCGATAGTCCTGGTCGCTTTCTTTTCTCGTTCCTTCGCGCCAACCCCTGGGAAAGTATCATCTTTACCAGAGACCCCCGTCAAACGACAGGGGGTTTGCTGGAGAAACGGGTTGTAGCGACGCGTCGGGTGCCGGCACCGGGTAGGCGAATGTGTCAAGAGCCCGGGAAAACTGGGTCGAAGATGAGGAGGATCGGACGGCATGGCCCCGGCGGGATGGCGATATGAAAAACGATGCTCCAACACACGTTCCGGCCGCACGGCCAACCGAGAGGCATTGGGGGGCCGAGGGCTATTGGGTCGAATCGCGACAGCCGCTGGCCAGCCTGATCTTCATCACCCCACTGTTGGTGACTTACGAACTAGGGGTGCTGATTCTTGGGCCCGACGCGGCACGAAATGGAGCCGATGCTTGGTTGCGCATTCTTCTGCGGTGGATCGGATTTGGGCAATACTTTCTGTTGCCCATTCTAACGGTATGCATTTTGCTAGGTTGGCACTATACCACGCGCCGCCCCTGGAAAATCTCGCGAGGGTTGCTCTGGGGAATGACCGGCGAATGTGTGTTGCTGGCCATTTTGCTGCGGTTTCTTTCCGGGGCTTTGGGGATATTGTTGCAGATGACCTCACGGCCGGTTACCTTGGACCTGGGCCATACGTTGCGGGCAACGCTCGGCAATGCGATCGGGTACTTGGGGGCGGGCATTTACGAGGAATTGTTATTTCGCTTGATTCTACTTTCCTCGGTACTTTGGATCTTGGCTCGCTTTCACCTGGGACCCAAAGCTCGCGCCGCGATTGCCGTGGTAACCACGAGTTTGCTGTTCGCCGCAGCACATTACGTAGGTCCCTATGGGGATGCCCTCGAGGTCTACAGCTTTGTCTTCCGGTTTCTGGCCGGCGTGTTCTTTTCGCTGTTTTTTCTCTATCGCGGGTTTGGAATCGCCGCCGGCGCGCATGCCGGGTACGATCTTCTGGTAGGCCTGTTTGTCGCGTCGGCTTGATGCTAGCACGCGGTCTGTCGGAACATTCTGCGCGTACTTGTCAAGATCGGTTGGTCTCAAAATAAATTCCGACTAAAACGCCCTTTGTGCGATTCGCTCGGCGCGCTTATAATAGAGCGTTGTCATTCGGAATCATTGCCCTGATCTGGGGCGTGTTGTTATCGACTCTTGCATGGTAAGTGAACGAAGGGCGACCAACGGGAACCCAGTCTCAAAGCGTTTCGCTTGAACCGACTGTTCAATGACTATGCAAACGTCAAAATAATACCGAGGTCGCCGACTGAACGTTGTGTCCGCGGAATTTTCGTGGATGAGGGTGCCGGCTGGTTACCCTGTTTCATCGGCAGCGTGGGCCTCATGGAATATAAGGAACGTTGCCGTGCTAACCGTACGACCGAAAGTCGCGGAACTGGTCTTTCAACTCTACGGCCGACCACTGCATCCGGAACTCTTTCAGGTCTGCCAGACACGCACGGTTAAACGTCAGAACTATCAAGCGAAAGTCGATATCACCACGGCCGGTCACGTCGTTACTTGGCGGTACGCCGGGCTGACGCTCACCGAAGTGGCCGCCGCGGCCCACCACCCTTTGCCCGAGCGGCGGCGCCTGATGAACTATCGCTTGCGAGGGCAGCGCACCGATCGGGTCGACTGTCGCGGTGGGATCAACTACCAGGTGAGTTTCCAACTCGAACCGGTCGATCCCGAGGTCTTCTGGACCTTTCAACAGGAGTTGGCCTTAGACGGCGAACGCAAGGGCATGTTGCACCGGTTCGATGCCAGCGGTCGCATGGCTCTGGGGGCGTTGAGCTACGTCAACGTCGAAACCCGAAACCGCAGCCTGCTGGTCCAGGCCTTCCACACCTTCCC
The DNA here is from genome assembly GCA_963677085.2 of Thermoguttaceae bacterium. GTDB lineage: Bacteria > Planctomycetota > Planctomycetia > Pirellulales > Thermoguttaceae. The sequence continues at coordinate 683,928 of CAXXFH010000006.1, forward strand.
GGACGATTACGCCATCGTCAAGAGCCAGTCGCTCTTTCAGTTGCCGTAGTAGGTTATGCTTTAGCATAACTCGGCAGCACCAGCCGGGTAACGCGCGGTTTGTGCTATGCCATTAATCTCTAGTATTGGGGCAATCTCTTTAAAGCAAGCGACCAACGGGAGCGGCTTCTTGCCTGGGTGCGTTAGTACCAATTAGCTGCGGCGTGGGCCGCGCTAGTTCTAAAAAATGGGGTGCCATGCTCCACGCTTGCGTGGGCATGTTCCTCGGGATTTCAGCATGTCCACGCAAGCGTGGACATGGTACCCACAACCCCTAGTTTAAGAATTGGCAAAGCACTAGTACGTCATCCAGCAAGTTTCTTCCGGTATAGTTCCGGGAACACTCGGCGGGCGTCGTTGTTATTGAAGGTCCAGTCGATTATGGCTTTGCGGCGATTTCGGTCGCGGGCCCAAGTCGCCGCATGACGTTGAACTTCTTCGATTGTAGGAATCCGTCGCCCGAGGCATTGCTTGGTCAACACGGAGATTTCAATTTCTGCCATGTTCAGCCAACTGGCGTGCTTGGGTGTGTAGTGCCATACGATGCGTCGCAGAGATTGCTTCGCTTTCGTAGCGTCAAACGTTTCGATGAGGGACTTTTCGTTGTGCGTGTTGAGGTTGTCGAGAACCAAATGAATCCGACGAGCCTTGGGATAACGCTGAAGCAGATCACGCACGAATCGTGCGAAATCGGCCCGTTTGCGATGACGCCGAGCCTGGACGAAGCGTTTGCCACCTTTCGGCTCAACGGCGACAAAGATACTGCACGTGCCGCAACGACGATACTCGTAGTCCTGCTTAGCCGCCTTGCCTGGTACGGCAGGCTTGAAGGGACACGTATCGTCCAGGAGTTGATACGGCTGCTCGTCCATGCAAATCAACGGTTCTCTCGGGTTGAACGCCTTTTCATACTGGTCGAGGACGTCCTCCATTCTGTCGCGAAACTCTTCGGTGAGTCTCGGAATGCACCATGTTTTTTTCGCCATGGCTTCATGTCGTGCTCTTTCAGCCACAACGCAACCTCGCTCTTGCTGATCGAATCGACGAAGCCTCGTTTCACGGCGTGCACGCAGAGTAGTTCCAGCGTCCAGCGGACGCGGCCCTCCGGCGGATCGCTGCAAGCCAACGCCACGACTTGCTGCTTCTGCCGTGGCGTAAACGTGGGCGGAGCACCGGATCGAGGGGCGTCGTACAACGCTTCCTCTAAACTCCCGGTACAGAACCGTTTACGCATACTGCGAACAGTTCGATCCGTGCAACCAACGTGTTCGGCAATCTCCTCATCCGTGAATCCTTCATCTGATTTCAGCAGAATCAAGGCACGCCGAACCACACGCACGGATCGCGTGCCGGTATGCACCAACTCCTGCAAATGCTGTCGGGCCTCGTCCTTGAGGCGTACAATGTGTTCCTTCATGCCGGTGCTTATACCACCGGAAACAATTTCATGGAAGGCGTACTAGGCTGAAGCATAGCCTACAGGTTGCCCAAAAATTCGAGCAGCGCGGCGTTTACAGCGGCCGGGTTTTCGGCGGGCGACATGTGGCCGGCGCTGGGAATGACTACAAGTCTAGCGTCCGGAATGGCTGCGGCGATCTGCTGCATTTCCTCGGGTGGCGAAACCGCGTCTTCCTCGCCGACGACCACGAGCGTTGGGCAAGTAATCGCCCCAAGCTGTGTGGTCGCGTCGGGTCGCTGGGCCATGCCCCGCAGTGCCGCGGCGATGCCCTGGGGACTGGTGCGCAACATCACGTTGCCCAAGGCTTCGCCCACGTGAGGATGTTCCTGTTGCGTGGCCTTGCTGAGCAATTTCGGGAGCATGTTTTCCGGCAGCGAACCGGGACCTTCGGCGAGAATGGTCTCGGCCGTAGTCAACCGGCCGGCGGCGACTTCCGGCGCATCGGCTGAACTGCGGGTGTCCATGAGAATCAGGGCTTTCAGCCGGTCGGCATATGCCTTTTGAAAAGCTAGCGCGATGTAGCCACCCATCGACAGCCCGGCCAACACGACCGGCTCGTCGATTTGAAGTGCATCGAGCATGGCGGCCAAATCGTCGGCGAATTGACGCATCGTTGTCGTGGCGTCAGGAGCGGTGCCATCGATCGGGCCACTGCGTCCGAAGCCCCGCAGATCGGGCGCGATCACGCAGTATTGCGCAGAGAGCACATCGAGTTGGGCGTGCCACATCGAGTGATCCAGCGGAAATCCGTGGACCAATACCAGGGGGGTTCCTTGGCCACAGTCGGCCACGGCCAGGTTGAGATTGCCAAGTGTGAGGATCTTCATGGTGTCGGGGGAAGGAGAGGTTTCTTTTTCGCGGCGTCGTCCTTCGGTGTGTCCGCCGGGGGTGCATCGGCCATGGGGGCTAGCAGGTCGTCGCACGATGCCGTTTCTTCGCGTTGGGCCTTCTCGACTTCTTCGAGACGTTTGGTGAACCGCTCGAGCGCCTGGCGGATCAAGCCGGAATGAGGTTCCAGGCGTGCAGCCATTTGCTGTGTCTTGACGGCCTTCTTGTAGTCGCCCTTAGTGAAGTAAACGTGAGCCAGGGTGTCGTAGTAGGCACCGCTATCGGGGCTTAATTGAACCGATTTCTGTGATGACTGCAGCGCCTGATCGAGGTCACCTTCCGTGTTGCCGACCAGCCAGGCAAACTGGTTGTGGCCAGTAGGGTTGTCCGGATCATCGGCAACGAACTCCTGAAGCTCGGCGGCCACCGTCTGAATCAACGTCCGGACTTTGTCTCGGTACGGTTCCGTTTGGTCGGGCAGATGATAGCAGGCGATCAGTACATCGACATCGGTGGCTTCGGCCTCCAGTGCCTTGTCGAGATGCTCGCGATACTTGGCCGCATTGCCGAGCGACTTCTGGTGGCATGCCAGGAAGTATTCCCGCCGACTAGCCAAGGCCGTGATGTGGCGAAGCCGTTCGATCGAAAGCAGTTCATCGAGGGCGGCGGCGGCTTTGGCATCGTCGAGTTGGTCGTGCTGCATTTCCGCCAATTCGCGCAAGGCGGCGAGCGCCTCGAGCGTTTCTTTGCCGCCGTTGCTGACGATTTGGTGGTATTCGCTTTCGGCCCAGTCGAACCAACCGTGGCGTTGGAGTTCACGGGCCGTGGCCAAGTGGCGTTTGAGGTTGGTCGGGTGGTTGCCCGAGGAACTTTGCAGGGCCTGCTTGACCGCCTCTTCGGCGCCCTGAGGGTTGTTCAACTCCTGCCGGGCTTTAGCCAACGAGTAGGTAAGCACCGGTGTCGCGCGGAAGCGTCCCAAAAAGCGGTTGTTGAGATCCTCGACAGCCTTCCACTGTTGATGGTCGAGAAGCCAGTCGACGAGATCCAGCAGGGTTTCGGTGCTTCCCGGTTCCAGGGCCAGCAGTCGTTGTAGCGCTGCTTGGGCCTTCTCGGGCTGCGGCAGTTCGCTGAACCACTCGAATTGCAGCCGGACCAGCTTGCTGGCAATGGTCGAACTCGTCGTACCGGTCGCACGCGGAAGCTGGCGATATTCGTTCTGGCTGAACTGATCGAACTTGTCGGCCAGGGCGTCGGGCTTGTCGGCCAACGTGAGCCACGTGAGGACCCAGATGGCAGACGGACGCTGGCTGTTCTGAAGCTGTCCGAGCAGTGTTGCCGTCAGCCGTTTGTCGGGAGCACCTTCGCGCGACAGAACCTCAAGAAGCACCAACGCCGCATGTTTCGACATCTCGACCGATTTCTCAAAACGAATGAAACGGCACAAGACGGGAATGCCCATGTCGTCGGGCAGCTCGGCCAGGCTCTGCATCCGCGAGACTTTGGTCTTGAGGTCCTGTGTTTCGTAGTCGCGCAGCAGGGCTTCTACTTCCGGCGGGTCTCCCTTGGATGCCCAGGCAACCTGCATCTGACCCAGCAGATACTTCGCCCGCGTGGCGATTTCCAGGTCTTCGTGCATGCTGGCTTCCCGCAGGGCATCGAAGGCCTCGAATGTGTATTGCGCTAACTGCTTTTGGGCTTCTTCGCGAACGAAAAAGTCTTCGTCGCCCAGTTGGGCGATGAGCCGATCGATCTTGCTTTCTAGTGGTTCCTTTTCCGAACCTGCTCGGGCAAGGGACGCAGGGCAAGTAACGACAAAAAGTGTCGCAGCAAGCAGTGCTGTCGGCAACAGAGCGTGGGGTGAAAAAAATGGCAGACGCATAGGGTTCGACTCGGAAGGGAAACGTCGTACGGTGACCAACGGGCACCCTCCTACGCGGTGCGTGCTCGTGGCCGACCGATCGAAAAAGCGCCAACACCATCTAGAATACCGCAAGCTCGGGTGGATTGCCATGTCGGCCTTCCACACGATTGTTTGGCGGTTACGGCCGGTTTGGCGGCTACGAGGCCGGCAGCAGGTCGGCTACGACCTGCCGGATTTCCTCGGGGTCGACCGCCTGCCCCCCGCCAGAGAACGTGCGGTGTAGCTTGCCGTCTCGGTCGTAGATTTTGTAGTACGGCAGGGCGTCGATCTCGAAGGCCTCGAACGCCTGAGGGCCGGCACCGTAGCTGGCCTGGTAGTTGGCGAACGTGGCCTGTTTCTTTTTCAGGAAAGCGAGTACGTCGTCTTGTTCCTCGGGATCGTTGAGGCTGACGGAAATTACCTTCAACCTCCGATCGGCGAACTTGCGGCTTAGTTCCACCGTATGTGGAAAGCCTTCGACGCAGGGCAGGCACCACGTGGCCCAAAAGTCGACGAGCACCACCTGGCCGCGGCAGGAAGCAACGGCCTCGGCCAGTGTGTGTTCGTCGACTGGCTTTAGGGTAATCTCTGACGCACCGAGCGGATTGGACGCGGCAGGCGACGTGGCTGGCGACGGTGTGGTGTCTTCCGCGGCGGGCCGCGAGCAACCCGTCGGCGCGATGCCCAGGAATGTCAGGACAACGATGGTCTGCAATAAACGGCAATAGATCGACGGCATGGTGCTACTCAAACCGAAAACAATGAATCGAGTTCATTCCTCGTTCCCAAGTTCCGGCTTGGGAACGCACTTCCTGGGAGCACTGCTCCCCAAAACCCAGCTTCCAGCATTGTCGTCAGGTATGCAGAGTTGGAGCTTGGGAACCAGAGAAAACATGCCCACGCAAGCGTGGGCATGGCACCCGTGTATTTGGGGTTTGATAACGATGACACAAAGCACTAGGGTGACTTGTCTTCGTATTGAATTCCGCAGCCAAACTGCTGGGTAACCGTCTTCTTCGGGGTTTCGCCGGCCAATAGGGCGTCGACGGCGTCGCGGACGAAGTGTTGGGTTACCTTGTCGGGTTTCATGCTGTCGTCGAAGGCTCCGCGGTAGGCCAGTTTGCGGTCTTTGTCGAGAATGAACACGTGGGGCGTTACCTTGGCCCCGTAGTCGTGTCCCATCTTCTGCGACGAATCGTAAAGATACGGGAAATTGAACCCCTTTCGCTTCGCCCGTTTCTTCATCGGTTCCAGGCGGTCGGCTTCCAGGTTGTTGACGTTAACGCCGATAAGCGTTACGCCCTTCGGAGCGTAGTCTTTTTGGAACGCGACGAACCGGTCTTCGTAGGCCACGGCCACGGGACAATGGTTGCAGGTGAACACGAGCACAATTGCCTTGGCATCTTCGTAGTCGTCGAGCGAGTGCTCTTCGTCGTCGATGCCAATAATGCCCGAGAAGCTGGGGGCCTTGCTGCCAATCTCCAGATCGGCGGCCGAACTGGAAGACGTCAGGAAAAGAAAGACGACGACTAGTGCGAAAATACTTGCAGAAGATCGAAGCATCGTAGGTTCCTCCTCAGACATGTGTGGAAAGGAAACAACAAGCCGGTTCGTTGGTATCTGGATTTATTGATGTCTGCGTAGAAAGTAGAACGGTCGCGTTTTTTCTAATCCACAATTTCCCGGGCTCCCGTTGGTTACCCTGTTCCATAATCAACCCAGGACTCAATAGAGGTAACCCGGCACCACGGAGGGCCGGATTGCGGGAGGGAAGGTTGTCGACGTGGATAGTGTATGTCGCGAACCAGCAGGGCCGCCACCTACGCTGGGGCTATCGCACCCAGGCGAGAAGCCGCTTCCGCTGGTTGCCTGTTGGTGTCTGCATGAAAAACAATCATTTCCGGAAACAAAAGCGTCGCCGAGTGCTCTGCCAAAAAAAACGGGCTGCCCTTCCCACGCTTCTGGCGAGGGCATGTTCTCCGCGATTTCCGCATCCTACGCAACCGTGGGCGTGGCGCCCTGGTTCAAGGATTGGCAGACCAACAGCGAATTCGCAGTTTCCAGAAGGGAGCGTTTCCAAGGTGAACACCAACAATCATTCGCGATGGCAATAAGCCAGGCAAGGGGTGGGTTGCGTGGCTCTTTCCCCCAGCCGCAGCTGTTGGCGGCCGATCGGGACGTTTTTATGTTGGGGGCGGCCCCTCTGCTGGTGTAGTGGGGGGGCTTCGCGGTGTAGGCAATTTGGCGAAAACGTGCCATAATAGACGCCGGTTAGCGTTTGGACTCTTCTGCACGTGTTTTTCTTCCATTCGTAAGGCAATAGGACGATGGTCAACACTCCCCTTGGTGACAATCTACTGGACCCTGGCGACGAGCAGTTCGAATCGCAGGGAGACGTAGCCCTGGGGGCCGGCTCGAAGAAGAAAAAGTCGGCTCTGGATTCGATTCGCGAGGCCCCGAAGTGGGTGCAAATCGCGGTTCCCGTGGCGTTGGGGCTGGTCTTGCTCGCCGTAGTCTCGTGGATGTTTTTAGGGGGAGACAAGAAAAAGCCGAGACGTCCGCTTCCGGCGTCGTCGATGGCGCAGCGGCCGCGGCCGGCCTTAGACGACGAGGAAGAGACTGCGGAGGGGGAGGGCGTTGAGCAGGTCGGCGATCCCGCCGCGCCGGAGTCCCCCGCCGACATGGAAGCCGAGACGGAACCGGGTGAGCGACCGGAGGACGTGGCCGAGTGGAAACGCGACGACTACTTCGGGGCGCGAGCTGAGAACGATCCGAAACTGATCGCGGCCGTCGGACACCTGGGTGAGCGGTTTGCTGGCGACCCGCAACGGGCACCCGCGGCCGTCGGCTTGCTCAAGTCGCTTTTGGCGCCGCCCGCGCCCGAGGAACCTTCCGCGGAGGAAACGACCGAACGGTCGGGAGCATCCAGGCGTCGGCCGGTTCGCCGGGGACACGGCAGCAGCAACGACCTGATTACCTCCGTGGTGCAAGCATTGCATACCAACGGATCGGAGGCGGCACACCAGGTGATGCGCGAGCTGCTTGCCGGTAGCGTTGCAACCGAAGACGATCAGAGCGCGGTTGCCGCGGTGATGGAAGTGATGGGCGAGAACCCGTCGCCCGAGTATGAGGTCATTTTGTTGCAGGCCGTTACCCGGCCCGAGCAGTTGCGTCCCGCCGGCCGTGGCGACGTCACGGCGGAACAGCTTCGCCAGGACGCGATCAAACTGCTCCAGTCGACGGCGTCGGCATCGCTCCGCACGGAAGTGGCTAAGTTTCTCACGTTACCCACCACGCCCCATCAATGGCGCGAGCCGTTGGGAAAATTTCTCGAAACACCCGAGCCGGTCAACCTCGGGGCGCAAATGGTTTTGTTTGCCAGCGGCGAGGTCGACGAACAACTGAAAAAAAGGCTGGTCGACCAGTTCACCGCAGCAAGTTCCGATGCGCTGAAAAAGATGATGGACATCCCCGAGGTCTCGGCTAGCGGATCGCGCGGTGGGCGAGGGTCGACACGAATGTCGACACGCAGCCGGAGCGGTGACGAGGAGGATCCCAATCTGCCGTTTATGATGGCCGAGCGACTTTGGAATAACCAAGCGGCGGGAGCGTTCGCCGGCCGGGCAGCAATGACCAATTCGCTAGAGACCGATGCTCCGCTGGTGGTGCTGGCCAGCACGATACCGGTCGACATGGTCCGCCACACCGTTTTTCGGACGCTCAATCGTCATTGGCAACAGGGTCCCGAGGCCTTGGAGTCGGCTGGCTGGGGGAAGAATCTCGTCACGGATCCTGGCTTGCTGGTTACCTTGAAGCTGATGCCGCGTGCGTGGCCGAAAGATTCCAACGCGACGACACGGCGTGGCTCGTCGCGGTCGACCTCGAAGAATCGGTCGAACCGTTCGCAGCGAACGCGGTCGGGGCTTTCCGATGCGGCCAAAAAGGCGGAGGACGAACTAAAGGCCAAAGAGGCCTGGATGGAGGCTTCCGCCAACACGGTGCAACAGTGGTGCGATATGTTGCACGCGGCCGCCCTGGCTCAGGCCGAAGCGGCTCGGCTTGCTGGTCGCCGGCCGAATGAAGGCCATGCGATTGGGCGGTTGCGGCAAACGGAGTTCGAGATTCACGATGCGGCCGAAGTAACGGCCGAGTATTACCTGGCCTGGGGCGGAAAATCGGATAAGCTACCGGAGGTAAACCTTGGGCCGCTGGCTGTGTGCTACGTGCGGATCGAAGAAAATAATGCCAGCCTGAAAACACGGCGGGGATATTATCGTCGCCAGCTTCGGCTTCGCGAGGACTACGAATCGAAAGAGGGCATTTGGATGGACTACATCCGTGCCGTACCCGACACGCGCCGGCAACGTTCGATCGACGTGTTGATTACCCAGGTCGATTCCGACAAAGACCGCGACAGCGACGAACCGGAGGAACTGATTATCGAAATTCTTTCGGTCGAACTGAACGACCCGTCGGGAGTATAGCCGCAGAGGTTGGGACTGGTGGCGGCGTTGCGTCAAGCCGCGACTGCTAGTCGCGTTTGACGCCTGTGCGGCCGATTTCTTCGTTGTACAAACCTGTAGAAGTTTGTCTTTCCAGCAAGGATTTTTGCCACCAACGGGAGCGGGTTCCTGCCTCGGTGCGATAGCATCGGTTTGGTCGGCGGCCCTGCTGTCCCGCGGGTTGTCAGCCGTTTCCTCCGGCCGGGCCGCTGGTGGCTTCCATGCCGTCGATGTACCGCTGGAGCCGCTCCAGCTCGTCGGTCACTTGGCGAAGCTTGAGCATGTTGTCGACCCGCTTGAGCAACTCGAGTTTGTTGACCGGCTTACTAAGGAAATCGTCGCAGCCGGCAGCCACCGCGCGTTCGATGTCGCCCAACTCGTTCAGGGCGGTCACCATGAGGATCATGATCTCCTGAGTGGCCGGGTTGCTTTTCAACTGTTTGCAGACCTCGAACCCGCTGAGCTTGGGCATCATGATGTCCAGCAGGATGAGGTCAGGCTGGAAATCGACCACCTTTTCTAGCGTGTCACGGCCGTCGACGGCTACGGCGATCTCGCAATCCCGATCGACCAGGTAAGCTTCCAGCAGTTCGACATTGGGGAGGTTGTCGTCGGCAATGAGGATTTTGGGTAGAGACATCGGCCATTCATGCCAAAGGGGGTGTTAATTGTTGGGCTATCCTAATGATTCCATCTCGGCCCAATATACGGGTTTGCGGCGGACGGGAAAAGGGGAAAGCCGACGGCCGACCGCGACCGAAATAGAACCGGTAGCTACCGCTATCGAGGGCTCGCGGTATCTCCGTTCTCGCGTTATGCTCTATCCCAGGCACGGCAGCCAAAAGACCGAAGACCGGACGCGGCCGGAGAACGGATTTTCGTTCACTGGTCTTCGCGGTTAAAATTAAGTTGCCGAACCTCAGGCCTATCACGCGTTGGAGGCTTCCCACGCCATGGATTTTCCCGTCTTTCATCTCGATTTTTTCGGTAACCGGTTCCTGATTGCGGCCATTGCCTTTGTCCACGTGGTGATCAACCACTCGATGGCCGTCGGGGCGATGCCGCTGATTACGGCCATGGAGTGGCATGGATTCCGACGCCGCGATCAGGCCTGGGACCAATTGGCCTATCGGGTGCTGTTCGTCTGCTTCGTCATCACGACTACCGTGGGGGCGTTGACCGGCGTGGGTATCTGGTTTTCGGCCTCGCTGGTCAACCCTAACGCCATCGGCAGCCTGATTCGCATCTTCTTCTTCGCCTGGCTGACGGAATGGGTGGTCTTCGTGCTCGAAGTGATCTTCATCCTGATTTACTACCTCACCTGGAAGAGTTGGAGCGAAAACCACAAACGACGCCACATTGGCTTTGGGATGTTTCTCAGTGTGTTTTCCTGGCTGACGATGGCCATAATCGTGGCCATTTTGGGGTTCATGATGAACTCGGGCGAGTGGCCGGTCACCCGAAGTTTCTTTTCTGGCGTGCTCAATCCGATTTACTTGCCGCAGTTGGCTTTCCGTACGCCGTTTGCCATGACGTTGGCCGGGCTGTTCGTGTTGTTCTTGATCCCGTTTCTTACCGAGCGCGGCGAACCGGTTCGCGCGAGGGCCACTCGATGGGTGTCGGTTTGGGTGCTAGCGTGGTCGGCGTTGAGTGCCGTCGGCGCTACGTGGTACTGGCACGTCATTCCCACGGCCATGTCCGATAACCTCCAGGTGGCGATGACCACTCAGGCCTTCACCGATTGGTATGGCTTGGTTCTCGACCTGCTCAAGGTGGCCATCGTGGCGATCGGCATCGTGGCCCTTTGGGGCTTGTTACTGCCGCGCTGGTTGCCCCGAGTGGCGATGATCGCGCCGTTGGTGTTGGCAGTTCTTGTGTTTGGCTACTTCGAACGCGTGCGGGAGTTCATCCGCAAGCCGTACGTGATCGAAGGCTACATGTATGCCAACGGTATCCGCGTGGCCGACTATCCGCTGTTGAAGGAAGACGGCATCCTGGCCCATGCCACGTACGTGTCGGCGCGCGAAATCACCGACGAAAACCGCTTGGAAGCCGGCCGCGACGTGTTCGCCCTGGCCTGCACCCGGTGCCACACGACCATGGGCGTCAACGGTGTGATCAAGAAGTTCGAAAAGCTCTACGGCAAAGATCCGTGGGACTCAGAGGCGATCAAGGGATACATCGAGACGATGCACAACGCGCGGCCGTTCATGCCGCCGTTTCCTGGTAACGACGAGGAACTCGACGCGTTGACGGCCTACTTGCTGCAGTTGCAGAGAAATCCGACACCGCTGGTCGGTGCCCAGGCGGCCGGTATCGAGTTGCCGGCGAAAGAGAGTGGGGCGGCCCTTTGATGCAGATCGACAAGTTCATCGGAAACCAAACCTCCGCAGGTTCACGATACGGAGAAACCCTGTGAGTGAAACCCTGATGATGCCCGTTCCTCGCGATATCCTTCTTCCGTTGCCGTTGGATCGGATGTGGCTGGAGCTGTTGATCGTCGTGCTGTTTCTGGCTCACATTCTGTTTGTGAACCTGATGTTGGGCGGGTCGGTCCTTACGTTGGTTTACGAAATCCTTGGGCTGCGGCAGCGGCGCTACGATAACCTCGCACGGGAGATTGCCAAAACGATTACGGTCAACAAGAGTCTGGCCGTGGTGCTGGGCGTGGCACCGCTGTTGGCGATCAACTTGCTTTACACCACGCAGTTCTACTCGGCCAACGCCCTGACCGGTACGGCCTGGATCTCGATCGTGCCGCTGGTGAGCGTGGCCTTTTTGTTGGTCTACTTGCACAAGTATTCTTGGGACCGCCTTGCGGAGAGTAAGGGTTTGCACATCATGCTTGGCGCGATGGCTACCGGGCTGTTGCTGTTTATACCGTTGATTTTCCTGGCCAACATCAACTTGATGCTTTTTCCCGAGCGCTGGTCCGAGGTCCATGGGTTTCTCTCGGCCTTGTGGCTGCCCAACGTGTTGCCGCGATACCTGCATTTCGTGGTGGCCTCGTTGGCGATCACCGGCTTGCTGGGCGTCGGCTGGTTTGGACGCCGTGAATACCCGGTGGCCGAGCGGTTGCCCGAGTTCGATCACGCAGCATTGCGGCGGCAGTTCTACGGCGTGGTCTTTGCGGCCACATTGCTGCAACTGGTCGTCGGCCCGTTGGTCTACTTCACGTTGCCGGTCAAGGGGATGACCGTGTTGCTCACGTTGGTAATTCTTGTGGGCCTGACGTTGGCGTTGGTTATGTTGCATCTGCTTTGGCGCGAGATTGTAGCGCCGGCGACACGTATCGGCCGGTATTTTGCGGTGATCGTGATTTTGTTGTCGGCTATAGTTCCGTGTATGGCCTTTGCTAGGCACCTGTATCGCGAACAGGCGGTAGTCGTCCAAGACCAGTTGATGGCGCAGCGAACGGCCGACTACGAAAACCTGGCCGTGGCCGCCGCACGTCGGGCGGAGGCCGGTATCCAATTGGTCAAAGACAAAACCCCCTTGGGCGAACAGGTCTTTGCGACCTGCAAAGCGTGTCACGCGTTGGAAAAAACGCTCGTGGGGCCGTCGCTGGTGGAGATTTCGCAGATCTACCCGGACAACCCGGCCGGCATTGTCGCTTGGGCCAAGACGCCGGGCCGCAAACGGGCCGGCGTAGTACCTATGCCGTCGTTCGCCCACCTCGGCGACAAACGCTTGAAGGCCGTGGCCGAGTACATGCTCGACGCGGTCAAGCCGAAAGACGAGTCGCAAAACCAGCCACAAGACGAGCCACCGGTCGAGCAGCAACCATAAAAAGCCGCGACCGGCGGGCGCGCTAATCAGCACGATTTTTTCACCACGGAGGCACAGAGGTCACTGAGTTCCATGTGAAAAACTCAGTGCTCTCTGTGCCTCCGTGGTTAATCCAGCACTGGCTGACAAGCAGCCCGTGGCACCCAACTTTCATTTTAGAACGTGTTTTGAAAATAGCGTACCCTCTCCCGCTTTTCGGGAGAGGGTGGCGGCGAAGCCGCCGGGTGAGGGCGGATTGCAGCGGGGAAGACGTTGTTTTCAAGAACATCGCCTTACTGCGAACGCCCCTCACCCCCGGCCCCTCTCCCCACGGGCATAGGTATCTACACATCTCGCCTCGCGGAAAACCGAAGGCATTTCGTTGCAGTAGGTTCAGATAGCAGATAAAAACCACGAAGGTCACGAAGAACACGAAGGAAAAAATGAAACGAGAAGACTCCTCGATACGGCGATGCCCATTTGTAAGACGTGAAAGAGGAAGAAAATAGCTCTCGCAAAGGCGCAAAGGCGCCAAGAGAAAGCCTTTCAGCTTGGCGTCTTTGCGTGAAAATTCTTCATGGTAAACAAGAAACGCACAACCCATTAAATGCCAAAAGGTTCGAGTACGTTCGGAAATCGAACGGTCGAGCGAGCACGCTGGTTGACTTGTGTAGATACCTATGCCCCACGGGGGAGAGGGGAGAATGCTTTTCAAAACACGTTTTTAGATTTGACGCAGCGCTAGAATTCTACGAACATCGCGCCCAAGTTGTAGAGTCCGTGTAGCACCATGGCGGCGACGAACCAGGGGAAGGCTACCGAGAGGTCGGCCGGTTTGCCGTCGTGGAGTTGGCGTTTCCAGACGCGAATGAGTCCGACCGACGCAATGGCGGCCCAGACGGCGTGCAGCGGCATGCATAACGTCCAGCGGAAAGCAGCCAGTGCAGCGAGGTCCTTTACCCCGCTCATCGGGCCGTAGTAGTGGATGTAGAACAGGTTTTCGATGGTCCCAAACGCCAGTCCCGCCACGATGGCTGCGAAAATGAACTGCCACGAGGCGAACAGTCGATAGGGCTTCTTTTCGAGTAAAAAGACCATGCCCGACTGCTTGAGCAGTTCTTCGGTGACCGGTCCGAAGACGATCGCGTAAACAGCCCCGCTGATGCCCGGCCGACCGGTCAGCACTGCGCCAACGATGGCCAACGGTCCGGTGAGCAGGGCGGCCAGCAGGGTAACCGTCAGATTGCCGGCCAGCGTGCAGCGAGAGCGTTTCTCGTCGATCCACCGTTGCCACGTTCCGAAGTCGGCCTGTGCCGCGAGGGCCGGTTCGGCGTCCACCGAGTCGCGGAGTGTTTCCATTTCGTCGGCCGGCCGATCAGTCGGCGCCGCCCGATGCTCGGCCGGGTCGGGCTCGAACGACTGGCCGCTTAGCGTCGGTTCGTGTTCGATGGAGAAGTACTCATCGTCCATAGACGATTTCCGCGGTTGCGTTTTCCAGTTGCGCTGCGGGGTGTTACTCCTCGCCAACCACGCGCATCGCCGTGCCGTAGGCCAACACTTCGACGCCCCCGGCTTGGTTCTGTTGTTTGCCTTGGATGGTCGTCGTTTGTAGGCGGACGTTCCACACCACATTGGCGCCGGCCGCTTGGGCCTGATCGAGCATTCGCACCACGGCCTCGCGCCGGGCACGCGCCACAAGGGTTTCCAAACTGCGGAACTCGCCACCGAAGAGTTTCCGCAGGCTGGCCGCGAACACTTTGAAGTAATCGGTGGCGATCACCGCCTCGCCGACCACGAGCCGGGCGTCGGAGGCAAGCCAGTTCACCGGCAGACGTTTCATGTCGGACATAACGATGTTCGACAACTGCTGCTCTCGCAGGTCGAGATCGCGCAAATGCGCGCGTTCCACGGCTCCACCCACCGTGAGGCCGAGAATCAACAGAAAGGCGGTAATCACCAGGGCGATGATGTATTCCATGGAGGTCTCCCAGGCAAAGAGAAGAAGCCCGACAAGGGGCGGATCAACTCACATCGTCGGGAGCCAGAACGACGGCCGTGCCGTAGACGTAAAGCTCGGCCGCCCCCGCCGTAATCGAGCTGGTGGCGAAGCGGACGTTCACCACGCCGTTGGCGCCCAGTTGTTGCGCCTGGGCGAGCATTCGCTGCATCGCTTCGCGACGCGATTCGACCAGCAACTCGGTGTAGCCCTTGAGTTCGCCGCCCGTGAGGTTCTTGAAGCTGGCGGCGATATCGCGGCCCACATGCTTCGCCCGAACGGTATTGCCTTGAACCAGGCCCTTGACCTCGACAACCCGCATGCCGGGCACAAACTCGGTGTTGACCACGATCACATGAGAGCTCCTTTGGGGGTGGTGGTTAGTTGTCAGTGGTTAGTGCACAGTTGTCAGTAGTTGGTGGCGGGCTGTCTGCATTGCTACCCACTAACCACTATCTACTACCCACTATCCACTGATTCATCACGCTCCCGGCACCGGGAACTGCTTGCACATTTCCAGCACGTCGCCGCGAAGTTGTTTTAGCAGATGCTCGTCGTCAGGTTCTTTCAACGCTTCGAGGATCCAACTGCCGATGGTTCGCAACTCGTCGACGCCCATACCCCGGGTGGTCAGGGCCGGCGTACCGATGCGAATGCCCGACGGATCGAGCGGCTTGCGCTGATCGAACGGAATCATGTTTTTGTTGACCGTAATCCCGCAGCGGTCGAGCGTTTCTTCGGCGATCCGACCAGTGAGGCCCAACGGGGTGACGTCGGCCAGGATCAGGTGGTTGTCGGTGCCGCCGCTGACCAGTTTCAAGCCGCCGCTGGCGAGCACTTCGGCCAACGCCCGGGCGTTGTCGAGAATCTGTTGGGCGTATTGTTTGAACTCGGGCTTTAGGGCCTCGCCATAGCAAACGGCCTTGCCTGTGATGACATGCATCAGCGGTCCGCCCTGGATACCGGGGAACACGGCCCGATCGATATCCTTGGCGTAGTCGGCCTTGCAGAGGATCATGCCGCCGCGCGGGCCGCGGAGTGTTTTGTGCGTGGTGGTGGTCACGAAGTCGGCCACGGGCACTGGGTCGTCGTGCAGCTTGGCCGCCACAAGACCCGCGTAGTGGGCCATGTCGACCATCAACTTGGCGCCGCAGCTTTGGGCGATCTCGGCGAACTTGCCGTGCTGCATTTCCCGCGGATAAGCACTGGCTCCGGCCACGATCAGCTTGGGCTTGTGCTCGGCAGCGAGGCGGGCCAACTGGTCGAAGTCGATGCGGTGATCGTCTTGCCGCACGCCGTAGCTGAAGAAGTTGTAGAGCTTGCCCGAGATGTTCAGCTTCATGCCGTGGGTCAGGTGACCGCCATGGGCCAGATCTAATCCTAGCACCGTGTCGCCCGGGTTGATCGCCGCGAGATACACGGCCGTGTTGGCCTGGGCACCACTGTGCGGTTGGACGTTGGCGTGATCGGCGCCGAAGATTTGCTTGGCCCGATTGCGGGCGAGGTCTTCGGCCACGTCGGCAAACTCGCAGCCGCCGTAGTAGCGTCGACCGGGATAGCCTTCGGCATATTTATTGGTCAACACGCAGCCGTTGGCCTGCATGACGGCCGGGCTGGTGTAGTTTTCGCTGGCGATCATCTCGAGGCCGTTCCGCTGGCGGTCGATTTCGCCGGCGATAGCCGCCCAAACTTCGGGGTCTTGTTGTTCAATCCAGTTCATCGAGAGGGGGGTGTCCTGTTTCCCTGGCAGGTGGGGCAACCGGCGCCGCGTCGACTCGCCCGGCGCACAAACCACTATTGTCGAGATTCGGGGGAAGTTCGTCAATCCGCCCTGCCATCGGCGGTCTTGTGACGCGGTTTCTTCGTTCCCACGCGAAGCATGGGAACGAGTGCTGGGGGTGGAATGCATGGCACCCGTGACTGGGAGCTAAACCCGGTCGACGACCACCAGTTTGCCGATCTCGCGGAGGCGGTCGGCCAGCAGGGGGACGATCTGTTTTCGGACGAGGATTCCCCGCTGCCGGAAGCTGATATCGTCGGTTGCATGGTTCTTCGCGCCGCCGACCACGAAATTCACCCGATCAGCAATGTTCAACAGGGCGCATAACTCGGTCACCCCGCTGTCTTCCTTCAGGCAGCCCACGTCTTCGTCCATCAGGTTGTAGACCTGATTCAGCGTGACGGCCCCTTCGGTCACCAGGTCGATGCCCGGGATTTCGTACCGCGGGGGAGCGACTAAGCTGGTGGGGTTTTGTTCGATGTCCACTTCCACGCCCATCACCCGGGCGACAATCTCGGCCGTCGAACCCCCGCAGACGATTTTTACTCCCTTCTGTTGGAGAAAATCGTGGACCACGCGAACATCGTCCTCGGGCCGTGCCGGGGGACCGGTCAGAAGGTTGACGATCTCGCCGTGTCGACACCGGGCCAATACGGCCGTGCAGTCGTCGCCGCCGCGTTTCCATAGCTCTCGGGCGTGATCGTGGACCTGCCAGGGGATTTCCACGAAAGGAGTTTTCTGCCGGATGCAGTCGGTGACGAAGCGTATGACGCCTTCGGTTTGCCAGCCCATCGGCAGTCCACCTCCCAGGCCGGCTTGGGTGATGCCGTCGCTCATCAGCAACAATCCCTCGCCCGACTCCAGATGGCAAGTCGATTCGCAGATCAGCGCCCCGCCCAACTCCATGGTGCGTGGCGACAAACTGGCGGCATTGTGGCGGCTTAGATAGATGGGCGGCGGGGCATCGTAATTGAGGATCGTGGCCATGCCGTCGGGACGCACGCGGGCGAGCGAGAAGGCGGCAAACGGCTTGCTCGGATCGCGGCGATGCTGCATCGTGTCGACCAGCGAGGTAAACGCCTTGCGGAGCGAGAACCCCCGGCGCAACAGCCCCATCATCCGGCCGGCACACATTTGGGCCGCGATATGGGCGTGCATGCCCGAGCCGATGCCGTCGGCACACAGCAAAGTGGTACCGCCGACGGTCCGCTCGCAGACGACTACGTCGCCACACGGCCGGCCAGGATACTTGGGGCTTTGGGCTACCTCGACTTCGATATGAACATAACCGGGAACCATCGACGGCCTTTGGTTTGTCAGTCTAAAACAAACGGGTGCCATGCCCACGCTTGCGTGGCCATGGTCGCCGCAATTTCAGCATGCCCACGCTTTTCGTGGGCATGGCACCCGAACCTCCAGTTCTGAGACTCAAGTGGTAACGCCATGTTACTTCGCCCCATACGTATCGCGTAGCCAGCGCGTGCCGTCGCGCGAGGACGAGTCTCGGCGGTTGTCGGCTTCGCCCCGTTCCTCGGCTAGCAACATCAGCTTGTCCAACAGGGCTTCACCCTGGGCCGTGTTTTCGCCCAGGCAGGTGGCGATCGTCTCGGCCATCTGGACTTGCTGCTGCAAAAGCTCGCGGGCCTGCAACACCGTTTGCGCCCTCAGTTCGTCCAGCTTCCGCTCGTTGGTTTGGGTGTTGGTCACGTTGACAAAGATGCCGACATATTGCCGTTCCTCGGGCAAGGGGTAGAGAATCTGGTGACACACAACGCCATACTTCTCGTGCTCCACTGTGCCTTCGATCATCGGCGACTGCCCGGCGGCCAAGCGTTCAAAGGCTTCGGGGTCTATCAGGTACGAGATCGGACGGCCACAGACCGTGTCGGTGCATTTGAAGTACCGGCGGAAGGCCGGATTCATGCTGAGGATTTGCAGGTGTTCGTCGAGAATCACAATCCCGTTGGGGCTGGTCTCGATGATTCGGTCGACGCGCTGTTCGGCCAGCCGCTTCATGTAGGGCATGCACATCTCGAGTTCGGCCAGTCCTTCGAGCACCGCAATGGCCTTTTCGCGACAGTTCGGATAGCCGCAGGCTCCGCAGTTCAGTTGGTTCTCCTTGTTGGCCTTACCGGTCTTTTCCAGCACGTGGCGAATTTCCTCCTCGCTATATTCGCGCGGGCTGCCGTTGCGGTAGGGCGAAAAATTGGTGACCAGTGATGGACGTGGGGTTGCGTCGGGTACGCGGCCGTCGTGTCTTTCGGCGTAGTCAAGCACCTCGTGGCGACGGACAAAACCGTTGCCCGTCTGGGGCATCGCCGGGCCGTTGATGCAACCCTGCGGGCAGAAGAGTGGCTCGATGACCAACGGGCTGGCCGTGGTTTTCAGCGTGTCGAGCACTTCCCGGACTTCCTCGAACCCGGAGACGGCCGCCACGTCGCCGTCGAGCACGTCGGTACTCCACCCGGCCGTGCGCACGCAGCCGCCTTCGAGCGGAAATAGTCGCGAGTCGCCCTCGGGTGTTTCGTCGAAATCGCTTTCTTCGCAGGCCGAAAGCTTGACGCCCTCGCGGTCGAGCCACTGCTGAAGCTCTTGAAACGTGAGCACGCAGTTGACCAGTCCACGAAATTCTTCCCGCTGGGCTTCGGCCTTCTTGGCCACGCAGGGGCCAATGAACACCACGCGAACGTCGTCGCCCAGCTTGGTTCGCAGGTGTCGAGCATGCGCGATCATCGGCGAAACGACCGGCACCAGCGCCGGCGTTAGCTGGGGACGATAACGTTCGATATACCGGACAACCGCCGGGCAAGCCGTGCAAACGTGATTGCGCGACGGTTGTCGGGCGACGTGTTCGGCCGTGGCTGCTGCCACGTGGTATGCGCCCACCGCCGTTTCGCCCACGTAGCGAAAGCCCAACCGCCGCAAGGCCGACGGCAAACGGTGCTGCTGCCAAGCCGGCAACGCCGCGGCAAACGACGGGGCCACGCTGCACGCCACGCTCGTGTGTTCGCGAATCAGCCGGGCGGCCAGATCAAGGTCGTCGCGAAACGACTTGGCCCCCTGCGGACATTCCCGAATGCACGTACCGCAAGCGATGCAGCGCCCGGCGTCGACCGAGGCCTGCCCCTCATGCATGCGAATCGCCTTCACCGGGCAGACACGCACGCACCGGTAGCAGTCGCGGCAGCGAGCCTTGTTGGTGTAGACGACTTGGTCGGATGTGTTGGATTTCGGCATGGCTGTGGGGTTGTCCGTGGTTAGTGGACAGCGGATAGTGGATAGCCGCTTGCGGCTTCACCTTTCCGCTTCTTTTCTCACCTTTGAACAATCTGCGCCAGTTCCTCCTCGATCGCGTCCCAGGCGTCTTTGAATGTGCAGTGGTTGATCACCCGGGCGCCGACGCGGACGGTGGGGCCCTTGTCGCATTGCTCGAAGCAGAAGGTCGCTTCCACTTCGACCTGATCTTGCAGCTTGTCTTGGTGGATCCGCGCGATCAGGTTTCGCAGCAAGGTTTGCGAGCCACGGACGAAACAGCTCGTGCCGACGCACACGGAAACCTGGAGTTTGGTCGCTTGCGTCGCGTCGTCGAGCACCACGAGCCGCTCGCCGCGAATGCGCCGCCGGCTTTGGTATTCGGTGTGCAACAGCTCGTGGGCACGGTGGCCACCGATGTCGCCGAGGAAATCCTTGTAGCACTCGGCTACCAAGTGGTTGTCCTGCGACTTGTGCAGTTGGAGCATCTTGTCGGCTTCGTAAAGGCCACGAGCACGCGCCGGTCGCACCGCCGCGTCCTTAGTGACCGGTTGACCGGCACCGCCGATGCATCCGCCCGGGCAGGCCATGACTTCGACCAAATCGTAGTCCGACTTGCCGGCACGGATTTCCTCGGCCACCGCCCGGGCGTTGGCCAATCCGTGGACCACAGCCAGGATCAACGGCTGGCCGTCGATCACGATTCGCGCTTCGCGGATGCCCGCCTGACCGCGGACCTCTTCGAAGTCGAACGTATCGAGTTTCACTCCCTTGATCTTTTCGACAGCGTAGCGCAACACGGCTTCGGTCACACCGCCGGTGGTGCCGAAGATCACGCCCGCCCCGGTCTTGAATCCCAGCGGCATGTCCAACGACTGTGGTTCGAGCCGCTCGAACGACAGGCCGGCTTCCTCGATCATTCGGGCAAGCTCCTGGGTGGTCAGCACGTGGTCGACCTCGGGCCGGCCGTCGCTTTGGAACTTGTCGAGCTTGGCTTCGTATTTCTTCGCCGTGCACGGCATGATCGACACGACCACCAGGTCTTCGGCGGCGACGCCCAACTGTTCCGGCAACGTCTTTTTGGCCACGGATCCGAACATCTGTTGTGGCGAACGGCACGTCGACAGGTTCGGCAGCAGGTCGGGATAGAACTGTTCGGCGAATTTCACCCAGCCGGGGCAGCAGGAAGTGAACTGGGGAAGTCGCTCGCCGCGTTGCTTTCGCTCGATGAACTCGGTGGCCTCTTCGAGCACCGTCAGGTCGGCGGCGAAGCACGTGTCGTAGACTTGGTCAAAGCCGAGGGCCTTCAGTGCCGCCACGATGCGCCCTGTCTCGATGCTGCCCGGCTTGCCGCCAAAGGCCTCGCCCAACGCCACACGCACGGCCGGAGCAATCTGCGCGACCACGGTCTTCGTCGGGTCTTCCAGGTCGCGCCAAACTTGGTTCACTTCGGGCTTGGGGGTCAACGCGCCGGTCGGGCAGACCGAAGCGCACAGGCCGCAGTTCACACACTCGACGTCGCCGAGGTTTTTATTGAAGGCGGGCACCACCTGGGACGTTGCCCCACGATGGGCGAAATCGATCGCGCCGATGCTTTGGATTTCGCTGCACGCCCGAACGCAGTCGCCGCAGAGGATGCACTTGTTCGGATCGCGAATCAGCGAGGGTGAAGACGTGTCGACCGGCAACGGTGCGTGGGTCGGCTTGAAACGGACTTCGTCCACGCCCAATCGGCGCGTCAGCCGCTGCAACTCGCAGGTGGCGCTCTTCGAGCAGGTCGGGCACTGCTGGTCGTGGTTGGCCAGCAGCAGTTCCAGGGCAATCCGCCGCATCTCGCGAATTTCTTCGCTATGGGTGCGAACGACCATGCCCGGCTCGGGTGCCGTGGAACAGCTTGCCACGATACCGCGCCCTTCGATGTCGACCAGACAAAGCCGGCAGGCGCCGTAGATGCTCAGCTCGGAATGGTAGCAGAACGTGGGAATGTCGATGCCGGCCTTGCGGGCGACCTCCAACACGTTGCGCTCACCCTCGATGGGGATCACGCGTTTGTCGATAGTCAGTGTCAGTGGTTTATTCATTTTTTGGTTCCTTTTTTTGGTTCTTCAGGGATTTTCGGGAAGGGTGCCATGGGCGGCTTGTCCGCCCTTGCAGCGGCAGGAGGCAGGCAGGGACGGGCAAGCCGTCCCTGGCACCCCAGTAAGATGTCATCCCCAGAAATACCGGATGAACTTTTTTTGCGCCCCTACGGTCTTCACACGCCCACGATTGCGCCAAACTTGCATGCTTCGGCACACGCGCCGCACTTGATGCACTTTTCTGCGTCGATCGTATGGGGTTGTTTCTTCTCGCCCTGGATGGCGTCTACGGGACACTTGCGGGCACACGCCGTGCAGCCCTTGCACAAGTCGGCGATGATCTCCGGCCGCAGCAAGGCTTTGCACTTGCCGGCCGGACAGCGTTTTTGTACGACGTGGGCGTCGACCTCGTCGCGGAAGTGTCGCAATGTGGCCAACACGGGGTTGGGTGCCGTTTTACCCAGGCCACACAACGAACCCTTGCGGACCGCTTCGGCCAACTGTTCCAACAGTACGATGGTCCGCTCGTCGGCGCGACCTTCGAGGATGTCGTCCAGCAGGGCCAGCATCTGCTTGGTTCCTTCGCGACATAGCACGCACTTGCCGCACGACTCGTTCTGAGTGAACTGCATGAAGAAGCGGGCCATCTGTACCATACACGTTTTCTCGTTCATCACGACGAGGCCACCCGAGCCGACCATGGCGCCGACGCCTCGCAGCGAGTCGAAGTCCAACGGCAGGTCGAGGTGTTCCTCCGTAAGGCATCCGCCCGAAGGACCGCCGATCTGCACGGCCTTGAACCCATTGACGCTGGCCTTGCCGTGGTCGTCGAGCACGCCGCCGCCGATGTCGAAAATGATTTCTCGCAGGGTGGTTCCAAAGGGCACTTCGATCAGACCCGTGTTGGCCACGTGACCCGTCAGGGCGAAGGTCTTCGTGCCGGGCGAACCTTCGGTACCCAGTTGACGGAATCGGGCCGACGTGTGTTGGATAATCAGCGGCACGCTGGCCAGGGTTTCCACGTTGTTGATCACCGTGGGTTTACCCCACAGTCCGCTTTGGGCCGGGAACGGCGGTTTTGGACGCGGCATTCCCCGCTTGCCCTCGATCGACGCGATCAGCGCCGTTTCTTCGCCGCAGACGAACGCTCCGGCGCCTTCCATCACGTGCAGCCGCAGCGATCGGCCCGTGTCGAAGATGTTGTCGCCCAATAGGCCCAAGTTTTCAGCATCGGCCACAGCCTTGCGAATACGGTTGACGGCCAAAGGGTACTCGAGTCGAACATAAAAATAGCCTTCGTCGGCGCCGATGGCTCGGGCGGCGATCATCATGCCTTCGATCACGGCATGAGGGTTGCCTTCCATGACGCTGCGGTCCATGAACGCCCCGGGGTCGCCCTCGTCGGCGTTGCAGATGACGTATTTCTTTTCGCCCGGCTGTTGGCGCGTCAGTTCCCATTTGCGCCCGGTGGGGAAACCCCCTCCGCCCCGGCCACGCAAGCCCGACTGGCCGATTTCCTCGCACACCTGTTCGGGCGTCATCTTGCACCATGCCTGGCGTGCCGCTTCGTAGCCGCCGGCGTTGATGTATTCGCCGATGTCTTCCGGATCGACCCGACCACATTGCTTCAGCACGTGGCGCGTCTGTTGAGTGTAGAAGGGGATGTCGCCCTGGCCATGGCACACACGTTGGGTGCTCGGATCGACGTACAACAGCCGTTCGACCACGCCGCCCTGTTCGAGCGTGGTTTCGATGATGTCGTCGACGTCGCCCAACTGCACGCGGGTGTAGAGGATTCCCTCGGGTTCGATGGCCACCAGCGGACCCATCTGGCAGAAGCCCTGGCAACCACTCTTCGAGAGGTGGACATGTTCGGTGGCTTGGGTGCCGTGATGGTCGTCGGCCTCGTGTTTCAGTTCGACGACAACGTCGATCCCCTTGTCGGCCAACTTTTCTTTTAATGCGGCATGGACCTTTAGCGACCCATTGGCCACGCAGCCCGTGCCGGCGCAGATGATAATCCGTCGAGTGATTCGCTTGGCCGCCGCTTCGTATCCGTCGGCCACCGTTTTGAGTTCGACCGTTGGTTTCGCGGTCGCGGTGTTGTTGGCTCGCGTCATGGTTGCTTCTCCTTTTCCAGGATCTCGTCGACAAGCTTGACGGCGGACTGCGGAGTCATTTGGCCGTGGACGTCGTCGTTGATCACTACGACGGGTGCCAATCCACAGGCGCCCAGGCAGGAGACGGTTTCGACGGTGAACAGCATGTCGTCGGTCGTGTTGTGTTGTGCGCTAAGGCCGAGGCGTTCGTAGAGGGCTTCGAGAATGCCGTGCGAGCCACGTACGTGGCAGGCCGTGCCGTCGCAGAGCCGCACGGTGTATTTGCCCTTGGGTTTCATCGTGAAGTGGGCGTAGAACGTTGCCACGCCATAGACTTCGGCCGGCGGCATTCCCAACGACGTGGCCACGAACGTGAGCACTTCCTCGGGCAGGTAGCGATACTCGTTTTGGACTTGCTGGAGAATGGGAATCAGCTTGGCCGGGTCGCGGTCGTAACGGTCCAGAATCTCGCACACCTTGGCAAACTGCCGCGGCCGCTGCGAGATGTTTTCAAGCGTGGGTAGTTGATGCATCGTCTATGTTCCTTGGGTTGTACTTTGGTTGTGTCACTCGTGCAGCTTCTTTTATTCGTTCCCAAGCTCAAGCTTGGGAACCAGATGGCAAATTTGGGTGCCATGGCCACGCTTGCGTGGCCATGTTTTCGGGATTTTGGCATGCCCACGCAAGCGTGGGCATGGCACCCAACCCCCAATTCAAAAGTTGACAAAGCACTAGCTCCTCGCTCCCAACTCTTGCCTTAGCCGACTGGTCAACACGGCCAAACTGGCGGTCAGCCGGACGTCTTCTACGATCACGTTGTCCGGCACTTCGATCTTCACGGGCGTGAAATTCCAGATCGCACGAATCCCGGCCATGACCATTTCGGTCGTTACGTCTTGGGCTACTTCACCAGGGACGGCCAATACGCCGATATGGACGTGCATCCGTTGGACCAGGTCGTGGAACTTCTCCCAGGGCAACACTTCGCGGCCGTGGATTTCGGTGCCGATTTTCTTCGGGTTGGTGTCGAAGGCGGCCACGATGTTCAGCCCGCTGTCGCGAAAACCTTCGTAACCCAACAGGGCCGCGCCCAGGCTACCGGCTCCGACGAGGAAAGCGTCGCTGGCGTTTTTCCAGCCGAGGAAATCCTCGATGGCGTCGATCAGCACGGGCACCTCGTAGCCCACCTTCGGACGCCCCACCACGCCAGTCATCGCCAGATCCTTGCGGACCTGTACCGGCACGAGATCGAGACTCTCGGCGATTCGCGTACACGAAACAACCTCGCGCTGTTGGGCCTTGAGTTTGTGCAAAAATCGCAGGTACAGCGGCAGGCGTTTCACGCTGGGAATCGGATAGGCTTTCAGTTGATCGTCGGACATGAGAAATCTCCTCGTTGGACTGAGCCGTGGATCGAAGGCACAGTCGCCTTGGTTTGTGTTGCGGCAGTTGTCTGTGTTGTGACAGTTGCCGGTCGATATCGGTGCGACCATGTTTTACGCTCCTTCCGCCGTTTCGGAAACCTCGGCCGTTGCCACGGATTCCTCGGGGCCGTAGTAGGCCTTGAGGAACAATTCCTTGATTTCGCTCATCAGGGGGAATCGGGGGTTGGCACCGATGCACTGGTCGTCGAACGACAGTTCGGCTAGTTCGTCGAGTTGGGCGAGAAAGGTTTCTTCTTCGATGCCCGTCTCTCGAATGCTGGCGGGAATGTCGAGCCGGCGCTTCAGGGCGTCGACCGCTTCGATCAGCCGCTCGACGCATGCGTCGTCGTTTTCGCCGTCGAGTTCCAGGAAGCGAGCCACCCGGGCGTAACGCGCCTTAGCGTTGGGATACTCGTATTGCGGGAAAGCGGTCTGCTTGCGTGGGGCGTCGGAGGCGTTGAAACGGATCACCTCGTTGATCAACAGCGCGTTGGCCAGCCCGTGGGGCAGGTGATACATGCCACCCAGCTTGTGAGCCATCGCATGGCACAGCCCGAGAAACGCGTTGGCAAAGGCCATGCCCGCCATGGTGGCCGCGTTGTGCACCTTTTCCCTCGCCCGAGCGTCGTGTGGACCGTGTTCGTAGGCCGCGGGCAAATACTTCAGCAGCACGCGGGTGGCCTCCAGCGCCAGGCCGTTTGTGTAGTCGGTTGCCGTTACGGCGGCGATCGCTTCCAGGGCATGGGTCAAGGCGTCGACGCCCGAGTAGGCCGTCAGCTTCGCCGGCATCGTCATAACCAAGTCCGCATCGACGATCGCCATGTGCGGAGTCAACTCGTAGTCGGCGATGGGATATTTACGCCCGGTTTTTTCGTCGGTCACGACGGCGAACGGCGTCACCTCGCTGCCGGTGCCCGAGGTGGTTGGGATGGCCACCATCTTGGCCTTGCGACCCAGCTTGGGAAACGCAAACACCCGCTTGCGGATGTCCATGAATCGCATGGCCAGATCTTCGAAGGCCACGTCGGGGTGTTCATAGAGCAACCACATAATCTTGGCCGCGTCCATCGGGCTGCCGCCACCGAAGGCGATGATCACGTCGGGGCGAAAGGCCTGCATTTGGGCCAAGCCGCGGCGAACGGTCGCCAGGTCGGGGTCGGGCTCGACTTCAAAGAACACTTGGTTCTCGATGTCCAGCTCATCGAGCACGTCGGTCACCTTGTCGACCAGGCCCAGGTTGGACAACGGTTCGTCGGTTACCACGAACGCTCGTTTGCAGTCGGCCAGTTCGGCCAGGGCGATCGGCAGGCAGCCGTGCTTGAAGTAGACCTTCGGCGGCACGCGGAACCAGAGCATGTTTTCGCGGCGTTCGGAAACGGTTTTGATGTTCAGCAGGTGCTTGATTCCCACGTTTTCGCTGACGCTGTTGCCGCCCCAGGTGCCGCAGCCCAAGGTGAGCGACGGCTCGAGGCGGAAGTTGTAAATGTCGCCGATGGCCCCGTGGCTCGACGGCTGGTTGATCAGCACGCGACCGGTGGGCACCCGGGCGCCGAACTGCTCGATGCGTTCGTTGTTCAACGGATCGGTGTAGAGGACGGCCGTGTGGCCCAGTCCGGCGAAACGCAGCAAGGCATCGGCCTTGTCCGTGGCGTCGGCAAAGTCGGCGGCCCGATACATGGCCAGCAGGGGCGACAGCTTTTCGAGGCTCCACGGTTCGTCGCGCCCGATCCGTTCGACTTCGGCCACGAGGACCTTGGTGTCGTCCGGCAGGTCGATACCGGCCATGGCGGCGATCTTGGCCGCCGGCTGGCCGACGATGGCCGAGTTGAGTTTGCCGCGGTTGACAATCACTTCGGCCAATGCGGCCCGTTGGTTTGGTGTCAGCAGGCAGGCGCCGCGCCGGGTGAGTTCTTCGCGGACCGTGTCGTAGACTTCGTCGACCACGACGATCGACTGCTCGGAGGCGCAGATCATGCCGTTGTCGAACGTTTTGCTCAACAGGATCGAGTTAACGGCCATTTGCACGTCGGCCGTTTCGTCGATAATGGCTGGGGTGTTGCCGGCTCCCACGCCGATGGCCGGCTTGCCCGAGGAGTAGGCGGCACGTACCATCCCCGGTCCCCCGGTGGCCAGGATGAGGTTGATATCCGGGTGGCCCATCAGGTGTTGGGTCAGTTCGACGGTGGGCTCATCAAGCCAGCCGATAATGCCCTCCGGTGCTCCGGCGGCGACGGCGGCCTGCAACACGGCTTTGGCGGCCGCGATCGTGCATCGCTTCGCTCGCGGATGGGGCGAGAAGATGATGCCGTTGCGAGTCTTCAACGCCAGCAGGGCCTTGAAGATGGCGGTCGAAGTGGGGTTGGTCGTGGGAATGATCCCGGCGACCAGCCCGACGGGCTCGGCGATCTTGCGGATACCGAAGCCCGTGTCGCTTTCGATCACGCCACAGGTTTTGGCCGTTTTGAATTGGTTGTAGATATACTCGGCGGCGAAGTGGTTTTTGATGACCTTGTCTTCGACGATGCCCATGCCGGTTTCCTCGACGGCCAGTTTGGCCAGCGGAATACGCCGGACGTTGGCGGCCATGGCCGCGTTGCGGAAGATGTCGTCGACCTTGACTTGGAGGAATCGGGCGAATTGGCGTTGGGCTTCACGGACGCGGCCGATCAGCGCGTCGAGATCCTCGACCGTGCGGATCGGCCGAATGCCGGCCGGGGCAGGGGGGGCCTCGTCGTTGGGTAGTGCCGCGTTTTGGGGGTGTGCAGGAACGATCATGGCTTCTCACTCCGTGTGGCGTGGGTGCGTGGCGGTTCGAGCCGGGTGCTTCGGCTTTGCGTTGGTAACCGATGCTGGCGGTTGGGATTCGTGTTGGGCGTAGCTGGCGGCGACAGCGGAGGTAAACAAATAATGTCTTATCGGTAGTTGTCTATCGGTATAATATTATCTATTTGGCAGGGCGTCAACGCCACTAGAGCTCGTGCAGGAGAAATCCGGCTGAATCGACCGTTAGGCAAAGAAATGCTGATGCATTAAATGACAGTCGATAAAAGAGTTACGCCACGAACTGCGGGTTGCCGCAATTCGTGGCGTTGATGTCGGTGTGTTGCCGCCTGATTTTCCTCGTTCCGAAGCTCCAGCTTCGGAACGCATCTGAAGCGACGCTCCGCTTCGCTGTGCACCGCCAATCGCGCTGCTATCGACCACGGTTGGCGATTCACCGCGAGGGTCGTGCGGAGCGATCGCCGATTCACGCGCGCTTTGCACGGTGCTTACGATAGGCCAGCAGTCCGAGCGTTCCGCACAGAAGCAGTGCCAGCGAAGAGGGTTCGGGCACAGGGTGTACGAAGATGTAGAGGTTTTTCACCGTATACGAACCGGCATTGCCGGAGAAGGTCCAGTCGGGGTGGTCGGTGGAACGGTTTCCGATTCCCAGGTCGCTTGTTCTCGTTGTGCCGCCCCAAGCGTTGTAGGCAAAGAGCGTCTGGCCCGCCTCGTGGTTGTGGATCTGCATCGAGCCGTAGTCTCCCGAGTTGTAGGCATCGCCGAAATCGTAAGTGCTGCCACTTGCGCCGGGCACGTTTGCTCCGTTGGATGTGCCGTAGTTGGTGGCCCAAAACTCGATGTTCCCGCCGCTGAGGCCCGTGCCGGTGACGATTCCCTCGACGTTCGATGCGACGTTCATGTTGGTCACGTCTTGTTGGTAGAATTCGCCCGAGGCCAGGTCGGGAATGCCGATCTTGTCGGCCTGGTCCGTGAAGCCCTCGGCGTCGAACGAGACGCAAATCCACTGGTCGTCCAGTTCGAGGTAATAGGCGACCCGATCGAAGGAGCCGTCGGCCACGGTGCCGGACGAATCGATGTCGTAGTCGACAGCGCTCGTTTTGTAGTCGTCATCCGTGGAAAGTGCCTTGGTGTAGACGTGGGTATAGCCGGCCAATTCGGGGGCGTTGGCCAGGACATGTTCCGGTGCGCGGGAGGGTCCCCCGACGACGACCTGAAGGTTTTTCACTTCGTAATTGGCGATGTTGGCCGTGTTGAACGTCCAGTCGGGGTTGCCCGAGGGGTTGTTGCCGATTCCCAGTTCGCTCCTTCGCTCACCGCCCCAGGCGTTGTAGGCGAACAGTGTTTGCTGGGCCCCGTGATTGTGGATTTGCATCGAGCCGTGACCCGCCGTGGTGCCGGCTCCGCCGTCGCCGAAGTCGAACGTGGTATCGCTGGCGTTCGGAACTCCGGCGGCGTTGCTCTGGCTGTAGTTGCTGGGCCAGAATTCGACGTTGCCGGTGGTGATTCCCGTTCCCGTCACGATGTCGGTAACATTCGACGCGACATTCATGTTGGCGACGTTCTGCTGGAAGAAGGCGCCGGAAGCTGTGTTGGGTACCCCAAGCTTGGCGGCGCTGCTGCAGAAACCGCCCGCGTCGAACGATGCGTAGACGTATTGTACCGGGTCGTTGACCGTGGGGGCCAGTTCCAGATAGTAGCCCACGCGGCTGAAGGAATAGTCCGCAATGTTGGCCGAATTGTCGGTCGTATAGGGGATGACTGTGGTGTTCCAGCCGAGCGAGTCGTTGGGGATGGAGAAAGTGTAGGCCAAGTGGTATCCGGCCGTTTCGGCCACATTCGAGAAGACATCGGCCCGCGCTGCGTTGGTCCAACTAGCGGCCGCTACAATGCCAAGGAAAAGCACTAAGCGTACGGCGAGGCGGTTGGGCATAGTCTGCTTCCTTCTATGTTGGGAAATTACCAGATCCTTTTTGGGCCGACAACGGTGTCTAGTAACACGATCAGGTCTCTCGATTCACGTTGACGGCCGCCGATCTGTACACTTATTCTATCTTACCCGGAGATTTTTTTGTGTCCACGTTTCGGGGGGCGATGTGGGGTAAAATTGCCGGTTTTCCTTGAGGGTGGTGTTGGTGTGTCTATGCTAGTTGACCGGGGGGTGGGGCCCTCGCCTCAGTGGGCACCGGCATGGTGAGGAACATCAGCCAGCGGCTCGCTCAGGTCGGCCGGAACGGGAAGCCACACGCGGTAGAGTGAGTCTTCGTCCCACGTCTGGCCAGCGGAGCCGAAATCGCACATTTGCACTGCCACGTCGCGGCCATCGGCCGTGTGCATGGGCACATCGAACTGCATCCACACACTCGCGGGCTGTTGGGCGTCGACCAGACGTACGTTGACGAAGCCCTGGGCGTCAGTCTTCAGTCGCGCGGCCGTGGCACCTTCGACCGGCCGGGTGATGCGCTTGTCCATGGCCAACACGATGGGACCGCGCAGCAGGGCGACGAATGATTGGCCGTCGGGCACCGGAACCACACGGCTGCGGAAGTCAAAGGCCAATCGCACCCGGTCGCCCGGCTTCCAGGTGCGCGCCAAACGGAGATAGCTGCCAGCCGCAACGTTGTCGACCGGCTCGTCGTTAACCGAAACGGTCGTCTGCTCGCTCCAGCCAGGGATGCGCAGACTTAGGGTAAACGCCGCTGCCCGCTCGGGCGTGACGACAACGTCGACCGTGCCGGTCTTCGGGTAGTCGGTGATTTGCCGCAACTGCACCTTCGTGCCGTCCTGCAATACGGCATTCGCCGTGCTGGGGCCGTAGAGGTTGACCACTGGCCCGTCGTCGTTGGTCATCACGCTGAGCATGGGCAGAAGCGCCATCGCGCGGGGACCGTTGGCCACGCAGCAGTTTTGGTGCATGCCGCAGTGTTCGGGCGCGGGGCCGTGCAGGCCGTCCATCGGCGAGTAGTGGCTCCACCACGTACCGTCGAGCTTTTGTGCGCCGAGTAGGGCGTTGTAGACGCTGCGTTCGATTTCGTCCATGTACTTCGCCTCGCCCGAGATGCGGTAGAGCTGGTAGCAGAGTTTCATCCAGGTGACCGTTACGCAGGTTTCCATCCAATGGGTGATCGAGCGATCGACTTGGTGCCGATGGCCGTCGCACCAGCGTTCCATGTTCGAACCGGAGCCGACGACGGTGATTTCGGTGGCGAGGATGTTGGGAAACAGCTTTTCGGCCGCTTCGCGATAAGCGGGCGTGCCGGTCACCCGGTACAACTCGCAGAGGCCCTCGTAGCACGACATCATTTCGTAGGCTTTCGATTGGCCGTAGTCGCCGTAGTTCTTCTTAACCGGTTTCGGTTTGTCGAACATGTCGAACACGA
Source organism: Thermoguttaceae bacterium (assembly GCA_963677085.2). Lineage (GTDB taxonomy): Bacteria > Planctomycetota > Planctomycetia > Pirellulales > Thermoguttaceae. The sequence goes on from CAXXFH010000006.1 coordinate 715,214, forward strand.
GCACATCGCCGCGAGATTTGTTGAGAAGCTTTGGTCCCTCGGGCGATTCCCAACGTTCGACAATGTACTGGGCAAAGTCGAGGTAGCGCCGGTCGCCCGTGGCGTTGTACAGCAGAACCATGGGTTCGAGGATCGAGCCGGCCGCCATCCCGCTCCACCATCCCAGCTTGGCGATATCGCGTTTGCCCGGGCCGACCTGGCTGAGCAGGTAGTCGGCGTGTCGCCGGGCGGCCGCGAGCACTTTTTTGTCGCCGGTCAGGTCGTAGTAGGACATCAACCCCAGCAGCGTATACTTGCGGCCCCAGATGTCCCAGTTGTCGGTTTCTGTTTGTTTCGTGTAGGTGCCGAGGTAGCCGTCGGGTGTCTGCGTGGCTAGCAGTTCGGCGACGGCCTTGTCGAGGATCGTTTTCAGTTGCGGGTCTTGCGAGTAGCGATAGGCCCAGGCGGCCGACATGAACCATTTACCCCAGAACTCGGAACGCCAGAGTCGCGTTTCTTCGCGCTTTTGAAACGGTTCAATGAGATCGGCGATGCTTTGAGCCTTGATGCGGTTTTCGATGCAAACGCCCAGCCGGTCGGCCAAGTGACCTTCGAGCGTGACGGCTCCCGGCGCCAGCGGTCGAACGGCGTCTTTGACCTTGGGTTCGACAGGCGATTCAGCGGCCAGGGCGGTCGCAGTCAGCGCGAAGATCACGGGCAGCACGGTAAGGCATTTCATGGTTTTTTCTCGTAGTGAAACGATGCAGGGCAAGGCACATTAGCCCCGCCCTGCGATGGATAGCTCGACCGGATGACGCAAGCGGGGGCGTTACTTGCCCATCTTGCGGAGGTTTTCCAGGCAACGTTTGACGTTATCCAGGGCGTTGCCCTTGCGTTCGTGTTCGACGATGTACCACTGGGTACCACCGGCCGATTCACAGACCTTGAAGACCTCGTCCCATTTGACTTCGCCTTCGCCGACGACCGATTCGGGCGTGCCGCCGTGTTCCTTCAGGTGGACGGTCTTTGCCCGACCGGGATATTTCTTCAGCAGGGTTACCGGGTTGCCGCCACCGCCCATGCAGTTGCCCGTGTCGAGTTGCATCACGACCTCGGGGCTACAAGCGTCGAAGAACAGTTCCCAGGCCGTGCTGTCGCCGACCTTGGCCATGTCGTGGCCGTGAGCGTGGTAACCGACCCATATGCCGTCGCCTTTGACCTTTTCGGCCAGGTCGTTATAGACATCGGCCGTCTTCTTGCAGAGTTCCGGCGTGGCGAGCATCTCGTGCGACATCCAGGGCACGATGAGGAACTTGTTGCCGATCGTCTGGTTGAACTCGACGGTTCCCTTCAGGGCGTCGCCGGTCAGCGTGTTGAGGTGCGTGTGCGTACCGCAGCATTTCAGGCCGTTGTCGTCCAACAGCTTGCGGAGGTCCTTGGCGTTTCGACCGTGGTATCCGGCGAACTCAACGCCCACGTAGCCCATGCCGGCCACGGCTTCAAGCACGGCGGGTAGGTCCTTGGCACAATCGTGACGCACCGAGTAGAGCTGCAAGCCGATGGGGATCTTCTTGGCGGCAGCCGCTTGGGCCAGAAGCGGATGAATCCCGGTGGCGCAGGCCGCCGTGGCACCGGCGGTGAACTTCAGCATGTCGCGTCGTGAAAATTTCATGGTGTCTCCCACGGTCTATTGATGTTTGTATTTCCAATGCCGGAAACTACTATTTTAGATCGAGCGGGACGCGAAATGCAAGAAAACACCTCGGTTGGGGGCACGGCGTCGGGCAGAGCAGCGGGAAACTCGGCGGTCAGCTTTTTTCGACGGAAATGACCGAAGCTTCGAGGGGCCAGCGACGGCGATGTCTTACCCCAAGACGCGGTTTTGCTCTCGGCGATTTCTGGCTACGAGGTTGGCAGCGAGGTTTCTTCGCTGTTTTGTGCCACGATTTGCATTAGGTCGCGACGATTGATGGGTTTTGGCAGATAATCGTCGCAGCCGGCATCAAGACACTTCTGGCGGTCGCCTGTCATGGCGTGTGCTGTCAGAGCGATGATTGGGCCTTGCCAGTCGGCGTTGCGCAACGCGCGTGTTGCGTCGTAGCCGTCCATCTTGGGCATTTGCATATCCATGAGAATCACGTCGAACGGCGTTCCATTTTCGCGGGAGGTTAGGGCCAGTTCGACGGCCGTCTGTCCGTTGTCGGTCCAGGTTACTTCGGCGCCGGCCTTTTCGAGCAGGAAGCAAATGAGTCGCCGATTGTCGGGGCCGTCTTCGGCGAGGAGGATGCGGCAATCGAGCGAGGGCAATTCGAGAGAGGGAATCTTCGCTGTGGGTTTTGGCGCCGTAGCGATCTGGGCGGGATTCTCGATGAGTTTCTTTCCCGCTCGGGGGCCCGCGGCAATGGTTACTGTAAAGGTGCTTCCCTTGCCCCGTTCACTGATGACCGAGATTTTTCCGCCGAGCAATTCCGCGAGTCGTCGGCTGATGGTCAAGCCCAGGCCGGTGCCACCGAAACGCCGTGTCGACGAGGTGTCGACCTGCGAAAACGGTCGAAACAATCGAGCCATCCCCGGGGCGGTAATGCCCACGCCCGTATCGATGATCTTGATGTCGAGATACGTTTCGGTTTTCGTGTCGCGTCGAAAACGTACGACCAGGCGGACCACGCCCGTTTCGGTGAACTTGATGGCATTGCCGACGAGGTTGATAAGAATTTGCCGCAGGCGAATCGGATCGGTGTGAATTTCGGCGGGCATGGGGCCGTCGTATTCGACGTGAAGTTGCAGGCCCTTGGCCGTCGCCTGTTCTTGCAGCAGGTTGGCCACATCGTTGATGATCTGGATGGTCGGACAATCGGCACGGCAAATATCGAATTTGCGGGCTTCGATTTTAGTGAGGTCGAGAATGTCGTTGATGATCCGCAGCAAATGAGTCGAATTGCGCGTGATCGTCTCGACGTGGCCGACCAGTTCTCCCTTGCCGAACGAACACGTACCGGGACACCCGTTGCCGATCAGGTCGGCGAAACCCATGATGGCGGTCATCGGTGTACGGATCTCGTGGCTCATGTTCGCCAGAAATTCGCTCTTGGCGCGGTTTGCCGCTTCGGCTGCGCGCTGCGATTCGGCCAACTGATCCTGGGCACGTTTGCGTTCGGTGATGTCTTCGAGCGCCTCGGCCGCACCCACCACCGCCCCTTGCGAGTTTTTGATCGTCACGGCGATAAACCGCAACCACTTTCCTCCAGGTGCCAAATGGGGGAAGAAATCGGTAACCTCATACGTCCCTTCCAGCAGCGCTGATTTGCTGCACTTTTCTTGGTACTGGCGGTCCAGGCCGGCTAAGTCGCCGTCGACCAGCATGTCACTGAGGCAGGAGCGTTTCCGATCGTAGAAGGCTTTCCAGTGTTCCGTCGTCCCGACCATTTCGTCGACCTTCAGGCCGCTAAGCTGCTCCATGGCCTGGTTCCAGTAGATGACCCTGTGGTCCTTGTCGATCACGAACTGGGCGATGGGCGAACCGTGAAGAATGTCTTTCACCTTTTGTTCGCTGTCGAGCAAAGCCTGTTCGGCCCGTTTGCGTTCCAAGACCTCGCAACGCAATTGTTCGTTGGCGGCGGTCAATTCCAGGGTGCGCTCACTGACCAGATTGGCCAGGTGGTCGCGGTAATGCGAGAGTTCGTCTTTGGACAGCTCAAGTTCCCGAATTAGGTAATGGTGGCAGTTCTCCGGGCGGTTGAGCTGGTTGTGGATGGCGACGGTCATCCTCTCGCACGATCCATAACCGCACGAGCAACAATCGCGAAGGTCTTCTTCGTCCTGTTTGTGCATCGCGCGAAGGATGGCATCGCGCTGCTCGTCGCTGGGCAAGCGAACCGTGTTGTTTTTCGTCAGGTTGGCATACCGACGCGAAAAGGCTTCCGGCATCCAGTAGGCGTCCAACGGGCATGGCTCGGCCTGTTGGTTCGTTTCGGTGTCGTGTTGCGGTTGCGTTTGCAGGAGGTGGTAACGCTGCTTGAGTAGTGTCTCCACGGCGTCGGGGCCCGGTTTCTGCTCGACACTTCCCGGGCCACAACTGCATCCATGGCGGCAATTCAAGCAGTCGACCAACACGGGCAACTGGGTTTTGCCTTGATGAAGCAGCTCGGGAAGTGTGGCCAGGTATTCGTAAACACTCTGCTGTCCTTCGATCCGTCGCGTCACGTTGTGGATGTCCGGTTGCCACCTTTCGAGCGATTTCATCAGGCCGCCCGGCAAGGGAAAAAACATGGCCTCATCGGGCGTCGGATTTTGGAATCGCCGTTTCGCAAAATCGTCGAGTGAGAGTCCCTGCGAGCGGAGGTAACGTTCCACGGCGGCAAACGTTACGTTGTAGTTGCCCAGGCCCGTCTCGTCGAACTCCCGGCGCTTGGCTGGGCAAGGCGACAGGGCGACCACCTCGTGTTCCGCATATTGAGGGAAGAACTGCCGCACCGCCTTGATCGTGTGCAGCATGGGGCTGTCGATCGGCGCCAGGTATTCGATCAACTCGGGTTGGTAAATCTGAATGTAGCTGACCACGGCCGGGCAGGGTTGCGCAATCAGCATCCTTCGCGGCTCTCGTTGCAGGTGTTCCGCGTAGCTTCGTGCAGTCAATTCCGCACCAAAGCTCACATCAAACACCGCTTCGACGCCAAGTTGCCGCAACCAGCCGTTGAGATTCAGGTAGTGCTCGGGAAAATTCGACACCACGGAGGGAGCTACAATGGCGATCAGCCGTCGCTGCTGGGCCGCGGCCTGGAGAAACACTTCGAGATCGTCGGTGAAGTGTCGGGCCTGATGTTGACACGCCGAAAGACAACGCCCGCAACCGATGCACCCATCGGGATTGACATTGACGAAGTCCCCCGAGCCGTTGTTGCAGACTTTCACCGGACAGACAGCGATACATGCGTGACAATTCACGCACTTCTCTTCGTCGACCCGGATTACCTGCGACAAATGCCTTGCCATTTGACTCCCAAGCCTGCCCTTGGTTGCCAGTTGTCTCGTTCCGTTCGGTTCTGCTACCAGCGGGAACATGCGCACCGCGGTTGGAACTTTATGCAAGCATAGGGCACGGTGATACACGAATCAGGAACGTGTTTCAGAGGGCTTTCCGTTGCCGCCATGAGGGCTGTTGGGCTGTAGCGGTTGTGCGGGCAAACGCCGTTCTGGCTTTAGCCACCGCCCACCCCAGCGGCGCGTTCCCCAAGGTAGGTACCATGTGTGGCTGGCTCGAGAGATAACAGCGCCAACGCGGGATCGACGTGCTGCAAAGCCGCGACGAGTGGTCGCGGAAATCGCGCGGCGGCCACTACCAGCTTTGAGGTGTCACTTGCCCATCGTTGCGGCTGCCGAGATGCCTGTGGACCATGCGATCGATCGAATAGGGGATGCACTGGACCGAGCCGTCGCAGAAGACCATGTTGAAGCCAGCGGCGTGGGCGCTGCCGAAGGCTTCGCCGGGCGTCGACGAGCCGGCTCGATCCTGGCTGGGCCGATATCCAGGGCTGCCGTTGGGATCGCTGGGGTCGTAGTACGTCCACCGCAACGTGTCCTGGTCGGCTCCGATGTACAGGTTTTGGTCGTCGGCGTCGTCGTCGCCCGTCTCGTAGCAGTCGGGATTGATGTAGCGTTCGCCGACGAAGTAGGTGTTGGTGGTGCCGTCGCGAATGGCTGCCATCCGTATTTCGCTTCGTTCGTAAACCACACCGTCGGACTCGTAACTGGACGGGCTGGCGTCGCCATCGGCCAGGCTGCTGGGACCGCCGTTGGCTACGCCGTTGGCACTGCACGAGCCGCCGTTGGCAGCGTAGTCGCCACGAGCGATCGTTGCCGGGACATTGCTCTGGCTGTGGAAATTGCGGATGGGACGTTGATCGTAATAATAGGCCTTCGCCGGGCGACGACTGGGGCAGTGGAACGTCGTCAGGGGTGTCGAAAGCACTTGTGCCAACTGGGTGTCGAAGGTTTGGGCGTCGGTGCTCGACGGCAAGTTGTAGAGCGTTTGCTGCTCGATATAGGGTAGCAGGCTGTAGGGCCACCCACCCGGCTGACGGCGACCGAAGCCGCGGTCGGGCTGGCCTACCCAAGTCCACCCCCAACCGCCCGTGGGAAAGAAACCGTTGGCACTCTCGTGCGACAGGGCAGCTAGGCCGATCTGCTTGAGGTTGTTCTGGCACTGCAATCGCCGGGCCGCTTCCCGAGCCGACTGCACGGCCGGCAGCAACAGCCCGATGAGGATGCCAATGATGGCGATGACCACTAGAAGTTCTACTAGGGTAAAAGCACGTTTCCTGTTCATGACGCTGTCCCTATTTCCCAAGACGTGTCGCGAAAGCCTCTCCCCACTCCCCCTTGGGGTATTGGTATCTACACAAGTCAACCAGCGTGTTTGTTCGGCGGTTCGATTTCCGGACGTGCTCGAACCTTTTGATATACAATGGGTTGTGCGTTTTTTATTTACCACGAAGGACGCGAAGGTCACGAAGGAAGAAGAACGGTGCAGTGGTTCTCGGAAAGGACCGAGAACCCAAAAAAGACGACGCCTCGTTGTTGTTCGAAGAATTCTCTCGCAAAGGCGCAAAGTCGCCAAGGCTGAATGGCTTTCTCTTGGCGACTTTGCGCCTTTGCGAAAGAATTCTTCTTCCTCTTTCACGTTTTACAGACGGGCATCGCCGTATCGAGGAGTCTTTCTGTCTCGTCTTCCTTCGTGTTCTTCGTGACCTTCGTGGTTTTTATCTGCTCACCTGAACCTATTGCAGCGAAATGCTTTTGGTTTTCCGCGAGGCGAGATGTGTAGATACCTATGCCCTTGGGGAGAGGGGATTGTCGCAGCAAGAACCTTTCCGAGAATAAAGCCTTCACCGCTTCAGGCCGCCCTCACCCGGCGGCTTTGCCGCCACCCTCTCCCGCCGAGCGGGAGAGGGTACGCATTTAGCGACGGCGCCAGCCGATCAGGCCGACCCCGAACAGCGCCGCGGTCAACAGGGCGCAACTGCTCGGTTCGGGAACGGCTGTTACGGTGAACTCGATGATTGGTACGTTGCTGCCCGCGTCGCGCGAGCTGAAAAGCATCTGTTTGCCACCTCGATCCGCTGCGACAGCGTTGGGGTTGACATCGTCGACGCGGGCGAGAAGGGTGAAACCTTTGTGGCTAACCAGGTCCGAGCCGTCGGCGGCGAAGGCGCCCGTGACGTCGAACGTTTGCCAACTACCGACGGTGCCGCCGTCGACAGTAATCGTATCGAGGGTTTGCGAGGCAACGAAGTCGGCCGTGCCGTGATCTCCACCGCCTGCCCAGAAACCGGTGGAATAGACTTGGTTACCCCAGGTCGATTCGCCGTCGAGTGCTGCCGCGCCGTCGCGGCCGTTGCTTGCCCCTGTTCCTTCGGTAAACGCTGAGGTAGCCTTGAATATGTCGATGGTTTGGGTGGTGGTTGAACTATTGCCGGCGGTGCCAACATGATACAGTTTCAACGTGACAGTGCTTATTTGTAGGTTGTTGGCGCCCAGATATCCGGCGAGCGATCCGTAATCGAAGTCGATGAGGGTTCGGGTGTCGTCTGCTTCGTTGGTATCGGTGTACTGGCCGAGGACGAGATTGGTCTCTGCGCCCGTATTGCGGTCGCCGTTATCGGCTTCACGCAGGTGTAGGTCGCGAGTCCCTTCGTAGATGCTTACGCCGTCGCCGCCCGCTTCGACGGGTGTCAGTGCGCCGTCTTGAAATGTGATCACGGTTTCTGCTCGCGCGAGAGCGGCCGACAGCGCAAGCTGTAGCATTGCTACCGATAGAAGTAAAGCACTACGTCTCATCATGTGTCTCCTTCAAAACGAGTACAACAGCCTCAATTTTTAGACGATGTCGTTGCCGTCTTCTCTTGCAGTTGGAAAATAAGCATGGGCCGACACTGATTCGCCTCGGACGACGAGAACAGCATTTGCTTGCCGCCCGATCGATCCCGTTCGGCATTCGGATTGGCATTGTCGACACGGGACAAAAGGACCAGCCCGGCGTGATCGGCCAGGTCGGAGCCGTCGGGAGCGAAGGCGGCCGTGACGTCGAAGGTTCGCCAGGTGCGCACGGTTGCGTCGCCTAGGGTGAGCGTATCGAGGGGGTGCGAAGGCACGAAGTCGGCCTCGCTGTGATGTCCACCCCCGGCCCAAGGACGTGTCGGAAACGCTTGGCTGCCCCAGGTGGATTCATCGATCGAGGCTTCGTGCCCGTCACGGCCGTTGCTTGCCTTGGCGCCTTCGTTGAAGTTGGATATCGCGGGGAAAATGTCGACCGTCTGACCGGTAGCGGGACTATTTCCAGCGATACCGGCATGGTAGAGTTTCAGCGTGACCGAGGCGATCCGCAGGTTGTTGGTGGCCAAGCACTGGGCGAGCGATCCACAGTCGAAGTCGATGAGAATACGAGTGTTGTCTTCTTCGTTGTCGGCATATTGTCCCAGGGCCAGGTTGGGTTCGGCGCCCGTGTTGTAGAGGCCGCCGTCAGCTTCGCGAAGGTGCATGTCTCGGGTACCTTCGTAGACACTGGTACCATCGCCACCAGCTTGTTTGGGTATTGGTCGCCCGTCTTGGAAGATCGCCATGGTGGTGTCGCGCGGCACGATGGCTTTCAGCCGTAGATTCGCCAAGGCGTCGTCGAGCGGCAAGCACAAAGATGGTTCTCCCGGGGCGGCGTAGCGCACCGCTTGGCCTTTGGCAAGTTGCGTGGGCTTGGTGCCGGTTGTTTGCGAGGCCAATTGCGCCACTTCGACTCGACCTTCGAAGACGTGGACTTCAGTGGCTCCGAGCTTATCGACAAGAAGACCGAAGCAAGTTCCCAGATCGGTCACCTTGGCGCCAGGCGTTTGTACTGTAAAACCGTTGGCCGTCGCCGGTACCTGGGCGACGAGCCGACCGTGCTCCAGGAAACCCATGTTGCGTTCGGTGACGGTGTACTCCACCGGTCCTTCGAGCACCACTCGGGCACCGGAGCCATAGGTTATTTCCAGCAGGCCCGCGTCGACCGCCAATCGCTGGCCGGTCAGCAAATGACCGAAGTCGGCTGGTCGCTTTGCTTCTTTTGACCAGCAACAGTCGGGCGATACCCTCAGCGAGGCGACCACTTCGACCTTGAGGGCATCGTTGCTGTTTTGGGCCGTTTGCTGCTGGTTGGTAGCAACCCAACCGAAAAAACCGAGCCAGAACAGTAGGGTCAATATGCCGGCTGCGGCGAGGAATCGGATGGGATGAAGTTGCCAATGGATCGACTCGGCCAGTGTGGCCGCGGACCGCAGAACGGAGGGCCGCTGTTCGACAGACAAAGCGTCGGCATCTACCGAATCAAAAACCGATTCTTCGGTGGCCGCTGTCTGAATCAATTGAGCCAAGTGTCGACCGTGGGCGTCGGACATTCCAGGAAGATCGCGAGGGTCCGCATCGCCCCACTCCAGGTCGACCACGAGTTCCATGGTCGCAATATATCGTCGTCGGGCGGCCGGTTCGTCGCGGATGAACGTCTCCAGGCGACCGAATTGTTCGTCGCTGATTTGATCGTCGCACAGGGCGTCCAGCAGGGCGTCGAGTTCGTCGGGATAGGGTGCCGTGAGTGCCGTCATTGCGGTGTCCCTTCCGTGGCGATGGTGCGCTCGATGCAGACAAGCAGCGTGCGGCGGATTCGTCCCAGGGCCTTGTACACCGTATTCAGCGGACGCCCCACTCGTTCGGCCAATTCGACCGTGGTGGTCTTTTGTTGGTAACGCTGCTCGATGAGTTGGCGGTCGCGAGGGCGGAGTTTTTTGAGACACTGCGCCAGGGCAGTGCGGCGTGCGTCGAGCAACTCAGGCTGGACCGGCACGTCGTCGGCGATCGTTTGGACCACCTCGTCGTGGAACACGTGCCGATCGCGTCGCCGTTGTTTGCAGAAGGCCAATACGCGGTTGCGAGCGACCTGCCGGGCCCAGGCCGTGAAATCGGTGCCCGGCTCGAAGTCTTCGAACGCCCGCCAAAATGCGATGCACGTTTCCTGGAATACCTCCTCGGCGTCGTCGCGGTTGGGCAGCAAGACACGGATATACGCGTAGATCTGCCGCTGGCGGCGGTTGTAGAGCGAGAGGAATTCTTCGGTTTGCTGGGCCTGATTCACGGCCATCCCTGCGTTCGGGTGGGGTCGGCTAGTGCGGAATGGAAGAAGGGAGCGCGGAGCGCCCCTTACCTCTACCCTAGTGACGCAGGGCGAAAATCTGGTATTGGAAAAAATCCAGAGAAACGGAATGACGTACGCAAACCGTTTGTATAAATCGGGTTGTGCGGTCTGGGTGGGTTCCGCGGAAGAGAGGCGGCCAGCGCGTAGGCTGTGCGACTAACCTCAAAGATCGTGAAGTTTATCACGGAGATCAGCGCCCAACGGGAGCGGGTTCTTGCCCGGGTGCGGGAGCACCGGTTTGGTTGGCGGCCCTGCCGCCCTGTGCTTCAACACGGCAGCCCTCGCGTCCGTTACGCTGCCGCGCCATGCTGAAGCATGGCCTACTTCGCTACGTTTCCGGTCAGCCCGTCACCTGATCGAGCATCCCCTTCACACGCGACTTCACCTCGTCGAGCAGGGCCGTGAAGCTGTTGGTGGGTTTCGACGGGCGGGTGCGGCCGGCGGCCATGGTCTCGCGGTAAAGCCGCTCGTAGGTGGATCCCAGCGTGTCGTGGGAGTAGGTGTCGGTGTCCAATGGTTTCGAGTAGCGTTGGCAATCGGCGAGGATCTGTTCCACTTTGTCGGCGAAGTCGCGAGGATCGTCGTCGGCAAACAGCCCGTTTTCGCCCGGGTGAACGGCCGCTTGCGAGGCCATGGTATTGGTAGCCACGATGGGCATGCCCGCGGCTTGGGCCTCGTAGAGCACGATGCCTTGGGTGTCGGACGGTGAGGGAAACAGAAAAACGTCGCCCAGGTGATAGGCTACCGCCAGGGCGTCCTGGTCGAGAAAGCCGCCCATGATGAGCCGGTCGCCGACACCACGGCGTTTGGCCTCTTGCTTGAGTTGCTGCACATCGGGTCCGTCGCCCAGCATCAACAGGCCCACGTTGTGTCCCCGAGCGACCAGTTCGACCAGCGTGTCGAGGCACCGTTGCACGTTTTTCTCCTCGGTGATACGCCCTACGCTGAGCAGCGTGGCGTCGAATCGCCGTATGCCGTATTTCTCGGCCAACGTGTCGACAGCCTCGGGCGTAACCCGTTTGAATCGCGAGAAGTCGATTCCCGTGGGCACAGTCTCCACCCGAACGGTCGCCCCGATCGACAGCAAATACTCGCGAATCGGCTCGGTCGGCGCGATCACCAGATCGCACTGGTTGACGTATTCCAACACGTAGTTGCGCACGGCCGCGCGCGCGGCGTCGAAATCGAGCATCACATAGTGCGTGAAAAACTCGTACAGCGTATGAAAAGTATAGACCAGCGGGATGTTGAACTCGTCGGCCACGCGCATCGCTGCTTCGCCCAGCAGGAAGGGGTGGTGGCTGTGGATGATATCGGGCCGCCACTGCTCGATGCCTGCACGGATTTCATTGCGATCGAAACTGGCCAACGGTAGGGCGAAGTTGATGCTGGGAATCGAAAGCGACGTAATCCGATAGACGTCGGCACCGTCGACTTCATCATCGTGACCATAGTCTGGCGCTATGATGGCCGTCTCGTGGCCCCGCTTCTTCAATGCCGTGTCGATGAAGTTAACCGCCACCGAGACCCCGGAAAGCCGGGGGAGGTAGTTGTTGGTGAACAGACCGACGCGCATGACGTGTCCTTTCTTGATGCGATCGCCAAGTTGCCGTTGCACGTACGGTACGTCTTCTGTCGGTGCGTTACAACCCCTGGGTTTCGGTTTGGCTCACCCGCAGCGGGTGTTGCCATTCGAGATCGTCCCAGTGGTATGTGGCATCCTCGCCCAACTCGGCTTCGATCTCCAGGAGCCGGTTGTATTTGGCGATTCGCTCGCCACGACAGGTCGAGCCGGTCTTGAGTTGGCCGCCGTCCATGGCCACGGCGAAGTCGGCCAGGAAGGTATCGGCCGTTTCGCCGGAGCGATGCGAGAGGAAGTATCGCCATCCGGCCCGGCGACACATTTGCACGGCCTCGATCGTTTCGGTGACCGTACCGATTTGATTCAGCTTGATTAAGGCGGCGTTGGCCGTGTTTTCGTCGATTCCTCGAGCGATGAAATCGGTATTGGTCACGAAAATATCGTCGCCCACCACTTCAATCCGATCGCCGAACCGTTCGGTAAACCGCCGAAAGCCTTCCCAGTCGTCCTCGGCGAGTGGATCTTCCCAGAGGACAATTGGGTATTTGTCGATGAGCGTTTCGTACAGGTCGTTGAGTTGTTCGCGGGTCATCGTTCCAGCTTCCGACCAGCGGAGATTGTAGCGTCCGATTTCCGCTTCGGCAAATGAACTGGCCGCCGAGTCGATTGCCAGTGAAATGTCTTCGCCCGGCTGATAACCAGCCTTCTCGATGGCCATGACGATCAACTCCAGGGCCTCTTCGTTGCTACGGAGATTGGGGGCGAATCCACCCTCGTCGCCTACGCTAGTTGCCAGCCCTCGATCTTTCAATAGGCCTTTGAGTGTGTGGAATGTCTCGGCCCCGTACCGCAATCCTTCGGCGAAGTTAGGGGCGCCCAAGGGCACGACCATGAACTCCTGGAAGTCGACACTGTTGTCGGCGTGGGCACCGCCGTTGAGGATGTTCATCGCAGGTACCGGGATACGTCGAGCCCCAGGGCCGCCGAGGTAGGCGTACAATGGCAATCCGACGGCGATCGCCGCCGCTTGGGCCACCGCCATCGATACGCCCAGCATCGCATTGGCCCCCAGGTTCGACTTGTCTGGGGTGCCGTCCAACTCAAGCATGAATCGGTCGACGGTCGCTTGACGCGATGCGTCCATGCCGATTAGCCGTGGGCCGATGACTTCGTTTACATTGGCGACGGCCTTACCGACACCCTTGCCGCCGTAGCGTGTCGGATCGCCGTCACGGATTTCGACGGCCTCGTGTTCTCCGGTCGAGGCGCCCGAGGGTACCGAGGCCGACACCTCGGGCCAATCGTCGACCCCCAAAAACACGCGCACCGTTGGATTACCCCGCGAGTCGAGAATTTCCATCGCCCGAACGGAGGTGATCGTAATCATGGGATTTTTCCTTGCGAAGTGGGAAAAGCGGTGGACGGTACCAGATTATGGGTGGCGCCAAGTTGCCGTATTTAATCTTTCATCCCCCAATTGTATGGTTGCATGCAACCCCCACTTTCTGTGGGTTTTGGGGAGATGTCCCGGTAGCGTGGCTCTTGGAAGATGATCGTGGGGTTTGTCGCGGCGTTTGTCCGGCGAGCCAGTGAGACTTTCGGGGGGGATGCAAATTCATTGCTTTTTCTGCAGCTTCCTGAGACAATAGCGAAGTCTTTTCTGTCGAGATATTCTTCTCGGCTCCAGACGAAGAATTTGGGACGCGCCCGCGCGATCGTTTCGGGGTAGGAACCGTCGCGGCGGCATTGTTCGCAGTTGGCAAAGTGTGGGCGTTGCCACGCCAGGGCCGTGTTGCCGCAGATCAAGTCCGCGTCCATTGACTGGCAGGAGCACCCGTCATGAAGACCGTCTATTATTGGTTGTTTGCCGTCTGTTGCTGCGCCTTCGTTCTGGCTACCGGGAGCACACCGGCGATGGCAACGATTGTGGATCCCACGGATCTGGACAACCTGCAACTCTGGCTCGACGCCAGCGACCCCGACGGCGACGATACGGTCGGTGGTTCGCTCGATCCGGGAGCCACGGGCACGGCCACTTGGGTCGACAAGTCGGGTGGCGGTCGCGATGCGCTACAGGCGACCGTTGCATCGCAACCGACCCTTACCACCGGCGCCGGCGGCATTAACAATATTCCGGTGGTGCATTTTGACGGCGTCGACGACTACCTGGCGAATACAATTGACAGCTTGAATAGCTATCAGGCCAAGACCGTGTTTGTCGTCTATCGTGTTACTAACGCCCAAACTAGCGAGCTTGGTCAACTATGGGGGCAATACAATGGCGTGGGACACGTGGCGGCTGACGGCCGAAACACGGGCCTCTGGAGTTTCGACGGCAATGCCAGCGCTACTGCCCATTACTCGGTCAATGGTGATACTCTCATTGCAGGCGGCGGGGGCGATAGCACGCAACCGTGGGTCCGCGACGAGGCACAGTTCGTCACCACGGTATTCGACAGTACTCTCTCGCTAACCGAGCACTATCTCGGGTCGCTTCTGCCGACGTTTTCCATTACGTCGCACGCCTACGGCGGCGATATCGCGGAGATCATCGTTTACTCCGACTCGCTCAGCGCCACAGAAATCGCCGACGTGCAGACTTACCTGGGCGACAAGTGGGGTATTGTGCCCGAGCCGTCGACGCTCCTGTTGGCCGCCATCGGCCTGTTGGGGCTTGTGGGGTTCGCCTGGCGCCGCCGGCGTGACTAAGAACGTGTTTTGAAAAGCATTCTCCCCTCTCCCCCGTGGGGAGAGGGGCCGGGGGTGAGGGGTGTTCGCAGTAAGGCGATGTTCTCGAAAGCAACGTCTTCACCGCTGTAATCCGCCCTCACCCGGCAGCTTCGCCACCACCCTCTCCCGAAAAGCGGGAGAGGGTACGCTATTTTCAAAACACGTTCTAACGGGCCTTTCGCTCTTCCAGGTCATGTCAATGACCGGCCAGGTCCCTCGCTTCGTGTCAGCCGGCGCCTAAGTCGGCGCATCTCCGCCACTACCATGAACGGCATGCATTCCCCTCATTGGTGTGTGCTGCGTAAGGGTCACGCTGCTTGGCCTTTGTGGTGGTAGGCGTCTCGCGGAAACCTCTCCAGGGAGTATTTTTCGCGTTCGCCGAATTTTTTGTCCAAATGTCCAAGGGCCATCGTATTTCCCATATGCCGGTCTAGGTTGTTCGCAGTGTTGATGGTCGCCAAAACGGTTTGTAAACCGGGAAGTCGGCGGGCAGTTCCTGCGGAAAGTGGTCGAAGCGGGATCGGCGTTACTTGAGTTGCTTGAACGACTTCAGCGCTCGTATCAACATACTGACACATCGAAGGGGGGGTGACATGCGGTTTCCCAAGGGTCTGACTTGCCAAGCCGTGTTATTGGGATTTTTCGTGGCGGCTGCGCCGGTGGCGTCGGCCGATACGGTCGGCTACTGGCGGATGGAGGCCGACGACAATGCCACGGGCGGATACTCGATTGCCAACGAGGTGTCGGGCAGCCCGGCGCTGACTGGGGCCTCCGGCTCGGTCAGCGGCCTGACGATGCCCGCCGACCCGGTACCGTTGACCGGCGTCGCGAATACCGGTGCCCTGGATGGCGGCGCGGATGTGAACGGGACGATCAGCAGCTACGAGGCGCTGAACTCCGAGAGTATTACTGTGGAGTTTTGGGTCAAAACCAGCGAGGGTACTGCCGGGCTGTTCACACGCAGCACCGGTAGCGACGGGACGGAGACGGCGGGTACCGACGGTATTACGATGGTCGCTCCTAATTCCCTGGGCGTTACTTACTTCGTGGACAACGGTGATGACACATCGACGCAGTATTCGGTGGGCACGATCGACACCAATGGCACTTGGCAGCACATCGCCTTCACCTACGAGAAATCCACCGGCGTGGGCAGCTTCTATCGCGATGGTCACGAAGTGGATGCGTTTGACGGCGATGACAATCTTGCCCTCTACTGGGGTGATGGCCTAACCGACATTTCGATTGGTCAGGCGTGTGACGGGGGTGCTGGTTCCACGGGTGGCATCTTCGACGAACTGCGTATCTCCAACACCGCCTTGAGCGCGGCCAGTTTTCTTAATGCCGAGCAGTTCGCCGGCATCGCCAAGGACAGTTTTTTGACAACCACCTCTGGTACGGCGGGTACGTATGTCCACGGAGGACCGCTCTACAATACCGCAGACACAAGCAACATCGCAATTACGGAGGGCACCGTTGGTTTCTCGGCCGACAAGGTTTGGGGCGGCAGCAGCACGTCGAACATTTCATTGCGTAGTGATGCTCCCGACGACGGCGGGCTCACCCACAACCTGCTTTCCGGCGAATTGGAGGGCGCGGCACGCTTAAAGGTCAAAGATCCACGTGTCCTCGAACGGCAACTGGATGCCACGATTCCCGAGTCCAGTGCCTACTACATGAGTGCCCTGCTGCATGCGACCAAGACCGAGGAGGGCAACGTGACGAGCGTTGGTTTTTCCGGTGCCGACGACAACCGTGACACGGGCTTTCACATCGGCTTCAATGGCGACAACATCGCCCTGTTTGCCGGCGGAAACGCCTACGACTTGCTGCCTGGTGCCTACCAGGAGGACATCACCTATCTGGTCCTGGCCGAGTTGCTCGTCGACGCCTCGGGCAACGAAACGTTGAACGCCTATTTCTCCCTCGACGGTGAGAGCGGTTTCCACGTCGGCCTGACCGATCTGTCAGTGGAAACCTTTTCCTCGGTGGCCGATTTGGGCTACTTGCAGTTCATCATCAACGGCAATGGCGTAAGCGGCCTTCACGAGTGGTGGATCGACGAAGTGCGGCTGGCCACGACGATTGCCGATCTAGGGGTCGACTTTTCGGTGGTTCCCGAGCCGTCTACCCTGGTTCTAGCGTTGTTCGGCCTGCTGGGGTTGGCTTTCTACGTCCGCCGACGGCAACGATAGTGCACGCCCGGGGCGGTGCTCGCCTTGCACCGCCCCCGATCAACCACCAACACCAAGCCCAGGGGTTGCAACCCCTGGGTCGGCCCAGCTAACTCGTTGCGCACTCATCCTGGAATTCAGTGGCCGCGGGAAATCGCCGCTCCGCGCGCAAGAAGAACAATCCTGGCTGGTCGATCAACTCGGTTTGTTTCAGCCCTGCGGTGGCCAATAGATCGGGCCAAGCGTCGGCCGAGGGCAGGTGGTCGCCCGTCACGTGGCCGCCCACTGAATCGTGGAAGGCGTTCACGTCGGCGCTGCTGTTGAGGTGCATTACCAGTAGCCGTCCGCCGGGCTTCAGTGCGCCGGCCAGATTCTTCAGCGCCGCGGCCTGATCGCGATAATGCGGGAAGCTGTGGAAGCAGAGCACCACGTCGAACGACGACTCGCCCGGCGCGTCGCTACAGACGTCGAGATGGCGGAACTCGGCGTCGATTGCCTTGGCCCGAGCGTGCTTGAGCATCTTGGCCGAGAAGTCGAGCGCGACAACCCGAGCTGGCCGCACTTGTTCGACGAGCCAGCCGGTGAGCTGTCCGGTACCGCAGCCCACCTCCAGCACGTCCTCGCCCGGCTGCAAGCCAAGCAGTTCGGCCTGTTCGCCCACGCGGCGGACCGTGTCCAACGGGTCCTGTTCGTCGTGGTCCCATTGATCGGCCAGACGGTCGAAGAAGGCGATGCGGGGATCACCATCGAGCGGGGATTCGGGTGCTTGGGTCATGGTAAGATGTCGAGAATGGTATGGTTAGGTCAGTCTCCCTGGTTCCCACGCTTTGCGTGGGAACCAGGAAATCAGGTTAGTTTCACTGTGCCCGAGACTATGGTACCATGGTGTTACCGTTCGTCAATTGGTAACATCTTCTGGTTGTCGCCCTGAAAAGATCATGAGTAGACTTATTGCATCACGTTGGGTCCTGCTACTGGTTAGCCTATCGGTGCCGGCTGCCATGTCGGGCTGCACTCCGGCGGTCGGTGGTGCGGGCCCCAACTCGACCGGTACGGCGATGGCGGCCGAGGCGCCGATTGCCGTGTCGAATTCGTACCTGGAAGTGATCGTCCACGACCTGTTGGGTCCCGAGGCGCCGGTGATGTGCCTGGCCGGGCCGGGCATGTGTCCGGGGCATTTCGACATTCGTCCCAGTCAGGTGCGGCGTTTGGCCGATTGCCCTTTGCTGTTGCGATTCGACTTCCAGGACGCCCTGGAGGCCCGACTTCGTAGCCGAGTCGCTGAAGGTCCACGTTTCGTGGCCATTGGCATCTCGGGCGGCATGTGCGAACCGGCCAGCTATGGCGAGGCTTGTCGTCAGGTGGCCGACTGTTTGGTTGAAGAGAACTGCCTCGATCGCCAACAGGCCGAGCGGCGGCTCGAACAGATCGGCGATCGCATCGAGCAGCTCAAAGCTTGGGCCGCGTCCCAGGTTGCCCGGGCTGGCCTGCAAGATGCCCCCGTGCTTTGCAGCATGCACCAAGAGGCGTTTTGCGGGTTCTTAGGGCTGAACGTGGTTGCCACGTTCACCGGGGCCGACAGTGCCCGACTTAGTGAGATCGACGCGGCGGTTCGCGGCGGCGACGAGTCGGCCGTTTGTTGGATCATCGCCAACCGGCCTGAAGGACGCCACTTAGCCGATGCGTTGGCCGATCGGCTCAACGCTCGGGTGGTGGTCTTCGGCAACTTTCCCGAACCGGGGCCCAAGGGAGGTTTCGACGCCTTGGTACGCGGCAATGTCGAGCAACTGGTAGCGGCTGCGACACAGGCTGATGCGGGCGATGAAACGAAGTCGGACATCGGAAGTCGGAAGCCGGAACGCTGAAAGCGGAAAGCGGCGGAATGGCGAAGCCGCAAGCGGCTGGCTACTGGTTCCCATGCTTTGCGTGGATACGAAACTACTCACTACCCCCCAACTTCCATGCCTTCCCCCGCCATCGACATCGTCGACCTTCGTGTTCGCCGTGGTGGGCGAGATTTGTTGTCGGTCGAGCGGCTGACCATTTCACAGGGCGAGGTGTTCGTGGTGCTGGGGCCCAATGGGGCAGGTAAGAGTACACTCGTGAGAACCTGCCTGGGGTTCGTGCGACCGACGACCGGAAGCGTTCGCGTGCTGGGTGATGCGATCGAGCGGTTGCACTTTGGCCGGTTGAGCCGATTGCGACGTCGCGTGGGCTATGTCCCGCAACTGCTGGCCGCCCAAAGCGAAACCCCGCTTACGCTGCGCGAGGTGGTGGCGATCGGGCGCACGGGCAGGGCCGGGTTGTTTCGGCCATTACAGTACAACGACTGGCGGCAGGTCGATCAGTGGATTGAACGACTGGGCCTGACGAGGCTCGCCCGACATGCCTACCGTGATCTCTCCGGCGGCGAACAACGCAAGACGCTGATCGCTAAAGCCATGGTACAAGAGCCCGAGATCCTTCTGCTCGACGAACCCACGGCCAATCTCGATCTGTTCTGGCGCGAGCAAATCGTGGCCACGCTCGAACGACTGTACGCCGAGACCGGCTTGACGATTGTGCTGGTGTGCCACGAACTCGAAGTGATGCCCGGCTGCACAGGGCGTCTTGTCGTTCTGGAAGACGGTCGGCCCACGGCGATCGGCCGGCCCGACGGGGTGCTCACACCCGGTCGGGTGACGGCGCTCTACGGCGAAGGACTTCAAGTCGTGTGCAACGGGGGACGTTACGCGGTGATTCCCCAAGGCGCAGCTTCACAGAGCCGAGTTTTCCAGGACCAGACTGTCCAGGGTGGAGGTGCCTGTTAATGGACCTTGCCTTTTGGATGCCGGTGATGTGTGCCGGTCTGGTCGCTGGGGCGTCGACCGGGATGCTTGGCGTGTACATCGTGGGAATGCGGGTGCCGTTTCTTGGGGTGTGTGTTTCGCATGCCGCGTTGGCTGGGGCGGTCTTCGGCGCGTTGGCTGGGCTGACGGGCCCAGCCCTCTTGTTGCCGGCATTAGCGGGCGCGTCGGTCACGGCCCTGTTGCTCGGCCCCTTGGACCCGCAACGCACCCGGGTCGACGCCAACGTAATGCTCGGGTTGCTCTTCTCGCTGACGATGGGTCTCGCCTTTTTGGGCTTGGGGATGTTCAGCATCTACGGTGTCTCCGACAACGACGTCCGTAACTTGCTCTGGGGTAGTCTGAATTTCTGTCGCTGGAGCGATTTCCACGTGATGGCGGCGGCGGCCGGCGTGGAGTTGTTATTTGTACTGGCCTTCTACAAAGAGCTACGGGCGATCCTCTTTTCCAGAGAACACGCCGCCGCGGCCGGGGTGCGTGTCAGTCTGGTGTGGACCGGGTTTCTTGTGCTCACGAGCCTCGTGCTTACGGTCAACTTTCAGACGGTGGGTGGCCTGATGATCTACAGCCTGCTGACCAATCCCGCGATGGCAGCGTTTCTGTTAGCCAGAGGTTATGGCCGCGCATTGCTACTGGCCGCCTTCTTTGGGGCTTTCAGCGGTCTGGGGGGATTTCTGCTGGCGGCGGCCACCGACTTGCCGACCGGCGCGATGATCGTGATCCTCTCATCGGTGCTGGTCGCCCTGGCGGCCGGGCTGGCCCATCTGCTGCAACGCCGGTAGAGGGGGTGTGCGAGTCGTATTGCCGGCTGTAGTACTGTTGGCATCGCTGTGGCCGTTACAGGCGACCGATTCGGGATTCTCGGCCACGCTCTTGCGGCCGGCCGTAGTTGGTATTCACCAATAGAGTTGCGCGTGGAACCGTTTTGCGGGGGGTTCTCGGGGGGGGGGAGTCAACGGTGTGGTGAACACGGGTGATTCACGTATTCCCGTAAAGTGTCGCTTCGGATCGGTGCTTTGTGACATATGGTTAAGTAGAGGAAGACGGCAGGGTCGTCAGCCAAGCCGGCGCTGCCGTCGCCCGCAAAATCCTTTGCGGGTAAATCGCCAAAAAAGGGGCTGCTCAAAGCAAACTTCTACAGGTTTGCAGTACAGCGTGTCTTGCGTTGTCGACCGGAGGTGTATACCGTGCCACAGAAGCATCGTATTGTTGTTGGCGCTATTGGCTTAGTGGTTGTCGTGATTCTGTTGCTCACGGCTCGAAACATGGTGCGTCGTTGGGCTTGCGAAACGCCCAGCGAAGTGGCTCCCGAATCGCAATTGCTGGCCATGGTGCGGATTTCCGACTGCCTCTTTCAGCCGCTGGCGACACGAAAAATCGAATGTACCACGCCGGTCGACGAACGGATCATGGGTACGCATCTGCTCGGCACTTGTCACACGACGGGGCACCTCACCCTCAAGCTCGTGCCCGACGAAAATCAAGTCGCCTTA
The DNA here is from genome assembly GCA_963677085.2 of Thermoguttaceae bacterium. Taxonomy (GTDB): domain Bacteria; phylum Planctomycetota; class Planctomycetia; order Pirellulales; family Thermoguttaceae. The sequence continues at coordinate 736,234 of CAXXFH010000006.1, forward strand.
TTGTTGACGTTACAGGGCACCTCGGTTTCTCAAACGGAGGGCGAGCACCGACCGGTGCAGACGGAAAATCATTGCGTCACCGAATTCACGGCCACCAAACGACTTCTCTTCCAGCGTGGGGCGTTTCATGCGGATCCGGCCAAAGTTTCTGCTCGGGCCAAGTCGACGACCGATGACGTAACCACCGACGTTCCCGGGCTGCGGGGCGAGATTGTCGAGCGCGTGGCTCACCAGCAGATCGCTCGAACGCGAGAACAGTGGAACGCGGTCTCCGCACGTCTGGCAAAGAAGCATGTCGCAGAGGCCTTCGACAGGGATGTCGAAAAGTATCTACAAGGGCTCAACAATTCCCTCGCGCTGAAACGCATCTTCCACCAGCAGCAGTACGCCGACAGCCAACTGAGTATGCATTGCTCGACCACGCGCGACTATATTCAGATTTGCGTCTTCTTAGGCCACCAAACTGAGGAAATGCCACCGGCGTTGCCGTTTGACGGGAAAGCGCCCGTCGAGGTGTGTGTTAACCTGTTGGCGGTTGGCGAGAACTTACCGGATGTTTTACAGGCATTGGGACACACCGAAGCGATGCTCCACAGCTACACACCGGAGTCGGGTTGGCCCGACGATTCGTCCAAGGCGATTTCCGCAAAGCCCGTCTCACTCCACTTTGCCGACGACGGCCGATGGGGGATCGTGAAGTTCGACGTTGTGCGCCCGAAGGGTTCCTCGAACGTCCTCAAGGCGGTAGCCGTGAGCAATTCTCAATAGCAGCGGGTGGCCCTTTTCTGGCCGGATGGCTTCTACTCGTTCCCAAGCTCCGACGTGGAAACGAGTCTCTACGAAGCTCCGCTTTGTTAACACTTCGCTTCGAATTGGTTTCGGTTGCGCCTGATACGCCCGACGTAGAGCGTGTAATGGCTACGGAACATCTTTCCTGCGTTCCTCGAAGCAGAGCTTCTGGGAAGTGCGTTCCCAAGCTGGAGCTTGGGAACGAGAAATGATCCAACACTCTCCGACTCAGCACTCAGTCGATGTCGGCGCACTCGATCTTGGTTCGCACGATTTCTTCGCGTCGAGCGAAGAAGGCATCGAGCACCCGCGGATCGAATTGCGTGCCGCGTCCTTCTCTCAAGATGGAGAAACACTTCTCCAGCGGCAAAGCCGGTTTGTAGGGGCGTTTGCTGCTTAGCGCGTCGAATACGTCGGCCACGGCCGTAATGCGCCCTTCCAGGGGAATGTCTTCGCCGGCCAAACCCAACGGGTAACCCTTGCCGTCCCAGCGTTCGTGGTGCGTCAGGGCGATGGTGGCCGCCACTTCGATAATCGGCGAGGTGGTTACATTGAGAATCTCTTCGCCGAGAAACGTGTGCGAGCGAAACGAACTCCACTCCTCGTGAGACATCGGCTCGAACGTGTGTTTGCCGAACGAGCAGTGTTTTTGCATGACTTCGAATTCCTCGGGCGTCAGCGCACCGGGCTTCAGGAGAATTGCATCGGGAATTCCCATTTTGCCCATGTCGTGTAGCGGGGCGGCGTGCTCGTAGAGCTCGACGGTCTCTTCCGGAAGCCCTAATTGTTGGGCGATAATGCCCACATAGCGTCCTACCCGAATCACGTGGCGTCCCGTTTCGTTGTCGCGATACTCGGCCGCTCGGGCAAGGCAATGGATCAGCTCCAACCGCGAAGCCGCCAGTTGGGCCGTGCGTTGTTTGACCTGATGCTCCAGTGTCTCGGCATGCTGGCGAAGGTGATCGTGGTGCGCTTTCAGCACCAAGGCGTTGCGCACCCGGGGAACCAGTTCGGTGGGATTGACCGGTTTGGCGAGGAAGTCGGTAGCGCCGATTTGTAGGGCTTCGATCTTCGTCTTCTGGTCGTCGCTGGCTGTGAGGATCAAGACCGGAATATGCAAAAGGTGTTCACGCGATCGCAGTCGGCGGAGGATTTCCAGCCCATTGATACGCGGCATCACGACGTCGAGCAGAACCACGTCGGGATGTTGGTGCTCGACCAAGTCGACGACTTCCTCGGGGCACGTGGTAGTGAGAAAGTCGGCGTATCCCTCGTTGGCCAGGTATTTGCGAACGACCTTGATGTTGATCGGTTCGTCGTCGACGATCAGGATTTTTTCCAGGCGGGTGGAGGTAATTGCCGACAACTGCGCGTCTTGCGGCGGAGTCGAACCCCAACCAGGGCGATCTTGGCGTCCGCGAACATTGATGTTGGACGCCGTGTCATCGAACGTGTTGCCGATAGTGGCGGTGTTGATAGTGGTCGTGTCGATGCTGGCTGCTTCAATCGGTGTATTCTCCATGGTGCTTCCTCACGGTACAGGGCGGGGCAATGTCTAGCGGGCGGCGACGGGGTCTAGCGGGCGGCGACGGGGTCTAGCGGCGGCGACGGGAATGCCGCGGCAACGATCGGTTGATGCACCAGGTGGGATGTTTCGCGGTGCGTCAATACTCAATGGTCGGAAGGTATCTCCTCCGGAGCGACAATTCGGTCGACAATCTCTAAAAGTCCGGCAAGAGCCGCTTCCATGGCATCGGTTTCACTGGCTTGGGCCAGATGTTCCAATTGTTTGGCGGGACCGGTGAGGGCGTCGAAACCGGCCGTTCCTCCGGATCCGGCCAGCCAATGGGCGAGTGTGGCCACTTCGGCGAAGTCTTGTTTTCGGCAAGCTTCTCGAAGTGCTTCCACACGTTCGTGCATTCGCGTGACAAACTCGATGACGATTTCGCAAAACTCGGGGTCGTCCAGCGGCAAGCTCGACGTGATCGCATCCGAATGATCTTCCGGGCGGATCACTTCTTCAGCCGTGTTATTGGTTACTGCGTCGCCAAGGTTTTCGGCGACGGTGCGAATCAGCACGGCCGGTTCCACCGGTTTGGTGAGATAGCCGCTGCAACCGGCGTCGCGACACTTACTTTCGTCGCCCGCCATGGCGTGGGCCGTCAGGGCAATGATGGGAACCGTTTGACCCTCGTCACGCAGACGCTGCGCGGCCGTGTAGCCGTCCATGACCGGCATCTGCATGTCCATCAAGATCAGGTCAAACGACTCGCTGGAGGCCAGCTCCACGCCCTGTTGGCCGTCTTCGGCCGTGACCACGGTCGCTCCCGCTCGACGCAGCACAAGGCTAATCAGACGGCGATTCGTGGTGCCGTCTTCCACCAGGAGGATTCGTGTGGGCGGAAGTTTGCCGGGTGCCTGGGAAGATCGGGATTTGCGGTGGACTAGGGCCTCGGCCTGCGACTCATCGAGGATGTTTACGCTGTCCAAGGGGCCGGTCGGAATGGTCACGGCGAACACGCTTCCTTTGCCCAACTCGCTGTCGACAGTGAGTTGTCCGCCCAGGGCCTCGGCGATGCGCTTGCTGATGGCCAAGCCCAGACCGGTACCGCCGAATTTCCGGGTAACGCTGCTGTCGGCCTGGACGAACGGATCGTGGATCGTCTCCAGTTTGTCGGCAGCGATGCCCACGCCGGTATCGATCACCTTGAAGGTCAGCGTAGGTTTGGGGCGGTTGACCTGCAATTCGCAGACCACCTCGACACCACCGGTCTCGGTGAATTTCACAGCGTTGCCCACCAGATTGATCAGCAGTTGCCGCAGTCGGGCCGGATCGCTCTGGATGGTCTCGGGGACTCCGTTCGGCCAACTGCTGCGAAGATACAGGCCCTTTTTGTGGCTGCGCACACGAAGCACGGAGAGCACATCGGCGACCAACTGGTTGGGCGAACAGGCGATGCACTCCAGCTCAAGGCGGTCGGCCTCGATCTTCGACAAATCCAACACGTCGCCGATGAGGTTCAACAGGTGGTGTCCGCTGGAGTGGATCATCTCCAGGTGTTCGCGACGTTCCGCTTCGTTTTGTCCCCCGATTCCGCTGAGCAACACATCGGTGAACCCGAGGATGGCGTTTAGGGGGGTGCGAATTTCGTGGCTCATGTTGGCCAGGAAATGGCTTTTCGCCCGATTGGCGGTTTCGGCTGCATCCTTCGCTTCTTGCAGGGCGGCTTGGGCCTTTTCGCGTTCGCTGATTTCGTTGCGAAGCTGTGCGATCCGTTGTCGTTCGCGTCCGGCCGCCGCTCGCACCTGGTCCATCGCCCGGGCCTGTGCGGCCACGGCCGTGTTTAGAGCCGTAGCCATGCGCCCCAGTTCGTTGCCACTGTTGAACTTCAGTCGCTGCGACAGGTCGCCTCGGGCAACCGCTTCGAGTACCTCGACCGCCCAACGCAACGGCCGGGTGAAGGAGTCGGAGATCGAAAACGCCGCTACGGCTCCTACTACGATTGCCGTTACCGCAGCAATCAGACCGATCACCAGGCTGTAGCGTGCTTCCTCGCGGCGGTGGGAAACGAGTTGTTCCTTCAGCGACGTAGAAAGCTGGTCGACCCCCTTTTCCAGTCGGGCGAAGTTCTCCCGGGTTTCTGCTTCCTGGGCCATGACCCTTCGGTTGGAAAGCAACAGAACCGTGTCGCCGATGGGCATGCCATCTTGGCGAATCTCGTTGGTTACCGTGCAGACACTGTTGCTGGCTTGCAGCAACTCGGCCAAGGCGGCCACCGAACGATCGTCGACCGGACCGACCAGGGACGTTAGCACGGGATCGTTTTCGTTGCGATAGACGGTTTGGATCTGACCGCTGGCGTCCGTCAGGTAGCAGAGCACGACGTCGGGATCTTCGCACACCTGGGCGCAGTAGTCGTTCAGCGGTTCGGTGTCGCGTGTCAGCAGGGGAACGGGAGCCAACTTCGAGAGGAGTTGCGTGAGGCTTCTCGCTTTTGCTCGCAGTGCTGCCTCGGCGCTGGCCAATTGCCGTGTCCTTACCGTGTTGATAATCACCTGTTCCTGCTGCTGCATCTCGGTTGCCAAGCCGTTTATCCGCGACTGGGTCGAAATGTGCAGCATCTCTTGCGAACGCAACAGGAGTGTGACCACTGCCGCAACCAAGGCAACCACCAGCGCGCAGATCGAGAGCAAGATCCGGGTGCGTACGGTCATCGACTCAAACATCTTCATGTGGTCTCAACTCACGCGCTGGCCAGGAAAACATCAGAAGCTTTCCGCCTCGGTCCCAATCTCCTGCCTGGGGCCGTGTAGTCCCACGACGCTCTGCTTTGCCGTTCGACCGAAGCAGAGCGTCGTGGGTGAAACGTCCTCAAACGCTCCGTCTATTTCCGGGGCGTAGTCGGGATGCAGTCCATGGCCTCCACGATGGCTTGACCTTTAGGGCCCAGCAGGAAACCGAGGAAGTCTTTCACTTCGCCTTCGGGTTTCCCGTTGGTCAGCAGAATCAACGGTCGTTGGACCGGGTAACTGCCGTCGAGCACCGCCGCTTCGCTGGGGGCAACGCCGTCGAGCGACAACATCTTCACGGGAACACCCCGCTCGATCACTCGCAGGGCCGACCCTAGGGAAGCATACGATACGCCATTGGGCTTCGTCACTACGGCTGCCAATACGGGCTTGTTGCCGTCGACCGCCTGCACCTGATGGCTCGAATAGGCTGGCTCTTCCGTCTCCTTGAAGAATAGATACTGGGTGCTGCCCTCGGTACCTTCGGCACGCGCCTCCAGGTCGAAATGTTCGTTGAAAGCGCCGAAGGTGCCGTGCCGTTGGTTGGTCGAAACCACATTGATCGGGGCGTCGTCGCCGCCCAGCTCCCGCCAATTGGTAATCTTACCCGTGAAGATGTCGCGCACCTGCTGCCGGGTAATCTGTTGGACGGGGTTCGTGGCATGGACGATGATCACGATGCCGTCGCGAGCAATTTGACAGGGCTCAAGTTGTGGATACTTGGTCTTTTCTTTGTCTTTCAGTGCACGCGAAGCCATGCCGAGCTCAACTTCGCCGTCGCCGACACGCTGAATGCCACGGCTCGATCCGCCGGCACCGACGATAAACCGGGCCTCGGGGTGAGTTTCCTGGTAAACCTTCACGGCCTGTTCCACGATCGGATGAACGGTGCTCGAACCGGCGATTCGAATAGGCGCGGCCGAGCAGACCAGGGCACTGGTCCCGATAAGACCGCTGCACAGCAAGGCAACGGCAACGCGACAAAATGTCCGAAAGTCTGTAATTCGCAGCATGGTCCTTTTCCTCGGGATTGGAGTGGTTGGCGGCTGGGCGCAGCACACGCGTGGAATACCGCCGCAAAAAACAACCCGGCAAAAAAAGATAGCTCGACGGTTGCCTTTTCGGAGGGGGTTCATCAAACGCTAACAAACCCCCGCTTTAGGCGTGTTCTGTTTGTGTCTTTCGTGGCGAACTTGACAAATCTGCTTGCACGAAACCGTGTAATACGCTAGTGTGTCCGTGTTATTTCACGGGAGCCAGCGATGGAAAAATTCCAGCAAGTACTGCTTCGCGTCTGGCGCGAGGCATGTCGACACATTGAAATCGACCAATCCACCCGAACCATTGCCACGTTGCTGGCCGACGATCTCCCGTTGGCCGCCGTCTTTGTCCGGCGGATCCATGCCGAACGCGCGTGCCTGGAAACCGTGGCGGCCGAACAACACGACCAACGCCAAACCTTGGGCGATGGGTGGCGTGGCTGTGCCTCGGCCGAGATCGAACGACTCGTCGAGTGGTGTCGCCAGGGCGAGGTGGTGCTTTGCGCGGCTACCGAGCCGCCGCCGCAATCGCTACGGCCAGCCGTTCCCGACGAATTTCCCAGCGACGTGCTCATCGGGCCCTTGGGCGACGACGACGGCACGACCGGCCTGCTCGTATTCGTCGCCCAGCCGGGAAAACACTTCTCGGGCCGGCACCGCGCGCTGATGGGCGTTTTGCTGGAGCCGTTTTCCGTGGCGCTGGACAACGACAGCCGTCTGAGGGAAATGGCTGCGTTGCGCGAAGCGGCCGAGGCCGATAAGCGGTCGCTGCTGACGCGACTGGGACGCAAGAAGCTGGGCGGCGATACCATCGTAGGGGCTCAACAGGGGCTTCGCGCGGTGATGCAACGCGTGGAACTCGTGGCCCGTTCCGACGCCCCCGTCCTGCTGTTCGGCGAAACGGGCACTGGCAAGGAAGTGGTCGCTCGGGCGATCCACACCCGGTCTGCCCGAGAAAATGGCCCGATCCAACGCGTCAACTGCGGGGCGATTCCCCCGGAGTTGATCGATGCCCAGCTATTTGGCCACGAAAAGGGGGCCTTTACCGGGGCCGAGCAGACGCGCAAAGGCTGGTTCGAACGGGCCGACGGTGGCACCCTTTTTCTCGACGAGATTGGCGAACTACCGCCTCCCGCCCAGGTGCGCCTGCTGCGTATCCTGCAAGACGGCTGGCTCGAGCGCGTGGGCGGGCAACAGCCGCTACGTGTCGACGTGCGGATCGTAGCCGCCACGCATCGCGATCTGGCCGGCATGGTGGCCGAAGGGCGGTTTCGCGAAGACCTTTGGTATCGGTTGGCCGTGTTTCCCATCGTGCTGCCGCCGCTTCGCGAACGCCAAGAAGACATTCCCGCGTTGGCCGAGCATTTCGCCCAGCGAGCCGCCACCCGCTTCGGGTTGGCCCCGGTAAGCCCCACCCCGGACGACATGGCCCTGCTTACGGCCTACGACTGGCCGGGCAACGTTCGCGAGTTGGGCGCCGTGATCGATCGGGCGGCCATCCTCGGCGAAGGACAGCGGCTCGACGTGGCAGCGGCCCTGGGTGTGCAGCCGCCGTCGCGCCGGCCGACTGCCGGGGCGTCGCGTGAGTCCGCAGAACAAGCGTCGCCGGTGCCCGGTGGTTCGACGGAAGAACTTCTGACGCTCGACGACGCCATGCGTCGGCACATCGAAGCCGCGTTGCATCGCAGTCGCGGACGCATTGAAGGCCCCTACGGCGCGGCGCAGAAGCTGGCCATTAATCCCCACACGCTTCGTGCCCGGATGCGCAAGCTGGACATCCGATGGCAGCAATTTCGTTCTGAGTGATCCCTCGATGGATCGGGTGTCGTAGTCCCACTCGTTCCCGAACTTCTGCCTGCAAACCAGTAACGCTACCCACTGGGAATCAGAAAAACGCGACGAAACCGTGTGGCTTGCGTCGAGGGGCGGTTTCCAGTACACTGTGATATATCACACTTCGCCCGCTTTCACCTTTAGATGCCAACTACCCATGGGATTGATCGACTGGACCGTGCTGGCTGCCTATCTGCTGGGTACTATTGCCCTGGGCGCGATCTTCGCGCGCCGGCAGCACGATGCCGCAGACTACTTCGGCGGCGGTCGGGCGATGCCTACCTGGGCCGTGTCGTTGTCGATCGTGGCCACTTCGTTAAGCGCCGGCACCTTCATCGGCGTGCCCGAGATCGCCTACCGCGGCGACTTGACCTACCTGATGATGTCGGTTGGTTCCACGCTAGGGGGCATCCTGGCGGCCGTGATCCTCATTCCCCCGCTGTACCACGCCCGCACGATTACCATCTACGGTTACCTCGGCCAACGGTTCGGCGCCGGCGCGGTTACGGCCACCAGCGTCGTGTTTTTGCTGGGTCAGTTGTTGGCCGCCGGGTCGCGGCTGTTCATCGCGGCCATCGCCGTGTCGTTCATGCTCTATGGCGACATTCTTATGGGCCAACTCGTGGTGGCTATTGTCGTGCTCGGCGTGGTTGGCACAATCTATACGGCCGCCGGAGGCATCCGCGCTGTGATTTGGACCGACGTGGCCCAGTTGATCATCATGGGCGGGGCCGGAATGGTTTGCCTCTGGTTGCTCTGGTCGACGATTCCGATGCCGCTCGGCGAACTGCTTGAGACATTGCGTTCGGCCGACGGCGGGAGCAAGCTCACGTTGGTCGACACGAGCTTTGATTTCAGCAAGCCGTACACGCTCTGGGGTGCGGTGTTCGCCGTGGCCGTGTTGAACATGGCGCAATACGGCGTGGACCACGACTTCGTGCAACGGATGCTCACCTGTAAGTCGGCATGGCGTGCGAGTTGGTCGCTGGTCGTGTCGCGGATCATCTCATTGCCCGTGGTGGTGCTTTATCTGGCGATTGGTCTTCTGCTGTGGATTTTTTACACGCGGCCCGATCTTCTTGGCGACGCGGCTGCGACCGAGATCCTGGAAGACACTCGCAAGGTCTTCCCGCAATATCTCTTCAACCACTTGCCCCCGGGCCTGATCGGGTTGACGATGGCCGGGCTGTTTGCCGCGGCGATGAGCAGTTTCGACTCGGCGGCCAACGCCATGGCCAGCTCGTTTATTTCCGACCTGTATTTGCCCTGGAAGCAACGGCAACCGGCCAACGCGGAAAGCCCGAGCGATGCCGCGGCCGAGCTAAAAGCCTCGCGTTGGGCCGTGGCCGTAATGGGCGGGTTGCTTACCGTGTTTGCCGCCGTGGCCGCATTGTTGCAGTCGTTGGGCGACCAGTCGCTGGTCGACTTTGCCCTTGGCGTACTGACCTTCGCCTACGCGGGCCTGTTGGGCGTCTTCCTTACGGCTGTGCTCACCCGACGTGGCAACGTATTGAGTGTGGTTGCGGCGCTCGTGGTCGGCGCCCTGGCGGTGCTTGCGGTGCAACCCTATATGCTGTCGCGATGGTCGATGGCCCTGTTTGGTTACTCGTGGCAGCTGGCTTGGCCTTGGTGGATGATCATCGGCGGCACAGCGGCATTTCTGACGTGTGCCGCACCCCGAGGCCGCAGACAAAGCCCGTAGACTATGCTTCAGCATGGCTCCGCAGGGCCGACCTTCTCGCGGCCCAGATCGACACCAAAACGCCCACGGCGAGGATTCCCGCGATGATGCCCAGCGACACCAAGTTGGGGATCGGGTAGTGGTGCGACAGAAGCATCTTCACGCCCACGTAGGCCAGCAGCACGACAAGGCTTATCTTCAGATACCGGAACTTTTCCATCATTCCGGCCAACGCGAAGTAGAGCGATCGAAGCCCCAGGATGGCGAATACGTTCGACGTGAAGACGAGAAACGGATCTCGTGTGATCGCGAAGACGGCCGGGATCGAGTCGACGGCGAACATCACGTCGCTCGTTTCGACCAGAATCAGGGCCACCATCAAGGGCGTCATCGCTGTGCGGCCGTCGAGGGTGACGAAGAAATGGTTGCCCTCGAAGGTGTCGGTCACGGGAAAAAAACGCCGCACGAAGCGAACGGCCAGGTTTCGCTCCGGGGAGATCTGATCGTGCCGGGCTACTAGCATCTTGATTGCCGAGGCAATCAACAACAGGCCGAACACGTAGACGATCCAGTCGAATCGGGCGATCAGCACGGCGCCTGCCGCGATCATGACGCCACGAAGCACGACGGCGCCGAAGATACCCCAGAACAACACCCGATGCTGTTGAGCCGCAGGCACGCCGAAGTAGGCGAAGATCATGGCGATAACGAAGATGTTATCAACGGAGAGTGATTTTTCAACCAAGTAACCAACGAAAAACTGCAAGGCCGCTTGATGACCCGTCAGGCGGTGCGAGGGGACACTGCTGAAGCCCAGGCTGTCTGATTCATACAGGAAGTAGACCAGTACGTTGAACGCCAACGCCAGGGCCACCCAGCCGACGGTCCAAAGCAGCGCCTCCCGGATGCCGATTGCGTGAGCCTTGCGGTGAAACACGCCCAGGTCGAGCATCACCATCGCGAAGATGAACGCCAGGAAGCTGAGCCAGACGATGAGTGTCATGGGGGGGCTCGCCTGCGTGGAGTGCATTTGACGGCAATGCCGTCAAATGAAAATGCGGACAGACTTGCGTTTAATTGGGAATCCAGATCTTCCGCGCTTCAACGACTTCGCAATGCGACGGCAGGTACAACTGCGTGTCCGACTTGGTGAAGAACGCCAAGCCACGGTAGCTCGTGAGGTACTGGTGGTTGGTCGAGAAGAACCCGCCCGTGGCGTGGACCACCAGTGGCTCCTTATGGCGTTGGAGGATGGCGCCGAACTCATTGGGATCGACACGCACGATAACTCCCGAGGCCTTGGTCGCCTGGATAATGGCCGCCGCGGCTGCGGCACTGCTAGCGCCGGCTGCTGGTGTACCGTAACTCATGGATTGGTCTCCGGGTGCTGAGGCTTGGTTAAGGGTATAAATGTGTCTTCGTCAAAACCGATCGTATCTGGGGCCTGAAAAACGGTAATGCCAAGCTGCTGCCGGTTGTTTTCACCTCCGCGGCAGCAAATACCTCGTGGGGTGGGCCTGGAGCTACCTCTGTAAATTATCCATAATCGACACGGCTTTGTCCGCCGGTTATACTAAAATCTCGATCGAGGGGTCCGGCGACGTCCCGCAATCCCGCCCGTTGAGCCCCGGCCCTCGTCCAACGGTATCCGCTCCCGCCTGCCACCCCGGGGAGCGAAAACAACGTTTGCCCACCTGCTGCTGTAAGGAGTTCACGATGACGCGGATCCGTTCCTTCTCCGCTCGGCTTTCAACGTTGCTTTCCCTCTCGCTGGTTGTTCTGGCTTCGGTTGCCGTGGCTGTACCGTCGCGGGCCGCCGAATATCTTGGGCCGGTCGATGTGGTGGCCACCCAAGACGGCAAGTCGCTATGGGTGGCCAACTACGACGCAGGACAACTGGCCATCGTCGATCCGGCATCCAACAAAGTAACCAAGACGATCGACCTGCCCGCACCGCCTACCGGATTGGTCCTCAGCGGCGACGGCGCCACCATGTACGTCACCTGCGCGGCGCCGAGGAGTGTCGTGTGTGCGATCGACGTGGCCTCGGGCAACATCAAGGACCAGATTCCCGCCGGCCACACGGCCCGTGGTCCGGTCGTCTCGCCCGACGGCAGCAAGCTCTACGTCTGCAACCGCTTTAACAACAACGTCTCGGTGATCGACTTGGCGACGAAGAAAGAGATTGCCAAGATCGCGTGCATTCGCGAGCCGTTCGCAGCGGCCATCACGCCCGATGGCAAGAGCGTTTATGTGATCAACCACCTGCCGCTCGATCAGGCCGACGCTTACGACGTGGCTTCCGAAGTGACCGTGATCGACACGGCCACCAACAAGACCGAAGACATCCGGCTGCCCAACGGTAGCTCGGGCTTGCGCGACGTTTGCGTTTCGCCCGACGGGAAGTACGTTTACCTCACGCATATCCTGGCCCGATACCAGATGCCCACCACGCAGTTGGAACGCGGCTGGATGAATACCAACGCCCTGACAATTCTCGACGCAGCCAATCGGAAGTACGTTAACACGGTGTTGCTGGACGACGTGGATCTTGGCGCCGCCAACCCGTGGGGCGTGGCCTGCTCGGCCGACAGCAAGACGGTGGTCGTCAGCCACGCCGGTACCCACGAGGTAAGTATCATCGACGCCGAGGCGTTGTTGAAGAAACTGCTCGACATGCCAGCCAACAAAGAGGAAGCGGCCAAACGGGGAACACCGTCCGACGATCGGGGTGTTTACGCTTCGGCCACGGCTGAGGATGTACCCAACGACCTGGCCTTCCTCGTCGACCTGCGACGGCGTCAGCGGCTCAACCCGGGCTGGTGGTATCAGCCGGTCGATCCCAACAAGCTGCAACTGAAGGGTCCCCGCGGCCTGTGCATCGTGGGCAACAAGGCCTACGTGGCGGTTTACTTTAGCGACCTGCTGGCCGCTGTCGATCTGCAGCCCAAGCCGGGCTTCTCGGTGACGAACATCGCCCTGGGACCGCAGCCGAAGATGAGCGGCCAGCGTCGGGGCGAGATGCTCTTTGCCGATGCCGAGCTTTGCTTCCAGCACTGGCAGAGTTGTACGAGCTGTCATCCCGACGCCCGGGTGGATGCGTTGAACTGGGACCTGATGAACGATGGCCTGGGCAACCCGAAAAACGCCCGCAGCATGTTGTTGGCCCACCAGACCCCGCCGTCGATGGCTTCCGGTGTGCGAGGCAACGCCGAAGAAGGCGTTCGAGCGGGCATCACCCACATCCAGTTCGCCGTCCGTCCGGAAGAGGATTCCGTGGCGATCGACGAGTATCTCAAATCGCTTCAGCCGGTGCCCAGTCCTTACTTGGTCGACGGCAAGCTTAGCGCCGCGGCTGAACGGGGCAAACAACTTTTCCACTCGGAAAAGCTTAACTGCGTGAAGTGTCATCCGGAGCCGCTGTACACCGACATGAAGATGCACAACGTCCACAGCCGCGGCCAATTCGACCGCCGCGACACGTTCGACACGCCGACGCTGGTCGAATGCTGGCGAACGGCGCCTTACATGCACGACGGCCAGTACACGACGATGAAGGAAGTCTTCACGCAAGGCAAGCACGGCAAACTCGGCGGCGACGTCGAAGGCCTCACCGACGAGCAACTCAACGATCTGGTCGAGTTCGTGCTGTCGTTGTAGAGGAGGGGCTAGAGACGAGGAATTAGGTGCGAGGCCCGTAGGCTATGCTTCGGCACGGCTGATACTGTCCTCTCGTTTCGTAGCGCATTTGCATGCTCCTGGTTCCCAAGCTCCGGCTTGGCGACCCACCTTGAGCGAAAGAGGCTGTTTATTGGCAGCGGCAGAATCCGTGCTCGCGAAGCCGAACGTCTCGATTTTTCGAAAAAAGTCAGAGCAGGGGCCCGTGCAAGTCTTTTACGCCAGCCCCTGATCTCTGTCCCCTGCGGCCCCAGCCACGCCATGCTGAAGCGTAGCCTACCCGCCTACTCGATTCTGCCCTTTACTTGCCTTCCGAGGGTCGCTATCTTTCGCGCGAATCGTGGGAAGGTATGCGCCGTTGCTGAGCGGCGTCTCGCTCAGGATGCTTCAAAAAAGGGTGGACGACATGGATGGTCTCCGGCTCGTGGCGAAAACGTTCTTACCGGCAGCGATTGCAGCACTGGCCGTGGCGACCGGCTGCAATCGGGCGACCGACTCCGCATCCCAACCGCCGGCCGTCGCACCGATCGTGGTAGAACACTCGCCACCCACGGCCGAACGGCCAGCACCTCCTCGGGCGGATTTCGTCGCATTGTCATCCGAGCCGTGGTTTCCTAGTTCGCAGCAGGCCCCATCGCACGATACGCTTGGCTCGCCGTTCGCCTCGCCCGAATCACGGGTTCCCAATCCGAAGTCTGACATTCCCAACCCGAACTCGAAAAATTCTTCCGACGTCGTTCCCGTAACCTACCTTGCCCCCGACGCGAGGTTGCAGGCAAGCCGGGAGCCGGTGACGTTGGCCTGTGTTGGTTCGCCGGAAGCGTTGCACCAGGCGATTATTGCCAGCGGTGAATTTCTCGTCGGCGTTTGCGAGCCCGACGGCCGATTCGTGTATCGCGTGAATCTCGATCCGCAGGTAACGCCTAAGCCGAAGTACAATATCCTTCGCCACGCCGGCACGATTTACGCTCTGGGGATGATCGACCGCTGTCACCCCAACCCGGCCGTGCGCGACGTAATGTTGCGTGCCGCAGAGTGGATGAAACGCACGTCGTTGCAGCCGGTGCCCAATGAAGCCGGGTTGCTGGCCATTTGGTCGTATCCGGAGATCAACGGTTCGGACGATCCGGCTTGCGCCAAGCTGGGCGGCACCGGCTTGGGGTTGGTTGCTCTGATGAGTGTCGAGCGGTTTGCGCCCGGTGCTACGCCACTTGAGCAACTTCGCGCGTTGGGACGGTTTCTCGTTTCCATGCAGCGCGACGACGGCAGTTTCTACTCCAAGTACATACCGGAACACGGCGGGCGCGACGGTCGTTGGGAGTCGCTCTATTACCCGGGCGAAGCCGCGCTGGGGTTGTTGATGCTCGACGAACGCGATCCGTCGCCCATCTGGCGCGAAACGGCCGCCAAGACGTTGTTGTACCTGGCCCGAAGCCGTCGCGATAGGATCACTGTCGAGCCCGATCACTGGATCCTGTTGGCCACGGCCCGATTGCTTGCCCAGGCACCCGAAACGCTTTCGCCCCCGCAGCGGCAGGCCACGTTGCGACATGCCGTACAGATCTGCGAAAGCATGTTAACCTATCGTCCTCGCTACGCGACCCACTTCGAAGCCGAAGGCTGTCTGACGCCTGACAGCCGCACCTGTCCCACGGCGACGCGGTTGGAAGGGTTGACCGCCGCGCTGACCTTTTTGCCCGAGGAGCAGGTCGCCCTGCGCCAGCAAATCCGAACGGCCGTAGACCGCGGCATCACGTTTCTCGAACACTCCCAAATCCGCACGGGACCCTATCGCGGCGGCATGCCGCGAGAATCGTTGACGCTCAAGCCGGACGGCAGTTTTCATTTCGCCAACGAACGCTCGGGCGAGATTCGCATCGACTACATACAACACGCCGTCAGCGCGATGATCCAATACGACGAGCTAACGCAACGTTGAACGCCTTGTCAATCGCGCGACCACGTCACGACAAGCCCGGGGGCTGCAACTCCCGGGACCGCGCGAGCATGCAGCCCCTCACCCCCGGTCCCTCTCCCCAGAGGGACGAGGGGAGGAAGTTATCAAACCACGCTGTTAAACTCCCAGCAGTTCGGCCAGTGCTGCGAGAGAAGGCACTTCGTAGGTCGGCTCGGCCTCGTCGTCGCGGATCCACCCCGGGCGTTTCACCCAAGCCGTCTTCATGCCCAACGACAGGGCCGGTCGCTGATCGTACTTAAACCCGAACGCGCAATGCAGGAACCGATCGGCCGGCCGGTCGAATCGTCGCAGGGCTTCTTCGAAATGGGCCGTACGCGGCTTGTAGCTCTGTACCTGTTCGGCCGTGACCAGTACGTCGAACTTCACCCGCATTTGGGCAATGCTTTGCGTGAGCAGGATGTCGTCGATGTTCGAGAGAATTCCTAGCCGATACTTCTTCCGCAGTCGGGCAAGGGCGTCGGACGTGTCGGCAAACGGGGGCCAACTGCCGATGTGGTTGCCCAACGCGTCGGCCTCGAACTCTGTAAGCGCGATGCCCTGGCGGCGAAAGGTTTCGGCCAGGCTGTCGTGAAGGATTTCGCGGTATTTACGCCACGGCCCGGCGAGCATCTCGAATTGGATGGCTTCCCACTCGGTGAGCAACTGATCCACGGTGGCGGTCAACACGTGCGTCTCGCGAAGGGCCCCGAGCACAGCACGAATGCCCGACTCCCAGTCGATCAACGTTCCGTAGCAATCGAAAGTGAGGATTTCTACATCGGGTGCCGCGGGCATGGTCACACCTCCTTCGTCTACGGGTTAGAAACGTCGATTCGAGCCGGGGGTACACAAGGCACCCGCGGGCAGCGTACAATAAAGCGTAAGGAGTTTACGCGGCGGCGGCAAGCAGTATCGTGTGCCGACTCCCAAGAAAACCGACGGTGTCCCGGCATTTGCCTTCGATAACGGGGGACTGCGTAGCAGCGGGACGGCGATGGCGGAGAGGAGAAATCGCGTTTTGCAGAGTGTTTTTGAACATCACGCTGAATGTGCAGCGGCGCCAAGCCCAGGGGTTGCAACCCCTGGGGCCGGGCAAACAATCGGTTGGGTCGTCGATCCGGGCGTCAGGCGTCCGTGCCGAGCACTGCTCGTAAGACGCTTCAATTACCACAAAGCGTGGGGCTATGGGGTGATTGCGCTGCTTGTAGGGCTCGCGATCGTCGCCGCCCGGGCCAACGCCCAGTCGCTCGATTTTCGCGACTCGGCCGACGCCAACCGTCCGCCTGACTCGCTCGACCGCTTTCTGGACAATCTGCCGCGGATGCAGGTCGACGACGCCAAAGTCGTCGCCGCCGGCATTCGCAAGCTTCAGGGTAAGCACCTGACGCTTTACACCGATCTGCCGTCGGCGCCCGACGTCGACGAGCTACCGGCCGTTTTTGATCAAGCGTTTTTACAATGGTGTGCCTATTTTGGCGTCGACCCGGTTCGCCACGCCGACTGGCGGATGACCGGTTTTCTGATCAACGACAAGGCCCTTTTTCAGCGCACCGGCCTGTTGCCCGAGGACCTTCCAACGTTTCCTCACGGCTACGCCCGCAACTACGAGTTCTGGCTCTTCGAACAGCCCAGCCCGTTCTATCGCCGGCACCTGCTGATCCACGAAGGTACCCATGGGTTTATGAATACGCTGCTGGGCGCTTGCGGACCGCCGTGGTACATGGAAGGAACGGCCGAACTTTTCGGCACCCACACCTGGCAAGACGGCCGGTTAACCTTACGCGAAGTGCCGGCCAATAAAGAAGCGTCGCCGCATTGGGGACGGATCAAGATCGTCCGAGACGCCATGGCCGAGCGGCGCGGGAAACGGTTCGACGACGTACTGGGCTACTCCTGGCGTGCTCATCGCAACACCGAACCCTACGCCTGGTGTTGGGCGGCGGCCATTTTGCTCGATCGTCATCCTCGCTACCGCGACCGCTTTCGTCAGCTTTATCGCCACGTGTTGAAACCCGATTTCAACGACCGCTTCGTCGAAGTTTTTGCCGATGATCTCGACCACTTGCGCGAAGAGTGGCAGGTGTTTGTCGACGATTTGAACTACGGCCACGACATCGAGCGCAACGCCATCGACTTCCGACCGGGCGAACCGCTGCCGCCGACCGGTCGCATCGTTTCTATTGCTGCCGATCGAGGGTGGCAATCATCCGGCGTGCAGTTGCAGGCCGACGTGAAGTACCTGATCCGCGCCGCCGGGCGTTACCAGGTGGCCGACCGGCCGCAGATTTGGTGGTGCGAGCCGGGCGGCGTGTCGATCCGCTACTACCGCGGCCGCCCGTTGGGAATGCTCCTCGGCGCCGTGAAGCCCGAGAAACCAACGAACAGTGCCTCGGCCCTTTTACACCCGGTTCCCATCGGCCAGGGCATCCGGCTGACGCCCCACCACACGGGTACGCTGTACCTAAAGATCAACGACTCTCCGGCCGAACTGGTTGACAACGCGGGAGAGTTGAAGGTGAAGATCGAGCGGGTGCCGTAGTGGCAAGCCATCGACATGGCGTGTGGGTCTTGGGAGGGGGGTGTTTGCGTCATGCTGAGTCGTCACTGGATTGGCAGAGGTGAAGCTGGCATGGCCAAGGAAAAGCGGTACCACTGGCGTATCATCATGACTGCTGCCATAGTCGGTTTGCTTGGGGCAGGCGGTCTCTGGTTTTGGGTTTTTCTTTCCGAGGTTCTGCCAATTGCGGCTCCCTTCGAAGACCGCGCGCATTATCACTTGCGGCTCCTGAGGTATCACGGTCGGGAGTCCCGCGATCCTGCAAAGCAGGAGGAACATGCACAAGATCTCATCGCTTGTGGGGAAGAGGCCATCCCCGTACTTGTGTAGGAAATTCGAGCATCCGGTGGAAGGGGCTGGGGCTGTCGTTACGAACCCTATCCGGTGGATCTAATCCGACAGTTCGGCGATGCCGCGGAGGAATACTTAGAGTCGGAGCTCAAGGCGGGCGACAAGAATACCATATCAAGTAGTATATTTGACAGTAGCCAGCAACAAATGACTCTTATCTATACCCTTGCCTATGCTTTCGACAACTGGAACCACCTCGGGACTTGGCTGAATCTTGCTGAGTCAAACGACCCGTTTTATGTGCAGGAATATCAGGTCCTTGACATGGCCGGATTGGTCGAAACACGATGGGCGGCAGCAAACCCTCCGCCGCTTGTTCTCGACGATTTCCAGACAGTGAATCCTGATTTTCACAACTGGTGGAACGAGAGACGACGGCGAGGTGCTTCAAAATGACGGTTTGGGGGACTGGCGCCCACAATATCCCTCCCCGACAAAAAACGCTTGGCGAGCCACCGGCCCGCCAAGCGTAGGGTCAATCGAAAGGGGTGGGAGATGGGACTTGAACCCACGACTTCTGGAACCACAATCGTCTAGGGGTGTTTATCCTGCATCCAAAGAGTGTCTAAACACTGGTGTTCCTCGGGGCTTCGGGCAGGCGTCTGAGTCTGCCCAGCCCGGGGAAGGCAGCGATTAGGTACCGCTCCGGGTACCATTCTGAGTTTGCCAGCCGAATCGAAAACCGGACATGTCCCGTTTTCGTACGTGTCCAGTCAAGCCGCTACAGCGGGGCACGACAACTGAAAAGAAATCGTCGGCGTAACCGACCAGCCCCGGGTACCCGGGGTGGGTGGTCCCACTGCCGGCACGATTACTGTTACCTTCCTCCCTCCGGATTTTTAACCCAAAAAGTCTCCGACCCCACCAACGGCGGACAGATGCGCAGGTGCGGAAATTCCGCACCTGGCTTGAAACGGTTTCAAGTGAGCCATCTGCCGGGACGTGGGGAATTCCCCACCTGACCCGGCCCGCATCTGGGGAATTCCCCAGATAGCCTTCTTGCCGCACTGGAAGAATTACCAGTGAACGTGTGACTGGTGCATTTCTCCAGTGGTCCCGCGCGGTCGCACATTCTGGAGTAGAAGCGGGGCCTATTCGTCCGGTCAACCAATCTCGAAGGCGAGGCAGACATGGTAAAGGTTTTTACGTGCCCGATAACCGTGGAGATCAGATACAGCGACGACGAGGAGACCATGGCGCGGTTCAGGAAATTCGCGCTGGCAATAGCCGAGGTGCTTCCACTCAAAGACGAGGTCCCTGATGAAAAGAAGTCAAAGCGAAAGCAACGAACTGACACCGAGACAAGCGGAGGCTCTGGAGTTCCTGCTGAATCATGCGTCGAGCGTTGGATATTGGCCGACTATCACGGAGATTGCGAAACACCTGGGGGTGTCGCAGACGAGAGCCCACACGCTGGTGGGCGATCTGCGAGCGAAGGGCGCGATCAGTAAGCCAGCCGGCAAGTCGCGAGCCATACAAATCAACCAGGAGAGCGCCGCTGCCCCGTCCTCGCAAAGATACTTGCGTGCGTGTTCGGTCTGCGGCACGTCTTCCAGGAAGCGGTTGACTTCGTCCACGCGGCCGGCTACGTCCTTGGCCGATAGGTCGGGGTGTGCGGCAAGGTGTTCGCAGGCCGGTTGCCAAGCGGGTTGGGGGAGCTTGTGGATTGCGGCAAGGTGCTTTGCCTTGTCGAGGAAAAATGTTCGCTCAAGCGAATCTTTTACGTGTTCGAGCACTTCGGCAGCCGAGCGATACTCGCTGACTGTGCTGTGTCCCTTTCCCAGTTTTGCGGCGTAGGCTTTCAATCCGTCGCCTTTGTTGCCCCGGCCACGTTTTCCGGTCGGCACGGCCTTCAATGCGTGCAACCCGATCTCCAACGGCGAAAGCTCCCCTTGATTGTTGGATAGTGCCAACTCCATGAAGGCCGTCTCGTCGTCCAATTCTTCGACCCACGCCCAGACCCGCTCCAGACCGCGTTTTACGGCTGCTCGTGTACGGTGGTGACCGGAAATGAGTTGGAAGCGGTCACCGACGGGTCGGACGTGTACGGCGTGTTTCTGGGGGAATTCGCCGTTGAGGTTGGCGGCTATGCCGTCGATCTTTTCTGCTTCCAACTCCACCCTCTGGTTCCGAAGAATAAAAGGTTTTAGGTTTCCCGAAGAATCCAATCCACACGAGAGCCCCCATGGATTCATGCCCCTACTTGGTCAATGCCAGGAAATACCTCACAATGACGGCAAAGAATCAGGCTTTCGGTTTCAACGAGGTGAATGTTCCACGTGAACCCTTGAGGGATCTCGGGAAACGTGCTGGTAGAAATCGAGGCTTATATTTTAGTTCCTTGGGAGGCTGTGGAATGACCTCCACAGCGTATCGCCAACTGTTTATCCCCGTAAGTCCTCACACAAGTAGATGGCTTCTCAGGGGGGAATCTCCTTATAAGCCATGGAGTGGGAATGAACCTCAAGGCCAAACAGCTTAGTAGTCCCTTTTCAACGGGCGGAGGAGGGGGGAATTTCGAAACTCGTGTTCAGGCCGCTTTCACGGTACTGTTGTTGACGGGAGGTTTCGCCCCGTGTCGCCCCCTATGGCCAATCAAAAAACTGAAACTCCAGGGACATTATGCAGGCTTTGACACCGACGACCTAATCGTTTTCCGGCAAAATCCAAATGGTATGGAGGAGGCGAAACTGCTTGTCCAAGCCAAGCACTCCATTAACATCACCGAAACAGATAATACTTTCCGTGAAGTTATCCAAGATGCGTGGAACGATTTCAATGATCCAGAAGTCTTCAAGGCTCCGAATGATTCCATTGCCCTTGTAACTGGACCGCTGAACCGGACAGACATGGAGGTCCGCACTATCCTTGAATGGGCCAGAAACTCAGAAGACGCCGAGGATTTCGTCAGCAAGGTTTTGCAGGCCAAATTTAGCAGCAAGACCAAAAAAAAGAAACTCAAGGCGTTTCAAGGACAGCTCAAAATTGCCAATAGTGGTAATGCCTTGACTGAGGAAGAACTCTGGAAATTTCTTAAGAGTTATCATCTGCTTGGTTATGATCTGGATGTTCAATCTGGTGTAATACATTCTCTACTCCACTCATTGATTTGTCAAAAAACTGCGGGCGATGCAAAGGCCATTTGGGCTTGTGTTGTTGATGAAGTGCAGACGGCAAATCAGAATTCCGGAGTTGTCACCGCTGAAGCGCTTTCTCAGGACTTGCGCGAGTACTTCCAGCAAAAGGTCGTGACAACAAGGCCATCTACTTTGTCTCAAACGCCTCCGTCCCCTATCGCTGCCGATTGGAATCGGAGCCAATATGCCCGATCACTCGCAATAGCGAATCTCTTGGGCGGCTGGGACGAAAACAAGGAGAGCGACAGGAATGCCGCCGAACAATTGGTCGATGAAGGGTCATTTTCCCAGTGGATCATTGGGATTCGGGAACTGCTTCAAGAACCAGGAAGCCCGCTAGCTCTTCGAAATGGAGTTTGGAAAACTAAGGACAAGAGAGAACTATGGCGAAAGCTGGGGCAACGGATATTCGACGCCGACATAGATGGATTTCGACAGATTGCTGTTTCCGTTCTTTCTGAGCATGATTCAACCTTGGAACTCGCCCCCGATGAAAAAATCGCGTCGTGGTTCGACGAGGGAGGTTTGACGTATTCTGACACCCTGAGAAAGGGGCTGAGTGATACTTTGGCGCTCCTGGCTATTGAGTCAACCGCACTGTCAAACTGTTCGCCGAATAAATCAGAGAATACTGCCATCCTTGTTGTCAGAGAACTCCTAGGAAATGCGGGTTGGGTGAGGTGGGGAAGTTTGGGTGATCTGCTTCCGATTCTTGCGGAAGCAGATCCAAAGGGTTTTCTTGATGCTGTGGAGGACTCGCTACAACGTACTCCTTGCCCCATGAACATCCTTTTTTCTCAGGAAGGCAATGGAATCACCGGAGGAGACCACTCGGCCGGTTTACTACGGGCATTGGAGTCACTGGCGTGGGACCAGGAGCATCTCTGTGCCGCGGTAGCTGTTCTCGGAAGACTAAACGATGTTGCTTCTGAATACAGCACGTCAAACCGGCCAGCCGATTCACTTACTCAAATATTGTTGCCCTGGCTTCCTCAGACGACCGCCAATATTGAGAAGCGAAAAAACGCGATCCATATCCTCAGGAAAGAGACACCAGACACTGCTTGGCCAGTTCTATTAAGTCTGCTGCCGGACCAATGTGAAACATCTTTCGGTACACACAAACCTATATGGCGGCAGACGATTCCAAAAAACCAAGGGAAAGACATTTCTCGTGAAGAATATTGGGATCAGGTTTCATTCTGTGCAAATCAGGCCGTAGAAATGGCCGCCGGGAACGTCGCTCGACTCGTCAAGTTGGTATCGTTGATGGATACCTTACCACCAGCGGCTCAAGAAAACCTGTTGGCACATCTACGTTCTGGTGAAATCACTGAATTGTCGAAAGACGATCGTACTCACCTTTGGTCTGCACTGACACGGGTCATGGTTAGGTATCGGCACCATTCAGATGCGGATTGGTCTCTGGGTGCGGCTATTACTAAGAAGATCGAAGAAGCGATCAAATTTCTCGCTCCCAAGGATTTGCTCAATCTCAACTACCGTTTTTTCAGCAGCGACGATTTTGATTCATACGAAGAAACCGGAAGTTGGGAGGAACACGAGAAGAGGCTGAAGGAACATCGACAGGATGCAATTAGAGACATCCATGAATCTGGAGGCCACAAATTGGTGGCTCGGTTTGCGCGCAGTGTGGACATGCCTTACTACGTTGGGGTTGAGTTTGATGCAATTGCCAATGACGAGGACGAGATGGCGATTCTTCCATGCCTGCTATCCGACAAAGACCAAAAGATGGCACAGTTTGTGGCTGGCTTCATCGGGGCGCGGCATCGAACCTACGGATGGTCATGGGTCAACCAGATAGATATGTCCCAATGGTCGGTAAGCCAGAAAGGACATTTCTTAAGGTGCTTGCCATTTGTGCCTGAAACATGGGAACTTGTCAGTAGTCTCTTAGGGCAACAAGAATCGGAATATTGGGGAAAGGTTGCGGCACAACCGTTTTTATCCGGCCGCGAGATAGGCACCGCTGTCGACAAGTTGTTGCAGTACGATAGACCGAATGCTGCAATAGACTGCCTTTCGGCAGCCCTTCGTAAGGAGAATGTGTTCGAACGTGAGCGGACTGTGAAGGCATTGCTCTGTGCGGCGTCTTTGAAAAAATCGCTAGACACTATGAATGTCCGTCACGCCATCCATCTCATTAAAGCTTTGCAGAACGATTCGCACTCGGACTTGGAGGTTCTCTCCGAAATCGAGTGGGCCTACTTGTCACTTTTAAATAGAAATCGGCAGGCTTCGCCAAAGATATTGGAACAACGACTCGCCTCCGATCCGCAATTTTTCTGCGAAATCATTCGGGCTATCTACCGCTCAAATAATGAAGATGTTGTTCACAAGGAGACAACTAAACGAGAAAAGGACATTGCCAGATGCGCATTGCGACTGCTGCATAAATGGAGAACGCCACCAGGACTTTTGCCCGGTGGCGAGTTGTCACCGGAACTCCTTCAATCGTGGCTCGATACTGTCAAGTCAGAATGTAAGAGGTCTGGCCACCTTGAATTTGCACTATCTCAGATTGGCGGAGTCCTCGTCTACGCACCGCCAAATCCAAAAGGGTTCGGGATTCATGAGGCCGTTGCCGAAATCCTAAATGCCGAAGATGCGAAACAGATGCGACGTGGCTATTACATCGGGGCTTACAACTCGCGTGGTGGCCATTGGGTAGATCCGACGGGAAAGCCAGAGAGGGAATTAGAGGCGAAGTACACACGGCAGGCAGATGAGGCCGAAAGTCACGGGTTTCATCGTTTGGCTTCTATGCTCAGAGACTTGGCCGAATCGTACTCCCGTGAGGCAGCACGGATTGCTTCAGAGAATAGTCCGGAGGAAGACCTCTGAGGTGAAGCAAGAAGAGACCGGCGGAACATTTTCGGGTGTGGAGCGTTGATTCAGCACTGGCCGCTGGCAAACGTACTCTCACGAGACACTTGGGATCGTGAGCTAGGGGCCTCGTCGGCGCGAGGCCGCGACATTTTGTCGTTACATCGCCGCGCTGCCGAATCCACGTTGCGGCCGTGAAGTACGCGCCTACCTTCCGCGCGACGATTCGTGTCTGGTGCGACAGTGGGTGTTATCGATTGCGTAATCGTAACACGAAGCCACTAATCTCCGCGTCCACCGCTCTATCGGCAGGCGCGGGGTTTTTACACGATCCATAAACATGTCTCCCTGGATCAGGGGGATTCGCCCGTTGTAGCGAGGTGGTATGCTGGCGTTCACATGGCTGTCTCATTTTGGTGCCAAGACTTTCAAGTCAAAGGGGCGGTAGCATGGAGCAACTAACAACGGTTCGTCGCAACCTTAACGCGATGCTGGCGACGGCATTTCATGGCTCGGACGGTGTGGCAACCAGGAAGCTACTTCGCGCCCTTGAGAGCACGGGGGACCGAGGAAGGGTAGCGGCAGAACTTTTTCGTCTCCAAAAAACGGCGGAGTATATCCGGCAGCGTCGACACCTGCGCGGGAAGCGACTCAGTGCGAATTACACCGAGATATCGCTTTTGCAGAAGGGCGAGGCGCTGAGGCGGTTGTGTGACGTCTTGGAGGCGACCAACCACGGGCTGGCGTGGGGCTGGCGACTTGGCGACCCGAACGAATCATACGCGCCGCATACGCTTCATGTCGATCTGCCGACGGGACACGCCTGCTTTCATTCCAGAGAGCGTTTTAACGGCCCGGACTACACCGGTGCGTGGGACGACTCCCACGCCCGCACACAACGAATCTTGTGCTTCTGTCGCGTGGTGCTGAATCCAGATGAGGACGACAATTAGGAATACAACGTCAGTCGCCCAGAACGCCCCGTGACGGCCGGGGGCAGGAAAGGTATCCGACGTCGACCACTGACGCCCGAACGCAACGCGGCGCAATCTGGGCGGTCGCTTTCGTGGTCGGGTAGCGGGAAACGCCGTCGGACGCCGGAAACCGGGGATGGAGTGGGGCAGGTGGAATTTCTTCCACGTGCCGACCACCGGACGGGGTGACATGGGGAAATCCCCACCAGAGCCAGCAACGTGGGTGAGGAGGCTCTTCGGGAGGAGTTGGGGTACTAGCGAGGGAGCTTCGCGCGGTCACGTACCCATTGGGTGCGTCTGGCGGCTTCTAGCTTTCCGATCCCTACGAGGTCGGACGTCCGGGGAGTTCGATGGGTGGGCTTCGGTTTGGTGACTAAGTGCAAAAACCCCTGCGGCCAAACTCGGCATTTCATGGTCAACCCCTTGCCTTGCGGTCGATCATTCGAGCAGACCCGAAACACGTTGTTCCGGGCGCAACAATCCGAGCGAAGGAGTAACGACCATGAGCGAAGAACTACGGGAAACGAACGGCACGGATGCAGCGGTGGCCACGGTGGAGCGTGACCTGCGGGAGCAGAAGCGGGAGAAGGCACGCGAACTGACCGGGATGACGGACGGCGTGATCGACGTGACCTACGGAGGCGACACGTGCCTCGTGAAATGGGAAGACGGCCCTGAGGTGCCGGGAACCCGTGGCCATCTCTACAGCGGCTACCCGTCGTTCGACTGCGATGCCAACCGCGACGTGGCAGACTGCTATCATGTCACGCTGAACGACTCGTGCGAGGAACCGCTGGAGGAACAACTGGCCGATGAACTGAACCGCATTGCTCGGCTGTACGACGACTTGGCCGAGCGGGTGCGCGAACGTGCGGCACTGGTAGCGAACGCCGAAGGATAGCGGCTCTGGCTGGATCTCAGTGGAAATTCTTCCACTGGCCACGGCCGAACGAAATATCCCCAGGGTCGCCAACGGTGGGTGGCTCTGGGGTTTCTGTTTTTTTCGGGGGAGGCGTGGCGACTGGGGAATTCCGGACGGAGACGACGCCGCAGTGGTGGTCGGCACGCAGACCTACAATGTCCGCTTGGCCTGCATCGACGCTCCCGAGCACAACCAACTCTACGGTGACCGGGCGAAATGGGCATTAGCCGAAATGGTGTCCGGCAAGACGGTGTCGATCACTCCCATGGGCCAAGACAAGTACGGCCGGCTCTTGGGGATCGTCTATTCGGATGGGCGGTGCATTAACACGGAACTGGTGAAGCAAGGGGCGGCATGGAATTACCAGCAGTATTCAAACTCCACTGTCCTGGCGAATGCCGAGCAGGAAGCTAGACAGGCCCGCCGTGGGCTTTGGGCGAGCGACAGTCCGATGCCACCGTGGGAGTGGCGACATAGAAAGCCGGAGCAGACGGCCCCGGCCCCTGTGGTCACAACGAATAACGAACGGAACGAAGAGCTAACCCACTGGCTGAACACAAAGAGTTGGGTGCGGCACAACCGCGGATGCCGGTACTACCACAACACGAAGAACGGTCGACCGTGCAGGGCTGACGAAGGAAAACCGTGTGGGATCTGTGGTGGGTGATGATATCGCCTTTTGTCGTTGGGTGTTTGGGGACCGAACGAAATGAGAAACTGGAAAGGTGAAACGATGTCAGCACAAAATGATGACGGGAACGATGGGGGGCTGCCGAAATGGTTGGTATGGTGCTGGAGTGTGGGCGCTCCATTCTTCTGGACGGTGTTCTTTGTCGTAGTAGCTACCTTGTTTCTCGTAAGTCAGGTTTTTGCGGAGCGAGTTACTAGTCTGTTGAAGGTAGCCGGATGGCCGTTGGTCCTGCTGATTCTAATGTATCTTTTCCGCGTCAGGATCGGTGAAGTCATGCAGACACTCGCCGATAGATTGGAGGTCATTTCCTATGGTGGGAAAGAGATTGCGCGTTTCATTAGCCCAGCGGATAAGAAGGTAATCCATGACGCGGTACCCGGCGATGAAACACGGAAAGACGAAGTTTCGGACCTGTTCGACGACCACTTCCGGTTTCGTCTTCTCCTCGCACTGGTGAGCAGTCCAACTAAAGGATTGTCCTTGACTCTCTACACGCGGCATGGTTCGTTCCGCGGAGCCTATCAGCGCGCTCTTAGGGAGTTGCGGGACAGAAAATGGATCGAACCTGCTCATCGCAATCACTACTGGCGTCTTTCGTCAACTGGCCTAGATGTCGTGAAAAGTGCCGTTGATGCGGCGGTCACCCTGAGAAAACCACCGCAAGACCAACCGCCAACTGGCAACTGATAACGCGGCAACTGCCGAGAAGCCATTGGATCTCACGCACCGGCTGGAAATTTTGGGGGCACGTGGTATGATCGAAGCAGTCCTGGGTGAGTGCCGGCCAGCACTCAAGTGACGGGTGCGACGTCGCGGAAAGCTCAGTCCTCGCGGCGTCCACCTGTCGGCCTGGGGAAAGGACTGAGCATCATGGAAAACGCTGTTGCGCTCTTCGACCTGGACGATTGCCTTCGCGATCTGCTGTACTTACTCCACTCCAACGCCGCTGATGAACAAGCGGCTTCTGCGGTGGAAACCTTCGTCGATGAGCACACCTCTGACTGGCACGGTCCCAGGTCGCTCTTTCGCCCAGAGTGCAAACAGTACTGGAGGCAGCCAGTTCTGGCTGGCCATACGGCTTTCGCGTCGGCGTGGGTGCTGTGCATCAAGGAACTGGACGACCGCCAGAAGGATGCTCTGATTGAGGTGTGTTGCGGTAGCCTACGATTTATTGTGGATGGAAATACGCTACGCACCAAGTCGAAGCACCGTGCAGAACTGGCTGAGTTCATCGCGGACTATCTCGACTTGCGAGGAGTCTCGGTGACGTGCTCGACGCCCAGCGTTGTCGACAAGCAGGACGGCCCGGGCGATGAGGAAGGAATATTCTACTGGCATGGCAAAGGCTATCAGATGCCGTACACGACTTGGCTCTTTGCAAGGGCCCTGCGGGAAAGCGGCTGGGATGACGAGATCGGTGGCGTTCCGGTTGATGAGGTGGGTACAAACGTCTGGGGTGAAAACTGGGACGAAAGCAAGGTTCGCTCGACTCAGAACCGGGTGAACAACTGGTTCGTTGAACACGGCGTTCCCTGGAAGCTGAAAGCCAAAGGCGGACGAATCTACCGAGAAATCACCCCTTCCTAACCTCTCCGCCGAAAGTCACAAAGATTGTGACTTTTCTGTGACGTCGATTCTTCTGGTGGTCTGCTACATTGGCCTCCGTCAACCCGAGACGGAGATCGAACATGCCGAACGACCGCCATCCGAAACTCATCGAGGGCATTCCTGCGCCCACTGTTGAGGAAGGCAAGAAACGCTGGAAGCTAGCCAGGGACCAGCGGCAACGATCCGACATGGCCACAATCGTTTTCTACCGGGACGAATGCAACTGCACCTGGAACGTGGTTGCTGACGCCATGGAGTATTTGCTGGCAGAAGAAGAGCGCCGCAAGCCGCACGCCCGGGACAGTGGCAAGAGGCTGTGGAGCAGGAGCCGGGTGCGGCGAGCCTACGTAGCGGAGAAAAAACTCCAGGCCGAGGGTAACTGAGTACCGTTCGGCCGTCTGGCGGCTTCCGGCTTCGCTATCATGGCGAGGTCGGACGGCCGGGGAGTTCGCTGGGGGAGCTTCGGTCTGATTACAGGGTGTGAAAACACCTTCGGCCAGTGTCGACATTTTGTGGCCAACCTCTTGCCTTGTGGTGGACCATGTGGGCAGACCCGAGGTGTGTTGCCTTGGGTGCAATATCCAGACCCGAGAGGGAGAAAACACATTATGGACGTAATTCGAGTTCACGTCATTCAGGAGAAGGACCGGAAAAACCTGACGCTTCGGTTCCGTGACCCCGTAACGGGAAAGCACGTCAAACGCAGCGCCAGGACGGCCAGCCGGAAGGAGGCCGAAAGGTACGCCCACCAATGGGAGCACGACCTGAACGAAGGAAGGTATCAAGCTCCGAGCAAGACAACATGGGAGGTATTCCGTGAGCAGTATGCGTCCGAACACCTTGCAGGCTTAGCCCCTGCGACCGTTGAGCGGGCTACGGTGGCCTTGGATTTGTTCGAGAGGATCGTTTCACCAAGAATGCTGCGAGACGTTACGGCGGCCCGTGTGAGCCATTTCCAGGCGAAGCTAAGGGAGAGGGGACGTAGAGAGGCAACAGTCGCCTCTCACCTTCGCCACCTGGGCGCGGCCCTGCGGTGGGCTCACGGCGTAGGAATGCTGGTGAAGCCGCCCAAGATCCACATGCCGCACAGAGCCAAGGGGAAGGCGATGAAAGGCCGACCGATCACCACCGAAGAGTTCGAGCGGATGCTGGACAGGGTGGCCGACGTGTTGACGTCAACGCGGAGGACGAGGAATAAGCCTAACCCTGATCCTCCTGACCCGGCCGTCGTCGAATCGTGGAAGTACCTCTTGACGGGCTTGTGGTGGAGTGGCCTGCGGTTGGCCGAATCGCAGGAGTTGTACTGGGATCGCGACGACAAGCTTCGGGTGGATTTCGATGGCAAATATCCCATGCTGCGGATTCCGGCCCACCTGGAAAAGGGCAACAAGGATCGGCTTCTGCCTGTAGCCCCGGAGTTCGCTGAGTTCCTTCGGGCGGTTCCCGAAGATCAGAGAATCGGGCCGGTATTCAAGCCCCTTCCTCGGCGAGACATCACCGAGCGGATTACCAGCCAGCACGTGGGGCGGGTTATCACCTTGATCGGAGAGAAGGCTGGGGTGGTGGTGGACCGCACGACGAAGCAAGTCGAGGAAACCGTAGACGGCAAGACCCGGATGGTAGAGAAAGAGGTGGTCAAATACGCTTCGGCACACGACCTGCGGCGGTCGTTTGGGGAGAGGTGGGCCGCAAGGGTCATGCCTCAGGTACTCATGCAGATGATGCGGCACGAGGACATTGCCACGACAATGAAATACTACGTGGGCCGGAATGCGGAGAATACCGCCAGAGTGCTATGGGAGGCGGCGAAGGAAATCGGCTTGGGTACCACATTGGGTACCAGCGACGAAAAAACCGCCACGGCTGGCGAAGCTGCGGCGGTCGTAAATCGTGGAAACGAAACGGCTTAGAAAGGGGTGGGAGATGGGACTTGAACCCACGACTTCTGGAACCACAATCCAGCGCTCTAACCAACTGAGCTACACCCACCATGTCGCAAACATTCAAATATAAATGATGGACCCGGCGGCGTCAATAGCTGCGGAAGTTGTTGGTGGGGTTGGAGTTAGAGTGACAGTGGGCTGCGGCCGTTGGTCGTGGCCCAACAGGGAGGCTTCGCGGGAAGTGGTGCGCATGCCCTTGCTCGCGTGGGCATGCGCACCCGAATTTCGCGTTTGCCAAAATACACTACTTGCCGTCGACCACGCCGGTGATCTTCAACGTCCAGGCGTGCTCGCAGGGCAGTTTGTCGGGGGCCAGCTTGGGCAGCGTGACCACGAGGTTGCCGTCGATAGACTTGAAGTCCAGCTTGCCCTCGACGCCCAGCATCTCGACTGAGATCTTTTCGGTCGTGGTCGTCTCCGCCGGTTTGACGTCCTTGATCGTAAACGTCTCGCCGGGCCAGCCGGGCAGGATCGCGTAGAGCGTGTCGCCCTTGGCGGTGAAGAAGGCCTCTTTGCAGGCGATGCCGTCTTTGGGTGCCATGCCGGCCAGTTCGAGGATTTCGTACTTCTGCCGGTAGTCCTTAAACCCTAGCTTGGGCATTTCGCCGTCGGTCCACTGGCAGGTGGTCTTGTAGGTGGTCGTGCCGTAGATGGCCTCGCCGTTGACCTTCAGCCAGCGACCCATGGCGGCCAGTCGATCGTGCATGATGACCGGCACGCGACCGTCGGCCGTGGGGCCGATGTCCAATAGCAGGTTGCCGCCGCGGCTGACCAGGTCGGCCAGCATCCAGACTAACTGTTTACGGGTGCGGTAGTCTTCGAGCTGCTCGGTGCGGCTGTAGCCATAGGAGAATGCCAGACCTCGGCTTTCCTCCCAGGGGTGCGTGGCGTTGGGCAGCCCGGCGCCGTATTCGGTCGTGTAGTAACCGCCGTTCTTGTGACGTTCCTTGCGCCCCCAGCGGTCGTCGATTACCACTTCGTCGCGACAGGGCGACTCGTTGAACAGCCAGGCCAGCAGTTCTTCGCTGTGCCAATCGGTCGAAGAAAGATCCCACTCGCCGTCGGAGAAGATCACGGCCGGGCTGTAACGCGAAACGACGTCCTTAAATTGCGGGAACATGTGCTCTTTGACGTAGCGTTGCCGGTCGCTTACCCAAAGCGGGTTGTACCACTCGTAGAGCGAGTAGTAGATGCCCATCTTCAGGCCGGCGTCGCGGACCGACTTGGTCAGGTCGCCCAACAGGTCGCGATTCGGGCCGATGTCAACACTGTTCCACTTGCGACCCCAACTGCGGTTGGCATCTTCGTTGGGCCACAGACAATAGCCGTCGTGGTGTTTGCTGGTGAGCACCACGTACTTGGCTCCCGACTCGGCGAAGATCTTCGCCCATTGGTCGGGGTCGTACAGCTCGGCTTTGAACTTCGGCGCGAAGTCGAAATACTCGAAATCGGCGCCATAATTCTCGTTGTGAAACTTTCGCCAAGGGTTCTTGTCTGCGTCGCCACGCATGATGCGATTCCAATACCACTCGGAATACTGCCCACGGACCGACCACGACGGCACAGCATAAACGCCCCAGTGAATGAAGATGCCGAACTTAGCGTCCTTCCACCACTGCGGCGTCGGCCTGCTGTTGAGCGACTCCCATTTGGGTTCGTATTTCTCGGCAGCCGTGGCGACACCGCCGAACAGCATGAGAGCGGTCATGAGGGCCAACGTCCAACGTCGAGTGCTAAGGCAGCCGGGCCGCAGCCGATTGGTGCTGCCGCCCTCAGACACGAAGCCGCTCTCGTTGGTCGCTAACCTCGATGAAGTTGTCTCAATCCTACGGACCAATGGCATAGATGTTCTCCTGGTGGAAATGAGATGCTGATCGGGAAAGCCATCCATTATAATTCCTGGCCCGTCGGCAAGCAAAGTCGGTGCCTGGTCGATTTCTCCCCTTTTCTGCTTGGTTCTCACGCTGCAGCGTGGGAACGCGGGTAATCTTCCGTTGCATGCGCACATAATACCAACACTTGCGCACGCGGTACAAGAAATCGCTTATCAGGCGCGATAATCTGGCACCAAACCGCGAGCGGCCGAGAATCTTGCGAGCCTTCCAGCATTCCTTGCCCAGGGGAGAAAACCGTCATGAAACGGGAAAATCAATCGTCGACCAACGTGTTCGAAAAAACGTCTCGCCGGGAAGTCCTGGCCTTGGGTGGAAAGGCTGCTGCCGCGACGGCGATTGCCGCCATGGCCGTTCCGCGGGTGCATGCCGCCGAAGACAACACGATCCAACTCGCGCTGATCGGCTGCGGCGGCCGCGGTAGCGGGGCGGTGGGCAACGCGATCGGGGCCTCCGAGGTGCAAGGAGCCGGTTGCTTCGGGCCAGTGAAACTCGTGGCCATGGCCGATATCTTCGACAATCGTCTGGCCTCTTCGCACAAGGCGCTGAGCCAGCGATTCGGCGACAAAATCGATGTTCCCACCGAGCGGCAGTTCATCGGCTTCGATGCCTTCCGCAAGGCGATCGACTGCCTGCGCCCGGGCGACGTTGCCTTGTTGACCACCCACGCCGCTTTCCGTCGGGTGCATCTCGATTATGCGGTGCAACGGGGTATCAACGTGTTCATGGAGAAATCGTTCGCACCTGACCCGGCCGGGTTGAAGCGAATGCTTCGCGCCGGAGAAGCGGCTGAGCAGAAGAATCTGAAGATCGCCTCCGGGCTGATGTGCCGGCACTCGCCGAACCGCCAAGCGTTGATCCAGAAGGTGCGCGACGGCGAACTGGGGCAGATTCAGCACATTCGAGCTTACCGCCTTGATAGCGGTGGACGTTTGCCGCCTCGGCCGGCCGATAAGAACGAACTGCTTTGGCAGGTTGGCAATCCCGGCAAGCATCACATGCTGTGGTCTACTTCGGGGCTGATGATCGAGCTGTTGATCCACCAGATCGACGAGTGTTGCTGGCTGAAGGATTCCTGGCCCGTCTCGGTACAAGGCACAGGCGGCCGCGACCCGCACAGCAACGACTGCGGTCAAAACCATCACGCCTACGCGATGGAATACACGTTCCCCGACGGAACGACGGCTTTGGTGAACAATCGCAACACGCCGAATTGTTTCAACGATTTCGTGACTTACGTACACGGTTCGAAGTGTGCCGCGCAATTTTCCGGTCCGATTCACCGCAGCGATGTGCACACGTACAAAGACCAACGGTTTGCCAAAGACAACATCACCTGGCGGGCCAAGCCCGAGCGGAAACCGCTGCACCAGTACGAATGGGAAGTGCTGCTGGATGCAATTCGCAACGACAAGCCGCACAACGAGACCCAACGGGCGATCTACGCGAATCTGGCCTCGATCATGGGGCGAGCGGCCGTTCACTCGGGCAAGGTGATTACCTGGGATGAGGCGATGGCCTCTGATTTCCAGTTTGTCGCCAACGTCGACGACTTGGACTACGACAGCCCGGCGCCGGTGCAGGCCGACGCCGAAGGCCGTTATCCGGCGCCCGTGCCTGGGAAGTGGACCGAGATCTAAAGCTGTTGGCCTAACTCGTTCGGTTTCTGAAAAGGGGCCTTGGCGTGATTGTGGCGTGGGGTGCTCCCCGTCTCAGGGGTTGCGGCCCCTGGGCTTCGTGTGGCCACTTCGTCGTGTGGGGGTGAAAGGTCGATTTTTTGTGGGGGCTATTTCGGTGGGGTTGCCGTTTAGCTCGTTGCGGTTGATTTTCTGGTTTTCTGGTTTTTTGGGTGACGGCTACGATTTTTCCCGCTGCTGACCGGCGGACGGCGCCGGAAAAGTCAGCTCATTTTGCCTGAGACGGCCAGGCGTTAAAGTGGGGTGGCGTAAGGCTTTGACCGTGCAATCCGCGACGCGCGACCGTTTTGTTTGAGTTCGTGTTGCGGACGGCCGAAAAACACTTTTAGGGGGGAAGGTGACTAGTTGAGGTGGCGTGGGGGCAAGGGGCCTCCGCTCAGCTTTTCACGCCGCAGCTCGGACGCCGAGCCAAGCACTCCCTCCCCGGTGTTGTACGAGTTGGCCACGTTTCGAAGCCATGGTTGGGCATGGATAGTCGAGATTAGCGAGGGAGCGCATATGTTGTTCTTTCTTTCGTCACATCGTGTTTCTAGTGTGCTTGCGGTGTTGACCGTTGCTGTTCCGCTGGCCACGGCTAATGCCTATCAGCCAGAGGTAACGTCGGGACGGTATGCGGTGGCGCCGCTGCCTCCGCAAACCACGCAGGCAGCCGCCGTCGAGGCGTATCAGACTTCCTTCAATACGCCGGTGCATCACGCACAACGCGCCGTAGCGCCGTTGCCGCCGCAAATCGGACAGGCCAACGGTGACATGTTCCGGGCAGCCTATCAGCCAGTGCCCCGAGCTGAGGAACTGGAAGATTTGGATGTCGACGAGGAGTCCAATGGCGCGGTGGGCAACTACCGTGGCTATCGGGAATATGAGGATCCCTACGAAGACGATCCTGGCAAGACCGGGGTGCTCAATCGTCTGCTTTGGGGCGATTGCTTCACGCAACGCACCGGGTTCTACGTCGGTGGCTGGCTCGAACAGGGAATTACCGGAAACGGTGCGAACCCCGTCGACCGCTTCAACGGACCGGTAGAATACAACTATCGGGCCAACGACTACCAGATGAATCAGTTCTACCTTTTCATGGAGAAAGAAGTAGAGCGGGACCGCTTCAGCGTGGGTGGTCGGGTGGATATGATCTACGGTACCGACGCCATCTACTACCAGTCGTTGGGACTCGACGACGATATCGTCAGCGACGCCGCCAGCCGCTTCTACAAGATGGCCATCCCACAGATGTTCGTCGAGTTCAACCTGCCGGTCGGCAATGGCCTGCGAGCCAAGTTCGGCCACTGGTACGGCCTGGTGGGTTATGAAGAAGGTTTGGCGCCCTACGACTTCTTCTACTCGCACACGATCGGTTTCGATCCCACACCGTACACCCACACGGGCGTTCTGTTCAGCTACGATCTGACCGATCAGCTATCCACCTCGCACGGCCTGCACCGTGGGTCCGATGTGTGGGAAGACAATAACAACGAGTTGGGCTATGTGGGAAACATCGCCTGGCACAACTGCGAGGAAACCGCGTTTCTCTACTTCGCCCTGGAGTTCGGGCCGGAACAGGACGAGCGGGCCGTTTGGAGTAATATCAACGCGAATCCGGGCGAAAGCCTCGATCGCCTGATGTATTCGGTGTCGGCCGAGCTGCACCTCACCGATCGCCTGACTTATATCGTCAACCACGATTACTTCAACCAGCAGGGGAGCCCGGCCAACGGGACCGAGGATGCCGAAGCCTACGGCATTGCCCAATACCTGCTGTATGAAATCAGCGATTGCGTTACTGTCGGAGCACGAGTTGAGGTATATCGCGACGACGACGGCGTTGCCGCGTACAACTTCGTCGCCGACAATCCCACGGCGCCCAGTACCTATACGAACCTCACCCTGGGGATGAACATCAAGCAAGGAAAGTGCATCACCTGGCGACCGGAGATTCGTTGGGACTGGCAGTCGTTGGATAACCCCGGCGACACGCCGGCCTTCGATGGCGGAACGTCTACCCAACAGTTCCTGTTCGGCACCGACGTGGTGATTGTGTTTTAAGTCGAGACGCACGTTTCTGGGGGGATTCGGGGGTGCTGTCACTCCTTCGGCATCCGGATCCCAACCGAGGGGAACCTCCCGGAATCATTGAAACCCAGGTAGGAGGGGGGAGAAGGATCGGCAACTTCGCGACGTAACTCAGAGCCCCGGGACGCCATTGGCGCCCCGGGGCTCTTTTGTTGCGCAACGATCATGGTTTGCCTTTTCCTTCGGTCGTTGGAGGAAGGGCAGGGAGAGAGGCGTTTGGAGTTATCTTTACGACGACGAATCGCGAGCCCGGTTTTCCGGGCTGGAACGCGATGAAGTGTTTCGCAATCAAACCGGGAACCAATAAAGGGAAGTTGAACTTGAATCAACAGCGCGATTAGCACTCGATTGTCTGGCCCGGCTGTGGTGGTGGATAAATGCCATCGGGGCCTTCTTGAATCGGGACGGGGCTGTCGAACGTGAGATGGTCGATGTCTTTGACGAATTGAAAATCTGAGTTGACCATCTGATCCCAGGTGACTTCCTTGCCCGTGTGCGTGGCAACACGGCCCATCAACGTGGCCACTTGGGCTTCGCCGGCCCGTCGAGCTTCGTTGTGCGGTTTGTCTTGGCGGATGGCATCCAGCAGAACCTGCCATTCGTCGGCGTACGGGTTGCAGTCGCGCTGGCCATACTCCCAGGCTAGTTCTTCTTTGACCATGTTCTGGCTCTTGTAGATTCGCGGTTTGGGTGCTCCTAAGCTGGTCATGATAACGGCCGAACCGCGGGAACCGTGAGCATAGTCGGAGTAGGTCTGCCAGCAACCAGACATGTATCGCGAGAAAGCGAAAAGCTTGGCGCCGTCGGCAAAGGTATATTCGATCGCGTAGTGGTCGAATTGGCTGCCCGCTTGCGCGTAGCAACGTCCGCCCATTCCCCGAGCCGAGACCGGCCAAGCTCCTTTCGTCCAGCAGGCCACATCGACGTTATGGCAATGCCAGTCGACGAAGATCCCGGACGATGCCCAATTAAAAGAGCTTGCGTGCTGGATCTGGAACGCGATGGGGTTGGCGTCTTTCGGTCGTGGCGGACAGTGAACCGGCCCCTGGACTCGGTAGATACGTAGCGTGTGGAGATCGCCGATGGCACCGTCGTGGATCCGCTGGATCGCTTCCTGCCGGGCCTTAGAGTGGCGCCACATGAAACCCACGCCCACCTTAAGGTTTTTCTGTTCCGAAAGCTCGGCGGCCTTCATCCAGCGACGCAGCGCCGGGCCGTCGACCGCGAATGACTTTTCGGCGAAAACATTAATACCTTTAGCGACCGCGTATTCGAACATCATGGGACGAAAGGCTGCGTGAGTGGTCAACAGCACAACGTCGCCAGGATTGAGCGAATCGATCGCATGACGATAGGCGTCGAAGCCCAGGAACTGCCGTTCCGCCGGAACGTCGACCTTGTCGGGAAACTGCGTGGTAAGTCTCTTGAGACTTCCTTCAAGGCGATGACTGAAGAGATCGGCCATTGCGTGAAGCTTGACCGGGCCGCCGGTGGTCGAAAAGGCATTGCCCACGGCACCCGTTCCACGGCCGCCGCAGCCGACCAGAGCCAATTTGATGGTTGAGTTTTCCGCGGCGTGGCATGGGGCAATCGCCACGCCGGCCAACGCCGAGGTTGCCGCGACACTGCCGGATAACTTGAGGAACTCGCGGCGGGACGTCGAACGATTGGGATGCGAACCGGTGGGGCGCGAAGCGGCGGAGCTATTCATGGTAGGTTCCTTTGGTGGGAAGGATGAGTGATGTTGGTGCAACACGACTTCAAGTAGTCGCAAGACTGGGTTAACGCCTTGGCCATGGTTTCGGGTTTCGGTTCGTGGTGCATAAAAGGAGTGACGGGCCAGCGGAAGTTGATTTTGGCCAACGCCGCGAGCCAGGATGTGCAGTCGGTCGGGCCAATGCCGGGCAACTGTGCGATACCATCACTGCGCTGCCAAGCATAGAAAAACAGCAACTGGTTCCCGCAGATGGCGATGGCTTCTTCGACCGAGCCGCCGAAGGCCTGAAGGTGATACGGCGACAGGGCGATGCCGAGTCGAGGATGAACGTTGAGGTCTACGAACGCTTTTAATGAGTCGAGCGAATCGAGCAGCGCATGGGCATGGTTTTCGATGGCCAGATAGGAATTGTATTTTTCAGCCAACTCAAGCTCAGGCTTGAGCTGTTCGAGAAAACGTTTCATAGTGGGGATAAGTTCCCGAGGATCGCACGGTCGGGAACTACCGCGTACGGCCACACCGCCACCAGTTTTCCCTAGCAATTCGGCGTACCGCGAATAACCACCGTGGTAAACGGAAAACGAGTACAGCTTCAGGTGGTGTTTCTTGAGAAGCTCTCCAAGGCCCTGGACGCCGAGTCGTTGCTGCACGTCGTCCAGATGCGGGCAGCCGGCATGGGCCGACCAGATGTCGATGGCATCGAATCCCAACGCGGCGATCCGCCCGGCAGCTTCCTCGATCGGAAGCGAAGCGAAGTTGATTGACGAGCAACAGAGCCGCATCTTCCATGGGGAAAAGGATGCGGCGCGTGCCAAAAGGCGTGGCATCGCTGCGCCGCCAAGGATACCTGCAACGGTGGCAGCACCGGCTTGAATCGCCACGCGACGCGTCAGACGAGCTTCGAGCATGATATCGCCTTTCTGGAAATCTGCGTCTTGTTTCGCTACACTACCTTAACAGATGGTCGCCGGATTAGGCGTTCAATATCTGCCGCTGAAAGATATTCACCACCTGCCGATCATGCCGACGGTTCCACCCATCTACGAAGAACGTGGCGAGACCTATCAGGCCGACGCGTGCGAGCCGGTCGCCCGTGCCGTGGCCGAAGGGGCCATCCGCTATCGAGCCTTGGTTCGAGGGCACTATTCCGGCGAGAAGTTGCGCCGCGGCGTATTGTCGGGTGTGCGTAACCTGGGAGTTTGGAATGTCGAGTTGCCGCAGTCCTGGGGCCTGGATTGGCATCGCAACGAAGGAATCGAGATTACGTTCCTCGAATCTGGCAGACTCGCGTTTGCGGTCGACGACCACGATTATCAACTGCAGGCAGGCGACCTGACGTTTACGCGTCCCTGGCAGCGACACCGTCTTGGTGATCCTCACATCACGCCCAGTTGCCTGCATTGGCTGATTCTTGACCTGGGCGTGCGCCGCCCCCATCAGTCGTGGCGTTGGCCATCATGGTTGGTGTTAACCAAGGCCGACCGGGACGAATTGACGGTGATGCTTCGGCAGGCCGTCGACGCCGTGTGGCACGCGCACGATGAGGTGTTCCAGTGTTTTCGGAGAATTGGAGACGCCGTCCGACAAGACCAAGCCGGTAGCAGTGCCTCGCGTTTGGCAGCCTACCTCAACGAGTTGTTTGTGCTTTTACTCGATCTGCTTCGCCAAGGTCGGGTTGCTTTCGATCACCGATTGGCGAGTGCCGAACGAACCGTGGAATTGTTCTGGGAAGATATTCAGCGGGACGAGATGTATCTTGCGCATCCTTGGACCGTGCGCGAAATGGCCGAGCGATGTGGCATGGGAGTCACCCGATTTACATCTCATTGCCGGAGGGTGACCAACCTTTCTCCGATCGAGTACCTAACCCGGCAACGCCTCGAAGCGGCCGTCGCCATGCTTTGTGCGTCTCCGCCACGAAGTATTACCGACATTGCGTTTTCGTGCGGATTTTCGTCGAGTCAGTACTTCGCTAAAGTGTTTCGGCAGCGTTTTGGTTCTTCACCGACAGAGTACCGACGGCAGATCGTGCGCTGAGTCGATTTTATTGAATGTCGTTCAACGGGGGGCATGAAGAGCGAGCATCGGTAGTTCGGCATCGAAGCCAATTACGCTGGGAATTCTGTTGCCGTGGGTCGAAATCAAACCAGTGCAACAGGGGCGTCGAAGTCCGACATGCCAGGGCGCCGACGGTGGCCCGGGTTGGCTGGAGGCCGATCAGCCGCCAGCGGCGTAGTTTTCGGTTGCGTTGATCTTTGGGGATCAGTTTTAGTTGCCGGTTTGGACCCAGCACGATGCTGAACGCCGAGGTGGGACCACTGAGTCCGCTGCCCAGCGCTTTCAGCAGTGCTTCCTTGCCGGTCCAATAACGCAGAAAGCAGACGTCGCGGCGGTGGGCCGGTTGGCGTTCAAGCATGCCCGACTCTTGAGCCGTGAAGAAGCAACGGGCCACACCGAGCGGATCGGCAAGCGGCCGGATACATTCGATGTCTATGCCGACCGGATCGCCTTGGGCGACAGCTACGATCGTCAGCCCGGTTGACCGACTGAGGCTGAATTGCAGATCGACCGTATGCCGTGCCGGATCGAGCCGCGGCTTGCCGTGGCGATTGCGCCGGAAACGGATTGCCTCCGGTGGAGTTGCCGTGTAAGAGGCGAGAATGGTCCTTAGCGCACCACGCGAATAGACAAACGCTTCTCGTTCTCTGGGTAGACGGATCCTGTTGAGATGGCGGCCTTCTTCGGCCGACAGAGATGCGACCAGTCGGCCTAGCACGTGGGGCTCGGGGGTATGCACGATGCGCCACAGGTCAATCACGCCACGTCGCACGCGTGCGGTCGCTTGCATAATGAGTTACCTTGCTGGGAAAGTGGGCTACCGCTTCACTGATTCGAGATCGTACGGTACCCAACCCTTTTTAGCTTCACGAAGAAGCCAGGTATGCATCTTCCGGGCTTCCAGGTCTATGATTACCCGGGCGATCGTCCTCTCGTTGAAAATGCTCAGTATCTCATCTTCCGACGTGTCGCTCATGAGTTCCCGTGCGGCGCAGACCGACATCGACTTTTTCGCTTGGGCCGCAGCGCGCCGGTACCGATTCATAGTTCCGCAACTGTTGTCGGTGTCTTCCAGCGTACGCAACTCCGTCAGGAAGTGGTTGGTGTGAACAAAGGGAAGCTTTGGTTGGGTGAGTTTCTGTTTCGCGGCACTGCATTCCATGTTCCACACCTTTCCGCCGAAGCTGACAAAAGTATGGCTATAGCCGCCCGCGCGACGCATCGTACATAGCCGCTGGTAGTCCTTTTCGGGCGACTTGGTTTCGGAAAGCCATCGGGCAACGATGTTGCGTGGTATGCCAATTTGGTGATCGGTGTGACTGAGGGTATTGACGGCTTGGATGTATCCATACGAATTCACTGAAATCGAGTTGCCGCCGAGGGTGCCGGGATAAGATAGTTCGAGGATGGTCAGCTCTCCAACCGTCTTTCGCAGGACGCAAATGCCGTCTTCTACGTCGGGTTCCCAATCTTCGTTGTGGGCAACTAAGGCACCGTGGTTGGTCACGACGGTGGTGCAGCGATCGATTTCTGCTTCGGGATATTCGCTTTCGGTGCTCAATACCCACAAGTCGTCGAAGGCAATATGTGCTCCGTCGGCGCAGCCCTCCAGTTCGTCAATCAAATGAGGAAAGTTTTTTTGGGTAATTGCCAGATGGGTGTTTGCTGCCTTGCGGCGTGTTTTCCAGGCGAAGTCGGCGCGAAGTTCGTCGACCGACTCCCGCAGGTCCTCGGCAAACATCTCGCCTTGCTGTACGCCCAAATCGTAATGATTGTAGGCGGTGATTTCGTAGTAGTTTGTGTGCGGCATGGTTGTGCCGAGTGGAGGATTGTTCACATCGAAGAAGGATCTCGAACGGGCAGCGGCGAGACGCTTTCCCATTGATCGGGAATAAAGGGATCGCCCCACCATTGGGCATTGTAGGCCTGCATGCGGCGGATGGTCTGATTCCACGCGGTTGCCTGGCCGACGACGTCTTCCGAGGCCGAGCCGGAAATGCCCGCCATGTCGTAACGCAACTGCTCGATTTCCGGGCCGGCGCCCACGAAGGCAATCTCATAGGCAATGCGGATCACGAAAAAGGGCACTGCCAGCAGACCAATTGCCAAGGCGAGGGCGAGTAGGTTTCGGATGAAGTTTCGCATTGTTCCTGCACCCTTGTTGAAAGGCTGGTACGCAATGAAGAGACGGCCGATGACGCCTGGGTATCGGGCCCGTGTAGAGCGTCTGACGCGGATCGCGAGCCTAGTGTGCGGTCCGCGCCATTGGTAA
This sequence comes from Thermoguttaceae bacterium, assembly GCA_963677085.2. Lineage (GTDB taxonomy): Bacteria > Planctomycetota > Planctomycetia > Pirellulales > Thermoguttaceae. Next base: position 778,238 of record CAXXFH010000006.1, read on the forward strand.
CCTCGACCTTCAATTGACCGCCATCGATCTCTGTACCGTAAGGGGATCGCGTTTTTTCAGTTCGATCGACAACACGTTTCGGTACTGAACGAGGATAATCCCCCAGTCGAAGGCATCGGAGCAGTCGTAGTGGGTGGCACCACCATCTTCGTCTTCGGCGTCTTCTACTTCGATACGAAGATTGGAGATTCGCAAGAATCGCTTGTCGAACTTATTCAACTCGATGGCATCAAGGGTTTTCTTGGAAATTGTACCGATCAAATATTCGGGTTTCTGTTGATAGGGGTAGTAGACCTGCACCCCAACCCATACGGGAGTCTCTCCGGCGGGGTCCTCGGTGGTGATGTTGTCTTCGGCGCGGAGGGTTCCGGCCGTTAGCAAACCGGCGGCTACAATTACCAGCGTGTGCATGCACGTCCTGAACATGTCGTTACTCCTCAAAAACGGGTTGAAGTGGGAATAAAATGACTTTTGAAACATGGAACTTGCCTATGGGCTGTACTCTATTGCGGTTTCACGCAGTCGATCGACCGACGGGGCGTTTCGTGTGGAGACGCCGACGGTCGGCGGACGAAGTTGGCGGAGTCTTTGGTTTTGAATCCTCTTCGGTCGTGAGTGCGCTCGTAGGAATTCCGATCCAACGGGTGAACGGCGAGATCGTTTCACCCTTCATCAGCAGCGAGAGTGGGCCGATTGATGCGCCCTGTTGCATTTCGGTGTCGTAGAGCACTACCGACATGTTGCCCACGGAACAGTTGTCGCCGATTCGCAGATGCGACGATTTCATGATGCGATCTTCAAAGAGGTGGTTCTGTGCTACGACGCCGAAATTCAGCGCGGCGTAGTCGCCGATGTCGACCAAGTCGAATTCGGAAAAGAGCGTGGTTTCCATGAAGACGTGCTTGCCGATCTTGCATCCCAGCAGCCGGAGATACCAGTTGACAAACGGGGTGCCCAACAGCGGAACCAGCGCCGGGGCGGCGACCGTTTCGTACACGCCGTTGATCACTTCGTTCCACCAGACGTAAGTCGACCAAAGCGGCTTGATGACCGGCTCGAAAGGAGGCAGTAGTAGGCGTTTGATAACCACCACGCACAACGCGGTGCCGACGGCCGTGCCGAGTGCCACCAAGGGAGTGCCGGCAATAATCACCCAATAGGGTAGGTGGGTGTAGGCAAACACCAGGAAGATAACAAACGCCATCGATCCCGCGGCCGCCAGGTAATAGGGCAATAGCACTCGCACGGCGTCGATGAATAATCGTTGGAGGTAGAGTTTTACGGTCGGCCGGTAGGTGACCGCATCGGCGAAGCCGCCCACCTTCTGCCGATACGGCAAACGAAAGGATGGGGCTCCCAGCCATTCCGAGCCGTCAGGCGTTTTTTCGAGGTTGGCCGGTGGGATGGAAAGTACTCCCAGCAGGCAGTTTTCTCCCAGGTTCGAGCCAATCGGAAGGATAGCATTGTTGCCTACAAAGCTGCGGCGACCGATCCGATTGACGGCGAATTCCACATAACCCCGGTAGAAGTGTCGTCCGCCGATCATCGAGCCGTCGGCGAAAAAGCTTTCGTCCTCGATTACGATCAGATCGGGCGTGGCCTGCGAAACGGTCGAAATCTCGGCTCGCCGACCGACCCGTGCGCCCATCAGCCGAAGCCAGGGGGGCAGGTAGATTGTCGTATACAATGGGTGCAAGAAGCCCCGGCAGATACGCAACAACGACTGCATCATCCAGATTCGCAGGTAATACAAGTCTTCCACGTGATATACGCCGGGTTTTAGGCGGGGGAGAATTATCGCCTTGATGCCGGCCACCGACAGACAGAACCAGACGACATGAACCGGCACCGCAACCAGCAGTGATGCAATCGCCCAAGAGAAGCCGCCCATGAGGAAAACCGTGGTGACGATCAACAACGAGGGAATCGACGTGATGAGCAGGTACACGCCCAAGGCTTCGGCCAGTAGGAAATGGATCATTCCGAACAGGAAGGAATGCCGTCGCCCAATGTGCTTTTCGGTGATCTCGGGCAAGGTGACCTCGGCCGGCTGGGCGGGCGAGCCGCGCCGGGTCTCGCCCGCCCCCATTACTTGGCCGTCGGGTAACAGCGAAAGGTCGTCGAGCCGCGCGTCGTCGCCCATTCGGGTGTTGAGTCCCAGGGCACTGTGGATGCCGACAAAACACCGGCTTCCGATCTCCACGGTCCCAAGGATCAGCATCCCGTCTTCCACCCGATAACCCAGCAATTGCGTTTCGGCGCCGATACATGTGTCGTCGCCGATGGTCACCAGGTCGAAGGTCACGCACAGCGGCGTGTCGATAATACAGTTGCGGCCGATCTTGGTCCCCATCAGCCAGTAGTAGAGGCTCATGATGGGCGTGCCGGCGAAAAAACCGATTCCGCTGAGCGCTTGCAGACGGCTGGCCAGCCACCACCGGAAATAGTAAAAACCCCAGACCGGGTATTTTCCCGGCTTGTAGCGTCCGATGATCAGCCATTTGCTGACCACGCTCAGCGCGAACATGGCGGGAACGGCTCCAAAGACCATTACCGCAACAATCCAAACGGCCGGAGCCGACGCCATCGCGCCGGTGGTTACCGCGAGAAACAATCCCAGCACGACGACCATCGGCATGACGGCCAAACCGTAGATCAGCACAAGACTGATCGCCTGCAAAGCAACGCAGCACCAGCGGGTGGTGAACCAGATGCTTTTGAACGCCTCGCGGCTCGTGCGTCTGTCGGCCGGTTGTTGTGACGAAGGGCTGTCGGGCAAACCCTCTTCGGCGGTGAGGCTCAGATGTGCCGCAAGCTGACGGACGGTCGTGTGCTGGTAGACGTCGCGGATTGCCACCTCCAGGCCGAATCGGTTTCGCAGCAACGATACCACCTGAGCGGCTAGCAGCGAGTATCCGCCAAGGTCGAAGAAGAAATCGTCGTCGACCGAAATCGGCGACACCTTGAAGACCTCTTCCCAGATTTCGGTCACCTGGCATTCGAGTTTCGTTTCCGGCTCAACGATTTCTCGGCCCACACGCACGAGCGGCGTGCATGGTTTCGGAAGGCTCTTGCGGTCGATCTTGCCGCTGGTCAATGTGGGCAACTTATCGATCAGGTCGAGGTAAGCCGGTACCATGTAGGTAGGCAAACGTTTTTGCATCAAATCGAGTACGTCGTTGCGATCGAATTCGGCCGCGGGACCGTTGGCCACCACGTGGGCGGCAAGCTCTTGAGTGCCGTCGTGTTCGAATACCCGGACAGCCGCCGCACGCACCTGCGGGTGTTCCGCCAGCACGGCTTCCACTTCCGAAAGCTCCACGCGAAAGCCGCGGATTTTTACTTGTCCGTCGATGCGTCCGATGAATTCCAATTCGCCTTCGTCGTTCAACCGAACCAGATCACCCGTGCGATAGAGTCGGGGCGAATGGCCGTTGCCGTTGACGCGGAACGGATTGGCAATGAACCGATCGGCCGTGAGTTCTGGTTGCCCCAGGTAGCCCCGGGCAAGCGTGCTTCCGCCGACGCACAGTTCCCCCGGATTGCCCGGCGGCACGGGACGCAGTTGCTCGTCGAGCACGTAGGTTTCGTAGCTGGGCAGCGGCCGACCGATGGTCACCGGCCGCCGGGGGGCGCACTCGGCGGCCGTGGTGTTCACGGTCGCTTCGGTTGGACCATAAACGTTCAGCATTCGACGATTCGGGGTCGCCCATTTGGTCACGAGTTCCGGTGGACAGGGCTCCGCGCTGACCACCAGAAGCCGTACCGTAGGCAAGTCGTCTTCCAGCATCGAGAGGAAGGTCGGCACAGTCGAAAAATACGTGACGCGTTTTTCGGTCAACAGCCGGGCGACCTCACTGCCGAAGCGTACCACGTCCTTCGTGCCGACGACCAGCGCGGCGCCGTTGGAGAAGGCCATCCAAATCTCTTCCACCGAACCGTCGAAACCAAGCGAAAATCCCTGGTAGATCCGGTCTGTGTGATCCATTCGGCAGACTTCATTGAACGCCGTCACGAAATTCACGGCGTTGCGGTGTTCGGTCATGATTCCTTTGGGGCGGCCGGTCGTTCCCGAAGTATAAATCACGTAGCTGAGGTTCTCTGCCGTAAGGCCAATCTCTTTGCACAAGAGCCGTCGGTCGGGTTGTTCCGCGATCTTTTTGGCGTGGCCGTCGAGCAGTACCGTGGGGCCGGGGTAGAAGTGCGTTGCCCGGGCCGATAGCTCCTTCTCGGTGAGAAGCAGGGCGATATTGGCGTCGGCCAGGATATGGCGCACCCGTTGCATCGGATAGTTGGGGTCGATCGGCACGTAGCCGGCGCCCGCCTTGAGAGTGGCGAGCACGGCAACAATCGGTCGTGCCGAACGTTCGAAGTAGAGACCCACCAGCATACCCGGCCGCAGGCCGAGCGCGCGGAGGTAGTGCGCGAGTTGATTCGCTTGGCGTTCCAGTTCCCCGTAGGAGAGACTCTCCGTGCCGCAAATCAGGGCTTCGTTACACGGACGGAGGTCGGCCTGGGCTTCGAACAACTCGTGGAGACATCGTGCTTCCCCGTTGGCCACGGCCACTAGTACACCTCCTCCGGTACGCGGTTATTCTTGTTCTTCGTCGCCTGATCGCACGGCGTACTGGGATAGCTGCAAGTGAATCCCTCGTAGTTTTTCAGCACAATCGTGTCTTCATCGAAGCAAACGATGGGGTTGGGTATCAACGGAATCTTGCCGGTTCCTCCGGGGCCGTCGATGACGAAATGGGGTACGGCCATTCCCGTGGTGTGGCCACGTAAGGCGGCGATGATATCGAGGCCCGTTTGTACGGCCGTTCGGAAATGGTCGGTTCCGCGTGCCAAATCGGCTTGATAGATGTAGTAGGGTTTAACGCGGATCGTCAGCAGCTTCTGCATCAACTCTTTCATTACTTCCGGCGTATCGTTGACTCCTCGGAGCAATACCGTTTGGTTGCCCAACGGGATGCCCGCGTCGGCCAGCATGCCGCACGCCTTGGACGATTCCGGCGTGATCTCGCGGGGGTGGTTGAAGTGCGTGTTCAAATAGAGCGGGTGATATTGCCGCAATGTGTTGCATAGTTCGGGAGTAACCCGCTGCGGTAAGGTGACGGGCACTCGGCTCCCGATGCGGATGATCTCGACGTGCGGGATTTCCCGCAGGCTTTTCAGGATCGCCCCGATCATCTCGTCGGCCAGCATCAACGGATCGCCGCCGGAGACGATCACGTCGCGAATTTCCGAATGCTGGCGGATGTAGTCGAGCCCACTTTGGATCGCCTTGTCGCGAATCGAGTTGGGGTCGCTCACCTTTCGCTTCCGGGTGCAAAACCGGCAATACATAGCGCAGGTGTGGCTTACGTAGAACAGCACCCGGTCGGGGTAGCGGTGGGTGATGCCCGGCACCGGGCTGTCTTCTTCCTCCGACAAGGGATCGTCCAGGCCCGAGCCGTTGAGTTCCTGCACGTCGGGAATCGCCTGCCGCCAGATGGGATCGCCCTTTTCTTGGATCAGGCTCAAATAATAGGGATTGATGCGCAAGGGGAAGGTTTCGTGTACTTCTCGTATTTCATCGGCGGGTATGCCCAATGCGCCGGCGAGTTGTTCGGGGTCGGAGAAGCTTGCCCCCATAAGGCGTTTCCACTCTTCCATGGTTGCTCTCCTCAGCAGCAAGAAGGAGATGTGGTTGCGTTGGTTTGTCGTGGCAGTTGAATCGTCTTGATTCGATGAAAACACGGAACCCCGCCATCCACGTGCTGCGGAGCCAAAATGGAGTCTATTGATGCTTGCACTCAATCGCGGAACGGTCGTACTGAGCCTGATCCACGATTTCGCAGCCTCTCCTTGGTCGCCCTGTTCCACGAGGCGTATCGTTCGCAAGTAAGAGCCACTTCCCCGAATCCCTACTCATTCGCTTATTCACACTGCGTGCGTAAGCATGCGAGGCCAGGACACGGAAATCCGACCTTGATTGCAGGCGATGGGACTGCAACTGGTCGTATTGCGCGCCCTAGCGCGGCAAGACTTGATGATCTCGTTCAAAACGGCCCCCGACCCGAGAGCGTGTGGGTCGCGAGAGCAGTCCACCCTCGCTGGACTGCCCTCTTTTGGGCTGCGAGGTGAAGCGGCGGTGATCGGCTTGGCATTCGACCCGGCCTCGGTTGATTGGCTGACAAGTTGGTTTGCCGTGCGAGTCGCCGGAATCGGCGGTACTTTCGTAGTGTTCAATGTAGGTATCCGTTTCGCAAAAGTCGTGATTTCAATGCCTTGCTTGCTCTAACCGCCCGAAAAGTCACTTCCTAAGAGATGTACGCGCCGAAAAGCTTGACGCAATACCCCTTCCCTCGCCTTGGCGCCTTGCACCAAAGGGGGCCTTCCGTCGGGCAAATTGCCAGCTCGAGGGGAGTTCCCTCTCGAAGGGGGGCGCGCGTTGTCTTAATTAATCCGTTTCACTTGGCCACCGGCAAGCCCCCTAATGAATGGAAACGCGTTGGCCAACGTGGTCGCCCCGGTGGCTACTTCGGTTTCGTGTGCCGCGCACTTGTATTCATGCCTTAGGGGTCTAGGCACTATCGGGAGCACTTCGTTACAGAAAGCAACAAAGGTCGTAGGCAAGCGATGGAAGAGAATTGCCTGCGGGAACTCGAAGTGGCGAGGGGTTGTCGCTACTGGCGTTTGCTTAAATAACGTGCTGTGCAGGGCCGCCAACCAAACCCACGCTGCCGCACCCTTACCAGGGCGCTCTTGTTGGTCGCCAGTCACGCAATTCGCAGATTGAATTGGCAAGAACACCTCACCGCTTCCGTTGCGGTGAGGGTGCCAATTAAGCATTAGCGACAGAATTAATTGCAGAACGTTGTCGTGTTAGTTCGAGCGAATCGCGCAATCGGGCAGGGTCTGGCGGAGCCGCTCGAAGCCTTCGGCCGTCATGCCGGTTTGCGTGGCGGTAAGCTGCTTCAAGGAAGCCAACTTCGAGAGGGCGTCGACGCCAGCGTCCGTGATCTTGGTTTCGCTCAGGTCGAGCCGCTCCAGGTTGGTCATCTTCGTGAGGTTCGTCAGCTCCGCGTCGGTGATGCGCGATTGCGCCATGTTTAGCTGGGTGAGTTTTCCGGGATGGGGGAGCTTGGCTAACGCGGCGCCCTTGGCGGCTACGTCGCGAAGGGTAAGCCGGCTAAGATCGTCGTAGTTGGCCACCACGGCGGCGCCTTCGTCGGTAACCTTAGGGCACTGATACAGGGTGAAATCTTTCAGCCGAAGCTTGGCGAGTTGTGCAACACCGGCGTCGCTGATGTCGCAATTGTCCAGCGACAAACCGGCCAGACCCGTCATCTTGGCAATCACGGCCAGTGTGTCGTCGTTGACGCTGGGGCCGCCAATCTTCAAGACACGCAGCGATTTCTTGTCGGCCAACTTTTCGATGCCCTCAAGCGTCACGCCGCGGCAGTTGCGCACGTCGACTTCGGTCAGCCGGGCGACGGCCATGAGGCTGTCGATGCCGGCGTCGGTCACGTTGGTGCCGGAAATCCGTACAGCGCGCAAGTCCGGCAGCTTGGCCAGCGATTGCATGGCCTTGTCGGTCACTAGCGGGGCGAGTCGCAGGTCGATCACTTTCAGGCCCGTCAGCCCGGCGAGTTGCTCGATGCCGGCGTCGCTGACCAGGGTGTTTTTCATCGTCAGCGAGGTGAGCTTATCGCAGGCGGCGATTCGCGGGACGAGCATGTCGGAAATGCTAGGGCCTTCTGTGGTAAGCGTGGTGAGGTGCTCGAAGCGGAGAATTTCTTCCATTTGGGCGTCGTCGACCCAACTGCGCTTGGCAGCCGTGTCGACCAGGATGACGTTGCCCTTGCCGTCTTCCTTGAGTACGACGCCCAGGTCCGCGGCAAACTCCTTGGCGGTTGCCACTTCCTCGGCCGTATACTTCGGCTTGGCGCCCGCTTCGCTTTCCGGTTCGGGTGGCGCTGCGTCGGCCTCCGGTTCAGCTTCAGATGCCGGAGTTTCCGCGGGAGTTGCCTCCGGCGAGGCCGTTTCGGGTGACGTGGCTTCGGTCGATGGTTGGTCGGCCTGATCGACCGGTTTTTCGCCGACCGGTTGGCAGCCTACGAAAACAAGTCCTGCGGCCAGGTAAAGGGCAAAAACGATTCGTTTCATCGGGAAGGGTACTCCGTTTCCAATGGTATTGAGTTACCGAAAATGCGCCACTGCAACGATAACCGTTTGCGGTTTGAGTGACAAGGCGCCGACATGCTGTCGTAAAACCAAAACCGCGAGTCCCGGAGCAGTGATGTCCGAGACTCGCGGCGAGACGATCAATTTTGTAACCCCGGCGATCACACCGTGGGCAGTTCATAACCCTTGCGGCGCGGATAGGGGTAGTCGAGCCACTTGTTGGCGTCGTCGTTGCCGACGAATTGCCACTTCTGCGGATCCCATTTCAGCGACTTGCCGCCCAGTTCTTCGCCGTGCAGGTAGGCGATGTTGCCCAAGTGACAGACGGCTACCGTGCGGGCACCAATCTCGATCGGGCAGTTGGGCGTCTTGCGACTCTTCACGCAGTTGACCCAGTCCTGGCGATGACCACCGTGGCTGCCGCCGGGGGCTTTGTAGAGATGCACCTCGTCGTCGCCGATCTCTTTTTTGATGATTTCCTCCGGCTTGCTTTCCAGCTTGCCACGGTTGACGAAAATCTCGCCATCGGTGCCGAAGAAGGTTACACCACCGCGCCCGCCGTGAATCACCTCGACGCCGTTGTCGTAGATGTACTTCACGCCGCGGCCCAGTTGCGGTTTCTCGGGCGGAACGATCTCGACCGGGCCCGACTTGTCCATCCCCAGGCCCCACTGCGCGATATCGAAGTGGTGGGCGCCCCAGTCGGTCATGCCGGCACCGCCGTACTCGCAGAAGTTGCGCCACGAGGGGAAGTGATTGTGAACGCCACGGGGGCTGAGAACCGAGCTGTACTCGCGCATCGGCGCGGGACCCAACCAACGTTCCCAATCCAGGCCGGGCTCCATGTCTTCGCCGGGCAGATTGCAGGGACGCGGGGGACCGCCCACGCCGACCTCCACCCGAGTGACCTTGCCAATATGGCCGTTGCGAACCAGTTCGCAAGCGTAGCGGAAGTTGGCGCTGGCACGCTGTTGGCTGCCGGTCTGGAAGATGATATTCGACGCGTTGACCGCGTCCATCACGGACTTGGCTTCCATGATGTTGTTCGTCAGCGGCTTCTCGCAGTACATGTCCTTGCCGGCCTTGCACGTGTCGAGAATTACCATGGCGTGCCAGTGGTCGGGCGTGGCGCAAGCCACGGCGTCGATATCGTCGCGGGCGAGGATCTCGCGGTAGTCGTTGTAGGCCGCGCAGTCGGCGTTGCCGTAGGCGTCGTCAACGCGTTTCTTGCCGGCCTCGCGACGCGTGGTGTCGACGTCGCAAACCGCCACCACCTTGACTTCCGGCATCCGTACGTAGTGCGGCATGTGCGAACCGTACATCATCTTGCCGATGCCGATCGTGGCCAGGACGATTTTTTCGTTGGCCGGAGCGTTCTTCTCATCGCCCAGCACGTGGCGAGGGATAATCATCGGTGCGGCCAATGCGGCGGCTGCGCTACCTACGAAACTACGACGCGACAATCGAAAACGGTTTTCACTCATGGAGACTCTCCTATTTTCAACATCAAGGAGCATTGACTATTGGGCGAACTCAGTGACCAACGAGGTTCAGCGACTGATTATTGACGTTTGCAGAGCTAATGAGCGGAAGGCGACCAACGGGAGCCTGGGTTTTCAGACGTTCGGCTTTCCGAAGCAGATCATTTTCAATGCAAGCATCAATAATGGGAGGAATTGTTGTGAGATTACGGTAGGTGCGGTTTGGTGGGCGGCTCTGCCGTACGATGGTTTGCCGTTCGGTGGAGTCGTGTGACCCTATTAAAGAATGTCTGCAATCAACCAGAATCGTGTAATCTTTTCGAGAAATACCGTTCGATTCCGTGTGATTCGGTGGAAAGCGGATATATACGGCGCGCACCACGGGCCCCAACAGGCCCAGGTGGGAAATCTTTGGGTAGGGAAAACCGGCGTTACCTGACGCTACCGACGGCTGTTGGAGTACGGCGGTGACTGGGAGCCCGGGCAATTGTGGACCAGACTCAGCACGGTCGTTTTCCGCAGCACTTCACTTGGTGCAGACGTCGGTAAATACTCCCACGCGATTCTACTCATTGTAACCTTTGAGCCTCGACCTGCAAAATTTCCGAGCGATGCGACATGTCGCCGTGGCGAACTCGGAGTTGGTGCCCCCTCTCGCGATGGGGTTTTCCGCTGGGCGCCCGCCACGTACAAGAATGAGCAAGACGCCATGTCAAAAAATGGCACGTTTCGCACTCAAGAGGTAGTCCGAGGTGCAAAGTCGTGCATCATTGGATAAAGTGATGCCGGCAAAGATCCGTGACTTTCGCGACGGCGGTTAGGATAATGGACCATGGGACTATGGACCTGCCCGTCGGCTGCCGCCCGCCAGATCGAAACTCGCTTCCGGTCGTCATAGAGCTTTCGCAATGAGGCGGCTTTGTCAAAAAGTGAACAATCTTCAAGGTTTGAAGTACAGGAAGACATCATGCGCATTCTGAGTTGGTTGCTTACCGTATCGCTGTTGCTGGCCGTTTCGTCGGGTTCAACAGCCCTGGCTGAAGAAGAAACCTACGACGTGGTCGTCTATGGAGGAACATCGGCCGCCGTGGCCGCTGCCGTGCAGGTGAAGCAGATGGGCAAGACGGTGATCGTCGTGTCGCCCGACAAACACCTCGGCGGTCTCTCCAGCGGTGGGCTGGGGTGGACCGACAGTGGACGCAAGGAGGTTATCGGCGGCTTGGCCCGGGATTTCTATCAACGGCTGAAGGCCCATTACGATCGGCCGCAGGCGTGGAAGCATCAGAAGCCCGAGGAGTATTCGCGCTATCGTGCCAACGACGACGCCATGTGGGTGTTCGAGCCGCACGTGGCCGAGCAGGCATTCGACCAGTGGATCGACGAGTACAAGATTCCCGTCGTACGCGAAGAGTACCTCGACCGTAAGACGGGCGTGACCGTGAAAGACAAGCGGATCGTCGCCATTACCACGCTCAGCGGTAAGACTTTTCGCGGGCGGATGTTTCTCGACACCACCTACGAAGGCGACCTGATGGCGGCTGCCGGCGTTGCTTACACGGTTGGTCGCGAGGCCAACGCTCAATACGGCGAAACGCTCAACGGCGTGCAAACCCGGCGGGCGGTGAGCCATCAGTTCGAGTGTCCGGTCGATCCGTACGTCGTGCCGGGCGATCCGACCAGCGGGCTGCTGCCGCGGATTCACGCCGGTTCGCCGGGCGAGGAGGGCCAGGGCGACCATCGCGTGCAGGCCTACTGTTTCCGCATGTGCTTGACAACCGTGCCGGAAAACCGCCAGCCGTTCGCTGCGCCCGAGGGCTACGACGCGGGCCAGTATGAACTGCTCGCCCGTTACCTGCAAAAGGGCTGGGACGGCGTGTTTCGGAAATTCGACCCCGCGCCCAACTGGAAGACCGACACGAACAACCACGGGGCCTTCTCGACCGACAACATCGGCATGAACTACGACTATCCGGACGCCAGTTACGAGCGGCGCCGCGAGATTGTCCGCGAGCACGAAGTTTACCAAAAGGGCTTGATGTATTTCCTGGCCAACGATCCTCGCGTGCCGGAAAAGATCCGTCGCGAGATGAGCCGTTGGGGACTGGCCAAAGACGAGTTCCTCGACAACGGCCACTGGCCGCACCAGATCTACGTTCGCGAAGCGCGGCGGATGGTAAGCGATTTCGTGATGACCGAGTTGCATCTGCGAGGTATCGAGCCTACGCCCGACTCGGTCGGCATGGGCTCGTACAACATGGACTCGCACAACGTGCAGCGCTACGTCGATGAAAACGGCCATGCTCGAAACGAAGGCGACCTGCAAATCAATCCCGGCGGGCCGTATCCGATCAGCTATCGGGCAATCGTGCCGAAACGGTCGCAGTGCACCAATTTGCTAGTGCCGGTATGTCTTTCGTCGAGCCACATCGCGTACGGCTCGATTCGCATGGAGCCCGTGTTTATGGTCTTGGGTCAATCGGCCGCCACGGCCAGCGTGCTGGCGCTGGAAGGCAACTGCGACGTGCAAGCCGTCGACTACGCCCAACTAAGCAAGCGGCTACTGGCCGACAAGCAGGTGCTTGCTTGGGAGGGTCCGCGGCGCACGAATCATATGGGAATCGCTCCGGCAAAGCTCAAGGGTGTGGTCGTCGATGACCGCCAGGCGAAGCTCACCGGCAACTGGCTTCCCAGCGGCACGCGAGGACCGTTCGTTGCTCTCGGTTACCAACACGACGGTAACGAAGGGCAGGGGACCAAGGCGGCCCGATTCGAGGCGGCTCTGAAGCCCGGTCGTTATGAAGTGCGCTTGGCCTATGCGGCCGACGACAATCGGGCGAGCAATGTGCCGGTGGTCGTTCATCACGCCGCCGGGCAGGCCGAGGTGACGGTGAACCAGAAGAAGTTACCATCGCACGACCGAGTGTTTGTTACGCTGGGGACCTTCGAATTCGGGCGTCGGCCGGCCGTGGTGGAGATTTCCAACCAGGGGACCGACGGCTTCGTGATCATCGACGCAGTACAATTCGTGCCCACGCGGAAGTAATCGGCACGCTTCAGGCTACTTCCGAAAATCCATCGTTTCGACGGCATCCCCCCGGCTTGAGCCACGCTCGGGTGGCAGGTAATCTATACGGCATCCATTCATTCTCCGGATGCCGAATTCCATGATTCTTGATCTCGCGTGTACGCCCTCTGGTCATCTCATTGCAGTCGAGTCGACGGAGGATGCTGCTGCGCGGGCCGAAGAATCTCCGGACGTCGCACGAAGCGGCCGAATTCGCAAGGTCCTGAAGGCCTTTGCCGCCGGGCAGGCGGAAGGTCTCTTCGCGTTGGCTACCGAGCGGTTCGACGTTTCGTTGCCGCCGTCGCTGGCCTACTGGCGAGAGTTCGCCGGCCGCTACATGACACGACTTTGTCACACGCCCGAGAGTACGGGACGCGAAGTCGAAGTGATTCCGCCGCCCGACACGGCGGAAATGGCTACCTTGCTTTTGAGCGTTCCGCCCATGCAGGGCGCCGAGTATGTGACCGTCGAATCGATCGAGGGGATCTGGCGTGATTTAGACGGTTGGGTGCGCAGCCAAGTTGCCGCCGAGAAGCAAGGTCTGTCCGATTTTCTTCGGCAACGGGCCACCCTCTGGCATCAGGTCGGCCGGGTCTGTTTTCACTTGGCCGAAAACCGTCGCGACCCCGACTGTCCCTTCGCCTTTCTCGCCACCTACGCACCGAGTCTCACCAGCGGCGCCCGGATACAGTATCAGCCGCTCAGCAGAGCGCTGCAGCAGTACGCCGGCGCGAAGGACAAAAAGGTGCTGGTAAAGCTGCTGTCGCCGATCCATCTGGCGTCGCAGCAAAGCGCCTTGGTCAAAGAACTCGTCGACTCGGGCGACATTTACCAGCCCCTGGCATGGACACCCCGGCAGGCGTATCGGTTTCTCAAGGAAGTACCGGTCTTCGAGGAAAGCGGCGTTCTGGTGCGGCTGCCCGACTGGTGGAAAAAACGCCCTCGCCCTCGGGTAGGAGTCACCATCGGAGAAAAGAAACAGAAAAAATTCGACGCCGGTGGTGTGCTCGATTTCCGGGTGGAGCTTGCTCTGGGCGATCAACAACTTACTGAAGCCGAATGGCGCGAGCTGATTGCCGGCGAAGAAGGGCTCGTGCTGTTGCGCGGGCAATGGGTCGAGGTCGACCGCGAGAAGCTTACCGAGGCACTCGATCACTGGAAGCACGTCGAAGCACAAGCCGACGGCGGGCTCTCGTTCATCGAAGGAATGCGTCTGCTGGCCGGTGCTCCCCGAGACTTGGCCGACGAGGACGAAGGCAACGACCAACAGCGCGAATGGTCGTTTGTTAATGCCGGCAGTTGGCTTGGCGAAATGCTAGACAATCTGCGAAACCCCGAAAACCTGAAACAGGCCAAGCCGGGTGCCGAGCTGAAGGCCACACTCCGGGTATATCAGGAGACGGGCGTTAACTGGCTTTGGTTCATGACCAGCCTGGGACTTGGCGCCTGTTTGGCCGACGACATGGGTCTTGGCAAGACGATCCAGGTGCTTGCGCTGCTGTCGGTACTGAAAAAGCGGCGTCGCGGCGGTGCCTCGTCGCTGTTGGTCTTGCCCGCCTCGCTGTTGGCCAACTGGAAAGCGGAAATCGAACGCTTTACTCCCACGCTTCGCGCCAAGTTCGTCCACCCCTCGGAGGTCTCGAAAGACACATTGAGCCGATGGGCGGCCGATCCAGACAAGGCAATTGACGGTACGGACGTCGTCCTGACGACTTACGGAATGCTCTTGCGTCAGAGCTGGCTGCTTGAGGTCGACTGGCAATTGGCCGTGCTCGACGAGGCACAGGCCATTAAGAATCCGGTGGCACGGCAGACCAAGACTGTCAAAAAGCTACAGGCTTCCGCTCGTATTGTGCTTACCGGTACCCCGGTGGAAAACCGGTTGTCGGACCTTTGGTCGCTGTTCGACTTTCTCTGTCCGGGTTTGTTGGGGTCGCAGCAGAAATTCAAGCAGTTCGTCAAGAAGCTCGACGCCCGGGAGCAGAACCGTTACGCTCCGCTTCGCCAACTCGTGCAGCCCTATATTCTCCGACGGATGAAGACCGACAAACGGATCATCGCCGATTTGCCGGAAAAGACCGAGGTGCGGGCGTTCTGCGGCCTATCCAAGCGACAAGCCGTGCTTTACGCCAAGATGGTCGAAGAAATGGCCGATGCCCTGGAGAACCTCGACGGGATCAAGCGGCGCGGCTTGGTGCTGGCCTATCTGATGCGCTTCAAGCAGTTGTGTAACCACCCGAGCCAACTTCTCGGCGACGGCGTCTTCGATCCGGCTGCAAGCGGCAAGTTTTCGCGGCTGGGTGAGATTTGCGAAGAAATTGCCTCGCGGCAAGAGAAAACCTTGGTGTTTACTCAGTTTCGGGAGATGGCGGAGCCGATTTCGCGGTTTTTGTCGTCGGTTTTCGGTCGCAGCGGCCTGATTCTCCACGGGGGAACCGCCGTTGGGCGACGGAAAAAGCTGGTCGACCAGTTCCAGCGCGACGATGGCCCGCCGTTTTTTGTGCTGTCGTTGAAGGCTGGCGGCACCGGGCTGAACCTGACGTCCGCTTCGCACGTAATCCACTTCGACCGCTGGTGGAATCCGGCCGTCGAGAACCAGGCGACCGACCGCGCCTTCCGCATTGGACAGCGCCGCAATGTGCTGGTTCACAAGTTCGTCTGCCAAGGGACGGTCGAGGAGAAAATCGATGCCCTGATCGAAGAAAAGACCCAACTGGCAACCGACCTGCTCGAAGGCGGTGCCGAGAAGATGCTCACCGAGATGACCAATGCCGAACTGATGCAACTTGTGTCTCTCGACGTGGAGAAGACGCGGGTGTAAAACATCGGGTGGTGTAACACTTCAGTCATGGTTCGTTTATTGGATCCTGCATTGCTTGTGGAACGAGGGCGACCAACGGGAGCCCGGATTGCGGGAGCAGAACGCAACGAAGTGTTCCACAATCAACCTCGGAATCAATAAGTACAGGGTGCGCATGCCATGAGATGGTATTACGACTTCAAGCCGTACGTTTCGGTAGGGCAACGCCGTGCTCAGGCTAAGAGAAGCATGGATGCGCTGCGCAAAAAGGGTGTCGATATTCAGCCGGTCGAGATCGAAGGTCGCAAAATTGCCAAGACGTTTTGGGGCAAGGCGTGGTGCGATCACCTGGAGTCGTTCAGCGACTACGAAAACCGGCTGCCGCGCGGCCGCAGCTATGTTCGCAACGGCTCGGTTTGCCACTTGGCAATTACCCAGGGCAAGATCGAGGCCAAAGTCAGCGGCACGGAAATCTACGACCTGTGCATTGAGATCAAAACGCTGCCGGCTAAGAAGTGGGCGGCCGTAAAGCAGCGATCCGCCGGGCAAATCGGTTCTTTGTTGGAGTTGCTTCAGGGTGAACTTTCCGACCAGGTTATGGAGGTGGTGACCGATCGCAACGAAGGTCTGTTCCCCTTGCCCGGCGAAATATCCTTCGACTGCGACTGTCCCGACTGGGCTGTCATGTGTAAGCACGTGGCGGCCGTGTTGTACGGTGTCGGCGCGCGGCTCGACGAGAAGCCCCAATTGCTCTTTACCTTGCGCGGCGTAGATTACGAAGAACTCATAGAAGCCAACGCCGAGACGGCCGTGTCTGCTGTTACCACGCGTGGTACATCGAAACGTCTTGCCACGGGCGATCTCGCTGACGTATTTGGTATTGATCTCGATGCGGACAATTCTCCCGGGTCGCGGCAGGCGATGCCGAAGAAAAGGACGCCAAAAAAGAAGAAGGCAGCCAAAAAGAAAAAGTCGGTAAAGCAAGTGGCCAAAAAGAAGAGTGCTCGAAAAGCAACCAAGAAAGTTTCTGCAAAGAAAAAGAACACCACCAAAAAGAGCACTGCAAAAAAAGTCGCTGCGAAGAAAGTCGCCAAGAAGAAGGTTCCCAAAAGAAAGACGGTGACGAAGAAGACGACACCTAAGAAGAAAACGGAGACGAAAGCAACGGCGAAGAACACCGCCGTCAAGAAAAAGGTAGGCCGCAAAGCCGTGAAGAAAAAGACTTCGGCCCGGCGATAGCGGCCGGCAATCGTTTTGCGTTAAACGAAGGGTTCGTCGAGTCCCCGGCTGATTGCTCATCAAGGTTAAGCCCAGGGGTGTAAACCCCTGGGACGGCCGTGGCGTGCCGCGACTCGCAACCGTCGCGGTTGGCGGCTCCACGTTGTGCTAAAGCACAACCTACTTTGCCCGCAGTTTCCGTGCCAACGTAACCAGCGGTGGCACGAGCCAGATGGCCAGACAGATGACGCCCAGGCCGGCGGCCAAGGGTCGGGCGAAGAAGGCCAGCATCGAACCGTCTGAAGTGGTCAACGTCTGGATGAATCGCTCTTCCAGCGGGCCTCCCAAGATGATCCCCAGCACCACCGGACCCAGTGGCACTTGGTATCGTTCCAGAATGAAACCTAGAATGCCCATCGCCAGCATCACGCCGACATCGAAGTAGCTGCCGTTGATGGCGAACGCCCCGATCACGCAGAACAGCAGAATGACCGGCAAGAGGATTTCGCGCGGGACGCGAACCACGTAGCCGCCCAATTTGATCGCCGCGTAGCCCACGGGCAAAAGAACCAGGTTGGCCAGCAGGAAGAGGAAGTAGATGCTGTAGACCAAAACGCCCTGCTCCTCGAAGATCATTGGTCCTGGCTTGACGTTTTTCATCAACAGCACGCCGATCACGATGGCTGTGATCGAGTCGCCGGGGATGCCGAAGACCAGGGCGGGAATCCAGGCGCCGGCCAGTCCGGCGCTGTTGGCCGCTGTGGCGTCGGCGATTCCGTCGACCGAACCGCGGCCGTACTCTTCCGGGTTTTTTGAAAAGCGCTTCGACGCAGCCAACGACACCCAGGCACCGATGTCGGCTCCCGCGCCCGGCAACATGCCTACCAGCGAACCGATCGAGGCGCTCCGCATGGTGTGCCATTTGCGACGCCAGACCAGCGGCAACGCCTCGCCGAACACGGCGGCGACCGGTCGGGCAATGCAACGCCTGTAGAACGTCGCCCCGGTGCGCGGCGGCTGAGGCGGTGGCGGCTGTTGATTGCCGGTGCCCAGCCCCCATACGTTGCGGAAGATTTCCGACACGCCGAACAACCCAATCATGGCCGGGATGAAGTTGATGCCCTGGTAGAGCTCGGCCTGGCCAAACGTGAATCGGGCTTCGGTGTGTGCGGCGCTGAGGCCCACGGTCGAAAGCAGCAGTCCCAGTAGCAGCCCCAGCATGGCTCGCAGCGGGGAGCCTCGCGAAACCAACACCGCACAACTGAGCCCCAGCAGATACAGCCAGAAATACTCGACCACGGAAAATTGCGTGGCTACGCGAGCCAACTGCGGGGCGAATAAGATCAACACGGCCGTGCCGAACAATCCACCGACGACACTGAACGTAAGGCACACACCCAACGCGTGCTGGGCCTTGCCCTGCTGGGTAAGCGTGTAGGCGTCGTCGGCGTAAGCGGCCGACGAAGGCGTGCCAGGAATCCGTAGCAAGGTGTTGGGAATGTCACCCGCAAAAATCGCGCAGGCCTCGAGCGTAACCACCGCGGCCAAGGCGGGAATCGGGTCGAGGAAAAAGGTGACTGGAATCAGCAGGGCCACGGCCATCGTGGCCGTCAAGCCGGGCACGGCCCCCATGAACACCCCATAGACGGCCGTGATCACCACGATCAATATCAACTGGGGATTGGTGAAGACTTGTTGTAGGGCGTCGAGGATCATTGAAAGGTGCTAGGGGTTAGGGGCTGGGGATTAGGGGGCCGCTCGCGGCTTCGCCCGACACACTGCAATGCGCAACGCTCGCTTCGACTCTCACCACCCAAACCATCCACGTGGCAGCGGCACACGGAGCGCTACGGCAAACACCTGATACGCCAACGGAACCACCACCAGCGTGGTGGCCACGGCCAAGGGCAGCCGGATGCCCATCCGCCAGATCAACAGCATCAGCAGCACTCCGGCCGTGAGCACGAAGCCGACGTATTCGACCACCAGCAGATAGGCGATTACCCAGACCGCGATTTCTCCGGCCCGCCACAACCCCGGCCAGGAGAACGGTGCAACGTCGGCGCCCGGCTTCAGTTGCTTGGTGATCAGCAACACCACGGTGACCAGCACGATCAACACGCCGAGCACCTTGGGGAAAAACATCGGTCCGAACCGTGTTCGGCGCAACATCTGAAAGGCTTTGTCGTTGAAGAGTTTCCCGAACAGTTCGTAGTCGTCGGCCAGGATGGCACGGAACTCGTCGGGCGCGGCCCACGACACGTTGAATCCCGAGTTGTCCATGAACTCGCGGAATTGCTCGTTTTCGACGACCTTGTGCAGGGCCTCGGCCACGCGGTCGACGACCTCCGGCGGAGTGTCCTTGGGCAGAACGATTCCTCGCCAGCCGACGAACGTGCAGTCGCGTCCTTGCTCGATAAAGGTAGGGATGTCGGGAAACTGCGCGATACGCTCTTGCGACATCACACCCAGGCATCGCAATTGGTTGCCTTCGACGAGCGTTTGTGCTTCGGGCAAGCTACAACAGACGAAGTCGAGTCCACCGGCCATCAATTCCTGCAACGACGGCGTGGAGCCGTTGAAGGGAATCCAATTGACATCGGCCGGCTTCAAGCCCACGCTCAATAGCCAATGGGTCATGCCCAAGTGCCAGGCGCCGCCGTGGGTGGTTCCCGAGGCGCGAAGTTTGCCGGGGGCTTCGCGAATGGCGAGTTCGAGTTGGTCGATGTTGTGATAGGGCGAGTCGTTGCGGACGAAGACAGCCGTCGCATCGCGGTTCAGCAGGGCGACCGGCTCGTAATCCTTGTAGGAGACGCTTGTCAGGCCGCGCCAGTGGAGCATGTGCAGTTCGACGGTGGCCATGGTGAGGGTGTAGCCGTCGGGCTGCGCGATGGCTCCCCGGGTGTGGCCCGTCACGCCGGCCCCGCCCGTGGCGTTGACCACATTGACCGGCACTCCCAACTCCTGCTCCAGCAGGGCGGCCACTTGGCGCGAGACGCGGTCGGTACCCCCGCCCGCCGACCAGGGGCAAACCAGCAAAATGGGTCGATTGGGATACGCCCGTTGCGATCGGCACCCAGCGGCCGTCGCCACCAGGGCGACCAGGACCAGGGCGACGAGTCGGGCCCGGCGACTGCCAAAAACTGGGGGGCACCTGCGTGGCGGATACGAGACGTTTCTGGGAGCCAATGCGTCGTGGTTTGTCATTTCAACCGCCCGAGAACCGTAGTGTCATGGTAATAGGGGATGGATATTTCACCGAGGTCGGCTTCGGTTACCGAGTAGCCTCGGATGCATTCTCTCGTTTGAGACGATACGCCCCCTGCTGCAAGATGAATGTGTTTTCCTCGGAAGGAAAGTCTGACATGGCAAGTGGCCATTATGGCCGACTTGGCCGCCGCAAGCAACCGCCCGCCAGTTGGGCGATTGACCGGGAAAAAACTGGCAAGTATAGTTGACAGTTTGCCGCCTCTGCAGGGGCCCTTCGCTGCCTGGTGCTTCATCAAGTTTAGAATTACAGGTTGGAACAGGTTGGGTGTCGTGTTCCCGGCGATTTCAGCATGCCCACGCAAGCGTGGAAGCGTGGGCATGGCACCCGATCCCCGGTTTAAGAGTTGACGCAGCCCAAGCGGTCTTCCCCCGACTACAGCCCTCTCGACGTTGGCTCCCCCTTCCCGGATTGTCGTACGATGAACCGCTCTTTCTACGCCCGACACGCTTGGTGGATCATGCTCCTCTTGGCAGCACTGGCTCCGCTGCTGGCGTGGGGTACATTCCAAGCGTTCGATAACTCGAATAACAACGTCAGTCAATGGCTGCCGCAAGACTTCCCCGACACGGAAGTGTATCAGGGCTTCCGCGAGGTGTTCGGTGCCGACGACTTCGCCGTGGTCAGTTGGGAAGGCTGTACGCTGGACGACCCTCGCCTGGAGACTTTCGCCGAACGATTGGTCCCGGCTCCCGAAGAACAAAAGCCGGGAGGCGACTGGGTTTACTTCACCAAAGTCATCACCGGGCCTCGGGCGATGGCCTCGTTGATGGGCGAACCGTTTGAGCTGACTGAAAAGCAAGCGATCGATCGTTTGGTCGAAGTGCTCATCGGTCCCGACCGCAAGACAACCTGTGCCGTGGTCACGCTTTCGCCACTGGGCGACGAAGATCGCACCGACGCGCTGGCCGCCATGCAGCGCACGGCCATCGAGCAGTGTGGCATCGATCCGAAGGACCTCCGGCTCGGTGGCGACGCAGTGATCAATGCGGCCATCGACATCGAAAGCCAGCGGGCGATTACCCGATGGATCGGCCTTTCCTGGCTCATCGCCCTAGCGCTGGCATGGTTCTGCCTGAAGCGTTTCAAGCTGATGGCCATGGTCTTTATCGTGTCTGGCTACAGTGCCATGTTGGGAACGGCTATGGTCCACTTCACCGGCGGCCAGATGAACCTGGTGATGGTGATGGTTCCGGTGTTGATCTACGTGCTAAACCTTTCAGCAAGCGTTCACTTATCGAACTACTATCGCGATGCCATTCGGGAAGAGGGGATCGCGGGTGCGCCGATGCGGGCAATCAGCCACGGCTTCGTGCCGTGTGCACTTTCGGCCACGACGACCGCCCTGGGATTGGGATCGCTTTACGTAAGCCATATCGTGCCCGTCAAACAGTTTGGTTTCTACTCGGCCTTGGGCGTGATGCTGGGGCTGGGGGTGCTCTTCGCGCTGTTGCCCGCGCTGCTGGAGACTTGGCCGCTGAATTCCAACGCGGCTGAAGCCCGCCGCGAGGTTGCCCATTCGGCCGAACGTCGCGATCGTCTGTTGCGAAGTATCGCCGAATGGATCGTGCGACATCATCGCGCGGTGGCCGGCGTGTGTACGCTCGTCTTGCTGCTTTGCAGTTGGGGATCGCTGAGTGTGGAGACGGCCATTCAGCCGCGCAAGTTCTTTTCCGACTCGAGCCGTTGGGTCCACGATCTTCAGTGGTTCTCCGACCACCTGGGACCGCTCGTGCCGGTGGAAGTGTTGCTCGAATTCGATGTCGACAACAAGATGACCATGCTTGATCGCATGGAGATGGTTGGCCGGGTGCAGCGGGTAATTTCGGCCATGGACGATGTGGGGGGAACGGTTTCGGCCACAACCTATGCGCCGCCGCTTGGTGCGGACACCTGGATGCGGCGCCGCGTGCTCGACAAACAACTCGAAGAGAACCGTGAGGTGTTTGTCGACAGCCACTACCTGGGTCGGCGAGGCGACCGGGAACTGTGGCGAATCACCGCTCGGGTGCATGGTTCGCGTGACGCCCGTTACGACCATTTCCTGGAAGAAATACAGCATCGTGTCGATCGGTATCTAGCTGCCAAATACCCCGACCACAAGGAGGTTCGGGCCATCTACACCGGCGCGGTTCCGCTGGTGTTCGTCGCCCAACAGGAGTTGCTCGACGGTTTAATGAAGAGCTTCTTCCTGGCCTTCGTATTGATCGCTCTGGTGATGATCGTCTTGCTGCGAAGTCTTTGGGCCGGGTTGGTGGTGATGTTGCCCAATATCTTCCCAGCAGCGGTTACCTTTGGCTCGATGGGATGGAGTTCCCTGGAGGTCGACGTGGGAGCGATGATGACCGCCAGCGTTGCGCTGGGTATTGCCGTCGACGACACGCTCCATTTCCTTACCTGGTTCCGCCGGGGCATGTTGCGGGGCGAAACGCGATTGGAGGCCATTGTCGACGCCTACCAGCGTTGTGCGGTGGCGATGGCACAGACCACGTTGATCGCCGGGCTGGCGATTGTCGTTTTCGTGCTTAGCGATTTCCAACCCGTCTCGCGTTTCGGCCTGCTGATGTTTATCCTGTTGTTTGCCGCGTTGGCAGGCGACTTGATCTATCTGCCGGCGCTGCTGGCCAGCCGGTTGGGACGTTGCTTCCAATACGCCTCGAAAACCAGCGTTGAAGAGACGCCGACGGCCGAGAAGGAACCGGTGGAGTCTGAGGTGTAGACCTTTCCTGGTTTCCAAGCTCCAGCTTGGGAACGAGGGAAACACGTACGGAGCTTGGGAACGAGGGCACGCAGCCGCAGCCAAGTCGCTTGCCGCTGCTTCCCCTCACCCCGGCCCCTCTCCCCGGCGGGGAGAGGGGAGAGGTTCTTCCCTCCTAACTCCAGACTCCCAGCTCCGCGCCTCACCGCCACAAGATCATCGTGCGGCCGATCCTTTCCAGATCGAGCGGCACGTCGAGGTCCATCCGCGTACCGGCCAGGTAGTACTCGGGCAGCATTGGGAAAAGGCCCTGCGAGAATAGCGTGCCCCAGTGGTCCCAGGTGCCGCGTAGATAGCTTACACCCTTGAGTCCCCCTTCGAGCATCTGGTGCATGGCGGCCATCAACAGCCGTCGCCGGTCGCGGCCCGCCAGATCGCCGAAAACGATCAGGTCGATCATCCCGGCCCGCATCTCAGTTCGGGCTTTTAGGTTCAGCCGGAAATAGTTCACCAGTCCGGCAATGCGGCCGTCCTTTTCGAGAACCACCGTCTTGGCAAGGTCGGGGTATTCGAGTTGTCGGGCAAGGCTTTTTTCGTCCCAGAGATAAGCCAGATCCATGGTCCGGGCATCTTCGTCGACGAGCTTCAAACACTGCGGCAAGTCGTCGGGCCGATAGGCGCGAATGCCCGTCATATCGCCAGGCTGTCGTATCTTGGGTATGAAGTGTGACAGCCACCAGGAACCGAATCGTTCGAAAAGAAACAACTCGAAGTTCCAGGCCGCCTTATTGTCTAACGCCCGAATCCAGGTGCCCATCTTCCGCATTCGCTGGGTACCCTTGGGCATTTTGAGCCAAAACTTCTTGCCCAACGACTTAGCGGAGCGGAGGTACAGGAAGCCGAAGTCCGCCAGCAACCCGCGTTCGCAGTGACGCCGCTCTTGCTCCTGTTGCATTTGAGCCGCGACACGCTGGCGGCGATATTCTGGATCGACCGTAAGAAACGACCCGGCAGTGGTCTCCACACGTTGGCCGCGCAGCAGAACCGGTTGATACCACATGGGGTGAACGCCGACGAGTTTCGTGCCGTCGTAGGCGGCCACCAGCAGGTCGCGCGAATCGTCGTCGCCCTCGGGCAACAACTGCCGGCGCAAGTAAGTGGCATCCCACAACGGAACGGGCATCTTTCCTTCGTAGGAACGCCGCCACTGCGATACGATGAACGACGACAGCTCTTCCATGTGGCCCTCGAACGTGCGAATCTCGATCTTGGGGCCAGGAGTTTCGGTCGAGCGACTTTCGATGGGGGGGCGGGCGGTAAATGACATGGGGTGCGCGTTCTTGTGTTGGAACTTGTGCGTACTCTTCAGGCAACGGGACTACCAGAAAAGTCTACCATGCATCGGCGGCTGAACGCCTCGGGCTGTACCTCTGAAAGCCGGTTGTACCGTAGAAACCGCAGTTTATTTGCGGTGGATTGTCGCCAACGATACCCCGCGGAGCCGCCGCAGTGCTGCAACCAGCGCCCGGGCTTTGTGAAGCGTCTCCTGGTATTCGGTCTTTGGTTCGGAATCCGCCACGACCGCACCGCCCGTGTTCAGGTAACAGCGGTCCTGCTTGACGAGAATCGAACGAATCACAATGTTCAGATCCAGCGTGCCTGAGCAATCCAAATAACCGATTGCGCCCGAGTAAACGCCTCGTTTGACTGGCTCCAGGTGGTCGATAATCTTCATCGCCTGGATTTTTGGGGCCCCAGTCATCGAACCGCCGGGAAAGGCCGCTCGCACTAAGTCCAAGGCGTCGTACCGCTCGGCCAGCTCACCGCGAATGGTCGACACCATCTGAAACACGGTGGCATACTCCTCGATGGCCGCAAACTCCGGTACCTGTACCGAACCATAGCGGCACACCCGGCCGAGATCATTGCGCACCAAGTCGACAATCATCGTATTCTCGGCCCGATCTTTGACGGACGTGGCCAACTCCTCGCGAAGCCGTGTGTCGTCGTCGATTGAACGGCCGCGAGGTCGGGTGCCCTTGATCGGCCGGCTTTCGGCCACTCGGTCGGTTCCCAGCCGTAGAAAGCGCTCGGGCGAGGAACAAACCACTTGGGCCTCAGGAAAGTGCAAATACGCGGCGAACGGTGCCGGGTTGATCTGTCGCAGGTGTCGATACAAGTCCCAGGCGTCGCCACCGAGAAGCGGAGCCTCGAAGCGATGCGTCATGCACACCTCAAAAACGTCGCCTTGCCGGATGTGCTCCTTAATCGTCTCCACCGCCTGGCAGTACGACGCTTCGGAAAAGTGTGCCGATAGGTCGACGTTGTGCCAGTTGTCTTCCGCGGCATTGGTGGGTTCGATTTCAATCGGAGGGTCGTTTGTCGTGGTTTCCGCTAGTTGCTCGAATGCCTCGATCCGTCGTAGTGTGGCATCGCGCAAAGCGGCTGCCTGACGTTGCGCCTCGGCCGGCGTCGCGCCGCGCCCGATGACCGAGAGATACGAACGTCCCTCGCGATGGCAATGGGCCAGAAGCGTGTCGACAAACATCCAGTAGGCGTCGGGCAGGTCGAGATCGTCGCGGCCCTCGTCGGGCAATTCCTCGACGAAGTAGCCGGCTTCGTAGCCGAAGTAGCCCACGGCCCCGGCCAACAGCGGCGGCGTATCGTCTGGCAGCCCCGCGTA
This sequence comes from Thermoguttaceae bacterium, assembly GCA_963677085.2. Taxonomy (GTDB): domain Bacteria; phylum Planctomycetota; class Planctomycetia; order Pirellulales; family Thermoguttaceae. The sequence goes on from CAXXFH010000006.1 coordinate 803,619, forward strand.
ATCGACACGACGTTCGGCCAACAGGCGGCGCAACTCGACGAACGGATCGGCCGTGTAGCGTTGTATCCGCGGGTTCGGCCGATGTATGCCGTCTGCTACGGTTGGGTATTCCAACTCGATGGTTGCTCCGGCTTCCGGCGGTTGACCCGGTAGTCGTTTCGCCCGAAATACCAACGACGGCTCACCGCCGAGGAACGAATAACGCGCCAATCGGTCGTCGCGTTTAGGGCCGTTTTCTTTTGCACTATTTTCTTTCACGCCCTCGGCTTTTGTATTCTCTGCATGTGCACTGTCGAGCAAAAAGCGATACGGCCCGTCGGCATACATTTCGGCATACCGCCAGAACGGCCGCCGCAGGCTGAGTTCGACAAGCAGATGGGCGTGGTACGGAAGGTGCGCGTCGTCGCGCGTTTTTTGTGGTGGTGGTGCGCACCCACCGTTTCGCATCGAAATTTGCCGACAACCGCTTTCGAACATCGTTTAAGAACCTTGGTAATATTCACTCGTTCCCAAGATTGACAAAGCACTAGGGAAAAATCCACCAGTCAGATCATTGCTTTGTGTTTGGTGTTAACTTCGGTCGCCGGTCGGTCAGGCGATCGGCTTTGAACTCGAAGCGTTCCAGCGAGCCGTAGGGCACGACTTCCACGTCGACGCGGATTCCCAGCGTTCCTTTCAGTGCCTTGGCCACTTCGCCGCGAATGGCCCGTTCGTCCTGAGTGGCCACGTCGGGGCTCGGTTCGATGGTGGCGCGGATCTGGTCCATGTCGCCGTCGCGGTCGACGACCACGCGAAACTCGTCGCCCACTTGCGGCAGGCTGCGTACCGCGTCTTCGATGGCCGCCGGGAAGAACATCAGCCCACGGATCTTGATCAGCTTGTCGTGCCGGCCGCGCAAGCCGCCGATTGCCCGGGCGTGGGTCCGACCACAGGCACACGGCGTGGTGGTCACCGTGATCCAGTCGCCCATCACGTAGCGGAGGATCGGTTGGGCTTCGCTGTAGAGATTGCTCACGACCAGTACGCCGGGGGTGCCCTCCGGCACGGGTTTGAACGTCTCGGGATCGAGCACCTCGGGAATATAGACGTCTTCCATCAAATGACTCTCGACCGGCGTGCCGTTGCGTTTGTGAACCTGGTACGGGCAGCTATAACCTAGCGGCGGCATGGCTACCTCGGTACAGCCGAAGTGGTCGTGCATTTCGGCACCCCAGAGTTTCTCCATTCGCTCTTTGGTGGCCGGTACACATGCACCCGGCTCGCCGGCGCAACAAAGCAAGCGGATCGAACTCTGCTGGGGATCGAGTCCCATTTCTTCCATTTTGCGGCCCAGGTACAAGGCGTACGACGGCGTGGCCAGCAGCACCGTGGGCTTGTAGTTGTGGATGAACATCACCCGACGTTCCGTGTTGGCCCCGCCGCCGGGAATCACGGGTATGCCCATCAGCGTGAGCGAATAGTGCATCCCCCAGAACGCAACCGAGGTGCCGTAGGCGAAGCAGTTGATCACAATATCGCGGTTTGCCCGGATGCCCATGGTGTAAAGCGCTCTGGCGCCGAGATAGGCCCACATGTCGCGATCGTGCGAAGTGTGGCGAAACACGCGAGGGCAGCGCGCCGTGGTGCCCGAGGTCGTGAAGAACATCCAGCCCCGGTTGAGCCAGTCTTCCTGACGCAACGGCGAGAACGTTCCCCAAGGCGGGTTCTGCTCTTGATCCTCCAGCCATTGCTCGCGATCGGTCAACGGGATTTTGAGCAGATCGTCGAGGCTGTTAACCGACTCGGGCCCAAGGCCGGCCTCCTCGAATTTCCGCCGATAAAACTGGCTGCACTCCCACAAGTAGCGATACGCCACAGCCAGCTTCTCGCTTTGGATCTCGCGGATCCGCTCGCGCGAGCACTTTTCCAACTGCGGCTCCCAACAGTCGTCGGCCGCCGGGGCGTCGAAGTTCAGGGCGTGGTTGCGGACCAACGATCGCCAACGTTCTCGGATGTCGCTCATGGTTTATTGATTCCGCGGTTAATTGTGGAACATTTCGTTACGTTTTGTCCCCGCGAACCGGGCTCCCGTTGGTCGCCCTCGTTCCGCGAGCAATGTAGGCCCCAATAAGTCTCGCGTTGAACCAATTGAACAAACGCCTCCTGCACGCGCCGTGTGACCGGGCCGGGGGCGGCGTCGAAACGACGCTCGCCAATTTGGGCCACCGGCAAAATTTCCATCACGCTGTTGGTGAAAAACACCTCGTCGGCCGCGTCCAGTTGTTCCAACTCGACGCGACATTGCTTAACCTGGATCGACAGTTCGGCCGCCAATTCCAACACGGCTGCCCGAGTGATGCCCGGGAGGCAACCGCTACGTAAATCGGGCGTAATCAGCCGGCCACGTTCGACCAGGAACACGTTCGCCACGGTACCCCCGACCACGCAACCGTCGACCGACAATTGTACGCCTTCGATCATCCCCTGGGCTTGAAGCTCGCGCCGGGCGAGGACGTTTGGCAAATAGTTGCCGCACTTGATATCCGATGGACGACAGGCCGGTGGTATGCAGCGAGTTTCAACCACCATGGTCTTTATCCCCTGCCGGTACGCCTCGGCCGGGTAAGGTGTCAACGGGCGGACCCAGATCGAGAGCAGCGGACGATCGCATCCGACCGTGCCAATGCCCGGAGGACCTTCGCCCCGGCTGACCGTAATCCGCACGACGGCCTGCATTTCTTCGCTACGCCGAATGGTTTCTTCCACCCGGGCAACGAGTTTGTCGCGCGGCAACGGCAATTTGATTCCCGTGGCCCGAGAGCCCCGTTCGAGCCGGTCGAGGCGCGCGGCGAGCCGGAAGGCCGTACCACGATACACCCGGACGGTTTCGAAAATACTATCGCCCAGTAGATAACCCCGATCGAACAACGATACGCGAGCGTCGTCGGCCGTGTGGAATTCGCCGTTGAGGTAGATCAGTGTGGGCATGTCGATAGCAGGCGACGCGAGGCAATGTCCTGATTTTGGGCTCGTAACGCTTCCGACGAATGAAGCACGTTGGTGATAAGGAAACGGCCGCCGACGGTTACTCGTTTGCGTCTTTGTTTTCTTGCGGCCGTTTTTCGTTTTCGCGTGGTGTTTCGGCCGCTTCCGCCTCCGCCTCCGACGGCTCGGGCCCGACTTCGGGCATCTCGACATCGTCGGCAATCGGGGGCGAAGGCTTCAACAGTCTCTCGGGTACCTCGGGCACTTCGAAGTTCTGCTCCATGGGCGGTTCGTAGCTGAACGTCTCCGACACGTCCGTCGAACTGTTGTGATTCGTGTTAACCTCTGCGTCGGGCTTCGCTGAGGTGGGGGCACCCATCTCGCCCGCTGCGTTGTTGGAATTGGTTTGGTGGTTGAGCTTGTTGTTCGACTCGGGCACGATCGACGAACTGCCGGTCGTCGAATCTTCGTTTTCCATCGTCTGGTGATTTGCCGTTTGATTATTCGCCGCGGTGTCTTCTTTCGACGTTGCCGCATCGTCCTGGATTGGGGTCGAGGTATCGCCGGGCGAGGTGTCGTTGTCCTCGCCTCCTGGCCAGCGGGGGGCCATTGGGGCATTGGGACGCGGCGGCTTCAGGGCATCCGACCGCCAACCACCGGTGCTCCACCACCACCCGACCGCCACGCCGACTAGCACGATCGCCAGTGCGGAGATTATCAAAGTCCGAATGTTTCTGGAACGGTTGGTCACGGGTGAATGCCTTGGAACTGGGTTCCCGCCGGCTGCGCTACTTACCTCAAGGATCGTTAACTTTAGGACAGACCGATAAACAACTTGCCGATTTTCCGGGCCGTGCTTCGCACCGTCTCTCGGTTTCCGCCTTGGTAAAGGGTAAGTTGCTTGTTGGTCTGTCCTTAGACAAAGATTGGCGACCAACGAGAGCGGGGACTTTCCTGAGTGTGGTAGCACCGTTTGGCCGACGGCCCTGCCACCCGCCGTTCGTTCACAAAAGGCAAGGCTCAATAGGATAGCACGTTTCACGTGGGGAGCGGTCGTTTTTCGAAATCCGCCATCACTTCCCATCTATTATTCCTCACCCCCACTCCCGCCGCAACCACGTCCCCGCCTGCACGGTCGTGGGCATCCGCAACGGCGAGACGGTCCGAGCGTTGGTTACCTTGCCACTGAATGTGGAACTTTCTCGCGGGAGAAATCGTCTTATTATTGAGCGTCGCATAAATAGTGACACGAGGGCGACCAACGGGAGCCTGGCAGTTGCGGGAAAATCGGCTGCGTGGCCTATTCACTACTTTTTCGAATATCAATAGTGATTGCCTCGACGTTTATCTTCTATCTTCCGATGTTGTCGTGGTGTGTAGCCGTTGAGCCGAGTTGTCTGGTCGCAGGCTGCTAATCGGCGGCACGATCGCGCCGTGTGGCTGACATACCGTACGACTGATTCTCGAACGAGCGTGTAGAAGCTATACTTTCGTGGCCGTATCGGCCTGTTCGGCAAAGCCCCTATCTTGCCCCCTCTTTCGCGGGAGAATTGCACCATGTTGTGTCCTGCTCGCTTTCGATGTCTGTTTTCACAGCAGACGATCGTGGTGGCCTGTGTTGTCGCCGCACTGTTGAGTAGCATTGCTCTGGCCGACGACGTCCAAATCTCAACGGCCAACCTGCCGCTGAAGAAGGTCGTGCTGTTCAACGCTGGCGTTGGATTTTTTGAACGCAGTGGGCAAGTTCAGGACAACGCCCAGGTGGAACTGCAATTCAACGTCGACGATATCAACGACCTGCTGCAAAGCATGGTCGTGCAGGATTTCGACGGCGGAAAGGTTTCAGCCGTCGGCTATGCTTCTCGCGATCCAATCACTAAAACACTGAAGACCTTCGCCATCGACCTGACGACCAACCCCACACTGGCCCAACTACTCGCACAAGTACGCGGCGAGAAGGTGCAGCTCGACGCGCCCGACGAAATTGCCGGCGTTATCCTCGGTTTGCAGAAGCGTACGAAAAAGATCGCGAACCACGACGAGGTCATCGTAGTCGACGTGCTCAACCTGCTGACCGACGACGGCCTGCGCTCCGTCGACCTGGACAACGTCGGCCGCGTGAAGTTGCTCAACGAGAAGCTCGACGCCGAGTTGCGCAAGGCCCTCGCGTTGCTGGCCACGGCGCATTCGACCGACAAGAAGGCCGTTACGCTGGACTTCCTCGGCGAGGGAGCGCGCCGGGTGCGCGTGGGTTACATCCAAGATATGCCCGTCTGGAAGACCAGCTACCGGCTGGTGCTCGACGAGAAAGACGAAAACACCAAGCCCATGCTGCAAGGTTGGGCCATCGTCGAAAACACGACCGAAGAAGACTGGAACAACGTGCGATTGTCGCTGGTCAGCGGCCGGCCGATCAACTTCGTCATGGACCTTTACCAGCCGCTCTACGTACCGCGGCCCGAGGTGCAGTACGAGTTGTTCACTTCGCTCACGCCGCAATCGTATGGGCAGGATCTGGCCAGAAAGAAAATGGAGTTCGCCCGACGAGCGGCGCACGGTGCACCGCCGGCAAAACCCGCTTTGGCGGCCGGCGCGATGCGTCAACGAGGCCTGGAAGAGAAGGCCAAGCAATTCGCGGGCAGGGAGTTAAGAGAAGAATCGGGCCCTGGCGGCGCGGTGTTTGCCGACGTAGCGGATGAGTGGAACATCGGCCAAGGCGTTCAGTCGGCCGCTCAGGCCGGCGATGTGGGCGAGTTGTTTCAGTACGAAATCGACACGCCCGTGACCCTTTCGCGGCAGAAGTCGGCCATGTTGCCGATCGTCAACGGCGAAGTCCAGGCGGCGAAGGTTTCGATCTACAACGAAGGCGTGTTGGCGAAACATCCGCTTAGCGGCTTGCGGCTGACCAATTCGACCGAATTGCACCTGATGCAAGGGCCGATCACCGTGTTCGACGGCGGGGTCTACGCCGGTGACGCCAAGATCGACGACCTACCGCCCGGCAGCGAGCGGTTGCTGAGCTACGCGATCGACCTCGACACGGAAGTCGCCCCGCACGGGCCGCAGCAGACCGACGACATCACGCAAATACGACTGATCAAGGGCACGATGCTGGTCACTCGCAAGGCCGTTCGCTCGAAAGAGTACACGGTGAAAAACTCGGGCGAGAAGACCAAGAACGTGTTGGTCGAGTATCCGTTGGACAAGAGTTGGAAGCTGGTTACGCCCGAGAAACCGGGCGAGAAAACCCGCGACCGTTACCGGTTTGCCGTGACGGCCGAGCCGGGAGTTTCAGCCGAGTTGAAGGTGGTCGAGGAGAAGACGACCAGCCAGTACCTCGCGCTGAACAACATGCCCGAGGGCACGATTCGCATGTATCTTGCCCAAAAGGTTCTCGGCGAGAAGGTCAAAGCCGCGCTGGCCGAAATTATCGAGCGAAAGACGACCCTGGCCGAGATCGACACGAAGCGCGCCCAGTTCGAACAACAGATCAACGCGATTGCCCAAGAGCAATCGCGAATCCGGCAGAATATGTCCCGACTGGACCGCAATAGTGATCTTTTCAAGCGGTATGTGAAGAAGTTCAACGACCAGGAAAACCAGATCGAAAACTTCAATGAAGAAATCGCCGGGCTGCTCAAAGAACAAAACGCGATGCAGAAGGCGTTGGACGAGTATCTAACGAATCTGACGATAGACTGACGACGCGTTTTTTCTACCGTCTGCGTTTTGCCCGCAGATCATAGCACAGCAGCACATCCTGGTCGCGAAGGTACAGCCGGCCGTCGACCACGATCGGGTAGGGCCAGGCGTTTTTGCCGCTACGGTCGGGTTGGTCGAATTTGCCGCGGAGGCGGAACTCGCGCGGCGTGGCTTCGACGAGCGTGACCGGGCCCTTTTCGCTGCGGCAAATCAACATCCCGTCGGCGTAGACCAACGAGCACTTGCCCGGCTCACGCGATTTCCACATCACCTTGCCCGTCTTGTAGTCCAAGCAGGTGAGGATGCCCGGGTCGTTGGCCCCGTAAAGGTAACCGTCGACCAGCAGGACGCCGCCATGGTGGTTTTTTAGGTCCTTGGTGAAGTAGATCTGTTGGGCCTGAAATCCGTCGGCGCCGCGGCGAATCCAAGCGCAACCGGCGCCGGTGCCGTAGCCCGACGAAGCGAAAACGGTTTGGCCCAGCGAGATGGGCGTAGCCACGTTGATGCCGCCGTAGCTCGTATTGGCCGGGGCATCGTAGTTCCAGAGCAACTTGCCATTGGCGGCTGCCACGCCGAGGAGCGACTTACCGGTAAACGCGACGTACTGGGGCACGCCGCCGATCTTGACCGGAATGATCGAGGAATACGACGCCGGTTGGCCGATCGGCGAAGTCCACACGGTTTCGCCCGTCATTTTGTTGAGCGCCGCAACGGTGGCCGTTTCTCCGCCCGGGGTGCAGACGGCCCGATCTCCGTCGATCAGCACGGATTCGCTATAGCCCCACTGAGGAATCTTGCCGCCGAAGTCTTCGACCAAATTGCGGTGCCAGCGAATCGAGCCGTCGCGAGTATTCATGCAGACCAGCTCGCCGTTGATACCCAGTGCATAGAGGCGATCGTCGTCGATGGTGGGCGTGCTGCGCGGCCCCGCGTAGCCGCTGCCCTTGTGTCGGATCATGCCCGTGGCCGAGGCCCACACCTGGAGCCCCTTGCGGCTGACGTCCAGCGCCACGACCCATTCCTTGCCGTTGCCGTCGCCCATGGTGTAGAGCATGTTGCCGACGACCGACGGCGTGCTGTAGCTTTCGCCGAGGCCCGTTTTTTTCCACAACAGCGGCGGTCCCTCCTCGGGCCACTGCTTCAGCAGGCCGCGTTCCGAGCAAAGACCGTCGCGCCGCGGTCCGCGCCAACCGGGCCAGTCAGCAGCCACGGCATGCGTGCTGAGCAAAACGAGGAGCAACAAGGAAAGGGCGAGAAGGCGTGGTGTCATGATATCCATCCAATTCGAGGGCCGAGAGAATCGGTAGTGAGCTAGGGGCTAGATACTAGTGCTTTGTCAAACCTAAAAAATGGGGTGCCATGCTCCACGCTTGCGTGGGCATGTTCCTCGCGATTTCAGCATGTCCACGCAAGCGTGGACATGGCACCCACAACCCCTAGTACGTCATCCAGCAAGTTTCTTCCGGTATAGTTCCGGGAACACTCGGCGGGCGTCGTTGTTATTGAAGGTCCAGTCGATTATGGCTTTGCGGCGATTTCGGTCGCGGGCCCAAGTCGCCGCATGACGTTGAACTTCTTCGATTGTAGGAATCCGTCGCCCGAGGCATTGCTTGGTCAACACGGAGATTTCAATTTCTGCCATGTTCAGCCAACTGGCGTGCTTGGGTGTGTAGTGCCATACGATGCGTCGCAGAGATTGCTTCGCTTTCGTGGCGTCAAACGTTTCGATGAGGGACTTTTCGTTGTGCGTGTTGAGGTTGTCGAGAACCAAATGAATCCGACGAGCCTTGGGATAACGCTGAAGCAGATCACGCACGAATCGTGCGAAATCGGCCCGTTTGCGATGACGCCGAGCCTGGACGAAGCGTTTGCCACCATTCGGCTCAACGGCGACAAAGATACTGCACGTGCCGCAACGACGATACTCGTAGTCCTGCTTAGCCGCCTTGCCTGGTACGGCAGGCTTGAAGGGACACGTATCGTCCAGGAGTTGATACGGCTGCTCGTCCATGCAAATCAACGGTTCTCTCGGGTTGAACGCCTTTTCATACTGGTCGAGGACGTCCTCCATTCTGTCGCGAAACTCTTCGGTGAGTCTCGGAATGCACCATGTTTTTTTCGCCATGGCTTCATGTCGTGCTCTTTCAGCCACAACGCAACCTCGCTCTTGCTGATCGAATCGACGAAGCCTCGTTTCACGGCGTGCACGCAGAGTAGTTCCAGCGTCCAGCGGACGCGGCCCTCCGGCGGATCGCTGCAAGCCAACGCCACGACTTGCTGCTTCTGCCGTGGCGTAAACGTGGGCGGAGCACCGGATCGAGGGGCGTCGTACAACGCTTCCTCTAAACTCCCGGTACAGAACCGTTTACGCATACTGCGAACAGTTCGATCCGTGCAACCAACGTGTTCGGCAATCTCCTCATCCGTGAATCCTTCATCTGATTTCAGCAGAATCAAGGCACGCCGAACCACACGCACGGATCGCGTGCCGGTATGCACCAACTCCTGCAAATGCTGTCGGGCCTCGTCCTTGAGGCGTACAATGTGTTCCTTCATGCCGGTGCTTATACCACCGGAAACAATTTCATGGAAGGCGTACTAGTTTGAAAGTTGACAGAGCACTAGGGGCTGGGGCAACGTGTTGCCGTGACGAGTCCGCCGACTATCGAACATTTTACCCAGAATCGACTCCGATTGGCTACCGGCGATTGCAGGGGGTGGAATTGGACCACGATCTTGCCGTCTCGTGGGGTACTTGGTTTCTCGATCAAACGAGGATTCACGACCACCGAGAAACCCCCTCTTGCGCGACGTTTTACTTGCCCTGTAGCAGGGCTGGAGAAACGCCGGATTGCCGTGGACCTACACCGTCGACGATGAGAAGCTGCTGTTACCGCGAGACGAACCCTGAATCGCGTCATCGGGCCGCGGATAGGTTGTCCATGGTCGCTCAAGCGACCAAGCCTTTCAGCTTTCAGTTTTCCGCTTTCGGCTTTCCGGTTTTTCCTAAACCGGCTTCACGCTCGTTATCCACAGAAACGGTTTACCGGCCTCGTCCACGCGAAGTTCGGCCTTCAGTCCGGCCTGGAAGAGCATCTTCCGTAGGGCCAGGCTGTATGTGGTCTTGCTGCGCGGATGGTTCACAAACGCCTTGGCCGGATCGATGCCGTGTCGGGCCAGGGCGTTGTGGTCCCAGAGCACGGGCACTTCCAGCCGTTTGGCAATTGCCGCCAGGGCCTTGTCGGCCGATACGCCCTGAATGTTGATGTTATGGAATTCGAACAGCGCCGGCAACAGTTCGCGGCGTGCGTCGCCCGGCTCCCAGCCGACCGGCCAGACGTCGAGTCCCTGCTTGGCTGGTACCACGTCGCACACCAGCCGACTGCCCTGCTGCCGCGGCACCAAGCAATAGCCGGCCGGGCGAAGCACGCAGGCCAAGGCCGTGCCCGAGCTTAAAAGCATCAGGTCCTCCTGCACCTTGTCGGCCGAAAGCACGTTGGCCGAGGCCGGATCGGCTTGAAGCGGTACGCTCAAGTCCTGGGCGATGCGACGCACCACCTCGGTGCGCGTTTGACCTTCGGTGGCAAAGGTCACCGGTTGGCTCAGTGCTTTGCGCAAGTGCTCGAAGGCCGCCGCCGACAGGCCGAAGGCGCCTTTCTTCTCGCGGTGATCGGCCGGCCCGAAGCGGGCTAACTCCTCGAGCCACGTGACCAACCGGCCCACGTCGCGCATGCGTATCTGGCCCAAGGGCAGGACCAACTCGTCGCGCGAGCGAACGATGCCCGTGACGACATAGGTCGGACTGGCATCGGTACCGCGAACCTCGATCCCTACCTTATCGCCCGGCCGCGCGCCACGCATTCGAACATTGCGAATGCCGGCCTGGCTGAGTGCCTTGAGCCACTGCTGGTAGGCCATCGCGGCGCCGCCCCCTTCGCCAACCAGTTCCAACTGCACACGACCTTCGGCGGCTTCAACCGATCGGGCCGACCAACCCGCGGCGATAACCAAACCGACGACCAGGAAGAACCAACGTGCGATGCGACAAAAGACCATTTTGGGCGTTCCTTTATATCTTTTGGGGCGCTTCTAACGCTTTGGCAGTCAAAAAAACGTTGGGTTGGGTGCCACCGGCTGCTTGCCAGCCAGTGCCAAACACGGGCAGACGCGTTGCCCCCTGGCACCCCATTACATCAATCATAACACGCACGGGGGGTGGAAGAAGCGTTTGGGCCAAAAACGGGCTTCTTTCCTGGTTCCGACGGTCATTTGCCATTGGTCATCGATTCTTCGACCCTTCCCGCTTTCCGCTTTGCCTTCCCCCCCTGCTTGCAGGGACGCCAGAATTCGGCCAAACTACGGGCTTTCCGATCTCGCGACCTACGACCTCAACCGTACCGCCCCAATCGGCGGCACGTGGCAACGCAGTCTCAAGCATTGAAGGAGTTGAAGCATGGCACGACCGGTCACGATGTTCACCGGACAATGGGCGGACCTGCCCGTCGAAGAATTGGCCGCCAAGTTCAGCGAGTTTGGCTACGATGGTCTGGAGTTGGCCTGCTGGGGCGACCACTTCGAGGTGGACAAGGCCCTGAGCGAAGACGACTACTGCGCCAAAAAACGCGAGATGCTCGAGAAGTACAACCTCCAGGTCTTCGCGATCAGCGGCCACTTGGTGGGCCAGGCCGTGTGCGATATCATCGACGAGCGCCACAAGGCGATCCTTCCCGCCTACGTCTGGGGCGACGGCGATCCGGCCGGTGTGAACCAGCGTGCGGCCGAAGAACTGATGAATACGGCCCGAGCGGCGCAGAAGTTGGGCGTCGACGTGGTCAACGGCTTCACCGGTTCCAGCATCTGGCACTTGCTCTACTCGTTCCCGCCGGTCACGAAAGAGATGATCGACGCCGGCTTCAAGCTGGCCGCCGATCGTTTCAACCCGATCATGGATGTGTTCGGCGAGTGCGGTGTGAAGTTTGCCTTGGAAGTGCATCCCACGGAAATCGCCTTCGACCTCTACTCGGCCCAGCGGTTGTTGGACGAGTTGGACCACCGCGAGGAGTTCGGGTTCAACTTCGACCCGAGCCATTTGCTCTGGCAGGGCGTCGACCCGGTGGAATTCATCCGTGCCTTCCCGGACCGCATCTACCACGTGCACATGAAGGACTGCATCGTCACGCTCGACGGCAAGACGGGCATCCTCGGCAGCCACATCGACTTCGGCGATTACCGCCGCGGCTGGAACTTCCGCTCGTTGGGCCACGGCGGAGTGAACTTCGAGGAGATCATCCGCGCACTAAACGACATCGGCTACACCGGCCCGTTGTCGGTCGAATGGGAAGACTCGGGCATGGACCGCGACCACGGCGCGCAGGAAGCCTGCGAATTCGTCAGACAGGTCGACTTTGCCCCCAGCAACGTCGCTTTCGACGCGGCGTTCGACAAGGCCGAGCAGTAATGTAGAACCGCAATTCGAAAGAGAGTCGCAATTCGAAAACTCACTCCACGCCCACGGGCTACAACCCGTGGGCGTGGTTTTTTTATACCAACCTCCAAGCCTACGGGTGGCAACCGGTGGGTCGAGTACAGAGTCCCAATTGGTCTTCCTGTCTTATCGGTGTTAGACTGGTCAATAGGAACAGCTTCTCTTCGACATTCCCCATCCCCCCGGAATCTGCCCGTGGTCCCGTCATTCGTCCAACTGCCGAAGCACGGCTTGCCGACGCGCGGTGTCTTGCCGCTAGGGCCTGGCCGTTTTGGGCTGGTAAGGCTGGGGGCGATGCTGGTTTTGGCGGTCGGCGCGTTGTTGGCGGCGGTCGAGCCGGCCTTGGGACGTGATCTCGCGGAAAGTGTGCTGGCAAGCCGACAGGAGCACGGCGAGGCACTTCAGGAACTGGCCGCCTGGTGTCGCCAGAAAGACCTTGAAGCCGAAGCCAAGGCGACGTTGGGCGACGGAACGACATTGGACGGCGCTGCCCCTCGCGATCCCTATAAACTGTATATTCCGATCTTGTCCGACGTGGCCGACAAAAATCCGTTGCCCGAGGATGCCAGCGACGATCAGCGGGAATGGTACGGTCGCTACAGCAAACTACAGCGTGAGTATTCCGACGAATTGTTCGACGCCGCCCGATCGGCCGTCCGCAGCGGTCGGGCGTCGGCGGCCTACGACTTGGTGCTCGAAGCGATCCACGCCAACCCGGACAACGAGGCCCTTCGCCGGCTGTTGGGTTTTCAGAAGTATCACGGCCGCTGGTGTACGGCTTGGGAGGTGCGCCAGTTTCGCGCAGGCAAGATCTTCGACGAGCGGTTCGGTTGGATTCCGCGCGGCCACCTGCATCGCTACCAACAGGGCCAACGCTATGCGAACGGTCGTTGGGTTTCGGCCGACGAAGACGCTCAGTTACACGCCGACATCGCTAACGGTTGGCTTGTTGAAACCGAGCACTACGCCATTCGCACGAACCACAGCCTTCAGGCGGGCGTGCAGTTGGGCGTGAAGCTGGAAACGCTCTACGGCCTCTGGCAGCGTCTCTTCGTGCGGTACTACGCGACGGAGGCCGACGTCGAGGCGCTGTTTGCCGGGCGAGGCAAACGTCGCTTCGACCCGCCGAAGTTTCGTGTCGTCTTCTTTTGCGATCGGGCAGACTACGTTGGGGCGTTAAAGCCATCGATCCCCAATATCGCGATGTCGGTCGGGTTGTACTTGGAGCAAACCCGGCGGGCCTACTTCTTCGCAGGTGAGGGCTACGAAGATCGCACCTTGTACCACGAGGCTACCCATCAGTTGTTCCATCAGGCACGGCCCGTGGCGGCCAACGTGGGCGCAAAGGCCAACTTCTGGATCGTCGAGGGCGTGGCCATGTTTATGGAAACGCTCCGCCGCGAGGGCGATTACCACACGTTGGGCGGCTTCGACGACGCCCGAATGCACGCCGCCCGATACCGGTTGCTGGAAAGCAAGTTCTACGTGCCATTGGAAGAACTCACCACTTACGGCATGCAGCGATTGCAGAGCGACCCGCGCGTGGCGACGCTCTACAGCCAAGCGGCCGGGCTGGCCAACTTCCTCGTGTTCTACGACGGCGGCCGTTACCGCGACGCCCTGGTGGCCTACCTTTCGACGGTCTACAACGGCCGGGATACCTCCCGCACGCTGGCCGATCTTGCCCGCAGCACCTATCCCGAGCTCGACCGCCAATATCGGGCGTTTGTTGAGCAGAGTGTAAAGCTCAGTCCGTCGGTGAGATGAACACGGGCGTCCTCGCACGACCATGGTTATCGCGAGGTTGCAAACCGCGCGTAGCCGAGAAGTAACGTCGGGGCAACTGAGTTTCAGTCTATCGCGGCGGGGAGCCGACCATAAGCTTCACGTTTGCTCGTATCCTCCGACTCGTTGGAAACGATGCGTACGATTGTCAGATTGGTTCCTCGTACAGCCGGGGGTGGAGTGATTTTTATCTCGTACTTATCGGTGAGCATCTGGATCACGGCGTGCTGGTCGTCTTCCGACAGGTTGTAGGCGACCCAACCGAGCAGGCAACCATCGTGTCGCAACTCCGGCAGCCAACGTTGCGGTGCGTCGAGCAAGTCGGGGACCGACGCCACGTAAACCATTGAATTGTCCTTCAGGCACCACACGGTGGGCAGTACGAAGCCGGACAGCGGATTGTCGACCACTGCCCGGACGACACTGCCGGCCAGCCGCTCGGGCGGAATGGCGAACGAGGGCGTCGTCGCGGTCGTCCACGAGATGGCCAATGCCGTAAACAACCAAGTACCGCTGCACGATGCCGCGTAAAATTGCCACGGCCGGCACGTTGTCCAACCGGCGACGCCCGCGGGAATGAACGCCGCAAAGGGGTAGAGCAGCACGAGGTATTTTCCTCCCATGGCATGCCCCGGGCTGGCGTAGCTCAAGTAGAGGACGGCAAGGAACGTTGCTACCCAAAGGTTCATCAGGCCGACGAATTTTTGGGTGGCCGACCAACGTATTGTCCCGGGAATTGCACCACGGTTGATTGAGGTTACACGTGACCGGTGCCACGGTCGACCAACAACCAACAGCGCCAACGCTAATCCGGCCAATAACGCTCCGGTCGCCTGGACCATACGATACATCCGTCGTGCAACGTCCCATGCCGAAACACCGGGACCCACCGCTTGCTGCTGTTGTCGAGTGATCTGTTGCAACACGTCGGGCAGAAAAATCCACGCCACCAGCGCTCCCAGGCCGATGCCCACTGCCAACGCAGCAAAACGTTTCGGCTGTGTTGGTCGCAGCGTGATAAAGCTGCACACCACGGTACCAGCCGCCACGATAGAAAAGTGGTAGTGCGTCAAGAATCCGGCTAGGGTTAACAACGCCGGCAACGCCAGATCGACGGGCCCAAGGCGCACATGCTCGTCGTGCCACCGTACCGCGCAATAGGCCAACCCGATGGTTAATAGTCCCAGTAGGCTGTATTGTCGAGCGACTGTGGCCGTTTGAAACGCTATGCCGAACAGCACAAACCAAAACACGGCCACGTAAGCCGCCTTCCAGCGGCAGTCGAGCACGCGCGCGGCCAACGCGTACATCGCGACCAGGGCCATGCAGTCGAACAGCCCATTGAGGAGAATGCCCGTGGTAAGATGCGTGCCGAAAGAAAGCAGTCCTAGGTGTAGAATCCAGAAGTATAGCGGTGGGTGAATATCGTACTGCACGAGGCCGCTGTAGATTTCTCGAAAGCAGAGTCTCTGTTCTGGCTCAATCAATCGCTTCCACTCGCTGGCTGGCACCCATTGGGCGTAGGGTGCCGTCTTTTGTGCGAGCATCTCGTGAAACTCGGCCTGATGGCCGGTGGCGACCAGCAGCGAGATGGCTTCGTCGTGGGTCAAGATGCTCGGTCGCAGCAGAGTTCCTTCGACTCGCAGCAACAACCCGGCGATCAGGCCGATCGCCAAAATCACCCAAGCGTTGCGGCGGATGGCAGCACGAACAAACGACACAGGTTATCTCTCGGTGGTTTTCGATGTCTGGTAACACGAGCCGTAAGTAGTCTTTGCCGTGAAGTGATTCTTGTATGCAACATCATTGGCGCGGGCCATGTCGTGTGGCCCCCCCGATCGTTTCGTTGTGGAAACACCCCAGGCTGCTGTTGGTTGCCTTCCGGCCATTGGCTACGAAGGCGTTGTTCGGAATAATACCCCAGTAGTCGTGGGGAAATCGCTGTGGGGGGTATCGGAAACGTAACTGCTTCTTTGCGGGAGACATCAAAATGGTCCGGCAGTTTTGGCGAACGTATCGTTGGCTGCTGGTGGTGACGGCCATGTTGTGTGGGTTTTTCATGGCATACGCGATTAGTGGTGCCGGGCCATCGCAAAATGCCCAGTTGATTGGAAGCTATACCTTTCCGTTCGCCGTGCTCTTTTGGATTCAAGCCGACGCGCGAAAGCGGCGATGCACGCCGTGTTTCGACTTCGGGTTGTTTCTCTATATGTTTCCGATCTTTCTTGTGCCGGGTTATCTGCTTTGGACTCGGCGATTTGCTGGCGTGCTCGTCGCACTATTCCTGTTGCTCTTGTATTGTTTGCCCTGGCTGGTTGCCGTGCTAGTGTGGATCATTGTGCGGGCGATGCACGCGTAATCGGGGTGTTTTTGCCTTGGCCGTTTGGTGTTGTGACCGGGACTGCCATCGTTGACAGCCGTGGCATACGTTTGATACCATAAAGCTGTGTGGACTTGCACCCCCCGCCGGGTGATCGTTCTTTTGGTTGCACCACACTTGGCGAGAAATTCGAACGATTCCACCAGTGGCGGCGAGGGTGACGATTACCGGGTGCGACTTCGTGCGACACCTTTTATTGATTCCTGGGTTGATTGTGGAACACTTCATTGCGTTCTGGCCCGGAAAACCGGGCTCCCGTTGGTCGCCCTCGTTCCACAAGCAATGCAGGACGCAATAGTCGTCCTCTCGTCCCTAACCTCTAACCCCTAATTTCTGTTCCTAGTTCCTAACACCTGCCGACTTCCTCAAACCGCGAGGAGAAAAATGGCAGCTCCCTCCGAAGAATCACACAAACCGCCGCAGAAGGTTCCTCCGCAGCGTCAGGCCGCGCAACGATCGCCGGCTGCGTCGGCCGGTCAACCTTCTCCCGTTTATCCCCCGTTAGCCGACGATGGCCAGCCGATTCCGATGGGTGTGCCCGTGGAACCTGGCGCGGACGGTGATCCGCAGCATGCGCCCGTGGCACCGCTTCCGCAGGGTCAGGCGTTGCCGCCTTCGTCTGTGGCGACGCCTTCAGACATTCCCACGGTCGCTCCGGCTGCCGCGAGGACGCCGCTTGTCACCGATTTTGGGCAGCAAACGACCTCGGTGGCCGGTCGCAGAAAGACGCACCGCAAGTCGGTTTCGCCGCTGATACTCGGCGGGGGGCTTGCCGCCGTGATGATCGTGGCCGGGTTGGGCTACGCGTTTTTCGTCGGCGGAACGCAACCGCTGGTGCTTAAGCCGATCGACGATCGAGTGGTCGACGAGCTAGCGCCGCTCGAATTCGTTGTGGGGCTTGTCGGCGACGACGACCCGTCACGTCAATTGCAGTTTACCTTGCTCGACGCGCCCGAGGGAGCGACTCTCGATGCCAAGACAGGCCAATTCTCGTGGACCCCGACTGAAGCCCAGGGACCCGGCTGGTACGAGATGGTCGTACGCGTTGGTACGCCTAACAACACGGCAAGCGACGACGCGGCAAACTATGTGCAACAAAAATTCGGTGTCCAAGTGCAAGAGGTGCGTCAACCTCTCGTCTTCACGCCGATCGAGTCGAAGACGGCCCAGGTGGGAGTGCCGTTGAGCTTTTGTTTCGAAGTGACTGACCCGGACCTGCCGGTCAAACCGGTGCGATTCCGTTTGGCACGTGGCGTTCCGCCCGGGGCACGTGTCGATCCGCACTCGGGCCAGTTCGAGTGGACGCCCGACGAACACGACGCGGGTCGTTCGCTGAAGATCGTGGTGCAGGCCGCCAAAACGGCCACCGGTGCCGAACGCGTGGAGCAGGAATTCGAGATCCGTGTGGAAGGCGGCGACGCGATGCCCGCACCGCAGGAACCGTTGACCGTTGCCCGGCTGATCGGCGACTGGCGGAAGCGCGGTGTGAAGGTGGTGGCTTCGGAGAAACCGTTCGACTGCCCGAAACTTTCGGGTGAGGTGAGTGTTTGGGAGATCGGCCCGGAGCGTTTTGCCCTTTACGAATATACCGCGCCGGCGGCCGCGTCGGAGGAAACAGCGGCGATTAAGGCCGACGATTTGAACGAGTACGTGGCCCTGCTCGCCAGTCCCGCGGCGGCCCACGTGTTCTGCGCCGGTCGGGTTTCGGTGTTCTACGTGGGGCAGCATCCGCAGATGTTGAATTTGCTTGCCGAGGCGTTTGATCGGCCGGTAGTGGTTGCCCGAGCGGGCGCGAGTGAGTCGGTGGCCGAGCAGCCGAAGGACACTGTGCCGAGTGAACCGTCGAACGAGCCGCCGAACCAGTTCGACCAACAGGACAAGGAAGACCAGGAGATTCTTGCCCTGTACGACGCCGGTCAGTTGTTGAACAAGTCGGAGTACCCCAAGCTACGGAAGATTTACGCCGACCGCTTCGCACGCAACCAGGCCGAACAGATCCAGACGGCGTTGGGCGACGAGAAGAGCGAAATTCGCCAGTGGCTCGACGAGAATGTCGACATCAAGGAGGAGCTTTTCCTGGCGATCGATCCGGAGCACGACGACGTGGTGGGCAGCCTGCGACTGTTTCGGGAACTGAAGGAAAAGTATCCCGAGGCGTTTCCGGCATATGCCAATCTGGCGACCGCCGTGGCCGTGGTCTGGGATCGTCCGCAGGGAGTGTTGCAGGGCTCGCCGATCGGGCAGCACCAGAGTGTATTGCCCGAAGGGCAAATGTCTGCGATGGAGAACTTCAAGTACTTCGTCGACGCCAAAAAATACATGATGGGTCGGGCGCAGTTTCTGCCTTGGGAATTTCTGGTTCACCTGGTCAACCACGGTACGACGCTCGAAGAGCGAAAATGGGCTTTGGTAAACTACGTGCCGAAGCGAGTAGGCTACGGCAAATGTTACCACGACGTGCCATACGACAACGGCATGCTCAGCGGCGAGCCTTCCTTGATTCAAGGCAAGCCCCACACGCTGCAAAACGCTCGACAGTTTGGCGGAGTGTGTTCGTGCCAGGCCGACTTCGCAGCGCGGGTGGGCAAGAGCATTGGTGTGCCGGCGTTTTATGCCTCGGCACCCAATAAATACGGCAGCCGCCATGCCTGGGTGATGTGGGTCGAATTGGGAACGGTTACCCCAACCGGCTTCACCTTCTCGCTCGAGTCGTACGGTCGCTACCGAGGCGACAAGTACTACGTGGGCGCGCTCAACGATCCGCACACGGGCCAGCCGACCACCGACCGCGAAACGGAACTACGGCTGCAAACCGTGGGCATGGACCCGATCGCCAAGCGGCATGCCCAACTGGTCATGCGGTCGTATCCGATGTTGCAGGAACGTGGCAATATGGACGTAACGGCCCGGTTGGTGTTCTTGAATAAGGTCATCGAGTACAGTCCCGGAAACGAAGCCGCGTGGATTGCGTTGGCGCAGATGTCGCGCGAAGGATTGATCACGAAGACCAACAGCAAGCCGATGGTCGTGGCCCTCGACCGGTTGTTCAAAACGTTTGCCCGCGTGCCCGACTTCACCTGGGTGGTGTTCGACGACATGATCGCGTTTCAGGATATCCCTAAGAAACGGGCGGCACTCTACCAGCGGTTGTTGGCTATGTATGAACAGGCTGGCCGGGTGGACCTTTCGTGCGAGGCGCGGATGAAGTATGCCGAGCAACTGGTCGCCCAGAAGGAGCACAAACAGGCAATTGAAGTGCTGGCCGCCGGCGTGCTGTCGTTTCCCGACGAAGGTCGATTCGTTCCCGTACTGATCGGCAAGATCGAGGAATTGTTGCCCGAGGTGAAAGGTGGTGGTCAGTTGCTGGCCCAACTCTACCAGCAGATTCTGCCACGCATCCCTCCGAAACGCGGCAATGAGGCGAGCAAGTACTGCATCGAGATGTACGAAAAAGGTATCGAACAATTTCGTGCCGCGGGCCTGCTTCCCCTGGCCCAGTTCTACGAGGCCGAGTTGCTGAAGCTTCGGGTAGCAAAATGACCGTGGGCCATTCCGCCGAGTATTCCTGGTTCCCACGCTGCAGCGTGGGAACCAGGAGAAGGCGGGAAGGGCAATGTGTCCAAGGTGCCGTCGGCCGTTCTTTTTTTCCCGCCGCCGTTGTCATTTAGCGGCCACACCATTTCCCGGTGGTTCGCCAACTCCCCATGACGGGCTTCCCCCGATTGGTAAGCTATCCTTGAGAAGGATTGCTTCAAATTTTTTGCCGCGCGAGGGGGGGGATGCCATGGCCGTTTCCATTCGACGTATGACCCGGGACGATCTCCAGACGGCTTTCAATTGGGCCGCACGCGAAGGTTGGAATCCAGGCCTCAACGATGCCGAACCGTTTTTTGCTGCCGATACGCAGGGATTTTTTCTGGCCGAACACGACGGCATGCCCGTGGGCACCATCTCGGCCGTAGCCTACGATGAGCGATTTGGATTCATCGGTTTGTATCTCGTCGATCCGGAGTATCGCGGAGGACGTATCGGGGTGAAACTGGGCGAAGCTGCCCGGGAGTATCTTGGCACACGATGCGTGGGCCTCGACGGCGTGGTGGCCAAGCAGGCCCAGTATGCACGCTACGGCTACCGCTATGCCTACGGCAACGTGCGCTACGAGGGCGTGGCCAGTGGGGCGGTGCCGATCAACGATTCGACGATCCGGTTGGTTCACCCCAACGACGTTCCCTTCGACGAACTGACAGCCTACGACGCCGAACTATTTCCGGCTCGCCGTGCCGAGTTTTTGGCCGCTTGGCTGCGGCAGCCGGGCACTCATGCCAGGGTGGCTCTGCACGAAGGGAAATTGCACGGCTACGCGGTGTTGCGGCCGTGTCGGGCGGGCTACAAATTTGGGCCGCTGATGGCCAACGACGAGCATACGGCCGAATTGCTCTTCGACACGCTCACCTCGCATGTGATGGGCCAAGCGGTCTATCTCGACGTGCCCGAGCCCAATGCGGCGGCCGTGGCCCTGGCCCAGCGCCACGGCATGGTGCCTGTCTTCCAGACCGCGCGGATGTACTCGGGCGAAGCACCGTCGATCGATCTCAGCCGCATCTTCGGCATCACCACAATGGAGTTGGGGTGATTTCAAAGCGGAAAGCTGAAAGCGGGATGGTTGCTCGCACAATAACTCCAAGCCCAGGGGTCACACCCCCTGGGGCCGGCCGACCATCCGTTCCACCTACAACGCCCGGCGGTGCCGACGCGTGCGCTTGCCAAACACGGGCTTGTTCTTGGGGGCTTCGGCCGCCGATTGCGATTCGTCGGCAGAGTCGCCCATCTCGCCGAAACCGGGAGTCGTCGCCATGCTTTCCTTGGCAAAGGTGACGAAGCCGGCGATCTCGTCGCGTTTGAGTAGCCGGTTGATGCGTATCTCGATGCGTGTCAGCTCGTTGCCTTCCTCGGGCGTGACGAACGTGAAGGCCACGCCCTCGCGTCCCATCCGCCCGGCGCGGCCCACGCGGTGCACGTAGTCGTCGCAGAACTTGGGGACATCGTAGTTGATGATGTGGGAGATGCGCGTCACGTCGATTCCCCGCCCGACCACGTCGGTGGCCACGAGAATGCAAATGTTGCCGTCGCGGAACTGCCTCATTACCCGATCGCGCACCGATTGCGAGAGGTCGCCGTGGATGGCGTCGACCGAGGTCATTTTCTTCCGCAGCATTCGTTGTACGCGATCGGTTCCCCGGCGGGTGCGGCAGAAGACAATTGCTTGTGTGGGGTTTTCACGCTCCAGTAGTCGCACCAAAAGATCGAACTTCTGCTCGGGGATTACCGTGAAGTAATGTTGTTCGATCGTGTCGACGGTCATGTCGGTCGGCGAGAAGTTCAACTCCTCGGGCTCCCGCATGTAACGCTTGGCCAGACGAACGACTGGTGGCGGAAGCGTGGCGCTAAGCAACAGCGATTGGCGCGACTGCGGGCAGCGGCGTAAGATTTTTTCGATGTCGGGCCGGAACCCGATGTCGAGCATTCGATCGGCCTCGTCGAGAACGGCAAATCGCAAGTCGCCCAGCATCAGTGCGCCGCGGTCCATCATATCCATCACGCGACCGGGGGTACCCACCACGATCTCCGCCCCACGTTGCAGCTTCTGGGTCTGCTGGCGAATGGGTTTACCGCCGTAAACGGCCACGACATGGATCCTTTGCCCGGAGGCCAACTTCTCGCACTCGTCGCGCACCTGAACGGCCAGTTCCCGGGTGGGTACCAGGATGAGGGCTTGGGGATTAGCGCCTTTGCGGTGGGGATGGAGTTGGGCAATCAGCGGAATGCCGAAGGCAGCCGTTTTGCCCGTGCCGGTTTGGGCTTGTCCCATGACATCCACCCCGGCCAGCGCTCGGGGAATCAATCCCGCCTGGATGGGCGTTGGCTCCAAGTACCCGGCTTTGTGCAGGGACTTGAGCATTCGGTTAGAAAGCCCCATCCGGGCAAACTCGCTTTCGGCCATGGGGGCGAAGACTTCGTCCTCGTCTTCTGGCGTCGAGAGCGTTTCGTCCCAAGCGGGCTCCTCGGGCAATTCTTCCTGCTCGAACGATTCTCTCTTGGTCGATTTCTTCTTGGCCAACTCTTTCTTCGCCGGCGGTTCGTCTCGGTCGACCGGTTTCTTCTTCGCGGCCGACTTCTTTCGCCGTTTCGGGGGTGGTTCGTCCGCGGGTGCTTCGGGCTTTTCGCGTACCGGCTTTGGTTTGGCGGCTTGGGCGGGAGCGGCCTTCTTCTTGGGCTCAGTTGCTACCGGCTCAGACGCTGTAACGGCTGCGGTTTCCGTGGTCGACTTCTTCTTCCCTCGGCGACGTCGCCTTCGTTTCTTCTCGGTGGGTTCCTTTTCGGTGGGCGCCGTCTCCGCGTCTGGTTCGACCGCCGGCTTGCGAGCCTTGGTAGCCACCGTTGCTTCTTCCGAAGGTGCCTCGGTCGGCGCCGCTCGCTTCGTGGCGGTTTTGGCTTTCTTTCGCTTTCTTGGCGCCTTGGGCTTTTGCGCCTCCTCGGGTTCCATCAATTCTCCCCGCAATTCCTCGAAGGGGATTTCGTCGAGGAAGTCGGGAAGCGGAGCGTCGTCGCGGGGAATGTCCACCGGTTCGAGCGGCTGCTGATGCGGGCGTCGCTTGGATTTCGATCGCCCCGCCGTGCTGGCTGTCCTGGAGGTACGTTCGGTCTTGGCCGCGCGACCCGACGAGGACTGCTCGGTTTTGGTCGCCGTACGGCGTGGCTTTTGGGCAGCGGCCTTCTTGCGGGGTGCCGAGCCTTTGGGCTTTCGCGAGGTAGCGCTTTGCGGACTCGTGGCATCGCCGGTCGACGCACTCGATTGTGCGGCCTGCTGGGTTTTTTCGGACGATGGTTTACGTGGACGTCGTTTGGCCACTGCGATTACCTAATTTTGTATTTCTGAATCATTAAGGATCGACCGACAACGAACTTGCCGATTTGCCGGGCCGTGTTTCGCGATGACATTTGTGTTTCGCGACGGCCCTCGGGTTTTGCCTTGGAAAACGGAAAGTTGTTTTTCGGTCTGTCCTAACATTGGTCGTGTCCCTGGCATGCCCATTGTTCGAGCACGAGGAACTGTCGTTCGAAGCTTTGTTCTTCGACCCCGAGTGGGCTCTTGAAGAAACTGCCCAAGAATTTCAGCGTTCCGGTCTCGCCGCGACGTCGGGCCAGTTCGGTGAAGCGTACCAAGTCGAGCACCAAGGGGGCGGCCAGCAGCGAATCGCAGCCTTGCCAGGTAAATTGCATCGTCATTCGCGTGCCCAAAAAGCCAGCGAAGTGCAAGTGATCCCAGGCCGTCTTCCAGTCGCCCATGCTCTCGATGTACTCGATGGAAACGAGTGTCTGCGGAGCTTGCGGAAGGATTTGGCTAAGCAGATGGTCCTTGCTGCGGACCTTGGCCGCCTTGTTGACCGGATTGTCGAGCACCCGGCCGTCGAGGTTGCCGAAAATGTTGTGCCCCACCCAACTGAGCACCTGGAGGTTACGTCGGGCGAACATCGGGGCAAGTGTGCTTTTCAGCAGCGTTTCGCCCGTCTTGCCGTCGTAGCCCATGTGCCGCGAGCCGCGGAGTTGGGCCAACTCGTCGAGCGCCGCCGGCGTGGCGCCCAGCGCCGGGGTGAAGTTGATGTACGAACAGCCCGACTCGAAGGCTGCGATCGCGTACAACGAACTGGCCGGCACGGGACACTGTTCCGGGCTGTCCAGCAGGGGTTCGAGTTGTCGCCAACTCGACGGAACGGCCGAGAGGTCCATGGGCGGCTCGGTCGAGGCCACGTTGACCACCACGACGTGTTCCAAGTGATTCGACGTGGCGAACGCTTCCAGGTCGGCCTGTAGTCGGGCGACCGCTTCACGCGGCGTTTCGTCGCGGGGAATCTCCAGATCGGCCAGACCGGCGATTGTAGGGCCCACGCGATACAGTGTGCCGGGACGAATTCGCGCGTCGATCTGCGCCAGCTCGTCCTGACACGATTCTAACAGTCGGTGGTCGATGGCCTGCTCGCCGGCCAGTCGCGTGGCCGTGTCGAGCAGCGAGAGGCTGCGAATTTCGTGTCCTCCGACGACCAAATCTTTCCAGTCCGGCAGATCGAGTCCTGCAAAGCTGGGTAGTTCGCTAACCAAGCCTGTCGTGCCTGCTTGTCCATTTCTGAGTGCCACGAGGCCTACGATGGCCGTCGTAGCTACGCCGCCCCGGGCTCCAATTAACCAAATGCCAATACGCCGTTTTGCCATGAAATTGCTTTGTTCCGAGATCGCTACGAGGGAGTGCAGAGGGTCCTTGCCCCTTCGGGTGGAGTTTCTCGGGCGGTGTCCATCGTTGCACTGCCGGCCGAGATGTCTTGACGACTTTAATTCCACCTGTGGGGTGGGGTCACTTGGAAGCGGGCCGCGAAGCTACTATGATTGTCCAGCGTGTGATTCTGCGCGTCAATGGCCACCGAGTGCCAATGACTCGCGAAAAAGGGGGATAGCAACAGAAAAACGGGCTATTAACCGCCGGAGGCGGGAGATTACCGGTCGACCGCCGCAGTAAAATTCATAGATTTCGGAGATGTTCGATGTCGTGCACGATTTCCCAAATCATCCAGGCACTGGAACCCTCGGCCACCATGGCCATGGCCGCGAAGGCCAAGGAACTGAAGGCTTCGGGCCGAACGGTCTACGATTTGAGCCTTGGGGAGCCCGACTTCAGCACCCCGGAGCACATCTGCCAGGCCGCCATCGAGGCCATGCAGGCCGGTCACACCCACTACACCGTGGCCAGCGGCATTATGGAGCTGAAAAAGGCGGTCGTCGAGCAATACGCCAACGCCCACGGGCTGAGCTACGAACCGACCCAGGTAGTCGTTTCCAACGGTGCTAAGCACGTCCTGCATAACGTGTTCACCGTGTTGCTCGACCCGGGCGACGAGGTGATCATTCCCGCTCCGTACTGGGTAAGCTACGCCGAGTTGGTCAAGCTGACGGGCGCCAAGCCGGTGATTGTGCAGACCCGGCAGGAAGACGATTTCAAACTCACGGTCGAGCAGTTTCGTGCGGCGGTGACCGACAAGACCAAGATTCTATTGCTGTGTAGCCCGAGCAACCCGACTGGCAGCATGTACTCGCCCGAGGAGTTGGGTGCCCTGGCCGACGTGGTGCTCGAGCGGGATTTGGTCGTGGTGGCCGACGAAATCTACGACCGGCTGGTTTACGAGGGGCATACGTTCGCCAGTTTTCCCACCGTGCGGCCCGGTTTGCAGGACCGAACGGTAGTGGTCAACGGCGTGAGCAAGACCTACGCGATGACCGGTTGGCGGATTGGCTGGGCCCTGGCGCCGGCCCACCTGGCCAAGGCGATGGGCAGCCTGCAGAGCCAGGAAACGTCGAACCCGTGCAGCATTAGCCAGTATGCGGCCGTTGCCGCAATCACGGGACCGCAGGAGTGTGTCGACACCATGTTGGCCGAGTTCGCCAAGCGGCGGCAGTTCGTCATGCAGCGGATCGAAGAGATCCCGGGCTTAAGCTGTGCCGAAATGGGCGGCGCGTTCTACGCCTTCATCAACGTAAGCGAACACCTCGGCCGCAGTTACAATGGCACGCAGATCGACAATTCCAGCCAGTGGTGCCTGGAACTGCTCGACAAGCAGAGCGTAGCGACGGTGATGGGCTCGGCCTTCGGTGCCGAGGGTTACGCTCGGGTGTCGTTTGCCACGAGCATGGAGAACCTGGAAGCGGCCTTCGAGCGGATCGAGGAGTTCGTCGGCTAGCACGGATTTCCAGCCGATATAGCGGGTGCCATGGCCACGCTCGCGTGGCCATGCTGTGCATTTTCGCCGTTCCCGCGCCGCAGCCTGTAAGCCAGGAAGAGCATGCCCACGACAAGCGTGGGCATGGCACCCAACGTCGTTTGCTTCTCTTACTTCTTTTTTTGCTTCGCCGACTTCGCGGCTTGCGAAGCGACCTCGCTGGCGACTTCTTCGTCGCTCAGCGCCTCTTCGTAGTAGTCGTCGCTCAGCGGCTCTTCTTCCTCTTCATTGTCCTCGTCTTGGAGTCGTTGCTTGCGGCTTTTGTCGGCCGACAGGACTTGTCGCAGCAGCGCGGAGAGGTCGTCGTAGGCGTGCTCCGAGGGCGGGCCGGGTGCGTATTGCATGACCGACTGTTGGATCCGGTTTGGCAAAGACAGCAGCACCGAAGAAACCGTGCCAAACTCCTCGCCGGACAGGACGATACCGCGACGGCCAAAGGTGTCGGGCGTGCGGGAGAACGCTCGGCTGGCGACGGCCAGGAAGGTGACGGCCGAGTCGAGCTTGTGCAGGGTGAGCATCCGACGGACGTACTCTTGGCGTTCGTCGCGGAAGTCGTCGAGGTTGCCATTGCTAAGCACGTGCAGCCCCGGCGTGATTTCGACGATTTTGACCTCCTCGCCGCCGTAGATGACCGCGGCGAAGTCGGCATCGCCAACCACGTAGTTCGCTCCGGCGTAGGCCCCGGTGGCGAGTTCCTTGGCGGCGTATTCGGCCGCGTCTTGGGCGGTCCGCATATCGAGCAATTCGCGGCAGAGCAATCCGCGCGAACGAGGATCGAGCGGCTCGCGTCGTTTCCGGCGGTTCGTGACGGTGGCGAACAGGCCGTATTGATTCACGCCCAGCCAGGTCCCCCCTGCTTTTCGGTCAATCCCGCACACGACTCTCGGCGTACCCGACTGGATTTTGGGTGGTTGCGAAGGTCGGTCGTAGTATTCTTCTCGATTGGCCGCCACCAGGATGGGGGTGCTCTTGGCGGTCTTGTAGAGAATGGCCATTAGACACATATAAATGCTCCGATCGGGCGATCGGTCTCCCTCTGGTTCTCAGCCGGAATCAACCGAGACTCCTCTATCCCCGCTTTCAGGGCGGAAACCTACCCGAGTTGCCTCCTTCTTCCGAGCATCGATCATGACTCAAACACAATAGTCTAGCGAACCCCAGGCCAGGGATACACCCCGCCGAAGAGGCAAATAGGGGGCTTTTCTCTCAGCCGACCCGGTCAGGGGATAGCCTGTGGGCTGCCCCCTATCCGTGGCGTTTTTCGACCTGGTCCTGGGGATAATTCGGGCAAACTCGCGTTATCTTGTCCCCGAATCTTCGCCGTTTTCCCATAAAAGGGCTTGAGAATAGGTGAAATAATGCATAGGCTGCAAGTCTGTCTTGCCGGGCAAGTCGAGTGCGGGTGTTGATGTACAGGCAGGGTGCCGATCCATGGCGGTCTGTCGCCGGAAGGAGAATTGTGTGAGTATCGACGTATCTTCTGTGGCCGGTCGCGGCGACCGGAATCGCCCTCGGCGCGCGGCGAGCACTGCCGACAACGAAATCCAGACCAAGCGTTCCCGTATCGGAAGCCTGATGGGCATCCAGGTAGTGGGTGTCGGAAGCAGCGCACCGGATAGCGTTATCCGCAACGAAGACTTGGCCGCCTTAGGCTACGACGCCGACTGGATCGTACAGCGCACGGGCATCCTCGAACGACGCCACGCCGAACCGGGCATCAGCACGGGCGATCTGGCCACCGAAGCCGCGCGGCGGTGCATCGAAAACGCCGACGTCGATCCGGCCGACATCGACTTAGTTCTTCTGGGGACCTATACTCCCGACATGCTCATGCCGGCCACCGCCAGCCAGGTGCAAGAACGGCTCGGCTTGTGTGCCCCGGCCATGGATCTCCAGGCGGCCTGCGCCAGCTTCATCTTCTCGATGATCACCGGGGCTCAGTACGTGGCCACCGGATGCAGCAAGTTGGCCCTGGTGATCGGGGCCGATTGCAACTCGCGAATCATCAACCCGGCCGACAAACGCACCTTTCCGCTGTTTGGTGACGCCGCCGGCGCCGTGCTCCTTTCGGCCGGCGGGCAAGACCAGGGGTTGCTTTCGTTTGCCGTGGGTTCCGATGGCTCGGGCACGGAACTGCTTTGTCGGCCGATGGGCGGAAGCCGTTTGCCGTTTACCGAGGCTGACGGCCGTGACGAGGACCGCCATTTTCTCTACATGGACGGACGCCCCATCTTTAAATGGGCCATCCGCATGTTGCGAGAGACCGTGTCCGACAGTCTCCGTGCGGCCGAACTAACGCTCGACGACATCGACTTGGTTATCTTCCATCAGGCCAACATGCGGATCATCAACGCCGCGACCAAAGACCTGGGGCTGGAAGAGTCGAAGGTGTTTATGAACCTCGAACGCTTTGGCAACACCTCGTCGGCCAGTATTCCTTTGGCCTTGGACGAAGCCTATCGGCAAGGCCGCATTCAGCGCGGCAGCCACATCCTCTTTAGCGGCTTCGGCGCCGGTTTGGCTTGGGGCACCGTGCTAATGAAGTGGTAGCCGCACGTTGAACGATGAAACGCATCCTCCGACGCACGGCTGTCGTATCTCTCGTCCTGCTTCTCGGATTCGCCATACTCGTGCTTTGGGCTGGGGGACGTCTCGTTGCTCCCACGCCGCGATCCGTCGGACCACCTCCGAGCGACTTGCCTGCGGAAACGGTGGCCATTCCCAGCGGCTCCGGTAGCACGCTCGCTGGTTGGTTCGTTCCCGGTCAGCCGGGTATGGGTACTATTGTCCTGCTGCACCCGATACACGGTTGTCGTCTTTCGATGCTCGGTCGGGCACGGTTGTTTTGGCAGAATGGCTATTCGGTACTGCTGATCGATATGCAGGCCCACGGTGAAAGCCCCGGCGAACACATTACGCTTGGTTATTTGGAGAGTCGCGACGCCCTGGCCGCTGTGCAGTTCGCTCGCGAACACAAGCCGAACGAGCCGATTGGCGTGGTCGGCTTTTCATTAGGCGGCGCCGCGGCACTGCTCGGTTCGCAATCGCTGGAAGTTGACGCGATCGTCGTCGAGTGCGTATTCGCCACAATCGAGGAAGCTGTAGCCAATCGCGTAAGAATGCGTTTGGGACCGCTTACCCCGATTGCCTCTCCGTTGTTGCTGGGACAACTGAGGCCACGTTTGGGCATTTCTCCCAGCTCGCTTCGGCCAATTGATCATGTAGCCGATCTTGCAGCGCCGATTATGGTGCTCGCTGGCAGTGATGACCAACGAACGACAATTGACGAATCTTGCCGGCTCTACGAAAACGCATGCGAACCCAAAAGATTGGTTATCGTCGAGGGCGCCAATCATCAGGACCTATACAAACACTCGCCCAAGCTCTACGAAGAACAGGTACTGGCCTTCCTTAGGGAACATATGCATAAGTGAAAAGCCAGAGTAGGCCATGCTTCAGTATAGCGCGGCCGGCGCCGCAGCTCGTGTCACAACGCCATGCTAAAGCATAGCCTTACAGGTTTCTTCAGAAGCTCACTTCAAGCTTCTCCTCCGCTTGCTTCGCCGGTTTCACGCCCTTGAGCGTCTTCATTTTCTCGGTGCCCGGCTCGCCCACCTTGATCGTGTAGCTGCCGTTGGGCTTGAAGACCTTGGGCTGGTGCGACGTGCCGCGGATTCGCAGGGCGTAGACCAGTTGGCCGTCGGCCTCGTCGACGATCTCAAGCACCGGGTTCTTCAAGCCGGTGACTTCGACGGTCGGTAGATGGGCGACGGCCTCTCGGGCGTAGTTGTCTTGCATGGCGATCGTCCGCGGCCAGCCGGGGAATTGCCCGCCCGTGCTGGGGTCTTTTGGGTCGGCGTAGATGGGCCAACTCTCGACGGTGTAGGTGCCGTCGGCTTTGTTCATCTTCACAATCCCATAGCCGGCCACCTTTTCGTACAGCAGCGAGAAGGGGTTTTTGCGCTCGTTGGGCGACGGATTGGCCGCTGCCAGCATGGTGATTTTGTTGCCCAGTCCGTCGAGGAACTCGCCCGTATACTCGGGCGCCCCCGGCTCGCGATTTTTGCCCGGCTTGTCGGGCCGCCACCATCGCTGGTAACCGGTAGCCACGGCCGGCGCGGTAAACGAATAGACGGCGTCGTTGAACCGATCGATGCCGTGGTGGACTAGGGTGGAAATGTGTTGGTCGCCGGCCACGTGCAGGGCGAACGCGCGGCGCAGAATGTCGTAGGCCCGATTGCGCCCGCTCTGCGGCCAGCCGTTGCTGTCGAGATCGGCCACGAGGTAGTTGTCGTACGTGCCGTGATGGGTGGCCAGCGCGCCGAACGGCGTGGCCGACAACAGTACCTTCATGTCGGCTCCGCGCCAATCGGTCACCCAATGGCGCAGGAATTCGAGTTGCCGCTTGCCCAAGAGCTGATACTCGGGCCGGTCGACCGTCTTGGGGTCGAGGTTCGGGTCAGTGATGTGATCCGGCCGTCCTTTCACGCCGGGAACGACGCCCGTCGGATTGCTCTTGAACTTGCGATCTTCGACCACCGCGAAACTTACTCGACCGTAGACGAAGTCGCAGTAATACACTCCAATTCCCTGCAGCACGGGCGTGGGGTCGTAGGGGTCGGGCAAGTGGCTGCTTTGTGTCCGCTCGACCATCTTGACCCACTCGGCCGACATCGTGTAACCGCCCGAGTCGCCGTTGCCAACACCTTTTTTGCCACCTTCGCCCCAGAGGTTCGGGTGGTAGACGTCGTGGTCGTCGGGAATCGTAATCGCCGGGCGATCGCGCAATAAGTCGCCAAACACCCAGCCGTGTTGGTAATACTTCCGCAAGTAATCGAGCGTCGCTTTGTCCAATGGGCTGCGCTGCGTGCCAAACCCTTCGTTGGGTTCGTAGATCTGGTCGCCGTAGAAAAACAGAAGGTCGGGATCTTGAGCTTTTAGCCGTTCGACGGCCTCCAGGTCGGGAAACGCGAAGTCGATCCGGCAGCCGACGACCGCCAGCTTCAACGGGTCTTTGTCGACCGGATCGTGGCGGATTGTGCCGGTCCAGTAGTAGTCGCGCTTCGTGCCGTCGGTGCCCACGAAGGGGTAGACCAACCGATAGGGCGTGTCACGCGACGGGTCCCACTCGGCCACGCGGATTGTGGCCGTTCGGGCCAAGGCATCGATCGCCGCCTCGCCGATCGGCTTCCATTGGTCGTCCTTGTTCTGAATCTCCAGCCGCACCGTTTGGCAATCGTTCGGGCCGATCGGCGGCATTTGGGCTGTGATCTTCATCACGCTGCGATTCAGCGAGTACTGCGAGAAAAGGATCGGGCCGAAGACGTGTTCGGGATCAACCGTTACCTTCTCGCCGGAGAGTTTCCAATCGGTGAACCAGAAGCGGGCGGCGTTTCGAGCGCCGCCGACGCGGGGCTGTTGCCGCGAACCGTCGCGCTTGACCAGCAACGTGTCGCACACCACGGCCACGCTGCCAAACAGCCGGCCGGCCGGGATGTTTTCTCGGGTGATCGTGGCCAACTCGCTGCCGGTCGTCGGGTCGGACGCGGTCAAGGTGAGACGATAGCGGTCGCCTTCGGTCGGTTTGGCGGTGAGTTTGAGTTGCAGGTCGCCGAGTTTTCCATTGAGCGTGCCATCTTGAGCGTCGTCGGGGCGATGCTTGCCGATGAAAAGCCGCCCGGCAGTGTCCACACCCGCTTCGACACCCACGCGCCCGTGCCGCACATTGTGGCGATATTCGTTTACCGCACCACGAATTCCCAGGCGAAAACCGGTCCAGCCCTTGGTTTTCTTGGGATCGATCGGCGCCATTTCGCCCAGGCGGACGCTTAAGTCGAAGGCGCCATTCTTGTCGTTAAGCTGAGCGTTCAGCAGGTAAACGGCCCGATCGCCGCCGCCGGTAACGCATTCGATTCGCCCTTGGCGGACCTGCCAGTCTTGCATCGGTCGGGCCCAGTACTCGGGTCCGATCCAGACACGTTCGGTTCCGGCCGGCCAGGAACTGGCAAACTCGTCCGCACCGGCCATTTCGCCGCAAAGGTTGACTGCCAGCAATAGAATCAACCGTAGGGCCCAGCAGAAAATGGATGGCAAGAGTGCGTGTCTTCGGCCGATGGACATGAAAAAGCTCCTCTCGTTCGAAATGACTGCAGAATTCCGCGAAGTGCCACTTCACTACGGGGGAAGCAGAGCCTCCTGAAAACGTGTTCCGAAGCCGGAGTTCGGGAACCAAGTGAAAAAATCGGAAATCCCAAATCAGAAATCAGAAATCCCCCCAACCCCTGGCAAAGCTTAACACACGACGTATACTCACGCAATAAACGCGTTTTTCGCGGCAGTGCGCCCGCACCCAGGGCGTCTTCTCCTCTCAATAATCAGCCGAGCATCGAGGAATTCCACGGATGAAAAAGGTCAAGCAACTTCCACCACGCAACAAGGTCAAAGAGTCGGACACCTGGGATCTCGGCAGCCTTTTTGCCGACGATGCAGCCTGGGAAAAGGCCTTCAAGAAGTGGGAGAAGCAGATCGACGGCTATGCCCAGTTTCAGGGCAAGCTCTCGGAGGCCAAGACGCTGGCGGCCTGCTTGAAGTTCGATCTCGAATTGGATCGTGCCGGCGAGCGGTTAGGTGTGTACGCCTTTTTGAAGACGGCCGAAGACACGGCCGACAGTACCTACCAGCGAATGCAGGGACGGTTCACCAACGCCGCCAGCCGGGCTGCCCAGGCGGCCAGCTTTATCCGGCCCGAGATCCTTTCGCTCTCGGCGGTCAAACTCAAGACGCTGATCGCCGACCGGTGTCTGGCACCCTACCGGCTGATGCTCGACCGCCTACTGCGCTACAAACCGCACACGCTCGGCAAAAAGGAAGAGAAACTGCTGGCCATGCAGACCGAGATGTCGCAGGCGGCCGGGCAGGTCTTCCGGCAGCTTAACGACGCCGACATGAAGTTCGGCGTTGTGAAAAACGAGCACGGCCATTTGGTGGAACTCAGCCATGCTTCCTTCGGCGCGTTGTTGCACTCGTCAAACCGGCCGGTGCGCCGCAACGCGTTTCACAAGTACTACGAACAGTACACGGCCCACGAACATACGCTGGCCGCGTCGCTCAATGGATCGATCCAACGCGATATTTACTACGCCCGGGCACGTAACCACTCGAACGCTTTAGAGGCCGCGTTGTTTCCCGACCGCGTACCCGTGGCCGTGTACGACAACCTGATCGAATCGATCCACCGCCACCTGCCGTCGCTTTACCACTACTACGACGTGCGACGTCGCAAGATGCGGTTGAAGGATATCCACCAATACGATACCTACGTGCCGATCTTGGCCGATTTACAGACGCGACACACGTGGAAACAGGCCGTCAAGCTGGTGCTTGAAGCCGTGACGCCTTTGGGCGGCGAATATGGTGCGGCACTCGAAAAAGGACTCACCGGTCGCTGGTGCGATCGCTACGAGAATCGCGGCAAGCAAAGCGGAGCCTTCAGTTGCGGTACCTTCGACGCCGATCCGTACATCCTCATGAACTACCAGCCGGACGTGCTCGATCATGTGTTTACCCTGGCCCACGAGGCGGGCCATTCGATGCACAGCTACTTCTCGGCCAAGTCGCAACCTTACCAGTACTACGACTACGTGATCTTCGTGGCCGAGGTGGCCAGCACGTTCAACGAACAATTGCTCAGCCACCACCTGCTGGAAAAAGCCAAAGACAAACAACATCGGGCCTATCTGATCAATCGGCAGATCGACGCCATCCGCGGAACCATCTTCCGCCAAACGATGTTCGCCGAGTTCGAGAAAATCTCTCACGCCATGGCCGAGTCGGGCGAACCACTCACGGTCGACGCGCTGAAAGAGATCTACCGCAAGTTGCTCGTGCAGTACTTTGGTCCCGATTTCGTGCTCGACGAAGAACTCGATCTGGAGTGCCTGCGAATTCCGCACTTCTATCGAGCGTTTTACGTGTACAAGTACGCCACCGGACTGTCGGCCGCCATCGCCCTGGCCAACCGCGTGTTGAACGGCGGAAAACGGGAACTCGACGCTTACCTCGGCTTCCTCAGTGGCGGTTGCTCGAAGGATCCCTTGGACCTGCTGCGCGATGCGGGCGTCGACATGGAACAACCCGAGCCGGTCGATACGGCAATGAAAGAATTCGGTCGACTTGTCGAAGAGTTGGACGAGTTGATTTAAGGCAGGAGAGAGGGAGTGAGGAGTAGGGGGGTGTGAGTCAGGCGTTGGGAGTCACGAGGCGTGGTCGCTTCAGCGGCCATGGACACCATCGACAGGTTTTAATTCCCAAACCTCAATGACCAATGAAATCCCAATTGACAATACTCAATTCTCTTGGCCGTAATCCTAGATAACTCAAACTGAAAAAGATTCCAACGTTGGAGCCGCAGATGGACGCAAATGAACGCAGATAGCATCGCGTTAGCATCGAACGGACTATCTGGCGTGATCTGCCAGATAATCCACGTTTCCAAGTCGTTTTCGTCATCTGCGGCTTCCTTCTGTTTTCAGTTTGAGTAGATAATAGTTTTCGGATTCGAGTATCATAGACATAAGGAGATAGCAGGATGAAACTGAGTGCGCGCAATGTTCTGAAGGGCACCGTCAAGGCGTTGGAGATGGGTGCCGTTAATGTCGAAGTGGATGTGGAGGTTGCACCGGGCGTCGAAATGACGTCGATCATCACGAAAAAATCGTGCGAGAGCCTTGGGCTCAAAGTGGGTAAGGAGGTGTTGGTGGTCGTCAAGGCGTCGAATGTGATGATTGGTACCGAATAGCAAACCATGCATGCAGGCGGGGGTGCGCCCCCGCTTGCGCGATCTGACGAGGACTGAGAAGCCATTGGGCATATGAGTACGTGCCCTGCCGCTCCGAGGCCGCAAGGCAGGTATAATCGCGACAATCGACCGTGTTTTGCAGCAAGTCGGCCTGCTGACGGGCCGACTTGGCCGTGGGGCTACGACGCGGCTGATTTTGCGGGGAATACTTGCGAAGCCCCAGGCCCTGTCTGGGGTAGTTTTCCTCGGGGCACGTTCACCTGATGCAGTCGCACTTGAAGTTTGCATGATCAGCTTGCCATCATTGCCTGCGGGGATTCCCGAACCCGATCTGTCTCCATCAAAGTACTCAGTTATGACTCCTTACGTTGGCATGCTTACCTCCGGCGGCGATTGTCCCGGACTCAACGCGGCGATTCGCGGTGTTGCTCGCGCTGGTGCAAATAAGTACAACATGCGCTTCATCGGTTTTCGCGATGGCTTTCGCGGCCTGATGCAAGACCGTACGATGTCGCTCGAAGGTGATGTCCTCTCGAACATTCTCACCCTCGGGGGCACAATCCTCGGTACCAGCCGCGACAAGCCGCATCGGATGCAGATTGGCGGCAAAGTGCGCGACATGACCGAGGTCATGGTCGACACCTACCAGAAACACCACCTCGATGCCCTGGTTTGCATGGGTGGCGGGGGAACCCAAAAGAACGCTCTGCGGCTGATGAAGGCTGGGCTGAACGTTATCACCCTGCCCAAGACGATCGACAACGACGTGGCCCTGACCGACGTGACCTTCGGCTTCGACACCGCGCTGCAAACCGCCACTGAAGCAATCGACCGCCTACACAGCACGGCCACCAGCCATAACCGAATCATCGTGGTCGAGATCATGGGCCATCGGACGGGTTGGCTGGCACTCGGGGCCGGGTTGGCCGCCGGTGCCGACGTAGTGCTTATTCCCGAGATTCCTTACGACGTCGAAAAAGTGGTGGCTGCTATCCGCCGCCGTGCACGCCAGGGCAAAAGCTTCAGTATCGTCGCGGTTGCCGAAGGCGCTTTGTCGCAGGAAGATGCTGCCGAATTCGAGACGGCTCGGCGGCAGAAAGACGCTGCGGAAAGCAAAGAGGCCAAAGCGATCGCCAAGGCCCAGCTCATTGCGCTCGATGAAGCCCACGTGGGCAATACCCTGCGGCTAACCAACGAACTCGAAAAGCGGATCGGCATGGAGTCGCGGCTAACGATTCTCGGCCACCTGCAACGTGGTGGAACACCCTCGGCGGCCGACCGTGTGTTGGCCACTCGGCTGGGAATTGTTTGTGCTGACCTCTTGCAGCAGCAACGCTACGGTGTCATGGTGGCCGCTCGCGGCAACAGCACCGAAGCCGTTCCCTTGGAGGATGTTGCCGGCAACCGCAAGAGCGTGGCGCCGGACCATCCTTGGCTCGAAGCGGCTCGGGCCGTGGGCATCGACTTCGGCGATTGACGTTCGACAAAAAAGCCGGGGTGGGCCAAAATTCCAGCCAATGAATTTAACCACGGAGACACGGAGATCACGGAATTGAGAAGCCGGAAGTCGGAACCAACACAAGGATGAAGCATAAATGCCAAGTTCATACTTCATCGTTCAGAATGCATCCTTCTTAGAAGACTCCGTGACCTCTGTGCCTCCGTGGTGGAAAATTCTTCCCTAATGCGTGGCCGCTGAGGCGACCACGACTCGATCGGATTTTCACTTTTGCGCTGAGCACACCGCTTCCAAGCGAAAATCGTCGAGGTAATACGTCGACGTCGTCTCGCCGGGGCTCATGAAACCAATCCAACTCAAGGTGCGAAACCCCGGGTTGCCGAACGTGAGGTTCTCAATCACCTTGTTTTCCTGGCCCGGCATGTCCACCCGAAGGGTCCAGCCGCGGTTGTCCTTGGCCGCCAAATCGCACGTGATGGTCAATCTCACCCATTGGTCGGCCGGCAATTCGATCTTCTGCTGGTCATTGAGAATCAACGTCGTTCCTTGCACCGAAAACCGAGGGCCCGGCTTGTACTGGCCGCCCGTGTAATCGCGCCACTCGAACGCCATATTCGTGTCGGGTTGGGCGCGAAGCGAAAGCCGGTTTTCGACCTGGCAGTCGGCGTATTCGAGCCGTCCGTAAGTGAAATGCGGATCGTACGAACGCTCCAAGCCGGCGGCGTCGGTGACCTTCAGGCTTTGCTTTCCTTCGGCGGCCGTCTCGTCGGTGATGACGATCGTCTCCGCGGTCTTCTTATCTCGGGAAGCGAAAAGCGTCGGGGTTTGGCCGACAGGCGTGAACTCGAAGTCGTCGCGTGTGGCGGCGGCGACCGGTGGAGCAATCTTCAACGGCGGTGCAGTCGACTCGGCCGCCTTCTTGCGCCACGCCTCGTCGCCGTAGACACCCGCTTTGGTGTAGTCGAACGGCTTGAATCCAAGCTTCAACGCCGGCGAGTCCTCGGCCAACGTGTAGTCGCCGGCGGTCGGATCGACGAACTTCGGGTCGGCGACGATCGAACCCTGCTCGTGCCCCTTCTCTTGCCACTGTTGGAGCGTGTCATCGAAGAACCGCACGGGTTCGTTCGAGGCGTTCCAGAAACAGTTGTTACGACTGGCATATTGGGCCTTCTTCCACGCACCGCCCGAGATCAGCACGCCCTCGTCGTAATAGACGATGTTGTTTTCCAACGTAAACGACAAATGGTCTTCGGGCCGCGTAAACTGGAGCTGGTAGAGCTTGGCGAAGGCCAGGATGTTGTTACGCACGATGTTCTCTTTGCCGAAGTGCTGGTGGAACCCGCCCGTCTTCGTGTTGCAGACCAGATTGTTCTCGAAGACGATTCCCGTGCTGGCTTGGTCGGTATAAAGTCCCCAGCCGCCGTAGGTATAGGCATAGATGTCGTGGAACACGTTGTCGTGTACTCGGGTGCCTTCGGAGAGCCCGAGGGTGTAGATGCCGCCCATGTCGCTCAACACGCCGTGGCCGATGTGGTGGACTTGGTTGAACCCGATATCGTTCCGCTTGGCTAGGCTGGGACCATAACCCCAGTTCCACCCGGCCGAAATGCCCGTGTAGAACAGGTCGGCGATTTCGTTGTGCGTTACTTGGTTGTCGCCGCTGAAGCCGATCCACACGCCGACGGCGCAGGGGAAGAGGTAGCCGCCCTGACGGATGATGTTGTTGTCCAGCACGATGTGGTCGGTGTGTTCGGCTTCGGTGGCCGGCATGCCCTTTTGCCCGATCCGCGCGCCGCCGGCGCCGAAGTCATGTAGGTAGCAGTGTCGCAGCGTGCAGCGACGACAAGCGTTACGAAACCACACGGCGTAGGTACCGAGGTGCCCCACTTCACAGTTTTCCACGGTGATATGTTTCGCACCGTCGAATTGCAGGGCGGCTTCGATTGACGCGGCCGCTTGTTCCGCTTCGAATCCGCCGGGCGGAGTGAGCCACTGCCCGTGGCGGAAGTTCAATCCTCGCAGGGCAATGTGTTCGACGAACTTGCCTTCGCTCGGGACGCCGGCCACGACGAGGAACTTCTCGGCCACCGGGGCCACTACCTCGGCCTTGGTCATATCCTCGTCGGGCAGCGGTCGATAGAACAGCACGCCGTCGCGGGCCAAAAACCATTCGCCCGGTGCGTCGAGTGCCGCGCGGAAATTCTCCAGGTGGAACCGCGTGTTGCGGTGCCAGTTGTTCCACGGCTTCATTCCGCGGCCTTCGGTCACCAAGGCGGTCTTTTCCGGATCGAGTCGGTCAACGAACCGCCGCGTGTTGTCCCACTTGTGGTAGATCTGGAGTTGTACGTCCTTGAGTTCCTCGGCCGTGAGTCGGCCGACCGTTTTGTCGAAGTCTTCTTTGGCGAGGCGAATCGTCTGCCGGGCATGTTGCGGCATCCGACCGCCACCTTGCTCGCCAAGGGCCTCCTCGTAGACGTCCTGCATGTAGAAATAGAACTCGTTTGGCTCGCGTGCGCGGATTGCGCGACGCCCGTTGACGAACAACTGCTCGAAATACCAGCGACCGGCAGCCACGTCGTCGATCTTGGTGGTCCAGATGCCGTCGTCGCTCTTGGTCCATCTGCCGATTACCCGGCCACCGGAGATTACCGGTTTGGCGCCTTCGGCCGCTTCGTAACTGATGGGGGTTTTCTCCGTGCCACTGTCTTCCGGCGTCAGTACCAACGGCTCGGCAATCGTGTAGGTTCCGTCGGCCACGATCACGCGGACTGGGCCGGGCAGTTGGCCGTCGGTTTTGAGCTTGCGAACGGCGTCGCGAGCGACCGAAAGCGTAGCCAACGGGCCGTCGGTTTTTTCGGCGTTGAGTTCCGCGAGCCGCCCGCTGTGAGCGTCGTTGCCGTTGGGGCTGACGTAGATCTTCGTGACAGTCGGTTCCTTAGCAGCGTCTTCCGCGCGGGCGGTTGTCGCGACGATGGAGACTGCCAGCAACACGAGGGGCGTTAGCCTGCGGCACAACATGTTATTCTTCTCCGTAGTTGGTTTTAACACTTCACCCCTCTCCCCGTTGGGGAGAGGGGTGAGGGGATTTTGCAGCAAGGTTGTTCCTGAAGATAATACCTTGGCCGCTGCAAGCCGCCCTCACCCGGCGGCTTTGCCGCCACCCTCTCCCGCCGAGCGGGAGAGGGTACGCCGTACTGCAAACACGTTCTTACTCTTCTTCGCCCGGCAACAGCAGCTTGGGGAGTTTTACCTTCTTCGGCAATTCGCGCCAGGCCTCGGGACCGGTCAGGCCGATCTGGCTGGTGTCGATCGGCTGGAAACCCAGCTTCAACGCGGGCGAGTCGGGCATCAGATCGAAATTGAAGTGGGCCACGTCGACGAACTTCGGATCGGCCACGATCGAATGCTCATCGTTGCCCTTGGCCTGCCACTCGCTGAACGTGAGCTTGCCGGGAAACTGCAAATCGCCCTCGGGCCGGAAGTAGAGGTTGTAGTCGAGCTTGTAGTTGCCATTGCTCCAGCCACCACCCAACGGCTGTGCCGGCGTGGCATAAATGATGTTTCGCTCGACGGTGAACGAATTGTGTTCTTCCTGGCGGCTACGGCGAATCTGGCCCAGTTCGACCGAGAACGACAGCACGTTGTTGCGTACAATATTGTCGCGGCCGTAGTGCTGGTGGAAGGCACCATCCTGCACGCGATAGACGATGTTGTTCTCCATCAAGATATCGGTGCTGCCTTCGTCGGTATAAAGACCCCAGCCGCCGTAGATGACGCAGGAGACATCGTGGATCAGGTTGTTGGTCAACCGTGTGCCGGGCGAGTCGCCAAGGCAGTAGATGCCGCCGAGGTCGCTGAGTTGGCCGTAGCCCAGGTGATGGATGTGGTTGTAGGAGATGTCGTTGTGATGGGCCGTCGTCGCCGCGTAGCCCCAGCTCCATCCGACCGACACGCCCGAGTAGTAGAAATCGCTGATTTCGTTGTGCAACACCTTGTTGTGCGACGAACGTCCGATCCACACGCCGATGCCCGCGTGAAACACGCGGCTGCCGCCGTGGATGAAGCAGTTGAGCACCGAGTTTCGTTCGGCCTGTTTTTCGGGCTCCTTGGGAAGCCCCGTTTCACCGAGCCGCACGCCACCGCCGCCCAGGTCGTGGATCTCGCACTGTTCGGCCAAACAGTCTTTCGAGCCGCCGGCGAACCACAGCCCGTAACCGCCTGTATGAGCGATCTCGCATCGCACCAACGCACAATGGTGAGCCATGTTGGCGTACACGGTGGCGTCGGACAGGAAGGCGGCAGCCTGGCCGTCCAGCGTTTTGTCGCGTTGCATTGCCCAGTCGGTGTAACAGAACGACAAGTCCTCGAAGCGGAGGTGGTCGACCGTTTTTCCGTTTTGTACGTCGCCTTGAAGCCGCACGAGTACGTTCAATTGCGGAGCGACGGTCTTGGCCTTGGTCAGGTCTTCGCCCGGGCGGGGGTAGTACGTCAACAGGCCCGACTTACGGTCGAGGTAGAATTCGCCGGGCGCGTCGAGCGCTTCGCGGACGTTCTCCACGTAGTAGCGTTCCTTACCCTTCCACCAGCCGATAGGCCAGCCGCTTCGGTTGGTGAAATGAACCGCCTTCTTCGTTGCGTCTTCTGTATCGGTATCGAGTTGTTTGATGCCGTGACGCGAGGTGGTCCAGGAGTGGTAGTAGACCAACACGGCGTCGTCCAGATTGGCCCACGGCTTCAGATCGCCTTCGCGATAGAAGAAGCCCAAGCGGGTGTTAGGATCGCGCCGGGCCGCGTTGCGGTCCTTCAGCGGCTCGAGTGGACCGATCGGCTCGAAGACTTGGCCTTCATTCGGTGTGCGGGCGGGGATGCAGCGACGGCCGTCGACGAACAACGAACGCGGATACCAAGTGCCCTCTTTCACCCCACTGACGGTTGTCGTCCACAACGGCCCGTCGCCCTGCTGCTTCCAACCAGAGATGGCCGTGCCACCGCTGAGCACCGCCTTCTCGCCCGGCTGGGTGGCGTAGGTAATCGGTGCGTCGGCCGTGCCGCTGTCCTCGGGCCCGAAGATCAGGGTTTCGCTGAGCTGGTAGGTGCCGGCGCGGAGGACGACACGCACCGGGCCGTCGAGCTTGCCGTCGGCCTTGAGTTTGCGAATCGTGTTTCGGGCGGCCGCAATGGTGCTTAGCGGGCCGTCGGTCTTGTCGGCGTTAGGCTCCGCCAGCGTGCCGCTGAAGGTGTCGGCGCCCTGGGGGCTGACGTAAATCGTTGTGACGGGAGTCTTTGGGGCAGACGTTTCCGCACGACCAATCATTGACGTTGCGAACAGCGCCAACAACGCAGCGATAGCGACTTTTCGGCGCAACATGGGCGGGATCCTTTCCTGCAAGGCGTGGTTTTGGGAGGGACTTTCGGGAGGGAAGGTCGGCAACCCCTTGGCAGGGCCGCGCGGTAAGACTTAAGTAAGCGTTCCCAGTATAGTGCACGGGCACGGGGTACGCCAATTTCTGTCGGAAAGGCCCTTTCCGTCCCGAGAAATCCCCGCGTTGCCGCGTCGGCCGAGCTACTTTCGCTTTCGCAAAAGGTGGAGTATCATGACAGCTTTGCCGCCATCTGAGCGTAAGCCATTCAGCGTATCCATCAAGGAGATCTTGCCATGCCATCGTACGACGTACCCAAAATCGCCAAGCCACCGAAGGCCAAAAAGAACCAGGTTTATCTCGTCGCCAACGGCGACCTGCGCGACTCGGCCAACGAGGTGTGCTGGGCAACCCAGAAGCAGATGGAAGACGAGCTGGCCGAAGCCCTCAAGGCTGCTGGCTTCGAACTGATCCGTGCCCATTCCTACAAGAATGATGTGAGGCACGGCTTCATCAGCTCGCAGAAGGAAGGCATGGAGGTCTTCGCCAAGTTGGATCCCGACGCCAAGCTGATCGTCGCCGAGTCGGTCTGGCAGTACTCCCATCACGTGCTCGCCGGGCTGAGCAGCCATCGTGGGCCGATCCTCACCGTGGCCAACTGGTCGGGTACCTGGCCGGGCCTGGTCGGTATGCTCGGCCTCAATGCCTCGATGACCAAGGCCGGCGTGAAGTTTTCCACCTTGTGGGCCGAAGACTTCACGGACGGGGCCTTTGTGAAGAAGTTGACCAAGTGGCTAGACAAGGGCTCGATCAAGCACCCCACGCGCCACGTCACATCGCTGAAAAAGGTCAAAGTGCCCTCCTCAGCTGCCAAGTTGGGCAAGGCCCTGGCCGAACAATTGGCCCACGAGAAGGCCATCATGGGAATCTTCGACGAAGGCTGCATGGGCATGTACAACGCCATCCTGCCCGACGAACTGATCAACCCGATGGGCGTCTACAAAGAACGCCTCAGCCAGTCGGCCCTTTACTATGAGACCACCCAGGTTAGCGACGAAGAAGCCCAGGTAGTACGCAACTGGTACGACAAAAAGGGTATGACTTTCGTCACCGG
Organism: Thermoguttaceae bacterium; assembly: GCA_963677085.2. Taxonomy (GTDB): domain Bacteria; phylum Planctomycetota; class Planctomycetia; order Pirellulales; family Thermoguttaceae. Next base: position 846,489 of record CAXXFH010000006.1, read on the forward strand.
GACGAACGAAGAAACCGACCTGACCGACGCCCAGATTCTCTTGCAGTGCAAGATGTACATCGCGGCGATGCGGATTGCCGACGACTTCGGCTGCGATATGATCGGCATTCAGTATCAACAGGGTCTGAAAGACCTGCTGCCGGCCAGCGACTTGGTCGAAGGTACGTTGAACAACTCCGACCGACCACCGGTCAAGAGCCGCGACGGCAAGCGGACGCTGCGAGCCGGCGAACCGCTGGTCCACTTCAACGAGGTTGACGAGTGTGCGGGCCTCGACGGTTTGATGACCGCCCGGGTTCACAAGGCCATGGATCAACCCGTCGAAAACACGCTGCACGACGTCCGCTGGGGCGACTGGGACGAGTCGGGCACGACGGACGAGTATGTTTGGGTCTTCCTGATCAGTGGTTCGGTCCCGCCGGCCCACTTGATCGACGGTTGGAAGGGTGCCTCTAGCGAACGGCAACCGTCCATGTACTTCCGGCTCGGCGGCGGATCGCTGAAGGGGATTTCCAAGCCGGGCGAAATCGTCTGGTCGCGAATCTTCGTCGAAGGCGGTCGGACAAAGATGGACCTCGGCCGGGCCGGCGTCATCGAACTGCCCAAGGAAGAAACCCAGCGCCGTTGGGATCTGACCACCCCGCAATGGCCGATCATGCACACGGTGCTCTACGGTGTCAACCGCGACCAGTTCATGGCCCGGCACAAGTCGAACCACATCCAAGTGGCCTACGCCAACAGTGCCAAAGAGGCCGACGCCGCCCTGATGGCCAAAGCCGCCATGGCCGAAGCGATGGGTATGGACGTTTACCTCTGCGGCACGAAGAAGAACGGCAAGTCGTGGTCGTGAAGTGAATAGAGAGAATGGAGTTGGGAGTTGCGAGGCATGGCCGCTGAAGCGGCCATGCCCGACTTCCCGCTTCCAACCTCACTCGGCGGTTCGACCACTTCGGTCCGCATGATCTGCCAGGCCGGCTGGCCCGTTTTGAGTGTCTCGCGTTGCAGGTTCATCTTCACGAAGAATGTCGTGCGCCGGCCGGGGGCATTTTCGCTCTGGGGTTGTTCGTCAAACGTCACGGCATACAGCAGCGAAACTTGGTCACGCTGCTGGGCGCTGCCGATGCTGAGTGTGGCCCAATATCGGACGTGGGCTCGGCCGTCGAGAACTAAGAGCGTGCGGATCAATTTTTGTTGCAGGTAGCTTTCAAGTTCCTCGTGCCAGCGGGGAGCTTCTTGGTAGAACTTCTGCAAGTTGTCGCCGGTCGAGGCCCGATACTTGGGCGTCAGCGCCAGTTGATGGGCGGCCAGTGGTTTCTCGTCGGCCAGGGCCTCGAACCAGAGGGCCGCCGCCTGCCGGGCTTCGGTGTCGATCAATCGCCGGTAGGTGAACCAGTCGGCTACGGCCGCGGTGCCGAAGCCCACCGAGAGCAACAGCCCGACGATGGCTGCCTGCCGCCCGACGAGCGCGGGCGCCTGGCGTTTGATGTGCGCTAGTGCCAGGAGACTCACCGCGATACCCGCCAGCGGCACACCCCACAGTAGCCAATGAAGCATGGCGGCCGGCGAGAGGATACCGAAGAGCAACCCGACGATTGCCGCTGCGCTGAGCGCACGATAACGAGCCACGTCGGCGTCGGGCCGGTCATTCCATTGGGCGTTGTTCATGGCGGAAGTTGCTTGGTTCTTGCGGCCTAACGATTCAAGCGAATCGTTCCCGTCGACTTATTGTGCGACTCCAGGTTGGCGCGCCGCGTGGCGTAGGTGGGCATGAATAGCCCTTGCGGATCGAAGACGTATTCCTCCTCTTGCCACTCTTCGGGCGTAGCCGAACGGCAGAAGGTTCCCAGCGACATCCGTTGCGTGAAGCCCAGCCATTGGCGGTCGGGGGTCATGCCGAGAAACATACTCTGCTCGGGTTGGAAGTTTTCCTGAAGGAAGTTCCGTGCCAAGGGGGCCGTGTGCAGCGACATCATCGTGAAGCAGACCATCACCCAACCCACCCAGATGGCCAGCACCGCGCTGCCGATCTGGTCCACGGTGTTATGGAAACGTACCTTCACGCGCGAGGCATAGTCGGTAACTCCCCGCAGCAGGCTAAGGAAGATCACAAACAGGGCCCAAATCGCAAGGAAATCCCACAAGTAGGTGTAGCTGGGAAGTTGTTCGTCGAGGTAGTTGGCCACCGGCTCGAAAAAATTCGTGGCCAACAGCGCAGCGGTAACCACGTTGATCAACCGGATCGCGTTTCCCCACAACCCTTCCGTATAGAGGCAAGCGACGCACGCGAACAGAATTATCAGCATCAAGAGCGTCAGGTACATGATCTACTTTGCCCTATAATTCGATTTCACCTGGTTCCCAAGCTCCAGCTTGGGAACCCACTTGTGCGAAGCTCTGCTTCGCGGACCTCGGAGCAACGCTTCCCCTGTAACCTCGTTCCCAAGCCGGAGCTTGGCAGCGCGGTTGCCGTAGTGCTTACTGCTTTAAAACGCGCATCAGTTCCGGCAACGACGTGGTGCCTTTGGCCACCAGTAAGATGCCTTCTTCCTGGAGACTTCGCATGCCGTCTTTTCGAGCGGCCTGGCGGAGTAAGTCTAACTTGGGTGAGCTAGCCAGTACCTTGCGCACCGTGTCGCCAACGACGAGCAACTCGAAGATGGCCGTGCGGCCGACGTAGCCGATACCACCGCACACCTCGCAAACCTCCTCGGGCTGCTGCGGCGGGCGGTAGAAGGCCTGTACGCGACCAGCCGGAATACCTAACTGCTTGAGCACGTTTTCCGGCGGCATGTAGGCTTCTTTGCACGAATCGCAGAGCTTGCGGACCAGCCGCTGGTTGAGCACGCCGATAACGTTTTTGGCGAACTGGTTGGCCGACACGCCCAGCGACATCACTCGAAGCAGCGCCTCGGCGTTGTCCTTCGCCCGTTGGGTACTGATCACGAGACGTTTTTCGCTGATGGTTTCGCAGAGCATCTTGAGTGTTTCGCCGTTGACCAGATCGCGGACGACAATCACGTCGGGGTGCAAGCGGAACAACTTGGGCAACACGGTGGCCGGGGTTTCGCCAGCCTCGGCCTTGTAGGTGGTTATCGGAATGTTTTCGACGTCTTCGTAACGATTGTTGTCGGCTTCGACCCCGAGAAATTCTCGCATCAGGCGGTCGGTCGAGTGCAGGGCAATGTCCATCGTGGTGCGCAGGCCCGTGGCCGGCATGGCCGAAAACAACATCAATCCCTGTTCTGTGCGGAGCAATTCGCGAAGTTGCTCCTCCATTTTCGGACGCATTCCCAGTTCGTCGAAGGTTTTGAAGCGGACTTTTTCGTCGACCAGTTGCATCAGCACCCGTTCGCCGGTCTTGGTGCCCTGGGTGGTTAGCGTGCCCGTGTAGGCGAGTGCCTGGTAATCGGCGATGAACCCACCTTCCTGGCGGCTGCGGCGATCCTGAGGGTTCAGTCCGGCGACGGTTTTCATGGCTTCCAGGGCCGGGTCGGCCATTTCGCGATCGAGCGCTTCGCGGTTGATCCAGACGCCGTCGATCATATGTCGCACGGCGACGCCTTGCTGGCTGTAATCGAGCATAATGGCGCTGGCCCGGCCACTCAGCCCGTCGGCGACGATCTGTCGGGCATCACGGAAGCCGGGGAACTGCCGGGCTTTGAGCGTGTTAGCCTTGTCGGTCACTTCATCGGGCCCGCCGCGAGCGCGCAACTTGGCAGGCGGCCCCGCCTCGTGCACACTGATCTTTTCGGCCTTCATCTTGATCCCCACCCGATTCAGTCGGGTTGCCAGCCAGTAGCGGAGGTGTTCTGGGGTGAAGACCCGCTGATCGTTGGTTACCTGCTTGTTGCGGAAAACAACGTAGGTGGCGAACGGCGCCACGTAGGCGATGATCAGCAGTGGAAATCCCAGCCAGAAAAAGGGGATTAGCCAGAGTAGGACAAACGCGGCAAAGAAGCTGCCGAAAACGATCGGGTTCCAGCGGAGGTAATCGAGTTTGAGGTCCTGGCAGTCGGTGCTGACCCAGTCGGCCGTTTTGACCCAGGCGGCGAAGACCAGCCAGCAGGCGAGGATTTTGACCCAGCTAAGGTAGAAGCCGGGGCCACGGAAGTTGCTGGGGTTGATGTCGATAGCCGGCCACGCTCCTCCCTGTTGAGCCAGGGCGGCGTCGACCCCCAGGGACAAGCTTCCGATTACCACAGCAAGCAGAATCAGCAGACGCAACATCAAAGGATACCCGGTTCGTTGACAGAGATGCCCTTCAACGCCATCTTGAGCGCTTCGGGGTTCGGGGCGACTTCAAAGGCCGTGGCGCGATCGATCAGGTCGGCGTTGACTAGGTCCCGCAGGCTCATGGTAAAGTCCTGCATGCCGTCCTGGGATCCGATACGGATGGCGTCAGGGAGCTTTTCCTCCTGCTCCTCAAGTATCAACTTGCGGACCGTGGGGTTGAATGTCATGATCTCCAGCGTTGGTACACGTCCCACACCTTCCTTGACCGAGGGGAGAAGCTTCTGGGCCACGATTCCCTTCATATTGAAAGCCAACGCACTGCGGATCGCCTGGTGCATCGACTGGGGGAACAAGTCCAGGATACGGCCGATGGTGCTCGATGCACTCGAGGCGTGGATCGTTCCGAATACCAAGTGGCCCGTCTCGGCGGCGTGAATGGCCGTTTCGAAGGTTTCCCGGTCGCGCATTTCGCCCACCAGCATCACGTCGGGATCTTCGCGCACGGCGTGTTTCATCCCGATACTGAAGTCCTTCACGTCCATGCCGATCTCTCGCTGGTTGATCAGACATTTGTCTTCCGTAAAGGTAAACTCGATCGGGTCTTCCAGGGTGAGGATATGCTTGCGATAGTTGCTGTTGATGTATTGCAGCATGGCGGCGATCGTGGTGCTTTTTCCCGAGCCCGTCACGCCGGCCAGAAGGACCATGCCCTGGTGATACTTGCAGAGCGTTTCCATGCCAGGAGGCAAATTGAGCATCTCGAAGGTTGGAATCCAGTTGTTCACCCGGCGGGCGACCATCCCCACGTGGCCCAACTGCTGCAAGATATTCACGCGGAATCGCCAGGTCTTGTCCTCGATATCCAGGCTATAGGCGAAGTCGGCCCCGCCCTCGTCGTCGAAGATAGCGCGACGGCGTTTATCGATGTCGATCATCGGGAAGATCAACCGCACCATCTCTTCGTCTTCGATGGGCGGACGATTCAACGGACGCAAGGTACCGTTAACCCGAACGTGTGGAGCACAACCGACTTTCAAATGCAGGTCGCTTCCTTCGAGTTTTACCAGCGCTCGAAAGAGCTTGTCGATTTCGAGTTCCCGGTGCTTGGCGCCGAATCGCACCAGTTCTTCTTCGCCTATGGTTGCCATCGCACAATCTCCCCATGGCGGGGCTTATCGATTTTTCGTTAAGAGCAGCTTCTAGTGCTGCGTCAAGGTACAGGAATTGGGGTGCCACTGCTGGCTTGTCCAGCAGTACAGCCCCTTCGCCGCTTCCGACCACTGCTGGGCAAGCCAGCAGTGGCACCCACCGTATGTTGTCTCAACCCCTATCAAATCTGGGCAGAGCACTAGAGTCGGACGGGCACTCCCCGCGCCCGCATAACTCGTTTGGTTTCTTCAATCGTGTATTCGCCGTAGTGGAAGATGCTGGCTGCCAACGCGGCTTCGGCACCGCCGACGAGAATCGCATCGGCCAAATGATCGGGACAGCCGGCTCCACCGCTGGCCACTACCGGGATCGACACGGCGGAACTGACCGCCCGGGTGATCTCCAGGTCGTAGCCGTCCTTGGTGCCGTCGGCGTCCATCGAGGTCAGCACGATTTCGCCCGCCCCTAGCTGCTCGACTTCCTGGGCCCACGCCACGGCTTCCAGGCCGGTGCCGATTCGCCCGCCGTTGATATGGACTTCCCACACTTCGCGGCCGTCTTTTTGCACGCGTTTTGGATCGATGTTGACCACGATGCACTGGCTACCGAAACGCCGGGCAGCCTGACGCACGAATTCGGGATCGCGACAGGCGGCCGAGTTGATCGAGACTTTGTCGCATCCGGCGTTCAGCAGGGCACGGATGTCGTCCAGTGTGCGGATTCCGCCGCCGACGGTCAGCGGCATGAACACCACTTCGGCCGTGTGACGAACGATGTCGAGGATGATGTCGCGTTCTTCGTGACTGGCCGTGATGTCGAGAAAAACGAGTTCGTCGGCTCCCTCTTGCTCGTAGCGCGCAGCGACTTCAACCGGATCGCCGGCGTCGCGAAGGTTGACGAAATTCGTACCTTTGACTACACGGCCTCGATTGACGTCGAGACAGGGCACCACCCGTTTGGCAAACATCGAAACGTTCCGAGAGAGATTGCTGAACCGTCCTCGATCCGAGCATTGTCGGTCGGTCGGTGTTTTGTTGGGCCGCCAACGATCGCCGCCAGCTTCAAACTCTCTGTTCCGGAGCTCGTGGCGAATCCACAGGATGTGATTGGCTGCCAAGCCGTTATCCGAGGCAGAAATTCCCCACTAACGGCAAGCTTCTACTGTAGTTGGCCGAAAACTGCCGGTCAACACCCCGAGTCTGGGGAGATGGCGGAGTACCCATGCCGCTCCGGCGGTCCACCGAAAGCGCAGACGGCTTGCCTGTCCCGACTCGGCGTTCACCCGAGAAGCAGTCGGTGGCCTCTTAGCGGCGCGAGTGGCGTCTTTTGACCCAGAACAGGGGCAATAAAAGGGCCGCCAGCCCCAGCAGTACGATACTTCCGGGCTCGGGAACCGTCTGCCAGACGAGTTCGAAGCTGTTGCCGCCAGCACCGGCCTGCAAGTCGAACGAGCCGGTCGTCCAGGTGGCGTTGAGCATGTCGCCCGAGCCGGTTTCGCTGTACGAGGTGAAACCCGTCAGGATGGTCCAACTGTGCGAACTGTTCCAAAAGGTATTGCCCGAGTCGGGATCGGCCACGGCCGACAAGTCGATATCCAGCACGGGCGAATCGACGTCGAGAGCCGCCGTGAGCGCGATTTGGTCGAAATCGGTTCCCGCTGTGCCCGTGGCGTCGTCCGCCAGGGAGGTCAACTGCCAGAGATACGTGCCACCCATCGTCACATTGCCGTCGATGGTCAGCAGGCCGGCACTCTCGCCAGGACTAACGATCGATCCGGCGTCGAGCGTCAGATTGGCGCCGATCGTGCCGCCACCGCCCAACGTGGCGCCGCTGGCCACGGTGTAGTCGCCACCGCCGGTGTGGGTGCCGTTGACCAGCAGCGTGCCATCCAGCACCTCGGTGATGCCACTGTAGTTGGCATTACCGTTGACGATCCAGGTGCCGCCGCCGTTCTTTTCGAGTTGGGCTCCGGAGGTGGTGATGTTGCCGTTGATCACGCCCGTGCCCTCGCCCCGCAAGCGCCACTGGCCGAGCGTGCTGGAGCCGTTGTAGGTGAGGTCGCCGTTGAACGTGAGCGTCGTGTTCGCGTCGGTGATTTCCAGGGTGGGGCGACCGGAAAACGGCAACGCGGTGGAACCTCCCGAGCCGTTACTGCTCATCATAATGGTGCGATTGGTCGAGGCCGTCGCGCCCGTGTAACGCAGCGTGCCCGTGTCGGACGGTCCCCAGGTGCCTTGGCCCAGGGAAATGGCGCTGCCGGCTCCCGCCGCACTATTCACTCCGGCGTCGGCAATGGTGTCGATTTCGAGCACGCCGTGCGAAATACTGACCGTGCCGGTGAAGGAATTGTTCGGGTTGGTCAGCTTAACCGTACCCGGATCGGTACGCGAAATGGCACCGGAGCCGCTGATCACGCCATTGAAGGTAACATTCCGACCGCTGCGGACGAAAATACTGTTTACGAGATTCACGTCGCCGTTGACGACGATGTTACCGTTGTCGGCTTTGAAAGTCTTGCTGCCGGAGCCGCCGGTTACCAGGTCGTTGTCGATCGTTTGGGTGACGCTGCTTTTGTTGATCAGCACATCGCCGCTGCCGTTGATCGAGATGGCGTTGCCGTCGAGGACGAACGCCCCGGCGCCGCTATTGAAGGTCATGGTCTTCACGGCCCAGGGATCGTTCGTGTCGACCGTGGGCGTAAGCCGCGTGGTGCCGGCAAACTGGATGTCGGCCGTACCGTCGGCCGCCGGGGTCGCATCGGTGTCCCAGTTCAGGTCGGTCGACCAGTTGTCGTCGGCACCGCCGCCGTCCCAAACCGTGGCAGCCGAAACCGGCGCCGACGCGAGCACTAGCAATGCCAAGAGCAGAATATAACGGCGCATCGGTTGCCCCCAATCTTTCAGAACGCACCGGTCGTCGGGTGCGCCGTCAGACCACAAAAAAACACGGATACCACCCGCGCGGGCGGGCTGAAAACATTTCCTTACTTTGATCGTTTCGTACGAGAAAGTCAAGAAAATGAGCAACCACTCGAACCCCTATTTCGAGGTGTTTGTGTGTCTGCGGCTACAGCAGTGCCCGGAATTCGTCTGACGTGAGGCCCGCATCCTGTGCGATGGCGCCCATGAGAATTGTCACCACGTGGCCAAAAACTCACGGCTCGGCCGTCTCCACCACCTGCTCGCATTCCGGCAGCGAGGCCAGGAACACCCGGCCGTAGGGCTTCGTCCGCACGCGGGGATCGAGAATCACGACCATCCCCCGGTCGCGCTTCGTGCGAATCAGGCGGCCGAAGCCCTGCTTCAGCTTCAGCACGGCCTCGGGCAATTGGTAGTCGCGAAACGGGTTGCCGCCGCCGGCGCGGATGGCTTCCAGTCGGGCCTCCAGAAGCGGCCGGTCGGGCACACTGAACGGCAGCCGCGTGATGATCACATTGGTCAACGCGTCGCCTGGCACGTCGACCCCTTGCCAGAAGCTGTCGGTGCCGAAGAGCACGCTGCGTGGGTTGGCCTTGAACTTCTCGACCATTTGCGTGCGGGGCATTCCCTCGGCCTGCGAAAGCAGGGTGAATTGCTGCTCGTCGAGCCAGCCGCGCAACACGCTGGCCACGCGCTGCATCATCTGGTAGCTGGTAAACAGCACAAACGCTCGACCGTCGCTGCGTCCCACGTAGCGACGGATCATGTCGGCCGTGCGCTGTTCGTAAAGCGAGGAGTTTTGGCCCGGGTCGGGCATGCCGTCCGGCAGCACGATCTTGGCCTGCTGCCGGTAGTCGAAGGGGCTGCCCAGGCAGAGCGTTTCGGTCTTTTCCACCCCGATCCGTGATTGGAAGAAATCGAAGCTGCTTTTCCCTCGACTGGTGACCGACAGCGTCGCGCTGGTCATCACGACGGTGGGCACTTCGCCGAAGAGGTGCTTGCGAAGGATTGGGCCCACGTCGATCGGTGCCGCGGCCAGGTTCACACGACGATAGCGACGTGCCATCGACACTTCGGCCCAGTAAACGGCGTCTTGCACGGCCTGGGCGTGCCACTGGTCGACTTGGTCGGCGAGCCCGTCGAGGCGATTGGCAGCTGCCGTAAGGTCTTGCCGCTCTTCGGGCTTTTCGACGTTGGCCGCTTCGCGACGGACCATGTGGTGGAGCTTGTCGAGCGCTTCGCTCAACGGGTTGGCAACGATTTTTGCCTGCCGCACGCGCCCGTTGCTGTTGCGATGCGACTCGTGCCATTCGGCGATGCTGAAGAAGAAGTCCTCGGCCCGTTCGCGGCACTCCATGACCTGCTTCTGGGCGTCGACCAGGCGGTGGTGTACCAGTAAGCCACGGTTTGTCCGGTCGTTGTAGAGTTTGCGGAGCAGGTAGTCGATCTGCCCATTGGTTACTCGCAGCCCCAGGTGGTCGCCGGCGACGGCCTCGACGGTATGGGCTTCGTCGAAGACGACGACGTCGTAGTCGGGCAGCATCTTGGCACCACCGATCCTTAGCGCCAGATCGCTGAAGAACAACGCATGGTTGACGACCAGAATTTGGGCGTTTTGCACGCGGCGCCGTGCCCGATAGTAGAAACAGTCTTTGTTGTGAGGACACGCCCGGCCCATGCAATTGCCGTGATCGCTGGCCACTTCGTCCCACACGCCCGGGCGAGGGCGGAAACCGAGGTCCGAGAGCGAGCCGTCGGCGGTCGTCTTGGCCCAATCGCGGATCTGCCGCAACTCCTCGAACTCTTCTTCGTCGGCAAACAGACTCGTCGCCCGACCGAGCGCGTTGTGCATTCGTCGCAGGCTGAGGTAGTTGCTGCGACCCTTGACCAGCACGGCGGTAAACTCCAGCGGGATCACGCTGTTGAGAAACGGAATGTCCTTCTGGATCAACTGTTCCTGGAGGCTGATCGTGTGGGTCGAGATGATCACCCGACGTGGCCGCTTTTTCGCCGAAGTTTCCTCTGGCCTCGGTGAATGTCCCGTCGTCCCCGGTGGCGGCAAGTCTTCGGGCAACGGCCCGGCCGGCGTATCATCGCCCGAGCCGGCCGCGTGCAGGATGGCGGGCACCAGGTAGGCGAAGCTCTTGCCCACGCCCGTGCCAGCCTCGACCAGCAGGTGGTTCGACCGGTCGATGGCCGCGGCCACGGCGTCGGCCATGGCAAGTTGCTCGCCGCGATGCTCGTAGTTCTGCAACCGAGCAGCGATACGGCCCTCGGGGCCCAGGATTTCGGCGGGTTGGATCATATTCACGAGGCCGCGACCGTTGGTCGCGCCGATTGTTCTCGTACGCCCACGACAGCACGAGTGCCGTGGACAGAGAGGGCTACTCTTGCTTCAACGGTAGTGAACAACCCACCGCTGGCAGCCGGCATCGGGGAAAACCTGTAACGTACCACGTGGCTGACCTGCGCGATAGGGTGTGGAGCAATGGCCGCCTTCGTCATGCCCCCCCAGACCTGCTGTTCCACTGCTGTCCCAGAAGGGTGTTTTCTGCTAGGCTGTTGTGGCGGTGTTTCCGTGGCCTTCCAACGCCCCTTTGACGTACCACCCCGCAACCGGAGCTGTGGGTCGATGGCAATAGAATTTCGCTGTATTCAATGCAAAAAACTGCTAAAAGTGCCAGATGCGGCTGCCGGGAAAAAGGTCAAGTGTCCCGGGTGTACAACCGTCTTGCGTATTCCTGCCGCGGTTGCCGCGCCACCGCCGCCACGCGTGGAAAGGTCGCCCGAGGTGCTGGTGCCCCTCCCTCCACGGCCCAAACATACTCCGCAGAACGCCAGCGATGATCTGATTCCGTTGTCCGATGATCTGATTCCTTTGTCGGACGATTTGATCGCGATGTCCGCAATGGGTCGTTCGTTGGAGCGTGAACCGGCCATTGCCTCACCCGGCCGGCCGGAAAACCCGTTCGCCGCCCCCGCCAGCACCAGCGAGCCGACTGGCTCGGAAACACGGCAGCCGATCATGGCTGGCACGACCGAACTCTGGCCCACCCAGATCGAGTTCGCTGATATCTTCCAGCGGACGTGGGCCATTTTCAGTCAGCAATGGCGTGTGTGCCTGGCAAGCGTCTTCCTCTCTCTGATCGCCGCTATTTTGGGTTTTGGGGTGTTATTCTTCGGGCCCATTATCGCAGGCTTTTCGTCGAACATGCCGGCGTTGGGCCTCCTCGGGGGCGCTGGAGGATATCTCCTCGGCGTGGCCTTTGTGATGTGGGTTCTCGTAGGAACCTTGCGTACCCAGTTGGCTGTCGCGCGAGGAGATCCAGCCAACTTGGCAGATCTGTTCAGCTTTGGACCGGAGGGTCTGACGATGTTTGCCGCGGCGATGGTGATTACGGCCATTAATGTTGCCGTACTTCTGGTAGCCGGGCTTCCGCTGGCAATGATTGCCAGAATCGTCGCTACCTCGGCCGATCAGTTGGAGACGGCGTTGGGCTTACCGCTTTTAGCTTTTCTGTTGGTCAGCAACGTACTTACTTCCTACGCCTATCTGTTGATTGTCGACTGCAAGGTGAATGCCATCGAAGCGATTCGTCTTTCGTTCGAGATCACGCGCGGCAACTGTCTGACCCTGTGTCTGATTTGGGTGGTGGGAATAGTAATCGTCCTTGGACTCTCGGGTTGCGTTCTTGGCCTAGGGGTGTTCCTGACGGTTCCGTTTGCGGCCATGCTGTATGCCGTGACCTATCTGGTGATGATTGGTGAGGAGACGGACCGTTGTTAACAGCAGCGGAGGCCGCCCTATGGATTGCGTGATGACGACCGTCATTGCCTCTCGCCCCCCCATTTTGCTACACTGGCGTGGGTTCATCCGGGCGATGAGCTACAATATTGGAGATTTTCCAACGAATACTTGTCTCGAAGCCTAACGATCCGTTTCCCCGGATATCGTTCTGAGGATTTCTGAACGTTGGGCCGACGGTTGCTTGTGGAACACCCGCCATGTCCGAGGAGTCGCCACACGATGACGATTGAATTCCGTTGTACCCAGTGTGCCAAGCTATTGCGCACGCCCGACGACACGGCCGGCAAACAGGCGAAGTGTCCCGAGTGTGGGGCGATCATGCAGATCCCCACGGCACCGCCGTCCGCGCCGCCATCGGCCACGCCTAGCCAACCGGCGGTTCCCGGCGGAGCGTTCGTGCCCCCGCCACCACCGCCGGGCACGCCGCAAGCGTCGAGTCCCTTTGGGCCGGGAGGATCGTCGTCCGCGGGCAACGTCAATCCTGCCAATCCCTACGCCTCTCCGGGCCAAGTTGATCCTACTGCCGGTATGTACATCGGAGGATTAGATCCCCACGCAGCCCAACGTCTTTCCGGCCCGGGTATTGGATTGATTATTACCGGGATCCTGGGCATCGGCCTTCGGCTGACAGGCATGGTTGTTAATCTGTTTTTCATGGGGGCCGGTGTTATGCCTCAGGGCATGCAACCCATGCAGCAACCGTTTGCGATTGGGGCCATAAGTTACACGGTTGAGATCGTTGCTTGTGTGTTGGGGGTTGTGGTTGTTTTGGGCGGCGTGCGTATGAGAAACCTCGAAAGCTATTCGCTCTCGATGACGGCAGCCATCTTGGCGATTATTCCTTGCCTCTCGCCGTGTTGTGTTTTGGGGATTCCTTTCGGGATCTGGGCATTGGTGGTACTTAATGACAGTGCCGTTAAGACCGCATTTAAGAGTTGAGAACCATGACGGTCGTTTCAACCTCCAGTGAATTGCGCTATATGGCGGCCAAGCGGTCGATAGGTATCCGCTTGGCCACGGTGCTGCTTGCGTGGAGTGTGCCGTTAACGCTGTTGAGGTGGCTTGATCCGTGTCGGTTCGATCTGCCGATGTGTTGGTTTCATGCCCAAACCGGCATGCACTGCATGGGCTGTGGTGCAACTCGGGCAACCCACGAATTGCTACACGGCCGACTTCTGTCGGCTTTGCATTTCAACGCGCTTTGGGTAGTGTTGATCCCCTTGGTAGTGTACGTGGCGATTTCCGAATCGCGGCGCTATGTTTTGGGCAAACCGTTGCCCGGTCGATTGTGGGATAAACGCTGGTTGTGGACACTCTTGGTTATGTTGGCCCTGGGGTTCTTCGTTGTGCGTAATTTTCCTGCTTACCCATGGACGCTTCTGGCTCCACCGGCTTAGTATTTAGCCGCCGTGAACGCACGGCGGGAAAACGTGATGCTGCCCGGAAGCGGTGGATACTCAAACTGAAAACGGTGATTCGAGTTTGCGGCCAGAAGGATTGGTTGTTGCGTATTGTCTATTGGAATTTCATTGGGGTTTGGGCGTTGGGATTATTGATTCCTGGCTTGGTGGAACACTTCATTGCGTTCTGGCCTGGAAAACCGGGTTCCCGCTGGTCGCCCTCGTTCCACAAGCAACGCAGGACGCAATAGTCGTGGTGTTCATGGCCGCTGAAGCGGCCGCGCCTCTTGGATTCCAACTCCTGTCTCCTATCTCCTGACACCCTACTCCATTTCCCATGTCCATCGAGTTCCATTGTCCTCAATGTCGACAATTGCTTCGCGTGGCCGACGAGACCGAGGGGAAGACTGCGCGGTGTCCGGCGTGTGGGACGTACTCGCGGGTGCCCGGTCGGGCGACGGGCGTTGCGGGCGAGAGCCCGTTTCAGGCGAGCGATCTGCCGCCGATCGACGCGGAAACCGCCGAAAATCCCTACGCGCCGCCGAGCACCTACGCCTCGGCGGCCGGGCCGGTTTACTCAACGCCGATGGCGAGCGACGGTCGAGCGACGGCCTCGCTCGTGCTGGGGATCATCGGGATCACGAGTAGCTGTTGCGGCGGCCTAAGCGGGTTGGCGTTGCCGATCTCGTTGGTGGGACTCGTGCTGGGAATCCTGGTCCTGCGAAGCGGCAATCCCAACGGCCGCGGCCAAGCCATTGCCGGCGTGATTCTCTGTGGGTTGCACCTGTTGCTGGCCGTACTGATAATCGTGGCCGTGGCGAGCTTTGTGCTCCTCGATGTAGGCGCTTTCAAGCTGCTGATGCCTTGATGGCCAATGGCCGAGGAAGGACGAACGACCACGTCCCCGTGACCAATAGTCACGGGCCGGTCGATGGACGCAGCGCTCCTTTGGGTCATTGAGGCTTGGGCACTAGTACGTCATCCAGCAAGTTTCTTCCGGTATAGTTCCGGTATAGTTCCGGGAACACTCGGCGGGCGTCGTTGTTATTGAAGGTCCAGTCGATTATGGCTTTGCGGCGATTTCGGTCGCGGGCCCAAGTCGCCGCATGACGTTGAACTTCTTCGATTGTAGGAATCCGTCGCCCGAGGCATTGCTTGGTCAACACGGAGATTTCAATTTCTGCCATGTTCAGCCAACTGGCGTGCTTGGGTGTGTAGTGCCATACGATGCGTCGCAGAGATTGCTTCGCTTTCGTAGCGTCAAACGTTTCGATGAGGGACTTTTCGTTGTGCGTGTTGAGGTTGTCGAGAACCAAATGAATCCGACGAGCCTTGGGATAACGCTGAAGCAGATCACGCACGAATCGTGCGAAATCGGCCCGTTTGCGATGACGCCGAGCCTGGACGAAGCGTTTGCCACCTTTCGGCTCAACGGCGACAAAGATACTGCACGTGCCGCAACGACGATACTCGTAGTCCTGCTTAGCCGCCTTGCCTGGTACGGCAGGCTTGAAGGGACACGTATCGTCCAGGAGTTGATACGGCTGCTCGTCCATGCAAATCAACGGTTCTCTCGGGTTGAACGCCTTTTCATACTGGTCGAGGACGTCCTCCATTCTGTCGCGAAACTCTTCGGTGAGTCTCGGAATGCACCATGTTTTTTTCGCCATGGCTTCATGTCGTGCTCTTTCAGCCACAACGCAACCTCGCTCTTGCTGATCGAATCGACGAAGCCTCGTTTCACGGCGTGCACGCAGAGTAGTTCCAGCGTCCAGCGGACGCGGCCCTCCGGCGGATCGCTGCAAGCCAACGCCACGACTTGCTGCTTCTGCCGTGGCGTAAACGTGGGCGGAGCACCGGATCGAGGGGCGTCGTACAACGCTTCCTCTAAACTCCCGGTACAGAACCGTTTACGCATACTGCGAACAGTTCGATCCGTGCAACCAACGTGTTCGGCAATCTCCTCATCCGTGAATCCTTCATCTGATTTCAGCAGAATCAAGGCACGCCGAACCACACGCACGGATCGCGTGCCGGTATGCACCAACTCCTGCAAATGCTGTCGGGCCTCGTCCTTGAGGCGTACAATGTGTTCCTTCATGCCGGTGCTTATACCACCGGAAACAATTTCATGGAAGGCGTACTAGGATCATCCTTGGTGCTCGTGGCCGCTGAAGCGGCCACGCCTTTTGGCTCCCAATGCCACACTCCTAACTTCCTACTCCAACTCACTTCGCCGCGATAGTGCCTTCGGTGGGACTGCTGGCTGTGGCGTAGAGTTTCTTCGGAATGCGGCCGGCTTGGTAGGCCAGGTGTCCCGCCTCGCAACCCATACGCATCGCTCGGGCCATGCGTAACGGATCCTTGGCGTGGGCGATGCCCGTGTTGAGCAACACGCCGTCGACTCCCAACTCCATGGCTACGGTTACGTCGCTGGCCGTACCCACGCCGGCGTCGACGATTACCGGGTAGTCGGGATCACCGTCTTTGAGGTATTCCAGGCAGATGCGGATCGCATTGGGATTGAGCACGCCTTGGCCCGAGCCGATGGGGCTGCCGGCCGGCATCACGCTCGACGCACCGGCTTCCTTCAAACGCCGCGCGACCACGGCGTCGTCGCCCGTGTAGCAGAGCACCTCGAACCCATCGGCCACGAGTTTCTCGGTTGCTTCAAGCGTAGCGACCGGGTCGGGCAGCAGCGTTTTGGTGTCGCCCAACACTTCGAGCTTCACCCAGTTGGCGCCCGGGTTTTCCATTTGCTCGAGGATTTCGCGGCCCAGGCGAGCGACGCGGATGGCATCGTCGGCCGTGAAGCATCCGGCCGTGTTGGGGAGGATCGTGTAGCGGTTGGTATCGATGAAATCGAGCAGGTTCTTGCCCTGTGCGTCGATTAGCCGCTCGCGGCGGACCGCCACAGTGATGCATTCGGCGCCGGAAAGGGCCAGCGCTTCGGCCATGATCTCGTAGTCGGCGTACTTGCCCGTGCCCACGATCAGGCGGCTCGCGAACGTATGGGAACCGATGCGTAGGGTATCCGACGCCGGGTTATCGGTGATCATGACACTAACCTCCTCCAACTAGGGTGACGATTTCCAGGCGATCGCCGGCATTCAATAGGTGCTCGGCATGCTTTGCCCGAGGCACCAACTCGAGATTCACCTCGACGGCCACATGCTTACCAGCCAGATTCAACTCTTCGAGCAATCGGGCCACGGTGATGCCGTCGTCGACCTCGCGCGGCTGGTCGTTGATGATGATTTCCACGAGTCCGACTCGCTTGTGTAGGATGGGCGGGCAGCGATGAAGCGTGTATTCTAGCGCTGCTGCCGACTGGGGACAAGGGTGGTGGATGTTCAATGACCAAGCCACAATGACCAAGGAAGTTCCGATGACCAAGTACGAATGACAGTAGTCGCCGGATGTCGGATAGCTCCGATGCCTCTATTGATCATTAGTGCTTGGTGTTTCATTGGTCGTTGTGGCTTGGTCATTTGTTCATTGCCCCGTTCGGCCAACAAACAAAGCCCGGGGGCTCGCCTGCCCGGGCTTTGTTTGTTCGATCGGTAATCAGCACACGCCAGCCCGACTATTCGACCGGCGCTGCTCCAACGGCCGCCACGTTGCGGAACTTAGTCACGTCCAAGGGCACCAGGGCCTCGGTCAGGACGCGTCCGGCATTGTGCGCGGCCGGATTCCAGGGAACGGCGTAGGCTGCCACGTTGCCTGTGGTGATTTCGGCCACATAGACCACGGCCAATCCGGGCTGCATTCGCGAGCCGCCACGGCGCAAGTTGGCCATGCCGGTGACCATGAGGAACTTGGGATTCTTGGCCGGGTCGACGCCCAGGTCGTTAAGCACGTTGTAACGGAAGAAAGCCGTGAACTTGCCGGCCTGTTTGTTGAGCACCGTCGCACGCAACTCGCCGGTGAGGAAATCCAAAAAGAAGACGGCCTCGACATCTTCGTCTACCGGGCCGGTGGCCATGGCAAACGTGTCCAGGCTATCGGTAGCCACGGCGTGAATCGGGCTCTGCGGCCACAGTCCGCCCGCTACCAGGCCCAAAACCAATCCTACAGCCAGCCAGGCAAACCGGCCGGTCAACAGCCTTTCGAGCATGGCAACATCTCCTTCAACGGATTGCAGGTGAGCATACGGGAACCGGGCGGAGATGAAAGTATCGACTCAGAAAAAGCCTGAGCTCCGTCGCCTGAGATCCACTGGAAAGTGAACACTCAACCGCCCACGCCCAACCCCTTTATCGTACCCGGTTTCGCAACCAAACGCCAGCCGAACCGCCGCCCGGTTTCGCCAGCGCCCCGCTCGTTTCCACGCTTCGCGTCGCGACCTGCCAAAAACGTCACCACTTGGCAGTCCCGGACGCGGAAGCGTCCGACCAACGGTTCCCACGCAAAGCATGGGAACCAGGACAACGGCATACCTCTTGGGGGTTGTTGTGCGATTCCCGAACTGCTTTTTTCCGGCCCCTTGCAAAGCCAATCAAATCGGTCTATAAACGCGATCCATAGCCCGGGCCGATTCACGATAGACTGTTAGGCACTTTGGAAGGAGGTCACAATGGGGACGATCAACGTAGCCCTGATCGGGCAAGGCTTCATGGGGCGCACTCACTCGAACGCTTGGGGCCAGGTAGCCAAGTTTTTCAAGCCCACACTGAAGCCGGTCATGCACACCGTCTTCGGCCAGGAGGCAGAAAACCCCCAGGCGTTTGCCGATAACTGGGGATGGCAAAATGCCTCGACCGATTGGGAAGCAACCGTTGCCTCGTCGGACATCGGCTTGGTTGACATTGTGACGCCGAACTTCATGCATGCCCCGCCGGCAAGGGCCGCCATCGCGGCCGGCAAGCCCGTGGCCTGCGAGAAGCCGATTGCCGGCACGTTGGACGACGCCCGCCAAATGGCCGAGTCGGCCAAGGCCAAGGGCGTGAAGACCTTCGTCTGGTTCAACTATCGTCGCTGCCCGGCCGTAGCGTTGGCCCACAAGATGGTGGCCGCTGGCGAGTTGGGTGACATTCGCCACGTTCGGGCGACCTACCTGCAAGACTGGGCCGACGAGTCGGTGCCGCTTTTGTGGCGGTTCGAGAAAGAGTGGGCTGGCTCCGGTGCCCATGGCGATCTGAACGCCCACATCGTCGACATGACCCGCTTCGTGACCGGCAGCGAGGTTACCGAGATCGCCGGAGCGATTGCCGAGACGTTCATCAAAGAGCGAACCCTGGCCGGCGGCGTGTCCGGCGGCGGCATCAAGGACGGCGGCACGGCAGCGGCTGGCAAAGGGAAGGTTACGGTCGACGACGCCGTACTGTTCCTCGCCCGTTTCGCCAACGGTGCCGTGGCTAGCTACGAAGCGGCCCGTCAGGCAACCGGAAACCTCAACCGCAACACGTTCGAGATCAACGGCACGAAGGGCTCGCTGAAATTCGACTTCGAGCGGATGAACGAATTGCAGTACTACGACGCTCGGCTGCCGCGTGCCGTGCAGGGGTGGAACACTATCATGTGTACCCACGGCGGCGAGTATCCCGAGGGTCATCCCTACGTGGCCAACTGGTGGCCCGACGCTCACATTATCGGCTACGAACACGGCTTCACCAACCAGGCCTACGACATCCTCCGCGTGTTGGCCGGCGAAGAGCCCACGGTGCCAATTCCCGACTTCGAAGACGCCTACCAGACGCAACGTGTCCTTGAAGCCGCACTGGTGGCGGCCGAAGAACGCCGCCCGGTGAACATGGACGAGGTGAAGTAGAAACTAGGGACGCGGGGTTCGAGGCTAGAGGGTCGTGGCGTGCCGCTTCAACAGCCACGGCTTCACCAACGCGTTCACGAGAATACCCCCTGGGGATTCATTTCCCCACCACGAGCTGCGAACGTCCCCTTCGCAGCTCGACTAGTACGTCATCCAGCAAGTTTCTTCCGGTATAGTTCCGGGAACACTCGGCGGGCGTCGTTGTTATTGAAGGTCCAGTCGATTATGGCTTTGCGGCGATTTCGGTCGCGGGCCCAAGTCGCCGCATGACGTTGAACTTCTTCGATTGTAGGAATCCGTCGCCCGAGGCATTGCTTGGTCAACACGGAGATTTCAATTTCTGCCATGTTCAGCCAACTGGCGTGCTTGGGTGTGTAGTGCCATACGATGCGTCGCAGAGATTGCTTCGCTTTCGTAGCGTCAAACGTTTCGATGAGGGACTTTTCGTTGTGCGTGTTGAGGTTGTCGAGAACCAAATGAATCCGACGAGCCTTGGGATAACGCTGAAGCAGATCACGCACGAATCGTGCGAAATCGGCCCGTTTGCGATGACGCCGAGCCTGGACGAAGCGTTTGCCACCTTTCGGCTCAACGGCGACAAAGATACTGCACGTGCCGCAACGACGATACTCGTAGTCCTGCTTAGCCGCCTTGCCTGGTACGGCAGGCTTGAAGGGACACGTATCGTCCAGGAGTTGATACGGCTGCTCGTCCATGCAAATCAACGGTTCTCTCGGGTTGAACGCCTTTTCATACTGGTCGAGGACGTCCTCCATTCTGTCGCGAAACTCTTCGGTGAGTCTCGGAATGCACCATGTTTTTTTCGCCATGGCTTCATGTCGTGCTCTTTCAGCCACAACGCAACCTCGCTCTTGCTGATCGAATCGACGAAGCCTCGTTTCACGGCGTGCACGCAGAGTAGTTCCAGCGTCCAGCGGACGCGGCCCTCCGGCGGATCGCTGCAAGCCAACGCCACGACTTGCTGCTTCTGCCGTGGCGTAAACGTGGGCGGAGCACCGGATCGAGGGGCGTCGTACAACGCTTCCTCTAAACTCCCGGTACAGAACCGTTTACGCATACTGCGAACAGTTCGATCCGTGCAACCAACGTGTTCGGCAATCTCCTCATCCGTGAATCCTTCATCTGATTTCAGCAGAATCAAGGCACGCCGAACCACACGCACGGATCGCGTGCCGGTATGCACCAACTCCTGCAAATGCTGTCGGGCCTCGTCCTTGAGGCGTACAATGTGTTCCTTCATGCCGGTGCTTATACCACCGGAAACAATTTCATGGAAGGCGTACTAGGTTCGTCGCGCGACGATGGGCGTTGCGGGCAGATGGAGACTGCCCGCAGCGCCCCCTTTTTTCGCTTAATCTCGACTCCCGCCCGTGAACCGCATCAACAGGTACAGCAGCGTCATGATCGCCTGGAGCGTGGCGGCTACGTAGGTCATGGCGGCGGCGTTGAGGACCTTGTTCACGTAGACCATCTCATCCGGCGGCACGATGCCGAGTTTCACGAGCTGGGCCTTGGCACGATTGCTGGCGTTGAACTCTACCGGCAGGTTGATTACCTGAAAGAAGACCACGCAGCTAAACAGCGCGATGCCTAGCAGGATCAACGGCTGCAACGTCAGGAACGCTCCCAGGATTACGAGGATGATGCCGGCGTTGCTACCAAAGCCGGCAGCCGGCACGGCGGCGTTGCGAATCATCAGTGGGGCGTAGTTCTTGGCGTCCTGAATGGCGTGCCCTGCCTCGTGCGCGGCAATGCCGACGGCCGCCAGGCTGGGCGTTTGGTATACCTCGGGGCTGAGTCGCAAGACTTTGTGCCGCGGGTCGTAGTGGTCGCTGAGGTGGCCGGGCACTTGCTCGATTTCCACCTGCTGCAAACCGGCCGAATCGAGCACGTAGCGAGCGGCGGCGGCTCCGCTCAGCGGGGCCCGCATCTGTTGGGCCCGCGCGTACGTCGAGCGAACCATCGCCTGCGCCCAAAGCCCTAGCAAAAATGCCGGGGCGATCATCAGGAAATACAACGGGTCGAAAAACATTTCTTACTGCTCCTTCGCGGCCGTCACCGCGACAGCCACGGTTATTACTGGTTATTCGCTCTTCAGATGGCGATCTTGCTTGAGTTTTCTCGATATGCCTGCTCGTGCTCTGGCAAAGCCGAAAAATTCGGGTGCCAGTGGCAGCTTGCCTGCCTTTGCTTCGCCAGTAGCGGACAAGCTGCCAGGGCACCCGTCAATCAAGAGTTGACGGAACACCGCCTCTCGTCCCCTTAGACGCCTTCCGCATCCTAATGGTTACCAACAAGCGCAGCAATCCCATGAGAAATTCTACGCAGTTCGGCAACGGGCGGTTCAGAAGTCGATCAGGCGACTAGTACGTCATCCAGCAAGTTTCTTCCGGTATAGTTCCGGGAACACTCGGCGGGCGTCGTTGTTATTGAAGGTCCAGTCGATTATGGCTTTGCGGCGATTTCGGTCGCGGGCCCAAGTCGCCGCATGACGTTGAACTTCTTCGATTGTAGGAATCCGTCGCCCGAGGCATTGCTTGGTCAACACGGAGATTTCAATTTCTGCCATGTTCAGCCAACTGGCGTGCTTGGGTGTGTAGTGCCATACGATGCGTCGCAGAGATTGCTTCGCTTTCGTAGCGTCAAACGTTTCGATGAGGGACTTTTCGTTGTGCGTGTTGAGGTTGTCGAGAACCAAATGAATCCGACGAGCCTTGGGATAACGCTGAAGCAGATCACGCACGAATCGTGCGAAATCGGCCCGTTTGCGATGACGCCGAGCCTGGACGAAGCGTTTGCCACCTTTCGGCTCAACGGCGACAAAGATACTGCACGTGCCGCAACGACGATACTCGTAGTCCTGCTTAGCCGCCTTGCCTGGTACGGCAGGCTTGAAGGGACACGTATCGTCCAGGAGTTGATACGGCTGCTCGTCCATGCAAATCAACGGTTCTCTCGGGTTGAACGCCTTTTCATACTGGTCGAGGACGTCCTCCATTCTGTCGCGAAACTCTTCGGTGAGTCTCGGAATGCACCATGTTTTTTTCGCCATGGCTTCATGTCGTGCTCTTTCAGCCACAACGCAACCTCGCTCTTGCTGATCGAATCGACGAAGCCTCGTTTCACGGCGTGCACGCAGAGTAGTTCCAGCGTCCAGCGGACGCGGCCCTCCGGCGGATCGCTGCAAGCCAACGCCACGACTTGCTGCTTCTGCCGTGGCGTAAACGTGGGCGGAGCACCGGATCGAGGGGCGTCGTACAACGCTTCCTCTAAACTCCCGGTACAGAACCGTTTACGCATACTGCGAACAGTTCGATCCGTGCAACCAACGTGTTCGGCAATCTCCTCATCCGTGAATCCTTCATCTGATTTCAGCAGAATCAAGGCACGCCGAACCACACGCACGGATCGCGTGCCGGTATGCACCAACTCCTGCAAATGCTGTCGGGCCTCGTCCTTGAGGCGTACAATGTGTTCCTTCATGCCGGTGCTTATACCACCGGAAACAATTTCATGGAAGGCGTACTAGTCACCGTGAGGGAGACTCAGCGGTTGTCGTCCGGTGACATGGCCAGCCGGATCGTCGTGGTGGCCCTGTAGCTGGAGTTTCCAGCGGCGTCCCAAATCGTAGGCTGCGTTGCTCTGCTGGGTGCTGGCGTATGCCTTGGGAAGTGCCACCACAAAGGCCGCGCCCAACGAGCGCTGCGTGTCGACCCGCACGTGGCCACCGTAGTAATCGACGATCTTGCGGACAATCGCCAGACCCATGCCCGAACCCTCCTCGCAAGCGGAGGCTAGTCGCTTACCGGGCAGGAAAATCTCCTCGGCGTCGTTCGGATCGATTCCCGAACCGTTGTCCACCACCTCGAAGGCCGAGAGGCCCAGGTGGTCCAGCAGGGGATCGACGTGCGGTGTGATAGCAATCCACGGCCCGCTTGCATCGCACCCATGCCGCACGGCATTGCGGATCAAGTTGGTGACAATCTGCTTCACTCGTTCTTCGTTGCACCACACCTCGGGCAACGATTGGGCAACCTTCACGTGAATGCCGCGGGTGCCGAGCAATTCGCGTTGCTCGAACAACACTTCGTCGACGACCGCGGCCAGCGCCACACGACCGGGCTCCATGTCGACACGGCCCGTTTGTCCCAACTGCACCAGGTCGTCCAGCAATCGCTTCGACTGCCGCAAGCAGGCGTCGACATGTTCCACTCGGCCGTCGAGCGCATCGGGCGCGGCGGCGTCTTGCGCGGTCGATGTGCGCAGAACCTCACTGTGGAGCAGCCGTTTCAGCTGTGAAAACGAGTGCTCAAGCAGCATGAAGTTGGCGTTCATGTCGTGCGACAAGGCGCGCAACAGGTGGTCGAGTTCGTCGGGGGTGTTGATCGAGGACATGATCTTCTGCCGGCAGTATCGTTGTCTTTTTCAGCAAGGCAGCGGCAAGAGGGAAAGATCACTCCGTTGACGATAATTTGGCCGACTTCCATGTAGCCCTAGTTCTTTAGCGCGTAGCCCAATGGTGGCCAAAAGTGATTATCGTCAGTGGGCGTAGCAAAAAGTCTCTGCAATTCCGCGCACCGCTAATGCCGGAAAAACCGGCACGACTGGAGTTGGGAGCGGGAGCATGGAATCTGCGAGGGCGCAGCGACCGCTCGCGGCTTCGCGAAGAATTCGCCTCAGAGTCCTGTACCTTCTGCCTCCGCTGTCCCGCTTTCTGTCTTCCGCTCTTCGCTTTCCATCTTCTCTCCGTTTTTCGTCGTCGGCGATGGTTGCCCCGTGGGTCCCACATGCCACGGTCGGGTAAGAATTTGTCCGTGGTTCGAGGGCACGGTCCATCCGAACAATCCCAGGTCGTGATCGAAACGCCCGAGGATCAAAAGGTTATCCTGGTTGTCGTAGGTGACCAAGGTGCCGCCGAACTCGGTCGAAAGGAGTCGGGCCTGGGGGTGGCCGTTGCTGTGGAGAATCTCCATCACTCCGGCCTTGCCCGTGGGATCGGCCCCGGCCGCCACGATCGGGCGACCCTCGGCCGAGTACAGTTCCAACACCCCGGTGCCGGCGACCGTGGCTTGCAGCCGGCCGACGGGCTGGCCTTTCAGATTGTTCACCGCGACGCCCAGGGCCTCGACCTGCCCAGCTTGCACCAGGTTGGTCTTCATCGACTTCACTTCGAGCTTGTCACACGTGATTTTCTTGGCCAAAACTTCCTCGTAGGCGGTCACTTCCTGCGCGTGAAAATGGCTCTGCGGCCACACCTTGTCGCGCATCACCATGCCCAGGGTAAGAAACAACAACGGGTAGACGATCCAGCGTTCGTGCGTAGACATCGTAGTATTTCGGATTTCTGATTGGGGATTTTTGATTGGGGGCAAGCGCGCAGCCGCTTACGGCTTCGCCCGGCACTGAAGTGTACCCGCCCAGCCCGCTTGCCGCCAGAGAAGTACGCAGAACGCATGGCACAAGAGGTAGGTTATGCTTCAGCATAACGCGGCAGCGCCAATTGGTTGCAGCGCAAACCGCGCCATGCTGAAGCATAGCCTACAGCCGTTACGGCTGCGGTTCGATGGCCAGTGCGCACACGTCGTCGGCCAACCCGGCGGGCACTTTCCATTGGGCTTCGATCACGCGACCGAGACGTGCGGCGTTGGTCCACTTCACCACGGGCGTTCCCAGCGGCGTGGCAACCTTCAGCGTTATGCCCGGCAGTTTCCATTCGGCCGAGGTTACCATTTCCGGCGTGACTCCCGGGGCGTTCAGTTGGATGCGCAACGGGTGGTCGGCGCGGTCCTTCAGCGGCAATCGCACTTGCAGCGTGTTTCGTTCGATCGTGCAACTGGCCGCGTTTTCGCCACAAACCAGCAGCCAGCCAACCTGATGTTGGTCGTTGGCTTGCCAATGGATTGTGCCCGGACAACGCTGATCCCAGCGGCGCAAAAGATTGGTAGCACTACCGATCATCCATCGCTCTTCGACGACTGCTTGAATCTGATGTTCGTGTCGTCGGGTAACCACGGTGCGTTGCAGTCGTCGGGCGCCGGTGAATTCGACGAGCGACTTCAGGGCGTTGCTCGGCACGGCTTCTCCCAAAACGGTGAACAACGGTGCGTAGTTCCACTCGAAACTATGCCTGCCTGTTCCTACCTCAGGCACCGGCGCGCGTTGGCCGTCGTTCAACGCCAGGGCAATACACTCGCCGGTTAGCGCCGTGTATTGGGTCATGTCCATTCCGTAGCTGCGGAAGTAAGGGCCGACCATGTTCTTCAGGCCCGCGTGGTAAAACGCGGCGATCTCGCGCCACAGCTCGGCTTCGAGCCGGGCACCCAGCTCATGGAGCGTGCCGTCGGGGCCATACTTGCGCCACAACGCCAGCCCGAGCAGGTCGGTCCCGTAATAGGTGGGCGAATTGAATTCTTCAAACGTCTTGTGCTCGTCGAACAATGCGGCGATTGCTTTGGCTTTCTTGCGGCCCTGTTCAACCCAGGCCGGTTGGTTCTGCGCCGTGCCGACGTGGGAAAGCAAAAAGGCGCTCATCAGCGCAATGTTCGTGTAGCCCGGCGAAACGTCGCGCCGCGCAGCCCCTTCAGCCGCACGCCGCAGCGATGCGTCGATCTCTTTACGCAACGACTTGTCCATCCGATCGGCGAACTCCTCGGTGGCCACGATCAGTCCCACGCCGACGAATTCCCGCCAGTTTTCGTCGAGCTTCGTCGCCTTGGGCGAGGTGCGCCACACGCCGTGGCGCCGCTCGTCGGGCGCATTGTATTGATGCCGCAGCACATCGCGGAGAATGGCCGCCGCGTTGGCCGCATCGGCTTCTCGATTCCTGCACAACAGGCCGACGGCCAAATACGTGGCGCCGCGTGTTCCTCGGCGAGCCACAAACTGCTGGGCGTCGGCGTCGGCCATCGCAACCGAAGTATCGGGAAGCATCACCGAGTACACGTGTTGGACGTACGGCGAAAAACCGTCCCACGGCCGATTTTCTTGACACTGACCGTGGCCTGGTACTGCGAGACAAGCGGACACGACAAATACAGTAACCAAAGAGCGAATCATCAATAACTCCAAGTGAACGGCGCAGATTCTCATGAGAAAGCGCGACGGCAGGATCACCGTGGCATTGTGGAACGTCCAACACGCGCAGGCTAGGTGTTGGTTCTAGGCAGGCTATGCTTCAGCATGGCACAAACAGACCACCGTGGCAAATTTGCCGCGAAGTTGTCTTCGGCAAGATTCGAAGCAGCGCTATCTAGCGCATTCCCCGGCAGAAGCTTGGGAAGCAGAGAAAACGACGAAGCGTTTGCGCCCCGTGCCGCGTTATGCTGAAGCATAACCTACGGCTCTACGGTTGTTGCTGTTCGCGATATTCGGCGCGAGCTTCGCGCACCCAACAGCTTCGACACTCGCACGGCGTGCGGTTGCACGTGCCACATACGTCTTGGGTCGCTACGCTGGGCAGACAGGCTTCGACCAACTCGCGCATCCGTCGATAGCCGGGCTCTTCGGTGCTCTTCCAGCCGGGCGCAAGCTGCCCCCAGCCGCCTGCTTCCACGGCCAACGGCGCCTTCAGTACGCGGCTTTCATCGACCTGGCACACGTTGACCAGCGCGGCAAACGGCTGCCTGGCCAATTGCTCGCCAAACGTCCGAGCGACGTGCTCGCGCAGCGCCCGTTCGGCTTCAGCCTTCGGCGGTTGCCACTGAAGTTTGTTCCACGAGTAGTCGCCGTAGAACTGGCCGTTGAGGTCCATCCACTGAACCACGCGCCGAAGCTCATCTGGCGGAAGCGGTTCGTGGTTTTTATCGCCACGCAGCAGCAATGTGCCCAATCGTCCGGCGTGCGAGAAGTAGTCCATCGGCGTGCTGTAGGCAGCCTCTTGGTTGCGCAGAGCGACGCTGACCAATCCCGGCTTGGCGATCAGCGAGTTGTAGGCCGTACTGGCCCGAACGTGGCCCAATCTGAGCGACGATGTGTCGATGGTGCCCAACAGATTGATCTCGCCTTCGGTCTTCTCCAGGCCGTGGCAACCAATGCAGCGGCGGTCGAACACCGGTTGCACGGTGCGTGCGAAGCTCAGCCCACCGGCATACTTCGGCCCGACCGGCGGCTTTAGCTCGGCAAACGTCACGTCGCTCGGAATGGCCAGGCGCACGGGACTCGAATTGCGCGGCTCATGGCAGCCCACGCAACCGATTTGCTCGCCGGGATGGGCGTAGACGAACGTTCGCATGCTCATTACCGACATATCGTTTTTGTCCAACAACTGGAACAACAGCGGCACGCTGGCTGGTGCGCGGAAGGCGACCGAACCGTCGTCGGCCACCGGCGCCGTGCCAATCACCCGTTTGGCCGTTTCGAACAACACGTGGCTGCGGTCGGGTACGCGAATGGTCGTCTGCGGATAAATCTCCACGACGCGCAACCGCTTCACGCTGCCGGGCACCAGTTTTTCGGTGCTTTGATACACATTCTGTACGTAGAAATCACCTTCGGCCTGCTCGTCGGCTTCACCCTCGGCCGGTGTCGGCTCAGACAACACACTGGGAAGCGTCGGCGGCTCGGCTCGCGGCGTCAAGGGCATCGGCGCGAAGCACGACATCTGCTCGTCGCGGTAGATCAACTCCCGCCCGCCCAGCGTGTCGATCAGCCAAATGCTGTAAGCCTCTTTCTCTTGCATGCCGCCTTGATGGGCCAAGGGGCGATCGCTGTAGGCTACCAGAAACAAATCTTCGCTCAACGGCCACGGCGTGGCGTAGCTCGACGTAGGCCAACCTTCCGTCTCGGGAAATTCCACCTCGGGCGTCACTCGGGTGATCGGTGCCATGCCGTCTTGACCCTTGTGCGAGTCGACTAGCACGATCGAACCGGCCGTGTAACTGTGGTGGGCCATGGCCGTGGCCACGATCTTGTGTGAGCCGGGGATCGCCCGGGCTTCGGCAATGCTACACGGATTGCGCGAGTAGTTGCCGTAGAACACGGCCGTGGCCGTCCCGTCGGGCCGAATCGTCCACAGGCTTTGATACACCGTGTCGTGGCGATTGATATAGTCCCAGCGCGTCCAGATGATCCGGCCGTCGTGCATCACGCTGGGGTCCCACTCGTTGGCCTCGCCGTAGACCATCGGGCGGATGTGCGAACCGTCGGCCTCGCAACGGTAGAGCGTGTACGTGGGGCAATAGCGTCCCCCGTGATGACATCGCACGCCGCCCTGGTTGCGAGTGCTGATGAACGCGATGCCTCCGTCGGGCAGGTAACACGGGTCGAAGTCCTCGATCAACACCGTTTCGCGACCGTCGCGCCCCGCCAGCGGGTCGGCGGCCGTGCCGGTAATCTGCCGCAGGCCGGTGCCGTCGACGTTCATCTCGTAGATCCAGAACCGCCGCCAGTCGGCTCGTGGCTGGCTGTGGTCGCAATACGAAAACAGAATCCGGCGGCCGTCGAACGACAGATCGGGATGCAACACGGAGCCCGGCGGAAGTTTACCTTCGAGCAATACGGTCGCTTGCGGTTCGTCCTTCCAGTTGTCGAGCACCACGGGTCCGTCGCCCACGAAACTGTGCCGTCCCAAGTATTGATCGCTCTGATGGCAGAAGCCCGGCGGCGGACGCTTGTTGATCAGCAGCCGCTCGAAGGCCAAGGCCGGATGAGCGAGGACGATTTTCCGCCGCAGTTGCCTGAGCTCTTGGTAGAGCGCTTCGTCGTCGGCCGGCGAGGCGTCAGTGGCCGAGGGGGCCGTGTCTTGCTCGGCCCGACGTTTAAGCTTCGCCAATTCGTTGGCCAATTGCGGCTGAGGGCTGCTGCATTCGACAAACTCCAACGTGCGCACGGCCAGATCGAGAATGCCCTCGATCGTACCGTCGTCGGCCACGGCCGCCGCTTGGGCAGTTCCTTCGGCCACGAAATGGCGATCGCCCGAGAGGATTTCCAGTTCGGCAATCGAGGTGTACGGCAGCCCATGGACTTCGGAAAAGGCCGTAAGTCGCAGATAACGACCGGTGACCGGCTTGGCCAACGCGACGCGGTCGCCGCTGCCGTCGGGGGCGAAACTGCCCTCTGCCGCGGGTTCGCCCCATTGATCGGCCCGAGGGCTGACGTAAAACGCGTACTGGCCGATTGTCCCGTTGCTGCGGCCCGGGCGGGGCGTGTAGACGAAACCTTCGATCGGGTAATCGCCACCCAGGTCAAGGGTAATCTCGTGCGGCGCCGCCGGTGCTGCACCACGGAACTGGGTGTGCCACATGGTGGCCGGGTTGCCGTCGAGCGCCTTAACGGCTTCGTAGCCGGCGTCCTGGCTATCGACCCGAACCTGGACGGCCACGGTCTGTTGACGACGCCGGGTGCTGGCCGCCGAGCAGCGGACCGCTTCGATTGCCCCGCTGACCACCAGCCATGTCGTCACGGCAAGCACGATGAAACGACGCATGATCGGCTCCTTTTCCGACAGAGTGTTTGTCTCGCCCAGGCTTTGGCTCACCAGCCACTCGTTTTGGCCGATTATCGGGTTTTTCAAACGCCGTGTCAAATTTGGGACAGCCGAGACAAAATAACCATGGCCAGCAGTTCGTCACGCGGGCGCACACTGACCCCGAGGCAGGGTGCCTCTGCGTGCGGGGGCATCAAATCCGGAATGGCGAATCAAATGCCACTGGCTGCTTGTCAGCCAGTATCGAACATGGGTGGACAAGCTGCCTGTGCCGTCTGTCCGGAGATCAGCTTCCGGTTGCATGACGAAGTTCGAAACGGCAACACCTCGCAGCACGTCGCACCAATTCGGACGGGTGCTGGACGAACTGCTCTATGCGTGGCAGCTCGTCTACACGACCAACGACACCCAAAAATACCAGTGCCAACGCAACGCTGCGGGAATCATCTGAGGCGAGTTCGTCGAGCGAAGCCTGCCGCAATTGTTCGCGACCGTTTGGTTGCCCATCTGATAACTCGGCGATTTCTTGGTTCGTGGAATTGAGAAGAAAGGAAGTACTCAGCGCGTGGCCCGCGTTCCAACGCTTGAAAATCAAGTCAATCCAGCCCGGACGGTCAGTCATGGAACGTTACCGTTGGAACTGCTCGTGTTTACCAAGTTTCTCGAACCGAAAAGGATTCTGACGATGAAGCCGCAGATGGACGCTAATAAAGGCAGATGAAAAAATGACTTATAAAGGTGGCCATCTGGCGGATCACACTTTGAAGACACCGCTCCGAAAAGATTATCGCACCAGATAGGCCGTTCGACGCCAAACCTCTTTCTATCCGCGTCCATCCGCGGCTTTCTTCTGTTTTCCCGTTTTGGGTACGTCCGCATGCACATCCCTCTCGCAAGCCGTTTTCCACAGCTCGTTGCCACTGCGAAGCCGAACCGGCCGTCAAAATCCAACCGCCCACTGCACTTCGCGATTGGTCGGCGAGTCGATCCGCACGCGCCAGCCCACTGACTGTTCGTCGCCAGTCGCTGAAACCAATTCGATCTTCACGCCGGCCTCGCGATCGGCTTGGCCGACGCTTACGCTGGCCACCGCCCAGGTGCCGTCGGTCGGCCGGACGATTCGCAGTTCATAGGGGTCGTTGCCTACCACCTTGCTTGTACCTCGCAGCGACTTGGCCTCGGCGTCCCAGCGTTCTTCGACCACGTCGACCACGCCCTGGGTGATGTGACGCGAGGTGCTGATCAACTGCGGCCGGTCGACCGCCGGGCGTATGGCCAGGATGCGGCACGAGGCGGCCGGCAGCGTTTCGGTTAATTGCTGGCCATCGAGCCGCAGGAACCGATTGGCCCAGTAGTCGAACGCGGCGTACTGCTTGGCCTCGGGAAGCCCGATCCGAGCAAAGCCCTCTTCGATCGTCACCGGCTCTTTCTCTTTCCAGTTGAACAGGCCCACCACATAACGCGGACTGTCGGCCCGATCGTCGGTCAACAGCCAGACGCGCGGGATGCGTCGCTCGAACAGGTCGACCGGCCGAGGACGCAAGGTGTGCGACGGCATGGCCCGACGCAACAGGTCGAGCCGTTCGTCGGGCAGTTCGGCGAAATAGATCGAGCTGGCGTGGAGTTGCCCAGCCAGGGTTACCCAAGAGACCAACGCCCGGGCGTGCTCCAGCGGCACCGACGCGCGGACGTAGATCGGGTCGGGGTCGTTGTACCAGACGCGGCGATGGAGGAAGTAGAGGTTCGAGCCGCTGAACGGGCCGCGAGTGATGTCGCTCCACTTCCGCCCGTTATCGGGCCCGATCCGCATCGCGTCGACATAGCCGAACGATCCGCCCAGGGTGCGCATGTTTTGGGCCGTGTTGCAGCCGAGGATAAATGTCTCGGGCCCGGCCGCTTGGCGTACGGTTTTCAGACCCGCGCGGTAAGCTTCGAGGTTGCTCATCTCGGAATTATGCAGCGTGGTTTCGCCGATATTATCTTCGTTGTAGCCCTCGTTGATGTAGCGATGTACGGTGGCCGAGCCGGTCCAGAGGCCGTCGATCTTGATGTAATGGTAACCCCAGTCTTGGCAGATCCGTTCGGTCCGCAACCGGGTAAGCTCGCGGGCCTTGGGGTTGGTCATGTCCAGGCAGGTGCCGCCCCAGTGGGTATCGAACGGCTTGCCGTCTTTCTGTGCAAACCAGTCCTGCTTGTCGGCGAAATACGGATCGTCGTGCGTGCCGGCAAACGGCATGTACCAGATGCCCGCCACGAAGCCGTGCTGGCGGATGTAATCGGCCGTGGCCTTCATTCCGTTGGGATACGGCCCCTTGGGATTGTGGCGCACGAAGACCTTGCGCGGACCGTTGTTCGACTGGCCGTCCTGCCAGCCGTCGTCGATCTGCACGACGCTGAACCCAAACGGTTTGAGTTTTTCGGCGGCGAAATCGGTTTGTGTTTTTAGTTGCTTTTCGTTCGATGCGCCGGCGTGGTACCACGTGCAGTAAACGGTCGGCTCCGGCGGTAGCTTAATCTGGTAGTGGGTCGCCACGGCGTCGGCATACGATTCGAGGCCCAGCCGGGCGTCGTCGAAAAGACCGATCAGCAGCGTTTCCGACGTCTCTCGCTTGCCGACCGGAAGACGCACGTGGCCGTAGTCCTGCCGCGTGCTGACAGTCACCTGCCCGCTGGCGTTCGCCTCGTAGAAAAACACCCCGCTGCCGCGCTCGTGCGTAAGCCAAGCCAGCACGGCACCACTGCGGCTGTTGGGCTCGACGAGGGCCAAGTGGTTGTAGCTGCCCGGGTTGTTTTGGGCCTTGATCGGGCTGACGCCAAACGTGCCGAACGCTTGAAGCTCAGCGGCCGGTTTCTTCAGATCGATCGCAAATCGAGCGAACTCACGCCGGGTAAGCCACTGCGGCTCGGCCGACGTGTTGGTCCACTCGTCCTGTACGACGGCAAACGGCAGCTTTTCGAAAAGTGTCAGCCGCATAGTGGCACCGTCGGCCGCGTTGAGCACGAGGCGTTTGCCGGGTCCCCAGACGGCGTGCTCTGCTGCTTCGCTTCGAGCGGTCGCCGCTTGATCGGTCTTCCAGCTTGTACGAAGGACCATTTTCTGCCCGTCGCGGGCCGTCAACTCGAAACCGGCCGGTGCGGTTGTCGCCTGGGCGGAAAGCCATTGGTTTTCGATCGTGTTGTCGCTGCCCAAGGCGCGGTCGGTGTTGGTCAGGCCGCTTAACATGATCAAGATTGCCAGAAACGCCGTCACGGTTGTCGTTCGATGAAGCATGGTCGTCTTTCTTGGTTGATGCCAACTCGCTGGTGTAGCGAATCGTACGTTGAGAGATCGTATTGTTTGGCCGGATTTGCGTGCCACTGGCTCCGCCAGTGCCTTCCACTCGGTCGCGAGTTCCGGCCTGGATACTACGGGTAGCCCATGGACAATCCTCCATGATGGCGTTGCCGGTCTCTGCCGTCAAATTGTGCGCCAGACGGGGGCAGGCTACAACTGATCAATTCGACCGCGGGGGGCTCGCCATATTTGACCGTAGCCAGCTCGATACACTAGGATGGTGGGGTAGTTCCCGCCTCAATCTCCCCCCACTTGTTGAGAGTCGCCCATGTCTGCCTTTCCCTGCGGCCGCCTGTGGTCTACAGCTATCGCCATGGTCTGTTTAACGTTGGCTTGGACGACGGCGGGTGTTTCGGCCGCGTCGAGCGAAACGGGCCGCAACGCGACGGTGAACGCTGATTTCACCGAAGGCAGCGACGCCCCGGTCGGTTGGTCGCTCTCGGGCGGGAAGGGACGTTGGGTCGACCGGCAGATTCTTGAAGTCACCGGCGCGGGCGACGACTCGAATTTCTGGCGTGCCGACTGCGAATTCACACCGGGCGGCTTGTATCGGTTCGAAACGACGGCACGTCAGTTGGGCGGTAGCGGTTGCGTGGTTGCTGGGCCGGCGTTTGCCAGTCGCGACCGGCATCTTTCCGATCAGTTCAAGTCGTACGCCCATGTGTTTCGCGTGCCCGATGATGTCGAGAAGTCGTATCTAAGGCTGGGACAATGGCACGCTACCGGTACGGTGCAGTTCGACGCCGTGCGGCTGGTACCCGTTTTGCCCGTGCACGCTCGCACCGGTGACTTGCTGCTAGGCTCGGGCGAAGCGATTCGCAACGGTCGATACGCGTTTGCGGCCCAGTATCATGGCGACGGCAGCAACTATCATCGCACGTTGCACGAAGCAACCGCGCGGTTCAACTCCGACCGCTGGTGCTTCGGTGCGTCGAGCCGGGTGACTTATCGGTTCAGCCTGCCCCCGTATCGCTTCGAAGACGGACGAGTCGCGTTTCATGTGAATTACTACACGCGTGGCGCGTGCGTGGCGGAAATCAGCCGCGACGGGCTCGCTTGGCAACCGCTGGCCACCCAGGGCGACTTGGGCGCGGCCGAAGCCACACTGCCGGCCGAGTTGCTGCCGGCCGAGGTGCTGTACGTCCGCTTGCGTGGCGAAGGCGACGGTGCGAGTTTTCAGGTCAACCGCGTCGAGTTCGAGGGCCAACTAAGCGGTTCGCCCGCCGACGCCCAGGGCGAAACGCTTTTTGCCGAAGTCGAAAGTAACGACGAGCTGGTCGTCGAACAAATGACGCTCGCCCGTTCGTCGGGAGCTGACGT
This sequence comes from Thermoguttaceae bacterium, assembly GCA_963677085.2. GTDB lineage: Bacteria > Planctomycetota > Planctomycetia > Pirellulales > Thermoguttaceae. The sequence continues at coordinate 880,865 of CAXXFH010000006.1, forward strand.
GGCGAACCTGCAAATGACGCTCAAAAACGCCGCCACGCAAGACGTGGTCGTCGCGGTTTGTCCGACGCTTCGAGCGACCGGCGCAGCAGAGCCCACGGTAGTAGCACCGCAAGACCTAACGATTCCGGCCGGCAAAACGGCAATCGCGCAAATCGAGATGCCCGAGGCCGCACCGGGCGATCACGTGCTCGACGTGGCCCTTCGCCGCGCGGACGGCACGTTAGCTCATGCTTCGTTGCCTTTGGCCGTGCCCGACTACTATCGCAGCGACTACGGCGCGCGAATCGCTGGCATCGAGGGCGACAACGTCGTTTGGTGGTGCGACGCCACACGCAAAATTCCGCGGCAGCGTCCCGCACCGGCCGTGGCGAACAATACACCGACTGCCGAGATGAGTGCCGCCCGCCACGACTACGAAGCCGTGCAGGTTGTGATTCGCCCAAGCGACAAGGCCCTCACGGGACTAACGGCGACGGCCGGCGATTTCGTCGGGCCAGATGGCGCCGTGATTCCCGCGAAAAACATTCAGCTACTGCGAGTCTTCTATCACTACGTTCATCACGCGACCGATCGCACCGGCTTGGTCGATTACTGGCCCGACGCTTTGCCTCCACTCGATGAACCGCTTGACGTGGCGGCCGGTCAGAACCAACCTTTGTGGGTGCTCGTCTACGTGCCGAAAGACGCCGCGGCCGGTGATTATCTCGGCAACGTAACGCTAAAGGCCGACGGCTTCACGGCCCAAGTGCCGATCAAGCTGCACGTATGGAACTTCGCCTTGCCGGAAACGAACCACTTGGAAACGGCCTTCGGACTGCGCAGTGGGACGATCCTCAGCTACCACGGCGTGAAGACCGAAGAAGACCGTCGCCGCGTGCTCGACAGTTACATGGAAACGATGTCGCAACATCGCATCAGTCCTTACGATCCCGTGCCGCTGGATCCGATTCGGGTGAAGTTCTTAGCCGAGGCCGATCCACCGCGGGCAGAAGTCGATTTCTCGGCGTTCGATCCCGCGTTCACTCGGGCAATTGAAAGGTATCACTTCACCAATTTTCGTCTGCCGATCCAAGGCATGGGAGGCGGCACGTTCCACGCCCGATACGAACCGAAGATCGGCGCCTTCACGGAAGATACGCCCGAGTACCAGGCGATGTTCTCCAGTTATATGAAACAACTCGAAGACCATTTCCGCGCGAAGGGTTGGCTTTCGATGCCTTATGTCTACTGGTTCGACGAGCCGGATCCGAAGGACTATGAGTTCGTGGCCAACGGCTTCGAGCGGCTGAAAAAGTATGCTCCGGCCATTCCGCGAATGCTCACCGAAGAACCGAGCGAACAGTTTCAACCGCCGGTCGACATCTGGTGCCCGGTGAGCCACAACTACGACCACGAAGAGGCCGAAAAGCAACGTGCCCACGGGGCTCGGTTTTGGTGGTACGTGTGTTGCGGTCCCAAGGCGCCGTATTGTACGCTGTTTGTCGACCATCCGGCCGTCGAGCTACGGACCTGGCTCTGGCAGACCTGGCAGCGGAACATCGTGGGCATACTGGTTTGGGAGAGCACCTATTGGACGTCCAGTGCGGCGTACCCCGATCCCAAGCACCCGCAGAATCCGTACGAAGATCCGATGGCCTACGTCAGCGGCTACTCGACGCCTAAGGGCGTGAAACGTTACTGGGGTAACGGCGACGGGCGGTTCATCTACCCGCCGCTGGCGGCTGCCGTGCCGGGGGCCACGGGCAACGAGCCGGTGTTCGACGCGCCCGTTTCATCAATTCGCCTGGAGATGCTTCGCGAGGGCATCGAGGATTACGAAACGCTCTACCTGCTTCGGGCGTTGCTTGCCAAGCATCGCGCGAAGCTTTCGGCTTCGGAAGCGGTTCGCTACGAGCGGCTCCTGGAGGTTCCGCCGTCGATCACCACCGACATGACCACCTTCAGCACCGACCCCACGGCGATTTACACCCACCGACGCGAGGTGGCCGAAGCGATTGAGCAGTTGCGAAGATAGTCGAAAACCAACTCGGTCACGAGCCCAACAACTCGACTTGTTCTGAAGGTTAGAGCGGAGGAACTGAAGACGTTGCAAAGGCCTAACGAAAAGGAACACCGAATGCGCACGGCACTAAATAACAGTGTTTCAGTGGCTGACAGCAAACCGCAAACTGTGGTAACGGCTAAGGCGTTGCTTCCGTTTGTTGCGTTATTGGCCGTTGCCATGTTCGTGTGCGCGCAAGATGCGGCCGGTGACGCATCTCCTGCCAAGTGTCGTTTCGAGGACGCCGCCGATTACGGTTTTCTGCCGACGGCCGAACCCGCCCAGAACGTGGTGGCTCTACAGAAAGCGCTGGACGGCGGGAATAAAACGCTCACGGTTTCTCGTCCCGGTGTCTATCAACTCGACGGCACGGTCTACCTCGACGACAACACGAAGGTCGTTTTCGGAGAAGGTGTGCTGCTGAAGAAGACCGGGAGCTACACTTTTGTCTTCGTCAACCGGGGGGCGCTTACGCGGACGTGGAACAAAAACATCACCTTGGATGGACTGAATCTGGGCGTCAACCAAGTGGAGGCCGGCGTGCCGGTAGGCCAGCCCTTGTATGGCCTGCGGGGACACGTCTCGATGTATTTCATACGCAACTTGATCGTGTCGAATTATCGGTGCCTCGATTTGGGGCGTTTTCAGTTCGGAATTCACGTCTGTAAGTTCGACAACATTAAAATCGACACCTTTGAGATCCGGGGAAACAAAGACGGGGTGCATCTCGGAATGGGCGAGAAATTCGTCGTCCGTGACGGGATCTGCGAGACGTTCGACGATGCCGTTGCCCTGAACGCTGAAGATTACCCCAGTTGCCAGCCTATGCAGGGCGATATCAAAGACGGTTTGGTCGAGAATATCTACGACATTAAAAAGACGTCCACGTCCGGTAATTTCTCTCGGCTGCTCACCGGCGCGTGGGTGGACTGGCACGACGGGATACGCCTGCAAACCGGAGACACGGTGGTCAACGGCGCGAACGTCTATCGGGTCGTCATGCCGCTCGGCACTACCGAATACGTGTCGCACGAGGCGCCCGTACACACGGAAGGGGCGTGGAAAGATTCGTCGGGTTTGCAGTTCGTCTTTAACCAAAACGACGGGGTACATCAGGCGAGCATACGAGATGTGACCTTCTCCAACATCTTCCTGCACGACAAACGGACGGGATTTGCTTGTCACTGGGAATCTGGCAAGTATCACCGAGCTGTTCACCCGGAGGTTCGGAAAACGGATTATCCGGTGTGCGAGGTAAAACTGATCAACATCCATTGCTTCGAGCCGACAACCCTCTTCTCCTGCAATTCACAGGCGAGAGTGCTGATCGACAAAATCACCCCGACGGGCTGTCTGGCCTCGTTTCGTGGGCAGAACGTGGATTGTTCGCTGTTAGTAACGGCGGCAACTTTCGCCCGACGGGAAGACGCATCCCGCCGCCCCGACATTCGGGTTAGTGACACCGTGGCGATGGACATCCGTTTGGAGTCGGCCATGCAAGACCGGGATATCGAACTGGGCGTTGCCGATTCAACCCGCACACGAATCAACGGTACGGCTTCGGTAGCAAACCTCAACAACATCACGCCGATGATCGGCGATTCGATCAAAGTCAAAAATGTCCGCAAAACCTATAACGGCACGCAATGGGAATAGCCTCCGGATAGACCCCAAAAACACTTCCGAGTCAGCGGGCTACGCCTCGAAAACGCGAGAGGATCGAGCAAAAACCTCGACCTCCCTGGAATGTATTGCTGAAGCACAAGAAACCTCCTACCCTACTGATGTACCTCGGACGATCCTTTTGTTCTGGGGAACGTGGCTTCAACCCCCAGCCCAATCTCCCGTTGTCTACCGATCGGAGGAACAACAGTGGACAAAATCATCATCGCGGGCATTTCCGGCCACTCGAAAGTAATCATTGATATCGTCGAAAAACAGCAGAAGTACGAACTGGTGGGCCTGACCGACAAGACGGCGCCACGAGGGACCGACGTCTTAGGTTACCCGGTGCTGGGAACCGACGAAGACCTTTCCGAGATCGTGCGGCAATTCGGCGTCGTGGGCGGAATCGTCGGCGTGGGTGACAATTGGCTCAGGTCCCGTATCGCGGAAAAGATCAAGGAGATTCGGCCGGAGTTTCGGTTTGTGACCGCGATTCACCCTTCCGCTCAGATCGCAAAAGGTACAACCCTTGGCGAAGGCACGGTCGTTATGGCCGGCGTGACGGTGAATTCCTGCTGTACGATTGGTCGCTTTTGCATCCTGAACACTCAGGCATCGTTGGACCACGACTCGGAGATGAACGATTTTTCCAGTATCGCTCCCGGGGTTACCGCCGGAGGAAATGTGCGAATCGGTGCCTTCTCGGCCGTTGGTATTGGCGCAACGCTGATTCATGGAGTCGAGATTGGCGAGCATGCGGTTATTGGCGCCAATGCGGGCGTGCTGAAAAACATTGCCTCCCACAAAGTCGCCTACGGAACGCCGGCCAAGGTGGTCAGGGATCGAGAAGTGGGAGAGAGGTACTTTTGATGAATGCCATGCCGTTTCGTTGCCTAGCATACGTTTTCGTTGTCGCGGCAAGCGCCGTGATTGGATCGAACCATGCCTCGGCCCAGGCCGCTGCGCCACCGTTGCCCGGAGACGTCGACGACGTCGTCTTCGCCGTACGTCCCTTCGGTCCCGATGGCCATTACTACGCCAACTTCGGTTACTACTGCTACAATCCCGATGAAAAGGTCTATCCGCAAGGGGGTGGCTCGCTACGGCGGTTGAACTTGCAGACCTCCGAAGTAACGACCCTGCTGGACGACCCGACTGGCGGCGTGCGCGATCCGCAGGTCCACTACGACGGCCAGAAGATTCTCTTCTCTTATCGCAAGGGCGACAGCGAACACTATCATCTCTACGAAATCAATATCGACGGCACCGGCCTGCGCCAGTTGACCGACGGGCCGTTCGACGACATCGAACCGACCTACACGCCCGACGGCTCGATCGTCTTTTGCTCGTCGCGCTGCAATCGCTGGGTTCTCTGCTGGAAGGTGCCCGTGGCGATCCTCTACCGTTGCGACGCCGACGGCCGCAATATCCGGATGCTCAGCAGCAACGCGGTCACCGAAAACACCCCGGCCGTATTGCCCGACGGACGATTGCTTTATACACGTTGGGAATACGTCGAGCGGAGCCAGTTGTGTTACCACCACTTGTGGACGATCAACGCCGACGGCACCGGCCAGATGGCCTATTTCGGCAACATGTATCCGATTGGCATGGCATACAACGTAGCCGCCGAGGTGGGCAAGGAAGTGCGTTACAACAACGTGCCCGGTGCGGTGGCCATGCTCGATGCCAAGCCGATTCCCGGCACGGGCCAAGTGGTCTCGATCTTCTCGCCCGGCCACGGACGCCGCGAGCACCAAGGGTTCGTTACGATCATCGACCCGCGCAACGGGCCCGACGATCAGCCGTCGGCCCGGCGTATCCATCCCGGCGGCGACTGGCGCGACCCTTACCCGGTCGCGGCCGATCAGTTTCTCGTCGCCCGAGCGAACGAACTTCATCTGATGGACGGCCAGGGCAACACGCGACTCTTGTACCGGCTTTCTGGTGTGCCGTCGGACATGATGCTTAACGAGCCGTCGCCCATTCGCCCACGACCGCGTGAGCAACGCCCCGCCGCCCGCAACGACGCTATGCAACCGACCGGGCACCTGATTTTGGCCGACGTGACCGTGGGCCGAAACATGGTCGGAGTGAAGCAGGGCGAGATCAAAAAGCTGCTCGTTCTGGAACAACTCCCCACGCCGTTTCACACCAGCCCGGGTTTCGACGGGATTAGTCTCTGGGGTACTTTCTCGCTGAACCACATCCTGGGCACCGTGCCCGTGGAACCCGACGGTTCGGCCTACCTGAAAGTGCCCGCCATGCGAAGCCTGTTGTTTGTCGCGTTGGACGAAAACGATCGAGCGGTCAAGAAGATGCAAAGCTTCGTCACCGTGCAGCCGGGCGAAACGACCAGTTGCGTCGGTTGCCACGAACCGCGAACGACCGTGCCGAAGAACCCGGGCCACGGAACGTTGCTGGCCGTCGGGCGCGGGCCGAGCCAGATCCGCCCGATCGACGACATGCCCTCGATCGTCGACTTCCGCCGCCACGTGCAACCGATTCTCGACAAACACTGTGTTCGCTGCCACAACGCGAAACAACGCGACGGTGAGCTATGCTTGGAAGCCTCGCCGGGCATGCCGTCGCACGGCCAGGGCCGGGTGTTTTCCTCGTATGTGGCGCTGGTTCGCCGGTTGGGCGAAGTGGCCGACGGCCGCAATGCCCACGGCAATCGGCCTCCCCGCAGCATGGGTAGTTCGGCCAGCAAACTGATGACGCGAATCGACGGGAGCCACTACGACGTGAAGGTATCGGCGGCGGAGGCCACGCTCGTACGGCTTTGGCTCGACTCGGGCGCGGCGGCCAACGGTACTTATGCCGTCATGCACGGCGGCACGCCAGAAAACCCTAGCTTGCTTTACATACGCGAGATGCAACGTTACGGCATTTTGGCCCCGGGTCTCGATCCGGCCACCGAGAAAATCGACCCCTACGCCACCGACGAAGCCTATTGGCAGTCGTTTTGGTATCGACCGTCGGGTGGTGAATGACGAGAAAGCGGAAAGCAGAAGAGGTCGTTCCCAAGCTCCGGCTTGCGAATGCACCTCCGCGAAGCTCCGCTTCGCTGACACGAGAAGTGAGTGCGACTGAAAGACAAATACCTCGCTTCGTATACATAATTACCCTATGCCCTCACCCCCGGCCCCTCTCCCACAGGGAGAGGGGAGCAAGCTCGATTTCACCTCACATGTCCCACCGGAGTTTTTCATGCGTCGACTTTCATGCTACCACCTCATCGTTGGAAGCCTCATCGGACTGGCTCTTTGTTCCACAGCAACGGCTTACAACCCGCCCGTCGACACGGCCGGGCCGCTTTGCGTGCAAATTGAAGGGCCGGAGACGGTTACCGATATCGCGCAACCGCTGCCCGTGCGCGTGACCCTCGAAAACCAGGGCGACAAGCCGATCGATGGCACGCTTCAGTTAAAACTCGTCGACCGCTGGACGGCCGAGCCCGGCGAAACGGTGAAGTTTTCGATCGCCGCCAAGGCCAAAAGTACGGTCGACTTCACCATCGCGGCCGGCGAGCCGACCTACAATGCCCATTACCCGATCCACGCGCTGGCCCAATTCACGCTCGACGGCCAAGCGTACACGGCCCATCCGATTCTGATCTTCGAGACGAAACTCGATCGGCCACCGCGTGCCATGGTCGAACTGCCCTGGAAACCGCAGGCCATGGCGCCCGACAGCCGGCTGGCCCTGTGGCGGTTGCCTATCCATCGCATGGTGGTCCAGCGGTTCGGCCAAGAGCCTCGCACATTGCCAACCGGTTGGCAAGGAAGCGACGCCGAAAGCCGAGCACATCTCAGCCTCGGCACCAGCGAGGCCGAAGGCGACCGCCGCCCGGCCGTTCGCGTTCATCCGCCGTATCATGGCGGGGCCGGTACAATGCTTGTCGAGTATCCCGTGGTGCTGCCGACCGGCAGTCCGATCACTCTGCAATTCGCCAACGCCATTTTGTCGAATTGTGCCAGCGACGGCGTTACCTTCCGCGTTCGCGTTTGTCCCTTGGACGCTCCGGAAAATACGTTTGGGGAAGTGGCCTTCGAACGCCACGTGACCTCGACCACCTGGGACGCCGCCACGGCCGACTTGAGCCGCTTTGCTGGCCAAAGCGTTCGTCTGCAACTCGAATCGCATCCCGGCCCAAAGAACAACACCTCGTGCGATTCGTGCGGTTGGGCCGAACCGCTGCTTTCGGCCGGAACGCCCGCCACCCCACCCGCGTTTCCCCCGGCCAACGACGACGGCTCGAAACTGTTGGGCACGATCCAACGCGACGGGCAGACCTACGAGGTCCGGCTTTGGCCGGGCAAGCGCGGCTTGCTCGACACGGTCGTCGGGCTGAGTTGCGGTGAGAAGCGATTATTCTTTAGCGGTTTCGAACTCAGTACGCTCGGCGCGCGGATCGACGACGACAGCTCGCCCATCCGTTTGCTCGGCACGGACGAAGAATCGACGACCGGCAGCCTTCAAGTGCGGCACCACTTCGAGTGCCTTTGGGGGCCGTTCGATGTGATCGGTCGGGTGTATGTCGAAGACAACGCGCTACGGACACGCTTCTCGCTCGAACACCAACTGAAGTTGCCGCCGTGGGTGACCGTTCACCTGGAGGACGTTGCCCTGGGACCGTTCAGCGCAACGGCCACGAACGTCTACGCCGGCCACGGCAATGTATTGCGTAATCCCAAGGCGTTTTTCGTTCGTCTCGACGGCCACCGCCTATCGACTTCGTTCGTTGGTTTCGACTTCGAAGGGGCCTTCTCGTTGGTCCAAGGCTGTGACGTTCCGCCGACCGAGTTGAACGTCGATCCGGCCAAACATCATTACTCGCTACACGCGGCCTATTGTCCCACGTTAACGTTGCTTCCCTCGGAAAACGCCTTCCAGGCTGCCCGGGCGTGGCGCGAGGTCAACGGTTTGAAAGCCGCCGGCGGAGTGAAGAAAGCGGCCGGGCGGTTCGTGTTCGACCGTTGGGGTGGTGGCACCTATGACCAAAACCGGCAGCAACTCGAACGGGCCTTCCACTACGGGCTGACCGACTCGATGGTCGTCTGGCACAACTGGCAACGCTGGGGCTACGACTACCGGCTGCCGGAAATTTGCCCGCCGAACCCGCAGTATGGCACCTTGGAGGAAATGCAGGGCCTCGTCAATGCCTGCAAACAGGCGGGCGTGCTCTTCGCCCCGCACGACAACTACATCGACTACTACCCCGACGCCGAAGGTTTTTCCTACGAGAGCAAGATCGCCTTCAGTCCCGATGGCCGTCCCCGGCTGGCGTGGCTCAACAAGGGTCGCAAGGCCCGGTCGTACAAGTACCGCACCGACGGCATCGAGCCGATCCTGCAAAAGAATCTTCACTGGATTCGTGACAACCTGGCGCCGACGGGCTACTTCATCGATGTCTGGTCGAGCGCTCCGCCCTACGATTACTGGACGGCCAACGGGCAGTTTCACACTAAATTGGAAACCGACAAAGCCTGGGGCGACTTGTTCGCCTGGATTCGCGAATGCCTGGGCGACGACGCTCCGCAGATTTCCGAAAGCGGTCACGACCAGTTGATCGGCTATCTCGACGGCGCGCAGACGAACCACCTGCGCGTCGGTCCTCCGGTGCCCGGCAGCAAGCGGGGCTGGTGCGTGTGGAACATCGAGTGCGACGACGCCGAACGTACGCCTTGGTTCGACGCGGCCCATCACGACCGCTTTATCCTTCACGGTGCCGGCTACAACGGCCGCTACCAGGGCGGCTTGCCCAACGACATGCACGGCGTCTACAGCGACGACTACATGGCCACCGAAGTCTTGACCGGACACCCGGCCATGGTGTGCGAGAGTTTCAACCGCAACGTCGTCCGCAAATACTGGCTGTTGCACGAACTGATGCGGGCGTTGGCTCTGAAGACCATCGAAAAGGTCGAATTCGACGGTGGCCCGATCTCCGGCGACTTGCATCGTCAGAAGATCACCTGGAGCGGCGGCGGAGAAGTCTGGGTGAACCGTGGCGAAAGCGACTGGACGGTTGAAGGCCACACGCTGCCGCAATACGGCTTCTACGCCCGAGTGCCTGGCGATGGCGGCACCGTGGAAACGGCCGTCGAACGCCGCGACGACGTGGTCGTCTCTTGGGCACGCTCACCGCGCGAGCTGTATGTGAACGGTCGGCGAATCGTCGATCATCGCGCCGACATCTCTGTTACCGCCAACGATTTCCGCGACCTGGGCGACGGAAAATTTCGATTCACGGCTGTCTGGCAAGCCAAGACGCCGATTCCCGAGGGCTATCGCCCGTTTGTCCACGTGGTGCACGCCGACGATATCGTTTGTCAACCACACCATTCGATGCAACCGCTTGAAGCGCAGTGCACCGGTCGGATCGAAGTGACCGTCGAAGGTCGGCTGCCCGAGCAAGTGAAGCCGGGCGAGACGTACAACATTGGCATAGGAATGTACAACCCCAAGGGCGGTGCTCGGCTGGCGATGCGCGGTCCCGACGACGGCACCCGCCGCACGCCGCTGGGAACAATGCGTATCAAAGGCCAAGACTCCAAGGCAACCGGAATCGGTTGGGAAGAGTTCGTGCCGGAACCCAATCCGTGGTACGAGCGGCAAAACGTCGACGGAAAACCGATCGACTTCGGCCCGATCGCCACCGCCGGCGGCTGCCGCGTCACGCCGGAAGAAAACGGCTTGCTGGTCATTCCGTTGCCGAATCGGGACGAACGGCCGATGGTCGTACGCCTTCGCCCGAGCGCGATGCCCTGGCCGGCCGCGGAGCTGAAGACGGTTGAGGTTCTCGACGAAGACGGTCAGGTAATCGGCCGACACCCGATCCAGCGCGACGGCGACGCGATCGTTATCGAATGCTTGCCGGACGTGTTTGGGTATCGGTTGGTGAAGTAGACTGCGTTCCGATTAAGCCGGTTGAATGCTGAGGCGTATGTCCTGTTTGAGTCTCAGGGTGTCATGCCCCCGCTTGCGTGGGCATGTGTCACCGGCATATACGCGGCCGTGGTGTCCTGGCGAGTAATTGCCACGAAGAACACAAAGAGACACAAAAAAACAGCCGTTGTTGGTAGTGAATCAGCACGGGCTGACGCGGCGGCTTTTGTGTCTTTTCGTGTTTCTTGTGGCTACCTCTGTCGTATTCCTCAGTTTTGAAGGCCAATCGAGAAAGTTGTCTTGCGGCTGTCTCTGATGGTGTGCTCGTCTCGGGCGAAGCATGGCCACGCTCGCGGGGCCATGGCACCCTGAGACTCCGGGACGCAGCTTGGCCGGTGGACAACCAATCCGAACTATCGTCCCGGCACGAATTCAATCGTCTGTTCCCCGCCCGTTTTCCGCACCTTCAACGTACCCCCGATTCGCTGGGCCTCGTTGTACGTGTTAGGCCGGGTTTGCGCTTGAGGGCTGAACAGGCCGATGCGGATTGGGTAGTCGCCGTTGAGGTTTTGGGGGATAGGCAGCATCAACGGGCCCACTTCGTACGTTTTGCCCACCGTCCAGTCGGTCGTCGTCGGCTCGGGCCAGGCCGTTGCCCGGGTGACGATTTTCCGGCCGTTGGGGTTCAGCACGTGAACGAAACACCAGTACTTGTCGGTCTTCGACAACGCGGCGCCGGCGTGCCAGTCGATGGTCAACTCGACTGCGGCCGCACCCTTTTTGTCTTTTACCTGTTTCAGCGACGACACCTGAGGATTCACTAGTTCGTCATCCGAAGGGGTACTCGTTCGGGCAGTCGCCAGTTCCTCGCGAATGGCGTCGGCGTAGGGGTGTTTGTACTCGTCGAGCCAGTCGCTTAGACGTTTCTTCATCGAAGCAAGCACCTCGGCGACGGCCGGATTGCCGGCGCGGTTGTTCACTTCCAGCGGCTTTTCCCGCATGTCGTACAGTTCCACGAAACTGCCCTTGCGGTTGCGGCCGCGGCTGAAAACCAGCTTCCAGTCGGGTGTGCGAACCATGATCGTGTTCGACATGTGAGTGAACACGGCGTCGCGGAACTGCGTGGTCTTGCCGGTGAGCACGTCGCGAAAGCTGCGACCGTCGAGCGACTTGGGAATCGCCACGCCTGAGAGATCCAACAGCGTCGGCAACACGTCGATATTCTCGACCAACGCATCGTTGCTCGTGCCCGGGCCGATCAACGGCGGGTAGCGCATGATGAAGGGAATCCGCATCAGTTCGTCGTAGCCGCTGCACAGTTTGAAGACGAACCCATGACTGGCCACCATGTCGCCGTGGTCGGTGGTGAAGATGACGATCGTATCGTCGGCCGCGCCCGTCTCGTCTAATGCCTTTAGCACACGGCCCACCTGATGATCGATGTACGCGCAGTAGCCCCAGTAGCGAGCGATGTAATCGCGATACTGTTGGGCGGTCCATTTATTGCCCTGGTAGCATCGCATGTTGGTCTGCTGTGCCCAGGGTTTGTTCTTCAGGGTGTCTTCGTGGTTGTCGGGCAAAGGAACGTCATCGGCCGAGAAAATCGCGTCCCACGGTTTCGGCGGTGCCACGGGCAAGTGCGGGCCATAAAAACTCAGTACCATGCAAAACGGCTCGTTGGGTTTGCGTTGGTGCCGAAGAAACTTCTCGGCCTCGCCGGCCAGGAAGGCCGACATGTGGTGTTGCTCGGGCACGCGGGAGTAGATGTGCGTTCCCTCGGGCCCGCTGGATGCTACGTTGTGGTTACCCACTCGGCTGCGACCTTCGACGAACTCGCCCAGGCCGACTTGCCGTAAGTAGTTGCGGTAATGGGCCCAACCGCCCACCCATTTGTCGGCAAACCCACATTGGGCCTCGTCCTCGCCGCCACGCCAGGGGCCGTCGTTTCCATAGCGGAAGTTGCGATCGTCGGGCAGCCGGTTGTGCGAGAACTTGTCGCTTTCGCTGGGCACGTACATGTTGCCGCCCAAATGCCATTTGCCGACGAAGGCCGTCTGGTAACCGGCACCCTTAAACAGGTTGCCCATGCCGGGCAGGTTTTCGCTAAGGATAATGTCGTTGGTGACAATTCCGTGGTGGTGCGGATAAACGCCCGTAAAGTAACACGCCCGGGAGGGACTGCACGCGAAGGCCGAAATATGAAAGTTGTCGAACCGCATGCCCTGTTGGGCCAACCGGTCGATGTGGGGCGTTTTCGCTTGGGAGTTGCCGTAGGCACCGATGGTCGACATTGGCTGCTGGTCGGTCATGATCAGCAGTACGTTAGGTCGCTTGTTGGCCGCGGCGGCTGGCGAAACGTACGGCAGACACAGGAAGGAAGCTAACAGTAGTGCAACCAATGCTTTACGCATCGAAAGGTTCCTCTCGTGAGTCGTTGGGGCTGAAGCGAAGTGGCTTGTATTCTCTTCGGTAAATGTCGTCGCGTCAAAAAAACGCCCATCGCGTCGGTTGGGTGTCATGGCTTGGGCACCTGTCGGGTGTGGCACATAAGCTATTGCAAATATAGCTCAACCGGGGGTGTCCACAAAAAACTGCGGTCGACCACGCCCCGACCGTTAGCTATACTTGGCTAGTGATGTGAACGAGCACACCCGGTTCTCTTCGCTAGGGTGGTTTTCGCCGTGACGGTGGCCAGCCGGCCGCCATTACCCCCCTGGAGGTGGTCCCTTGCGGAGAGACTGTGTGCTGACGACACGACGCGGAACAGAACAGGCACCCACGATAGATCTCATGAAGCGACTTCGCATCAGTACGGATACAGAATCCGACGGCACTCGACCCGACAGAGGACCGAGTCGTGCGGCCCGGGTTCTCGTCGAACGAGGATTGCTCGATGGCCGCGTTCTCGACTTCGGCTGCGGACGCGGTGCCGACGCCGACCATTTCGGCTGGGACGGCTACGATCCCGTCCACCGTCCTTTCCGTCCCCGGGGCCACTATCAGTCGATCCTCTGCAACGGGTTGCTCGCCAACCTCAATCGCAGTCATCGGGCAATGCTGATCGGCCACATTCGCGAATTCCTCTTGGACTTCGGCCGCGCGTATCTCGTGGTGCCGCGCAATCTGCCCGCCGCCGGAAACCGCGACGCAGAGAACGGCGTGCAGCACTACGTGGTTCTTTCTCTGCCGTCGGTCTACGCCGACGACGAGTTCGAAATCTACGAACTCACGAAGACCGGCGACTTCGAAGACCAAACAGGCGACCACTGCGCCGCGTGAAGAGGCAGGAACCAGGGGACAGGGGTGATGGATCTAACGGTGAAGAAATTCACACCAGTCCTTTAACCTTGGTGGCCTCGTTCACAATTTCGGCATGCGCACGTAAGCGTGGGCATGGCACCCAGGTATGGTGTCCTGGCTCATGCCATGCTGAAGCATAGCCTACGTCTATGTTTAGGGGGTGTTGTGTGGCGGCGTGGCCGGCTGGCTGCCTGCGCCGAGTTTCACCAGCGGCAAAATCTCGTTGGCTGAACCTTCCGAAAGGTTGAAGATTGTGAAGCCCGCGGCACCCAGATCGCGTGCATAGTGGATTTGTCCTAACACGCGGTCTTTCGGTAATCGCCATTGCCCGATGCCCGGGTAGACGGGAATACGACCTTCGACCAGCTTCAATTGGTTCTTGACGATGCCCTGGAAATAAGCGTCGTCAGTGGTGTAGTCCATCGGGCAAAGGAAATCGAGGTAGCCCTGGCGAACCCAGAGCGGCCAGTCTTGCGCGACCGACGAGCGGCAGTCGGGGTAAGCACCGAACACGGCGGCCGAGATCTTCACTCCGGGGCGGATCTTTCGCGCCTCGCGCGAGACGGTGGCCACGAGGTTGGTGATCTGCTGGCAGCGCCAGTCGATGTACGCTTCCCGCAACGGTCCGTCGTAAACGTCGGCCGGCCAGTTGGCGACCTTGTTGCCCGTGTCGGCTTCGAACTTTTTGCGGGAAAACTCGCTGTAACCGCTGGTGCGTCCTGGCCAGCGGATGTAATCGAAGTGGATGCCGTCGACCGGGTACTTTCGCACCACTTCGAGCAGGCTCTCCAGTTCCAGTTTCTGGTTTTCCGGATGGGCCGGGTTGAGCCATGGTTTGGTCTCGCCGTCGAGATCGGCCTGAAGTCGGCCTTCGCGGCGCATCTGTTCTTTGAACGACTCGGGCGCCGCGTGCCCCAGGTTGAAGTTCACCTTCCAGACATGCACCTCGATGCCGTGCCGTTTGGCCGCCGCGCAGCATTGAGCAATCTGGTCGCCGTGTTCTTCGTAGGTTTTGCTGCGCGGCAATACGTCGCTGGCGTAATGGGCCACGCCACCCCAAAGCATGTTGGGAATGATCATGTTGAAGCCGGCCTGTTTCAGTTCGCGCATTGTGCGGTCCCAGTCGTCCGTGTAAGCGCCCATGCCCGAGTGATTCCACCATGCACGACCTTCGCGGGTCTTGCTGGGCTGAGATGCCGCGTAGGCGAGAATCATTTTTTCGCGAGCCGTTCGGGCAGCGGCGATTGCCTGGGGATAATGCCCCGCGAGGCCGGCCTCCTGCGATTGCTCGATCGCCCGATTGGCGGCGGCCAACTCCGCTTGAGCGACGGCCGACGACGATTGTTCGACCCAAGTTGTAAGCTGTTCGAGGTCGTCGAGATGCCCCGTCTGCTTCGCCCGGGCTAGTTCGACCTCGGTCATGGTCTTCCAAAGCGAGGCGTCGAAGTGGCCCAGCAGGGTGGCCAGCATCTGTTTTTTGCCTTCGCGGTCGTCGCCGAGGACGATGTGCGAGAAAAAGGCCCCGCGATCGCTCAGCAGCAGGGCCGGTTGGCCGGTGGATTGTCCGGCGTCGTCGAACCAGCGACCGATTACCCGGGCGTTGTAGGCAGCCGGTTCGGCAGTGGTGATGTTCCAGGAGTTCTGTTTTACCGACATCGGAAGTCCCGCGATCGAGGCGGGCGCGTCGGCCGTCTTGGCCGCATCGAAGCGAATTTCGGCGAAGTATCCGCTGCGCGATTGCCGCACGTATTTCGATTGGGCGAATCCGAGCGCCGTGGCCAGTTTCGACGGCAGGCTGTAGCAGGCCAGCAGCTTCCCGCCCGAGTTGACATAGTCGACCAAAGCGGCGACGGCCTCGCTGCTCAAACGAGGGTTGTAGGCTAGTATGGCGACCGGCCGGGTGCCCAACCCGCCATGGGTGAGCGACGATTCAGGTATCTCGTCGGCCGTCAGGCCCAGTTCGTCGAGCATCTCGGCCAGGCGTTGGGCCGTTTCGCGAGCCGACCGTAGTTCGCCGTCTTCCCGTGCGGCGTCGGGCACGACCAGGGCCACCGGCCGGGTCGCGGTGCTGAGACGATGCAAACGCAACGAGGCATCCCGATCTTCCTCGCGCCAAGCGGCCAGGCGAATGCCGTCGATCTGGTTCCAGCCGGCGGGCGTGCCTTCGGTCCGAAACGACGACTTCTCGAACCTAACCGTCTGAGGTCCTTTTTCCTTCAGACGGCTCGAAGCCCCGTACCAGCCTTTGCCGCTACGGAAGTAGATCTGTAGCCGGGCGACCTCCGGGGTGTTTGTGGATAGTTCCAGCGTGAAACTGCCGGCAGCAATCAAATCGAGCGACACGTGCCGGTCGACCACCGAGCGCGGCAACTTCGGCTGGCTGGCAAACGGCATGGCGAGTTCCACGGACTTCTTGCCGCCGCCGTCCACCACGGTAACCGGC
Organism: Thermoguttaceae bacterium; assembly: GCA_963677085.2. Lineage (GTDB taxonomy): Bacteria > Planctomycetota > Planctomycetia > Pirellulales > Thermoguttaceae. The sequence continues at coordinate 897,208 of CAXXFH010000006.1, forward strand.
GGCGTGCCGGCCGACGCTTGCCACGCGGCCTGGGCGGCCGTCGTGTCAGCGTAGGAGAAGTCGTCGAGCGTTTGCTGCGTGCCCAAGAGACTCAAAATAATCAGAGGAAGTAAATTCACGGCAGTGCCTCCCGACGTTTCAGTGGTTTGAACCCAGTCCGAGTATACCCGGCTGCGAGGGCTGCATCAAAAACGCTTCCGATTCCGAAAACGTGCCGAAAACGGCGTTGCCCCGGCCGTTCGGCGGCCGGCGTGCTGTTTTTCGCGATAGTGCTTGGTTGTGCAATCCTTTACTTCCGGCCCCTATTGCTCCTGCTGCTAGCCCCCTCACCCCGGCCCCTCTCCCTACCGGGAGAGGGGAGGTCGTGGCCCGTGCGAATCGAGCGGAGCCGCCCTTTTGGGCTAACTGGTTGGCGACAGGATTTTTTTCCCTTCGCTTCGCCGGACGACGGCTTAATTACTATGGAGGTATGGACCTTTTCTTGCCCTGCCCAGGTTTCTTGTCGGCGGGATGAGGGCTTGGGTTCCCCCTCGCGTGACTCTCTTCAACGGCACGATTCCCTTTCGCAAGGCGACGACTCGCCCGGCACAATGATTTCCAACGACCAGATCACCCAAGAAGATCGCGGCGCCGAGTTCATTCAACTGCTCGGCCAGCACGAGCCGCAGTTGCAGAGCTTCGTGTTGTCGTTGGTTCCCCACTGGAGCGACGCCGACGAGATCATTCAGGAGACGCGGCTGCGCGTGTGGCGGCAGTTCGACGAGTACGACCGCTCGAAGGATTTTGGTACCTGGATCCGCACGATTGCCTATTACCTCATTCTTGCTTATCGAAAAGAAGAAGGGCGCCGTGCCGCCCGGTTCAGCCAGCAATTCGTCGATCTGGTGGCCGAAGAGGTGGCTGCCGCAGCCGATGAGTCGCAGTCGCGCCGCAACGGGTTGCGTGATTGTCTGAAGCAGCTCAGCCAGCAGCACCAGCAATTGCTGACACTTTGTTACCAAACGGGCGCGACCATCAAAGACGTGGCCCTGCAATTGGGACGTTCGGTTCGGGGTACTCAGCAGACGGTTGCCCGCCTGCGGGTGTTGCTGCAGAAATGTATCGAAGACGTGATGCGTCGGGAGGGCTTGGATGGTTGACGCCGACCGCCTTACCGATGCGCAAGCCCAAGAGATTCAACGTCTCACGTTGATCTCGCTATTGGGCACCGCCGCCGACGAGGACATTGTGCGGTTGGACCAAGTGGTGTGCGAGAATACGGCCGCCCGACGGTATTACGTCCGCTGCATGCAGACGACCTGCCATCTTCGCACATTGTCGGAAGCGGTTCCCGCCCCAGGCATTGCCGAAAAGAAGACGGCTCCTCTCGTGGATCTGGCGGCTTTGGCCGAGATCATTGCCGCCGAGGCCGCTTTGTTGGACGAGCATACAGAAGAAGATGTCGCGCAGCCGGAGCCGGTACGGCCGTTGTGGCGTCGAGGGCTCGATAAGTTCGTGCCCGAGGCCATCGCTCCCTGGACGCATCCCTATCGGTTCACCGCTGTGGCCGTGGTGCTTACGGCGGCGTTTTGGCTAGGAATCGCCGGGTTTCTGCAGGTGGTCGGTTGGCATGGCGTCGCCGAGCCGATGGTAGCCCAGGGACCGGCGCAGGCGTTGCCGCCGGTGGTGGCCAAGGTCGAGGCGTCGCTCGACTGCGACTGGGGAGGTGTCGTTAACCACGCCACACCCGATTTGCGGCAGGGGCAACAAATTCGCTTCACCTCGGGCCTGTTGGAGGTTTGTTATCGCTCGGGAGCGACCGTCGTACTCGAAGGCCCGGCGCGGTATACGCTGGCCGACGACAACTCGGGCCGGCTTGAGCTGGGCAAACTCACGGCCCAAGTGCCGGCCGCGGCACAAGGGTTTGTCGTGGCCACACCCACGGCCGAAGTGACCGACTTGGGCACGTCGTTCGGTGTCGTCGTCGACGAAGGAGGGCCGGCCTTGGTGCAGGTCTTCCAGGGCATGGTGCTGCTGGCTCAGCGCGACGCCAGTGGAGCGGTCGCGCACTCGGTTTATCTCGAAGCTGGTCAAGCCGCAAGGGTTCGGCCCGATGACCAGCAGCCGCAACTCGTCGACGTGGCCACCGCGCCACGGTTCGCGCGCTACGTGCCCCGGGCGGAAGAGCAAGAGGCCAAGCTGCGCCCCTACGCCGCGGCCGATCCGGATGTCGTCGTGCTGTATCACCTCGACGGCGACGGCCTCGACGCCTCGGGCCATGGGTTGAATCTAACGGCCGACGAATCACCTTTCACGGGCCAAGAGGGACCGCAAGGTCTGGCGCTCGCGGCGGGGCCTTTCGACCACGCCAGTCGAAATCTCGCCCGGGATCTTCGCGAGGACGAGGTCGCCCGGTTCAACGTCGAGCGGTTTACCATCGAGGCGTGGATTGTCAATCCGGCGGCGCTCGTCGGCGTTCAGAACGAAGCGATGGGGGTTCTGCAATACCGCGAAGACAGCAACAGCCGCGTGTCGTTGCGGTTTGACGACAGGTTGCGTCCGGCGTTGGCCATGCAACGCGCCGACAACGGCGAGTTCGAACTGGTCACCTGCAAACGCGCGCTGCCGATGCGATACAACCAGTGGTGGTATGTGGCCGTAACGTACGAGGGCGACGGCCAGGGCAACGATAGTGTCGTGCGGTTTTACGCCGCGCCGCTGGGCGATCCGACACCCAACCTGATCGACATCTGCAAAGAAACGCCCGACATCAAGCCGTTGACCTTGGGCGGAAAACTTCAAGTCGGTGGCTTGGACAAAAGCGACAACCGCTGTTTTGGCGGTCAGCTCGACGAGGTGCGGTACGTGAACCGCGTGTTGAAGCCTGAGGAGATGGTTGGGGATTAGATACTAGAGACTAGGATTGGGTGCCATGCCCACGCTTACGTGGGCATGCCAAAACGTCGGCGAACATGGCCACGCAAGCGTGGCCATGGCATCCCTACCTAAAGATTGACGAAGTACTAGCGGATTTGAGAAGAATCGTAAGCCAAAAAGCCGCGACCGTTGGCCGCGCCGGGCGTCTTCACCGAGGAAAAGATCGATTTCCGGGAGGAATAAGACAATGAACGCGATTTGCCGAGGAGCGATGTGGTTGTTCATCACCACGGCCATGGGGAGTGTGGCCGCCAATGTGGCTTGGGGTGTTGCCCTTGAACCGCCGCAGACAGGGCTCGACGTTTGGCTCCAGGCCAACCAGGGCGTCGTGGGCGGGACTGACGGCGTGAGCCTTTGGCAGGACCAGTCGGGAAACGGGAATGACTTTTCCGTAATCACTCCGGGCAGCGATCCGGTGTTGGTTAAAGACGAACTGAACACGCTGCCCTCGATCGCTTTCAATGCCGGTGGTTTGAAGACCGATACCGGCTACGACCTGTCGGACAACAAAACCGTGTTCGTAGTGGTTCAGGGCGACAGTGTCAGCAATACCCGATTCTTAGGACACTACGGCAACGGGCAATTGCGTTTCAATAATGGTAAGGCTACCGCTTGGTTGGGATCGACGCCCAGCAACGAGCCGGACGTCGTGGCGAATACCTACTACGCACTGGGGTACCGCTTCAATAACAACGCCCAGGTAGCCGTTAACAACGGTTCGATGACCACGATCCTCGACGCGACGCCGCAGTTCGAAAGCACCGACAGCACCCTGACCGTCGGCGGCGTGGGCTACGACAACAGCGGCAGTTCGGAGTTCGGCGGCAACATCGCCGAGGTGCTCGTCTACAACTCAGCGTTAAACGACACCGAAGTCCAAAACGTTCAAAGCTACTTGCAGGCGAAGTACTACCAGCCCGTGCAAGCGGTGGTCAACCCCACGGCCGACACCGGCCCAAGCGTGGCCGCACACTACCGCTTGAACGAGACGGCCGGCGCACTCACGGCGGTCGACGTTTCGGGCAACGGGTTGGACCTTACGGCCGACATCTCCCCCTTTGCCGGCGAAGCGGGCCCCAATGGCCTGGGAACGTCGGCCGGCATCTTCGACTCCAACGACAAACACCTGCAACGCACCTTGAGCGTCGACGAGGTCGGCACACTGAACACGGAAACATTTACCATCGAAGCCTGGATCAAGAACCCGAGCAGGGACAACGCCAGCGCCACGGACAGCGACCAAATGCCCATCCTGGCCTACCGGGACGGCGGCGATAGCCGGGTGGCTTTCCGGTTGACCGCTGACTTCAAACTTGGCCTGGCTCTACAACGCGAAGACACAGGCGCCTTCCAACTGATCGAAAGCAGCGAAGCCTTCACCTTCGAGGAAGATGCATGGTACCACGTGGCCGTCACCTACGACAACAACGGCGACACGGCTGTCAATGATTCGGCCGTGGCCTTCTACGTCACCGCGTTGGACGATCTCTCGGGCCAGGCCCAGTTGCTTGGCAGCGTACTGACCGGCCAGAGCGATCTGGCCACGTTGACCGACGGGGGCATGCTGCAGATCGGCGGCGCCGACAACAACACGATTCGCAGCCTTGGCGGCTACATCGACGAGGTGCGCTACGTCAATAGCGTCTTGGCGGCCCACGAATTCAACCTAGGTTTGCCCGAGGCCGTGGTGCCGGAACCGTCGAGCGTGGTCCTGTTGCTCACGGGGATGATTGGCTTGGTGCTCGCCATGCGGCGGCGTCAAAGCAAGAAGTAATCACCAGGTAGAGCGGGTGCTTTGCTCGCAACGATTGATTGAAAGGACATTCATTATGAGAAGTCGATCGCAGACCGTGGCCGTAACGATTGCCGTGTTCCTGGCGGCCGGTGCCCTGGGGCAAGCGGGTATTGTCAGCCCTTATTCCGACAACGGTACGCCGAACACCGCCGTACTTTACCACTTGGACGAAGCCAGCGGAGCAACTACGGCGGTCGACAGTTCGGGCAACGGATTGGATGTAACGGCCACCACCTCGCCTTTCGCCGGTACGGCGGGAGCCGATGGCCTTGGGACGGCCGCCGGCATCTTTGACTCCAGCGACAAGCACTTGCGACGCCTTGCATTTACCGACAGCGAAGTGAGCGCGTTCGACACGGAAACGTTTACCATAGAAGCATGGGTTAAAAATCCTAGCGTTGGCAACAGCCAGCAACTGCCCATTTTGGCGTATCGTGCTGCCAATAGTCGAGTGGACTTTCGACTGACGACCAGTTTCCAGCTTGCCTTGGCCGTGCAACGTAACGATACGGGCAATTATCAGCTGATAACAAGTAGCGAGGCCTATACTTTCGAGGATGATCAGTGGTACCACGTGGCCGTGACCTACGGCAACAACGGCGATACGACGGCCAATGATTCGACCATTAAGTTTTACGTTACCGCATTGGACGATCTTTCGGGCCAGGCCCAGTTGCTCGGCAACGTACTGACCGACCAGACTGATCTACGGGCGCTGGAAGCCGGTGGAGTCCTTGATGTAGGTGGCAGCGATAGTTCGGCGGTTCGCAGCCTTGGCGGTTATCTCGACGAAGTCCGTTACACGAACGCCGTGCTGGCGGCCGACGATTTCAATCTGGCCGAGCCGGTGCCCGAGCCAATGAGCATTGTGTTGCTGGGGATGGGGATGTTTGGGTTGGGGGTAATTGGTTGGCGGCGAAATCGGTCGGCTGCGTGAGGCAAGAGACAGCGAGCAGGACGGTAGGGTGGGTCGAGCGAAGCGAGCCCCACCACTGCGAATTCGGATGTTTTCGGTGGGGCTCGCTTCGCTCGACCCACCCTACCTGTCGCATCAAGTGATCACCCCGAGGCAACGCGCGACGTGCGCAGGAGACCCGTCCATGGCTCGGCATTCGCATTACCCGTCGATTCAACGTTCGTCGCGACACGGTTTTACCCTGGTCGAGCTGCTGGTGGTGATCGCCATTATTGGGATTCTCATCGCGCTGCTTCTGCCCGCCGTGCAGAGTGCCCGAGAGGCGGCGCGACGGATGCAGTGTACGAACAACCTCAAACAGATCGGCTTGGCGCTGCACGGTTACCATTCGACCCATGGACGGTTTCCGGCCGGCACCTCGACGGGCATTGGGGCCACGAGCAGCGAGAAGCAGTGCTCCAGTGGCGACTGCCGAGGCAATTCGATGTTCATTCCGTTGATGCCCTTCATGGAGTTGTCGTCGCTAGAGGAGCAGTACGACTACGAGATTCAGCAGGGCTGGCTCCGCTGGTCCGGTCAGGCGGGCGCCCAGATTAAGGAAACAGGAGTTTCCGTCTTACAGTGCCCGAGTATGTCGAGGTGGACCGAATATGCCAACCGTCGCGATTACTTCGGCTGCTCGGGCGGGAAAACGGTTTCTTGGACCTGCAACAAGGGCGACGTTTTCCTGGACGGTCTGTTCAATATCAACCGTTGGATTCGCATCGCCGATATCCGCGATGGCAGCAGCAGCACGATTGCCGTGGGCGAAAGCGTTCACCCATGCAAGTGGGGAATGGGCGATGGCTATGCCGATCCGGATGTCGGTGGGCCGGCTTCCTGGGTGCAGGCCGCCGATTGTGGCTTTCCCTGTAGCACAGGCAATGAGTATTCGGTGGGGCGTGTCTTGCGGCCTACCAAGAATCCGATCAATAGCGACTTGCGTCCGATGGAGAATTCCGACAATAATGAGTATCCCTTCGGAAGTTTCCATACCGGAGGAGCCAACTTTGTGTTTGCCGACGGCCACGTGAATTTTCTTTCCGAAGCGATCGACATCGACCTCTATCAAGCGCTGTCGACCTACGCCGGCGGAGAATCGGTTGAGCTTCCCGAATAACGCAAGGGTAGTATCCATGATGGATTGCTTTCTCGCTTCTCGGCCGGCGCGTCTGCGCGGCCAAGTGTGGTTGGGGTTGGCGCTTTGTGGTTTGGTGTTGACGGGTTGCGGGTCGGACCGTCCAGAGACCGCGCCCGTCTCGGGCAAGGTGACCTTCGGCGGTCAGCCGCTGACCAAGGGCAAGATCGTCTTCTTTCCCGAGAAGGGCCGCTCGTCGATGGCTTCGATCGGCGCCGACGGGTCGTACGAACTGACCACGTTCGAAGAGGGCGACGGCGCTTTGCCCGGCAAGCATAAGGTGACCATCACCGCCATGGAGAGCCAAGGCGGGCCCATGCCGCAGAGCATGGAAGAGGAAATCGAGATGGGCCTCAGCGGCAAAGGTGGTATGGCTGGCCCGAGCGAGGTGAAGTGGATCGTGCCCGAGAAGTACTCCCGTCGCGACACCACTCCGTTGGAGGCCGAAGTGACGCTGGACGACGACAACGTGGTGAATTTCGACATTCCGGCGGGACGGTGAGGCGGAGTAGGGCTAGGGGCTAGAGACGAGGTATATCTTCTGTTTCCTTGGGAAACAGGGGGCACAGCAAAACCCACGTCACCGTCTTTCTGACGCTTTCTCGATCGCGGTTGGCATCTTCCTGGCCGCCACGCTATACTGACTTTTCCTGCCTGGTTTTGTTTCCCACCCATGTTGCTGCCAATGGCCCCCGGGAAGCGTGGGCTGCCTGCCGGCGGCGCTGATTTCCATTGTCCGAAGCGTGCCACGTTCTATGAGATTAGTCTCCAGGATAGAGGTAACTTCCTCCGAGGTAGCGACCAACAGGAGCGATTTCTTGCTTGGGCGCGTTAGCACGAATCGGCCGCGGTCTTGCCGTTTCTTGCGTTTTGTCCCGCTCGCGGCGGTTGTTTCGGGTGTGGTTATCTCCGTTACGGTGTTCATGTTCCTTGCTCCCGTGCTGGCAACCAAGTTGCCGGTTGCCGTCGGCGAGAAGACCAGGGTCGATCGAACGGCCATCGACGCGTACCTAAAGGCCGTCGACGGCGACTACAGCCCCGAGCAGCAGATGTTGGGTATGCCGTTTCGCAGCCCGGGCTATCACAGCCAAGTGGCCGGCGGCACGTGGGTTCATCCTACGCGTGAATCGCTCAACTACGCGGCTGCTCTGCTTGTGCGCAATCAACCGGCTGGTTTCGATCAGGCAGGCGGGGCCAATCGGGCAGCCGATGCCGATCGGGCGGCCGATGTCATCCGTAAGGTGCTCAGCCTGCAAGACACCGATCCGGAACACAAGACCTACGGCATTTGGCCGTGGTTGCTGGAAGAGCCGCTGGAGAAAATGGCCCCGCCCGACTTCAACTGGGCCGACTTTTGCGGCGCCACCATCGCATTGATCCTTGTCGACCACGGAACGCTCTTGAGCGACGACCTGAAGCAAGCGATGCGTGCCAGCTTGGGCCACGCCGTTCGAGCGATTCGCAAACGAAACGTACAGCCAAGTTACACGAACATCGCCATCATGGGTGGCGTAGTGTGCGCGGCGGCCGGCGAGTTGCTCGACGATGAAGAAATGCTCCGCTACGGTCGGGATCGCCTTGAACGCACGGTGGAACACGCCCGGCACCACGGCGGGTTCAACGAGTACAACAGCCCCACCTACACGATGGTGGCCCTGCGGGAGTGCGATCGAGCGTTGCACCTGGTTCGCGACCCGGCCACGCGTGAAGCGGCCGAAACGCTGCGCCGGCTCGCGTGGCAAACCATCGCCGAGAGCTTTCATCCGGCTACCGGCCAATGGGCCGGACCGCATAGCCGGACATACAGCGACCTGGTCTTTCCGTATATCGCCGACTATTTGGTTGACCAGACGGGCGCGGCCGTGGTCGTGCATCCGGCGGCCGCAAAGACCGAGAAACCACGGACGCCTGAGCTTTTTCCCGGCCGAGCCTGTCCCGAAGAACTGGCCGCCCGGTTTCAAAGCCTCCCGAAAAACCCATTGACGATCGAGCGGACGTTTGTGCGTCAGGAAGACCCGGTCAAATCGACGGTGGGTACCACGTGGCTGATCCACGACGCCTGCCTAGGCAGCGTCAACCGCTCGTCGTTCTGGACGCAGCGGCGGATGCTGGTCGGCTACTGGAAGACCGAAGCCGATCCGGCCGTGGTCTTGCGGATGCGGTTTTTGCACGACGGTCGCGACTTCGCCTCGATGGGTGTGGCCACACGCCAAGACGCAGGGCGTACGCTGAGCTTGCTCTATCCGATACGCAATCGGGGCGATTGGCACCCGGGCCTCGACCGGCCGAAGGACGGCATCTTTCGTGCCAAGGATTTTCGCGTGCGCTACGAATTGCGCGGTTGCGGTGTGAAGGCCGAGCGGCTGGACTCGGGGCATTTCGTCCTTTCGGCCGGCGACTACAAAGCTGTGATCTTGCCCGCGGTGAGCCATTTCGACGGCCGCGAGATCCGCTGGCAGATGGCCCAACACGAGGGTTTCGCAGCGATCGAGGGCATCTGCTACCACGGGCCGGAGAAGGAGTTCGACTTCCGGAGTTTTTCCGAAGTGGTTGTAGCCGCCGGACTCGAAGTGCTGCCGGTTGACGAGAGTCCGTGCCCGAACCGGCCCGAGGTGGTTGCTGACTTCGAGAAGCACACCGTGCGGGCGTCGTGGGACGTCGGCCAACGATTGGAAGTAACCGCCCGGCTGCCGTGAGACGAAAAACGGCAAAGACTTGCCTAGTGCTTTGTCAACTTTTGAAATGAGGATTCGGGTGCCATGCCCACGGCAACGTGGGCATGAATACGTATCGCACTTCGAGCATGCCCACGTTGCCGTGGGCATGGCACCCGCAATGATAAAGCACTCGTTCCCGTGCTACAGCATGGGGACGAGGGACGGCGAGCAGTAGAAACAAAAAAGCACCATGCCGACGACGAACGTCGACATGGTGCCAATTCGCTGCCGTGCTGAAGCACAGCCTACTTAGCTACTTGGGCATGGGAAGTACGATGGGGGCGTTTTCTCCCAGCGTTACTTCACCGGCCTTGCCGTCGATCTTGTACTGGATCTTCAACTGCTTAGGCGTGTTCGGCACCGGGTCGCCGCCGAAGTTGGCGTTGTAGCTGGACTTCGGCAGGGTGATTATCGGCACGAAGCCGACGTGTTGTCGAAGCACATTAGTTACGTCCTTGAACTTGTTGCCCGCCCCGTACTCGGCCTTGATGATCTCGACGTTCACCGTCTTCTGGCCGATTTCTGCAAGCAGCTTTTTGGCCTCGTCCGACTTCGGACCGATCTTCTGGGCGATGGCCAACGCCGACTGAACGGCGTTATCCTTAAGCGACGGAACCTTGGCCGTTTCCACAGCAAGCCGCAGCATGTCGATGCTGGGATAACGGGCCATCACTTCGAGGACCAGTTTCTTTTCCGCATCGCGCTGGGCGGTGGCCATTGCGGCCTGGCACATCTCGAAACGCTGCGGGTCGGGTACGACGAACTGCCGCACGAGGCGGATGTAACCCCGCATCGCACGAACTTGGTATTTTCCCTCGGGGGCGTTCTTCGCCAGGTCCAAAAGCACGGGCGCTGCGTCGACCGTCATCCAACCGCCTAGCAAGCGAGTGGCCGCGTCTTGCAGTTTGGGGCTGGCGTCCTTGGCCGCGGTGTGCAATGCCTGAAGCGCTTCGCTGCCTTCCATGGCGCCGAGAATCTCCAAGATGGTGCACTTGGCCGGCAACGGCGCCTTGGCCATGGCAGCAACGAGCTGCGCGGCACACGCTTCACGATCCGGCATCCGAATGCAGGCTGCGCGAAGCGCCTGCCCAGCGGCTGGCACGTCTTCCGCATTCTGCGGAGCAACGACTCGGGTGATCAGGATCGAAAGATTGTTGGCTTCAATGGTCGACCCTAACGCCCGCAGTGCGGCGGAACGAATCTGGGCGTCGGGATCATCGACGGCCTTCAGCAGGGTATCTACGGCGGCGGCGATTCGTCGCTGGCCGACCATGTCGATCAGCAGCCGGCGCACGTCCCCGTTGGCTTGCGTCAGACGCGTGGCCAACTCGGCATCAACGTCTTTGCCGGGCAGGGCTCCGAGCGCCGTTTGGGCGGCTTGCGCGAGCTCCGCATCGTCTTCGATCGCCACGTCCAGCAGAACCGGGATGCAGGAGGCGTTGCCGGCTCGCTGCAACATGCCGATAGCGGCAAGCCGAGCGTTGTTCGGGCCGGCCTTGGCGGCTTCAATCATCGCAGGCAAGGCGGCCGGATCGTTGCGGTTCGTCAGGGCGACGACCAGTTGAACGCGACGGGCAGGCGTGGCCTTGGCCAACGCGGCAACCAGCGCTTCGGTCACTTCGCGACCGGGAAGTTCCGAGGCGGTCGACAGGCCGATGGCGACCATCGCTTTGTCGGCCGACTGCAATTGCTCGACCAACAGCGGGACACCGGCCGACTTGCGTGCGAGAATCGCTCCCCGCGTGGCCTCGATTACTCGCTGCTTGGGCACGTCGGCCTGGCGGATTTTGTCGTACAGGCTGGCTGCTTCGGCCGCCTTGTCTTCGGCCAAGAGCTTTTCGGCACAAAGGACGCACCCTTCGGCAACCGCCGAGCGGACAGCGGCCGGGGCGCTGGTCAACGCTTGTTCAAGAATCGCGGTCGCTTGGGCACTACCGATTTGGCCCAAGGCCACGGCCGCGGCTGATGCCACTTCCGGGTCGGCATCTTTCAGGCGTCCGGCCAGAACGTCGACCGCTTTGGCATCGGCACGAAAACCGATCGAATTGATCACGCCGATTGCCAACCGGCCGTTGAGCGAGGGCAGGGCGTCGCGCAACGCCTGGTCGGCCTCTTCGCCGGGGATGGCTTCCAGGGCGATGCGTGCCCAGGAGGCGAGCTGTGCGTTGGGCAGCAGTGCTGCCAGTGCCGGGACGGCGTCTTTCGAGCCGTAGACGGCCAATCGCTTGCAGGTAATTGCTTTGTCCGCCGCGGGCGACGTTTCCGACGTCAGCACGGCGATGAGTTCGCTTTCTTGAACGTCGTCGTCGGCACAAGCCGGGCCAGTGGCCAAAAAGCCGAGGCCCAGCAAGGCGACCACGGCAATCGCCGCGATCCAGGTAGTATGTTTGTTTGGCATTCGTATAGTCTCCTGTTGGATTGATTGTTGAAATGAACCGAGGAACTTGTGTGTCATGCTGACGAATGATCGTTGGAGTTTTCTGCATGCCCACGCAAGCGTGGGCATGGCACCCAACGGTTTCATCCTTCGCATCCAACTCCCTAATCCCCAGCCCCTAGTCCCTTATCAAATTCTCCATGGCGCACGCAGCGCTTCGCTGCGCAGGCGGTTGGCCTGATCGTCGTCGACGAAGTACGTTGTCTTGGGATCGAGCACGACCTTGCGATTGAGGAACGTGGCGATGTTGGCGCCGTGGCAAGCGATGTGCGAATAGCAGGCCACCTCGGCGTTGGCTCGCGGCTTGCCACGCGACTTCACGCAGTCGAGGAAGTCGCGCACATGGAAGGTGGCCGGGTAGCCGCCGATTTCGGCAACCTTTTGGCCGGCCAGCAACTCGGGCGAGCTGAGCACGAGCTTGCCGCTGTCGCCCGCCTCGACCCAGCCGGCGTCGCCTTCGAATCGCACGGGGCAGGAACCCAACGGGAGCCAGCCGTCGTTGCGGATGATCAGCTTCACCCCGTTGGGGTACCGGGCGACGATTCGCCCGTCTTCCGGCGGGTTGTACTCGACCGGGGCCGTGTGGTCGGCGCCGGCGGCCCACTGGCAGAGGTCCACGCAGTGGGAACCCCATTCCAGCACACCCCCGCCGACCATGCCACCGCCTTTTTCGAAGTTGAATCCGTTGAGAAGCTTCCGGTTGAACGGTCGCCAAGCCGCGGGGCCGAGGTACGTGTCCCAATCGACCTCTTCCTTGGGCGGCTCGGGTTCGGCCGGGAGCCAGCCGCTGCTGACAGTGTGCATTCCCGCCGGATGGGCGTGAACCGCTTGCAGCTTGCCGAGCCGGCCGCTACGGGCCAATTCGCAGGCGAAGGCGAAGTGGGGCAAGTTGCGGCGTTGGGTACCGGCCTGGAATACGCGGCCCGTGCGACGCATCGTTTCGGCCAGTTTCAGGCTCTGCACGATGTTCTTCGTGCACGGTTTCTCGCAGTACATATCCTTGCCGGCTCGGGCGGCGTAGATGGCGGCCGTGGCGTGCCAGTTCGGGCCGGTGGCGATGAGCACGGCGTCGATATCGTCGCGAGCCAGCAGGTCGCGGAAGTCGCGGTACGTGGCGCAGTCGTTGTTGCCGTACTTCTTGTCGACCATGCTTTTGATGGCCTCGCGACGCGCGGCTTTAATGTCGCAGACGGCGACGAATTGCACATCCGGCTGCGGCAGAAAGCAGCTCAGGTCGTAGGTGCCCCGGTTGCCGATGCCGATGCCTCCCACCGTGATTCGCTCGCTGGGAGCAACGGTATTGTCCTTGCCGAGGGCCGTGCCAGGAATTACCTGGGGAGCCAAGGCCACTGCGCCAACTTGCGCGGCGGTCCTCAGGAATCGCCGCCGCGACAGACCTTTGGTCCTATCCGTCATTAGTTTGTCTCCACTTCTCGGACTAAGTTACCTACTGCGTTATCAAGACTCAGAAATTCGGACGCCCGCGTTTCTTGGGTGCATAAACTTTTCGGGTGCCATGCCCACGCTTGCGTGGGCATGTGTCTCGAGATTTCAGCACACCCATGCGAGCTCAGTGTTTCGTTGTGTGGGTTGGGCGCCACTGGCTGCCAGTCAGCCAGTGCCGAACACGGGCATACAAGCTGCCCGTGGCACCCATGAATCAAAAATCGAATGACGTTTCAACTTGCCCCACAAGGTGACCAAACCTGTAACCGATGGTTTTATTCTACATCGCATTTGGTCGACTTGCACGTTTTGATGTAATCGTGTCGACTAAGAAGAGTCGCTCGCGCCAAACAAAAACGGCGGTGGTTTTGGTTGGAGTTTGGGATGGGTGGAACGTGGTACGATTGCCAGGCAGCCGGTAGTCTTGATTTCGCGACACGCGGCGGAAGCCCTAGCACAACAACTGCCTGGGTGGTGAGAACGCGGGGGTGAGGGGGCTGTCGCAAAACGTCGGCTTGCCGGTGGGCACAATCCAGGAGCTCCCCTGTTAGGTATTGTGGCTCGGTCCGTGTTTCAGCCTGAAAAAATGCCAGAAAAAGGAAATTGTCATGAAATACCGTCGATTTGGAAACACCGGTTGGGACGTCTCGGAGATTGGTTTCGGCGCTTGGGCCCTGGGAAGCCATTGGGGAGTGCAGGACGACAACGATTCGATCGCCGCGTTGAATCGAGCGATCGACATGGGGTTGAATCTCATCGACACCGCACAACTCTACGGCGAAGGACGCAGCGAACGGCTCATTGCCGGGGTGCTCAAAGAACATTCCGAACGGGTGTACGTTGTGACCAAGACGCCGCCGCAAGCCGGTCCTTGGCCGCCCAGCCCGTACTGCCGGGCCGAAGAACGTTTTTCGGAGGAGTATCTGCGTCAAAACGTCGAACAGCGGCTCCGCAATTTGCAGACCGATTGCCTCGACGTGCTTCTGCTGCACACCTGGACTCGGGCGTGGAACCAGGATCCTACGCCGCTGGAAATCCTCGGCCAGTTGCGAACCGAAGGAAAGATCCGACAGATCGGAATCTCAACGCCCGAGCACGATCAGAACTGCGTGATCGAGCTGATGCGCCGCGGCCTGCTTGATGTGGTCCAGGTGATTTACAACCTGTTCGAGCAGGAACCGGCTGCCGAGCTGTTGCCCACGGCCGCCGCCACTGGCACGGCCATCATCGGGCGCGTGGCATTCGACGAGGGAGTGCTCACGGGAAAATACCCCAAAGGCCATCGTTTTGCGGAAGACGACTTCCGCAGCCATTACTTTGCCGGCGACCGGCTGGATCGGGCCGTGGAACGGGTGGAGCGGATTCGCGCCGACATTACGGAAGCGGGGCTGGCGGACGAGTACACGTTGGCCGACATCGCATTGAAATTCGTCCTGGCGCATCCGGCCGTCAGCACGGTAATCCCGGGCATCCGCAACGTGCGGCAGGCCGAGATGAACCTGGGCGTTTCCGAAAAGCCCGAACTACCCGAGTCGCTGCTGCTGAAGCTTCGTCGCCACAATTGGCAACGAGCGTTTTGGTATGCGGGGAAGTAGACGCGGAAAGGTGTAGTTCTCGTTCCCCACGCTTTGCGTGGTACGCACACCCCGACGCTTTGCGTCGTAGCCCGCCTCTTTCGCGTCCCGCGATTGCTGGCCCGGCTGGGGGGCGTTATAATGGAGAGTTTCGGTTCGACGTTCGATTGTCCATTGATAGCGTTCCCGGTCTTTTCACCCAATGAAGCTCTCGCCCGAAGGTGCCCAGTGGTTTGTGTGGCTGCGGTGGTTGGCCTGCGCCGCCGTGTTTTCGATGGCGTGGCTGACTTCCTCGGTGTTGCACATGGTGGTGCATCCGTTGCCGCTGTACTTAGTCGGTTGCGCGATGGCGGGCTACAACCTGCTATTCGAGCGGAGCCAGCGGAAGACGACCTTGGGCGAGGTGAACGTCGAGCGGAGCATCTTTCTGCAGATTGCCTGCGACCTGGTCGCGTTGACGCTGTTGTTGTATTTCACCGACGTCTCGCGGAATCCGTTTTTGTTTTTCTTTGTCTTCCACATGATCATCGCCAGCATGTATCTTCACGGCTCGATGCCCTACGGCATTGCGGCGGCGGCGATTGCGATGATCGGTTCGTTGATGTTGCTGGAGTACGCCGGCGCGATTCCCAGTTTTCCGTTGCGATTTCCTCACGACCCGCCGCAGGGCCGCCCGTTGGACGGCCTTTACATGTTCGCCGTGTTTGTGGCCTTTGCCAGCACGGTGTGGATTACGGTCTACTTCACCACGTCGATCCACCGTTATGTTGATCGGGCACACGCCGAACTGCGGCAGAAGGAGAAGATGTTGGGCATCGGGCAGTTGGTCGCCGGCATTGCCCACTCGATCGCCAACCCGTTGGACGGCGTGCAGAACTGTCTTCAGCGAATTGGCGAGAAGGTCAAGGGCGACGCTCACTTGACCGAGTACGTGCAACTCATGGCTGAGGCCCTCGATCGTATCGAGCGAACGGCCAAGCGAGTGCAAGCGTTTGCCCGGCCCAAGGGCATCGAGTTGCAGCCGACCGAAGTAAACCAAGCCATTGAGAGCACGTTGGACGTGCTGGGGACGAGTCACGCTGCGAACATCAAGATCGAGACCGAGTTGGGCAACGTGCCGTTGGTGCAGGGCGATCCTTACACGTTGCAGGAGGTGTTGTTCAATCTCTGTACCAACGCTTTAAGCGCGATGCCCAACGGCGGCACGCTCACCCTGCGAAGCTTTCGCTTGGGCAGCAAGGACGAAGACCAGATGGGCTCGGTAGCTGTGGAAGTGGCCGATACCGGCGTGGGGATCCCTCGAGTACAATTGGAGAAGATCTTCGAGCCGTTCTTCACCACCCGAGGCCACTCGGGCGGCACCGGCCTGGGCCTGGGGCTGTGTCGCATGTTGATTACCGAAATGGGCGGACGAATCACGGTACGCAGCGCCCTGGGGCAAGGAACCACGTTTACGGTGATCCTTTACCCGGCTGAGGAAACGAAGACAAAAGCTGAAAGCTGATTCCAAAGCTGAGAGCTGAAAGCGGAAACGGCGAAGCCGCAAGCGGCGACTACCCACTGACAACTAACAACTGACCATTCCTCAATGAAAATCCTGGTCGTCGAAGACGAAAAGATCAAACGCATTACCTTGGCCGACGATTTGTCGGCACAGGGACACGATGTCGTGGCGGCGGCCGATGGGCAAGAGGCCCTGGCGGTGCTCGAAGGCGAACGTTTCGACGTGGTCGTGACCGATCTGAAGATGCCCAATCTCGACGGTATCGAACTGCTCAAACGCATTAAGCAGGGGCCGTTGGCCGAAATCGAAGTAATCATGATGACCGCTTACGGCAGCATTCCCGTGGCCGTGGAAGCGGTGAAGTTGGGCGCATTCGATTTCGTCACCAAACCGTTCCGCAACGAAGACATCTTCCCGCTATTGGCTCGAATCGAACGCGAGCGGCAACCGGTGATCGCCGAAGTTGCCGACGAGGATTCAACGACTAATATCGAGTCGGAAATCATCGGGCAGTCGGAAGCCATCGCCCGTGTGCGACGGATGGTTGAGGTTTGCACGCGGGCCGATGCCAACGTGTTGCTGGTCGGTGAGACGGGCGTGGGCAAAGACCTTGTTTCGAAGGTGATCCACCGCCACTCCTACCGCCACGACTTCCCCTATGTGAAGGTCGGTTGCACCCTTTTCCCGGCCAACCTCATCGAAAGCGAGCTTTACGGCCACGAGAAAGGCTCGTTTACCGGCGCTGAGCAACAACGCAAGGGACGCTTCGATCTGGCCGAGGGCGGAACGCTTTACCTCGACGACGTCGATGACATCCCGCTGGAGCAACAGTCGAAGCTGCTTCGAGCGATCGAGGAAAAGGTTTTCGAAAGGGTAGGGGGGGCTACCCCGATTCGAGCCGACGTGCGGATCGTCGCGTCGACCAAGCAGAACCTGTTGGAAAAGATCGGCGAAGGTACCTTCCGCCAGGACCTTTACTACCGGCTCGACGTGCTGCGCATCAGTATCCCGCCCTTACGTGAACGGATGGAAGACCTGCCGCAGTTGGCAAAGCATCTGCTTCGGCGAATCACCGACGGCCGGCCGTGCGAGATCGAACCGGAATCGCTCGAACTGCTCAAGCAGCACACCTGGCCGGGCAATGTTCGCGAGTTGTATCACACGTTGGAGCGGGCGTACCTGATCGGCGCGGGCCGCATTACGGCCGACGTGTTGGCTACTGAGATCGGCGGCATCGATCCCCAGCAACGTCTGCCCGTCGGCGGGTTTCAGGCGGCCATGAACCACGCCGAACGCGAGTTGCTGCAAGAGGCCCTGCGCACCTCGGGTGGCAACAAAACGGCCGCCGCCGAAGCCCTGGATATGAAACCCTCGACGTTTCGGGATAAACTGGCGAAACATGGGTTGGGGTGATTTCTGCCAGTACGGTGGAATTAGCAGAAGAGTGTGAGGTGAAAATCGTTCCGAACCAACAGCGTTGTTGCTTCGAGACGTTCTTACGTGTTCGTCAAAACTACCATTGAGTTCCATGCCCCGCCTCCGCCACGTTGCTCTGATTATCGACGCCGCGAAGCCCTATGATCGGAAGATCATTCAGGGCGTGGCTACCTATGTGCACCAGCGGGCCAACTGGAGTCTTTACGTCGAAGAAGACCCGTTGCACAAACTGCCCGACTTCAAGACCTGGGGTGGGCATGGGGTGATCGCTAACTTCGACGCCCGAAAGGTGGCCGAGGCCGTTTCCCATTTGAAGACGCCCGTGGTCGGCGTTGGCGGGGGATTTGGGTGGTATGACCCCAAGAGCCGCATTCCCTACTTCTTGCCCGACAATGAGAGTATCGCCCGAATGGCGTTCGACCACTTGGTCAACCAGGGTTTTCGGCGTCTGGCGTTCTATGGTTTTCAGCGCACGCGGATCAACCGCTGGTCGGAGGAGCGTGCTCGGGTGTTCCAGCAATGCGCGCAACAGCGGGGAATTCCTTGCGCGACCTACTCGGGGCATCACGGTCGGGCGCGGCGTTGGCGCGATTTGCAGCGGGAGTTGGCCGCGTGGCTCGATTCGTTGGAGAAGCCCGTCGGTCTGATGGCCTGCAACGACGCCCGGGCACGTCACGTGCTAGAGGCCTGCCGCACGTTGGGTGTCCGCGTGCCCGAAGAGGTGGCCGTTATGGGCGTGGACAACGACGAGATGATCTGCGAGTTGACCACGCCTACACTGACCAGTATCGAGCAGGGCGCGCGACGATTGGGCTATGAGGCGGCCGCGCTGTTGGATCGGCTGATGCAAGGTCGTCGGGTGAAACGGCTGCGCTACCCGATTCCGCCGGTGGACATCGTCACCCGGCGCTCGACCGATGCACTGGCCATCGACGACGAAGAACTGGCTGATGCCGTGGCATTTATTCGTCAGCACGCTTGCGAGGGTATTCAGGTGCACGACGTCGTGCGCCAAGTGGCCATCTCCCGCAGCACGTTGGAAAACCGTTTCAAAGAACTGGTCGGCCGTAGCGTTCACGCCGAAATCCGCCGCGTGCAACTTCAAAGGGCAAAACACCTGGTGGCCGCCAGCAACGTGCCGCTAAAACACGTCGCCAGCCAATGCGGCTTCCGCTCGGTGCAATACATGACGGTGCTTTTCAGCCGCCACCTAGGGCAAACGCCTGCGGAGCATCGACGCGAGGCACGTGGTTAGAGAGAAGCTATCTCCCCTCTCCCCACCGGGAAGAGGGGCCGGGGGTGAGGGGTTTTCGCAGCAAGAACCTTCCCGAAGACAACATCCTCGCCACGGCATCCCGCCCACACTTCATTGCTCCGGTGTTTGCAATGTTACTAGCGCGTAATCCTTGAACTCCGGCACGACGACCACCAAGCGGCCTTCTCCGTCTTGTTTCACGGGAAGCGGCTTGGCTGCTTGGCCGTCCATCGGAAGGGCGAAACGGCACTGCGGCGAGGCTAAAGCGTCGCTGCGGAGTTTGATGCGCGTACCCTTTGCCACGGGTTCTTTGGCGTAGTTCAACAAGTGGACGAAAAACCCTCTTTCGTGACGTTTGACCTCCGCCAATACCGTGTCGGGGCCTTGAATCCGAATTGCCGGTTGGTAAATCGCATCCAGGTCTTGCCGGAGTCGGCGCCCGCCGTCCTGGGGTAATTTTACTTTGATGGTCCAACCGCCGGCCGAGACGCGTGGGACATCGGCTTCGAGACGCCGGACGACGCCCGGCTGGTTGTCCAAACATGCCAGCGGATTCTCGCGGCGTTGACGATACCACTCGTCGTAATCGCCCGAGGCTCCGGTTACGATCAAATGGCCTCCTTGTTTGGCGAAGCGGATCAACGTTTTTACCTGCCCGTCGGACAAGCACGCTTGATTACAGACCAGCAAAACCTGGCAGTCGTCCGGGATTTCGAGACCTTCCGAGGCCTTGCTATGGAGCATACCCCACGGAATATGGTGGCGCATAAGAATTTCTTCGGCGTTGAGAATCGAGCGTTCCGCCTGTTCGGAAAACATCACCGAATCGGCCGAGTAGAGCACCTGCACGGGCGCATAGCTGGGCGCTTCGAAGCTTGCGCGTTCGGTGTGTACGGTATCGATGAATCGTTTCAAAAGGGGTTTGCGGAACTCGACCAGATGGTGCGAAACCATGTCGCCCGGCTCTGGTTTCATCACGGTTCGGTCCGTGGGAATACCGCCGAAGACGGCGTTTTCCATCAGGTTCAGGACGTATTTCGATTCGGCGTCGCCGGAAATGCCCGCATCGCCGTCGCTAAGTGCCAGGATCGGAGCGTGTAACGCTTCGGCCAGTTTCATCAAGCGGACACGGTTGATGAGGTAGCCATTGTTCATTCCCGGCTCATTGCCCGACTGCGAAAAGATAAGGTCGAAGCAGTCCGTCAAACTCGATGCGTCCAGACTGTAGTTGTGCGAGGCGCTTCCGCTGTGGATGCACACAACGTTTCCCGTCACGATGGCCGACGGCTTGCACGATTTGCTGAACTCGAACAGACGTTTCATCAGTGCGGTCATTCGCTGGCACCGAAAGCGGACCCACTCTTGTTGGATGGGGTCCTTGATTTCGCCAAAATGGGAGGGCACGGCCGGCGGTGGCACGACATGGTCGACCGTGGGAATGCCGAAGCGGGCTTCGGGATTCGGTTCCTGCCGTAGATACTCTCGGAAAAGCTTCGTGCATCGATCACAATAGCACGAGGGCATCATACAATTGTCGAACATGATGCCGTCGAAGTCGCCTTCGGTCAGGGCAATACGGATGACCTTTTGCAGATAGGCTTCGAAGTCGGGTGTATTAATGCAGGGACGCCAGCGGAAGTAGTCGCGGGAGTAGGTTTGCTTGTGTCCCTCGTAGTCGACGGCCGCCCAGGTGGCCAGATCTGGGACCTCGGCGAGCATCGTTTCGTAATAGAGCGTGGAGAACTGCACATAGGCCAGCACCTGGATGTTGTGTTTGTGGCAATTCTCGACGAACTGTTTCACCCGAGGGAAGTCTTTGGATTCGAACTGCCAGCCCATTCCCTTATAGAAACGGCTGTGCAAGATATTCAGCTCGAGCTGTTCCATCATCGCCGGGCACTGCTCGCTGTCGAACCAGTGGTGCCAGTCCTCCAGCCAAAGAGCACCGCCCTCGATACCGCCGGTCGATTTACGGCCGATGCGGCGATACATCGAAACCGGCTCGTGGTTGCCGAATGTCCAACGCAGATCGAGCGGATTGATGACGACCTTGGTTGGTGCCTGCGTTTCTTGTGCGCGGACGGTTTCCGAGGAAGCAGGCGGTTCTGCTTTTGCGGTTGAGGTTGTGGCGAGAACGAGAAGGACGAATGGCAGGACGCGGTGCATTGGTAGGCTCCTCCAACCGTATGATGCCCTCTTCGATACAGTAGGAACGCGGATCTCTCCGGTGCAAGACGCCAATAATTATCCGATGAGTGACCGGAAGAATCCGCGACTGGCGGGATGATGAGTGTAGCACGCTGGTGGCGGGAGCGTCAAATTTCCCCATAATAACGCCGTACATTTCGGTTGAATGCGAGCACGTAAATTCCGAAGGCACCCCAAGCGGTATTCAGCGGGAAGCCGATAAGCCGAAAGATGTCTAGAATAATGTAGAGATATCGGGCGACCTTGCTTCCTCGTAGCAGGAATGCCCCAAGAACGATAGGCAGAAGTGGGTGCGCGAGATAGACGAGCAGTGCTACCATGGTCACACGCACCGTACTGTCAGTGTTGCCGATCAATGCCACGCCCAATAGCATGTTGAGCAAAAGCCTGATTCCACCGATGGTAATTTCGACCCACGCCAGCAACTGAACGATTCCCGGCGGGGCGCCGGGGCCGATTGCTTGCGTGATTTCCTCGATGCCCTGTTCTCTGGCGAGTCGTTTGAGTTCTCCGAGGTTGGGAACCACTAGGCAGTTCCCGCACTGGCAGTACACCTCCGTTCCCGCCATCGCGAACGACACGGGCACTCGTATTCCGCACGAGCAGGGAATGGTTAGCGACGCTTCAGAGGAGGATAACGTTGCAGTACCAGTGAGCGACGTGCTCGGCGGTCGATAAGGGTTTGCGTCGTTCATGGGAAGAGCATCTCGTGCATGTTGAGAAGACAACGACGCCTGCCTGGGCATGGCCACTTCATTTCTTCGATGGTCCCGCCTATCCGACCATGGGTGCCCGGCCGTTGGTTATTCTTCCACCGCTGAATCCTGTGACGCTTGACTGCCGGTCGGTACTTGCAGCCCGAGAATCTCCGCCGCGCGTTGGGCATCGTCGGGGGGCACCAGCAACTGGACACCTCCGGCGGCGTTGCTCAGATACCATGCCCAACTGATGAATTCCACGTAGGACTTGATGCCTTCGTGGGCCAACGCATTTTGGGCAGCCTCAGCTTCCGGCGGCTTGGCGAACGTGGCGATCCTAATCAGGTCGGTCGACATGGGAACTTCTTCAGTCGTTCAACGCGGTTTCGATATGAGTACGCCCGGCCGAAGCATGGCCTCGCAACTTAGCCGGCGTCACTTTTCAATCGGGTCGTTTTGTCGCCTCTTCCGGTATTCGCGTCGCGACGCCCACCAGAGCAGGCGAGCGAGTCCCAAGCACACAATTCCCAACGTCAAAAGAGTACTGCTCCAGTACTCCGGGAAACAGAGCTTTTCGCCGGGATAGTCCCACGGATACCAAAATGTTGCGCCGACAATCAGCGCGAATAGCGAAACCAGTTCAACAAAGCTCGCCGCCCACCATTCGAGCCGGTAGTAGGGATCGTTGGTGGCATTCGAAACCTTGGCGTGGAATGTGTCTGCCGGGTTCGGTTCGGGGAGACTGCCTTGTGACTGATTATCAGTTGTTTTGTCCACCGTTCGCATTTTCTGTTGCCGACGGCCACGATATGCACTTCACCGTCCCCGAGTCGAGTTCCGCCAGGCGCCGACGGATTTCGGTGTCCCAAGCCTGTTGGGCAGCGGCGGCTGCCGGATCGAGGCTGGCGATCAGTCGGGCTGCTAGCTCGGCACGGTCGGCTTAACCAAGCTGTAGGGCATCGGAGAGGAGTTTTTCAGCGTGAGACTTCATGTCCACATTCTACCGCAAACGAGCATTGCCGACCACTCGTCCGTAGGGCTTGCCGGTTGGGGGGGCAGCGGCAGCGGCGAACCGCGTTGCCCACGGAAATCCGCGCCACGAACGCGGGAATCCGTGATCCGCATTCGATGACCGTAGAAGCCGCAATTGCCTCTGTCGATACAACTCGTTCTGTAGAAACATCTTGTGGTTTTGCGCCGGTTCCTCGCTCTTCTGGCGCGGGAATTGCTAGCACTGGGGTGTCCATCAGGGAGACCTATCCCAGAGGTTGCATCCTCAGGATCCCACCAGAATCACGCGAATTTCGACGGTCATACGAGAAGGCCATCAGCGAGGCGCAGCGAAGCGCCGGAGGAACGAAGTCGATGATTATGAAAACCCCCAAGAAGAATGGGTCGTTTCTCGACGAAGTGATCGAGGCCACCCCGGGCGGCGAGAAGCTGATGCACTGTCTGCAGTGCGGCAGTTGCGGCGGCTCTTGCCCGAGCGGTGCCGACATGACCCACACCCCCCGCGCGTTGTTCGCCCTGATCAACGCCGGCGACCGCAACGAGGCCCTCAGGGCCAACACCATGTGGTGTTGCGTGTCGTGCTATTTCTGCACCACCCGTTGCCCCCAGCAGATCCCGATCACCGAGATCATGTACTCGATGAAGCGGATCGCCATCAAGGAGCACATGGCCACGGGCACCGATGCCCCGGCACTGGCCAAGACCTTTACCGACTACCTGGACAAGTATGGC
Source organism: Thermoguttaceae bacterium (assembly GCA_963677085.2). GTDB lineage: Bacteria > Planctomycetota > Planctomycetia > Pirellulales > Thermoguttaceae. Next base: position 921,031 of record CAXXFH010000006.1, read on the forward strand.
CGCAGCTTCGAGTTAGGGTTGGCTAGCCGGTTCTACCTGCTGAACAAGCCGTTTGCCATGCTCAAAATGGGGCCGATGGGGCTCTCGATGTTCACCAAGGGTCGCATGGCGCTGACCCCCACGAAGATCAAAAAACTTGATCAACTTCAAGCCATCATCAAAAAAGCTCGCGAGTTAGGAGAAGCGTCGTGAAGTACGCCTATTACCCTGGATGTTCGCTGGAGTGCAACGCCGCGTCCTACGACGACTCTACCCGCGCGGTGGCCGACTTGTTGGGCCTGAAACTCCTCGAAATCGACGATTGGAACTGCTGTGGCGCGACCGAGTATTTTACCCAGGACGAACTGACGGCCTGCTCGGTGATCGCCCGAAACCTGGCCCTGGTCGACGACCAACTCGACCAGCTCGTGGCCCCTTGTGCGGCCTGCTTCTTGAATCTCAAGAAGGTCGACAAGCTGATGGGCGACTTCCCCGAGATGAACAAGAAGGTCAACCAGGCCCTGGCCGCCGGTGGTTTGGCTTACACGCCGGGCCGGGTGCAGGTGCGCCACATCCTGGACGTGATCTACGAGGACATCGGCGAGACGGCCATTCGCGACAAGGTCGTGCGTCCGCTCACCGGGTTGCGCGTTGCGCCGTATTACGGCTGTCAGGTGGTTCGCCCCGTGACGGCCGGCGACCACACCGAGTATCCGATGCGAATGGACGAGCTGTTCACCTGGCTCGGCGCCGAGGTGGTCGACTACCCGGTGAAGGCCCATTGCTGCGGCGGTCACATGACCCAGATCAGCGAGCCGCAGGCGTTCGAGCTGCACCGCCGCCTGCTGCAGAGCGCGGTCGACTACAACGCCGACATGATCCTTTGCATGTGCCCGATGTGCCAGTTGAACCTGGACGCCTATCAGGGCCGCGTCAACGGCCTGTTCAACACGGCCTTCCACATGCCGATCGTTTACTTCACCCAGATGTTGGGCATCGCCTTCGGGATCGACGCCAAGAAGCTGGGATTCGGCAAGGAGCTGGTACCGGCGATGCCGGTGTTGGAATCGAAGCTCAAGGCCGAGCCCTCGGGGGCCGCGTCGTAAGGGGCGATTATCTCCCTGGAACATGGCCAGCAATACATTGACATAAACGAACTGGAGAATAAACGATGGCCGAAAAAGTCGGCATTTATGTTTGCCACTGCGGCAGCAATATCGCCGGGACGGTCGACGTGGAGGATGTCGCCAAGTGGGCAGGCGCCAACCTGAAAGACGTCGTCGTGGCGAAGGACTACAAGTTCATGTGCTCGTCTTTGGGACAGCAGATGATCGAAGAGGATATCAAGAAAGAGGGTCTTACCCGCATCGTCGTGGCCGCCTGTTCGCCACACCTGCACGAAAAGACCTTCCGCCGGGCGTGCGAAAACGCCGGTATGAACCCTTACCTGTGCCAGATGACCAACATCCGCGAGCACGTCTCTTGGGTAACCAAGAGCAAGGAGGCGGGCACGGTTAAGGCCAAGGCGCTCGTCTCCGCGTCGGTCGAACGCGTGAAGCTTCAGCAGCCGCTCGAGCCGATGTTCGTCGATGTGAATCCGGCTACGCTGGTCGTGGGCGGCGGCATCGCCGGGCTGCAAGCGGCCCTGGAACTGGCCGACGCCGGCCACCACGTTTACCTTGTGGAACGCGAGCCGAGCATCGGCGGCCACATGGCCCAGTTCGACAAAACCTTCCCGACGCTGGACTGCTCGGCTTGTATTCTGACACCTAAGATGTCGGAAGCCGGCCAGCACGAAAACATCACGCTGATGACCTATTCCGAATTGGAAGAGGTCAGCGGTTCGGTGGGCAGTTTCAAGGTGAAGGTTCGCAAGAAGGCCAAGCGGGTCGACGAAGAGTCGTGCACCGGCTGCGGCATCTGCATGGAAAAATGCCCGCGAAAGGTCGTCGACACCGAGTTCGAGGCCGGTATGGGTTACCGCAAGGCCATCTACACACCCTTCCCGCAGGCCGTGCCGCGCACGCCCGTGCTGGATGTCGAGTCGTGCATTTACTTCACGCGTGGTAAGTGCCAGGTTTGCTCGAAGGTGTGCCCTACGGACGCCATCCGCTACGACCAGGAAGACGAAATCGTCGACCTCGAAGTGGGCAACATCATTATCGCCACCGGCTGGAAGCTGTTCGACACGACCAAGATTCCTCAATACGGTGCCGGCCGGCTGGCCAACGTGTATACCAACATGGAATTCGAGCGGCTCTGTAACGCCGCCGGTCCGACGGGCGGGAAGATCGTGATGCGCGACGGCAAGACCGAACCCGAGTCGATCGCCATCGTCCATTGCGTTGGCAGCCGCGACGTGAATCACAATGCCTACTGCTCGTCGGTCTGCTGTATGGCCGCCTTGAAGTTTGGGCATCTGATCATCGAGAAGACCAAGGCCACGGTGCACTCGTTCTACATCGACATGCGAACGCCGATGAAGGAATACGAAGAGTTCTACCAGCGGCTTCTCGAAGAGGGCATGAACTTCGTGCGCGGCAAGGTGGCCGAGGTAACCGACGCCGCCCGAATGCCCGAGGAACGCAACAAGCTCATCGTGCAGTATGAAGACACCCTGTTGGGCAAGCAGCGGCGACTGCCGGTCGACATGGTGGTGCTGATGGGCGCGATCGAGCCACAGGCCGACGCCAAGGATTTTGGTTTGAAGTGCGGCATCTCGTGCAGCATGGCCGGTTGGTACACCGAGCGGCATCCGAAGCTCGACCCGGTGGCCACGATGACCGATGGCGTGTTCGTGGCCGGCGCTTGCCAGGGGCCGAAGGATATTCCAGCGGCGGTGGCCCAGGGTGCGGCTGCGGCTGCCCGGGTGCAGGCCATGATTACCAAGGGCAAGGTGATGATCGAGCCAATCGTGGCGTCGATCAACGAGGAGAGGTGCTCGGGTTGCAAGGTGTGCAACAACATGTGCCCCTACAACGCGATCGACTTCGACGACGAGAAGGGTGTCAGCCGCGTGATTACGGCGCTGTGCAAGGGCTGTGGCACGTGTGTGGCGGCCTGCCCGGCGTCGGCCATCACCGGGGCCCACTTCAACAACGAGCAGATCTTCGCCGAGATCGAAGGCACGCTCTGGGACGCGTTTTCCGGCAACGGTGGCGAAGGCGTCGAAGCCAAAGAGGAGACGTTGGTCTAGTGCTGCGTCAAACGTCGAACGACGGACGGGTGCCACGGGCAGCTTGCATGCCCGTGTTCGGCACTGGCTGACAAGCAGCCAGTGGCACTCGTCCATGGCGGCCCGTCTTAAAGATCACTGACAACTGATAACTCATAACCGAAAACTCAAAATGAGCGAATCCACCTTTGAACCGAAGATCGTCGGGTTCTTGTGCAACTGGTGCTCGTACCGGGCGGCCGACTTGGCCGGTTCGGCTCGCATCAAGCACGACCAGAACGTTCGCATCATCCGCGTGATGTGCAGCGGTCGGGTCGATCCCGCGTTTGTCATGAAGGCGTTCTCCATGGGCGCCGATGCTGTGATGATTGCCGGCTGTCACCCCGGCGAATGCCATTACATCGAGCAGAACTACAAGACCATGCGTCGCTACGCCATGATCAAGCAGACGATGACCGCCATGGGCCTGGAACCCGAGCGGCTGCAACTGGTCTGGGCCTCGGCCGCCGAAGGTCAACAACTGGCCGAGTCCATCGACAAGATGGTCGAGGAAGTCCGCCAGCTTGGGCCGTTGAACTGGCCCGCTAGCTGGAAAGAAAACGACGACCGGCTCGAGGCGCTCGAGAGCATCGTCAAAGAGCACGAGGAGACGATGGAGGTGAAATCATGAGCGAAAAAGCCACGGAAACCCCGGCCAAAGGCAAGTTGGCTCTCTATTGGGCCGCTTCCTGCGGCGGTTGCGAAATCGCCGTGCTGGGGATCGACGACAAGATCCTCGAAGTGGCCAAGCATTTCGACATCGTCTTCTGGCCCTGTGCCGCGGACGGAAAAGTTCACGACGTTGAAAAGATGGCCGACGGCGAAATCGACGTTTGCCTTTTCAACGGCGGCATCCGCACCAGCGAGCAGGAGTATATGGCTCAACTGTTGCGGAAGAAGTCGAAGGTCTTGGTGGCCTTCGGCTCGTGTGCCAGCGAAGGTTGCATCCCCGGGCTGGCCAACGGCAACGACCGCAAGACCATTTTCGACACGGTCTACAAGGAAGGCTCGGCAACCTACCCGGAAAACCCGAAAGACGTTCGCCCGCAGCACGAGACCGAAATGCCCGAGGGCACGCTCTACCTGCCGGTGTTCTACGATACGCTGAAGACACTGGATCAGACCGTACCGGTCGACTACTACCTGCCCGGCTGCCCGCCCGAGGCCGACAACATTTGGGCGGCCATTGTGGCCATTCTGGAAGGCAATTTGCCGCCGGCCGGTTCGGTGATTGGTTCGCATACCACCGTGTGTGACGAATGCAAACGGACGCGAACCGAGAAGAAGATCAAAAAGTTCTATCGCACCTGGGAAATCCAGCCCGACGACGAAACGTGCCTTCTGGAGCAGGGCCTGTTGTGTTGTGGTCCGGCCACGCGGGCGGGTTGCGGTGCACTGTGCCCGGTGGTCAACTCGCCGTGTATCGGTTGCCACGGAGCCAGCGAGGGTTCGCAAGACTTCGGTGCCCGGCTGATGAGTGCCCTGGCCTCGGTGATCGACAGCGACGACCCGGACGAGATCGACCAGATCATCCGCGAGGGCATTCCCGACCCGATCGGTAGTTTCTATCGCTTTAGCCTGGCGAAGAGCCTGCTGCGTCGCACTCGGCGTGTGGCCGACGGCAACGGTGGTACCCAGGCAGCCGCCGCCACGGAAGCCAAGTAAGCAGGAGAAAGAGAATATGAGTACAACGACTCCCCAAAAACGGATCTCAATCGATCCGATTACCCGGCTGGAAGGCCACGGCAAGATCGACATCTTCCTCAACGACGAGGGCGATGTCGAGAACTGCTACCTTCAGATTCCCGAGCTGCGCGGCTTCGAGCAGTTTTGCGTCGGCCGCGTGGCCGAGGACATGCCGAACCTGACCGCGCGGATTTGCGGCGTTTGTCCCGAGGCTCACCACATGGCGGCCACCAAGGCGCTGGATGCCGTGTTCCATGTGGATCCGCCGCCGACGGCCAAGAAGCTCCGCGAGCTGTTCTACAGTATCTTCTTCGCCACCGACCATACGACCCATTTCTACGCCCTGGGTGGGCCCGACTTCGTCGTCGGTCCCGAGGCCCCGGCCGCCGAGCGAAACATCCTCGGTGTGATCGCCAAGGTGGGCATGGATGTGGCCGGCAAGGTACTGAAGATGCGCCGCGACGGCCACCATCTAATCAAGCTGATGGGCGGCCGGCCCGTGCATCCCAACTGGGGTCTGCCCGGCGGTGTGAGCCGTGGGATCAACGAAGAGCAGCGCAAAGAGATCGAGGCGCTGGGACGCGACGCCATCGAGTTTGCCAAGTTCTCGTTGCAGGTTTTCGACGACGTGGTGTTGAAGAACACCGACTACGTGAAGATCATCACCGGCGGCGTCTACACCCACCGGACCTACAACATGGGCATGGTCGACGAGAACAACAAGGCCAACTTCTACGACGGCAAGATCCGCGTGACCGGGCCCGACGGGAAGGAACACGCCAAGTACGACTGCAAGGACTACCGCGAGTACATCGCCGAGCGCGTTGAGCCTTGGTCGTATCTGAAGTTCCCGTACCTGAAGAAGATCGGTTGGAAGGGCTTCGTCGATGGCGAAGACTCGGGCGTGTACAAGGCCACTCCGCTGTCGCGTTGCAACGCGGCCGACGGCATGGCCACGCCGCTGGCCCAACAGGCGTACGAAAAGATGTACGACACGCTGGGCGGCAAGCCGGTCGACCACACGCTGGCCACCCACTGGGCTCGACTCGTCGAGCTGCTCTACGCGGCCGAGCGTTGGGTCGAGTTGGCCACCGATCCGGAGATCACCGGCAAGGACTACCGCACGCTGCCCACCGCCACGCCCACCGAGGGTGTCGGCTGCGTGGAAGCCCCGCGTGGTACGCTAACGCACCACTACACGACCGACGAGCGCGGCGTGTTGACCAAGGTGAACCTGATCGTGGGCACCACGAACAACAACGCCCCGATCTGCATGTCGGTCAAAAAGGCGGCCCAAGGGCTGATCCACAAGGGCGAGGTTCGCGAGGGCCTGTTGAACATGGTCGAGATGGCCTTCCGTGCCTACGACCCGTGTTTCGGCTGTGCCACTCACAGCCTGGTCGGCCAGATGCCGCTGGAAGTGAGCATCCGCGACCCGAAGGGCGAAGTGCTCGATCGGCTGGATCAGTATATTGACTAGGATGAGTCAGTTTGAGTAATTGACCGACACCAATCCAAGCCCCCCGGCTGCGGCCGAGGGGCTTTTTGTGTTTCCGCAAAAAACCGCGACCGTTGATCGCAGTTGCCGTCGCTAGACCCTACCCGCCGAACAGGATAGACTAGGTGGGGTAGGTAAACGGCAGCCACGAATTTGACTGTCTCACTCATTTCAGAAGGCTTTCGGTTGGTTACGAATCTGTAACAGTCGAATAAACCTTTTGCCCGCCAACCCCTACTCCCTTCTGCCCCATGAAAACCCTCATCATCGGCCTCGGAAATCCCATCGTCACCGACGACAGCGTCGGGCTGCGCGTTGCTCAGGAACTCGAAAAGCGGCTCGCCGGGCGCGACGACGTCGAGGTGGTCGAAGACTGCTGGGGGGGGCTGAAGCTCATGGAGCGGATGATCGGCTATCAGCGGGCCATCGTCGTCGACGCCATCTGCACCGGGGCCGCCCCGGGCACGATCCACCACCTGCGTCCCGGCCAACTGGACACTCAGCGAAGCGCCTCGGCCCACGATGTGAACCTGCCTACGGCCCTGGAATTTGGGCGAAAAGCGGGCATGGAACTGCCCTCAGAAGATGCCATCCAGCTTGTCGGAATTGAGGCGGCCGATATACTGAATTTTGGGGAGCAATGTACCCCAGAGGTCGAGGCGGCTATCCCCCGTGCGGTCGAGGACGTGCTCCGGTTCCTCGAGGCCAGGGATTAGAAGGCGTTTCGAAACTACCGACAGGGACGTTCGTTCGGCCGGTTTATGAAGCCGAAACCGGGTTTTGAAACCGCCCCTAGAAAAAACGCGGACACCCTCAATGCTTCTGAAGGAGAAACACCACCATGATCTCTCCCGAAGTCCTGCGGCGCTACCCCTATTTCGTTGGGATCAGCGAGGAAACCCTCAAAGAAATTGCCATGATCGCCGAGGAAGCGAATATCCCGGCGAATACGCAACTTTTCAACGAGGGGGACCCGGCCGATTACCTCTCGGTGATTGTTTCTGGTGAGGTCAACATCCAGTACCTGCTGGGTACCGGAGAGATGCGCACCGTCGACACCCTGGTGGGCGGCGACCTGTTGATCTGGTCGGCCCTGATCGAACCCTACAAAACCACAGCCATCGGCACCACGACGCAAGAGACGCACTTGGTGAAGATCAACGCCCGTAAGCTCCGTGCGTTGTGCGAGAAAGACCCCGAGGTGGGGTACCGGCTGACCACGCAGGTGGCCAAGCTACTGGCCCATCGCCTGGAAAGTGCCCGGGTGCAATTGGCCGTGGTGGATTGAATTGAGAGGGGCGAGGGACGAGGGGCGGGGGACGAGAGGAAACCGTTTTGCTCGTCTTCTGTTCCTGTTTACGCATCCCTCGTCCCTATCCCCTATTCCCTCTCCTATGCACGAACTGTCTATCGTCGAAGCGTTGATCGAACAGGTCGAGAAGGAAGTCGACCGCAGTGGGCATCACGGCCGTGTGGCGAAGCTCGATCTGACGATCGGCCGGCTCTCCGGCGTGTCTTGTGACTCGATCCGCTTCGCCTTCGAGTTGCTCAGTCCGAGCACGATCGTCGAGGGCGCCAGCGTCCACATCGATGAACCTTCGGCCGAGTGCGTCTGCGGCGTGTGCGGCCGGCGGACCGAAATCCACGAGCTTCTGGCCCAATGCCCCGATTGTGGCAGCTCGAAAATCGTCATCGAGGGTGGCCGCGACCTCCTCCTGGAGAGTATTGAACTGGAGGAAGTAGACGACGGGTAGTGGTCACACCGTCGGATATGCTTTAGCATAGAAGGTAGGTTATGCTTCAGCATAACCTACCTTCACCACCCACTACCCACACCATCTCCCTATGAAAATCGTCGCTGCCAAAAAGATACTCAAAGCCAACGACCAACTTGCCGAGGAGAACCGTCAGCGGTTTGATGCGTCGGGCGTGTTTTGTGTCAACGTGGTCGGTTCGCCCGGGGCCGGGAAGACGACCCTGCTCGAAGCCCTGTTCGCGAAGCTCGACGGCCGGCTGCGGCCCGCGGTGATCGAGGGCGATATCGCCAGTTCGATCGACGCCGAGCGGATCGAAAAGCTGGGTGTGCCTGTCGTGCAGATCAACACCGACGGGGCCTGTCACCTCGACGCGGTGATGATCCAGTCGGCGCTGGAAGGGTTCGACCTTGAGGCGATCGACGTGTTGTTCGTCGAGAACGTGGGCAACCTGGTCTGCACGGCCGGTTTCGACTTGGGCGAGCACCTGCGCGTGATCGTGCTAAGCACCAGCGAGGGCGACGACAAAGCGGCCAAATACCCGGCCATCTTTCAGGGTTCCGATGCCCTGATCATCACCAAGGCCGACCTGATGCCACACTTGAACTTCAACGGCGAGCGAATCTCGGCCGACATGAAGCGGTTGAACCCGAAGGCCGAAATCTTCGAAGTGGCCGCGCTGAAGGACGACGGCGTGGGGTCGGCGGCGGAGTGGTTGATGGGGAAGGCGGGGAAATGATTCGGAGGGTTCTCCTGGTTCCCATGCTTTGCGTGGAACGGGAGTGTGCGGGTATTAGAAGGGCGATTGGTGTGATAATACGTCCAAGAGGTAATTCATCTGATCACGAGGCTCGCTTTGCATTCGCGGCCAATCGATCTCGATTTCGGCGGTGTCCATGTGTGCGAACAAGAGTCTAGATTGAAGCCCCCAGACCACGAGGCGTTCCTTGTCCGACGTTTTATCAATGCAATGATCAAGGGTTTGAAACAAACGATCATAGGCCTGCGGATGTGTTCCATTCTGTGACGGTCCAAAATACACATTAAAGACTGTGAGCCACATGAGTGCCGTGGCTATACCAAGCAGACAATTTACGCGACGGGCAACTGAGACTTGAGGACACTCCAGAAGCCATGCAGCAGCGAAACGATCTGCATCATTTTCCTGTTGTATGGATATGTCCCCTTCGCACGCAGTATGGTCCAGGCAAAGATGCCCAATCTCGTGCAGTATAATAAACGAGCACGCCACCCAGAAAAGCCCTTTTCCGATCGTCTTCTGGGAATTGTTTAGGCTTGGCAAAACACTTGTGGGAAATTCCATTTCTACGTCAGACGTATTCTTTTCCAGGCCCATCTTAGTCGCCCACTGCTGCAAATCCATATTAACCGCCCATGTTAGTATTTGGTCGGCAGGAGCGAAGAGTTTTATCCGTTCGTGTTCTGCCATTTCGCGATATCCTGGTGTACCCATGGCCGAAAGGACAATTGCTGTGGTATAGGCGTGTCCCTTCAAACGATACAAGGCTTTTGTCCCCACTGTAATCGTTTTTTGAATAGGATCTGCTTTGAAGACAATAGACTCAGATTCAGTCTCCAGTCGAAATGTGGGATGTAGGCTATCAAGTAACTTGCGCAACTCTTCCCTTCTCCCTGGCGCCATGCACTCCAGAAGATTGACGAACGGTTTACTGTCGATTTCACTAGCGGAATTCATTTGTCCTGGTCTTCTTAGATTGCTGCGTAGGATAGCTTTTTGCGTTTCTTCGTTATCTCCCGGTACGCCTCACATTTTTTGCAGCGCCGATAATTCCTAATGTCCATGCCTTACGTGTACGTCTGTGGGTTAACACTTTGCATTATTCCTCCCCACCGACAGCACACGTTTTCAAATCGGCGTATGCGGATAGTTGAAAGGCTGGAAAAAACGCATTCATGGCCGCTGAAGCGGCCATGCCTCGGAATTTCCTTACTCCTATCTCCCAACTCAATCCCCCACCGCATAGAGATGCCGTCGCGTGGCGACAAACAGCGTGCCGTTGGCGGCCGTGGGGGTGCAGGAGATGGCATCTCGCAGGCGGATGCGGTTGAGGACCTTCAGCTCTCGCCCGGCGGCCAGGACCCAGAGGGTTTGGCGTTGCGTGCCGAGATAGATTTTGCCGTCGGCCAGCAGTGGCGAAGCGGAGATCCTTCCCTCGGCGTCGTGGATCCAAACGATCCGGCCCGTGTCGGCCTCAAGGCAATGAAGCCGGCCGTCGAACCCGGCGGCGTACACCAGGCCGTCGGCGACAGCTACCGTCGACACGCTGCAACCGATGTCGGCATACGACCAGACGAGATTCCGCCGAGTGACGTCGCCGTTGAATCGCCCGTCGGCCGGGCCGTCGCCCTTGAGGCACACCAGCCAGCCGTGCTTCATCCCGTGAAACGGCTCCTGGGTGAAAGTGGCGTAAAGGTGGCCGTTGTCGAACACCGGATTGGCGGTTACTTCGTACGACGTGCTGTCGTGCTGGTGGTCGGGCGGCACGTGGGCTTGGGTTTGGGCCAACGGATGGCCGTTGAACCACCACACCGGTTTGAGTTTCAGCGGCTCACCGTCGGCGGCCTGTTTCGCTGCCGCTTGCTCGGTCACCGGTTCAAACGCATACATAATACCGTTGCCCGCGCCGAAGTAGATCAACGCGCGTCCGTCGACTTCACCCAGCACGGGCGAACTCCACTGCCCATGGGTGACATCGGCGCCGATGCCGAAATCGTCACGAGCCACCAGCTTGCCGGTGCGTTTGTCGACCACGATCAACGACGGCGCCTTCGGGTTGGTCACGTAAGTGTGCGTCCAGTCGACGCCGTTGGAGGTGCAGATGTAGAGCAGATTGCCATGCACGAGGATCGAGCAGTTCGAGGCATTGTGTGGCTCGACACCCAGTTGGCCGACCATATCGTAGAGCCAGACGATGTCGGCGTGGCGGTCGGTGGGCACCAGGGGCGTTTCTCCCTGGGCGACCATGTGGTGGCCTTCGTCGGTGAACGGGCCTTGGTTGCCGTCGGCCAAGCCGTTGACATCCAAACACATCACCTCGCAACGGTTGGTGACCAGGTAAGCACGATCTCCCTCGACAACCGGTGGCGAGCAGATGCCCACGTAATGCCAGTCGCCGTACTTCACTTCGACGAGTTTCGGCACATTAAGCTGCCAAAGAAAGTCGCCCGACTTTTCGTCGAAGCACATCAGCACACCGCGATCGCCTTCGATGCGCTGGTCGCGGGGATTACCGTTGTTGGTGCCCACGAACACCCGACCGCCGGCGACAATCGGCGTGCCATAGGCTTGGTTGCCCAGCGCGACCACCCAGCGAACGCCGCTTTGCGGCGCGAGTTCGATTTGGCCGGTTTGATTGTCGCGCCGGCCGGGGTCGAACGTCTCGGGCAGCCCTTTTTCGTCGGAGACCAAGTTGCGCGTGTAGCGTTGTCCCCACTGCGGCTGATCGGCGGCCGACAGTTGACTGGTAGATACACACAGGCAGGCAACCAACGGCACCACGAAAAAAGGTTTCATGACAGACTCCCAAGATCCTTCCAAGTCGGGAAGCGGTAGGAGCGGGGCAACGGCTTTAGTTGAGTCCCGACACCCATCCCAATATACGGGGGTTACCGGCCGGTAGCAATGTTTCTGACAATTGCCGAACGGCTCTTACCGCAGGGCTTCTCGTCGCCTACACTTAATAGATTGTTGCTTCCCAGCCACGCTTCCGTTGCCATGTCTAGACCCACGCCTTCACAACTCGATGTCCGTCGCTTGGCCCTTGCCGTGCGCGGTGTGGTGCAGGGGGTGGGGTTCCGGCCGTTTGTGTACAACACGGCTCGCTCCGAGGGTCTTGCCGGTTGGGTTCGCAACGAAGCCGACGTCGTGCGGATCGAGGTCCAAGGGCCGTCTGCCCAGTTGGAGGCGTTTGTCGACGCCCTGCGGCATCGCCATCCGCCACAGGCAAGTATCGAACGGCTGGACATTGAGCCGGTTGCGTGTGTCGACGATCCGCCGGGCGTGTTCGAGATCGTCCAGAGCTTGGGCACGGCCGCGCCGCGACCCACGATTCCCGCCGACTTGGCCACCTGTGCCGAATGCTTGGCCGAAATACGCAACCCGGCCGAGCGACGCTACGGCTACCCGTTCACCAACTGCACGGCCTGCGGCCCGCGATGGTCGATCATCGAGCAATTGCCCTACGACCGGCCTCGCACCTCGATGCGGCAGTTTACGATGTGCGACGATTGCCGGCGCGAGTACGAAGACCCAACCGACCGCCGTTTCCACGCCCAACCGATCGCCTGCCCCCGCTGCGGCCCGAAGCTTTCGCTGCTTCGGCGCGACGGGAGTACGCGCGCTACGGAAGGCGACGCCCTGGCCGCCACGGCCGAGGCCCTGCTTGCCGGGCAGATCGTGGCGCTAAAAGGCTTGGGAGGATTCCAGCTATTGGTCGACGCGACGAATGCCCGGGCAGTGGCCGAATTGCGGCAGCGCAAGCAGCGGCCCGACAGACCGTTTGCGTTGATGATGAACTCGCTGGAAGAGGTTCGTCGGCATTGTTGCGTTTCCGAAGAAGAATCGCAACTAATGACATCACCCCAGTCACCCATCGTGCTCGTGCAGTGGCGGCGCGACGGGCTGCGCGACAGCGCCGTTCGCCCGATTGTCGATGCCGTTGCGCCGGGCAATCCGTACTTGGGCGTGATGCTGCCTTACACGCCACTGCACTATTTGCTGATGGATCGTGTGCAACGTCCCATCGTCTGCACCAGCGGCAATTTGTCGGAAGAGCCGATGGTGGTGACAACCGAAGAGGCCTTGAAGCGACTCGGCCCAATCGCCGACGTGATTTTGACGCACAATCGTCCCATTGTGCGGCCGGTCGATGACTCAATTGCACGGGTTGGCCCCAGTAGCGTGCAAGTTTTGCGACGTGCCCGAGGGTATGCTCCCTCGCCCATTGCGTTGCCAATCGTATCGCCCACTGTGGTGGCCGTCGGGGGACATCTGAAGAACACGGTGGCCCTGGCCCTCGGCAACAAAGCAACCGACGAGACCCCGGACTCGCCAACGCCCGTGGTCGTGAGCCAACACCTGGGCAATTTGGAGAGCGTGTTGAGTCTTGAAGTGCATCGTCGGGCGATCGACGATTTGGTCGGGTTCTTCGAGGCCGCGCCCGAGCGGGTAGCCTGCGATCTGCATCCCGACCATGCTTCCACGCAGCATGCCGAAGGGTTGGCCGCGCGGTGGGGCGTGCCCTTGGTCCGTGTACAACACCACCACGCCCACGTGGCCGCGTTGATGGCCGAACACGGAGTGGTCGGCCCACTGCTGGGGTTTTCCTGGGATGGCACCGGCTATGGGCTCGACGGCACGGTTTGGGGTGGCGAGTGCCTGCTGTGCGAGGGCGGTAGCTTTCGGCGCGTTGCCCATCTGCGGACATTCCCCTTGCCGGGCGGCGATCGGGCGGTGCGCGAGCCGCGGCGCTCGGCCCTCGGACTGTTATTCGAACTGCTGGGCAAGGAGGCCGTCGGCCAGGTGTTCGCTCAAGCTAATTCGCCCGTGCGGGGGTTGGGCGACTGGTTTCGTCCAGCGGAACTAAAGACCTTGCTGGCCGTGTTGTCGCAAGGGCGACACGCCCCACGGACCAGCAGCGTGGGCCGGCTGTTCGACGCGGTAGCCGTCTTGTGTGGGCTGCCGGCGACGATCAGTTTCGAAGGTCAAGCTGCCATGGCCCTGGAGTTTCTGGCCGACGAGGACGAAAACGAAGCCTATCCGTTGCCCTTGGCCGACGCAGTTCCGTCGACGATCGACTGGGGACCGATGATTCGCGGTTTACTTGAAGATCTCGTAGCGGGTGTGCCACCCCAGTGTGTCGCGGCCAGAATGCACAACGCCCTGGCCGAAGCGGCGGTGGCTGTCGCTCGGGCGGTTGGCTGCCCCCAGGTGGGCCTGACCGGCGGGTGTTTTCAGAACGCCCTGTTGGGACGCCGGGTTCACGCCCGGCTGTCGCAGGCCGGCTTCAGCGTGTACACTCACAGTAAGGTCCCCCCCAACGATGGCGGCATTGCGCTGGGGCAGGTTTTTGTGGCTGCCATGCAGAACAAAGGATAACCGCTATGTGTCTTGGCATACCCGGCAAGCTGACCGAAGTCTATCAGAAAGACGATCTGCCGATGGGCAAGATCGACTTCGGCGGCATCGTCAAGGAAACCTGTCTGGCGTACACGCCCGAGGCCCAAGTAGGCGACTATGTGTTGGTTCACGTGGGTTTCGCCATCAGTGTGATCGACGAGACGGAGGCCCAGGAGATTTTTTCCTTTCTGGATGAGATCGGCGAAGCCGCGGCCGCCGAGGGAGACTCGGCTGGCGATGATTCCGAGGGAGGGTAACTCGGTTGAAATACATCGACGAATATCGCAACGCCGACGCCGCTCGACGACTGGCCGACATGATCGCCGCCACGGTTACCCGGCCGTGGAACCTGATGGAGGTGTGCGGAGGGCAAACGCATTCGATCATCCGTTTCGGGTTGGATCAGATGTTGCCGTCGGAGGTCACCTTGATCCACGGCCCTGGCTGCCCGGTGTGTGTTACGCCGTTGGAGATGCTCGACAAGGCCGTAGCCATCGCCGCGCGGCCCGAGGTCATCTTCTGTAGCTTCGGCGACATGCTTCGCGTGCCCGGCTCCCAGAAAGATCTGTTCACGGTTAAGTCGGAAGGGGGCGACGTGCGCGTGGTGTACTCGCCGATGGACGCCGTGACGCTTGCCCGAAAAAATCCCGACCGGCAGGTGGTGTTTTTCGCCATCGGTTTCGAGACCACGGCCCCGGCCAACGCCATGACGGTGTCGATGGCCGAACGCCTGATGCTCGACAACTTTTCGGTGCTGGTTTCCCACGTGTTGGTGCCGCCGGCAATTCGCGCCGTATTGGATTCGCCAGCCAACCTGGTGCAAGGCTTCCTAGCGGCCGGGCATGTGTGTGCTGTGACGGGAATGGACGACTATCGGCCGATTGCCGAAAAGTATCGCGTGCCGATCGTGGTCACCGGGTTCGAGCCGGTCGACATCTTGCACGGCGTGTTGATGTGTATCGAGCAGTTGGAAGCCGGTCGGGCGGAAGTCGAAAACCAGTACGCCCGGGCAGTGCGGTCGGAAGGCAATGTGGCGGCCAAGCGGCAGATCGACGACGTTTTTCAAACCGTTGCGCGGAAGTGGCGCGGCATTGGCGAAATCCCCGAAAGCGGCCTGGGTTTGCGCGACAAGTACGCCCGATTCGACGCCGAACTGCGGTTTGGGCTGAAGGATTTAAAGGCCGACGAGCCCGAGGAATGTATTGCCGGCGAGGTATTGCAGGGCCACAAAAAACCGCACGACTGTCCCGCGTTTGGCATCTACTGCACGCCGGAACGCCCGTTGGGCGCGCCCATGGTGTCGTCCGAAGGAGCCTGCGCGGCGTACTACCGGTATCGGCGGCGAGGCTAGGGGCTAGGTGCTAGGTGTGAGGGGTGAGGGGTGAGGGGTGAGGGGTGAGGGGTGAGGGGTGAGGGACGAGAGGCGAGAGACGGGGGGCGGGAGACGAGGGATTGGGTGCCACTGGCTGCTTGTCAGCCAGTGCCGAACGCGGGCATGCGAGAACCGCAAATCCGCAGCTTCCCCACGCAAGCGTGGGCATGGCACCCGGGGAGCCAAAGTGGTCAAACGACGAGTCATCAACGGAAACAAACAACGATGCCCGACAAGATAGAACTTCAGTGTCCCGTGCCGCTTTCGCAACACGAGACCGTGCAGCTCGCCCATGGCGGCGGGGGGCGTCAGATGCGCGGCCTGATCGAAGGGTTGTTTCGCCCGGCGTTTGCTAAGCACGCCTTGCCGGGTGAAACCACGGGCGCTGCGGCGAACGCCGAACCAGCGCACGATAGCGCGGTGATTGAACTCAACGGCCTGCGCGTGGCGATGACCACCGACACGTTTGTCGTCAGTCCGTTGTTTTTTCCCGGCGGCGACATCGGCAAGCTGGCCGTCTACGGCACGGTGAACGATCTGGCCATGGCCGGCGCCCGACCGCAATTCCTCAGCACGGGTTTCGTGCTCGAAGAGGGTTTTCCGTTGGACGAGTTGCAGCGTATCGTCGAGTCGATGGCTGCCGCAGCGGCCGAAGTGGGCGTACAGATCGTTACCGGCGATACCAAGGTGGTCGACCGCGGCAAAGGCGACGGGGTGTTCATCAACACGGCCGGCGTGGGCGTGGTGCCAGAGGGAATCGACGTTTCGCCGCGTCGTGTTGCGCCGGGCGATGCCGTATTGGTCAGCGGCGACCTCGGACGCCACGGCATGGCCATCATGTCGGTGCGCGAGGGCTTGGAATTCGAAACGGCACTGGAAAGCGACTGCGCCTCGCTGGCCGGATTGGTGGAAACGCTGCTCGAGGCCGGCGGCGACATCCATTGCCTTCGCGACCTGACGCGTGGCGGTCTGGCGGCCGCGCTGAACGAAATCGCGATGGACGCAAGCGTGGGTGTCGAGCTCGACGAGGCGGCGATTCCCGTCAGCGTGCCGGTGGCCAGCGCCTGCGAACTGTTGGGTCTCGATCCGCTCTATGTGGCCAACGAAGGACGATTGGTCGCCTTCGTGCCCGCCGAAGCGGCCGAAGAAGTGTTAACCCGAATGCGAACCCATCCAGCGGCATCCCAAGCAGCGATCATCGGAACGGTTACCGAAGAGCACCCTGGTACGGTGGAACTTCGTGGCATGCTGGGTGCCGGACGCATCGTGGATTTGCTGTCGGGCGAACAGATGCCGAGGATTTGCTAGGGGCGAGGGGCTAGGGACGAGAGACGAGGGGTAAGGCTTGGTTCCCAAGCTCCGGCTTGGGAACCCATCGCCGCGAAGCTCCGCTTCGCTGAAGCTCAATCGACAAAGGAATACCTTCATGGCGGACGAGCTTTTCTCGGTAAAGGATCAGGTGGTGCTGGTGTCGGGTGGGAGTCGCGGTATCGGCCGCGCGATCGCCGAAGGGTTCGCCGAACGCGGGGCCACGGTGGTAATCACCGGCCGTAAACTCGATACGATCCGGCAAACCGCCGAAGAAATCCGTGGCGACGACCGACGCATCGTTCACGGCAAGGTCTGCGATGTGGTCGATACGGCATCGGTACGCCAACTGGTCGACAGCGTGGCCACCGAGTTCGGACGCATCGACACGTTGATCAACTGCGCCGGGGTCAACAACCGTAAGAAAGTCGAGGACTACACGGAAGACGACTACGACTTCATCACGAACATCAACATTCGCGGGGCATTTTTCATGGCCCAGGCAGTTGGCCGAAAGATGATCGCCGCCGAGCAAGGTAGCATCGTCAATGTCGACTCGCTGAACACCCATCGTCCGCTGAACCGCGTATCGGTCTACGCCATGAGCAAAGGGGCCATGAGCCAGATGACGCGAAGCATGGCCATGGAGTGGGGGCCACTGGGGGTGCGCGTCAACGCGGTTGCGCCCGGCTTCACGCTCACCGACATCTCGCGGACGCTCTGGCGGCAATATCCCGAGATGGACGCATGGCGCGAACAAAACACGCCGCTACGACGCATTGGCCAGCCGGAGGATATGCTCGGTACGTGCCTGTTTCTGGCCACGAAGGCGTCGTCGTTCATGACAGGCCAAGTGTTGTATGTCGACGGCGGCACCTCGTGTGGCCTCTTTTGGCCGATTCCCATCGACTAGGCTGAGTCGATCGGCTTTTTTACACGGGCAGGATTCCGATGTGCCAGTCCGAGAATGACGACCGCCGCCCGGACGACGACGATTTCAAGATGATTCCGCCAGACTTGGGCTTGACCGACTACGAGCCGGAGATTTTTCCGCAGTATGCCCGGCAATGCGGGGAATCGCTCAACGAGACATCGCAGCCCGACGACACCTCGGTTCGGCAGTTTTCGCTTGCCGAAATGTTGTTGCTGGTAACCTCGGCTTCCGTGTTTTTCAGTATTTCGGCCATGTTGCCGGGCGAGAATCGCTGGGAGATACTGGCCGGCACGCTGAGCATGGGCTCGCTCGCCTACACGATGGTATTTGTCTTGGTGGAACCCTCGCACCGCTTCTTCCGGCTCCTGTTGAGCATGCTCCTGGTGCTCTCTTTGGTAGCGTGTGTCGTGGCCGTGGTGACGGGGCTTGTGTGAGCTGGTTGCCACGGTCGGCGCGTGTACACAAGGTGTGTGAAGCGGTTAGCTCGTTGTCTGCCTGTATCCAGGTACTTGATTAACCGACCGAATCGGTTGATAATAAGTGTAATATCTTGAATACATGAGGTCCGCTGGTCGACCGGAGGGCTGTGCCCGGGGCCGTATGTTTCTGTCAGGAGAGAAAAAACCTCGATGAGCATTTCCACTCTTAGTGAACAGGCCTACCGATTGATTCGCCGCAAGCTGACTAGCGGCGAACTGACGGCCGGCAAGCAGATTTCCGAGCCCTCGCTGGCCAAGGAACTGGGGATGAGCCGCACACCGGTTCGCGAGGCCCTGCGGAAGCTAGAGTTCGAGGGATTCCTCGAACAGGTACCTCGTCACGGGACGCTGGTCCGCAAACTCGATCGCCAGGATGTCGACGAGTTGTACGAGGTCCGCGAATTGCTGGAGAGTCATGCGGCAGCGGTGGCCGCCTTACGAATTACCCCGGCCGATATCGAAATGCTTGAGCAGCTCTGCCAGCAGATGCGCGAAATCGCCGACGAGTTGCGAAAGAGCGGCCAGCACGTGCTCTGCAGTAGCTTGATGCAGCGGTTCTTGGCCGTCGACTTGGGGTTTCACATGCTGATGATCCGGTCGGCCGGCAACCGGCGGATCATCAAGATTGTGGCCGACTCGCAACTGCTCACGCGCATTTTCACCATTCCCCGCGAACGGCACGATCTAAGCGTGGTGGCCGGGGCGTACCGGTTCCACCGGCGAATCTTGCGGGCGGTCAAACAGCGCAACAGTGAGGCCGCCAAGCACTGGATGAGCGAGCACATTCACTCCGGCCGGCAACGCGCCCTAAAAGCCTTCGTGATGCAGCAGTCGGAGATCGAATCCGAAGCAAACCGCGCTTTCTGGGCCGGTTTGCCGGAAGACGTGATCGACGAACTCAGCCTGATGGAGTAGTGCAGCGTCGAGTCCCTAATCCTTAATGCCTTGTCAATTTTTGAAACAGGGGTTCGGGTGCCATGGCCACGCAAGCGTGGCCATGGCACCCCTATTCTGAAGATTGCCGAAGCACTAGAAGCCATCTCAAAAATGGCTAAAGGTTGATTTTATAGGTGCCGAACTATGCGGCATGGATCTTACCAACGAACAATGGCGACGCATCGAGCCCCTTGTGCCGCCGATGCGACGGAAGCCGGGCGGTCGAGGTCGGCCACCGCGAGAACCACGCGATGTGCTCAACGGTATCTTGTGGGTGTTGCGAACTGGCGCACCTTGGAAAGACCTGCCCGAGAGATATCCTCCATACCAAACCTGCCATCGCCGGTTCCAGCAGTGGACCCAACGGGGCGTTTTTGCCCAGATTCT
The DNA here is from genome assembly GCA_963677085.2 of Thermoguttaceae bacterium. Lineage (GTDB taxonomy): Bacteria > Planctomycetota > Planctomycetia > Pirellulales > Thermoguttaceae. The sequence goes on from CAXXFH010000006.1 coordinate 940,738, forward strand.
CGCTGCACTGGCCGAAGACTTGGAACGACGCGGCAAAATCGATCTGACCGAAGCCTTTATCGATGGCTCCTTCTCGGGCGCCAAAAAAGGGGCGACGCCGTCGGCAAAACAAAACGCGGCAAGGGCAGCAAGATCATGGCAATCGCAGACCGCCATGGTATTCCTGTCGCCGCCTGCGTTACCAACGCTTCTCCGCACGAGGTAACGCTGGTCGAAGAGACCCTCGACGCGGCGTGGACGCACTATCTGCCAGATCGGCTCATTGGCGACAAGGCCTACGACAGCGATGTCCTGGACGTACGTCTTCTGGAAGATCGCGGCGTGGACCTGATCTCGCCGAATCGCAGCAATCGCCGGTTGATGACGCAAGACGGGCGGAAACTCCGGCACTACCGCCGGCGGTGGAAAATCGAACGCGTTTTCGCGTGGCTCCACAACTTTCGCCGTCTTGTCGTTCGCTACGAATATCATGCCACCAATTTCCTGGGAATGCTCCAACTCGGATGCATTGTTATCCTACTCAGACATTTTTGAGACCGCTTCTAGTACGTCATCCAGCAAGTTTCTTCCGGTATAGTTCCGGGAACACTCGGCGGGCGTCGTTGTTATTGAAGGTCCAGTCGATTATGGCTTTGCGGCGATTTCGGTCGCGGGCCCAAGTCGCCGCATGACGTTGAACTTCTTCGATTGTAGGAATCCGTCGCCCGAGGCATTGCTTGGTCAACACGGAGATTTCAATTTCTGCCATGTTCAGCCAACTGGCGTGCTTGGGTGTGTAGTGCCATACGATGCGTCGCAGAGATTGCTTCGCTTTCGTGGCGTCAAACGTTTCGATGAGGGACTTTTCGTTGTGCGTGTTGAGGTTGTCGAGAACCAAATGAATCCGACGAGCCTTGGGATAACGCTGAAGCAGATCACGCACGAATCGTGCGAAATCGGCCCGTTTGCGATGACGCCGAGCCTGGACGAAGCGTTTGCCACCATTCGGCTCAACGGCGACAAAGATACTGCACGTGCCGCAACGACGATACTCGTAGTCCTGCTTAGCCGCCTTGCCTGGTACGGCAGGCTTGAAGGGACACGTATCGTCCAGGAGTTGATACGGCTGCTCGTCCATGCAAATCAACGGTTCTCTCGGGTTGAACGCCTTTTCATACTGGTCGAGGACGTCCTCCATTCTGTCGCGAAACTCTTCGGTGAGTCTCGGAATGCACCATGTTTTTTTCGCCATGGCTTCATGTCGTGCTCTTTCAGCCACAACGCAACCTCGCTCTTGCTGATCGAATCGACGAAGCCTCGTTTCACGGCGTGCACGCAGAGTAGTTCCAGCGTCCAGCGGACGCGGCCCTCCGGCGGATCGCTGCAAGCCAACGCCACGACTTGCTGCTTCTGCCGTGGCGTAAACGTGGGCGGAGCACCGGATCGAGGGGCGTCGTACAACGCTTCCTCTAAACTCCCGGTACAGAACCGTTTACGCATACTGCGAACAGTTCGATCCGTGCAACCAACGTGTTCGGCAATCTCCTCATCCGTGAATCCTTCATCTGATTTCAGCAGAATCAAGGCACGCCGAACCACACGCACGGATCGCGTGCCGGTATGCACCAACTCCTGCAAATGCTGTCGGGCCTCGTCCTTGAGGCGTACAATGTGTTCCTTCATGCCGGTGCTTATACCACCGGAAACAATTTCATGGAAGGCGTACTAGTGCGGATCACCGTCCTCCGGCTTCTTTTCTTTTTTCTCGGCCTTCATGTCCCTGGCGTGCACAATCACCCCGCCGAGGCCGAAACCTAGCATCATGCAGATGAGCATTGCCCCGAGGCTGATCAACGTGCCGAGCGTCGGCAGGCCGATGGCGTCGAGCCAACGGGTAAGCGGCTCGATCACGAACCACAATATTGGCAGCCAGATGGACGCGTAGATCACACGATACCTACGATCACCGCGGGTAGTATCTCGCCGATAAACACATCGGCCGGGCCCCAGTCTTCGCGTTTTTTCATGGCGTTCTCCGTTGAACAAAATAGTCGACGTGTTGCGTTGACAAGATCTGTGGCAACCAGTACGAGGCCGCACGTGCCGCCGGGCGATAGGTGCCCCGATTGACGCTTGCATAGCAAATGAGCCGAAGGCGACCAACGGGAGCCTGGATTTTCAGGCTTTCGGCTTCCCCAAGCGATCGTTATCCATGCAGGCATCAATAGGTTTGACGGCACGGCTTGCCGGTAACCCAGCAGGCACCGGCTGCGTCGACGACGCACCACGGTGCCGGTCGAAAAAGTCAGCGCCGACGGTGGCGTGCCTGGCGTCGACCGCGGGCCCGACCGGCGGCGAACGCCTTGCGTGAGGCATCGCGCCGAACCGCTTTGATCAACCACCAGGCGATCGCGCCGGCGATGGCGAGCATCAGCAAAGTCTCCAAAAGAGACCTCCTTTCGGTGTAAGAGAAAACGCATCTCGTGAATGTTTTACGCCGCCGGCTGTGCAGCCATTGGCGGCAGGACAACGGGCCGGTGACGGTATCAAGCGTTCGCCCTAGGCTTTGGCGACGGCACGGTTCAGGGCTTCGTGGTGTATACCTTTTGGCGACAAAGCAGGCATTCACTACGGTAAGCGAAACGGTTCGTGGCCGAGTGCTGTTAATAGGCCCGGCCGGTGCCCCAGCACGACGGACACTGCCGGACCTGGAGGACACCGTGACTGTCGATGTAACGATACCAGCCGGCGCCACCGCATCGTGGACAGCGTTGTGCCTGCTCTACCGCCCGCTGAAATTCCTGGTACCGCGGGTCGTTTCGCTCTCGTTGTTCCTGCTGGACGGCCGCTCGCAGAAGGGCCTCCATAAACCGCATCCCGATTGCTTCCTGGCTCATACTCGCCGGCGGTTGGGATGCCGACGGCATCGGCGGAGATGTCGGTTGTTGAAGGTCGGCGGCATCTTGTTCGGTTGGTTGGGGCATCTTCGGCGGGAGCGGAGTTTCTTCTTCGCACGCTGGCGGCTCGACCACGACAGGTGGCGGCGGCAACTTTTGGGGCTCGGCCACCGTCGGTGGCGCTGCCGGCGGTTCGGCCGACGAACACCCCCACACCGGCAGAAAACCGAAAATTGCCGTTCCCCAAACGGCTGCCGCGACGTAGCCACGGCCAAGCGAACAGCGTCTTCTGGTTTGATTCATCGAAAGGTTCCTTAGGAAGTGAAGGGGTTGCGTGAGAACATCTTTCGCAAATGGTGTTGTGGCCACAGGGCCGGTCCGCCGTGACGGTTCCTTTGCGCCGGCGATTCGCCAAGCCGGTGCTACCCGTCGATCAGCGCCGCCTGGACCGGGCATCGGGCGCCCAAGCAACGGCTTATCTGGCTTTCGTGGCAGGTGGCCACCGCCCACTTGCCCCCTAACAGCGTACCAAAGTTCGCCAGGAAATGATACTCATAGTCCGTCGACGGATAATCATCTCTCCCGTCTGATAGAGAGATGGCACGATCACGCGACATCCTGCACCGTTTTGGCGACCGGGTCCGGCAGGTCCGTAAAACCCACGGCTGGTCCCAAGAGGACTTGGCGTTGGAGTGCGGCCTGGACCGCACCTACATCGGCGGCATCGAGCGGGGCGAGCGGAACGTCGCCCTGCGCAACATCGAACGGATTGCCCACGCCTTGGGTGTCTCCATCGCGGAGTTGACCGACGGGTTGTAGAAGCCGCGACAAGGCGGGCATCGCGGCTGTTTTCCGGCGAATGTAGGACCGCGAAGCCGCGTTGGGAAATCGCTTCTCAGGTGCCTCGGCTCGGCGGAAGCAGTACCGTCGCCAGAAACCGGTCGCCGCGAAGCGTCCGCCGGGCGGTCGTAAGATCGCCGAAGAGCTGAACAGAGAAGAAGTCACGACCGATTGGCGAGCAGATGGCATAACGAACGGCGGCCGGCGCAAATCGCTCGTCGCGCTGCCTGACCTCGTCGTCAGACGGGACCGGTAGAAACTCTGGCTGCAGGTACGGCCGTGCCGCCGCCTCTCCGTGCGGGCACATCTCGTCCCGCCAGTACCAAAGCGCCGCCCGCACGACGGCCAACTGACGCGGTGTAAGCATGGAATCCTCCTGGAGAATTGATTTCTTGCTATTCGCCAAAGTAGTGAACTGGCCACGTAGCGGATCTTCCCGTAGTTGCCGGGTGCCCGCTGGTCGCCCTCATGTCACGACTTGTGCAACGTTCAACAACTACTCCCGTTTGTGGGACGTGCGCCGAGCATTCGGGGACGAACAGGCACATCACGCGGCTGTCGTCGAAGCGTCTTGGCACAACTCGGTTTGCAGGTCGTGGCACGGAAGGCTTCTTGGGCTGCGGCTGGGAGTGACCGTAGCCGATGCGCGAAGGAAGTCGCTGTCTCACGCCGCCGGCGATACTCCCATCGGCTGTAGAACCGTAGGCCGATGGCGTTCGGCGTCGAGTCGATCCCAGTCGACGATCCGGTCCTCAACGTGGCGGGGGTTGAGGTCGTAGGGCTCGGGATCGAAGTCGGCGGCGCCCATTAGTGCGGTTCCACAGGCGGTCTATCGCCCCCTGGGGGGGTTTGGTGATCTAGTGAGCAACTCAAGGAGGTGTTCCCGATGAAGGCATACGATGCTGGTTTCCGAGAGGAGGTACTCGCTGCGTGCGATGCGCATGAAGGCGACTATTCGACCGGGTCGATGGCAAGGGCGTCGCGGTGGAGTTGGCTTTGTTGAGCACCCAACAGTTCGGCCACCTTGGCCCACAACTGCTTGATCTGTTTCGACGAAGTCGCCAGCCAGACGACGTCAAGTAACTCCTCGCCTTCCTGACGCAGGTGGAGTACCCGTTGGCCTAGCTCGCTTTCGGCCAGCAGTTCGTTCTCGTGGACGGCTTTGCGTTTGCGGATCGCTCCGTCCACCTCGGAATCGTGGCGATACAACGGGTGGTCTTCGAGTTCCTCCGGTGGGACACCACGAACCTTCGCGAGCATGGCTTTGCGCAGCCGCCGCTCGCGTCGCTGCAATACTTCCTGCTGGCGCTCGATCTCGTCGAGTTCCGCCTGATGTTCGGCGATTCCCAGCGACTCCAACGCCCGTTGCCGGGCCTGACGGTCGATTCGCTCGAAGAAGTTGGCGTCGCTGGCGGTGATCGTTTCGATCTGCTTATCGATTCGTCGAGCAATGCGGTTCTTCCAGTGCTCTTTTTCGGTAACAGTAAGAGTAGACATCGGCAAGTTCCTTTGGTCGTAGTTTTGGGGATTTGTCCAGGGGGAACACGGGGCAGCAGGGCCGCCAGCCAAACCAGTGCTACCGCACCGAGGCAGGAACCCGCTCCCGTTGGTCGCTGGAATTCTCGTTCGAAAAACAAACTTTTGTGAGTCTGTAATACGGGGCAGCAGGGCCGTCAGCCAAACCAGTGTTACCGCACCGAGACAGAAACCCGCTCTCGTTGGTCGCTGGAATTCTCGCTCGAAAAACAAACTTTTACACGCTTGTACTACGGGGAGGAACGCGACCATCAAAGGTATATCAGACGAAGGTAGGTCGCCGCGCCCGTTGGGCAACCACCGATACGTTGCGCCGCAACTGGTGCTCGTCCCAGTCGATCCCTTTTTCCTGGATGTCGACGACTTCGACCTCGCATGGTTCGGGATCGTGCTCGACGAACACCGCATCGGCGAGGGTGAAACCGAGTTTTCGAATCACTCGCAGATTCTCGCCCGTGGCTCGGGCGACGGCACGGTTTAGTTCCTGTTGGGTCATATCGCTTGGCTCCTGGAAAAGAAAGAGAAGGCGACCGCCCCGAGGCGAGGCGGCCGTGGAAGACAACACAGCCACCCCAAAGCCGGAGTTTTTCTTGTACAACACGCGTCCCAAACGTCGCGCGGCGGTCAGGGCAGTCGCACAAGGAACAGGCGGAGAAAGATGAGGGCCACGGCAAGCCCGATCACCACGGCGAGTCCCGCGCCGGTCGCCATGGCCGCCAAGACGCCGATCAGCGCGAACAGGGCAAACTCGGCAAAGACGCGATCACGGTCGAACATCGGCGATCTCTTCGGGGTAAGAGCTGTCGGTTTCGGGCTCCGCCAGCCGGTTCGCTTCCAACCAAGATGCTTCAGCGGCGAGGGCCTCGCTGCGATGGGGAAATGGGCCGAGCAGCGGGCCGTTGACGGACGAGAGATCAGCCCACCAACGGCCCTGCGCGTCGGGCTCGACGTGGGAGGCACGGCGGATTGTCACCTGGCCGAGGCGGCGCAGGTCGAGCGCCTCGCTGTAGAGGCATCGCAGCGTGCCGCCGGGATGAACAACGATGTGCATGACGTTCTCCTATGCAAGAAACATCACTTCGGCCGCCGCAAAATGTTCCGCCGCGGGCGGTCGACCAACAGGCCGTCGAGCACGCTTTCCACCCGGGCCATCTCCGTGGCGACGTGCTGCCGCAGGCCGCGGTCGTCGCGGAGCTTCTGGGGGTGGACGCCCTGGACGATCCGCTGGGCGTCGGCCACCAGCCGGTCGAGTTGCTCGTTGCTGCCGATGTTCAGCCGGCGAAACCGCTCGAAGAACTCGGTGAGATTGTTGATGGCCGAATCGCGGAAGATTTTGGGCTTGCCGTCGTCGCTGCCCGAGAGGCGTTCGGTGAGGTGCGACACCAGCCGAGCCAGTTCCTCAGTGAACGCCTGCTCGGCCAGCCGCACCGCCTCGTCGAACCGCTGCTGCACCCGGCGACACTGCTGTTCGTACAACTCGGGTTTGAGCTGCTGTAGGTAATTCGGCGGCTCGACGGAGGGAAAGTCGTGCTCGATGGCGAACAGCCCGACCAGGGTGGCAGGGTAATCGGCCGCGTTGTAGAGCGAGCCGAGGCGTTGTCGCGCAGCGCTGCGCAACGCATCGTAGTGGCGATCCAACACCAAAACGGCGTCGCTTAACTCTTGGCCGAACTCCTGCATCCGCGTATCGAATGCGTCGATCCGATCCTGCCGGATCAGCCGCAGGCCCGGCTCGGGAAACGGCAGTGTCACGCCTTTCCAATAGCAGACGACACGGTTTTTCACGGCCGTCACCGTGCGGAAGGCCGGGTGCGAGGTGTCGAGAAGTTTTTTGCCGGCCGAGAGGAATTTGCCCTCGGCCCCAAACGCATCGGCCGCCTGGGCCTTCTGCTCGGCCGAGAGTGTTTTGCGAACGCCCAGCCAGGAGAGCGACAGCCGCACGGCGGCCATCGTCGCGAGAAGCCGCTCGGCGGCGGTCGCGGTAAGCGTTTCGGCCCCAGTGGCCGGATCATTGAGAATTGTACTCATAGGGCATCATCCTTTGGGATTGCAGACAGCGTTTTCAAGAAACAAAAAACCGCCACGTGACGATCGAAGCGGAACGTCGCACGGCGGGCGGTTTGCCGCGACGCACTCGGTTTCTAACCACCGCGTATATCGCGCCGCGTTCCAGAACATCGTCAGTTATTCGACGGATCGACCCGTCGCGTGCGGCGCCTCGTCGTTGCCCCGCCAGCATTGTCATGAAAAATCCCGCCACGATCAGCGTCGAGACAGCGGCCGGCGGCCCAGTTGCGGAGCGTTTTGACCGATTCACCGGCCGTTCGGGCGACGGGTACCACGTTCTGCGCTGCCTGCACCAAGGGCACGTCGAGCAGGGCCGCCAGGCGGCAGCAGGCGCGTATCTCGGCACCGGTCCACTGCGCATCGTTCGGCCTGCTTTGGGCGGCGTCGAGTTCGAACAGGTCGAGATAAATCTGCCAGATCTCGCTGCGTTGTTTTGCACTGGGCAGGTCGAGAAACCATACCCCGTCCACCCGTTCGCTGCGAGAAAACTCCGGCGGCAGCCGGCGGATGTCGTTGCACGTCGTTAAAAGAAAGACGTCACTGGTGCGGTCGTTCATCCAGGAAAGCAACGTGCCGAACAACCGGGCGCTGACGCCGGAATCGCTCTGGCCGGAACCGCCCGCACCGGCCAGGGCCTTTTCCACTTCGTCGATCAACACGACACACGGGGCCATCGCCTCGATCGTTTGGATCGCGCGGCGGATGTTGCGCTCCGTCTGCCCGACCAGCGAGCCGTAGAGCGCGCCGACGTCGAGGAGCAACGTCGGCCGGCCCGTCTCGTTGCCCAGGCACTTGGCGAACTGCGACTTGCCGCAGCCCGGCGGCGAGAGAAGCATCACGCCCCGCGGTCGCCGCAACGGATCGCGCCGACCCTGCTGTCGCATCGCCCGCAGGCAGAAGCTTTTTAACGCCTCCAGCCCGCCGAGCGTGGCGAATGTCTCCTCGCCGCGATGCAATTGAAGCAGGCCGCCCTGCTTCAGCGCCTGGCCCTTCAGTTGCCAAAGCACCTCGGGGCGGACGACACCGTGGCGAACCAGGCTGAGGCTCAACGCGTTTTCGGCCTCCTGGCGAGTCAACCCGGCCGCCGCATCGAGCACCCGCTGAAGCGCCGGCCCCTCGGGCAACTCACCCTCTTCGGTGGCCACGCCGCGAGCGATTTCTTCAAGTTGCGCACGGTCCGGCAAGGCATGCTCGACGACGGTGAACAGTTTTTCCAACTCCACGGGGATGTCCACCACGGGCGACAGCACGACGACGAAGGTCCGGTTCTGCTTGCCGGCAACGATCTGCCCGGCCAAGGCCTGAACGATTTCTGCGCTCTGCAGGAAACGATGAAAGTTTTCCAACACCAGCAGCGCGGAACCTTCACTGTTGGCCAGGGCATTGACCGCGCGGATCGCCGCCAGCGGATCGTTGCCGCCGGCATCCGCCGAGTGTTCGCTACCAGAGATCTGCAACCCGGCGTCGATGTTCCAGGTGGCTAGGCTCCAATCGTGTTCCCGGCAGAGCTGGGCGATTTCCCGTAGGGCGTCGTCGTGCTCGTGACTTTCGATCCAAAGACCTGTAAAACACGACGCGATGTATTCGTGCAAGCGTTTTCCAAGTGTCATGAACGGTTTTCCTTCGCGTAAAAGTAGTGGAAACGGCGGGATGCCTGCCGCCTGAAAAGATGCTCGCCATGCGATCCCAATCACGCGAGCCAGCGATGTGCAGCCAAGAGACACTAGCGCCGGGCTTTGGCAGCAAGACGGGCGATCGTGCGGAGCCATGAGACGACTTCTTGTTGCGGATCCTGCTCGGCCAGCCGTGCCGCCGTCATCCGCTCCACCGCCCTGGTGTGCAACCGCTTTTTGATGCGATTGCGACGCCGCGTCTGCACGCGCCGCGGCAGTTCTTCCCAGGGGACTTCGTTGTTACCGTCGTAAAGTTGCTGCACCACGAGATCGGCCACGGCGTCGTCATCCGAGAATTCGAGCGAAACCCTGAGGGCCTCCTGGATGGCCGCCGGGTGGAGATAGTTTTCCAGGCTGCGTTTACCCGTCACCGCGGCGTGGCAATCGGGGCGCCGGTTGACCGCCGCGGCCGCCCGATGCCGCAGTTCGCTCTCCGGTGGCTGCTCGCGGTCGTAGAGGTGAAATTCCGAAATTTTCAGCGGTGCGAACCGATCGGTCCATAGCCACAGATCGCCGCCCCCGAAGAGCACAAACACCAGTTCGCCGCGGCGCTGCATCGCCGCCAGATCCGGCAATGACGGATCGTCGGCCGCAAGCATCGCGCTGATTCGCCTCAAAAACTCGATGTCGTGAGGCCCTTCCACCACAACAAGCACTCGCGGCCGGTTTTTGGGCGGCGGCAAACCGTTGTGGGACGACGCGGTTCGGCGACCGCGCCGACACCACTCCCGCAATAGCGCAAGGTGCCACATGAATATGTCTCCCAGTGAAAAGAATGTCGAGTAAAGACTGTTGCGATCAGCAAACATCTGCGCAACGACTATTCCGTTCGCTGCTGCTGTTGCTGTTTGCATTCGACGGTCTGATGAAACTCGCCGGTCAGCCGCTCCGAGGTCTTCGTGCCCAAAACCTCTTCGAGGAACCTGCTCGCTTGCCGGCACGACGCGCCCGAAAAATCTTTCGTTTGCACGGTCGTTTCGCCGGTTGGTGCAACAAGGATTTCAATAGTTTGTGTCACGTGGCACCTCCGTTAACATGAACGACAAGCCGGATCGAACCATCGGCCAGCGGTTGCTCGGTGACCGAATACCCCTTCCGCCGCGCCTCGGCACGACATTTTTCTACGGCATACGCCTGCAATAGGGCATCAAGGTGTTTCGGATCACCCCAACGGCCCGAGAAGTTGTCGTAGTGCAGTTTTCCCGTAGCGAGTTCCGCAACCACCGGATACCGCCACTCCGGCAACCACACGACAAGCCCCGTGGCCTCATCGCGAAACAGCTTGACAGTTCCCAAGCTCGGCGCACCAAGCCCAAGCCGCCGACAAGCCGCCCCCACCGCCTCGGCATCGCGGATTTCGGTTTGAATCGTGACGATGTGACTCAACGTGAAACCTCCTTTGTGTGAGCAGGAATGCGAAGGAAGAATGGACACAAGAACGTGGGTGATCCTGTTCGGGGCGCTCGAAGCCCTCGACCTGGATGAACACCACACAACGGTCTCCTGAACGTTGGGGACCGTTCCAACGGCCCTGTCATGTGCAACAGGGCCGCCCCTCACCGCGAGGCGATCACAAAAAAACGGGCCGCCCGCAAGAGCGAAGGCATCCATGTCCTGGCGACGTCATGTCGCCCGTCGGCCAGCACCAACCGGCCGAAAACCGGCCTTGGAAAAGCTAACCGGTGCCTCCTACTTTAATTTGACCCAGAATTGGCGTGTTTTTAGCATCTTCAAGAGACACCGTGGCGTGGTCGGTGCGTGCACAGGCTTGAAGGCAATTCGGGGCGACGTGCCTGCAGAGCCGTATTGGGCGCCACGGTTGATCAGGGCGGCCAAAGCCCTTCTGTTCGCCTCGCGGGTTGTCTTTCGGCCGATCGATCAGATAAACGCGGTTTTGAGCAGTGGGGTTCGGGGGACACTGCAAGTCGTCGGCGGAGAGGAAGGTCAGCTCGTCGAGCCACGAGACCCGAATCCGCCCACAGGCGGCCTGACGCTTTAGGAGACCGACCAGCGGCTTGGCCAGAAAGATGGGGTCGTCATCGACGTAGGTTCGGCCGTCGTGGGACCACCTCCAGGTGCCGGCATCACCGCTGACTTGGCTAGTGCTCTGTCAACTTTTGAACTAGGGGTTGTGGGTAAGGAGTTCCTGTTTCTCAAATCAGAAAAGGCAGATTTTGGCACCCGGGGCAAGATTGGCATAGCCAAAAAAGAACGCATCGTTATCCTCTTCCGCCGTCTTTGTTTTCTCGATTCAAGATCGCCACAAGTGTCTGACAGAACGAAGCATCCGATTATGGGTCCGACAAATGTCCGATAAGCGTGTGGGGCGGCCAAAGCCCGCAGCCGCCACACAAGAACGCAACCCCTTTTTGCAAAACATGTTACGCACACAACCCAAGGCTGATTTACCACCGTCGCCAACCAGTCCCTTGCCCTCCGCTGAAGACCACTTACGAGCATTTTTCGTAAGTGGCCTTTTTTTATGCGCTTACAGCGATATGACATCCCAACCAGGAACCACCAGAAAGGCCGGTTTCTGAGCCGTTTGTCCGATAAGACGGGCTCCTTGTCCGACAAGTCAACTCTGCAGAGGTATTCGCCTGGTGGTCATCAGTACGGCAACACGCACACGAAAGACCTGGAAGCCGGGGCGGGCTGGACAGTACACGCGGCAGCTCGGCTGGCGGCTTACGCGGACTAACAAGTGCGGGCAGGTTAAATTTCGACTGGGTACGAACGAGAGGGAAGCTAGGCACCGCGACCTTATGCTCACTGCGATTTGGGAGTATGTCGAGCAGCGTGCCGGAATGGCACTTAGACTTCCGTCTATTTTGTGGTTCACGGTTTGTAGTTGCCTCGGTAGTCGCGTAGGTGTTTGTAGGGTTTGGGGCGGTGTTTGACCAGGCGGGGCTCGAAGCGATCGGGGCGGTTGCCGACAAGGTGCGTGGCCACGGCGGCTAACAAGGCCTTGTACCATGCGTCGCTGGAAACTCTTGATAGGAGAATCGGCAGAAACTGGTCGAGCGTTTGCAGCGTTCCCTTGAAACTGATTTCCCAAGGCGATTGGCCCGACTCGATAGCGGCCGCCGCTATCACGCCGCGAATCAGATTGTAGGCGAGCAGATGCGTGTAGAACTCGTTGCGAACACGCCCGGGAGTTTTGCACCGCAAATGCAACTCCGCCTGCCATCGTCCCGACCTGAAGCAACTGCTGTTCATTCTCATGATCAGCCAGGACGGCGGCGTGCCGATCCATTTTTGCGGTCGGCGGTAACACGGCCAACGACCGCACCCACCGCAAACGCCACCCCCAAACGCTCCTCACCGATCTGACTCGGCTGCAACGCCGCATCGACCGGCCACTGAACCTGAAACCCGCGAACTACGGGCACTACCACCCCACAAAATCCGAAGAAAAACATCGCGAGATGTGCGGAAAGTAGGATTTGCTGCCTGTTTGGAATCACTGGTCGGCAACACGTTTGCACACGACCAGCAGCTTTGCGAACGGTTGATGCCAGGTTGTTCATAAGCCGTTCTTCCGTTCGAATGCGGATGTTCACGCCCGATCTGGGTGACGCCACCTGGCCCAGAGTTCGCTCATCGAATGCTAACGCGGCGTTAATCCATGCCTAATTCCCTGGAGTTAGTGTGAGATCTTTCCCGCCAGGCGGATGCCGTGTGGTTTTTTCACCGAAACCTAGCGAACCGCGGTGAGGCTGTTGCCGTAAGGTCGGCCGGTGGGGCTGTCGTCGAATGTGGTTTAGTCGTGTTCGATGGCTACTTGAGTGTATATGCGGATACCGAAGACGGACATCAGTCTGCTTCGTCCGAAGGGTGTAAGTGTGCACCCACGAGGACGGAGTGTGCGCTGTGGACCTGACTGCGTTCATCTGCTTTCGGGCTTCAATATATGTAGGAAGAGACGGCTGTGTCGCTGAGGCCAACAGCCGTTTTACGCTATTTCAGTAGACCGTTACGTGCCTTCCGAAAACTGGACTGAAATCATCCGTCCGCGTGACAGCCTTCTCTCCCTTCGCCTAGGGGAAGTCTGGCGATACCGCGATTTGTTGTGGATGTTCGTCATCCGCGACTTCGTCACCTTTTACAAGCAGACCATCCTTGGCCCGTTGTGGTTCTTCATCCAGCCGATCTTCACGACGATTGTCTTCACCGTGATCTTCGGTACGGTGGCAGACATCAAGACAGATGCAATCCCGAAACCCTTGTTCTACCTCTCGGGCCTGATTCTATGGAACTATTTTGCCGACTGCCTAACCGCGTCTTCAAACACCTTTAGAGCCAACCAGGGCGTCTTCGGCAAAGTCTACTTCCCTCGTCTCGTCACTCCGTTAGCGGTCGTCGTCAGCCGGTTGTTGAAGCTTTGCATTCAACTCACGTTATTCGTGGTGATCTACCTGTTTTACGTGTGCCGGGACACCGAACTGCATCCCAACGCCGGTATTTTGCTGCTGCCTATTTTGGTGTTCTTTATGGCCGGATTGTCCCTCGGCTTCGGTTTTATTATCACGTCGATGACGACTAAGTATCGGGATTTAGCCTTTCTAGTAGGATTCGGTGTTCAACTTTGGATGTACGCCACGCCCATTATCTATCCGCTCTCGCTTGTGTCGGAGAAATACCGTTGGATTATGGTTCTCAATCCCATGACGTCGGTGCTCGAAGCGTTTCGCTGGGGAGTCTTTGGTGTATCTTCCTTTCAATGGGTTTACTTGCTGTATTCGCTGGGTTTCATGGTTTGCCTGTTGTTCCTGGGCATCATCGTCTTCAATAAGACCGAAAAGAACTTCATGGATACGGTATGATTTGCGGCGGCGACAGAAGCGATTCCGAAATGGTCATCCGCATCGAGAACCTCTCCAAGTTGTATCGTTTGGGGCAGGTTGGCACGACCACCCTGGGCGAGGACTTGACGCGCTGGTGGCACCGCTTGCGCGGTAAGGATGATCCGTTCGCCATCGTCGGCCAGGCCAACCACCGCGAAACCAAGGGCGACAGTGACTTTGTTTGGGCCTTGGAAGACATCAATCTCGAGATCAAACGGGGCGAGCGGCTGGGTATTATCGGGGCTAATGGGGCAGGTAAGTCGACGTTGTTGAAGATTCTCAGCAAGGTCACCGGCCCCACGACCGGCAGTTTGAAGGTCAGGGGACGGCTCGCCAGCTTGTTGGAAGTTGGTACCGGTTTCCATCCCGAGATGACGGGTCGTGAAAACATCTACATGAACGGCGCGATCTTGGGTATGACGCGTCGGGAAATCAAACGTAAGTTCGACGACATCATTGATTTCGCCGGCGTTGCCCGTTATGTCGACACGCCCGTGAAACGCTATTCTTCCGGGATGACAGTGCGGCTAGGTTTCGCCGTCGCCGCGCATCTCGAGCCTGATATTCTCGTTGTCGACGAGGTTCTCGCCGTCGGCGACGCGGAGTTTCAGAAACGCGCGATCGGAAAGATGGAGGAAGTAAGCAACCAGGAGGGACGGACGATCCTCTTTGTAAGTCACGACATGCGGGCGATCAATAAGTTCTGCGAAAGAGTGTTACTTCTCGGCAATGGCCGGGTCACCTGTCAGGGCGCTACGTCGGAAGTGGTCAAACGGTATCTCCAGGAATCCACCTTTGGCACCACCAACCCGATGGTGTTTGAAGATGATCTGAACAAACCGCACCAAATCACTTCCGTTGGGGTTTACCGCAAAGATGGGCGACCTGTAGTTGGTGCGTTATCCGCTCGTGAATCGTTTTGTGTTCGCCTGGGTTATGCTCACCGGCAACCCATTCCTCGAAATCTGTATGCAGCTTTCTATGTTTCGGATCCCAGTATGCAGATTGTGTTGTTTTCCGATAGCCGTGATCACTCGGAAGCCACACAATTGGCAGATTGCCGAACTAGATCGGCAAATAACAGTGACGCTTTCTCGCAAGAATATGAAGTGGAAATTCCCGCGCCGCTTTTGACACCTGGACGATATTGGATTACGCCTGGTTTAGCAAAGCTTGGTGGTCCTAAATTCGATGAAAAACAAAACGCTGTGTCATTCGAAATCATCGAAACCGCCGGAGAACGGTCAACGCGGCCGGGAGTCGTGAATGTATATCTCAAATGGCAGGCGAAATAGCCGCCCGGATCAATAGCATGTCTGAGCCGTTATCCCAATGTTCTCCTGCTTCCAGGGCCACATCGCTGTGGAACTGGCCTGTTTTGCCTGTTTTTCGCATCGGAAGAAGAAGTAGCGGATGAATACACGTGTTGCTTGTCCTCTTTGTAAATGTCGATGGTTCCGTACGCTGGGAGAGAATCCAGACTTTCCAAAGACGAAAATCCTGCGCTGCTTTCGTTGCGGGCTGATGTGGACCTTTCCGCGACCGAGCTCTAAGAAGCTGGCGGAGTTATATCGTGCTCAATACCGTGAAGGAACGGGCCAGCACAAAAACCCAAAATACCTCGAGTTCATGGACGCACGCGCATCCGCGCAAAAGGATTTCATTGTTGGCACGGCCAAACGTGAGTGCTTTCCGAGACACGTCCTAGACGTCGGTTGCGGCGCGGGGTCACTTTTGCGAACGTTTGCCGACGGCGCTGACTCGCTCACGGGCTATGAGCCTGATGAGAACATGTACCATGTGGCCCGTTCGCGTCTACCTGAGGCAGCAAATCTTTACAACAGCGTTTGCATCAGCAACGGCAGTTTACAGCCATCGTATGACTTGATTACGCTGTCTCATGTGCTGGAGCATTTTCGAGATCCTTTTGTCATGCTGCAAACTCTCCTGCGACGTCTTCGTCCTGGGGGACTATTGTTTGTCGAGATTCCGAATGAGACCACGGTGTCTGTGAGCGACCTATGCAAGACACAGCACCGGGGTCTAACCCATTTGTGGTTCTTTTCCGTTCCGTCGTTCAGGGAAATGGCTGTCCATGCTGGCGCGAAGGTTGTCAGCTTATACACATGTGGTCCATCGCAAGACATTTTTTCCGTTCCTTACGGCGACCTGCGCTTCTTGGAGAAGAGAGGTGGTAAGCGACTGTCGACTCTTCGTCGTAAGCGAATTCAGCTCGCTAAAAAAGCTGGCGAAAAGGAAGCTTGGGATTCCGAGGTAACGTTGCGAGGCACGCTAACTGCGCAGCACGCTCGAGGCCTTTGGATTCGTGCCGTGCTGCAGCAATCCTGAAGTTGGCTGGCTCGTTGAAAGGCGGTCTGAGTGGCAGGCTGGACTGTGTAATACTATGCCCCAGCGAGGTCGTCAAGCGGCGGGTCGACTACGAAACGGGTAAACGTGCTCTGGTGTCCTAAGGACGGCCCGAAAAATAAATTTCCGTTTTTCAAGGTGAAACGCGAGGGCCGTCGCGAAGCACGGCCCGATGAATCGGCAAGTTAATTTTCGGTCGATCCTAAAAGGCAACAGCGAGACGTAAGGGATGATTGACAAAATAGTCAACTTGTTGCCTCACGCTCCGAAGGAATGGGTCAATAGTACCCTTGAGCGTGTCGGTTACCGAATTGTAGCCGTTGCTCCCCGGGGAGCATCTTTCGACATCCGACGTGCAAACGATCAAGTATTGAATGATCCGACGTGCATCGATGCAGTCATCGTTGTTTCAGGATTCGACAGAGCGATCGGTTCGGACAAATCCATATACAATTACTATAGACATCTACGACGAGAAGGTCACAACGTTCTCTTTCTTACCGACTCGGAGCCCGATTCGAAAACGATGCGGATTCTGTATCGACTTCATGAGGTGGGCAAGCCGGTCATTTTCAATGGTGCAAGGTGTTTCTTCAGCAATAGAATATGCAACTTCATGCTGAAGACAGAAGGCTGTTACATCTACTGGCATGAATGCAAAGACATAATAGAGCGGATATTCATCAAGGAACGTCCTTCGCGATATCAGAAGCTTCGTCGCTTCATCAACCGCCATCATTCTCTTTTTGTATCCGAATTCCAGGGCGACTTTTACCGGGAGCACTTTGGCGTGGAGAAGTGCAACATCCTGTGTCACTTCATTGTTCCTCCCATTGGGCAGTACATCAGTCAGATCGACCGATGTGAGCAAGAACTCCGCGCGGAAGACACCAATGTCGTGATGGTGGGCAGTGTTCAGAAGCGCAAAGGGGTTGATCTGTATTCTCGTTTGGCAGACTATTGTGCTGAGGCAAGGTTGGATTGGAAGTTCCACTGGCTTGGGTACTCCGCCATCGAGTCGCCTGACGATTTTTACTTTTCTCAAAATGTCAATTGGCTCACCTACAGACACGATGTTGGCGACTTTTTACGGAAGAGCTCTGTGTTTTTCATGTCGTCAAGGTCTGAAAGCTTTCCTCTGACCATTTGTGAGTCGTTGAAGGTTGGATTGCCAGTTGTGTTCTATAAGGGTGTGTGTGCACCTCAGGAACTCCGAGATTTACCCGCCTGTTTTGTCTACCATGAGTATTCTGTTGATGCTGCATTCAAGACACTTGACGCCGCGCTAAGGGTGCAAGTCGATCAAGCCGAGATTGATGCAGTATTAGATCCGCTCATCGATGGATCTGGTTTCACGGCCCGGTTAACAAAGATTCTCGAAGGTAGGCGTCGATGATCGCTGTACTGATAGTCACGTACAATCGCAAGGAGCTACTCAGAGAGTGCCTGGATGCGGTTTTCGCGCAAACAACACCTCCGGATCGAGTTTACCTAGTCGACAACGCATCATCGGATGGGACGCCGGAGATGTTGTGCGATCTCTACTCGCAGAGCGAGGACGTTGTTGAGGGGGCATGCTGGGAATGTCGGCAATTCAAGACTTCACCGGTTCCCATGGCGTATTACCGGTTGCGAAATAACACCGGTGCGTCAGGTGGCTTTAATTTTGGCATGAAGATGGCCTATGCCGATGGAGCGGATTGGATATGGGTAATGGATGACGACACCATTCCCTACCGCGATGCGTTGGAACAATTGGTTTCGACTCCACGCTTCGCAAGGAGCAATACAGGATTCCTCGCTTCTGTTCCGCGCTGGAGTGATGGAAACATACACGTGATGAACGTTCACGGACACCCAATGAACTTCTCGTTTCTCAATGACAATTTCGACCATCGATGTATTCCCGCCAGTAACTGTTCATTTGTGGGAGTGATGATTAGCCGTACGGCGATCGAAACCGTGGGATTTCCGATTAAGGATTTTTTCATTTGGTCGGATGACACGGAATACACCTATCGAATCACAGAAAAAGGTGGCCTACCGTCGTTCTACGTATTTGGGAGCAATGTCCTACATAAAACTGCGCATAATCGTGGGGCCGGAATACAGGATCTTTGTGACAGCAACTGGGTGAAATATTGGTACGGCCTAAGGAACAAGGTTGTTTTGACAAGAATGCGCGCACGAGGCTTTCGCAAGAGTGTGATGTCCGCGTGCATGCTCGCGGTTGTCCTAAGTGTTCAAGTTTTTCGAAACAAACGACTTTCGACCATTCATAAGGCCAAAATCGTTCTCAATATTCTTCGCGGATTGGCGTTTTTCCCGAAAATCGAGACGGTTGAACTCCAGCAAGGAGGCGTCGGCAAGAAGGCACGGCTCGTAGAAGCACATGGTTTTTGGACACTTGCAATCGGCCTGAGTTATATCGCAAAGCAATCCGGCGAATTCTATGATCATCTCTTGGTGACAAGTGAACCTTTTGAACCACAGGCAAACATTGAGTGCCTGGTTGAATACGCGAAGAAATTGTGGAAGTTCGATCGAATCACCATCGTGCGAGATTATCTTGCGACGTCGGGCAAGGTGAATGAAAAGGCCTTGGTTAGGCAGTTGCTACCCAGCTATGCATGTGTTCTAAGTGCTTCAGTGAAAAGCATCACTAATCGCCTTGTCCATGAAAACGATATTGAAGCCGAGGAGGTTGTATGCTGCGCTGATGGGCTGGGATTCTTTGCCCACCGAGATTTTTCGTCCTCGCGGCACGCGCCAGTCGACACGGCCGTTTACCTCAATTACTCTCCGAAACTCGACGTGTCCTGCGCTAAGAAACATATTCGGAGTCTGGTACCGATCGAAAAAGAGGATCTGCTTTCCAGTCTTTGGGGCTTGAGAAACCCTGTCGACTTGTCTTGCGTTGAGCCAAGTGACGAGTTCGTGATCCTTTTCGCCGGATATCTGTGGAAAACGCATGGCGGCGTGCCGTGGGACATGGAATGTGAAGTTCACCAAATCGCAGTGGAATCCTTGCTGGCAACCAATGTAAAGGTGCTTCTTAGAGATCATTTTCGGAATCCGAGGCCGTTCTATGATGCCATCAAGGATCGGGTGAACGGGTGCGATAGTCACTTTTTGAAGTACCCGCCGAGTCTCGTACCGGAGTTGGATGACTTGCCTGCAAAACCTTGTGCTGTTCTGGGCGTGTTCTCGACCGCGTTGCTGACTTTCGCCAATGTTTACGGTATTCCTGCCTACACGTTTGCTGCAGACGAATTCCTTGCTCGCATACCCGATCGCCGGTCTGGTTTTGCGGAAAACGACAAAAGGTTACTCCGACTGATCAAGGATCTCCTGCCGGACATGTCGGAGTTCGTCAGGCTGCGAAGAGAGAAAGAGCGAGCAGGTGGTGCCGCTTCGCTCTGACCGAAGTGCTCACCGAGTATGTGGACGGCTTGGAAAAATGGCTGTGGGAAGCTCAGGCGAGTTGTGCCAGGAGTAGACGCGATGCTTAAACGAATTCGAGCGAAGTACAAAGACATCAAATGGTGGTTTTTTTACCAGAATTGGTTTGCGGGAAAAATCATCGAACTTTTGGGAAACGAGGGTGAGATCGCCGGACTCAAGTTTGACTTGGATAATCCGTACATCGCCACGTTTCTCAAAAGCCGTTTTCTCTTCAAGACTTACGAATACGGCTCGCAACTGCTCATTTCAAAATATGTCAATCCTTGTTTGCCTGTAGTGGAGTTTGGCGGCTGCATTGGCGTGATGTCATGCCTTACGAATCGACTTCTGGAGAATCCAAGCAATCATGTTGTAGTTGAGGCGCAACCGTTTCTCATCGATACACTGCGAAAGAACAGGGACCGGAACGGTTGCCAATTCGAAATAATTCATGCAGCGTTGGCCTACGGTTCAGACTCTGTAGAATTCTGGATCCATCCACGGTACTTTATCGGCAACAGCGTTCGCCCTCGTGCAGGCGGGGAGGCGGTTCGTGTTCCCTCCGTCTCCCTGGAAACGATTGTGCGGCAATACGGGTACAGCAGAATCACCCTAGTCGTCGACGTAGAAGGCGCCGAAACCACTCTAGTGGCTAACGAATTGGACATGCTCCGCAGTGTTGTCGACACATTGATTGTGGAATTGCATCCAGCCGAATGGTGTGCAGGCGCCGCCGGCATCGACAACCTTAAGGCCACACTCGCTGATTCTGGTTTCAAAGAAGTTGATCGTGTACGCCAGGACTTCGTCTACAAGAATTTCAATATGGATCAGGTGGAATAATCGAATAGGAGTGATACGCCTGTCTCGCATATCTCGTGCTGATGAGTGCCAATGTTGATCGCGGATGCGGGGCAAGGTGGCGGAGAAGAGATGCAGACCCAGGATTACACGAGCATGAGCAATAGGTCTGAGCAGGTGGTCTTGGCTTTGATTCCCGCGAGAAGCGGGTCGAAGTCGATTCCACACAAAAATATTAAAGAGGTTGGGGGCAAGCCGTTGCTCGCGTGGTCTATCGAGCACGCCAGGAGTGCACGATCAGTCTCCCGCATCGTCGTTAGTACCGATAGTGAGGAGTATGCGACAATCGCTCGCGACTTCGGTGCCGAGACGCCTTTTCTGCGGCCTACCGAATATGCCCGTGACGATTCGACCGATCTGGAAGTGTTTCAACATGCACTCCAATGGCTGAAGGAATCCCAGGGCTATGAGCCCGACATTTGCGTACATCTTCGCCCAACGTGTCCTGTGCGTCCTACGGGTATGATTGACGAGATCGTCGACATCCTAGCAAGCAATCCGACGCTACACTCCGTACGTACGGTAACGGAGGTGCTGCATCCTCCATTCAAAATGTGGTACCGCGAGGCCGACGGTCTTTTGAAGCCTGTTGCACCACTAGACGAAGTATCGGAACCCTGGAATCGACCACGGCAGGTGTTGCCAACCACGTACCTTCAAACCGCGAATGTGGACGCAGTGCGAACGCGCGTTATCACTCAGAATCATTCAATGACGGGAAGCAGAATCTGGGGCTATTTGGAGGCGTGTCTTCACGATATCGATACCGAAGACGAACTGCGTCGGGCGGAAAAAGCGCTGCGTTTAAGCGGTGCTAACGCAAACGAAGGCGGTGGTAGCCCAAAGGAACGGACACGAAAGACGTTTTGTTTCGATATCGACGGAGTCATTGCGACGATTACGCCTGGGAATGACTATCGGTTGGCAGCGCCACGGCGCGACACGATTACCCATATCAATCGGCTCTACGATGCTGGGCACGAGATTATTCTTTTCACGGCGAGGGGTTCTGCCACAGGGATCGATTGGAGTGACGTTACGAAGGAACAAATGAAACGTTGGGGGGTCAGGTATCATCACCTGCGGTTTGGAAAGCCCGCGGCCGATGTCTACGTCGACGACCGCATGGTTGCGTTGGATGAATTGGAAGAGCTAACCCGGATGGGATAAGTGGAGTAGAGGCGATGAACGAGGTTTTTAAAGATCTTTTCATTTTCGAAGTTGCCAACAATCATCAAGGTAGTCTTGATCATGGCCTGCGGATTGTTCGCGAAATGGCAAAGATCGTACGTAAGTACGGTATCCATGCCGGGGTGAAGTTTCAATACCGGGAACTTGAAACATTCATTCATCCCGATTACCGCGACCGAAAAGACGTCAAACACATTCCTCGCTTCTTGGATACACGGCTTACGAGTGACCAGTTTCAGGTCTTGCTCGGTGCCGTTCGGGAAGAGGGAATGGTCACTATTGTCACACCGTTTGATGAAGCGTCCGTCGCCCGTTGCATCGAGCACGGCGTTGATGTGCTCAAGGTGGCAAGCTGTAGCGCCACCGATTGGCCCTTGCTGGAGGAAGTTGCGACAAGTGGGCGACCGGTGATTATTTCGACGGGAGGCATCTTGACTCGGGAGATCGATAACGTCGTCAGCTTTTTCAGTCATCGTGAAAGCAATTTTGCGATCATGCATTGTGTTGGAATGTACCCGACGCCAAATGATGCTCTCCAGTTGAACTACATCGACAAGATGAAAAACCGGTATCCTGCGATGTCCGTTGGTTATTCTGGTCATGAAGCACCCGACAATCTAGACGTCGTGAAGATTGCCGTTGCCAAAGGGGCTGACCTGCTAGAGCGACATGTTGGTGTCCCCACCGACTCGATTAAGCTCAATGGCTATTCGATGTCACCGGAGCAGGTTGATGCCTGGGTGAGTGCGGCACTTGCCGCCCGATGTATTTGTGGTACCAATGGTTCGAAGCAGGTAACCCAAAGCGAAGTCGAGTCGCTCAGGTCGCTGAAACGCGGCGTGTTTGCACAGCGAGCTATCGAGGCTGGTGCACGGATTTGCCGAGACGATGTGTTTTTTTCCATGCCCTGTGTTGATGGACAACTTACCAGCGGTGAATTTGGGCGGTACCGCGCGCAGTATATTGCGTCGCGCGACTACAAGGCGAACGAGCCGTTGTTCGAGTATTGTCAACCCGATGAAATCGGCAAGATTAGAACGATCATTCACGACATCAAAGGCATGCTTTACGAGGCAAAAATCGAGTTAGGTAGCGAGGTCGAGATCGAGTTGTCGCATCACTATGGAATCGACCAGTTCCGGCGAATCGGGTGTGCCATTGTGAACGTGGTCAACCGGGACTACTGCAAAAAGTTGATTCTCGTATTTCCCGGGCAGAAGAATCCGCGTCATGCACACAAGATCAAGGAGGAAACCTTCCAGGTTCTATGGGGCGACTTGCAGGTGGAAATTGATGGAAAAACCTACATCTTGCACCCCGGCGACAAGATGCTGGTGGAGCCCGGCCAAATGCATTCCTTTCAAAGTGGGGCGGGGGCGATTTTCGAGGAAATCTCCACGACTCATCAACGCAACGATTCGTATTACGCAGATGACAGGATCAATACTCGCGACTCCTTGGAACGGAAGACCCTTCTGCAGGAATGGTAACGAGCGTAGGACTGTTTTGTAATACTGTCGAGAATGACACATCTTTCTCAATTGCTGAGCCCTCCGTTTTGGATTGCCAAACGCGCGCGTATTCTGCCGGAGTTGACATGGCGTGCTCGTAATCTTCATGCCCCCCTTTGCCGACTCGCAAGTCGTGCAGGATTGCATTTATCCGCTAATTGTCGACGATTAGCCGGTTTGCGCAACAAGCATATTGGGCAACGTGCATTCGTTATCGGCAACGGCCCGAGTTTGAAGACTGCCGATCTGGATCACCTTGGTAACGAGATTACCTTCGCGTGCAACAAGATCTACCTCGCCTTCGATACAACGGAATGGCGGCCAACATATTATGCTGCGGAAGACATCTTGATGCTTCAACATCATCTGCCGGGAGTTCACGATTTTCGTAGTTCAATCAAGCTATTCCCGACTTACGCAATAGGTTATGCACGCCGGGATGCAAACGCCATTTACTACCGGCAGAGTTATCGGGACTTTTTTCCAAACTTGCCGCGATTTTCATCGGATCCGATGGACCGCGTATATGGTGGAAACACAGTGATTTACGCGCTTCTCCAGTTTGCTGTCTACATGGGAATTCGGGAGGTTTATCTACTTGGCGTCGATTTCCACTACGACACACCGAAAGAGCGGGTTTCATCCGAAGCGGATGACAACTTTTCCATGTATCGCGTAGGTGACGAGAAGAATCATTTTCATCGGGATTACTTGCGCCCAGGTGACCTGATGTGTAATCCGAACATTGAGCGTCACGAAAAGGCCTATCAGTCGGCGAAGATTGCGATGGAACAGCGTGGAGGACGCATCGTGAATGTCACGCGTGGTGGGAAACTCGAAGTGTTTCCGCGTTTGGAATTCGAGGCACTTTTTTGATGGCAGTCCCACCACGAAGGGAAGGAAAGTGACATTAGATAGTATTGATCTTTTGGTTGTGGGTTCCGGCCCGGTAGGAGCGATGGCGGCGCGGGTGGCCGCGGAAGAGCACGGTTTGAATTGCCTGGTTGTGGAGCGCCGCGGCAACGTTGGCGGTCACTGCTTCGATCGCTATCACGAATCGGGGATCTTGATTCATGAGTATGGGCCACACTACTTTCGCACAAATTCGGACGAGTTGTTCCAGAGGCTTTCCCGTTTCACCGAGTGGCTTCCAGGTCGGTATTTCGTCAAGAGTTATTCCCGCGGGCAGCTCTTCACATTGCCGATTAGCCTGATTACTCTTGAGGAGTTTTTTGGCCGAAGCTTTACAATGCACGAGGCAGAGGACCTGCTCGCGTCGCTTCGCCAGCCGATTGACAATCCTCGCAATTCCGAGGAGTTCGTCCTCTCGCGAGTTGGCCGCGAGTTGTACGAAGCGTTTTATGTTGGTTACACTCAGAAGCAATGGAGCAAACACCCGAGAGAATTGGCTCCTTCGGTGTGTGGGCGCGTACCGATCCGCTACAATCGGGATCCTCGTTATGTGGGACACAAACACCAGGTAATGCCGAAATGGGGTTATACGCGACTCTTTGAGAACCTTTTAAAACACCCGAAAATCAAGGTTCTCCTGCAAGCTGATTACGCCGAGGTACGGGGGTGTCTGATGCCGCGTATGGCGACGATTTATACTGGTGCGATCGACGAATACTTCGAGTACGCACTGGGACGTCTTGCGTGGCGGTCGCTTGAGTTTGCCTACGATGTACATGATGAGGCATTCGTTCAGCCGTGTGTGCAAATCAACTACCCGAATGATTTTGATTACACGCGAACCGTCGAAGTCAAACATGTGACCCGTCAAGAACATCCGAAAACGGTTGTTGCTAGAGAGTATGCCCGGGCCGAGGGTCCACCGTACTACCCTGTTCCAGCCGAAGAAAACTATCAGCTCTACGAGCGTTACGCTGCCAAGGCGGCTGAAGAGCGTACCTCGCGACGTGTGTATTTTGCCGGACGTCTTGCTGAATACACGTATATCGACATGGATGTCGCTTTTCTGCGAGGTTTGGATGTGGTGTCTCAGATCATCCAAGATTCTTCAAAGGCTGTACTGTAAATCGGTGGCCGGAAATTTGCCGCGTTAGGTGCGCTGGATAGGAAGTGGAGGATTCGCTCTTGGAGCGTCGGCCCGATGGGATACGTAACAGAAGAAACTCAGATCTGTGGAACCATTCCGACGATCGAACCGATAGCCGGCGGAGTGTCACGACCGTTGTGGTCGGTGATGATCCCGACCTACAACTGTGCGAAATATCTCCGTGAGACTCTTCAGAGTGTGCTCGTCCAGGATCCCGGGACAGCACAAATGCAGATCGAAGTTGTCGACGACTGTTCGACCAAGGATGATCCTAAGCAGACGGTCGGCGAGATCGCCAAGGAACGGGTTGTTTTCTACCGCCAGTCACAGAATGTGGGAGCCGTACGTAATTTCAATGCGTGTATTCGTCGGGCGCGAGGACGTCTTGTTCACATCCTGCACGGCGATGACGCGGTCGCTCATGGTTTCTACACGGAGATCGAGCACCTGGCAACGAAATATCCGGACACGGCCTTCTTAGCGACACGGTCCGTGGAAATCGACGAACGCGGCAGGAGACTTCGTAACAGTCCGCCGATGCCCTTGCTGAGGACATCGAGCGACAACCCGGCGGATCTGCTCTGCAACAATCCCGTGCGAACCCCGTCGGTTGTGATTCGACGGAGTTTCTACGAGAAGCATGGCGGTTTCGTTCCACAACTCCCGCATGTGGCCGATTGGGAAATGTGGTTTCGCGCGATCGTCGAGGGACGGGGAGTGATGAGCGATCGGCCGCTCGCCCGGTATCGTATCTTTGGCGACAACGATACGTCACAGCTAATGCGAACGGCGGGCAATCTTCGCGACTGGCTTCGTTTCGGCGAGATCGTCTCAGCGCGTCTCGACAGTTTCGACCGCAATCGATTCCTCGCGTTTGTCCGCGTCGCGGGTGCCTATCAATTGGCGAAATTCGCGCACGGCGGAGACCGAGATGCCGTTTGCCATAACCGCGAGTTCCTCGACAGTCTGCCGCGAGTTGCCATGCCATGGAGCCTGCGCGTTGCGGAAACCATCTTGAGAACACCCCTTTTAGGTATTGCACTGGTTCGTGCCCGGCAGCAGTATCAGCGGTTATTTCAATGATCGGGGGCGTAAGACGGCTGAAGCCTGCCTGCCGCGGACGCGCAACTCGGTGAAGATTCCTTCCAGACAACGGTCGGGCCAACGGCAAACAAAGACGGCCCCGTCTTCGCAAACGGTCGGTGCCAACGCTTCAGCAAGGCATGCGGCGTCCACCTTGTCGCAACCATTGGCCGTTGCTTTTCTCATTCTCGCCGGGCTGGTGGCCTTCTCGAATACTCTTGGTAATCCCATGGTGTTCGACAGCCGTGGGTTCATTCTTACGAACTCACACGTCCACCGTCTCTGGCCTCCCGGGTGGTTTTGGCAGACACCGCGGCCGTTTACGTTTTTCACGTTTGCGGTCAACTACGCCTTGCACGGAGAAATCCTCTGGCCGTGGCATCTCACTAACCTGGCGATCCACATTGCGGCCGGGCTGACGTTGTTCGGGATCATTCGGCGTACGCTCTTGTGCAAGCGACTTAAACAGCGATACGGCGCTGTGGCGTTGGAAATCGCGTTTACGGCATCGCTGCTTTGGTTGGTTCATCCACTACAAACCGAGAGCGTGACGTTCGTCTACCAGCGTCTGGAATCGTTGATGGGGTTGTTCTTCCTGTTGGTGTTCTATTGCTTCATTCGTGCGCAGGCCGGGCCACGACGCGGTTGGTGGTATGTGGGAGCAGTCGGGTCGTTTCTGTTGGGCGTGGGAGCCAAGGAGGTGATTGGCGTCGCGCCTGTGTTGTTGGTGTGGTACGATCGCGTGTTTGTGAGCCGTTCGTGGAAAGACGTGTTGCGCAACAACGGGCCGTTCTATGGGTTGCTCGGCGGCATTCTGTTCGTGTTGGCCGGCATCGTGCTGCACTTCCTACCTGCGTACCGGGGCGGCGGGATTTTGCGCTACGAAGACATTTCGCCAATGGAGTATGCTCTTTCGCAGCCGGGCGTTATTGCCGAATATCTACGCCTGAGCCTCTGGCCGCAGGGGCAGTGTTTCGACTGCGGTTGGCCCGTCGCTTCGACTGCCGAACGGATTGTTCCGCCACTGCTTCTGATCGGCTCGTTGCTTGGATTGACTGCCTGGGCGGCCGCGCGTCGGCCGGCGTGGGGGTTCCTCGGCGGGTGGTTCTTCTTGGTGTTGGCGCCCACGTCCAGCGTTATTCCGATCAAGGACCTTTACTATGAACACCGCATGTACTTGCCGCTGGCGGCCGTGGCGGTGGCCGCGGCGATTGGCGTCTATGAACTCATGGCTTGGATCGGTCGAGTGTTAGGTATCTCGTCAGCACATCGGCGGACAATCCTCACCACGGTGTTTATCTTGGCGGCGCTCAGTTTGACGGGCGTTACGCGATCGCGCAACACGGTTTACGCCAGTCCGGCGATATTCTGGAGCGACGTGGTTCAAAAGGTGCCGACTCGTGCGAAGGCCTACTACAACTTGGCCCACGCCTGGGAAGAAGAAGGGCAATTGCGCGAGGCTATCGAGAATTACCGTCGTGCGGTCGAGTTGGATGCTAACGACACCGACTCGCACAACAATCTGGCAAATCTGCTTTGCCAGGTGTTGCCGCAAGAAGCGGAGATACATTATCGGGCGGCACTGTCGATTTCTCCGCGGCGTGCCGACATTCATGGCAATTTCGCGGGACTTCTCGCGGCACAAGGTCGAATGGACGAAGCTGTAAAACACGCCGAGACGGCATTGCGGCTGGCGCCAAACGTGGCACGCAACCATCTCAACATGGCCAACCTCTTGGCACAGTCGCGCCCAGCGGTGGCCATCGAGCATTATCGGCAGGCGCTGGTTCTTCAGCCCGCATTTGCCGAGGCCCATTTCCATCTGGCCAACACATTGGCTCTTGGCGGACAGATTCAAGAGGCCATCGTGCATCTTCGCGAGGCGTTGCGGTTGCAGGCCGATTGGCCGGAAGCCCAGAAAAACCTGGCGATTCTGCTGCGAATGCAGGCCGATGGCACCCGGGGAAACGATAGCCCACAACAGCCGGCCATACGTTGATCGGGCACTCGATCCCTGGTTCAAGCTTGACATAGTACCGGCCCTTTTCTTCCCGCTCGCGCAATGCTAACGAGCAGACAATTCACAGCTAACCTGGGCGTCCTATCATAATTCGCTCGGATGGGCGTGTTGTGAATTGTTTGGCCGGCTTGGCGCGAATTGTCATTCAGAGGGCTTTGGTCATGGGTGTTGCGTGGTCGGATGCCAGTCGGGATGTGTTCTGCGAACGGGCCACCGTCGAGGGTATCGCCGAGCCGAACGCTGTCGAACTGTCGGTCGTGATGCCGTGTCTTAACGAAGAGCGGACACTGCCGACGTGCATCGGCAAGGCGCTAAGAACGATGGCCGAATTGGGCATCCACGGCGAGGTGGTCATCGTCGATAACGGTTCGACCGATCGTAGCGTCGAGGTGGCCACCGAAGCGGGCGCCCGCGTCGTGCATGAATCAGCCAAGGGCTATGGCAATGCCTTGCGGCGAGGGTTCGAAGAAGCCCGTGGGAAATTCATCATCATGGGCGACTGCGACGACAGCTACGACTTCACCGATCTGAAGCGTTATGTCGATCGGTTGCGCGGCGGGGCCGAATTCGTGATCGGCAATCGGTTGGCGGGCGAGATCAAGCCGGGCGCCATGCCGTGGCACCACCGTTGGATTGGCAACCCCGTGCTGAGTTGGTTCCTCAACGTGTTGTTCAAGACGGGCGTGGGAGATTCGCACTGCGGAATGCGGGGATTCACCAGGGAAGCTTACCGCAAGATGCGTTTGAAGATGTCGGGCATGGAGTTGGCCAGCGAAATGGTCATCAAAAGTGCCAAGGTGGGGCTGAAGACCGAAGAAATCCCGATCACCTTGTGGCCCGATGGGCGAGACCGCAAACCGCATTTGCGGAGTTTTCGAGACGGTTGGCGGCATTTGCGTTTCATGCTCATGTGCAGCCCAAAGTTTCTCTTCTTCCTCCCAGGCCTGTTGTTGGCGATACTCGGCTTGGCGGCGATTCCCGCCGCGGTAATCGCCGGCTATGGTGTGTTCGACGACGCGTTCGGTCCCAACTTCATGTTCACGGCCTCGTTGTTGTCGATCGTGGGCTGGCACCTGATGATTTTCGGCGTGCTCGCGAAAGTCTACAGTCATCAAGTGGACCCCGTGTTCGAGGACCCACGCATTCCGAAGGTCATGCAGGTGTTCTCGATCGAACGCGGGGTAATGCTGGGACTATTGATCGTAACCGCATCTTTGGTATGTGGCGTGCCGGTGCTTGTCGAGTGGTGGCAGACAGCCAAGGTCAACTCGCCCGCCCGTTGGATCTTGGCTGGCACGTTGTTCACGATCGGATTCGAAACGGTGTTTACGTCGTTTCTTGTGGGCATCTTGGACTTGCCGCGGGAGAACGGACGGTAGCCATTTACGACGTTTGTTCTTATCTTGACGGGATAACAGGATGGACAGGATCAACCACGGAGACACGGAGAACACTGAGAGACCTTGCCTCTCGCAACAGTCTCCTTCCGATCAGGCATCTCCGTGACCTCCGTGGTAAGAAGAAGCGGCAATTACGCGGTGTCATCTGGATTGCCCGGGGTGGCTGCATAAAATCCTTGCGTTCGATCCTGTTAAGAAAGGGACGAACGCCGTAAACGGTTACCTGTCGGCAAGGTCTTGGCTCAACTCGGCATAGAAGTCGGCGCAGTGCTGCCAGTCCCAATTCTGTCGGGCGTAGTCGGCTACGCGTTGCCGTCGGATGGTCAACTGTGAGCGCTCAGTCACAATCCGTTCGAAGCACGACGTAAGTGCTTCGGTCGAAAGATCGGCGGTAAAACAGTATTGCTCGATACCCGGGATGCCGGCGGCCGTGTCGTTGGAGATCAGCGCGGGCGTGCCGCAAGCCATAGCCTCTTGAACCACCAACGGAAAGCCCTCTCCAACCGAGGGAAGAACCAGCAGATCGGCCGCGTGAAAATACTGCGCGGTGGCGTCGTGAGCCATCGGTCCAAGTACGGAGACGTTGGGCAAATTCCAGGCGTTGGGCTCCTCGGGGCCCCATCCGATGAGCGTCCAGTGGTGGTCGCGAAAACGATCGGCGAGCATCTTCAGCCAGCGAAGTCCCTTCTTTTCGACGAATCGGCCGACGAACAACAGGTGCAACTTATCGTCGTGCCAACCCAACTCGGAACGCAGTTCGCCCCGCTCGTTTTCCAGCAACGGGTGAAACAGCCGGGTGTCGACACCGTTGGGCAGGAATCGTGGGGGCGCAGAGAATCGGGTGAAACGGGCGAAGTAGTTCTGAACTTTGGCACTGATGAACACGGCTTGCGTGGAGTTCGCCAGTACGTGTCGGGCAATCGTGCGGTTCGCTATTTCGAGAATTCCGCGTGTGATCCGGTTGTTGTACGGGATCTTTCCCACGTGTTGAGTAACGATCACCGGTTTGCCGTACCACGACGCCAGTCGCGCGGCGGCGAAGTTGCCGAGGTAAAGCGAATCGTGCAGATGAACGACATCGCATCGACGCACGGCAGCCGCCAAGCAACGAAGGCTCAAAGGGCCCCAAACGGGATAGGGCAACCCGAGCAATCGCTCCGACAGATTACAGGCAGCCATCGGCAAATAGGACACGCCCGATATCGACTCGTGCGGCGTGGGACCGCTGGCCGCCCAAGTAATCTCCAGGCCGTGCCGAGCCAGTCGGGCGGCAAGCTCCCCGGCGACAATCTCCACGCCGCCGCGGTGTTCGCCGTAGTAATGAGTGACGAGAAGAAGACGCAATTCCAGTTGCTCTACGGTTTGGGGAAAGGCGGCCATATGGGGCTGCAACGGTTCGGCAGGATATTTGCCCTTGTTTTGACAGGATAACAGGATAGACAGGATTGGCCACAGCCGGGCATATCTTTCAATCCTGTTCATCCTGTTATCCTGTCAAAAAAGAACGTTTATAAACGGTTGTATCCTCCTGATAGTATAGGTGAAACCTGTCGACGTGTCATCAACGCCAATCGAAGACGATTGTACCACTTCGCGAAAAGGTTAACGATCTGTGACGCCAGCAATAAAGAGGCAGCATCGGCCGTGTGGTCAAGTCGCCAGGAAAGCTCAACCCTGCACGATCTCCTTCGCCCGAGGTGTGTTGGCAGTGGTCGTGTTGACGTTGTTTACCGTTATCGCCTACGCGGACAGCCTTAATAGTCCGTTTATCTTCGACGGCGTTCACGCTATCCGTTCGAACGACGTAATACGCGGATTCTGGCCGCCGACGCGGCTTCTGCAGGGCAATACCCGACCGGTCGCCTTTTTCTCGTTTGCCGTGAACTATGCACTGCATGGCACCGACGTCTGGGGTTACCACGCGACGAATTTGGCGATTCATCTCGCGGCCGGATTTGTGTTGTTCGATCTCGTGCGACGCACTCTCGCACAGGGTCGACTGGCCGAACGATACGCTAAGGCATCTTACAGCTTGGCGCTCACGGTGGCCTGTCTCTGGCTCGTGCATCCCTTGCAGACCCAAAGCGTAACGTACATCTACCAGCGGTTCGAGTCGCTGGCGGGTTTATTCTATCTGCTGACGGTGTACACGTTTGTCAGTGCGCACGACTCACGTCGGCAGACCGTGTGGTACGCAGTTTCTTTTGCCTGTTTCCTGCTGGGAGTCGGTACGAAGGAAGTGGTTGCCACGGCACCGCTGATCGTGGTGTGCTACGATCGGGCGTTTTTCTCCGCGTCGTGGCGCGAGGCACTTATGCGCCATCGCGAGTACTATCTCGTGCTGAGCGTGATTTTGTTGCTCGGAGGTCTGTTCGCCGCAGCGCGATTGAATATTTACCGTGGCGGAGGCATTCTCGAAGTAGAAGGCGTTTCGCCCTGGCAATATGCGCTCAGTCAGCCAGGTGTGATACTGCACTACCTTCGCTTGGTTTTCTGGCCACAAGGGCAATGTCTCGATTATCAGTGGCCGGTGGCTACGACCGCCCCGGAAATTGTGTTCCCGTTACTGCTGGTGGTCTCGCTGTTGGTTGCAACCGTTTGGATGATGGCACACGGCTTCGCGCTCGGCCTGTTGGGCGTTTGGTTTTTCGCCATCCTGGCGCCGACGTCCAGCTTCGTACCCATTCGAGATTTAGCCTTTGAGCACCGCATGTATCTGCCGCTGGCTGCGGTGATCGTTTTGGTTGTCGTGGTGGGTTACGAATTGGGCGACAAGTTGCTTGTCCGGACGAACTGTAATCGGACGACACGCATGCACGCTTTAGCAGCGATCACGCTAGTAGTTGCGGTCGGGTTAGCAGTGCAGACATTTCGTCGCAACCAGGTGTATGCGAGCGAAGCGGCGATGTGGCAAGATGTTGTTACGAAGGTGCCTACCAACGGTCGGGCGCATTGTCATTTGGCCAACGCCTTACGGAAGTCAGCGTCTGAAGAGGCGATTCGGCACTACCGTTTGGCTGTCGAGTTCGATCCGGCTTGTGCCGTTGCCCATAACAACTTGGGCAACATGCTTCGGCAGCATCCGGAAGAGGCAATTGCCCACTATCGGGTGGCAATCGACATCAAACCGGAATATTACGAGGCGTACAACGGCCTAGGCAACGCCTTGGCCCGACTAGGTCATTTCGATCAGGCGATCCACTGCTACAAAACGGCACTTCAGATCAATCCAAACTATGCCGATTCGAAGAAAAATTGGGCGATTGTCTTACAGATGAAACGGCAGGCAAGGCAGGACAGGTGAGGGCGCATGTTGTGTGTTTGGCCTTACACACAAGCATGAAAACGCCCGTTGAAAAGCGTGGCACTCTTAACCTTACTCGCGGAAAGTTGCGTAAGACTTGTGGTGGCATAACCGCTAAAGGTTTCTTCCCGTCACGAGGCAGTCGAGAGTGTACACGAACATGGCACTGTGGAGCGAAGTGTGTCGCCGGGCGTTGACCGGCGAGTTGTCGAAACGGCAAGCTTGCCAGCAATACGAGCTGCATTGGGATACGTTGCAGAAAATTTTCCAGCACAGCGAACCGCTTGGTTATCGGAAGGAAACGCCGCGGCGCAAAACGGCCCTCGGACCGTTCGTGACGATGATCCACCAGATTCTCGAAGCCGACAAGCAAGCGCCCAAGAAACAGCAGTACCCGACGCATCCGTCCATGTCGACTACGATTTCGCTGTGTCGGCAACCTCCTTTCTGAACGCCTGACGGCGTACAAGCGAAGTGATGTATTCGTTTTCTTCCATGATCACACCGTGGCGTTGGCAGATCTCCGGTACCCGCTTCGCAAACCACATCGAATCTCGCGGCGGGGTTGCGGGGGCTGAGGGACCAGGGGCGGTAGGTATCGGGGTTGGACTTCAGCCAGAGGTAGGGCAATAGCGGGGTGAGGGCGGCGTGGGAATGGCATTCGTTCTTTCCAGCAACTTACCACCCAGCTAGAATAGAAACCCGCAACCCCGAGCGCTGCACTTTCAGACCGGCGTTTACAACCCCGTATTTTTAGGTTTGACGCAGCACTGCCCAAGCGTCGAATAGCCCGATGGCCGGCGGACTTTTCGGCACGAACAAATGGCCAATCGTGGCAGCCACCTCGACCACGATCTCGTTGGCTCCGGGACGAGCCGCGCCGTGCAGGTCGAACTCGAACGGCCCCCAGGGACGCCGGCCGCACTCACGGCCGTTAACCACAACCCGCGCGGGATACCCGCCGGAGTCCAGGCCGATACGCGACGGTACCGTGGCCCATTGGACTGTCGTTCGATAGCGTCCCACGCCACAGAAGGCCGGGTATCCCTGATCGCGCCAATCGCCCAGCGGTATCGTCTTTGGCTGCGCGACGATCCGTTGTTTTGTGTCGACTGCGAAGTCGCCCCACAAGATCAGTGCCGGCAAAAACCGTAGCGGCTTCGACTCGCTCGTCTCGACTTGAAATGTGTTCTCGCCCACGCGCAGCAGGTGTGCCACGGGAATGCGGCGGTAGCTCAAATCGAATTGCGTGTCGACCGGTGCGGCGGCCAGATCCACGGGCGTGCCGTTGATACGCAAACCACGGACGAGTTGCGTCTGAATCGACAACTCGGTCTTCGATGGTAAGTCTACGACCGTCAGCGATGGCCCGTCGATTCGCAATGAATTCAACTCCGCGGGTCCGAAGGTCCAGACGGCGTCGAGTTTCGTTCGAGGCGCAATCGAAACAGCCGACGGCGCGGCCATTCGTGCGTGAATCGCCTCGCGAGCCTCTAACTGAAACGTCTTGGTCATCTGCTGCAAGGCTTTAGAATGTCGTGGCGATGGACCGGCCACCTCCCAAAGTTTCTCGTCGCTGGGCCAAGAAACGCCCAACGGCTGTGCCTTGCGAGCAGTTTGAGCCGCCTCGACCAGATATTCGGCGAACGGCCCGGCGTAGTCGCGGAACCAAGGCTCTTGGGCGCTCAGCACACTTAACCAATTGCGCTGGAAATAATTGCCGCGCAGATCGAAGGGGCTAATCGCCATCACGTAGCGATCCACACCGCAGGCGGCACAAAGATCGACCATCTTGCGCATTGTATCCATCTGCATGTAGCACGGGCCAAGCGCAAACACTTCAACCATGCGTTCCCGGCCGGGAAATTCTGCGATCGTGGCCAGGGTTAGCGCCTCGCAGCGATCGACCTCCCATCGCGTGCCGATCTCGTCGATGCCCGGGATGTGAAACTCGGAGAGTTGACGACGCAAACTTCCGTAGTTGGTCACATGGGAGCCGAAATCGTTTTCGCCTAGCAAGTGGCCCGACAGGGCGATCTTGTGCGCTGCGCACCAATCGGCGATCGGCCGGGTCCAAGCGTCGTGATAAATTTTCGTATAAGCAGCCCAATAGTCGCGCCACAAGGGCGACTTCGCCACACCGGTGCCGGCCTCGGCCAGCCGCTGAAGAAAGTCACCGCCGAGGGCTTGGTTCAACGTTTCCGACCACTTGAATCGCCACGCTTTGTCGCCCGGTTTCCGTCGCTTATGCTGCGAGGGCAACGAGGGTTCGTCCGTGAAGATCGCCCGAATGGTTTTGCCGAAATGTTGGCCAACGGCTGCCGCATAACGCTCGTGCGTAACGGCCAGGAACCGCTCGGTGGCCTCGGGCATCAACATGTTGGCGTTGTAGGGCAAGCTTGCTTTCTCATCGACGTCGTAGATGGTGGGATCGGCGGCCAGCGACTCGATCCGGCTCTTCCCGTCGGGCTCGACGCACAACGTCTGGGCCGCCAATTCCGGGTGATCCTTGGTTACCAGCCCCTTGGCGTGGCCGCTGGGCCAGCAGAATTCGTCGTAGAGCCAAATTTCCATCGAGCGGTCCGCTGCCTGGTCGATGATATAGCGAATCCGCTCGAACCAGGCATCACTGAGATATTCGACTTCCAGCCCCCAACGCGGATAAAGCACGGCGCCCCAACCGACCTCGGCAAAGGCATCGAGTTGCCGGTTCACGTCGTCCGACTTGAGCGTGCCGGTCAGTGCCCAAAAGGCCAACGGCGCGGTATGGGTCGGTTTTTCGGAGGGTGTGGGTGCAGTGAGCCCCAAGGAAGGCGACACGGCTCCCGCGACTGCGCTTGCCGCGCACGTGCCAAGGAATTGCCGACGGTCGACCGCCCCTACGAGTTGCGAGTTTTGCGTATTACGAGTCAACATATTATCTCCCTTCGGTGTCGTTACAAGTCTGCAACGGGTCTTCCGGTATTGGGCCAAGCGTCCTCTGTCACTCCCCCAACACCACGCGCCGAATGGCCTTCAGATAGGCCGCGTCGGGATCGTCGCGGCATGGCACAAGCCACCCACCCTCGCCGATCTCGTTCCAGGCGTAGACCAGCGCCAGCCGATCTTTGGTTACCTGGTCCGGATGCACGTCCATCCACTGAGCCATGCGCTGCAAAAGATCGGCAAACGCCTCGGGCGTTTTCCCCACGAAATACCAATGGCCCTTCGATCCTTTGAGCCCCAGGCCGCCAACTCCCTCCCAGGGGCGCACGTCCAAGCCCTGGGTGGCCACGGGGATGAACGGTTGTCCGGGCGTGCCTTTCCACGCCTGAACGTTTGCCTCGACCAACTCCTGGTACGAGTGTTCCTCAGAATCGCCGGCCCACGTACCTCGTGGTGAGGTATTGTAGCGTGTGCACATCGAAAACCCTTGTTCCGGTTTGGCGTTGCCGCAGCCGGCGACCGCCACGCCGGGGAATCCCGCCGCGCGAGCGGCTTCTTGCAGGTAGGCCAATCCCTCGGCGTTGGCGTCTTTTGGCGAGGAGGAATAGAGGACAAGCAACGGTTTGCCTTCCACGCGGAGATAGCGCGGGTGCTTGAATAGTTTCATCCAATAATGGGCTGCCTGCTTCCATGCATCGAGTCCGACGATCTCGAAACTGTTGTGGTTTGCCACCATCAGGCAAAACTCCATACGTTGGTTGTTCTTTGCCTCCAAGAACAGTTGCAGCCCACGGTTGATGGGGTGCGATTCGATGGCCGGGATATTGATGGGCCCTTCGTCGTCCTGCCAAACCCACACGAACGAAAAGAACGCCACGCCATGGTCCGCGGCGAGGTCGATCTGGCGTTGCATGATTTCCGGCGTGTCGTCGCGCCATCCCCAAGGCGGCCGACGGCCGGCGAACTCGGTGCCCAACTTCTTGGTGAAGTGCGTCGGCATTCCCTTGGCCCAGGCGTTCTCGGGTTTGCCATCGTCGAACGGGCACTGCCCGGCCCAGCCGTCGAAGTAGTACGCACCGAGTTTCATGCGGGGTTTGGCTTGCTGCGCTGCGGAGTCAGACGTCCATCCGACGGCAACCAGCAAACCGATCGACAGAAGGATCTTCGCGCACGTATTCGTCTTCATGATGTTCACAGCTCTCTGTGGGATAAGGGTGGGAAGGAACGGGGTGGAGGGAAACAGGAGACTCAGTCGCGTATCAGACGTATCTCGTTTGCCCGCAGCTCAACAGCGCGGCGGCGATTGTTCCACGTCAGATAGACTTTTTGGGGCTTGGTGGTCCAGTTGGCCATGACAATCGCTTGCGATCCGTCCGGGGCCTCGAAGGCGTTGTGGAGCACCGGCGGTAGGTTTCTCGCGCCGGCCGGGATCAGTTCGGCGGTTTCCAGTCGCGGCGGATGGAGCATTTTGCCCAACGCCAAGTACGGACGTCCCGCGCCGTGGTAAAGCGTGATCCATTGACGCATGAAATCGTGATCCACGGGAAGCGCAGGCCGCTGCACTTCGGTCACGGTGCCGTCGCCGGAGAGCTCTTCGATCTTCAAGTCGTCGAGCCAAACCGCGCCAGGTCCATTCAGCGGCAGTAACACGCGCAGCACGACCGTACCCTCGGGCATGCGGAAGTCGACCTGGCCACGCGACCACTGCGACGACTCCTCGGGATAAGGGATGGTCCAGGACTGAAGCAGGCTCATGCCCGGCGCGAGGGCCTTCAACGACACGCCGTTGGGCCGGTTGATCCCTTGGCTTCGCATCCACACGCTAAAGCGGTAGGTTTGCCCAGGGCGGAAATGTTCCGTCACCGCATAGTTCTGCGAGGCCATCGCCTGCTCGGTTGGCTTCCGACTGTGAAGTTTCAGGCTTGACGAGCCGCCGTGACGTTCGACGTGGTCCACGCCTGTCTCGCCCATCGACCATCGCTCGCCGGGAAACAGCATCGTTCGGGGAAACTCGACGGGCCCCTCGTCGCTCCATCGCTCGAAGCCACCGTCGATGACCATCGGGCCGGAGCCGATCCCCAGACGCGCGATCAGGTGCGGAACTTGGCCCGTCACCAGGCACCAGGCCATCGCCCAGGGGTCTTGGCCCGTGTGATTGAGGTTGCTTTGGAACAGCGTTGGCAGATACTCGTGGTAAAGGTAGCTGAAGACCGAAGCCGGCTCGCCGCCGCCCCAGATGACGTCGCAATCGCGGTAGTCTTGAATGCCGAACTGCTGAATGTACCACTCGTTGGGCTCCTCGCAGCCGAGGACCGCGTTGACGCCCGCTGCGCGGCAATCGCGAGCCATCGTCTCCAATTGCCGGTGAAAGGCCTCCGACGCCCAGAGACCGGGACCCTGCGGATGTCCATGCGTGCGGCTGTAGCAGAAGGGATACCGGCCGCCCACCACCTGGTCGATTTGGATGACCTCCGCACCGTGCCGGACGCACTCAACGGCCGATCGGTTCAACCACTCGATGGTCCACGGGTCGCCGGGACACAGAACGCATTGCTGACCGCCCCGCAGCCAGATGCAATCGCGAATCATCGGTTTTCCCATGCGATCGACGACCGCGTGCGGCCGAGCGGCTTCGAGTTGGTCACGGTTGTCCCAGAGGTAGCTGCCGTCGGGGCGCTGGCCGTAACAGAGCCCCATGTTGTAGCCCGACGGCCACAGGAACGTGTGCCCCCCGACCTCGCGCCCGCAGCGGACCAGTCGTCCGAATTGCTCGTCCGACGGATAGGCGGGAAAATACTCCGGCCCAACCCATTTGCCGCCGTGCTCCCAGCCCCAGTAGGAAATGATGAGCGGCGTCCCTTGCGGATACTCCTTGTGCCAGTAATCGCGCAACCACGACTCGATCCGCTCCGGTTCCGAGAGCCACGCCCGGGTGAAACGGACCATGGCCGGGCCTTGTTGGATCCACTCGGGCAGGTCGTCGCGTTCGGCGAAGGTCTTCGCACACCAGCTCTGCTTGATGGCCCATGCCTTGTATTTGTCCGCCGCGTCGCGCCAATCGGTCGGCCTGCCGCTCTCGGGACTCGAGAACGCGGCCAGGACCGATTCATAGGGCAGTGTGAAATGTTCTTGCTCAAAGCACCGATGGAGCCAGCCCAATTCGAGTCCCTGAACCGCTCTTTTCTTAAAGAATACGCTCTTCTGATACCCTTGGCCATCGTAGGCCGCCGTGTAGACGCCGCCTCGATCGTTGTAACAACAGGCGAAGGCGGCCGCCAAGGAACCGGGCTGATCGTAGCGCCGTGCCCGACCCACCTTCCACGCGGAAGGCCGCAACACGCCTCCCTTGGTGTTCCCCGCAACCACGGCGTCTCCGTCGGACAACTTGGCCTCGATGATCGGATACGTGATCGACTGGAGCGTCACGCCCTCGGGCAGCGTGGCTTCCAGGCCGAATCGCACCTGGTCGTCGTCGCCCCGGAGAAAGACGGTGCACACTAGAGCAATCGGTTTCTCGGCGAACCCTTCGAACGTCAGCTTCGCGCCCTGGTCCGCCCCGTTCGACCACGGCTCCACGCGGAGTTGCTTGGCCTCGCTGGCGTGGCAGGATTTCGTGGCCGCGGCCTGCTGGCCTACGGAATAGGTGAAACGAAAAAGCGGCGCCGTCGCATCGTCGGCGACCAGTTCCCGGCCGGTCCGTTTGTCGACCATCGAGCGGATTGCTCCGCGCGACGACAACACGAGGGCCACCGCGTCGTTTTCGACGACCGAGTGATCACCGGGCTGGGCGCCGAGTACGGCGGTCAAGATCAAAGTGCTGAGAATCACGGCAAGTTCCTTCCAATTGCGGCGCAAAGCGTGTCAAACATACTCAAACTGCAAATGGTTTTGACATTGGAGCCGCAGATGGACGCAAATAGACGCAGATAGAAGCGACTCCAACATCAACGGATCATCTGGTGTGAGAGACTATTGAGGAGCCTCGTCTTCATGGCGTGGTCCACCCAGATAACTCACGTTTTCAAGTCGTTTTCGTCATCCGCGTGTATCTGTATTCATCTGCGGCTTCCTCCTGTTTTCAGTTTGTGTAACATACGATGTCGGCCAACGTTAGTCGGTCAAATTCACTATTTCTCGTCCATCGCAGGTGGCCAGCGCGCGGTAGGTTTCCATTTCGATTGTTTCACTTAGAAACCGCACGCTTCCGTCGGCCAGCAGAAAATGGGCACCGCCCTGGTGATGGCTGCCCATCGGTAGGTGATTGAAATCGACCGAGTCGGCAACACGTTCCACGTTGGCGTTGATCGGGTG
The DNA here is from genome assembly GCA_963677085.2 of Thermoguttaceae bacterium. GTDB lineage: Bacteria > Planctomycetota > Planctomycetia > Pirellulales > Thermoguttaceae. Next base: position 981,053 of record CAXXFH010000006.1, read on the forward strand.
ATCCACCACGCGAAAGGCGTAGCTGGAATCGCTTTGGTTCCAGGCCCCCAAGATCCACGGCCGGACGTTGCCTGCGGGCGCCACGTAGGGGCCGCTCGAATCGTGTTGGACGAACTCTCCCACGGCCAGCGTGTTGCTCAGACCGTCGCGAACTTGGGCGACCGATCGGACTTCTTGCCAGCCGAAGATCCCATTATGCGGATAGATCGATGTACTATCGTCGATAATCGCGCCGCCGACGCCTTGATAGGTCGTCAAGGCGCCGTTTCTCGGATCACCCAGGCCTTCGATCACCGTCGGCGAAGTATAGCTGGGACAGAGATAAACGGCCAGCGACGTATACCGATAGGGCTCGGCGTACGTGTCGCCATCGAGGTCGAGTTTGTCGTAGATCGCCGACTGCTCGATATAGGGCAGCAGATGCGAGAACAGCCCATGGGTTGCCCGAGCAGGGCTTCCCGGAGGAAAGTATTCGCGGTTGGACGTGATGTAGCCGTGAATGGCCAGGCCGATCTGCTTGAGGTTGTTCGAGCAGTGCATCCGCCGCGCCGCTTCCCGCGCCGATTGCACCGCGGGAAGCAACAAGGCAATGAGAATACCAATGATGGCGATTACCACCAAAAGTTCAACAAGGGTAAACCCCTTGCACCTTGGACGCATGAGGTCGCTCCTTTGCGACAAGGTTGTGGCCCAACACTTTCCGTCTGGCCTGTTGTGGTTACACGGTGCGCATCGCATAAACGAACACCCGAAGCGTTGGTCCCGAGAAGCGACAAAGTGCTACATCCCCTTTCTACTACAACCTCCCGCGCCGCCTAGCGACGGCGTGCGGCAACCATGGCGAACAAGCCGCCAAGCCCCAAGAGCAGCGTCAGCGTCGACGGCTCGGGCACGGTGGCCGAGATCGTGAAGTCGTCGAAACGCACGGCGTTCGTTGCATTCGGATCTATAAACAGGCCGAATGCATCAACGCTGCCAGAGGGCAAGTCCGACGTACGAGCCGAACTAGCAACGCTCAGTGCCGTTCCCGGCTCGAAGGTTAGATCCCGCCACGCCGCGGCCGCCGTGGTCCACTCGAACTCGCGTAACGTGAACGACGAGCTTGTAACGCCATATGCTTCGTCCGTGGCGAACCAATCCGAACCGATCCGGACAGCGATTCGCACGAAGTCTTCCGCTATGTTATTCTTCACTTTGAACGATATGGATTCCAGCAGCAACGTGGAAACACTGCCTGGCTCAGTCGTCCAGGCGATGACTTCGTCGTAGTTGGTGAGGCTGGCATAGCCGTAGCTGCCGACACTGCCGTTGTACTGGAAAATGGGATCATTGGTGGAATCGGAGAAATTCTTGGCATATTCGGGTGGATCGCCTGGAACATTCACGTGTCCATACCAACCAACATTCGAAAGACCAGCACGGTCCGACGGAGCAGTGTCGTCGTCGAAGCCCTCGGTGTAGATCACCTCGGCGTGTGCCTGGGTTCCGAGAAGCAGTCCCATCGCCACAATCAAACTCGCTCGGGTCAACGCGTTCATCATACATCTCCTTCAAAGAAAAGTTGGATTGACATTACCCGGCCACCCCCAGTTGAACATCCATCTGTCTAGTATGGTTCGAAAAAAGGCCCTAGCAATGGACTGGACGGTTGCGCCAACCCGGGAATTTGGCTGTCTACAGCCGTATGGCCGCGAGGAGGTACCTTACGGGCTATGACGTGGTAGAATTGAGCGGTGTTTATCGGGGGGCTATCGAAACGTTCACGCCAGGGTGGTAGTACTGCCCCCCACAGAAAACCAATCCCATCTCAACCATCGCGGGAAACGTATGGGCCGTGCCATTCGAGAAGAGTATTTCCGTTATTTCCCGATCAGCGAGCGAGAGCGACGCTGGGGGTTGTATGTCACGGCCGTGGGACGACTCGTGCAGGCCATGCCAGGCCGACCTCATCAAGACCATCCCAGCCCATATTACTTTCTCTGGGAGAAAGGCCGCGTACTGCCCAACGAATACGGTATACACTATGTCACCCAAGGCACGGGCGAATTCGAAAGCGAGCGGACTGGCCTGCAATCGGTCGCAGCGGGGCACATCATGGTGCTGTTTCCCGGCGTGTGGCATCGGTACCGACCCGTCGAAAACCTCGCCTGGACATACTATTGGGTCCACTTCGGCGGCCGCTACATGGATTCGCTCGTTTCCGAGAAGTTCATTTCACCAGACACCCCTATTCTGAAAACGGGCGTTAACGAGGGCCTGCTGCATCCCTATCTCAGCATGATCGATTGCGCACACACAGAACCGCCCGGCTACGCGCAACTAATGTCCGGGTGTATTCTCCAACTGCTAGGAACCGCGTTGACCACGGCCAACGGTCAAACCGATGCAGGAAGCTCGAACGAGATCGCTCGGCAGGCTGTGCTTGCGATGGAACAAGGTGTCGAAGAGCAGATCGACATGAAGCGTCTTGCCGCGTCGTTTCACCTTAGCTACGACCGCTTCCGACACATCTTCCGACAGCACGTCGGACAACCTCCGCACCGCTACCTTCGGCAACTGCGCATCAACCGTGCCAAGGAACTGCTAAGCGGCACGGAACTGTCGGTCAAGGAGATTGCCGCCTTACTCCGCTTCGAAGACAACTACCACTTCTCGCGGATCTTCAAAGAGAAGATAGGTATGTCGCCGTCGCGGTGGCGTGGAAACTCGCGCCGAGGCCGCCCAGACCGGCCTCCGATTTCCGATCAGTATTGATGTATTGATCCTGCCTTCTTCTCTCTTCGTGTCCTTCATGATCTTCGTGGTATTCGAAAATTTCGTAACCAGTTCTATCCCCGAGAGTTCAATCACCATCTGAAATCAGATAGTCGAACAAGGGTCTCGGGAGAGGTCGAGAGGGCATCTCGCCAAGGCGCCAAGAAAAGAGAAAAAACTCCGTCCTTTGCGTCTTTGCGCCTTGGCGAGATAAAGCCTTGAAAACCAATGGACCGTGACAAAGGAAAACCGTGGAAAAGGTTGCCACAAAAAGCACGATAAGTCACGAAAAGTAGCCTGGGAAGCGTTCGCCCAAGGCACGGCATTTTTGTGTTTTTCGTGGCAATAGCAACCCACCACTCAAAATGCAACCGTTCTCCTGCTTCCCGTGAACGGTTACCGAAGTCCTTCCAATTTCTTGACGCGGGAAGGGAAAATGGAAACGCTTTCTTTCCCTTTCTCCCGCATTTCCCCTTTTCCCTTCTCACCCATCCTTCGGGTCGATCAACCGGGTTAACGGCGCCGGCATGGCCCCCGGCTCTTCAGGTTTGATAAAGCCATAGGCCCCCAAAACTACGAGCTTGCGCCTCTTTTATTGGTGGGCGATGTACGATGTGGTCGCGCCGCATGTTATTTTTGGCTGTCTTGTTGTTTGGCTTTTGACAACGGAACACCGCACGAATAAGGTCAAAGTTCGTTGATCGACGTACAGCGCAAAAACAGGAGTCGGTTATGCCCATGATCCACAGCCTCGGTCTTGCCGATGGCGCCGTCCTGATTGCGTTTTTCGCCGTGATCGTCGTGATCACCATTCTGACCTCACGGCGGGCTACGAGCACGCAGGGATATTTTCTTGCCAACCGTTCGGCGCAGGGCTGGGTTTTGGGGCTGTCGTTCGTGAGCATGTCGGCCAGTTCGATCAGCTTCCTGGCGTTTCCCGCTGCCGCTTACGAAGGAAATTGGGGCGGATTGATCCCGTTTCTCGTGATGCCGCTTGTGGCCGTCCTGGCCGACTGGATCTTTCTGCCACTTTATCGACGGATCCACATCACCTCGGGCTACGAATACCTCGAACGTCGGTTCGGCCCGTTCGCGCGCCTTTATGGAAGTTCGATGTTCCTCTTGCTTCAGATTGGTCGCGTGGGCTTAATCCTCGTGCTCATGTCGCTACCGTTAACGTTGTTGACCGGTATGGAGCAGACAACCGTTATCGCTCTTTGCGGCGTGTTCACCACGACCTACGTTCTTTTCGGCGGATTGGCCACGGTGCTTTGGACGGAAGTCATGCAGACGATCGTCCTGCTGGTGAGTTTGGTGTTTTGCGTGGGCCTAATCCTCTGGCAACTGCCGGGTGGCATGGGCGAAGTGCTTTCCGTGGGATACGCGGCCGACAAGTTCGCCTTTCCGCCGTGGCATATCGCCGGCGCGTCGCCGATGGCCGACTTCTGCCAATTGACTTTCCTCGTTCTATTCCTGCACGGCGTTTTCAACCAGTTGCTCTATTACGGCGCGGATCAGAACGTCATCCAACGCTATCTGGCCGCCGGCTCAAGTCGCGCGGCACGTCAAGGACTCTGGATCGGTAGCTTCGGCGTCATCCCGTTGTTTCTGATACTGATGTTTCTCGGCACGGCCCTGTTTGTTTACTACAAGCGATTCCCCGATCCGGCTATCGAGCAACTCTCGCCCGACCAGGTCTTCCCGTATTTCATTCTCACGCGACTTCCGCCAGGCGCCGTCGGCTTGACGATTGCCGGGTTGCTGGCGGCGGCCATGTCGACGCTGGTCTCCAACCTGAACGCGATTTCGGCCGTGTTTCAAATCGACATCTACCGTCGCTATCTCGTCGTCGCTCAGTCCGATGCGCATTACCTGCGGGCGGCGAAAATCATCACGTTGGCTGGTGGCGCCATTATTACCCTTGGCGCGTTGGCCTTAACCCAAGCATCGACAAACACCCTGCTGGAATTGGTGTTTCTCGTCTATGCCATTTTCGCCGGCGGGTTGGCAGGATTGTTCTTATTGGGCATGCTTTCGCGGCGTGCCAACGCCACCGGCGCTACGGCTGGTATCGCGGCCTCGGTCGTGGTCAGTTTGTACCTCACGTGCAGCCACTTCGGCTGGCTGCTTCCCGAGTGGCTGCGTTCGCCCACGCACCCCTATCTGATCGGCGCCTTTGCCAACATGGCGTTGCTGCTCGTCGGTTACGGCGTGAGTTTGTGCCTGAGTCCTGGCAACAAATCAGAACTTGGCGACGAACAGCAAAGCGTGCCATCCTCGCGTGGCGAAGTATCTGAGCAGGGACCGTCCGATTGTCTCTGCAACAGCCGCGTCTCCCAACCGGAGAGTATTACGGCGAGCAACGGCGACACTCCCGAGACTCCAGACGCCGATCCATGCTGCCCTCACCCCCGGCCCCTCTCCCATAGGGAGAGGGGAGATTTTTCCGACGGCCTCTAGGACATTACCTCGATGCGAATCACGAAACTCGATGTCATTAAACTCTCGCAGGCATACGGCGACCAAGACCGTTGGCGATTCTCCGGCGGAACAGTCGACGTGTGGAACACCGTGCTCGTGCGATTGACCGCCGAAGACGGTACCACCGGTCTGGGCGAGATTGGCGACGGCCACTTCTTGCCCGAATCGGCCGAAAGCCTGGCGCGTTTCTGTTCGCGAATGCTCGGCGATCTGAGCGTATTCGATACGAACCTGCTTTTCGACCGCTTGTACAAAGCCGGCCATTTCTGGGGGCGTCGCGGAATGGCGCTCGGCGTGATCGGTGGCATTGAAACGGCCTGTTGGGACATTCAAGGCAAGCTGCTCGACCAGCCGCTCTACCGTTTGTTGGGCGGCGCGTTTCGTTCCAAAATTCGCACCTACGCCTCGGGCGGCATGGAAAAAAGCGATGCCGAACTGGCCGACGAACTCAAGCGGCACGTCGACGACGGATTTACCGCCGTGAAGCTTCGCGGTGGTTACCCCAATCCCGCACGCGATGAACAACTGTTAGCTCTGGCCCGCCATGCCGTGGGCGATGAGATCGACGTGGCGATCGACGCAGGCCAGGGCTACGTTCCGCGTCCCTGGTCGATCAAAAGGGCGATCGAAGCCGTGCGTCGCTTGGCGCCCTACCGACCGATGTGGCTCGAAGAGCCGGTGCGCACGGACGATGTCGCCGGATACGCCGAGATTCGTGCGGCGGCCGACTTTCCCATCGCTGGCGGCGAAAACCTCAGCGGGCTGGTCGAGGCCCGGCCGCTGATCGACCGAAAGGCGCTCGACGTGGTGCAAGCCGACATCACGCATGCCGGTGGCATCGGCGAAACGCGCCGCATCGCCGACTATGCCCATGCCCACGGCGTGGCCTGGGCACCGCACGTGTTTCGCAGCGGCGTAGGCTTCATGGCCCATCTGCATCTCTGCACGGCTCAGCCGAACGCCATGATTTTCGAGTATAGCCGCCAAGCAGCACTGCGCGACGAGTTGGTAATTGAAATGCCGAGATTCGAAGACGGCCATCTCTTTCCGGTCGATCAGCCGGGACTTGGCGTGCATCTACCCGACGAGGTGTTGGAGCGTTATCGCTATCGTCCCGGTACGGAACAGTGGTTTGCCGTGGAAGGTTACCGCGAATGAACGGTCCGCAACTAATTGCATTGCCCGTGCTTTCGATCGAAGCAGTGCCTGCTTGCGCCGTACTCCACTTGAGCGATTACGACCGCGAGGTTCCGATCACCGGTTATGCGTGGATGTACCGATCTGGCATGAGCAATGGCGACGAGGGGTGGACACTCATCGACACCGGCATGAACGACCCAAAGCCGGTCAATGCCGATCGTCCGGCTCGAAGGCAATGGCATTCGCATTCGCTGGTGGAAGCAATGGCGCAGCACGGCGTCGCTCCCGGCGATGTGAACCGCGTTATCCTAACCCATCTGCACCTAGACCATTGCGGCGGCTTGGAATTGTTTCCCCATGCACGCTGGTATGTTCCCGCGATCGAATGGCAATTTGCACGCGACCCGGCCAACGCCGACTTGGCCCGCGAGCCGCTGTATTCGCGATCCGTGCTGGACCGGATGGCCGCGCACGGCGTCGAGTTGCTTGCCGACGGCGATTGTCCCGCACTGGGATTGCGTGTGCGACACGTCGGCGGTCATACGCCAGGTTCGATCGCCTTGGAATTACTGAACCACGAAGGCCAAGTCCGGCTCGTTCTAGCCGGCGACGTGGCACCGCTGTACGACAATCTCCGGCGCGAGATTCCGCCGGGCACGTTGTGGCATTGGGGTGAATGCCGACTCGCGCTTTCGCGCTGGTCCTCGGCTCCCTATCCCGTACTTCCCAACCACGATTCTCGACTGTTGGCCGATTTCCCCGATGGCGTTATCCTCAATGGCTGACTCAATACAACTCGAAGGCGTTATTCCCGTCTTGCCGGTCCCGTTCTGCGAGGACCAATCGCTGGATCTCGATGCTTTTGCCACCGAGGTCCGCTGGGCCGTAGAACGTCCGATCGATGGCTTGGCCCTATTCGGCTTGGCCAGCGAATACTGGAAGCTCGACGACCGCGAGCGCCTCACGCTGGTAGAAACGCTGGTGGCATCGGTCGAACGTCGCAAGCCGGTCGTGGTTAGCGTGACCGACACGAGCCGGTTTCATGCCGAAAAGTTTGCCCGGCGCGTTGCGACCATGGGTGTCGACGCCTTGGTCGTCATGCCGCCGCATTTTATGTCGCCGAAACCGGAAAAGGTAATCGACCACTGCCGAGCTGTGGCCGACGCCGTGGCACCGTTGCCCGTCGTTGTGCAATACTCGCCAGCCTATATTGGTGTATCGCTTCCGGTCGATGTTTTCGTGAAACTCCACGAGCGGTCGCCCAACGTCGGCTACGTAAAGGTCGAGCCGCGTCCGCCGGGTCCGATGGTCGAGGCGTTGCGCACCGCTTCCGACGGTCGCATTCAATGCTTGATCGGGCAAGGGGGTCTTACGCTGGCCGATTGCCGGGACCGAGGTATCGTGGGAGTTATGCCCGGCGTGGCGGTCGCCGAGGTCTATCGAAAACTTTGGGACGGCCTAGCCGCCGAATCCGTCGACCCCGAAATCCTCGACCTGAACGATCGTCTGGTCGCCCTGATGTCGCATATCGTGCCCACGATCGACATGTGGGTGGCGGCTGAGAAACATCTGTTAGCGTGGCGCGGTGTCATCGACCGGCCGGTGCTGCGCGATCCGTCGTCGCCGCCGGAAGACGGTTATGTGCGCCACCTACGACGCTGCTTCGACCGAATCCGTCCACACCTGGAAGACACTCACCACGACCGAAACGGACAAGCCGTTATGGAAACCATGATCAACACCGGCACACGAAAAACTTGTCTCATCACCGGCGCCAGCCGTGGCATCGGCCTGGGAATCGCAAAACGACTCGACCGTTGCGGATACCGGTTGGCGCTGACGTGTCAGAGCCACGATAGCCTCGGAAAACTTCACCAGGAACTGGCGCACTTTTCCTGTACCGACCACTTGCCGATTTTGTGCGACGTTGGGGAAGAAGCCCAAATCGAGGCCATGTTTTCCCAAGTCGACGCCGTTTTCGGCAGGCTCGATGCATTGGTCGTCAATGCGGGCATTCATCGGCAGGAATCGTCGACAGAGATTCCGCCGACGCATGGGACCGACTCTTCGCCATCGACGTGCGCGGCGCCATGCTCTGCTGCCGCGAGGCCGCACGGCGCATGAACGAGCGCGGTGGCAATATCATCGTCATCGGTTCGATTGCCGGCGAGCGCGCCGTGGCACGCCGCGCCTGCTACTGCGCGGCGAAGGCCGCCCTGCACGCATATTCCCAAAGTGTTGCCCAGGAATGGGCGCCGCAGGGTATTCGTGTTAACATCGTGTCGCCAGGGCCGATCGACACGGAATTCCTGAACGAAGCCCTGCAGTCGAAAGCGCTTCAGTCGCTCAATGGTCACGACGGAATGGTGAAAATGGTTCCGCTCGGGCGCATTGGCACTCCGGAGGATGTGGCCACCGCCGTCCATTATTTGCTTAGTGATGAAGCCAGTTTCATCACTGGCGCGGTCTTGCGGGTCGATGGCGGAAGAATCTGGTCCTGACGCTCGATGAATATAGGCAACAAAATGGCCCAACGCATTCATGGCATTTTTACCCCTCACATCGTACCGCTGACAACTGCGGGCGATATCGACGAGCAGGAATTGCGTCGCTACGTCGACTGGCTCATCGAGAAAGGGGTCCACGGGCTGTATCCCAACGGCTCGACCGGCGAGTTCACTCGGTTCACCGCCGAGGAACGCCGGCAAATCGTGAAGATCGTCTGCCAACAGGCGGCCGGTCGTGTGCCGGTGCTGGCCGGTGCGGCCGAAGCAAATGTGCGCGAGACACTTCGCGCTTGCGAGACGTACGCCAGCTACGGTGCCCGAGCGGTGGCCATTGTATCGCCCTTCTATTACAAGCTTTGCCCCGAGTCGGTCTATGCCTATTTCCGCGAGATCGCCCAAAACAGTCCGATCGACGTGACACTCTACAACATTCCCATGTTTGCCAGCCCAATCGATGTGCCGACCATCAAACGACTGGCGGAGTTCGAGCGAATTGTGGGCATCAAGGACTCGTCGGGCGACATGGCTTTCATGATGCGGATGATGTCGGCCGTCCGGCCCGTACGTCCGGATTTCGTTTTTTTGACCGGCTGGGAAGCCGTCCTGGTGCCGATGCTTCTGATCGGCGTCGACGGCGGCACCAACGCCACCAGCGGCGCCGCCCCCGAATTAACGCGGAAGCTTTACGACCTGACCAAGGCAGGCCAGATCGACGAGGCCATGCGTTTGCAGTTCCGCATGTTGGAGTTGTTCGACGCCATGCTCTATTCGGCCGACTTTCCCGAGGGGTTTCGTGCGGCCGTCGAACTGCGAGGCTTTCGGGTGGGCCGTGGTCGCCAACCGCAGACCGACAAACAGAAGATCGACTACCTCACCCTGCAAAACGTGTTACGCTGCATTCTTGCCGAGTTTGGCTACGTCGAAGGTCCCATCGGTGGCTGCCCACCGCGCACGGGCAACCTCGACCAGGACCGTATCAGCCATATCGCGACCACCGTTCTCGAAACGCTTCGACAACGGGGTGCGATTTGAACGAGACTGCCTCGAATGAAACCATCGGACTGCTGGAGGTCACTGGACTGACCCCCACGCTGGCGGCCGTCGATGCCATGCAGAAGGCGGCCGATGTTCGCGTAATTCAATGTGAACTAAACGATTTCTACGGCGTCTGCACCAAAATCACCGGCAACACGTCGGCAGTGACCACGGCCATTGAAGCCGGTCGTCGAGTGGCCGAACAAATGGGTGGTCAGCCGATCGCCGACGTGATCCATCGCACCGATTCTCGCGCGACGGACGCGATTATTTCGCCTCCCGAACATAATCCACTCATTGAACAAGACGTTGTCTTCCTCCCCTGTGATCAACCGTTGCCTGCCGGAAAGAAACTTACTATGAGCCAAGACACGACCACTGCATTGGGTCTGATCGAAACGCAAGGGTTCACCGCCGTATTCGAAGCCATCGACACGGCATGCAAGGCGGCCAACGTCGAAGTGGTCGGCAAAGAAAAGCTCGGCGGCGGCTACGTAACCGTCATCATTCGTGGCGACCTCTCGGCGGTTAGCTCCGCGGTCGAGGCGGGCAAAGCCAAAGTCTCGGCCCTGGGAAAACTGATCGCCGCCCACGTAATCGCCCGCCCGAGTCCCGCAGTGCTCGGCTTGCTTCCGAAGTCAGGCTGATCGGTCAATTGATTCCTTCGTTCTCAAACCGAAAACAATGCATCCGAGCCTTCGCTTAAAAGGGGCGAGCATGGTCCGTTTTGACCTGCATTTTCTCGCCTCTCGCCTCTATTGCGTCCTGCATTGCTTGTGGAACGAGGGCGACCAACGGGAGCCCGGTTTTTTGGGCCGGAACGCAAGGAAGTGTTCCACAATCAAACCAGGAACCAATAATCTCTTGGCGTGGCTTTAGTTAACGCAGTGCGCTTCGCCAGACACTTTCAGTTTGAGTGAGTCAAATCGCCACCCGAGCGCCGATGCCATCAAGGCTTTCGATGTCGCCGGCCCAGGAATAGAAGCCCCAGCAAGCCGGAAGAAACCAACAGGACGAAGGAAGACGGTTCGGGAACAACCCCCAACACACCCTCTTCCCAACTGCTTGCCATGCGAATTTCATCGCTATAGGAAGAGGCTTCGGACGTGAATTGGATAAAGCCGAGCCGCAACTTGGTGATCCGCTGCGTCGATTCGTCGAGCACGTTGGTGGTCGTGTCGGTAAATACGGGCGTACCGGCAGCCGCCTCGCTGCTGATGCTTGTCGGGTTGTACCACACTTCGATCGTGTCGTCGCCTGTGCCCCCACCTTCGGAAAGCTTGATTACGAAGAGGTTTGCGATGCTTGTAGGATCGCCTGTGCTGACGCCGTTCGCAATAATCGCGCGTTTGGTGGTGCCGTCCGCGTCACGATATTGGACGTAGGCGTCGAGTTCCGTACCGTCGCCGGCAAATCCCCATTGCACGCCAGCCGCGTAGGACGAGTCGCCAAGCTGGGTGTACACATAACTGTCCGTGCGCATGCTGAAATTGTCCTTAGTGAGCATCAAACCACTAACGTAATATTGGCTGTAGTTGGTAGCACTACGTACGACATTGCGGGTAAGACTTCGACCGTCTAAAAAACTGCCTTCGTAGTCATAGCGCACCATGCCGGCCTGCTCATCCAGGAACGGATGAAGGAGGGTTCGCGTGTCGACGTTGATGGTCGCCGTGCCGCTGCTCCACGGATTACCGGCATCGAAACCCACCATGCTTGCGTGCGCCGCATTTTGGTTCTGGAGGTCGGTGCTCGCGTTCCTGTCGCCTGCGGTGCCGTTATACGAACTCGTTCCGCTGGTAGGAAAACCGTCGTAGAGAATCACCTCGGCCCGGACTATACTCGTGGCGACGAAAACAAAGACCAGAACACCAATAGCCACAGTGCGTCTCACGTTTCGTCTCCCAGAAAAGGGCATTGATAAGCAACTCCAACCGACATGATTATCCTACACACGTAAAATGGCGTCAATGAAAAGATATCCAAAAGATGTAAGATTTTTTGTGGCACACGCCATTGGGTACAAGACCCCTATTAAATCCCCCCAAATCCACTCCTTAAAATCAATCACCTCACGACCGTCATGTCGCTCGAAATCTCTCACAACCGTTTGCCCTAGGGGCCCGTCAATTCACAGCCGAACCAATGAGGAAGTGGCAGGCGATTTGCCATCGTCCCCGGCGGCCCCGCAAACCGCACTCGCCACCACACAGAGGGGATGGCGCTGAAAAACCAAACCACTTCGGTCGCATCACCCCACCGAAAAGTCGCCTCACAGTCCACTTTGCAACCCCGCTTTGCCCCCCAGTTTGCAGCTTGAGAAGGGCCTCCTGGCGCGGTATACTTGAGTTTTTCGACCTGCCCTTCCCTATCGTCCGGAACACTACTGGTCTTCTCGATTTATGGCACGCGAAGCAGCTATTGGGATCGATCTGGGAACCACCAACTCCGCCGTGGCGTGGGTGGACGACTCCGGGCGTACGACCATGGTCTCCAACAGCGAGGGCGACCTGCTCACGCCTAGCATCGTGATGTTCAACGACAACGAAGTGGTTGTCGGCAAGGACGCACGTAGCGCCACGGCTGTGCACCCCGATCTGGTCGCCGAATGGGTGAAGCGCGACATGGGCGCGCCGGCCTACAGTCATCCGATCCACGGCAAGTTCCTCCCGCCCGAGGTCATCCAGGCCTGCATCCTCCGTAAACTCCGCAACGACGTGGTCCGTCGTGTCGGCGATAGCGCGCGGGTGGTTATCACCGTGCCAGCCTACTTCGACGAACCACGCCGCAAAGCCACGGCCGACGCTGGCGAGATGGCCGGCCTTCGGGTATTGGACATTGTCAACGAACCCACGGCCGCCGCCCTTTCCTATGGCGAGGCCTTAGGCTACCTCTCGCGCCAAGGCGAACCCAAGCAGGAAATGACCGTGTTGGTCTACGACCTGGGCGGCGGTACCTTCGACGCCACACTCCTACGCCTCTCGTCGGGCAATGTGCATACGATTGCCACCGATGGCGACGTGCAGCTCGGCGGACACGACTGGGACAATCGGCTGGTGAACCACATCGCCGAGCATTTCGTCCAGGCCCATGGCATCGATCCCCGCCACGATCCGGGCGGACTGGCACGACTTTACACCGTGGCCATTGAAGCAAAACTCACACTGAGTGCCCGAACACGCACGACTATTCGTTTCGACCACGAGGGCAAATCGCTCGACCTGCAACTCACGCGCGAACAGTTCGAAGAGATGGCGGCCGACCTGCTACAGCGCACCGCCTATACCACGCGGCAGTTGATCGCAGCGGCCAACCTCCGGTGGAGCGATGTCTCGCGCGTTCTGCTGGTGGGCGGGGCAACGCGAATGCCCATGGTCACGTCGATGCTCTGCGAAATGACGGGAATCACGCCCGACCGCACAGTCAATCCCGACGAAGCGGTTGCCCGGGGTGCGGCTCTGTACGCCCATTACCTGCTCGACAAGCTCAGCAACGACGGCAAGGCTCCGGCCTTTGAAGTGACCAATGTCAACTCCCACAGCCTGGGTGTCGAAGGCATCGATCAGGGAACGATGCGCAAGACAAACGTCATCCTGATTCCGCGCAACACGTCGCTGCCGGCCAAGGTCACCGAACGTTTTGTGACAAAGATGGAGAACCAACGGTCGATCGTACTGCAGGTGCTCGAAGGCGAAAGTTCGTTGCCGGAAGAATGCACGGCCATCGGCCGCACGGCGATCCGCGATTTGCCGGCCGGGCTGTCCAAAGGCTGGCCCGTCGAAGTGACCTTCGAGTACGCCGCTAACGGCCGGCTGAGTGTGCAGGCGGTAGTGCCGGGAACCCACCAGGAAGCGCGGCTCGACATAGAACGGGCAACCGGTCTATCCCACTCGGGCATCGCCCAATGGAGGCCCGCTGTGGAACAGGCCGCTGGATTCAACCGGTTCGACGCCCTGATCGACGAGGTACTCGCCGTGCCCGCAGCCAAGGGCGGCAGCGCGGCCCAATCGGCCGACCCGGCTGGCCTGGTCCCGATCAATCAACCCCCGACCACCCAGATACCCACTGCACAAGTACCCACGGCTCAAGTACCCACTGCCCAGGCGTCGGCTAGCCAAGCGGCCAACACGCGGGCACCCGTTGCGCAGGCGTCCATGGGCCAAGCCACGGGAAGCGTCCCTACGGCAGTCTCAGTCCCCGTGTCTTCCCCGCCTCCACCGGCCCCGTCTCAATCGACACCCACTGAGCACCACACATCGGCCCCCCGGGTGAAAGTGGCCCCCGAGGCACCCGACCGAGAGGCGATACGCTGGACAGTCCTTGTCGTCGGCTACATTCTCTCGGCTGCCATGGGATTGGGGCTAGGGTACCTCGTGCTGCACATCCTGAAACCCGAATCGTTTCCCGCACCGTGGTAGACCCCGCACCGCGGTAAACCCCGTACCCTGGTAAACTCTGTGCCGACATGCCGCAAGCCGGGAAGTCGGCAGCGATCGAAAGCAGAAGCATCTATTGACGCTTGTGAGCGGAAGGCGACCAACGGGAGCCTGGGTTTCCAGGCGTTCGGCTTTCCGAAGCGGATCATTTTCAATGCAAGCATCAATAAGGGCTGCGGCGATTTCGCTCGGTACAACGGCACCTCTCGGCCGGCGACCCGGTGGACAGTTACCATTGGTTGAGACAAAATGAATTATTCTTATCCTGCAAAGCATGAGCGTTACGGAAACTGATATGACCGCTGCGAAAATCCCGGCCGTCGGCATCGACCTAGGCACGACCTTCTCCGTCGTAGCACGACTCGACGACCGTGGCCAACCGGTGACCCTGTCGAACACCGAAGGCGATCGCGTTACCCCGAGTGTGGTACTCTTCGAAGGCAACAATACGGTCGTCGGCAAAGAGGCCCTGAAGGCCATGAGCACCGAGGCCGAGCTGGTCGCCGAATGCTCCAAGCGCGATATGGGCCATCGGGTGTTTCGAAAGATCCTCGAAGGCAAGCAGTACCCGCCCGAGGTCATCGAAGCCTGGATCCTCAACAAGCTTCGCCTCGACGCCACGGCGCAGATCGGTCCGTTTACGAAAGTCGTTGTCACCGTGCCGGCCTACTTCGACGAAGTCCGCCGCAAGGCGACCCAAGACGCTGGCTACATGGCCGGCTTCGAGGTGTTGGACATTATCAACGAGCCCACGGCAGCCGCCGTGGCGTTTGGTTTTCAGCAAGGGTTCCTCAACAAGGCGGGCAGCACCGACGAACCCCGCCGGATCCTCGTTTACGATCTCGGCGGCGGGACCTTCGACGTGACCGTCATGGAAATCCGCGGCACGGAGTTCGTCGCCCTGGCAACCGACGGCGACGTCCGGCTGGGTGGCTACGACTGGGATCAGCGCCTGCTCGACCTCGTGGCCGAAGGCTTCATTCGCGAACACTACATGGACCCGCGAGAAGACCCCAGCACGGTGGGCAAGCTGTGGCGTGAATGCGAAGACGCCAAGCGTACACTGTCGGCCCGGCAAAAGGCCACCGTCGCTTGCGACTACAAGGGCCGCTCGTCGCGGATCGAGATCGGCCGTCAACAGTTCGAAGAAGCCACCCAAGACCTGCTCGACCGCACCCGATTTACCGCCGAGCAAACGCTCAAGGCGGCCGGCCTCCAGTGGCAAGACGTGGAACGTGTGCTGCTGGTCGGCGGTTCCACCCGCATGCCCATGGTCAAGACGATGCTTCGCGATCTCTCGGGCAAGGAGCCCGATTCATCGGTAGCGGCCGACGAAGCCGTGGCTCACGGCGCCGCGCTGCGTGCCGGACTGATTCTGGCCGAAAGCCAAGGCAAACCGTCTTCGTTTACGATCAAGAACGTCAACTCCCACAGCCTGGGCGTCGTGGGAACCGACCCGCTGACCAAGCGGCGGCGCAACGGGATTCTCATTCCCCGCAACACGCCGTTGCCGGTCACGGCCAAGCGAACCTTCCGGACGTCGAAGCAGAGCCAGCGTTCGATTCTGGTCCAAATCGTCGAAGGCGAGAGCCCCTCGGCCGACGATTGTACCCAAATCGGCAAGTGCACGGTCCGCGATCTTCCGCCGAACCTCCCGGCCAAATCACCGATCGACGTCTACTTCCGCTATTTGCCCAACGGCCGGTTGAAAGTGCGCGTCACGCTGCCCGACGCCGACCACGACATGGAAACCGAGATTGTGCGGGAAAACAGCCTCTGCAAGGAGCACATGGACGGCTGGCGACAATACATCTGCGGCATGGAACCCACGCCGTATCGCTAGCGCCGCATTATTGACGCTTGCATAACTATTGGTTCCGTGGTTGATTGTGGAACACTTCCTTGCGTCCTGTCCCGGGAAACCGGGCTCCCGTTGGTCGCCCTCGTTCCACAGGCAATGCAGGGCCCGATAATGAGCGGAAGGCGACCAACGGGAGCCTGGGATTCCAGGCGCTCGGCTTCCCGAAGCGGATCATTTTCAATGCAAGCATCAATAACTTCTCCGGGCGAGTTGGCTGTCACCTGCGGGCATGATCAATACCCAGATCGCAATGACCCTTTTTCCGCTGCCAACTGGTGGATTCAGCACCACTGTTGGTCATTGGTACTTGTTGCTTCATTGGCCATTACTGTTTGGCCATCGGGCATCTCGAATCCTTGGGTTCGCACGACTCTCTCAGGCAACGACTCTGCGCTGCATCGTTTGCGGCTGCCGACGCTTCATCGCCCGCAACTGACAGGCCAAGCAGGGCATCTGCACCAGGGCACCGCAACTAGGACAGCGTCGCGGGAGTCCGCCGGGAGGGACGAAGTCGCGGTGTTGACGCTGGCGCCGAACGGCCCCCTCGGGACGTTTTCCCTGCGCAATCGCGTTGACCGTTCCGCGGCTGACCCCGGTCTGCACGGCAATCTTTCTCTGCGACAACTCCCCCTGCGTCAGCAACGCACGGATTCGTGTCACCACGGCTTCTGGAATCATGACAAAACTCCCTGCAATTTCTTATCCCAATCCCAACACGAAACTGTACTTTCGATATCAAAGACCGTGTGACGCTTTGACGACTAGCGACCAACGAAAGCGGGGTCTTACCCGGACGCGGTAGCACCGTTTGTTTGGCGGCTCTGCCGACCTGCGTCCTGTCGCGTGAGCGAGTTCACACTCAACCAACGCGACTCATCATAGCACTTTCAGTACATAATTCTATACAAAGTTTTGACCATTTTAGTCCACTCCACGCTGACGTTCCTGCGATATACAGCCCATTATCGTGGGTATTGCCGTAGATTTACTGGACAACACGCCGACTAATGCCTATCATACAACCTAAAGTATTGAACGTTTTTTCGTGCGTTTTAACCCACAGAACCCATGACACTTCAACCGTACAACGCGGAAAAACTCGACCAACTCGCCCTCCGCCTCTTCGATCTCGCCGCCATCATGCGGTCGATGGCCAACCGGGCTCGCGAAAACCAAGTCGACGATCTGCATCTGCACGACAAAAAGGCCCAAGAGTGGTGCGTGAAGCTCGACCACTGGGCCCACAAGATCGAAACCGAACTAGACATCCAGATTCTTCAAGCACGGGCAGAACGCCGAGCAATGACGACCGGGCAGGAATCGTGAGCGACTTGGTCGCTGGTGCACCGTCACCTATCGATTGCCTGGTACCACGGGCAGCTTGCCTGCTCTTGCTTCGGAAGTGACGGACAAGCCGTCACTGGAGCCCAATCCGTCTGGCGATCGATGTCCGCTCCAATCCTGCCATCGAAATCCGACGAAGCACGAGGCCGCATTATTCCGCGTGGCGAAAGATACCGGGCTGAACCGTTTTTTCCGCTTAGCGAAGGCAGAACAGCCTGCGGATTTGGGCAT
Source organism: Thermoguttaceae bacterium (assembly GCA_963677085.2). GTDB lineage: Bacteria > Planctomycetota > Planctomycetia > Pirellulales > Thermoguttaceae. The sequence continues at coordinate 998,842 of CAXXFH010000006.1, forward strand.
CAAGGGAAGATCGGCAAACGGTCGATGACAGTGCCTGAGCCAACGTGTGACAACCTGTGGCCCACGCACTTCACCCCGCCCGGAAAACATGAGCGCTATCATCGCCCTAGCTTTTGTTGCGGTTTGTACTTTGGCGGGCGAAATCGTCGTCTGCAGTTGCCGCGACCGCCGGGGACCGCTCGATGGGCTATCGCAACGATGGGCCGCCGAGCCCGCTTCATCCCTGAAGCACCCCCATCTCAACCCGCTTGCTGCCCAACACCAAAGGCCGCAGCATCGCTCGCTCTCTCGGTAGCGTTTACCAGCAAGCGCCCGCGCAGATCGCGATGAGACCGAGCATTCGCGGAACTCTCACTCAAAAACGTCAACCCGCCGGGAGGTGGATTGCCGGGAGTGTTTCGCTACTAGTGCTTTGTCCACCTTGGATGTGCGGGTGCCATGGCCACGCAAGCGTGGGCATGGCACCCAACCCACATGACAAAGCACAATTAACTTTTGCCTAGTGATTAGTGCTGCTGTGCGCTACGTCGGGCCGCACCCAACAGCAACTCTTTGCGTTGTGTTTCGCTCAGCTCACTGGCAGTCCGCAGACGTGCGGTTTCGAGAAGCGACTCCAGTTGCAGATCCCACAATCGCACGGTCTGGTCGCTACCACCATACAATTCGCCGCTACCGGTGGCGATCCAACGACCGCCGGGACTGATGACGATTGCGTTCACCGGACCGTCATGGCCGCGCAAAACCGTGGAGGCCGGCGGCGACGAGTCGCGGGTTGCAAGATCCCACAAACGTGCCGTACGGTCGATACTCCCGGTTGCCAACCAACGCCCATCCGGACTGAAGGCCAACGATCGGATTCCTCCGGTGTGTCCCTCGAGCACGTGCGAACTGCGTGCCGGATCGTCCGACGCCAGATCCCAAAGCCGTACCGATTTGTCGAAGCTTCCCGTGGCTAGGGTGTAGCCATCGGGACTGACGGCCACCGTGCTCACCCAGCCTTCGTGTCCCGCCAGTATTCGCGACCCGTCGGCCGGATCCTGGCTCTCAAGATTCCATAGCCGCACACTGCTATCGTAGCTGCCCGAAATTAACCAGTGGCTATCGGGAGTCACGGCCAAGGCGCTTACCCTTGCCTCGTGACCACGCAAGACAATCTGCTCGGCCGCGGGCCACCGCGCCTGCAAGTGCCAAAGCCGGATGACTGCATCCTCGCCGGCGGTGGCAACCCAGCGTCCGTTCGGGCTGATTGTCACGGACAAAATCGGTGCGGTGTGACCGCGCAAAACACCCGGGTGAGCGGCCGGGTCGTCGGCCGAAAGATCCCAAATTCGTGCCGCATAGTCGTCGCCCCCCGGTCCCCCACCGCCACTGACCAGGTAACGACCGTCGGCACTGAACGCCAAGGCGTTGACCTGCTCGCGATGCCCTGTGAGCAGCCGGGGTGCCGCCGTGATATCTTCGGCCTCGAGGTCCCAGAGGATCACCTTGGCATCGAAACCGGCGGAGACCAACCATCGCCCATCGGGACTCACGGCCAGGGCGGTCACGACATCATCGTGGCCCTTAAGAACCAACGGCTTCGTGTTGAATTCGTGCGACTGAATATTCCAAATGCGTACCGTGCGATCACACCCGGCGGTAATCAGACGCTGGCCGTCGGGCGTTACCACGGCGGCTTGCACCGATCCGTGATGCCCCTGAAGGCCCGGTTCACCCGCCAAGACCAGGGCATCGCGAAGAATTTGTTCGGTGAGGGGATCGGGTTCCAAGCCGTTTTGCACACGGGCTCGCAGCGCCTCGGAGGCCAGAAACAGGCTTCGTTGCGGATGGCTCGCCAGCAAGCGTCGCGACTCGTCGGTCAGTTGCCGCACCATGGCCGCGTAGGCTTCGCGCTGAACGGTCTTGCGATCGTGATCCACCCGATAACGATCCGCCGACTCGGCCACAACGCGGCGAGAATTGGCAGCCTGGGCCTGCAATTCGGCCCGTCGCTTGGCCTTCAAGGCCTTCTGAGTTTCGAGCTGTTCGCGGCGCACGCGCATGGCATTGCGTCGAGCCAAGCTCAAGGTTTGCTGGCTGGCTTGCTCCGCTTGCACTCGACGTCGCGTTTCCTCGGCCAAGCGGTTCGATACTTGCCAATACCCGAGCGCCATCGCCAACATCAGCAACAAGACGGCTACGGCAGACGCCGACATGCAGGCCACCAGGCCGCGTTGTGTCCACAGCGAACTAGTATTTGCCGGAGGACGTTCTGGCCGAGTCTCGTCGACTACGGTGGCAACCACCGGTTCGCCCCCTTGCCACGATGAAACTGTCTCGCGGGGCTGCAACTGCTGAAACACGTCGGCGGGCGTTTCCATGGGCGGCGGGGGCGCAACGGGCCGTGGCCGCGCCACACGAACTCCCATCCCGCCGATCAAGTCGGCGGCCGCTTCGCTGCGGAGGTCCATCGCTCGATGGCCCTTCGAGTGCGGCGAATCGGTCCGCACGGTACGCGCACAGCTCGGCTCCGCCGGACCTTTTGCCCCTGGCGTTCCTCGATGTTCGCTATCGTTTGATTCGGGAAACCACTGCATTCGCGTTGCCTCGTCGTGATAGCCTCACCTGCCACCTACACCGCTCCGGAATGGACAGCCATCCCAGAAGTCTTCCGATTGTTCCCGCCATTGAGGTCGGCTAGCAGGCCAGCTTCAACGCTTGCCTTCGAGCCCCATTCCGGCGCACTTTGCCAGCTTCATTCTTGCCATCTTCCGCCTACCTCCTCGCCTCGGCCGAATTACCCTATCCATGGAGGCATGGCGATGGCCATGAACGTAACCAGGGACCCTTCCCGCGAAATCGACAGCCTCGCCAGATCCCCTATGCGCCGGATAGGGCCTACAATCAGACATCGGATAAACCGCAACCGACATGCGCCAATTCACGGCCGTGCCATACAGCCGCTAAATCCGGAACATGCCGGACAGGAGGTGCGACCCGCACGTACCGAACAAACGCGCGCAGCAGAAGGGCTGAAGTATCGTCGCGAGAGACGATTTTCCGAGGCGGTAGAAACCCGATCGCAAGACGCCGGGTGTCAGTCAGATGCGTTCATCGACGAATCGACAAGCGCTTTGATCGCGGCACGAATGCCAACGGACAGATGGGGCCACGCCTCGATGAGCCGCGCAAGATGGACATCGAGATGACGATCGCACCCCCTGCTGCGCGGGGCGGCAATCGCCTCGTTCGTCGCCGGTCGGGGAGCGGGACGGTCGATGGGACGCGGTCGAGGCCGCGGCAACGCTGGGCTTCGGTCGCCGACAAGTTCCCCCAAAGGATTGCTCTGGGGAGCCGAAGCGGGAGCGGCAGCCGAAGGTTGTGGCTTCTTCGGCGTAAACCATCCAGAAAGTTCGGTCGTCGGCACCGGCATGGCAATCTTGCCCTGCGATACCGGGCCGAGCGTGTCGGTATCGTCCGCCGCCAGGCTCTCCGATTCTTCGTCCAACGCCAGCGGCCAACTCTCGGCGACCCGGGTGGAGCCATCGGCAGCCACCACTCTCCATGGAGGTTTCGTGGCGGTGTTCTTAGCTACGGCGGTGCTCTTGGCCGCAGCCTCCCTTGTGCCCGCATCTGCCGGTTTCGGCGCAGCCTCCCGTCCAAAGAGCCGCTTCAGGTCGAGTTTATCGGGCATTGCAGCCACAGGGCTCCCTCTACACTAGGGGCGCTGAAGATGGCAGACATTTCACCATCTTCCTTCTGGAATGGATCCCCAAGGCACTTCAACCACGCATGGGCGAATTCGGCCTGGAAAATCCGACTCACACGTCGAACTCCGGCCCACTCTTCCCCGATGCCTCAGAAAACGTGGGCATGCCGCCATAAGGCTTGACACACTTGTCGGTCAGACAGATTGTTGCAGCGCCGGACCACGGCGATGGCACCGCGCCCCACACGGACGCACGGCCGGCTCGCCCCAGGACCAACGCTCACACTGCTCCGACCAATCCCAACGCCCTGATCAGGCGGCTTCGGAGGCCGTCGACACGTCGCTCCAAGCCCGCTTCACTTGCAGAGCCTCAAGCAATTCGACGAGACTGAGCGTCTTGTTTTCCAGCTCGAGCGGAATTTCCATGCCGGGATCACACACCAGATCGACCGTACCATCGTCGCCGAGCAGGTGATCAAACTCCCGCAACAGGCCATCTTGAACGGCTTGGCGGACGAGATGCCCGCGGGTAGCCGAAACGTCGCCGGCGCGCTCGCCGAGGCTGTCGGCGGCCCGCTTGGCCAAGGCCGGCAGATATTCGCTGGGGACTTCCACCAACTTGGGAATGTACACTTTAACTTGCATTCTCGGGCTCCTGGACAGATGAACCAATGGGCCCAACGCTGCCTGCGCGTGGGTCTTTTCGCTTGCCCAACACACCCACTCGGCACCTTGCCATGGCAACGCTTCGAAACGCAACCACCCATCCTTTGGGTGGCAGCGGAGTGGTGTTTGAGCAGCCCCTCGAGGCCGCGCAGGGCCGACGTGGGAGCACACGCTAGGTATATCGGTCGTCTGGCCGCGACAGTTGCAGGGATTTTTCCGGTTTTCCGCGGTGTGCCGAAGATACCCCGCGCAAAGCAACAGAGAATTTCCTCTTTCGAGGTAATTACCGTTCCTTGCGCGAAGATGGGAAGTCTGCGACACGCTCGCTGCTTATCTGATTTCCACACTGCAGAGGCTGTGAAATATTGGTGGTTGGCAATACTTCCGCAAATGAAGAGTGCGCGGCACGGAAAAACCAAGACGACTTCCAAAGAGCCGCGAAAACACGAAAGGGCAAAGGCGCGAAGAGAGAAGCAGCCACGATCATCCTTCTCTTCTTTCGCCCTTTCGTGTTTCCACGATCAAAAAATCGAAAGACCGGGGGGGTGACCTTTGGGCCACTTGGCTGAAGTGTCACCAATTTTTCACAGGGCGGCAGGGCCGCCAACCAAACCGGTGCTACCGCACCGAAGCAGGAACCCGCTCCCGTGCGTCGCTAATCTTCGTGAAAAACTTAACGATCTTTGAGGTTATTGGTTCCTGGGTTGATTGTGGAACACTTCATTGCGTTCTGGCCCGGAAAACCGGGCTCCCGTTGGTCGCCCTCGTTCCACAAGCAATGCAGGACGCAATAGTACTACAGCATCTGCGAAACACAAGTAGGCGCTATTCTCAGTGATTCTCGACGCGAAGCATCGGACCGTGCGTTCCCACGCCGCAGCGTGGGAACGAGCAAAGCGGCCAGCCCCGTTTCTGCGTCCCCAGTGGTCTCACTTCTTCGCCGCCACCGCGTTGTTGGGGTCGATCTCGATCACCACGCGGAAGCCCACATTGTGCATCGGCTGGTGTGGTTGGTAGCGCCAACGGGCGGCACTGGTGGCATACTTCAACTTGGCCGCCCAGGAACCACCGCGGACGACCTTCAGGCCGTTGGGCTCCGCTGCATCGCGGCCGTCGCCTGAATCGTAAGGATACGGACGATACGTCGTGCGACACCACTCGGCCACGTTGCCGTGCATGTCGTGCAAGCCCCAGCGGTTGGCCGCATAACGGCCACCGGCACTAAGCAGTGCCACGCCGTCGTCGTAGCCCGGCTCGGCTCGACCGTAATTCTGTCGGGCACCCTGGCGGTCGGCCACATTGGCAAAGGCCTTCATACCGGCTGCGTAGTCGCCCCCCGAGAAGGTCGTGGCGGTTCCTGCCCGGCAGGCCCATTCCCACTGGGCTTCGGTCGGCAGTGTGCAGTTCATGCCCGATCGCGTGGAGAGCCAGTGGCTGAACGAGATAGCCTGGTTCCAGGAGATCCGCACCACGGGCAGTTCGGGCCGGTTGATCGGCGTGCCGCGAGTCGTACGGTCTTTGAAGAAACCGTCGATGTAGCCGCTGTCGTGCTGCGGATCGAATCGAGCATATTGCTCGTTGGTCACCTCGAACGTGCCCAGGTAAAACGGCCGGTCGATGGTTACCACAGTTTCCGCCTCTTCGTCGGCGAAACCGCTCGCATCACCCATCACGAACTTACCGGCCGGAATGAGCACGAACCGCATCTTCACCCCGTCGCCGAGGTCCAATTCCCGCTCGACGGGCAAACCGGCACCTTGCTGCATGGAAAGCGCCTTGTCTTCGGGAATCGGCCAGTCGGCCAGTGCCACGGGCTGCGGCTTGTCGGCGCGAGGCATGGGCGGCTCGAACTTCGCAATCGGCGGCAACGGCAACGGATCCTCGTCGCGATCCTCGATTCCTGCGAACAGTTCCTTGTACTTCGCCCGGCGCTCCACCTGGTCGTCGCGCGGCGGACGATGGCTCTCGCGCCAATTGGCCGGATACGGAAGATTGAAGTCGATCCAGGTATAGAGCCGTTGCCACTCGTCGGGCGTAAGCTTCACGTTGTAGTGGCCCTTCTTCAACAGCCGGACCAGCATGCTCGAGTCGGCCTCGTATTCGGCCGGCGGGGTCATGTGGTAGTCCGACTCGAAACCAGCCCGGCGCACGTACTGTTGCAGCGCCATGTAGGCTGGGCTGTAGTTGCCCTCGAACCCTTCGTGAAACCGCTTGGCACGCAGATCCATTGTGGCAATCTCCTGATCACCCAGCCGGCAAGGTTTGTCGTTATGACAACCCACGCAACGGCTGTCCAACACGGGCTGCACCTCGCGGTCGAAGCTGAAACCGCGCGTCGGCCCGAACCAGGGTTTGATCCGCGACGCCCGCTGGCCGTTGGCCGCCGTGGTGTACTTGCTCGGCGGCACATCGTTTTGTTTTTCGTGGCACCCGATACACGAAAGGGTTTCGCCCGGCATGGCCGCGAACCAGCTTCGCATGAGTTGTTGGGCCTTGCCTTCTTCGTCCAACGGTTGCACGAAGATCGGCGTGTTGGCCGGAACTTTGAAAAGCACGGAACCGTCGTCGTTGACCGGCACGGTGCCGAGGATCTTCTTCACGTCCCAGCCGCCTTCGTGCGACGACGCGCTGGTATCGCCGTTGCCGGCATAACGGTAATGGTGCGATCCGATCCGCAGCTTTTTGATCGAGCCGCGAGGATAGCCGGCCAGCCCGGGACCTTGATAAATGTCGGCAATGTAAACCGTGGCCTCGCGTTCCTTAGGATCGCGCAACGACGGAATGACCGGGGGCATGGGCCGCTGCACCACGGGAATCGGTGTCATGAAACCGCCGCTGAGGATCGGCGTAACGTTATCGTAGACATCGACTAGGCAAAGTTCCCAGCTCGACATCTCGTCGCGCTGGATGCACGCCAGGAAGTACTTCCCGGCACCCCGGTTGCTGCCCGACTCGGCCAACGGATAGGGGGCGGCAAACTTAGGCCAGACGTCGGTGACCAGTTGGTCTTTGATGATCGGCTCGACCTTCTTGCCGTAGCCGGGGATCTTTTGCACGGCACCGTCGGCCTCGTGGCGTCCCTTAGCCGGGTCCAACAACACGATCTCGCCCGAACGGCTCACTCCGTGGTGCCCCGAGACAATGCAACTGAACATGGTCGGATGACCGGGGATCTGTCGCGGCCAATACATCGAGTTCGGCCAATAGGAATTGCTGCCGTAATACTCCATCTGCCCGGAACCATCGGGATTCATGCGGAACAGCAGCCGGGTAAAATAGTGCGGCGTGTCGGTGTATTCCCAGCGGGTGTAAAGGATGCGGCCGTCGTGCATCACCGTGGGATTCCAGTTGTGGTCCTGGTCGAAGGTGATGCGGTGTTCATCCGAGCCGTCGGCATTCATCAAGTGCATGTTGCCCACGTTGGCCCCGCCCGTGCAGGGCACAGCCTGTTCGCACGCGTTCGAGACGAACACGATCTGGCCGTTGGGTAGATAGCAGCCGTCGTAACGCATGAGGCCGTCGTCGGGCGTTATGCGGCGTAGTCCCTGGCCATCGATGCCGATTTCGTGAATGTTGCGCCCGTCCGAGAAAAGCAGCCGCTGAGCATCCCAATGCAGATCCATGTCGCTAACCGATCCCTCGTAGACCGTGGTCAACGTACCATCGGGTTTCACGGGCGAAAGCGTTACGATCCGATTGCCCAGCCGGTTTGGTCCACCCCAATTGGAAGCGAAGCCGGTGCCTCCCTGCACGAGCAGCAGCTTGTCGAACGACAGCAACGGGTTGCTCAAAAGGATTTCCTGATTGGCCGTTTCCATCGCGCTGTTCAGGGCAATGCTCTCGGCGACGGCAGTCGCGTCGTTCTGCAGGAGTCGCTTGAGAACGTCGTGGGCTTTTTGTTCGAGGGCGTCGATTCGGGCGAGGTATTCTGTGGCATTCGGATAGCGATCGGCAAACGTCTTGCTCTGGTCTTCGACCGACAAACGCATCGACCACGTCTTGCTCAACAGGGCGACCGCGTCGTCCAACGCACACACCTGTTGATACTTGGCGTGTATCTCGACATTCGACAAGGCCGCGAAGTAATTCGCATCGTGCGCGGCATTGGCAAACGTCTCAATCGAATCGCGGTACTCGGACGCCGCCCGAACAACGATGCCCTCCTCGCCGGCAAGCTCCTCACGCATTCGTTGCAGCCGAAGTTGAATGGCCCTGGCGTAACGCGGGCGAATGAAGTCGTCGGTATGTTCAGGATACCAGTCCTGAACGTTACGACGATCAGTCGACTCCCAAATCCGATCGGCCACTTCCCAACGGATCTTCGCTTGGATGTCGGGATCTTCGAACTTCCGGAAGACGTTCCACATCAATCCACGCCGGCGGCCCTGTCGGGCACCTTCGCTACCGGCCCCCGGTCCAGCGGACCACGGTTGCGGCTGAAACCAGAAACGGTTCACTCCCGAGGCGGTGCCGTCGAGCTGCATGAGCAACTGGTACGCGCCGGCCGACAACTGGAGTTCGGAATCGCTGTTCGTCAACGTGACGGGTCGATGGACGGCCAACCCACGGCGTTCGGGAAGCAACAAAAGCCGGCCGCTGTCGCCGGTGGCCGTGATCGAAAATTCGTTTCGCCCCACCGACCGGGTGCAGGTCATCGCACGACACAACAAAACGACCTGCCCGCTGTCGATCCCTTCGATCTCGTGCAACTGCCAGTCGGTCAGCTCGTCGCACTGTTGCCACGCAAGCGTACGGCCATCTTCCAGGGTATATTTTTCGTCGACATCGATTTGCCGGGCTTCGTAGAGTTGCTTGGTCACCTGATGATTTCGCGGCAACGGTCCCAACACGTACCAGGGCCCCAGTTGCACGGGCGAGTCGAACATGGCCAGCTTGTCTTGCAGCATCTCCCAGCGGAGAATGGCTTCGCGATTGGCCACCACCGTCTCGAACCAGGTGGGCCGCTCGACGAACTCCGGATGATTGGGCGTGTTGCGAACCAACTCGCGGTGCGCGAGTTCTTCTGCGGTGGGATAAACGGCGTCGTCTTTTTCGCCGAACACTTCCAGCTCGATGTAGCACGACGCACCGGTCGGTTCGTTGCTGTGGGCTGGAGTGCCCGCCGAAACCGGATAGGTCGGCCAGATGCGGAACTCGACCCAATCGGCCAGACCTTCGACCAGCGGTTGGCCGTCGTCGCGGACCAGTCGCGTATGGAACCCGCCGTGGTTGGGACCGATCACCGTGTCGCCGCTGCTGAGCACCGGTTGACTGCTGAAGCTCGGCTTCTGGCCGGGGTTGGTCGCGTTGTTGGCAAAACGAACCTCGAAATCCTGGTTCGCCCTCATGTCGACATTGAACGTATAGAGGCCAACCTCGGAGACCGGCTTGGGTTGGCCCAAGTAGAAGGCGATCACGGTCGGCTTGCCACCGATAAACACCCGCCCCTCGCCTCCCCGAGCCCCCGCCTGACCGTCGGCCAGTCCCAGAAAGGGATAGCCGCGTTGTGGGTGCCCGTCGACCCAAAACGCCACGTCGCGTCGGGCCAGCAAGTTGCGTGGGTTGCGATCCTGAATCGTCTTGGCAAACTCCTCGAAGGCCTGATCGTTGTTTTCCCAACTCTGAGTCTTCATCGCGACCTCGTCGGCCGAAGCCCCAAGCGGCAGCGATGCCACGCAACCAATCGAGAGAAGCCCAAGAACAACAGACGACACGAACTTGCGGGATTTCATGGCAGGGACTCCATCCGGACCAAGTAAGGTGGGAACCCTTCGGCGGAGAATGACCGATCCAACGATCGCCGGTGTTTTCTCGTCGCCGACGGGGGGCGTGTGTATTGTGGTGGGTAATCAACTCATACGTGGGATTCCTATTATAGCCGACGGCAATGCAAAATGCACGCCCACGCCTTCCGGCCGCCAGGAGAAATGCCAAGTCGGAAGCTGGCCCCTTGCTGGCCTTTCGTCCGGGAGGTGTAAGCCGACGCCTCCCTTGGCTAGCTATCCGGGGGAACGCAACCCACCCGCCTCGTGCAGTCGGCGTCGCCGCACGTCGCAGAAAAGCGATTTCTGGCCTCGCATAACCCGTAGCCAACTGCCAGGACTGTCGGCCGAGCCGCGGCCGTCTCAACCAAACAAACGACCGCCCGCTAACAACTCGCTAACTTTGCAGATATCCCAACGATCTTTCAGGGTAGAAGTAGTTGACTCTCGATGTGTACAATAAGAATTGACAGTCTTACTCTGCAACTTCCGCGCATGGTGCGCGCCTATTAGCGACCAACGGGAGCGGACCGTTCACAAGTCGGCGTCGCCCATTCGGTTGCGGTTGTACCGCATTAGGTGATCGCGGGGCGGTCGGCCCCGACCGTATTTCCATCAGAACCAACATCGTTTTCCGCGAGGCACGCCATGCCCCAAGCCATCGTTGACCCGGAAGAACTTCGCCGGTTTGCCGGGAACTTGAAGAAGTTCAATCGCGACGTCCAGGAACGGCTGACGATGCTCAACAACCAACTCGCAGCTCTGGGAAAAACGTGGCGCGACCAAGAGCACAAAAAATTCAGCGAGGAGTTTCAGCAGCACATGAAGGTGATCGCCCGATTTGTGGAAGTCACCGAGCGTCATATTCCGTACCTCGCCCGCAAAGCAGAAATCATCGAAGAGTACCTCCAGCAACGGTAAGGGACTTTTTCTATGGGAGTTCGAATCTCCTAAATCTTGGCCGCGAGCATTGAATCCAGGCCTTGCGAAGCCGCGAGCGGCGTCTGGCGCTTTGCGTCCCCCTCTCCGTGGATAACTCGACCGTCGCGATAACTCGGAACCCAACATCCTAAACCCTCCTCCTTAACCCCTCGCTTGTCATGGCGCGCGCTGCCAAGGTCATCTCGATCGAAGCCATCCAGGCGTTCTCCTTCTCGCTGGACAACTTTCGTGAAGATGCGGGGATAGCCCTGGAGGGGGTAACCGTTCAACTCCGCCGGGCCGTCGACTGGGTGCAACACCAACAGAAGGATTATTGGTCTGCCCAGTTACGACGCGCGGAAGACGAATACAACGAGGCACGAATTAACCTCTATCGAGCAAGAACCGTGCGCCGTGTCGGCGACGTTCAGCCGTCGTGCATCGACGAGCAACGTGCCATGGATCGCGCTCGTCGCCGGGTGGTTCTCTGCCAGCAGAAGCGCGAGGCCGTGCGTCACTGGACTCGAGCCATCGACCGCGCGATGAACGACTACGTCGGGTGCGTGAGCCAACTGAACGGCTGGCTCGACGCCGACGCCCCCAAGGCCCTGGCCAGCCTGCAACAGATTGTTGCCACCCTCGAAAACTACGTAGCCGTGCCTGGCTCGTCCGACATCCAGGATTTGGTTGCGGCCGCCGGCGCAACCCAATCGACTACCCCTCGCTCGGAAATCTCGGCAGATCTCGATTCCAGTGAAAACGACGAAGAGGCCGACGACGACAAGGTTGAAACGTTCAACGACGACGACCTCAATGCGATCGAAGCGGAAATCGCCGATTTCAAGCAACAGCAGGCCGCCGAAGAAGGCCGCGATGCCCAAGAAAACGACAACACCGAAAAGAACAGCCATCTCGATAGCGACCTCGACAACGATTCCACCACAGCTCCCCGGGAAACCCGACCATGAAGACCTGGGATTTGACCGGCAATCTGGCCCGATTGGCGGAAAGCTTCGACACGCTGCAGAAAGCTTGGCAAGAAACATCGAGCCAATGGGACGACCCGACGAGCGAAAAGTTTCGCCGCGAGTACCTCGACCCGTTGCGGCCACGGACCCAACGGGCGGCCGAAGCCATCCGGCGGATGGTCGATCTGCTCGGTCAGGCCCATCGGGATTGTAGCGAACCATAAGGACGATAGACGAACGATGCCGGAATCCGTTGCACGAACACAACCTCTCAAGTTGCTCAGCGATCTCTGTCGCCTGGCGGCCGAACGCGCGCCCGACGAAGAACGCATTCCCCGTGAGCACGAGGCCCAAGCCCAGGCAACCGAGAAGCATTATCGCGAAACACTCGAACAAATCGACGAACAACATGAAAAAGATCGTAGCGAGGCAGAAACTCGTTACGGGGTCGAGCAGTTGGAGATTACCACCCGCGCCGAGGCCGACCACACGGCGATGCGGCAGGAGTACGAGCGGGTGCGCCGCGAGGCCGACGATCATTGCACGGCGGAGCAAGAGGAAGCCCATCGACGGAATCAGCAGCTCCAACGCGAGGCGCGAGCCCAGTGCGAGGCCACGCGCCACGCGGCGGCTACCAAGCTCGATGAGTTCAGCAAACAGGTCGAAGCGTTGTGGCAGGAGATGGTGTCTACCCGCCAGCAGGCAGAAGACACCCTGCGCCGTCGCCGGGCATGGCGTGAACTTACTCTGCCGCCGGCGCCTGCCGCGTCGAGTTCTCCACCACGCGAGCGGTATCGGGCCTGTGCAGCGGAAGCCCAACAGCATCTCCAGCAGTTGCTCATCCAGTCCGTACCACGGCTTTTCGAAGGGGCTCAACCCGTAGGGCTTCTGGTGGCCCTTTGTCTGCCTGTCGCCATTGCGGCGGCCGTGGTTGGCTACAATGTCAGCTTGCTGTGGGGTGCGGCAACCGCGACCGCGGGCCTCGCAGGCGTGGTCGCGCTATTCGCCTGGCTCTTCGTGCTCGGCAGGAGCCAGTCGATCGCCGAATACCAAAAACTGCGGCAGGTATTCCGTGAGGCCGAGACTCTGCGGCCCGAGGTACTCAACGCCGCCAAGGCGGAATACGAACGGCTAAAAAACGACCTGACCGCCAAACGCGACGCCGAATTCCAAAAGGCCGACGTGGTGCTGGCCCGCGTGGTCGAGGATCTCGCGAGTCGCCGCCAGAAGGAAATCGACGACGCCGACAAATTCTATCCTCCGCGGATCGCCCAAGTGGCCGTCAAGCAGAAGCAGCGTCTCCAGACACTGGAGGAATCCTACAGCGTGGAGCATCGCGAGCTTCAACAACAGTATCAACAACGCCGGCAACAGATCGAGCAAGAACACCAGCAAACGGCACTCCAGGTTGAACAAGAATACCAGAAGCAATGGAACGCGTTGTCCGATCGCTGGCACCAAGGTATTCAGGCATTCCAAACAACGCTAGACGACCTCAATGCGGAATGCGACGCCCGCTTTCCCGACTGGCACACCAGTGATTGGCAACGCTGGCAAATGCCGACACAAATTCCCGACAGGATTCGCTTTGGAAGCTATACCGTTGGGCTTCAACAAATCGAGGACGGAGTGCCTTGCGACGAGCGGTTGCGTACCGATCGGCTTGAGTATTCGCTGCCGGCCTTCCTGCCGTTTCCCGACCGTTCCACGTTGCTCGTCAACAGCGACGGCGAAGCGCGCGGTCCCTCGGTCCAGCTTCTCCAGTCGATCATGCTGCGGATGCTCACCGCGCTGCCGCCCGGCAAGGTGCGATTCACCATTATCGACCCCATCGGCCTGGGCGAAAACTTCTCGGCCTTCATGCATCTGGCCGACTACGACGAACTGCTCGTGGCCAGCCGCATCTGGACCGACACGGGCCACATCGAGAAGCGGCTGAGCGATCTGACGGGCCACATGGAAAACGTGTTGCAGGTGTATCTGCGCAACGAGTTCGAGACGATCGAACAATACAACGCGTTCGCCGGCGAGATGGCCGAACCCTATCGGGTGTTGGTGATTGCCAACTTCCCGGCCAATTTCAGCGAGGCCGCCGCCCACCGCCTCAAAAGCATCGTTTCCAGCGGCCCGCGCTGCGGGGTGTTCACGCTCATGAGCTTCTCTCCCGGGGTCAGCCTGCCGCGAAACTTCCGGATGAGCGACTTGAAGGCGCACGCCCAACAATTGAAGTGGGCCGACGGCTGCTTCACCAGCGAACATCCAGACTACGGTCCCCTGCCGCTTGCATTCGACACGCCTCCGGAGCCGGAACGCTTCACAGAGATCGTGCGAAACGCCGGCAGCCTGGTGCAAGAACACAGCCGCGTGGAGGTGCCCTTCGAGTCCATCATTCCCACGCCCGACGCTTGGTGGACCCAAGACAGCCGCCATGGTATCGATGTGCCCTTGGGCCGGGCGGGCGCCAAGAAGCTGCAACATTTGCAGTTGGGTAAAGGAACCTCGCAACACGTGCTCGTGGCCGGTAAAACCGGCTCCGGTAAATCCACCCTCTTGCACGCACTGATCACCAACGTGGCGTTGCGCTACAGCCCCGACGAAGTCAACATGTATCTGATCGACTTCAAGAAGGGTGTAGAGTTCAAGGCCTACGCCAGTCTCGACCTACCCCATGCCAAAGTGATTGCGATCGAGAGCGAGCGAGAATTCGGACTGAGCGTGCTGGAACGTTTGGATCGGGAATTGCAGGTCCGCGGCGATCTGTTCCGCCAACACGGGGTGCAAGACCTGGCCGCCTACCGCAACGCGCTGCCGACCGAAACCATGCCTCGCCTCCTTCTGATCGTCGACGAGTTCCAGGAACTGTTCACCGAAGACGACCGCTTGGCCCAAAACGCATCGCTGCTGCTCGATCGGCTGGTGCGGCAAGGTCGCGCGTTTGGAATCCACGTACTGCTCGGGTCACAAACCCTCGGCGGAGCCTACACGCTTGCCCGCAGCACCATCGGGCAAATGGCCGTGCGAATCGCATTGCAGTGTAGCGACGCCGACGCCCACCTGATCCTTAGCGAAGAAAACACGGCCGCCCGACTGTTGACCCGGCCCGGCGAAGCGATCTACAACGACGCCAACGGACTGTTCGAGGGAAATCACCCCTTCCAGATCGCGTGGCTCTCCGACGAGCAACGGGAAGCGTGCCTCGCGCAGCTCCGCCAACAGACCGAAGGATATCAGGTCAGCGGTCCGCCGCGAATCGTCTTCGAAGGCAATTCGGCGGCCGAACTGACCACAAACCCCGAGTTGCAGGAAACGCTCGCCCCGACAACCTGGCCCGAGCCCACCTCGCAAACCAAAGTCTGGCTCGGTGCCGCGGTGGCCATCAAAGAACCCACGGCGGTAAGCTTCCTCCGCCACGGCGGCGCTAATCTGTTGATGGTTGGGCCACACGACGAAGCGGCAACCGGCCTGATGGCTTCGGCGATGCTGGGTCTGGCCGCTCAAGTGTCGCCGCGAAACGGCTGCGGTGAATCCGTCGCTCAAACGCCGCCCGCACCGAAACCAGAAAACGCCCCGGCCGACGATTCCTTTTCGGCACCGCTTTCGTTTTCGTTCGACCAGCCCGAACCGCAACCGGCCGATGACGAAGGCGACCAGCGCCCGCTGGTCAATTTCGTGTTGCTCGACGGCACACGTCTCGACGCCCCCGAGGCCGGCTATCTGCCCCGGTTGGCCGAACGGTTGCCGCATTCGGTCGACGTGGTCCGTCCCCGCAATGTGCCGCAGGCCATCGGGGCGATCGCGCGGGAACTGGCGCGGCGCGAGACTGCCGGCGAAGAAAGCGGCCCGCCCATCTTCCTTCTGATTCACAACCTTGTCCGATTCCGCGACCTGCATCGTAGCGACGACGACTTCGGTTTCGGCGGACTCGACGGCGACAAGCCACCCAGCCCCGCCAAGCTGCTAGCCGCCATTTTGCGCAGCGGCCCGCCGCTGGGCATCCACACGATCATCTGGTCGGACAACTACAACAACGCCATGCGGGTGTTGGACCGCGAGGGGATGCGGGAGATGGAGATGCGTGTGGTCTTCTCGATGAATGCCAACGATTCGAGCAACCTGATCGACACGCCAGCCGCGTCCCAATTGGGCATGCACCGGGCGTTGCTGTATGACGAAGGCCGCGGCCAACTCGAAAAATTCCGCCCCTACGGCATGCCGTCGGAAGAGTGCCTGTCGCAAATCGCTCGCCAGTTACACGCTCGCGGTTGTTAGCCCTGCGCCACATCCAGAACCTCTGGTTCCCACGCAAAGCGTGAGAACCAGAGGTAGCTCCGTACTACTCACCTCAAAGATCGTGTAGTTTTTCACGAAGATTAGCGACCAACGGGAGCGGGCTCCTGCCTGGGTGCGGCAGCACCGGTTTGGTTGGCGGCCCTGCCGCCCTGTGGACGAGAGGCACCCCAACGCCGCCCTGCCCGGCATCGATTTGCCCGGCCAAACCGGCGATGGTACGATGGGGAAAGCGCCGCCAATGCGCGCTGAGGCTCACGGTGCGTCGTTGTCGACACGACGCCCTGCTCCGCATCCTTCCCACCCTCAGGTTCCCACTCCGGCGTGGCTGCCGCCTGGACATTTCCATGAATATGAAACCCCATCTTGGTGTCTTGTTGGCTGCGGTCGGCCTGTTGGCGTTGGCCGGCGAAACATGGGCAGCACCCGAAATCGCTCACGTTACGGAACCGGCCTGCAACGGCGAGGTAATCGTCATTACGGGCGAAGGGCTCGACAGCGATAAACTGCGGGTGAAAGCCGCCTACTTGCCAGCCGGCGACGGCTCGTTCGATCCGCAGAAGCTCGATGAGCCGGAGAAACTGTTCGATGCAATCGAGCATCGGCCCGAGGTGCCTGGCGTCCCGCCGGAACACGCCTTGGACTGCCGCATCCTGGGCCGTGGCGAGCGGTATCTGCAAGTGCAAATGCGAAGCTCGCGGCACGTTTGGGCTCGCGCACCGGTGACAACCGCTCTTTGGGTGGGCGACGGCCACGCGTGGAGTCGGCCCTATCTGGTCAATCGACCACAGGCCCAATGGCTTAGCCCTCGGCGCCAAGCGCCCGGCGAAGTGGTACGCATCTTCGGTCGTACGTTTTCTTGGGGTTGGAACCTGGGCCACGCTCAGGCGTATTTGCGCAAGGTAGGCGACACACAACTAATCGCGCTGCCCTACGCCGGCCAGCACCACGAAGACGGCCATACCGAACGATGGTGTCACGCGGCTTGGTTGCCCGACGGCATCGAGCCGGGCGAGTACAACGTCTTCCTCCACGGTCGCCACGGCGGCCCCTGGGGTTGGTCCGACCCGCTTCGGCTGACTGTGGCTGCCGAACCGTTCGCCAACGGACCAGTGGTGAACGTCAAAGACCTCGGCGCTAAGGGCGACGGGTTGACCGACGACACGGCCGCCTTGGAATCGGCACTAAAGAAAGCGGCCAACCCGGAGCAACCGGGCGTCGTGTTTCTTCCGGCGGGAGTCTACGCCGTTAGCCGCACGCTCACGCTGCCCGAGCACGTGGTGGTTCGAGGTGAATCGGTCGAGCAATCGACAATCACCAACTTCCGCCCGCAGTCGTTAACGCCGGGCGTTGCCACCGACAAAGCGAACCGACCCTTCCGGCCGGCGCTGGTTCACGGCATGAACGATTTCGTGCTGCAAGATCTCACCGTACGGTTCATGCCGGCCACAACCCCTGCGCTGCAGATCGGGCAAGACATGCAGTATGTCGAGAATGTGACGCTCTACCGTGTGCGAATCGAAGCCCGACAGGACTATAGCTTGGCACAGCAACACGACTACACTATTAAACCCGTGGTGATCTACAACAGCCGCAACCTGCGGATGATTCGTTGCGAGACGTTCGGTCCCGGCGGCGTCGGGTGCGACCGCAAGCTGGAAGACTGCCAGTTTTCGCAGAACCGTTTTCTCACCGATCGGCGCTGGCGTGGCTCGGGTTTTAAGTTCTGGGGAGCCGAACGCTGCATCTTCGAAGACAATCTCCTGCAAGGCGACACCCGGGGCCTGGTGATGCAGACCCATTTCGGGGTGAACTACCGCAACTTCATCGCCGGCAACCGAGTCGAGCGTACTACGCTTGGCGGGAACGCGGGTGAAACGTACCTTGTCGAAGGAGCGGGCGTGCTCTACGAGAGCCCCGTCGCGACGGCCTCGGCCGATACGATCTCGACCACCCAATGGCCCACGGCCCACACTGGTTCATCGTTTGCCGAATTTCACCAAAAGATTCCCGGCCGGTTCGCGGTAATCGCGCGCGGGCGTGGCCTGGGACAGTGGCGACGAATCGCCGCGGCCGACGACGCCACGAAAACCCTCACGGTCGAACGTCCCTGGCGCGTTGTGCCCGATGAGTCGAGCACCGTCGTGGTGATGAACGGCCTTATCGACACGGTGTTTGTCAACAACGAGGAAGTCGATTGTGCGAAGGGCCTTTATATCTACGGTGCGGGAGCGATCAACAATATCGTCGACCGCCACATTGCGGATCGTGGCCTAGGCATTACGTTGATGACCCACGATGAACGCCAGGACAACGATCCGGCGAAACATTCCACGTCGCCCGACTTTTTCAACCGCATCTGCAACTGCCGCGTGACCGACGGCGGAGGATTTTTCCTTAGCGTCGGTGGCCGTTTGCCGTTTACGGACGATGCCCATCTGCCGCTGGCCAATTTCGGCAATCGGGTGTTGCACAACGAAGTGCAGCGCACCCGGCCGTTTAACGGCGCCCAATACGACGCCATGTGGCGAGCCGGCGGTGGTTTTAGCGATCTATTGGCCGCGGTGAACCTGATCCCCATGGACTTAGGCCGCCAGCCAGGGCAAGGTCTTGACGGACCGGCACGAATGGTCGGCAACGTCGTCCAGGACAACTACCTCGTGCAGTGTCCCTTTGGCGTCGGCATCAGCAAACGTGCGGCGGGAACCCTGTTGTATCGCAACGTCTACCAATGGGTGAATACCCTACTTATCGACAAAGGAACTGGCACGCAAGCACTCGACGACGAAATACGCGACGACCAGCAGTATACGCCCGAACGTGGGCCGATACGATGACACAGCGTACCCTCTCCCGCCAGGCGGGAGAGGGTGGCGGCGAAGCCGCCGGGTGAGGGCGGTTTGCAGCGGCGAAGGCGTTATCTTCAGGAAAATCGTCGATGCGACAGCCCCTCACCCCCGGCCCCTCTCCTCGCAGGGGAGAGGGGAGACAGTCTTCACAACACGTTCTCCAAGAGAGCCTTTCCCCGACAAACCGAGCAACCCCATGACCACCATGATCCAACGAACGGCCGTTTTGTTTTGCGTGACAACCATTGCCACAATCCTCGGCCCTGCTGTCCGAGCCGATGAAAACGCCCCGGCGTTCAACCCAGCACAGTACTTCTACAATCCCACGGCCTGGCAACCTTTGACCGATGGCTGGAACGTAACCGGCAAGGGAGCCGGTGTTGCCGTGCTGGAAGCGGCGCCAATCAGTCGCCGAGTAACCGTGGAAGCCGATGTGACCGTGCGCCAAGCGACCGACGATCAGTGGAAGACCGTCAGCATGGCCGTTTTTGCCGACAACAACAACTACTGGCACTTCGGCTTGGTGCAACCGCCCAACGATTCGACCACGGCGAATTTCTGCGAACTGTCGCAAATGCGCGACGGCCAGTGGAACTCGCACCACGGGCTGAAACTCGAAGCCCACGAGAAACACGCCGGACCGTGGAAGATCGGCGAGACCTACCACCTGCAAATCACCTTGGACACACAGGGCATCGAAGGCAGTCTTTACGACACGCAGGGCAAACTGCTCGAACGCATCCGACGCGGTTTTTCCTCGCCCGCGGTAACCACCGGCCGCCCGGCCTTACGCTGCAACGGTTTCGATGCCGAACTGCGGAACGTTCGCGTAAGCTACTCCAACCCGGTGCCCGAGAAGGCAAAGGCCCGGGCCGAGTTTCCCCCTTACGACAGCGACAGTTTCGTGCCGCAAATAAAGGGTAAGAAGACGGGTTTCTTCCACGTCGAACGCCACGACGGCAAATGGTGGACGATCGACCCGGTGGGACGCGGCTTCGTGTCGTTGGGTGTCGATCACGTGCGTTATACGGGCCACTGGTGCGAGAAGCTGGGTTACGCTCCGTATCATCGCAAGATGCAAGAGAAATACCCCAATCGTGAGGATTGGATCAACGAGACGGCCCAACGGCTGAAGGACTGGGGCTTCAACCGCCTGAGTGCCCAGGCTTGGACGCCGCTGGTGCACCGCGGTCTGTGCCATTCGCGTTTCGTGGGCATCGGCACGCCCATGGCCGCACTAGGCGACGAGTACGACATCACGCCCAACGAAGGCCGCCCTTGCTCGTCATTCCCCAACGTGTTCCACCCGGCATTCGAGGCCTACTGCCGTTACCAAGCCGAACGGACATGCCGCGATAGCGTGGGCGATCCCTGGCTGATCGGCTACTTCCTCGACAACGAACTGGCCTGGTGGGGGCGCGGCGGCTTGGACAACGGTTTGTTCGACGCCACGATGAAGAAATCGGCCGACCACACGGCCAAGCTGGCCCTGCGCGACTTCCTCGCCCGGCGCTACGATAACGACGCCGCGAAGTTCAACACCGCTTGGGGTACCGATCTGAAATCGTTCGACGATATCCTCTCGCGCGAACAACTCAACAGCAACAACGCCGAAACACTCACCACGGTCGAAGCCGACAAAAAAGCCTTCCTGGCCCTGATCGCCGAACGTTACTTCGCGGTTACCACTGGCGCCATTCGCGCGATCGATCCCGACCACCTGATCCTCGGCTGCCGGTTCGCCGGCGGGCATGCGTCGGACGTGGTTTGGTCGGCGGCCGCGAAATACTGCGAAGTGCTCACGCTGAACTATTACGGCAGCGTGGACCTCGACCGCGGAATCGCGTTAGACCACGAGGCCAACTGTCAAGGCGATCCACTGGACGTGCCGTTTGCCCGATTCGCTGAATTGGCCCAAGGCCGCCCGCTGATGGTTACCGAATGGTCGTTTATCGCGCTCGACAGCGGGTTGCCCTGCGTCCACGGCGCCGGGCAGCGTTTTAGTACCCAAACCGAACGAGCCAAGGCCGCGAGAATCTATGCCGAAACGCTCTTGCGGATTCCGCAGTTGATCGGGTTCGACTACTTCATGTGGTGCGACGAACCCGAGTTGGGTATTACCTCGGCCTTCCCCGAGGACAGCAACTACGGGCTGGTTAACGGCGAAAACGAGCCCTATGAGGAGATGGTCGCCGCGCTGTCGAGCGTAACCCATCGCGCGGGCGAGTTGCGTCTTGAAGGCCCCAGGCCGCTGCCGGCAACCGCGCGGACCAAGACGGTTTCGGTGCCCAGTGCCGAAAAGTTTGTCGAGAAGTTCGTCGACAGCCGGACGAATGGCTCACCATCGACACAACCGTCGGCCTTGCAGTTCACCCGTAAGGGTGATCGGTTCACGATCGGCAACGGCCGGTTGACCCTGCAAGGAAATGTCGGCCCGGGCCGAATGATCGACGAGATCCGCCTCGGCGACACGGTGCTCGGGTCGTACAACGCCATGGTCCACCAATGGTCCGGCACGCACCAGTGGCCGGCGGTCAATCGCCTGGTCGACGTAGAAGGAAAGCCCACGGCCGGGCGTTTGACGGTCGATCTGGTCGGACGTTTCGAGACGAGCAACTCGGACGGCGCCCGTTGCCCTTACGAAATCACGCAGCGGCTGTGGCTGGTGCCCGAGACGGAATGGTTCGTCGTCGAGTTGCTTTCGTGCCGCAACCTAAGCGAGAAGCCCATGGAGATGCGCGGCGTCTACTTCCAACTGTTTCCCACGATTGACGGTTCGAGCGAGGCAGACAAACCGGTGTCCGAGCAATGGGTGCCGCGTCTGTGGGGCCGCCTGACGGGCGACGCATGGCTCGACGAGACGGCCGGCGCCTTCCTCGGCATCACCGCGCCGAAAGGAATGGCCGCGAAAACCCGTTTCTGGCTCAACGAACACGGTGGCCACCACCCCGACGCCCGTTGGGAACTCGAACGCACGCTAGCCCCCGGCGAAACGCTGCGACCGCAGACGCCAATCTACTGGATCGTACTCACTGGGCGTGGAAGTCGCACACAATGGGAAGCGGCACAGCAGGCCATCGCGGAATAACCCCATTTCCTTTCGTTCCCAAGATCCGGCTTGGGAACGCACCTCTGCGAAGCTCTGCTTCGCTAGCACAACCAGAAAAACCAAAGGCCGAATAGGTATCTTGCCAAGGCGCAAAGGCCGGGAAGTTTCTCTTTGCGCCTTGGCGAGATTATTGATATTCGCAGAAGTAGTGAATTGACCACGCAGCGGATTTTCCCGCAATTTCCGTGCTCCCGTTGGTCGCCCTCGTGTCACTACGTATGCGACGCTCAATAATCCTCATCGCATAGCCGTTTGCCCAATCGGGTTGACGCCGCTGCATGCCGAACGCAGGACACGCACCCTCATCTGCTCTGCTGTGCCTGGCGTTTCATCTGCAAGACAATCGCCCAACTTCTTTTCGAATCAGCATCGTTTGGACTGATCGGAAGTGTCGTTTTGTAGCGGCAGATTGCCTGATAGAATTGCCCTAGTGTTTTGTCAAACCTAAAAAATGGGGTACCGTGCCCTCGCTTGCGTGGGCATGTTCCTCCGGATTTCAGCATGTCCACGCAAGCGTGAAAGTGGGACATTTATCGAATTGGCAGGCCACCCTTCCATACACGGACCATCTATTTGCCAGCGTTCACAAAAGAGACACCACACCCCGACGCTAACAAGGAGACAACCTTTTCCTAACCATTCGCTCACCGGATGCTTCAACTCATCTAATACGCAATTCGTATAAAGGGTAGTTTGATGCGTATCGCTGATTCAACTGTTCCTGATCGTCGGGAGTAATTCCGGATCGTTGGTAATGGTTCCGGAGACAACGGAAATGACCACGGCTGCCCGCCTATCACAAGGTTCCCAAACGATTACCGCCAGCCCTCGCTCCGATGAGGTGGACAACGCACATGCTCAACGCGGCAGGTTGGTAGTGCGCGTTTGGCTTTGCCTTCTGCTGTTGCTGGTTACGATTGTCAATAGTGGGTGCGGAGGATGCGGCGGCAACAAGAACAGCGCGATGTTTCGCAAGGCCACCCCAGAGGAACTACAGGAAATCATCCAAAAGAGAAAAGAAAAAGACGAAAAGGAAAAGGCCGAGGCCGCGAAGCAACGAGCTGAACGGGAGGCCCAAAAAAAGGCTGCCGAAGCGGCCAAAGCAAGAAAGAAGGAAGAAGAGCGACTTCAGCGCGAGGCCCAACGAGCAGCTCGGGCAGCCGGTGTCCGAGTTCGCCAACAACCGGTGGTCAAAAAACTCACCCAGCACCCAGCCGAGGTCGCCGACTGGCAAAAAGAAGATTACTACACGGCCTGCGCCGAATACAATCCCCGGCTGTTTCCAGCCATCGAGTATCTCGGCGAGAACTTCGTGGGCAACGAAAATGCTGCTCGGTTGCTCGCGAATCTCCTAGAAAAAACGGGAGAACAAAGTGGCCCGGACAACGGTGCCGAGTACGCCAGCCCACGTGTCGTTGCCATGGTCCTGGCGCTGGGAAAAAATGAGACTCAACTGGCTCGCGATACGCTGGCTCAATTGATGGCCGGAGAAATCCACACCGAGGCCGACACCGTGGCCCGAGATACGGCGCTACGAGTACTCAGCACAATGCCAGGTGCCCAGGGTGAGACGATCTTACTGAAAGCCCTCACAACCGCCAGTCCGGACGAAACCTCGGGTAGCCCTTCTCTGGACTTCGCATCCCATGTGTTAGATATCTTGCGAGACAGCGCGTCGTCTGCGTTTCGTGTCGAGTTGGCCAAAGCCATGTTTTCCCCGGGCTTTCCCCTCGCACGCCGCGAACTCTTCTGGAATTTCCTCCGAGAACCGCGAATCGCGAATCTTTCGGCCCAAACGGTCATCTACCAGGAGTTCCACGCGCCGCAACACTACAAGATGTCGCTGGAGAAAGATTTCCGCTCTTACGGCTCTGCCCTGATGTCTCGCCTTTTAGGTATCTCGTCGGGCGCATCGACATCACCAGCACCAGTAGCCACACCTTCTCCGGCGGCAAAGCAAAGTCGGTACGCTAGCCGACGTTTCGGCGGCGGAGCAAGCCGTCCTCAAGCCACGGCTGTCAAAACATCGGTGTCTACTTCGCCTGCAACGATCCTGTCCAATCTTGACCTCCTGGCACAAACGACCGATAACCTTTGGTCGGAAAGCTTCTGCACGTATCTTACCGAACAGATGTTTCACATGGATTCCCTGCACACGCAGAGCGGGGTTATCGCACTTACAGCCACACTGCCATTCGACCCGATGCGTCGCAAGCTCCACGCCACATTACGGCGCAATTGGCAAGACGGCTCCAGACCACTCCATGCACTTGCCCAGACGGAAAAGCTGGCCTACGATCCCGCGTTCTACGTCATCGTCAAGTCGCTTCCCCGGGGCTATGCCGCTTCGGAAGAAAAGGGAGCGACTAACCTGGAACTGCAATACCAACGCGCAGTCGCCCGCCAGGCGATCGAAGATCCCAACCTGCGCATGGCTCTGAAATCCAAAGACGTGATCGAGTCGCAATGGTTCGCCACCAGCAATGTCATGCTGCTGGGAATCTGCCGTCAGCTCGAGTACGCTGCCCGGGCACGCGAGGCCGCAGCCAAGAAGGCCGTCGGCGGTGAAAAAAGCCAGCCGACTTTCATCGATCCGATCGTCTTGCACGAAGGTGCTCGCGTTGTGTCGCGGTACCAACTGCACTGGCCGACAGACGTCCCGCCGGACGTCACGTCGCGGCTGCCCGATCCCTTGACGCTTTGCTACGTGCGGATCGAAGAGACGAACGACGCTCGCAAGGTGCTCAACTACTACAAACACCGATTGCCGGGTTGTGCGCGCCACATCAACGACCAAGGAGCGTGGCTCGAGAGCCTAAAATTCGACGACGACGCCCGCAAGGTCCACTCTCTCGATGTGCTCATTGTCCGTGCCAAGGCCGGACCATTTGCGCCGCCAGAGATTGGCGAGAAGCTCACGGTAGAGATTCTGTCGGTCGAGCTAAACGACTTCACCGAGAAAGAAGACTCAGGGGCTCAAGATGAGGGACTAGAGGCGAGAGGCTAAGGATGAGAAGGTGTTGCTCAAAGTCGCGACGGACGCCGCCAGCTCAACAAAGCCTTCCCTAGCCGACCTACTCCCCCTGCTTGCACATTAACTGCGTTCTGCTGAAGTGCGGCAAAAGGACGATAAACTCCTTCTCTCTAAATCTTTGCGCCTTCGCGTCTTTGCAAGACGCCTTCTTCGGGCGCCGGGTGACGGGCAGAAACCCAGCCATAACGCAAATTTAATACAAATCTCATTTGCGGGTCATCATCCCCTCATACCCATCGCCATAATTTGAAGAAACGCGAGGCGTTGATCGCTTCGCCCGGGAAGTTTTTTATTCCTTGGTTGATTGCGGAACACTTCGCTACGTTCTGTTCCGGGAAGCCGGGCTTCAGTTGGTCGCCCTCGTTCCACAAGCAATGCAGAACCCAATAGTACACGCCGCGGCGGATGGACCTCCTCTTCCCGGTACCTTCGAGTCAGATTTGGAAGGACACCCAATGCTCGACACCCTCGGTGGTTCGCACTGCCAACATCGCCGTGCTGGCTTCACCCTGGTCGAAATGCTTACGGTGATCGCAATCATCTCTTTGTTGGTTGCCATCCTCGTTCCGGCGTTGAACATTGCTCGCGAATCGGCACGTGGCACGACCTGCAAAAACAACCTTCGCCAATTCGGTGTGGGCATGCAGGAACACGCCACGCGAAAAGGAACGCTCTGCACGGGAGCCTTCGATTGGGCCTACGAAGGCTGTGTCGTCGAGCGTGGTTGGGTGGCC
This sequence comes from Thermoguttaceae bacterium, assembly GCA_963677085.2. GTDB lineage: Bacteria > Planctomycetota > Planctomycetia > Pirellulales > Thermoguttaceae. The sequence continues at coordinate 1,024,860 of CAXXFH010000006.1, forward strand.
GACCTGGTCAACGAAAACATCCCCGTAGGCAAGCTCCTTTGCCCGTCGAACCCTTATCAGATTTCGCAAACCTTCAACGACCTGCTCAAGCTGCAACGAGCCGACTTCGACACGAACGCCAGCGGTGATTTCTGCAACGATCCGCTCGGTTCCGAGGGCGTAACGGACCCGGCGGGCGGATTGATCGTCAATCCCTGTCGGAAGATCCTTGATGAAACCAGCCCGCTTGCCCCCGGCTCGGACGAACGCCGCGAGCAGGTCGTCGAACGGATTTTCCAACGACACTACAACACGAACTACTGCACCAGTTGGTTCCTGGTTCGCTCGGGTGTATTACTCGATAGCGATGGCAACCTTGCCCCTAAAGATGCTAACTGCGAAGACTCCCCCCTGTCGCGAAATTCCACGCTGGGCCCATTGACGCAGGCGGCGATCGATTCGGCGGAAGTGGCGTCGAACTTCGTGCCGTTGATTGGCGACGCGGCAACCGCAATGGCTCAACCGCTGGCTGAAAGCATTACCGACGACCATCCCTCCGGCGAGTTTACCACCTATACGACAACTGCTGGTCCGGTGGTGAAGTCGACGATGGCGGTTCCGACGTTCGAACCCAAAAGCGATCCGTCGATTCCCACCGGTACCCACTGGTACACCGCCTGGACGACGATGGTGCTGCAAGACTACCGCAGTTTTGCCCCGCTTCACCGCGGCACGTGCAATATGCTCATGGCCGACGGCAGCGTCCAGGTCTTCAAGGACGCCAACAACGACGGCCGACTGAACAACGGTTTCGACGCCACGACAGAGAGTGGGTTCTCCGACGACGACGTGGACCTTCCCCCGGAGGATATCTTCAGCGGATATTCCCTCAAGCAACGCGAGTAAGAAACCCGCCCCGCCGATTTCGCCGCTAAATACGATCTATCGGAACGGAGTCTTTTGTCTGACGACCGCCCTCGAGAACGGGCAACGCTTCGCTCCCAGAAGCTTGGTACTAAACTGCGACACGGCCAGACCGTGTTGAAGGATATTGCTCAAACAGACAACGTGAATTGGAAGGAAAGGAGGTGCCGTCGGACTAGAGATTCGAGAGGAAAGAAGAGGCAGTGTCGGCTTCCGGTAAATCGATTCGTTTTTGCAGCTTACCGGAACCATCGGCTGAATCTTGCATCCATTGCAGTCTACATCGTGAATCATGGGAGGGCGACCATCGGGAGCCCGGCTTCAAGGCCTGCAACCTTGACCAACCGTTCGACGACCATGCAGACACCAATACGCCTTCGGGCATGGCAAGGTTCGCCAAAATCTAACGCGAAACCATTTTTTCTTACATTTTTTGTTTGTGTACCAAGGAGAACGTACGATGAAACGTAAAGGTTTCACTCTCGTCGAAATGTTGGTGGTGATCGCCATCATCGGCATCCTGATTGCCATGCTTCTGCCGGCGCTGCAAGCCGCCCGCGAAGCCGCTCGTAGCACGATCTGCAAGAGCAACCTGCGTCAGTTCGGTATCGGCATGCAGATGCACGCCGACCGCGACCCCAAAGAGCGGTTCTGCACCGGTGCTTACGACTACAAGCGTGACGGTTGCCCCGACACGTGGGGTTGGGTTGCCGACCAGGTCAACGCCGGCATCTGCCGTCCCGTCGACCTGCTCTGCCCCAGCAGCACCATGAAGGGCATGGAAAAGCTCAACGAACTGCTCGGTGGCGATGCCAGTAATGGCAAAGAAGGCTGCCCGGATGAGCGCGTCAACGACGGTGCCTGCACCGCTGCCATGACCGCCGGCAATGGTGCTTACGTCAGCGCGAACTTCATCGACAAGGGTTATAGCTCGAACTACGTGTCGAGTTGGTATATGGTCCGTGGCGGCATCAAGCTGTCGACCAGCTTCACCACGGCGAGTGGCAAGGTAAGTAGCAACATCACTTTCACTGCCTCGTATGATAGTGACGGCGTCGCCCCGACCAGTTGGAAGGGCCTGGGTTGGACTAACGGTCCGCTTACACGCAAGGACCTGGGCGCCTCGAAGTTGCCCAGCAACATCGTTCCGATGCTGGGCGACGGTGCCCCTGGCGACATGCACGAAGCCACCCTGTTCAACGACCTCACCTACAAGGATGAACCGTTCGCCTACGCTGGCGACCGCCTGTGTGAATCGTTCAACGACGGTCCGGCCACTTGGAATGGTAGCGCCTTGATTGCCATGCCTGGCACCGGCACGTTGGGCACGCTGCTATCCGGTAGCAACTTCGAACCGGACACGACCACCCCGATGTTCGACGGTAACGACGGTATCCCGGGTGCGGCCCAGTACCTGCAAGACACCCGTGACTGGTACGCCCACCACGGCGGCGAGTGCAACATCATGATGGCCGACGGTAGCGTGCAGTCGTTCTCGGACCAAGACGCCGACGGCTTCCTGAACCCCGGTTTCGAGGTTGAGGTTGTCGAGGCCGACAAGGAAGCACAGATCCAGCGCCACGGTTTCACCAGCGACGTGGTCGAGTTGGAGCGTGCCCGGATCTTCAGCGGTTTGTTCATCCGCGATTACCTCAGCGCCAAGGGCAAGTTCGAGTAGTCCATGCGACTACTCGAAGCTTGCTCCAAGGCACCTGAGAACTGCCGGTGGCGGTTCTCGGGCGTGAAAACGCGACGAGAGCAGGCGGGCTTCGGCTCGCCTGCTCTTGCACTTTGAATCTTCAACGGGAACTCGATCGAATGACGCGGCGTCTGGCACTCACTACCTGTTTGCTTTTCGTTTCCGGTGCCTGCGCGCTGGTCTTCCAGGTGGCGTGGCTTCGCGAGTTTCGCTTGGTCTTCGGCGCCACGACGGCGGCTTCGGCGGCCGTGACGGCCATCTTCATGGGCGGGCTGGGGCTGGGTTCCGCGATCCTCGGCAAACGGGCCGACGCCCAGGCCAATCCTTTGCGACTCTACGCCCTTTTGGAACTGACGATTGCCTTAAGCGCGGCCGTCAGCCCCTGGCTTATCGACGGTATCCAATGGTTCTATATCGCCGTCGGCGGACAAACCACTTTGGGCATCGCGGGGGCAAGTATCGTTCGATTGCTGCTATCTACACTCGTACTTGGCCTGCCTACCTGCGCGATGGGCGGAACGTTGCCGGCAGCCGTTCGGGCAGTCACCACGCCGCAGGACCGTTGCCGAAATCGGGCGGCCATCCTTTACGGCGTCAATACCCTGGGTGCCGTGCTGGGCGCGTCGCTTAGCACATTCCTTCTGCTGCCGCACTTGGGAACACGAACCACGCTGTGGCTGGCAGTTGCCGTAAACGTGTGCCTGGCGGCCTGCGCATGGGCGATTTCGCGGGTGCCCGCTTCCCCGTTTGAATCCCAACAGTCTCATGCCAACGACAAACAGGTGAAAACATCTGCTCGACAGGAGCTTTCCACGCTGACAACCAATCCCGCGTTCGTCTACACGGCCGCGGCAATCGTCGGCTTCTGCTTTTTCCTCATGGAACTGGTCTGGTACCGAATGCTCGGGCCGATTCTGGGAGGAACAACCTTTACATTTGGTCTGATTCTGGTCGTCGCACTCTTGGGGATTGGTCTGGGTGGGGCGGCCTACGCACTGCTGAGCCGATACCTAACACCAAGCTTGATCGGTTTCGCCACGACCTGCGGCGTGGAAGCCGCTTGCATTGCCCTGCCGTTTGCCGCCGGAGACCGCTTGGCCGTGTTGGCCGCCCAATATCATGAAATGGGAGGCGGATTCGCTGGGCAAGTATACGGCTGGGCAATCGTCGCCGGTTTGGCGATTTTCCCGGCAGCCTTCGTCAGCGGAATTCAATTTCCCCTGCTGGTTGCCCTGGCCGGTCGGGCCGAAAAAGACGTGGGGAAACAGGTGGGGTTCACGTTGGCCTGCAACACCTCGGGCGCGATCCTCGGGTCGCTGACCGGAGGATTTGGGTTGCTTCCCCTGCTGACTGCTCCCGGCGCATGGATCGCCGTGGTGCTGCTTCTCACGGCACTCGCCCTGGGAACAATCCTCCTGACAATGCGACAGAGCAATACAGCGCAACAGGGCAATACAGCGCAACCGCGCAATACAAGGCGACAGAGCAACGGCCAAATGGGACGCGCAGGAGCACTCGTTCCCCTGGGAGCCGCCGCCGTAGCCGCTCTGTGTCTTTGGACGACCGGCCCCACCGCCGCCTGGCGACACAGCGGCATCGGAGCGGGACGCTTCCAACTGCCAAGCGATCAGCCAAACGACCTTCGCCGCTGGGCCAACGCCGCTCGTCAAGACGTGATCTGGGAAGCCGAAGGCGTCGAAGCGAGCATCGCGCTGGTGGCCAATGATGGTCTTTCCTTCTTCGTCAACGGCAAGAGCGACGGCAACGCCACGGGCGATGCCGGTACGCAAATCATGCTGGGCATGCTTCCGGCGATTCTTCATCCTGAACCCAAAACGGCCCTGGTTGTTGGGCTTGGCACGGGCGAAACGCCCGGTTGGCTGGCCGAAGTGCCGAGCATCGAACGGGTTGACGTGGCCGAACTGGAACCCGCCGTCGACGAAATGGCCCGTCGCTGTGCGGCCGTCAACCACAATGCCCTGCGCCATCCCAAGGTCCATCGCATCTACAATGATGCCCGCGAAATCCTTCTAACCACGCGACAGTCCTACGACATTATCGCCTCGGAGCCCTCGAACCCTTATCGCGCAGGCATCGCCAACCTGTTCACTCGCGAATATTACCTCGCTTGCCGAGAACGGCTGAACGAGCAAGGACTGTTTGTTCAGTGGCTTCAAGGCTACGAGATCGATGAGCAAACCGTGCGAACCGTGCTAGCTACACTCGATCATGTGTTCGAGCACGTCGAGGTTTGGCAATCGAAATCGGAAGACACGTTGTTGGTTTGCTCCTGTCGGCCGATGCAGTACTCGGCCGAAGCACTCCGGGAGAGAATCTCGCAAGAACCGTTCCGCTCGGCCCTTGCCTGTGGTTGGCGCGTGGTCGATCTCGAAGGTTTCTTTTGCAGATTCATTGGCGGTCCCGAACTAGCGGCAGACTATGCCCAACAAGAGTCCGGTCGGCTCAACACCGACGATCACAACCTGGTGGAATACGGTTTTGCGCGAACGGTGGGCCAAGAAGCCACGGGGTTTTCGATCGAAGGTTTGCGTGAACGGGCCGTTGCCTTGAATGCACAGTTTCCACAACTCGACCATGCCGACGACATCTGCTGGGACCGCGTAGAAGGCCACCGCCAGCTTCTCTACGCCCTAACGAACCGAATCGTGCTTCCCGCCAATCCGTCGCCTGAACATACGGCCCGATCCGAAGTGCTCCGAAGATACTGGGCTGCCGACATGAAGGGAATGACCGACGCCTGGGAAACGGCCGGATACGAACCCATCTTCCCTTCGGAAGTCGCTCTGCTGGGTTTGGGATATGCCGACCAGGCCGACGACAAGGCCCTGAAGTTCATCGACAAGCTGGAAACGTTTCAACCAGTCGAGGCCGATGCCATCGCCGCCTACCTCGCCGTGAAGCAAGGAAACCCAACGCGAGCCGCCAGTTTGCTGAAACGAGTTTTTCGGGAGTTGCGAACCAATCCCTGGGGACTCTCCCACACCTTGCAACTCTGCTTCAAGGCCGCAGTGCCGGTGGTTCAGTCGATCCCCACGCAAGCAGAGCCAATGTATCGAGCATTACGTGAACCCTTCGCCGTGTACGCCTATGAGGGGATGCGACGTTCGACGGCCCTCAATGTCGCTCGCTTTGTCGGTCGAGACGCTCTGGTCGAGACATTGACCACCTTTGAACCCAACGTTCCTTGGGATGAGAGTTTCCTAACCTTTCGGTTGCGAGCTTACGAGAACCTGAAGCATCCGCTGCGAAATCGAGCAGAAGAAGATCTTAATCGGTACCGGCAACAGATCGAGGTGAATCGACCTGCTACAGCAAGTCTTTCCCCGTAGTACCGCTGCGAGTGAAACGCCGAAGAACGACGACGCCTGACGGCCCTCCGTTCATTCGATAGGTAAGGCTCAATACGATCAATTGCACAAACATCAAGACACGACTCTATAGGAGTTCTAACCCCCGGCCAACACAACACTAACATCTCGTGCGTAGTGTCAGTAGATGGTTTTCGGCGACGATGTCCGAGCGACGAGTGTTCAAGAAACGATTTCGACATATCGAGGGATGCCCGATGAAACGTGTGATTTTGATAATGGCAATCGCCGCGACGATCGGCGTGGGATTACTCTGCGTACAGGGATCAGGCAGACTACTGGCCCCGAAGGCGATTGAAGAAAATGCGGAAGTCCAGCCGGTCGTTGGGCCGGTCATACCGGAATCGCTGGCGGTTAATCCGGTTAAGGATGAGGCTGGAACAGAGGCACAATCAGACGATACGACCAACGAGGAATCGCCTGACAAGCACCCAAAGGCCGTCATCGATCAAGTCGAACACGATTTCGGCGTGATGGAACAGACCGGGATGTGCCAGTGGAGTTTCACGATTGCCAACGAGGGCGAAGCACCGTTGAAACTCGATCGAGGGCCAACCACCTGCAAGTGTACAATGAGTGCGCTACCCCCCCACCCCATTCCACCGGGAGTGCTCGCTGAGGTTCAGGTGGGATCGAAAACCGAAAACAAAGAAGGCTTTTTTTCGCATTCGGCAACGATCTACACCAATGACCCCGACAACGACAGTATCCGGCTGACGATCAAGGGAATTATTCAGAAGTTCCTTGCAACCCAGCCGGCGGAAATCGTTTTTCCCACCCTTCAACGGGGCCAAGCGGCCAACGGTCAAGCGGTAGTGTACTCCCAGGCATGGTCGAAGTTCGCCATTGAGGACGTCTCCTCGTCGCTGGAAGGACTTACCTGGGAAATCTCGCCGGCCGGCGCCGAAACGCTAGCCGATCTGAAAGCTCAAAGCGGCTATCGCATTAAGGTGACGGTGCCGGTCGACGCGGAATGCAGCGGGGTTCGCACGTCGCTGGACATGAAAATCGTGCCGGAAGACAAACCGGACGATGTCCGAGAATTCAGCTTAGGGATTCTGGGCAACGTGCCGCCGCGGCTGAGGTTGCGTGGCCGCAGCTTGGCAATCGGTCGGGTATTGGACCTTGGCACGATGCTCCAAGGGCAAACGGCCAAAGAACGCCTGACGATGACCATTCACGACGAGGTCCGGGAAATCGAGGTTCGTCGCATCGAGACCGAGCCCAAATTTCTCAAGGTCGACGTCGTTCCCTACAAAGAAGGAGCCAGTTCTCTTGGCGTCTACCGGATCGATGTTGAGGTGCCCCCGGACGCCACCCCGTGTAGCTACCAACGTCCGAAATTCGGCAAAATCGTGATCGAGACAGATCATCCCCGCATCCCCAAGGTCGAAATCAAAGTGGAACTGCTCGTGGGGGCTAACGCCTATCGTTGATGCGATACGCTCGCGGAGCTGTGGTGGCTCGGTTCGACACGACGATGAGCCTGCCCAGGCGTTGCACGGCCTTTGGCTACCGGGTGCCTTTCAACCAGGGCTGCCCGGGAACAACAGATGCTCGGTACCGAGTGCGTCGCGGAAGCAGCGGCAACCCATCCGCCCCAAACTACGCCACCTCGCACGACCCACCTAGCTTTCGTGCACTGCTAACATACTGGCAATACGCCCCTAACAGTCGTCTGCGACGATAGGACGACGTGTAATTGAAACGCGGCAATTGGGGTATATGTCGTCTTGCCGCCCGACGATCGAGACGACCACGAGAACCATGTGGCGTCCGAATTACTCACTCGTGTTTGTTATTAAGCAGCGGACGTTGCCGCCGCAACATGGGATGTCGTAGCGGTACGCGAGTTGACCATATTCGTGATCAGGATTGGAACACCATTGTCAATGTCGGTGGAAACAGCCGCAGGATTTGATCCGTATCGCGCTTGGCTGGGGATCAACGAGGTCCACCGGCCGTTGAATGCGTATGAGCTACTCTGTTTGGCGCCCCTCGAAGAAGACGAGGAGACGATCCGTTCGGCTGCTCACTCCAAACGGGTGGCACTGGAATCACACCGTGGCGAGGCCTCGCCGGCCATCTGGCAGCAACTCTACGGCGAACTCGAAGAGGCCATCCAAATCCTTCTCGATCCCGACCGCAAAACGGCCTACGACCTGACGCTCAATCTCCGCAACAGCTCTGCCAGCCCGACGCACTTCGATCTCGGGGGAATCACCGACAAGGCCGGCCACGGCACGACGTTGCAGTGTGGCCATTGCGGTACTCCCAGTCCGGCGACGCGGAAGTTTTGCGCCCAATGCGGCACGGCCCTGTGGGAGCCATGCTTCAACTGTGGCACCCTGAGCTCCACCGGCGAGCGGTTCTGTGGGGCGTGCGGAACCAATCTCGGTACGGTCGTTCAGCAAAAACGTCGGGAGTACGAATCCAGCTTCGCCGACGTCGCGCAACTACAAGAGAGCAGCCGGTTCGACGATGCGATCGCTGTTCTCAGTCCCATCTCGCGGTTGGAACACCCTCGGCTAAAGGATCTGGCACAACGGGCAAACCAGGCGATCAAGCAACTGATTGCCCAGCGAGATCGCCGCTTAGTGACAGCGGAAACCGCGTTGGCGGAAGCCCGCGAACACTTCGACGCCTTCGACTACGACAAGGCCCAACGCGCACTAACACGAATTCCGACTCCCCTGCAAAATGAAGAAATGCAGGAGTTGCTGGCCGACATCCAGGCCCGGCGCGACGAAATCCGCACGCTCAATGCCGAACTTGAAGAAGCGGTGCGCACCAAACGCACGGGCAATCTCTGGCCGAAGCTCGAACGCTTGCTAGCCCTCAAACCCGACCACACGCAAGCCGAAAAGCTGGCCAATGCGTTGCAGCAACGCGTCGGGCTGGTCGCCAAAGAGAAGCTGCTCGCCTATCGTTACGAAGAGGCCCTTCATCTTCTCGAAGACGTTCCCGAGACGGTACGCATCAACGGTGTCCAGAAACTCTACGAACACGCGGCCGAATTGTCGTGGTTGTCGTCGGATTTGCGCAACGCTCCCGTGGTCGACAAAACCCTGTTGGCCATCGGCGATCGGCTACGCAAGCTGGCCCCTAAAGATCCGCGCACAGCCAAATTCTGCGACGAGGTAAAACGCCGGGCACCACTGCTGGCCAAAATCCCCACGCGGCAGGCGATTCCCTGGGCGTCGGCCCCCAAAACAACACCCCTGGGGTTGCCCGTCGAATGGGCCCCCGGCTTCGAACGGCTCCCGCTGAAAGAAGAAGGCGACCACGCGTTGCTGGCCGAATACCCGGGCAGTTTTTTCGTGGCAGCCGGGCTGGCTCTGCAAGGAGTAGGAAAGGCCACGGTAACGACCAACCTCATGCCAAAGGACATGGGAGGCGTGCTGGGAAAGATGTCGCGGATGATCCGCAAACGGCCGGCCCATTCGGCCTGGGGAGTCGACATCGGCACCAACGGCATCAAGGCCGTTAGAATCTCGCTACAGGGCGAAGAACAGAAACCCCTGCTCGAAGAAAGCGAGTACATCGAACATCGCAAACCGCTCAGCCAGGCGGTCGGCGAGAGCGAAGAACATTCGCTGCTGCAAGAATCGTTGGAAGAGCTTCGCAGTCGCAAAAAACTCGAAGCCGACCGGATCTGTCTCGGGCTGCCGAGTCGTTTAATTCTCAGCCGGCACTTGCAGTTTCCCGCCGTCGACGTCGCCAAGATTCCGAACCTCGTCCAATTCGAAGCCCGACACCAGATCCCTTTCGAACTCGACGAGATCGTCTGGGACTTCCAACGTCTCAACCCACACGAGGTCCGCCGCGACCACGAAGTGTTGTTGCTGGCCGTCAAAAGGGCGCAGATCGACGCCCGGTTGGAGTTGTGTCACCAACTCGGCATTACCCCGCACCTATTGCAGGGCGATTGCCTGGCGATGCACAACCTGTTTGCTTACGAGCTGTTCGGCGAAGATGGCGTGCAGCAGGGCAATTCGGCGAAGAAGAAAAAAGACAAGAAGGACGACGAGCCAGAAACCCCAGCGGCTCCCGAAACGCCTACTCCCAAAGACCACCCTGCCGTGGCATTGCTCGACATCGGAGTCGACGGCTCCAGCATCGTCGTCAGCGCTCCCAACTGCGTGTGGTTCCGCGCACTGGGAATCGGCGGTCAGGCCTTCACGCGTGCTTTGGTCCAAGAGTTCAATCTTACGTTCGTTAAGGCCGAACAACTCAAACACAAACCCCAAGCCGCCCGGCGCATCAGCCAGGTTTACGAGGCCCTCGAACCGCTCATGGACGATTTCGTCCGCGAAGTACAACGGTCATTCACACTGTTCGAGAAGCAGCACCCCAACATCCCCATCCAACGGCTCTACACCTCGGGCGGCGGACTTCGGCTACACGGACTATTGCGCTACCTGCGTCTGGGGAAGTGATTGCAGGAGGGGAGAGACTAGTACGCCTTCCATGAAATTGTTTCCGGTGGTATAAGCACCGGCATGAAGGAACACATTGTACGCCTCAAGGACGAGGCCCGACAGCATTTGCAGGAGTTGGTGCATACCGGCACGCGATCCGTGCGTGTGGTTCGGCGTGCCTTGATTCTGCTGAAATCAGATGAAGGATTCACGGATGAGGAGATTGCCGAACACGTTGGTTGCACGGATCGAACTGTTCGCAGTATGCGTAAACGGTTCTGTACCGGGAGTTTAGAGGAAGCGTTGTACGACGCCCCTCGATCCGGTGCTCCGCCCACGTTTACGCCACGGCAGAAGCAGCAAGTCGTGGCGTTGGCTTGCAGCGATCCGCCGGAGGGCCGCGTCCGCTGGACGCTGGAACTACTCTGCGTGCACGCCGTGAAACGAGGCTTCGTCGATTCGATCAGCAAGAGCGAGGTTGCGTTGTGGCTGAAAGAGCACGACATGAAGCCATGGCGAAAAAAACATGGTGCATTCCGAGACTCACCGAAGAGTTTCGCGACAGAATGGAGGACGTCCTCGACCAGTATGAAAAGGCGTTCAACCCGAGAGAACCGTTGATTTGCATGGACGAGCAGCCGTATCAACTCCTGGACGATACGTGTCCCTTCAAGCCTGCCGTACCAGGCAAGGCGGCTAAGCAGGACTACGAGTATCGTCGTTGCGGCACGTGCAGTATCTTTGTCGCCGTTGAGCCGAAAGGTGGCAAACGCTTCGTCCAGGCTCGGCGTCATCGCAAACGGGCCGATTTCGCACGATTCGTGCGTGATCTGCTTCAGCGTTATCCCAAGGCTCGTCGGATTCATTTGGTTCTCGACAACCTCAACACGCACAACGAAAAGTCCCTCATCGAAACGTTTGACGCTACGAAAGCGAAGCAATCTCTGCGACGCATCGTATGGCACTACACACCCAAGCACGCCAGTTGGCTGAACATGGCAGAAATTGAAATCTCCGTGTTGACCAAGCAATGCCTCGGGCGACGGATTCCTACAATCGAAGAAGTTCAACGTCATGCGGCGACTTGGGCCCGCGACCGAAATCGCCGCAAAGCCATAATCGACTGGACCTTCAATAACAACGACGCCCGCCGAGTGTTCCCGGAACTATACCGGAAGAAACTTGCTGGATGACGTACTAGGAAGATCCTTTTCAACGAGGCCGGCCGCCCATGGGCGGCCGGCCGTCGGCTCTTTTTTTGCTGCCAGAGGTTCATGCCACACTGTCGTGGTGTCGTAGGTGACCGCGTCGCGGACGGAGTTAAGGTGGTCGCCCAACAGCCAGAGGGTTTCGCCCTCGGTGCTCGGGCTGCTGATCTGCTCGTCGGCCAGGGCTTGGTCGGTGGCGGTGCCCCAGAGGTAGCGGTGGCTGAGGTCGGCAGCCGTGGCGTCGCCCGTGCCGGCGTGGTCGAACTGCTGGACGATCTGGTTGCCGTCGTAGACGAAGACCGTGCTGACGTCGGCCGTTCCATCGCCGTTGGAATCCAAAACCTTGCGAACCCAACGCTGGCCGTATTCGACGACCTGGGCACTGACGAAGCCAGATGGGGCACTCGGTTCACAATCTTTGACAGTGCCATCCGGCAATCCACTGGGTTGAATAACCCCATGTGATCTCCCGTGGCTAACGCCACACCGGTTCAAGAACCGGTGCCACCCGCGCAAGCCGAGAAGCAATACAATTCCGTTCGGATTCTCACGGGCAAGGCTCAACCCCTTGCCCGTCTTTGTTGCGCTGATACCTTCTCGATTCTCTGTTGTGGGTTCTCCGTTGCCATTCCCACCATTGCTTGCCCTGCGTATCCGTTCCACAAACCGCATCTTGGCGCGTGTGATAATCTGAAGTCGGGCATGATTACCGAACTTCAGGAGACTTGTCATGAGTGCGAGGAAGGATCGCAGGGACCTGCGAAAGGAGACGATGTGGAGGGAGTTGGTGCGTCAACAGGGGCGAAGCGGAGAGACGGTTCGGGAGTTTTGTCGGCAAAAACGGCTTAGCGAGGCGTCGTTCTACGCCTGGCGGCGCGAATTGAAACTCCGTCGCCAAGAGAGCGAACCGCGCCGGGCTGCAGAGCCCTTGCCCCGTCCGACGTTCGTGCCGGTGGCGCTCGCCGATCCGCCCGCGACCGCCGCCATCGAACTCGTCTTGCCAAGCGGTGTCGTGTTGCGTCTGCCGGCGACAACCGACCTGCCCCGGGTTGCCGCGTTGGTGGCCGATCTGGAACGACGCGCATGTTGAGTCTCTCCTTGCCGTTGGACGTGTACCTCTGCGTGCCGTCGGCCGATATGCGGCGAAGCTTCGACGGCCTGATTCGCATGGCCGAAGAACATCTCGGGCGCGATCCGCTGCGCGGCGGGCTGTACGTGTTTCTCAACAAGCGACGCGACCGCGTCAAACTGCTCTACTTCGACACCGACGGACCGGCCATCTGGTACAAGCGGCTCGAAGAGGGAACCTATCAATTGCCGGCCGTCGACGCAGCAACGCAACAGGTCAGGCTTTCGCCCACCGATCTGGCGTTGCTGCTGGGAGGCATCGATCTGGCCAGTGTCAGGCGCCGAAGACGCTATCGAGGCGTGGCTGAGCCATGATTGGCACGTGGTGGTTTTCACGATCCCCTTGCGGAAAAATCCCTCCCTTGCGGCAGAATCCCGGGGAACCATTTTGCGAGTCGCTACGTCGTATCCGTTCCACAAACCGCATCTTGGCGCGTGTGATAATCTGAAGTCGGGCATGATTACCGAACTTCAGGAGACTTGTCATGAGTGCGAGGAAGGATCGCAGGGACCTGCGAAAGGAGACGATGTGGAGGGAGTTGGTGCGTCAACAGGGGCGAAGCGGAGAGACGGTTCGGGAGTTTTGTCGGCAAAAACGGCTTAGCGAGGCGTCGTTCTACGCCTGGCGGCGCGAATTGAAACTCCGTCGCCAAGAGAGCGAACCGCGCCGGGCTGCAGAGCCCTTGCCCCGTCCGACGTTCGTGCCGGTGGCGCTCGCCGATCCGCCCGCGACCGCCGCCATCGAACTCGTCTTGCCAAGCGGTGTCGTGTTGCGTCTGCCGGCGACAACCGACCTGCCCCGGGTTGCCGCGTTGGTGGCCGATCTGGAACGACGCGCATGTTGAGTCTCTCCTTGCCGTTGGACGTGTACCTCTGCGTGCCGTCGGCCGATATGCGGCGAAGCTTCGACGGCCTGATTCGCATGGCCGAAGAACATCTCGGGCGCGATCCGCTGCGCGGCGGGCTGTACGTGTTTCTCAACAAGCGACGCGACCGCGTCAAACTGCTCTACTTCGACACCGACGGACCGGCCATCTGGTACAAGCGGCTCGAAGAGGGAACCTATCAATTGCCGGCCGTCGACGCAGCAACGCAACAGGTCAGGCTTTCGCCCACCGATCTGGCGTTGCTGCTGGGAGGCATCGATCTGGCCAGTGTCAGGCGCCGAAGACGCTATCGAGGCGTGGCTGAGCCATGATTGGCACGTGGTGGTTTTCACGATCCCCTTGCGGAAAAATCCCTCCCTTGCGGCAGAATCCCGGGGAACCATTTTGCGAGTCGCTACGTCTAGAGAAACATGAGCACGGATGTCCCTTCTCTTCCGAACGACGTGGCGACCTTGAAGGAGCTTGCCTCGCAGCAACACGCCACGATCATCGAGCTGCGGCGCGAGCTCGAACAACTAAGGCACTATACGGCCCAGTTGCTGCGAAGCCGCTACGGGCCGCGTGGCGAGAAGTGCGCCCCGAACCAGTTGGAGCTGTTCGACGGCGGCGACCTCGGGCAAGAAGTGCCCGAGCAAAGCGAGGCATGCGAAACGCCCGCCAGGGGACACGTGCGTCGGCGCGGCAAGCGGAAGCCATTGCCTGCGGATCTGCCGCGTGAACAAGTCGAACACGATCTGGCGGAAGACGAAAAGCCCTGTCCCTGCTGCGGGGAAGTTCGGCAGCGAATCGGCAGCGAAACGAGCGAGCAATGGGAGTTCGTGCCGGCGTCGCTGAAGGTGATCGAGCACATCCGCTACAAATACGCCTGCTGTCACTGCCAGGAGCACGTGTCAATCGCTCCGCCGCCGGCCAAGCCGATCCCCAAGAGCGCCGCCGGGCCCGGGCTGCTCAGTGCCTTGGTGGTGGGCAAGTGGTCCGATCACCTCTCGCTGTATCGGCTGGAGGACGTGTTTTTTCGGCACGGCGCGGAAATCTCCCGGGGCACGCTCTGCCGCTGGGCGGCCGCCACCGCCGAGTTGCTTTCGCCCCTGTATGACCTGATGGTCGAACGGGTGCGATCCTCGCACGTGATTTGGACCGACGACACGCCGGTGAAGGTTCTCGATCCGGCATTGCCCCACTGTCGCACGGGCCGGTTCTGGGTCTATTGCGGCGACGGGTGCAATCCGTACTCGATCTACGAGTACACGGCCAGCCGAAAACGCGACGGCCCGGTCAGGTTTCTGGAAAGCTATCGCGGTTATCTTCAGGCAGATGCGTTTTCCGGCTACGACGGGATCTATGCCGACGGCCAGGTACGGCAAGTGCTCTGCTGGGCGCATGCGCGGCGAAAATTCTTTGACGCCCAGACTTCCAAACCGGAGGAGGCGCAAGTGGCGTTGGCTTACGTGGGACGATTGTACCGCGTCGAACGCGAGGTGAAACAGCACACCGGACAATTCGACTTCGGCAACCCGGCCGATCGCGAGCGTTGGCACGCCCTGCGATGGAAAAGGCGTCGCGAAAGTTCACTGCCGATCCTCGACCAGTTTCACGCGTGGCTCGAAGGGGCCCGGCATCGCGTGTTGCCGAAGAGTCCCATGGGCCAAGCAATCGGTTACGTGCTGCCGCGTTGGGAAGGCCTCAAGCGGTACTGCGAAGAGGGCGAACTGTCGATCGACAACAATCTGGCCGAACGAACGTTGCGAGCATGCGCGATCGGGCGGAAGAATTGGACCTTCCTGGGCAACGATCACGGCGGCCGGGTCGCGGCGATCCTCTACAGCTTCACGGCAAGCTGCAAAGCCAATCAGGCAGAGCCGTTCGCCTATCTCCGCGACGTCATTCAACGGATGGCCGAGCTGCGCAACACCGAAGGCCATTCCCAGACCACCCTCACCTCGCTACTGCCCGACCTCTGGCTGAAGTCCAACCCCAATGCCTAC